>CAVRJC010000008.1:0-192427 GCA_963721435.1 uncultured Actinomycetes bacterium
ATTGCCGGACAGAATCCGGCGTATCGGTCAACTCGCTACCACTATCCCATCTGACCTGCGGAAATGTGCCGCAGGGAAAGGCGGGCTCACATCTGGCGCACATGCATCCTTGCTGATCTGAACCGGACAGCGTCCGCCGGTCGGACCGCGAAATACTTCTCCGCTGAATACATGCCACGGCGGGAACGCGCCGCTCTGGATTCCGCGCTCGCTAGACCCGCACCGACTGACACCTCGTGTTCGTGTGCGCTCCGACATGGCAGTACGGTGCATCACGGTGAACCTGCGCAAAGCCCCTGCCGTGCGCGTCGCTCAGCCGGTGAACGAAGGGGAAAGCGTCACGGCAGCCGTGCCACCGTGCGGAACGTCCACTTCGATCCGGCTCGGGCCGGTGAACGCCTGCACGGTCGCGGTGAGGCCGAGGTTCCGGACGCCGATCACCCACTGCATGGTGGCTTCGAAGTTCTCGACCTGCATGAGCTCGACCACCGAGGGCAGATTGGGCGCAAAGCGGGTGGGTCCCGTGTAGCTCGGGACGGCGGGGTCCACGCTGAAGTCGAACGAGGAGGCGGGAAAGAGCGTGATCAGGATCCTCGCCGCACCCGCGATGGGCGGCTGGACCGGCTCGCCCTTTGGGTTGAGTATTGCGGGCCCTGAGATGTACTTCGCCTCGAGGATGTCCGGGGCGATCGGGCCCGAGAACACGAACGTGACACGGTCGAAGCTGCCCATGTCCTGCGCCTCGACCGCGGTCAGCAACGCATTTGAAGGCGCCGCAGCTTCCGACACGGGCGCAGCCGCGAACAAGAGTGTGCCAATCGCACAGACCGCCACCAGAACTCTCCGCATAGCCCCCCTCCAACGTTGCACTGAGTCGCTGGAGGCGGCAAGTCTCTCACAGGGCGGCGAGCATCGAGATGTGACCTTTGCTCATGGGCGCACCTATCGCCTCTTCTGAGAGCGCACTACATGGCGATGAAGCCCATCACGGTGAACCTGCGTTGAACCCGTACGCGCGACACCGACACGCGATGCCATCGGCAGATATGGCGCGCGCAGCTCAGCGCATGTGAGGAAGCCGCTGCTGCCATGCCCACTAGCGACCGAGGAGCCGAAGGCTCATCAAGAGGGGTGGGAGCGTTGATCGGATGGACTCGGTCAGCCTGTGAAATTCGGCGTGATCTCGATCGGCGATGGGGGCGGTGCAACCGCCGGGTTGGTGCCGATCTTGAAGACAAGGGCGCGATCCGGCGGTTGCCTCCTGCGTGAACCAGACGTTGCCGTCGGGTCCCGCGGCGATGGACTGGGTCCTCGTTGAAACCGGATACACGGTCACCGCCCCGTCGAGAGTCATCCGAGCGATGTTGGGACCGACCCCGTCGGTGAACCACAGATTGCCGTCGGGTCCCGTCGTGATAAAGAACGCGTATTGAACGGTCGGCGGCAGGGGATACGGCGTGAACGTTCCGTCGGTGGTGACCCGGACGATGGCTTGATTGTTTGGGGTGGTGAACCAGAGATTGTGGTCAGGTCCGACGGTGATGCCGACCGGGTTGAAGTACGGCGCCGGAAGTGGGTACTCGGTGAACGTCCCATCGGGCGTCACCTTCCCGATCTTGTTCGCATCGTTTTCCGTGAACCAGACGTTGCCGTCGGGTCCGCCAGTGAGGTCGCCGCGCCACCGTTTGGTGTCGGGATCGAGTACTCAGTGACGGCGCCGCTGGTCGTGATCTTGGCGAGCATGCTCGCCGCGGAGCTATGTCCATCGTTCAAGCTCGTCCAGACATTGCCGTCCGGTCCCGCAACGATTGCGAGAGCATCGCTGGAACTCTGGAGCGGATACTTGCGCGAGGACCGTCCCATCAACCCTGAGCTTGCCGACCGTGGGGCCCTCGGCGGAAAACCAGAGGTTGTTGTCCGGCCCAAGGGTGATCTGGCGGGCGATGGCGCCCACGGGAAACTCGGTGAACACACCGTCGGGCGTGACCTTCGCGATCGTGTTGCCTGCCGTGACCCAAAGATTGCCGTCCGGCCCCGGTGTGATGTCCAAGGCGCCCGACGGCGACGGGTACTCCGTCACCTGACCGAGCGGATCAGCAGGCAACGCAGGAACCGCCGAGAACCAAAGAAGGCCACCAGCGATCACGGCCGTCAGCCACACACCCGCAACCACCCGACGAATCACACTGGCAGCCCCCTCGCTACACGACGGCACGATTGTCTCACCAGCAACACGACCGCGGCTGAACTCAACACCCCAGAGGACGGACACAACGACCGTACCGGTGCGCTTCCTGTGCGTGGGGACTTCAGGAAGCCACCGCGGGAGAACGCATAATGCCCAGTGAGTATGGGAGGGCGCTAGTTCGTGGGGTCCACCATCGTGATGTTGGAGGCTTGTACGTTCCGGTCGGGCCTGCGCGTTGGGTGTGGGTCAGGAATTGGGCACGCCCCGTTCCGGAGGGTGACCGAGCTCGCTGTTAGCCGCAGCGTGCTCGACACGGTCTCCTTCCCGGGACGTGCGTGCCACCCCTTGAACCGTTGAAGCAGAAGGGATGGCAATGACCATCGTAGAGACGACGCGCCCGATCACGGGTGGAGTCGACACCCACCTCGACGTTCATGTCGCGGCCGCGCGTCGACGCGAACGGCGGCGTGCTCGGCGTCGAGTCGTTCGCGACGACGCCGGCCGGTTACGTCGAGTTGCACGATTGGCTGGCCGGCTTCGGTCCGGTCGATCGGGTCGGGGTCGAAGGCACCGGCGCGTATGGCGCCGGCCTGGCGCGCCATCTGCGCGGCGAGGGGCTGGTGGTGATCGAGGTTGATCGCACCGAACCGTCAGGAGCGTCGCCGCAACGGCAAGTCCGATGCGGTCGACGCGATCGAAGCGGCGCGCGCGGCGTTGTCGGGTCGGGCGTCGGGGATCGCGAAGACCGCGGACGGTAACGTCGAAGCGATCCGGGCGTTGCTGGTCGCGCAACGTTCGGCGCGCGACGTGCGGATCAAGTACTTGAATCAGATCCGTCATCTCGGCTTCACCGCCCCGATGAGCTGCGCGAACGGTTCCGGGACGTGCCCCGCGAGCACCTGGCGCGCACGGCCGCGTCGCTACGACCGGCACCGCACCGCGGACTCGGTCCTGCACGCGACGAAACTCGCGATCCGGACGCTGGGCCGGCGCGTGCTCGCGCTCGAGGCACGACAGCCGACACCTCGACGAGCTGATCCGAGCCGACTCGTGCAGCGCACCGCGCCGAGCCTGCTCGCGGTCTACGGCGTCGGTGTCGACACCGCCGCGATCTTGTTGGTCGCCGCCGGCGACAACCCGCACCGGCTGCGAAGCGAAGCCGCGTTGGCGCACCTGTGTGGCGTCGCACCCCTGCCCGCGTCGTCGGGCAAGACACAGCACGGCATCGGCTCAACCGCGGCGGGAACCGTCAAGCGAACCATGCGCTGTGGCGGATCGTGTTCACCCGCATGAGCAACGATGAACGCACCCGCAAATACGTCGCGCGCCGACTCGCCGAAGGACGCTCCAAACCGCGAGATCATGCGCGTCCTGAAGCGTTACGTCGCCCGCGAGATCTACCCGCTACCTCGCGCGCGACTGACCAGATCTGGAGTGGCGGGCCTGACCCACGAATGCCCCGACACCACCGGTTGTCCTTCGAACGAACCGCCGGCCCGTCACTCCCGAACACCTCGGCACCGCATGGCCTCATAAGAGCTCGCCCTCACCCGAGTGGCCCATCACTGGTCTGCCAGCACCGCCGGAAACACCCTTGACAAACATAGGAGCATCGATCCGGGAGCGGTTATGCCCACGCCGTCGGGCGGGGATTCGTCGTTCAGCAAACACCCCATTGACTCGCCTGCCCACCGGGCGCGAGCGTGGAAGTGTCCAACATGGGGACTCGGAAGCGGCATTCGACGGGGCCCCGTGTCGACGAACCCCGGCCCTTCCGCACAACGACCGAGGGCGGGGTTTCGTCGGTTCATGACAGCGGGAAGACTTCGCCGAGTTTGGTTCCCCCCAAGCCGACGTTGCCCCGCCCATCTGGTCACGCCGAGGGCGGGGTTCCGTCGTCTTCGCACTGCTTCTTTCCCAAGACTTGGATCAATTGTCTTCGCCCGCCGGGTCGATGAAGTGACTGGGTACGGGCGTCGGCAGTTCAGGAAGGGGCGAGCATGAATCTGTTCGTTTTCAAGACGTGGCTACAGGCCAAGTTCTCCAATGATGAGCGTGGGGCGAGCATGGTGGAGTACATCCTCCTCGTTGCTCTCATCGCGCTTGCCGTGATCGCGGCTGTTGTGTTCCTGCGTGGCCAGGTGCAGAGCAAGTTCAGCGACGCCGGCAGCCAGCTCAGCAACAGCGGCACGTAAAGAACCCCGCGCGCTCAACATGACGTTGCCCCGCCTTCGGGCGGGGTTTCGTCATTCAAAGATCGCGCACCGATCGGCATCAGTTCTGGCGCGCGGTAACCGCAGGCCCTTGTTCGGTCCCACGCGAGACAGGTCGCCCGTTTCGGCGCCCGCCCGCACGGGCACCGGGCTCATTCTGTGCGGACCCGACACTCCGTAAAGGTTCGCACGGGAGGACCGACGGTCCCCGTCCCCGTTACGACCACGGGCGTGCTCGTCCGTGCCTTCTGAACCTCACATGTCGAAGGCCGTGACGAGCACCACCGAGCCACGCGGTCCTATCTGCCTGGAACGAACGCGGACGGACGTGCCGAAGCTGGCAACGTCAGGCGCGCTAACCAACGTTCGCGACGTTCCCGTAGAACGGCGCGCTGTTGGACCAGATTTGCGTGGAGCCGAAAGTGAACGTCGCAGCGTTCGCGAGCTTGACCCCGATCACACCGTTGCTGTTCCACGCCACCAGATCCGCGGCCCCGTCATGGTTCACATCGGCCACGAGGTTCGCGACGTTTCCGTAGAACGGCTCACCCTGGTAGTAGACCCTCAACGGGCCGAAAGCCGAGCCCCCGGGATCGGCGAGGTGGACGTTGATCACACCGTTGCTGTTCCACGCCACCAAGTCCGAGACCCCGTCACCATTCACGTCTCCGAACAGGTTCGCGACGTTGCCGAGGAAAGGCGCACCGTTGTACCAGAGCTGCGTGGCGCCGAACGAAGCTCCCCCAGGATTGGCGAGCTTGACCCCGATCACACCGTTGCTGTTCCACGCCACCAGATCCGCGGCGCCGTCATGGTTCACATCCGTCACGATGTTCGCCACGTTCCCGAAGAACGGCTCGCCGTTGTACCAGACCTGCGTCGCGCCGAAAGTGAACGTCGCAGCGTTCGCGAGCTTGACCCCGATCACACCGTTGCTGTTCCACGCCACCAGATCCGCGGCCCCGTCATGGTTCACATCGGCCACGAGGTTCGCGACGTTTCCGTAGAACGGCTCACCCTGGTAATAGACCCTCGTCGGGCCGAAATCCGAGCCAGCAGGGTCCGCAAGCTTGGCGCCGATTACACCATTGCTGTTCCACGCCACCAGATCCTGGACGCCATCACCATTCACGTCTCCGAACAGGTTCGCGACGTTCCCGAAGAACGGCGCACCGTTGGCCCAGAGCTCCGTGCCACCGAACGCAGAACCCGCCGGATTCGCGAGCTTCACCCCGATCACACCGTTGCTGTTCCACGCCACCAGATCCGCGGCGCCGTCATGGTTCACGTCGGCTCGCGTAGGAACCGCACTGAGAGACAGCGCGATCGTCGCGACAGCAACAACTGCGACCATCCCGCCGATGCCACCCCGCAAGCGGCGCCGCCGCCACAAGAACTGAGATCTTTTCATCTTGCGCCCCTCTCCCCTTCGCCTGCCGGGGCGTCACGATATTTCACGCGATGCACGCGGAGGGAACCCGGAACCGCATCAGGCGTTCTCGAGGGCGCTTCGCGTTATGTGACTTTCCGCGCCATCCGTTCTGGTGCGGTTATGCCCCGCCTTCGGGCGGGGTTTCGTCGCATCCATCAGGCAGATCTGGCGCGGCATCCAGGTCATTTCGCGGCGACCGCGTAACGCTCCGGGCGTTGCCATGACGGTCAGCCCGAGAGAAAATCCAGCCGAGTCATCGGTCGTGATCTGAGGGGAGGGAACACAATGCCGAAAGCATCAAAGACGACCGCGTCGGAAACAGTCCAGGTCGAAGGCTACGAAGGGCACTTCGAGAACTTCGACGGCGGCTACACCGTCGGCTTCGAGACCTACACCGAAGACGCCGATCTGACGCCGTTCTTCAAGGGTCTTCCAAACGACCAGTGCCAGGCACCTCACTGGGGCTACGTCATCAAGGGAAAGTTGACATTCAAGTCAGCCGCCGGTGAGGAGACCTTCGTCGCGGGCGACGCCTACTACGCGCCACCGGGCCACACGCCTGTTCTGTACGCGGGTACCGAAGTGGTCGAGTTCAGTCCGACAGCCGAACTGCACGAAACACTCGCGGTTGTCGAGAAGAACATGGAAGCAGCCGGGACCTGACCCACCACGGAGTCACCAACCGGATCGACGTTGCCCTGGCGTTCCACCCGGACGCCGGGTTTCGTCGTATCGAGCGCGACTCAACCCCCGGGCCCCCACCTCCGGGTGGGGTTTCGTCGTTCGCCGCCATCCCGTTGACTCGCCGACCCATCGGCGCGACCGTGAAGTCATACACGGGGACACGGAACCCTCCCTGGGATTCTTCGGTGGACCCCGTCGACGAACCCCGCCCTCCCAAACCAGTGAACCGGGCGGGGTTTCGTCGTTCAGGCAAGCTTTGGGTCAAGCCGTTGTGACCCTCAGGCCGACAGGTGCGCTAGCAGCGCGTTCGGCTCAGCGGGGCGAGCGCAGCCCCGACGGCCCCGTCCTTCTTGACTCCAAGGTCGGGGTCTCGTCGTCTTCGGTGACGTTCATAGCGAAGCGCGGCGGGCTTCTGTTAGCTTCGCCCGCTGCACCCCGGGTATCCGGGGCTGCGCATGAGTAGAGGGAGGCAACCCATGGTGGTCGCATCGAACTGGGGCACCGGACAGGTGTTCTTGGAAATGCTCTACTTCTTCTTCTTCATTATCTGGATTTGGCTGCTCATCATCGTGTTCGCTGACATCTTCCGCAGCCACGACATGGGCGGGTGGGCCAAGGCCGCGTGGGTGATCTTCGTCATCATCCTCCCCTACCTCGGAGTCTTCGTGTACCTGATCGCGCGGGGTCACAAGATGTCCGAGCACGCCCAAGCAGATGCAGCAGCCCAGAACGCTGCGTTCACACAAGCGGTCCAGCAAGCCGCAGGAACGACCACCAGCACAGCCGACGAACTCGCACGCCTCGCCGACCTCAAAGCGAACGGCACGATCACCGACGCCGAGTTCGAGCAAGCCAAGGCCAAGGCGCTCAGCAGCTAACAGCCACCGCTGAGAGACTGACGTTGCCGCGCCTTCGGGCGGGGTTCCGTCGTTTCAGGAAGCTCTGTAGCGTTCGGCGCGTGCTCGGCAACCCTGAACTTCGCTGCTACGGCATCTTGGTCGTCTTTGAAGAGGTCGAAGCGTTCTGCGACCTCGGCGACGAATGTGAAGCCTTGCCGTACCGCGAGGATTTTGCCTTGTATCGCGCTGCGGCCCGAATACGAAGGCCCCTCTCTGTACCTGAATCCGAACATCGACGGGACGTGGCCAGAACGCGGCGAGCTGCTCATCACCAAGTGCGTCGACGATCTCGTCAACCGGACGATCGTCCTCCCAGTCGAGCTGCAATGCCGACGCCACCTCGATAGCGAAGAGAACGCCTTGTGCATCGGCGTGCTCGGCTCCTGAGCACGCGAACCACAAGGCAATCATCGGATCCGTCGTTACGTCGAGCAACCGAGTCGCAGTTCCATGATGTTGGAGTACCGCGAAGCGCTGGAGCTCCGGCGTTCCGGGGTCGCCTCCAAGATCGCGCCTTCTCGCTCGACGCAGCAGCGCCGACTCGACCTCCCAGTCGTTGCTCGTCAGGGAGGTCGCCGTCGCTCTGCTGGATCCGATCGTAGAGGGCGGAATGGAGTTTCCAATTTGGGTCCGGATGCCCACGCCAGACGAACTGACACTCGGTGCTCCAGGTCGTGATTCGGGCGACTTTGGCCAGCAGCTCCTCTGCATCACCGCCTGCCTCGAGCAGCCCCCGCTCCGACCAGAACGACATCGGCCCAGTTTGTCGCCACCGACGGACGCAAGTCGCCAGCGCAGCGCTCGCCCCGTTCGTATTGCGGCTGTCGCGACGGGACGTCCCCCGGTGACCACGCTCGCGGCTCAAGGGCCGGCGCAGAATCATGGGCCGCGGATGGGCCGCGGGAGGTCGGAAAACGATGCGAATTGACGACAACCGCTGCATGACGAAGCCGCAGGTCAAATGGCAGATCGCCTACAGCTCCGGCCCCGGGTCAGGGCCCTTCATGGTCTCCGGCGTACAGGCCGACTCGCTACCGCCAACAGCACAAGGGATGACCGTTCACGGGGACCACGAACTCGGGTTTGGGGACCACTCAGACCAGAAGGAGCACCGTGATCGTGAATACCGAACAGACCGAGATTTGAACTCCCGCGCGCCGGCCCGGACCGCTCGGCCGACCACGACAGTCGTCCAGGCCGCTACAGATTGCACTGATGGAGGGTCCGCCGAGCAGCGTCGAGGATGACGACGTGAAACGTCCCGAAACCGTCCCCCACGCGTTGGGCCTTGGCTGGCGGGGACGCGACGTGCACCATCGCGCCGCACTGCGGACACCGCACCTCGATAGGCGCATTCCTGAGTTTCGACCGCACGGTGTTCAGTCTCGTCCCCTGGTTCGAAGCCCGTCAAGGAGACACACTGCGCAGTCCCGTGGGCGGGTCTCGTCGTTGTCAGCCCAGCAGCGCGATCGTCGCCACCGCGGTCCAGATAATCAACGAAACCGCAAACAGAGCCACCATGCACGCGGCCACAATCGGCGCGGCCATAGCCAAGAGCGTAGGGCGGCGTCTCGTCGTTCCTGGGCACTTCTTGTCGGAACTGTGGATCAAGCCAAGCGAGCAGATCGCCCGATTAGATCCACTGCGGTTCAGTGTTGCCCCGCCTTCGGGCGGGGTTTCGTCGTCGCGACGCGGGAGCCAACGCGCCTCGGTGCGATGCGGTACCCCCCGACCATCGAACGAAAACCTTCGCGGCTCATTTGTGCCCAGGGCGACAGCGATGTTTCTTCCGTCCACGTCGGAGGGGAAGAAACCGGCACCCCTCAACAAAGGAGTCTGTGATGGTTGGCTTCATCGTCTACATGGTCGTCGTCGGGATCGTCGCCGGTTTCCTCGCCCGTCTCCTGGTGCCAGGACGCGACCCGATGGGCTTCTTCGCCACGATCGTTCTGGGAATCGTTGGATCATTCATTGGCGGTTTCCTCGGCTACGTGCTCTTCGGCAAAAACCTCAACGAAGGCGCGCTACAAGCCTCGGGCCTCATCGGCTCCGTGATCGGCGCAGTCATCGCGCTCCTGGTGTACAGAGCGTTCACCCGCTCACACCGCGATGGCGTACTCCACCGGTAGCTCATACGTTCTACGACGACGTTGCCCCGCCTTCGGGCGGGGTTTCGTCGTTATCAGGGCGCTCACGTTTGCTGCTCCCTGAACGGCGCGCTGAACCCGCGGTCAGTTCGCCGCCGCTGACGGCCGCGTCGACGGGACAGTGATGCTCTTCGACGTCTGTCCAAAACCGTCGCTCACAGTGACCGTGTACGTGTGCGCGGGAAAGAGCGAAGTACCCGAGAAACACGGGAACGCCAACCGCTGGTCGAGGGTCGGGTAGTTCGAGGGACGACGTTGCTTCCAAGAAAGCGGCCGTCGACGATCAGAGAAAACTTCGTCGCGCCATTTGAGCATCAGGCCGCATTGGTCGGCCCTCCGACCATCACCGATCTCGGCGCGGCGCATCGGTAGCTTCCGCCGCGGGCGCAGTCGACCGGGGGGTCCGTCATGCGAACGACGTTGGTCATGCTGCTGGTCCGTTCGTTGGGCCGGTGTACAAGAGCGATGCCCAGAGTCAAACCGGTCGGCCGTGACGTTCCCGGCCCGAGCCGACCCATCCGAATTTCCGGATGTAGCCGCGGCGTTGGACCTCGAGCATCACGCCGCCTATGGCGCGCAGGTCATGTGTCGGCGGAATGAGGCCGTCGAGATCCTCAACCGTGAGCTCCGGGTGAGAGAGCGCAACTGGCGGATCGCTTCGAGCGTCTCGAGCGTCCAGACCGTGCCGGCGTGCTCCGCGACTGACGCGATCGCGGTGAACAAGTCCGGCGCGTCACCAATCGGTGACGCTTCGTGGTTCCATACGCGTCGAGCTCGGTGACTGCATCGCGCAGCCGTTCGCTCTGTCATGCCGCACCCGCGATCGGACGCACCGGAGCCGTAACGAGCATGACGGTCTGGACACGTGAACAGACCTGGCGGCAGTCACACGGACACGACCATTGGCCGAGCTCATGAACAACCTCGTAGAAACTGCCGCTGTCACCACGAACAATCGCGTGGACGTACCGACCATGTGATCAGACGACGACAACGCGGCCTTCGCAGACCAGCCGGCGTGCTTCGGACTGCACGTTCTCACGGACCATCACTTCACCGGCCGTGAAAGTTCTCGCGTTGCTGGCGGTGCCGTTCTCGATGGTCGTCACCCATCCCGTACTCGACTGCGTGTTCGATGAGTTCCGCGGCCTGCAGATTCTGCAGATGCTGGTAGACGGCCCGCTTCGAAATCCCGAACTGCGAAGCAACTTCAGCGACAGCGGATAGATCGCGGGAAGCTGCCCGTCGGAGCGCCGCACGCGACGCAACCACGATCCCATGAGACGTCGGAGTGACCGCGCCGTCGTCGAAGGACGCGAGCCGATTTTCGTCAGCGAGCGTGCTGACCGGAGCGGGTCACTCGACGAAGACGTCGAGCTGCGCGACGACGGCGTCTTCGTCGGTATCGAGGGTCTCGTGCGCGCCGGCGGGCAGGTACCTGAGGGCCAAGATCGCACCGACCACGAGAGCAGCCGCGCACGCGAGTGCGCCGAGGCGCATGCCGTGGATGTACGCGGCGCGAGCGGTGTCGCCCAGCGCACGGCCGGTGTCCCCGCCGAGATGGCGCGCGATCCCGAGCGCGGTGCCCAACGAAGTCCGCGACGCTGCGAGCTGCGACCGCGACAGATCAAGGCTGCGCGCACGGGCCGTGAGCACCGAGTGGTACCCGGAAACCAGGATGCTCCCGACCACCGCGACCCCCAATGCGTTGCACACCTGCCTGGCGGTGCTGTAGGTGCCGGAAGCGACCCCGGCCTTCTCGCGCGGTACGGCACCCATGACCGCATCGGTGTTCGGCGCGTTCATGAGGCCGAACCCGGCTCCGATCGCCAAGGTCGCGGCGAGGACGGGCAGGTAGCCCGCGTGGTCGTCGATGGTCGCGAACACCAGCAACCCCACCGCGAAGATCCCGAGGCCGAGCGCGACCGCGCGGCTGGTGCCGACGGCCTCGGCGAGCCGAGGACCGAGCAGCCCGCCCACCATCATGATCGCCGCCAACGGGACCAGCCGGACACCGGCCGTCAGCGGCGAGTAGCCGAAGACGAACTGGAGGA
Organism: uncultured Actinomycetes bacterium; assembly: GCA_963721435.1. GTDB lineage: Bacteria > Actinomycetota > Acidimicrobiia > IMCC26256 > DASPTH01 > CAVRJC01. The sequence goes on from CAVRJC010000008.1 coordinate 11,618, forward strand.
GCTGGGTCAGCACGAACAGCGTTCCCGCAAACGCAAAGCCCGCGAGTCCCGCGGTCAGATTGGCCACCGAGAAGCGCCGATTCCGGAAATACCCCACCTCCAACATCGGGTGGGCACAGCGCGTCTCCCAGATCACGAAGCACACGAACAACACGATCACGACCGCGAACGAACGGAGCGTCGCCACCGACCCCCACCCGTCGGTCGGGGCCTCGATGGTTGCCCAGACCAACGCCGACACACTGAGCACCGAGAGCACCACACCCAATGGATCGAACCGTGACGCCTCGGGGTTCCGGGACTCCGGGATCGCCCACCAGCCCACCGCCAGTGCCACGACCACGATCGGCACGTTGACCAAGAACACCGAACCCCACCAGAACTGCGACAGCAACACCCCGCCCAGCACCGGACCGAGTGCCAGGCCCAGCCCCCCGATCGCCGACCAGACGCCGAGCGCCCGGACCCGCTCCCCGGCATTGGTGAACACGTTGGTCAGGACCGCGACCGAAGTCGGGAGGATCAGGGCTGCTCCGACGCCCATCACTCCTCGGCACACCGCCAAGGCCGTCGCATCCGCCGAGAACGCTGCCGCGGCCGACGCGATGCCGAAGACGAAGAGACCGATCCTCAGCACCAGGGCTCGCCCGAAGCGGTCGCCGAGGCTTCCTCCCACCAGCAGCAGTCCCGCGAACACCAAGATGTAGGCGTCGACGATCCATTGCAGCTCCGACGTCGAGGCGTGCAACTCCCGCACCAACGTCGGCAGCGCCACGTTCAGGATCAAGTTGTCGAGCGTGATCACCAGCACGCTCAGGCACACAACGCCCAGGGCCCAACGCCGCCTGCCGTCCGTCACGGCGCCACGCTACGTTGCCGCCGTCAACTCGCGAGCACGTGTCAGCAACACTCGCTCCGGGGATCCACACCACGCGTGAGCGACAGGAGACACGGCGCCATCGCTTTCGCAGATCTCGCCGGGTACACCGCGCTGACCGCAGCACACGGAGACGACGGCGCCGCCGATGTCGCCGAGCGCTTCTTCGAGCTGACCGGATCAGCGCTCCGAGGCGACGGACGGATCGTCAAGACGATCGGTTCGGTCCAGAGCGCAACGGCGACATCTTCGGCGCCACCGTGAACGTCGCTGCTCGCTTGACCGCACACGCACACGTAGGCCAGCTCCTCACGAGCTCGGTCATCGCGACGCTGATTGCCGGCCACGATCACATGACGACAACCGCGCTCGGAGCCACCTGGCTCAAGAACGTCGGTGATCCAGTGGATGTCTACTGAGTCGCCGACCACACCCCCGAGGCGACCTCACAAGTACTCGGCCCCGTCTGTCGCATGTTCGTCGACGCGGACCGCGCGCCCGCGCGCCTGCCCCGGCAAGGCCGCGGATGGCATTTCTGCTCATGCGAGTGCGCAGCCGCATTCAGCCAAAGCCCCGAGCGCTACACAACAAGCTGACTGGGCATCCGCTGCCTGCAATCGCCTCCACCATGACAGATGGAAACGTGATGACCGGTCGGTCGAGCTCGACCCGGTGTGGGAGACTGCCAGGGATGAACCGCGGCGGCTTCAGTTGGAACCGGTTCCTCGGGATCACGACCGCGAAGCGTCGCGTGTCGCGAGCGACGGGGATTCCGTGGACGCGATCGGGCCGTCAACGCAAGGTCGGCAGCGTGTTCTGGAAGCTGTTCAAGTAGCCGGTCGCCCCGCCTCCGGGCAGGGTTCCGTCTTTGACGCCTTGCCTGGTCGCGCGCAGGGTGACACGCTGGCGCACCGGAGAACATCCCCGCGAGAGAGGCACGGCACATGGCTGACAGCAACGCGGGCCCACCATCGCAGGAAGTCCGCGGATCGTGGAACGCCGCCATCTTCGTCGGCCTGGTACTCGTGGTCGCCATCTTGTTCACTGCATACGTGTTGCTCTGGGACGGCGGTGGATGAAGCCCCCTGGTCCCGAGTGCCTCCGGGCGGGTTTCGCCTTCCTCGCGTGTTCCATGACACGCACACGACGGTGATAGATGATCTCGTTCGGGGTCACGGTGATGGGCTCCTTCGGCTCTTTGGTCAGAACCAAAGGGTCCATCGCCGTGGCCACCAAACGGTGGACCTGCAACCTCAACCCGTAATCAGGAAGGTCTAGGCACTGCGCCGCGCGGGCTGGCGCCACTGCCACCGAGAGATGCCGTCCCGCTCAGGCGTGCAGATCATCGCGACACCGGTCGCCGTGCTCCCGACCGCGCCGGGGACGTGGCACACGCGGCCGGGCCGCACCGGCGGGACCTTGAGCCACTCGCGCTCCCTCACCGACGGCGCCTCGCCCGATCTCTGATCCGCGGCGTCGCGCCCGTGCGCGTCGTCGAGGGGATCGATGCGGATCATCGCGTACACCCAGCCGCCGAACACCAGGACCGCGAGGATCAGCGCGGCGACGATCGGGAGCGTCTCGAGGGCAGCGATCGCGGGCACGCCGATGTCATCGGCAGATCCGGCCCGGCGGTTGAATCAGCTCGCCGCGTCACCGGGACCGTAGGGAATGTCACCCGCGAGCAGCACCCGGTGCATGACCCGGCGCTCGTTGTAGTCGGCGACCGCGTAGTGCTGGCACGCCCGGTTGTCCCAGAACGCCACCGAGTTGACCTGCCACCGGAAGCGGCACTGGATCTCGGGTGACTTCACGTGCTCGTAGAGGAACGCGAGCAACGCCGCGCTCTCGGCGTCCTCGAGCTCGACGATGCGCTCCACCCAGTTCGGGCTCACGAACAGGAGCTTGCGGCCGGTTTCGGGATGCACGCGCACGACCGGGTGCACGTGGGTCGGCAGGTCGTCGGAGTTCGTCGGCACCTTCGCGTTGTCGAGCCGCCGGACCAAGGCCATCACGTGCGCAGTGGAGTGCACCGCGGTGAGCCCGTCGAGTTGCTGCTGCATCGACGGCGAGAGCGCGTCGTAGGCCGCGTACATGTTCGCGAAGCACGTGTCACCACCGACGTCCGGGATGTGCACTGCGCGGAGCACCGCACCGAATGGTGGCGCGGGCATGAACGTGCTGTCGGCGTGCCACACGTCGGTTCCGGAGCCCTTCGGCGTGAGCATGTCGATCACGGTGAGGTCGGGCGCCATGTCGGACGTGTTGCCGAACACCGCGCGCTGCACGGTGCTGAAGCGAGTGGCGAAGCGCACCTGCTGGTCGTCGGTGATGTCCTGGTCGCGGAAGAAGATGACGCAGTGGTCGAGCAGGGCGCGCCGGATCGACGCGATGGTCGCGTCGTCGAGGTCGGCCCCGAGGTCGACACCGCTGATCTCGGCCCCGATGGCACCGGTGAGTGGGCGAACGTCGAGCTGCGTGGTCATCACCATGCGCAAACCCTACGCGGCTTCCACGGGTCAGGTCGCGGACGCGCCCATCATCTGCGCCGCCTTTTCGGCGATCATGATCGTCGGGGCGTCCGTGTCCCACGCGGGATCTCCGGCATCACCGACGCGTCGACCCGCTGGCGGTCGTGGATCCCGAGCTGCGCGTGCGCGGCGTCGACGGGTTGCGGGTGGTCGACGCGAGCATGCCCTTCCTCCCGCGAGGTACTTCACCAGGTTCGAGAGCGACTCGGCCGAGAGCAAGGTGATCGGGTCGTTGGTCGCGCGGATCACCGGCACCGACAGCTGATCCTGCAGGTGTTGACCTACGCCCGGGAGGTCGCGCGACATCGACGGGCGTGGTCGCGCAGATGCGCCGCGGGGCCGATGCCCGAGAGCATGAGCAACTGCGGCGAGTTGATCGTGCCACCACTGAGGATCATCTCGCGAGCAGCTTCCGCGGTCTGCGTCACGCCCCCGACGGAGTAGTCGAGCACGACGCGCGTCACGTGCACACCGGTAACGACGGTGAGGTACGGGTGCCCGACCGGTCCTATTGTCTCCGGAATGCAGTGGGTGCGGCGCAGCGCGGTATCCACGCCGATCGTGATCGCGGCAGCCGCGTCGGCGGGAGCAGGCCTGGTGCACGCGGCCGCGGCGGGGAGTCACAACGACGACACTTCACTCGCGTGGATCTTCGCGGTGTGCGCGCTCGCGCAACTCGCGTGGGCCGGGATCGTGATCGCTCGCCCGCAACGTCGTATCCTCCTCGCCGGCATCGGGCTCAACGCCGCGTGCTCGCTCGCGTGGCTGCTCTCGCGGACGGTCGGCCTCTTCGGGCCGCTCGCGGGCGTCGAAGACGTGGGCACGCAGGATGTGCTCGCCGCGGTCCTCGGCACGATCGCGGTGCTCGCCGCGCTGGGCGCGCGGTTCGGCCATCACCGCCGTCTCGACATCCCGGCGGCGATCGCGGCCGTCGGCCTCGTCATCGTGCTGGCCGTTCCCGCGATGGCGGCGACGCACACCCACGACGACGCGACGCCCACCACCGCCCTCGCGGACACCCACACCAACACCGCGAGCGCCGCGCACGTCCACGACTCGGCCGGCGCGGCATCCGACGATCCCATCGTCACTCTCTCCGACGCGCGGCTCACCAAGGACCAGCGTCAACGCGCGCTGACCCTCCTCGACGGCACGCGAGCTGCTCTCGCCGCGTTCCCCGACGAAGCCAGCCTGATCGCCGCCGGGTACCGCTCGATCGGTGACGGGCGCAAGGTCGGAAGTTTCGAGCACTTCGTGAACTCCGCGTACATGGCCGACGGCAACGAGCTCGACCCGTTGCACATCGAATCGATCGTCACGCAGCTCCAGGACGACGGCACGAAGAAGATCGCCTCGGCCATGTACATCCTCGAGCCCGGCGCCACCTTGGCGACGGTCCCCGACATCGCGGGCGGGCTCACCCCGTGGCACAACCACGACAACCTCTGCTGGGACGGCGGCAAGGTCGTCGGTCTCTACGTCGCGGGTACGTGCGTGCCGCGCGGTGAGTTCCGGGGCGTCACGCCTCCGATGATCCACGTGTGGCTCGAGGACACGCCGTGCGGGCCGTTCACCGGGATCGAAGGCCACGGTGGGTCGAACTGCGCGCACAGCCACAGCGCCGCCTGACCGCCCTGACCCGCTGCGCCGGACCGGCGTCGGCTCCTGAGAGACCCCTAAGGAGCGCGACTTCACGCGCTCGCGGGCCGTTCTTACGATGTCCTTGCACCAGAACGTTTCGTACGGCGCTTCGCCCTACGACCCATTTCGAGAACAGGAACCTCTCGTGAGCGACGAAACCCCTTCAGAGGAATCCCCCGAGGTCGCGGCGCCCGCCCCCGAAGCCCCGGTCGCCGACGCAACACCGCCCGCCGAGGCAGCGCCTGCTGCCGAAGCGCCCACTTCCGACGTCACGACGCCCGACGCACCCCCCGTCGCCGCGGCCGACCCCGCGCCCACCGCACCCGAGGCGGCCCCCGTGGCCGCCGCCTCGGCGCCGGCAGCGGCACCGGCTCGCAAGGGCGTGTTCGTCCCCGCGTGGGCGGGCGCGATCGTCCTCGTCCTCGTGGTCGCAGCCATCGGCTTCGGCGTCGGGCGATGGACCGCCGACGACTCCACCAGCAACTCCGCTGCCATCGCCAACAACGGCGGGATCGTCCCGCAGCTCCCGATCGGGAACGGCAACAACGGCAACGGCAACACCGGGAACGGCAACAACGGTGGCCAGACCACGCCGCAGACGCCCACCACGCCGGCGACCGGCACCGCGTTCCTCGGTGTCGCGACCCAGAACGGGACCGACGGCGTCCAGGTGATCACGGTCGGGGCGAACAGCCCCGCGGCCAAGGCCGGGCTCAAGGAAGGTGACGTGATCACTGCGATCGACAACACGTCGACCACGACCACCACCGCACTCCGGTCGGCGATCCAGTCGCACCAGTCGGGCGACACCGTGACCGTGCACTACACCCGCGACGGCCAGGCCACGACGGTCACGGTCACGCTCTCGACGCAGAGCCAGTAGCGAACGCTGCACATCCCCGTCAGCGAGTCTGAGCGGGCAGGGCGCGCCCCCGCCCTGCCCGCTCCTTCTTCGCTCGATCAGAATGCAGCGATGGACGTGAGCGCGGAGCGGTTCGAAGAGCTCGTCGTCGACGCGCTCGACGCGATCCCCGAAGACCTCGGCACCGAGATGGAGAACGTCGCGGTGTTCATCGAGGAGTGGCCGACGACGGCGCAGCTCGGTGGGCGCCGCGGCACACTGTTCGGTCTCTACGAGGGAATCAGCCTCACCCGACGGTCACCGATCAACTACTCGGGCGCCTTTCCCGATCGCATCACGATCTTCCGCGGCCCGATCACGCGGGCTGCCCGCGACGAAGATCACTTGCGCGAGATGGTGACGACCACCGTCGTGCACGAGATCGCCCACCACTTCGGCATCTCCGACGCCCGCTTGCAAGAGCTCGGATGGGGCTGACCTCGCGTGGGCGACACGCGCGATGCGTCGGTGAATCGTCGTAACGTGCATTCGTGACGGAGCCCGGTTACGCGATCATCGCGGGGGTCAACAAGGCGGGCACCAGCTCGCTGTTCGTGTCACTCTCCGCGCATCCCGGGATCGCGCCGTCGGTGATCAAGGAGACGCGTTACTTCCTCCCGGCGCGGTACGGGCAGCCGCTCGAGCCCGCATCGGTGTGGGAGGGCTACTTCGCCGGCGCGCCCGACGATGCCGTGCGACTCGAAGCCACGCCGTCGTACGTCTACGGGGGCGCGCCGCTCGCATCGTGTATCAACGAACGCCTGCCGAACAGCAAGGTGATCATCGTGCTGCGCGAGCCGGTCGCACGCGCGATCTCGTTCTTCGAGTACCAGAAGGTGCGGCTCCGCCTGCCGGCGGAGATGCCGATGTCGGAGTACCTCGCGATCGCCGACAGGCTGTCGGCGGAGGACTTCCTCGATCCCGAGAACGAGAAGTACCTGGCGTTCCGCGGGGGCTTGTACGACGATTTCCTCCCGGCGTGGCTCGAGACGTTCGGCACCGACCGGGTCTCGGTCGTCGCGTTCGAGACGCTGATCCGGGACCCCGCGCCCGTGCTCCGGGGCCTCGCGGCGTTCCTCGACCTCGATCCCGACACCTTCCCCGACGAGGCCCTGAGCTCGGAGAACCGCACCGTCGGGTACCGGAACGCCCGCATGCAACGGGTCGCGCTCGCCACCAACGACCGGCTCGAGCGCCTCTTCCGCCGGCAACCCGGCCTCGAACGCCGGCTCCGCGCGATGTACTACCGGGTCAACGGCCGTGCCCGCAAAGAACAAGTACCCGCCGCGGTGCGAACCGACCTCGCGGCCCGCTACGAGGAGCCGAACGCGCGGCTCGCGACGCGGCTCCGCCACGCGGGATACCCGCTTCCGGACTGGCTCGGTGACCCGCCCGCCGACGACGGCCCCTAGATTTCCCCCATGTCCCGCAACGCGGCATTCCAGCAGGCCGAACAGGCGCTCCTCGACGAACGCCGACCGCTCACGCGTGCCGAGGTGCTCGCCGTCGCGCAGCAACCGCTCGATGAGCTCCCCGACCTCGTGGCTCTCGCACACCGCGTGCGGCTCGAGTACTGCGGGCCCGAGGTCGAGCTCGAGAGCCTGATCAACGCCAAGTCCGGTGCATGCCCCGAAGACTGCGCGTTCTGCTCACAGTCGGCGCGGTTCCACACCGAGGTCGACGTCTATCCGTTCCTCGACCTCAACGATGTTCTCGCCGCGGCGCGCGCGACGCGCGACGCGGGCGCCACCCAGTTCTGCATCGTGGTCGCGGTGCGCGGCCCCGAAGAGAGGCTCCTGCGGAAGGTGATCGACGCCGTCGACCTCGTGCACGCCGAGACCGGCCTCGAAGTCGCGTGCTCGCTCGGGCTCCTCACCGCGGAGCAGGCGGCGCGTCTCGCGGCCGCCGGTGTGCACCGCTACAACCACAACCTCGAGACGTGCCGTGAGGTCTTCCCCACCATCTGCACCACGCACTCCTACGACGACCGCGTCGCCACCGCGCGCCTCGCGATCGACGCCGGCATGGAGCTCTGCTGCGGCGGGATCCTCGGCATGGGCGAGACGCTCGAGCAGCGCATCGACTTCGCGTTCGAGCTCGCCGCGCTCGAGCCGTGCGAGGTGCCGCTCAATCTTCTCGACCCCCGTCCCGGCACGCCACTCAGCGACAAGGAGCTGCTCTCCCCCCGCGAAGCGCTGCAGGCGATCGCACTGTTCCGACTCGTGCTGCCGGCCGCGTGGATCCGCCTGGCGGGTGGGCGTGAGCGTGTCCTCGGCGAGCTCCAAGGCATGGGCCTGCTCGCGGGCGCCAACGCGCTGATCATCGGCAACTACCTCACCACCATCGGCCGCGACTCGAGCGACGACCTCGCGTTGCTCGACGCGCTCGGCATGCCCGTGGCCGACGGCCCGGGTGAAGGCCGCTTCGTCGTCGACGCCGACGGCGCGCACGCGCGTCCCGCGCGTCCCACGCGCGTGAGCATCCCCGTCCGCGCCGAGTAGCGCTACGACGGCGACGAGGCCGTCAACCGCCCCGTCTGCAGGAACTCGCGACGCGGCTCCGGCAGGTAGAGGTCGTAGACACCGACGAGGAACCAGCCGACCGCGAGGCCGATCAGCTCCTCGCCCACGACCCACCAGGTACCCGGCAGCAGCGCGTCGTGCGCGAACGACGTGCCGAGGAACGGCCACCAGAACAGCTCGGAGTTCGAGAACGCGCCCGACAGCACCAGCCCCGCGAATACGCCGATCGGGAGGCACAGCAATCGTCGGCGCAAGAGTCGCGGGCGGCCGATGGTGACGACCATCACCGCCGCGAGCATCACGACCGCGAACAGCAGCGTGTATCCGTACGCGCGGTACCCGAACGGGATGTCGAGCACGAGCGGGAGCAACGAGCCCAGCGCGATCAGCCGGTAGTCGATCCCGCGGCTCTGGAACACGAGCGCCACACCTGCGATCGAGAGGCAGATGTACCAGAGGAACATCTGCGCTCAGTCGGGCAAATCGAGCGCCGCGTTCACGAGCGCGTCGGCGTCGGTGTTCTCCTCGCGCGGCACGTGCGCGAGATCCACCCGCTCGAAGCTGTCGAGCAACGCTCTCGCCTGCGCGTGGAGCGGCTTCAGATGTGGTTGCCTGACCTTCCACCGACCGGCGAGCTGCTCGATGACCAGCTTCGAGTCGGCGCGCACGTGGACGACGCTGGGCGAGAACCGCTGCGCCGCCTGCAAGCCCGCGATCAGCGCCTTGTACTCGGCCACGTTGTTCGTCGTCGTGCCGATGCGTTCACTGACTGCGGCGAGACGCGTCGGTGGCGTGGTCGACGGGTCGACCACCACTGCGCCGATCGCCGACGGCCCGGGATTACCCCGCGAGCCACCGTCGGCGAAGACGATCACCGAGTCGGTCACGGGACGAGGATGGCGCCGCAGTTGTCGCAGTGCGAGATCGTGCCGTCAGGCGACTTCTTGATGAGCGCAACCTCGGTGGCCGGGATGGTCAAGTGGCAGCCCTGGCACGTGGAGCCAACCAGGCGCGCGGCACCGGCACCACCGTTGTGCGCGCGCACGCGTTCGTAGTCGGCGAGCAGTGCGCCGTCGAGCTCGGCCGCGATCGCGTCCCGCGCGGCACGCTCGACCGCGGCCTCGGCCGCGATCTCCTGCTCCGCCGCGGCGAGCACCACGCGCACGTCGGCGGAGTCCGCCAACAACGCGACGCGGCGGGCGTCGAGCTCGACGAGGCCGGCATCGATCGGTTCGCGCTGCTCCATGAGCTCGAGCTCGGTGGTCTCGAGCGCCTCGCTGCGTCGCAGCATCTGATCGATGTCGGCCTGCATCGACTGGAGCTCCTTCGGCGAGCTGATCTCACCGGAGTACATCTTCTTGTCGACGGCCTGCGCCTTCTCGCGGAGGGACTTCGCTTCGTCGTCGAGCTTCTGCTCGTCGCGCGCGAGCTCGTCGCGTTGCGCGGTCAGCTCTCTGATCTCGGCGTCGAGCGCGGCCGCGGTCGCTTCGGCGCGCGCGAGGGCATCCCGTTCGGGGAGTGTCTGGTGCCGGTGGCGCAAGCGATCGAGTGCGCCGTCGTGCTCTTGGAGTGAAAGGAGTGCGAGGAGGCCGGCGTCCGTGCTCATCGCGCGCGCGAGCCCACAGGATCCCGCATCACGGGGCCGTGGTGGTCGCCGGTGGCGCGCTGGTGGATGGCGGCTCTGTGGTGGCGGGCGTCGGATTGGTCACGGCAGGCGGCACCGTAACCGGTGGCCGCACCAGGGTGGAAGGCGTGGCCGGCGGTGCGGGCGCCGTGATCACCGGGGCCGTGCCTGACCGGCCACCGTTCTCGTCGACGAAGGCCGACTGCCGCGCGCAGACCGGTCCGAGGGGCGGGAGCCCGACGTCGGGCAGGCCGTCGAGCGCCTGGTCCATGAACGCGCGGAAGATCGGCGCCGACGAGTCGCCGCCGAAGCCCGCGCCGGGCACGTTGCCCGTGCGGTTGCCGAACCACACCGCGGTGGCGAGCTGGGGCGTCGCGCCGATGAACCACGCGTCGGCGAGGTCGTCGGTGGTGCCGGTCTTGCCGAAGATCGTGTGGCCCTGCACGTTGGCGTTGCCGCCCGTGCCGTGGGTGACGACACCGCGGAGCACGTTGGCCTCGCAGTTGGCGACGTCACGGTCGAGCACGACGTCGCCGGCGTTGCCGGCGTTGTCGATGATCGCAGTGCCGTCGGGACGAATCACCTTCTGGACGACGACGGGCGTGTGGTGCACGCCACCGTTGGCGATCGTCGCCATCACCGTCGCCATCTCGAGCGGGGTGGCCTCCACGGTGCCGATCGAGAGGGTCAGGAACTGGTCGGTGGGCGCCGGGCGGGTCTGCGCGATGCCCATCTGGTGCGCGAGCTTGATCAGTCTCGCCTGTCCGACGCTGGTGGAGAGCCGCACGAACGCGCAGTTCACCGAGCCCGCGGTCGCCTCCCACAGGTCCATCGGCCCGCCCTCGTGGGGCTCCGAATTGACCGTGAACGCGTCCTTGCCCGGGAAGATCTTCGGCACCGAGCACGGCGATGTGCCGTCGACGATGTCCGCCGGCGAGTAGCCGTTCTGCAACGCGCCCGCGAGGGTGATCACCTTCCACGTGGACCCCGGCTGCCGGCCGATCGGGTGGGTGGCGATGTTGTACTGGCTGTCGGCGAAGTCGGGCCCACCGATCATCGCCTTCACGAAGCCGGTGGCCGGGTCGATGGCCACGAGCGACGAGATCCAGTCGGGCCCCTTCTGCGGCTTGGCGTTGTCGGTGGCGTCCTGCGCCTCGGCCTGCAGCCGCTGGTCGAAGGTCGACACGATCTTGAGACCGCCACGCAGGAGGGTGTCGCGCCGCTCGTCGGGCGTCGCGCCGAGCCTCGTATCGGCGAGCAGCTGGTCGCGCACCTCGGCAACGAGATAGCTGCAGAGCTTCAGCTCAGCCGGAGGCGCGAAGGCGGGCAACGGCTCCGCGTTCGCGGCGTCGGCTTCCGCCTGCGTGATGTAACCGGTCTCGACCTCGCCCTTGAGCACCTCGGCGCGCCGCAGCTTCGCCTGCTCCGGGTGCAGGAAGGGATCGTTGCCGACCGGGTTGTTGATCGAGCCCGCGAGGATCGCGGCCTCGCCGATCGTGAGCTCGTCCATCTTCTTACCGCGGATCCCATACGGCGATGACGGATCCGCGACGGTGAAGAATCTCTCGGCGGCCGACTTGATGCCGTACGAGTTCTCGCCGAAGTAGACGGTGTTCAAGTACTCCGTGAGGATCTTGTCCTTCGAAAACTTGTCGTTCAACCGCAGCGCGTAGATGATCTCCTTGAGCTTGCGGTGCACGTCACGCTTGTCGCTGAGGATCCGCTTCTTCACGAGCTGCTGGGTGATCGTGGATCCACCCTGCTCGATGCGACCGGACACGACGTTGGTCACGAAAGCGCGGAACACACCGCCGAGGTCGATGCCGGCATTGGTCCAGAACGAGCGGTCTTCGGTTGCGATCACCGCGTTGACGAGTCGCGGCGGAACGTCGGCGACCGTCGCGATGGGGTCGTGCACCTCGATACCGAGCTGGCCGCAGGGCATGGGCGTGACGCCGTCGTTCCAGTAGACGGTGGACTGCTGCGACAGGCTGCGGAGGTTCTTGACCGTGCCCGCGGTGTAGTGGTGCGCGGTGGCGATCTCGACGGTGCCCGGGATCAACGCGGCCAGGCAGGCCCCGACCGCGATACCGCCGACGACGACCGCCGCCACGAAGATGACGAAGGTTCGGAGCAGGGTGCCGAAACGGGAGGATTGGGGGCGCATGCGGCCTCCCAGCTTGGCACACGGACCCCCCTCCGAGGGGGTCGGGCAGGGAGCGAAAGGCGGGACCGAAGGCTCGCGACGCCCAGCGTGTCACCAAGCCTTGAGCGACCCGAAAGCAGGGAGCGAAAGGCGGGACCGAAGGCTCGCGACGCCCAGCATGTCACCAAGCCTTGAGCGACCCGAAAGCAGGGAGCGAAAGGCGGGACCGAAGGCTCGCGACGCCCAGCGTGTCACCAAGCCTTGAGCGACCCGAAAGCAGGGAGCGAACGCCCGCTACGCCAACGAGCCTCGAGCGACCCAGGGATTAGATGCCCAGGGCGTCGCGGGTGCGGGCCAGCTCGTCGGGATCGGGCGTGGTCGGCACCAGAAAGAACTCGTCGGCCCCGGCCTCGGCGGCGTTCTCGACCGCGCGCCGCAGCGCCTCGGCCGTGAAGCACGCCACGGCCTCGGCGGCGAACTTCCCGACGCCCTCGCCGAAGATCCGCATGTAGTCGTACGCGTAGTCCCGCAGGCGCGCCTCCGCGCCGTCCCCGAGCGCGTACCAGATGCTCGACGACAGCTGTGGCGCGTCCGTGCGCTCGGCGTCGGCCCACGCACGCTTGATCTGATCGAACGCGGTGGTCATCTGTGCGAGATCGCCGTCCATCGTCCACGCGCCGTCGACGCCGTCGGCCCAGTACGCCGCGCGCGCGATCGACTTCGGTCCCATGACCCCCGCGATCACGGGTGGGCCACCGGCCTGCACCGGCGGCGGGCCAACGGGCTCAGAGCCTTCGAACGGTGGCTCGCCCGACCAGATCGAGCGCATCACTGCAACCTGCTCGTCCATCCGCTGCCAGCGACGGTCGAAGCGCGCGTTGATCGCTCGGTAGTCGTGCTCGCGCCCGCCCACTCCGACACCGACGGTGAGCCGCCCACCCGACAGCACGTCGACTGATGCCATCTGCTTCGCCACCGCGACGGCGTCGTGCGCGGGCAGGATCACGATCGTGCTCCACAGCCGCACGCGCTCGGTGAGCGCAGCCGCGGCGGCCAGCTCTACCGTGATGTCGTGGCTCGTATAGGTGACACGCTCCGGAACCGCGAGGCTCGCCCACGGGCCGGCATCGGTGTCGCGGCACCAGCGCAATGTCGAGTCGCGATCGTGCGGCACCATCGTCGGCAACGTCATGGAGACGTCCATACACCGTCCTTCACGAGTCCGAGTTGCTCCCCGATTACTTGCGTGTCGACCACACTGCCGTTCGGCACGCTGCCGTCCGGCTGGCGCAGCAGCCATGCGGCCGCGGCCCCGACCGCGGACGGCGGTTTGCCGAACTTGGCAACGAACGCCAACGCCTCTCCCCCGGCGAGGACACGTTCGGTGTTCACCATGCCCGGCTCGAGGTCGTAGCACCGTATGCCGCGATCGCCGAGCTCGACGGCGATCTGCGCGGTCATGCGATGGAAGCCACCCTTGGCGCAGCTGTAAACCAGCCCCCACCCACCTTCACCCGGCTTCTTCGTGGGCTGGGTGCGCCCGCCGCCGGCGGTGACGTTGATGACCGTGCCACTCCCTCGCGAGGCCATCGCACGCAGCACCGGCTGACTCAAGAGCAGCTGGGCGGTGAGATCGGCGAAGATCCGCCGCTCGAGGTCGACGGGATCGGTGTCGATGAACGGCGCGAGCCCGCCGTCGGACACGTAGATGGCGTTGTTCACGAGCACGTCCAGGTGCCCGAACGTGTCGAGCACCTGGTCCACGGCGGGGACCAGCGCGTCGCGGTCGAGCAGGTCGAGCGGCACCGCGAGCGTGCGCCGGCCCATCGCTTCGATCTCGGCGACGGTGCGCTCGAGGCTCCCCGGCAGGCCGAACTGGCCCGTGCCCTCGGTCACGGTGCGCGCGGTGACCGCGACGTCGTAGCCGTCGCCCGCGAGCGCGAGCGCGATCGCACGGCCGATGCCGCGGCTCGCGCCGGTGACCAGCGCGGTGCGCGGCTCGGACGAGCTCATGCCTGCTCCTCCGGCACGCCCCGGGGTTGCTGCGACCAGAACGCGCGCCATGCGTCCCAGCACTCGGGCACGGTGCCGAGGCCGTCGTGGTGCTCGGGCCAGTTCGCGGGGGCGAGGCCGAGCGGATTGACGCCGACTTCGGCGCCGTACCAGAGACGGTGCACCCGTCGGACGAAGTACCAGTGCCCGTCGCGACGCTCGTAGGTGTCGCGGTAGAGGATCGCCTGGTGGATCCACCGCTCGCCGTCTTGGATCTCACCCTTGCAGTACACCGAACCGGTCGCGTGGTCGTCGTCGACGAGATCGATCACGTGCGTGCCTACGTTCAAGATCGAGACGCCGATCTCGCGCAACGATCGAGCGAACTCGGCGCGCAGCGCCGCGCGCCCGAACGCCTCGCGTCCGACCTGCACGTCGTCGACGAACAGGCCGACGAGCGTGTCGAGATCGCGCGAGTCGACCGCGAGCGCGTAGCGAGCCGCGAGCATGCGGATTTCGTCGTGGGCGATCAGTCGATCGAGTGCGGTCATCCGATCGCGGTCGCGACGAGCTCGGCGTACGCGGTCGCGCCCTCGGGGCGCAGATGGATCGCGTCGTCGTAGAAGTACTCGGGGTGCGCGCCGCCGATGTTGTGCCAGTCGAGGATCACCGCGTTCTTGTAGCGCTTCGCGCCGTCGGTCAGCGTGCTGTTCACCTGGTCCTCCCACGAACGTGGCACCTTGGCAGTCACGATCACGACCCGACGCGCACCGCTGAGCATCTGCATCATGTCGTCGAAAGCACCAGGGTCGATGGTGCCGTTCGTGCCGAGCTGCACCACCACCGTGGTACCGAGCTGCCCCGAGTCGCGGAGGGCGCGGAGCGTGTCGACACCGTCGTTGAACTGGCGGTTCTGCTTGGCGTCGAGCCACAACCCGTCACCGAGCCGCGCCTGGAGCGCGTTGGCGGCGCCCAGCATCACCGAGTCGCCGATCATGGTGATCCGGCCGGCCACGAGCGGCGGGCCCGGATTGGCCACGGGCTGCGCCGCGACCGGCGCGGTGGTTGCCGTGACCGCCGGGGCGGTGGTGGACGGCGTGATGAGGACGGCAGCCTCCGACAGCTGGCTCGGGGGTCGCCCCGGCTCGGCACCGATGAGCCCGGCCGCGACCACCACGACACCCAAGGTGATGGCCGCACCCGAGATGACCAAACCCGTCGCGATGCGCCGTCGGGGCTCGCCCCGGGAGGTCCGGAACGCCGTGAGACGGCGCCCGATCGCGCCGTGGCGCACCGGCTCTTCGACGTAGCGGAACGAGAGCTCGGCGAGCACGATCGTGATGGTCAGCCTGATCACGAGCAGCGGGAGCCCGGTGATCGGGACGTCGACGTGAGGGCGCGTGACCATGTAGACGGGCCAGTGCCACAGGTAGATGCCATACGACCGCACACCGATCCACCGGAACAGTGCGAGGCTGAGCACGAAGGGCGCGACGCGCGACGCGGGGTGCACGACCGCGGCGAGCGCGACGGCAGTGGCGAGCGCGACGACAAGGAAGCCCCCGCGGTACAAGCTCGGTTGGAACTCGCCGGTGTTCAGGAACAACCAGAGCAGTCCGATGATCGCGACGATCCCGACCGCGTCCAGCAGCGCGGGCGCGCCCTTCCCCGTGCGGCGCGACAACCGCCACGGTGCCCACACGAATGCCAACGCGGCTCCGATCAACAACGCTGACGCTCGCGTGTCGGTGCCGTAGTACACGCGTGACGGATCGGTGTAGGGCACGTAGAGCACCGCGGCGAGCACCGACGACGCCACGGCACCGGCGAGGATCGCGTACAGGAGACGGTTGCGCTTGTGGCCCCACACCGCGAGCCCGCCGGCGAGGATGAGCGGCCACAGGAGATAGAACTGCTCCTCCACCGCGAGCGACCACAGGTGTTGCAGGAGCGGTGGGCGTCCCACGCTCTCGAAGTACGACTGGTGCCGAAACACCAGATACCAGTTCTCCACGTAGAAGAGCGCACTGACCACTTCGCCGCGCAGCTTCGCGGCGTCGCTCTGCAGGAACAGCAGCGTGTACAGGGAGACCGCGCCGAGCATCGTGAACAGCGCGGGCAGGAGTCGCCGCGCGCGGCGCAGCCAGAAGCGCGCCATCTGGATGTGCCCGTGCTCGCGCCAGTCGGAGAGCAGCAGGCACGTGATCAGGTACCCGCTGATCACCATGAACACATCGACCCCGAGGAACCCGCCGGGGATCCAGTGCTGATCGCCGTGGTACAGGAGGACAGCAACAACCGCTACCGCTCGAAGGCCGTCGAGGGCAGGGATGTAGCCGAGCCGAGGCGCGTGGCGCGCGACTGCCCGGTCCGGTGCGGACACTCCGGACATCCCACCATGCTCGCGCACGGATCCACAGAAGGTGAGCCGCCGCGCGAGACTTCGCGAATGAGTGACCAACCTGGCCAGCAGGCCAACGGGCGTCTGGACGGCAAGGTCGCGCTGATCACGGGCGCGTCGAAGGGCATCGGCGAAGCGATCGCGGCCACCTACGCCGCCGCGGGCGCCGCGGTGATGCTGTCGTCGCGCAAGCAGGACGGCCTGGACGCCGCCGCCGCCGAGATCCGCGCCGCCACCGACGGCGCTCGGGTCGCCACGTTCGCCGCCAACGCCGGCGACCCCGAGCAGGCCGAGGCGTGCGTCACCGCCACCATCGAGCAACTCGGGAGCCTCGACATCCTGGTGAACAACGCCGCGACCAACCCCCACTTCGGCCCGCTCATCGACATCGAGCTCAGCCAGTGGGACAAGGTGTTCCAGGTGAACCTGCGGGGCGTCCTCGTGTGGACACAGCTCGCCTGGCGGCTGTGGATGCAGGAGCACGGCGGCGTGATCGTGAACATGTCGTCCGTGGGCGGTTTCCGCCACGGCGGCGGGCTGGGTGCCTACAACACGAGCAAGGCCGGCCTCATCCACCTCACCAAGATCCTCGCCGCCGAGCTCGCGCCCGGCGTGCGCGTCAACGCGCTCGCGCCCGGCATCATCCAGACCGACTTCTCCCGTGTCCTGTGGGAAGGCCTCGACGAGACACGCGCCGTGCCGCTCGGTCGGTTCGGTACACCCGACGACGTCGCGCAGGCCGCGCTCTTCCTCGGGAGCGACGCGTCCTCGTGGATCACCGGAGACACGTTGTTGATCGATGGCGGCGCGCTCGTCGGCGCCCGCTTCGTCTGACGGCGCGCGTTCTCGTGCCCACGTTCACGTCGTTCGACGGCACGACGCTCGCGTACCACGACGACGGCGACGGCGCGCCCGTCGTCCTGCTGCACGGCTTTGCGGCCGACACCAACCTCAACTACGTGCGCTCGGGTGTGTTCGACCTCCTGCTCGACGCGGGGTACCGCGTGATCGCGTTGGATGCGCGCGGGCACGGCCTCTCCGAGAAGCCGCACGATCCCGACGCGTACGGCAACGACGCGATGCGGCGCGACGTGCAGGCGCTGCTCGACGAGCTCGCGCTCGAGCGCTGCATCGTCGTCGGCTACTCGATGGGCGCGGCGGTCACGCTGCGGCTCGCGATGACGGACCCTCGCCCCACTGCGATCGCGCTGCTCGGTGCGGGCGAGAACATGGCCGACAAGGAGGGCGGGATCGAGCGCCGCACCGCGATGGCCGAGGCTTTCCGCGTCGACGACGTCGAGGCGCTCCCCGAACGGGTGCGGGCGTTCCGGGAGATGGCCGATGCGATCCGGGCCGACCGCGAGGCACTCGGGGCCCTTCTCGATGCCCCGTGGCCCGACACCGCCACCGGGCTCGAAGCGGTCAGCGTCCCGGTGATCGTGATCTGCGGGATCGACGACGACGAGGTCGGGTCACCCGAAGTGCTTGCCGCTGCAACTCCCGAACGCCGAGGTCGTCAGGGTGCCGGGCGACCATTTCACTGCGAACGCCCGTCCCGAGCTCCACGACGCGCTCGTCGCGTTCCTCGCAGGCGGGGGCTCCTAGTCGGCTGCTCGCACCATGTGCACGTGCATGACGCTGATGTTGTCGACCGGGTTGGGATCCACCGCTTCCCGCTCGGGGGACGAGTAGTACTGCTCGGCCGCGGCGTCGAAGTCGCCGTCGTGGGCAATCGCCCACACGAACTCGTTGGCGTCTTCGTTCACGTACGCGAAGACGACGCGGAATCCGTACTTCTCGCGGATCGCGACGACGCCGCGCCACGCGACGAGGAAGTCGTCCATCTCGCCGGGGTTGATCTCATATCGGCGCAGCTGGGTACCGGCCATCTCATCTGCTCCCCGGGTAGTCGCGCATCATCTTCGACATCTCGCCACCGCCTCCGCCGAGTGGGCTCGAAGGGCTCTCCATGATGTCGTCGACGTGCGCGGCGATCGTGTCGATGGTCGCCTCGCGGTCGAGGTAGCCCTCGGTGACGGTGATGCCCACGCGGGCGATGTGCCCGCCACCGACGGTGAACCACTCCCCCGTGAGCGGGCACGCCTCGTGCGCGAGCCATCCGACCAGAGGTGCGACCAGGCGGGGATGCAGCCACTCGGCCAGCTCGGGGCTCCACGGGATCGGACCGAACCCCGTGCCCTGGCGCGTCTTCGCCGAGGGGGAGATCACGTTGGCCGCGATGCCGGAGGCACGTCCTTCCGACGCCATCGCACGCGTGAGGCCGACCACTCCCATCTTCGCCATGCCGTAGACGGACCCGTCCGGAACTCCCCCGAACGCCGCGCCCGACGACACGTTCACGAACCGACCACCGGTGCCGGACTCGCTCATCGCCCGCCAGGCCGGCCGGCTCACGTTGAGCAGGCCACGCAGCTGGGTGTCGATGACGGTGTCAGTGAGGTCGTCGGGGAACTCGGCGAACGGCGCCATGCGCACCTGCCCGGCATTGTTCACCACGACATCGACGCGGCCGAACGCGTCGAGCGCCGTCTGCACGATCGTCTTCCCGCCCGCCGTGGTCGCGACCGAGTCGTGGTTCGCGACGGCGTCGCCACCCGCCTCGATGATCTCGCGCACGACGTCGTCGGCCGGGTTGCTCGGCGGCGCCTCACCAGAGCCGTCGGTGTCGCTGATCGCGACGCCGAAGTCGTTGACGACGACACGCGCGCCGCGGGACGCGAGCAGGAGCGCGTACTCGCGCCCGAGATTGCGCCCGGACCCGGTGACGATCGCCGCCTTGCCGTCGAAGCGGAGCTCGGCCATGGAGGTGCCGCTACTCGCCGCGGGCTTTGCTCATGACCAGCGGGTTGGAGTACTCCCGCCACTCCACGACCTTCCCGTCGCGGAACCTCACCATCATGATGTAGTAGTTCTCGTAGGGCAGGCCCGTCGACTTGATCACGTTGCGGCCCTGCACCTCGGCGATGAGGTAGTCGGGGTCGGTCGTGGTGATGATGTCGACGACCTCGTACTTCACCTTCGCGAACATCTCCTGCACCGCGCCGACCATCGACGCGACCTCTGCTTTGCTCGCGCGCACGCCGAAGCCGTCGTAGTACGGCGCGGTGTACTGCACGTTCTCGTCGAGGTGCTGGAGGTAGACCTCGGGCTCGCCGTCCCACGCCAGCATCTCCGCGAGCTTGCGGGCGTTCTCCTCACGACGGGCTTCGTCGTCTGCATTCATGGTCTCCCCCGTTTCGTTCTACGAATTCAGTGCGGTCATGTCGAGGTACTCGGCGAACTTCTCCTGCGCGGCGCGCCGGCGGGTGGGGACGTGCTCGGTGGGCACGTCGACGGGCTTGTAGCCCTTGAGCACCTGGCGGGCGACGGTGACACGGTGGACCTCATCGGGCCCGTCGTAGATCCGTGCCGCGCGCGCGGCGCGGTACATGTGCTCGAGCGGCATGTCGGTCGAGAACCCGAGCGACCCGTAGACCTGCAGCGAACGGTCGATCACGTTGTAGAGCACCTGCGCGCCCGCGAACTTGATCATCGCGATCTCGACCCGCGCGTTCGCGGCGCCGACCTTGTCCATCTTCCACGCCGCGTACAACGTGAGCAGGCGGGCCTGGGTCATCTCCGCCATCGAGTCCGCGACCCAGTTCTGGATCGTCTGCTTCTCCGCCAGGTAGGACCCGTGCGTGTACCTCGACACCGCCCGCTCACAGAGCATGTCGAACGCACGCTGCGACTGCCCGAGCCAGCGCATCGCGTGATGGATACGCCCCGGGCCCAGGCGCTTCTGCGCCAGCACGAACCCGTCGCCCTCGTTGCCGACGAGGTTCTCGTACGGCACCCGCACGTCGCGGTAGATGACCTCCGAGTGGCCACCCATCTTCCCGTAGTGCTCGACCGGGTGCTCCATCGTCGGGATGTCACGCACCACATCCACACCGGGCGTGTCGGTCGGCACGATGATCATCGAGATCCCCTGGCGCGGGTGCACATCCGGGTTCGTCACGCACATCAACAACAAGAAGTCCGCCACCGATCCGTGCGACGTGAACCACTTGTGCCCGTTGATCACCCACTCGTCGCCGTCACGTACCGCCTGCGTCGCGATCAACGTCGGGTCCGCCCCCGCACCCGGCTCCGTCATCGAGAACGCGCTGCGGATCTTCCCCTCCAGCAGCGGGTACAGCCACTTCTCCTTCTGCTCCTCACTCCTCGAGCCCAGCGCGATGAGCTCCGCGTTGCCCGAGTCGGGCGCGTTGTTCCCGAACACCTGCGGCCCGTAGTAGGTCCGGCCCAGGATCTCGTGCAGCAACCCGAGGCGCACCTGGCCCCAACCCCCACCGCCGAGCTCCGGCTCGAGGTGCGCCGCCCACATCCCCCGCCGCTTCACCTCTTCCTTCATCGGCGCCATGATCCGGTCCATCACCGGCTGCTCGACGTCGAGGAGCTCCAGCGGCGTCACCTCGTCGCGCACGAACTCGCGCGCCCACACCAACTGCTCCTCGAACTCCGGCTCAGTCTCGAAATCCCACATCGCGTGCTCCTCTGTCCGGCGACTACCGGGGTCGTCCTGCTACCAGCGCGTGCCGCGGGCGCCGCCCGCGTTGCACGCGATCACTTGACCACTCACGTACGACGACTCCTCCGACGCGAGGAATACCGCGAGACGCGCGACGTCGTCGGGCACCGCGAGCCGCCCGGCCGCGGAGCGCTCGCGCATCCCTTCCAGGATCTCGTCGGTGAACAGCTCCAACGCCTTCTCCGTGGTCACGAAGCCGGGCGCGATCGCGTTGCAGCGCACGCCGTCGGGACCGAACGTCGCCGCGGTGTAGGTGGTGAGCACCTCGAGCGCACCCTTGGCGGCTCCGTAGGCGAGGTGATTGCCCAGCGGCGTGCGCGCGGCGCCCGACGACATGTTGATGATCGAGCCGCCACCATTGCGCGCCATGTACGGGATGGCGTACTTGCAGCCCCACACCGCCGCCATCAGCACCGAGCCGAGCATCGCCTCCCACGCGTCGTTCGGGGTGTCGACGACGTCGAGGTCGTCGTCGCGCGAGTACGCCGCGTTGTTGTGCAGCACGTCGAGCCGTCCGAAGTTCGCGACCGCCGCGTCGATCGACCGCTTGACGTCGTCCTCGACCGCCACGTCGGCCATCTGGGCGAGTGCGGTGCCGCCGGCCTCCTGGATCTGCGCGACTGTCACCGCGGCGCCGTCGCCGTTGATGTCGGCCACCAGCACCGCGGCCCCCTCGGCCGCCATCCGCAGCGCAGTGGCGCGCCCGATACCGGCGCCGGCGCCCGTGATCACTGCGACCTTGCCCTCGAGGCTGGCCCCTGAACGGCCCATGGGTGTGCGCTTCTTCCGCGTGCTCGCGTCCCCGGGCGGTGTGCTCGGGCCTTCGGTACGCTACCCATCCATGGCACCCGAGCGTTTGTTCGTCGCCTCGGCCGACGGGCACGTCGGCATTCCCACACCGCAATACCGCGACTACCTCGATCCGGAGTACCGCGAGCCGTTCACCGGCTTCCTCGCCGAGCACGTGCAGCGCTGGTCGGCGGCCGAACCCACGTCGGTGCTCGATCCCGCGGCGTGGGACTGGTGGAAGGGCAAGGAGCGCTTCGAGAGCGGGGGTATCGACAGCCTCTTCGACCCCGAACGGAGAGTGAAGGAGCTCGATCACGACGGCGTCGCGGTCGAGGTGCTGTTCGCCGACGACCAGAACGAGAACACCGCGCCGTGGCTCGGCGGCGGGCTCGTGCAGGTCGGGTTGCAGAAGGAGTACTCCAGCGAGCTGCGCATGGCCGGAGCCCGCGCGTACAACCGGTGGCTCGCGGAGTTCTGCTCCGCCGCGCCCGACCGCTTCATCGGCGTGATCGCGGTGCCCACGCTCGAGGACGTCGACGCCGCGGTCGCCGAGGTGCGGCGCGCGCACGCCGACGGCCTGCGCCACAGCGTGCTGCTCCCGCTCGATTACGAGCCCCTCGTGCACCACCCGAAGAACGAGCCGTTCTGGGACGCGTGCTCCGAGCTCGACCTCACCGTCGCCGTCCACCTCGGCGACGGCTCACCACACTGGGTGGGCGACGACGAGTGGGACTTCGCCATCGTGATCATGGAGACGTTCTTCTTCGCGCACCGGCCGCTCTGGTGCATGGTGTTCGGCGGGGTCCTCGAACGCCACCCCGACCTGCGCGTCGTGTTCACGGAGTCCGGCGCCGACTGGGTGCCGGGAACGGTCATGCAGATGGACGGCATCGCCAAGGGGCGCCTGTGGCGCGCCGCGAACGAGCAGCCGCTCGCCCACCTGCCCAGTGAGCAGTTCCATCGCCAGTGCTTCGTCGCCAACTCGATCATGCAACGACGCGAGATCGACATGCGCGACGCGATCGGCACCGACGTCCTCATCTGGGGCAGCGACTTCGGCCACCACGAAGGGCAGTGGCCGACGACGCGAGAGCGGATGCACGGGTTGTTCGAGGGCGTGCCGGAATCCGACGTCCGCAAGATCGTGGGTGACAACTTCCTGCGCGCGTACAAGGTCGACCGCGCCGCCTACGACCCGCTCGTGGCCGAGATCGGCCCCACTGCCGAGGATCTGGGCGCACTCACCGCGTGATCGAGCTCGTCGTCACGGATCTCGACGGCTCGCTGTGGGTGCGCGAGGAGATCCATCCGACGACGTTGGCCGCGTGGTCGGAGCTCGAGGCGCGCGGGATCCCAGTCGTCGTCGCGACCGGACGCCGGCTCACGACCACCCGTGAACCGCTCGCCCGGTGGGGGCTCACGCCGCCGGCCATCGTGCTCAACGGCGCGCTCGCGCTCGACCTCGCGACCGACGAGCGCTTTCATCGTCACCACTACGAAGCCGATGTCGCGGCGCGGGTGCTCGACGCGTTCCGCGCCGCGGGACTCGACCCTTGTGTGTACGTCGAGCACGACGACATCGAGGTGTACGTCGGCGCGCGGCCGTCCACCAACCCGGGACACCTCGCGTCGTTCGGCCCCCGCGCGGTGACCGCGGACCTCGACGTGATCGTCGCGACGGCGCCGGTGCTCGGGTTCGGTGTGATCGGGCATCCGCTCGAGCCACTGATGGCCGTCGTCGGCACCATCGGCGACCATGCTGAGACGCACCTCGCCAACGACTCGCAGTGGGGCGGCGACACGCTCACCGTCGCGCCACCGGGGCTCTCGAAGTGGGCCGGTGTCCTCGCCTACTGCGAGCGCGCGGGCCTCGACTCCGAACGCGTGCTCGCGATCGGCGACGGGCCCAACGATGTGGAGCTGCTCACCCACGCGGCGATCGCCGTCGTCCCCGAGGACGCGTTCCCCGCCGCGCTCCCTCTCGCCGACCATGTGGTTCCTGCACCCGACGCCGGCGGCTGGGCCCACGTCGTCGACCTCGTCTGACCACCCACGATCCGCTCCCCTGCCTGTCTTCCGCGAGGAGCGCGAGTCGCTACGCGCGGTCCCAGTTCGCGGGGCGTTTGCCGAGGAACGCGGCGAAGCCTTCCTGAGCGTCATCGTCGGCCGCGTTCGCGGCCATGACGACCGAGCTCGCGCGATACGCGTCGACCTCGTCGCGATCGACCTGCGCATAGAACGCGCGCTTGCCGAGGCCGATCACTCGCGGGCTGAACTGCAACATCGTGTGCGCGAGCGACTCGACCGCGTCGTCGAGATCGCCACTCGCGACCACGTCGTTCACCAGTCCCCAGTCGAGCGCGGTGCGAGCGTCGATCGGCGTGCCCGTGAGCAACATCTGGAGCGCGCGCCGACGGCCGATCACGCGGGTCAGCGGCACCATCGGCGTCGAGCAGAACAACCCGACCTTCACGCCGGGCGTCGCGAACTGCGCAGTCTCGGACGCGACCGCGAGATCACACGCGGCGACGAGCTGGCACCCGGCCGCGGTCGCGGTGCCCTGCACCTTGGCGATGACGGGCTGTGGCAGCGCGTGGAGCGCCAGCATCAGCTCGGTGCACACCGCGAACAGCTCGTCGTAGAAGGCGGGCTCGCGGCCGACCATCTCCGAGAGATCGTGGCCGGCCGAGAACACCGGGCCCTCGGCCGCGATCACGACCACGGCGACGTCCGGCGCCAACGCTTCGAGCGCGGTGAGGATCTCCCCCATCATCTCGAGGCTCAGCGCATTGCGCCGCTCCGGGCGGGCGAGCGTGATCCGTGCGACCGGACCATCAGCTGCGACGTGGACATGCTCGAACCCCATGCCCAGCCGTTCTACTACCGTCGGGCGGCTGCTGCGGAGGAACTCGTGATCCATCCCGACGACGACATTCGCGCCATCACGGCGTGGCTCACTGCGAACGTCGGTGGCGACGTCGTGCGTATCAGCCGCCAGCCGCGATGGCGGCCGGTGTGGTTCGCCGACGTCGAGCGCGACGGCGAGGTGCTCGAGCTCTGCATCCGTGGTGACCGCACCGACATGCCGTTGATCTTCCCGCTCGACCACGAGATGCGGCTGCAGTCGACCATGCACGATCACGGGATCCCCACCCCGAAGGTCTACGGCTGGATCGACGAGCCGATGGCCTACGTGATGACACGCGTGCCGGGGCGCAACGACTTCGAGCAGTCCACCGATGCCGAGCACGACGCGGTGATCGACGACTACCTCCACATCCTGGCGCGACTGCACGCGCTCGACATCGAGCCGTTCGTCGACGCGGGCATCATGCGCGCCGCAAGCCCGGCAGAGTCGGGCACGTTCGGGATGTCGCGGTACGAGCGCGTCTTCCGCTCGGTGAAGACGCACCCGGATCCATTCATCGAGTTCAGTCTCGGCTGGTTGCGGCGCAACCCGCCACAGTCGCACGGACGCGAGTCGGCGATCGTGTGGGACTCGGGGCAGTTCCATCATCAGGACGGCCGCGTCGTCGCGGTGCTCGACGTCGAGATCGGTCACATCGGCGATCCGATGATGGACCTCGCCGCGTGGCGCATGCGCGACACCGTGATCGGCTTCGGCGACTTCGCGCGAGCTCTACGACCGCTACAGCGAGATCACCGGTGAGCCCGTCGACCTCGATGCCATCCAGCGGCACCACTTCGCGTTCACGTTGACGAATCAGCTCCCGCTCGGCGCCGCGCTGCGTGAGCCGGCGCCGGAGTCGGATCTGATGACCAACCTCCAGTGGTGTTGCGAGACCAACCTGTTCGCGACCGAAGCGCTCGCGGAGATCCTCGACGTCGAGCTGCCGACGGTCGAGATGCCCAACCCGCGCGAGTCGCGCGCCACCACCGCGGTCGAGCATCTGGTGCGCAACCTGCGTTCCGTCAACACCGACGACGAGTACATGCGCTACCAGCTGCGCACGATGTTCCGCCTCGCGCGTCACGTCGCGCGCATGGACGAGATCGCCGACGCGGTGTCGAGCGACGACCTCGACGACCTGCACCAGCTGCTCGGCCACCGACCCGACTCGTGGCTCGAGGGCGAAGCCGAGCTCGAGCGCTTCGTGCTCGCGGACGCCGACGTCGGCGCCCACGACGAGGAGCTCGTCCAGATCTTCCACAAGCGCAACCTGCGGGCCCAGATGCTGCTCGGCCCCGCCGGCTCCGCCATGGCCCGCCACCTCACCATCCAGACCTTCCGCGACTGACCGGCCGCGACCGACTGGCCGCGATGGGGAGCTGCGTTACTCTCCGGCGATGTTGCGCTTCGACCACGACGGCGGGGTTGCCGTCATCACGCTGGATCGCCCCGAAGCGCGCAATGCCATCGACGGACCGATGGCGCAGGCGATCGAAGCCGCCATCACCCGGATCGAAGACGACGACACCGTGATGGTCGGCATCGTCACCCACACCGGCAACGTCTTCTGCTCGGGTGCCGATCTCAAAGCCGTGCGGCGAGGCGAGGGTGGCATCATCCGCACGCCGCGCGGCGGGTTCGCCGGCATCGAGAAGCGAGTCCGCAGCAAGCCATTGATCGCAGCCGTGGAGGGCAAGGCGCTCGGCGGCGGCTTCGAGATCGCGCTCGCGTGCGACCTCATCGTCGCGTCCACCGACGCGCGAGTTCGCGCTGCCCGAGGTCAGCCACAGCCTGCTCCCGACCGCGGGCGGCGTGACCCGGCTCACGTGGGCGATCCCCACGCGCATCGCGCTCGAGCTCATCCTCACCGCGGCGCCGATGGACGCCACCCGCGCCGCGGAGCTCGGGCTGGTCAGCCGCGTCGTCGCGCCCGGCGAGGCGCTCGCTGAGGCCCGACAGTTGGCGGAAGCGATCGCGCGCAACGCGCCGCTCGCGGTGCGGGCCGCGCGCCGGCTCGTGCTCGAAGCCACGACGCACAACGACGAGGCACGCATCCGCGGCCTGTCGGATCAGGAGTGGCTGGTCATCCACGCCAGCGAGGACTTCCAGGAAGGTCCACGCGCGTTCGCCGAGAAACGACCTCCCCGCTGGCAAGGCCGGTAGCGCGAATCAGGCGCTCGACGACTCCAGCCGCGCCGACGCGACCGCGGCGAGTCGCGTGCGGTCGAGCTTGCCGTTCGGGAGCCGCTCGAGCGACTCGACCATCACGACGTGCTTCGGCGCCTTGTAGCGCGCCGTGCGCTCCTTCACGAACTCGATGAGGTCGGGCTCCGACGGCGACGCACCCCCAACCGGCTCGACGAGCGCGCACACCACCTGGCCGAACCGCGCGTCCGGGAGACCGACACAACACGCGTCCACCACTGACCCGTGCTCCTTGAGCACCTCTTCGACCTCTTCGGGGTAGATCTTCTCGCCACCACTGTTGATGCACGACGCGCCGCGCCCGAGGAGATCGATGGCGCCGTCGTCGCGCACCCGCACGTAGTCGCCGGGCACGGAGAACCGACGGCCGTCGATGTCGAGGAACACGCGTGCACTCTTCTCCGGATCCCCGTGATACCGCTCGGGAGTCGGGCCGCCGGTCGCGATCCGGCCGACCACGCCGGGCGCCGCGACCACCGGCCGGTCGTCGTCGTCGAGGATCAGCGTGTTGGGACCGGGCACGAACTTCGCGGTCTGCAGCAGCTCGCCGCCTGTCGACAGCGACACGCCGAGTCCCGAGCCCTCGCTGGAGCCGTAGGCGTCGTAGATGCTCACGTTCGGGAGATGGCGTAGCAAGGCCGCCTTCACCGGTCGGCTCCACATGGTGCCCGACGACGTGATCCCCTCGAGCGCCGACAGGTCGTACGCGCCGGGCGCGCGGTCGAGCTCCTCCACGATGGGACGGCCCATCGCGTCGCCGACGATCACGAGGATGTTCACGTGTTGGTCGGCGGCGGCGCGCAGCAACCGCGCGGCGTCGAACGAGCGACCGCCCGGGAACACGGTGCACCCGCCCGCCATGAGGTTGGCCAGCTGGCTCAGGAGACCGGTCGCGTGCATCATCGGCGCCGCAGGCATGCTGCGCAGACGGCGCGCGGTCGCCACGGTGTCGAGGATGGTGGCGGGATCGTCACGATCGAGCGCCGACGCCGCGGTGACGTTCCCCGCCAGCAGGTCGATCAACGCGCACTGGCGCCATACGACGGCCTTCGGCATGCCGGTCGTGCCACCGGTGTAGAGGAACATCTCGTCGTCGGGCTCGCGGACGCGTGCGCCGGCTTCCATGTGCCGACCCGAGCGGCAGGCCTCCCGCAGCGAGATGAGATCACCGATGTCGTCGACGCTGTCGTCGATCTCGGTGTCGCCGAGCACGTACAGCGCCATGACGCGCGCCGACGGGTCGTCGGTCGCCTCGAGCGCGATGGCCACGTAGTCGTCGTCGACGATCAGCGCCGCGGCCGCGGCGTCGGCCACCAGATACCGCACTTCCCTCGCCGTGTAGCGGTAGTTGATGTTGAAGGGCACACAGCGCGCCTTGAAGCACGCGAGGTAGGCGATGAGGTACTCGGCACAGTTGTGCAGGGCGACACCGACGCGACCGTGCTCCGGGATCCCCCGAGCCACGAAGTCGGCCGCGAGCGCGTCCGCGGTGCGGTCGAAGGCAGCCCAAGTGATGGCCTGACCGTCGTCGATGATGGCCACTTCGTCGGGTATCCGTGCCGCGATGGCCGCGAAGAAGTCGGCGATGTTCCATGCCGGAGCCGGGTCCACACCCGGAGGCTACGCAATGTGGTCTCGATGTCGGCCGGATCGGAGGGAACTACGATTTCGGGATGCGCACTCTCGAAGATCTCGGTAACGACCTGAGCTTCACCAAGGCCAAGACCGGCGCCGACCGCACGGTCACCTTCCTGCCCGAGCCCGAGCGCTCACCCCGCAAGTACGTCGTGATCTCGGCCGACGACCACATCGTCGAGCCCCCCGACACGTTCGAGGGCCGGGTCCCGGCGAAGTTCGCGGAGCGTGCACCCCGCGTCGTCGAGAAGGACGACGGCAGCCAGATCTGGGTCTACGACGGCGAGGAGCTCCCGAACGTCGGCTTCAACGCCGTCGTCGGTCGCCCGGTCGACGAGTACTCGTTCGAACCCGTGCGGTTCGACCAGATGCGGCGCGGCGCGTGGGACATCGACGCCCGTATCGCCGACATGGACCTCAACGGCGTGTACGCGTCGGTGAACTTCCCGTCGTTCCTCCCTGGCTTCGCCGGCCAGCGGCTGCAGAACGTCACCAACGACGTCGACCTCGCGATGGCGACGGTCCGCGCCTGGAACGACTGGCACATCGACGCGTGGGCCGGCCCCTACCCGGATCGCATCATCCCGTCACAGATCCCGTGGCTGCTCGACGCCGACATCGCGGCCGACATGATCCGCGAGAACGCGGCGCGCGGCTTCAAGGCGGTCACGTTCCCCGAGTCGCCGATCGGTCACGGCCTCCCCAGCATCCACTCGGGCTATTGGGACCCGTTCATCGCCGCGTGCGACGAGACCGAGACCGTCATCAACCTGCACATCGGCTCCTCGGGCGCGTCACCGACCACGAGCGACGACGCCCCGCCCGACGTCACCGGCGTGCTGTTCTTCGGGTACGCGATGTTCGCCGCAGTCGACTGGCTCTACTCGCTCTACCCCACCAAGCACCCCAACCTGAAGATCTGCATGTCGGAAGGTGGGATCGGCTGGGTCGCGGGTCTGCTCGACCGGCTCGACCACATGCTCAGCTACCACGAGATGTACGGCACCTGGACCGACGAGCTCACGCCGTCGGAAGTGATGCAGCGCAACTTCTGGTTCTGCGCGGTCGAAGACCCGTCGTCGTTCGACCAGCGCGACCGCATCGGCCCGGAGCACATCCTGCTCGAGTCCGACTACCCGCACTGCGACTCCACGTGGCCGCGCACGCAACAGGTGATCGAGCACGAGATCGGCCACCTCCCCGCCGACGCGATCCGCAAGATCTCGTGGGAGAACGCGAGCGTGCTCTACCGTCACCCGGTGCCCGAATCGGTGCAGCTCGACCCGGAAGCGTTCTGAGCCGACCGTATGGGAGCTCCAGCCGGGATCGGCGCCATCGACACGATGATCGGGTTGCCGACGGCGGACCGTCGGTGGTGGGCGGAATCGATGTCGGCGATGCTGCTCGACAAGGACAGCTTGGGCGGCTTCGAGCACGCCGCCAGCTACATGTACAAGGACCTGCCCGACAACTCGGCGGCCGAGGCCGACGACGACGCCCGCATCGCCGAGCTGCTCCACGAGATGGACACGCACGGCGTCGAGCGCGGGCTGATCCCCGTCTCGTTCCAGGACGTCGGGAGCCTCCGCGCCGTACACGAGCACCCCGACCGCCTCCTCGGGAGCTACCTCGTCGACCCGAACCGTGGGATGGACGGTGTCGCCGACCTCGTGCGCGCGGTGGAGGAGGCCGGGGTGATCGCGGCCGCGTTCTTCCCGAGCGGGTGCGTCCCGCAGGTGCCGATCAACAACAAGAAGATCTTCCCGATCTACGCCAAGTGCGTGGAGCTCGACATCCCGATCTTCATCAACGTCGGCGTCCCCGGGCCACGGGTCCCGATGAAAGCGCAGAAGGTGTCGCACCTCGACGAGGTCTGCTGGTTCTTCCCCGAGCTGCGGGTGGTGATGCGCCACGGCGCGGAGCCCTGGACCGAGCTCGCGGTCAAGCTCATGGTCAAGTACCCGAACCTGTTCTATTCCACGAGCGCCTTCGCGCCGCGGTACTACCCGAAGGACATCGTCGACTTCGCCAACTCGTCACGCGGTTCCGGTCGCGTCTTGTACGCGGGGTACTACCCGTCGGGGCTCACGCTCGAGCGCATCTTCTCCGAGCTCGGCGACGTCCCGTTCAAGGACGACGTGTGGCCGAAGTTCTTGCGCGACAACGCGCGTGCCGTGTTGAAACTGGAGGAAGCGTCATGACCACGATCCCGCTGTTCGACTGCGACAATCACATCTACGAGCCTCCCGACGCGGCGACCCGCTTCCTGCCCGAGGAGTACCTCAACCGGGCGATCACGCCGATCACGCTCGCCAACGGTGAGCAGGGGCTGCTCGCCGGCGGCCGGCTGGTCACCGGCCTCGACCACCCCATCGACATGGCGCACCAGCCCGGCGCGCTGAAGATCATGCTGCGGGAGATGAAGTCGGGGAAGCCGACCGAGGCCTACAAGCTCCAGCCGCTGCGACCCGAGTACCTCGAGCGCGCGCCGCGCCTCGCGCTCATGGACGAGCAGGGCATCGAGAGCGCGATCCTCTACCCCGCGACGATGGGCACGATGGCCGAGCACTACGTGCACGGCATCAAGCCGCTGTACGCGAACCTCCACTCGTACAACCAGTGGCTCAACGAGACGTGGGGCTTCGACTACCAGAGCCGCATCTACACGCCCGCGGTTCTCTCCCTGCGCGACCTCGACTCCGCGGTGGAAGAGCTCGACTTCGTGCTCGCGGCCGGCGCGAAGTTCATCATGCTCAACGCGGGTCCCGCCTACGGTCGTTCGCCCGGCGATCCCTACTTCGACCCGTTCTGGGCGCGCATCAACGAGGCGCACGCGAGCGTGGCGTACCACATCGGTGAGTTCTGGTACAACGAGACCCTCGGGCCCGCGTGGGGCCAGGACCCCGAGCCCGTGTTCTTCGAGATGACCGCGTGGCAGTGGATGCACACGTGGGGCGAGACGCCGATCCAGCAGACGCTGTCGGCGATCATCTTCGACAACCTCTTCGGGCGGTTCCCCAACATCCACGTGGTGGTCTCCGAGTTCGGCGCCGAGTGGACGCCCCACTTCGTGCGACACATGGACAAGAGCCGGGGCATGGGGCGCCGCGGCAAGTGGATCGGCGGCAAGCTCACCGCGAAGCCGAGCGCGATCTTCCAGGAGCACGTCCGCGTCTGCCCCTACCCCGAGGACGACGTCGTCAAGGTCATCGAGGACCTCGGCCAGTGTGACTCGATCGTCATGGGCTCCGACTACCCGCACGGCGAGGGCTTCGAGCACCCGCGCGACTTCGGCGAGCTCGTGTCGTCGCTCCCCGACGACGTGCAGCGCAAGATCCTGCACGACAACGCGCTCACCCTGGTCGGCCGCACCTGAGAAGAATTCAGCGCTTCTGGTTGCTTTGTCGAGAGCGCGGCGCGAAGGTCCAAAGACCGAAACCGCGATCCGTGGGACGAGGGGAGCGATGCCATGGCTGGTCTGGTCCGTATGAATCTCGACGAGGCCGAGGAAGTTCGCCCGTTCGAGGACGGCAAGGGGAAGCTCGAGATCGTGAACGCCGAGGGTGGCGCGGTCGGTCGGGCGACCTTCGAGCCCGGCTGGCAGTGGTCGAAGCACGTGAAGCCCATCGCGGGCACCGACAGCTGCCAGGCCGCGCACACCGGGTACTTCGTCTCCGGCCGCATGAAGATCGTCATGGACGACGGCGAGGAGATGGAGTTCGGCCCCGGCGACTTCATGACCGCCGCACCCGGCCACGACGCCTGGATCATCGGTGACGAGCCGTGCGTCGTGATCGACTGGCACGGCTTCGCGGATTACGCCAAGCGCGACTGACCCGCAACCTCGCGCGTCAGTCGGGGCTCCTCACGAGCTCCGTGTGAAACGGGCCGCGCGCAACTGTGAGGAGCGTCATCCCAAGCTCGCCACACGTGAAGCCGTGCACCGTGTGTGCCGTCATCACCATTGAGTCGCGGGCGCGCAGCAGCCGACCGTCGGACCACCGGCAACCGCCGTCGAGCACCACGACGAGCTCGTCGTAGTCATGGCGGTGCAAGGGCATCGCGTATCCCGCCGGCATGACCGAGTACGAGGAGTGGAAGCCGCCTTCACCAGCGGCGAGGAGCTTGCGCCCGCCGCCGCCCCGGCGATCGGCTTCGTCGAGCATGTCACGCGGGATCGTGCCGGGCGTGCGATCGTCGGCCCACGGGAGGTCGTCGACCAGAAAGAGGGCCGGCCCACGGTCGTCGGCTCGCACGACCGTCACCCTACGCGATTGCAGCAAGCCGGCGTCGGGAAGCTCGCGGCCGGAGCGTCGCTCCTCAGTCGGCGAGCGCGGCGGCGTCTTCGCGGTGGTTCGGCAGGGGCTCGGGCACGATCGGCGGGTAGCGCTCGTCGAGCATCCGCACGACCGGAACCGCGACGGCGGCAAGTCCGGCGAACACGACGCTGACGACCAGGAGCTTCCTCACCGAGAGAAGCGTGCACTGCGATCGCTGAGAGCCCGCTGAATCAGTCGGGCAACTCGGGCTCGTGCACGATCCGATCGTCGGTCTCCTTCGCCTCTCGCGCGAATCGATCGAAGTTGGCGTCAAGGGTGAAGCGGCCGACGACGTGGCGTACCGGTTGCTCCTTCGACAGGGCGGTGACGCGGAGATCGCGCGTCCCCGGCGACTCGAGCAGCCAGTTCAACGCGCTCTCGAGCGTCGCGAACGTCCCTTCACCGGGCGATCCGGCCCCGCTGCTGCCGGTTGCGAGGTCTTCACCGATGAGGACCATGTCCCAGTGCCGCACGCTCCGAAGGTTACGCACGAACCGCCCCGCTCGACACCCCTGAGTCGGTGCCGTCACCGCCTACGACGTTCGCAGGTTGACCATCCGGTCCCGGTCCGCAAACGATCGCCTCGCTCGAAGGCGCGAGCCGACGCAGCATCAGCGCGTCCGTCCTGGATGTCTCACGCGCGACACTGTGACGCGATGAGCATCAACAGCTTTGACGAACGGGCTGCGACATGGGATGACGACCCGGCCAAGGTGGAACGGTCCGAGGAGGTCGCGCTCGCAATCCGCGTTGCTGTGCCCCTCGACAAGTCGATGCGGATGTTGGAGTACGGCGCCGGGACGGGACTCGTCACCCAAGCCCTGCGCGACTCAGTCGGTCCGGTGACGATGGCAGACACGTCGGCTGGGATGCGCACGGTCATGGAGAGCAAGATCGCAGCGGGGGTCATCACCGACGCAAGGGTCTGGGACGTCGACCTCGCCACCGAACCCCTCCCCGACGAGCAATTTGACCTCGTCGTGACAGTCATGACCCTGCATCACATCCCGCACCTCGAACCCGTGCTGGCCGGCTTCGCCGACCTGCTCTCCGAAGGTGGCCGCCTGTGCATCGTTGATCTCGAGGAAGAGGATGGGTCGTTCCACGCCGACGGCTTCAGCGGCCACCACGGGTTCAACCGCACAGCGCTGGGCGCCGACCTCGGTCACGCCGGATTTCGCGACGTCAAGTTCCAGCGCTGCCATCAGATCGTCCGCGACGGCGTTGTGTACCCGCTCTTCCTCGCCACTTGCGTGCGAAACCGCGACGACCACAGCTCGTGACAGGGCGCTCTCGGCCGGCCGCGTTCAGGGCGATGGCGCGAGGGCACGCTCCATCGCGGAGAGGTATCGGCGCGCGGCTCGGTCCTGGAGGTGTTTCGCGACGGGCGGCAGGAGACGAGCGAGCGGGTCCACCGGGGCTGATACTGCCTCCACGTCGAAGTGCACAAGACCGCGGTCGTCGCGGGTGAGTATGAAGGCTTCTTCGTGAAGGCGGCCTGGTCGTCGAGAAGCGTTGTCCATCGACGCCTGTGCAGACCAGGCGGCGTCATGGTTCGATCCGTCGAAACCCCCGCGGGTTCATAGCTCAGCGAGTCGGATCGGCAGCGGCCGAGTGTCGCCACGAGTTCATCGCCGCTCGGGCGCCGGAGTCGAAGTCCCACAGCTGGACTCTCGCAGCAGCGCCGAACATCGCGCCAGATCTGATGCCTCGGCATCGAGCAGCGAAAGTCCATGGGGAATACAGCACGGAACGACGCGAGTGTGAGAACGCGGTCCATGGCCGCACACACACCGATACGACTCGAAGAGGTGGCGCGACCGCGGAGGGCCGGAGGGTCAGGGGGGACCGAGGGTTGGTGCGCTGATCGCGAGCAGTGACCGGGGGTCGCCGAACGCGTTTGCGGATTCGCGTGTTGTTTCGAACGACATCGACGCGGCGGTCGCGGCTCGGGCTTGGGTGCCTTCGCCGCCCGACGGGAACGAGGCGTACACGGCTTTGAGGCTGCCATCGAACGCAGTGAAGAAGCTCAGTCCGCCGGTGCCGGTGCGCGTGTTGTTCTTCGCGAGCCATGGCCCGTCCGGATTCCCGGCGCAGAGCCCAAGCGGCGACGCGCAGCGCGCCAACCCGGTCAGGTAGTCAGCGCTGGACCAGTCGCCTCCGCCGGAGTATGTGAGCACGTACGTCTGGGTCGTGGCGTCGTAGGCCATTGCCGGGTTCTCGAGGAACTTGCCTTCCCACGAGTAGGTCTTGCCATAGACGGGCGAGGTCCAGTAGCCGGCGAGGCCAGAGGAGTCACGGCTCTGATCGAGGTTGGCGTCGAGCCCGAACGCGTAGATCGACTGGTCGGTACTGCTGAACGCGGCGTAGAGATACCACTGCCCGTTCGGTGCCTGGAAGAGGTTCGGATCAAGTGCGCCACCGACGCCGTTGAGTCCACAGGTGAAGGGCCCGTCCTCCGCAACGTAGGGGCCTTCCGGTCGCGTTCGCGACCGCACGCCCGATGCACTGACCGTTCTCGGGTTGTGGTGGATCGAGCCGGTTCGCGGCGAAGAACGCGACATACGTACCGTCCGCAGCGCGCGCAACCGTCGGAGCCCAGAACACATGATCACCATTGGTCCAGGCTGGCGGTTCGGGCATCCCCTCGATTGTCGACAGCCACCACGCCGAGTTGTCGTCGAGATCAGTCGTGAGATCATCAACGACATGGATCGGCATCCGGAACGGCGCGTAGTCAGAGGCGAACACGTAGTACTCGCCGCCAGCGGCCAACACGAACGGGTCACTCGAAAGCGCCCATTGAGGAGCCCGCGCCACCTGACGGATCACAACCCCCACCGGCGGTGCTGCGGGAAGACACGCCGTCGACACCCCCGCGAGTGCCACGACGAGAAGTACGACGCGACCTGCCCGTGCCACCTGCCCAATCATCGGACAGATGTTGGCACGCAATTGTGGCCATTCGGTGACGCCGACATAAGGCGGTCATGACGGAAGCGTCACAACGTCAGCAGTTCGGCGAGCAAGGTGCCAGGACCGAAGGCCCCCACACGCACACCGTGTGTGCTCTTCCGTGTTTCTGAACCTCAGATGACGAAGGCCGTTACGAGCCCCGGAGCCACGCGGTCCCACCTGCTAGGACGCGCACGCGCCGGAACCCGGCGACGACCGGCGCGCACCCTAACCAACGTTCGCGACGTTTCCGAAGAACGGCTCACCGTTGTACCAGAGCTGCGTGGCGCCGAACGCAGATCCCCCAGGATTCGCGAGCTTGACCCCGATCACACCGTTGCTGTTCCACGCCACCAGATCCGCGGCCCCGTCGTTGTTCACATCCGTCACGAGGTTCGCCACGTTCCCGTAGAACGCCTCACCGCTGTACCAGACCTGCGTGGCGCTGAACTCGGAGCCCGCGGGATTGGCAAGCTTGACCTCGATCACACCGTTGCTGTTCCACGCCACCAAATCCGAGACGCCGTCATTGTTCACGTCACCGAACAGATTCGCGACGTTTCCGAAGAACGGCGCACCGTTGTACCAGAGCTGCGTGGCGCCGAACGCAGATCCGCCAGGATTCGCGAGCTTGACCCCGATCACACCGTTGCTGTTCCACGCCACCAGATCCGCGGCCCCGTCATTGTTCACATCCGTCACGAGGTTCGCCACGTTCCCATAGAACGCCTCACCGCTGTACCAGACCTGCGTCGCGCCGAAAGTGAAACTCGCGGCATTCGCGAGCTTGACCCCGATCACACCGTTGCTGTTCCACGCCACCAGATCCGCGGCGCCGTCATTGTTCACATCGGCCAGGAGGTTCGCCACGTTCCCGAAGAACGCCTCACCGTTGTAATACACCCGCGTCGCGCTGAACTCGGAGCCCGCAGGATTCGCGAGCTTGACCCCGATCACACCGTTGCTGTTCCACGCCACCAAGTCCGAGACGCCGTCATTGTTCACGTCACCGAACAGATTCGCGACGTTTCCGTAGAACGGCTCACCGTTGTGCCAGAGCTGCGTCGCGCCGAAGGTGGAACCCGCAGGATTCGCGAGCTTGACCCCGATCACACCGTTGCTGTTCCACGCCACCAGATCTGCAGCGCCGTCGTTGTTCACGTCGGCGCCCCCAGGAGCCACACCGAGAGACAGCGCGGTCATTGCGACAGCAACTACAACAACCATCCCGCCGATCCGACCCCGCAAGCGGCGCCGCCTCGGGACGTCGTGAGCGACAGCTGTGGTCGACGTGCACGACAAGACACGAGCTCTTTTCACCGGTGGCCCCTTCCCTTTGCCTGCGTCAAGATACCGTAAACACCGGCCGTCAACCCAGGGACTCGTCAGAGGCCGCATACCTTGCCGAGGTGCGGTCCACGTCGCTGCCCCGGTGGCTCGGACACGCGACATCTGGCGAGACCCTTGTCTCAACGGCCGTCCCGCCCTTGGTGCTGGGATCGGGGATCGAGTTCGCTGATCGAGGCGAGCACGAGCTGAAGGGCGTGCCCGGAGCCTGGAGACTCGTCGCCGTTCAAGGCTAAAACCGGCTACCGATCTGTGCGGCTTGATGGCCGGGCACAGCGCGCCCCTACCCGGCAGACATGTACGCGTGCTCGGCGGGCTCTGTGGTGGGTGAGTCGCGCTAGGTGGGAGGCGGTCCGCCAGCCATCGCGGCGAGCCATCCCTCGAGGTCGGCCTGCGTGTACGAGTTCCACGGCTCGGCGGTCGGGAGCTGGCGAAGCAAGTCGAACGCACGAGCGATGCGTTCGCCGCGTATCGCCGGCGCGTGACATGACGCGATCACCTGGATCGGCATGGCCTGTACTTGGTCGACGTATGCGCAGTACTTGGCTTCGTCCAGCCATGGATGCCACGCGGCCACGAGGCGAGAGCCGAGCAGTTCGCCTTCCGCGAATTCATCGTCGGGAATGTCCGCGACGTCCTCGAGCGGCGCGGACACGGGCAACGCGAAGGTGTCGACCGACCAGAAGACGCCGGTCTTGTCGTCGAAGATTCCCCGTGTCGTTGGATTGTCGAACACCGGCGGCCGGACCGCGGTCAACGTGCGGTCGCCGATGTCGAGGCGGTCACCCTCGTTTACGAACCGGCACCGATCCAACGGAGTCATCCACTCTTCCGCCATCCGGCCGACCGAAAACCAGTTTGTCACCAGCGTCGCGTTCGGGCACACGTCGAGCGCCGCAAGCAGGTTGCCCGAGTGATCCCGGTCGTCATGACTCAAGAAGATCCAGCGGACGTCGCCAGGGTCGACAACGCTCGACACGTTCGCAAGCCACTCGTCGCGGTTCGCCGGCGAGCCGGTATCGACGATCACGGGCTCTTGGCCCCGGATCACGAGCGAGTTCATGCAGAACAACCCGACCGGCGGGGCCTGCAGCACCCACGGGATCACGAACGTCTCGGCAGCGACCTGATACGGCGACATGCGAAGGTCGTCTTGCGTCATGCTCATGACACACTCCTCAGAATCGGCTCGGGTGCGGAGTCTGCCAGGGTCTCCGGCGCCATGCACAGCTGCCGCAGGGTCACGTCATCGCTCACCACCTGAAGCCACGGCAAGAAGCCCGCGCCATCGAGTCGAAAGCTTGAGGCGTCGTGGACCTGCGCGTCGAACGGGTGACGGAGCGACCGCGGAGGTCTTACGTGAGGAGCCGCCGTGACGCTCGTTGCG
The DNA here is from genome assembly GCA_963721435.1 of uncultured Actinomycetes bacterium. Lineage (GTDB taxonomy): Bacteria > Actinomycetota > Acidimicrobiia > IMCC26256 > DASPTH01 > CAVRJC01. The sequence goes on from CAVRJC010000008.1 coordinate 50,395, forward strand.
GCCGTCCGCAGCTGATCGGACCGCAGCCTGCGTGCAACGCGCCCACGTACCGTGACCACGACCGTCAAGCTCTTGCGTTGGCGTGGTGCGCGTGTTCCACTCTGTCCGACACCATCGAGAGGGGCGGTCATGACCGAGTCCAGGGAAGACATGGTCCGGCGGGGCTACAAGGCGTTCGGCGAGGGCGACATGGAGACCTTCCGGTCGATCTACACGCCCGACGTCGTGCAGAACCAGCCGGGTAACAACCAGCTCTCGGGTGAACACACGGGCGTCGACAACGTCCTGGGGCTGTACGGGCGGCTGTTCGAGCTGTCGGGCGGCACTTTCGTGGCCGGGCTCAAGACCGTCAAGACCGAGGGCGACAAGGTCGTCGCCGTCCACAGCGCGAAGGCCGAGCGCGAGGGCAAGACCCTGGACACCGAAGAGACCATCGAGTTCACGTTCTCGGGCGACAAGATCTCGCGCCTGGACCTGACGTCGGCGGACCAGGGCGCCGAGGACGCGTTCTGGGGCTAGTTGTCGAGCCGGCACACATCTCAATCTGCGGACTCGTCCCATCGTCGTCGGGTTGCGCCCCAACCTCGGCTGCAATCGGGGTTTGAAAGAAGCGACGAACTGATTTGAGCGACCGGACACGCGATTTGCCGTGTGACCTGCGCAAATGTTGTGTTCTTGGCAACGACCCGTGGACCTTCTGGGACGGCTTTCAAACCCTCCCGAAACCCTCATAACCGTTGCAGGACACGGGGTCGAGAGGCCCCATGAGCCTCACGAGGAGCCCTGGAAACCGGCGATCCGCTCCCCCGCCGCCACCGAAACTAGCCATCCGGAGACTCCGGGACGGCTTTCAAACCCCGCGCTTACGACTGACACAACGCCGTCGGCGCAACCGCCCCACCCGGTGCAGCGACGGCTTTCGGCTGGGGAAGTCGATGACATCTCCGCGAGCTATGTCAGCGGAAGCTCGATCGACGTGCTGGCCCGGTCGCACTGGGTCAACCGGACGACCATCATCAGCCATCTCGATCAAGAAGGTGTGCCTCGCCGACGAGTGGTCAGGAAGATGACCGACGCCGTGGTCGCCGAGGCGGCACTCATGTACCGCGACGGCCACTCGCTGAAGACGGTGGCCGACAAGTTCAAGGTCGACACCCGGACCTTGGGTCGAGAGTTCCGCAACGCCGGAGTCCCCATCAGGCCGCGGCGAGGATGGACCTATTGATATCCAGGTCGGCCCGCTCGCCCCACCCCCAGGAGCAGACCGAGATCGACAGGCACGCCGAGCCACATATCACCGGGTCTGGCGCGGCGACGATTGTCGAACCGGGTGGCGTTCTGTGTGCCAGATCCCTGTGCATCGGGCTCGGTGAAGCTGGAGCGATCGGTCTGTTGTTCGTGGGTGGCTGAGCTCGCCGATGGAATCGGTGAGAAATCGCCTGATTGGTGTCACCCGGAAGCGGGTCGAGCGGCATCGTAGGAGTGTGTTGGCGGTCTCTGATGCCGAGGTCTACGGCAAGTATGCGGACGAGTTGGTTCGCTTCGCGACGGTTCTCGTGGGTCCGGATAGCGCCGCGGACGTGGTGTCGGCGTCGGTGATCACCGCGTTCAGGGCACCGGCGTGGGCGGACGTGCGGAATCCGCGTGCCTATCTGTATCGGGCAGTCCTCAACGAATCTCGGATGACAGCGCGACGTGACGCGCGGCGCGTGCGATACGAACAGCGTGCTGCACCTCGCGATGTCAGCGACGCGGCGCCGATACCTCGTCCAGAGGTGTTCGCCGCGGTCGCGGCGCTCAGCCCGAGACAGCGAGCGGTCGTGTACTTGACCTATTGGGAAGATCTCGATCCGGGGTCTGCCGCGGCGCTCATCGGGATCTCCGACGGTGCGGTGCGACGTCACCTCGCACGGGCCCGCAAGACGCTGCGAGAGGTGCTCGATGTCTGACCAGCTGGACGATCGGATCCGCGCGGCTGTGCTCGAGGTCGTCGATTCGGGTCCGGTCCGCGCCACCGTTCGAGGACATCGAAGCCGGTTTGCTCGGCCGGTCGTGCGTCGCCGCGTCACACGGCGTGCGCTGAGTCGTGGCCGCGATCGCGGCCAGCGTCGCGGTGGCGCTGGTGATCGGAGGCTGGTCGTCTTGTCGGAGAGTGACGAGTCGCCGTCGGTGCAGTCGCCCGCGGGCCAGCCCCGCGTGGGTGCGGTCGGGGGGTGTGCGGGCAAGGCCTACGTTACCAACCAGCGGCGACAACACAGTGTCGGTGATCACGACCGCGACTGGTGTGGTGTCTGCCACCATCACCGTCGGTAACACGCCGCGCGTCGTCGCGGTCACGCCTGACGGAAGCACGTCTACGGCCAACGTCGCGAAGCAACGGTGATGGCACCGTGTCGGTGATCACGACCGCGACGGTGCAGTCTCGGCCACCATCCCTGTCGGTAAGACGCCGGTGGGGTCGTGGCGATCACCCCTGACGGCGGGCACGCCTACGTGCGCAACACCAGTGATGCCACCGTGTCGGTGATCACGACCGCGACGATGTGGTGTCGGCCACGATCCCCGTCGGCTACCAATCCGGGCAGCGTGGCGTTCACCCCCGACGGCACGCACGTCTACGTGGTTAACAACACCCTCGATGGCACAGTGTCGGTGATCGACGACCGCGACAAATGCGGTGTCGGCCACCATCCCCGTCGGCACCCTTCCGGTCTTTGTGGCGATCAGCCCGGACGGCACCCACGTCTACGTGCGCAACCGCGACGGCACCGTGTCGGTGATCACGACCGCGACCGGTGTGGTGTCGGCAACCATCACCGTCGGCACCAATCCAGTCGGGCTGGCCATCACGCCCGACGGAACCCACGCCTACGTCGCGAACAACGGTGACGGCACCGTGTCGGCAACACGGTGATGATCGACCGCGACGAGTGTGGTGTCAGCCACGATCACCGTCGGCAACGCTCCGCTCGGGGTCACGATCACTCCGGACGGCACGCACGTCTACGTCACCAACAACGGCGACGACACGGTGTCAGTGATCACGACCGCGACCGGTGCAGTCTCCGCCACCATCACCGTCGGCAATATCCCAGTCCTGGTCGCGGTCTGTCCGACGCCGAGCACCCAACCAGGCCGATAAGTGATGGTCCGCTGTGCGACGGTCCTTGTGAGACCGGATCGTGCTGCCGATGTGGTGTCCGCATCGGGGATCACCGCGCTGAGCCCGCCACCGCGCTTCGTTTCGACAAGCCACGGGCCGTCCTGCAACCAGCAGCCGGGCGTGGACCCAGAAAGGAATGCAGCTATGAAACTCCGCAGGCTCCTGTCCCTCTCGATCCTGGTGCTCGCGGTCGTTGCGCTCAGCCCGGCAACGGCGCCCGCGGCCACTGACCATCAGGTGCCTTTCAAAGGCAGCTGGCAAAGCGTTGAAACCAGCACCGGTTTTCCGTTTGCCGCGGTGGTTCTCGAAGGCACGGGTAACGCCACCCACCTGGGTCAGTTCACCGTAGAAGGCAACTTCGTCATCAACCTCTTGAACGGGTCCGGGACGGGGACCGAAGTGTTCACTGCCGCCAACGGCGACACCGTGAACGCCTCCGGGCCCGGGCAAGCCTCACCCGCGGCCCCAGGGTTTGTCTCCATCGTTGAGACCATCACCATCACCGGGGGTACGGGTCGTTTCGCCAACGCGACCGGCAGCTACACCCTCACGCGCTTGTTGAACATTGCCACCGGCGTGAGCACCGGTTCCTTCGAAGGGACGATCTCCATCTGATCGCCGCACCTGGCACAGACAAACAACTGAAAGACAAGCGGCCAGTAAGGGGCTCTCACGCTTGAGTGAGAGCCCCTCATGGTCAGCAGGGAATCAGCAGTCCTCCACGAAGCAAAGTCCCGGGCCAACTACCTCTCTCCTTCACGCAGTCGGAGCACAGAACGCGCCGACAGAACGCTCACGAATCCGCGCAGCGGAGCGCAGAACGGCACGTCAGTGTGCGCAATCGGTTCCTGACCTTCGTCACGTCAGTTGATACAGAATGCCCTGATCGGGAGTGTTATCTGCTCGCTCGTTGCCCCGCCTTCGGGCGGGGTTTCGTCGTTTCAGGACCCTGTAGTGATCCAGCGAGACGAATCGCGTTTGAGCAGCGTGTCGAGCAGGTATTGCTCCACCGGCATGAGGCTGGCGAACTGCAGGCCGACATACACACCGCCATCGGCACCGAGCCGCGCATCTCGCACCTCACCTCGAAGACGTAGGCAGGCCGGAGGAACCTCGAGCTCGAAAACGACGCTACGCGTGGACACCTCGTCCACAGTCGTGTCGGTCAGTTCGACACCAGCCCCCTCGCGCGACACGTCCCGCACGCGGCACTCGCGCCAGGACTGATCGCGTCCGCCTTCGAACCGGTATCTGGTCGGCCAGTCGACCTCGCGGCGCTCGACGCGGCGAGCCTCATGCGGAGTCGCTGTGTTGCGCTTGATCCTCACGGGAGTGCAGCCGCCCCTACCGCCACGCGCCGCGCGCGTGTCGGTAGCTCAATCGCTGGTCGACGCATATTCGTTACCGAACGTGACACACATCACCCGGGCCCTGTGACGGTGCGCCTGTGGGTCAAGGTTCCGCTGCCACTACGCCGATGATCACAGTCATTGGGAATGCGGCTGGTCTCTGGTAACACCCGAAGAGAGAGTAACTAATGGATCTGTTCGTCTTGAAGACATGGCTCCAGGCAATGTTCTCCAACGACGAGCGTGGCGCGAGCATGGTGGAGTACATCCTCCTCGTTGCGCTCATCGCGCTCGCTGTGATCGCGGCTGTGGTGTTCCTGCGTAGCCAGGTGCAGAGCAAGTTCAGCGACGCGGGCAGCCAACTCAGCAACAGCGGCACGTAACCCGTTCCAAGAAGCGGTAATGAGACACAGTCCGGAGCGGGGACCGGGTCGGCGGAATGGTCGACTCGCTCCTGTCGCGTTCGGACCTGACGCGTCGCGGGGTGGTGATGAAAGAGCGTGACTTCGGCATCATGGTGGATCGCTTCGGCGCCATGAACCCAAGAGAGCCAGACTCGCCGGTCGTACCTCTCGGGCCATACCACGGGTTCCGCGCGGGTTCTGGGACCACGTTGTGCGGTCGCCTGCTCCGGCTCGACCGCATTCTGGCCGGGAGGCTCTGGACGAGTTACCCGCCGACACTGTGGTGTCACGAATGCAGCGCCGCACTCGAAAACACCTAGGGCTCCAAGGGACCGGGTGACGGCGGCTGCGGCCGGACCTGATCGTCGACCGTCGAGCAGTTCGGTGTGGCCACCAATCGGTGGACGTGCAACCTCAACCCGTCAACAGTGAGGTCCTAGGCGTACCTGCGGTGGGCGAAGACTGCGATCGCGATGCCGATAAGGACCATGAGTCCGCCGATGATCGCGAGCCAGAGGGTTCTTGAGCTAGTGCCCGTGAACGCCAGCGGGCCAGTGGTTGTGCCCGCCGCGTTGACGGAGATGCCACCGACCTGCACCGGGATTGTTGCGGCGGTCGTGCTGACGCTCAATGAGGTAGGACTCACGCTGCTCGTCGTGGTCGACGATGGCACACTTGTTGTCGTACTGGTCGTCGTCGAACTCGAGGTCGTCGTCGAACTCGAGGTCGTCGTCGAACTCGAGGTCGTCGTGGAACTCGAGGTTGTGGTCGTGCCTTCACCTGCTGGGCAGGTATGGCTCAGCGTGAAGTTGCTCGGGGGAGGCAAAGCCGGCGTGATGTCGGCGGAGGATCCGCTGGCAACGCGGTCGGTGAGTGCCTTGCCGACGGGGACTTGCACGAACACGTTGTCGAGCTGCGCGCCGTTCGGGATGATCTGCGCGCCGGTGAACACGAACGGACCGCCGCTGCCAAGGTTCAGGGTGATCGTGACGAACGCGTAGGTTCCGTCGTTCGGAGCGATGATGAAGTGCCAGTACGCCTTCGTCGTGTCAGCCGGGCACTGTCCGGCGCCCCCCACGGGGGCAGTGTCGTTGTTGAGCGCAACGTTCTGCGTCGCAACGGCAACGCCGACCGTCGGTGCCGCGGAATCGCCCGGATCCGCCACCGCCACCGCGCTGGTGATCAACAGGACGACGCCCGTCAGCAGAAACGCCGCGCTGATGACACGGACACACCGAGCTCTCGCCGATCGGCTCATCCTGCCTCCCAGGGCGGACGCTGCGAACGTGCGGCGATCGAGCGGCGACTGGGCCGCGACCACGTTGCGTCAGGGTGCAGGAGAGCCCAAAGGGGCTCGCCGAGGACAGGGAAAGCCCGTTGACCAAACGAGGTCATGGTTTCCCTGCCGGCCCGCCACCCAGGGAGACAGCACCATGAGCGGACATGTCATCACAGCAACCAATCCGGTCGTTCCACGCTGGCGGCGACGGTCGTTCGCCGCGCTCGCGCTCTCCGGGCTGCTCGTCGCGACGGCCGGCGTCGTCGTCGTCCGGGCAGTCTCGAGCGACTCGTCGACCGAGAGCAGCCCGGCAACGCATCCCGAGGCCGTGCCAGCTTCGCCTGCGGCGGTCCCGTCGGCGTCGCCAGCGCAGTCCTCGAACGTGTGCACGGCCCCGTCGAATCTTGACGGCGCAGTCCTCTTGGCGGTGCTGGCGTCGATGCCGAGCGGCACCGCGGCCCCGTTGACCACCGCGCTGTCACCACAAGCCCGCCAGAAGATCGAACAAGCCGCGATGACGGCTGGACTAGCCACTGGAAGCGTTCCCTCCACGCCCGACGGGCTCGACCTGCGGGGAGTGCTCGCCCGATCGAACCCAGCCGACCAACAGCTGCTCTTGACGGCGCTCTCACCGAACGCCCGTGCTTCGGTCGGCATCGAGTTCGACCCGTCATCGCTACCGATGGAATTCCAGCCCGCCGTTGCCGGCATGACCGGGGTACCGATCCCCACGTGCCCGTAAAGGAACGGGCGACCTTCCCCCCGGTTGACCGGACACTCGGTCCGGAATGCCGGGGGAAGGTCATCACTGCGCGCAGGCCTTTGGTGGCCATGGGGGCCGGAGGGTGGGAGGATCGGACGATGGCGACGCGCGAGGGCGGCGTGGTGTTCGGGGTGTTGGGTCCGTTGGAGGTCTCAGCGGGCGGCCGCACGCTCGGGTTGGGGAGCGTGCAAGTTCGGTTGGTGTTGGCGGCGTTGTTGGTGGATGCAAACGTCGTGGTTTCGACGGATCGTCTGGTCGAGGTCTTGTGGGGCGCTACGCCGCCAGCGAGCGCGTCGAGCTCGGTGCAGAAGCTCGTGTATCGATTGCGTTCCCTACTGGGCCCAGGGGCGGACGAGGTGGTGGTGACGCGCGCGCCGGGGTATGTGGTGCGGGTGGGTCAGGAGAGTCTCGACGCGGAACGGTTCGAGGGGTTGGTGGCAGATGCGCAGGCCGTGAGGCAGCGGGGCGACGCGCAGCGCGCGGTCGGGTTGTTGGATGCGGCGTTGGCGCTCTGGCGGGGTCCCGCGTTCGGGGAGTTCGCGTTCGCGGAGTTCGCGCGTGCTGAAGCGGCTCGTCTCGATGAGTTGCGGTGGGTCGCGACCGAGGAGCGGGTAGAGGCGAGGCTGACGTTGGGTGCTCACGACGAACTGGTGGGTGAGCTCGAGGCGTTGGTAAGCGAGTCCGGGTTTCGGGAGCGGTTGTGGGGCGAGTTGATGTTGGCGCTGTATCGCTCAGGCCGTCAGGCAGAGGCGTTGCGCGCGTATGGGCGGGTCCGGAGCTTGTTGGGTGAGGAGTTGGGGATCGAACCCAGCGTTGCGCTGCGCAGTCTCGAAGAGGCGATGGTGTTGCAGAAGCCCGAGCTGGACTGGGTGCCGGTGCGCGTCTCGCCGCTGCGGCCTCTGGACGGGTTCCCGGGCAACCTACCGCTCCAGGTTAACTCGTTCGTGGGGCGCGACCAGGAGCTGGGGGAAGTGGCCCATGCGATCGGTGAGTCGCGGCTCGTCACACTGACGGGCGTCGGCGGTGTCGGTAAGACGCGCCTCGCGATCCAGGTCGCGGCGAATGTCTTGCCGGACTTTCCGGATGGCGCGTGGATGTGCGAGCTCGCGGTCGCGAGCGACCCCGACGCCATGCTCCAGGTCATCGCAGCCTCGCTTGGGGTGCAAGCCCGTCCGGGCGATTCGATCGAAGACAGCATCGGTGAGTTCCTGCGCGCCAAGCAGCTCCTGGTCGTGCTGGACAACTGCGAGCATCTCCTCGACGTGGCGGCGCGCTTCGCCGACATGGTGCTGCGTGACTCACCGCAGGTGTGCATCTTGGCGACAAGCCGCGAAGGCCTCGCGGTCGAAGGCGAGCACATCCGGGCGTTGCGCTCGCTCACGCTGCCCGACCCGTCGGCGGGTCTGGACGCGGTCCTCCGCAGCGCTGCGGGGAGCCTGTTCGTGGATCGCGCCGGTGCGGTGGACTCGGCGTTCGCGATGGACGAATCGACGGGTGTTGCCGTCGGCGAGCTGTGCCGACGGCTCGACGGCGTTCCGCTCGCGATCGAGCTCGCCGCGGCGCGGGTCGTGGCGATGAGTCCGGCCGAGATCGCGGCGCGTCTCGACGAACGGTTCCGGCTCCTCACCGGCGGCCGGCGCACCGCAGTCGAACGGCATCAAACGCTGCGCGCAACGGTCGACTGGTCGTACTCACTGTGCTCGCCGACCGAGCAGCTCGTCTTCGCTCGCCTGGGTGTCTTCGCCGGTGGCTTCGACGCGAGTGCCGCCGAGGCCGTCGCGGCGGGTGAAGGCGTCGAGGGCTGGGATGTCGTCGACGCGCTCGCGAGCCTGGTCGCCAAGTCGATGGTCGTCGGCGACCGCGCAGCAGACGGCACCACGCGGTACTCGATGCTCGAGACGCTCCGCGCGTATGCACGCGAGCGCCTCGACGAGACCGGCGACGCGGATCGATGGCGCCGCCGACACGCCGAGCACTACGCCGCGTTCGCGGAGCGAGCAGGCAGGAGCTTGCAGGGCCCCGACGAGCCGGTATGGCGTGAGCGGGTGCGCGCCGAGCTCGACAACCTTCGGGCCGCGATCGGGTGGGCCCTCGACTCCCCGCTGACCGCGGACGCCCAACTCGGGCTGCGGATCGTCGCCGCGCTCGCCTACGAAGCCGTGATCGACATGACCCCAGGGGTTGGCGCGTGGATGGAGCGCGCCGTGCCTCGGGCCGACGAGACCACGCCCGGGCGGCGCACCGCGATCCTGGGCGCCGCGGCGATCCAGGCCACCTATGTCGGCGACCGCGTAGGAGCGGAGACCCTGGCGCGCGACGCGTTGCGCGATGGCATCCCGCCCGACTGTCCGGTTCCCATCCCTGCCTACTCTGCGCTGGCCAGCGCCGAGTTGCGCAAGGGCCGGCCCGACGCGGCGCTGCGCGTTGTACAGACGCGGGCTCCACGAACTCGAAGCGGTCGCGGGCGACGACGCGTTCAACATCAGCACATTCCATTCCATCGTGGCAGTCTTCGCGACGTTGTGCTGCGACTACGCGACCGCCCGCGCTGAGGCCGACGAAGGATTACGACTGGCGCGACAAGTTGGCAATCCTTCAACTTCTGCGACGGCCCTGTGGGCGTCGGGCAGGGCACTGATCCGCGCTGATCCCTCGGCGGCGCTTGTCGCGTTCGAGGAGTACGTCGTCCTGGCGCGAGGCGGCGCGAAGAGCGCCAACCTGGGCTCGTCGTTGGGCGACGTGGGCTGGCTCAAGGCACGCAGTGGCGACCGCGTCGGCGCCCTCCGCGCGCTGCGCGACGGCGTAAGGCATGACCTCCGATCGGGCAACCACTCAATGCTCGTAATGACGCTCAGGCGCACCCAGCTCGCGCTCGTGGAACTCGAGCATCCGGAGCCGGCTGCAGTCCTTGCGGGTGCCGAGACCAAAGGCCCGCTCGCCGCATGGAATCACTATGCAGGCGTAGACGACGAAGAACTGGATCAAGAGCACGCGCTCAGCGCGATCCAAGCGTCGCTTGGCCCGGACGCCTTCAAGCGCGCGTTCGCCCGCGGCGCGGCAATGACCTTCGACGGCGTTGTCGAGTACACCCTCGGCCAGCTGCAGCGGTTGCTGATCGACGCTGAAGGAGAATGAGCTCACCCGGCCACGCGTGTCGAATCCCGCACAGAACAACGCACCAGAACGTTTCGCCGCTGAGCGCGGAACGGACGCTCGTCACGCGGTCGACACTGTGGCCTCGCTGGGTCTGGTTACCGATCTGCCGTTCGGCACGCGAGCTCGTCGCACAGAACGTCGCGACAGAACGCGCGCCGAATCGCGATGGCAGCGCGCCCAGAACGGCACATCTACGCTCTCGCCCAGTGCCCGAGACTCCCCCAGGCTCGGCCGCAACAGGGGTTTGAAAAAGGCGACGAACCGATTTGAGCGACCGGACACGCGAAATGCCCGCTGACCCGCGCAAACGTTGTGATTTTGGCAACGACCTGTGGGCGTTGAGGGACTCGAACCCCCGACATCCGCCTTGTAAGGGCGGCGCTCTGACCAACTGAGCTAAACGCCCGAAGAGCCGTCCACGTTATCGGGCAGCGACTCTTCTCGATTGACCGCGGCGGGCCGGGGCTCGCTGGGGCACCGGGGGGACAATGCCCCTGCCGTCGTTGCCCCGACCCGCCTGTGCGGTTGGCTTGTGCAGTTACGCGGTCTTCTCCACCGGGTACACCGGCACGAGCTCCTCGATCACGGGCTCGGGCGGTGCGACCTTGGGTGGACGACCACGCCGACGCTTCTGCGCCAGCACCTTGCCGTTGGCGAAGAGCTCGCCTCCCCACACGCCCCAGGGCTCGCGCCGCTCGATCGCCGCGTTGAGGCACTGCACCCGCACGGGGCACTCCTGGCAGAAGGCCTTGGCGCGGAGAATGTCGTCGAGCTGCTCGGAGAAGAACAGGTCGACGAGCGCGGACGAGCCGTCCGCACAGCGCGCCTGGACCCGCCAGCGTTCACGTTGGATGGTTGCGGTGGACTCGAAGGCAAACATCGCCACTTCCCCCTGCTCACTCTCTCTGTTGGGTGTGATGTCAGTGCTTGGTTGCTGTGTCTGTTGGTTGATGGCGGAGCGGTGATCGGTCGGTTGTCGGATGGTCGGTCGGTTGCTGGTGAAGTGGCCGGAAACGCGAAAAAGGCCGCCGGGTTGCCCCGGCGGCCTCGGTGTCTCCTGCTCGAACTTGCTAGGAGATCGTCACCTGGGACCGTCGGGGCCGGGGCTTGTGGTCGGTCATCGGCACGAACGTGCAAATCGACCACGAACCGTTGGCCGTGCCGTAGGACGCGTGGACGCGCGCGCGGGCAGCGGCTGCATTGGTGTGAAGCTGCATCGCCCGGTTCATCCCGATTGCCCTACTTCTCGACTTCTCGACGGTCTGAATTGCCTCGCAAAACACGAGTCACCAGAAAAGCACTTCGGGGGACTCGCGTCAAACCATTTTCGCGCGCGCTCGCGGTTACTCGCGTTCACCCAGTCGGAACGACGCCACGAGGGCCACGATCGCGCAGCCCGCCATGATCCACATGCCGGTCCCGAGGTCGACGGAGTTCGTCGACGAGGCGTTCATCGTGACCACGATGTCGTGGAAGTGCACGAGGTCCCGGAACGTCAGGCCGGCAAGGACGAGCGCCATGCCCATCGCCAGCCCAGCGGAGCGGGCGGAGCCGGACGGCGAGCAACGCCGCGCACACGAGCGCGAGCGCGGCGATGGTGAACGACCAACCGTGGTTCTCCTCGAATCCCGTGCGCGAGAAGGGGATCCCGTCGATCGTGCCGGAGAGCCAGGGCAGGAACGAGCCGACCGCGACGCCGCACGCGGCGAGCGCCACGATGCCGGCACGGCCGTAGTTGGCCGGGTTGCCGTCGAGCATGCTCTCACCGCGGGGGTCGCGGTCGATGTCGACCGTCCGATCGGAGTGGTACGACTCCGGCTCGTTCGCGAACGAGGTGAAGAAGGCGATGCATGCCTGCCACGCACGCACCGGCAACGGGGCCGCAGCGGTATCGGGGCTGGGTGACGCGGCAGCCGAGGCCGGTTGCAGCGCCGGGGCGGGCGCGAGGGCCGGTGCCGCGACCGCTGCCGCGGGGACCACAGCCGGTGCCGGGGCCGGCGTGGAGGCCACGGTCGGCGACTCGGGGGTTGGGGTGGCGTCAGCGTGGCCGCTCGGCCGGGAGCTGGCGACCCGGTTGGTCCACCCGCCGTCCCAGTAGCGCCATTCGTAGCGGCCGGTCGGATCGGGGCGCCAGCCGGCGTCGGTCGCTACGGTCGCCTCTTCGAGATCTGTGCTGTGCGGACGCATAGGGAGAGCTCCGTCAGAGGATGTGTCCACCGTCACCTTTAGGCTTCGGCATCGTGGCTCCCAGACTTGACTTCTCCGAGGTGGGCGAGCTGCTCGAGCGACAGCGGGCGGACGGCTGGCAGCTCGGCGCCCAGTGCTACGTGTCGGTCGAGGGCGAGACCATGCTCGACGTGGCCGTGGGCGAGGCCCGGCCGGGCCAGCAGCTGGCGATCGACGACGTCATGCTCTGGTACTCGTCGGGCAAGCCGGTGACGACCGTCGCCGTGCTCCAGCTCTGGGAGCAGGGACGGCTCCGGCTCGACGACCGCGTCGGCGATTTCATCGACGGCTGGGGTGGCGGCAAGGAGCGCTGCACGATCCGCCACGTGCTCACGCACACGGGCGGGTTCCCGATGTACCGCGACCCGGCCTTCGACGAGGAAGTCCCCTACGCCGACGCAATCGCTCGCATCGCCGCATCGCGCGCGATGTGGGAGCCCGGTACCGCAGCGGGCTACCACCCGGTGACGGGTTGGAAGGTGCTCGGCGCGATCGTCGAAGCGGTCGACGGCCGTCCGATCGAGCGCTACGTCCGCGAGGAGATCCTCACGCCACTCGAGCTCGACTCGACGTACCTCGGGATTCCACTCGACACGCAGCGCGACCTCGGCACGCGCGTCGTGCCGGTGGCATGGACCGGCCACACGATGCCGGTCGTCGACGATGAAGGCGCGTTGAGCATGGTGCCGTATCACATCGAGAACGTGCACAACGAGCCTTGGCACATCGCGAAGGTCGAGCCCGCGGGTGGCATGCGTGGTCCCGCGGCGAGCTGGGCGCGTTCTACGAATCGCTGCTCGGCTTCCGCGCTCCCGTCATCACGCCCGCAACCGTCGAGATGATGACGAAGGTGCACCGCTGGGGACTGCGCGACGCGTTGTTCGCGTTCGACGCGCCGTGGGGTCTCGGAGTGGGCGTCGACTTCAGCGGCGGCACCGGGCGGCGCGCGTTCGGGCACGGCGGCATGGCTTCGTCACGCGGTCTCGCCGATCCCGAATGCGGGCTCGTGATGGTGATCGTCGCGAACGGGCTCGCGGGGTTCTTCGCCGCCGAGCAACGAGTGTTCGAGATCACCGACGCGGTGTACCGCGCGTTGGGTGACGACGTCGCGCACCTGCGGCGGCCGACGACGTTGTCGTCCGCTCCGCCTTCACTGTCGACCTGAGTGCGGCGCGTCCGGCGCGCGAAGAATCACACGGCGATGAGCTCGAGGATCCGCTCGTGGATCTCGGGCGGGCCCGCGACGACATCACCCGACGTGAGCCACGCGCGTTCGTCGCCCCGCCAGTCGGTGACGACACCGCCCGCCTCGCGAACGATCACGCCGCCCGCGGCGACGTCCCAGGTGCCGAGCTGCTGCTCGAAGTAGCCGTCGAGGACGCCCGCGGCGGTCCACGCGAGATCGAGGCTCGCGGCGCCCGCGCGGCGGAGGTCTTCGAACGTGCGCAACGCGCGCTCGAACACCGGTAGGTACTCGTCGAGCCGGTCGCGCTTGGCGCGGAACGGGAACCCGGTCGCAGGGATCGCCGCCTCCGGTGGGCGACTGCTGACGCGGATCGGGACGCCGTCGCGGAACGCTCCCCCGCCGCGACGCGCCGAGTACACCGCGCCGAGCATCGGTGCCGCGATCACGCCCACGACCGGCTCCCCTGTCACCACCAGGCCGATCGACACACCGACCATCGGGAAGCCGTGTAGGAAGTTGGCGGTGCCGTCGAGCGGGTCCACGAACCAGCCGACCTCACCGCGCTCGCCCCCGCCCTCCTCGCCGAAGAACGCGATCTCGGGCGCCGCGGTCGTCAACGACTCGCGCACCGCCTGCTCGCTCGCGACATCGATGGCGCTGACCCAGTCACCGGGGCCCTTCGCACGGCTCTCGTGGACGCGGCCGAACGCTTCCTGCACGACCGCGCCCCCTGCTTCCGCAGCAGTGAGAGCGATCACGAGCAGCCGATCAAGATCGAGGTCGTCTCCGGTCATGGTCGCTGGATCTCGGCGAGCAACGAGTCGAGCAGCTCGCGGGTCCCTGCACCGACCAGGCACCGGCGGCCGTCTTCCTCGGCGATCACGAGATCACGGCCGAGCGCGTCCTCGACCACCGCACCGGCTTCGCGGCAGACGAGCAACCCGCCGAGGTAGTCCCAGGGGCGGTGCTGATCCGGGAGGCAGTCGAGGAATCCGTCGACGTTGCCCGCGGCGACGTCGCACAGCGACAACGCCGACGATCCCAGCGCGCGGAACTGGCGCCACGGGATCCGCCGCGCCGGGAGGCCGGTGATCGCGATCACCGACCGGTCGAGCGCAGTCGTGGCCGACGGGTGCAGCTCGCGACCGTCGACCCATGCGCCCTGCCCGCGGACCGCGGTGTAGCGCACGCCGGTTGCGCCGTTCGCGACGTAGCCGACGAGCATCCCCGACGCGTCGAGCGCGCACAGCGAGATCGACCAGTACGGGATGTTGCGCGCGCAGTTCGTGGAGCCGTCGACGGGGTCGAGCACGACCGTGATCTCGGCGTCGTCGGGACCGGTCCATCCCGACTCCTCGCTGAGCACGCGCACGCCGGCGCCGTGGAGGATCGGGAGGATGGCCGCGTCGGCGACGGTGTCGAGGTGGTACTGGCCGCTGCGATCGGTGCGCGCGCGGCGCTCGCCCGACGACAGCGGGAGGAGCACGGCCCGCTGCGCGTCGAACGCGCGGTCGAACACCTCGAGCAGCGCCTCGGGGGTCACGCGCGCTCGATGGTAACGACCGCGTTGTAGTCGGGAACCCCCGACTCGGGGTCGCGTTTCCCGACCCGCAGCAGCACGTTGCCCTCCGGGAAGAACACCTGTACGTTGCCGGGGCGGAGCGGGCTCACGTGCACCCGTGCTCTGAGCTCACCGTGCTCGGAGCGCACGACCACCGGGTCACCCTCGGCGAAGCCGCGCGCGGAGACGTCGTCGGCAGCCATGAACAACGCGTCACGCATCGCGCCCGTGAGCGGATCGCGCTGCGCGTACACCATCGTGTTGAACTGCTTCCCGCGCCGCGTGCTCAGGAGGAACGCACCCTCGGGAACGCTTCGCTCGGTGGGAGCGACGCGCGCGAAGTGCGCCTTGCCGTCGGGGGTCGGGAAGTTCCAGCCGTCGCACAGCCGCGTGCCACCCCACTGCACCGCGTCGCCGCTCTCGTGAAGCGACTCGATCCCCGCGTAGAGCGGGACGACACGCGCGATCTCGTCACGGATCTCCTGGCCCGACGAGAACGACGCGAGGTCCGCGCGCGCGGGATCGACGTGACGAGCGAGGTCGACGAAGATCTCCCACTCGCTGCGAGCCTCGCCGACGCGCGGGCCCGGGATCTCGGGGCTGAAGGCGATGCGTCGCTCGGTCGTGGTCTCGGTGCCGCCGTCGCGCTGCTCGTAGCGGGTGGCGGCGGGCAGCAGCACAACGGTCTCGCCGGGATCGACCAGCATCTGGCTCGACACCACGATGTCTTGGTGCACGCGTAGCGGGATCCGCGCCGAGCGCGCCGTCTACGAACTCGGGATCGGGGAGCACCTCGAGGAAGTTGCCGCCCGACGAGTACAAGACGTCGATCTCGCCGCGCGAGCCGGCCTCGACCATCTCTTCGGCGGTGAGGCCCGGTCGCGCGCTCACGGGGAACCCGTACGTCTCCGCGAGCGTGGAGGCTGACTCCGGTGTGATCGGCACGCCGCCGGGGAACGCGGTGGCGTACGCGCCCATCTCCGCACCGCCCTGCACACCGGAGTGGCCGCGGATCGGCATCAACCCCGCGCCGGGACGGCCGACGTTGCCGCGGGCGAGCCCGAGGTTCACGACCGCGGCGACGCCGTCCGAGCCGCGCTCGTGCTGCGTGATGCCCATCGACCACACCAGCACCGCGCTCGGCGCGGCCGCGTACATGCGTGCGAACCGCTCCATGTCGGCGCGTGACGCGCCCGACTGGCGCTCGAGGTCGTCGAACGACTCGTCTTCGACCTCGGCCAGCAACTCGTCGAAGCCTTCAGTGTGATCGCGCACGAACCCCCGGTCGATACCGCCCTCGGCGAGCAGCACCTTGAGCACGCCGTTCACGAACGCGACGTCGCCACCGGTGTGCACACCGAAGAACTCGTCGGTCATCTTGGTGCCGAACATCGCGCTCTCGACGTTGCTCGGCACCCAATAGCGCTCGAGCCCGGGCTCCTTGAGCGGATTCACCACCGCGACCTTGGCGCCGCGTTTGCGCGCGAGGAACAGGTACTTCATGAAGACGGGCTGCGCGTTCGCGACGTTCGCGCCGAACAGGACGATGAGATCGCTGTGGATCACGTCGGTGTACGAACAGGTCGTCGCCGCGGCGCCGATCGCCTTGCGGAGCACGCCGGTCGACGGCGCGTGACAGACCCGCGCCGCGTTGTCGACGTTGTTCGTGCCAAGGAACCGCGTGACCTTCTGCGCGACGTAATAGACCTCGTTGGTGATCCCACGTGCGGTCAGGTAGACCGCGAGGCGATCCGGGGTCGTGGCCCGGATGCGGTCGGCGATCACACCGAGGGCTTCGTCCCACGTGACCCTGCGGAACCCCGCGTCGCCGGCACGACGGATCATCGGGTGGGCCAACCGGCCGAGATCGCGGAGCTCCTTGCCGTCGAGCATGCGCAGCGCGTGCACGTCGTCCAGCGCGCTGGGCGGGATCGCCGTCATCGTGTTCACCTTCAACAGGTTGAGGCGCGTGGTGCAGAGGTGCACACCGCTGATGGTCCAGTCGTGGAACCCGGCGACCCCGAGCGCACAGCCGTCACACACGCCCTTGTTCAGGATGCGCCACGCGTAGGGGAGGTTGTGGCGGTTGTCCCAGAAGGTGTTGAGGATCTCCTTGTAGTGGTTGGGCTTCGTCTCCCCCGCCCCGTAGGGCTTGAACCCGACCCACAGATGACGGCCCGCACGCTTCGGTGCCTTGATCGTGCCGCGGTGCTTGCGAGCCATCGGACTGTGAAGTTAGTGGTCGACGTCGACGCGTTCAGGATGCGTGTAGATGTTCGCCCGCTCGTCCCGCAGGAACCCGACCAGGGTCTGGCCGAACTCCTGCGCCGCGTCGACGGCGAGGCTCGACGGTGCCGACACCGCGCACACGATCGCGATCCCCGCCGCGGCGGCCTTCTGCACGATCTCGAAGCTGACACGCCCCGAGACCAGCAGCACGTCGTCGGCGAGTGGCAGCTTCCGCTCGAGCAGCGCGTGGCCGATGAGCTTGTCGAGGGCATTGTGACGCCCGATGTCTTCGCGGAGCGCCTCGAGGTCGCCGTTGGGCGTGAAGCTCGCGGCCGCGTGCAGCCCTCCGGTGCTCTCGAACACGACCTGTGCAGCCCGCAGCCGCGCCGGGAGCTTCGTGAGCACCGACTGCGTGACCATCGGGCCCTCCCCGACCGGCGCGCAGCGTTGCGCGACCTGGTCGAGCGTCGTCTTGCCGCACAGCCCGCAGCTCGCGTTCGCGGCGAAGTTCCGCTCGTGCCCGGCGAGACTCGCGGGCCGCCGCAGCTTGACGGTGACGATGTTGTACTCCTGCTCGCCGTGGCCGGCGAGGCAGTACGCCACGGTGTCGAGGTCGGTGGCACGCTCGAGGATCCCTTCGGTGAAGCAGAAGCCCACCGCGAGCTCGAAGTCGTTCCCGGGAGTGCGCATGGTGACGGCGAGCGCCTCCGGCTCCTGCCCCGGCCCGTGCACCCGGATCTCCATCGGCTCCTCGGTCACGAGCTTGTCGGGCCGTTCGAGCACCCGATCCTGGTCGAGCGCCCGCACGCGTACCGACGTGGTCGGACGGCGGACAGGACCGAGGGTCACCGTTGCACGCTACCCGGGGAGCTCGATCCCGAAGCGAGCCGCGTCGGCGGGCGTGTCGACGTCGGCGAACGCGTCGGAGGCCGCGACCACATGCCAGGTTGCTTCACGCAGCTCGTCGAACTCAACCACGTCGAGGAGCGCCCGCAGGGCACGCACGCCGCCGATCACGAGACTCCGGGCGGCGAGCAACGCGTCACCGCCGTAGCGTGCGCACGCGACCTGCAGGTGGCCCTGATCGCCCGGGACGACCGTCGGCTCGCCCGGCCAGTCCCGCAGGAGCTCGAGCAATGACGCGGTGACCTTGGGGAAGTCGACTGCGAGCACGATGGCCGCGCCGTGGTGACCACGCTCGCGGAGCGCTTCCCCACCCGCCGCGATCGCCGCGAGCGGCCCGCTCCCGGCAGGGTGCTCGCGGACGGCGGGCAGGGTCGTGATCCCGGCGCCGACCTCGAGGACGGGACTGCACACCGCCGACAGCGTGCGGGCGGCACGCGTTGCCAGCGTCTCGCCGTCGAGCACGAGCAGCGCCTTGTCGGTGCCGAGCCTTCGACTCGTGCCGCCGGTCAGCAGCAGCCCGGCAGTGCGCGCCGCCGCCCGGCTCACTCCGGCGTGCGGTGCGCGGGATCGGCGTCGGCCGCGAGCCGATAGGCGACGACCTGCCACCGGCGGGTGCGGCGCGCGAGCTGCACGTTGTTGTGCACCGCGGTGCCGTCGCGGAGCGCGACGCACGTGGTGACCATCGCTTCGTCGCCGCGCACGGCCGAATCCTCGATGGTGACGTCGGCGCCGAGCTCGCTGAGCGCGCGTTGGTTCGCGTATGCCGCCCGCTTCACGTCGACGAACTCGTGCCGGTCGAGGCCGTCACGGAGCTCCGAGCCGGAGAGGGTCCAGAGCACGTCGAAGTCGAAGCGGTCCCATGCCATCTCGTACGAGACCGCGACGTCCTCGGGGGTCGGGCCACGATCCTTGGCGATCGCGAAGACCACCACGAAGCACAGCAGGACCACAAGGACGATGACGACGGCGAAGATCATCCGTCAGCCGATGGCCTCGATGTCACCCGCGAGATCGAAGTCTTTCTGCGTGATGCCCCCGGCGTCGTGGGTCGAGAGGGCGATGCGCACCTTGCGGTAGCGGATGTCGATGTCGGGGTGGTGATCGGCGGCTTCGGCGAGCTCGGCGACCCCGGCGACGAAGGTGATCGCGTCGGGGAAGGTCGGGAGCTCGTAGGTCTTGACGATCATGTCGTCTGTGCGCGACCAACCGTCGAGCGCTGCGATCTTCGTCGCGATCTGGTCATCGGGAAGCTTTGGCATGAGCTCCGGGGGTGGGACTCGAACCCACAGCCGTCGGATTAACAATCCGCTGCTCCGCCTATTGAGCTACCCCGGAATCGCCTGCGAATCTAGCAGCGCCCGCACGAGGCCCATGATCTGGCGATGTGTCTTCGAGCAGTAGAGCTCGACATAGACGCAGCCGTTCTCATGCTTGTTCCGTCGGATCGTGGGATCGGCAGCTGCTCGATACGACTTCCGAAACTGCCTGCGCGGAATGCACGTGACTTCAGACCAGAACGCTTCGGCCGAATCCAGGTCGAGACCCTCGTGGAGGTACACACGAACTCGCAACTTGCGTTCATCGAAGTCAAAGAACCGCCTGAACCACGCACAAAAGAACCGAACCATGTTTGGATCAGTGTTCGCGAAACGCACGGATCCATCTGTCTTCGAGCCCTCACCCGCGTACAGCGCGATGCCGGCGGCGAAGAAGCCGTCATCAGTCAAGGTACCCACGCGCACGAGCCCGTCGCGGTTGAGCTCGTCGATCTGGCGGAGCTTCTCGTCGTGGAGTCGATTGGGGCGGCGTTGGGGGCCGTAGCGGCGTTTCGACGGGGTGAAGTCGACGTCTCGGACCCAGAGGGAGACGCTGGACTTGCTGACGCCGAGCTCGGTGGCGATGTCGGCGAGGAGCTTGCCCTGGGCGCGCAGCTCCCGGGCCCGTGCTTGTTCCTCGACCTTGCCGCGGTACCCCACTTGGTCCTCCACGCGTCCGCAGGATCGGGGGAAGTGGAGGAAGTCGAAGCCCCATTCTACGGCCCGGGCGCGATGGCGCCGGTGATCGCTGGGAGCTTCCGTCACCGGCGTCGTCCCTCGGTCTGCGCCCTGCCTCGACCGAGGTTCTCGCGCCCAGAACGCAGGAGTTGCAGGCCCGGGTTCCGCGGAACCCGGCGCCCGTGCCATCGGGCACGCGCGAAATACGCGTGCGACGCGTGGGCGTTTGTGGGCACCATCTCGCCATGGGGGCGACCGTCGAGCTGACCGAAGACCCTGCCGAGGCGCTCGCGCGCGGGCGCGTTCCTCGCGACGCGTCCGGTCGAGCACAACCTGGTGCTCACGATCCTGCACGACCGGATCGCACGTCCCGAGCCCGGTCACTACTGGATCGTGTCCGACGACGACGCAGTCCTCGGGGTCGCGCTGCAATCACCCACCTCTTTCTTCGCCACGATCACTCCGATGGATCGCGGCCATGTCACCGCACTGGCTGAAGCGGTGGCGCTCGCAGCTCCAGGGCTTCCGGGCATCAACGGAGAAGCTGGGACGACCGCGGCGTTCGCAGGCCATTGGGCCGAGATCCGCCGCACACCGGTGACTCCCGACATCGGCCAACGTCTCTACCGACTCGGCGAGCTTCGGGTGCCAGACGACGTCCCCGGACGGGCGCGACCCGCGACGGTCGACGACCACACGCTCGCGGTCTCGTGGGCGCACGGTTTCCACGCCGACACCGGTGAGCCACCCTTGCTCGATCCCGATTCCCACATGCGGGCGCGTGTTGCCGAGGGCCGATTGTGGATCTGGGACGACGACGGACCTCGGGCGATGGCCGGCTTCATGCGCACGGTCTGCGGCATCGCTCGCATCGGCCCGGTGTACACACCGTCGGAGCACCGGCGGCGCGGCTACGCGGCTGCGTGTACGGCCGCGGTGTCACAGCACGTCCTGGACCATCACGCCGAAGGGTGCGTGCTGTACACCGCGCTCGCGAACCCCACGTCGAACGCGATCTACCGCCGTCTCGGCTACGAAGCCGTCGCCGAGACGCTGCGCTACAAGTTCGGGAGCTGACTAGCGGAGCTCGTCGACGTACTTCTCGGTGCCGGGGATCGTCGGGATGAACGGCGCCACGAACTCGACCTTGCCCAGGCCCGAGGCCGCGACCGCGTCACCCTCGCCCACGAACGAGCCGTCCCACACCGTGCGGGGGTCGTCGTCGGTGAACCAGAGCAACGTGAGCCGCTGGTCGATACCCGGAAGGTCGGCGACGAACGCCTGCTTGTCGTCCGGCAACGGGATGGGCTTGAAGACCACGCACATCGCGACGCCTGATCCCTCGAGCACCGCGGGGATGTGCTCGTCGCGCAGCCACGCCCAAAGCCTGTCGCGCTCGACATCGGGCAACGCGTCGACGACTTCGACGACGAGGCCGCCGTAGGGGTAGTCGAGCGACTGGTAGTCGCGCGGCCCGTCCTTGTCGCGGTACACCGGCCCGACGTACTCCTGGAACGCGGTGAAGATGTGCGTGCGGTCCATGTAGACACGGCCGTCGGGGCCGAGACGCTGGTTGGTCGCGACCGTCCAGCGGAGATGGTCCTCGTAACGGCCGGCCGTGATCCAGTAGAGCGAGATGTAGCAACCGGCGGTGACGGGCTGCGCGATCGCCGACTCCTCCGGGTAGCGCATGAGCTGCAGCTCGCGGGTGGCCACCCACCGGCGACCGCCGAACATCCACGGCATCGCCATCGCGCCCGAGTAGAAGTGATCGTCTTCGTACCAGCGGTTGTACGCGTGCTCGTGACCGACGTGCGGCTCCACCATCGTGATCAGCGCCGAGCCGATCGCGGTGTCGTAGGGGCCCTCTTTCGGCAGGATCGAGTACTGGCTTTCGGTCATGGGTCCTCCCGGAGTGGTGCGAGCAGTTCCCGCAGCTCGCGCGGTTTGGTGATCGGGCTGACGTCGTCGCGACCCAGCCACGTGGGGTTCGCCTCGCCCTCGAAGCGTGCCCACGCGGGGCCATCGGGCCAGTGCCTACGACTCAACTTCGTGCGAAGGTCGGGGTGCATCTTGCGACACGCGGCGGCGTAGCCCTCGGCGGTCTCGCGCGCGCCTCGCACGTCCCAGTAGTCCTCTTCGTACGACCACGCACCGTCGCCCGCGTACTCGGCAACCGAGAGCCCGGCGAAGTCGAAGCAGGGCGGGCCGTCGGGATCGGGGTTGTCGCGGCGGTTCTGCATCCGCCAGACGACGCGGTCGCCGTCGACCATGTACCACTCGAGCACCGTATAGATCTCCGGCACTCCCGACATCACCGGATCGATCCAGGCACGGATCTCGTCCCGACCGTGCAGCTCGCCCCAGAAGTGCTCGACGTAGCGCGCGTCATCCGTGAACAAGTCGGCCCAACCGGTCCAGTCTTCGACGACGCAACCGAGCCGGTAGAAGTGTTGGAACGCGTCGTCGACTTCGTCGCGCGTGAACCGCGCCGGTGCCGGCACTGCTAGAGCTCGAACAGCAGGTGCTGACTGAGGTCGCCGACGAGGTCGATGTACATGTGCCGCTTCGAGAAGCGCCAAACGCCGTCGACCCGTTCGAACTCGTCACGGTATCGACCCGAGATCACGGGCTGGAGCGCCAGCGACCCGGCCACCGCCTGCATCACCGTGTAGTAGGCCTTCGCGGTCGCGGTGTCGTTCGCCTCGTCGAGATCGATGATGACGTTCGTGGTGACGTGCTTGGTCTTGGGCGTACCCGTGTCGGGATACAGCCGAGTGGACGCGGTGTACATCGCCTCGACGTTGTCGGCGCCCTGGATCGGGTCGTCCATCGCCTCGGCCGTGATCACCGCGTGCTCGAACAGCTGGGCGAGACCGGCGTAGTCGCCGGCGTCGATCCGATCGGCGTACGTGTAGATCAGGTTCTTGATGGCTTGATACGAGTTGTCCACGCCGCGAAAGCTAGCTCAGGCACCAGGTTGTGCGTTCTCCCGCTGCCACTTGGCCAGTCGGCGGACCAGCACGATCATCAGGATCGCCGACGTGGCGAGGAGAATGCTCCCTGCGATGCCGAAGCCGTCTCGGACCTTGATCTGGTCGAAGGTGGGATTGTCATACGGGTCGAACTGGGTCGCGGAGTACCCAACCACGAACAGCAGCCACCAACCCCACAGCAACCCAACCGAAGCTCGCGTCCGACTGCCGGAGACGACCTCGGGGTCACTGCGACGCCAGGTCTCGAGCACCACGAGGAATGGGATGACGAAGTTCGCCAGCGGGATGAACCAACCGCCGATCGCCCAACCCGGAGTCCACTTCTCCTTCACGGTGTTCCAGAGCTCGGCGTTCTTCACGGCGCGGAACAAGAAGATGATGAACAGCACGAAGACCGCGATGTTGAACGCCGACATGATGTTCGACATGGCCTTCACCGCGTCGTCACCGTCGTTCACGTCCTGGAGCGCGGCGAAGCTACCGCCTCGGAAGCGGTCGATCGCGTCGAGTCGGTACCCGAGCGCAATTGCAGCGCCGACGGCCGACACCGCCACTCCGATGAGCACCCACATCAACGCGGTGCTCAGGCCCTGGACCGAGCGGAACTGCGCGACTCCCGGTCCTGCTTGCTGGGCCGGAGCCCACGTCGTCCGGGGCGGAGGTGGCATGCCCGGTGGCGGTGCGTCGGGTGGTGCCGGGAGCGCGGTCAAGACGGCCTCGGCGTCGAGCCGGGACCTGCCGTCGTCGGCAGCCCATTGCGACCACTCGGTGCCGTCGAAGTACCGCACCTGCGCGCGACCCAGCGGATCCGGATACCAGCCTGCGCCTGCCATCGAATCCCCCTCCTCGGTGCCGACAGAACAATACGAGGTGCGACCCGGTCAGAAAGGGAGCACCTCGTTGGCGCTGCGCAGCACGTCGAGCGAGCGGTTCCAGCATTCCTCCTCGTCGGCGCTCATCGGCGGCCACAGCGGCGCGCTCGCGCCGTCGGGGCCGAGCGCGCACGGGAGGCTCGCGCACACGTCGTCGCCGACGCGCACCGACACCGGGATGATGGTGCCCGACTCCCGTCCGATGCACCGGATGAGTCCGCTCACCGCGAGGCCGATGCCGTGGCGGGTGGAGCCCTTCAGCTCACGCACGCGGTAAGCGGAGCTCCTGACTTCCTGCTCGACTGCGGTACACCACTCGGCACCGACATCCAGACCACGCTGGCTCGCATACGAGTGCAACGGGAGCGCGCCGATGGTGACCGCGTCGAACAGGAACACCGCGGAGTCGCCGTGCTCACCGACGACCCACGCATGCACGCTGCGCGGGTGAACGCCGCATTCCTGCGCGATGCGCTCGGTGAACCGCAACGTGTCGAGCGACGTCCCGGATCCCATGACCGACACCGGCTGCCCGACCCAGCGACGAGTCAGGTACTCGGTGAGCACGTCGAGCGGGTTGCTCACCACGATGACGATGCGGGGCAGTCCACCGCGCTCGATGGCCTCGGCGGTGGACGCCATGACCGCGATGTTGTGCTCGAGCGTGTCGAGCCGTGACTCACCGGGCTTGGTGTGGTGCCCGACGGTGACGACCAGCACGTCTTCGGGCTCGATGGAGTCGATGCCGAGCCCGCGGATCTCGGCGTTGGGGAGCAGCGGGAGCGCGTGCAGGTAGTCGAGGGCTTCACCCTCGGCCCGTTCCGCGGTGCGGTCGTAGATGGTCAGGCGACCGACGAGCCCCTGCTGGATCAGCGCGCCCGCCGTCGCGATGCCGACACCGCCCGCTCCCAAGATGCCGACCCGCAGCCCAGCCATCCGGCGAGCCTATTGCGCCGCGCCCGCAGCACATGCGCCGTGCGGCCCGATACCGGTACGCTCCTGCCGCGCGACGCCGTCGCACGACGCACACAGCGGGAGGCAACATGCCCAGGTACATGATCGCTGCCAGCTACACCGCGCAAGGCGAGCAGGGACTCCTCAGCAAGGGCGGCAGTGCGCGCCGCACTTCCGTCACCGAGATGGTCGAGAAGCTCGGCGGCACGGTCGAGACGTTCGACTTCGCGTTCGGGAAGGACGACGTGTACACCGTGGTCGACCTCCCCGACAACGTCACTGCCGCCGCCATCGGCCTCGCGGTCGGCGCGAGCGGGCTCACCACCCTCCGGACGATCGTGCTGCTCACCCCCGAGGAGATCGACGCCGCCGCGCAGAAGCACGCCGACTACCACGGCCCCGGCGAGTAGTCGCGCGAGCCGACCGTTGCCCGTAGTACCGTCGTACGACCCGCCGCGCATCGAGCGGCGCATCTCGCTCGACGACCCGCTCATCGGCGGGCCCACGGCATCCGGCTTCCCTGGGTGAGTGGGGCCGGAAGGGATCGAACCTTCGACCGAGGGATTATGAGTCCCCTGCTCTGACCACTGAGCTACGGCCCCGACGGCGGCAAGACTAGAGAAGCAGCTCCCAGAAGCGTGACGATTGGCCACGCGCCGGATCAGGGCTCTTCGAGGTAGTCGCGCAGGCGCTGGGATCGCGTGGGGTGTCGCAGCTTGGCGAGCGTCTTCGACTCGATCTGACGGATGCGCTCGCGGGTGACGCCGAACTCGCGTCCGACCTCTTCGAGCGTGCGCACCTGACCGTCGTCGAGGCCGAAGCGCAGGCGCACGACCGCGCGCTCACGGTCGTTGAGCTCCTCGAGCGCTTCTTCGATCGCCTCGGTGAGCAGCGCGCGCGCCGCCGCGGTGGCGGGCGCGATCGCCGACGGGTCTTCGACGAAATCGCCGAGCGAGCTGTCGTCTTCCTCGCCGACGGGCGTCTCGAGCGACACCGGCTCGAGCGAGATGCGCTGGATGTCGCGCACGCGGTCGGGTGTGAGCTCGACCTTCTCGGCAACTTCTTCGACCGTGGGCTCGCGCCCGAGCTCCTGCAGCATCGAGCGCTGGACGCGCAGCACCTTGTTCATGGTCTCGACCATGTGCACCGGGATGCGGATCGTGCGGGCCTGGTCGGCGATGGCGCGCGTGATGGCTTGCCGGATCCACCACGTGGCGTACGTGGAGAACTTGAACCCCTTCGTGTAGTCGAACTTCTCGACCGCGCGGATCAGGCCGAGGTTGCCTTCCTGCACGAGGTCGAGCAACGCCATCCCACGACCGACATAACGCTTCGCGATCGACACCACAAGACGGAGGTTCGCCTCGGTGAGCTGGCGCTTGGCCATGTCGCCGTCGGTGGCGACAGCTTCGAGGCTCGTGTGTTGGTCCTCGCTCAGGAACGGTTGGCTCTCCAACCGCTCGGTCGCGTGCACGCCGGCTTCGATGCGCTGCGCGAGCGTGACCTCCTGCTCGCCGGTGAGCAGCGGGACCTTGCCGATCTCCTTGAGGTACATCCGGACCGGGTCGAAGCTTGCGCCTTCGGAGCGTTCCGGGCGCGGGCGGACATGACGAATGGCTGCATCGGGCACGGCACCGGGACGCGCCGGCGCGGCGGACCCGTTGCTCTCGGGCAAGCGTCGCGGCTCCGGGGCACTCGGTTCGTGCGTGTCGACGCGACCGGCGCGACGCGCGTCTTCGCGTTGCAGCTCCTCGGCGATCTCGTCGACGACGGTGACACCCCGCGCGCGAATCGTCTCGTAGATCTCGGCGAGCTCGGCGGTCTCGGGCTCGAGGTCGGGGAACGCGGCGAAGATCTCACCGCTCGTGACGAAGCCGCGCTCGGTCACACCCGCGAGGAGCTCGTCGATGTGGCTCGTCGCCGGTTCGGGCTCGGAGGCTGCTGCGCCGGGGTGACTCTGCGTCATGTTCCTCACCAATCACACGGCGTTGGCGCCCCGTGATTCAACAGCTACCCACCCTAGCAACTGAATCGCGTTGTGTTGCACCGCCTCCCAGTCGCCCGCAGCGCGGCTGTCGGCAAGCGCGTCGAGCAGCACCTTGAGATCGCTTGCACGCGGATTGTCGGCGCGTACGTAACTTCGCGAGCACCCGCTCGGCGGGCGGTACGACCGCGTTCACCATCAGTCGCGCGCGCAACGTCTCAGGCTCGTCGTCGACGATGACGTCTTCGACCGCGAGCCGTTCGAGCAGCATCTGCACTTGGCCTTCGCTCGCCGCGAGCGCGTCGTGGATGTTCGACGCTTCGATGTGCTCGAACGCCGCACGCGCGATCGGATCGGTGAAGAGGTAGGGCTCGAGCCAGTCGACGACGAGCTCGGGCTCGTGGATCGCCCAGCGCAACAGGTCGGTCTCGCGGCGGTCGATGCGCCGCGGCGGCTCGGCCGGCTCCATCCGCTCATCGGATGGCGGGCGCTCGTGCGACTGCGGACGCGGACGGGGCTGCTGGGGGCGCGGTCGGGCGGCGGCTTTGCTCACGGCCTCGCGCATGCGGTCGGCGTCGATGTCGAGGCCGCCGGCGAGCTTCATCACGTACTGGTCACGCACGAGGTCGCTGGGGTGCTCGGCGACGATCGCAGCGGCGGTCTCACCCGCGCGCGCTCTCCCCTCCAGGCTTGCCAGGTCCGCGCTCGCCAGCACCCGATCGAGCCGGAACTGCAGGAACGGCGCCGCCCGCTCGACGGCGGCCAGGAGCTGCTGCGGGTCGTCGTGCCACACGTCGGCCGGGTCACGGCCGGCCGGGAGGTCGGCAACCTCCAGCTGGATCTCGAACTGCTGCTCCCAGCCGTACCACTTCTCCGCCGCGCCCTGGCCCGCGGCGTCGCCGTCGTACGCGAGCACGACCTTGCGCGCGAGGTTCTTCAGGATCTGGAAGTGCTCGTCGGCGAGCGCGGTGCCACACGTGGCCACTGCGTTCGGCGCACCGGCGAGCGCGAACGCCATGACGTCGGTGTAGCCCTCGCAGATGATCACCTCGCCGCGTGCGACGATCTCGCTCTTCGCCCAGTTGAGGCCGTACAACAGCCGGCTCTTCTGGTAGATCGGCGTCTCGGGCGAGTTCTTGTACTTCGGGCCGTCGCCATCGAGCGCGCGGCCGCCGAAGCCGACGGCCTCGCCGCGGCTGTCGTAGATCGGGAACAGCAGACGCGCGCGGAACTGGTCCTGCAACTTGTTCACCTTGTTCACGAACGCGAGCCCGGCGCCGACGATGTCGTCGCGCGCGAACTTCTGCTGCTGCAGGTGCACACTGAGGCGATCCCACGCGTCCGGCGCCCACCCGAGCTTGAACTGCCGCGCGTGATCGCCGTCGAACCCGCGCGACCGGAGGTAACTGCGCGCCTTGCCGCCTTCCGCCGAGTCGAGCAGCAGGTGGTGGTAAAAGTCGACTGCTGCGGTGACGGCCTCGACGAGCCGCCCACGCCGCGAGCGGTCCTTGGCGATGGCCTTGTCGTCGTAGCGGAGCGTGATCCCCGCGTGCGGCGAGCCGTTCGACGGCTTCGACGAAGTCGAGGTGCTCGACTTCGCGCACGAACGAGATCGCGTCACCGTTCGCCTGGCA
Source organism: uncultured Actinomycetes bacterium (assembly GCA_963721435.1). Taxonomy (GTDB): domain Bacteria; phylum Actinomycetota; class Acidimicrobiia; order IMCC26256; family DASPTH01; genus CAVRJC01. Next base: position 79,051 of record CAVRJC010000008.1, read on the forward strand.
GCCGAAGCAGTAGTAGCGCCCCATGTCCGGGTTGATGTTGAACGACGCGGACTTCTCGGCGTGGAACGGGCACAGCCCGAGGTAGCGCGCACCGACACGCTTCAGCGCGAGGTGCTCACTCGCGAGGGCGACGAGGTCGGTCGAGTCCCGGACCCGAGCAACGTCCTCGTCGAGGATTCCCATGACCGGAGATTAGGACTGCGGCACGGCGTTTGGGCGGGGCGACGGTCAGACGCCACGAGGAAGATCTTCGGGTCGCCAGCCGAGCAGCTCGACCCCGAGGCCGAGTGCGAAGCGGTCGGTCATCCCGCTCACGTAGTGGACCGCGAGCGCGCCCGCTTCGAGCGATCCCGCGGCCGGCACGGGCACCTCGCCCTCGCGCACCATCGGGATGCGCAGCGGCGCGTCGGCGAAGTGATCGACGAGCCCGCTGAGCAGGCGGATCACGCGCTCGGCCTGGCGGCGCGCCGCCGGGCGCAGGTAGATGCGCTCGAAGTTGAACGAGCGGAACGCGGCCAGCGCCGAGGCCGCGGGCTCGGTCATGCCGACGTACCCGGTGCGGTCGATGGCGTCGAGCACCGCGAGCACGAACGTGCCGACCTGCTCGGACCGCCGGGTGCCCACGACGTCACGGACCTCGGGCGGGAGGTCAGCAGGCTCGAGGATGCCTGCCCGCACCGCGTCTTCGAAGTCGTGGCAGACGTACGCGATCCGATCGGACCACGCCACCACTTCGCCCTCCGGCGTTGCCGGCGGTGGGCGCCGCCACGAGTGGTTGCGCACGCCGTCGAGCGTCTCGCGGCAGAGGTTGAGCTCGGCGAGGGTGACGTCGGCGCCGTAGACCGCGTGGTCGTACCCGCCCTCGGGCAGGTAGGGCGAGAACGCCTCCTCCGACGCGTGGCCCGCCGGCCCGTGGCCGCAGTCGTGGGCGAGCGCGATCGCCTCCACCAGCGGGAGGCACAGGTTGGCGGCCCGAGCGATGCCGGTGGCCACCTGCGCGACCTCGACCGCGTGCGTGAGCCGGGTGCGGAGATGGTCGTCTTCGGGGGCGATGAACACCTGGCACTTGCCCGCGAGCCGCCGCCACGGACGCGAGTGCTTCACCCGATCCAGGTCGCGCTCGAAGCAGAGGCGGTAGGGGTCGGGCTCTTCGGCGAGCGCGCGCACCCCCGCTCCGACCGGACGCGTCGCGCCCGGCGCCAGCACCGCCGCGAGCTCGGCCTCCCGGATCTCCCGGGCCACGATCGGCCCGCCCACCCAGGCATCCGCGCCCTGGTGCGCGCGCCGCACCGCGACCTTCTCGGATTCATTGGAACTTGCGGGACGATTATGAGCCCTCATGGGCCAATGAAATCACGCGGGTGTGACACTCACGGTGGTCACGCCGTGGTGGCGGGGCCTCCGGAGCCGAGCGCGGCGTGCGCGGCGGCGAGGCGGGCGATCGGCACGCGGTACGGGGAGCACGACACGTAGTCGAGGCCGACCTCGTCGCAGAACTGCACCGACTGCGGGTCGCCGCCGTGCTCGCCGCAGATGCCGAGCTTGATCCCCGGACGGGCGGCGCGGCCGCTCTCGACCGCCATCTGCACCAGCCTGCCGACACCCTCGCGGTCGAGGGTCTCGAACGGGTTGGCGGTCAGGAGCTTGAGCTCCAGGTAGTCGGACATGAAGCGGCCTTCGACGTCGTCGCGAGAGAACCCGAACGTCATCTGGGTGAGGTCGTTGGTGCCGAACGAGAAGAATTCTGCGACCTTCGCGATCTCGGCCGCGTCGAGCGCGGCGCGGGGCGTTTCGACCATCGTGCCGACGAGGTAGTCGACGCTCGTGCCTTCGGCCTCGAACGTGGCGGTCGCGACCTCGCGCACCCACCCTTCGAGCAACGCGAGCTCGGCGGCGGTGACGATGAGCGGGATCATGATCTCGACGATCGGCGTGCCGCCCGCGCGCTTGCGGGCGATCGCGGCGTCGATGATCGCCTTCGTCTGCATGCGGTACAGGCCTGGCTTGATGATGCCGAGCCGGCAACCCCGCGTGCCGAGCATCGGGTTCGCCTCCCGCCAGAATTGCGACGCGGCGAGGAGCCGGCGCCCCTCGGCGTCGAGCTCGCCACGGGCCTCGTGCACCAGCAGCTCTTCGACGTCGGGAAGGAACTCGTGCAGCGGAGGGTCGAGCAGGCGGATCGTGACGGGCAGGCCGTCCATCGCCTCGAAGATGCCCTCGAAGTCGCTGCGCTGCAGCTTCTCCAGCTCGTCGAGCGCGTCGTGCTCCTCCGCCTCGGTGTCGGCGAGGATGAACCGCTGCACGAGCGGCAGGCGATCGCCGAGGAACATGTGCTCGGTCCGGCAGAGCCCGATGCCCTCGGCACCGAACTTGCGCGCCACCTGCGCGTCGTGCGGCAGGTCGGCGTTGGTGCGCACCTTCATCCTGCGGAACTCGTCGGCCCACTCCAGGATCACGTCGAACGGCCCACTCGGCTCGGGCGTGACCACGGGCACCGGCCCGATGACGACCTCACCGGTGGTGCCGTTGATCGAGATCACGTCGCCGGCGACGAAGGTGGCGCCGTTGACGTGGCACACGCGAGCGTTGACGTCGATCTCGAGCTCGTTGGCACCACAGACCGCGGGCGTGCCCATGCCGCGGGCGACGACCGCCGCGTGGCTCACCAGGCCCCCACGCGACGTGAGGATGCCCTCGGCCGCGATCATGCCGTGGAGGTCGTCGGGCGACGTCTCCGGCCGCACCAGGATCACGGATTCGCCCGCTGCATGATGCGCTTCGGCCGCGTCGGCGGTGAAGTAGACCTTGCCCACGGCGGCACCGGGCGACGCGTTCAGGCCCTTGGTCACCGCCGTGTACTCGGCCTCGGGGTCGAACTGCGGGTGCAGGAGCTGGTCGAGCTGCGCGGGCTCCACCCGCAAGACGGCCTCGCGCTTGTCGATGAGGCCTTCACCCTGCATCTCGACGGCCATCCGCAGCGCGGCGGCGGCGGTGCGCTTGCCGACGCGCGTCTGCAGGATGAAGAGACGACCCTGCTCGATGGTGAATTCGATGTCGCACATGTCGCGGTAGTGGCGCTGGAGCGACTGCATGACCTCGAGCAGCTGCCTGTGGCACTCCGGGAACGTGTCGCCCATCGCCTCGAGCGGCTCCGTGGTGCGGATTCCGGCCACGACGTCTTCGCCCTGCGCGTTGCGCAGGAAGTCGCCGTAGGGGCGGTTCTCGCCGGTCGCGGGGTCGCGCGTGAACGCGACCCCGGTGCCGGAGTCGTCGCCCTTGTTCCCGAACACCATCGTCTGCACGTTCACCGCGGTGCCGAGATCGTCGGGGATCTTCTCCATCCGGCGGTACACACGCGCGCGCTCACCGTTCCAGCTCCGGAACACCGCTTCGATCGCTCGACGCAATTGCTCCGTCGGATCCTGCGGAAACTCGATACCCGTCTCCGAGAAGACGATCGCCTTGAACCGCTCCACCAAGCCCCGAAGGTCGTCGGCGGACAGCTCGGGATCGCTCTCGACACCACGCTGCTCACGCAACTCGGTGAGCGCGTGCTCGAACTTCTCGCCGTCGATGTCGAGCACGATCTTGCCGAACATCTGCACGAACCGCCGGTACGAGTCGTACGCGAACCGCTCGTTGCCGGTCTGTTGCGCGAGCCCTCCGACCGACACGTCGTTGAGCCCGAGGTTCAAGACGGTGTCCATCATCCCGGGCATCGAGAACGGCGCACCCGAGCGCACCGACACCAGCAACGGGTCGGTGGGATCACCCAGACGCTTGCCCATCTTGCCCTCGAGCGCGGTGAGCGACCCGGCCACTTCGTCCATCAAGCCGTCGGGGATCTGGTCGCCCGCGGCCATGTACGCGTTGCACGCCTCGGTCGTGATGGTGAAACCGGGCGGCACCGGCAGCCCGAGCTTCGTCATCTCGGCGAGGTTCGCACCCTTGCCGCCGAGCAGGTACTTCTGTTCCTTCGAGCCCTCCTCGAAGGCGAACACGTAACGCATGAGAAGCGATCCCTCTCGTCAGAGTTGGTCGTTGACCACGATGGTCTTGGCGAGCTTGTCGTGGATGCCCTGCTTGTTGCGGTCGCGGAAGCCCCAGAGCACGAGCCCGAGACCCAGGACCGGGCCGAGCTGCGGGACGTAGAGCGCGATCGCGATCGGCACGACGTAGCGGGCGAACGACGGGATCCATCCAGCAGGCGTGCCGTCGATGCGCAGCACCTTGATCTTGGTCCGGCGCATTCCGAGCGTCTGCCCGGTCAGCGCGGTCATCGGCACCAGGTAGAGCAGGAAGATGAAGAACGTGATCGTGGTCACCGCGAGGGTCGTGCCCTGAATGTCCTTCGCGAGCTTGTCCGAGATCTTCTGCGCTTTGGCTTCCTGCGCCTTGTGAGTTCCCTGTTGCGGGTCGACGCCGCACTGTTTGAAGTCCGACTTGCTTGCGCCCTTGGCGTCGTCGTTGACGTTGCTACACGCGGAGATCTTGTCGCGGATGTCGGTGTAGTCGCTCTGGATCGCGTTCGGGAGCACGAACTGCAGGCCGATGTAGATGAGCAGCAGGATCGAGATGTCGAACATCAGCGCCATGCCGCGCGAGCGGGTCTCGGCGAGCGTGACCCCCGGGGGCAGCGGGATCGTCGGCTGCGGAGCCTGGCGAGCGCGGCGGCGGGGTCTTGCCGTTGCTCCCACCCGCGGCCGTGCCGTTGCGCGGCTGCTTCGGGGGTGGCGGGGCGAGCAGCTTGCGCCAACCCGTGAGCTCGACCTCGGAGCCGGGCTCCTCGGTGTCGTCGGCATCAGTGCCGGCGCCACCGTCGGCGTCGGCGGGCCCGGCGAGCTGCGCGTCGTACCGCTGGCGTTGGAACGGGTCGGAGAGCACGTTCCACGCGGCGCGCACGCGCGCGGTCTCCTCGCGGTTCGCCTGAAGCGACGACTCGGTGACGCCCTTGCCCTCGCGCGCGGCCTCGAGCTTCTCGACGCGAGATCGGTAGGCGGACCGGAGGTCGTCGCGTGATGCACTCGGCTCGACGCCGAGCAATTCGTAATAGCTGTCGTCGGTCATGACGTGAACAATCTGCCTTCGAGCTCAGCGAGCAACTTGTCGATCGGGACGCGGTCCTGCGCCATCGTGTCGCGATCTCGGATGGTGACGGCCCTGTCGTCGAGCGTGTCGAAGTCGATGGTCACGCACAACGGCGTGCCCACTTCGTCCTGACGACGGTAGCGACGGCCGATCGAGCCGGCCGTGTCGACGTCGATCATCAGGCGCGACCGGAGCACTCCGGCGACCTCGTCGGCGATCGGCACCAGCTGCTCGTTCTTCGACAGCGGCAGCACGGCGACCTTGATCGGCGCGAGCCGCGGGTGCAGGTGCAGCACGGTGCGCTTCTCGGTGCCGCCCTTGCCATTGGGGACGTCCTGCTCCTCGTAGGCCGAGAGCAGGAACGCGAGCGTGGCGCGATCGGCACCGGCCGCCGGCTCGATCACGTGCGGCACGTAGCGACGGTCGTTCTCCTGGTCGAAGTAGGTGAGGTCCTCACCGGAGAACTTCGCGTGCTGGGTGAGGTCGAAGTCGGTGCGGTTGGCGATGCCCTCCAGCTCGCCCCAGCCCCACGGGTACATGAACTCGACGTCCGACGTGCCCGCGGAATAGTGCGAGAGCTCTTCGGGGTCGTGCGGCCGGAGACGCAGGTTCGCTTCGGGGATCCCGAGCTCGAGGTACCAGCGGTACCGTTCCTGGCACCAGTACTCGTACCAGCGCGGGCCGTCTTCGGGCGCCACGAAGAACTCCATCTCCATCTGCTCGAACTCGCGCGTGCGGAAGATGAAGTTGCCGGGTGTGATCTCGTTGCGGAACGACTTCCCGATCTGCGCGATCCCGAACGGCGGCTTCTTGCGCGTGGTCGTCTGCACATTGAGGAAGTTGACGAAGATCCCCTGCGCGGTCTCGGGGCGCAGGTACGCGACCGCGGCGTCGTCTTCCACCGGGCCGACGAAGGTCTTGAACATCAGGTTGAACTGACGGACGTCGGTGAACGACTCCTTGGCTCCGCAGTTGGGGCACGCGCCCGACGCGGGAAGGTCGTCGGCGCGGAAGCGCTCCTTGCAGTTGCGGCAGTCGACGAGCGGGTCGCTGAACGTCGCCAGGTGCCCGCTCGCCTCCCACACCTTCGGCGCCATGAGGATGGCGGCGTCGAGGCCGACGATGTCGTCGCGGAGCTGCACCATCGAACGCCACCAGGCGTCCTTCACGTTGCGCTTCAGCAGCACCCCGAGCGGCCCGTAGTCCCAGGTGGAGCGGAACCCGCCGTAGATCTCGCTCGACGGGAAGATCAACCCGCGACGCTTCGCCAGATTGACGATGCGGTCCATCAGGTCGTTCTTCGCCATAGAGCAGTGGATGGTAGCCGTGCCCCTTTTCGGGGCCCGAACGGGTTCCCTGGGCGCGCGGCCGACCAGGAGGCCGATGAGCGCGTCGGCTCAGAGCAGCGCTGCGCTCCGCAGCCGGCGCTCCAGGTGGTGCTCCAGGGTGAAGACCGCGAGCCGCTCGACCTCGGTAGTGGTGGCGCTGGGTGACTCCGCCAGCGCGCCGCGGAGGTCGCCGCCCAGGATCCGCTGCACCAGGGCGAGGGTCTCGGGTTGGATCCGCCGCCCCCCGAACCGGCCGCACGGCTCGCACAGCACCCCGCCCTCGTCGAGGTCGAACGCGGTGAAGGGGCCCTCCTCGGTGCTGCAGCGCGCGCACGCGTCGAGCAGCGGGTGGAAGCCCTCGAGCGAGAGCAGCTTCCAGAAGAAGGCCGCGCCCACGAGCGGCGAAGGGTCGGCGGCGAGCGTGCGGAGCGCGCCGACGAGCATGCGGTACAGCGCGGCATTGGGCTCGCGCTCCTGGGCGACCTGGTCGGTGGCTTCGAGCATGGAGACCGCATGGGTCAGGCAGCCGTAGTGCTCCCTGAGCTTCCGGTTGCTGTCGATGGTCTCGGTCTGGGTGACGATGTCGAGGTCGCTGCGTCCCCGGTAGCACTGCAGCGCAACGTGGGTCGTGGGCTCGAGCCGCGCGCCGAAGCGGCTGCCCGGCTTGCGGATGCCCTTGGCGACCGCGCGGATCTTGCCGTGACCCTGCGTGAGGACGGTGACGATGCGGTCGGTCTCACCGAGCTTGATCGTGCGCAGGACCACACCCTGATCCCGGTACAAGCTCATGTGACACGAGTGTAGTTACGTCGGTGTCAGCTGTCATTCGTCTTCGATGGCGCCGAAGCGGCGTTCTCGGCGTTGGAACTCCACGACGGCGTCGAAGAGGTTCTGCCGGCGGAAGTCGGGCCAGAGCACGTCGGTGAACACGAACTCGGAGTAGGCGGACTGCCAGAGCAGGTAGTTGGAGATGCGGTACTCGCCCGAGGTGCGCACGAGGAGGTCCGGGTCGGGCATGTCGGGCGCGTAGAGGTGGCGGGCGATGGTGCGCTCGTCGATCCGGGCGGGGTCGAGCTTCTTGGCCGCGACCTCGCGGCCGATGGCGCGCACGGCGTCGGTGAGCTCGGCGCGGCCGCCGTAGTTGAACGCGAAGGTCAGCGTCATGCGCCGGTTGCGGGCGGTGAGCGCCTCGGTGTCCTCGATGTGCTTGATGACCCGGCCGGGCACCCGGCCGCCCCGACGGCCGATGAAGCGGACACGCACGCCGCGCTCGTTGAGGTCGTCGCGCCGTTTGAGCAGGAGCGACTCGTTGAAGCGCATGAGAAAGCGCACTTCGTCGAGCGGGCGGCGCCAGTTCTCCGTGGAGAAGGCGTACACCGTCATCCACTCGAGCCCGATGTCGAGCGCGCCTTCGACGGTGTCGAACAGCGCCTCTTCCCCGGCCGCGTGGCCCTCGGTGCGCTTGAGGCCCTGCCGCTTCGCCCACCGGCCGTTGCCGTCCATCACGATGGCAACGTGGCGAGGTATCCGCCGCGGATCGAGGTCGGGGTCGACGGCCACGGGCCGCAAGCTACCTGAGCGAGGGCTTGTATCGTCCCGATCCGTGCAGTGGACGGCGGTGATCAATCCTGCGGCGGGTCGCGGCCGGGCACGGAAGCTCGTGCCCGCGGTCCAGGCCGCGCTCGCGCGCTCCGCGCTCGACGTCGCGGTCCACGTCTCCATCAGCGCCGAAGACGCGCGTGTCGCGGCGCTGGACGCGCTCGCGCAGGAGCGCGGGGTGATCGCGTGCGGTGGCGACGGCACGGTGAGTGAGCTGGCGGCGCTGGTCGCCGATGCACAGGGGGTGCTCGCGATCGTGCCGACCGGATCGGGGAACGACTTCGCCCGCCACCTCGGGATCCCCCGCGACGACGTCGCCGCCGCGGTCGCGGTCGTCCAACGCGGCGCGATCACACCGGTCGATCTCGGACGTGCCGACGTCGCCGACGGCACGAGCACGTGGTTCACCACCGTGGCGAACGCGGGCTTCGACGCGGAGGCCAACCGCTGGGCCAACACCGTCGCGTGGGCGAGCGGCAACTCGCTCTACGTGCTCGCGGTGCTGCGGACCCTGCGTACCTACCGGCCGACGCGCGTGTGCGTGACCATCGACGGCCACGCGCGCGTGATGTCGGCATGGCTGGTCGCGGTGGCGAACACGCGCACCTACGCGAGCGGCATGATGATCGCGCCCGACGCGGCGATCGACGACGGCCTCCTCGACGTGTGCGTGGTCGGCGACGTGTCACGCGCCGAGTTCCTGCGCACCTTCCCGTCGGTGTACCGCGGTGGCCACGTGCGCAACCCGCAGGTGACCATGCGGCGCGGCGCGCAGGTGCGCATCGAGTCGGTCGACCCCGGGGAGCCACTCGAGCTGTGGGCGAGCGGCGAACGGGTCGGACCGCTCCCTGCCACGCTCACCGCAGCACGCGCCGCGCTCCGCGTCGTGACGCACGTGACGCCTACTTGACGGTGATCGTTCCTTCCATCCCCTGCTGACGGTGCGTGGGGATGTCGCAGTAGAAGACGTACTTGCCGGGCTTGAGGTCGACCTTCTTCTCGGCCGAGTCCCCGCTCCCCGCCACTTCGAGCAGGAAGCCGGGAACCTTGCCGTTGTCGAACACCAGCGTGTGCAGCCCACCGTCGCCGACGAGCTTGATGGTGTTGATGCCGGCCGACGCGTCGAGCGCGTCGGGCTTGTAGTAGAAGTTGCCCGCGTTCACGGTGAGCGTGGCGATCGACGGGCCCTTCGGCTCCTTGTAGCCGGCGTCACTCCCGCCGCCACCTCCGCCGCAGCTCGCGAGGAGCATCACCAGTGCCGCCACGCCCGCGAAGGCGCGGCCAGAACGTCGCGAGATCATGTCGACGGCGGGGGTGACGTCGGCGACGATGATCGTCGCCACCATGCCCTGCTGCGCGTGGCCGTCGACCGTGCAGTAGATCTCGTACTTGCCCGCCTTCAGCTCGACCTTGCCCGTCTTGGCGGTGCCCGAGATGGTGCCGAGCGGGAAGCCCTTGTAGTCGAGCGTGCGGAACTGCATGGTGTGACCGACCGCGCCCGACGAAGTTGAACTGCACGACGCCCGCGGTCGCCGTTGTAGGTGTCGGAGTTGTACTTGATCGATGCCAGCGCCTCGACGTCGACGGTGGACGTGGCCGGTCCGGTGGGCTGCGCGAGCTGGGTGGAACCGGCCTTCTGACCGGTGTCGAGGCTGGGCCCGAGGGCGAGAAGCCCGGCCGACACCACGATCACCAGCACCAGGGTCGTCACCATCGCGAGCGACGAGGTACGCGCCTTGGGCGTGGCCGAGATCAGCGCGCCGCCGCACAGGATCGCCACCGTGAGGATCGACGCGATCACGAGCGCCGAGGTGGAATCGCCGGCGAGGAACACCCGAGAGACGTTCAACGCCCACAGCGCGACCGCGATGCATCGCGAGGACCGGCAGCAGCAGCGGGATCAGCAGCCGGGTCTCGAGCGCCTCACGGTTGCGGGCCTTCGCCGCCTTCTGCGCCTCCGCCGCGACGTCGGGCGTCGCGTCGACGGCCGGCTCGACCTCGGTGGTGACGTCGTCGGTGACCGCGTCTTCGGTGGTGGTGTCGGTCATCTCCTCAAGCCCATCTGCGTCAGCTCACGGTCGAGCTCGTCGAGCCCACGGCGAGGCGTGTTCGACTTCTCCTCTTCGGATGCCCAGCGGAAGAACACTACGGCGATGATCATCCACAGTAGGAGTCCGGCACCGATCTTCATGATCAGCCCCGCGATCTGCTGATCGTCGAGCGTCGTCATGCCGAACAGGTGCGGCACCGTCTCGTAGTACTTGTAGAGCGGCGTCGAACCGAAGGTGAGGAACGACGCAGGAACGGTCGGCACGACCGACCATGCGAACAGGTAGAGGATCTGCATGATCGGCGCGAGACGCGGAATCTCGGGGAGCGGGCTCACGATCGGCAGCCACACGATGAGCGACGACACGAACAGCAGTGCGTGCAACGCGAAGTGCACCAGGCCCGAGTGCAGGCTCGCGTTCACCATGAACGGCCAGTGCGTGAACACGAGCACGAGGTTGAACACGAGCAACGCGGGGACGAACCGCGCGAGCGTGCGCACCGCGTGCAGCAGGCGCGGCGGGCTCAGCAACCATCGCAACAGCCACGCGGGAGTACCGAGCAGGAGCAGCGGCGTCGCCACCATCGCGAACGTGAGGTGCTGCACCATGTGGATGCTGTAGTTGTAACGCTCGGCGATGTCGTGGATCGGCCAGTCGGACGCTATCCACGTTGCGAACACGCCGAGTGACCAACAGGTGACCTGGAACCGCGTGACCACCTTCCCGCCGGGCGCGAGCCGCGGGCCGAGGCGGACGATGGCGATGGCGTACCCGGCGGCCAGCAACCCGACGATCAACCAGACGTCGGGGTGGGGCGTCCACTTCGGGAAGGCGACCGCGAGCGGCATGGGCCGTCGTCAGATCTTCAGGAACGCGTGGAGGGACAGCAGCACGACGAAGTAGAGGCCGACAGCTGCGATCGTCCCGAGGACGAAGAACCGGCGGAACACGGGCTTGTCAGTGCGGAGGTGCATGTACCACGACGCGACGAGGAAGAACTTCACCGCCGCCATGCCGAGGAGCAACACGGTGATGAGCCCGTTGGGGATGTCGCCCTCGAGGTAGGAGGTGGCGATCTCGACCCCGGTGATGACCACGAGAATCACCGCGATGGTGACGTACTGCACGGGCGTGGGGTGCTTCGACACCTCACCGGGCAGCAACCCCGGTGCCGCGTGCCGATCGCGCGCCGGGAGGTGATCCTCGACGCGCTCGAGCATGCTCTCGTGCTTCGGTTCGACCTCGGTGGTGTCAGTCATCTGGCGACCTACTTCGGGATCAGGTAGATGACGGTGAAGATCACGATCCAGACCACGTCGACGAAGTGCCAGTAGAGGCCCGCGACCTCGACGCGCTCGGCGTGCTCCTTCGGGAGCCGGCCCTGCACCGACAGGCCCCACAGTGACAGGAGCCAGACGATGCCGACGGTCACGTGGGCACCGTGGAGGCCGGTGAGCACGTAGAAGCTCGACCCGAACACGCTGGTGTCGAGGTTGAGGCCTTCCCGGGTGAACTGCGTGAACTCGAAGATCTGGCCGGCGATGAAGGTGGCGCCGAACAGGCCGGTGGCGAGCACCCAGATGCGGAACCGGCGGTGGTCGCCGCGCTGGATCGCCGCGAGCGCGAGCACCATGGTGAGGCTGCTCATCAGGAGGATGAACGACGTCGCCGACGTGAAGGGGATGTCGAAGATCTCCTTGGGCGTCGGCCCCTTCTGCCCACCGCGGTCGCGGTAGAGGAGGAAGGTGGCGATGAACGCGCCGAAGAACAGGCAGTCGGACGACAGGAAGAGCCACATCCCGAGCTTGGGGTTGACGAGCCCGGTGTGCTGGTCGCCGTCGTCGTGACCCGTGCCCGCGGGGACGATCTCCGCGGGCGCGCCCGCACCCAGCGCGCCGGGCGCGTCGTCGGTCACTTCGTCGCTCGGGATGTCGCCGGGGATCTGCTCGGTGGTCGCCATGCCTCGCCTACTCGGTCCCGGGCTCGAGGCCCCACGCGTACACGCCGAACAGGACGAGCAGCAGCCCCGGGATCGCAAGCCACGGGTTGAGGAACACCGCGGCGTAGCCCAGGAACGGCAGCCCGGCCGCGATGACGAGCGGGTAGAAGGAGGGCGAGGGCATGTGGATGCCGAGGCCGGTGTCGCCGTGGTCGTCACGAGTGGCCACGACCGTGGCGGTCGTGGTGGCGACCGCGGTGCCGGTACCCGTGCCCGAGCCCGCCGCGACCAGCTCGCCGCCCGACTCGTCGGGATCGTCGTCGGCCCCGCCGGACGGGAGCCGCACCAACCGGCCTTCGGAGTCCTCGGTGTACTTGCGGTGCCACCAGTCGTCACGCGCTTCGACGTGGGGGATCTCGGCGAAGTTGTACTCGGGTGGCGGCGACGGGATCGACCACTCGAGCGACCGGCCGTCCCACGGGTCGTCGACGTCGGCGTGCGGGAGCCGCGGCTTGCGCTGGGTGTAGATCACGTTCACGAGGAACAGCAGCACCGACAACGCGATGATGAACGACCCGATCGTCTCCATGAGGTTCAGGGCGGTCCAGCCCATCCCCGGCTGGTAGCGGTACGTGCGCCGCGGCATGCCGATGAGGCCGACGATGTGCATGGGGAAGAACGTGAGGTTGAAGCCGATCAGCATCAACCAGAAGTTGACCTTGCCCATCCGCTCGTCCAGCAGGCGGCCGAACGCCTTCGGCCACCAGAAGTAGAAGCCGGAGAACAGGCCGAAGATCAGGCCGCCGAACAGCACGTAGTGGAAGTGCGCGACGACGAAATAGGTGTCGGTCTGCTGCGTGTCGGCGACGACGATCGAGTGGAGCACACCCGAGAGCCCGCCGATCGTGAACATCGCGATGAAGCCCAATGAGAAGAGCATCGACGTCGTGAGTCTCACCGCACCGCCGTACACGGTGCCCAGCCAGTTGAAGATCTTCACGCCGGTCGGGATCGCGATGAGCATGGTGGAGAGGCCGAAGGCGGAGATCGCGACCGGCCCGAGGCCGGTGGCGAACATGTGATGCGCCCACACCCCCCAACCGAGGAACCCGATCGCGATACCCGAGAAGATCACCACTGAGTAGCCGAACAGTGGCTTCCGGGAGAACACCGGCAGCGTCTCCGAGACGATGCCCATGCCGGGCAAGATCAGGATGTAGACCTCCGGATGCCCGAACAGCCAGAACAGGTGCTGGTAGAGCAGCGGATCACCGCCGTTCGACGCGAGGAAGAAGTTCGTGTCGAAGTTGCGGTCGAAGAACACCATGATCATCGCCGCGGTGATGATCGGCATCGCGAACACGGTGAGGAACGCGACCACCAGCATCATCCACGTGAACACCGGCATACGCATGAGCGTCATGCCCGGCGCGCGCATGTTGAGGATGGTGACGATGAAGTTGATCGCGGACGTCGTCGACCCGATGCCGAGCATGACGACGCCGACGGTCCAGAAGTCGGGCCCGTGCCCGGGGAGCGCGCCACCGACGAGCGGCGTGCTGTTGAGCGGCGCGTACCCGAACCAACCGCCGTTGGGCGCGCCGCCGAGGAAGAAGCCGGAGTAGATGAACAGGCCACCGGCGAGGACGACCCAGTACCCGAACATGTTGAGGCGCGGGAACGCGACATCGCGCGCGCCGATCTGCAAAGGCACCAGGTAGTTGGCGAAGCCGACCGCCATCGGCATGCCCACGAGGAACACCATCGTGGTGCCGTGCATCGTGAACATGGTGTTGTACTGCGCGGCGGTGAGCAGCGTGCCGTTGGGCTGCGCCAGCTGCATGCGGATCAGCAGCGCCTCGATCCCGGCGATCACGAAGAAGCCGAGCGCGGTGCCGATGTAGAGCATGCCGATCTTCTTGTGATCGACGGTGGTGAACCAGCTCCAGAAGCCGGTCGTGGACTTCGGCCTTCGCAGCGGCACCGGGGGCGCCAACGGCGCGTAATCCGGGATGACTTCGGCAGTGGTCGTCATCGGCGCACTCCTGACCTGCTCACGCGGCTCATGTCTGCCCCAGCAGGAAGTCGGCGATCGTCTCGGCCTGGGCCTTGGTCATGACCGGTTGACCCTTCGGCGTGTTCTCGGTGAACGACGGCATGCCCACGCACGTGACCGTGGGCGACGGCGGCAGGCGGCAGTCCTGCGACTGCATCGGGATCATCCCGGGCGCGTTCAGCAACCAGTTGACGAGGTTCGTGTGGTTGAGCTTGTAGGCCCCGCTGGCGAAGACCGTGCGGCTGGCGAGGTGCGTGAGGTTGGGGCCGTAGCTCGGCTTCGAGGAGTCGTCGAGCGTGTGGCAGCCCGCGCACCCGAACGTGTTGACCATGAGGTCCTGGGCCTCACCGGCCGGGACCTGTTTGCCGTCCTGGTCCTCGGTGACCGGTTGCGCGGGGCCCTGTTGCTGCTCCGTCAGCCATTGCTCGAAGTCGTCGGCGCTCTTCGCGATCACCCGGAAGCGCATGTTCGCGTGTGAGAGCCCGCAGTACTCCGCGCACTGCCCCAGGAACGTGCCCGGTTTGTCGGCTTCGATCGTCGTGGTGTTGTCGTTCCCGGGCACGACGTCCTTCTTGCCCGCGAGCTCCGGCACCCAGAAGCTGTGGATGACGTTGCAGCTGCCGGGGATCGTCGTGGCGCACGCCGTGAGGTGGACGAAGACTGGGCGCCCGGCGGGGATGACGAGCTCGTCGGCGGTGACGACCTTGGCGTCGGGATAGTGGAACTCCCACCACCACTGCTTGCCGACCACCGTGACCTGCAGCGCCTTGGGCCCGGGGTTCTCCGCGAGCTTGAAGATCGCGGCCACGCTCGGCACGGCGATGATCGCGAGGATCAGCGCGGGGACGATCGTCCAGCCGATCTCGAGCCGGGTGTTGCCGTGCACCTGCTTCGGGTTCTCGTTCCCGGGTCGACGCCGGAACTTGATGGCCACGAAGACCGTGGCCACGATGATGAAGATCCCGACGAGGATCGCGATGACCGCGACCGGCTTGAAGAGGTTGTCGATCGTCTGGGCGGCGGGGCCCTTCGGCTCGCAGCGAATTCTGCCGGTTGTTCTTGGCTTCTTCGCTGCAGCCGGCAAGCACGGCGGGAACGAGCACGAGCACTGCGACGGCGAGGGCGATACGTCGACCTCGGGCGCTGCGTAGCGTCATGTCCCTTCCCGATTTTTGAGAGGCGGTCCCGGTGCGCGGCACTCTACATGGGGCAGCTTCCGCGTCAGCAACTTGTCGCGCAGATTTCGAAATTCAGAATCCGAGTCGGTCGAGGGAGTGCGCGCGGCGCTGCCAGTCCCGTTCGACCTTGACCTGGGTCTGGAGGTAGACGCGGGTGCCGAGGAGCGCCTCGAGCTCCTCCCTCGCCCTGGTCCCGGCTTCCTTGAGCACGGCGCCGCCCTTGCCGATCACGATCCCCTTCTGCGAGTCGCGCTCCACGAGGATCAGCGCCCGCAGGCGCACGATCTCGTCCTTGGCCCTCCCGTCCTTCGGCTCGCCGGCGCCGGCCTCCTCGCCGTCCCCGGGCTCGATCTCCTCGACGACCACCGCGATCGAATGCGGGAGCTCGTCGCGCGCGATGAGCAACAACTTCTCGCGGAGCAGCTCTGCGGCGAGGAACGTCTCCGGCTGGTCGGTGACCTCGCCGTTCGGGTAGTAGACGGGACCCTCCGGGAGACGCGCCTCGATCTCTCCGACGAGGGCATCCACGCCCTGGCCGGTGAGACCCGACAGCGGCACGTAGGCGTCGAACTCGCCGAGCTTCGCGGTCGCGACCGCAAGGTGCTCCGCGATGTCCGCGTGCGCGGCGATGTCGGTCTTGCTCACCACCAGGATCTTGGGCGTCGGCACCGCCTGCACCAGATCGGCGACGAACTGGTCGCCGCGTCCGATCGGCGCCGTCGCGTCGACCAGCATGCACACGACGTCGACTTCGCGCAGCGTCGACCGCGCGCGCTCGTTGGTGCGCTCGCCGAGCATCGTGCGCGGCTTGTGGATGCCCGGCGTGTCGAGCAGCACGATCTGCGTGTCGGGAGTGGTCCGGACACCCCGGATCTGCGTGCGCGTGGTCTGCGGACGCGACGACACGATCGCGACCTTGGCGCCGACGACGCGGTTGACGAGGGTCGACTTCCCGACGTTGGGGCGCCCGACGAGCGAGACGAACCCGGAGCGGAACGTCACGATGTGGACGCGTCGCGGACGGCGTCGCGCCCGGGCTCGGTGGCTGCTCCGTCGACGCGCACGGATCAGCACCGACGCGATGCGCCGGCCGTCGACCTGCTCGGTGCGCAGGTCCAGCCCCTGGAACACGACCGATTCTCCCTCCTCGGGCACGTGGCCCAGGAGGTTGAAGACCAGGCCCGCGACGGTGTCCCACTCTGTGTCGGGCAGCTCCACCCCGAGCGCTTCGCTCACTTCGTCGATCGGCGTGCGCCCGGGGACGCGGAGCGAGCCGTCGGGGAGGTGCTCGAGCGCGGGCATCTCGACGTCGTACTCGTCGGCGATCTCGCCCACGATCTCCTCGAGCAGGTCTTCCATCGTCACGAGCCCCGCGGTGTCCCCGTACTCGTCGATGACGATGGCCATGTGGAACTGCTGGCTCTGCATCTCGCGCAACAGCTCGGCGACGCGCTTCTGCTCGGGCACGAACACCGCCTCGCGGAGCACGGAGCGCACCGTCGATTCGCCTTCGCCCGCGTGTGCTCGGGCGACGAGGTCCTTGAGGTACACGAGGCCGACGATGTTGTCGGACGAGCCCTCGCACGCGGGCAGTCGCGAGAAGCCGACGTCGATGGCGGTCGCGATCGCCGACTCGATGGTGGCGTCGGCGTCGACGACGACCATGTCGGGGCGCGGGAGCATCACTTCACGCACCACGGTGTCGCCGAACTCGAAGATCGAGTGGATGAGCTGCCGCTCTTCGCTCTCGATGACGTCTTCGGAGGCTGCGACGTCGGCCATCGTCCGGATCTCCTCCTCGGTGACGAACGGGCCTTCCTTCAGGCCCTTCCCCGGAAGCGCGACGTTGGCGATGCCGATCAGGCCGCGCGACAACCACCGCAGCGGCGGGAAGTTCGTGAGGAACCACAGGCCCGGCGCGACCATCAGCGCGGCGCGCTCGGTGTGCTGGATCGCGAAGGTCTTCGGCGCGACCTCGCCGACCGCGAAGAACAGCACGATCTGCAGGACGATCCCGATGACGACGCCGAGCGCGCCCGCGCTCCCCTCGAGGAGCACACCGATCAACGTGGCCGAGGTCAGCTGGCACACGAGCACGAGCAGCAGCACGACGTTGAGCGTGCGCTCGGGATGCTCGAGCATGCGAGCGAGCTTGGCCGCGTGCTTCCGACCCTCTTCCGCGAGCCCGAGCGCCCGGATGCGGCTCATGCGCGTGAACGCCGTCTCCGACAGCGCCAGGCCGATCGAGAACACGAACAGCACGATGACGACGAGGAGGATGCCCCAGTCGGCTCCGCTCACGCGGGTCTCACCCGATCCTGTTCATCGCCGCTCGCTCACTCGTCGAGCTCGCGGAAACGCTCGAGCAGCTCGCGCTCGCGCTGTTGCATGCGCGCGGTCTCCTGCTCTTCGGCATGGTCGTAGCGGAGGAGATGGAGCAGCCCGTG
The DNA here is from genome assembly GCA_963721435.1 of uncultured Actinomycetes bacterium. Classification (GTDB taxonomy): domain Bacteria; phylum Actinomycetota; class Acidimicrobiia; order IMCC26256; family DASPTH01; genus CAVRJC01. Next base: position 96,737 of record CAVRJC010000008.1, read on the forward strand.
CACCACGAGCAGCGCGAGCTCGTCGTCGAGAGTCCAGCTGTGCTCGGTGGCCTGCCGGCTGGCGATCTCAGGGCACAGCACGACGTCGCCGAGCACGACGGGCGGGTCGACCGGATCGCTCGACGAACCCGGCCCGCGTCCACCAGCGTCTGGCCGGCGCCCGGAGGGGATGTGGTCGTCGTCGATCGGGAACGCGAGCACGTCGGTGGGGCCGTCCTCACCGAGGAAGCGCCCGTTGAGGTCGGCGATCGAGGTCTCGTCGACGAAGAGCAGCGACACCTCGGCGTCGGTCGGCGCGCGCTCGTCGTCGAGCACGAGGCGCGCCAGGCGAGACCACCGTTCGAGATCGATCGGTATCGCCGACTGCTCATCCGAGCAGAACACCGCCATGTCGCCTGGCTCACTCGCCGCGAGCCGGGACACCCGGCTCGCGGGCGCTCGCGCCCGCGCTTCGTTCTTCTCGTAGGCGTTCACGATGTCCTGGACGATCTTGTGGCGCACGACGTCGTGCGCGTCGAGCTCGACGAACGCGAGGTCCTCGACACCGTCGAGGATGCCGCGGACCGCCAAGAGGCCCGAGCGGCCGCGTCCCTCGGGGAGGTCGATCTGGGTGACGTCACCGGTCACGACGATCTTCGACCCGAAGCCGAGCCGGGTGAGGAACATCTTCATCTGCTCGGGCGTGGTGTTCTGCGCTTCGTCGAGGATGATGAACGAGTCGTTCAGCGTGCGCCCGCGCATGAACGCGAGCGGCGCCACTTCGATGGTGCCGCGCTCCATGAGCCGCGACACGACCTCGGGATCGAGCATGTCGTAGAGCGCGTCGTAGAGCGGGCGGAGGTAGGGATCGACCTTGGCGAGGATGTCGCCGGGCAGGAAGCCGAGGCGCTCCCCCGCTTCGACCGCGGGCCGCGTGAGGATGATCCGGTTGATCTCCTTCGCCTGCAGTGCCTGCACGGCGAGCGCGACCGCGAGGTAGCTCTTGCCCGTTCCCGCCGGCCCGATCCCGAAGGTGACCGTGTGGGTGCGCACCGCGTCGACGTAGCGCTTCTGACCCGCGGTCTTGGGATGCACCGACTTCCGGCCGCGCAGGACCTCGGTGCTCAGCACCTCACTCGGGCGCTGGTCGGCCTTCAGCATGTCGATGCTGCGGCCGACGCCCTCACGGTCGAGCGTGTGCCCGGATTCGAGCAGCGCGACCAGCTCGCCGAAGAGCCGGCCGACGCGCTCGACCTCTCTCTCGTCGCCGGTGACGGTGATCTCGTTGCCGCGCACGTGGATCGTGACGGGGAACGCGGCTTCCACCAGCCGGAGCAACTCGTCGCGCTGGCCGAGCAGGCCGACCATGAGGTGGTTGCCCGGGACGAGGATCTTGACTTGGGTCGGCGACGGTATTGGCACGTCGAGGTGAGAGTAGCCGCGGCGATGGCGCGCCGGAATGATGGAACTGGGGCGCGGGGGGACTGCCAGTCAGCCGCCGTTGGCCCGGAGGCCGAGCTGATCGAGCCGCGTGCCGAGGTCGTCGGGGCTGCGGCCCATCACCGCGGCGAGGACCCGGAGATCGTCGTGGCGGATGGTGAGCATCTGACCGTTGAAGTCCTGGCGCTGCAGCTGGATCGTGGCCGCGTAGCGGGCGATCACCGCCGCGTCGGCGTCGTCGATCTCGTGCAGCCGCACGAGATCGATCGTGAAGCCTTCGACCGTCCCCTCGTTGGCGGTGAGGTCGATCTCGACGTCGACGTCGTGGGCGCCCCTCGGGAGGAGCTGGTCGGCGGGCACCCGGTACAGCTCGGCCAGGCGGATGAGGCGTGAGACCGAGATCGCCCGCTCACCCCGCTCGTAGGCGCCGAGCACGGACGCCTTGAACTCCTGCTTCGACCGCGCTTCCACGTCGTGGAGCGACAGTCCCTTTTGGCGGCGAATCGCCCGTAAGCGATCCCCGACGTACTCACTGTCCATTGGTCTCCCAGCCCCGGCGCAAGACCCTGCCCGCGCGCAGAGTATCAGCTTGCGGCCGCTTTGACTACTCTCTGCGTTCGCCACTGTACGTGACGATACCGCTACTTCGAGCGCGCCTCGGGGACCCCTCGGGCCCTCCGGCCGGCCAGCGCGGCGGCCGCCGCGATCGCCGCCGTCTCGGCGCGGAGCACGAACGGTCCCACGGCCAGGCGGGGCGCGTCGGCGAAGCGATCCAGCTCGGTGTCGGTGAACCCTCCCTCGGGACCGACCGCGACCAGCCACTCGGCGCGCGATCCCGCTCTCGCGGGCGGCCGCGCGAGGGCGTCGGCGACCACTCCGGCCGGGTCGGCGACCACGAGGCCGGGATGGTCGGCGATGTCGGCCGGCGCGACCGGGCCCTCGAGCACCGGCAGGCGGGCGCGCCGTGACTGCGCGCCGGCTTCCCGTGCGACGCGGGCGAGTCTCTGCATCGCCACCGCGGCCCGGTTGTCGTCCCAGTGCACGACCGAGCGCGCAGCCTCCACGACGACGATGCGGTCGACGCCGAGCTCGGTGAGCTTCTGCACGACGAGCTCGGGGCGGTCGCCCTTGGTGAGCGACGGCGCCACCGTGAGCCCCGGATCGAGGAAGGCCTCGTGCTCGAACGCCGACGTCGCGCGCAGATCGAGGACACCGTCGCGCGCAGTGACGATCACGTAGCTCCGCCAACGGCCGTACCCGTCGGCGGCGGTCACCCGCTCGCCCGGCTCCAGTCGTCGAACCCGCTGCAGATGGTGGCCCTCGTCGCCCTCGATGCGAATCGCGTCGTCGAGGCGATCGGTGTAGGTGTGCGCGACCGCGCCTTCACGTGCAGGACCGAAGGCGCCGGCAGGACCGGCGGGCGGCCCGATCACGATCCCGGCCTTACTGGAACGCGGACTTGAGGCGCGAGAACACGCCCTTGTCGTGCGCCGCGACCTCTTCGCCCCGCAGCGACGCCAGCGTCCGCAGCAGCTCGTCCTCCTCGGCCGACAGGCGACCGGGCACCTCGACCTCGACGCGCACCAGCAGATCGCCGCGGCCGCGGCCCCGCAGCGCGGGCACACCACGGCCCTTGAGCTTGAACACGTGCCCGGACTGCGTGCCCGGCGGGACGATCAGCTCTTCGGGGCCTTCGAGCGTGTCGATGTCGAGTCGCGCGCCGAGGGCAGCCTGCGTGAACGCGATGCGACGCGTGTGGACGAGGTCTTCGCCCTGGCGTTCGAAGCGGTCGTCGTCGGCGACGCGCACGGTGACGTAGAGGTCGCCGGGGATGCCGCCGCGCGGCGCCGCGGGCCCGCGGCCGGCGAGGCGGAGGCGTTGACCGTCGTCGACACCGGCAGGAACTTCGACGTCGATGGTGCGCGACGCGCGCACGCGGCCGTCGCCGCGGCATTCGCGGCACGGAGTGGGGATCCGGCTTCCGGTCGCGCTGCACGCGACGCACGGCGACGCGGTCATGATCTGACCGAGGATCGAGCGCCGGACTTCGCGCACTTCACCGGTGCCGCCGCAGACGTCGCAACGTGCCGGGTGCGTGCCCGGCTCGCAGCCGGAGCCCTCGCAGCGCGAGCAGCTGACCGGCAGGCGAACCTCCACCGACGCGGTCGTGCCGAACGCGGCCTGCGGGAGATCGAGGTTGACGACCGCCTCGGCGTCGGGCGCGCGCGGCGGCCCGGCCTGCCGCCCGAACCCGTTCGGATCGCCGCCGAAGAAGGCGTCGAAGATGTCACCGAAGCCGAACTGGTCACCGGGTGCCTGCGAGCTCGACGCGCGCGTGCCGTCTTCGCCGAAGACGTCGTAGCGACGGCGGCGCTCGGGATCGCGCAGCGTCTCGTAGGCGACGCTCACTTCCTTGAACTGCGCCTCCGCCGCGGGATCGCCGGCGTTGTTGTCGGGGTGGTAACGCCGGGCCTGGGCGCGATACGCGCGCTTGATCTCGTCGTCGGTCGCGGTACGTGCGATCCCGAGGACCTCGTAGTGGTCGGTCACGACAGGACCCTGCCCAGCTGGTCGGAGATCGCTTCCACCGCGGCCAGTGCCTGCCGGTAGTCCATGCGCGTGGGCCCGAGCACGCCGACGGTGCCGATGACCTCGCCTTCGACACGGTACGGCGCGACCACGATCGAGCAGTCGCGCAGCTCGTCGCGCGGGTTCTCGGAGCCGATCGACACCGTGGCGCCCTGATCGAGCAGGTCGCGCACCAGTGAGACGACCTCGACCTGGTGCTCGAGGAGCTCGAGCAGCTGCGCGGCGCTCGTGGGCTTCGGGAACGCCTCCTGCTCGGCGGCGAGGCGGCTCGCGCCACCGATGTAGAGCGGCTCCCCGCTCTCGTGCTCGCCGCGCGACGCGAGCGCGTCGCGAGCGTCGCGCGCCAGTGCGTCGACCGCACCGGTGCCATCGCTGGCGCCGAGCTCGGGGAGCAGACCCCACCGGGACCCGACCAGCTGGGCGTCGAGCACCGCGGCCGCGCGCGCAATCGCCTCGTCGGTGATGTTGTCGGCGAGGTGCAGCACGCACTTCTCGACGCTGCCGTTCGACAGGATCGCGAGCACGAGCACCACCGCGGGCTGGAGCAACACCAGCTGCACGCTGCGCACCGTCGCCGTGTCGGGCTGCGGCCCCACCACGACCGCGGTGTGCGTGCTGACGCGTGCGAGCAGCTGACTGGTCTCGTTCAGAAGGTCTTCGAGCACACGGTGCGCCGACGTGAAGACCGCGAAGAAGTCGGACACCGCACGACGTTGCGCGGGCGCGAGCGCGGACTGCTGCGTGAGGTGGTCGACGAAGAAGCGGTACCCGCGGTCGGTCGGGATCCGGCCCGCCGACGTGTGGGGCTGCACGAGATAGCCCTCGCGTTCGAGGATCGTCATCTCGTTGCGGACGGTCGCGCTGGACACCTGCAACCCGCCGGAGCGCGCGATGGTCTGTGAGCCGACCGGCTGGGCCGTGTGGATGTGCTCCTCCACGACTGCCTTCAAGATCGCCGCTTTGCGCTCGTCGAGATCCATTGGCACTCGATTCTACCGAGTGCCAGCAGGTGCGACCGGCTGCTCGAGCGCCAGCAGGAGCTGCGCGGTCACGTCGTTGGCCAGGAGTCGGCCGCGGCGCGTCAGGACGACACGGCCGGCGTGTGCATCCACGAGCCCGGCATCGTCGAGATCGGCCACTGTTCGCGACATCTCCGGAGAATCGACCGGGAAGGCGTCGAGCTTGATCCCCGCGCGGGTGCGGATCGCCAGCGTGACCCACTCGCCGGCTCGGGTCGCGGCGTCGAGGACCTCGTCGGCGGCCTCCGTGGGCTCCCCTGCGGCGACCGCGGCGATGTAGCGATCGGGCGTGCGCACGTTCCACCAGCGGCGGCCCGAGCGGTGCCCGTGGGCGGCGCACCCGACCGCGGCGTAGTCACCCTGGGCCCAGTAGAGGAGGTTGTGGCGGCACTCGCCGCCGGCCCGCGCCCAGTTGGAGACCTCGTACCACGGGAGCCCGCCGGCCGCGAGCCGGTCGTCGGCGAGCTCGTACTTACGCGCCTGGTCGTCATCGTCGGGCGCCGGGCGCTCCCCCGCCGCGACCGCCTTCCCGAGCGGCGTGCCGGCCTCCACCGTCAACGCGTATGCGCTGACGTGCTCGGGCTCGAGCGCCAACGCGGCTTCGAGGGTGGCCTCCCAGTCGGCGACGCTCTCACCGGGCGTGCCGTAGATGAGGTCGAGGTTGATCCGATCGATGCCGGCAAGGCGCGCGCCGTCGACCGCACGCTCGACGTTCGCCGGATCGTGGGTGCGTCCGAGCAACGCGAGCACATGCGTGCGCATCGACTGCACCCCGAACGACACCCGGTCGACACCGGCCTGGCGGTACTCCCGCAGCTTGGCGACGTCGACCGAGTCGGGGTTGCACTCCACCGTGACTTCGGCGCCGTCGACCCGGGCAAGGGCGTCGAGGATGCGCGCGCAGCCTGGGCGCAGGGAGCAGCGACGGCGTGCCACCGCCGAAGAAGACACTCGTCGCCGGCGGCAGCTCCTGACGCCGGATGTCGCGCACGCACGCGTCGACGTAGTCGTCGATCAGATGCTCACGGTCGGTCCAGGTCGCGAAGTCGCAGTAGTCGCAGCGCGTCGAGCAGAACGGGATGTGCACGTACACGCCGAACGCGGGGGTCACCCGGCCATTGTCGCGCCCCACCGGAAGCTGCTAGACCTCGGCGCCATGGCCACCACAGAAGAGATCCGGAACGCCTGCGTCACGTACATCGCCGCCGTCGCGGCCGGCGACTACGAGAAGACCGCCTCGCTCTACGCCGACGACGCAATCGTCGAAGACCCGGTGGGCTCCGACCCGCACGTGGGCATCGACGCGATCCACGCGTTCTACAAGAGCGTTGCCGGCGAAGGCATGACCGCCGAGATGATCGGCAAGGTCCAGGTGGTCGGCAACCGCGCGTCGTTCCACTTCAAGATCATCGTCGACGGCAATTCCATCGTGGAGCCGATCGACGTCATGACCTTCGACGACGACGGCAAGATCAGGTCGATGAAGGCGTACTGGAGCTTCGACTGACGCAGTCAGCCCGGGAGTGACGCCACGAACTGCGTGATCGCGGCCAGGCACTCCGGCTCGTGCGGGATCGGGCAGTGCCCCCGCCCCGCGATCTCGGCCACCTGCAGGTCGGGCTTCCGCGCGCGCATCTCCGCCACCGTCTCGCGCGCGAGCACGTCGGACGTCGCGCCGCGGATGGACAACGTCGGGGTGTCGCGCAGTGACGCGAAGTCGTCCCATCGGTCCGCCGCGCTCTGCACCGGCACCGACGCGGTGGCGATGCCCGCGTCGTAGTCGATGACGACCGTGCCGTCGTGGTCTTGCCGGAACCGCTGCCGCGCGATCTCGAGCCACTGCTCGTCGCTCAGCCCCGGCGCCGCGGCCTCGCTCATCAGCCGGCACTGCGCGACCGCGTCGTCCCACGTGACGACCGGCGGCAGCTTCCCCGCGTAGCTGAAGATCCTCGCCACGCCCGCCGGGTCGAGATCCGGCCCGATGTCGTTCAGCACCACACCCGCGACCCGCGCCCCTGCGATCGTCGCGACCCGCATCGACACCATCCCCCCGAGCGACTCCCCCACCAGACACGCGCGTGCCATGCCGAACGCGTCCATCACCGTGAGGACGTCCGACGCGTACACGTCGACCCAGTACGACGCACCACTCGCGTCGTACTGGGATCGCCCCCGCCCTCGCAGGTCGAGCGCCAGCACCTGCCGATCCCCGGCCAGCTCCGGCGCCACCCGCTCGAAGTCCCGCGAGTTCCTCGTCAACCCCGCCACACACACCACCGGCACCGCACTGGACCCGACTCCGTACTCGCGGACGTACAACTCGATCCCATCCGCCGACGTCACGAACCGCTCGCTCACCGCTCGTCACTCCAACTCTGGAGCAAGTCGCTGCTCGACCATTCCTTGGGCAGACCGACACCGGTCACCACCCGCGCGCCGATTCGCTCGCACACCTCCCACTCCGGGATCGTCCTGGCGTCGACGCGATCTCCACCCTTCGTGAACACGTCGGGTCGGATCATCTCGAGCGCAGCACTCACCGTCTGGTCGCCTTCTGCTTCGAACGGCACGACGAAGTCGACACCGCGCAGCGCGCTCACGATGAGGCACCGAGTCCGCAGATCTTGAAACGCCTTCCCCTTCTTCGCACGCAAGAACGCATCGCCGTTCACCACGACGACCAAGACATCGCCGTACTGCGCGTCTGTCGAGAATGCAACTGATGTGCCCAGGGTGGATCGGGTCGTACCCACCGCTCGTCACCACGACGCGCCCGAGTCCCGGCCGAAGCTCGGCGAACTCGTCGAGCGAAACGATCCGCGCCCCGAAACCCTCGTCAGCGATCACGCCGGAACGCTACGCCGACCGCCAGGAAGCCCGAGTAGCGAGTCAATCGCGCGGGATTTGGAACGCGTCGCGTGCCAAATCCCGCGGATTCAGTTCGCACTCGCACAGAACCTTCCGCCTCGCCGAGGCGCAGCCGAGGCGGAGGACAACGAACACCAATTACTCGTCGAGCTTCAACGCCGCGACGAACGCCTCTTGGGGAACCTCCACGCGCCCGATCTGCTTCATGCGCTTCTTCCCCTCCTTCTGGCGCTCCAGCAGCTTGCGCTTGCGCGAGATGTCACCGCCATAGCACTTGGCGATGACGTCCTTCCGCTTCGCCTTCACCGTCTCGCGCGCGATGATCCGCCCGCCGATCGCGGCCTGGATCGGCACGTCGAACAGCTGGCGCGGGATCAGCTCCCGCAGCTTCTCGGTCATGCGCCGGCCGTAGTCGTAGGCCTTGTCGCGATGCATGATCGTCGAGAAGGCGTCGACGGGAACGTTGTTGAGCAGCACGTCGACCTTCGACAACTGCGACACGCGGTACCCCGCGGGCTCGTAGTCGAGGCTCGCGTACCCACGCGTGCGCGACTTCAACTGGTCGAAGAAGTCCATGACGATCTCCGCGAGGGGCATGTCGTACACGAGCTCGACGCGATCCTCGGACAGGTAGTCCATGCGCTTCTGATCACCGCGTCGCTGCCGGGACAGCTCCATGACCGCGCCGATGTACTCGGTCGGTGTGAGCACCGTGACCGTGACGAACGGCTCCTGGATCGCGCCGATCAGGTTCGGTGGCGGCATCGCCGAGGGGTTGTCGACGACTTCGACGCGACCGTCGACCAGCTCCACGCGGTACTCGACGTTCGGTGACGTGGCGACGAGAGAGAGGTCGTACTCGCGCTCCAGGCGCTCGCGGATGATCTCCATGTGCAGGAGCCCGAGGAACCCGCACCGGAACCCGAAGCCGAGTGCGCCCGACGTCTCCGGCTCGTACGTGAACGACGAGTCGTTCAATCGAAGCTTCTCGAGGGCCTCGCGCAACTCCGCGTACTCGTCGCCGTCGACCGGATACAGGCCGCAGAACACCATGGGCTTCGGCTCGCGGTACCCCTCGAGCGGCTCCGCGGGATGCGCGACCGTGGTGAGCGTCTCACCCACGCGCGCCTCGCCGACGTCCTTCATGCCCGCGATGAGATACCCGACCTCCCCCGGCCCGAGGCTCGCGACCGGAGTCGGGACCGGCAGCCGCACGCCGATCTCCTCGGCGTCGTGGGTGGTGCTCGCCTGGAGGTAGCGCAGGCGCGCGCCGCTGACCAACGTGCCGTTGAAGACCCGCACCGAGCTCACGACCCCGCGGTAGACGTCGTAGATCGAGTCGAAGATCAGTGCCTGGAGCGGCGCGTCGGGATCGCCCGTCGGCGGCGGGATCTGCGCGACAAGGGCGTCGAGCAGCGCCTGGACTCCTTCGCCCGTCTTCGCCGAGATGTGCAGGATCTCGTCCGCGGGGATGCCGAGCACCCGCTCGATCTCGTCGGCGCGCCGCTCGGGCTCGGCCTGCGGCAGGTCGATCTTGTTCAACGCGGCGACGATGGTGAGGTCGTGCTCGAGCGCGAGGTAGCAGTTGGCGAGGGTCTGCGCCTCGATGCCCTGCGACGCGTCCACCAGCAGGAGCGCACCCTCGCACGCGGCGAGGCTGCGCGACACCTCGTACCCGAAGTCGACGTGACCGGGCGTGTCGATCAGGTGCAGGACGTGGTCGTTCCAGTTCAGGCGGACGTTCTGGGCCTTGATCGTGATACCCCGCTCACGCTCCAGGTCCATCGAGTCCATGTACTGGGCCCGCATGTCGCGAGGGTCGACGGCGCCGGTGAGCTCCAGGATGCGGTCGGTGAGCGTGGTCTTGCCGTGATCGATGTGGGCGACGATCGCCAGGTTCCGGATCCGCTCGATGGTCGCCACCGGCCCATTCTCGCGGACGACCGCCTGATTCGAACGACCGAGCCGTCACCCGGTGTCTCGCGCTGCAGCTTTTGTAGCCTTGGCGCGTGGAGCTGACGCCGAGCGCGACCTACACAGTGTTGTTCACGGACCTCGTCGATTCGACCGCGCAGCGCGCGCGCCTGGGTGACGACGCCGCCGACGACCTGCACCGTCGGCACCAGTCGACCCTGCGGGGTGCGGTCGAGCATCACGGCGGCCAGGTCGTCAAGACCACCGGTGACGGGATCATGGCCGCGTTCCAGGGCGCCGCCGACGGACTCGCCTGCGCCGTCACCATCCAGCAGGACATCAACGAGTTCAACCACACGTCACCCGAGCACCTGTCGGTGCGCAGCGGCCTGAGCCTCGGCGACGCCCGCGTCGAGGACGACGACCTCTTCGGCACGCCCGTCGTGGAAGCGGCGCGGCTCTGCGCGAAGGCGAACGGCGGGGAGATCCTGTGCGCGGAGATCGTCCGGCTCGTCGCGGGGTCGCGCGCGCCGCACACGTTCACGCCGGTCGGCTCGCTCGACCTCAAGGGCCTGCCCGAGCCGATCGTCACCTTCCGGGTCGAATGGGCACCGCGGGCGAACACCGGCACCGCGACGGTCGGGGGCGTCCCCTTTCCTCGGAGCCTCCAGCCGGGCACCCGGTTCCCGTTCGTCGGGCGCCGCGTCGAGCTCGAAGGCCTGGTCGAGCAGTGGCAGCGCGCGGTCGACGGCCGTCGCTCCCTGGTGCTGCTCGCCGGCGAGCCCGGCATCGGGAAGACCCGGCTCGCGAGCGAGGTCGCGCGGCGTGCGTACCGAGACGGCACGCTCGTGCTCCACGGACGGTGCGACGACGAGATCGGGATCCCGTACCAACCCTTCGTCGAGGCGCTGACGTTCTTCGTCGACCACGCCGATGACGCCGAGCTCGCGGGGAGCCTCGGTCGTCATCCCGGTGAGCTCGTGCGACTGGTGCCGCATCTCGGCGACCGCGTGCCCGACCTCCCGGCGCCGCTGTCGTCCGACCCCGAGACCGAGCAGTACCGCCTGTTCGAGGCAGTGGCGTCGTGGCTCGCGGCCGCGTCGGCGGAGCGACCGTTGCTCCTCGTGCTCGACGATCTCCAGTGGGCGGGGAAGCCGACGCTCCTGCTGCTCCGCCACATCGCGGGCACCGCCGAATCGGCTCACCTCCTCGTGGTCGCCACGTATCGCGACACCGACGTGCAGCGCACCCACCCGCTCGGCGACGCGCTCGCCGACCTGCGCCGACTTCCCGGGGTGTCGCGCTACGCGTTGTCGGGGTTGGAGGACGAGGACGTCATCGCGCTCCTCACGTCGACCGCCGGTCACGAGCTCCAGCCCGCGGGCGTCGCGTTGGCGCACGCGATCTACGCCGAGACCGACGGCAACCCGCTGTTCGCGGGCGAGGTCCTGCGCCACCTCGCGGAGACCGGCGCCGTCGTCCAACGCGACGGCATGTGGGTCACCGTCGGAGACGTCGAGTCGATCGGGATCCCCGAAGGCGTGCGTGAGGTGATCGGGCGCCGCCTCAATCGACTCTCCGGCGAGACCAACAAGGTGCTCGAGCTCGCCGCGGTGATCGGTCGCAGCTTCCAGCTCGCCGTGCTCGCGAAGCTCACCGAGACGGACGCCGACGAGCTCGCCGAGCTGCTCGATCCCGCGGTCGACGCGCGCATCGTGCGTGAGGTCGGCGTCGGGGACTACGTGTTCGCGCACGCGCTGTTCCGCTCCGCGCTCTACGACGAAGTTCGTCCTACGCGTCGTGCTCGACTCCACCGGCGGGTGGCCGACGCGATCTCCGCGGTGTACCCCGTCGATCCCGATCCCCACGTCGGCGAGCTCGCGTATCACTACGCCCACTCGGTCGGCGCGGGCGATGCGGTCAAGGCGATCGAGTACGCGCGGCGCGCCGGTGAGCGCGCGTTGACGCAGCTCGCGCACGAGGAGGCCGTCGGCTGGTTCAAGCAGGCGCGTGATCTCCTCGAAGACGGCGGGGACCCCGCCGCGCTCGCGCAGGTGCTGTACGGGCTCGGCGTGGCCGAGAAGCGCGCCGGGGAGATCGAGTACCGGACCACACTGCTCGAGGCGGCCGCGGCGGCCGAGCGGGCCGGCGACGTCGAGCTGCTGGCCAACGCCGCGCTCGCGAACAGCCGCGGCTTCTACAGCCACTACGGCGTCGTCGACAAGGAACGCGTCGGCGCGCTCGAGCGCGCCCTCACCGCGCTCGGACCCGCCGATCGCGCCGAGCGTGCGTGCCTGCTCGCGACGCTGGCCTTCGAGGTGGTGTTCGTCGAGACCCTCGAACGGCGGCGCGCGCTCACCGACGAGGCGCTCGCGGTCGCGCAACGGGTCGGTGACAACGCCACCGTCGTGCAGGTGCTCATCAGCCGCTGTCTCGCGACCTGGCACCCGAGCACGCTCGACGAGCGACTCGACGCGAGCGCGTACATGTTCGACCTCGCGAGCTCGCTCGCCGACCCGTACCTCGAGTACTTCGCGGGCTGGTACCGCTATGCCGCCTGCGTCGAAGCCGGTGCGATCGCAGACGCCGACGCGGTGTTGTCGCGCATGACCGCCGTCGCGCGCGAGATCGGCCAGCCGACGCCGCAGTGGATGGACGTGTTCACCCTCTCCGGGCGCGCGCTGCTGGCGGGCGACATGGAGAAGGCCGAGGAGCTCAACGACCTGCAGGCTCACCTCGGCGAAGCCTCGGGCAACCTGGATGCCGGCTTCTACTTCGGCGTGCTGCTGTTCGCGATCCGCCGGGACCAGGGGCGACTCCGCGAGATCGCGGAGCTGGTGGAGCTCGTCGCCGCCGAGGACGACCCCACGTTCGGCTCGACCGCGCTGTGGGGCGTCACGCTCTGTGAGCTCGAACGCGACGCCGAAGCGGCCGCGATCCTCGACCGGCTCGCCCAGGGGAGCTTCGGCGGCATCGGCAAGAACCAGGTCTGGTCCAGCATCATCTGGGCCGCGGCACTCATCGCGGGCCACCTCGGCGATCGGGCCCGCGCCCAGGAGCTGTACGACCTGCTCGCGCCCTACGAGTCACAGCTCGTGTACCCAGGTCTCGTCTGCTTCGACTCCATCGGCAGCCTGCTGGGCGTGCTCGCGCGCACCTGCGGGCGGGCCGAGGTCGCCGAGGCGCACTTCGCGCGCGCCGAGGCGCTCGAGCAGTCGATCGGTGCGCCCGCCCTCCTGGCCCGCACCCGGCGCCGGCGTTCGGGAGAACTTCGACTAGCCTGACCGGGTTCCTCAGGCGTCAAGTTCCGGAGTTGTTGCACGCGTCATGGCAAACATCAAGAGCCAGATCAAGCGAAACCGGTCGAACGAGCGTCGCCGTGTGCGCAACCAGGCGGTCCGCTCGGAGCTCAAGACCCGCACCAAGGTCGCGAGCACCGCGATCGACGCCGGCGACGAGAGCGCGCCCGAGGCCGTACGCCTGGCACAGAAGCGCATCGACAAGGCCGCGGCGCTGGGCCGGATCCACAAGAACCAGGCCGCCCGCCGCACGTCGCGCTTGATGAAGCGCGCCGCTCGCGCGGCCGAGTAACACCGCTCCGGCTTCTTCAGCACCGCCGTCGTGAAGCGCTCACGCTAGCGCCGCGGCCCCGAGCGGCTCGACCGCGCGACACCACTGCGCGCGGAAAGACGCGCGAGGCGCACGACCAGCACGTCCATCACGGCGTCTTCGGGAATCCCGCGCGCGCCCTTCAGGTCGAGGTCGGCCTGATAGAGGTGGTCGAACGCCTCACGAATGCCGTCGATGCCGAGCGCGCGCGCCTGGTCCATCAGCTTGCGCGCCGGAAACGAGCTGATGCGACCGCCGAGTGCGGCGATCGCATCGTCGACGGTTGCGATCGCGGGGTCGTCGCAACGGAGCATGCGCCGGTAGTAGTTGTTCAGCGTGCCCATGATCTGCAGCGGGTGCATCGGCTTCGGTTGTTGCGGGCTCGACACGGTGAGCAGACGGTGCAACACCTGCAACGCGCGCGCACTGTCGCCTTCCTCGATGGCGTTGGTCAGCTGGTACGAGGGGATCGCGCCGGCATCCCCGAGATACGGAGCGATGTCGTCTTCGGACAGCTGCGCGCCCTGGGGGTAGGCGGCCGCGAGCACCTCGACGAAGGCGGCGACCCGGCCGGCATCCTGGCCGAGGTGAGCGGCAACGAGCTTCGCCGCGTCCGGGCGCAGCTTCAGGTTGGCAGCCCGGACCGCGTCGGCCAGCACGTCTTGGGTCTTCTCGCTGTCGGGCGCCCGCTCCGAGGCCTTCGACTGCTTCAGTTGCTTGGTGAGGCCGGGAGGCAGGGTGCCGCCGCCCGCGACGAACACGAGCACGCTGCTGTCGAGCGGATCGGCGAGGAACCGCACGATGGGCTCGGCGTCGGCGGCGGTGAGCGCGCCCGCCTCGTGGACGACGATCACCCGCCGGGCGGTCATGAAGGGTGGGCTGCTCGCGGCGTTGAGGATCGCGGCGACGACCTCCTCGCGCGCCTCCGCGCCGCCGGGCGCCGGAGCCTCGTCGCCGCTCGAGGCGCGCCCGGGCACGGTGAACTCCTCCAGCGCGAGCGTGCGGTCGTCGCCGTCGAGCAACTCGCGTACGAGATCGTCGACGACGCGGTCGCGCAGCATCGGATCCGATCCCTTCACGAGGTAGACGCTCACGACGCGCCCTTCTCGTGTTCGAGAATCGCCTCGACCATGCGGCAGACCTGGACCGACCCCTTCACGTCGTGCACGCGCACGATGCGACACCCGTGCGCGACGCCGTACGCGACGGACGCGAGCGACACCGCGCGCCGCTCGTCGATCGCGAGGCCGAGCAGGTCGCCGAGATAGCGCTTGTTCGACGCCGACAGGAGAAGTGGATACCCGTGGGCTGCCAGCGCGTCGCTCTCGCGGAGGAGGACCATGCTCTGCGCCGGTGTCTTCCCGAGATCGAGGCCGGCGTCGAGCGCGATCTGATCCGGCGCGAGACCCGCGGCTTCCGCCTGTGCGGCGCGGTCGAGCAGGAACGCGGTGACGTCGCCGACGAGATCGTCGTAGTGCGGCTCGGGATCCGGGACGCGCGGCTTCAGCCGGATGTGCGTGGCGACCACCGACGCGCCGTGCTTGGCCGCGACGCCGAGGTAGTCGGGATCGCCGAACCCGCTGATGTCGTTGCCGACGGCCGCGCCGACCTCGCACGCGGCGTCGAGCACGGCGGCGCGCCAGGTGTCACACGAGATGGGCGTGTCGAAGCGCTCGTGCAGCGCGGCGATCGGCCCGACGACGCGGTCGAGCTCCTCCTCCTCACCGACCTCTGGACCTGGTCCGGCCTTCACCCCGCCGACGTCGAGGAGATCGGCTCCTTCGGCGACGAGCACCTCGGCGCGCCGGAGCAGGGCGTCGAACTCGTAGGTGAGCCCGGCGTCGTAGAACGAGTCGGGTGTGCGGTTGAGGATGCCCATGACGAGGGTGCGGTGGGTGAGGTCGTGGACGTCATCACCGAGTCGGTACCGCCAGCCTGCGCCCATCTCGTCGGACTCTACGCGTCCGGGTCAGCGCACCCGCGAGGGCCGCCGACGCGATCAGGCCCCAGACCGCGCGGCCGTCCACCGCCACCGGCACGCGCGACGCGATGTCGGCCACCGAGATGATCGCGTGGAGCAGCCCGACGGTCGGGAGCTGCAGCAGGCCCGCGAGCTGCGGCGCCACGTGGCGGAGGAGGCCACTCGCGACGCCGGCGGCGAGCCCCCAGATCGTGAGCGGCGCGGCGAGGGGCACCGCGATCAGGTTCGCCGGGAGCGCGACGAGCGGCATCGAGCCGAACACCGGGATGAGCACGGGCGCAACCCCGATCTGCGCGGCCGCGGTGACGCCGAGCGTCTCGCGGACCCACCGAGGGCCCCGCAACCGCGCCGCGATCGGCCGCGCGAGCACCGTGATCCCGAGACTCGCGCCGCACGACAGCCCGAACCCGACCGAGTGCAACAGGAACGGATCCGCGAGGAGCAACCCCGTCGCCGCGAGCACGAGCACGCGGAGCCCCACCGCGGGACGGCCGAGGAACGCGCCCACGAGCGCGATCGACGCCATCGCAATGGCACGCAGCACCGACGGCTCCCAGCGCGTCATGGTGCCGAAGAGCACGAGCACCGCGACCCCTGCCGCGAGCCGGCCCCGCAACGGCAGTCGCCGGAACAACGGCGCGAACAACGCCAACACGAATGCGACGTTCTCGCCGGAGACAGCCAGAAGATGAGTCAGCCCGGCGGCGCGGAACTGCTCGGTGAGCTCGAACGGGAGACCGCGCGTGTCCCCGACGAGAAAGCCGTTGAGCAGCGCGCGGTCGACGGGCGCGAACTGCTCGGCGCCGGCGAGGACGCGCGCCCGCACCGAGTTGGCGACGCGGACCAGTGGCGAACGCGGATCGGCGATGCCGACCAGGTCGGTGACGTGGAGTGCGCCCACCGCGTGCTGCCAGCGCATCCGAGTGTCGAAGCCGGTGAGTGGCTCGAGCCAGCCCCGCAACGTCACACCATCACCCGCTTCGAGCACGCGCAACCGACTCGCGACGTCGCTCGAGGCCGACGCCAACACGCGCCGACCTCCCCCGTCGCGCCAGGGGCCGCCGCGCCCACGAAAGGAACCGACCCGGATGAGCGCGGTCGCGTCCCAGCGACCACCGCCGGGATCGTCCACCAAGGCGCCGCGCACCGTGACGGTGGCGCGTGCACCGATCGGTGCCGTGAGGGGCGACTGCACGAGCCCGTGGAGCGCCCGTTGCGTCACCGCAGTGCCGAGGAGCGCGAACGCCAGCAGCGCAACCGCGAGCGCGAGCGCAGGACGCGTCACGAGGAGTGCCGCCACGATCCCGCCCGTCGCACCGAGCCCGAGCAGGCCCGCGCTGCTCGGGCCTCCCACGTGCCCCATGAGAATGCCTGCGACGACGGCAGCCAGGATCCCGAGCGGAGCCCAGGGTGGGCGAGCCGTCACACGGTGACCAGCGGCTCGAGCTCGGAGAACCGCTTGTCCCCGATGCCGCGCACGTTGCGCAGCTCGTTGACCGATTTGAACCCACCTCGTGCCTGTCGCTCGGCGATGATCGCCTGCGCGTACGTGGGCCCGATGCCGGGCAGCGATTCGAGCTGGGCCTGCGTCGCGGTGTTCAGGTTGATCTTGGCGCCCGGTGCGCCGGTACCGGTGCCGCCTGCTTCTCCACTGCCGTCGGCCGCCACACCGGGATCGGCCTGGCCGACCTTCGCGACGTAGACGCGTTCGCCGTCGACCAGCTTCGCCGCGAGGTTCAGCCGGTCGAGATCACCGTCGGCCTGCGCGCCGCCGACGGCTTCGATGGCGTCGATGACACGCGCGTTCGCGCCCAGCTCGACGACGCCCGCGTGCGTGACGGCACCGGCGACGTGCACCACGATCTTCGCCGAGGTCGCCGTCGTCGGCTTCGCGGATCCCGAGGCGCCCGGCGCGCTCGTCGTGGCTGTGGTGGTGCTGCGCGCGGTGTGCGTCGCCGCGCTCGGCGCTGCACCCGAGCTGTCGGCCCCGCCACCGATGCCGATCCGGTACCACACGACACCGGCGACGACCGCGACGAGGACGAGCGCCACGACGCCGACGCGCGGGTCGCCGCGCCAGTCCCGTATTCGTTCCGTGACACGGCCGAGCAGGCCGTCGTGCGGGTCGACCACGAACGCGGGCCTCGGAGGCATCGCGGGACCGGATGCGCGCACGTCGGCGCCGGCATCGACACGTCGGCGCGGGCGGCCGGAGATGGCGGCCTGGTTCTCCCAGAACTCCTGCTCGATGCCGGCTTCCTGCGGCGGGCTCTGCGGCACGGCGGCCTCCTGACGCTCGGCGCGCGACCACGCGCGGAACACGGAGGAAGCCAGCGGGGAGGCTGCCGGTCAGGTTCACCGGTACCGCGAACCTACCAGCGGCGCCCCCCGCCGCGGAAGGGCCGGGGTCAGGCGACGACGAAGTTGACGGCGCGGCCGGGGACGACGATCACCTTGCGGACCTCCCGACCGGCGAGCGCCTGTACGACATGCTCGTCGGCGCGCGCGGCCGCCTCGTACTCCGCTTCGCTCGCGTCGGGCGCGACGAGGATCTTTCCGCGGACCTTGCCGTTCACCTGCACCGGCACTTCGACGACGTCGTCGACCAGCAGTGCCGGGTCGGGCTCGGGAAACGATTCGAACGCGACCGTCGACGCACCGTCCATGCGCTCCCAGAGCTCCTCGGCGATGTGCGGCGTGAGCGGAGCGAGCATGAGCACCATCGACCGCGCCACTTCTTCGGGAGCGTGACCGGTTTCGCCGACGACCTGTGTCAGCCGATTGTTCAGCGTCATGAGCGCGGCGATCGCAGTGTTGAACTCGAGTGAGCCCATGTCGCCGCGCACCGCGTCGATGGTGCGATGCATCAGTCGACGCGTCTCGTCGTCGGCGGGCTCGGACACGACGCGAAGCTCACCCGTCTCCTCGTCGACGACGTTGGCCCAGAACCGGCGCAGGAAGCGGTGCACACCGACGATGTCGCCGGTGCTCCAGGGCCGACTGGCGTCGAGCGGGCCCATGAACATCTCGTAGAGGCGCAGCGTGTCGGCGCCGTAGTCGCGGTAGATGTCGTCGGGTGCGACCGCGTTCTTCCGGCTCTTGCCCATGCGCCCGTCGCGACGCGTGACCTCTTCGCCGTCGTGGAACCAACGACCGTCGCGCTCCTCGACCTCGGTCGCCGGGACGTACACACCCCGCTCGTCGAGATACTCGGCGGCAGTGATCGTGCCCTGGTTGTAGAGCCGGTGGAACGGCTCGGGCGTCGAGACGTGCCCGAGGTCGAAGAGGACCTTGTGCCAGAAGCGCGCGGTACAGGAGGTGCAGCACCGCATGCTCGGCGCCACCGACGTAGAGGTCGACGCCGCCGTCCTGCGGCGCGCCGTCACCCACCATCCAGTAGCGCTCGACGTCGGGATCGACGAGCGCGTTCTCGTTCGTGGGATCCAGATACCGCAGGTAGTACCAACACGATCCGGCCCACTGCGGCATCGTGTTCGTCTCGCGCCGGTAGACGATCGGCCCATTGCCGAGATCGAGCTCGATGTTGACCCAGTCGTCGGCTCGCGCCAGCGGCGGCTCGGGGAGCGACTCGTCGTCGTCGGCGAGGATGCGCGGCTCGAAGTCGGTGATCTCGGGCAACTCGACCGGGAGAAGCGAATCGGGCAGCGGCACCGGGCGATCACTGTCGTCGTAGACGATCGGGAACGGCTCTCCCCAGTAGCGCTGCCGGCTGAACAGCCAGTCCCGCAACTTGTACGTGACCGTCGGAGCACCGCGCCCGACGGAGTCGAGCCATTCGGCGATCCGCGCCTTCGCCTCCGCGGTCGGGAGACCGTCGAGCGACACCTCACCACTCGACGAGTTGACGTTGACGCCCTCACCGACGTACGCCTCCGGCCATTCGTCGGCGGGCGTGTCGGCGCTCAGGCCCCGATCGCGCAACCAGCCGTCGGGCGGCTGCACGACACACTGGATCGGCAGCTCGAACTCTCGGGCGAACTCGAAGTCGCGTTCGTCGTGGGCGGGCACCGCCATGATCGCACCGGTGCCGTAGCCCATCAGCACGTAGTCGGCGATGAAGATCGGGATGCTCCACCCGCTGGTGGGATTGTGCGCGAACGCGCCGGTGAACACGCCGGTCTTCTGGCGGCCCTCCGCCTGGCGCTCGAGCTCCGACTTCGAGCCCGCGAACTCGCGGTACGACGCGACCGCTTCCGACGGCAGCTTGTCGAGGCCGAAGGTGCCGCGCCACGAGAACGGCGAGTTGAGTGGCCACTCGGCGGGGATGATCGCGTCGATCAGCGGATGCTCGGGCGCCAGCACCATGTACGTCGCACCGAACAAGGTGTCCGGCCGCGTCGTGAACACCTCGATGCCGGTGCCCTCGTGCTCTTCCACCGGGAAGACGACGTTCGCGCCGACGCTACGCCCGATCCAGTTGCGCTGTTGCTGCTTGATCGAGTCCGGCCAATCGAGCAGATCGAGGTCGGCGAGCAGTCGGTCGCCGTACGACGTGATGCTGAGCATCCACTGCTTCAGCGGACGCTTGAACACCGGATGATTGCCGCGGTCACTCCGGCCGTCGGCGGTGACCTCTTCGTTCGCGAGCACGGTGCCCAGCGCGGGGCACCAATTGACGAGTGCCTCTTCCAGGTACGCGAGCCGGAACGAGTCGACGACGTCGCGGCGCACGTCGTCGTCCAGCTCGGCCCACGGGATCAAATCGGCGTTCGCGTCGCTCACCGGCGCACGAGTACCGGCATCGAGCTCGGCAACGAGCTCGGCGATGGGCCGCGCGCGGTCGGCATCGTCGTCGTACCACGAGTTGAAGATCTGCAGGAAGATCCACTGCGTCCAGCGGTAGTACGCGACGTCGGTCGTCGACACACCCCGTCGGGGGTCGTACCCGAGCCCGAGCGCGCGCAGCTGCCGGCGCATCATCGCGATGTTCTCTTCGGTCGTGACCCGGGGATGCTGGCCGGTCTGCACCGCGTACTGCTCGGCCGGGAGCCCGAAGGCGTCCATGCCCATCGCGTGCAGGACGTTCCGCCCGTTCATGCGCATGAACCGCGCGAAGACGTCGGTGCCGATGTAACCGAGGGGGTGACCGACGTGCAGTCCCGCGCCGCTCGGGTACGGGAACATGTCGAGCACGAACAGCTTCTTGCGGTCGACGGCCGCGTCGAAACCGTCGCGCAGCGGACCGCTGGGGTTCGGCGTCCAGAACGTGTGGTCGGTTTCCCAGCGGTCCTGCCACTTCGCCTCGATCGTGTTCGCGAGACCGGCGTTGTAGCGGAACTCGGGAACGTCGGCAGGTCGCGCTGGCTCAGTCATCGGAGGCGAGAGTACCTGCGCCGGTATCGCGATCCGTCCCCATAGGGGGCGCCGTTGAATCGCGGGTACGTGTCTCGACGAACGCTCACCGACGCACTCGAGCCTTGTAGATCTCGAACCACACCACGCCGATGAATCCGGCGACGAGTGCGACGAGCCAGTCGGCGGGCTTCATGGGGCCGAAATGGAACGCGCGCCTGAGCGAGGGAACGGTCAGGAGCACGACAAGAAACGCTGCACCGGCGAGAATCCATTTGAGGGTGGGGTTCCTGCGTTCCCGGAACGACTGCCAGATGGAGAGCCGCCAGGAGCGGTTCACGAGGATGAGCGCGAGGTTCCCGACGAGGAGCGTCGCGAAGGTGATCGACCGTACGACGTCATCGGGCCGGCCATCGAGCACGCTCCACAGGTAGACGCTGAACACGGCCGCGAGAGCCGACAACCCCTGCAGCGCGGCGATCGTGAGGACACGCCGGCTGAACATCGGTGCCCCTGGCCGTCTCGGCGGTTGGTCCATGATCTTCGGGTCGATCTCCTCGGATTCGAAGACGATCGAGCACGCCGGGTCGATGATGAGCTGCAGGAACGCGATCTGGACGGGCAGGAGGACCAGCGGCCAGCCGGCGACGAACACCGGGATCAGCGCCATCCCGAAGATCGGCACGTGGACGGCGATGATGTACGCCATCGCCTTGCGCAGGTTGTCGAAGATGCCGCGACCGCTGTCGGATGCCGCCGGCGATGGAGGCGAAGTCGTCGTCGGTGATCACCAGCGCGGCGGACTCACGCGCGACATCAGTCCCGCGGGCGCCCATCGCGATGCCGATGTCGGCGGCGCGGAGCGCCGGGGCGTCGTTGACCCCGTCGCCCGTCATCCCGACGACCTCGCCGTTGGCCTGCAGCGCGCGAATCAGCTGGAGCTTCTGCTCGGGAACCATGCGCGCGAACACGTTCACCGCGCCGATCCGGCGCGCGAGCTCGTCGTCGCTCATGGCGTCGAGCTCCGGACCGGTGATGCATCCCGCGGCGTGCTCCAACCCGACCTCCCGGGCGACCGCCAGCGCGGTGCCCGGGTAGTCACCGGTGATCATCACGACGCGGACACCGGCGCGGGCGCACTCGGCGACCGCGTCGGCGACCCCCGGGCGCACCGGGTCGTGCAGACCGGCCAGTCCCAGCCATTCGAACTCGAAGTCGTGCTGCCCACCCGGGAGCACCTGCGCCCGACTGAACCGGGCCCGGGCGACGGCGAGGACGCGCTGCCCGCCGGCGGTCGCCACCTCGACCTGCTCGGCGACTGCCGCACGCTCCGCGACGTCGAGGTGGCACAGATCGGCGATCGCTTCCGGGGCGCCCTTGGCCGCGATCACGTAGCGGCTCGAGTCCGGCGAGCGCCACACGTGGGAGAGGGCCAGCAGCTGTTCCGACAACGGGTACTCGCGCACCAGCTCCCAGTTCCCGTGCACGTGTTCGGTGTCGGCGAGGTACTTCGCACCGAGATCCTTGAACGCACGATCCATCGGATCGAACGGATCGACGGGCGACGCGAGCACGGCGAACTCGGCGATCTCGTGGAACCGCTCGGGGAGCGGCCCGTCGTCGAGCACATGGACCGACCCGTCGACCACCAGCTCCCGGACCGTCATGGTGTTCATCGTCAGCGTCCCGGTCTTGTCGACACAGACTGCCGTCACCGACCCGAGTGTCTCGATGACGGGCGGGCGCCGCGTCAGGACGTGTCGTTGCGACATGCGCCACGCGCCGAGCGCGAGGAACACCGTCAGCACGACCGGGAACTCCTCCGGGAGCATCGCCATCGCGGTCGCGATGCCCGCAAGGAGGCCTTCCAGCCAGTGGCCACGCGTGAGGCCGAACACGACGACGACCACCGCGGCCGCGACAAGGCTCACACCGGCGATCACCCCGACGAGCCGGTCGATCTCATGCTGCAGTGGAGAGCGCTCGGGCTCGATCGTACGCAGCGCAGTACCGATCCGGCCGAGCTCGGTGCCGCTACCGGTCGCCTGCACCAGCGCGATCCCATGACCCTTCACCAGCAAGGTTCCCGAGAACACCCACGGCGTCGCGTCCCCACCCGGCCGACCCATGCTGCAGGGCGGCCGAATCGGGGTCGGCGGCGACCTTGCGGACCGGCACCGACTCGCCAGTGAGTGCGGACTCGTCGACCGAGAGGTTCACGCAGTCCACCAACACGGCGTCCGCCGGCACCCGGTCGCCCTCGGCGAGCAGGACGACGTCACCTCGCACGACATCGCGTCCCGGCGATACGCACCTGCCTGCCATCGCGCACGACGAGCGCACGCGGGGAAGAGAGATCGCGGAGCGCCGCGAGCGCGTTCTCGGTCTTGTGCTCCTGGTAGATCGAGATCGCGATCACAACGACGAACGAACGACATCAGGATCACACCGTCGAGTGGCTCCGACAGCAAGAAGTTGACGGTCCCCGCACCGAGCAAGAGGAGCAGCATCGGCTGACGAACGACATCCCACGCCTGCCGCAGAAGGTTGCGCTTCTTCGCCGTCGGCAGCTCGTTCGGCCCCTCCGTGCCCAACCGTCGAGATGCTTCCCGCGACGTCAAGCCCGTGAGCAGCGCGTCCTGAGTCACTGACATCAGGTACTCCCGGTCGGCTCGAGCATCAGCGGATGTCGCGCCGCCCGAACGTGAAGACCGCGAGTGCGACCGCGCACATGGTCACGGCCAACAGGAGCGCAACGTGAAGGAGCGAGAGGCCGTTCTTGAGTGGGTTGTTTCCCGCGTACCACCAGAACGGCGACAGTGACCGGAACGTCCGGAGCCCCTTGACGAGTCCGGCGAGCGAGTTGAGGAGGTAGGCACCGACTGCGAGCGCGGAGGCGCCACCCGCGGCGAGAGTTCGGCGACCGGTCCCGCAGCCGAGGGCGAGGGCGACCGCGCCGTACATGGTCGCCAGGAGGAAGGCCGACAGCGTCGCTGCGAGCTCGTCGAGGACGCCGACGCTGAGGTCGAAGACGGGTGTCGCGACGAGCAACACCGCAGCGAACGCGACCGTGAGGATCGCGAGCGCCATGATCGTCCCTGCGTACTTCTGGAGCGCCACGCGTGTCCGGGACACCGGCTGGGTCAACAGGATCTCGAGGGTGCCGTGCTCTTCCTCACCGGCGATCGTGGTCGAGCCGGCCGCGATCGCGTACCCCACGAGCACGAGCGGCACCATGAGACCGAACAGCTCGGCCTGAAGGTACCCCGCCGCCGAACCGAGCCCGGCCCGGTCGACGCCGAGGAACGCCAGGAGCCCCTCCGGATAATTCTGCACGAGCTTGGCGTACTCGTCGCGCACCGACGGCCAGACCGACAACACGGCAACGACGAGAACCGCGGAGCCGAGACTCCAGAACAACAATCCGTGGCGACGTTCCCACACGGTCTTGACGAAGACGGAACGAAACGCAAGTTCGTCGATCACGCGCCGGGCTCCTTCGCCGCAGCGTCGTCGTAGTACGCGAGGAACACATCTTCCAGGTCGGCCTCGTGACCGGCGATGCTCTCCACCTCGAATGCTGCGGCGGCCTTCACGAGCGCGTCGGCGGATCCGGCGACACGCGCGCGCAGCAGATCACCCTCCACCGTCACGGAACGTACGCCGGGAAGTCCGGCGAACGACTCCTCCCGAATGGGCTCACCGAAGCGGATCTCGACCACCCGGAGGGCCTTGGCCTCGATCTCGCGGACGAGGTCCACCGCGACCAGCCTCCCGGCGCGGATGATCGCGACCCGATCCACCGAACGCTGCACCTCGGCGAGCACGTGCGACGAGAGGAAGACCGTCGCGCCATCTGCACGTACTTCCTGCAACAAGGCGCGGAACTCGCGCTGCATGATCGGATCGAGCCCACTCGTCGGCTCGTCCAGCACCAGGAGCTCGGGGCGGTGCATGAACGCCTGAATGATCCCTATCTTCTGTCGGTTGCCTCGAGAGAGCGCACCAACCGGCTTGGACAAGTCGCACGAGAACCGCTCGGCGAGTGTCCGACCATGAGAGATGTCGTGGCTCCCACGCAAGTGCGTCAAGTAGGTGAGCATTTGCGTGCCCGTCAGCTTGTCGTACAGCGCGAGATCTCCGGGCAGATACCCGACGTGACGGCGCAAGTCCGAGCCGGCGCGCCTCGGGTCCGACCCCAGCACCTGCACCGATCCGCTCGACGGGCGGAGGAGATCGAGCAACATCCGGATCGTCGTCGACTTCCCCGCACCGTTGGGTCCGAGAAATCCGAGTATCTCGCCGGTCTCCACCTCGAGGGACAGCCGATCGACGGCCAGGGTCGCGCCGAATCGTTTCGTCACTTCATCGCACTGCACCGCGGCCGCCACATCGAGAGCATGACATGCGCCCCGGCCGCCGATCAGAAGCGGTTCCCTGCCGTTCGACCTCGATGCATCGCGATCATCGGTGTGTATTTGCCCAGCTCACAAGCGTACGATGGGCCGCCGAGGGGCTGTAGCTCAGTTGGTAGAGCGCTTCCATGGCATGGAAGAAGTCGTCGGTTCGAGTCCGATCAGCTCCACTCGCACGTTGCACGCTCCGGGGGGATGCGGTGACCGACGGCACGACCACGAGCCCGGCCGCGGCATCGGACGCCGCGTCAGCGGACACGCCCGATGGCCTCATGGATCACCTGCTCCGCGGCACGCTGCTCACGTGGTGGGCGCAGCAACAGCCCGATCGCCTCGCGATCGTGAGCGAGCTCGGGGACCGCACGTTCGCGCGAGCTCGACGCCCGCGCCAACCAGCTCGTCGCGCGCGCTGCGCCGACGCGGCGCCGCGCCGGGCACATCGGTCGCGATCCTGTGCCGCAACCGCCCGGAGTGGGCCGAGGTCTGGGCCGCGTGCACGCGCGGCGGTTACCGCCTCACTCCCGTCAACTGGCACCTGACCGGCGAGGAAGCCGGCTACATCGTCGACGACTGCGAAGCGACGGTGCTCGTCGCCGACGCGCGTGTCGGCGGAATCGCGACGGAGGTCGCGATCCTCGCGCCGGGCGCGACGGTCAAGCTCGCGGTCGGCGGACCGATCGAGGGATTCGACGACTACGAAGCCGCGGTCGCGGCCGAAGACGGTGCCGCGCTCGACGACCCGTCGTACGGCTCGCAGATGCTCTACACGTCCGGCACCACCGGACGCCCGAAAGGCGTGACGCGCGGGCCCGTCTCCGCAGGGACGTCGGCCGCGACGACCATGGCGAGCTTCTTCGACTACCGGCCCGGCGAGGACGTGAACCTGTGCACCGGGCCCTGTACCACGCGGCGCCATTGGCGTTCGGCCTCACGGTGCCGTTCCTCAACGGCGCCACGATCGTGCTGATGGACGGATGGGACGCCGAGGAGACGCTCCGGCTCATCGACGAGCACGACGTCACTCATATGCACATGGTGCCGACGATGTTCGTGCGCATGCTCAAGCTGCCTCCCGACGTGCGCGAGCAGTACGACGTCTCGTCGCTCCGCAACATCCTCCACGGCGCAGCACCGTGCCCTCCTGCGGTGAAGGCCGCGCTCATCGAGTGGCTCGGCCCCGTCGTCTACGAGTACTACGCCGCGACCGAGGGCACCGGCACGTGGGTCGATCCCCACGCGTGGCTCGGGAGGCCCGGCACCGTCGGCAAGGTCGACCCTCCGGATCACATCAAGATCGCCGACGACGACGGCAACGAGCTCCCGCCCGGCTCCGTCGGCACGATCTTCCTCAAGGCACCCGACATCGGGCGCTTCGAGTACTTCAAGGACGGCACCAAGACCGAGTCGGTGTACCGCGGCGACTACTTCACCCTCGGCGACGTCGGGTACGTCGACGACGACGGCTACCTCTTCCTCACCGACCGCAGCACCAACCTCATCATCTTCGGCGGCAGCAACGTGTATCCCGCCGAGGTCGACAACGTGCTGCTCGAGCACCCCGCGGTGCTCGACGTCGCCACCATCGGCGTGCCCGACGCGGAATGGGGCGAGGTGGTGAAGGCGGTCGTCGAGCTCGCGCCCGACGTCGCGGGCACACCCGAGCTCGAAGCCGAGCTCGTCGAGTTCACGCGTGAACGGCTCGCGCACTACAAGTGCCCTCGCTCCGTCGACTTCGTCGGCGCAGCTCCCACGCGATGACAATGGGAAGATCTACAAGCGTCGCCTGCGCGACCAGTACCGCGCGGCCGCACAATCGGATCGAGGAGAGAGCTGATGGGAATCTGCGACGGCCGGGTCGTCATCGTGACCGGCGCGGGCCGCGGCATCGGCCGCGGCCACGCACTCGAGTTCGCGCAGCAGGGCGCCAAGGTCATCGTCAACGACCTCGGCGCGGAGGTCGACGGCAACGGATCGAGCACCGGTCCCGCGGGTGAGGTCGTCGACGAGATCCGCGCGATGGGCGGCGAGGCGATCGCGAACGGCGAGAACGTCGCCGACTTCGAGGGCGCGCGCCGGCTGGTGCAGAGCGCGGTCGACACGTTCGGCGACCTGCACGTGCTCGTGAACAACGCCGGGATCCTGCGCGACCGCATGCTCGTGAACATGACCGAGGAGGAGTGGGACGCGGTCATCACGGTGCACCTCAAGGGCACGTTCGCGCCCACTCGTCACGCGGCGGAGTACTGGCGGGATCAGACGAAGGCCGGCCAGACCGTCGACGCGCGCGTGATCTGCACGTCGTCGACCTCCGGGCATCTTCGGCAACCCCGGTCAGAGCAACTACGGCGCGGCCAAGGCCGGCATCGCGTCGTTCGCGATCATCGCCAGCCGCGAGCTCGGGCGCTACGGCGTCACCGTCAACGCGATCGCACCCGCGGCCCGGACCCGCATGACCGAGAACCTCGGCGGCGCCCTCAGCGCGGAGGTCGACCCCGCCACGTTCGACCGCGCCGCGCCCGAGAACATCGCGCCGCTCGTCGTGTGGCTGGGCAGCGAGGAGTCCGCGGGCATCACCGGGCAGGTCTTCCTCGTGATGGGCGGATCCATCCGCGTGGCCGAGGGTTGGAGACCCGGGCCCGGCGTGAAGCAGGATGACCGCTGGGACCCGGCCGAGCTCGGCGCGGTGATCCCCGACCTGGTCAAGCAGGCTGCAGCGCCCACCGGCGCCCCGACTGGTTCGTAGCCACCCGCACACCGAGAAGAGAGCAGAGGCGAAACCGATGCCGATCAACCACGACGCCGCGAGCGACGAGTACGGCGAGCCCGTCGAGCGCTCCTGGGACTCGAAGGACTCGCTCCTCTACTCGGTGGGGGTCGGCGCAGGGGGCATCGATCCCAGCGCCGAGCTCGAGTTCACCACCGAGAATTCGAAGGACGTCCCGCAGCGCGCATTGCCGACGCTGGGAGTGATCCTGGGGTTCGGCGCCGGCTTGCGCAACATCGGCACGTTCAACCCGGCGATGCTCGTGCACGGCGAGCAAGGCATCGAGCTCCACCGCGAGATCCCGGTGGCGGGCACGATCGTCACGCGTGGGCGGGTCACGGGCGTGTACGACAAGGGATCGGGCGCGGTCGTGGCACTGGAGTCGAAGTCCGACCTCGAGGACACCGGCGAGCCGCTCTTCACCGTCACCGCGTCGATGTTCATCCGCGGGGAGGGGGGTTGGGGCGGCGACCGCGGCCCGTCGGGCCCCCGCAACGTGCCGCCGGAGCGCGAGC
The DNA here is from genome assembly GCA_963721435.1 of uncultured Actinomycetes bacterium. Lineage (GTDB taxonomy): Bacteria > Actinomycetota > Acidimicrobiia > IMCC26256 > DASPTH01 > CAVRJC01. The sequence continues at coordinate 125,143 of CAVRJC010000008.1, forward strand.
CCGACCACGTCGTCACCTACCCGACCCGCCCCGACCAGGCGCTCACCTACCGCCTCTCCGGTGACCGCAACCCGCTGCACTCCGACCCGGAGTTCGCCAAGCTCGCCGGGTTCCCGAAGCCGATCCTGCACGGGCTCTGCACGTACGGCTTCACCGGCCGCGCGTTGCTGCACTCGTTGTGCGGCTCCGACCCGGCGCGGTTCACGAGCATGGAAGGCCGGTTCTCGAAGCCGGTCTTCCCCGGTGACGCGCTCACGGTGAAGATGTGGGTCGACGGCGGCGAAGCGGTGTTCACCACCGAGACGCAGAACGGTGAGACCGTGATCGACGCCGGTCGCTGCGTCTTCCAGGGTTAGCGAGCGCCGCGCTCGGCCGCCAGGCCGGATCGACGAACCTTGCCCGCGTCGTCGCGGACCGGGCCGTCGGCACGCTCGAAGGTGCGCGGCACCTTGTAGCGCGCGAGGCGTGACTCCATGTGCGCGCGGAGCTCGTCGTCGGTCACGTCGCCGTCGACCTCGACGATCGCGTGCACGCGCTGGCCGAGGTCGTCGTCGGGCAGTCCGATGACCGCGCACGACCGCACGTCGGGATGCTCGTCGAGCGCAGCTTCGACCTCCGCCGGATACACGTTCGCGCCGCCGCTCACGATGAGGTCGGTGCGGCGGTCGGCGATGTAGAGGAAGCCGTGGCGGTCCATCGAGCCGAGATCGCCGAGCGACTCCCACCCGTCGCGCGCCCGGGGCTCCGCCCCGACATACCGGTACGTGGCCTGCGCCGGTGACTTCATCCAGATCTCGCCGACCTCCCCCGTCGGGAGCTCGTTGCCGTCGGCGTCGAGGATGCGCATCGAGCCGTCCGGCGGCTTCCCCACCGAGCCCACGTGCTCGAGCCAGTCGGTGCCGCTGATGACGGTGAGACCCTGCGCTTCGGTGCCGGCGTACAGCTCCCAGACCCGCTCGGGACCGAGCCAGTCGATCCAGCACTGCTTGAGCCACGGCGGGCACGACGCCGCGAGGTGCAGGAACGAGCGCAGCGACGACAGGTCGTAGCCGTCACGGACGTCCTCGGGGAGACGCCAGATCCGCTGCATCATCGTCGGCACCAGCATCATCCAGTTCACGCCGAAGCGCTCGATGCCGTCGAGCGTGGTCTCGGCGTCGAAGCGCGACAGCACCACGATGTGGTTGCCGGTCCAGAGCGCCTGAGTGGAGAAGACGAACGGGCCGTTGTGGTACAGCGGGCCGGGCACGAGGTGCACACCGTCGAGCCCCATCCCGAACGGTCCCTCGCGGTCGGGGTTCGCGGTCGCGGGCGCGCCCGAGAGGATGATCTTGGGCCGGCCCGTGCTCCCACCCGAGGTCGGCGCCTTCCACGACGCGGCGATCGGATCGTCGGGCAAGGGGTCGTCGGCGAGGGTCGGATCGGGGACGATCGGGTCGATGACCACCAGCGCAGGCTCGGCCAGCTCGATGATCGCCGCGCGCTCACGTTCCGGGAGCCGGTACGAGATGGGCTGCGGCGTCGCGCCGCACTTCCACGTCGCGATCGCGGTCTCGTAGAACGCGATCCCGTTGGGGAGCCCGATGGTCACGAGGTCGTCGGGACCCACACCGGCGGCGCGCATGTGCCGCGCCAAGCGGTTCGTGCTCCGCTCGAGCTCGCCGCGCGTGATGGTGCGTTCGCGACGGAGTGCACCGTCGACCACGATCTCGGTGATCGCCGGGCGATCAGGGTCGCGCGCTGCCCATGTGCGCAGCGCGGCCGCGATCGAAGGGTCACCGACTTCGGTCATGAGCGACGGGGCGGTCAAGCGTTCTTGGGAATCTCGCGGAACGGCTTGTCGCGGTCGACGCTGGGCTCGCGCGGGAGCCCGAGCACGCGCTCGCCGATGATGTTGTGCTGGATCTCGTCGGTTCCGCCGTAGATCGACGGCCCCTGCGCGAACAGCACCGACTCGGTGACCGCGGCGAGCTCGGGCATACCCGTCGCGGCGTCGAGCGCGGAGCGATCGTCGTCGTGGTACGCGTGCAGCGTCCCCGCGGGACCGACGATGCGCATGCTCACGTCACGTTGCAGCCGCAGGATCGCGCTCATCGAGAGCTTGCCCATGTTGCCGAGCCCGGGGATCTCCTGACCGACCTTGCGCAACGCACGAGCACGCAGGTTCGTGAACCGGGCGATCTCGTTCAGGATGTGCAGTCGCATCAGATCCTGACGGATCGTCGCATCCGCGATCGTGCCGTTGTCGCGCGCGAGCCGCACCAGGAGCTCTTCGCTCACACCGAAGCCTTGGCGAGCGGCCCCACTGCCTGCCGCGCGGCCGCACGAACTCGGAGACCTTGCGATCCAGCGCGCCCGCCTTGGTCCCCGGCGTCGCGCCGAACGCGCCACCGCCGCCCGCACCCGCGCCCAGACCCGCCCGCTCGAACGAGAGCGTCGTGTTCGCGACCGCCCACCCGTTGTTGATCCCGCCGATGGCGTCGTCGTCGCGCACGCGCACATCCGCGAGGAACACCTCGTTGAACAGCGCGCGGCCCGTCATCTCCTTGAGCGGTCGCACCTCGACGCCGGGCTGGTTCATGTCGAACGCGAAGTACGAGATGCCCTGATGCTTCGGCACATCCGGGTTCGTCCGCGCGAGCAACATCCCGAGGTCCGCGACCTGCGCGCCCGAGGTCCACACCTTCTGGCCGTTCACGACCCACTCGTCGCCGTCGCGCACCGCGGAAGTGGTCAGGCCCGCGAGGTCGGAGCCCGCGCCCGGCTCGCTGAACAGCTGGCACCAGGCCTTGGTGCCCGTGACGATGTCGCGCAGGTAGCGCTGCTTCTGCGCATCGGTGCCGTGCACCCCGATCGTGGGGCCCGCGAGCAGCAGCCCCAGGCCACCCGGCGCGCCCAACACCCCGGCGGCGCCGATCGCCTGCATCACCCGGATGCCCTCCTCGCGCGACGCGCCACGCCCGTACCACTCCGCCGGCAACGTCGGCGCCGACCACCCGGCCGTGCCCAGGAGCTCCCACCATTCACCAACAGTGAGCTCGGGGTCCCAGTTCTCCTCCAACCACGCCGTCACCTCAGCGGTGATGTCAGACGGAGGTGCAGCAATCTCCACCATGATCAGGCCTCCAGAGGCGGGTTGGCGGGGTCCATCATGCACCAGACTGACGGCCGTCGCCGAGCCGTCCGGGCCCTGAACAGGAGCATGCAATTGCGGGTATTCACGACCACACCGATGGAAGACCCGCGCGGCGCGCGGGTGGTGTTCCCCCGGCTCGAGGAGATCGGGTACGACGGCGCGTTCAGCTTCGAGGCGAAGCACGACCCGTTCCTGCCGATCGCGGTCGCGGCCGAGCACACGAGCACGATCCAGCTCGGCACCGCCATCGCGATCGCGTTCGCGCGGAACCCGATGAACCTCGCCAACCTCGGCAACGACCTCCAGCTCCTCAGTGACGGCCGCTTCCTGTTCGGGCTCGGCTCGCAGATCCGGCCACACATCGTGAACCGGTTCAGCTCGGTCTGGTCGGAGCCGGCGAAGCGCATGCGCGAGATCGTCCTCGCGATGCGCGAGATCTGGCGGTGCTGGGAGACCGGCGACCGGCTGCGGTTCGAGGGCGAGTTCTACCGCCACACGCTGATGATCCCCACGTTCGACCCGGGGCCCAACCCCTTCGGGCCACCGCCCGTCTACATCGGAGGCTTCGGCGCGCACATGGTCGCGGCCGCGGGCGAGGTCGCCGACGGGCTCATCACGCACCCGTTCACCACGCGGCAGTCGCTGCTCGAGCAGACGTTGCCCGCGATCGACCGCGGCCTTGCGCGAACCGGGAGGACGCGCGAGCAGTTCGACGTGATCGCGGCGACGCTCGTGGTGACCGCGGACACCGAGGAGGAGCTCGCGCGGATCAAGCAGTCGGCGCGGGAGCAGCTCGCGTTCTACGGGTCCACTCCCGCGTACAAGCCCACCCTCGACTGCCACGGCTGGGGTGATCTCCACGCGGAGCTCAACGCGCGGTCGAAGGAAGGCAGGTGGGTCGAGATGTCGGCGCTCATCACCGACGAGATCCTCGAGGCGATCGCGGTGGTCGGCCCGCCCGACACCATCGCCGCCGCGCTGCGGGCCCGGCTCGACGGCATCGCCGACGGCGTGAGCCTCACCAACACCCGTGCGCCCGACGAGGGGCACTGGGCCCCGGTGGTCGCCGACCTCCAGGCAGAGAACCGCTCGACTCTGGGATGATGGAGCACCGACCAGGGGGTGAGCGGATGCCGGTGATCGACGTCGACAGCCATCTCATGGAGCCGTTCGACTGGCTGCAGACGCGCTTTCCCGAGCTGGCCGAGGAGCTGCCGCCCGTCGACGTGATCGGTGAGATGCTGCGCGTGTCGCAGGACGACATGATGGACGCGCTCCCCACTGCGATCCGTCGCCAGGCGCGCGGGGCCGAGGACGACATCGCGCTGCAAGCGCCGGTGTTCGTGCTGCTCGAGCAGCTGCGGTCGATGAACCGTGAGCAGGCGCTCGACATGGTCAGCGGCCTGCACGGCACCGACGCGGTCATCGCACAGAAGGTCGTCGACGTGCTGTTCGCGCACGGGGCGTGGCAGGGATCCGAGCGGATCGACGTGCTCGACGAGATCGGGATCGACTACCAGTTCTCGCTGATGAACGGCGGGCACGAGCCGTACGTGCAGTTCATGGTGGCACGCAAACCCGAGCGCGCACTCGAGGCGTTGGCGGCGTCCAACACGTGGTCAGCCGAAGCCATCGCGGGGCACACCGACCGCCTGTCGTTCGCAACGCTCGTCGACATCGCCAACCTCGACTGGGCCATTGCCGAGATCACCCGCACGCGCGCCCTCGGGAGTCGCATGGTGCAGATCAAGACCGATCCCGTCGACGGGAAGTCGATCGCGCATCCCGAATTCGACCGCTTCTGGTCGGCGGTCACCGACCTCGGCATGATCGGAATGATCCACATCGGCACGTCACGCGCCGCCATCGACCCCGGATGGGACAACAACGGCGGCGACGTTCACCACACGTCGCTCCTGCATTTCAGTCAGAACCACCAGGTCCCGCAGATCGCGCTCGCGGGGCTGATCTTCGGGGGCGTGTTCGAGCGGCACCCGCGGCTGCGCGTCGTCGTCGCCGAGCTCGGTCACGAGTGGCTGCCGTCCTGGCTCCACATGGTCGACCGCCTCGCGCGACCAAGTGGTGCAACCGCCGACTTCCTCGGCACCTACCGGTACCCGCTGCTCCCCAGCGAGTACGTCGAGCAGTCCGTGCGGGTGTCGACGCTGAGCTCCAACGCGGGGACGATCAAGGGCGCGGTGCTCGGCTCCCCCGTCGGGAGTGTCGTGTTCTCCTCCGACTATCCGCACACCGAAGGCGGCGGGACCGGGATCATGCCCGTGTTCCGTGACGCGCTCGCGGGCGTCGACGACGCGATCCTCGAGCAGTACTACGGCGGCTCACTCGCCGCCGATCTCGCACTGCTCTCCTGACGCCCGCCGCGGACGGCAGGGTGTACGGTCAGGGGGCACGTACTCTCGGGAGCGACGCCGAGTTCGAGCCCCGGCAAGACCAGCTCGACTTGAGCCCTCCGCCTCTTCCCTGACCCAGGTCGCAACCCCGCGATCTCCGCGCGCAGACACGAGGTTCCGAGATGCAGTCCCACCGCCAATCGTGTGTCACCAAGACATGCTTCGCCACCTTCGACGGCGCGCACGCGCAGGAAGGCGACGTCCGCCACTGCAACCGCGCCGGCCCCGACGGCGGTCACGCCCACCGGTGGGACGGCCAGAGCTGGCAGGTCGTGTCCGGCCAGATGCAACACGACCGGGTCTAGGCCGTGATGGCATCGACGACACTCGACAGCGCGACGCGCGATCTCACCGACGCCGGCGAGCACCACCGCGACGCCGCGATCGCCGCACTGGCGCTGGCCGAGAGCAATCCGATCCTCTCCGCCGAGGAGCTGTTTCGCTCGGCGGAGGTCCACGCCCTGCTCGCGATCGAAGGCCGCCTGGCCGAGCTGGCACGGAAGGTTGCGCTCCCGAGCTGACCGACCGACTGCGGGAGGTCAGGAACGGCGGTCGAGCACCGCCGTGGCGCGGAGATGGCGGCCGTGGTCGGTGTGGCCGCGCACCGCGACGGTGACGGCGCGGTCGGGGCTCGGTGGTGACGCCGATCCAGTGAGCATGAGCGTGTCACCGGCGCAGAAGGGCACGCCGAGCGCGACGTCGAGCTCGAGGAGTCGCGCGCGCGGCCCGGCCCAGTCGGTGACGTAGCGCGCGGCGAGCCCGGCCGACGTCGGGATGTCGGTGAAGATGTCGCGCATCCCGATCGCGCGCGCAAGATCGGGGTCGTAGTGACCGGCCCGGAAGTCGTTGCACGCGGTCGTGCACGCGATCACACCCAGCCGGTCGAGCGTGATCGACGCGCGCGGGAGCTGCTCGAGATCGTCGTCGTCACCCGCGGCCGGAGACTCGCTGGTCGCGGAATGCGTGCGACGCTCGGTGCTCGGGTTGTACGCGATGACGCGCAGCACCTGCTCGCCGACGAGCTCACCGTCGTCGTCGTGATACCGCGACTGCAGGTCGACGAAGTGCGCGGGACCGAGCGCGGTCTGCTTCTCCTCCGACACCGCGGCGATCGTGCCCTCGGCGTGCAGCCGGTCGCCGATGTGCAATTCGCGTACGTAGCGCTGCGTGAGGTTGACGCCCGGCGTGAGCGTGAACCCGGCTTCGGCCAGCACGACGAACACGCCCCGATTCGGGCTGGACGACGCGCGCATCGGGTCGACGGTGGCTCGGAGCCCCTGCATCGTCCACACCGGCAACATCGCGGGCGGTGCCACGACGCGCGGCGCGACCGGCCTCCCGCGCCGCGTCGTCGACGACGTAGACCGGGTTCGTGTCACCCATCGCCTCGACCCACCGACGGATCATCGGGAGGTTCACGGGGTCGACCGCGACGTGCGACCCCGTCGACGTCCCGACGAACGCCTGGAGGAGGTCGTCCAGCGCGGTCACGTGGTCAGGCGCACTAGTTGATGTTCTGGTTCTGGCCGCCGTCGACCCGGATGTTGGCGCCGTCGCAGTAGCCGCCGAGCGGGCTGGCCAACCATGCGACCGCCGAGGCGATGTGCTCGACGCGCCCGCCACCGACGGTCGCGAGCCCGCGGTGCTTCGCCCACATCTTCTCGAGCTCCGACTCGGGGAGCGTCGTGTCCCAGCCCTGCTCCTCCGCGTACGACGTCATGTACGCGCCGCTGACCGATGGAGTCATGGTCATCCCCGGGCTCACGGTCGTCGCGGTGACACCCGTGCCCGCGAGGGCCTTGGCGAGGCCCGACGTGAGGTTCAGGATCGCGGCCTTGGCGGCGGCGTAGTCGTTGAGCATGTGGCCCGGCGACGTCGCCGACGCGCTCGAGTTCTGGATGAACCGGCCCCACCGTCGCTCGATCATCCCCGGCGCGAAGTGCCGGATCATGCGCACCGCCGACACGACGTTGGTGTTGTAGGTGCTGATCCAGTCGGCGGGCTCGATGTCGAGAAATCCCGTCGTCGCCGGCTTCCTCGGGTTCCGGCCACCGGCGTTGTTGAAGACGATGTCGGCGCCGCCGTACTCGGCGTCGACCTTCGCGCACACGGCCGCGGCTTCGTCGTCGTCGGCGAGATCACCGACCACCACGATCACCGTGCCGCCGGCGGCGCGGATCTCTGCGCCGACGGCTTCGGCGCGTTCGGCATTGCGCCCGTGCACTGCGACGAGCGCGCCCTCCGCGGCGAGCAATGCGGCGGTCGCCGCGCCGATCCCCGAGCTGCTCCCGGTGATGAGCGCACGCTTGCCTTCGAGTTGCAGGTCCATTCGAGGTTCTCCCCTGTTGTCAGAGCGCCAAATCTCAGAGCGATGGGTTGCGGCCGCTCGCGACGGTGATCAGCTGGCCGCTGATGTTGCGCGACTCCTCGGACGCGAGGAACACGACGGTGTCGGCGATGTCTTCCGGCTCGTTGACGCGCCCGAGCGGCATCATCGCGCGCCATCTCGGCCGGCGGTTGGAATCGGGTCTTGGTCGCGCCCGGCGCGACTGCGTTCACGTTCACGTTGAACTTCCCGAGCTCGTTGGCCAGCCCCCGCGTGAACGACACCACCGCGGCCTTCGCGATCGCGTAGGGCGCGACGTTCCCGGCCCACGACGCCGACGCGATGTTGACGATCTTGCCGTGACGCCGCTCCGTCATCCCCGGCACGACGAGCTGGCTGCACAGGAACGTCGCGCGGAGGTTCAGGCGCAGCGTCGCGTCCCAGTCGTCGTCGGTGATCGCGAGGATGTCCTGGACGTAGGGGCCGGTCGATCCGCCCACGTTGTTGACGAGGATGTCGACGCCACCCCAACGCGCGATCGCGCCATTGACCAGCGCCTCCGCGTGCTCGCGCTCGGTGACGTCACCCGTGACTTCGAGCACGTCGCGTCCCATGGCGCGGATCCGCGTCGGCGTACGGCGCGGTCAGGGCCGCATCGAGATCATTGAGCGCGACATCGCACCCTTCGGCGGCGAGGTGCAGCGCGATGGCGCCACCCATCTTCCCGCCCGACGCCGAGACGACCGCGCGCTGTCCGTCCAACCGGCCCATCCCTGCTCCCCCGTCAGCTCTCGTCGCCGAGCTCGGCGAGCACGGCCTCGGTGTCGGCGCCGAGCCGCGGCGCCGGCGCGCCGAGCGGCGGTCGCTCGCCGTCGAACGTGATCGGCGTCCGGCACTGCAGGAGCGTCCCTTCGGTCGGGTGCTCCACGGTCTCCCAGAAGCCGACCGCCGCGAGGTGCTCGTCGTCGAAGAGGTCGTCGACGCGGTTGTAGGGCACCGCCGGGATCTGCGCCTCGCGCAGCCGCTCGAACCACTCGGCGGTGGTCGCGGTGCAGAGCGCGTCGGCCACGAGGCCGAGCAGCTCCTCGAGGTGCTCCGTGCGCGACTGCAGGGTCGCGAAGCGCTCCTCTTCGGCGAGCTCAGGGCGGCCGATGATGGAGAAGAAGCGACGCCAGTTGTCGTCGGTGTACACCATCACCGCGAGCCAGCCGTCGGCCGTGCGGTAGGGGTGACGGTCGGTCGACGACATGCCGCGGGTACCGCGCCTCGCCGCGCGGCGGCACGAACGTGCGGCCCCACAGATGCTCCAACACGCCGAACGCGGTGAGGTTCTCCGCCATCGGCACTTCGATGACGGAGCCGAGGCCGGTGACGGCCCGCTTGTGCAGTGCGGCCGTGATCGCGAGCGCGCCGGTCATGCCCGAGACCTTGTCGCCGATCGCGGTGGCCATGTAGGTGGGCTCGCCGTGCAACCACTCCTGCTGGCCGCCGACACCCGACGCGGCCTGGATGATGTCGTCGTACGCGGGAAGGTCACGGTAGGGGCCGGTGGAGCGGAAGCCGTGCATGGCGCAGTAGACGAGCTCGGGATGACCGTCGCGCAACGTGGTCGGGCCCGCGCCGCATCGCTCGGCCGCGTCCGGGCGCATGTTGTGCATGAACACGTCAGCGGTGTCGGTGAGCCGCTTCAACGTGCGACGACCCTCGTCGGTCGTGAGATCGAGCACGACACTGCGCTTCGCGCGGTTGAAGTTGAGGTAGACCGCACCCATGTCGTCGCTGACGCGTGGGCCGAGGTCGCGCGCGAGGTCGCCGCGCGGCGCTTCGATCTTGATGACGTCGGCGCCGAAGTCGGCGAGCAACAGCGACGCGTACGGCCCCGCCACAACAGTGGTGAGGTCGATCACTCGCACACCCTCCAGCGGGCGCGCCGAGACGGCCCCTTCGGACGAGGACGTCACCGGGGCGCGTCGCCTCGCCGCCACTCGGCGGTGAGCTCGTCGAGCTGCGCCTCGAGCTTCGCGTCGAGCGGGGCAGCGAGCGCGGCGACGTTGTCGGCGAGCTGCTCCGGCCGGCTCGCCCCGATGATCGCCGAGGTGATCGCCGGCTTCGCCAGCACCCACGCGACCGCGAGCGTGGTCATCGACATCCCGGCGTCGGCCGCGATCGACCGCAGCGCGTCGATGGTGTCGAACTCCCGGTCGTGCCAGTACCGCGCCTGGTACATCGGGCCGGCGGCGCCGAGCATGAACCGGGTGCCGTCGGGCGGCGCCGACCCACGGTCGTGCTTCCCGGTGAGCAGCCCGCCCGCGAGCGGGTTGTACGGGATCACGCCGATGCCCTCCTCCTCGCACAACGGGAGGAGCTCCCGCTCGATCTCTCGGAACAAGAGGTTGTAGCGAGGCTGCACCGACTCGAAGCGCACGAGGTCGCGCGCCTCGCTCCGCCCGATCGCGCGCGCCAGTCGGTAGGCGAGGAAGTTCGAGCACCCGACGTACCGCGCCTTGCCCGAGCGGACGACGGTGTCGAGGGCCTCGAGGGTCTCGTCGATCGGCGTGTCGGGATCGGAGAAGTGCAACTGGTAGAGGTCGACGTAGTCGGTGCCGAGCCGGCGCAGCGACGCGTCGATCGCGTCGAGGATGTGCTTGCGCGAGTTGCCCTGGTCCCACGGGTTGGGACCCGTTCTCCCGTGGCACTTCGTCGCCACGACGAACTGGTCGCGCTTGCCCGTGCAGCCAACGACCGAGGATCTCCTCGGTGCGACCGACCGTGTCGAGTCCGCCCCCGAGCGGGTAGACGTCGGCGCTGTCGAGGAACGTGATGCCCGCTTCGGCGGAGGCGTCGAGGATCGACCGCGAGGTGTCTTCGTCGCACTGGAGCCCGAAGGTCATGGTGCCGAGGCAGAGGCGCGAGACCTGAAGACCGGTGCGACCGAGGCGTGCGTGCTGCATGAGGCGCCAATCTACGCTCGCCCGTTTCACGGGCCGACTTCCGGGCCCGATCTCGTAGGGTCACACGATGACAGTGGCCCTCGTGACCGGCGGGAACGCGGGCATCGGGCTGGAGACCTGCGTCGGCCTCGCTGCCCAGGGACGCCACGTCGTGCTCACGTCCCGCAGCGCGACCCGAGGCGACGCGGCCCGCGCCGAGATCGTCCGGCGGAGCGCCAACGAGGCCGTCGACGTGATGACGCTCGACCTCGCGAGCTTCGAGTCGGTGCGGGAGTTCGCGAGCACCTTCCTCGACCGCTACGACGAGGTCGGGATCGTGGTCCACAACGCGGGCGTGGTGCTGTCGTCGCGCCAGATCACCGAGGACGGCAACGAGATGACATTCCAGGTGAACCATCTCGGCCCGTTCCTGCTCGACGCCCTGCTGCGGGGGCGCGTGGTCGCGAGTGGCGACGCGCGCGTCGTGGTGGTGGCGTCCGACGCGCACACGAGTGCTCGCCACGGACTCGACTTCGACGACCTCCAGACCGAGCATGGGCGCTACAGCACTTTCGCGGTGTACGGCCGCACCAAGCTCGCCAACATCCTCTTCGCACGCGAACTCGCGCGTCGCCTCGCGGGTACCGACGTCACGGCCAATTCTCTGCATCCCGGTTTCGTCGCGACGCGCTTCGCGCGCGATGGCGACACGGGGATGCTCGGCTCGCTCGTGATGCCGCTGCTACGACCGTTCGCGTTGAGCCCGGCGCAGGGCGCGCAGACGTCGATCTACGTCGCGACCGCGCCCGAGCTCGAGGGCATCACGGGCGGCTACTGGGTGAAGCGCGCGCCGGCCACGCCATCGGTCTCCGCGCAGGACGACGCCGCCGCCCGTCGTCTGTGGGAGGTCAGCGAGCAGCTCGTCGACCTCTGATTCGGTCTTGGCGTCGGTGCGGTCCCTCAGAGGTGCCCGGAGCGACGCCAAAACGAAGGGAAAGGGGTCAGGCCTCGGGGCGCAGGGTCGGGAAGAGGATCACTTCCCGGATGCTCGTGACCTCGGCGAGCAGCATGGCGAGGCGGTCGATGCCGATACCCATGCCGCCCGTCGGTGGCAGCCCGAACTCGAGCGCGCGGAGATAGTCCTCGTCGATCGTGCCGGCCTCGGCATCACCCGCAGCGCGGGCCGCGGCCTCCGATTCGAACCGAGCGCGCTGATCGATCGGATCGTTGAGCTCGCTGTACGCGTTCGCGATCTCCGTGCCGTTGACGACCACTTCGAACCGCTCGACCAACGTCGGATCGTCGCGGTGTGCACGCGCCAGTGGCGACGTCTCGCGCGGGTAGTCGGTGACGAACGTCGGGCGGATCAGTTTGGCCTCGACGCGCTCTTCATAGACCTCTTGCGTCAGCCGCCCCGCGCCCCACGACTCCTTGTAGGAGAGGCCGAGATCGTCGAGTACCGAACGTGCGTCGACGACCGCCATCGAGGGATTGATGTCGACGCCGACGTGCTGACGGATCAGGGACACCATCGAGGCGCGCGGCCAGGGCTCCGCGAGGTCGACGGGCACCCCGGCGACGTCGATCACCGTCGAGCCGCCGAGCGCCGCGCGCGCGGCTGCCACCACGAGTGACTCGGTGAGCTCCATCATGTCGTGGTAGTCGGCGAACGCCTGGTACGCCTCGAGCATCGTGAACTCGGGGTTGTGCGTCGTGTCGATGCCCTCGTTGCGGAAGATGCGCCCGATCTCGAACACCCGCTCGAACCCGCCGACCACCAGCCGCTTGAGATGCAACTCGGTGGCGATGCGGAGATACAGATCGATGTCGAGCGTGTTGTGGTGCGTGACGAACGGCCTGGCGGTCGCGCCGCCGAGCTCGTGATGGAGCACGGGGGTCTCGACCTCGACGAACCCGCGGTCGTCGAGGTGCCGACGCATGGCCGCCACCGCGGCGAACCGGATCTCGAACACGCGCCGGGCGTCCTCGTTCACGATGAGGTCGACGTAGCGCTGCCGGTACCGGGTGTCGACGTCGCTCAGGCCGTGCCACTTGTCGGGGAGTGGCCGCAGCGCCTTGGCGAGCAGCACGAAGCTGCTGATCTTCACCGACAGCTCGCCCTTGCGGGTGGTCATGACCGTGCCCTCGACGCCGACCCAGTCGCCGAGGTCGAGCTGGTCGAACTCGTCGTGCGCGGCTTCCCCCAGCTCGGCGTTCGACACGAACAGCTGCACGCTGCCCGACTGGTCGCGCATGGTGGCGAACGTCAGCTTGCCCTGGCGGCGGATGAGCAGGATGCGCCCCGCCACGGAGACGGCGGTGTCGGTCTCGACACCGGGCTCGAGGCCGCCGAACTCGTTCCTGAGCTCGGCGAGGGTGCGATCACGGGCGAAGTTGACCGGGTACGGATCGACGCCCCGCGCGCGCAACGCGTCGAGGTCGGCCAGGCGACGCGCGCGCTCCGCCGGCGCGTCGACCGGCGCGTTCGGGTCTTCCGCAGCGGCGTCGTCGGGCACCCGGGCAGCGTAGAGGCGGCAGTACGATGCTCTGCGCACATTCATTTGGGCACATTCATCGGCACGACTCGGAAGTCGTCGCCCACTCGCTCTCGTCAGGAGAACTGCCGTGGACGCAGTCATCGTCGCCACCGCCCGGACCCCGATCGGCCGGGCCCTGAAGGGCTCGCTCGTCGACTGCCGACCCGACGACCTCGGGGCCGGGATCATCGAGGCACTCCTCGCCAAGGTCCCCTCGCTCGACCCCGCCGAGGTCGAGGACGTCATCTGGGGCTGCGCCCAGCCGGCCGGCGAGTCGGGCTTCAACCTCGCCCGCGTCACCGCACTGCTCGCGGGGCTCGACGCGCCTGGCGTCACCGTCAACCGGTACTGCTCGTCGTCGCTCCAGACCATCCGCATGGCCACGCACGCGATCCGCGCGGGCGAGGGCGACGTCTTCGTCGCCGGCGGGGTCGAGACCGTCAGCCGGTTCGTGAACGGGCGCGCCGACCTCGGGCCCGAAGTCTGGAACCCGAAGTTCGAGGCGGCGGTCGCGCGCACGCAGGCTCGCTCCGAGGGTGGTACCCCGCCCTGGACACCCGGTGAGGGCCTCCCCGACATCTACATCTCGATGGGCCAGACCGCCGAGAACGTGGCCGAGTGGGCGAACGTCACTCGCGAAGACATGGACGAGTTCGCCGCCATGTCGCAGCAGCGCGCGGTCGAGTCGCAGGAGAACGGCTTCTTCGAGCGTGAGATCACGCCGGTGACGCTCGCCGACGGCACCGTGATCTCCAAGGACGACGGCCCGCGTGCGGGCACCACCGTCGAGAAGCTCGCGCAGCTGAAGCCGGTGTTCCGTCCCGACGGTCGGGTCACGGCCGGCAACGCGTGCCCGCTGAACGACGGCGCGGCCGCGGTGCTCGTGATGAGCGAGGAGCGCGCCAGCGCGCTCGGGCTGCAGCCGCTGGCGCGCATCGTCGCGAGCGGCGTCTCCGCCCTGAACCCCGAGATCATGGGCCTGGGCCCGGTCGACGCGTGTCGGCAGGCGCTCGGGCGGGCGAAGCTGTCGATCGACGACATCGACCTCGTCGAGATCAACGAGGCGTTCGCGGCGCAGGTGATCCCGTCGGCACGCGAGCTCGACATCCCGTTCGAGAAGCTGAACGTGCACGGCGGCGCCATCGCGCTCGGCCACCCGTTCGGCCAGACCGGCGCCCGCATCATGACCACGTTGCTCAACGGCCTCGAAGACGCCGGTGGCCGCTACGGGCTCGAGAGCATGTGCGTCGGCGGCGGCCAGGGCATGGCGATGGTCGTCGAGCGCCTCTGACCCGTCGCGAGGACCGTTCGCGCACTCACCGAAAGGCCGGCCGGCGGGCTACTGGAACGCCGGGTTGATGCAGTCGAGCGTCTGCGCCGGCGGCACCTGGAAGGCAGTCGCGGGCGGGAAGTTGACCGGCGCGTTCAGGATCGCCTTGCCGTAGGTGACCCTCACGACCTCGGCGGTGGGGCTCCCGGTCATGGGGAATTCGCCGACCAGCACGATGTCGGTGATGTTGATGTCGTTGCGGCGCGTGCGGAGGGTACGGAGGATCTGCTTGGCGTCGGCACGCGCCTGATCCTTGGTGCTGAGCCCGCTGGGGAGGGTGGTGGTCGGCGGCGGCACGAGCGTGGTCGTCGTCGTGGTCGTGGTCGACGTGGTGGTGCTCGTGGTCGTCGAGGACGGCGGCGTCAGTGTGGTGGTGGTGGTCGGCGGCACGCAGGTCGCCGGGCCGCTCGGGAGCGGCGGAGCGCCGTTGTTGATCGCCCACGTGATCACGATCGGCTGGCCCGCGGTGTACTGCACGACGAAGCGCTCGTCGTCGGGGACCCCGCGGTTGCTCGGGCCGAGGCTCGGGTTGGCGAGCAGCTTCGCCTGGATGATCGCCGCCTGCTTCTGGTCCGGTGACGTCGTGGGCGGCGGCGCGGTGGTCGGCGGCACGGTGGTGGGCGGCGCGGTCGTCGGCGGGTTCGTGGGGGCGACGGTGGTCGGCGCCAGCGTCGGCGGGCTCGTCGGAGGCGGCGGCACGATGGACGTGCTCGGGGTGATCGGCGCGGTCGTGACCGGCGCGATGGTGGTGACCGGAGCCGTGGTGACCGGCGGCTTGGTGGTGGACGGCGGCGGCACGGTGGTGGACACCGACGGCTGGGTCGGGATCGCCACGTTGTTCTTGTCGTTGGTGTCGCCGCTGCGCAGCGCGAAGAACAGCACGAGGCCGATCGCCCACAGCCCGATCACGACGCCCGCGATGACGCGGGCGGCGAGCACGAGCTGCTCCCCCTTGCGGGTGCCCTGCGAGCGCCGGATCGAATCCGCGGCCCGGCCCGCGAGGACCAGGGCGATGATCGTGCCGATGAGCGGGATGACGATGCTGACGACCGCCCAGACGAGGGCGGCAACCGCGAACGGCTCGGTGCGCGGCTCGGGCCCCCAACCTCCGGGCCCGGTTCCCCCTCCCCCGCTCCCGGTGGGCTCCGGCTCAGGTCCGACCGGTACTGCACCCGTGTCGTCGGGATTCCAGGGTGGTTCCTGAGCCATCGGGCAACGTTACCGACGGAGCATCGCCGCGCGGCGGCACTCGCGTGGCGCATCACGGTGGAGCACTCACCGAGTCTCTCGGTAGGCTTCGTGCTCGATGGCCTCCCAGTCCGCCAACGCCGTTCTCCCCGTCACCGGCGACGCCGAGGCCGACGCCCTGCTCGGATCCGATGCGTTCGCGCTCCTGCTCGGCATGCTGCTCGACCAGCAGGTGCCGATGGAGTGGGCCTTCCGCGGCCCCGCGACTCTGCGCGACCGCCTCGGCGGCACGCTCGACGTCGCGAAGATCGCGGCCATGAGCCCCGACGACCTGGAGCTGGTGTTCCGCGACAAGCCCGCGTTGCACCGCTACCCGGGTTCGATGGCGAAGCGCGCCCACGCGCTCGCGACCCACGTCGTCGACAACTACGGGGGCGACACCGCTGCGATCTGGGTCACCGCACCCGACGCCGGCGAGCTCTACGCGCGTCTCGCGCGCGCTCCCGGGCTTCGGAGAGGACAAGGCGAAGATCTTCCTCGCCGTGCTCGGCAAGCGACTCGGCGTCGCGCCCGAAGGATGGGAGAAGTACGCGAAGCCCTTCTCCGACTCGCGGCCGCGCTCGGTGGCCGACATCGACTCGCCCGAGGCCCTGAAGCGCGTGCGCGCCTTCAAGCAGGAGCAGAAGGCCAAGGGCAAGGGCAAGGGCGACTGACATGTGCCTGCTCGCCTTCGCGCTCGCCCGCGGGATCGCGGCGCTCATCGCGCTGACAACCGAGCGCCGTCGTCACGACCCGCCCCGTCGCGACCCACCGCCGCCGCGAGGCGACGACCTCATCCTCGCCGCGTAGCCCTCAGGCGAGTTCCTTCTTCATGTCGCGGTAGTGGAACGCGGCGACAAGGTCGAACACACCCTTGAAGATCGTCCACACGCCGATGATGGTGATGAGGAGGAGCGTGGAACGGTCGGGATTGCCGATCGCCCACGCGCCCAGCCCGATGGCCACGATCCCGGCGATGAGCCCGAGCCACCAGCCCCGCACGTGGGTGTTCGACAGCGCGATGGCGATGTCGAAGATGCCGCGGAAGAGGAGATACCACGCCACGAACACACCGAGCACCACGAGCGTGGGCTCGGGCCACACCAGCGCGGCGATACCGGCACCGATGGCGATGACGCCGCCGATGATGCCCATCCACCGCCATCCACCCGTGGTGACGAACGCCATCGCGAACATGGTGAACCCTCCCATGAAGAAGGCCAACGCGATGAGGATCACGGTCACCGAGATCGACGACGGGCGCGTCGACAGGATCACGAATCCCAGCAGGAGCCAGATGATCCCGGCCACCAGGAACATCCACCAGCTTTGCGCGTACGCGCGCGCGACCGACAGCTCCACCTCGTCGAGATCCACGACTTCGACGTGCCTCATGTGACACCCCCTCCGGGTCCCGGCGCAATCGCCGGTTTCGCGCGGCGAAGCTACCCCAGCCCGCGAGGGCATCCGAGGGATGGTCGTCCGCCGGCCCTGGGTACAGTCGGGCCATGAGCGAAGCCCCGTCAGTCGGCGTTCTCGCCGGTCAGCTCGGCTACCTGTTCGAGGAGCGACCGGAGCTCCGGCGGGCGACCTCCGAGCAGCTCGCGGAGCGGCTCAACCACGAAGACCGGTACGCGCGCGCCCGGGCCCGCTACCCACTCGAGACCGATGCCGAGGTCGCCGCGCACATCGACGAGTTCCCCGCGCGGATCACCGCCGCGACCGTCGACGCCGCGCTCGCGCAGCTCCACGACGACTGACGGTCACGTCTCTTCGGCTTCGATCTCGGTGATCGGCTCGTCGGTGAACAGGTACGTCGAGAGGTGCTTGCTCAGGACCGGATCGCGGCGCCGCCACCACTCGAGTGCCATCGCCGCGTGCTCCTTCTCCTCGTCGCGGTTGTGACGGAGGATCGTGCGGAGGTCGTCGTCCGCCGTGGCGTCGACGCGTTGGTTGTACCAATCGGCCGCTTCGAGCTCCTCGATGATCGACTGGACCGCGCGGTGCATCTCGATGGTCTCGGCGCTCAGCAGCTCGAGCGGCTCATGGAATCCCTCGCTGGCCATGTCTCTCCTCCGTCCGATGTGGCCCGATTGGGTCGTGGATTGCACTTGCCTCCGTGGGGTACCCCGATCACATGACGAAGACACCTGGCGCGACGACATGCCTCGACCGCTGGGTCGCGGTGAAGGTGCTGCACCCCATGCTCGCCGCCGATCCCGCGATGCGGCGCCGCTTCGAGGCCGAAGGACGCACCGCCGCCAGGATCATGCACCCGAACGTCGTCCAGGTCTACGGCAGTGGCGAGGATGACGGTGTGCCGTGCCTCGTCATGGAATACGTCGAGGGACCGACACTCGCCGACGAGATCGCTCGCGGCCCGC
Source organism: uncultured Actinomycetes bacterium (assembly GCA_963721435.1). Classification (GTDB taxonomy): domain Bacteria; phylum Actinomycetota; class Acidimicrobiia; order IMCC26256; family DASPTH01; genus CAVRJC01. The sequence goes on from CAVRJC010000008.1 coordinate 143,424, forward strand.
TCCACCCGGATCGCGCTCGTCGCATCGCGTTGGGCGTCGCGCGCGGGCTCGCCGCCGCACACGCGCAGGGAATCACGCACTGCGACGTGAAGCCGGCGAGCGGAGGGCAGCCCGGAGCCGAACGAATCAGAAACGGAGTTCGGCGAGGGAAATCGACCCGGAGCTCGCACTGATCGCTCGTCGCGCGACCAGTCGAGTGCCCGAGGACCGCTTCGCCGACGGCGCCGCGCTCGCAGCCCGCGCTCGAGGGTTCCGAGGAGCCCGTGCCGGACGATCAGCCCACGATCGCGTTCGCATCCACCGCGACGACGACAGTGATGCCCGTCGCGCCGGCACCCGCGCCCCGGGAACCGCACGTCTCTCGCCCGACGCCTCGACGACGAAGACGTCGCCGGGGCAGAACAAGAAGTAGCTCCTACGACACGACCATCGAGCGCACTTCGATCGCACCCTCGTGCTCTCGCACGTCGAACCGCGGAAGCGGGCTCGCCGCCGGGCCGCGCACGAGCGCGCCATCGGAGACGCGGAACCGACTGCCGTGCCACGGGCACTCGATGCAGCCGTCGACGATCCGGCCCTCGTCCATCGGCGCGCCACGGTGCGGGCACGTCGCCGAGAGCGCCACGACCTCTCCCGACTGGTCACGCAGCACCATCACGGGCACGCCGCCTGCGTCGACACGCACGGGCCGATCTCGCACCTCGGCCGCGTCGAGCACACGCGTCCACTGCTCGGGCCCGGTGTCGTCGCGGTTGGCGTCGACGCCGACGCCACGGCCCTGCACGAGATGCCCGCCGAGGTAACCCCCGACCGTCGCCGCCGCTGCACCCGCCATGCCGAGCGCGATCCCGCGGGCATGATGGCCGCGGCGGCGCGCGACCCACGAGCCGAGATACAGCGCGGCGGCCGATCCGTTGGCGGCTGCGTGCACCAGACCGACGCGCGTGGTCCGGCCCGTCGTATCGCTCCAGTCCGACGCGCCCGTCGCCGCGGCCGGCAGCGCGCTCAACAGACCGAGGCCGACGAGTACACGCGCGGCATCCCGGTACTTGCGCGGCCCGACGATGTCGAGAACCCACGCGCTCGTCCAAAACCCGATGGGCAGGTCGGTGAGCATCGGATGGAGCGGGTGGCCGAGCCAGGTACCACTCAACAGATCCTTCAGCGGCCCCTCCGGCACCGCTCGATGCACCGCTCGCTGCACGGTGCGACTCGGGGCATCGAGCCGCGCATCCTGCTCGACACGCGCGACCGCTGCGTGCACTGCGTTCCCTGCATACAGCGGGCTCGGGCTGGGCTCGCGACGGACGGCCATGCGCACGGTCTACCCCGTATCGTCCGCCGCGACACCTTGCCGCCCCCTCGTCGTCACGCGCTACCTTCCCGGCACCGGACGCGCCGAGACCGGAAGCAGGAGACAGTGGTGCGCGAGATCCCGCTCGACGAGATCACGATCGTGGGTGCACTCGACGTCGAACGCACCGCGACCGGGCTCGCGCCGCGTCGGCTCCCCGAGTGGACCCGACCGCAACTCCCCGACGACCTCACCCGCGTGATGGTCGCCATGACCGCGGGCGTCCGCCTCGCGTTCACCACGACCGCGACCACCATCGAGCTCGACGCCATGGTGTCGATGTTCGTCCGGCCCGGCGCCAACGAGCGGCCGATCGCGTTCGAGCTCCTGGTCGACGGCGAGGTCATGAGCCGGGCCGAGACCCTGGACGGCAACCGCATCGCCTTCGACCTCACCCGCAACCGCTTCGAGCTGATCGAGGGTGAGCCGGCGCGACTCCGCTTCGACGGCCTGCCCGAGGGCCCGAAGCACTGCGAGCTCTGGCTGCCCCACAACGCGGTGGTCGAGCTGCGAGCGCTCCGCATCGACGACGACGCCACGCTCGAGGCGCCCGACGCCACCAGCGGGCCCCGACCGCGCTGGATCCACCACGGCAGCTCGATCAGCCACTGCGCGGAGGCGCCGACGCCCACCACCACCTGGCCCGCGATCGTGGCGCTGCGCGCCGACGTCGATCTCCTCGACCTCGGCCTCGGCGGGAGCTGCCACCTCGACCAGTACGTCGCCCGCACCATCCGCGACGAGCCCGCCGATTTCATCAGCCTGAAGGTCGGCGTGAACGTCATCAACTTCGACTCCATGCGAGAGCGGGCGTTCCGGCCCGCGCTCCACGGCTTCCTCGACACGGTGCGGGACGGTCATCCCGACACCCCGATCGTCGTCGCGTCGCTGATCGTCTTCCCCATCGCGGAGGACACCCCGGGCCCGACGATCGCCGACGGGCTGACCGCATGGAAGACGGTCGACGCGTCGCGTGAGTCGCGCATGGGCAGCATGACCGCGCGGCGTTGCCGGGAGATCATCGCCGAGGTCGTCGCGCAGCGTCGCGAGCACGGCGACAGCAACCTCCACTACCTCGACGGCCTCGAGCTGTTCGGCCCCGAGGATGCCGGCGACCTCCCGGATGGCCTGCACCCGAACACGCGCGGCTACGCGCGGATCGGCGAACGCTTCCTGAGCGCCGCGTTCGGAGACCACGGCCCCTTCGCGCTCGCGGACCGTGAGCGCACGTCACGCCGCCCGCCGACTCCGTGACGGGCGGCCACCTGCAGGCTGATCGGCCGTTCGCATAGGCTCCGCGCCCATGCCGTTCTCCGTATCACGCTTCAACTGCATCCAGCCCGGAATGGAGCGCACCGAGCTCTCGGCGCGCTACCAGGCCGTCGTCGAGATGGCCGGGTACGCCGACGAGCACGGGTTCACCATGCTCACGCTCGAAGAGCACCACGGCATCGACGACGGCTACTGCCCATCGCCCCTGGTGCTCGCAGGCCTGATCTTCGGTCGTACCAAGAGCGTCGCGGTGACCATCTCGGCACTGCTCACGCCGCTGCACGACCCGCTGCGCATCGCCGAGGACATCGCGGTGCTCGACCTCGCGAGCGCGGGACGCCTCACGGTCATCGCGGGCATCGGGTATCGGCCCGAGGAGTACGCGATGTTCGAGAAGGACTGGGAGCACCGCGGCGCAGTGCAGGACGAAGTGGTCGACACGATGTTGAAGGCGTGGACCGCGGAGCCGTTCGAGTACCACGGCACCACGGTGAGGGTCACGCCGCGTCCGTTCACCGAGCCGCACCCGCCGTTGATGATCGGCGGCACGAGCCGGCCCGCCGCGCGCCGCGCCGCGCGCTTCGGGCTCCCGCTCATGACTGCCAAGCACATGCCCGAGCTCGAGGCCTACTACTACGCGCAGTGCGCGGAGCACGGCACCCAGGGGTTCTGCATGATGCCGGGTGAGGAGACGGTCATGATGCACGTCTCCGAAGACCCGGATCGCGCATGGGCCGAGCTCGGCAAGTACTTCTGGCACGAAGCGTCGCAGTACGCGGGCTGGCAGACCCCCGACATCCACTCCTCGGTGCACTCGTACGCGCACGACATCGTGTCGCTGCGCGAAGAGGGCATCTACCAGGTGTGCACTCCCGACGAGCTCGTCGAGCGCATGCGCGCCCAGGGCGACTTCGCCGCATGCAACCTCCACCCGCTCGTCGGCGGGATGCCCATCGACGAGGGGTGGAAGTCGCTGCAGCTGTACGTGGAGCAGGTGCTGCCGAAGCTCGGGTGAGCCCCGCTTACGTCGCGGCCGAGCTCGGCTGCGGACCGCCTCCGGTGCTCGGGCAGTTGTCGCACGTGTAGGGACCGATCACGTCCGAGGCCGGGACCGCGTCAAGGGTCGCGATCGAGTTCGTCGTGTCGAAGAGCTTCACGCCCTTCGGGTACTTCCCGATCGCGAAGCGCTTGCCGCCTTCGAGGTACATGTACTTGCCCTGGCCGCTGATCGGGACCTGGTTCGACGGGCCTGACACGTTGGGGTTCCACCAGCCGATGGCCGTCCCGATGCGTTGCGTGAGCGCGGGAGTGACCAAGCTCGACTCGAGGTTCGTGATCATGCCCGAGTACGCGCCGCCGACGGGCGGGAACTTCTGCAGCCCGGCGTTGTAGGTCTTGGTGGTGAGCGTCGGGCCTGCGAGCGCGACACCGTCGTAGATGCGACGGATGGAGCGCGAGCACCCCAGGTGAATGGGTCCCCTGGTTCTTGCCCCAGTACCACTGGAACCAGGTGGTGATCGTGTCCGCCGAGCCACCGTTCACCGTCGGCGTGAACCACACCGGCCCGAACGCGTGCGCCCACTGCTTCGCGTCGAAGTTCCGGGCGAAGAAGTCGAGGTCGATGTAGCCGTTGCCGGCCTCGACCCACTCGGGGAAGTAGTCGTTCGAGGTCGCCGCCTGCGTGAACGCGGTGGTCTGGGTGGGGCCGATGCCGAGGTGCACGATGGTGGTGACGCCCGCGCTCTTGAGCTTGGCGATCAGCGTCGGCGCCTGCGACTGCACCTGGGCCGAGAGCTGGCTGGCGTCGTCGGGCACGGTGAACGCGACGATGTTGGCGGAATCGATCTTGGGCCCGCCGTACTTGTCGTACGCCTTCACGAAGTCCTGCGGGTCGACGCCGAGGGTGCCCGACGGGTAGATGATGCCGATCTTGCGCTTCGTGTTCTTCAGCGCGTCGCCGGCGTAGATCGCGTTGCCCGTGCTCGCGTTCTTGGCGACGAACTCACCGGTGATCGCCTCGTACGGCGCGTACGTCTGCGCGACGGTGAGCGGCGTCGGGTTCGCCGGCACCTTGCCGGCGGCGATGGCGGCGTCGAAGATCTGCCCCCCGCCGTTCTGCCCGGCCGGCGCGAGCGACGCGAGGTCGATGACGCCGAACGGCTTCTTCTGCAGCACCGCGATCGCGTCGGCACGCTGCGCGGCCTCGTCCGAGCCCGTCGACGTCACGAACTCGTATTTGATGGTGCGGCCCCAGAGGTTGTACACGCTCGACAGGAGCGCGTCGTCGTCGTAGGTCGCGTTCTCGCTGCGTCCGTTCGCGCCCGTCGCCTGGTTCTTGATGCCACCGTTCTGCGGCGACAGGTCGCCCGCGGCCGGCGGGATCAATGCGACCACCAGGATCGAGTCCTTGGTGACGCCCTGCGCGGTGGCGCCACCGTTGTCCTCGCCCTTGGCGAACGGCCGGGTGCACGGGCCGATGGCGTAGTACTGCACCTTCCAGCGCCCGGTGGTCTTGTCGCAGTTCGGCTGGTTCAGCGCCGCCGGAGTGCCGAGACCGATGTCGTTGTTGACCTTCGCCGCGCCCGTGGGCGAGCCCCCGAGCGTTGCGAGAAGACCGACGGCCAGCGCGAGCACGATGAGCACGATGACGGACCGCGAATAGACACGACGCTTCATGTTCCCCCCGGACGTCGAAGCAAGTGTTCTCCGTGGGGCTTCATACCACGCCCCCGTGCACCCCGTCAGGTCACCCCCGGTAACGTGCGCCCTGTCGAGGCGCGGCGAGCGCACGGAATCGAAAGGTGGACGCGATGGCTGACCTGGCGAAGACGGTGCTCGGGCGCACCGGGCTCGAGGTGACGAGACTCGGCTACGGCGCCATGGAGCTGCGCGGCCCCGCGGGCGGGCGGGGACGAGAGATCGATCCCGCCGACGCCGCCCGCATCCTCAACGCGGTCCTCGACGCCGGCATCAACTTCATCGACACCTCGCCCGACTACGGCGACTCCGAAGCACTCATCGGCGCGGCGATCTCGGGCCGTCGCGACGAGTTCTACCTCGCGAGCAAGTGCGGGTGCCCGATCAACCAGCCGCCCCCGCCCGAGGGCGAACGACCCGAGCACGTGTTCACGCCCGAGAACATCCGCGCCGGCGTCGAGCAGAGCCTGGAACGCATGAAGACCGATCACATCGACCTCGTGCAGTTCCACGTGAGCCCGTCACGCGAGGTCCTCGAGCAGAACGGCGCCGTCGAAGCGCTCGCCGCGTTGCGCGACGAAGGGAAGGTCCGCTTCCTCGGGATGTCGGGCACGCTGCCAAACATCAACGATCACATCGCGATGGGTGTCTTCGACGCATTCCAGATCCCGTACTCCGCGCTCGAGCGCGAGCACGAAGCCGTGATCGCCGAAGCGGCCGACGCAGGGTCCGGCACCATCATTCGTGGTGGTGTCGCGCGCGGGCAGCCCGACAAGATGCCCGCAGTCGCCGATCTGCCCGCGCCGTGGGCCGACGCGATGCAGCAGATGGCACGGATGCGACGCGACCGGTGGGAGCAGGCCGACCTCGACGACCTGCTCGACGGCGCCACGCGCAGCGAGTTCACGCTGCGCTTCACACTCAGCCATCCGCAGATGCACACGACGATCGTCGGCACCGCCAACCCCGATCACCTCGCCACGAACGTCGCCGCGGCGGCAAAGGGCGCGTTGCCCGCCGACGTCTACGCGGAAGCAAAGCGGAGGAGGCTGGCGCAGACGGAAGAGTCGACCCGTGCAGTCGGCGAGCGCGCCGCGGTCGACGGGGAGCAGTGCACCGTGCACCGCACTGGCCTCGTCGGACGCGACGAACGCGACGACCGCGGCCACTTCGTCGGGTGAGTTCATCCCGCGAAAGCCCGAGTAGTTCAGCACGAGGTTGAAGTCGATGTCGTCCGGGAACGACACCGCGTCGACGAGCGCGGTCTGCGTGCCGCCGGGCAGCACCGCGTTGACACGGAGCGGCGTCTTGACGTACTCCATCGCGATCGCCTTCGTCATCAGGGCGATGGCGGCCTTCGACATGCAGTAGGCGACGGTGTACGCCTGGCCCTCGATCGCGGCCGTCGACGCGACGTTCACGATGTTGCCTTCGGTCGCGAGCAGGTGCGGGATCGCCGCCTGCGCCATGAAGAACGGGCCGTCGGCGTTCACACCCATGGTGAGTCGGTAGTCGGCTTCCGGCATCTCGTCGAAGCGCGCGGTGCGCAGCACCCCGGCGACGTTGGCGAGCACGTCGAGCCTCCCGAACTCGCTGACGCACGCGTCGACCGTGGCGCGGCACTCGTCGCGCCGCGACACGTCGCCCTGGCGCACGCGGATCTCACCGGCGGATCCGGCGGCGAGATCGACCGTCTCCTTCAGGCCGTCGGCGTTGAGGTCGAACGCGAGCACCTGCGCCCCCTCGCTCGCGAACCGGAGTGCCACCGCGCGTCCGATGCCGGATGCCGCGCCGGTCACGAGGACGGCCTTGCCCGCGAAGCGTTGCGTGTCGATCATGAGAAGCCTTTCGGGCCGCGAGGAACGAGTGGTTCAGGAGCAGCAGATCAGGCGAATGCTGCCTGCTGCCGGAACGCCCACATGCCGTGCTCGGCGGGAATCTCGTCGAGCGGCACGTCGAGGTCGGTGAACGACGGGGCGTTGATCCGCGCCGCCACCTTCGCCAACGCGTCGGCATCGAGGCCGTAGACGCGACACGCGTTGAAGCCCGCGATGTCGCGCACGACGTCTTCCGGGAACCCGTGGTACGTGTACCGCATCGCCTGCTGGCTCACCGGCATGACGTCGGGGTCCTGGGAGATGCGCCACGTGCCTTCGACGTGCGGGTAGTCGGTGCCCCACAGGCACTGCGACGTGTACCCGTGCTCGAGCGCGTCTTCTGCTTCGAAACGGGCCTGGAAGCTCGCGCCGAGGAACACGTTGCGGCGCATGTACTCGCTCGGCTTCATCTCGAGCCCGGCGCCGTAGGCGGTGGCGGAGTCGAGGTCGAGCATCTTCGTGTACCACCAGTTGCCCGGCGCTTCCGTGATCACGTACTTGAGGTTGGGGTGGCGGTCGAACACGCCGGAGAAGATCAGCCGGTGGATGGGCTTGCGGCTGTCTTCCTGCGCTTCGTAGAGCCAGATCGAGTGGCCACCGGGGAGGTCGGTCGGGGTGCCCGAACCGCCGTGCGTCGCGAGCGTCATGCCGAGGTCTTCGCACGCGGCCCAGAACGGCTCCCACACGGGGTCCTGGTAGAAGAACTTGCCGCTCCACCGCGACTTGGTGCTCTCTCCCGGTCCGCTCTCGGCGGGGAAGTTCACGCCGCGGAGGCCGTGCTCACGCGCCCACGTGAGCTCTTCGATCGCGGCGTCGATGTCCCACATCGGCAGGTGCGCGAGGCCCACGTGACGCTCGGGCTCGATCGAGCAGTAGTCGGCGAGCCACGCGTTGTAGATGTGGCGACCGACACCCGCGAGCTCGGCTTCGGTGTCGTAGACACGAGCCATGCTGAGGCCGCCGACCGACGCGTCGGAGATGTTGAACGGGACCGGCTGGCCGTTCTGGCTGCCGTGGAACAGCACCTCGGCCGCGGTGCCGTCCTGATCGAGGTCGGCGAGGCGCGACGCGGCGTCGTAGTGGCCCTTGGTCGGGATGAGGTCGGCGACCATGCGGCTCGGGCTGTCGGGGCCATCCACCACTGCAGTGAACGCGTCGAAGTCGTCGAGGTACCGCTGCGGGCAGTAGGCCCGGAGGTCTTCGGCGAGGCGGGGGCCGATATGAGTGTCGCAGGAAACGATGACGACAGGATCGGATGACTGGGTCATGTGGCCCCCCGGGCTTGGATGCAGCACGCCTCGACGTCGGACAACGCCTTCGCGACCGTAGCCGCGTCCACCTTCTCCGCCAGGGTGTCGCCGCCGGCCTCGGCGAGCATGAGCTCGAGCCGGGTGCGCAACCGCCCGAACGTCCACGGGAGCATGTCACCGAGCGCGGGCACGTCGAAGTCGATCACGTTGTTGACGATGCTGCCGTCCGTGGTCTTGTGGATGTAGTGGTAGTGCGGCTCGTCGTCGAACATGTCGAAGCGCAGGTACTCGTGCCCGTCGGTGGCGTCGAAGACGTGCACCGTGACGCCTTCGTCGGCGAAGCCACCCTCGGGCGACTGCTTCAGCATCTCCGCGAGCTCGTCGGGACGGTCCTTGTACGTCTCGATGAGCGACTCGGGGTCGAGGGCGCGGTACTCCACGCCGAAGCGCAGCGCGCCGGCGTCGAAGTAGCGCGTGTTCTCCTCGACCGGCGGCTGGGGTGAAATCGCGTAGACCTTGCCGATCATGGCGAGCTCCTTCTTGTCTGGTCGACTCCGCTTCGCCGTCCCGCTCTCCGAGCACGGCTCCGCTTCGTCTCCTTCCTTGTCTGGTCGACTCCGCTTCGCCGTCCCGCTCTCCGAGCACGGCTCCGCTTCGTCTCCTTCTCTCAGAGGCGCGTGAACACGTGGCGGGCGGTGTCGCCGAGCAGCGCGCCTTCGGTCGTGGGATCGAGTGCGAGCTCTTCGATCTGGCCGAGCGCGTGACGGTGACCGACGGTCGGGAAGTTCGTACCGAAGATCGTCTTGGTGCGGCCGGGGCCCCGCAGGAACCTCTGCACCGCGTCACCCCAGTGACGTGGGGGGTAGGCCCCGGTGCCGAGGTAGACGTTCGGGAACTTGAGCGCCATCGCGATCGCCTCGTTCTCCCACGGCCAGCCGAGATGTGACAGCACGAAGCGCGTGTCGGCAAAGTAGAGCGCGGCGCGGTCGATGCCGATCGGCTGGCCGCACTCGCTCGGCATGAGCCCGCCCGAGGTGCCGGCCTGCATCACGACCGGGACGTCGGCATCGGTGCACACCGTGTAGAAGGGGAACAGCTCGGCGTGGTCGAACGGTCGGTCGAAGCTGTGCGTGTGCAGGTACGAACCGACGACCCAGGGGTCGGCGAGGTGGGCGCGCATGTCGCGCACGCCGCGCATCCCGCGCAGCGGATTGATCAGCGCGAGCGCGACGAAGCGCCCGGGCCACCGGCCCACGAGCTTCTCCGTCTCCTCCCAGCGGTTCGCGACGTGCTCCTGGTCGAACGGGTCGATCGTGCCGTGGTGGCCGACGTCACCGGTGGGGAGCAGCAACGTGTCGATGCCGAGATCGTCCATGCGCTCGACCATCACCTCGGGCTCGCAGAAGCTGTCTTCAGGGTTGCGCCGGATCTTCACCGCGACGTCGGAGGCACCGAGCGCGCCGTCCCACACCGCTTGACGGTCGGGCGTGAACCCGTTGCAGAGGTAGTCCACAATGCCGGTGCGGACGCCTTCAGCGCTCATCGCGGAACCGCTTCAACTTGGCCGCGTGGTTGAGCTCGGTCCATTCGTCGAGTGCGCCGGGCGCCACGACGTCGACCTTCATCGCGACGCCGAAGCGGTCCTTCAGCTTCGTCTCGACCGCCTCTCGGAGCGCGGGCCAGGTGGACGGGTCTTCGGTGCTCGTGACCGAGAAGATCAACTCGTCACGGTTGCCGTCGCGCACCGCGCGGACGAACCAGTCGGCTTCGGCGCCCGCGACCTCGAGCGCGACGACCGCGACGCCCTCCGGCCAGACGTTCACGCCGCGCAGCTTCACCATGTTGTCGGCGCGGCCGGCGAACGGCGCCATCTTGCGCAGCCAGCTCCCGCACTTGCACTGCTCGCGTGGGTAGAGCGTCGACAGGTCCATGATGTTGTACCGGAACTGGGGGCTGCCGGTCTTGTAGAGCTCGGTGACGCAGAGCGAGCCCTGCTCACCGTCGGGCAGCAGCTCGCCGGTCTCCGGATCCACGATCTGCACGATGTACGCGTCTTCGAAGATGTGCAGGCCGTCGTGCTCGGGGCATTCGACTGCGACCCACTGCACCTCGTGGAAGCCATAGGAGTTGAAGCACTCCGCGCCGAACGTCTTCTCCAGCAGCTCGCGGTCGCCGATGTTCGGGAGCGCCTTGATGTTGAAGTCGGTCGACGGGTCGTAGCCCATTTCGCGGGCGACGTCGGCGAGGCGCATCAGGTAGTCGCCGGTGGTGAGAATGGCGGTCGCGCCGTACTCGATCGCGAGCTGCACCTGACGCTCGCTGCTCGTGACGTTGCCCGTGCTGGTGGTGAGCACGACACAGTTGAGCCAGCGGAACAGGGTCTCGTCGAAGTTGAACGCGCCGTTGTGCAACCCGTAGGCCCACGAGTTGAGCACGACGTCGCCGGGCCGCACGCCCTGCATGTACATCGCGCGCGCCGCGAGCAGTCCACCGACTTCACGGTCCCACACCGTGTAGAAGGTCGGGCGGCTCTTCCCGGTGGTGCCACCCGACATGAACACGCGCATCGGCTCCGACCGAGCCATGTCCGGGGTGACTCCCTGGTAGTCACCCCACGGCGGGTGCGCGTCGATGCTCTTGCGGATGTCGTCGACCGAGTACGACGGCGCCTTCGAGAGATCGTCGAGCGAGTTGATCTTGCGGGGATCGAAGCCGGCAGCTTCCCAACGTTCCGCGAAGAACGGCACACGCGACGCCGTCATCGCGCGCTCGCGCAACCGCGTGAGCTGCGTGTGCTCGATCACGTCGGGCGTGTTGAGCCACGCGGTGTCGAAGTACTCGGGAGCCGGCGGGAACGCCGCCATCAACGCGGGGTAGTCGACCGCCTGCCAGGGCCGTCGGATGCCGGTGCTCATGATTGTGGGTTCGTCTCCCCCTGGTCCGTGCGGTGGCTGAGTGCGCTATCTCGCGGCTGCTCGCACGTCCTCGCGCGGCTCGGGAAGGTAGCCCTCGGGGAACCGGTACAGGTCGACTGCGTTGTCCCACAGGATCTTGCGCTTGGCGTCGTCGGGGACGAGGTCGGAGTCGAGGCCGAGGAAGTAGTCGGTGGCCCCGGGGTATTTGGAGTCGGGGTGCGGGAAGTCGGTCTCGTAGACGATGTGGTCGTCGCCCATCCACCGGATCACGTCGGAGACGTAGCGGTCTTCGCACTCGGTGCTGATCCAGCAATTGCGCTTGAAGTAGTCGGTAGCCGACATCGTGAGCGACGACGCCTCGACCGCGCCTGCGAGCTCGAGGTGCTCGTCGATGCGGTGCAGCCAGCTCGGGAGCCAACCGCACCCGGCCTCCATGTAGGCAGTGCGCAGACGCGGGAAGCGCTCGTAGACGCCGTGCACGATCATCGACAGGCACGCGTTCTGCGCTTCGTGCGGGTGCACGACGGTGTGCCACTCGGTGAACGTGTCGTAGCGCTCGGAGCCCGCGGTCACCGCGTTGAGCCCCATGAACTCGTGGGTGCCGAACGCGCAGTCGAGGTCTTGGAGCAGTTCGTAGATCGGGTCGTAGTAGCGGTCGCCGAGGTTGCGGTGGTTGAACTGGTCGGGTCGCGCCCAGAAGCACCGGATGCCGAGGTGCTCGTATGCGTACTCGATCTCCTTGACCGCGCGCGTGACGTCGTTCAGCGCGATCGGCCCGGAGATGTTGACGACGCCGTTCGACGTCTCCCGCATCTCCTGGCCCCAGCGGTTGTACGCGCGAACCATGGCCGCCTGCAGCTCGGGGTCGATGCCCTCGAACCACAGGTCGTACTCGGGCCCGTAGATGACCATGGCGTCGACGCCTTCGAGCGCGATGGCCTCGGAGACCAAATCGCCGCTGAAGCCCTTGTTGATGATGTCGGCGCCGTACTTGGCGATCATGTCGTCGGTGGTCCAGTTGATCGCCTTCTGGAACTGGCCGAGGATCGAGGTGAGGTGCTGGGTGTAGCGGCCGTCGACCGTGACGGGGTTGTAGTGGTCGAAGCCCGCGACCGGCTTCCGGTCGACCCGGTCGACGAACTCCTTGTCCAGGAACCGCGACCAGAGGTCGGGCGGGTACACCACGTGGGCGTCAGCATCGAAAACCTTGAACCCGTCGCGCATCAGCATCCCCTTCGCTTCCGTGACCTCGAGGCCATTGAAGCAGACCCTACCAAGCGCGCGCTAGGTTGGCCGCCAGATCAGGACGTCGGATCGAGTTGCGGATGAACAGGAGACGATGAGTACAGCAGGTGTCGTTCGTGCGGGCTCGGAGCGACGCGACGAGATCTTGGCGATCGCGGCGGAGCTGTTCGCAGAACGAGGTTTCGCGGCCACGACCGTCCGCGAGATCGCCGACTCGGCCGGGATCCTGTCGGGCAGCCTCTATCACCACTTCGATTCGAAGGAGTCGATGGTCGAAGAGCTGCTCCGCACGTTCCTCGAGGACATCACGCACGCGTACCGCGTCGAGGCGGCGTCGGGCGACGATCCGGTCCAGGTGCTTCGCACGCTGGTGCGGCTCGCGTTCGAGTCGATCGGAGCACGCTGGGCCACGGTCTCCGTGATGGTGAACGAGTACAACCTGCTCATCTCGTATCCGCGGTTCTCGTTCGTGCAACAGTTCTCGGAGGAGACCGAGCGGCTGTGGGTCGGCGTCATCGAACGCGGCGTGCAGTCAGGGACGTTTCGCGGCAACCTCGATCCGCGGATGACGTACCGGTTCCTCCGTGACGCGATCTGGGTGAGCGTGCGTTGGTATCAGCCGACGGGTCGGGACCGTCCGACGGACATCGCCGACGTGTACGTCGGCGTGCTGCTCGACGGCATCGCAAACTGACGGGAGATGAACGTGAGCGAGACGAACGTGACCGAAGACCAAGGAACTCACGCCGGTCCGAAGTTCTTCCAGTTCGACCAGATCCCCTGGCCCGAGTCCGAGCCCGAGGGCACGCCGCAGGAGCTGGTCGACGAGGCGAAGCGCCTCGGTGCTCGCCGCAAGCTCCTCGCGCGCGGCGAGGGCGGCTTCTTCTCGCAGATCTCGGAGTTCCCGCCCGGTTACGTCGTGCCCATGCACAGCCACGGGCACGACGAGATGATCATCCTGCTCGAAGGTGGCTGCGACCTGCTCGGCGGCGGGCCGTCGCTCGAGGCGCCCGACTCGATGGTGCTCATCGCGAACTACGAGTACGGATTCCAGGCCGGCCCCGACGGCATGACGTTCATGACCATCCGCACCGCGGACTCGGGCACCAAGCTCGTCTAGCTCCCGAAGAGGCGCTCGCGCAGGCCGTCGTCGTGCACGAAGACGGGCAGGTTGTCGGCGCCGAGGAACGATGGGCGCGCGCTCGACCCACCGTCGACCGCGAGCACCTGACCCGTGATCCAGGTCGAGAGGTCGGAGAGCAGGAACCACACTGCGTACGCGATGTCGTCGGGCTCGCCGCGTCGGCGGAGCGGGACCGCGGCCTGCTCCTCCGGGGTGTCCTCGGTGGTGTCACCGCCCTCTGCCGCGCGCGGCGTGCGCACGGTGCCGGGCGCGACGGCGTTCACACGGATCCCGGCGCTGCCGAGCTCGAGCGCGGCCGTGCGCATGAACGCGATCATCCCCGCCTTCGACGCCGAGTACGCGGCGCCGAACGGCATCGCGGTGATGCCCGACACCGACGCGATGTGCACGATGCTGCCGCCGGTGCCCTGCTCGAGCAACCGGTTGGCGACCGTGCGCGTCGTGAGGAACGCCGACTGCAGGTTGAGGCGCACGACGTCGTCCCACGCCTCGGTCGACGTGCTCACGATGGGTGCCCACTTGTTGAAGAACCCGCCGGCCACGTGCACGAGGCCGTGGATCGGCCCGAGCCCGGCGATCTCCTCGACCGCTTCGTGCAGGCCTTCGGGGCTGCGCACGTCGACCACCCACGAGCGGCCGGTGCCACCGACCGACGCAACCGCTTCGTCGGCGAGCGCGAGCCGGGCGTTGTCGACGTCGAGTGACGCCACGGTCGCGCCCGCTTCCGCGGCGACACGCGCGATCGCGGTGCCGATACCGCCACCACCGGCCCCCGCGACGATGACGGTGCGACCAACGAGTCCAGTCAGTTCTCCGATCATGCCAACATCGTTACCATGCCGGGACCACACTTCGGCAAGTGCCAGGTCGGGAGTTCCAATGATTCCAGTCGAGTACGAGCAGTTCGAGCAGGTCGTCACCGTCGGCGTCACCAACTTCACGCCCGTGTGGGGCGACCCGAAGGAGACCCTGAACAAGATCGAGGCGAACGTCGTGGAGGCTGCGTCGCAGGGCATCAACATCGTCGCGTTCGGCGAAGAGGCGCTCATCGGCCCCACCGAATGCGACGCGTGCCGGTTCGACGGCCACGCGTGCGAGTTCCACGAGAGCCTGGCCCAGACCGTGCCCGGACCCGCCACCGATCACGTCGTCGAGCTCGCGCGCGAGCACGACATCTACGTGCTGTTCGGGCTCTCGGAGCGCGACTCCCACGACCCGAAGGTGCTCTACAACTCGGTCGCGGTGATCGGGCCCGAGGGTCTCCTCGGCACGTACCACAAGGTGCACCTCGGCTCGGTGCCGTGGGTCACCGAAGGCATCGTGTTCAAGCCCGGCGACTCGCTGCCGATCTTCCCGACCCGCTACGGGCCCATCGGCGTGCAGATCTGTTACGACTTCTGGTTCAACCCCGAGCTCACCCGGATCCTCGCGTTGAAGGGCGCGCGCCTCGTCATCAACTGCTGCGCGACGTTCGCCGGTGAGGGCAAGCGCGACTACATGGTGAACACCACCCGCACGCGCGCGCAGGAGAACTTGATCTACACCGCGAGCTCCAACCTGCTCGGCGGTCCCGGCAACCAGGACTTCTCCGCGGGCCACCTCGACGAGGCGCGCGCCGCCGACTACCTCGGGCACAGCACCATCGCGGGCCCGGCGTTCCCGCGCTTCCAGCACATCTACGCGGAAGCGGGCGACACCGAGGAGATCGTCAGCGCCACGCTCAGCTTCGAGAAGCTGCACCGGTGGCAGTCGGTGTTCCCATGGCGCGAGTGGCGCACCGGCCGTCAACTCGAGCAGTCGAAGCTCATCGCCGACGAGTTCGCGAAGCTCGCCGAACCTCGACCCTGACCCAGCACGTGGCAGTTGAGTGGGGAATAGCCACCTCAACTGACACTTGCTGGCCCGGGTTCAGAGGCGGGCGCGCGCGTCTTCGTTCAGGACGTCGAGCAGGCGTCCGAGCGCGGCGTCGAGCTGCTCGATCTCCTCGTCGGAGAGGTCGGCGAGCAGGCGCTCGCGTTCGCGCTTGTAGACGAGGTTGGCGGCGTCGGCGGTCGCGAGGCCCTTGGGCGTGAGTGCGACCATGACCTTGCGCCGGTCGTCGGGATCGGGCGCGCGCGCCACCAGGCCGGCGCGCTCGAGCCGGTCGAGGATCTGGGTCATGCCGCCGCTCGAGCGCAGCAGGATGTCGGCGAGCTCGCTCGGTGACATCTGATACGGCTCGCCGATCAGCTCGAGCACGCGCAGCACCGAGTGGTCGATGAACAGCAGGCCGAACTCGTCGAGGCAGCGGTGCTGGAACGCGTCGACGAGCAACCCGACGCGCGTGAGCCGGGTGAACAGCCCGACCGCGCCCGGCTCCGAGAGGTACTTGGCCTCGTAGTCGATCGTCATCGGTCGATTCCGCTACCGCGCGTTCTCGCCGGCGATGGTGCAGCGGTGCATGATGCGACGCTCCACATAGTCGGCCACGGCGTAGTGCTCCACCGAGCGGTTGTCCCAGAACGCCACTGTGCCCTCCTCCCAGTGCAGCCGGCACTGGAACTCGGGCGCGCGGATGTGGTCCTGGAGGAACGGCAGGAGCACTTCGTTCTCGCGCTCGCTGAGCCCCTTGATGTGCGTCGTCGAGTTCCGGTTCACGTAGAGCGCCTTGCGCCCGGTGTCGGGATGGGTGACCGCCACCTTGTGCTCGACGGGCGGGAACTTCTGTTGCGTCTCCGCGAGGTCCATCGTCGAGTGGCCGTCGCGGATGGCCTGGGTGAGCGTCTTGGTGATGTCGTGGACCGCGGTGAGGCCGTCGACGAACTCCCGCATCGCAGGAGTGAGCGCGTCGTACGCGGCGTACACGCTCGCGAAGCACGTGTCGCCACCCACCGCGGGCATCTGCACCGCCCGCAGGATCGAGCCGAGCGGCGGGTCGGCGAGGAACGTGAGATCGCTGTGCCACACGTCGGCGCCCTCGCCCTTGGGCGCGACCTGGTCGAGCACGACGATGTCGGGCGACTCCTGGTAGACGGTCTTGAACGGCGAGACGTACAGCGGCCCGAAGTTGCGCGCGAACGCGATCTGCTGCTCGTCGGCGATGTGCTGGTCCCGGAAGAACAGCACGAGGTGGTCGAGCAGCGCCTGGTGGATCACCTTGACGTCGACGTCCGACAATGGCTCGCGCATGTCGACGCCGCGCACCTCGGCCCCGATCACTGCGGTGACCGGTGTGATCTCGATGGTCATGATTTCCCCCTGGCGCCGAGTGCAGACGTACGATATTCTCTCGCCGCTAAGTATCTTAGGCAAGTGGGAACAGGGGGATTTGTGATGGCGGATCTGGAGCGCCCGGAAGCACCGGGCTCGAGCCCACGGTTCAAGCACTTCGACGACGTGCCGTGGGAAGAGGTCCGCAAGCTCGACTTCGGCGACCACACCACGTCGGTGCGCGAGAAGTGGCTCGACTTCTCACCGCGGTTCCTCTCGCTGTGGGCGGAGTGGGATCCCGGGATGATGATCCACGGCCACGGCCACAACAGCAACCACATCGTGTTCGTGCTCGAAGGCGACATGACGTGCGGTGACGTCTACTGCGGCAAGGGCATGCACATCGCGCTCGACCACGGCGACACCTTCGGACCGTTCATCGCGGGCCCGAACGGCGTGACGCTGTTCGAGGTGATGATGGGCGACCCGCGCTCGTTCTCGTCCGACGAGGAGCAGTGGGCGAAGCTGCTCGCGGAGAAGGGTGCGACGCAGGCGCCCAACCCGCCGATCAACATGCCCGACTGGCTCAAGGACACGCGCAGCGAGGCGCCGGAGTGACAGCACCGTTCGCGCCGGGGTCGATCTCGCTGCGGCTGTACCCGCACAACGACCTCCCCGCGACGAAGATCGTCGACGAGATCACGACGCAGGCCGCGCTCGCGGTCGCGCACGGGTTCGACGGCGTCATGACGAGCGAGCACCACGGCGGCTTCCACGGCTACATGCCGAACCCGCTCCAGATGGTCGGCTTCTGCCTCGAGGAGATGCCGCACGGCTGGGCGGCGCCCGCTCCCCTTCTGCTCCCCCTCCGCCCGCCCGCCCTCGTGGCCGAGGAGATCGCGTGGCTCGCCGCGCGCTTTCCCGGCCGCGTGGGCGTGGGTGTCGCGTCGGGGGCGCTGCCCGAGGACTTCGACATCATGCACGTGCCGATGCACGACCTCACCAAGCGTTTCCACGAAGGCTTCGAGGAGCTCGCGGGGATGCTCAACGGCACCGACCCGCGCGGCATCGCCGGTGATCCCGCGATCGCCGCATGCGCCGAGCACCCCATCCCGATGGTGAGCGCGGCCATGGGCTTCACCGCGGTGCGGCGCGCGGCGCGGTTCGGCGCGGGGATCCTGTTCGACTCGCTGTCGTCGGTCGAACGTTGCGCCGAGCTCACCGATGCCTTCCGTCGCGAAGGCAGCACCGGCCCGGCCATCCTGATCCGCCGCGCGTGGGTGGGCGAGCCGCCGCGGGAGCAGTTCGAGCAACAGCTCGACGTCTACCGCAGCTATGCGCAGGCGACCGAGAAGTCGCAGTGGAGCCTCGACGAGATGCTCGCCAGCGACGCCGCCGCAGTGGTCGACGGTATCGTCGAAGCGGCGAAAGCGACCGGGGTCGACGCACTGAACCTGCGCGTGCACGTTCCCGGCGTCACGCCCGCGCAGGCGCGCGAGCAGATTGTGCGCCTCGGCGACGAAGTTCTCCCGAAGTTGCGCGTCGCGCTCGCGTAGCGAACGAACGGTAAGAAGGCCGGGTACCCCGGCCGACCAGTGAGAGAGCAGAGGTCAGGAGAGCAGGTGCGCCGCATCTATCACTTCGAAGAGTCCGAATGGCACGTCCCGGTGGCCGCCGGCACGGATCCCGAAGCCGCGGAGGCAGCCGGGAAGTTGGGGACCCGACGCCGGTTCCTCGCGCAGGGCGACGGCGGCTGGTACACGCAGGTGGTGAAGATGCCGCCGGGCTTCGAAGCACCCTCGCACAGCCACTCGCACTCCGAGGTGTTCATGGTGATCGAGGGCAGCTGCGAGTTCGACGGCGAGAAGATGGAGCGCTTCGACCTCACCGTGGTCGAGGCCAACGAGCCGTACGGCTTCGTCGCCGGCCCCGACGGCCTCTCGTTCCTCGTCGTCCGCCAGGGCGAAGCATCGTTCGCAACCACTTCCTCGGCGGCCGGAGCGGAGCGGGACGCAGAGTGAGCTGGCGCAGAGCAGACAGCGAGCGGTGCGCAGGCGGGGTGCAGAGCGGCCCGCCCCGAAGGGCCAAGAGCGGAAAGCAGGGCTGAGTCATGAGCAACGACACCTACGACCTGATCATCCGCGGCGGGTACGTCGTCGACGGCACCGGCGCACCGCGGCGGCGCATCGACGTCGGGATCCGCGACGGCAAGATCGCGACCCTCGCCCATCTCGACGACGCCACCGCGACCGAGGAGATCGACGCGACCGGCATGATCGTCGCGCCGGGGATCGTCGACGCGCACACCCACTACGACCCTCAGATCACGTTCGACCCGTACGCGACGATGTCGTGCTTCCACGGTGTCACCACTGTGGTCGCCGGGAACTGCGGGTTCTCGGTCGCGCCGTGCAAGCCGCAGGACCGCGAGTTCCTGTCCGGGATCTTCGCCCGCGTCGAGAACATGGACCCGATCGCGCTCAGCGCGATCACGTGGGACGACTTCACGACGTTCCCCGAGTTCATGGCCAGCCGCGAAGGCAAGCTCGGCGTCAACTTCGCGTGCTACATCGGACATTCCAACCTGCGGCGCTGGGTGATGGGTGAGGACGCATCGACGCGCGCCGCGACCGACGACGAGATCGCGCAGATGCGGGCGATGGTCGCGGAGGCGATGGAAGCGGGCGCTGCGGGCGTCTCCTCCTCGAACGCGCCCACGCACCTCGATCTCGATGACAAGCCCGTGCCCTCGCGGATGGCCGAGCGGCGCGAGATGCTCGAGCTCGCGGAGGAAGCGGGCAAGGCGGGCGCAGGATCGATCGCGTATCTCCCGTTCAGCGCGATCGGAGGCATCGACGCGACCGACGAGGACTACCTCATCGAACTGGGCAAGGTGAGCGGGTACCCCGTGGTGATCCAGGGCCTCGGTGGGCGCAACAAGACCGACGCACCGACGGCCACGTGGGAGGCCGCGGTGTCGTTCCTCGACCGTTCGACCGAAGCGGGCGCACCGGTGTTCTCGATGTTGATCGCGCGGCCGTTCGACCGTCCCGTCGTCATCGACGAGAGCAACTTCCACTACCTCTCGGTCGCCTCGTGGAACGCGATGCTGATGCTCCCGAAGGAGGAGAAGCTCGCGTTGCTCCGCGATCCCGTGGCGCGCGAGGAGATGCGCACCGCGGTCGAGAACTACAACCGCGACCCTGCCAAGGGCACGACCAACCCACCGCCGCTGTGGACGGCCGTCTACGTCGACGAAGTGACGCTTCCCGAGCACCAGAAGTTCCAGTCCCGCTCGATTGCCGACGTCGCCGAGGAGCTCGGGAAGACCCCGGCAGACACGATGCTCGACCTCGCGCTCGAGGAAGATCTCGCCACGCGATTCCGCTGGCGCACCGAGAGCCCCGAGTGGACCGAGGCGGTCGGTGAGGCACAGCGCGACCCGCGCATGATCATCGGCGTGTCCGACGGTGGTGCGCACCTCGCACGCGACGACGGCGCCGACTGGAGCTCGTACTTCCTCGGCCGGTGGGTGCGCGACCGCAAGGTGTGGAGCCTCGAGGAGGGCATCCGCCAGATCACGCAGATGCCCGCGGTGTTGGTGGGGCTGTACGACCGCGGTGTCATCAAGCCCGGAGGCCACGCCGACGTGATGATCTTCGACCCCGAGACCATCGGCCCGTGGAAGAAGGAGTTCGTGCACGACCTCCCGGGCAACGTCGGGCGGTTCAAGGCGTGGGGCAAGGGCGTGCAGGCGACGATCGTCAACGGCGAGCCGATCGTGCTGCACGGCGAGCTCACCGGCCGGCTTCCGGGACAGGTGGTGCGCCCCGGATGACCTCGACCCTCGACGCTCACGACCTGCGCACGTCGACGACGCCCTGGATCTTCGACGCCGACGGCCACATCGTCGAGCCGGTCAGCGTGTTCGACGAGCTGCTGCCCGCGAAGTTCCGCGACTACGCGCCACGTGTGATCCAGCACGACGGCTGGTTCGAGTTCCGCTGCGGTGACCGCACCAGCTTCCGCGTCCCCGGCACCGCGGCGTCGCTCGGCGCGCCCGGGCAGACACCGGTGGTCACCGAGCAGCCGGTTGCAGTGAGCGGCGCCAACCAGCCCGCGCCGCGCCTCGACGACATGACGACCGACCACATCGGCACTGCCGCGCTGTACCCCACCTACGGGCTGATGATCCAGGGTGTCACCGAACGCGAGCCCGCGCTCGCGCTGTGCCGCGCGATCAACGACTGGGTCGCCGACTACTGCGCGCACGATCCCGCCCGGCTCGTCGGCGTCGCGACGCTGCCGATGACCGACGCCGGCGACGCGCTCCGTGAAGCCAAGCGCTGCATCGAGGAGCACGGCTTCCGCGGCGCGTGGCGTCGTCCCGAGCACTTCGGGTCACTCCCCCGCCTGCAGGACGAGTCGTACGAGCCACTGTGGTCGTACCTCGAAGACGTCGACATGCCGTTCGCAGTGCACCCGGGCATCAGCGGGCTGGTCCCCTACGACGAGATCCAGGCGCGCTACGACGATTACTTCAGCCCGCTGCACGCGACACACTTCGTCACACAGCAGATCATGAACCTCACCACGTTCGTCGCGTACGGCATCCTCGAACGCCACCCGCGCCTACGCGTCGCGTTCCTCGAGACCGGCGCGATGTGGGCGATGTCGTTCGCGCACCGCCTCGACGAGCACCTCGAGCTCTTCGGCTTCGACCGGGGCGCGCTCACGATGAAGCCGTCCGACTACTTCCGCCGGCAGTGCTTCGTGTCGGTCGAGGAAGTCGAGCCCGGGCTCGGGGTGATGCTCGACGAGTACCCGGACTCGATCGTGTTCTCGTCCGACTACCCGCACGCCGACGGCATCTTCCCCGGCTCCACCAAGGAGCTGCTGGAGAGCCCGGAGCTGAGCGACGACACCGCCCGGAAGGTGCTGCGCGACAACGCGCTGCGCCTGTACGGCCTCGACCACTGACACTCGTGTCCAGGAGAACTGCGAACGTGAGTGACCCGACCGACCCGAGAGACCCCGCGAACTGGCCCGACACGACCATGTTCGAGGCCATCTACGGCCTGCGCGCCACCCGCATCTACCGCGACGAGCGGATCCCGAACGACGTGATGGCGAAGATCCTGACCGCGACGACGCGCGCGTGCAGCTCGGGAAACACGCAACCGTGGGAGTTCGTGCTCGTCACCGACAAGGAGCACAAGCTCCGGCTGCAGGCGATCCTGCGCGACGGCGTACGCCGACGTCGACGCGCGCCGCGCCCAGACGCCCGAGCAGCTGATCGACGGCGCGGGCCGCCCGGTCACCGGCCACGCGGCGATCGACAACATCCCGAACCTCGGCGCCATCGTGTTCGTGTTCTGGAACCCCGACCGCGGGATCCGCATGCAGGGCGAGTACGAGGAGAACCCCGACGGCACGCTGCGGGACCTGGTCAACTTCCCCGGCGGGCGCGGCTCCAGCGTGTTCCAGGCGTGCCAGAACATGATGTTGTCCGCGTACGCGCTCGGGGTGCAGTCGCTGTTCACGACGTTCTTCGGGCTGTGCGAGCGTGAGGTCAAGGAGCTCCTGCACGTGCCGCCGCGCATGTTCATCGAGGGCGCGGTGTTCCTCGGCTACGGCGACGAGCCCCTGAACCCACCGAAGCGGCGCGCGCTGCGCAAGGTCGTCCATCTCAACGACTGGGACGGCCCGTACGACCCGAAGTCCCCCACCGGTGAGCCGCAAACGAGTGAGGTGCCGGCATGACCATCGAGATCCCCCGCATCGTGTCCGCCGACGACCACGTCGTCGAGCCGCCCGACGTGTTCACCAACCGTCTGCCCGCGAAGTACAAGGAGCTCGGGCCTCGCGTCGTGCGCAAGCCCGTGGCCGAGATGACGTTCCGGGGCGGCAAGTACGCGTACAAGATGGGCGAGGAGGGCGACGGCCCGCTCGCCGACTGGTGGATCTACGAAGACCGCGCCATCCCCCACACGCGGCTGTCGGCGTGCGCGGGCTTCTCGCCCGAAGAGGTGCAGGTCGTGCCGATGACGTACGACGAGATGCGCCCGGGCTGCTACGAGCAGGGCCCGCGTCTCGACGACATGGACCTCAACCACGTCGAGGCGTCGTTGTGCTTCCCGACGTTCCCGCGCTTCTGCGGTCAGACGTTCCTCGAAGCGAACGACTGGGAGCTCGCGCTGCTCTGCGTGCAGGCCTACAACGACTGGATGGTCGAGGAGTGGTGCGCCGGTTCGAGTGGGCGCCTGTTCCCGCTGTGCCTCATCCCGCTGTGGGACCCGCAGCTCGCCGCCGCCGAGGTGCGTCGCAACGCGGCGAGGGGCGTGCGCGCGGTGTGCTTCTCGGAGATGCCGCCGTTCCTCGGGTTGCCGTCGGTGCACGACCCCAACCGGCACTGGGACCCGTTCGTGGGCGCGTGCGAGGAGACCGGCACCATCATCTGCATGCACAGCGGCTCGGGCTCGAAGATGCCGTCGACGTCATCCGACGCGCCGCCGTCGGTGTCGTCCACGCTCACCCACGAGCTCGCGGAGGGCTCGATGGCCGACTGGCTGTTCTCCGGCCTGCTGGTGCGGTTCCCCGAGGTCGTGATCACGTACTCCGAGGGCCAGATCGGCTGGATCCCCTACATCCTCGAGCGCGCCGACCGGGTGTGGGAGCACAACCGCGGCTGGAGCGACTCGCGGCACCTGATCCCGGAGCCGCCGTCCACCTACTACTGGGGACGCATCTACGGCTGCTTCTTCGACGACGCCGCGGGGTTGGCGTCGATCGACGCCATCGGCCCCGACCAGGTGACGTTCGAGACCGACTACCCCCACGCCGACGGCACCTGGCCGCACACCAAGGAAGTCGCGGAGAAGCTGTTCACCGGCCTCGACCAGGAGCTGGTGAACAAGATCTGCCGCGACAACGCCCTTCGCCTCTTCGGCAACGTCACGTAGCCTTCGCAACACTGCACCTCGCGGCGCCCGGGCGCCGATGCGAGCCAAATGCGCGGGATTTGGAACGCCTGGCGTTACCTATCCCGCGCATTTGATCCGCACTTCCCCGCGACTTCCCCCGTCACTCCGATGACGGAGGTGCGCGATGGACGTCCGCGAGCGAAAGCTCATGCCGCATCGCCGGCGCCAACACGAGCTCTTCACTCTGCAGCAGGCGCTCGAGGCGGGCTACACGCGACCTGCGGTCAGGCGGCGCGTCGCAGCGGGGACTTGGCTCGAGGTCGAAACGCGTGTGTACAAAGTCGCGAGCGGGTCACAAGTTGATGCGCGCCGGCTCCTCCTGGCGAGAATCCTGGCCATCGGTGGCGTTGCGTCGGGCGCCAGCGCGGCCGCGCTCTACGGGCTCACCCCATTCCCCCGCGAGCCCACGCTCATCCTGCCGCGCACGGCGAGTGTGCGGCCGAGAGGCACCCGACTGACCGACTCGCTTCCCGACAGCGACCTCACCAACGTCGACGGGATACCGGCGACGCGGCCGGCGCGCACGCTCATCGAACTCGCGGCGACGATTCCGCGCGAGCGCTTCGAGGACGTGCTCGACGGAGCGATCGTCGGAAGGCTGGTCACGATGGATCGGCTCGAAAAGCGTGCCCGCGAGCTCCTGGCGCCGAATCGCCCTGGCTGCGTCATCGTGCTCGGTCTCCTCGCTGATCGTCACCCGGAGGTCGGTCGGGCACGCAACGAGATGGAAGCGAAGGTGCTCCGTGCGCTCGACCGTCTGGGTGCTCCGAGACCGAGGGTGAACCTCCCCGTCACCCTCCGCGGCGAACGGCGCATCGTCGACTTCGCGTGGGAAGAGCCGAAGATCGCGCTCGAGCTGGATGGCTTCGTGCCGCACTCCACGCGCCGGGTCTTCGACGACGACCGCGTGCGTCGCAACCTCTTCACCGCCGAAGGCTGGCGCATGTACCACGTGACGAGAGCAGCACTGGCTCGCAGCTCGCCGCGACGCGCTCAGTTTGGTACTCGAGGCGCTCGGTGTCGCGTGAACCTACGCCGTGGTGCAGGCGATGACGGGGCCGATGCGGTCGGCGACGGGTTGGAGCACGTCGAGATCGAAGCGGTAG
Source organism: uncultured Actinomycetes bacterium (assembly GCA_963721435.1). Classification (GTDB taxonomy): domain Bacteria; phylum Actinomycetota; class Acidimicrobiia; order IMCC26256; family DASPTH01; genus CAVRJC01. The sequence continues at coordinate 168,456 of CAVRJC010000008.1, forward strand.
AACTCGGCGGCGTTGAGCCCGAGCATCTGCCGCGCTTCGACATCGGGGACGCCGTCGACGGCCGCGGCCATCGCATCCTTGCTGTGCGGCCACGTGCCTTCGGTGTGCGGGTAGTCGGCGCCCCACATCACGCGCCGCGACACCGGCCTCGTCACGCCGTGCCGCATCGCGAGCTCGACAACATGCTCGCGCCGAACCAGCAGTTGCGGCGCACGTACTCGCCGGGCCGGAGCGGCAGCTCGTTGACGTACGCCTCGCCGACGAGCTGGCGCGCCGCCGACCCTTCCTCGTGGATCATGTCGTAGAAGTACTCCTGCGCCGCGCAAGCCGTCGAGCACGTTGGTGAACCCCTGCTCGGTGATGACGTAGCGCAACTCGGGATGGCGTTCGAACACACCGCCCCAGATCATGTGCCACACGTTGCGGTTGGAGAAGAACGTGAACTCGGTGAGGTACACCATCCGGGGCATGCCCGAGCTCCCAGCCGTAGTCGGGGCTGCCGCTCCCGCCGTGGTGGTTCACCGGCACGTCGAGATCCACGCACGCGGCCCAGATGCGGTCGTAGTCGGCCGACCAGATCGGCGGGATCGAGGAGCCGGGCGGGATGCTCGGGAGCAGCACACCGCCGAACAGGCCGGCTTCCTTGGTGCGGGCGATCTCCGCGACCGCGTCGTCGGGATCGTTGAACAGCAGCTGCGCGATCCCTGCACGCCGACCCGGCACCTCGTTGCAGAAGTCGACGAGCCACCGGTTGTGCGCCTGCAGGCCCGCCCAGCGTTGCTCGTAGTCCGCGGCGGACGGCGCGCCTGCGACGATGCCGTTGCGCGGGAAGAACGGCGGCACCGTGTTCGGGAAGATCACCTCGGCTGCGATGCCGTCGCCCTCGAGGTGCGCGAGCCGCTTGGCACTGTCCCAGTTGCGGTCGGCGTAGACCTCGTCGAGGTCTTCGAACGGGTTGACGAACTCCGCCGCCCACCGGTCGAAGTCGTCTCGGTATCGCGCGTCGAGGTACTCGCGGTACCCGAGGAGTGGCGCGCCTGCGTGACAGTCGGCCGACACCACCACGTACCGATCGTGCTCGTGCTCCGACATGCCACTCCCCTTTGTCGCGCGGCTTCGTGCAGTCGACCACGGGGACGCCGGGCGTCGCCACCTCACTCCCGGTTAAGGTGCGCGGCCATGAAGATCCTCGGGTTCAACAGGGTTGAGCTGATCGTGCGCGAAGACGAGATCGACGCCGCGGTCGAGAAGTTCAACCGCCTCCTCGGTACGCATCTCCCGGAGCCGTTCGTCGTGCCGGGCCAGACGGTGAAGTCGGCGACCGACTTCGACGGCTTCGTCGAGTTCGTCTCCGGCGTGAACGGCGAGGGCCCGTTCGCGGCCAGAGTCGCCGAGAAGGGCGCAGGCCAGATCGGTCCCCTGGTGTGGGAGGTCGACGACATCGACTCCACGCGCGAGTGGGCGAACGACAACGGCGTGACGATCGCCTACGAGTACGAGAGCGAAGACGGAATCCGCCAGCTCATCTTCGACCGCGACGAGTGGTTCGGCTTCACCGTCACGTTCATGCAGCGCCCGCGCCGCTAGCTCCCGCTGTAGCCGAGGAGCGCGCCCGCTTCCGATCCGACGAGATCGACGAGGTAGCGACGCTCGGTGAAGTGCCACGCGTCGTTCGCGCGCGCGAACTGGTCGTGGTAGCTGCCCGCCATGATCGCACGCACCGGCTCGTCGGTCGACGTCGACACGAGCAGCACCCAGTACGACCGTGCGATCGCAGTGTTACCGGCCTCGTCGACCTCGACGAGCACGTTGGTGTTGACGTGCTTGGAGCGCCGTCCTCCGCTCGTGCGCTCGGCGCGGTTCCCGCCGCGGTACATCGCGAGCGTCTCGTCGCGGCCGTTCGCGAGCTGTTGGCCGTCGGCGCCGATGATCACACCGTCGCTGAACATGTCGGCCACGCGCTCGATGTCACCGGCGTCCATGAGCTCGCAGTAGTGGAACAACAGGTTGCGGATCGCGTCCTCGGAAGTCATGGCGTGATCCTGTTCGCCCTGACCGCCGCGCGCAAGCGGGCGCCCTGTGAGCGGGGTCGCCGGGCGCCGGCGCGATGCGGCATCATGCAGGTGATGCCCTCACCGCGCGAAATCCCGCTGATCGTGTCCGTCGACGACCACGTCATCGAGCCGCCCCACGTCTGGCAGACGTGGCTCCCCGAGCGGTTCCGCGACCGGGGGCCCCGCGTCGTGCGCGACACGTACTCGATCGAATGGGTCAACGGGAACCAGATGTTCCGGAAGGGCGGCGACGGGCCGCAAACCGACTGGTGGGTCTACGAAGACCTCGAGTGGAGCCACCAGATGCTCAACGCGTGCGCGGGCTACGACGAGTCCGAATGGTGGATGGGGCCCATCGGCTTCGATCAGATGCGACCAGGTTGCTACGACCCCGCGGCGCGTCTCGTCGACATGGATCTCAACCACGTGTCCGCGTCGTTGTGCTTCCCGACCTTCCCCCGCTTCTGCGGCCAGGTGTTCGCCGAGCGGAGCGACAAGGAGCTCGCGCTCGCGTGCGTGCGCGCGTACAACGACTGGATGGTCGACGAGTGGGCGGGCGACTCCGGTGGTCGGCTCGTCCCGCTCTGCATCGTGCCGTTGTGGGACGCGCGGCTCGCCGCGGAGGAAGTGCAACGCAACGCGGCGCGCGGCGTTCGGGCGGTCGCGTTCTCCGAGCTTCCGGGCAAGCTCGACCTCCCGACCATCCACTCCGGTGAGTGGGAGCCGTTCTTCGCCGCGTGCAACCACACCGGCACCGCGATCTTCATGCACATCGGCTCGGGCTCCATGTGGCTCACGTCATCACCCGACGCGCCACCCGCGGTCACCGGAACGCTGGTGTTCCTGACGTCGGTGATGGCCCTCACCGACTGGCTGCTGTCGGGCGTGCTCGCCCGTCACCCCACCCTGCGGATCTGCTTCGCCGAGGGTCAGGTCGGGTGGATCCCCTACGTGCTCGAGCGCGCCGACAACCTCTGGGCCAAGGAGGTGTGGTCACTCAAGGCGCAGCTGCCGGAACCCCCGAGTGCGTACATGCGCCAGGTGTACGGCGCCTTCTTCGACGATCGCGCCGGGCTCGCCGCCCGTGACGTGATCGGCATCGACCAGCTCACCTTCGAGACCGACTACCCGCACCAGGACTCCACCTGGCCGCACACGGTCGAGACGGTGGAATCGTTCGCCGACCTGCTCGACGACATCGAGCTCCAGAAGGTGCTGCACGACAACGCGGCGACGCTCCTCGGTCTCGATCAGCCCTGACTGCGGCACCGGGCACCGGCACGGCGGTAGCCGTCACCGTCGTCGCACCGCGACGCCCACGCCATCGCGTGCGCTACTCGTCCCGTCCCGCGACGTCGACGCGGCGCCAGCCGCCGGCGGCGCGGTTGCCGCCGTCGAGATGGATCGTGCAGCCGGTCACGAAGCTCGACAGGTCGCACGAGAGGAACAGCGCGACACCCGCGCCTTCCTCCTCGGTGCCGAGGCGGCCCAACGGCGGGACGACGGCAGGGTCATAGGTCGCACCGCCGCCGAGCATCTCCTGCCGGACGCTTCCCTCGCCGCCGGTGCGGATCGCGTCGGGTGCGATCGCGTTGACCCGGATGTTGAGCGGCCCGAGCTCGAGCGCCAGCGTCTTCGTGAGGTGCGCGAGGCCGGCCTTCATCGCGCCGTAGATCGCGAACCCGGCGCGCCGTGGTGCGCTTCGATCGACGTGAGGTTCACGATCGCGCCGCCGCCGTGCATCAGCGGCACGACGAGGCGGATGAACCGCGTGCACTGCGTGAAGTTCTCGGCGATGAGCGTCGCCTCGCCCTTCTCGCTGAGGTCCATGAACGGCGACCAGAACGTGCCACCCGCGTTGTTCACGAGGACGTCGACGCCGTTGTACTCCGAGGCGATGTCGGCGACGAACGCGTTCACGGCCTCGCCGTCGCGGACGTCGAGCACCCGCGCGAGCACCGGCTGCCCGAGCGCTTCGATGTCGGCCTCCGCCTTCGCCAGCGTGTCGGGTACGCGATCACAGATCGCGAGCTTGGCCCCGAACCGGGCGAACATCAGCGCGGTTGCGTAGCCGAGCCCCCCGCCCGCGCCGGTGACGATGGCAACGCGGTTGGTGAGCAGTACCGACGACGGGTCGTACGTGGTCATGGCAGGGCCTCCCCCAGGGTGAAATGTGCTTCCTCACGCAACGGGCGCTCGGGCAGTTTGAGCGCGAAGAACAACGCGACCAGGCTCAGTGGCGCGGCGACGACGAACACCCACGGCAACGCGCTCGCGAAGTCAGACGCAGTGGCGCCGTGCGCCGGGAGTCCCGCCGCGAGCACCGCGCCCAGCAGCGGTGTCCCGACGGTGCCGCCGAGTTGCCGGCACAGCAGCGCCGTCGACGTGCCGAGCCCGAGGTCGGCCGGCTCGACGCCGTTCTGGATCGCGAGCATCGACGGCTGGAAGATGAGACCGACCCCGACGCCGAGCACGCCACCGAGCGCGCTCGCGACGACGACGGGCGTGTCGAGGCTGAGCATCGCGAGGAGCGCGACCCCCACGCCCGCGATCACCGATCCGAGGATCGGCCAGATCCGGTAGCGGCCGTTGCGCTCGACCCGCTTGCCGATGTACAGCGTCGCGAGCGCGGTGCCCGCCATCAACGGGGCGAGCAGCAAACCGGAGTCGGTCGCGTCGACACCCGCGACCTCCTGGAAGAACACCGGCAGGAAGAAGATGCCGCCGAGGAACAGCAGGCCGCTGGCGAAGTTCAGCGCGCTCACGATGCGGAACATCGGGCTGTCGAACAGTCGCAACGGGATGAACGGCTCGCGCGCCACCCGCTCGCGCCGCAGGAACAGCAGGCCGAACACGATCACACCGGCGGCGAGCAGGCCGGTCTGCCACGACACCCACGTGAAGTCCTTGCCGCCGGTCGTCGTGAGCACCACCAGCGCCGCCAGCGCCGCGGTCATCAGCCCCGAGCCGAGGAAGTCGATCGAGTGCGGGATCCTCCGGTAGGGCACGTGCAGCTTCGTCACGATCAGGGTCGTCGAGATGATCGCGAGCGGGATGTTCACGTAGAACGCCCAGCGCCACGTGAGGTGGTCGACGAACAGGCCACCGATCAGCGGCCCGATCACCGCCGACACCGCGAAGATCGCGCCCTGGTAGCCGAGCCAGCGGCCGAGTTGTCGCATGGGGACGAGGTCGCCGGTGATCGCCATCCCGAGCACCCCGAGGCCGCCCGCTCCCATGCCCTGGATCAGGCGCGCGACCACGAGTTGCGGCATCGTCTGCGCCGCGCCGCACGCCATCGACGCGACCATGAACAGCCCGATCGCGAACAGGAGCACGCGCTTGCGGCCGTAGACGTCGGAGATGCGACCGTAGAGCGACATCGTCGCCACCTGACCGAGCAGGTAGCTGCTCACGATCCAGGCGATGCTCGCACTGCCCCCGAGGTCGTGCGAGATCGACGGCAACGCGGTCGCCACGATGGTGGTGTCCATCGTCGACATCATCATGGCGAGCTGGAGCGCCAGGAAGACGATGAAGAAGCCGCGCGTTCCCGCGCGCGCTTCGGGATCCGTCTTGGTCATTCGGCGCGCGGTGGAACTTGCAGCAACCGCCGCGCGTTCCCACCGAGGACCGCGGTCTTGTCGGCGTCGGACAGGCCCGACGCGATGATCTGCGGCAGCAGGTGGCTGATCCGGCGCCCGACCGGATGCGAGTAGAGATCGGTGCCGAAGCAGACACGACCGGCGCCGAATTGGTTGGCGAAGTCCTCGATGTAGTCGAAGTTGTAACTCAGGCTCGTGTCGAACACGACGTTGGGCGCGATCTCGGCGACGAAGAAGTTCTGGCGCGTGGCTTCGAAACCGCCGAAGGCGTCGAGCGCGAGGATCGTGATGTCGGGGACCTTGCGGGCGACGGACGCGAGCTTCCACAGCGCTTCTTCGGGAGTGTCGTCCATCGCGTGGATGATCGGGAGCACACCGTGCTCGCCCATCCGCTCGAGGTACTTCAGGATCCACTGGCTGTCCATCGACACGCCCTGGAACCGCGTGTGGAAGCTGAACGCGACGAGGCCGAGGTCGGTGACGGCGCGGTCGATCTCCGCGAACGCGAGCGCGCCATCACGCGGCTCGACGACGCCGCACGCGACCGGGAAGCGGTCGGGCGTCGCATCCCGGTACTCCGCGATCTCGTCGTTCACCCGGCGGGTGTCGGCGATCCCGTTGGGACGCAGGTACCCGTGCCCGGGGATCACGAGCGCCTGGTTCACGCCGCCTTCGTCCATCAGGCGCAGCCGCTCGGCGAGCTCGAAGCGGGCGAACTCGGCGAGGTCGGTGCTGCTGTCCTGGAGCGTCCCACCGAGCGCGTCGAACGCGCGGCCGACGTGATGGTGCACGTCGAACACGTCGAATCCGCCCGCGCCGGCCTGCGGGTTGCCGATCGAGGAAGTCATCAGGGGGCAGTCTCGCGGCTCCCGGCCAATTCAGGCCACAACCGGACGGCGGTGCCGCCGAGCACGAGATCGGTGTCGCGCGGCGAGAGTCGCTCGCAGGCGTGGCGGCCCAGCGCGACGAGGTCGGCGTAGGGCCGGTCACGGGTCTGCGGGTAGTCGGTGCCCCACACCATGCGGTCGGCCCCGAACTCGGCGACGAGGCGGTCGACGAGATCGCGCGGGTCGTGGCCGCCCGCCTCGGTGGATTCCAGGACGCCCGACGTGACCTTCAGGTGCAGGTTCGGGTACTCCGCGGACGCGAAGAGCTCGCCGGCCGCGGCGAAGGGTGGGCCCCCGCTCACGTCGGCGAACCCGCAGTGGTCGAGCACGACGGCCTGCTCCGGGAACTGCTCGAGCACCCGCCGCAGCCGCGGGAAGTTGGGCGGCAGCATGCACACGACGATGCGGAGCCCGAGCTCGGCGCAGGTCTCCCACACGGGGAACGTGCGCGGGTCGTCGAGCCACTCCGGCTGCGGGCCCGACGGATCGCTGAGCGGGAACAGCCGGATGCCGGTGAAGCCGGGTCGGTCCGCGAGCTCGCGGAGCGTGGCGACCGCGTCGGGAGCTTCGGGGTCGATGATGCCGATGCTGACGAGGCGGGTGAGGTCGTGGGAAGCGGCGTCGACGACGTACGTGTTGTCGTAGGTGTACGCGCCGTACGCCTGCACCAGCACGACCGCGTCGACGCCGGCGTCCTTCGTGACCCGAGCGAGGACTTCGACGGGCACGGGGTCGAGCGTGTACCAGTCGGAGCCGACCCCCGCGGGGTTGAGCGGCCATCGCTCGCGGTCGACCGCGACGACGTGGGTGTGCGTGTCGACGATCACTGCGGGGCGGTGCGCACGTCAGTAGCCCGCGGTGAGATCGACGACGTTGCGCAGCTCCTCACCGCGCGAGTAACGACCGAGGTTGTCGGCGAACAACGCGAACAGCTTGTCGGTGTAGCGGTCCTGCGACGTGGAGCAGTGCGGCGAGATGTAGATGTTGGGTGCGTCCCAGAGCGGGTCGTCGTCGGCCATCGGCTCGTTCCGCGTGACGTCGAGGATCGCGGCACCGAGGTGCCCGCTCTCCAACGCCGCAATCAACGCGCCTTCGTCGACGAGCGAGCCGCGACCGACGTTGCAGAAGATCGCGCCGGGCTTCATCGCCGCGAACGCGGCGGCGTCGAACATGTTCTCGGTGTCGGCAGTACCGGGCGCGCTCACGACGACCGCGTCGCAACGACCCAGCACGTCGTGGAGGTCGTCGGCACCCAGGAGCTCGTCGACCGCAGGGTGCGTGAGCCCGGGGCGGTAGCTCCGGCGCGTGCCGATGGTGTGCATGCCGAACGCGCGCGCCCGCACCGCGGTCTCCGAGCCGATCGCCCCGAGACCGATCACCCCGAGCGTCTGACCCTCGGCCAGGCGACCGAACACCGGCTGCCAGGTACGCGTGCGTTGTTGCTCGTCGAGGAGATCGAAGCGCTTCCACACCTCGATCAGGCGGCCGATCGCGAACTCCGCGATCGGAGCGGCGGCGACACCGGCGGCGTTGGTGAGGGTGACGTTCGCCGGCAGGTCGGCTTCGAGCAGGTGGTCGATGCCCGCGCCGATGGCCTGGATCCACCGCAGGTTCGGCGCGACCTCGCCGAGACCCTTCGGCACGTCGAGCGCGATCGCGACCTCCGCGTCGCCCCAGGTCGCGAGTTCGGCGTCGGTCAACGTGTCGCTCGCGCCGGGAACGTGGTGCGCGAACACGCCGAAGTACGGCGCCGCCTCGATGCGGAGATCGGGCAGCCGCTCGCGCAGCGGCGCGAGGGTCTCGTCGTTCGCGTCCCACGGGTACGCGACGACGACGGTGCCGACCGTGCGGGCCTCAGCCATTCGAGGTCTCCAGCACGTCCTTGAGCACGCCGGGCTGGTGCACCGGCGAGAGGATGTCGGTGAGGTAGTCGGGGGCTTCCTGCGTCTCGATGAACCACCCGGTGGGGCACATGGTCAGGATCTCGACGAACGAGAACCCGGCGCCCGCCAACTGGGTCTCGAGTGCGCGCACGATCATCTTCTTCGTGCGCGCGACGTTGCCGGCGTTGTTCACCGCGCCGCGCGCGACGTAGGCCGCGCCGTCGAGCTCGGCGATGAGGTTGCTGATGCGGATCGGGTAGCCGTGCTCGGCGGCGTCGCGGCCGTCGAGGGAGTTCTTGGTGCGCTGACCGAGCGCGGTGGTGGCGGTCATGTGCCCCCCGGTCTCACCGAACACGCCGTTGTCCATCATGAAGCAGGTGACGTTCTCACCTCGTGCCGCGGCGTGCAAGACCTCCTGCATTCCCTCGTTCACCATGTCGCCGTCACCCTGGATGGTGACGACGAGCGTGTTGGGCTTCGCCCGCTTCACGCCGGTGGCGACTGACGGCGCGCGCCCATGCAGTGCCTGCAGCACCTCCACATCGAGGTTGTTGGAGAACGACGTGTAGCAGCCGATGCCGAAGACCGCGATGGCGCGCTGCACCGCGTCGACCTCCTCGATGGCTTCGAGGATCGAGCGCATCGCGATGGGCTCGCCGCAGCCGGGGCACAGCTGGTGCTCGCTGACGTCGATGAGCGCGGGCTTGAAGTCGTCGACCAGGCGCGCCGGCTCGGTGGGCGGCGCGTCGGTTGGGACAAAGACAGAAGGTGGGAACAGATCAGAGCTCATCGAGCACTCCCTGGATGCGGCCACGCAGGATGGCGGTGTCGAGATCGGGGGCGATGCCGAAGCCGGAGCCGTCGAGGCTGAGGCCGCCGATGAAGCGGACCGGTGCGCGCCCCAGCACCGCCAAGCGCACGTCGTCGACCATCTGGCCCTGGTTGTTCTCGTAGACCGCGAACGCCTGGGCGCGGTCGGCGACGCTCGCGATGAGCTCGGTCGGGAACGGCAGCAGCGTGATGGGCCGGATGTACCCGACGCGTGCGCCGTCGGCCCGCATCCTCGCGACCGCGGCGCGGACGTACTTCCCCGGCGTGCCGAAGGAGAGCACGACGAGGTCGGCGTCGTCGAGGAAGCCGGTCTCCGCCTGCGGCTCGATGCCCGCGAGCATCTCGCTCGGAGCGACGCGCGCACTCGGTGTAGTGCTCCGAGAGGTCGTACTCGCGGTCGTCCTTCTGCTTGTTGGTGCCGAGCGGTGACACGAGTCGTGCACTCCCCGAGCCGCCGGTGGAGCCGTCGAGCGACCAGTCGTCGGCAGGGAGCCGCCCGAAGTCGAGGGTTTCGATCGACACCGACTGCGACGTGTGCTCGAGGTAGTAGTCACCGAACAGCATCACCGGGTTGCGCCAGCGCTGCGCGAGGTAGAACGCGTACTGCGCGAGCTCGGCGGCCTCGGGCACGTCCATCGGCGCCAGCACCGGCATGCGCGAGTCGCCGTGGCCGGGACCGCGCGTGGCCTGCCAGTAGTCGCCCTGCGCGCGCGCCATGTTGATGACGACGAGCGGGATCCGCGCGTACGCGGCCTCCGAGATCGACTCGAGCATCAACGAAAGCCCCTGACCGGTGGACCCGGTGGCCGACGGCGTGCCGGTGGCAGCGGCGCCCCACGCCATTCCCACCGCCTCGAGCTCGCTCTCGGCGTTCATGCACACGCCGCCGACCGCGGGCAGCTTGGCGGCCATGTGCTCGAGGATCTCGGTGAAGGGTGTCATCGGGTAGCCCGCGAAGAAGCGGCAACCGGCGGCGACCATCGCGTCGGCGATCGCCTCGGAGCCCTCCAGGAGCAGACGCGGCGCGGGTGCGGTCTGGGTCATGCGTTCTCGCTTTCCGGGACCTCGAGCTCGAGCGGGGTGTCGTACTTGTACACCTGGAAGCAGAAGTCGGGGCAGATCCACGCGCACGCCTGGCACCCCGTGCACCCCGCCTTCAAACGCGGGTAGCGGTAGCCGCGTGAGTTGACGTCGTGCGTCGGTCATCTCGAGCACGCGGGGCGGGCAGGCGTCGATGCAGAGGTCGCAGCCCTTGCACGCTTCGACGTCGATGACGACGGTGCCACGCGTGCGCACGGTGGTCATGCGGCCACCTCGCTCCACGCGGGGACGAGCGCGCGGGGCACGGCGTCGAAGCCGGCGCGGATGGCTTCGATGTTCCGCGCGACGTGCTGCGTCCGGTACGAAGGGAGCGACGCAACGACTGCGCCGTCGAGCGCGGCGATCCCGACCAGGTCGGTGATCGCGGAGTACGCACCCAGCATCACCATCGACGCGGTCATGATGTTGCCGAGCTCGACCGCGATGTCGGTCGCGGGCACATCGACCACGGTGAACGGCTCCCGATCGAACGACCCTTCGAACACGGTCGAGTTCACGAGCACGAGGCTGCCCGGGCGCAGGCGGGCGATGGTGCCCTCGGAGAAGTCGTGGTGCATGAGGATCGCCGACCACGTCTCCCCGACGGTGGGCGGTGCCTCGATGGGGCCGTCGGCGATCACCACGGTGGCCTCGGTGTTGCCGCCGCGCATCATCCCGCCGTAGCTCCCGAACATCTGCACCTCTCGGCCTTCGGCGATCGCCGCGCGCGCGAGGACCTGCGCCGCGAGTTGGATCCCCTGGCCGCCGATGCCGGTCAGCAGCAGCTCACGTTCCATGTGGCTCCCAGTCCAGGTACTCGTTCAGGGCCAGTTCAAGTTCCAGATCAGTGTTCTGGCAAGTGTAGAGCAGTGTTCTTCCCGGTGGGGGCTACGAGGAAAGCTGCTCGACGAGGAGCATGCGGCGAACCTGCCCGGTGGACACCGTGCGGGGGATCTCGTCGACCACCGCGACCCGCCGCGGGTGCTTGTAGCTGGAGAGCCTGCCGTCGCAGTGGGCCCGCAGCTCGTCGACCGTCGGTGCGCTCTCCCCCGGCGCGAGCACCAAGACCGCGCAGATCACCTCGCCCCACTGCGGGTCGGGCATCCCCACGACCGCGAGGTCGGCGATCGCCGCGTGGTTCGCGAGCACCGTCTCGACCTCACCCGGCGTGACCGACTCCCCGCCGGTGCGGATGATGTCGCGCGCGCGGCCCGCGATCCTCAGGTAGCCCTCGTCGTCGAGCTCCGCGAGGTCACCCATGTGGTACCAGCCGTCGACCATGACTTCGGCGGTGGCCTCGGGAAGGCCGAAGTAGCCCTCGAACAGGAGCGGCCCCCGCACGCAGATCTCGCCCTCGGGCGAGAGCTGCACCTCCGCGAAGGGAGCCGGCATGCCGACACTGCCCGGCTTGCGATGAATGTCGACGTGCTCGAGCGCGGCGACCGGCCCGCCTTCCGTGGAGCCGTAGAACACCCGCAACGTCGCCGAGGGCACCGCCGCCTCGATGGCCTCCAGCAGCTCGATCGGGGTGGCCGACGTTCCGGTGTCGGCGAACCGCACGGTCGACAGGTCACGGCCGGCACCCTCGGGTGAGTCGACGTGGTCGAGCACACGCCGCCAGATCGCGGGGATGGCGTTGAGGCGCGTGGCCCCGAAGCGCTCGATCGCGTCGCAGATCGCCACCGCGTCGGTGGGCGTGAACACCACGTTGTCGCGCGCCTGCCACTGCTGGAGCGCGATCGTCCACGCCCCCATGTGGAACAGCGGGTACGGGCAGACGGCCGCACCGCGAGGCTCCGGGAGCACACCCGGGTGCGTGCGGAGGAAGTTGACGCGGTGCGAGAGCACGACACCCTTCGGGACGCCGGTGCTCCCACTGGTGAAGAACACGACGTGGGCGTCGCGTTCGGTGAGGTCGGGATCGACGTAATCGGCGTCGTCGGCGTCGAAGGCCGCGAGGTCGACGAGGGTGGCGAGCGCGCAGCCTGCGGCCGCGGCGACGTCGGCACCAGCAGCCGCGTGCGCCTCGTCGACCACGAGCAATGCGGGCTGCGCGGAGCGCACGACCGGGGCAGCTTCGTCGGCGCTCCAGGTGTTGTTGATCGGTGCGAACGCGGCGCCGAGCTTGGCGAGCGCGACGAAGAGCGTCATCACCTCGAGGTGCGTGCCGCTCCAGATGACGACGCGGTCGCCACGCGTCACTCCGACGGCGCCGACCGCGCGCGCCATGCGGTTCGCGGCGCGATCGAGCTGGCGGAACGTGAGCGACTGCTCGCCCACCACCGCCGCCAGGCGGTCGGGAACGGCGCGTCCCGCGTTGCGGAACACATCGCCGATCAAGAGGTCCGTCGTCACCCGCATCCCCCGTTCCTTGCTTTGCGAGAGCAGTGATCTTAGATTGTCAGAACGGTGCTTGCGCTCGCCGAAGCGGTCGGCGGGACCGAGCGTCGTCGGGCTCCGGAGCGCTCGACCCACCATGACCGATCTCACCGACACCCTCGCGCAACGAGCTGTCGAGCGCTCGGTCGGCGACCTCCGCGCCGAGTACGCGGAGCAGATCGGCCGGGTGCTCGAGGCCACCTACGACCTCATCGAGCGGTCGGGCAACGTCGACCCGTCGCTGCGGGAGATCCTCCGGGAGACCGGCCTCTCGACCCAGGCCTTCTACCGCTACTTCCAGTCGAAGGACGAGCTGTTCCTCCTCCTACTCGACGACGGCCGCCGCCGGATCCTCGGCTACCTCGAGCACCGCATGCAGCGGGCGTCCACGCCGGAGGATCGTGTGCGGGCCTGGATCGAAGGCGTGCTGGCGCAGGCCGCCAACGAGCGGGCGGCGTCGCGCACGCGGCCGTTCGTCGCCAACCAGGAACGGCTCGCCGAAGCGTTCCCCGCCGAGCAGCAGGCCTCCGTCGATCTGCTCATCGACCAGCTCGCGGCCGAGATCGCGGTGCTCGCGCCGGCGACCGACGCGCGCCGCGACTCGGTCGCGATCTACCGGCTCGCGTTCGCGACGCTGCAACACCACCTCGTGCACGGAACCCGACCGAACGCCCGCGAGACCGACCACGTGGTCGGCTTCTGCCTGCGCGGCGTCGGCGTCGGCTGACGAAAGGAATCGCCATGGCAATCGAAAAGCGAGTGCTGGGCCCGATGGGCGACAAGGTGATCTTCGAGAACGACCGCGTCCGGATCTGGGAGCTGGTCATCCCACCGGGCGGCGACAGCAACTGCCATGTCCACGATCTCGACTACGTGCTCGTGCAGCTCGGTGGCGACCGCGTGGCCGCAGTGCCCGAGCCCGACACCATGAGCCCGTACAACCAGTACATGGAAGCGGACGTCGTGCCCGGGCAGGTGATCTACATCGAGCGTGGGGGTGTCGAGGTCGCCCGCAACGTCGGCGAGGTCCCCTACTCCGAGATCATCATCGAGCTCAAAGACTGAAAGGGCCGGGGTTCAGCCGCCGAAGTCGACGGCGACCCAGAGCTGGCCCTTGTCGTCGTAGGCGTAGCCCACGCCGGCAGCCGAGAACGCGCCGTTGAGGATGTTGGCGCGGTGACCGGGCGAGTTCATCCACGCCGCTTCCATCTGGGCGACGCTCATGCCCGCCGGCCCGACGAGGATGTTCTCGCCCATCGTCTGGAACGACGTCTGGCCGATGAGAGCGTTGAGGTTGTTGTGGGTGAGCGAGTTGTTCGCGGCCATCCAGTTCGCCCATCCCTGCGCCATCCCGCCGAGCTGGCCGTTCCAGCAGAGGCCGCCGCCGCGATCCGCGTTCATGGCCGCGAGCACGCCACCGGGAATGCCTCCCGGGTTCCCGCCGCACGACGGCGGAGGCGGTGCGGGCTCCGGAGCGGGCTCGGGTGCCGGTTGCTGTTGCTGTTGCTGCGGCGCCGGAGCGGCCCGCGGCGCGGGCGCGGGCGCGGGCGCCGGCTCGGGCTCGGGCGGCAGCGTGGTCGTGGTCGTGGTCGTCGACGTGGTCGTGGTCGAGGTGGTCGACGTCGACGTGGTCGTCGACTCCTTGTGCAGCGCAGCGACCGTCGCCGTCGAATCGTCACGGCTGAACACGACTGCGCCGGCCGACGCCGCGCCGATCGCGAGCACCAGTCCTGCTCCAACCAATGTGTTCCGGGTAATGAAGCGCATGGATCCCTCAGGTTCGCGTGACTTCGCTCACAGAGGGATCGGCGAGGCCGTGAAGCTCCTTGAGGGAAAGCGCTCGATGGAAGCGCGCCGCGAAAGGCTCAGAAGGTGAGCACGGGGGCGAGCGCACGCAACTGATCCATCGGCACCGTGCGCATGGCGTCACCGAGCGCCTGGATCACCACGTGGTCGGCGCCCGCGTCGAGATGGGCGGCGACCCTGGCACGCACGGTGGCCTCGTCGCCGCCGGCCACCAGCGCGTCGCAGAGCCGCTCGCTGCCGCCGTCGGCGAAGTCTGTGTCGTCGTAACCCAGGCGCACCCAGTTGTTGCGATAGTTCTCCAACCGAAGATAGATGGACAGATGGGCGCGCGCGCGTTCGAGCACGACGGCGCGGTCGGTGCCGAGCACCACCGCCTGCTCGGGCACGAGCACCTTCCCCGCGCCGAGCACCTCGCGTGCGTGCGCGGTGTGTTCGGGCGTGACCAGATACGGGTGCGCGCCGTCGGCACGATCGCGCGCGAGCGCCAGCATGCGATCACCGAGAGCAGCGAGCACGCGCGGTGGGCGCATCACACTCGGATCGTGACCCGGCAGCGCGACGTCCATGCCGTCGAGGTAGTCGCGCATCACCGAGATCGGCTTCGTGTAGGCGTCCGGGAGGAGGGCGTCCACCATGAGTGAATGGCTCACGCCGACGCCGAGCAGGAAGCGCGCGGGGAACGCGTCGACGAGTGCGCGCGTCGTCGCCGTCATCGTCAAGGGGTGACGGAGCCAGAGGTTGGCGATCCCCGTACCCGCAACCAGGTTGGTGGTCGCCGCCAGCACGAGCGCGGACCTGACGAACGGCTCGCCCGCGGGCGACTCGGGGAACCACACGCTTCCGTAGCCCAGGTGCTCGATCTCGGTCGCGACGTCGGCGAGCGCGTCGTTCCGCATCCCGCCGAAACCGGCGGCCCAGACACCCACCGGCCCGAGGTCGGCAACCGGGCTCGCGTCGGAAAACTCGATCATGGGCTCAGCTCAGCTCCGCGTCGAGGGTCATCGCGACTGCGTGGTCGCTGCGAATCGCCGCCATGCGCGCGTGGTCGTGCTCGGTCGTGCCGGTGAGCCACACGCGACGGTCGACGAACAACGGTGCGCTGGCGCGGAACGACAGCGTGCGGATCGCGCGCCCGGCGCGGCGCTCGGCCATGCGCGCGAGCAGGATCGCGGTGAGCGGGCCCTGCACGACCAGGTCCGGGTACTCCTCGACGCCGGTCGCGTAGGGCCGGTCGTAATGGATGCGGTGCGCGTTGTAGGTGACGGCCGAGAACCGGAAGAGCAATGCAGGATCAGGAATGACCGACTCGACCCACTCGGCCTCGGGGGGATCATCGTGCTCGTCACCCGGCGTGGGCGTGCGCGACGGCGCGCGCAACAGGAAGTCCTTCTCCTCGGTGAGGCACAACCGCCCGCCCTGGCTGATCTCGTGACCGACGGTGACGACCCAGAACCTGCCCGTCGACCCGTCCTTCAAGGCCGCCGACCGCACCGCGCTGACTCGCTCGGCGCGCGTCCCGATCTCGAGCGGCGCGAGCATCTGCACCCGACCGGCACCGAACATCCGGCGGGGGAAGTCGGCCATCTCGGGGCGCCGGTGCAGGTGGCCGTCGGGCCCGAGCTCGGCGGTCGGCTCGGTCGGCAGGAAGAACGCCCAGTGCCACAGCACCGGCAGCACTCCGGCGTCGAGCACGCCGCCCGCGTCGGCGTCGAGGCACGCGGCGACCCGCACCACGTGCTCGGCGTCGAGGTCCGACACTGCGAACGGCTCGAAGCCGGTGTCCTCGAGCAGCGGCTGGTTGTCGCTCATCGTGAGGTCATGAGTCCGCGCTCGCGACGAGGCCGTCGTCGTGCAGGCGGCCGATCTCGGCCGGCGACAGGCCGAGGACGTCGGCGAGCACCTCGTCGGTGTGGGTCCCCAGCAGGGGCGCGCTCGCGGGCGGCACCGGCGGCGCGTCGGGGATCCGGATCGGCGACGCCGGCGTGAGGAGCGCACCGATGCCCGGATGGTCGACGGTGCCGAACACCGGGTTCTTCGTCGACGCGCGCCAGTCTTCGTCGAGGATCTGCGTGAACGTCTGGTACGGGCCCCAGCACACGCCGCGCGCGTCGAGCTCGGTGCGGATCGTGTCGAGCGTGCGCGCCGCGAACCACGGCGCGAGCAATGCCGCGATCGCGTCGCGGCAGCGATAGCGCTCGCCCTCGAGCGTGAAGTCGGCGCCGAACGCGTGCTCCATCGCCGGGAGATGCTCGGCGACGCCCGTCGCCTCGACCAGCGCCTGCCACTGGTTGAGGCTGATGGCGACGACCATCACACGCCGGCCGTCGCTCGTCGCGAAGTCGCGACCGAACGCGCCGTACATGTCGTTGCCCAGCGGCGGGCGGTTCTCGTGCATCGCCTGCGCCTGCCCGAGGAAGCCGAGGTTCGCGACCATCGTGAACGCGACGTCGGCCAACGAGAT
Organism: uncultured Actinomycetes bacterium; assembly: GCA_963721435.1. GTDB lineage: Bacteria > Actinomycetota > Acidimicrobiia > IMCC26256 > DASPTH01 > CAVRJC01. The sequence continues at coordinate 185,442 of CAVRJC010000008.1, forward strand.
CTTGACCAGCTCCCCGACACCGCTCTCACGACGCTGCCGCTCGGCGGCCAGCATCGCGATCACCGCGTTCAGACCGGTCGCGATGTCCCACGCCGGCAACGCGTTGTTCAACGGCAGCGACGATCCCACCGTCCCCGTCGCGAGCGCGATCCCCGACGCGGCGTTCACTGTGTAGTCGACCGCGGTCGACTCGTCCGGGTTCCCGACGATGTTCACGTACACGAGATCTGAGCGGCGCGCCCGCAACACCGCGTCCGCGAGCCAGCCCGACTCGGGGAAGTTCGACAGGAACAGGCCCGCGTTCACACCGGGCGCGGTGATCAACTCGGTCGCGAGCTCACGTCCCTCCTTGCGGGAGAGGTCGAGCGCGATCGAGCGCTTTCCCTTGTTCAACCCGGCCCAGTAGAGGCTGACGTCGTCGTCGACGATGGGCCAGCGCTTGTAGTCGAGCCCGCCACCGATGCGGTCGAATCGGATCACGTCGGCACCCAGCTGCGCGAGCGTCAACCCACCCAGCGGCGCCGCGACGAACGCCGAGCCCTCGACGACCCGCATCCCCGACAGCAACGCCACGCAGCGAACCTAGCGGTGCCGGATGCCCGCAGGACAGTCAGTCGAGCCAGGTGAAGAGGTCGGGGTCGGACCGGCGGAGGCGCGCGACGTTCGCCTGCCACATGTTGGGCAGGAAGAACTTCTGGTACATGTTCCGGCCGCCGAGCACTTCGTCTTCGAGGATCTCGGTGCCGCCCATGGCCGAGCACTCGAGGTGGTAGCGCGCCGACTGCTCGAGCATCACTGCCTCGATGGTCGCGTTCTCGACCGAGTCGGACGCGACGATCGCGCCGTGGTTCTTGATGAACACGACGCGGTTGTCGCCGAGCGCGTCGGCGACGTCGACGTGCGGGCGATGGCCGTCGTCGAAGTACATGGCCTGGTCCTGGTAGAAGAGGACGGCGCCGACGTTGTACATGCCGACGATCTGCTGCAACGACGACAGCACCGACACGTAGTGGGAGTGCACATGCACGATCCCGTTGACGTCGGGGCGCAGCTGATAGATCCGCGCGTGGAAGTTCACCGCGGGCGAGAAGTTCATCTCTCCCTCGCGCGGCTCGAGGTCGAAGCCGAGCTTCACGACCGAGTCCGGCGTGGTCTGGTCGAAGTACTCGAAGCCGGTGACCCAGAACGCGTCTTCGCCGTCGGCCGCGCGGGAGCTCACGTGGCCACCGATGTTGCTGTCGCAGCCTTCGCGGTAGAGGATCCGCCGAGCCGCGGCGATCGTGAAGCGAACGTCACACTCGTCCATGCCGCGCACGGTACCAGCGCGGGACCGCGTCAGGTGCGTGGGCGCGCGCCCAGTCCGTCGAGCAGCATACGGATGCCGGCCCGGAACTGCTCGTCCTGGGGAAGGTCGAAGCTGCGGAAGTCGTCGTGCACGCTCGGATCGACGCGGTCGGGCGGGATCCAGCTCAACGCCTCCAACGAGCGGCTCTCGTCGGCCGGGTGCGGGAAGCCGTTCGTGGTGCGGGCGATGAGCAGGCTCCCCTCGAAGTGCGTCATCAGCACACCGAACGCGAGCACGCGGTCTTGGCCGGTGAACCCGCCTTCGGTGATCAGGAGGATGAGCTCGTTGCTCACGCGCACGAACGCGGGCACGTAACGACCGCGCAGGAGGTCGACCACGTTGGGGTGCTCGAGGAAGCGCATGCGGACCCCGGCGAGGAGCTCCTCGATCTTCTCGGCCCAGGTACCGACGAGAGGTGGCGCGACCTCCACCTTCTCGAGCACGAGCTCGACGACCCAGTCGAGGACTTCCTGACGGTTGCGCGCGTGCCAGTACGGCGCCATGGTCGTGACACCCAGATCTGCGGCGAGCTGCCGCATGCTGAACGCAGCCGCGCCGCGCTCGTCGATCTGCGCGATCGCGGCGGCGGTGATCGCCTCTTTGGTGACCGTGCCGCGCACCGCGGTCCCCTTGCGCTCGCCCGTGGCCATCGCGGGATCCCCCTCGGCGTGAACGCGTGAGTGTACGACCGACTGCGACCGCGACCGACGGGCCCGGCTCGAGCGTCACCGTCGCGGCGGTTGCAGTGGTGGCCGCCAGCGCGAGGGCGGCGCTGGAGGCGTGGATGAATTCACCAGGTCGGGCCGTGGCGATACGCTGCGCCGCCCGCCAATCCAAGGAGGCGACCATGCCGCTCTGGGACGCCGACGTCGAAGGCCTGCGACCGCAGATCAACGCAGAGGCCAGCGCGCTGTTCGAGCTGTACGGCGAGGCGACGGGCGGCGGCGGCGATCCCTACGCCGACGGCGCGCTCGAGCGCGTCCGCGCGATGTTCACCACTCCGCTCAGCGATCGAGCGGTCGACCGCGTCATCGACGGCCCCGGTGGGCCGATCCGGCTCCGCACGTTCGTACCCGAGGGCGACGCGCAGGCGGTCATGCTCCACATCCACGGTGGCGCCTGGATCATGGGCGCACCCGAGATGAACGACATCGTGAACCTGACGCTCTGCACCGAGCTCGGGATCGCGGTCCTGAGCGTCGACTACCGGCTCGCGCCCGAGCACCCCTACCCCGCGGGTCACGACGACTGCGAAGCCGCGGCACTCTGGCTGCTCGAGCACGCGGAGCCGGAGTACGGCACGTCGCGCCTGCTGATCGGCGGCGAGTCCGCGGGCGGGCACCTCGCCGCCGTCACCTTGCTGCGGATGCGCGACCGCCACGACGCTGCCGATCGCTTCCTCGGCGCCAATCTCGTGTTCGGCGTGTTCGACCTCACCCAGACGCCGAGCCAGCTCGGCGTCGGCGCGGGCCCCGACATCCTCGATCCCGTCGGCATGCTCGCCGCCGGTGACATGTTCGTACCCGGGTCCGCGCTCGCCGATCGCCGCGAGCCCGACCTCTCGCCGCTGTACGCCGACCTCAGGGGGATGCCTCCCGCGTTGTTCACCGCGGGCACTGCCGATCACCTCGTCGACGACACGCTGTTCATGGCCGCCCGGTGGGAGCTGAGTGGGAACCGCACCGAGATGCTGCTCTACCCCGACGCGCCCCACGGCTGCACGATGTTGCCGTCGGTGAGCTCGCATTGGACGCCACGGCTGCTCGACTTCTTCCGCACGTGCCTGAAGGACTGACCGGGCTCGCGCACCTGCGAGTGCTCGACTTCACCGTCGGCATCGCCGGCGCGTACTGCGCGCACCTGCTCGCGGAGGCCGGCGCCGATGTGATCAAGGTCGAGCCACCCGACGGTGATCCGTGGCGCGCGTGGTCCGCCGGCGGCGCGACCGTCGACCCCGACGAGGGCGCGGCGCTGTTCCGCTTCCTGCATCACGGCGTCCGCTCGGTGACCGGCACTCCCGACGATCCCGCGATCCTCGACCTCATCGCCTCGGCCGACATCGTGCTCGAAGGGTTCGCCGCCGAGGTGTTCGACGGGTTGCGCCTGCGCGAGCGCGATCCGGGGCTCGTGGTCGTGTCGATCACCCCCTACGGGCGCACGGGGCCGTACGCCGAGCGGCCGGTCACCGAGATCCTCGTGCAGGCGGAGTCGGGCGCGCTCGCGGGGCGAGGCGCATCGGACCAGACGCCGATCATGGCGGGTGGTCGCATCACCGAGTGGATCAGCGGCACGTACGCCGCGATCGCATCGGCGGCCGCGGCGCGACGCGCGCAGCTGACCGGGCACGGCGCGCACGTCGACCTCTCGATGGCCGAGGTCACGACGCTCGTCGGCGCGGGGTTCGGCGAGCAGCGATGGACCATCGCAGGCCGACCGCCGATCACAGGCGCGGAGCGCTCGTTCGAGACGCCGTCCATCGAGCCCACCCTCGACGGCTACGTCGGGTTCACGACCAACAGCCGTCAACAGTTCGACAGCTTCCTCGTGCTCATCGAACGCCCCGACCTGCTGGGGAACGACGAGTGGGCGCTCCGCGTCGGGCGCGTCGCGCGCAAGGAGGAGTGGAACGAGATCGTGCACGCGTTCACGACGAAGCACGACACCGCGGAGATCGTGGAACGCGCGATGGAGTTGCGCATCCCTGTCGCGCCTGTCGGCAACGGCGAGACCATCACCACGATCCCGCACTTCGTCGAGCGCAACGTGCTCGTGCGTGATCCCACCGACTCGTTCACGATGCCGCGCCGACCGTGGCGGATCGACGACGCCGATCCCCCGCCGCCGCGCCCCTCGCCGCGCCTCGGCGAGCACACGGGAGCCGTCGAGGCGCGCGTGCCGCAGCGCACCGAGCCCGTTGCCGGCGCGCCGGGCCTGCCTCTCGCAGGCGTGCGCGTGCTCGACCTCACCGCGTGGTGGGCAGGCCCCGCGGGCACCGGCGTGCTCGCTGCGCTCGGCGCCGACGTGATCCACGTGGAGTCGATCACGCGCATCGACGGCATGCGCACCACGGGCGGTGCGACGGGGCTCGAAGGCCCGTGGTGGGAACGCGGCGCGCACTTCCTCGTGTCGAACACGAACAAGCGCGACCTCACACTGCCGCTCGACACGCCCGAGGGCTTTCGCATCCTGCAGGAGCTGATCCGCGGCGCCGACGCGATCATCGAGAACTTCACGCCACGGGTGCTCGCCAACTTCGGCCTGAGGTGGGAGATGATCCGCGAGCTGAACCCGCGCTGCAGTCTGCTGCGGATGCCTGCGTTCGGCCTGTCGGGGCCGTGGCGCGACAGCGCCGGCTTCGCACAGACCATGGAGCAGCTCTGCGGGCTGGCGTGGATGACCGGGGAGCGCTGGGACCAGCCACGGATCCAGCAGGGGCTGTGCGACCCGAACGCGGGCGCGCACACCGTGTTCGCGCTGCTCGTCCTGCTCGCCGACCGTGAACGCACCGGCGCGGGATCGCACGTTGAGCTCCCCATGGTCGAGAGCTCGCTCAACGCGGGCGCCGAGCTCATCATCGAGGCCACCGCGTACGGCAACCAGCTCGCGCGCGACGGGAACCGCGGCCCCGGCGCCGCGCCGCAGGGCCTGTACGCGTGCGCGGGGACCGACCAGTGGCTCGTGGTCTCGATCGAGACCGACGCGCAGTGGGACAGCTTCGCGCGCGCGCTCGGATCGCCGTCGTGGGCGACGGGCCCCGAGCTGTCGTCCCACGCCGGACGGCGCGCCCGTCACGACTTCCTCGACGAGCAGATCAGCAAGTGGTGCGCGGAGCGAGATGTGACCGAGACCGTCGAGCTGCTCGTCGCCCACGGTGTGCCGGCCGGGATCGCACGCGACCCTCGGCTCGTCACCGGCAACCCGCAGTTCGAGCACCGCGGGTTCCACGAGGTGATGCACCACCCCGTCGTCGGCGAGCTCGCGCTCCCGGTGCTGCCGTTCCGGTTCGACGACATCGACCACTGGCTGCGGCGGCCGGCGCCGACCCTCGGCGAGCACAACCACGAGATCCTCGTCGACGAGCTCGGGATGTCGGAGGCCGAGTACGCCGCGCTCGAGGAGCAGGGCGTCATCGGGACCCGGCCCGTCGGCGTCTGAGCCGCTTCGCCCGGTCTATTCGATGACGGCTTCGCTGTCGGGCCGCAGCATCACGGTCCGACCCACGACGTCTTCCTTGATCATGGCGGCGGCGGCGTCGGGATCCTTGACCAGACCCCACGCGCGGCGACCGTCGGGCATCAGGCACGTGAGGATGCCGTCGGTCGGCTCGCTGTGGCCGTTGTGCATGACGGTGAACGTCTCGATGGTGCCGCGGCCGTCGGGTGCGGCATCGAGCGCGCGCGTGCGCGACTCGTCGTCGGTGCGCGCCGCCACGATGAGGCGGAACGGCTCGGTCGGTGGCTCGGTGGAGTACAGGCCCATGGAGACCTTGCTCACGTAGCCGCCGTTGGCGCTCACGACGCCCCACGTGCCCGGATCGCGACGTACCGCGTCGGCCATGGAGGTGATGCCGTGCATCGCGTAGTTGTTCCACGGACCGCCGGAGAAGCGCATGCCACCCGTGAGCGTGGGCGCAGGATCGAGCGCGACACCGAGCGCGGCGGCCTGCATCTGCACCGCCGACGGGAAGCACGAGTAGAGGTCGACGTGCGCGAGGTCGTCGGCCCCGACACCCGTCGCGTCGCGGAGCGCGCGCGCCGCCGAGGTCGCCGCGGGGGACGTCGAGAGGTCGTACCGCTCCGAGATCGTGGGGCTCACACCCTCGGCGATCGCGTGCACGAACACGCGGCGATCGCGCGGCACGCCGAGCGCGTCCGCGCGCTCGAGCGAGCACACGATGATCGCGGCGGCTTCGTCGACGCGCTCGTTCGAGTTCAACAGCTTCAGGTACGGGAAGCCGACCATGCGGTTCGCGGGGCTGACCGTGCCGACTTCATCGGGCGTGTAGCCGCGCCGGTCCCACGCGTAGGGATTGTCGACCGCCACCTGGCTGAACGCCGACCAGAGCGCGGCGAGGCGCGCCCGATGCGAGTCGAGATCACGGTGCGCGGCGACGCGCAGCGCCTGCTCCAGCAGTGGGTAGACCTGGATCGGATCGCGGATCCCGAGCGCCATCTCGTGCTCGTGCCACATGCCGAGCTCGCCACCGATGACCACGTCGGGCTCCACACCTTCGGGCTGCACGGTCTGCGGCAGCGCCTCGCCCGCGCGCATCGCCTGCGTGCGCGAGTACCACGACTCACCACCCGTGAGCAGCACGACGTCGCGCGCGCCCGAGAGGATGTCGAGCGCGCTCTGCGCGAGCAGGCTGCTCGGCACCTGCCCTCCGTACCGCGTGACGGCGGTCTGCACGGTGTCGAGGCCCAGGCGCGCCGCGATCAACGCCGCCGGGTCCAGGTACCGGCACGACGACGTGCTCACCACGCGCACGCTGTCGGCCGACGCCAGCAACGCCGACACGCCGGCGTCGCGCTCAGCTCGCCGCAGGGCCTCCACCATCATCTCGATGGGCAGGTCTTTCGGGCCGAGACCGAGGTGGTCGTCGTCGGGGCGCAGGGTCAGCTGACCGACACCGACGACGACG
>CAVRJC010000009.1:0-23303 GCA_963721435.1 uncultured Actinomycetes bacterium
ATCGCCGCGGAGTCCCAGCGGATGATCAACGAGACCTACAGCGCCTTCGTGCAGGGCTTCATGCCGACGCTGGCGCGGTCGGACGTCGACGTGCTCGACGGCCTCACGACGGCGATCCTCGTCGACCAGGAGCGGATGGGCGCCAACCCCGCTCGACCGTCGGCACGGTCGAGACGCCAACGCCATGCTGCGCATCGTCTCCAGCCGCCTCGGCAAGCCGCACATCGGCTCGCCGCAGGCGTTCTCGTTCAACACCGCGACGATCAGCGGGTCCGGCGCGGTCACGTTCGAGAAGGGCGGCAAGACAGACGACGGGAGAAGCGCTCGTTCACGCGGATCGGCGGCATGTGCCCGCGGTGCGAGGGCATGGGATCGGTGACCGACTTCGACCTGTCCGCAGCTGTACGACGACACCAAGTCGCTGAACGAGGGTGCGCTCACGATCCCCGGCTACAGCATGGACGGCTGGTACGGCCGCATCTTCCGCGGCTGCGGCTACTTCGACCCGGACAAGCCGATCCGCAAGTTCACCAAGAAGGAGCTCGACGACCTGCTCTACCAGGAGCCGACCAAGATCAAGGTCGACGGCATCAACCTGACCTACGAGGGGCTGATCCCGAAGATCCAGAAGTCGATGCTGTCCAAGGACGTCGAGGCGATGCAGCCGCACATCCGGGCGTTCGTGGAGCGGGCGGTGACGTTCACCATCTGTCCCGACTGCGGCGGCACCCGGCTCAACGAGGCCGCCCGGTCCTCCAAGATCAAGGGGATCAACATCGCCGACGCGTGCGCGATGCAGATCAGCGACCTGGCCGAGTGGGTGCGCGGTCTCGACGAGCCGTCCGTGGCGCCGCTGCTCGGCGTCGCTGCGGGAGACCCTCGACTCGTTCGTGGAGATCGGGCTGGGCTACCTCTCGCTCGACCGGCCGACGGGCACGCTGTCGGGCGGCGAGGCGCAGCGCACCAAGATGATCCGCCACCTCGGGTCGTCGCTCACCGATGTGACCTACGTGTTCGACGAGCCGACGGTCGGGCTGCACCCGCACGACATCGCGCGGATGAACGACACTGCTGCTGCAGCTGCGCGACAAGGGCAACACGGTGCTGGTCGTCGAGCACAAGCCGGAGACGATCGCGATCGCCGACCACGTCGTCGACCTCGGCCCCGGCGCCGGCACGGGCGGTGGCGAGGTGGTGTTCGAGGGCACCGTCGACGGGCTGCGGGCCAGCGGCACCATCACCGGCCGGCACCTCGACGACCGCGCCTCCCTCAAGGACGACGGTGCGGACGCCGACCGGCACGCTGGAGGTGCGCGGCGCCAGCACCCACAACCTGCAGGACGTCGATGTCGACATCCCGCTCGGCGTGCTGGTGGTGCTGACCGGCGTGGCCGGCTCGGGGAAGAGCTCGCTGATCAACGGCTCGGTGTCGGGGCGCGACGGGGTGGTGTCGGTCGACCAGGCCGCGATCAAGGGCTCGCGGCGGAGCAACCCGGCGACCTACACCGGACTGCTCGACCCGATCCGCAAGGCGTTCGCGAAGGCCAACGGCGTGAAGCCGGCGCTGTTCAGCGCCAACTCCGAGGGCGCCTGCCCCAACTGCAACGGCGCCGGGGTCATCTACACCGACCTGGCGATGATGGCCGGGGTGGCCACCGTCTGCGAGGAGTGCGAGGGGAAGCGGTTCCAGGCCGACGTCCTGGAGTACAAGCTCGGCGGGAAGGACATCAGCGAGGTGCTCGCGATGCCGGTCACCGAGGCCGAGGCGTTCTTCGCCGACGGCGAGGCGAAGACCCCGGCCGCGCACAAGATCCTCGACCGGCTCGCCGACGTCGGGCTCGGCTACCTCAGCCTCGGCCAGCCGCTCCCGACGCTGTCGGGCGGCGAGCGGCAGCGGCTCAAGCTGGCCACCCACCTGGCCGAGAAGGGCGGCGTCTACGTCCTCGACGAGCCGACCAGCGGCCTCCACCTCGCCGACGTCGAGCAGCTGCTCGGCCTGCTCGACCGGCTCGTCGACTCCGGCAAGTCGGTCATCGTCATCGAGCACCACCAGGCGGTCATGGCGCACGCCGACTGGATCATCGACCTCGGCCCCGGCGCCGGCCACGACGGCGGCCGGATCGTCTTCGAGGGCACACCCGCCGACCTCGTCGCCGCCCGCTCCACCCTCACCGGCGAGCACCTCGCGGCCTACGTCGGCACCTGACCGACGCCTCGCGGACTCCACCGGTTCCGCGTCCGACGCCTGACGTCCGTCGTCCGCTTGCTCCATTCGTCGGCGGTAGAATGCTCGAGTGTCGGAACCCGTGCTGATCGCGGTCGACGACGATGCCGAAGGACTGCGGGACGTCGAGCGTGAATTGAGCGACCGATACGGTCGCTCCTACCAGGTCGTCTGCGTGCGCTCGCCGCTCGAAGCACGCGAGCGGCTCGAAGAGTTCGCCGCGTCGGGTGACGACGTCGCGTTGGTCTTGGCCGCGCAGTGGTTGCCGGGTATGACGGGCAGCGAGCTGCTCGACGAGGCGCGGCGACTCCATCCGAACGCGAAACGCGGCCTCCTGGTCGGATGGGGGGAGTGGGGCGACCCTGCGACGGGCGAGGCGATCTTCGATTCGATCGCCAAGGGACGCATCGACCATTACGTGCTCCGGCCGTTGGCGCGGCCCGACGAGCTGTTCCACCACGCGATCTCCGGGATGCTCCTCGACTGGGCCGACGCGCAGCGCACGTCGCCGCACGCCGTGTTCGTCGTCGGTGATTCGTGGTCGGGGCGCGCCTTCGAGCTGCGGGAGGCACTCGGACGTTGCGCGATGCCCCACACGTTCCACCTCGCCGATTCGCACGAAGGCCGGGCACTGGTCGAGCGGGCGGGTGACGAGGCGAGGTTGCCGCTCGTCGTCTTCCCTGACGGCACCATCCTGAAGGACCCCACCAACGCCGAGCTCGCACAGGCGACCGGATCACCCGTGAACCCCGGGAGCATGGAGTTCGACCTCATCATCGTCGGCGCAGGACCGGCGGGGCTCTCCGCCGCGGTGTACGGCGCATCGGAGGGTTTCAGCGTGCTGGTGGTCGACGAAGGCGGCATCGGCGGCCAAGCCACGTCCAGCTCGCTCATCCGGAACTACCTCGGGTTTCCTCGTGGCGTCAGCGGTCGACGTCTGGCGCAGGACGCGTACCAGCAGGCGTGGGTGTTCGGCGCGAACTTCGCCTTCATGCAGCGCGTCACCGACATCCGCCGCGTCGGCGACGAGATTGCACTCGAGCTCTCCGACTTCGGGCGCGTGAGCGCGCCTGCCGTGCTGCTCGCCACCGGGGCCACCTACCGGCGGATCGGTGTTCCCTCACTGGAGGCGTTGAACGGCTCCGGCGTGTCGTACGGCGGGCCCACGTCGGAGGCGCAGGCCGTCGCCGGGGCCGACGTCTACATCGTCGGCGGTGCGAACTCTGCGGGGCAGGCGGCGCTGTACCTCGCGCGCCTTGCCAAGAAGGTCACGCTGGTCGTGCGCGCGGAGTCGCTCAGTGCCGGCATGTCGCAGTACCTCGTCAGCCAGGTCGAGGCCACGCCGAACGTCGAGGTCCGGCTCGGCACCGAGGTCGTCGGCGGCGGGGGCAATGGCCGCCTCGAGGAGCTCGTGCTCCGCCGGCGCGGCGACGGTGGCGGCGAGACGGTTGACGCCGATGCCCTCTTCGTGATGATCGGTGCCCAGCCGCGCACGGAGTGGCTGCCCGCCGGGATCGAGCGCGACGAGCAGGGTTTCGTCCTCACCGGCACCGACGTCCACGAGCGCGACGCGTGGCCGTGCGAGCGGAGCCCGTTCTTGCTCGAGACGAGCATGCCGAGGGTGTTCGCGGCCGGCGACGTGCGCCATGGCTCGGTGAAGCGCGTCGCCTCGGCGGTCGGTGAGGGCTCGGTCGCCATTCAATTCCTGCACCAGCTGTTCGCGGGGGACGACCTCGAACCACGTGGCCGCCCCAAGGAAACAACGGGCGCGCTCCGCGCTTGACCGTGGTGACGCAGGGCGGCGCGCGTCAACCCTGGTTATCGTCGCCGCGATGAGTGACCTCGACGGGCGCGGGTACGAGCTCGAGGCGAACCTGCTCGACGACGCCGGCCGTGCCGCGGACCCGTTGGCGGAGCCGCCCGAACGGGCCGAGTTCCGCGCGACGCTCCGCGCACTCGTCGCGCGGCAGTCCCCACTCGACCGGACTCGAGCAATGGACGACGCGCGCGTGTTCGATCGTGATCTCTACCGCGCGCTCGCGGGCATTGGCGTGCTCGGGCTCGCCGCGCCCGAGGAGCTCGGTGGCGCGGGCGACCTGCGCGATCAGCTCGTCGCGGTCGAGGAGCTCGGTCGCGGCCCGACATCGATGGCCGCCTTCCTGATCCTCCAGTACGCCGCGATCAAGTTCCTGGGCCGGAACGCGTCGACCGACGAGCAGCGTGCAGTGCTGGCCGATCTCGTCGCCGGTAACACGCTGGTCTCGTTCGGGATGTCGGAGCGCGAGGGCGCGACCGACCTCGGGCGCACGTTGCGCACGCGCGCCGAGCGTGACGGCAGTGGATGGACGATCCACGGCCAGAAGATGTGGACGTCCGCCGCCACCGACGCGCAGTGGATCATCGTCTTCGCCCGTACCGAGCCTGCCGACGGCCCGTCGATCGACGGCATCTCCAGCTTCCTCGTGCCCGCGGACGCCCCGGGCATCGAGATCAGAGCCCTCGACACCTTCGGCATCCACGGGATGTCGACCTGCGAGGTCTTCTTCGACGACGTCGCGGTCTCGAACGACGCACTGATCGGCGAGCTCGGGAAGGGCATGCGGCAGGCCTTCGCCACCATCAACCACGAAGGGCTCCTCGCGTGCGCCGCGTGTCTCGGCGTCGGGCACGGCGCGCTGAAGACCGCGCGCGACTACGTCGCGCAACGCGAGGTGTTCGGGAAGGCCGTCGGCTCGTTCCAGGTGCCGCAGCACTGGCTCGTGGACGCCGCGGTCGGGCTCGAAGCCGCGCGCTCGCTCATGGATCGCGCCGCGGCGGTCGAGGTCGCGGGCGGACGTTCCGAGATGCTCACGCTGATGGCCAAGCTGCTGGCGTCGGAGGCCGCGCAGGACATCACGCTCAACGGCATGCAGATGATGGGTGGAGCGGGCTACCTCATGGAGGTGCCGATGCAGCGCTTCTTCCGCGACGTGCGCCTCTGGAACTTCGCCCCGCTCAACAACGAGATGGTGCGCAACCGCATCGGCGAGCGCCTGCTGCGGCTCCCTCGCTCCTACTGACTCGGTGTCACAATCACCGGGCAGACTCTCGCTCCCGCGTGCAGCCGCGCTCGCGGGAGTCATCAACCCCAGGAGGAACCTCGATGAACGACGGCCCGATCGGCGAGATCTTCGTGACCTGCTCGCTCGTGCCTGACATCGAGCGCGCCGTTGCCGACGCATCGGCTGCGCTCGGCTTCACCTTCACGCCGATCCAGGAGGCGCCGCTGACGCTGCGGACGGCGGCCGGGCTCGAGGAGTTCAATCTGCGCTTCGCCTACTCGACGGGCCAGGCGCCGTACCTGGAGTTCGTCGAGGAGATCCCCGGCAGCTACTTCAGCAGTGGTGGCGTCACCTCGTACCGGCACATCGGGATCTGGGTCGACGACCTCGAGGCAGCATCCGACCTCGTGGCCTCACGTGGCTACCCGCTCGAGGCGGCGGGTGTGGAGGGTGACATCGAGCCGTTCGGCTTCGTGCACCATCGCAGCGCGGGCGGCGTGCGGCTCGAGCTGGTGGATCGCCAGCGACAGCCGGTGCTCGAAGCGTGGCTCGGTGGCGGGTCGTTGGACATCTGAGCCGGGCCGCTCCCGTCAGGCGCGTGCTCAGTAGTGAATGGCGCCGCGGGTGCCGCCGCCGCACGCGATCGCGTCGCCGGTGATCGCCGCACTCCGGGGTGACGCGAGGAACGCGACGACGTCGGCCACTTCGTCGGCTTCGACGATCCGACCGATCGTGTTCCCCGCCGCGTACACGAGCGCGGCGTCGGTCGTGCGCTCGGTGCGGGTGGCCCCGGGATGCACCACTGTCACGTTGATGCCCTGCGGCCCGAGCTCGTCGGCGAGGTTCTTGGTCATGGCCGCGACCGCGACGTTGCGGATGGAGCCGATGGTCGATCCCGACTGCCGCGCCGCGAGCCCGCTCACGTTGATGATGCGGCCCCATCCGGCGCTCGCCATCAGTGGTGCCACCTCGCGGGCGCACCGCAGATAGCCCATGACCTTCGTGTTCACTTCGTCCCAGAGTGCGTCGGTGGTCAGATCCGCGAGCTTCGGCGGTGCGATGACGCCACCGGGCATCGCCGCCGCGTTCACGAGGATGTCGACACCGCCGAGCGATCCCGCCAGTGAGGCAACCATTCCCCGTACCGATTCGTCGTCGCCCGTGTCGCACGCGAACCCGACGATCAGTCGGCCGGTGAGCGTCGAGAGCTCGTCACACGCATCGGCGATGCGTTGCGGGTCACGGGCGGCGATCCCGACGACGGCTCCCTCGAGCGCGAGCCGGCGGACGACCGCTTTGCCGATCCCGCGACTCCCGCCCGTGACGATCGCGCGTTTGCCCTGCAGTTCGAGGTCCATGCGCGCGAACACTAAACCGTGCTGGAATCAGCGCGATGAGCCAACGTCTCCAAGGAAAAGTCGCAGTGGTCACCGGTGCGGGGCACGGGATCGGCCGTGCGACCGCCCGGCGGTTCGCCGCGGAGGGCGCAACCGTCGTCGTCGCCGAGATCTCGACCGACCTCGGCCGGGAGACCGTCGCGCTGATCGACGCCGAAGGCGGGGAGGCTCGCTTCGTCGAGACCGACGTCTCGGATCCCGGGAGCTTCGAGCGCGTGATCCGGGAGACGGTGACTTCCTACGGCGGGCTGCACGTGCTGCACAACAACGCCGGCGGGTCCACCGTGAACGACGGCCCCGTCACCGACGTGTCGCTCGACGAATGGTGGCGGGCGATCAACCTGAATCTCTTCGGCACCTTCCTCGGCTGCCGTTTCGGCATCCCGGCGATCGCGGCGAGCGGCGGTGGCTCGGTGATCAACATGGCGTCGAGCGTGGGCATGATCGGCACCGCCGGTCGTGACTGCTACACCGCGGCGAAGGGCGGGATCGTCGCGCTCACCCGCTCCGTCGCGAAGGAGTACGCGTCCAGCAACGTGCGGGTGAACGCGCTGGCGCCGGGAGCGGTCGCGACCGAGCGGGTGATGGCGATGATGGGCGAACGCGCCGACGAGTGGTTGGACCCCGACGGTGGCGTCCCGCTGATGTCACAGACGACGGACATCGCCGCCGCCGCCCTCTTTCTCGCGTCCGACGAGTCGCGCACGATCACGGCGACGATCATCTCCGTGGACGGCGGCTGGACCGCGACCGATCAGGGCTGAGCGGTCTCGTCGGCGTCGAACACCACGACCGGGTTGGCGTGGCCTTCGTCGTCGAATCCCACTTCCCATGGCGTGACCCATCCGGGAGTCGGCGTCGGGATCGTGGTGACGGGGAGCTCCGGCTGCGGGCCCCAGGCGACCATGGCCTTCGCGAACGCGATCGCCAGACCGGCCTGGAGCGTGAGCTCGGCGAACTCCGGTTCGGAGAACTCCTGCGCCATCGACGCTCGGAGCTCGGGCGCGTCGACCCGGGGGGCGCCGGTCACTGCATCCGACCACGCGAGCGCCGCCTTCCACCGCGGCGAGAGGTCGGACTCCGCGTAGCCGTCCTCGAGGAGGTCGACGTCGTCCTCCGTGAGCCCCTGCTCCTCCGCGCCCGAGAACCGCAGGTTGCGGCACGTCTCGCACCCGACGGCGCGTGCGCTGCGGATCCGCTCGACTTCCTTCGTCGCCTGGTCGAGCTTGCCCTCCGACCACAGCGTCCCGTAGAAGTTGAGGAACACGGAGTTGAGCACCGCGTCGTACTCGAACATCGTGCTGCCGCCCTCGGGTGGCTCCATGCGCATGGTGGGCTCCTCGTTAGGGAAGCGAAGGTTCGCTGCCGAAGTAGGTGAACACAGTATGAGTGACTCCGCGAACCTCGAGTGACCCCAGGGGATCTAGGTGGTCGAGCGCGACACACGCGCGTGTGAGCATCTCGAACACTGCGACCGCCATGGTGATCTGTGCGAGCTCACGCTCCGACAGGAGGCCCTGGAGCTCCGCGGCGTCGTCGTCACTGACTCCGGTGACGTCGACGAGCCACTGCTCCGCCCACGCCAGCACCGTGCGGTCGCGGGTGTCGAAGCGGGGGGACGACGGCCACTGCGGAAGCTCCGCGATCGTCGCTTCGTCGAGGCCGGCCGCAAGCGCCTGGGGAGTGCGGCGTGCGAATTCGCCGTCGGCGCCGAGGAGTTGCGCGAACCGCAGCCGGACGAGCTCCATGAGCCGCGGATCGAAGGATCGCGACCAGAGCGTCGCGTCGAGCTCGGCGAGGCGCTCCAGAACCACCGGCGCGAGCCCGGCGTCGCGCAGCCACGCGAGGTGGTGGTCGGCGTCGACCAGAGTCGAGGACGGTGCTCCCAACGGTGTTCCCCTTCGTGACGATGACGCCGTCACTCTAGGAACGCCGTTCGAGAACGTCAAAGCACCGGCTGCTCGCGCGGAAGGGCCGACGCCGCACGCGGGGGTTCGTGCGGCACCGGCCCTTCCGGCAGTGACGTGCCCGCGGTCAGGCCGTGCCGGACTGGAGGTCCTTCACGTACTGGGCCGTGATGCCCTGGCCACCGATGCCCCAGTCGCCGCTCTCGACCTCTTCGACGAGGACCCAGGTCACGGGCCGCAGGGCCTCGCCCTCGATGCCCACCATGGTCTCGGTGATCTTGTGGATCATCTCCTGCTTCTGGTCCTGGTCGAACACACCCTTGATCAACTTCACCTGCACCATCGGCACGATGGGCTCCTTTCGTTGTTCGGACTTGACGAGTGCATCGTGCGCCGCCCGCCTTGCGATCCTCGGGGAATCGGCCATCGGACGCCTTGCAAGCGCGCTTGCGGCCGCTTGCAAGCGCGGGAACGATGCTGGGCACAGTGGAATCGCCGGAACGACCAGTGGAACCCCCAATGGAGCCGATGGTGCGCGTCCTCGGCCCGCTCGAGGTGTGGCGGGACGGTGCCGCGATGCCGATCGGCGGGCCCAAGGCTCGGACGATGCTCGCGGTGCTCGTCGCGCACCGGTCGTCGATCGTGTCGGTCGATCGGCTCGCCGACGCACTCTGGGGTGACGAGCCTCCGTCGTCGGCGACGGCAACGATGCACAGCAACGTGTCGCGGCTCCGCAAGGCGCTCGCGCCCGACCTCGACATCACCGCTCGCGCGCCGGGCTACGTGCTGGACGGGCCGACCTCCAGCTTCGACGCTGCGCAGTTCGAGCTGCTCGTCGCCGACGCCACCGCCGCCCGGTCACCTGGCGCGACCGTGGCGCTCCTCGAGCGCGCGCTCGCGCTGTGGCGGGGGCCGGCCTTCGACGAGTTCGCCGACCTGGAGTGGGCGCGCGGCGAGGCGGTCCGGCTGGAAGAGCTCCGGCTGCTCGCGCTGGAGCAGCTCGTCGAGGCGCGACTCGCCCTCGGGCAGTCCGGCGCCGTCGTCGGTGAGCTCGAGCGGCTGGTGATCGAGCATCCGCTGCGCGAGCGCTTCTGGCTCCAGCTCATGGTCGCCCTGTACCGCACCGGCCGGCAGGCCGAGGCGCTCCGCCGCGCCAATGAGCTCCGGTCGCACCTCAACGACCTCGGGCTCGACCTGTCACCCGTCGCGCGTGAGCTCGAGGACCGGATCATCGCCGACGATCCGACGCTCCTCGCCGAGGCCCCGGAGGAGCCGTCGGACGGATCGACGCGCGGCCCGAGCCGGGTGTCGTACCTCGACGCGACGCGATTCGTCGGCCGCGACGACGACCTCGCCGCGGTCGGGGGACTGCTCGAGCGCGAGCGTCTCGTGACGCTGGTCGGGGCCGGGGGCGTGGGCAAGACCCGGCTCGCGCTCCGGCTCGCCGCCACCGCGTCGGCAGGCGGGACCCGACCGACCTGTGTGGTCGAGCTCTCCGCGACGCGCGACGAGCGTGCCGCGATCCAAGCGGTGGCGGCGGCGCTCGAAGTGGAGCAGCGCCAGCATCTGTCGCTCGAGGCGACGCTCGTCGAGTTCCTCCGTGACCGCGAGATGCTCATCGTGCTCGACAACTGCGAGCACCTGGTCGAGACGCTCGCACCGTTCGTCGACCGGGTGCGCAGCGCGTGCCCCGACGTCACCGTGCTCGCGACGAGTCGCGAGCCGCTCGGGCTCTCCGGCGAGCGCACGTGGCCGGTTCGCCCCCTTGCACTGCCCGAGAGCGATGCGGAGTCGGTGCAGGCGATCGCGGGCGCGGAAGCCGTGCAGCTGCTCGTCGATCGTGCCGCGGCCGCGAATCCCGGCTTCGTCCTCACCGAGGAGAACGCGGCTGCGATCGCGGAGATCTGCCGCCGGCTCGACGGCCTGCCGCTCGCGTTGGAGCTCGCCGCGGCGCGGATGCGCACGTTGGGCCCCACCGCGCTCGCGGAAGGCCTGCGCGGACGGATGAGCGTGCTCGGTGCCGCGCAGCGCGGCGCGGACCACCGCCATCGCACGCTGCCGCGACACGCTCGAGTGGTCGTACGAGCTGTTGACGCCCGACGAGCAACGACTGTTCGGGTGGCTGGCCACGTTCGTCGGCGGCTTCAACCTCCACGCGGCCGAGCACGTCTGCGCGCTCGACGACGACGCGACCGATGTCGCCGACCTGCTCGCCAACCTCGTCGACAAGTCGATGGTGCAGGTCGTCGATCTCGAAGAGCCGCGGTACCGGCTCCTCGAGACGCTGCGAGAGTTCGGGCTCGACCGCCTGGCCGAGCGCGGCGAGCGGGACGAGCCCCGGTCGCGTCACCTCGCGTGGTACGTGCGCGTGGCACGCGAGAACGCCGTCGGCCTCAGTGGGCCCGACGAAGCCGACCGCGTCGCACGGTTCGACCGCGATCTCGACAACTTTCGCGAGGCGCACCGGAACGCCGTCGACCTCGGCGACGTCGAAAGCGCGGTGAGCCTCGTGGCGTCGGTGCGGGAGTACGCGTTCCGGCGCATGCGGTACGAGGTGTCCGCGTGGGCCGAGTCGACGATGGCGATGCCGGCCTTCGAGGATCACCCGCGCGCCGGTCGTGATCGCGGTCGCCGCGTACGGCGCGTTCGTGCGGGGCGATCTCGAGGCCGCGATCCGGCATGCCGAGCACGCGGTGACCCTCAGCGAGACACTCGCCACCGACTCTTCGGGGCTCGCGGAGCGGGTGCTCGGGAACGCGGTGTTCTACCAGGGCGATATCGACGCCGGGCTCGCGTGGATGGACCGGATGCTCGCTTCCACGCGCGCCGCGGGTTCGCCCGCGCGCCTGGCGCACGCGTTGTACATGAGATCCGTCGCGGCAACGAGTGTCGGCGAGGTCGAACTGGGCGCCACGCTGGCGGAGGAGAGCACCGCGGTGGCCGAGCGGTGCGGGTCACCCACCGCGACCGCCCAAGCTGCGTACGCGGTCGGCGTCGCGCGCGAATCGATCGCGCCGGACGACGCCGACGCGTCGCTGCGGCGGTCGGTCGACGCGGCCCGCGCGGCCGGCAACCGATGGGTCGAAGCCTTCGCGTTGACCGAGGTGTTGTGGCTCGAAGCGCGCAAGGGCGATCCGGCGCGTGCGCTCGCCGGCTTCGCGACCGTCATCGACACGTGGTACCGCGGCGGCGACTGGACGAACCAGTGGCTCTCGCTCCGTCACGTCTGCGGGATCCTCGCCCAGCTCGGGGCTGATCGATCCGCCGCGGTGCTGTACGGGTCGATCGCCGCGGCCGGCGCGGCGGTGGCGCTGCCGTTCGAGCCTGCCGACGCCGAGCGTCTCGGCAAGCTCGTCGACGAGCTGCGCCGCGTGCTCGGGCCCGCCGCGTTCGCCGACGCGGTCCGCGACGGCGCGGCCACCCGTGACGCGACCATCGTGCGCTTCGTCCAGGACGAGATCGTGCGACTGACCGGCGAGGAGCTGACCGCGTAGGGGCGGTTGCCGCGAGCAGGACTCCGAACTCGGTCATCGCCGTCCCCGGTCGTGGTGGTTCGCCGGTCAGGGACGATACGCCAAGGTGGCGTCTGGCGGGACCGGAGCCGCATTCGTAAGGTGGGCGGCGACCCGGCATTCGGCCGTCGTGGCCGATCCACGTCTGGAGGCAGCAGCCATGCTCGATTCGGCACCGCAGGTGGACGAGTACGCGTTGCAGGACGAGGCCTCGGCCGCGTGGACGGCGGCGCAGCCGATGCTCGGTATCGGCCGCGCGCTGACGGTGCAACAGGAGCTCGCGTGCGCGCTGCGCATCCTCGCGAAGGCGGGATGGCAGGAGAACGTGTCGGGTCACATCACGTGGGCGCAGGCGGGAACCGACAATCTCTGGTGCAACCCGTGGGGGATCTGGTGGGAGGAGACGAAGGCCTCCGACATCGTGCTGGTGAGCCCCGACGGTGAGGTGATCGACGGCAAGTGGGGCGCGACGGGCGCGGTGTTCATCCACACGGAGCTCCATCGCGCCCGTCCCGACGCGACCGTCGTCGTGCACGGTCACCCCTACGCCGTGACCCTGCTGGCCAGCCTCGGCGTGACGCCGCCCTTCATCCACCAGAACTCGTGCATCTTCGACGGCGACCTCGCGTTCGTCGACGAGTACGACGGGTTCGTGAGCAACGCCGACGCGGGTGTCTTCCTCGCCGAGCAGGTGGGGAGCGCGACCGCGGTGCTGCTCGCGAACCATGGTGGCCTCGTCACCGGTCGCACCATCGGTGAGGCGTGCTACCACGCGGTGACCTTCGAGCGGATGTGCAAGTTCGCGTACGACGCGATGGTGGTCGGGCAGGTGCCGCGACCGATCGATCCCGCGATGCGCGCGTCCATGAAGCCGGGGCTGAAGCTGGGGTGCCCGCCCACGTTCTGGGACGGCGCGGTCCGCCAGCTGCTGCGCACCGAGCCCGAGGTCTTGGACTGACGCGTCATGGGCATGTCGATCGAAGACCTCATCCGACGCGACGACTTCGCCGCGGGCGCCGCGTCGTCGCGGACGGTCACGTTCCTGCCCGAGCCCGAGCCGTGTGAGCCCTGGGCGACGATCCTCTCGGCCGACGACCACGTCGTCGAGCCTCCCGATGTGTTCGACGGCCGGTTCAGTGCGCGGTTCGCCGGCGCCGCGCCGCGCGTGATCGACACCGACGGCGGCGGCCAGGCATGGCTGTGGCTCGACCAGGTGCTGCCCAACATCGGTTTCAACGCGGTCGCCGGCCGTCCACCGGAAGAGCTGTCGTTCGAGCCGGTCCGCTTCGAGCACATGCGCCGCGGGTCGTGGGACGTGCAGGCCCGGTTGCACGACATGGACCTCAACGGCGTCTGGGCGTCGGTGTGCTTCCCGTCGTTCCTGCCCGGGTTCGTGGGGCAGCGGCTCACGCTCTGGCCCGACGACGACGCGCTCGCGATGGCCGCGATGCGCGCGTACAACGACTGGCACCTCGAGGCCTGGTGCGGCGCCGACCTCGAGCGCTTCGTGCCGCAGCAGATCGCGTACTTGCGCGACGCGACCGAGGCCGCCGAGGAGATCCGGCGCAACGCGGCACGTGGGTTCAAGGCAGTGACGTTCTCCGAGGCGCCGTTCAAGCTCGGCCTGCCGACGATCCACAGCGGCTACTGGGACCCGTTCTTCGCTGCGTGCGCGGAGACCGAGACGGTGATCTGCCTGCACGTCGGGTCCGCGGGCGAGACGCCGACGACCTCTCCCGACGCGCCACCCCTCGTGATCGGCCACCTCTTCGCCGCGTCGGCGTTCACGTACACGGTCGACTGGCTCTACTCCGGTGTGCCCACGCGCTTCCCCGACATCAAGATCTGCATGTCGGAAGGGGGCATCGGATGGGTGCCGGGCGTCATCGACCGCGTCGAGCACGTGAACGCGCGCAACGTCATCAGCGACGACTCGCCCGACGCCGACCTGCTGCGGCGGAACTTCTGGTTCTGTGCGCTCGACGAGCCGTCGGGATTCCGGGCCGCCGACGTGATCGGCGTGGAGAACATCCTCGTCGAGTCCGACTACCCGCACTCCGACTCCACGTGGCCCGACACGCAGGCCGTCCTCGCGGAGCACCTCGCCGCGACTGTCGGTCGACGACCAACGCCGGATCTGCTGGCAGAACGCGGTCGAGCTGTTCCGCCACCCGGCGCCGCCGCACCCGTTGCCCTGACGCGAGCGTTAGCTTCTCCTCTCGCTGCACTCATCCGATCGGAGCTCGACTCGTGACCACGGAGTACGAAACCCTGCTGTACGAGGAGTCGGCCGGCGTCGCGACGATCACGCTGAACCGGCCCGACAAGCTGAACGCGTTCAGCCCCACCATGAACCGGGAGCTCGTCGCCGCGTGGGAGGCGCTGCGGATGAACGACGACGTGCGCGCCATCATCCTGACCGGTGCCGGCGACCGCGCGTTCACGAGCGGCATCGACCTCACCTTCGACTACCCGCAACCGACGTCGAAGTTGATGATCAACGACGAGCTCCGGTACGTCGGCCCGAAGACCAACGACCTCTGGAAGCCGGTGATCGCGGCCGTGAACGGGCTCGCGTGCGGCGCGGCGTTCTTCCTGCTCGGCGAGGTGGAGATGATCATCGCGACCGAGGAGGCGACCTTCTTCGACCCGCACCTCACGCACGGCATGCCCACGGTGGCGGAGCCGATGTTCATGCTGCAGCGGATGCCGCTCGGCGAGATCATGCGCATCTCGCTGCTCGGTCGCCACGAGCGCATGTCGGCGGCGCGGGCGCGCGAGATCGGGCTCGTGCAGGAGGTGGTCCCCGCCGATCAGCTCATGGACTCGGCGCGTTGGGCCGCGCAGGTGATCGCCGACATGCCCGACCCGACCGCGGTCGAAGCCACGGTGAAGGCGGTCTGGACCGCGCAGTACATGTCGATCCATCAGGCGCTGCAGGCCGCGCCGTCGCTCATCAAGCTCGCGCAGGGTGACCACGTGATGGCGGAGCGCGCCGACAAGCTCCGGCAGAAGAAGATCGAGCCCCGCGTCCGCTGAGCGGTCAGGTCCAGCGCACGGGGAGATGCTGCGCACCGTGCAGTCGCATCGAGCGTCGCTGGACGAACGTGTCGCCGTCGGGCGCGATCCCGGGAAGGCGGTCGAGCAGCACGCGCAGACCCGACGCGAGCTCGGTGCGCGCGAGCGCGTTGCCGAGGCAGTAGTACGCGCCGACGCTGAACGCGAGGTGGGTGGGATTGCGCCGGAGATCGAGCCGGTCGGGATCCGCGAACCGAGCCGGGTCGTGGTTGGCGGCGCCGTACACGAGTGCCGCGAGGCTGCCCGCGGGGATCACCGTGCCCTCGACCTCGAGATCGTCGGTGACGAGTCGCATCGACATCTGCACCGAGCAGTCGTACCGGAGGAGCTCCTCGACCGCGGGTCGCGTCGCGTCGGCGTGATCGCGGAGGAATCGCAGCTCGTCGGGATGGCGGAACAGCGCGACGAGCGCGTTCCCGAGCAGGTCCGCGGTGGTCTCGTGCCCGGCCTGGAGCAGCAGCACACAGGTTGCGATCGCCTCTTCGAGCGACAGCCGCTCGCCGTCGTCGTCGGGTGTCGTCAGCACGCTCATGATGTCGTCGCCGGGATGCGCGCGGCGTTCGGCGAGGAGCCGCGCGAAGAGATCGTGGAAGGCCTCGGCCGCACGGTCGCCCGCGGCGGCGGCTTCGGGGGTCATCGACATCGGGTCACCCGCACGAGCGAAGTCCCACGTCCACTGCTCGATCTCGTGCTGTGCGTCGGCCGGCAGGCCGAGGAGCTGGCAGATCGCGCGGATCGGCAGCGGATAGGAGAAGGCGGTCACGAAGTCCATCTCCTTGCGCGCCTCGACCGCGTCGAGCAGATCATGGGCAACCGACTCGGTGAGTGGGCCGAGCGGTGCGACTGCCCGCGGCGTGAACGCGCGGTACACCAACCGGCGGACGCGATCGTGCTCCGGCTTCTCGAGGAAGAGCATCGAGTTGGCGAGCATCCGGGAGAAGGGCCCCGCCGTGCCGTCGTGATCGAAGACCTGCGCGGTGCGCGGGTCGTTCACCGCACTCGCGCTGCGCGCGACGCGATCGACCGCGGCGTAGCTGGTGAGGACCCAGCACCCGTCCGGGAGCCCCGGTACCGAGGCGCGAAACACGGGCGCGACTGCGCGGAGCTGGTGGTACAGCGGGTACAGCTCCCCGCGCGTCTCCGGGTCGAGGATCAAGCGGAGCACTGCGTCCGGGTCGTCGGGAAGCGCGACCGGCTCCGGTGCGGGCTCGGGCACGAACCGGAGCTCGATGCCCGACGCGGTACTCATCCTGCGGGCGCTCGGAGCTCGTGCACGGTCGACTCGAGGATCGTCCCGTCGAAGAAGCGCGGGTTGGACTCCAGGTAGAAGCGCGCGGGGTTCACGTACATGAAGTCGCGGAACTGCTCGTCGGTCATCCAACCGTGCTCCACGTTCTCGTACGCCTCGTGCAACACGTCGGGCAGGCTCGGCACGTCGAAGTGCCCGATGTCGGACCCGTACATGGCGTGGAGCGTCGCGCCGAACGGCCACCGGTCGCGCATGAACGCGAGGCCGTTCATCGGGTCGTCGGCTTCGCAGCCGAAGAAGAAGTTGGGCACGAAGAGGTCGCGGATCTCCTCGGCGTGCTCGATGCCGAGCGCGGCGAACTCGTCGAGCTCGGCGTCGGAAGGGCCCTGCGCCTGGTGGCCGGGCGTCGTGAGCACCGCGCCGCCGATCTTGTCCGACGTCGCGATGCCGACCGGGCCGTAGCGCGCCGCGAGCTCGTTGAATGCCGCGACGTCGAGCAGCGCGGGGTCGAGGTTCGAGCGCAACGCTTCGACGTTGCGCTTCTCCCAGTGGCCCACGAGGTCGCTGTAGAGGCTGCACGCCCATCCGACGCCACCCTCGAGCAGGGCGACACGCAGCTCGGGGAACCGGCGGGTCACGCCGCCGAGGAACAGTGACTTGCAGAGCGCCTCGCCGCTCGCGGCGAAGTGGCCGATGTGGTTGTAGACCCAGTTCTCGGTCGAGCGACGGAAGCCGAGGCCGTTGCCCTGGCTGTGGGTGCCCGGCGAGATGCCGAGCTCGATGCACCGGCGCCAGAACGGGTCGTAGTCGTACTCGGAGTCGACGCCGTAGGTGTCGAGCCAGAACGCCCAACGGTCGACGTCGTCACCCATGCCCACGAGGTCGGGGATCGGGCGCGGGATGTAGCTCGGGATGACGACCGCGCGGTAGCCGAGCTCGGTGACCGCGTACTCGAGCTCCTCGATGCCTTCCTGCGGCGTCGTCGCGGGAACCGCGGCCACCGGCACCAGCCGGTCGGTGCAACCTTCGAACGCGTCGCGGTGGTACCGGTTCAACGCCCGGCACGCGCCGCGTCGCAGCTCCGCCGAGCGGAGTTGGAAGAACGCCAGGCCCGTGCTCGGGTAGACGACCGAGACGTCGCAGCCGAGCTCGTCCATCCGTTCGTAGAGGAAGCGGGGGAACGACGCGGCCGCGCGATCGCGCGCGTCGCGCATCGGGCGCGTCCACCACGGTGACTTCGTGAGGTGCTTCCTCACGCGTTCCGCCGGTGTGTGGTCGTACCAGTCGCCCGCCGCACCCAACACGCCGCGGAAGAGCTCGTTGAAGTCGGTCGTGATCCCGACCTCGCGGAGGTACTCGCCGAACGCGGGCGGGTACTCGCTCGTGTGGCCGTCGGCGTCGATGACGGGATGGTCGAGACGGCTGCGGATGTCGTACGACGGCGAGATGCTCACGCGATCACTCCTGCTGCCCGGAGCTCGGCGAGCTCGGTGTCGGTTGCGGCCAGTCGCTCGCGCAGGACGCGGTCGGTGTGCTCGCCGAGCAGTGGCCAGAGGTTGGGCGCGCCCGCGCCTGCCAGCGCGCCCTGCAACGGATTGGGGCGGAACGCGATGGGATTGCCGACGACGGCAACGTCGGGCGTACCCGGCCCGAGCGGAGCGAGGTCGTGGACGAAGCCGCGAGACTGCACGTGCGGGTCGGCCCGGATGTCGGTCGCGGTGTTGACGGGCCCGGCGGCGACGCCATGGCGCGCGAGCTCGGTTGCCGCCTCGAGCTTGGTACGCGTCGCGGCCCAGGACTCGACGCCCGGACGGATCACGTCGTCCATGTGCGTCGACCACCCGGACCGGCTGTGAAGGCGGGGATCGTCGATCCACTCGGGGTGGCCGACCGCCTCGGCGAACCGGGGGAAGTGCATCTCCCGGACGACTTCCACCGTGAAGAAGCCGTCCTGCGCGCGGAACGCGTGCAGGATGCCGATGCCGTCGACCGCGTGGCTGGGCTCGACACCCATGCTCGCCGGGTGCACGACGTCGGCGACCGCGATCATCGAGTCGTACATCGAGATGTCGACGTAGCGGCCCCGACCCGTCCGCTCGCGCTCGTGCAGCGCCGCGAGCACACCGATCACCGCGTACAGACCTGGCGCGGTGTCGCCGAGCGCGCCCGCGAGCGCGGGACGCGGCGGCACCGTCGGCTCGCGGCTGTACTCGTAGAGGCCGGCCATTCCTTCGACGATCGGTGCGTAGGCGGCCCACTCGCGGTACGGGCTCGATGGCGACTCGGTGTTGCCGAAGCCCGAGATCGAGACGTACACCGCACGCGGGTTGACGCGTTGCACGTCGTCGTACGCGATGCCGAGCTTGGTCGCGGTGCCGGGCCGGAAGTTCTCCGCGACCACGTCGACGGTTGCCGCGAGCCGGAGGAACAGGTCCGAGCCCCGCTCCGACTTCAGATCGATGACCACACTCGACTTCGACAGGTTGTTGCGGATGAAGGTCGAGCCGACGGGACCGGCGTCGCGGTCGACGAGCGTCGGACGGCCCGACCGCCCGGCGTCGCCCCCGGGCGGCTCGACCTTGATGACCTCTGCGCCCATCAGCGCGAGGAGCTGCGTCGCGTGCGGCAGCGAGTGCATCTGCTCGGCCGCGAGCACGGTGATGCCGTCGAGCGGCCCGCTCACATGTCACCGCCGAACGCGCCCGCGACGCGCAGAGCCTCGACGCGCGCGTCGTCGTAGCCCAAGACGTCGCGCAGCACCTGATCCTGATCCGCGGCGTGCTGGGGGGCGGCGCGCCCGCTGACCGCGATTGCACCGTCGGCGCGCACCGGAGGCGCGAGGAGGCTCACACCGTGTACCCCGGCGTCGAGCCAGAGGCCGCGCGCGGCGAAGTGCGGGTCGAGGTGCGTCTCACCGGGCAGGTACACGGGAGCACCGGCGACATCGGCGTCGATGAACAGCTGCACCCACTCCGCGCGTGTACGTGTCGCGAAGATCCGCGCCAGCTCCTCGCGGAGCGCGTCGTTGCCGTAGTCGTGGTCGACGGGCCGCTTCCCCGGCCACTGCTCGAACATATCCATGCGTCCGACGGCTCGGCAGAAGTTCTCCCAGAACCGCGTCTCCGTCGCCATGAGCAGGACGTAGCCGTCGCTCGTCGCGTAGTACTGGTAGCGGACGTCGGCCCCGGGCGGGTCGTCGGCGCCGGTTCTGCCTGCCCCTTCTGCCGCCGCATTGAGCGCGGGCACGAGCCCGTCCGGGTCGTCGCCGCCGGACCGCACGTGAGCGTTCGCCGCCTCGTAGGCGATCCGCCACATGTTCCACGTCGCGGCCGCGTCGGCCTCGCTGATCTCCAGACGGCACGGCTCTCCGGTGGTGCGGGCGCGCAGCACCGCGGCGACGATCGCGAGCGCGGCGTACAGCGGCGCTGCCTCCAGGCCCTGCCAGACGTGCCCGGCCGGACGAGCTGGTCGTCCGTCGACCTCGCGGGGCGGGGCCAGGCCCGCGAACGCGTCGAACGCGAGACCGTGCGAGCCGAGATCCCGGTAGGGCCCGGCTTCGCCCCATCCGGACACCGCCGCGAAGATGAGGGCCGGGTTCACCGCGAGGAGCTCGTCGTAGCCCAGGCCGCGACGCGCCAGTGCCCCGGGCCGCATGCCCTGGACGACGACCTCCGAGCAGGCGACGAGGTCACGGAAGGCCTCCTTGCCGGCATCGCTGCGCAGGTCGAGTGCGATGCTCCGCTTGCCGCGGTTCCAGCGCCGGGTCGCGGGTGATTCGCCCCGGAACGGCACTCCCAGCTGCCGCGCCGGGTCGCCGAGGCCGGGCTGCTCGACCTTGATCACGTCGGCGCCCAGATCGGCGAGGTGCATACCCGTGGCGTCCGGGGCGAACATCGCCACCTCGACCACTCGAACGCCTTCCAGCAGGGCACCGGTCATGGTGAATATCATTCACCAAACGAAGGGGCGCCGCAAGCGGCCCGAAGCCGGCGAATCGGAAGGAGGAAGCAGCTGTGACGGCGAAGCCTGTCACCGACCCGACCCCGATCGATCGCCTGTCGGCACGGGCGGGCGCGACGCGGGCGCCGGGCCCGCGAGCGATGCGGACGCGCGTTGCGCTGCTCGACACGACTGCGTCGCTGCTCCGTGAGGTTCCGTTCCACCAACTGACCAGCGCGCACGTGACGCAGCGCGCCGGGCTGTCGCCGGCCGCGTTCTACCGGTACTTCGCCGACCTGGGTGACGCGATCGCGGAGCTCACCGCGCGCATGGGCGACTCGGTGCACGCGATCGCCGAGCTCGTACGGGATGCCGACTGGACCCCGGACGCGCGCGTCCGAGAGTGCGCGTCTCGTGATCGCGGCGATGGAGCAGTTCTGGTCGGAGCACCGCCCGCTGTATCGGGTCACCGATCTCCTCGCTGAGGAAGGCGACCCGCGCTTCACGAGCGTGAAGGCGCGAACGTTCGCCGAGTTGACCGATGCGTTCACGCAGGTCGCGCGCCAGGCCGGCGGCGATCGGCGCGCGCGGCTCGAGACCCGCATCACCGCGGGGATCGTCGTCACCACGCTGATCCACACCACTGCACGCGAGGTCGGCTTCGCGGAAGCAGGAGTGCCGCTGGACGCACTCCGCGCGACCCTGGCGCGCGTCGTCGGCGACGTGATCAGCGAGTGACGACGTCGAGCGTCTCGGGCCCGTACTCCATGATGTGGTCGACGCACTTCCAGCTGAAGCCGGGCGCCAGCTCGAGCTCGCCCGGGGCGAACATCGACAGCACCTCTTCCAGCACCACGGTGCCCGCCATCCGTGTGAGGTGGTTCCCGAGACAGAGGTGAGGGCCGGCGCCGAACGCCAGGTGCTCGGGCTCACCGGCACGGTCGAGCCGGAACTCCTCCGCGTCGCGGTATACCGCTTCGTCGCGGTTCGCCGCGCCGATCCCCAGCATGATGTGGTCGCCCGCGTGCACCGGGCAACCGCCGATCGTGGTCTCGACCCGTGAGCTCCGGAAGAGGAACATCACCGGCGCCTCGTACCGGAGCGACTCGTCGACCGCCACCGGGATGAGCGACGGGTTCTCGCGGATGGTCGCGGCGAAATCGGTGCTCGGGTCGAGGTAGCGGTACAACAGGTTGCCGAGCATGAAGCTCGCGGAGAGCGAGCCCGCGAGGATGTTCACGCTGAGCGTGCGCACGTGCTGCTCCGAGAGGTGCCATCCGTCGGGGTCGACGGTCTGCACCATCAGCGCGAGCAGATCCTTCTCCCCGGTCTCCGCCAAATGGTCGACCGAATGGTCGACGGGCGTACGGCGCTCCGCGATCAGCTCGTCGAGCGCCGCCGCGAACTCGGGGAACGCTCCCGCGATGCCCTCGCCGCGGTCGGTGGAGCCGTGCGTCGGCCAGGTGCTGTGCAGCAGCTCGTTGCACCAGTCCATCATCTGATCGTGCTGCTCGTCCGGGATCCCGAGCTCGTCCGCGGCCACGGATCCCGGCAGCGGGATCGCGAGCTCCGCCATCAGATCGCCGCCCTGCGCGACACGCAGCGCACCGAGCCGGCGACGGACGCTCGCGCGCGTCCAGGCCTCCGACTTCTGGGCCGCCACGGGCGTGAAGCCCTTCAGCAGCAAGCGGCGGATACGCGGGTGCAGCGGCGCGTCGATCTCGCCGAGGAAGCTCTCGTCCTCGGGCACCGTGATCCCCGGCGCGCGCATGTCACCGACCGACGAGAACGTCTTCGCATCGCGGAAGCCCTTGGCGGTGTCGTCGTACGTCGCGGTGAACACCAGGTCGGCCGACGGACGGCTCACCGGGCACTCGTCGCGTAGTCGCGCCAGGAATGCCCAGTCCTTCGTCTTCGTCTGATCCATCACGTCGAAGGTCAGGTCGTCGTCGGGCATCGCGTCCTCCGTTCTCGTCGTCGGCGTGCTACCGGCGAAGGAGTGAGAGCAGGCGCAGCATCTCGATGTACAGCCACACGAGCGTCACCATGATCCCGAACGCGCCGTACCACTCCATGTACTTCGGGGCGCCCTGCGTCGACGACCTGGCGGATGAACTCGTAGTCGAGGAACAGGTTCAGCGACGCGACGCCGCAGATCACCACGCTGATGCCGATGCCGAGCGCGCTCGGCTCGTTCCAGAAGATCACGTCGACGCCGAACAGCGACAGCAGCGCGCCGAACAGGTACAGCAGGAAGATGCCGAGCGTCGCGCCGATCACGACCATCTGGAACTTGCTTGGTGACCTTCACGACGCCGAACACGTAGAGCGCGAGCGTGGCGAAGAACACGCCGACGGTCGCGAGCACCGCCTGGAACACGATGCCGTCCCACTGGAGCTCGAACGCCTTCGAGATCGCACCGAGGAACACGCCCTCGAGCACCGCGTAGACCGGCGCGAGGAACGGCGACGCCTTCGGCTTGAAGATGCACACCATCGCGAGCGCGAACGCGCCGAAGAGGCAGACCCACATCCACCCGGGAACCTCGATCTGCGCCCGCCGGCGACGTGGTGACCTGCGACCACCCGAACGCGCCGCCGACGAGCACGAGCAGGAACAGCACGAACGTCTTGGCGAACGTGCCGTTCGCGGTCATCACGCCGGTGCGCGCCGCGGCCGGTGGGAGCCCGCCACTCGCGCGCTGCGCCGCGGTCTCGGCGGCGGCCCACCCGGGCTCCCAGTCCGTGCGGACGTCCTCGAACCGCTTCTCGTTCAACGCCGGGTTTGCCATCGTGTCCCTTCGCGCTCGATGAGCTGGCGGTCAGGCTAGATGCGGCTCCTCGACTGCGCCTCGCTCGGGGCGACTTGGCGCGTGCGGGTCGGGCTCCGGTACGTTCCGCCCACCGGTTCGGCCAACACGTTCGAACCGCCGACTGCGATGGGGGAGAGCAGCAA
>CAVRJC010000010.1:0-110448 GCA_963721435.1 uncultured Actinomycetes bacterium
GGGGGTGCGGGGATCGAGGGCCACGGCCGGTCAGAGTAGGGTGCGCGTTCGTGAAGGCGTGGCAGGTCCAGGGACACGGCGAACCGACCGCGGCGTTGCAGGTCGTCGACACCGACCTGCCCGAGCCCGGGCCCGGTCAGGTCCGGCTGCAGGTGCGCGCCGCGGCACTCGGCTTCCCCGACGTCCTCATGTGCCGCGGGATCTACCCCCTCACCCCTGCGCTGCCGTTCACGCCCGGCCAGGAGGTGGCCGGGGTGGTCACCGCGGTCGGCGAGGGTGTCGACCACGCGGTGGGCGACCGGATCATGGCCGTCACCGCGTTCGACACCGGCCGCGGTGGGTTCGCGGAGGAAGCGCTGGCACGCGCGGGTCATCCCATCCCCGACTCGATGAGCGACGCCGACGCCGCGGGCTTCTACATCGCGTACATCACGGGGTGGATCGGGCTCGTGACCCGAGGGCAGATCCAGCCCGGCGAGACGCTCGCAGTGCTCGGCGCCGCGGGTGGGTGCGGCTCGGCCGCGGTGCAGCTGGCGAAGGTGCTCGGCGCGCGCGTGATCGCGGTCGTGGGCGGCGACGAGAAGGCCGAGTACTGCCGGTCGATCGGCGCCGACGAGATCGTCGACCACACGCGTGAGAACGTCCCCGAGATGCTGCGCGCGCTCACCGACGGCAGAGGCGCCGACCTGATCTACGACCCCGTGGGTGGCTCGGCCGCGACCGACGCGATGCGCGGCATCGCGAGCGAAGGTCGCATGCTCGGCGTCGGCTTCGCGAGCGGCGAATGGCCCGAGCTCAACATGGCCCGCATCGTGATCGGCAACTACACCGTGATGGGCGTCTACGTCGGCGCGTACAGCGGCGGCACCGCGACGCGTGATGCCGTCGAACGCCTGAACGAGCTCTTCGCGAGCGGCGCGATCAACAGCGGCCTCACCAACGCGGTCTCGTTCGACGACCTCCCGGCTGCGCTCGAGCGCCTGGCCGACCGCACCGCGATGGGCAAGACCGTCGTCGTGATGTAGCCCCCTCCCGGGTTTCGGCGTCGCTGCGGACCGCCAGAGGTGGGCTTACCGACGCCGAAACATCACGCGGCGCTGAGGATCAGGGCGCTGCGGGCGGTGGTGACCATGGAGTGGGTCACGTCGGGTACCTGGTTGACGGAGGTGCCGCGCACCTGGCGCACCGCTTCGGTGATCAGGTTGTAGCCGTGGATGTAGGCCTCGCCCATGAGGCCGCCGGCGGTGTTGGTGGGCAGTGAGCCGTCGAGCTCGAGCTCGCCGGCGGCGACGAAGTCCTTCGCCTCCCCGGCGCCGCAGAAGCCGAACGACTCGAGCATCTGGAAGCCGTTGGGCGTGAACGCCTCGTAGATCTGCGCGACGTCGATGTCCTCCGGCGTGAGCCCGCTCGCGTCCCACAGCCTGCGCGCCAGCGCGGCGGTCTCCGGCAGGTCGGCGAGGTCGGGGTGCAGGAACGAGTACATCACGCTGCCGTTGCGCACGTGGGCCTGCTTCGCCGCGGTGATCTGCGCGACCGGGTGCGCGAGATCCCGCGCCCGCACCGCGCTGGTGACGACGAACGCGACGCCACCGTCACTCTCCTGGCAGCAGTCGAGCAGCCGCAGGATGGGCTCGACGATCCACCGCGAATTCTGGTGGTCCTCCAACGTGATGGGCCGCTGGTAGAACCACGCGTCGGGGTTGTTGGCGGCATGCTTGCGGTTCACGACCGACCAGCGGCCGAAGTCTTCGTTGGTCACGCCGTACTTGCTCATGTAGCGCTGCCACCCGAGACTGAACACCTGCGCCGGCGTCATGAGCCCGTACGGCAGGTACCAGTTCAACGCGGGCGGTCGCGCGCCGGACTGCGCGGCATTGGGCTGCCCGAACCGTCGCCCGGAACGCTCGTTGAACGCGCGGTAGACGAGCACCGCGTTCGCCTCGCCGGTGGCGACGGCCGCGGCCGCGTGCTGCACGACCGCGCACGCGGCATCACCGCCGTTCGGTGTGCGCGACATCCACTTCAGCTCGGGCACGCCGAGGTTCCGGATGAGCGCGAGCTCGTCGTTCTGATCCGCCACGAACGTGACCATGCCGTCGATGTCGGACGGCGTGAGCCCCGCGTCGGTGATCGCGGCCAGCGACGCCTCCGCCGCGAGCTGCAGCTCGGCTCGTCCCGACTCTTTCGAGAACTCGGTCTGCCCGATACCCACGATCGCGGTTGCACCGGTGAGGGTTGGCGTCATCGCATCTCCTTGTCGATGCGACAGTGTGCCAGGATCACGCCATGGACCAATTCGAAGGAACGGTCGCGGTCGTCACCGGCGCGGCGAGCGGGATCGGGCTTGCACTGACCGAAGCGTGGCTGCGCGAAGGCTGCCGCGTCGTGATGGCCGACATCGAGGCGCCGGCGCTCGAGGCCGCCCACGCGCGACTCGACCCGGCGGCGCGCGACCGTGCGATCACCGTGCGCACCGACGTGTCCGACGCCGCATCGGTCGACGACCTCGCCGCGGCAACGATCGCGGCGTTCGGCCAGGTCGACATCGTGTGCAACAACGCCGGCGTCTCGACGTTCAACACGTTCGAGCACCAGACCCTCGCCGACTGGCAGTGGGTGCTCGGCGTGAACCTCTGGGGCGTGATCCACGGCGTGCACACCTTCGTGCCGATCATGCGCCGCCAGGGCACACCGGGGCACATCGTCAACACCGCGTCGATCGCGGGCTTGCTGAGCGGCATCGCCTACATCGGGCCGTACGCGGCGAGCAAGGTTGCCGCGGTGTCGATCTCGGAGACCTTGCGCCAGGAGCTCGCGATCGAAGGCGCGCCGATCGGCGTGAGCGTGCTCTGCCCCAGCGCCACCAACACCGCGTGCATGGAGGGCGAGCGCAACCGCCCTCCGGAGACCGGTCAGGAGGACCGCACGCCCGACGCCGAGCAGTGGCGCGTCGCGATCAAGGACAGCATGACCGGGCCGACGGGCAAGGAGCCCGCCGAGGTCGCCGACATGGTCGTGACGGCGGTGCGGGCCAACCAGTTCTGGATCGTCTCCCACGGCGACCTGCGCGTCGGCATCGAGCACCGGTTCGCCGACATCCTGGAGCACGTACCCACTGCGTGAACTGCGGCGAGCTACGGCGCCCAGAGCTTGGGGTGACCGTCGGAGGCCTGCAGCTCGCCGAACACCACCGGGCCGCGCCGGCGCTGCTTCATGTAGGGGATCCACGCGCTCAGCGACGTGCCGTCGCGATGCTCGAACTCCACGAGGATGGCGCGGATGCCCTCGGTCTGGAGATCGTGCACGAACCCGGCTGCACGCAGGTCGTCGGCCCTGGATCGGAGCTCGTTGACCAGCGTCTCACGGACGCGATCGGGGTCCGGACGCCGACGGCGACGGGCGACCTCGGCGCCGATCGTGTCGATGGCACCGTCGATCGTCACCGCGATGGCATACGGCATGACGTCGCCGATCGTCTCGAGCATGTCGCGCACGAAGGGCAGCACCTCCGCGAGCATGTCGTTGAAGTCGCGTTCCGCCACTTCACGCTCGTGCTCGCGTGCGGGCTCGTCGTGCTCGGGCGGCGGCTCGGGGATCATCGCGCCCGCGCGTCCTTGCGCCACGCCCAGAAGCCGAACACGCGCACCGCGGCATACCCGAGCACGCGGCGCCACGCGGCGACGTTCTCCGCCTTCATGATGCGGCGGAACACCGCGTCGACCTCGGCGCGCGTGTAGACGTACGGCGGCTCGATCGATCCGGCGGGCGGCTTCCCGCCGTACCGGTAGAGGAAGTCGTGGACGAGCGGTGCGACGACCGACAGGTCGAACGGCGCGATCAACCACCACAGCGCGCGCGGCACCGACGACAGGTCGAAGAGGAACCCCTTCGGCACCGTGATGACGCGTCCCGCGTCGGGGAACCAGAAGTCGGCCTCCAGTCTCCACTGCCGACCACCGACGAAACTCAGGATCGGCGGATCGAGATGCGACGAACGCACCTGCACCGGATCGTTGCTGAGCTGCTTCGCGGCGTCCTTCATGTGATCGCGGAGATCGTAAACGCGTTTAGCCTCTCCCGATGGCCCGTGACGTCGTCGACGATCGCCTCATCGGCGCGCTCCACGTCCGCACGCTGACCCGCTCCGGCTTCGACCACGACGCGTCGGCGACCCATCTCGTGATCCAGGCCGGGACCGTCGCCGCACTGATGGACGGCCACTACGACGGCGACCTCACGCTCGGCGAAGTGCTCGCACCGCGGACCACGGCATCGGCACGGTCCAAGGTCTCGACGGCGAGCTCGTGATCATCGACGGCGAAGCGTGGGTTGCGCACGGCGACCGCCGCCGTCACGTGCTCGACGCTCGACGCCGCGTCGACGGCACCGCGCGTGCGTCGACGGCCGCACGAGCTGCACGTCGAAGTCCCCGCGGGTCTCACGCTCGGCGAGCCCGGCGCGCTCGCGGAGGAGATCCACGCAGTCGAAGGCGGCGCAGGGCCCTGACCCGCGATCCGTATTCAGTCGGACGCCGGTCAGATCACCCCGAGGTCGCGCGCCCAGGTGAGGTTCTTGCGTGCGGAGCCGACGTGCGCGAGATGCACTTCGTGCCCCTCACCCTGGCTCGCGTCGCCGTAGAGGATGGGCTCGGTGCTCACGCCTTCGGCCGCGCTCGCGAGCCGATCGAGGTCCTGCCAGTAGGCAATCTCCTCCGCGGTCGGCGAGAACACCTCGTGCACGAGCGAGATGTGCGACGGGTCACCGAGCATCATCCCGAAGTAGCCCAGGTTGCGTAGCTTCACCGCCCACTCGCGCAGGCCGTCGAAGTCGTCGCGGCCACCGCCCCACATCCCGCTGACCGGGTACCGGATCCCGGCGGCGCGCGCGTCGACGAGCACCTTCGACCGCAGGAACAACGTCTCCTCACCGTCGGCCGTCCACCGGAACCCGAGTGCCTGATGGATGTCGCCGAAGCGTGACAGCGCGCCGCCCATGTACGCGACACGCGGCGACGCCATCGCGATCTCGTACGCCAGCCGCAACGCCTGTGCGGTCTCGAGCACGGGGTAGATCACGAGCGACTGGAACGGGAGGCCGTACTCGACCTCCATGCAGCCGAGCAGCGCGTCGGCCGCGTGGATGTCGGCCGGGCCCTGGACCTTCGGGATCAGGATCCCCGCGAGCGACGGGCCCATGACCGCGTGGAGATCCTTGATCGTCTGACCGGTGAACGGGTTCTGCACGCGTGCGAACAACAACTGCCCGCCCTGATGCGCGTCGAAGAACGCGCGCGCGACCGCCCGCCCCTTGACCCGCTCGGACTCGGGGTACGGCGTTGCCGGCTCCTCGAGGTCGCAGACCACGGAGTCGGCGCCTGAGGCCGCAGCCTTGTCGAGGATGTCGCGGCTGTTGCCCGCGGCGAACAGCACCGACCGGAGCGGCCGGGCATCGGTCTTGTCCATGGTGTCAGCTTCCTTCCGCGGCGGCCTTGAGGTTGGCGAGCGTGGTCTCGATGCCGGCCTGGTTCCGACCGACGACCTCGAGCAGGCGCTCGTCGGGCATCTCCGCGAAGACGCCGGTCAGGCGCACGAGCGCCGACGACTCCTCGACCTGCGTGCCCCCGTCAACTGGCGTGAACCGGTAGCGCCAGAGCGCGGGACCTTCGGTGACGCCGCCAACCATCCACGCGAATTCCTTGCCCCGATCCGCGGCGACCACCTCGCAGCGCGTCTCGTACTTGAAGTCGCCGAGCTGGTTCTGGCCGGTGAACCACGAGCCGGGCTCGATCGTCGCGCCGTCGTCCCACTCGCACGACGTGCACGCGGGACTCCACTCACCCATGCGCGTGACGTCGGAGACCATGTCGTAGATCGCCTCCGCGTCGGCGGCGATGATCACCGATGACGACGCCTGCAGTTCCGACAACTCGGCCATGCGTGCTTCCTCCTGGGATTGAACGGCTCGCGCGCCGTACGGTAACAGCGTGCAACTGGGCGTGACGTTCCCGCAGACCGAGATCGGGCCGGACCCCGACACGATCGTGCGGTTCGCACACGTCGCCGAAGAGAACGGCTACGACTTCATCGCCGCGTACGACCACGTGCTCGGCGCCGACACCACCGACCGCCCCGACTGGCGCGGCCCGTACACGCTGCACAGCCAGTTCCACGAGATCTTCCTGTTGCTCGCCTATCTCGCGGCCCACACCACCATCGAGCTGTCGAGCAACGTGCTCGTGCTCCCGCAGCGCCAGACCGCGCTCGTCGCCAAGCAGGCCGCCGAGATCGACGTCCTCACGCGCGGGCAATTCCGTCTGGGCGTCGGGATCGGCTGGAACGACGTCGAGTACCAGGCCCTCGGCGAGAGCTTCCACGACCGCGGCGCCCGCTACGAGGAGCAGATCGAGGTGCTGCGGCTGCTCTGGACCCAGGAGGCGGTCACCTTCCACGGGCGGTTCCACACGATCGAGGCCGCGGGCATCCTTCCTCGCCCGGTGCAGCAACCGATCCCAGTGTGGCTCGGCGGGGGTGCGTCACCCCGCGTCCTCGATCGGGTCGGACGCGTGGCCGACGGCTGGCTCCCGGCCCTCGGGCCCGGCCCCGAGCTCGTCGACGCGCTCGCCACCGTGCGGGGCGCGGCGGAACGCGCCGGGCGCGACCCGCGCGGATCGGCTGGCAGGGAGGGTTGGCGATCCCCGCCGACCGCGACTTCGACGCGGTACGGCGCCGGCTCGACGCCTACCGCGCGCTCGGCGCGTCGCACGTCTCGGTGATCACCATGAACGTCGGCCGCTCCCCGAAGGAGCACCTCGACGTGATCGCGGAAGCAGGCGCCGCTCTCCGCGCGGAGCTCTGAGCACTCGTCGCGCTCGTCGTCGACGCGCTCGAGTCGGAATCGGGCGGATCGCTCATCACCGCCCATGTTGCTGTCGCGCGGCACCGCGAGTTGAAGCCTCGTTGATCGCAATGCTCGAGCGAACGTGCTTCACTCGCAGCATGGTGGCGGGAGCCGATCTCCCTGCGTCCTTGCCCGGCGCGCCCCGCCGAGTCGGCTCCCGCCACCACCATCTCCACGCATCCGACCTCGAGAGTCTCGAGGTGTGGAGTACGCCGCTTCACTCGCCTGGGGTGTGCTGTTCTCCTCTGTCACCTGCTCTCACCACGTAGTCAGGACACGCCCCACTTCATTCGCCCACTTCCGAGTCGGTGCGGGTTCATCGCGTGCGAAATGGAACGTGTGGCGTTCCATTTCGCACACGATCAGAACGTGACGGGCAGCTCGGCGAGGCCCCAGACGCTGGAACCGACCTTCCACGGCACCTCGTCGTCGGGCACCGCGAGCCGCAGCTCGGGGAAGCGCGTGAACAACGTGCTGATGACGACCTGCATCTCCATGCGCGCGAGGTGCGCGCCGAGACAGAAGTGCGTGCCGTGGCCGAAGCCGAGGTGTGGGATCTGCTCCCGCGTGACGTCGAACCGATCGGGATCCGCGAACACGCTCGGGTCGCGACTGCCGGTCGCGGCGGACGCCATGACCGTCTCCCCCGCGCGCACGGTGACGCCCGCGAGCTCGACGTCGTCGATCGCGACCCACGCCATCGACGTGCCCGACGACAGCGGGATGAACCGCACCAGCTCCTCGACCGCCGCGGGCACGAGCGCCGGGTCGTTCCGCACCTTCTGCAACTCGTCGGGGTGGGTGAGCAGGCAGTAGATCGACTTCCCGATCTGCGCGGCCGTGGTCTCGAAGCCGCCGACGAGGATCGCGATGCCGAGGTTCACGAGCTCGGGCTCGGTCAGCGCATCACCTTCGTCCCGCAGCACGACGAGCGCACCGAGCAGGTCGTCGGTGGGTACCTCGCGCCGCTGCGCGACGAGGTCGGCGAGGTACTGGTTGAGCGCGTCGTGCGCGCCGAGGATCTCTTCGATCGATCGCCCCGTCGACGTCATGAATGACGTCGCCCAACCGCGGAACATGTCGCGGTCTTCGTACTCGACACCCAGCAGCTCGCAGATCATGAGGATCGGGAGCGGCTCCGCGAACTGGCTGATGAGCTCAGCCGGCGGGCCCGCGGCCTCGATGATGTCGAGCAGGTCGTCGACGAATGCCTGCGCGCGCGGTCGCAGCAGCTCGACCCGACGCGCGGTGAACTCGCGACTCACCAGGCGCCGCACGCGCGTGTGGTCGGGCGGATCCATGCCGAGGATCGACTCGCCCTGTAACGGGTACGCGCTCGTGCGGGCGACGTCTTTGCCGATCATCGCGGCGCGACTGAACCGGTGGTCCGTCTGCACCGCGCGGACGTCGTCGTAGCGGGTGAAGATCCAGCACTCACCACCGTGCGGCGCGCGCATGCGGAAGGCGGGGTGCTCGCGCGCCAGCTTCAAGAGCAGCGGATCCGGCGCGAGGCTCTGGTGGTCGACCGACGGGATCTGCGGGATCGACGTCTCGGTTGAAGTCGTCATGTTCGATCAGGCCAGCACCGAGAGATCGAACTTGTCGTTCGACACTCGGAAGTCCATGATCTCGACCTGCGACGCGATCTTGCCATCCTCGAGCTCGAAGTGCACCGCGTACGTGTTCTCGTAGTCCTTGCCCGCATTGGTGACGGCCTTGATCGTCATCAGCACCGCGACGACATCACCCTCGGCGACGATGTGATGGATGGTGCGTGACTCCTGCCCGTTGGGGTAGAGCATCCGACCGAAGTAGGCGACCTGTGCGAAGCCCTCGCGCCCCTCGTGCTTGGTCATCCCCACCCAGTACACCGGGTTCTCGGTGAGATAGGGCTCGTAGACGTCCGCGTCGAAGGTCGTGAAGTCCTCGAGGAACGCAAGCACGATCTGCTTGTTCTTCTCGGTGTCGGCCATCCGTCTCTCCTCAATGCCTGGGTTCAGAACGCGGGATCTTGGCGCGCCGCAGCGACGGCCGCTTCGCAGACGGTGCCGGCGAAGAAGTCGGGGTTCGGCCCGGCGTGGAGACGGGCCGGGTTGAGGAACGTGAACTCGCGGAAGTCGCGCTCGCTCATGTGGCCTTTCTCGACGGCCTCGTAGGCCTCCGCGACCGGCTCGGTCATGTCGGGCACGTCCCAGTGCGAGATGTCGGAGCCGAGGATCGGGCGCAAGCGTGCGCCGAGCGGGTTGATGTCGTCGCGGAACGCCCACGGCACGAGCGGGTCGTCGGCTTCGCAGCCGAAGTAGAAGTGGGGCTCGAACAGGTCGCGGAGGTCGGCCTTCTGCTCGATCTCGCAGGGCGCGAACTCGTCGAGCTGCGCGGGCCGCGCCGCCGGACGCGAGAAGTACGCGCGGATCTCGTCGAGGTTCGCGGTGACGGTGTCGTCGCCGTAGCGCTCGAACCACTCCATGAGCGCGTCGACATCGAGCCGGTCGGGGTCGAGTGTGTGGATCTCGTGCTGGTTGCGCTTGTCCCAGTGCCCGACGAGCCCGTTGAACAGCTCGCACGCCCACGACACGCCACCTTCGAGGAACCCGAAGCGCAGCTCGGGGAACCGACGCGTCACGCCACCGAGGAACAGGCTCTTGCACAAGCGACTCGTGGCTCGCGGCCAGCCCGTTGATGTGGTTGAAGACGTAGTTCGAGACGGAACGCGTGACGCGGTGGAACTGCAGCGCGCTGTGGACGACCGGCGACACCCCGAGCTCGACGCACTTGGCCCAGAACGGGTCGTAGTCGTACGCGCTGTCGAGGCCGAACGTGTCGAGCCGATAGTGGTCGCCGACGGGCCGCCGGACATGCCCGGCCATGAGCAGCGTCTTGGCGCCGAGCTCACGCACCGCGTACTCGGCTTCGGCGATCGCCTGCTCGGGGGTGTTCATCGGCACCATCGAGCCGACAGTGCAGCGGTCGCGGTACGGCTCGAACATGCGCGCGTGTTGACGGTTCACTGCCCGGCACAGTGCCGACGACAGCTCGACGTCGGTCACCTCGAGGTAACCGATGCTCATCGACGGGTACAGGATCGTGAAGTCGATGCCGAGCTCGTCGAGGCGCTCATAGAGCAGCGCGGGAAGGTGCGCGGTGGCGCGGTCACGGACGTTGGCCGTCTGCCATCCCCACCACGACGGCATCGAGGTCCACTGCTCACGCACGGCGGGATGCTCGCGGTTCGCGAGCGCCGACGACGTGTCCAGCGCGCCCGAGGCGCTGGCGAGGAAGCGCTCGCGCAGCGCGGCACCCCCGACTTCCTCGAGGTGGGAGACGATCTCGTCGTTGAGCAACGGCCCGACCTCGACGAAGTGGCCGTCGGCGTCGATGATCGGATGACCGACCTCGGCGCGCACTCGTGCCGCGTCGGTGTTCGTAGCTGTCATCGGACTCCCCCGTTTCCGCCCGCACCTTACGACGACGGGAGCACGCCGGGTAGCCCGCGCAGTAGGTTCCGGGACGATGCCGCCGGATCCCAACTCGGGGCGGCGGGGACCCCCTCCGCCGTTCGACCTCGATGGCCTCGATCGCGTCATCGACAAGGATGCCGAGCCGCTCCCTGATCCCAACCGCAAGTGGTGGACGCCGTGGCGACGCCACGACCGGTCGCAGCCACCGCCGCAGATGCTCCGCGAGTCCCGCCCGACGGCGACACGAGCGATCCTCGCGCTTGCACCGGGCGCCGACCTGGCGGAGGAGGTCCGCGTCGCACTCGCGGGCGCCGACGCGCCGAGACGCGTCGGTCCCCGCATCGTGTTGCGGTCCGAGCTCGCGCTCGCCGACACCGAGATCTGGGAGCCTGCGATCGTCGAGGTCGCGCGTCGGTGGAAGCCCATCACGGTACGGCTCGTGAAGGCAGAGGTCGTGCGCGACCGGATGCTCGGGCTCGTCGCGGGCGGCCCGGCCGTGCTCGAGCTCCACGCTGCCATCGAGGAAGCGCTCGCCCGCGCCGGGTTCCCGGACCGCAGCGGCGTGAGCTTCCTCCCGATGGTGATCGTCGGCTCCACGTTCGACGGGCTCACCGTGCACGAGCTGCACGGGGTCGCAGCCGCGATCCGGGAGCGCTTCACGTTCCCGATCGAGTTTCCCGCGTCGTCCGTGCTGTGTTACAGCGAGTCGGCGGACGAGTACGACCTGCCCGTGGCCGCGTACCCGCTGCTGGGCCAGCCGGGCTGACTCAGGCGCGGGGGCGGAGACCGAGGATCGCCGCGGCGTCGTCGGGCGTGGCCACGGGCCGGCCGTGCGCCTCGCAACGCGCGACCGCCGCGTCGATCAGCTCGACGTTCGTGGGCGTGCCGTCACCGCCGTGGAACTCGAGCCCGAGATGGAGGTGGCCGCCGCGTGCAAGCCCGAGGTCGGCCATGCCCGTGTCGACGAGGTCACCGCCCGACACCGAGACCGCCCACTCGAGACCCGAGCCGTCGAGCAGCTCGAGGTACGCGTCGAGCGCCTTCTCGGTCGGCGGCAGCCCGAACACGATGCCTCCCAGACCGAGCTCGGTGCTGAAGTAGAGCTTCGCCAACGAGCCCCTCGGCAACCGCCCGACGCGCTGCCACGCGAGCGCACAGCGCAGGAACCCGGGCTCGTAGATCGCCAGGCTCGCGCCGAGCTCGTGCTCGTTCATGAGCTCGAGCTGGTACGTGATGTCGTCGAACGAGTTGGAGTACACCATGCCGCCCGACGGCACACCGTCGCGCGATCGTCCCATGTTCATCGAGCCCGGATCACAGAGCCCCATGCGCAGGAGCCCGCTCGCGGCCAAGGGCGCGATGTGGTCGTAGTTGTGGCCGTTGGCCCCGAAGTTCACCGTCGGGTAGATCAGCGCGTCGGGGCGCGCGTCGAAGACCGGGCGCCACGCCTCGAGGTACCGCTCCGCGGCCTCCTCACCCGAGGTGTCGCGCAGGTCGATGTGATTGTGGATGATCGCCGCACCCGCGTCGATCGAAGCGAGGATGTCGGCCGTGATCTCCTCCGGCGAGCGCGGGACGTTGGGATTGCGCTCCTTCGGCGTCGCGCCATTGATGGCAGCCTCGATGATCACCGGCGCACCGCTCATGCTCTCCCCCTCGAGTTGCTCCCGCCGGAGCGGCGGTTGCGGTCACATCGTGAGCGTCGCCGCGAGCGCGGCCCCGAGCTCCCAACACTGATCCAGATCATCCTTGCTCGGATCGCCGACCACCTCCAGCGGCGATTGCGCGAGCTTCCACTGCAAGCCGGTCGTGATGGTCTCCACCGCGCGCACCGCGCCGGTGGTGTCGCTGTTGCCGTGCACGTACAGCGCGAACGGTCGGCCGATCGTGGCTTCGAGGCACGGGTAGTAGATCTGGTCGAAGAAGTGCTTGAGCGCGCCCGAGATGTACCCGAGGTTGGCGGGCGTCCCGAGGAGGAAGGCGTCGGCACCGAGTGCGTCGACTGCGGTCGCACCGAGCGCGGGCCGCGCCACGACATCGACACCGTCGATCTCCGGGTTCGTCGCGCCGTCGTGGACCGCGCCGTACATCGCCTGCAATGACGGCGACGTCGTGTGGTGGACGATGAGGAGCGTCGGCATGCCGCCGGCAGCCTACGAAAGCTCGTCGTGGACGTGCAGTGTGACCCGCTCGTTGTAGAAGCAGAGCAGGCCCTC
The DNA here is from genome assembly GCA_963721435.1 of uncultured Actinomycetes bacterium. GTDB lineage: Bacteria > Actinomycetota > Acidimicrobiia > IMCC26256 > DASPTH01 > CAVRJC01. Next base: position 12,572 of record CAVRJC010000010.1, read on the forward strand.
GATCTCGCGCATCTCCGGGATGGGATCGGCGTAGCTCCACACGATGTTCTCGTGCCGCCCGTGCTCGAGCTCGAGCGTCCAGTACGACGCATCGCCCTTGAACGGGCAGTTCGTCGAGTGGTCGGTCGCGACCAACAGGTCGGTGCGCACGTGCTCGCGCGGCACGTAGTAGCGCGGCGGCAACGAACCCTCTTGCAGGACACGCGCTTCGTCGGTGTCGGCGACGATCACGCCGTCGACCTCGACCCGCACCGCGACGACGGGATCGCTGACGGTGATGCGGTGCGCGTTCGTGCCGGATGCCGTCACGTCGGAAAGGGTAGGGCAACAACGAGACGAGCATTCGGTGAACAGCACGTGAACCGCACGGAACGAGCGCGAGCTGACCTCGTACTGTGCCTCCATGGCTGTCGACCCATCCCGCATCCGGCAGGTCCCGCTCTTCGCAACCCTCACCGACGCGCAACGCGACGCAGTGGCGGGCAAGCTCGAAGAGCGGCACGTGGAGCCCGGTCGCCACCTCACGACCGAGCACGGCTCGGGGTACTTCTTCTTCGTGATCGAGAGCGGGGCGGCCGACGTGTCGCACGACGACGGCGTCGTGGTCGCCACCCTCGGCCCGGGCGACTTCTTCGGCGAAGCCGCGATCTTCCGCACCCGCCGCCGCACTGCGACGGTCACCGCGACGTCCGACATGGTCGTGTTCGCGATGTTCGGTGCCGACTTCGCGGTGCTGGTCGAGGAGATCCCCGAGCTGAAGGCCGAGATCGACACCGCGCTCGACGCGCGTCTCCCCTGACCGCGTTCCTCAGGGTGCGAGATCGCGGCTGGAGTGGAAGCCGCTCGGGTGGTGTGCGCCGATCACCATGTTCTCGTGCATGCCCCACCCGACTTCACCGGTGTCGAGGTCGAAGCGGCACAGCGTCTCGTTGAGCCCCGCGATGTCGAGCCGCTCCGTCGGCGCCCCGATCTCGTGCACCATGCCTTCGACCTCGAGGTGGCCTTGGTACACGCCATGACCCCACTCGCCGTCGTAGCGGTAGCCCGAGCCGGTGTTGAGATAGATGGTGCGCAACGGCGTGTTGACCACCCGGATCCGTGAGCCGTCGTCGCGCGTGAGCTCGACGACCGCGCGCTGCATCTCGCGCGTGCCCGAGATGTAGTCGATGGCGATGTCGGGAACGCCGAACTCCTCGGGCTCCCGGTCGATGCCGTCGTTCCACACCAGCGCGGCTTCGGCGACGATGCGCGTGCCGTCGGATTCCTCGTCGAGCATCACCTTGATCATGCGGTCGTCGAACTGCATCGGGATCCAGTTGTGCCACTGGCCGGTGGTGCCGGCGGCGCGGGCCTTGGCCCGGATACCCCGAGGCTCGGGCTCACCGACCGGTCGGATCCCCCACGAATGGTCGCGCGCTCCCTTCCACGTGTCCGGCGTCACCACGTAGGTGGCGCCGGCGACCTCGAGCGACCCCTCCCACGTTCCGACCTGCGCGTAGCGCGAGACGTTCGTCATCACTCGCGATCCCCAGCGGATGAACGTGGTCGGCTCCTCGAGCGCCGGTGTGGTGCCGCGCCAGACGAGGTCGAAGGCAATGCCCCATTCGTTGGGCTCGCAGATCACCCGCAACGAACGCAACCCTTCGAGCACCTCGACCCTGAACGGCCCGACGCTGGTGTCGAGACGATCGATGCCGAGCTCGCGCGACGCGCGCACGGTGTACTGCCGGTCGCCGTGGGACACCGTGACGAACGCGTCGGTGACACCGAGATTGGGGTATTGACCGAGCCCGGCGATCAGGAACAGCTCGTCGCTGCACGGGTGCAGGTTGAAGTAGTAGCGGTCATAGAAGTTGCGGTCCGAGGTGAAGACGCGGTCGAAGGTCTCGACGGTCTGGTGCGCCAGGTACTCGTCCATGGGGCTGATCGGCACGGCGGGCACCCTACTCCGACGGGTGCACGAGCCGGATAGCGTCCCGGGCGTGAGCAGCGAACTCGGAGAGATGCCCGGAACCGTCGTCGAGCTCGAAGCACTGGCGGAAGCTCGAGTCGACAAGCTGGCCTGGGACTACATCGCGCACGGCACCGGTGACGAGATCACGATGCGCGACAACGTCGCCGCGTGGGAGCGTCTCCGTCTCCGACCGCACGTGCTGCGCGACATGTCGGACGTGCACACCGCGACCTCCGTGCTCGACACCGCGATCGACCTGCCCGTGCTCATTGCGCCGACCGCGATGCACCGCTTCTACTGCGACGACGGCGAATCCGCGACCACGCGCGCCACGGCACGCGCCGGCACGGTGATGGTGGTGTCGATGGCCGCCACCACGTCGCTCGAAGAGGTCGCCGCCGCGGCACCCGGCGCGCCGCACTGGGCCCAGATGTACATGCTGCGTGACCGCGGCCTCACACGCTCACTCGCCGAACGCGCGCGCGACGCAGGGTACGGAGCGCTCATGATCAGCGTCGACGGCGCCGCGATCCCGCGCCGCAGCCGGCTTTCCGGCGGTGCGCTCACTCCCCCGCCGTCGTTCCGGTTCCCGAACCTCGCGCCGCCGGGCACCGACGACGCGAACCTGATGGCAATGGTCGACTTCGACAGCTCGCTGACCGTCGACGACCTCGCACTCTTCCGCGAGTGGAGTGGGCTCCCGATCGTCACCAAGGGCGTGATGCGCGGTGACGACGCCGCGGCGTGCGTCGACGCCGGTGTTGCCGCGATCGCGGTGTCGAATCACGGCGGCCGCACCCTCGACGGCACCATCGCGACCGCCGACGCGCTCGCCGACGTCGTCGACGGCGTCGGTGGGCGCGCCGAGGTCTACGTCGACGGCGGGATCCGCAACGGCTCCGACATCGTCAAGGCGCTGGCGCTGGGCGCCCGCGCGGTGATGATCGGGCGCCCGGTGCTCTGGGGCCTCGCGGTCGGCGGCGAAGACGGTGCTGCCGGCGTGCTCGCAACCCTTGCCGCCGACACGCGCCGTGCGCTTGCGCTGTGCGGGGCGGACCGCCCCGAGCGCGTCACTCCCGACTTCGTCGCGCGGTAGCGAACTCCTGCTGCTGGAGCGTCATCCCCTCCAGCGCGAACACGCCGACCGATCCGGCCGCGATCGCCTCGGGCGACTTCGAGGGCAGTGAGATCGCGGCGCGGACGTCGTCGAGGTCACGAGCGGCGAAGGCGTGGAAGTCGACCCGGATCAGGTCGGTGCCGAATCCCGTCGCGACCGCCTTCCCGCGTCGCACCGCGTCGGCGACCCGCTCGCCCTGCAGGTGGTGGTCGCTGACGTCGGTCTGGAAGAAGCCGGCCCGCGCGACGTAGCCGGTCTCGAAGAGGCCGATCATCGTGGCCAGCCACGCGAAGCCCTTCGGGTCGGGATCGGCGCGTCCGATCAGCGCGAAGGTCTCGAGCTCACCCTCGAGGTTGGTGCCGTAGTCCGCGAGCACGTGCACGAAGTCATGTTGGGCGAGAAGCCCCGGCGCACCGGCCGGGTTGCCCGGCAGTGCGAAGCCGCGTCCCACATACATCTCGAAGACGGCGCGGCCGAGGCTTCCTTCGGGGAGGTCGGCGAACGCCCGCCAACGCGCTTCGAGCTCAGGATCAGGCGCGTGGTCCTCGAACGGGTCGACGAAACCCTCCTTGGCGTACACCGCGGCCTCAGACGAGTCCCACCGCTCGGCGAAGCCGCTGCGCCGGAGATCGACCCACGCGAGCCCGAACGCGCCCTGCGCGTACCGACGCGCTACCCGCACGAAATCGTCGTCGGTACCGAGTGCGATCGCGTACTCCTCGACGCGATCGGCCACCGCGGCGGGGATCGGTCGCAGCACGAGCTCGCCGAGGACCATGTGGTGCACGATCCGCTGCCGGTACTCGGCACCGTGGGGCTCGAGCACGGCGGCCAGCTCAGCCGGCCCGAGCGGGTCGAGATTGCGGTAGTCGACGTCGATGTCGGTGAGCGCCCGGGTGACGGCGTGCAGCACCGACACCTGGACGTCGGTGAGGCCGCCGGCGGGCGCAACCGCGGTCGCGATGCCCCGGGAGACCGCCCACACCTCGTCCGGGAAAGGCGCGGCGGCGTCGATGTCAGGCATGGTGGCGCACAGTCTTACGAGTCCCCGCTTCGACAAGACCATCGGCGACGGTATCGTCACCCTCGACCGACCATACCTCCTGACGAGATCCTGACAGCGACGCCATGGCGACCACCCAGACCCCGAGCGCGACGACCCAGCGGCTGGAGGCATTCAGCGACGGCGTGATCGCGATCGCGATCACGCTCCTCGTGCTGCAGATCCGGGTGCCGCACGTGAAGAACGGCAGCCTGCTCGACGCGCTGCTCCACCAGTGGCCGTCGTACGTCGCGTTCGTGATCTCGTTCGTGGTGATCGGCATCATGTGGGTCAGCCACCACTCGATGTTCGAGAAGATCGCGCGCGTCGACCGCGGGCTGCTGTTCGCCAACCTCGCGCTCCTGCTCGGCATCGCGTTCCTGCCCTTCCCCACCGGGCTCCTCGCCGACTACGTCCGGGAGGGAGGGCAGAACTCGCACGTCGCCGCCGCGATCTACAGCGCCACGATGGTGGTGATCGGGCTCGCGTTCATGGGCATGTGGGCACACCTGCTCGCGACGCCGCACCTGCTCATCGACGGGATCCCGGTCGGCGCGGTCCGCACCGCCCTGCACCGTTCCGCGGTCGGCCCCATCGTGTACGGCTTCACCATCGGCCTCGCCTTCATCAGCGCCGAAGCGTGCTTCGTCGTCTACGCGATGATCGCGGTCTACTTCGCCGCCGGCCCGTCGGCCCGCGCGCTCAATCGCCACCACACCGACACCGACTCCGACTCCGACATCGAGCATCGAGCTCGAGTAGCCGATCGGGCGACCCTTCGATCAGCTCGAGTCGAGCTGGCGCTCGAGGCCTTCGACTGCGTCGATGAACTCCGAGACCATGTCGAAGACCACCTGCCGCGGCGGGCTTCTCCTCGTTGGTGCGACCGACCACCTGCCCCACGAAGTAGTTGACGAGTCGCGCCGCGCCCGAGCTCGGATCGCGCGCCGCACGGCCGATGCGGTGCTGGGCATCGGCGATCAGGAGCGACTGCAACGGCATCGGCAGCGTGGCCGGCGCGTCGTCGGCGTCCCACGCGTCGGTCCAGTCGGTGCGCAGCTGCCGGGCGGGCTTGCCGGTCAAGGAACGCGAGCGCACGGTGTCGCCTGCACCGGCGGCCAGGAACTTCTTCTTGACCGTGGGGTGGGTCTCGGCCTCTTCCGTGGTGAGCCAGACCGATCCGGTCCACACACCCTGCGCGCCGAGCGCGAGTGCGGCTGCCATCTGGCGCCCGTCGGCGATCCCGCCCGCCGCCAGCACCGGCGTCGGCGCGACCGCGTCGACGACATCGGGCACCAGCACCATCGTGCCGATCTCGCCGGTGTGGCCGCCGGCCTCGTAACCCTGCGCCACGACGACGTCGACGCCCGCGGCCTGGTGGCGCTCGGCGTGCACCGTGGTGCCCGCGAGCGCGGCGACTGCCACCCCCTGCGCGTGCGAGCGCTCGACGACGTCAGGAGGCGGTGGCCCGAGGGCGCTCGCGAACAGGCTGATGCGATGGGCGAACGAGACGTCGGCCAACGACGCGTGGCCTTCGGCCTCGTCGGCGCCCGGCGCGATGTCGGGGCGGCGGCGGGCGTCGCCGCCATCGGGCGGCAGCGGCGGCACGTCGTAGCGATCGAGTAGGGCTTCGACGAAGCGCCGGTGCTCGTCGGGGATGCGCTCGCGGAGCCGATCGCGCGTGAGCCCACCTTCGTCGCGGCCCACGAAGCGCACCGGGAGGAGCACGTCGACGCCGTACGGCCGCCCGGCGAGCGCGTCCTCGATGAGGGTGAGCTCGATGTCGAGCTGCTCCGGCGTGTACGCGGTCGCGCCGAGCACGCCGAAGCCACCGGCCTTGCTGACCTCGATGACGACGTCGCGGCAGTGGCTGAACGCGAAGATCGGGAGATCGATGCCGAGGAGATCGCAGACGGACGTCTTCACGCGCGGGACCGGATCAGTCGACCCGCACCGGACGGCCGGCCGCGGCCACATAGCGCGCGGTCTGGGTGACGGTGTCGAGCGCGCTCGCCACGACGTCGTCGTCGAGCGCATCCGCGACCGCATCGGCCCCGGCGTCGCGCAGGAGCGCGCGCAGGTCGGCGCGCATCGTCGCGAGCGCCCACTCGACGAGCGGACCCTCTGCGCTCACGTCGTGCTCGATCACGACGTTGCGAGAATCGGGTGCCGACAACAGGTGCCAGTGCGCGGCTTCGGCGAAACAGTCGAAACGGAGCAGCTCGTCGCTGGTGGCAGAGTCGAACACGTGCAGCGACAGGCCGTCTTCCTCGACGACGGCGGTCATGCCGGCTGGCATCTTGTTCCCGAACTTGGCCCGGGAGTCGGGCCCGTAGAACGCGAGGATGGTGGCTTCGTCGAGGTGCCGGTATTCGACGCCGAAGGTGATGACCCCGGCCGGGATCCGCACCGTGTGCTCGGCGAACGCGGGAACCGGCAGTGTCGTGAACTCGAGGCGACCCATGCCCGGGATCGTATCGGCGAGGCGCAGTCAGGACAGACCGACGGGAGATCCTGCCCCGACGAGGCAACGCCGGATCTTGCGGTAGCTCGGGTAGTGGTCGGAGACCGCGCGGTGGTTGGTGCAGCGCTCGTCCCACATCGCGAGGTCGTGGGTCTGCCAGTGCCACCGGCAGAACACGTTGGGGTTCTCGAGCCGCGAGAGCAGGAACGTGAGGATGGCGTCGCTCTCCGCGGGTGTCATGCCGACGATGCCGTGCATGTTGTCGCCGCACAGGTAGAGCGCGGGACGACCGGTGACCGGGTGCACGCGCACGAGCGGATGACGAGGCATCTCGAACTCGGCTTCGAGGTCGTGCAGGTACTCGGCGCCGTAGAGCTCGGCGATCGACGAGCGGATCTCGCCCAGGTCGAGCTCGAGCTCGAGGCCGGCGAGCGCGGCCTGGAAGGTCGGCGACAACGAGTCGTACACCGCGTACAGGCTCGCCCACAGGGTGTCGCCCCCCACCGCAGGCGATTCGCGCATGCTGAGCACCGCGATGTCGGGCGGTTGGGGCACGAAGGGCACGTCGGTGTGCCAACGATCGGCCTTCGGCGGGCTGTCCGCGGTGTCCTCGAGCGTCACGAACAACCGGGGCTCGGTGTCGCGATCACGCGTGATGCTCGCGGACACCGGCGGACCGAAGTTCGACGCGAACGCGAGCTGCTGCTCCTCGGTCACGTCCTGATCGCGGAAGAACACGACCAGGTGCTCCATGAGCGCATCGTGGATGGCGTCGCGCACGCCGGCGGAGAGCGGCGCGCGCGCGTCGACACCACGGACTTCGGCGCCGATCGCCGCGGTGAGCGGGATCACCTCGAGTGCCGTGTCGGGAGCCACGGCGAGACGCTAACCCACCCGAGGCGAGCCACCCTGCAGCGCCGTCACCGCGAGAGGCCGTCCCAGAAGTCGCACTGCTGCGTGCGCACGCCCTCGCCGCTCGCGGTCGGAGTGTCGAACGACACGAAGGGATCGGCGCCTGCCTTGGCGCGGGACCAGGCCGGTGCACCGGTCCCGTTGGGGTCACCGGTGGCCGCAAAGTTCGCCCACGCGTGCATCATCGCGACCGACAACGCCTGCTCGTCGGCGTTCGGCGTGTAGCCGGTGGTGTCGAGATGGCCGAAGACGAAGAACAGATCGAGCCCGTGGAACGCACCCAGCGCGCGGAGCACACCGCCCGCCATCGCGTGCGTGAAGAAGTACCGATACACGGGTTGACCCTGCCCCTCGAGCGCGGCGCGCACCGTCCGACGCGCGGTACAGGTGAAGAGCGCATCAGTGGTGACGGCGATCATCGCGGCGCGCCCGCTCGCGTAGCTCTCCGCCGGGTACTCCGCCAGGATCGCGGCCGCCGCCGCCGGAGCCATCGCAGTGACCGCAGCGCGGTACTCGTCGGGGGTCTGCACGTTGCGCACGAAGATCGCGGTCTCGTCGGCGTTGCTGCCGACGATCATGGGGACGCGGTTCGCCTTCCCCGACTCGATGCGGGTGAGCGGGTCTTCGGGGAGGACGCGACCGTCGACGGAAGGCCCGTACCGCGGGCGCCCCAACGAGCTCAGGTCGACGACTCCCGGGAGGGTCTGGACGACCGTGCTCGCGGGGAGCGCGCGCAGGCAGGCCGCGACGTCGGCGCCCGTACAGCCCGCGGCCTGGGCGAAGTCACTGGCGACGCGTTCCGCAGTCGCGGTGTCGCTCGCGCCGCAGGCGCCACTCTCCATGAGCGCGCGCGAGAACAGTCCACGCGCGAGAGGGCTGGCGACGAGCATGCACGTGTCGACCGCGCCGGCTGACTCGCCGAACAGCAGCACGCGTTTCGGGTCGCCGCCGAACGCGCCGATGTTGCCCTGCACCCACTGCAGCGCGGCGACTTGATCGAGGAGCCCGTAGTTGCCGGCAGGCTGGGTGCCGCTCGCCAGGGAGGGGCTCGCGAGGTAACCGAGCGCGCCGACGCGGTACTGCACGGTGACGACGACGACATCACCGGTGCGCGCGAGATTGGCGCCGTCGTAGAGCGTCACGCCCGAGACGACGTTCGACGCCGAGCCCTGTTGGTTCCCACCACCGTGGACGAAGACCATGACTGCACGCGGCGCGGTCGCCTTCGCGTTCGCCGGCTTCCACACGTTGAGCGACAAGCAGTCTTCGCTCCCGATCACGGTGCCGTTGTCGAGCTGCGGGCAGGGCGGCCCGAACGCCTGCGTCGACCGCACGCCCTTCCAGCAGGCCGGGAGCTCGGGTGCCGCCCAGCGCAACGGCCCCACGGGCGGAGCCGCGAACGGGATGTCGAGCCAGTCGGTGACACCGGCCGCCGCCGTCCCCCGCACGGCACCCCGATCGGTGACGACGGTCGCGCTCGACGGCTTTGTCGCGCTCGAGCACCGCGCCGAATTCGCGCGCGGGGTCGCCCCGACCGCCGCCGCGGGGCCCACCGCGGTCACGCTCGCCGTCACGACCAGCGCCACGACCGCGGCAGACCCGAGCCTGCGCACCCACGACCTCCTGCATGGATCAGTGATGCCCGACGGCATCGAACGATTCAGGACCGTGCACATACGCTACGGCCCGTGGCCTCCCCCGTGAACGCACGCTCGACGACCCGGGCGATGCAGGGTGCGCGGCGACGCCACTACATACGCGAGGGCGACTGGGTCGACTCGCTGTACAAGGCGTACCTCACGGTGATCATCACCGTGGTCGCGCTCTTCTACCTCAGTGCGGCGTTCGGCACCGCGAGCGCGGGAGCGTCGACGGTCCACGACCTCGAAGCCCAGGGGCCCGCGTTCCTCGGGTTGGCGGTGGCCGTGCTCGCAGCGTTGGGGCTGCGCTCGGGTGCACACGGCGGGCCGCTCGCGCTCACTGCTCCCGATGTGACCCATCTGCTCCTCGCGCCCATCCCCCGTTCGCTCGTGTTCCGCAGCGCCGCGTGGCGCCAGCTCCGAGGCGTGGTGCTGTTGCCGACCATCGCCGGTGGCGTCGCGGGCAACATCGCGGCCGGGCACCTCGACGGCAACCGGGTCGAGTGGATCGTGGCCGGTGCCGCGTTCGGTGCGTTGGCCGCGCTGCTCGCGTGGGGCTGCGCGCTGATTGCGTCGAGCCGGCGTTGGACCGTTCGCCGGGCGAACGCGATCGGCGCCACGCTCGTGGCGTGGGCGGCGGTCGACATCGCGCTCGGCGCCGGCACGTCTCCCACCGCGCAGCTCGGACGGGTCGCGCTCACGCCGCTGGCGTGGTCATGGCTGGCGCTCATCGGGATCGCGCTGCCGTTCGCCGTCGTCGGCCTGGGGCTCGCGTGGATCGGCGGCACGTCGCTGGAGCCGTTGCGCCATCGCGCGCAGCTCGTGCGCGAGCTGCGGTACGCCGCGACGCTCCAGGACCTGCGCTCGATCATCGTGCTGCACCGTGAGCTCGCGCAGGAGCTCCCGCGGTCGCGACCCTGGTGGCAGGTCGGGCACGGGCTGCGCGCGGGCGCGTGCCGGCGCCGCGACTGGCAGGGATACGCGCGGTGGCCGTTCGCCCGGATCGCACGGGTCATCGTGCTCGCCGGCATCGCGGGTGTCGCGCTCGTCGGCGCCTGGCGCGCCAACGACGCGTTCCTCATCGTGGCCGGCCTGGCGATGTTCCTCGCGGGAGTCGACGCGGCGGAAGGGCTCGCGCAGGAGCATGACCACCCCGACCGCGCCGAGCTGATCCCGATCCCGTGGGGTCAGCTCGTGCTCGACCACATCGTCGCGCCGGCGTGCGCGCTCGCGCTCGTGGCTGTCATCGGTCTCACGGTGTTCTCGGTCGTCATCGGCTCGGTCGACGCGCTCGTCGTCAGCCTGATCGCGATCGTCCCGATCGCGATCGCCGCGGCCGTGGGCGCCGCGACATCCGTCGTCGCGGGCGCGCCGAGCCCCACGCTGTACCTCGACTTCCCGTTCCCCGAGTTCGGGATGATCTGGCTGATCATGCGGCAGCTGATCCCACCCGCGATCGCGCTCACAGCCATGGTCCCGGTCGCGGTCGCCCACGACGCGCTCGTGCATCACAGCTCGGTGTCGGGCGCGGCGATCAGCGCCACGCTGCTCCCCATCAGCGTCATCGTGGTCACCTCGCGCTGGTTGAGCTCGCGGAAGCGTGTCGCGTGAGCAACGAGACCCCGCTCGCCGCGTTCCCCGCACTCGAGACCACCGACCTCACGAAGTCGTACGGCGAGCGCGTCGCGGTCGACGGCATGAACCTGAGCATCGAGCGCGGCGAGCTCGTCGCGCTGGTCGGGAGCAACGGCGCCGGCAAGTCGACGCTCCTGCAGCTCGCGGCGGGCCTGCTCGATCCCACCTCGGGATCGGTGACCATCGAAGGCGCGGAAGCGGGCTCGCTCACCGCACGCGGGCTCGTGTCGTTCATCCCCGACCAGCCGTCGCTCTACGACGACCTCAGCGTGAACGAGCACATCGAGTACGTGGCGCGACTCCACGGGCTCGACGGGCGCCCCGACACCGCCGACGAGCTCCTCGAGCTCCTCGAGCTCGACGGGCGAGCCGACGACCTCCCCGCCCGGTTCAGCCGGGGCCTGCGCCAGAAGACCTCCGTCCTCCTCGGGCTGGTGCGCCCCTTCGCGGTGCTGCTCGTCGACGAGCCGTTCGTCGGGCTCGACCCGTCCGGGCAGCGCACCCTGGTCGAGCTGGTCGAAGGCGCGGTCGCGGCCGGCGCCGCGGTCCTCCTCGCCACCCACCAGCTCACGTTCCTCGAGCGGGCCAGCCGCTGCATCGCCCTCAGCGACGGCCGGATCGCCTACTCCGGGCCGGTCGACCGGGCCGTCATCGCCGACCTGTTGGAGTAGCCGAGCGGACGGCCGGTGGGACCCCGCCGCGTCGCAAGACATTCGCGTGCAGGGCAATCGGCGCCCTGGCGAGCGTTGTGGCCTCGCGATGCGCGAGACGTGCCGTTCTGCGCGGGTCGCGCTCGAACAAACCCGAGCGTGTGCCGGTCAACTGCGCGGGATTTGTAACGCCTGGCGTTCCATTTCCCGCGCATTCAAGTCGCATGGACAGGCTCCCAGCAGACCTCAACCATGTCGCGGATGTCCCAAAGATCACCCGTGTATCAGGCGTTCTGTGCTCCGTGCGGCAACTTTGGCGCGGGCGGCGGCAGTACCCGGTCGACCGAGCTAGCGGCGGAGCGGAGGTCGATGCGCCAGCGGGAGGTCCTCCGACGGGTCCCGCCGGCGCCCATCGAGCGGTCCGGCATCCCGATGGTGGTCGGGGACCTGGAGTTCGGTAGCTCGGTATCATGGGCGGGCATGGGCGACGGTGAGGTCGCGGTCGACTACCTCGTCATCGGGGCGGGTGCTGCAGGCCTGGCGTTCACCGACGCTCTCATCGCTGAGTCGTCCCGGCATCCGCGCAGGACGATCCATCCGACAGGATGGCGCTCGGGAGTGCCAGCGTGGTTGTCAACCCGACTTTGCAGGAGGCTGAGCGCGGCTCTCCTCCGGGTCAATGTTCAGCAGCAGTGCAGAGGCCGCACAGATCGCCCGGTCGGGAACGCCCGGGCACGGCACGAATCGGGGCTGTTGCGCCCGGCATAGGGTGCTCAGTGACAAGAGGAGACGCCCATGGTCGCCGTCATCGTCATTGTCGTCCTGATTGTCGTCGCCCTCGGGTTCACGTTGCTCGCGTTCAACGGGCTGGTCCGGCGTCGCAACCAGGTCGACAACGCCTGGTCTCAGATCGACGTCCAGTTGAAGCGTCGTTACGACCTCATTCCCAATCTCGTCGAAACTGTCAAGGGCTACGCCGCGCACGAGAGAGAAACGTTCGACACAGTGGTCTCAGCGCGGGAGAACGCGATCAACGCGCAGCAAAGCGGCGACGCCGCGAAGAGCGCTCAGGCCGACAATGTCGTCACGGGTGCGCTCAAGAGTCTGTTCGCGGTCGCGGAGGCATACCCGGATCTGAAAGCGAACCGGAACTTCCTCCAGCTCCAAACCGAACTGAGCTCAACAGAGGATCAGATCGCGTCTTCGCGTCAGTTCTACAACGACAGCGTGCTGTCGTACAACACGAAGATCCAGACGTTCCCTCCGGACTTGGTCGCCGGTGCGTTCCACTTCAAGGCGCGTCAGTATTTTTCCGTGCCGCCCGAACAGCAGATCGCCGGCGCCCCCAAAGTCCAGTTCTGAGACACGTGAACAGGCGCGAGATGTGATGCGATGAAGGAGCGGGCGAGACAAGTTCGACGAGATCAACCTTCGGCGACGGGCTTGTCGAACAACAGGATCTCCTCCTCGTCGGGAGGTTGAAAAATCGTTGCCCACCTTTCAAAATGAGCCCGCGTCATAGGCGAGGCTGTCCACTCGCCCGACGCATTGCGACGTTCAGCTCGCTCGATCAACTCCTCCAGGGGCGCATCGAGGTAATGCAGTTCGACGCCCACCCCCAAAGCTCGCGCCCCGAGTCGTTTCTCATCCCGTTCAACTCGCGCCCAGTGGCCCCACTCCAAAATCACGCTCTGGCCCAGGGCGAGGAGATCCTGGGAAAGAACCCACAGCTGATCTTCGAGACGCACTCGGAATTCTTCATCCCACAAGTCGGCACCCAGTTGAGTCGCCCACCGGTCCTTGTCCAACCTGATGGCGGGGATTTCGGGTGCGAGCTGACGAGCGAGTGTCGACTTGCCCGAGGCTGGAAGCCCACAGATCAGCACGAGCCGCGTCGGGGACTTCGCCATGCTCGATTTCTAACATGAGTCGCCTCAGAGACGGCTCGAAGATCGTGTCCCATAACGCCGGCTCCAGGACTGCGATCTGTTCGGGCGCGGGTCGCGTGTTGTTGGCTGAGCCGTAACGGCAGAAGATATGGGTGCGTGGACCTCGCGGGCAGGGGCGTCGGCGGCGCGCCTGCTGAAGTGCTTGTCTACACGGGGACGGGGATGTCGCTCGACGGCCATCGTCGTGTGAACGCGGGCAACTCGACGAAGAAGGCAGCGAGGTACACGAACATCGCGAAGCCCTGCAACAACCTGTCGGAAGTGGTCTCGTTCGGGTCGATCAGTTGCATGACGAGCACGAACCCGACGACGAGAGTGAGCAGTAAGGAAGCTACGCCGGTCCTCCGCGCGATACTCCGGCGCGAAGAACGGAGAGCAAAGCCGATTGCGATGAGGGGCCCTCCCGCGAAGACGGCTTGGATCGGACCTCCAATCCATCCTTCGCCTTGTTGCGGATCAGCGGTGAACGCCTCGATCATGCTTGCGATCACGACGAAGCCAAGAGGCAAGAGTCCCGTTAACCCCGCGCTCGGGACAACGACGCTGAGGCAGCGGTATCGGAAGGCTACCGAGCATCAGTGACGCGTCGCCGTTCTTCGAAGTCGCCGTCAGTCGCTTGTCGCGACGGTCGCTGTTGCCTGGTCGCATGCCGCCACCGGCTGACGCGGGACGGTCAGGACGCGACGCGGTAGCGGACGTAAACGACACCATTGCTGAACCTGCGCTCGTCGAGGAGCTCGAGGTCAGCGCGCATGTCGCGAGGAAGCGACGACTTGCCCGCGCCGACGAAGACAGGACAGATGAGCAACTGACACTCATCGACGAGCCCGGCCCTGAAAGCGTGCGCGGCAAGGTTCGGGCCTCCTACGGTGAGATCTTCGGCCGCGGAAGCCTTCAAGTCACGGATGGCGTCGGGGTCGAAGTTGCGCTCGAGCTGCGTCTTGGCGGTCGACACCTCATGCAGGGTCGCGGAATAGACGACCTTGTTCGCAGCCTGCCAGACGTGGGCGAAGTCGCTCATGAGTTCCGACTGCGCGGCCACGGCCGGGTCGGTCTCCCAGACGGCCATCGTTTCGTACATACGGCGGCCGTAGAGATAGGTGCCGGAGGAGCGCACGAGGTCAGTGATGAACGCGAAGACCTCGTCGTTGGGCGTGGTCCAGTCGAAATTGCCGTCCGAGTCTTCGATGTAGCCGTCCAGGGAGACGTTCGCGATGTAGATCAGCTTGGGCATGCCGCTGTACCTGCTCGGCGAAAATCACCTTGGGCTCGATGATCGTGTCGTCGCGCCCGCACGCCCACACGCTCATAATGCCCGCGACGCGCTCGCGCGGCCAGCGCGTTCAGGACGCCAGAACGACACAGCCCGGCGCCCATATCGCCGGCTCGTTGCCACGGCTTCGATTGGCTCGCGGTTCGTCGGCCCAGGGGCAACTCTTGGAATCAGTCTCCTCGTGCCCACGGGCCGACCGACCGAGACGATCGAGACCTGCGGCGAGCCGTCGGGATTGATCGTCACCAGGTGAGCGAGTCGTCCCGACAGCAGCAGAGACCGGGCCGATTCAGGGATCGCGACGATGGCCCAGGATTCAAGCAGCCGCCCGCGCGCAACATGTCCCCGAACGCGGGTCAGGGCGCACAGATCAGCGGAGTTCAATCCGTCCGAAGGCCTCAGATGACGCTCATGACGGCGCACTGTCACCACACGGCACGACCCCGGTGGCAGCTCGGGGCTGCGTGATCGGCGCCCGGTAGATCCTCGTCGGTCGGGGACTTTGCCGCTCGCGGTTGCGGCGCCGGGAACTCTCCCGGGGAACCGGACGTTGACCTCCGGACCTCACGAATGGGAGACCCATGCCAACCCTGCTCGAAGACCGTCTCGACGCCGCGCCCGATGGGCGCGCGTCGTCCAACCACGAGATCACCGTCCGCGTCGTCGCCGAGAACGGCAATTCCGGATCGAACGGCAGCCGGCGGCCCCGGCGGCGCCTCCCGTCGCTCGGCTCGATCATCGCCGCGATCGGCATCGGGGTGCTGGCACTGGTCGGTTTCCTGATCGTGGGCGCCCTCACCGGCCTCTTCTCGATCGGCAATCCCTTCTCCACGTCGACGATCGACCGATCCCAGCCCGCATTGCTCAAGCAGATCAACGACCTCTCGCGCTTCGAGGCGGCCCAGGGCAAGTTCGAGTCGACCGTCGACATCGAGCACGACGTCGGCATCCTGCCGTCGTTCGTCGCGGGCGACCGCACCGTCTTCCTCGCGCAGGGCACCGTCGACGCGACCGTCGACTTCTCGGCCCTCGGCGGTGACGCGGTGCAACAGGGCACCGACGGCCACGTGACCATCACGCTCGCCGAGCCCACGCTCGGCAAGGCGGTCCTGGACACGAAGGCCAGCCATGTCGCCAGCCGCGACCGTGGCATCCTCAACCGCATCGGCGGCGTGTTCAGCGACAGCCCGACGAGCGAACGCGAGCTCTACATCACCGCGCAGCACAAGATCACGAACGCGGCGAAGGAGAGCAAGCTCGTCGCACGCGCGGAGAAGAACACCACCGCGATGCTGCAGACCTTCCTCGGTCGCCTCGGCTACGCCGATGTGCAGGTCGTGTACACCACGTCACCGAAGAACCTCGGCTAGACCTTCATCACCCGCGTCGTCAGTGGCGCGACCGCGGCCTCGGGGAGGATCACCCGCACGAAGATCGTGCCGGTGTTCTCCCCCGTGGTTTCGATCCAATTGGGCGCGCCGGGATCCCGCTCCGCGACGATCGCCCGGAACGAGCCGTCCGGTTCGAGCGCGAGCTGGGCGCGGTTGAGCGAGACACGGTGGTGCCGGTAGTCGAGCGTCTGGAGGTAGCGGTTCCACAGTGCGATGCCCGCCCACCGGCACGGCGGGAACCGCCCCTCGATCACCAAGGCTTCGTTCGGTGCGAGCTCGTACCGCGTCATCATGTTCACGATGTCGACCGCGCCGTAGCCGCCCGGCTTCCACTCCGTGGGCGGGTTGAACCGGTTGGGCGGGGCCGCACCATCGGGTGGCGGCGCTCCCGGTCGACGGCCGGTGCCGAGCGTGAGCGCGCGTACGAACGTGTCGAGGCGGCGGATGTCACGGGCGACGGTCTCTTCCGCGCTCGGGCGCGCCGGCGCGGTGCCGATCACGCGGATGTCCAGCGGGATGTGCTCGAGCGGATCGGCCGCGACCGGCTCGACCTGCTCGAAGTAGTGGCGGGTGGAGATCGACGCCGCGTCGGGCTCGAGCGGGAGCCAATTGCGGGGCTGCTCGGCGACGCTCGCGACGATCTCGAAGCTGCCGTCGGCCGCCACGTCGAACGTGCCATCGTGGATCGACGACACGATGCGCGCCGGCGGATACCGCTCGTCGATGCCGCCTCCGTCGACTGCGAACGACGTGTAGGCGGCGCCGGAGATGTTGCCGCGGATGCGGTACTCGAACGCAGGATCGACCGGCGCGACGTAGTAGATGCAGTCGGCGTTGTCGCCGAAGAACTTGCGGTCGGCCCAGTGCGCACGCCGGAACGACGGCTCGCGCGCGTCGGTGTCGAAGAACATGTCGAGGCCGGCGCCGAGCAGGTGCATGAGCGCGCGGTGACCCACCGCCAGCTCCTCACCGGTGAGGGCACCCAGGTAGTCGGTGTCGACGGCTTCGATCGTGCGCAGGAGCTGATCGAGCGCGGTGCGCGACGTAGGAACGAGCTCGTCAGGCATCGTTGGCGATCCCGAAGTACTCCTGGTACCGCCGGAACCGCTCCCGGTACTCAGCCGGATCGAGCCCGGACTGCTCGAGGCTGTACTCGTGACGACCACCAAGCTCATCGGCCGGATGCACGGCCACGTAGTCGCGCATCGTCTGCTCGACCTCCGGTCGCAGCTCCATGCCGAAGTGCTCGTAGATGCCCTTGACCGTCCCGACGTGGTCGGCGACGAACTCGGGGTACCGCACGTTGCAGAGCCGCTCGGGTGCGAGCATGCCGCGCTCCTGCACGTCGACCGACAGGTCGTGCCGCACCACGCTCCAGTCGGCGACGTCGCGCGCGAGGTCGACCCGGTCGACGCGGTCGGACGAGCCGCCCGCGGCCATCTGCACGAGGTTCACGCCCGACGCGGTTGCGGTAACGGGATCGCGGTGCAGCCAGATGACGCGCACGTCGGGGTAGGCGTCGAGGAACGCTTCCATGTAGTGCATGCTGTAGAGCGACTTCAGGACCCACGGTGAGCCCGGGCAGCGCGACTGCAGGAGCTGGAGGAACGCGGTGAGGTAGTCGTAGGTCGGCGCGTAGTCGACCTCCGAGAACAGCCACTTCGTGTACGTGGGAACGTAGAAGGTGACCATCGGGATCACGCTCGCGAAGTCGAGCATGGTGATCTCGACGTCTTCCGAGGGGAGCATCGCGCCGGAGCGGTGCGGCACCGCCGGGGCTCCCTCCGCCGCGGCATCCGGGGCGCCGCCCATCTGCGCCTGCAGCGCAGCGATCCGCGGGTCGGTGAGATACGTGGCGGTCTCGGGAGGTGGCAGGGGGCTGCGGACCTCCCACGCCAGCGGATTGCGGGTCGCGGGATCGAGCGACCACAGCTCGTGCATGATCGACGATCCCGAGCGCGGGCTGCCGAGGATGCAGATCGGCGCGACCACCCGCTCGTCGTACACCTCGGGGTGGTCGTTCAGGTAGTCCTGGATCCGCAGCCGCATCGTGAGCCGGCCCATGAACAACGCGCGCGCTCGCGGTACCACCTCGTCCTTCAACTGCGCGTCGTTGGTCAGCGACTCGATGAGCACGCCCATGCCCTCGAGGAAGTGCGGCGGGCCGAAGTCGTCGAGGCCGGTCTCCTTGCTTGCGGCATCGAGCAACTCGTCGGCTTCGAAGAGCGGAGTGGTCATGGCCGTACATACTGTGCGCGCTCGCGTCACTCGGCAAGGAGACTGCCGTGCTCGTCGCCCAGCTGTCGGACATGCACGTCGCCGCGCCTGGCGCCGGACTGCTGCGCGAGCTGCTCGATCCGGTCGACATCCCGACCTGCCTGATCCCAGGTAACCACGACGACCGCGCCGAGCTCGCGACCGCGTTCGGCCATCACGCGTACCTTCCGCACGGCGACGAACCGCTCGCGTACGCGATCGACGACTTCAATCCACAGGCGGTGCTCGACCTCGATCCCATCGCGTCGCCGAAGATCTCGAACGACTCGGGACCGATCCTCCTGTACCAGTTCACCGACGGCGAGTGCGTCGCACATCCCGTCACCTACGCCGACACCGGCAGTCAGATCCTCGACTTCGCCGACATCGTGCACGACTACCCCACGTTCGCGGCCCGTCGTCGTGCCGGGCGGAGACCACACCGACGTACTCGGTCGCGACGTCGAGCGCGGCATCACTGGGGAAGAAGCGCGACTCCGCGAGGTCGTTCCCAGCGAGCTCCTCCGGAAGCCCGAGGTCGCAGAGGTGGACGCGACGCAACGCGGGCCGCGACGGCACCGCAGCGAGCAGCTCGCGGTCTGGCTCACCACGAAGATCGAGAGCGACGTCACGCGGCCGGCGCGGGTTCCTCCTGGGCGAAGCTCGCCCAGAGCTCGGCGTAGCGCCCGCCGGCGGCGAGCAGATCGTCGTGGGTGCCGTCTTCGAGGATCTCGCCGTCGCCGATCACGAGGATGCGATCGGCGCTGCGGCCGGTCTGGAGCCGGTGCGCGATCAACAACGTCGTGCGCCCGTGTGCGACGGCACCCATTGCGCGCTGCACGCGCGTCTCGGTCGCGAGGTCGAGGTTGGCAGTGGCTTCGTCGAGGATGAGCACCGCGGGGTCGACGAGTCGAGCGCGCGCGAGGCAGATGAGCTGGCGCTGCCCGGCCGAGAGAGAACGTCCGCGTTCGGCGACCGCGGTGAGGTATCCGTGCGCCAGGCCGGAGATGAACTCGTGGGCGCCGACGGCGCGCGCGGCGGCTTCGACTTCTTCACGCGTCGCGTCGGGCTTGCCGTACGCGATGTTGTCGCGCACGGTGCCGGAGAACAGGAACGCCTCCTGAGGTACGTAGCCAAGTTGGTGACGGTACCCGGCGAGATCGATGTCAGTGAGCGGTTGGCCGTCGACGAGCACACGACCGGCGGTCGGGTCGTAGAAGCGCGCCACGAGCTTCACGATCGTGGACTTCCCCGCACCGGTCTCACCGACGAGCGCGACGACCTGCCCGGGGGTGATGTGCAGGTCGATCCCACGCAGGGCCTCGAACGCGGTGTTGGGATAGGCGAACCGCACGCCCTCGAACTGGATGTCGCCGCGGATGCGACCGGGCTCGACGGGCGACTCGGCTTCCGGCGTGCCGCTCGGCGTCTTCAGCAGCTCGTCGATCCGCCCGAGGGCCACCTGCGCCTGCTGCCACTGGTCGAACACCTGCGAGAGCTGCTGGATCGGCGAGAAGAACATGTCGAGCTGCAGAAGGAACGCGATCAGCACGGCGGTGTTCACGGGGTTGTAGTACGCGAATCCGAGGACGATGGCCTTCGCGGTGAGCTGGATGAACTGGACGAACGGGAAGTACAAGGCCTGGAGTCGCACCGACGTCACCCGCGCGTCGAGGTAATCGGATGCAACATCGCGGAAGCGCTCGAGGTTCCCCTGTTCGCGACGCATCGCCTGCGCGACGCGCACACCCGACAGGCTCTCCTGCAAGTTGGAGTTCACCACTGCGACGCGGTCACGCGCGGTGTTGTACGCGCGAGCGGATGCCTTGCGGAATGCCAGCGTGGCGATGATCAGCGGCGGGAACACCACCAGCACCGCCAGCGTCATCTGCGCGTCCTTGCTGAACAGGATGACCGCGACACCCATCAGGCTCAGGATGTTGACGAGCGCGCTCAAGAGGCCCTGCTGCAACAGCTGCGCGAGCGCGTCGATGTCGGTGGTCATGCGGGTCATGATCCGGCCGTCGGACTCGCGGTCGTAGTAGCCGAGCGAGAGCCGCTGGAGCTGCGCGAACGTGCGCACCCGCAACGCGTACAGCATGCGCTCGGCGGTTCGTCCTGTCTGCCGCTGCTGCGCGTACGAGTTCACCCAGCTCACGAGCTGCACCGCGAAGTAGATCCCACAGAAGGTCATCAGGGCCGCCGTCGACTTCGGCTCGATCCCCTGCTGGATGGCCTGCTGGATGATCGACGGGCCGACCAGCGTGGTGACCGTGTCGATCACGACGAGGACCAAGCCGACCGCGAGTGCCCACCGGAACGGCCGGATGAACCGGCGCAGCGAGAAGTTGCGATCGGGAGCGATCTCGCGCGTGAGGTCGACGTCGGGCTCGCCTTCCAGCGGGCGCAGCTTGTCGACCTGCTCCAGCAGCTCCGGCGTGGGCGGCGCGAACGCGGCGACGGCCCCCCAGCCCCCACCCCCGCCCATTCCACCGGCACCCCATCCACCGGCGCCGGGCGCGCGCCCGACTGCGAACCCGGTGCCCTGCCCGACCGTCGACCGCGCTCCTTCGGCTTCGGGCGCGTCGTCGGGCCAGGCCTCGGCGTCGATCTCGACCAGCTCGAGGTCGCGCACGAGCTCCAGCTCCGGCGCTTCCGGCGCGACGCCTTCCGCGCTCTCGCCGGGCCCGGTGAGCAGATCGCGGTAGAGATCGCACGACGCGACGAGCTCCTCGTGGGTCCCCGACGCGACCAGCTCGCCGCGATCGAGCACCACGATGCGGTCGGCGAGGCGCAAGGTCGAGCGGCGGTGCGCGACGAGGATGGTGGTGCGCCCGGCCATGATCCGGCGCAGCGAGTCGTGGATGCCCTCTTCGGTCTTCGAGTCGATCGACGACGTCGCGTCGTCGAGGATCATGATGCCCGGGTCGGTGATCAACGCGCGCGCCAAGGCGATGCGTTGCCGCTGGCCACCCGACAGCGTCAGCCCGCGCTCGCCGACAACCGTGTCGTACCCGTCGGGCAGCGCCATGATGAAGTCGTGGGCCTCGGCCGCGCGCGCGGCAGCCTCGATGTCGGCGTCGGTCGCATCCGGCTTCCCGTACGCGATGTTGTCGCGCACGCGCTCCGAGAACAGGAAGCTGTCTTCGAAGACGACGCCGACCTGCGATCGCAGCGACTGGAACGTCACGTCGCGCACGTCGATGCCGTCGATGCGCACGGAACCGGCAGCGACGTCGTAGAAGCGCGGGACGAGCAGCGCGATCGTCGACTTTCCCGATCCCGACGCGCCGACGACCGCGACACGCTCGCCGGGCTCGACCGTGAGCTCGAGGCCCTGGAGCACCGGCTCCGACCGCAAGTAGCCGAAGCTGACCCCGCTGAACTGCACCCTGCCCCGCACCGGCGGCAGCGGCTCGGCATCGGGCTTCTCGGCGACGAGCGGGTTGGAATCGAGCACATCGAGCACACGCTCCGCGCCGGCGCGGGCCTGCTGGCTCTGCGTGATGAGCCCCGCCATCATGCGCACCGGCGCGGTCAACTGCACCAGGTAGGAGAGAAAGGCGAGGAACGCGCCCAGGCTCAGGCTGCCGTTGATGGCCATCCAACCGCCGAACCCGATGACGGCGGTCTGGGCGATGGTGGGAATCGCCTGGAGCGTCGGCTGGTACCGCGCCTGCAACCGCACCACGCGCATCCGGCTGCGGTACTGGTCACGACCACGCTCGATCAGGCGATGCAGCTCCCGCTGCTCCTGGCCGAACGCCTTCACGACGCGAACGCCCGACACCGCTTCCTCGACGACGCCCGCGACATCGGCCTGGCGCTGCTGCGCATGCCAGTTCGCAGGGAAGAGCTTGACCCGCATGGTGGTCGCGAGCCCGAGCAGCGTCGGGATGCAGAACAACGCGACGAGTGTGAGCGGTGCCGAGAGGAACAGCATCGCGATGATCGCGACGATCACCTGCACGATGTTGCCGAGCGTGTTGGGCAGCTGCGCGAGGAAACGCTCGAGGAGGGTGACGTCGGCCGTCGCGCGCGACATCAGCTGGCCGGTCTGCATGTTGTCGTGCGCGGCGAAGTCGAGCCGTTGCAGATGCTCGAACACCGAGTTCCGCAGGTCGTACTGCACGTCGAGGCTGATGCGCTGCCCGGTGAAGCGTCGCCAGTAACCGCTGACGAAGCTGATCGCGCCGAGCACGATCATCAGCCCGAGCCACGGCCACAGCGGCCGGGTGTGCGCGATGAGCACGTCGTCGATCAGCACGGCCTGGATCAGTGGTGCCAGCGCGGTGAGCCCCTGCCCCACGACCGCGAGACCGAACGCGAGGATCGCGTTCCGCTTGTGCGCCATGAGGTACGGCATGAGGCGCCGGATCCAACCGCCGCTGCCGGGCGGCGCGGGCTCGACGTGGCGCACCGGTGCGGCCCGAGGGCGAGGAAGCCCATTGCGAGGAGACCGGCGCGGCCCCGCCGCGGCTTCCGCGTCCTTCGGTGACACCGTCTCCATTCACGGTGAGGATAGCGAATAGTTCAAGAGTCGAACAATGATCGTTCCTCGTGGAAGTAGTCGGTGCGGTCGGATCCCACGACCCATTCGCCCACTCGTCGAGATCGCCGTTCGCGTGCCATTCGTCGAGCGACCCGACGCGCCGCGCGACGTTGCGGCCGAAGGGATGCCGGCCCACGGCGACCGGCGCGCGAAGCTTTCGACGTGACCGCGACGACTCCCGCACTCGTTCCGGTTCCCGCCGCGCCCGCAGGCCACGTGTACGCGCGCATCGCCGTCGACCCCATCGCCGGCGCGTGCGGTGCGATCGTCAGCGGCGTCGATCTCACGCACGACCTCGACGACGGAGTGATCGCGGAGATCCGACGCGCGGTGCTCGATCACCAGGTGGTGGTCTTCCGAGGCCAGGATCTGGCTCCCGAGCAGCAGGTCGCATTCAGCCGCCGCTTCGGGCCCTTCAGCCCGGTCCCGTTCATCGAGCCCATCGCCGATCATCCCGAGGTGATCGCAGTCGTGCGCGATGCATCGGAGGCGCAGCGCTACACGTTCGGAAGCTTGTGGCATTCCGACTTCTCGTTCTTCGCCGAGCCACCGTTCGCGTCGATCCTCCACGCCCGCGAGGTGCCGCCCTACGGCGGCGACACGTTGTGGGCAAACCAGGCGCTCGCGTTCTCGACCCTGTCGTCGGGCATGCAGACGATGCTCGCCGGGCTCAGCGGCGTGCACAGCGCGACGAAGGCGTACTCCCCCGCGATGCAGCAGCTCCACGACACGTTCACGGGCATGACCGTGCACACCAGCGACGACGCTGACCGCACGCAGCTCCACCCCGTCGTACGAGTGCACCCTGAGACCGGTCGACCCGCGTTGTTCGTGAACGCGCAGTACACGATCGGGCTCGACGGCTTCCTCCCGAACGAGTCGCGCCCACTCCTTGCGATGCTGTTCGCGCGACGCGACCGATCCACAGTTCACGTGCCGGTGGCACTGGGGGGTCGGCGACGTCGCGATGTGGGAC
The DNA here is from genome assembly GCA_963721435.1 of uncultured Actinomycetes bacterium. GTDB lineage: Bacteria > Actinomycetota > Acidimicrobiia > IMCC26256 > DASPTH01 > CAVRJC01. The sequence goes on from CAVRJC010000010.1 coordinate 36,383, forward strand.
AACCGGTGCCTGCAGCACATGGTGATGGCCGACTTCACCGGGCACCGGAGATACATGCGGCGCACGACCGTCGCCGGTGACCGCCCGATCGCGCTGCGCTGACTCGTCACGCATTCGCGGTGTCGCGACCATGAGCCTCGTCGAACGCGCGCAAGCGGTGCTCGAGCGGAACCGGCGCGGCGCCTGGACGTGCCCGTCGGCCGCGGTGTACCCGCACCAGTGGCTGTGGGACTCGTGCTTCGTCGCCATCGGCCTCGCGCGGTACGACCCCGCGCGCGCCGTGGGCGAGCTGCGCGCGTTGTTCCGCGGTCAATGGGCCAACGGGATGCTGCCGCACATGATCTTCGCGGACGGCGTGAAGGACGTCGGCAGCCGGCGCGTCTGGCAGTCGAAGCGCCACGCGCTCGCGCCGCGCGATGTCGCCACGTCGTGCGTGACCCAGCCCCCGCTGATCGCGATCGCGACGCGACGCGTCGCCGCGTCGCTGCCGACGGCAGACGGCCACGCGTTCCTCGCCGAGCTCTTCCCCAAGCTGGCCGCGTACCACTCGTGGTTGTACGCCGAGCGCGACCCGAGCCGCACCGGGCTCGTGACCCTCATACATCCGTGGGAGTGCGGGCTCGACACGACACCACCGTGGATGCTCGCACTCGAGCGGATGCGCATGCCGTGGTGGTTGCGGGTCGCGTCGACGCTGCGGCTGGCACGGATCCTCCGCCGACTCCGGTACGACACCCGCCACTTGCCCGCGGTGGAGCGACCGTCCGACGACGACGGGCTTCGCATGCTTGCGCTGATCACGTTGGCGAAGCAGCACGACTTCGACCTGCAACGCCTGCCGCGCACGCGAGCCGTCCTGATCGAAGACCTCGCGTTCAACGCGATGCTGATCGCGGCCAACCGTGCGCTCGAGCACGTCGCGGCAGAGCTCGGCGAGGACCTGCCCATCGCACTCGTCGAGCGGTTCCGGAGCACCGAGCATGCGCTCGACGCCCTGTGGGACGAAGCGGCCGGGCAGTACTTCTCGCGCGACGCGGTGACCGGTGAGCTGATCCGCGTCCCCACGATCGCGACGTTCCTCCCCCTCTGGTCGGGAACCCTGCCCGAGGGGCACGCGACGCGGCTGATCGGGCGCCTGCGCGACGCGTCCGAGTACTGGCCCTCGTTCCCGGTGCCGAGCGTTCCGCTCGACGCCGCGCAGTTCGAGGAAGCCGGCTACTGGAAGGGCCCCGCGTGGGTGAACACCAACTGGATCATCGTCGAAGGCCTGCGCGCCCACGGCGAGACCGAGCTCGCCGAGTCACTCCGGCGCCGCACCGTCGAGCTCGTCGACACCGGTGGGTGCTTCGAGTACTTCTCCGCGCTCTCGGGCGAGGGACATGGCGCGGCCGAATTCTCCTGGACTGCGGCGCTGGCGATCGAGCTCATCGGCGAGTCGATCGGGGGCCCCGATGACTGACCCGGCGGTGCGGCACATCGTGGTCGCCGGCGCGAGCGGCTTCGTCGGGCGCGCACTGGTCACCGTGCTCGTGTCGGCAGGACACGACGTCACCGCGCTGGCGCGAAACGCCGGCGCTGTCGAGGGCGCGCGTGCCCGCTCCGTCGATGTCGGCGACGAGCGCACGCTCGCGGAAGCACTCACTGGTTGCGACGACGCGTACTACCTCGTGCACTCGATGGCGGCGGGCGGCTTCCGGGCGCGGGACCGCGAGCTCGCCGAGGGCTTCGGCGCCGCCGCGGCGGCCGCGGGCGTGTCCCGCGTGATCTACCTCGGTGGCCTCGGGAACGAGCCGTCGTCGGAGCACCTCGCGAGCCGTCACGAAGTCGGGGTCGCGCTCGCCGCGGCAGGAGTGCCGGTCGTCGAGCTGCGCGCCGCCGTCGTGCTCGGCTCGGGCAGCATCTCGTTCGAGATGCTGCGGTACCTCACCGAGAGGCTGCCGTTCATGGTCTGCCCGCGGTGGGTGCACACCGAGATCCAACCGATCGCGCTCGGCGACATGGTCGCGTACCTCGTGAAGGCACTCGATGTGGAGCCGGGCGTCTACGAGGTCGGCGGGGCCGACGTGACGACGTACCGAGACATGATCTCGGCCTACACGCTCGTGAGGGGGCTCGGCACGCGGTTCGTCGTCGACGTGCCATACCTGACACCACGCCTGTCGTCGTACTGGGTGGACCTCGTGACACCGGTCGACCGACACGTGAGCCACGCTCTCATCGAGAGCCTCGGGACCCCGGTGGTCGTCCGTGACCGCGAACGCACCGACGCGGCGTTCGGGATCACACCGGTCGGCCTTGCCGAGGCGATCGGCACGGCACTCGACGCACAAGCTCGCTCCATCGACCACGACCTGCTCGATCGAGACACCGGCCTCCTCGACGGCGTGTACACGACACGATCGACGGCAGCCATCCCGCGAGGGAAGGGCGGTGCGATCGATGCCGATCTCGATCGCATCGGCGCGAGCTACGAGTGGTACGGGTTGTCGCTCGCGTGGCGAGCCCGCGCGCTGCTCGGAGAGCTCGTGGGAGAGCACTGGGTGCTGGGTCGCCCCACTGAGCTGCGCACGGGCGAGCCCGTCGACTGGTGGACGGTCGTGCGCCGCGAGCCGGGCACGCTCGTGTTGCGCGCGGTGGCGTGGACGCCGGGTGAGGGGTGGCTGGGCTACGCCGTGGGCGACGACGAGCTCGTCCAGGTCGGAGCACTCCGCCCGAAGGGCCTGCCCGGCTTCCTGTACTGGAAGGTCCTCCAGCCCGTGCACACGCAGGTGTTCCGCGCGCTCGCGCGCCACCGCGTGCGGCGCAGCTAGGCCTCCTTCACCACTGCGTACCAGACCCGCTCGGCGACGATGTGCACGAGGTCGCCGATCCGTGACAGCCGCCGGTACATCTCGCGCCGGCTCATCACTTCACGGAGGTCCTCGACCTCCATGAGCGCCGACATCGCCGGCCGGTATGCGTGCTCGAGCCGTCGCTGGCTCTTGATCGCGGCGTCGGCGTATTCGGTGGGATCCCCGGCGGCCTTGCCGAGGCACCCGAACGCGTCGGCGAGATGACCGACGGCGTCGGCGAGCAACGAGGCCATCTCGTGGGTGGGCCCGTCAGGATGCAGCTTCATCACTTCCATCTCGCGCACGAGATCCTTCGCGGCGTTGAGCACCTCGTCGAGATCGGCCGACAACGAGTAGACGTCTTCGGCGTCGAGCGGTGGTGAATACGCTTCGCGCAGGCTGCGCCACAACTCGCGCTTGGCGTCGTCGGCGCGATGCTCACAGTCGCGCACCCGCTGCCCCGCGTCGAGGTCGCCGGAGGTCCACTCGACCAGCGCATCCAAGCCTTCCACCGTGATCGCAGCCTGCGCTTGCAGCATGCCGAGCAGGTCGGTGCTCTCCGGGAGGAACCAGTGCTTCGAGCTCATGTGAGCCACCTCCAGGGCAAGAGGGCGAGAATCGCGAAGCCCGCGGTCGCGGGCACCGTGATGAGCCAGGCGATCAGCATGGCGCGCACCACCCGCCACCGCACGTGACGCCACCGCCGTCGTCCGCCGCCGACACCGACGACGGAGGACGCCACGACCTGCGTGGTGCTCACCGGCGCGCCGATCAGCGTGGCGCCGAGCAGGACCGCGGCCGACCCGGTCTGGCTCGCGAGCGCGTCGAGCGGGCGAATCAGGGTGATGCGCCGGCCCAGCGTCTTCACGATCGGCCACCCACCGATCGCGGTGCCCGCAGTCAGCGCGACCCCGCATGCGAGCTCCACCCACGTCGGCGACGTGAGCTGGTGCAGCTCGCCACCGGCGACGAGCAGGAGCGCGACGACGCCGACGGCCTTCTGGGCGTCGTTCGCGCCGTGGAAGAGTGCCAGTGAGCCCGACATCCCCCACTGGCCCGCGCGCACCGGCCCGCGCACGCGGCGGGTGGTACGACGCGCGCCTCGCCGCGCCCCGCGGTCGACGATCAGCCCGGCGACGAACCCGACCACGGGCGCGATCGTCAGGACCACGGCGACGCCGATCACGCCGACGGGCACGACGCCGTCGAAGCCACCCCAGTTGACTGCCCCCGTGCCGCCCTCCACGACGGCCGCGCCGACGAGCCCTCCGAGCAACGCGTGCCCGAGCTCGACGGCAATCCGCGTGCCCACGTCATGCAGTTCCACACCACCGCCCCCGTCAGCGCCGCGCCCAGGACGGGGATCACCTCGTTGCTCGGGACGGTCACGATGCCTTCGATCGTGTTCGCGACTGCGCTGCCGAGCAGGAGAGGGCCGAGGATGTTGGCCACCGCGGCGAGCACAACTGCCTGCCCGGGCCGGGCCGCGCGCGTCGCGACGAGCGTGGCGATCGCGTTGGCGGCGTCGTGGACACCGTTGGTGAACGCGAAGGCCAGCGCCATCATCACGGCGACGACCATTCCGGTGTTCACCCGCTGATTCTGGTGCCTCGCACCCCGCGTCCAGCACAATGCGCCCATGCGCACTCCTGACGAGGCCCATTCCGTGCGCATTTCCGACCGCGTCCGCGAGCTCCTCGAGGGCACGCCGATCGCGTTCATGACCACCATGCGGCCCGACGGCCGGATGTCGACCAACCCCGTGTCGGTCCTGTTCGACGGCACCCGGCTGCGGGTGAGCTCGGTGCGCAGCCGGAAGAAGGTGCGCAACCTCGACGCCGACGACCGGATCACCCTCTGCGTCGTGCAGCCCGGCAACCTGAATCGCTACGCCGAGATCCGCGGCCGCGCGGTGGTCGAGCCCGACACGGATCGCGCCTTCATCAACGAGATCGCCCGGGTCTACATGGGCGTCGACGAGTACCCGTTCGACGCACCCGGCGACGAGCGGGTGGTCGTCACCGTCATCCCCGAGCAGGTGTCGGCACCTCTGGTCCCACTCGCCGACGACCCGCCGTACCAAGCGTGACCACCGCTCCAACAGTTCCCGTACGACGATTCCGGCGTCTTCGAATCGCGAATGTCGCGGTCGGAGCGTTCCTCGCGGTCGAGGCCGCCGCAATGCTGGCGCTGGCGATCTTCGGCGTGAACTCCGCGATGATCCTGTTCGGACTCCTGATGGAGCGTCAACAGGAGCCCGGTTCGGCCGACTGGAGCGCGTTCTGGTTCGGATCCCTCGCCGGCGCGCCTTCCGCATGATCGACGTCGCGAACGCGATCGACGCCGCGCTCGAGCTGCCCGTGGTGCCGAGCTTCACCAAGATCGGCTTCGAGGCACGACGACGCCTGTTCCACTGGCGCGCGCTCGACGGGTATGCGTTGCACGCCCGCGTCGTGGCGATCACGGGTGCCACATCCGGGCTGGGCCTCGCGGCCGCCGGGCAACTCGCACGTGATGGCGCGACCGTCGTGATCCTCGGGCGCAACGCGACCAAGACCGCCGGCGTGCTCGCGGACCTTCGAGCCGCCTCCGGGAACCCCCACCTGTCGTCGATGATCGTCGACATGAGCGAGCTCGACTCGGTCCGCGCCGTCGCCGCGGAGCTCCTCGCGGTCCACGAGCGACTCGACGTCCTGATCCACAACGCCGCGTCCCTCAGCCCGACGCGCATCGAGGCGTCGGACGGCACGGAGCTGACCGTGGCCGGCCAGGTGGTCGGGCCCTTCCTCCTGACCTGCCTCCTCCTCGACCGGCTGCGGGCGTCCGCCCCGTCGCGTGTCATCACGATGTCATCGGGCGGGATGTACACCGCTGCGCTCTCGGCACCGTCACCGGAGATGGACCCGGCGTCGTACAACGGCACCCGGCAGTACGCGCTCGCCAAGCGCGCACAGGTGACGCTCAACGAGATGTGGGCCGCTCGGTACCCCGACCGCTCCGTGGTGTTCCACGCACTGCATCCCGGCTGGGCCGACACGCCGGGCGTCGCGGAGGCGCTGCCGACGTTCCGTCGCGTCGTCGGTCCACTGCTGCGAGATCCGATGGCGGGCGCCGACACCATGGTGTGGCTCGCCGCGGACGACGGCGCGCCGCTGTCGACGAGCGGACAATTCTGGTTGGACCGTAAGGTGCGCCCCGTGCACCGGCTGCGCAGCACCTCACGGTCCGACACCACCGAGCGACGGAACGCGCTGTGGGAGTGGACGCAGGAGAGAGCGGGTTGCGTGCCACGGAGCGCCGCGCTCCACTAGCCATCCGACACGAGTACAGGGGGAACACGCATGTTCGATGGTCGCGTCGCAGTGGTGACCGGTTCAGGGAGCGGCATCGGCCGCGCCTCGGCGCTGGCCTTCGCGAATGCCGGGGCGCGGGTCGCGGTCGCCGACTTCGACGCGGAAGGCGGAGAGGCCACGGCCGCCGAGATCCGCGACCGCGGCGGTGAGGGTGTGTTCGTGCCGTGCGACGTCACCGAGGACGACAGCGTGGCCGCGATGGTCGCGTCGGTCGTCGAGCGGTGGGGGCAGCTCGACGTCGCGCACAACAACGCAGGGATCTCGCCGCACACCGGGAACACGGTCGCGTGCTCGAAGGCCGACTGGGACGCGGTGATCGCGGTGAACCTCACCGGCGTATGGCTGTGCATGCACCACGAGATCCCCGCGATGCTCGCGACCGGTGGCGGCGCGATCGTGAACACGTCGTCCGGCGTCGCGATGAAGGCGTTCGCGGGCATGCCGCCCTACATCGCGAGCAAGCACGGCGTCCTCGGGCTCACCAAGGGCGCGGCGCTCGAGTTCGCGCAGCAGAACATCCGCGTGAACGCGGTGCTGCCGGGCACGGTGCTCACCCCCCTCGTCGAGCGGAAGCTCGGTCTCCTGTACGACAAGGACTTCATGCAGGACGCCAACCCCATGAAGCGGTTCGGCGAGCCGGAGGAGATCGCCGCGGCCGCGGTGTGGCTCTGCTCCGATGCCGCGTCGTTCGTGAACGGCGTCGCGCTCCCCGTCGACGGCGGCACCGTCGCAAGCTGAGAAGGGACCGGCGATGAGCACCCTCAACGAGCACGACGAGCTCTGCATCGGCGTCGACGTCGGTGGCACGTTCACCGACGTCGTGCTCACCGATGCCGAGCACACGTGGCGGGGCAAGGCACCCACCACCCCCGATGACCTCGGCCGCGGCGTGCTCGACGCGTGCGCGCTCGTCGCCACGCGCGCCGGCACCACGCTCGAGGCGCTCCTGCCGCGCGTGCGTCGCTTCGGGTTGGGCACCACTGCGGTCACGAACGCACTCGCGTCGCGCGAGGGTCGCCGGGTCGGGCTCGTGACCACCAAGGGCTTCGAAGATCTCGTTCCCCTCGCGCGCGGTCGACGCGTCAATGAGGACGGCTGGCTGATGATGCCGCCACAAGTCGTCGAGCGTCGGTGCATCGTCGGCGTCGAGGAGCGCATCGACCGCCACGGTGTCGTTCTCACACCGCTCGACGCCGAGGAGGTCGTCGCGGCCGCGACCACACTCGTCGAACGTGAGCAGATCGAGGCGCTCGCAGTGTCGTTCCTGTGGTCGTTCCGCAACCCGATCCACGAGGAGCAGGCCGTCGGCGCGCTCGTCGACGCGTTCCCCGGGCTCGCGGTCACGTCGGGAGCCGCGCTGCATCCGGTCATCCGCGAGTTCGAGCGTTCCACGTTCGCGTTGCTGAACGCGTACACGTCGGGCGCGCTCACGGGCGTCGAGCAGCTGGCCGAGGAGCTCGCCCGCCGCGGCCTCCCGGTGCCGGTGCTCCTGGTCCACTCCGGCGGTGGCTCGACCACCATCGCCGAGGCGCGGCGGATGCCCATCAGCCTGGCGGAGTCGGGGCCCGCGGCCGGTGTCGCGGCGGCCGTCGAGGTCGCCCGCGCGGCGAACGTCATGGACGCGGTCACCTGCGACATGGGCGGCACGTCGTTCGACGTGTCGGTCGTCAGCGGCGGCCAGGCGACACGCCGCGCGCGTGGCGACCTCATGGGAATCTGGACCGCGTTGTCCCTTGTCGACGTCGACTCGATCGGCGCGGGCGGCGGCTCGGTCGGCTGGACCGACGCGCGCGGGATGCTGCGGGTCGGGCCGCACTCGGCCGGCGCGGTGCCCGGACCCGCGTGCTACGGGCGGGGCGGCGTCGACCCCACTGTCACCGACGCGCTGCTCGTCCTCGGCTACCTCGCACCGGATCGCTTCCTCGGCGGCGACATGGGTCTCGACGTCGACGCGGCATCGGCCGCCTGCGCACGCCTCGGCACCAGGCTGTCGCTGTCGACCGAGGAAGTGGCGTGGGGCATCCGCGAGATCGCGCTCGTCGGCATGGCCAAAGCCGTGCGCGGACGGCTCGCCGAACGCGGCCTCGACCCGCGCGGCCGCGCCCTCGTGAGCTTCGGCGGATGTGGCGGGCTCTTCGCCGCCGACATCGCGCGAGCCATCGGGATGGACACCGTGGTCGTGCCCGAGCTCGCGTCGGTGCTGTCGGCGTTCGGCGCCGCGACCGCCGACGTGCGCCGTGAGCGCGCGCAATCACTCGAGATGGCGTTCCCCGTCGACACCGACGCGGTGGCGGTGATCGCCGAGAAGCTCCGCGGTCAGGTGGATGCCGACGTCGCCGCCGACGGCGTGGCGCCGGCCGACCGCTCCGTGGTGTTCGAAGCCGATCTGCGGTTCAAGCGCCAGAAGTGGGAGCTCACCGTGCCCCTGACCGGCGCGCTCTCCGGGGCCGAGGGCTTCGACCAGCTGATCGCCGACTTCCGCAGCGAGTACGCGCGCCGCTACGGCGAGGGCGCGCTCATGGCCGGCGCGGTCGTCGAGCTGGTGAGCGTGCGCGCCATCGGCATCGGCCGGACGGTGAAACCCGATCTCACACCGACCGACCAGGCCGGGCCCGCCGGCGACCCGCCCGTGCGCGCGTCGGTGCGGGCGGTGCGCGTCGAACGCGGCGCCGCGCCGGTCACCGTCGACGTCTTCGCGGGCGCCGATCTCCGTGCCGGTCACCGAGTGAGCGGGCCCGCGCTCGTCGACGGACTGGACACGACGGTCTGGATACCACCTGACCGCGCGCTGCGCGTCGACGCCCGGAACAACTTCATCGTGGAGGTCGTGTGATGCCAGATCGTGGAGTGACAGTGCACGAGCCGATCGCTCCGGGCGTCGATCCGATCAGCCTCGAGGTGCTGCGCACACGACTCGACGCGATCAGCGACGAGTCGGCCGCGACCATCGAGCGCACCGCGATCAGCCCCGTGGTGACGGAGTCGAAGGACTACTCGGCGACCGTCCTCGACGGGGAGGGCAACCTCGTCACCGGTGGCGGGCGCATCGAGTACCACTTCGGCGCGGCGATGAACGCGGTGCGCTCGACCATCGCGCGCCACGGCGCCACGATCAGGCCCGGCGACGTGTTCCTCGCCAACGACCCACACAACGGCGGCGGGCTGCACGCGCAGGACGTCATGGTGCAGCAACCCGTCTTCGTCGGCGACGAGATGGTGGCGTGGGTCGTGAACTCCGCGCACCTCATGGACATGGGCGGCATGGTGATGGGCTCGTGGGCCCCCGCCGCGACCGAGTGCTACCAGGAGGCGATCCGCTTCCCACCGGTGCGGCTGTTCCGCGAGGGCGTCGAGGAGCCCGACGTGTTCGCGATCTTCCGCAACAACGTGCGCTTGAGCGAGCTCGTGGAGATGGACCTGCGCGCCCTCGTCGCCGGGTGCCACGTGGCGGAGGAGAAGCTCGTCGAGGTCGTGCAGGAGATGGGCGTGCCCGACTTCCGTGCCGGCATGCGGGCGCTGTGCGACTCCGGCGAACGCGAGCTGCGCCGGCGTATCGAGGCCATCGCCGACGGCGAGTACCGCACCGTCACGTGGACGGAATGGGGCGACGAGCTCTACGCGGTGCCGTGCACGCTCACGGTCGCGGCCGACACCCTCATCTTCGACTTCACGGGCGCGTCACCGCAGGCGCCGCACTTCTTCAACTCGAAGCCCTACATCATCGAGAGTGAGCTCGTCGCCGACGTGTGCACGCTGCTGTGCCAGGACCTGCCGTTCTCGGCCGGGCTGTTCCGGCCCTTCGACCTGCGCTGCCCCGAAGGCTCGATCGTGAACTCCGAGCCTCCCGCGCCCGTTGCGAGCGCGCACATGGACGCCGCGTTCTGCGCCGCGACCGTGGCGACGCAGTGCATGGTGCTCGCGCTCGCGGCGTCGCCCGACGCGCCGGGGCGTCAGTACCTGAGCGGCCCGTCGGGCACGTCGGGGCTGGCGACGCACACCTGGGGCTGCATGGTGAACGGCGCGTTCGACGGCTGGGTCATGAACGACGGCTGCCTGCCCGCGCCGTCGGCCGGGCACGACCGCGACGGCAACGACCTGTTCTCGTTCCTCGTCGGGCGCCAGGGCATCGTCGAGTTCATCGACATCGAGATCCTCGAGTCGTGGTACCCACTCCTCGTGCACGAGAAGAAGCCGCGGCCGGGTGCGTTCGGTGCGGGCACGTTCCGATCGGGCGCGGGGTGCCAGATGTCGTACGAGCCGTACGGCACCGACGAGATGTTCGGTGTGATGCTCGCGATGCGCGAGCGGTTGCCGCTGACCGGGATGGCCGGCGGGTTCCCCGGCGCGACGACCGCGTTCCTCATCCACCGCGCCGACGGCACCGTCGAGTCGATCGACGGCCACGCGATGAACGTGTACCTCGGCGCGCACGACACCTTCGAGTTCCTCTGTGCGTCGGGTGGCGGGTGGGGCGACCCACTGCACCGCGATCCCGTGTCGGTGGCGCACGATGTCGCGCTCGGGCGCGTCACGACCGCCGAAGCCGACGAGATCTACGGCGTCGTGCTCGATGCCGACGGCAACGCGCGCACCGACGACACGTCGGCCCGTCGCGACGCGATCCGCGCCGAGCGGCTCGTACGCGCCGATGCCGCGCCGCACGCCGTCGACCGCGGCAGCGCCCACGGCGCGTCCGACGGCGTCCCGCTCTATCCCGGCGTGGTGCAACGCGGGGACGTCGCATACAGCGAGAGCAGCGGCGCGCCCCTCGCGGTCGCCCCTCACCACTGGACCGACGGCTGCCCGGTGATCGCGGAGTACGTCACCCACGGGCATCTCGACCTCGTGATCGAGACGTACCTCGATCCGCAGACCGGCGATGCGCTCGCGGTCGACGTCCGTCCCGTCAGCGCCGAGCGCACGTTCACCAGCGCCCCCGCACGGTGGGCGACTGCGTAGTCTCTGACGGAGGGGGTACCCACATGAGCGCGAACGTCGGCACCGACACGACCGTCGGCACCTTTGCAGTGGCCGGGCACGCGCCCGTCGACTTCGACGATTTCCACCGTCACGAGCTGCCTCGTCGTCTCGAAGCCGGCGTCAACGCGCGGGTCGCGTGGGACGTCGCCGGTCGCGCGCCGTGCGCGGTGCAACTCCCGGGCGGCTCGGCGTACAGCTACATCGCGCGCGGCGATCGCGTCGAGATCGTGCCCGGTGTCGTCGACGACGCCGAGCTCGTGCTCGAGATCCCGTACACCGCGTGGCAGGACTACGTGTACGAGTTCCGCACCCGGTTCGGCTTGCTCTACTCCCAGGCCGTCGACTTCGTGCGCGGTGACTTCGACACGTGGGACCACTGGGAGCCCGCGATCCGCTGCATGTACTCGGGACGTGAGATCTACAACCCGAAAGCGCTCGACTTCCGCGACCTCGACGGCTCGCCTCTGGATCTGCACCGCTCGTTCGCGCACGACGATTCGCCGGAGCTCATGGCGCACTTCCTGCGCACGACGGGCTACCTCGTGGTGAAGGACGCCTTCGCCGACCGGCTCGAGGAGATCTCCGACGAGGTGAACCGCCTGCGCGACGAGGCGCAGGAAGGTGAGCTGTGGTCGTGGTGGGCCTCGGACGAGACCGAGCGGCGCTTCCCCTTCCGGCTCCTCTACATGGCGCAGCGCTCCGAGCTCATCGCGTCACTCGACGACGACCCGACCGTGCGCGCGCTCATCGACCTCGGCGGTGTCGACGTCGTGCCCGTGCCCGACCGGGTCGAAGGCCATCTCGCGGTGCTCAAGCCCTTCGGCAAGGGCACCGAGGTCACCGGCTTCGCCAACTTGCCGTGGCACAAGGACTGTGGCCTCGGCGGGTGCCCGCTCACGTGCCCCGCGGTGCAGGTCGGCATCCAGCTCGACGCCGCCAACGCCGACAGCTCGCAGCTCGTGATGATGGCGGGCTCGCACGGCAAGGTCTGCCACGACCGCCCGTCCGACGACGAGCTCGCCGACCTCCCGATCGTCGCGCTCGAGACCGAGCCCGGTGACGCCTCGGTGCACATGACCTGTGCACTGCACGCCGGTCCCGAGCCCACCGGCCCCAACTCGCGTCGCACGCTCTACATCCCCTTCTACAACCCGCGCACCTACGACCTCATCGGCCCGCTCCAGGGCTACCAGCAGCTGATCCCCGGCTGGGGCGGCGGCGACATCCCCACCCCCGAAGACGTCCAGCAGGCGTACTGACGAAGCGAGAGGCAGGGCTGTCTCCATTGGATCCTGTTCGCACTCCCGGTGTCGACGACCACGACGTCGAGGAGGTTCACCTCGTCGCCCGTGGGATCGCGACCGCGGTGGCGCCGGAGACCGGCCTCACCGACGTCCAGGCGGATCTGCTCGAGGCGATCGCGAGCGCGCTCACCGGCATCTCCCTGGACTACCGCGCACTCGACCCGCTCGGGCCCGACGAGCTCGCCGACGTCCTGGCCGGGCGCGACCTGACCTATCGGCAGCGGATCGTCCACCACATGGTGCTCGGCGAGCTGGTGCTGCGACCGATCCCGACCGTGGTGGCACACCGGGTCGCGAAGTACTCCGAAGCCCTCGGCGTGAAGGACGACTTCGTTCGTATCGCCCGTCGGTACGCCCAGGGCGCGTACGGGCTGGCGTTCAAGGATCTGCAACGGAACGGCTTCGTCGAGCACGTGCAAGAAGCCGGGGACGGGGACACCGGGGGCGGCGGCGCGACAGCCCGCGGCGGGCCCGCGCCGTTCGTGCCGGCCGAGGTCGATCCTGCGCTCGCGGCGCGTTGGATCGCGTTCGAGGACCTCCCGGAGGAGTCGTTGGGCCACGCGGTGTGGGAGATGTACGACAGCCGCGGCTTCGAGCTGCCGGGAACACCCGGTGGCGCACCCGCGTACCTCGCGCAGCACGACTTCGTGCACGTGATCGCCGACTACGGCACGAACCTCAAGGGCGAGCTCGAGGTGTTTGCGTTCATCGGGCGGGCCGACCCCGACCCGAAGGGCTTCGCGTGGCTGGCGACGTTGACGGGTCTCTTCGAGACGGGGTACATCCCGACCACAGGCTTCTTCGACCGCGACGTGCGCGAGCCCGTCATCCAGGCGCCCGGCATGCACCTGCGGATCGCCGACGCGATCCGGCGGGGCAAGGTGGTCTGCGACAAGTACGGCGTCGACCTGTTCGAAATCGACTACCACGACCTCGCCGGGCGCCCTGTCCCCGAAGTGTGCGAGCTGCTCGGCGTCCCGCCGAAGGGACCCGGTTCGATCGAGGCCGGGTCCGTCGGACCGTTCGAGCTCGACGGCATGTCCGAGACGCAACGGCGAGCGCTGATGCAACGTCGAGGAGGCAACACGTGAACCGCAATTTCACGCAGACGATCGCCGTGCGCTGCGACGACCCCGCGCCGATCATCGAACTGCTCGAGCAGTGGGATCTCGACCAGGCCTCGACCGACATCATGGGCTACATGGGCGTCCGCCTCTTGGCCGACAACCAGAACCCTGGTCAGTACCTGATCGTCGCCGACTTCGGCGTGGTCGATCCCGACGTGCCCGCGGCCGACGAAGCCGCCCGCAACAACGAGCGGCCCGAGACCCAGGCATGGTCCTCGCGCTTGTGCGAGCTGGTCGACGGTGCGCCCGTATACCGCCACTACGACGAGCTGTATCGCACGGACTTCTGACGACCTTCAGCTCTCCGCGACCGTGACCGCGATCTCGGGACCGAGGCCGGCGCCGCCGGCGAGGTCGAGCCGATCGCCGCTCCAGAACCTCCCGGGATCGAACCAGTTGGCCGGCGCTCGGGCGTCGAGCAGGCCCATCCGGGTGTAGGTGATCGCGAGCAGCTCGGCGCAGTAGACGGCCTGCTCGGACGCTTCGCGGCGCAGTCGCCCCGACAGCCACTTCCCCACCAGATGCCGCGTGCGCGGGAACGGCCGGCCTTCGTACTCGGCGACGACCCGGAGCAAGGCGTCCTCCATCTCGCGCGTGATCTCACCGTCGAAGTGACGCACGAAGGCGAGCTGCTCGTACTTCTGGGTCCACACCGCGAGCGCCTCGTCGAGCCGGTTGAGCTGCGCCCCGCGGTGGCGATCGCCGCTCCAGACGCTCTCGATGCTCTGCCCCAGCTCGGTGTGCCACAACAGGGGAGGCAGGTCGTCCAGCGCGACCACCATCGCGACATGGTTGACGGGCGCGTTCGTGAAGACCCGGATCGCTCGGTCGGCTCCCGAGGGCCCCCGGAAGAGCCACACGTCGCCGGTGTGCGCGGTGGCGAGCGCCTCGGTCGTGGTCGTCGCGGGAACCATCATGGGTAGCGTACGGAGTCTTGCGATCGAGACGCTGGAAGTGGATTGGCCTGGGGGCGGTCGCCGCGATCGCCGCCGGTACCGCGATCGCGGCGGAACGGCGGCGGCGCCGCTGGCGCGACTACGACACCGGGGAGATCCGCACCCGCCTCCATGAGCGATTCGCCGCGCTGGGCCCGCCGTCCGGCGAGCAGCCCCGGTAGGCCGCGTCAGTCGGCCGGCCGGGCGAGCAGTGCGACCATCTTCTGCGGCGCCAGGAGGCAGTCGCTCTCGGTGACGAGCTCCGCGCGATTTCGAGCGGTGAGAATGCGTCATGGCCGACGTTGCCGATGGCATCGACGCGACTCCCGGGGCGTGGAGCTTCGGCGGCGGAGTCGCCGACAGCTTCGACACGCACGTCGCGCGGTCGGTGCCCTTCTATCGGGAGACGCATCGCCCTGATCGAGCATTTGAGTGACGAGCTCCTCGCGCCGGGATCGCGTGCGTACGATCTCGGCTGCTCGACCGGGCTGCTGACCGAGCGGCTGGCCGAACGCGGAGCGACTCTCCTCCGGTCGGTCGCGGATGTCGACGGCCCTTCGGAGTGCGTCTTTCATGAGCCACTCGGTATCGCCTGCGTGATCTCGATAGCTCTGCTCCGCGTGGTTCCAGGCAGCCACGTGCATCCCACCTCTCATGCGCTCAACGGCTGACAACACATTGCCCGATGGGGAGCGACACAGTGCATCATCAGCTATGGCGTCGAAGTCTCCGATTTTCTCTTGCTCTGCCGGGATCGAATGAAGACGCTCACCAGCCAGACGTTCAGCACGGCCGCGATCGTGAAGACCGCGACGTAGGTGGCCGTGACGGGCCAGGTCGTGCCGCCATTGTCTGCGCCCGTGATGTTGAACGCGGTGCTCACCGCGATGTAGAAGACCGGCAGCACGAGGACCATCGACGGGAGACAGAGCACGAGCGCGGCGATGAATGCCCAAGGGCGGAGGTTGTTAGGGTCGCTTGTGGCGATGATCGCCAGGATCGCGACGACCGCTACATAGCCCACCTCGACGCCGGACCGAAGCCAGATTCCCGTCGGAGAAGACGCGTCTACCACGAGCGCAACTCCTACCCGGTGAACGATGGAAGTCGCGTGTTTGCTGCTTCCACGTTCAGGTTGAACTTGATCGTTGAACAGCTGCTGGCGAAGACCTGACTCCAGTAGTAAATCGCGATCTGTTGGTAGTACGCGCAGGCGACAACGTCGAATGAGTACGCGCCGGGCGCGATGGTCACCGGTGTCACTGGCGGGTACGTCAGTTGCCAGGACCAGGTGAACTGATTGGGCCGACCGTCGTAACTGAAGTACCAGCCGAGACCGTCCGGGGGAAACCAGCTCCGCGGCGTATCCGGCGGATAGGACGGGTGCGAGAAATAGATGAGCGCCGCGCCGGGCGGCGCAGGATCGACGACGAGCGGTTGCGGAAGCTCACCGGGCCCAATGGTTTGCAGTTGGTTGACGGGAAGACCGGCGAACGTCGCTGGCGCACACTGCCCCGGAACGACGTGTGTAATCGATGCCTCGGCACTGCCAGGGGTGCCGACCGTGTACCCCGAACCGGCATCGACGGTCATCGTGAGGCTTCGCGTACGCGCAGGAACGAGGAAGGCCCGTGATGACGCACCGTCGATGCTGAGATCAACGGACGCAACTCCATCGGGAAATGCCACCGACGCTGGTGCGACATAATCCTCGCCTGCAACGGCCGAGCCGCTCGTGCTGATCGACACGTCGAGCGAACCGGTTGTATCGGTGCGTGTGAACCGGAACGTCGCGTGTTGAGACAGCAATGTGGCGCAGTCCTGAAAGCCGAACGTCGCGTCGGCGAGCTTCGTCACCGAGACGTCCGGTGTCGCGGTCGCGTCAACGCCTTGTGCGGTTTCTGCCGTCACGAACGACGCAGCAAGTACGCCGATCACACCAATGAACGTGACGGAACGACGCATTCCAACCCCCGGACAGAATGGGCGAGGCTATCTCCATTCGGGAGCTGCCACGCACGAGCGCATATTGCCCTGAATGAGGATGTGATGCAGGCGCCGATCGCGCGTTTCTCGCTGATGTGTTCGGCTTCGAGCACGTCGACGCGGGCGGTGGATGGTTGATCTTCGGTCTGCCTCCAGCGGAGGCGGCGATACACCCCGCGGAGGCTCCCGGGTCGGAGCTGTACTTCATGTGCGATGACCTCGGAGCCGAGATGCGGACGCTCGCAGCAAAGGGCGCGCAGTGTTCAGCGGTTGAGGAGGCTCGCTGGGGAACACTGACCAAGATCCGACTTCCGGGAGGTAGCGAGGTCGGGCTCTACCAGCCCAGACATGCGGCCATGGTGGAACGGACCTACTAACGCAGAACCCCCCGCACGGGCGCGACCGCATCGGGCATTCGGTGCGCGCCGTGCGTGTGTGGGGACTTTTGCCTCTGGTTTGGCCACAGGACGCACCAGAGAATGATGCTGGAGAAACTCCCCGCGTTGAGAGGCGGTAGCAGATGCTGATGAGATTCGATCCCTTTCGCGAGATTGACCGCATGACCCAAGAGACTCTTCGGCCTTCGCGGATGCCAATGGACGCGTACCGAAGGGGCGACGCGTTTGTGGTGCACTTCGATCTTCCCGGTATGAAGCCCGACACGATCGACCTGACGGTCGAACAAAACACTTTGACCGTGACGGCAGAGCGAACCTGGTCTCCTGTTGAGGGTGACGAGGTGGTCATCAGCGAGCGTCCACAAGGCACGTTCAGCCGTCAACTGATGTTGGGAGACGGCTTGGACACCGAGCGGATCGCAGCCCGCTACGACCAGGGGGTGCTGACGATCACGATCCCGGTCGCGGAGCAGTCCAAGGCACGCAAAGTGGAGGTCGCACACGGTGGTGAGTCCGAAGTGATCGAGGCAGGTTCAAGCTGATAGCCAGCCATATCTGCCTGCTCTGGCGAATTGTTGCTGACGATCCGACTTGGCAGCATGATCACTCACAACCACGGTCAACCGAACACGCGGCAGACCGCTCTGTCTCGTGCACGAGGCGAACAAGGTCGCACAGTGGCGTGACGTCCGTTCTTGTGCGTGACCGCAGCAGCATCGGGAGTCCAACCTCGCAGACCAGGCGCGGACGACGAGCGCGCCCACGGGCAGCTCGGGCGCGGGGAATGCGCGAGGATCATCGGATGGGTGATTCGTCGTACAGATTTCAGAGCGTGTGGCAGCTGCATGCGCCGCCCGACGACGTGTTCCACGCGCTCGCACGTCTCCCGGACTACCCCCTGTGGTGGCCGGAGATCAAGACGGTGCGAGCGCTCGGCGACGACTCGTTCGAGCTCGTCTGCAAGTCGACGCTCCCCTACGAGCTCCGCTTCACCACCAAGCAGACAGTCCGCGACGCAGACGCGCGGATCCTCGAAGCGCACATGGAGGGCGACCTCGAAGGCTTCTCACGCTGGACCATCTCCACCCAACCCACGGGCACGTCGGCGACGTTCGACGAAGAGGTGGTTGCCAACAAGGCGCTCCTCCGCAAGCTCGAGCTCGTGGCGCGCCCGGCGTTCAAGGCCAACCACACGCTCATGATGCGACACGGCGAGCGCGGCCTCCGCACGTACCTGGCGGGCTACCGCGCGCAGTTCGACTGACAGCACCCGTCGACGCGGATCAGGCGCCGACGGTGCGGACGAAGGTCGCGATGCTGGCCGCGGCGTCGCGGCTGATGCCGGGGCACAGCATCGGCAGGATCTCGGTGCCGTGGATCGTGCCATCACCTGGCGACAGCGCGCGTCCACACCGGCGCGCAGCAGCCGCCGGTAGAAGTTGACGCCCTCGTCGCGAAGCGGGTCGCACTCGTTGACGCTGATCATCACCGGCACGAGCCCGCGCACGTCGTCTTCGGTCGCGAAGCCCGGCCACGCGAGCGGGTTCCGTCGCTCCACTTCTTCGATGCCGTAGGCCATCGCGCCTCGGTTGTCGTGCAGGTCGAGGAGGATGCCGTTGTTCTCGACCGACGACGGGCTGTCGTATCGCCATCCGGCTCGGAGACCATCGTGTGGTCGGTGATCGCGAGACCCAACGACTGCGCGATCTCCTCGGTGTCGCACATGCCGAGGAACGCGGTCACGTGCCCGCGGATCGCCAGCGCGTCCGCGGCGTTCGCCTCCTCGAGACTGACCTCCAGTTACGAGACGGCGTCCCACACGATCGCGCCCAACCAGATTCCGGCCGCGATCGCGAGCACTTGTAGCGCGAGGAGCACCACGCGCATCTGTGTCGTCATGATCCGGCCTCGTCGTGCAGGATCGCGTCCTTCGCGATCTCGTACTCGTTGTCGTCGAGCCCGCCGCGTTCGTGCAGGTCGGCCAGGCGCTCGAGCCGTTCGACCACATCGCCCGATCGCGCGCCGGCGCGCGGGATGAACAGGGAATCTCCCGCGGGCACCGGTTGCGCACGTCGGATCGAGCGCATCGGCCGCTCCGCGCCCGGCGGTCCCCAGAGCGCCCAACGGGCACCCGACTTCGAGAGCAGGAACACGAGTGGCGCTCCACCCATCACGAAGAAGATCACCCCGCACACGAGCCAGCTCACCGACGTGCCACCCCCGGGAGGGTTGATGCCGTCGTCGAGGAAATTCCAGCCGAGCGCGAGGAACAGTGCCGACCACGCGAACGCGTACGGCCGCGGCCCGCCCTGGGAGAAGACGCCGAGGAACCCGATGCCGACCGACGCGAGACCGCCGAAGATCGCGAGCGGCATCACCCACGCCACTCCTTCGGGGCACGGCGCGCTGATCGAATACGGACCGCCCGACGCGCACGACCCGCCGACGTCCAACACCGACCGCATGGAGAGGTACATCAGCGTCAGGCAGAACGCGAACCCGAGCGTGCCGACGGTGAGCAACGTCGTCTTCAGCACGACGCGTCCGGACCGCATGCCTTCGACGCCGAGTGCCATCTCCGTGATCATCTCCGATCGACGCACGCCGCGCAATCGGAGCCGGCCCCGTTGCCGTCGGTGGGACGGCCGTAGGCCGTTGTGCGGCGAGCCGCCTCAGTTGTTGAAGCGATTGGTCAACCGCGCCGAGATCATGGTCGCGCAGGCGCCCGCGGCCACGGCTGCCGCGAGGAGCGCGACGACGCCCGTGGTCTCGTCGTGATTGAACGCGCGGAGGACGTCTTGGACCGGCGGGAGCAGGGCGACGGCGATGACGGCACCGATCGCGAGCGGCAGCGACCAAGCGGCGTTGCGGAGCACGGGTCGGTGCAGGAACACGCCGATCGTCGCACCGATCAGCGCGGCGCCGGTGAGCAGGACCAGAGTCCATCCGATCGCCCAGGGCAGGCTGTGAGGCCCCTTGTGGCCCGTCGCCGCGACCAGTGGACACGTTACGGCGACCACACACCATGCCGCGACGAGGGCCGCGGCCGTCCGACTCGCGTGCAGACGCGCGGGTGAGCCGGACACCGCGGCGCAGAGGTCGCGGTGGGGATCGTCGTCGACGTTCCCGGCGATCACGGTGATCCACAACGCGACGATCACGACCGCGAAGAACATGCTCGCCGCGTTCGTCAGGGACGGCCCGGGATTCGCGAGCACGAGGATGAGCCACACGACGTACACGATCGCCGGAGCGACCCAGCGGCCGGAACGCGCGACGAGCCGGAGCGTGAACAGCATCGCGGGAGCGCTCACGATGGTCGATACCCGAACTCTTCGGCAGCTCGCGTCAGCTCGTTCCGGTGCGAGGATGGCCCGCGGAAGGTCAATTCGACATCCTCCGACCTCGTGGCCGCGGTCGTTTCGCGCAGCACGCGGTTCCCCACCCACACGACAATGTCGGCCTCTTCGATCGCTTGACGCTCTTGCGCGGCGACGACGACCGCCGCACCCCGGTCGCGGTTCGCGACGATCAGCCGCGCCATCCCGGCGCGGCCCTCGGCGTCGAGCGCCGCGGGGGCCTCGTCGATGACGATCAGGCTCGCGGCGCTCGACAGCGCGTCGGCGAGCAGGAGCTTGCGCAGGTTCCCGAACGACAGTGTTCGACAGCTGCGCGAGAGGTCGCCTCTGAACTCCAGCTGCTCGAGCGCGGCAAACGGGTCCTCGCGCCGGCGCGCTCGTACTCCCCGGAGCCAGCCCTGGGCGGAGAGCGACGGAGGGGTCAGGGACGCCGGGACGTAGGCGCACGTGCGGGGACCGACACGCGTTCCCGCCGACGGGCGCAGCACGCCGGCGAGCAGCCGGAGCAACGTGGTCTTGCCGGCGCCGTTCGAACCGCGCACGCAGACGACCTGCGCCGCGCCGCACGACAGTGAGACCTCGTCGAGCACGACCAGCCCCCCGAAGCGGACCGTCGCGCGCTCGACGGCGACAATCCCACCCGAGACCACGCGTTGATCATCGCGCATGGCCGCGCTCGTGGTTCAGCGGTCCGCGTCCCAGAGCTTCTCGGTCATCTGGCCCACGACGCCGGCGGTGCCGTCCTTGCGCACCATCGTGCGCGGACGCTCGTCGTCGAAGTCGGGCCAGCGCTCGACGCGATCAGCGAGCACGGGTCCCTGCACCATCACGCGGTGGAACACACGCGGTTCGTCGAAGTCGTTGACGCCGTAGTGCACCGTCGCGAGGTTGTCCCAGATGCCGATGGTGCCGGGTGACCAGCGGTAGCGACACACGTACTCGGGCTGCGTCGCGAGCTCGACGAGGTAGTCGATCAGCGCTCGGCTCTCGCCGAGCGACAACTCCAAGAAGCGCACCGTGTGCGCCTTGCTGACGTAGAGCAGCTTGCGTCCCGTGACCGGATGCTCCAGCACGGCCGGATGCGTCGACTGCTCGCTCGGGTTCACGAGTGAGCGTTGCACCGCGGTGAGCCCGTCGAGCAGGTCGCGCATCGGTGGCGAGAGCTGCTCGTAGACGCGGTATTGGTTGATCCAAATCGTGTCGCCACCGCGACTCGGCGTCGTGATCATCTTGAAGATGGTGAACTTCACGGGCGCGGGGCGGGGTTGCCCGTCGCTGTGCCACACGTCGGCGACGTAGCCGTCTTCCGAGCGGTGCACGGTGACGCCCGGGTACGCGGGATCGACACCCGGGGTGTAGGAGTTCTCGGTGATGTCGCCCAGCGCCGCGCCGAGCCGGTGGTGGCCGGCGACCGACAGCTGCTGATCAGGGAAGAACACGACGAGGTGCTCGTGCGCGAGATCGCGCACGGTGCTGATCACACGGTCGTCGAGTGACTCGAGATCGATCCCCCGGATCTCGGCCCCCAGAGCTCCGCTCACCGCGCGAATGTCGATGCGCCCGACGCTACCGCCGTTTGCGGGCCGACCGGCAGAGATGCGAACATGTGTTCGTGCCCGGAGAAGCCACGATCCTGCACGCCGACCTCGACGCGTTCTACGCGTCGGTCGAGCAGCGGGACGACCCTCGCCTCCGCGGACGGCCCGTGATCGTCGGTGCCGGCGTGGTGCTGGCGGCGAGCTACGAGGCGAAGGCGTACGGCGTGCGCACGGCAATGGGCGCAACCCAAGCCCGGAGGCTGTGCCCGCAGGCGATCATGGTGACGCCACGGATGACGTCCTACTCGGAAGCGAGCAAGGCGGTGTTCGAGGTGTTCGACAACACCACGCCGCTCGTCGAGGGCGTGTCGATCGACGAGGCGTTCCTCGACGTCGGCGGGCTCCGGCGCATCTCGGGCACGCCGACGGAGATCGCGACGCGGCTTCGGAGCGCGGTCCGCGAGCAGGTGGGCCTCCCCATCAGTGTCGGCGTCGCGCGCACCAAGTTCCTCGCGAAAGTGGCGAGCGCGGTGGCGAAGCCCAACGGTCTCGTCGTCGTACCGCCCGACGCCGAGCTCGAGTTCCTGCACCCGCTCCCGGTCGAACGGCTGTGGGGCGTCGGGCGCGTCACCGCCCAGAAGCTCCATGATCGCGGCATCGCGACCGTCGGCGAGCTCGCGCAGCTCGCCGACGTCGCACTCGTCTCGATGCTCGGACCGGCGTCGGGGCTCCACCTCCACGCCCTCGCGCGGAGTCTCGATCCGCGTCCGGTGGTCGTCGGGCGCCGTCGTCACTCGATCGGCTCGCAGCACGCGCTCGGTCGCGCGCCGACGTCGCCTGCTTCCATCGACGCCACGCTCGTCGGGCTCGTCGACCGCGTCACTCGTCGCATGCGGGCCTCGAAACGAGTGGGGCGCACGGTGATGCTGCGCCTGCGCTTCGACGACTTCTCGCGCGCGACTCGATCACACACCCTGCCGCAGGCGAGCTCGCAGACCGCCGCGATCCTGGCGACCGCGCGCGCGCTGCTCGCCGCGGCGATGCCGACCATCGAGAGCCGAGGGCTCACGCTCGTCGGCGTCTCGGTCGGCAACCTCGACGACGACGATGCGGTGCAGCTCGCGCTGCCGCTCGATCGTGCGGCCGGGAGCGCACTCGACTGTGCGCTCGACGACGTGCGCGATCGGTTCGGGTCGACCGCGGTGACGCGAGCGGTACTTCTCGGCCGCGACCCGATGCTCTCGGTACCGATGCTCCCGGACTGACGAATCAGAGCTGGAAACGCCGGAGCAGCACCGCGAAGTCGCATCCGGCCGCCATTCCGGCGAAGCCGGCCATGTTGGTCAAGAACTCTTCGGGATCGAACTCGGTGCCGAGGCCGTCGATGTACGCGCGGTGCTCCTCGAGCGATGCGATGCCGCGCGCGAGCGTGGCGCCGACGTCGACGAAGTGCGTCGGTGGGTTCATCGCCGCGACGTACGCCGCGGTGATCCCTTGCCACGGCTCGCCGACCTCCGGGAACAACCAGCGATTCGCCGCATCACGACACGCGTCGATCGCGGCGAGGCCGACGACGCGATGGTCGGCGTGGTTGACCGCACCCTCGTCCCCCCACGTGAGGTCGAAGTTCATCGTGATGACCACGTCGGGACGGAGCCTGCGGTAGGCCGCGCAGAGGTCACGTCGCAGCGCGATCCCGTACTCGAGCGCGCCGTCCGCATGGCCGAGGAACTCGACCGTCGACACTCCGACGACCGCGGCGCTGCGACGCTCTTCGTCAGCGCGCAAGGGGCCGGCCTCGTCGGGAGCCATGCCGTCGATGCCGGCCTCCCCCGTCGTGGCCAGGACGTACGCCACCTCTTTGCCCTGATCGGTCCAGCGCGCCACCGCGCTCGCGAGCCCGTACTCGAGGTCGTCCGGGTGCGCGACGACCGCCACCGCCCGTTCCCAGTCCTCCGCCATCGCCTGCATCAACAGTCGCTCCGTGGCAACGTCACGCCGGCTCGAGCTGCAACGGGTCCGCGATACCGAGGATGCTCACGTGGCGGAGCACGCGCTCCTGCTCGTCGGGAAATGCCTCGCGCTCGTGCATGGTCTGCGTGTTGATCCAGAGGCACGCGTCGCCGACGCGCCAGTCGTGGCGGTACACGAACTGCTCCTGCGTGCAGTGCGCGTACAGCTCGGCGAGGAGCTCGGCGCTCTCCTCGGGCGCGAGCCCCTCGACCTCGGCGGCGAAGTCGGGCCCGGTGTTGGGCCACACGCTCTTGCGACCGGTGCGCGGGTTCACCTGCACGAGTGAGATCTTGGTGTTGTCGGCCAGGTTGAGCGCATCGCTGGCCTTGAAGTAGCTGTCGAAGTCGAGACCGTCGCGCAGCCGGTAGCGCACGCCGAGACCGTCGATGCGCGCCTTCGTTGCGTCGTCGAGCGCGTCGTACGCGGCGACGAGGTTCGTCCACTTCGTGTCGCCGCCAACGTCTGTGACCTGCACCGCGTCGAGATAGATGAACTCGATCAGTGGCGGGTTGAACGAAAGGTCGGAGTGGAACGTCACGATCCCCGAGCCTCCAGTGCCCTGCACGCCGTCGGCGTCGCGGTTCGACACGCGATTGATCCCCGGGTACCCGGGCAACCTCGAGCGGTCGGCAAGCGTCGGCTTCAGCGGACCGAACGACTCACAGAAGTCGACGATCTGCTGCTCCGTGGGCAACACGTCGTTGCGGAACACGAGGAGCAGATGATCGTCGATCGCCGTCGCCAGGCGATCACGCGTCGCGACGTCGAGGGGTGCGTCGAAGTCGAAGCCCGTCACCTCGGCGCCCAGGGGCGCGTCGAGCGGGGTGATGGCAAGGGTCACGGTGCCTCCCGAGCGGGTGCGTCGCGCCGCGGATCCTCGGCGAGCAGCGTGCGGCGAAAGACCTGCGGGTACCCCTCGACCCACGTCGACGGGTCGTCCCAACGTCCGAGCGGTGGCGGGAACTCGTCGGGGTCGAGCTTGTCGTACGGGCCCAGGCTGAAGAACATGTACTCGACGCCGTCGGGGCCGCACTGCTCGGGGCCGTACGCGAAGCCGCCGCGCACCCACCGCAGGTCACCCTCGCGGTACGAGCCTTCGCCCTCCACGATGAACTCGCCCTTGGTCACGATGTAGACGGTGTCGGAGAGGTGCCAGTGCGGCGCGGCCTGACCCCGCTCCGGCCACGAGCGGATGTGCATCACCCGGTTTCCCGAATCGGGGTCGACGAGGTAGCGCACGAGCGGCCCGATGGCGCGCTCCGGTTCGAGCGGGTCGGTGAAGTCCTCCCACGGCACGTCGTCGATGTGGATCGCCCGTCGTTCACCGATGTCCATGTGTTCCATCCTCACGCACCCGACGGAGACCTTGCAACGCCGCGGTCAGCCGAGGCCGCGGGAGAGAGAGTCGACCGCGACCGTCACCGCGAGCACCAGCACCGTGTCGTCGGCATCGGCGATGTCGACGCCGTAGGTGTCGCGCACACGGAACCACTTCTTCGAGATCTCGGCGATCTGGTCGCCGTCTCGCTCGATCTTGTACTCGTGGTCGGCGATGTTGCCATGCACCGACAGATCCTTGCCGTTGTCGACTTCGACGTGGTACCGGTCGCGGATCCCCACCATCGCCTTCTTGACCGTGGCGTCGCGCCCGTCGAACTCGATCTTGATCGCGTCACGGATCGACAACTTCTTCTCCCGGATCTGCGCCACCTCGTTGCCCTGCGCGTCCTCGAGGATCCAGGTGTCGCGCATGCGCATGGCCTTGCCGTCGACCTTGAACGCCTTGTTCCCGGAGTCGTCTTCGATCCAGTAGTCGTCACCGATCGACATCAACTTCTCGCGCATCTGGTACTTGCGCCGCGTCGACTCGTCGTCACCATGATTTCGGAACAGTCCCATCGAAGCCTCCTGGGTCGGGGCCAGCATACGGAGGCGTACCCTGCATCGATGAGCTATGTGGTCGGTGCGCTCGGGTCCCGGCCGGTTCGGTCCAAGGGCTTGGGCCGCAGCTCGGCCGGCGCCACTGCGAGCCAGCGCGAGCCGAAGGGCAGGCGCCACGCCGTCGACCCCGACACGGGAGAAGTCGCGTGCGGCACACGTGACGCGCTGCGGGTCTTCGACGACTGGCCGTGGGCACCCGACGGCGACTGCTGCGCCAACTGCGAGGCAGCCGTGCCGTTCAGTTGAGGGAAGAGTCCCGGCCGCCCGTGCTGGTTCCGCTGCGACCGACCACGATGAAGCCGTAGAAGAGCAGGAACGCGCCCGTCGCGATCGCGATGATGTTGAAGGCCGACGACCCGCGGTCGACCGCGTCGATGACATTGGCCGCGAGCACGACGATGCCGGCCACTGCCATGATGATGCCTCGCCGTTGTTCCGACACTTGCGGGGACGTTAGTAGTCACGTCACCGCTGGATAGGCTCCGCGCTTTCGGCCGTTCCGGAGGTGTTGATGGCTGCGCCCGATCTCGAAACCATGGTTCGCGAGCTGTGGGACCGCGACCGCATCGGGCGCGTGCCGCGTCGCTACTCACGCGGCATCGACCGGCGCGACTGGGATCTCGTGCGGTCGTGCTTCGCACCCGACGCGTTCGTCGACGGCTCGCGCGCGGCGGCGCCCGTCGACGAGTACCTCACGTCGCTCCGCCAGGGCGTCGAGTACTACCCCACCACGATGCACTTCATGGGCAATCAGCTCGTCGAGGTGCACGGCGACACCGGCTTCGTCGAGACGTACGCGGTCGCGTTCCACTGGAAGCACGAGACCGCCGGTGCCGACCATCCCGAGAACCTCGTCGTCGGCGTGCGCTACCACGACACGATGGCGCGCCGCGGCGACGACTGGGTGATCACGCACCGGCACGTCGACCCCGACTGGCGCGTCGGCGCCTACCCCACCGCGTGAACACGCCGACGACCGGCCCATCGACAACTGGCACGTCCTCTCCGGTCGTCGACTGGTGGTTCCGGAACCGCGAGACCGGTGAGATCACGATCGGGCAGCCACCGAACACCTACGCCAGGGTCGCGGGCGGGCTCTGGCTCGCGCGCAAGGTGTGGCGGGGCAAGGGCACCGTCGCGCAGGTCCTCATGGTCGCGGAGACCGGCGCGCTCGCACTGCTCGGCGCCGACGAGCTGGTGCGGGGCGTGAACCCGTGGCGCCGGCTCATCGGCGCGACCACACTCACGTTGTGCGTGCGCCGCGCGCTCGCGAGCTAGCCCGGTCAGCCGGCCAGTCGCAGGAGGCGAGCAGGGTTCTCGCAGGTCATGCGGCGGAGATCGCCCTCGGTGGCACCCGCATCCCACAACGCGTCGACGTACGAGTGCAGACCCGCCGCCGGCCGGGGCAGCTCATCGGTCCACCCGTAGTCGGTCGACAGGACCACGCGCTCGGGACGGATCGCGCCGATCGCTTCCACCACCGCGGGTACCGACGGACCGTGCGAGTCCATGCACGTCGCCGCCGACAGCTCGATGACCGCGCCGAGCTCGGCGAGCTCGACGCACTCGGCCGCCGACAGGTTCGGGCCGGCACCCGGGTTCATCGCGTGGGTGACCACGAGGCGGCCACGGTCGCCGAACTGCCGCGCCACCGCGAAGTGCTCCTCGGCCGAGGTGTGACCGGTCGCGGCGATCGCGTCGTACTGCGCCACCAACGCGAGGATCTCCTGGACCTCGGTGCGCAGCTCGCCGGCGTCGTCGAGCAGGCGGATGCCCGTCCCCGGAACGCCCAACATCGCGGCGACGCCGTTCTCGACGTCCTGCTGACTCGAGATCGTCGGCAGCCACACGATCGCCGCGCCGTCACGCAACGCGGTCTCGACCGCGCCGGGGTTGAGGCCGCCGATGCAGTAGTCGCAGCACACCGACCCGTACACGCGAACGCCGTCGACCGCCTGCCCCACGACGTGCGCGACCGAGTTCGACGGGAAGTCGTGCGACTTCAGCACGATCGCATCGAACCCGAGCGCGGCGGCGTCCGTCGCGGCTTCGAGCGCGTCGACTGCGTGCGGCGTGCCGACGACCGACTCGGGCCCGAAATGGCAGTGCAAGTCGATCGCCCCGTCCAACACGATCTTGGCCATGGTCTCCCCAAGCTAGCGAGGGTCGTCGCGGGTGTGGGGCCGGAACGACTCGAGCGGCGACGGCCCCGGATCCGAGCTGCGCACGCGACCCGGCCGGACGTGCCAGGCTCGGAGGACCGCCGAGCGTGCCTCCCGCGGTCGTGAGCGAGGAGATCGTCGCCAGTCAGCCACGCCGGGTCACGGTCATGGGGACGCGGTCGTAGCCCTTGAGGAATTCGCCGCATCGGCGGCCGACGTCGTCGAAGTCGACGGTGAACGCGCTGATCGACGCGAACAGCTCCTCGAGCATCACGGTCCCGGCGCGGATCCCGATGTGCTCACCGATGCACTTGTGCCGACCGTGACCGAACACGAGCGAGCGCTCGTAGCGACGACTGATGTCGTACCGATCGGCGTGCGGGAACTCGGCCTCGTCGCGGTTGGCAGATCCCCAGAGCAGGAGCACACCCTGCCCTTCGCGCAGGGTCTTCCCGCCGACTTCGACGTCACGCACGACGCAGCGACCGAGGATGTCAGTCGGGTGATCGAAGCGCAGCGTCTCCGAGAACGCCCACGCCGATTGCGCAGGATCCGTGAGCACGGCGTCGGCCTGTTCGGGATGCCGGGCGAGGTAGTAGAGCGTGCCCGCGACGCCGAGCTCGGTCGTGTCGGAGCCGGTGACCATGAGCGTGTGCAGCTCCGCCGCGATCTGCTCGTCGGCGAGCGGCTCACCGTCGACGTCCGCGGCGAGCAGCGTGGCCAGGAGGCCCGACGCCCGCGACGGGTCGGCGCGGGTCGCGGCGACGAGCGCGTGCAGTGACCCGAACACCGCGAACATCGCCTCTTGGTTCGCGACCGACGTGCCCCGCTGCCCGGGCTCGCGCCGGAACGCGTTGGAGATGCCCACGCGGAGCGCGTCGGCATCGGCCGCGGGTATCCCGGCCTTCGCCGCCGCGAAGCGGCCCGAGACGATGTGCGCGTAATCGGCGAACACGTCGAACTCGTTGCCGCGCGCGAGCACGTCGTCGAGCACTCCGCGCGCGATGGCGCGCACGATCTCGCCGTCGTCCTGCGCGGCCTCGCGCGTGTACGACGGCGCGAACACGCGTCGCCGCGGCCGGTGCTCAGGAGGGTCGAGCTCGGGGAAGGTGAGGTTCGTCGCCGGCTCCCCGAGCAGGATCTGCAACGGAGTCTGGCCGCGCCGGACCGAGAAGCTCTCCGTGTCGGAGCAGACCTGCCACACCGCGTCGAAGCTCGCGAGCGCCCAAGCGTCGTACCGCTCCATGTAGTGCACCGGGTCTTCCGCGCGAAGCTGCGCGTAGAACGGCTGCGGGTCACACATGGCATCCGCGGAGAGTGGGTCGTAGTCGACTGTCATGGGCGTGCCGAGATTAACCAGCACACGAACACCGTGGAGGCGTCACCGTGACCGTGCAGACCTTCGACATCGGCCTCGTCAGCGCGACCGGCGCGATCGTCGACTTCTACAAGGCCGCCCTCGGGCTCGAGGAGCTCGAAGCGCGGGAGTTCCCGATGGCCACGGTGCGGCGGCTCGCGTGCGGCCCGGGCGTGCTCAAGGTCATGATCCCGAAGGACGCGCCCGCGGCTCCGCCGCCGACCGGCAGCTTCTGGGAGGTCGCCGGGATCCGGTACGCCACGTTGTGGGTCGACGACGTCGCCGCGACCGTCGACGGGTGGCGCGCCGCCGGAGGCACCGTGATCATGGAGCCGTTCGAGCTCCGGCCGGGCACGTTCAGCGCGATGGTGTCGGACCCCGACGGCAACGTCGTCGAGGTGATGCACACCACGGACTGAGCATCAACTGCTCGCCATCTGCGCCAGCATGTGATCCATCACGTGAGCGTGCTCGAGCTGGGGGCTGAAGAGAATGACCTCGGCGTCCTGCACGACGCGCACGCTGTGCCCGGGGGGCCAGTAGAACAAGTCGTTGGCGGCACAGGTCTCCTGGGTCTCGTCGGTGTACGTGACGACGACTTCGCCGGCCAGCATGAAGCCCCAGTGCGGAGCCTGGCAGGCGTCGCCCTCCAGCCCCTGCAGCAGCGGCGCAATGTCGGTGCCCGCGCCGAGCGAGAAGTACTCGCCGCCGAGTGCGCCGAAGCCGGACGGATCACCGAAGTCGGCCGCCTGACGCGCGACGGCACCCGGTACGTCGATCTTGACCGGCACCTCGTTCTTGGTGATGTGCATGGGACACCCTCCCGTCGGACGGATCTGGAACGTGAGGCCCGATGGTTCATCACGCCTCTTGCAGGATCCCGGCACGCCACTTGCACCACTGCTGCAAGGTGATCGGGCCTCGTATCCGGCCCGCCCATGTCAGACTCGGTCGTGGCCGCCGCGATCTCCGTTTCGGGTCTGGTGAAGACCTTCGGTACGACCCGCGCCCTCGACGGCCTGGATCTCGTGGTCGAGACCGGCGAGGTCCACGGATTCCTCGGACCGAACGGTGCCGGCAAGACCACCGCGATCCGGGTCCTCCTCGGGCTGTACCGCGCCGACGCAGGGACGGTCGAGCTTCTCGGGAGCGATCCGTGGCACAACGCGGTCACGTTGCACCGACGGCTCGCGTACGTGCCCGGTGAGATCAACCTGTGGCCGAAGCTCAGTGGCGGCGAAGTCATCGACCTGTTCGGCCGGCTGCGCGGCGATCTCGACGTCCGGCGCCGCGACGAGCTGCTCGAACGCTTCGAGCTCGACCCGACCAAGAAGGCCCGCACGTACTCGAAGGGCAATCGTCAGAAGGTCGGCCTGGTCGCGGCCCTGGCTTCCAGCGCCGAGCTGCTGCTCCTCGACGAGCCGACCTCCGGTCTCGACCCCCTGATGGAGTCGGTCTTCCAGGACTGCATCCGGGAGATCAAGGCCGAAGGGCGCACCGTGCTGCTGTCGAGCCACATCCTGGCGGAAGTCGAAGCGCTGTGTGACCAGGTGAGCATCATCCGGGCGGGGAAGACGGAACAGAGCGGGACACTCAACGAGCTGCGGCGCATGACGCGCACGTCGATCACCGCTCGGACCGAGCAGCCGGCCGATGCGCTCGGCGACCTCGCGGGAGTCCACGGCTTGGACATCGACGGCACCAGCGTGCGCTTCGACGTCGACGCGGAGTACCTGGACGAGGCAGTGCGCCGGTTGAGCGAGCTCGGGGTCCGCAGCCTGATGAGTCATCCCCCGACGCTCGAGGAGCTGTTCCTTCGCCACTACGGCGACGAGCTGGCCCACGAACGGGAATGGGTGCAGCGCGACGGTGATCCTCGGCAGTGACCGCGACGTCGACGAAGCTCACCGGAACCCGTCCGCTCACCCGGTTCGCCCTGCACCGCGACCGCGTGAGGATCGCGATCTGGATCGCCTCGATCGTCGCCCTCGTCGCGGTCACGGTGGAGAGCATCAAGGGGCTGTACCCCACTGCGGCCGATCTCCTGCAGGCGGCCCAGGCTTCGGAGGGCAACGCGGCGGCGATCGCGTTCAACGGCCCGGCCCAGGGGCTCGAGACACTCGGCGGCCAGGCCGCGTTCCAGGTCGGCGCGTTCGGGCTCGTCGTCGTGGCGATGATGAGCCTGCTGATGATCGGCCGCCTCACCCGCGGCGAGGAGGAAGCCGGTCGTCTGGAGCTGCTCCGGTCGCTGCCGATCGGGCCCCACGCGCCCACCACGTCGGCGATGATCGTCGTCGCCGGCATGGACGTGATCGTCGGCGTGCTGCTGACGCTCACGCTCCTCGTGCAGGGCCTGCCGACTGCCGGATCGGTCGCGTTCGGGCTCTCGTTCGCACTTGTGGGGCTCGTGTTCGCAGGCGTGGCGTTGGTGGCTGCGCAAGTGAGCGAGAACACGCGGGTGGTCTACGGGATCGCGGGTGCGGTGGTGGGCGCGTCGTTCGTGCTCCGCGCGGTCGGCGACATCGGCGACGGCGCCATCTCGTGGCTCTCTCCGATCGGCTGGGCGCAGAAGACCCGGCCGTTCGCGCACGAAGTGTGGTGGCCGTTCCTCGTGCTCGTGCTCGCGACGGGCGCGCTCGTCGTCGTGGCCATCGCGCTCTCCCGACGGCGGGACGTCGGCGGCGGACTGGTCGCGCCGCGCGCGGGCCGCGCGCACGCGTCGGCGAGCCTGGGGCACCCGGTCGGCCTGGCGATGCGGCTGCAGCGAGGCAGCCTCGTCGGCTGGAGCGTCGCGGTGCTGCTCACCGGCGTCGCCTACGGCGCGATCGCCGACAGCATCAACGACTTCGTCAAGGACAACCAGGCGGTCGCCGACATCATCGCGGCGCGGGGCGGTGCCAGCCTCGCCGATTCGTACCTCGCCATGTCGTTCCGGGTCCTCGCGCTCGTCGGTGCGGGATTCGCGATCCAGTCCGCGTCCCGGCTACGCAGTGAGGAGACGACGCTCCACGCGGAGCAGATCCTGGCGACGGCTGTGTCACGCCTCCGATGGGCGGCGAGCCACCTGGCCGTCGCCTTCGGAGGCACCGTGGTCGTCCTCGTCGTCGCAGGATTGTCGGTCGGGATCTCCGACGCGGCCGTCACCAGCGATCCCGGCGTCGTACCCCGCGGGTTCGCGGCCGCGCTCGTCTACACGCCCGCGATCTGGGTTCTCGTGGGGCTCACGGTCGCGCTCATCGGGCTCGCGCCGCGCGCGGCCGCGGCAAGCTGGGGAGTCCTCACGGTGTGCTTCGTGATCGGGATGCTCGGACAGCTCCTGGACCTCCCGACCTGGGTGGAGGACATCTCGCCCTTCCAGCACGTGCCGCTGCTCCCGGCGGCTGACTTCTCGATCGTGCCGCTGGTTGCGCTCACCGCGGTCGCGGCGGGTCTCACCGCCGCCGGGCTCGTCGGCCTCCGACGCCGCGACATCGGCTGACCCGACGACGGGCCTCGCGGCGGCTCGCGATCAAACGTCGCGCCGGGCGGCCTGGATCCCGGCGCGGCGACCGAAGAAGGCGGCTTCGCCGAGGCAGATGCCGCTGCAGTAGCCCGCGCTGTCCTGCACGATGTTCGACGCGCACGCGCCCGCGGCGAACAGGCCGGGCACCGCGTCGCCCGCTTCGGTCAGCACCTCACCGTCGAGCGACACCCGGAGCCCGCCGACCGTGAATCCCACGTAGATCCCGCGCCCGAGCGACGCGTCGAACGCCGCGTACGGCGGATGGTCGAGCGCCTGGAGCCAGTCGGGGTGCTTGTGGAATTCGACGTCCTCACCAGCGCGCGCGTGCGCGTTGTAGGCATCGACGGTTTCGCGGAGTGAACGATCCGGCAACCCGAGCGCGACCTCCGCTTCGGCGAGGGTCTCCCATCCGTCGACCAACGGCATCGACTGGAACTCCGGGTACGCGAACGTCGCCTCGTCGACGATGAGGTACGCGACGCCATCGGGTTGCGCGGCACACGCCGCACTCGAGCGCGCGTGGTACGAGTCCTCGGCCACGAAACGCTTCCCCGTGTTGTTCACGAGGACTCCCTTGAGCAGCACCGACGGCGGGTAGTTGGTGACGCTCATGAACGCGCCCTCCATGTGACGCAACGCGCCACCGGCCGCGTGCCCGAGCATGATCGCGCTGCCGTCGTCGTACGGCGCGCCGACGGGGATCACGGGATCGGCCAGCGTCGGCGTGTACCGAGCGACCATCTCGCGGTTCATCGCGAACCCGCCGGCCGCGAGGACAACCGCGCGGCCGGCTCGGATGTACGCGACGTCGCCGAACGAGCTGGTCTGCACACCGACGACGCGCCCGTCGTCGTCGGTGACCAGCGCCGTCACCGCGGTGTCGTACGCGACGTGCGCACCGGCGGCCTCGGCCGCGCCACACAGCGCGCCGACGATCAACGGGCCGCCGTCGCCTTCGGTGGCGACCTTGTGCCCGCGTGGCGCGGGCGCCGCGACCTCGCGGAACGGCCACACGTTCTCGTTACCGCTCCAGATCAGGCAGTCGCGGCCAGGTTGGATGACGTGCTTGTCGTGGTAGTAGCTGCGGTCGAAGGCGACGCCGTGGGCCTCGAGCCAGTGGAAGAGGCCCACGCTGCCGTCGCAGTAGGCGCGGATCTTCTCGCGGTCGGGATCACCGGTGCACACGACCAGGTAGTCGTACATCGCGTCCGCGGTGTCGTCGTACCCGCATGCGGTCTGCACGGGAGTGCCGCCGCCGAGATAGAAGTGCCCACCGGCGAGACCACTGGTGCCGCCGGGGCCACTCGCCCGCTCGAGGACGAGCACGTCGGCACCCGAGCCGCGCGCTTCGATCGCCGCCGACGCGCCGGCCACGCCGAAGCCGACGACCACCACGTCGGTCTCGGCGCCCCATGCGGGGAGCTCGCTCACCGAGGTACCACCTCGAGGTACATGGGCATCGTCTCGAATCGACGCGCCCCGCGTACGGCACCCACACCGGCTGGTCGATCCGCGTCTCGATCACCGGGCACCGTGCGAGGATCACCGACAGCGCCTCCTGCAACTCGGCCCGGGCGACGTTGGCCCCGACGCAGTGGTGCACGCCGAAGCCGAACCCGAGGTGACGGTTCTCGTCGCGCAGGAAGTCGAGCCGGTCGGGGTCGGGGAACTGCCGCGGGTCGCGGTTCGCCGACGGCACCGACAGCGTGATGTAGGAGCCGGCGGGGATGTGCACGCCCGCGACCTCGAGGTCGACGGTCGGGATGCGCGGGATCCCGCTGATGATGGGCTCGTACCGGATCATCTCCTCGACTGCCGCGGGCAGGAGCTCGGGCCGCGCGCGGAGGAGCGCGAGCTGATCGGGGTGCGTCGCGAGGAGGAAGAGCATGATCGCGAGCGTGCTGCGGGTCGTGTCGTGCCCTGCGAAGAACAAGTTGATCAGCAACGCCTGGAGCTCGGCGCGCGACAACCGGTCGCCTTCCTCCTCCGCGTGCACGAGCGCGCTGAGCAGATCGTCGGCCGGTTCGGCGCGCCGGCGGTCGATGAGCTCCGACGTGAACGCGTCGAAGTCGAGGACGGCCTGCTCGATCCTCACGAGCAGATCGGGAGGCACGTAGGCCGAGAACGCAAGCCCGACCGTGACCGTCCACTGCTCGACGATCTGCTGATCCTCGGGTGCCACACCGAGCATCTCGCACAGCACGGTGAGCGGCAGCACGTTGCACAAGCCTTCGAGCACATCCGTGGAGTCCTCACCGCTCGCGGCGTGCTCGTCGAGCAACCGGTGGGTGAGCGCGCGGATGCTCGGACGTACCTGCTCGACCTGCCGTGGCGACAGCGCGCGTCCGATCAGCGACCGCAACCGCGTGTGCGCCGGCGGGTCGAGAGCCGGGATGATGAGCTGCCACCAGTCGTAGAGCGGGCCCGACGCGATGCCCTGATTGGCGAGCATGCGGTGCAACGCCTGATGGAGTCGCGCGTCGCGCAGGAGCGGTTCGACATGCTCGTAGCGCAGGATCTCGAAGTCGCCGGCGGTCGAGTGGACGACGGGCCACTCCTCGCGCAGCGGTGCCAACGTGCCGTGGATGTCCTGCCAGTACCCGAGCCCGGCGGGATCGACGAGGCCCAGCTCCTGCCCGGCCATCAGTACGTGGCCCGGCCGCCGCTGATGTCGAACACTCCCCCGGTCGTGTAGCTCACTTCCGTCGAGCACAGCCAGGCGACCATCGCGGCGACTTCGGACGGCTCGGCCAGGCGGCCCATCGGGTGGTTGCCGACCGTCACCGACGATGCCGACAGCGGCACATCCTGGAGGATGTTGGTGTTGTTCACGCCTCCGGGCGTCACGCAGTTGACGAGCACGCCGGTGGTCGCGAGCTCGCGGCCGAGCGACTTGGTGAAGCCGACCACACCCGCCTTCGCGGCCGCGTAGGCCGTCATCATCGCGTTGCCCTCCTTGCCCGAGATCGACGCGATGTTCACGATCCGACCCCAACCTGCCGCGAGGAGATGCGGCACCGCGGCGCGTGACACGCGGTACGTGCCGAGCAGGTCGATGTCGACGACGCGTGTGAAGTCGGCCTCGTCGTAGTCGACGAGCGGCGAGATCCGCCCGAGGATCCCCGCGCAGTTCACGAGCACCTCGAGCCCACCAAACGCGTCGACGGCCTCCGCGAGCGCGCGGACCACGTCGTCACCGGAGCGCACGTCGCACGACACGACGATCGCCCTGCAACCACTCTTCGCGATCGCGTCAGCGACCGCCTGCGCACCGTCGCCGTCGACGTCGAGGAGCGCGACGGTCGCGCCTTCCGCCGACAGCCGCGTCGCGATCGCCGCACCGATGCCCGATGCCGCGCCGGTGACGACTGCCCGCTTGCCTCCGAGCCCGAGATCCACGGTCAGGCGTCGGCGTCAGTGTCGGAGTGGTCGTCGGCGGAGAACGCGGCCCACTCGGCTTGGCGCTCGACCGCGAGGTCGACCATCTCCTGCCAGCGCACCGGGTTGTCCTCGACGACCTTCATGCCGAACGACGTCGACGATCGGATCTCCAGCAGCTCGACGCCCTCGGGACCGGCGCGGTAGCCGTACGGGTGATCGGCGGGCACGTAGAACCCGGAGCCCGCGCCGACGACCCGGTTGCCGAGGCGCGCCTCGCCCGACAGCACGTAGTAGAGGCAGTCCGCATCGTGGGTGTGGCGAGCGAGGATGAAGTCGGGCGCGAACGAGATCAGCGCCAGGCTCATTCCGACGCTCCCCTCGTGGCAGAACAACAGCTTGGTCCGGTGCCCGACCAGCAGCGGCGTGAGGTCGAACTGCCCGACGACGGCCGGGTACGCGGGCGTGCTCATGATGTCGGAGAGCTCGCCCATGTCGTCGGCGTCGAAGAAGCTGAACTGGGTGTGGTCCTTGGCCCGGCCGCGACGCGTGGTGATGCCGTCGTCGTGCTCGAGCGCGGTGGTCTCCTGGGTCATGGGCGGAGCGTATGGCGGGCGTCGGGAAGGGGCAAGGCTCCGGCGGGCTGAGTAGCGTCGTCGGCGTGTCGACGCACGCCACGTCTCCGCAGATCCGTGAGCGGCTCGATCATCCCGTGATCGACGTGGACGGCCACCTGCAGGAGCTGTCGTTGTTCTTCCGCGACGACGTGATGGACCGAGCCCGCGAGATCGGTGGCACACGGCTCGCGGAGCGCGTCGCGAGCTCGACGCTCACCTACGACGACGCGCCCGCAGGCCGCTGGTTCGCGATGAGCGAGGTCGACCGGCGCGAGGAGTGGGTGTCGGTCGGCGCGTGGTGGTCGATGCCGACGAACGCGCGCGACCGCGCCACGTCGTACCTCCCGGCCCTGCTCCACGAGCGCCTCGACGAGCTCGGCATCGACTTCACCGTGCTCTACCCCAGCCTCGGCCTGAGCCTCGTGTCGATACCCGACGCGGAAGTCCGCGGGATCGCGTGCCGCGTCTACAACGAGATCAACGCCGAGCTCTACTGCCCGTACGCCGACCGCATGACCGCGGTGGCGATCCTGCCCGCGGTCACTCCCGAGGAGGCGATCGACGAGCTGGACTACGCGGTCGGCACGCTGGGCGCGAAGGCGATCATGCTGAGCCACGTGCGCCGTGCGGTGCCGAGAGTCGCGCGAGAAGCACCGCAGCTCGCGGGGATGGCGCAACGCCTCGACACCTACGGCATCGACAGCGACTACGACTACGACCCGCTGTGGCAACGCTGCGTCGACCTCGGCGTCGCGGTGGGCCTGCACGCGAGCGAGCTCGGCTGGGGCAGCCGGCGCTCGCTGAGCCGGTACGTCTACAACCACGTCGGCTGCTTCGCCGCCGCAGGCGAGTCACTCGCGAAGTCA
Organism: uncultured Actinomycetes bacterium; assembly: GCA_963721435.1. Classification (GTDB taxonomy): domain Bacteria; phylum Actinomycetota; class Acidimicrobiia; order IMCC26256; family DASPTH01; genus CAVRJC01. Next base: position 74,030 of record CAVRJC010000010.1, read on the forward strand.
CTCTTTCTCGGTGGGGTCACCCGTCGCTTCCCCACCCTCAATTTCGTGTTCCTCGAAGGCGGGGTTGCATGGGGCGCGTCCCTGCTCGCCGACCTCGTCGGGCACTGGGAGAAGCGCAACCGCGACAGCATCCACGAGCTCGACCCGGCGCGACTCGACGTCGACGAGGTCGTCGGGCTGTTCGAGCAGTACGGCACCGCGCGGTACCGCGAGCACCTCGACGCGGTACGCAGCTTCTTCGCCCGCGCCGAGCACCAGCCCGACGACGTCGACGACTGGCGCGCGTGCGGCATCGAGACCGTCGACGACTTCCGCGCGCGCTTCGTCGATCGCTTCTACTTCGGGTGTGAGGCCGACGACCCACTGAACGCCTCAGCGTTCAACGCGCGCGGGAACGCGCTCGGCGCACGGCTCCAAGCGGTGTTCGGCTCCGACATGGGTCATTGGGACGTTCGTGACCTCACCGGGCTCCTCGTGGAGGCCTACGAGCTCGTCGATGACGGGCTCATCACCGACGCCGACTTCCGCGACTTCGTGTTCACCAACCCCGCGCGCTTGTACGCGCAGATGAGCCCGGCGTTCTTCGACGGGACGTCGTGCGAGGCCGCGGTGCGTACGCTCATGGCGACGAAAGGCGGGAGATCCCCGTGACGACGATCGACTTCGAGCGCTTCCACACGGTCGAGCTCCCGGGCGCATTGGCTGCGCGCGATGGGGGCGCAGCCGCATCCCGGTACGTCGGCGCGGGTCGATCGCTCACCCTGCAGCTCCCCGACGGCACCGCGTTCACGTACCGGGCCGTCGACGGCGACGTCGTCGTCGAGCGCGGCGCCGACGCGCCCGTCGTCGTGGAGATCGACCCGGACGCGTTCGCGGACCTCGCCGGCGAGCGGTGGTCGATCTACGGCCTCCTCTACCCGGGCCGCCTGCGCATCGTGCGCGGCTCGCTGCAGGAGCTCGAGCCGTGGGAGCCCGTGCTGCAGAACCTCTGGTTCGACCGTCCGATCTACGGCGACGCGGCCGCGCGCTCTCTGGTCGATCGCGACGGCTCGCCGCTCGACGTCACGCGGTCGTTCACACTGGACGACGACGACCGCGACATCGCGCACTTCCTCGCGGTCGCCGGCTTCGTCGTCCTGCGGGGCGGGTTCGCGTCCGACGAGATCGCGCGCTTCGACGCGGAGGTACAGCGACTCGTGGCTGCCGCGACGCCGGGCGATCGGAAGTCGTGGTGGGCCAAGACCGCCGACGAGCGCGACGTGTGCTGCCGGGTCACGTACTGCGGCCAGCGGTCACCCACGCTCCTCGCGCTCGCCGGCGACACGCGCCTGACCCGGGCCGCGTCGTGGGCCGGCACTCCCCTCCGCGCCGCGACCGACCGGCTCGACGGGATCTCGGTCGTCCTGAAGCACCCCGACGTCGTGAGCGGGCTGAGCGATCTGCCCTGGCACCGCGACTGCGGGCTGGGCGGGCATCCCGTGCTGTGCCCGACGCTGAACATCGGGATCCAACTCGACCGCGCCGACGCCGCGAACGGCCAGTTGGTCTTCCTCGCGGGATCGCATCACCACACCAACTCGCTCACCGACGCCGACCGGCACGCCGAATGGCCCGTCGTGCGCGTCGAAGCCGACCCGGGCGACGTGACCGTTCACTACGGGCACGCGCAACATGCGGCGCCGCCGCCCACCTCGCCCGCAGCGAACCGGCGCGCCCTCTACGTCGGGTTCGTGCCGCCTGCGATCTTCGACGTGATCGGGCCCGAGCAGGGATACAACGACGTCGTGTACGAGAGCGGCGACGGCGTCCAGGCGCCGAGCGCGCTCACCGCCTAGCCCCGCTCGCAACTCGACGCGGCTGTACGCCCGGCGGCCCTACCATCGCCCGCGTGGAAGCTGGGGGGACACAGCGTTCGGGAACGGTCACCGTGCTGTTCACCGACGTCGTCGAGTCCACCGAGCTCCGGCAGCGCCTCGGCGACGACCGTGCCGACGATCTGCGGCGCGCGCATGACGCGCTCGTGCGCGATGCGCTGACCGCGCACGGGGGCACCGAGATCAAGGCGTTGGGCGACGGCTTCATGATCGTGTTCGCTGCCGCCGCGGAAGCCGTCGGCGCCGCGGTCGCGATCCAGCAGTCGATCGACCGCCTCGCGCGCCGGCGCGGCGCCGAGCTGCACGTGCGCATCGGATTGAGCGCAGGCGACGTGATGTGGGAGAGCAACGACTGCTTCGGCACGCCAGTGGTCGAAGCCGCGCGCCTCTGCGACGGCGCACGCGGAGGCCAGATCCTGTTGAGCGACGTCGTCCGCCTGCTCGCGGGGTCGCGTGGGGAGCACCGGTACCGCGCCGTGGGCGCGCTCGAGCTGAAGGGCCTGACCGAGCCGATCGCGGCCGCCGAGGTGCTGTGGGACGCCGATGAGGGCATCGGGTTGCCCACCGCGCTCGTCGTCGACGAGCAGGTGCCGTTCGTGGGCCGCCGCGCCGAGCGAGCGCGTCTCATCGGCAGCTGGAAGGACGCCGCGAGCGGGCACGGCGGGATCGCGCTGCTCTCGGGCGAGCCGGGTGTCGGGAAGACACGGCTTGCCGCCGAGCTCGCGCGCGCCGCGCACGACGACGGCGCCATCGTGCTCTACGGGCGCTGCGACGAGGAGCTCGGCGTTCCGTACCAGCCCTTCGTCGAGGCACTCCGACCGTTCGTCGCCGCGTGCGCACCCGAGGATCTCGCCGAGCACGCGGCACCGTACGGCGGCGATCTCGCGCGGCTGGTGCCGCAACTCGCCGACCGCATCCGCGATCTGCCCGAGCCGTTGCACGCGGATGCCGAGACCGAACGGGCGCGGCAGTTCGACGCGGTCACGTCGTTCCTCGCGAGCATCGCCGCGACCGCACCGGTCCTGCTCGTGCTCGACGACCTGCACTGGGCCGCGAAGCCGACCCTGCTCCTCGTGCGCCATCTTGCGCGCAGCGACGCCGTTGCCTCGTTGCTCGTCGTCGGCACGTACCGCGACACGGATCTCGGCCGCGCCCATCCGCTCGCCGACATGCTCGCCGACTTCCGGCGCGAGGTCCCCACGGAGCGCATCTCACTCCAAGGCCTCGACGGCGACGAAGTCGCGGAGTTCCTCGCGGCGGCCGCCGGCCACGAGCTCGACGCCGACGGTGAGCGTCTCGCCCGCCGGGTACACGCGGAGACGGAGGGCAACCCGTTCTTCCTGAGCCAGGTGCTCAACCACCTCGCCGAATCCGGCGTCGTCGTGCAGGAGGACGGCCACTGGGTGCGCGGCCCGGCGGCGGACGCGATCGGGATCCCGGAAGGCGTCCGCGAAGTCGTCGGTCGGAGGCTCGGCAGCCTCAGCGACGACACCAACGCAGTGTTGACCGTCGCCGCCGTCGTCGGCCGCGAGTTCGACCACGACATCGTGGTCACTGCGAGCACACGCGATCCGGAAGCCGTGCTCGATGCGCTCGAGGAAGCCGAAGACGCGCGCCTCATCATGGGGGTCGACGGCCTGCCCGGTCGTTACATCTTCGTCCACGCGCTCGTGCGCTCGACTTTGTACGACGAGATCGCGACGACGCGGCGCCTCCGGCTTCACCGCGGTGTCGGCGAAGCCATCGAGACGTGCCGTGGAGACGCGCGCCTCGACGAGCTCGCGTACCACTTCGCCGAGGCCGCTGCGCTCGGTCTGACGGAGCAGGCCGTCGACTACTGCCGGCACGCGGCCCGCAGCGCGATGGAACGACTCGCGTACGAAGAGGCTGCGGTGCACTACGAACGCGCGCTCGGTGCACTCGACCCCGACCAGCACACTGAAGACGCCGAACGCGCGGAGCTGCTGCTCGAGCTCGGTCGGGCGGTGTGGGCGACCGGTGAACGAGCGCGCGGTTGGTCGTTCTTCGCGGATTCGCGGGCACTCGCGCAGAAGGTCGGACGATGGGACCTCTTCGCCGAAGCGTCGCTCGCCGGCGGCGGGGAGCGGGGCTGGAACGAGGCCGGCCGGGTCGACGAGGAGCTCATGGCACTCCTCGAGATCGCGCTCGAGAAATTGCCGCCTGGCGACACCTCGCTGCGCGCCCGGTGCGCGGCGCGTCTCGCGTCCGAGATGTACTTCCGAGGCGACACCGCGGTCGCCCAGCGTCAGGCAATGACGGCGGACGCGATCGCAATGGCGCGACGCGTCGGCGATGCATACACACTCGCGTACACCCTGAACCTCGCCCACTGGGGCATCTCGATCGCGGGGAACGCGACCGATCGCCTGCCGATCAGCAGAGAGAGCCTGGCCCTCGCCGAGGAGGCCGGGAACCGATATCAACAGGCGACCGCGCTGAACTACATCGCCCTCGACCTGTTCGAGCTGGCCGACCCGGCCGGGGCGGAGATCTACGTCGACCGGTTCGAAGCGCTCGCGCAGGAGCTGCGGCGGCCCGATCTCCTCTGGCAGGTCACGGTGCAACGCTCGGCAGAAGCGCTGATGCGCGGCGAGCTCGACGAAGCCGAGCGGCTCGCGGAGATCGGGCTCGCGCTCGGGCAGCAGGCCGAGATCGAGAGCTCGCTCCAGATGTACGGCGTCTCGCAGTTCGCGCTGCGTCGCGTCCGTGGGGGGCTCGAGGAGCTCGAGCCACTGCTCGTCGCGCTCATCGACGACTACCCGCTCATTCCCGCGTGGCGCGCCGCGCTGCCGTACCTGTGGGCCGAGCTCGGCGACGTCGATGCCGCCCGTGCGCACTTCGCGACGATGGTGGCACTCGGGCTCGAGAACGTCCCGCGTGACGGCAACTGGACGACGGCGATGGCGCTGCTCGCGAAGGTGACGCACTTCATCGACGACGCCGAGCACGCCGCGCTGATCTACTCGTGGCTCGCCGACTTCGCCGGCCTCGTCGTCCTGGCCGGCCTCCCCACCGAGATGCTCGGCACCGTCGACCTCTTCCTCGCGCTCTTGGCCGCGACCATGCGCAATTGGGACGACTTCGAACGCCACGCGGCCGATGCACTCGCGTTGAACGAGAAGCTGGGTATGCGCATCTGGCTCGCCAGCGCACAGTATGAGATCGGTGCGATTCTCGCCGCCCGCTTGTGGGACGGCGATGCCGAGCGGGCACGTTCCCTGCTCGACGCGTGCATCGCCACGTCGCGGAGCATCGGGATGCCCATGCTGCTCGGCAAGGTCGAGTCTGCGCTCGCGCTCCTGCATTCGTCACGCCCACCGCACGGCACGCACCGTTGAGCGAGCGTTGAACTTCGGGCGATCACCCCTTGAAGGCGCTCCTGCACGCTGCTTCCGAGGACTCGACACATGTCTGGGGAGGCAACACGCGTGCTCAAGACACAGCTGCTTCGGAAGCGGACTGCGGTGGTCATCGTGGCTCTGGCGATCGCCATCGGCGCGACCGGGTGCCTGCCCGACACCGGCCCGCCACCGACCGTCGACGGCTACCAGCGCGCGATGTTCGACGCAGTCAACCGGGACCGCGCCAATGCGGGCCTGCCTCAGCTGACGTTCAGCCCCAAGCTGTCGGTGCTCGCCGGCGGCCACTCCTGTGACATGGCCCGCGCCGGGGGCCTGTTCCACACGAATCTCGGCGCCACGTTGGGCAGCGCCGGCTACGAGTCGTTCTGGTCGCTCGGCGAGAACGTGGTCGTGGAGCTGTCGAGCATGGCGGCCGGGGACCTCGAAGGGATCTGGATGGGCTCCGCGCCCCACCGGGCGAACATCCTGAACCCGAACTTCAACGTCGTGGGCATGGCTGCGTGCTTTGCCGCAGATGGCCGGGTCTGGGCGACCCAGGAGTTCGGTGCCTTGTAGCCGACCGCCGAGCACAGCCCGTCTCGACGAGGGTTGCGCAGCTAACGTCACCGGGACCACACCCGTGCCGACGTTGATCGAGGTACTGCGTGATCCTCGTCGTAGACGACGACATCGACCTGCGCAGCGTGGTTCGCGGCGCACTCGAGCGAGAAGGCTTTGCCGTCGACGAAGCCGGCGACGGTGACATCGCGTTGACGAAGATCGCGACGCTGTCGCCCGAGCTGGTCGTGCTCGACCTGTGCCTGCCGACCGTGACCGGGCTCGACGTGCTCCGCGCGGTCGGGAGTGGTGACGACAGCACACCCGTGATCGTGCTCACCGGCCTGGGCGACGAGACCGATCGCATCGTCGGACTCGAGCTCGGCGCCGACGACTACGTCGTGAAGCCGTTCTCACCGCGCGAGCTCGTGGCGCGCGTCAGGTCAGTGCTGCGGCGCGTGGCCGATCCCCGCCCGCGCTCGGTGTACGAGTTCGGCGACCTCCGACTCGACACGCGCACGCGCGAAGTGCACGTGCGCGGTGTCGCCGTCGAGCTCCGGCGTCGCGAGTTCGACTTGCTGGAGTTCCTGTGCTCGGCACCTCAGCAGGTGTTCTCGCGCGAACAGCTCCTGGTGAACGTGTGGCACTCGGCGCCGGAATGGCAGGACATCGCCACCGTCAGCGAGCACGTGCACCGGCTGCGGGCGAAGATCGAAGACGATCCGAGCGCGCCGCGCCGCATCGTGACGGTCAGGGGTGTGGGGTACCGCTTCGACGTGTGAGTCGTGCGCTCACACAACCGCTCACGGAAGCTCGACGCCGGGCACGTCGACCCGCATCGACTCGATGCGCCCCGAGCGCGCAGCCGCCATCTCATCGACCGGCATGAAGTCCACACTGCAGAGGTAGAGCGTCTGCGCGTCGGGGCCGCCGAGCGCGCACGCGAGGACGCGCCGGTCAGTGTCGATGCGCTCGACAACCACGCCGTCGGCGCGCACACGGAACACTGCTCCACTGTTCGGGCTCGCCACCCAGACCGCGCCTTCCGCGTCGAGGCACAAGCCATCGGTGCGGTGCCCGACGTCGGCAAAGACGCGGCGACCGCCGAGTGAGCCGTCGGGCTCGATGTCGAACGCGGTGAGCCGCAGCGCGATCGTCTCGGCGACGATCAGGGTGCGGCCATCGGGCGTGACGACGCAGCCGTTCGGGAACGAGAGCCGGTCGGCGACGATCCGCGGCTCGCGACCGGGCTCGACGAGGATCAGCGAGCCCGTCTCGACCGCGCGGTCGGACTGCATGATCGGCACGCCGATGCTCCCGACGTAGGCACGACCGTCGGGAGTCACGACCATGTCGTTGCACTCGTGCGATGCGACGCCGGAGAGGTCGGCGGCTTCGGTGACGCGGTCGCCGTCGATCCGCAGCAACCGCCGATCGAGCATCGACACGACCAGAAGGCTGCCGTCGGGGAGAAATCCCAGTCCGGACGGCTGCGTCGGGATCTCCGCCACCGTGGCGACCTCGCCGGCGGCGGTGACGCGCAACACGCGGTGCCCGAAGATGTCCGAGCACCACAGCGTGTCACCGCGCCATCGTGGGCCTTCGGGGAAGACCAGCCCCTCGGCCACCGTCTCCATCAGGAGCGGCGGGCGCGGTTGCTGAGCGCGATCTCGATCTCGTCGATGAGCGCAGTGCGGTCGAGTGGCTTGCGGAGCAGCGTGGCGCCACGCAGCCCGGGCGCGGTCGCGACGATGTCGGCGTGCCCCGACACGAACACGAACGGCACGTCCGGGACCCGCTCCCGGATCATCTCGGCGAGCTCGGGGCCGCCGATCCCGGGCATGACCACGTCGCTCACGACGAGATCGACCGGCGGGTCGGACTGCGCGAGGACATCGAGCGCGCCGCGGGCGTCGGCGGCTTCCTCCACGCGGTAGCCGGTGTCCCGCAACATCGCGATGACGACCGCGCGCACGTCGGGCTCGTCGTCGACGACCAGGATCGTGTGCGGCTGGACGGCATCGGGCCGGAGGTCGATCACCGCGTCCGTCGTGGTGGTGATCGGCAGCGTGATGACGAACGTCGTGCCGTCGCCGAGCTCGCTCTCCACCGCGATGGTGCCGCCGTAGTCGCGGACGACGCCGTAGGCGGTCGACAGCCCGAGGCCGGTACCCGACCCCTCGGGCTTCGTGGTGAAGAAGGGCTCGAAGATCCGACGCTGCACGTCGGCGGGCATGCCGATGCCGGTGTCGGCGACCGAGAGCACCACGGAGTGCTCGGCGCCGTCCGGCGAGATCGGGTTCGACGTCGCGATGGTGAAGGTGCCGCCGTGCGGCATCGCATCGCTCGCGTTCACGACGAGGTTCACCAGGACCTGCTCGATGCGAGACGGGTCGGCGTGGATCGTGGTGATGCCCGCATCGAGGTGGAGTTCGATGTCGACGCCGGCGGTCACGAGCTGCAGCAGCATCTCGTGCGCGGCGGTGATCACGTCGTGCAGGTCGATGATCTCGGGATCGTCGGTACGGCGCCGGCTGTACGTGAGGAGGTCCTCGGTGAGCGCGGCGGCCTTGGCCGTCGCGCGTTGCATCGACGCGAGCCGGTTGCGTGCCTGGCCGAGCACACGCAGGTCGTCGTCGAGGAGCTCGGCGTGGCCGCGCATCACCGAGAGCAGGTTGTTGAAGTCGTGGGCGACATCCCCGGCGAGCCGTCCGACCGCCTCCATCTTCTGTGCGTGGAGCAACTGCTCCTCGAGGCCCTTGCGGCGGGTGATGTCGTGGAGCAGCACGAGACGGGAGTCGGGGTTGCCGTCCAGCCCGCGGACGCGCGTCTCGTCGACCTCGACCCACACGATCTCGTCGTCGGCCGCGACGTACCGCTGCTCGACCGGCACGAACTTCACCGTGCCCGCCGAGAACTGCGCGAGCTCGTGCTCACCGCTCCGCTCGTCCACGTAGTGGTGTGCTTCGAGCTGCGTCCCGACCAGCTCCTTGCGCGAGGCGCGCAGCATCTCGCACAGCGCCGGGTTGGGATCGAGGATCACGCCGTCGAGCGTGGTGAGCACCATCCCGACCGGGGTCGTGTCGAAGGTCCGGCGGAACTGGTCGGTCGCGATGCGGCGGTGCGCGTCGGCGAGGTCACGCTCGTCGAGCGCGGCGGCGAGGAACAACAGGCCGAGCAGGCTCACCGCCACGAACATCTGGAGAATGAGGACGGTCGCGCTCGGCGAGTGACCGAGATCGATCAAGGGGCCGGTCTTGCGCGCGATCGACCAGTCGGCGATCGCGGCCATCGCCAGCGCCGCGGTCGACACGCCGCGCAACCGGAACCGGATCGCGGCCCACACCAGCAGCAGCACCGACGCGTACGCCAATGGGTCCGACCACACATGGAACGCGAGCACGCCGGCAACGAGAACCGCGGCACCGAGGATCAGGCCTTCTGTCGCCTGCCCGGGCATCGGCGGATCCGCGCGTCGTGCCCACGACAACAGCGCGGTCGCGGCGATGAGCACACCGAGCGCGTCGGCGATCCCGAGCCGCGAGGTGAACGTCCAGTAGTCGATCGAGGTGTGGCCGAGCTTCGCGACCGCGACACCCGCGGCCGCACCGGTGAACGCACCCAACCCCGCGCCGAGCAACGCGAGCGCGGCGACGTCCGCGACCCCGCACAACGTGAAGCGCCCGCGCGCATACACGCGGAGCGCGCACGCGCCCACGAGCGACCCGACGAGCGCGGCCACCGCCGGGGCGCCGGCCGCCGCGAGATCGAGGCCGTACAGCAAGCCGACGGCGAGGATCGCCGCACCGCCGCCGACGCACGGCAGCGCCCACCTGCGCGGCTCGAGCACCAGGAGCGCGGCAAGAAGCACGCCCGTTGCCGGCATCACGCCGACGTTCATCTGCGGATCCAGCCAGTGCGCCCAGACGGTTGCGACCGCGGCGAGGGCCACGACGAGCGCGCTCACACCGAGCATCTGCTGGCGTGCAGTCAGGGTTGTCGGCACGGAGCCTCCGGCGACGAAGCCATGGACGGGACGCTGCTGGTCGCAGCCAACGTAGCCGCCTCCCTTCCCGCGCCGACGGCGTCACGCGTCGGGTTTCGCCACCACCTGCACCGTCGACGGGTCCCAGAACGCGCGGTTGTGCGTGATGAGCCCCTCTTCGGTGAATTGGCCGACGTCGATGATCGAGATGACGTGCTCGACATCACCGGCGTCGACGTGCACCTCGAACGCCCACGCGGCTTCGAGGCCGCACACCGCCGGCGTCGTCACCGGGACCACGGACGAGTGGTGCCCGCTCGCGTGGATGGTGTCCCAGAATTCCCCGAGCGCGGCGTGGCCGTCGCAGCGATGCGTCCCGACCGGATCCTCGAGCACCGCGTCTTCGGTGAACAGCGCGATCCACCCCGCGCGGTCGTTCTCGCTGAACGTGGACTGATACCGGCGGATGGTGCTGCGGATCCTGTCGGCGTGATCGGCGGTGTTCTCGGTCATCGCTCCCCTTTTCGGCGGCCGTGCGGCACGTGAGGTCCGGCAGAACGCGCCAGTCTGGCCCCAATCGGGCGGCTCCCCGGACCGGGACGCACGCGTCGTAGCATCCGCCTGCAATGACCGAGTTCAACTGGAGCGCGTTCGATCACCACTCGCCGGAGTGGATGGCCGACCCCGGTCCGCGGTACGAGGACGCTCGCGCGCGTTGCCCGGTCGTGCACAGCGACGCACACGGTGGCTTCTGGCTGGTCACGCGCTACGGCGACGTCGACGACGTGGCCCGCGACTGGGAGCACTTCTCGTCGGCCTCCGGTATCGCGATCCCGGTCGCGCTCGACACACGCGTCGTTCCCCAGGAAGCCGATCCACCGCGCCATGGCGAAGTGCGCGACCAGATCACGCCATGGTTCTCACCGGGCGCGGTCGCGCAGATGGAACCACTCGTCCGAGACCTCGCGCGCGAGCTGCTCGACCGAGTGGGACCCCAACCGCGCGTCGACGTCGCGCTCGACTATTCGATCCCGCTCGCGTCGTTGACGATGCTCCGTCTCCTCGGCTTCGCGGAGAGCACCGAGCCGTCGCTCCAGCACGACATCGATCTGCTGTTGCGGTCCCGCCACGATCCCGACGCGCTGCAGGCCGCAGGTGAGCGATTCGGCGGGACGGTGTTCGCGGAGATCGCCGGCCGACGCGCCGACGGCGTCGGATCCCGGGACGACCTGCTCGACCGGATCCTCGGCATGACGACGGGCGACGGGCCCATCGACGACGCGACCGCGATCAGCGTCAGCATGAGCCTGATCTTCGCGGGGTTGGAGACATCGGCAGCGTCCATCGCGACATCCGCGTACGAGCTCGCGGGCCGGCCGGAGCTGCGGCGTCGGCTGCTCGACGAGCCCTCGCTGCTCCCGTCTGCGGTCGAGGAGCTCCTCCGCTTCACGTCCCCCGTCGAGTGCATCGGCCGCACCGTGGCTGCCGACATCGTCGTCGAGGCGCAGGACCTGGCGGTCGGCGACCGCGTGCTCATCGCCTACGGCTCGGCCAACCGCGATCCGGAGGTGTTCAGCGACCCCGACGAGCTCGTCCTCGACCGCCCGAACAACCGTCACCTCGCGTTCGGCGCCGGCATCCACCGCTGCCTCGGCCGACACCTCGCGCGGATGGAGCTGCGCGTCGGGCTCGGTGAGCTCCTCGATCGATTTCCCGACTACGAGATCGCGGGCCCGGTGCTGTGGGGCTTCGGCGAGAACCGCGGTGTCCGCTCGCTCCCGGTGTCGACCATGCCGTCGGCCGTATGACCGTCCCGGACCCTGCCGAGCGCGAGGAACAGCTCGCGCGCTCCATCACCGATCGCGGTGACCGTGGATTCGGGCTCTGCGCGGCCTGCCAGCCGAACGGCGCGTGCCACCTCGGGATCCGCGAGATGCGCCGCGAAGGCCCCGAGTCGCTCCTCGCGGTCGCCGCCTGCCCGTCGACCTTCGCCGGCGCGCCCGAGGTCGCGCACGGCGGCTGGATCGCCGCGGTGTTCGATGACTTCCTCGGGCAGCTCTCGGTGTTGCACGGCCAGCTCCACGTCACCGCGTCGCTGACGGTCGACTTCGCCAAACCGGTCCCGATCGAACGCGACGTCCACATCCTCGGCACGCGTGGCGAGTACGAAGGGCGCCGGCTCCTGATGCGGGCGGAGATGACGCTCGCCTCGAGCGGGGCGCGGCTCGCGAGCGCGCACGGGATCTGGGTGTCGCGCGAGATCAGTCACTACGAGCGCCACGACGAGTGGCTGGCCCGCCAGGACGAGCCGAACGCGTCGTCCTGAGGCGCCGGGTGGACGACCTCAGATCGCCCACCCGATCGCGCCGGGTCAGGAAAGCTTGAGGAAGAGCCGCTCGACCTCGGCGACCGGGTACCCCTCGGCCTCGGACTTCTCGGGGTCCTGGAGACACGACGTGAGGCCCGAAGCCAGCAGGCGAAAGCCGACTTGTTCGAGCGCCCGCGACGCCGCGGCGATCTGCGTGATCACGTCCCGGCACTCACGCTCCTCGGTGAGCATGTTCTGGATCCCGCGTACTTGGCCCTCGACACGCCGAAGCCGTCGCTGCAGCTCCTCCATCACGTCCGGGCTGATCTCCATGCTTCCTCCTGCTCGTCCTCGGGCGCCGAGGTACCCCTCAGGGTATTGCCTGAACGGGCCGCTCCTCAGTGACTGAAGTGCACGTCGGGCAGCAAGCGGTCGAGCCACTTCGGCACGTACCAGTTGCGTTCGCCGAGCAACGCCATGGTCGCGGGGACGAGCATCACCCGCACCACGGTGGCGTCGAGCAGTACGGCCATGGCCAGCGTCACGCCGAGCTCGGTCGGGGGGATCGGACCGGTCACACCGAAGGCGATGAACACGACGATCATGATGAGCGCGGCGTTGGTGATCGGTCGGCCGGTACGGGCAATGCCCTCTTTGATCGCGCGTTTCGTCTCGCCGGTCGCCTGGTAACGCTCCCGGATCGCGGCGAGCAGGAACAGCTGGTAGTCCATCGACAATCCGAACAGGAGCGCGAAGAAGAACAGCGGCGCCCACGCGTCGACGAAGCCTTGATGCTGGATGCCGAGCAGGCCCGCACCGACTCCGTGTTGGAACACGACAGTCGCGAACCCGAACGCGGCTCCCACCGTGAGCAGGTTCATGACGATCGAGAACAGCGCGACCACGAGGCTGCGGAACACGACGAGGAGCAGCACGAACGCGACGATCAGGATCACCCCGATCGCGTACGGCGCGCGACTCGTGAGGACGCTGGTCAAGTCTGCGTTCTGTGCCGCGGGGCCTCCCACCTTCGCCGCGGGTATCGCGGCATCGAGCTCGGTACGGAGCCGATCGACCATCGACGCGGTCGCGGCGTTGTCGACCGCGGTCTTCGGGGTGACGCGCACCACGACGCGACCCGTCGCGGCAGGTTCGGTGACCACCCGAGCGTCGACGACGTTGGGATCAGCGGCGGCAACCTTCACGACCGTGCTCGCGTCGGCCGCGGGGACGGTGATGAACGCGGGCGCGGCGGCGCCGGGCCCGAATGCCTTCACGACGAGCTCGTAGCCGTCGCGGCTGGTACGGCCGGTGTCGACGACCCGTGCCCCCGGCATCCCGAGGCGCATGCCGAGCGCCGGCAGCACGAGCACGCCGAGCAGCACGAGCCCGATCGCGAGCACGGCACCGGGACGGCGGAGCGCAACGCCGGTCCAGCGGGCCCAGCGGCTCTCGGCGACGATGTCGGGATCCTGCTTGCCCCGCGTCACGAGGACCTTGTCCCCGAGCGCGACGAGCACCGCGGGCAAGAGCGTGAGCGCGGCAAGTGCGACCGCGACGACCGACAGGATCATGCCGAGGGCCATCGAGCGGAACACCATCACCGGCACGAGGAACACGGCGGCGAGCGACAGCACGACGGTGAGCGCAGACAGGAAGACGGCCTTGCCCGCGGTCGACATCGTGTTCTCGATCGCGCGGATCGCGTCCTTCCCCTCCACGCGTTCCTCGCGGTAGCGACTGACGATGAAGAGGCTGTAGTCGATGCCGACCGCGAGCCCGATCATCATCGAGAAGTTCATCGACCACACCGACATCGGCGTGATCCACGAGAGCATGTGCAAGACCGCGAAGCCCACCGCGATCCCGGCGAGCGCGAGGAGGAGCGGGAGGCCGGCGGCGATCATCGCCCCGAACGCGAGGAAGAGCAGGATGAGCGTCGGGAGCCCGCTCAGGAGCTCCGCTTTGTGCAGCGCCTCCGCGTTCACCTTGTTGAAGTCGCTCCACACGGGCCACTCACCGGTGACCTTCGCCTGCGCGCCCGACGCGAGCGACAACCCGTCGACGTAGCTCCCGAGCTCACCGGCGGCGATCGGCCGTTGCGCGTCCGAGCTCACTGCCTGGGCAACGGGGATCAGCGCCGTGCGACCGTCGCGCGAGATCAATCCCGCTTCAGCAGGCATCGCGAGCGGATCCACGACCAGCTTGGTGCGCGGCGCGTGCTGCAACTTCGCGACGAGTGAGTCGAGCCCACTCGGGTCCGACGCGATCGGCGTGGCCTGGTGGTACACGACGATCGGGTTCTCCGCACCCAGAGCCGCGAAGTCGCGGCGGAGCTCGTCACGCACCTGCTGTGCCATCGAGCCCTGCGCCTCCCATCCCGCACCGGACAACGCGCCCGACAAGGTGAGCGCGAGCGGCGCGGCGGCGAAGGCAACCACCAGCCACGTGACGATCACCGACCGGCGGTGCCGGGCCATGAACGCAGCGAGGCGAGAGAACAGCGCGCGCTCGTCGGGCGGCTCCGACGGCTGGTGCTCCCCGGATGACAACTCCGTCGACTCGACCTTCACCGTTGGCTCCTTCTCCCGGCCTTCCTTGATACCCCCCCAGGTATAGCACACTTGGCGACGGATACCCAGGGGGGTATACTGGCTCCGTGGACGCATCCCCATCACGGCGACAGTTCCTCGGGGTCTTGGGCGGTGCACTCGCGGTCGGCACCGTCGCGTCGCTGGGCGACGGGATCGCCGCGGCGCTCCCCGCCGCGACGATCCCGAGCGGGGGTGCAGCCTTCTCGCAGCCCAACACGCTCACCAGCACGGGTGGCCGGCTCGACGTGCGACTCGTGGCCGCGCCGTCGATGGTCGCCTTCGGCGCCGGGAAGCGTTTCGCCTACACCTACAACGGCTCGACTCCCGGCCCGACACTGCGGGTGCGGCCGGGTGACGTGCTGACGATCACGCTCGAGAACCGCCTGGGCGAGGCGACCAACTTGCACACCCACGGACTGCACGTGTCGCCGTCGGGACAGGCCGACAACGTGTTCATCTCCGTCCCGAGCGGCGGGCGCCACACGTACGTGTACGAGATCCCGGCCGACCATCGCAGCGGCACGTTCTGGTACCACCCGCACATGCACGAGATGGTGGCGCCACAGGTGTTCGGCGGTCTCGCCGGAGCCATCATCGTCGAGGACGCGCTCGATCAGCTTCCCGAGCTCGCCGCGGCCAACGAGCGTGTGCTCGTGCTGAGCGACCCCGCGATCGGCAGCTCGGCGAACGTGTTGGACGTGTCGTCGATGGAGAAGATGCGCGGCCGCGAGGGCGACGTCGTGGTCGTGAACGGTGTCGTCGCCCCCACGATCGCCGCGCAATCAGGGACGTTGGAGCACTGGCGCGTGCTCAACGCGAGCCCGTCGCGCTACTACCGGCTGTCACTCGACGGGCACCCGCTCGCGGTGATCGGCACCGACGGCGGGCGCCTCACCGCTCCCGACGAGGTCTCCGAGGTGCTGCTCGCGCCGGGCGAGCGGGTGGAGCTGCTCGTCGCGCCCGAGCGCAGCCGGCAGTCACCAGCTGCGCTCGCTGCCGTACGACCGTGGGAGCACGGGGAGGGGGATGGGCGGAAGCTCGGGGTCGTCGCGGCGGACGCTCATCGCGACGATGACCACCACGGGGACCGCGTCAGCTGCCGCGCTGCCGTCCCAGGTTGCGCCCGCGGCATCGCTCGCGCTCCCGCAGCCGACCGCCCACCGGAACGTCGTGCTCGCGATGGGCATGGGGGGCGGCGGGATGGGCAGCGGGGGGATGGGACGGAGCTTCACCATCGACGGGAAGACGTTCGATCCCGCGCGCACGAACATCACCGCGAAGCTCGGCAGCGTGCAGGAATGGACGCTCACCAACACGTCGACGATGGATCACCCCTTCCACCTCCACGTGTGGCCGTTCCAAGTTGTCGCACGCACGGACGGCGCGCCGGTCAGGCCGGGTTGGAAGGACACGGTGAACGTGCCGGCGGGCGAGTCCGTCACCATCCGAATTCCGGTGACCGACATCGCGGGCCGCACCGTCTACCACTGCCACATCCTCGATCATGAGGACCTCGGCATGATGGGCGTCATCGACGTCGCCTGATTCACCACACCCACACCACCCCACAAACGAAAGAGAGCCAATCGTGGCGACGCAGTCACCAACCAACCCGTCGGGCCCGGCCCCGACCACCCGTCCGACGCAGGCGACTTCAGACAGGCGGCCGCTCGAACGGATCCTGTTCGCGCTCGCCGGGACCATGACGCTGCTGAGCGTCCTGCTCGTTGCACTCGTGAGCCCATGGTTCTTGCTGCTGACGGCGTTCGTCGGCATCAACCAGTGGCTCTACGTGACCATCGGTGCCTGCCCGGCCTCGGTGGTGCTGCGGCGCCTCGGCGTCGCGCCACAGTGTCGCTGGTGAAGATCGTGTTCCCGGCGCGTCAAGCTTTCCCACTCCCGGTGGCGAGCGAGGGCCCGGGACAGCCGACCGCCTAGGTTCACGTGGTACCTGCGGAAGCTCGGCACCTCGGAGGCAGCGGTGAGCGACCCGACGGGACATGGACCACCCGACTGACGAAGAGCAGCTGCCGATGACACCCACCCACCTTCGAGTGCGCTTCGAGGCAGTGATCTTCGACTGGGACGGTACGGCGGTCCCCGATCGCGCCACCGACGCCGACGACGTGCGCGAGCTCATCGAGGCACTGTGCGCGTGCGGCGTCTACGTCGCGATCGTGAGCGGCACCCATGTCGGGAACGTGGACGGCCAGCTCCGGGCCCGACCGCGCGGGCCGGGGCGGCTCCTGTTCGCCTTGAACCGAGGCTCGGAGACATTCGCCGTCGACGAATCGGGACCCCGCCTGCTCGACCGGAGAGAGGCAACGACCGTCGAGGAGTCGGCACTCGATCGGGCGGCTGACCTCGCGGTGGCACGTCTCGCCGAGCGCGGGCTCACGGCACAGATCGTCTCGACGCGCCTGAACCGTCGGAAGATCGACGTCATCCCGGTGCCCGAGTGGTCCGACCCTCCCAAGGCTCGCATCGACGAGCTGCTCGAGGCAGTCCAGGAACGTATCCGCGACGCAGGGATCTCGGGCCTCCTCGAGGTCGTCGACATCGCGACGCGGGCCGCGTTCGACGCGGGGCTCCCTGATCCCCGCGTCACCAGCGACGCCAAGCACGTCGAGATCGGGCTCACCGACAAGTCGGACTCCGCGGACTGGCTGCTGCGCGACCTGTGGTCGCGGGGCATCGGGCCGAGCCTCGTACTCTTGGGCGGCGACGAATTCGGCGACCTCGGCGGCTTGCCCGGCAGCGACTCGCTCATGCTCGTGCCCGATGCGCACGACGCGACCGCGGTCTCCGTCGGCCGAGAGCCGTCGGGCGTGCCCGACGGCGTGCGCCACATCCCCGGCGGGCCCCGCGCGTTCATCGAGCTGCTGCGCGAGCAACTCGCCTTGCGCTCGACGAGGGAGCCGCCGCGTCTCGACGAGCAAGCCGCGTGGACGGTCGTCGTCGACGGGCTCGATTTCCGGCGCGAACGCGCACACGAGGCCCGGTTGACACTGGGCGACGGGCGCGTCGCGACGAATGGCGCGCCGTTGCTCTCCCACCGAGCCGCAGCCCCGCGCGTCCTCGCCGCGGGCGTCTACGACGGCGAAGGACCCGAGACCTCGCTGCTCGCGGCCCCTTCGTGGCACTCGCTGATCGCAGACCTTCCGGACGAGCCGGCGCTCCGCCGCGTGCTCGACCTCCACACCGGCATGTTGCACGAGGAATTGACCGGCCCGGTTCGTGTCCGCGGCGTCCGCTTCATCGCGGAAGGCCCGTCGCCGCTCGGGGTGCTCCGCCTGAACGCCACGGGCATCGCGGCGTCGGCGCTCGAGCCATTCGGCGACCGCAGCCCGCACGTCGGGGTGGGGCGGCTCGACGACGGAACGTGGATGAGCGCATCGGGCACACACGGAGGCATCGTGGCGGCCGCGCGACAAGACGTGGAATTCACGCCCCCCTCGACGCTGCACGTCGACCGGTTCGTCGCGTTCGACACTGCAACCGAGGGCGTGCCCACATTGGAGCGCGCCCTGACCTCGGTCGACGCGCAACGCGGCCGCGGCTTCGAGGAATGCCTCGTCGAGCACCGGGCCCGATGGGCCGAGCGTTGGGAACACTCTGACATCGAGATCGTCGGCGACGACCGTCTGCAGCACGCAGTGAGGTTCGCGCTCTACCACCTCCACGGTGCCGCAGCCTCGGGAGATGAGGCTGCGGTTGGCGCACGCGGCCTGACCGGCACCGGGTACCGCGGCCATGTGTTCTGGGACGCCGACGTGTTCGTGCTCCCGTTCCTCGTCGCCACCCGACCGGCCGTCGCGCGGGCCATGCTCGAGTACCGCGCGCGGCGGCTGCCCGCGGCACGCGCCGCCGCGTGCGAGGAAAACCGGGACGGCGCGCGGTTTCCGTGGGAATCGGCGCGCAGCGGACGCGACGTGACTCCCCCATCGGCGCGCGACCGCGCCGGTAACACCTTCGCGATCCGAACCGGCGTGCTCGAAGACCACATCGTCGCCGACGTCGCGTGGGCGACCTCGTGGTACCTCGACTGGACCGATGACCAAGAGTTCGCGCACGGTGCCGGCCGTGAGCTTCTCGTCGAGACCGCGCGCTACTGGGCATCTCGCATCCGCGTGGAACACGGCGGCTCGGCACACATCCTGGGCGTCATCGGTCCCGACGAATATCACGAGGCGGTTGACGACAACGCGTTCACCAACGTGATGGCACGGTGGAACCTGCGCCGAGCCGCCGAGGTGCTCCCCGACGACGCCACGGAAGAGCGCGATCGCTGGCTCGAGCTCGCCGACGCCCTCGTCGACGGCTACGACCCCGAGACCGGCGTGTACGAGCAGTTCGCCGGGTTCTACGCACTCGAACCGCTGCTGATCGGCGACGTGGCACCGCGCCGCCCGGTTGCGGCCGACCTGCTGCTCGGGCGCGACCGCGTCCGCAGCGCACAGGTCATCAAGCAAGCGGACGTGCTCATGCTGCACCACCTGGTCCCCGACGAGGTGGCCCCAGAATCGCTGGTGCCGAACCTGCGCTACTACGAGCCGCGAACCGCTCACGGCAGTTCGCTCTCGCCCGGAATCCACGCGGCGTTGTTCGCGCGTGCTCGCGACGACGAACGCGCGCTCGAGGCACTCGACATTGCGGCGCGCATCGACCTCGATGACCTGACCGAGACGACTGCCGCCGGAGTTCACCTCGCCGCCATGGGGAGCGTGTGGCAAGCGCTCGCGCTCGGATACGCGGGCTTGCGTCCGGGCCGTGACGGGGTGTTGTGCATGCAACCACGCCTCCCTTCGGCGTGGTCCGCACTCGACCTGCGCGTGCAGTTTCGCGGACACCCGGTACGTGTGCGACGCGAGCACGACCATGTCATCGTGTGGTCCGACGGCGCGGTCAAGGTTCGCGTCGGCGACACGCAGGTCGAACCAGGAGAACGTGGCACTCGGCTCCGCAGAGAGAAGTCCGGATGGGAGGTCACACCATGAGCACCGTCCTTGCCGCAATCGATGATTCCGCTGCTGCCCGACCAGTGCTCGCCGCCGCCGCTGCCCTGGCTCCGCTCTGGGACGCGACGGTCGAGGCAGTGCAGGTGGCCGAGGACGGCGGGAACACCGCCCGCGCCGCCGCGGACGCCGCGCAGGTCCACCTGCGAACGCTGGGCGACGGTGACGTCGCGACACGACTCGTGGAACTCAGCCATGAACCGGCGATCGTCGCGATCGTCATCGGCGCCCGTGGGCGACCGAAGGGACGACGACCTGCAGGTCACGTGACCTGGGATCTGATCACCCGTTGCGAGAAGCCGGTTGTCGTCGTTCCGCCCGACGCCCGGGTGCAGCCGGCAATGCGCCGGGTTCTCCTAGCGCTCGAAGGGACGCCGTCGAATTCGAAGGGCACCGAACCGATTCACGCGCTCGCTGAACGGGGAGCGCTCGAGGTCGTCGCAGTGCACGTCTTCGGCGAGGACGAGTTGCCACGATTCTCCGATCAGGTTCAGCACGAGACCGCCGCGTTCGCCGAGGAGTTCCTCGCGTGCTACGGAAGCGGGTGCACACGCTTGGAGTTTCGCGTCGGGACACCGGCTGAAGAAGTTCTCTCGACCGCTGCCGCGTTGGATGCCGATCTCATCGTGCTCGCCTGGTCACGAAATCTCGCGCCCGGACGGGCTCTGTTCGTGCGCCATGTGCTCGAACACAGCCAGATCCCGATGCTCCTCCTGTCGGCGTCGATCTGAGACGCCCTCACCCACGCCGGTCGAGCAATAGGCTGGCGCTCCGCTGAAAGGACCTCCGAGGGCTCCCGATGACTGAGGCTTGGCTCGAAACGCTCTCGACTGAAGAGTGCATGCGCTTGCTGCGAGAGAACGTCGTCGGGCGCATCGCGTTCGTCGTCGACGACCAGCCTGTCGTGTTGCCCGTCAACTACCGGCTCATCGAGAGCCAGGGAACGACGCCAGGAACCTGGATTGCCCTCCGGACGCGACCCGGCAACGTGATCGACCGCTCCTCAATGACCGTCGCCTTCGAGATCGACGGCACCGATCCGTCGCACCGACAGGGCTGGTCCGTTCTCGTCCGCGGGGAGCTCCACCACGTCGATCGCATCGCGGTCGAGGAGCGCTTCGACCCCGAACCGTGGTTGGCCGACCGAGATGCGTGGCTCGTCGTGCAACCTTTCGAGATCACCGGCCGGCGGCTGCATCCCGAAGAGCCCGAATGGAAGTTCCACCCCCGCGCGTACCTCTGATCCTGGAGCCGACCACCCGCTGGGCGGCTCCGAGGAGCTGCCCGGCCCTTGCCGGGCCGTGTGACGTAGCGTCGGCAGGTGCGCGAAGAGCCGATCAGGGCCGACGGCATCCCGGCGTTGTTCGATGACGTGCTGCCGGCGGATCGCATCCTCGCCGGCGACGCCAACGACGACTACGCGCATGACGAGGCCCTCGGTGGTGTCCCGCAGGCGCCGATCGCGGTGCTGCTGCCGGTGACGACCGACGAGGTCGCCTCGATCCTCGAGGTCTGTCACGAGCACATGGTCCCGGTGACGGCGCGCGGATCCGGCACCGGCCTGTCGGGCGCGGCGATTCCCGTCGCCGGCGGCGTCGTCGTGTCGTTCGAGCGCATGAAGCGCGTCGAGATCGACGAGGAGAACCAGGTCGCGATCGTCGAGCCGGGCGTGACGCTCGCCGAGCTCGACGAGATCACGGGCAAGCACTCGCTGACCTATCCCGTGTATCCGGGCGAGTACAGCGCCAGCCTCGGCGGCAACGTGGCCACCAACGCGGGCGGCATGCGCGCGGTGAAGTACGGGGTCACCCGCCACCAGGTGCTCGGGCTCGAAGCGGCACTGCCGACCGGTGATGTGATCCGCACGGGCGGCAAGTTCGTGAAGGGCTCGACCGGCTACGACCTCACCCAGCTGATCGTCGGTTCGGAGGGGACGCTCGCGCTCGTCACCGAGGTGACGCTGCGGCTGTACCCACGCTCGTCGTACAACGCGACCGTGCTCGCGCCGTTCCGCACGCTCGACGAGGTGATGCACGCAGTGCCGCGCATCGTCGCGAGCGGCATCGGCCCGCTCATCCTGGAGTACATCGACGTGCTCACGATGAGCGCCATGACGCAGCGTTTCGACCTCGGGCTCGGCGTCCCCGAGCCGGTGCAGGCGGAGGCCCTCGCCTACCTCGTCGTGGTGATGGAGAACCAACACGAGTCGAGGCTCGACGAGGACGTGCAGGCGCTCGCCGAGCACATGAGCGAGCTCGGCGCCATCGACGTCTACGTGCTGCCGGGCGCCGCCGGGCCGAAGCTGATCGCGGCGCGCGAGAAGGCGTTCTGGCTGGCGAAGGAGACCGGCGCCGACGACATCATCGACATCGTCGTGCCGCGCGCGTCGATCTGTGAATTCATGGTGCGCGTCAAGGAGATCGCCGACGAGCGCAGCGCGTTCGTCGCCGGCTGCGGGCACGCGGGCGACGGCAACGTGCACCTGTCGATCTACAAGCCCGATCCCGAGGAGCGCCGCGCCCTGCTCCGGTCGCTGTTCGAGGCGGGCATGGCGCTCGGCGGCGTGATCTCGGGCGAGCACGGCATCGGCGTGACCAAGCGGAAGCACTTCCTCGCCCTGGAGGACCCGGTGAAGATCGAGCTCATGCGTCGCATCAAGGCGGCCTTCGACCCCAACGGCATCCTCAACCCGGGGACGCTCCTCTGATGAACGGTGCGCACGCGCTGATCCGCACACTGGTCGACGCCGGCGTCGACGTCTGCTTCACCAATCCCGGCACCTCGGAGATGCACTTCGTCGCCGCGGTCGACGACGTACCGGGCATGCGCACGATCCTCGGCTTGTTCGAGGGCGTGTGCACCGGCGCTGCCGACGGCTACGCGCGGATGGCGGACCGGCCGGCTGCGACGCTGCTGCACCTCGGGCCGGGCATGGCCAACGGGATGGCCAACCTGCACAACGCCCGGCGGGCGAGGGTGCCGATGATCAACATCGTCGGGGACCATGCGACGTACCACACGCAGTTCGACGCCCCGCTGGAGTCCGACATCGAGGCCGCGGCGTCGACGTACTCGGGCTGGGTCCGGCGACCGACGCGAACCGAGGACCTCTCGCTCGCGGCGGTCGAGGCCGTCGCCGCCGCGATGGGCCCACCCCGGCAGATCTCGACGCTCATACTCCCGGCCGACGTGTCGTGGGGCGACGGTGCATCGCCCGCATCACCGCCGCCACCCTCGGCGGGCGCAACGGTTGCCGACGACGTCGTCGAGCAGGTCGCGAACGTGCTCGTGTCGGGCGAACCGTGCGTGCTGCTGCTCGGAGGCGGGGCCAACCGCGAGGGCGCCCTGCGCGGCGCCAGCCGCATCTCGTCGGCAACCGGTGCACGCATGCTCACCGAGACGTTCCCGACCCGCCTGGCGCGCGGCGCGGGCGTCCCCGCGATCGACCGGCTGCAGTACCTGTCGGAGTTCGCGGTCGCGCAGCTCGAGGGGACGCGACACCTGATCCTCGTCGACGCCAAGTCCCCGGTGTCGTTCTTCGCCTATCCCGGGAAGGCCAGCGATCTCGTGCCGGAAGGCTGCGCGGTGCACGTGCTCGCAACCGCGGCCGACGATGCCTCGGGCGCGCTCGCCCACCTCGCAGACATCCTGGCGGCCGACGTCGATCCGTTGCTCGCGCCCGCGGGCAGGCCGAGCCGCCCGACCGGCGCGCTCACCGCGGAGACCGTCGCGTTCGCCGTCGGTGCGCTGCTCCCCGAGGGCGCGGTGGTCGTCGACGAGGCTGCGACGTCCGGCATCTGGGCGCCGGGCGCGACAGCAGGTGCACCCAAGCACGACTGGCTCACGCTCACCGGTGGCGCCATCGGCATCGGCCTCCCCCTGGCCGTGGGTGCCGCCGTCGCCGTGCCGGATCGCGCGGTGATCGACCTTCAGGCCGACGGCAGCGCGATGTACACGATCCAGTCGCTCTGGACGATGGCGCGGGAGCACCTCGACGTCACGACGGTGATCTTCAACAACCGCTCCTACGCCATCCTCAACATGGAGCTCCAGCGCGTCGGCGCCAACCCCGGCCCGAAGGCGCTCGACATGCTCGACCTCTCTCGTCCCGATCTCGACTTCACGCAGCTGGCGAGGGGCATGGGCGTCGACGCGGTGAGAGCCACGACCGCCGAGGACTTCACATCTGCGCTGGAGCGTGCGATCGCAGAGCCCGGCCCTCACCTCATCGAAGCGATGGTGTGACCTCCCTACTGCGCACCTGCCGGACCGCGCCGCGCATCAGGTCTTGATCAAACGCTCGATGGCGTTGATGGCCTCTTCGATCATCGCGTCAGCTTGCTGCGAATCGTCAGCGGCGGCGTCGCGCACACAATGGCGCACGTGCTCGTCGAGGAGACCGACGGCCACGCTCTGCAGCGCCTTCGTGACTGCGCTGATCTGCGTGAGGATGTCGATGCAGTACGTGTCTTCGTCGACCAACCGCTGCAAGCCACGGACTTGTCCTTCGATACGGCGGAGACGCTTGAGGTAGTCGTCCTTGTTCATCGTGTAGCCGCGCATGACACCTCCGAGTGGATCGAGCGAGACGAGATCAGACGTGCGTCGAGGTGGCACGGAACCGGCGGAGTCGGAGGCTGTTCGAGACGACGAACACGCTCGACATCGCCATCGCGGCACCCGCGATGAGTGGGCTCAACAGTCCCGCGGCCGCGAGCGGCAACGCGGCGACGTTGTACGCGAATGCCCAGAACAAGTTCCCCTTGATCGTCGCAAGCGTTCGACGCGACAGGCGGATCGCATCGACCGCGACCCGCAAGTCGCCGCGGACCAGGGTGAGGTCACTCGCTTCGATCGCAACGTCGGTACCGGTGCCCATCGCGATGCCGAGGTCCGCCTGCGCGAGCGCGGCGGCGTCGTTGACCCCGTCGCCGATCATGGCGACGACCTTGCCTTCTGCCTGGAGGCGGCGCACGACATCGACCTTGTCGACCGGCAGCACCTCGGCGATCACCGTGTCGATCCCGATCTGGGACGCGACCGCCTGCGCGGCTCGGCCGTTGTCCCCCGTCAGGAGGATGGGAGTCACCCCGAGTCCGCGTAGCTCGGTGATGGCCTCCGCGCTCGTCGCTTTGACGGTGTCGGCGACGACGAAGAGGCCGCGGGCTCGGCCGTCCCACGCGGCGAGCACCGCGGTGCGTCCGAGCGCTTCGGCCGATTCCTTCGCCGCGGTGAGCTCGGGCGACAGGTGGATCGCCCAGTCTGCGAGCAACCGCTCACGGCCGGCGATGACCGCGTGCCCCTCGACCATGCCTTGCACGCCAAATCCCTCACGATTCGCGAAGTCCTCGACGGGCGCGAGTCCGCCAGCGCGTTCGCTCGCGGCAGCGGCGATGGCGCGCGCGATCGGATGCTCCGACGCGTGCTCGAGCGAACCGACGAGCCGCACGAGCTCGTCGGAGTCGACGCCGGGTTCGCCGACCACGTCGACGAGGGCCATCTTGCCGGTGGTCACGGTGCCGGTCTTGTCGAGCACGACAGTGTCCACTGCTCTCGTCGACTCGAGGACCTCGGGGCCTTTGATCAGGATCCCGAGCTGTGCGCCGCGGCCAGTTCCGACGAGCAAGGCAGTGGGAGTGGCGAGCCCGAGCGCGCACGGGCACGCGATGATCAAGACTGCGACTGCGGCGGTGAAGGCGGCGGTCGTGGACTCACCAGCGGCGAGCCAGAAGCCGAGCGTGGCGAGCGCGAGCACGATGACGACCGGGACGAACACGGCCGACACGCGGTCCGCGAGTCGCTGTACGGGCGCCTTTCCCGACTGGGCCTCGGTGACGAGTCGTGCGATCTGCGCGAGCTCGGTGTCGGCGCCGATCCGAGTCGCTCGCACGACCAGGCGGCCTCCCGCGTTCACGGTCGCGCCCGCCACCGCATCGCCCGGAACGACCTCCACCGGCACCGATTCACCGGTCAGCAGCGACGCATCGATCGCCGAGCGCCCGTCTTCGACGATCCCGTCCGTCGCGATCTTCTCGCCCGGACGCACGACGAAACGGTCGTCGACCCGCAGGTCGCCGATCGGAACCCGAATCTCGGCTCCGTCACGCAGTAACGCAACGTCCTTGGCTCCCAGCTCGAGCAGCGCGCGCAACGCCGCCCCCGCGCGCCGCTTCGCACGCGCCTCGAAATAGCGCCCGGCGAGGATGAACACGATCACCGCCGACGCGACCTCGAGATAGATCTCGTCGTGCCCGGTGCTTCCGGCGGCCTCCAAGCTGAACGTCATCTTCATGCCGGGCATGCCGGCGTCGCCCCAGAAGAGGGCGTACACCGACCAGCCGAACGCGGCCAACGTTCCCACCGAGATCAGCGTGTCCATCGTGGCGGTCCCGTGACGAAGATTCGCCCATGCCGCACGATGGAACGGAGCGCCACCCCAGACGACAACGGGGGCTGCGAGCGCAAAGCTCAGCCACTGCCAGTTGCGGAACTGCAGCGCGGGAACCATGGCGAGCACGACCACGGGGGCGGTCAAGAGCGCGGAGACGACGAGTCTCGTACGCAACGACTGCGTCGCCGCATCATCGTCGCGTCCCGCATCAGTTCTCTCGTCTTCATCGGCGGAGCCGTCCGCGTTCGGGACATGAGCCGAATAACCGGACGCCTCCACCACGTCGATCAGTTCGTCAGCCGTGAGGCCGGTTGGGTATGCGACATGAGCGCGCTCGGTCGCGTAATTCACCGTGGCCGTCACACCATCGAGCCGGTTGAGACGATTCTCGATCCGCACCGCACACGAAGCGCAGGTCATACCGCTGATCTCGAGATCCAACTCGTTCGACTGATCGGATTGTGCGTGCGTCGCGGGAACGTTCATCCGACCACCATGTAGCCGGCCTCGTCGATCGCCGCGACCACATCCGCGTCTTCGAGCGGTGCATCGCTTTCCACGGTGACGGCGCCGGTCGTGAGGTCGATTCGCACCTCTCGCACGCCGGAGACCCGTGAGACTTCCTCGGTGACGGAGCTGACACAGTGGCCGCACGTCATGCCTTCCACCACAAAGGTCTGCGTTGTCACCGTGGGCTCCTCATCCAGACGGGTCGTGCCGACGGCTGTCACTCTACCCCCGTAGGGTATCTGATGCCACTTCCGTCGCGGGCATCAAACTCGCTCCCTGAAGCTCCGCTCCCCTTATCCTGGGCAGTCCGGGCAACGTGGACCTTGGCCTGCTTGAACTCCGCATCCGTGATCGTGCCGCTCGCCTTGAGCCGGCCAGACGCGGCACGAATCACTTCGCCCTGAAGAACTCTGGGGAGTGATCGAGGGGTGGGGGCGGTTCCGCGGAACCGTACTTGGGGTTGCCGGTTCTTGATCATGGGGCGAGGCTGGCGATCTTGACGAGGTTGTGGCGAAGATCCCGTGTCCGCACCATGTCGCAGCCGGTGCGCCTCTTCACCTGTTTGCGGAACGCGGGTCGGTGTTCGACCTCGCGACGCGCGGCGTTCGATCTGCCTTTGCGGGGCAGCACCACTTGTCGCACGTGTCATCGTCGCGCCGTGCCTGACTGTGGAGTGCCCACGCGAACCGTCTTCAAGGAGCGTTCAGCCAAGGCCGTGTCGGATTGGGTGTGAACTCGCTCGAGGGTTGGCTCGAGAGCAAGGGCGGTGGCGCGCTTCCGGTTGCTGTTGTTCTGGGTGGGGGTCCGAATGGGTTGAGCGTCGCCCGAAGCCTCGGGCGGCGCGGGGTTCCGGTGTTGCTCGTCGACGGTGAGGAGGGGGTGGCTGGCCGTTCTCGGTTTGTGCGTTCCGTCGTTCTCCGGGGACCGTCGCAACATCCGGGCGATTGGGTCGATCTCCTCGAGCGCGTTGGTCCGCAGCTCTCGAAACCTGCTGTACTCATTCCGATCAATGACACGCTGACGTCGCTCGTTGCTCGTCAGGCAGCGACGCTTGCGGGCTGGTACCGGTTCCGTGTTCCGTCGACGCAGACAGTCGAGGCGATCGTCGACAAGGGCTTGCAGTATCGGCGGGCGCGGGCCGTGGGCATTCCGATCCCTCGCAGCGAGTTCCCGGTGACACACGAGGACATCGTGCGCGTCGCCGCGTGCATGCCGTATCCCTGTGTCCTCAAGCCGCACCGTTCCCTGCCGGGTCGCGCGGTGATCGAGCACAATCGCAAACTGCTTGTCGTCGAGAATCCCGCTGATTTGGTGAGAGCGTTCGACCGGTACGCGACGCCGGACAACCCGTTCCTCGTCCAAGAGTTGATTCCAGGACCCGACACTTCGCTGTGCTTTTACCTGGGGTTCTGGGACGAAGCCGGCAGCGAGAACTGTTGGATCACTGCGCGGAAGTTGCGTCAGTATCCCGCCGGGATTGGCGACGGGAGCCTGGTGCGATCCGAACACATCCTCGAGGTCGCCGAACTCTCCCGACGCTTGTTGCGCGCCTTCGAGTACCGCGGTGTGGTGAACGTCGAGTTCAAACGCGATGCCCGTGACGGCATCTTTCGCCTGATCGAGATCAACCCGCGCACCGCGGGCTTCAACCAGCTCGCGGTCAGCGCTGGTGTCGACTTCCCGTGGATCAGCTATCAGTACCTCACCGGCGACGGTCCAGCACCGGTGACTGAGTTCCGCGACGGAGTGAGATACGTCGACGAAGCCCGCGATATCCAGGCCTTCCTCGCGGGACGCCGATCAGGAGATCTCACGTTCTGGTCCTGGGTGTCGTCCCTCGTCGGGATACAGGCGTGGGCGGTCGCGTCGTTGCGCGATCCGTCCCCGTTGATCTTCCAGGCCAAGCAACGTCTCACCGCGGTTGCGTCGCGCGCTGGTGGAGTAGCCGCACGCGCCGCCCGTGTAGCGATCACCCGGACCGCCTTGTTCAAGTGCGGTGCAGGCTTCGAAGGGTAGTCAGGCCGGAGATGTCTGGTCGGTCGGCGCTCGACGGGTGGCTTTCGGACGTCGAGGGCGAGAACCGGGTGGCGGTCGTGTTGGGTGGGGGGCCAACGGTCTGAGTTACGCGGTGGAGCATAGGCCGCTGACGTCGACTGCCTCACGAGCGCAGAAGAACGTCCGTGCGAGGCCGCAGGGAAGATGTACGGACGGCGGGAACTGCGCGGGAACGTGGACGCGGTGCGTTCAGGATTCGTTCAACGCGACTGTGTCACGTTCGAGTTGTGGTAGGCGTCGGGTCGGGAGTCATCACCCGGTCGCGGCCCGTTCCGCCGGCGGCGACGACGTTGCCGACTGCTGGCGTTCGCGCCCGCAGCGTCGCACTGGTTGTGATCGTCGCGACCGGTGCAATCTTCCGGGTCTGGCGGTTGGGCACGCAGCGGCTCGGCTTCGACGAGGCGTTCACTGCGATGACGGCTAGACGGTCGCTCGGGTCGATGTTTGATTTCTTGCGTAGCGCGGATTCGCATCCGCCGTTGAGCTATGTGATCCGCGCCCCGTTCGCGGGGTCGGGTGTGAGCGACTTCTGGATTCGGTTGCCGTCGGCGACGTTCTCGATCGCTGCACTCGCGTTGTTCGCGTGGTGGATGCGCCGCTACGGATGGGCTGGTGTGATCGCGACCGCGCTCATGGCGGTCAGCGCGTTTCAGATCGCGCACGGCCGCGACGTCCGCATGTACGCGGAGTTGGAGCTGATCGGGGTCGCGGCCGCGGTCGTGACCGACGGTTGGCTGCGCCGCCCGCAGCGTTGGCACGCGGCGATCATCGGTGTGTTGGTCGTTTCGGGGTTGTTGACCCACGTCTCGATGTTCCTGCTCGGAGCCGGCCTTCTCGCGGTCGCGGGACTGCGGGTCGATCGGGAAGCTTGGCGTTGGCGGGTTGCACTCGGGATCGGCCTCGCAGGCTGGGTGCTTCTCTGGGGGCCGTCGTTCCTCGTACAGGCACATCGTGGGCACTCCGACTGGATTCCTCCGACTTCGTTCTCGGGACTCGTCGCCGCGGTGGGTCAGCTCACCACCACCGTGTCTGGGTGGCACGTGCTCGCGGTGGCGTTGATCATCGTGGGCGGGCTGTTGCTGCGCCGACGCGACCGGGTGATGGCGCGGGTGTGGACGTGTTGTTTCGTCGTGCCGGTCGCGGCGGCGGCGGTTGCTGGCCTGTTCGCACCGGTGCTGCTCGATCGCACGCTCACGGTCGTATCGTGGGGGGCGCCCTACGCGATCGCGATCGTGATCGAAGCGGTCGGTCGCCGCGCAGGGTGGCTCGGTGTCGTGGCGGCTGTGCTGGTGGTCGCGGTCAGCGTCCCGTCGGCAGTGCAAGCGGTCACGCAGCGATCGACGCCCGACGTCGTGATCCGACACCTCGAGGCGGCGATGCGGGCGGGTGACCTCGCCGGCGTGAACCCGGCCCGCCGGCGCCCGGAGATCGTGTGGCCGCTGGCGGTGTCCGCCGGCACGACCGCGCAGAACGTGCACGTCGCCGCCCTCCACGGTGCTTCGGTCGTCAAGATCGGCACGGCCGCGCCGACCGGGCGGGTCTGGCTGCTGGACTGGCGCAAGCACAGTCGCCGAGGCCAGCGGCTGCCCCATTGTGCGCCGGTATGGCGGTATCGAAACGCTCGCGTGTTCTGCGTGCAGCTTCCCGCGCCATGATGCGCCTGCGACGAGTTGTGATCGCAGCGCTCGTCGGCGTTGCGGTTGTGGCCTCGATCACGAACGATGGACGGGCGTCGAGCGCGGCAACCGCGGGGATCCACAAGATCAAGCACGTCGTGGTGATCATGCAGGAGAACCGGTCGTTCGATTCGTACTTCGGGACATATCCGGGCGCGGACGGGATCCCGATGCACAAAGGCATACCGACGGTGTGCCTGCCCGATCCACAAACTGGTGTCTGCCATCGACCGTTCCACAACTCCGCCGACATCAATGGAGGCGGGCCCCATGGCGCGCCAGCGGCCGTCGCCGACATCAACGGCGGCGCGATGAACGGGTTCCTGGCGCAAGCCGTCACGACCCCGCATCGATGTGTCGACGTGAACGATCCGCGGTGTGGTTCGTCGGGTCCACTCGACGTGCTCGGCTACCACGACGCTCGCGAGATCCCGAACTACTGGACGTACGCGCGACGGTTCGTCCTGCAAGACCATCTCTTCGAGCCGAACGCGTCATGGAGTCTCCCGCAGCACCTGTTCATGGTGTCGGAGTGGTCGGCGACGTGCTCCATCCCTGCCGACCCGCAGAGCTGTACCAACGAGCTCAACCGCCCCGCGTTCCCTCCCGACTTCAAGGTCGCATCGCGGAGACGCGCGGCCGCGT
Source organism: uncultured Actinomycetes bacterium (assembly GCA_963721435.1). Classification (GTDB taxonomy): domain Bacteria; phylum Actinomycetota; class Acidimicrobiia; order IMCC26256; family DASPTH01; genus CAVRJC01. The sequence goes on from CAVRJC010000010.1 coordinate 105,003, forward strand.
CGGTTTCGGCGGCACCACCCGACTACGCGTGGACGGATCTCACGTACCTCCTGCACGCCCGACAGGTGTCTTGGGGGTATTACATCGTCGCCGGCCAGGAGCCGGACTGCGAAGACAGCACCGAGGCGACCTGCACGCTGAAGGCGCAGAACGCGACGACACCCGGCATCTGGAACCCGCTGCCCTACTTCGACACGGTGAAGAACGACGGGCAGCTCGCCAACATCCAACCCGTCCAGAACTTCGTCGACGCCGCCGGCCGCGGCACCCTCCCGGCTGTTTCCTGGGTCACCCCGAGCAGCGACGTCAGCGAGCATCCTCCCGCGTCGATCGCGGCGGGCCAGGCCTACGTGACGGACGTGATCAACGCCGTGATGCGCGGCCCAAACTGGAAGTCGACCGCCATCTTCCTGACGTGGGACGACTGGGGAGGCTTCTATGACCACGTGAAGCCTCCGGTCGTCGACCAGAACGGGTACGGCCTGCGGGTGCCCGGGCTCGTCATCAGTCCGTACGCAAAGCGCGGTTACATCGACCACCAGATCCTGAGCCATGACGCGTACGTCAAGTTCATCGAAGACGACTTCCTCGGTGGCGCTCGCATCGACCCGAATACCGATGGACGGCCCGACCTGCGCCCCACCGTCCGCGAGAACGTGAAGATCCTCGGGAACCTCGTCAAGGACTTCAACTTCCACCAGGCGCCTCGCGCACCGGTGTTGCTCGATCCGCACCCGTCAGCGGCGCAAGCGCGCGCGGTCCAGACTCGCGTGCAGCAAGCACGACGAGGCCGATGAGCGCCACGACAAAGCCGAGGGGGGCCAAGATCTCGTAGTAGACGCGCCACACACCGCCGGTGCCGCGCACCGGCACGTAGGAGAGTGCGAGCACGGCGGCCTGCGCCGCGGCGAGCAGCGCGAGTCGGGATCGCCACACCAACGCGAGCGTCGGCAGCCCCCACGCGACATACCACGGCAGCACATACTGCGCGGTCAACAGGAACGCGAGCACGACCGCGCCCGCCACCCACGCGGGTGAGCCCGACCGGCGCGGCAACACGATCAGGGCCGCAGCGATCAGCGCGAGCGTCAGGAGCGGAAGAGGGCCAGGTCGAACGCCGACGGCACCTGGCCAGTTCCAGAACGAGGCGCGAGTCGTTCGCTTGCCCGCGGCATCGAGCACCGGCTGGAGCGCGGACCATCCTCCAGCACACGCGTACGCGCCGATGATGACACCGGCGGCGACGCCCGCCATCACAAACGCCTTGACGCGACCCCAACGGACCCACGCCCACACGAAGAGCCCGGCGAGCGGAAGCAGCACGACGATCTTCACGAGCGCGCCCGCCGCCATGGCGACGCCGGCCGCGACTGGTCGCTCGTCGGTGACGAGTAGCGCTCCGGCGAGCACCGCAACGCCGACGAGCAGGTCGTTGTGGCCGTCCGTCACGGCAGCGATGAGCGCCGGGTTCAGACCCACGAACGCGAGCGCCGCCGGATCGCGCGTCCGGCGCCACACCAGCACCATCGCGCCCGCCATTGCCAACGCCTCGATGCCCTGGAAGAAGACCCGGTTCGCCAAGGGCGACGATCCCGTCACCGCCGTACCCACCGCGGCGACCGCGACGAACCCAGGCCCATACACCGACGGTGTATTGCGCCATCCGACCAACGACAGCAGCGGATCGTTCGGGTAGTCGGCCGGCACGTGCGTGTACGGGCTCACGCCGTGAACCGACACCATGCGCCCGTACATCGCGTACGACCACATGTCATGCCCGACCGGCGGCACCGCGACCGCGACGAGCAGCAACGCGCCTGAGACTGCCACGACGCGACCCTTGGTGAGCACCGCGTCCCTCACCGGGCGCACGAACAGGCCACCGAACGACACGAACGCCGCGGCCAGCACGAGAAACCGAACGGCGACCGGAGGACCGTCGCCCGCGATGATCGACGCCGCGGTGCACCCGGCGGTCGTCACAAAGCACACGCGGCCGACGACGCGCGGAGACAACCGAGCCAAGCCGTGACTCATCGACGGTCTCCACCCTTCCTCGGATGCGACCCCGCCAGGACCGAGTATGACCGTGCACGAGCACAACTGACGATCGCCTGAATACCGCGCCGGCGCAGGGGCTCTGCGCAGCCCCATCTCTCGCGACCGTCGGCCCCTTGCCCGGATTCACCACGCATCGCCGACCGAGCGCTCTCCCGAACTCGCGCATCCCCGAACCGCAGTTCGCAGATCGCGCGGCAAGACGCGGCGTGCAAGACTCTTCGGACATGGAGGGTGATTCGGGACGAGCGATGGTCACGCCGACGACACCGCTGACTCCAAGCGTCGTCGACAACGATGCGACACCGGCCCAACGGCGGGCTGCGATGACACGCCGTCGACACGAGTGCCCCATCGCTCGAGTCGGCCCCGAAGATGCCACGAGCGCCTGGTACCTGGCCGACTACGCATCCGTCGCCGCCGCGCTCCCGGCGGTGCACCATTTTGGCGGCGCTGCCGGCGCCGGCGACGTCGCCGAGGACCTCCAGTCGTTCAACGGGCTGCCAGAGCCCCGCCACGGCGAGTTCCGACGCGTCATCAACGGCCTTGTCGCCGCCCATCGAGCCCGTGAAGCCGAACCCTTCATCGCCGAGCTCGCCGCCCACCTCGTCAGCGACGTCGCTGCGGTCTCGGCCGACGCCGGACCTGACGGAACTGACGTGATGCAACAATTCGTCGACCCGTTACCCTGCGCGGTGATCGCATGGCTGCTCGGCTGGCCCACCGACGATCCGGTGCAGCTCTACCGCTGGACCGTGACTCTCTGCGACCGGGCCATGGAAATGGCGCCAGGTTCGTCACGCAGCAGCGCCGACCTCTGCCCCCAGTTCGCCGCCTATGTCGACGACCGCATCGACGAACGGTACGCACTCGCCCGCCACGCCTGGCCCGACGACGGACTGACCCACATGCTCACCGCCGACATCCACGGCGAGCCGCTCTCGCGGACCGCGGTGCGGACCCAACTGATGTTCCTGCTCGGAGCCGGCTCGGAGACAACCCGGGACCTCATCGGAGGGCTCTTGCACGACCTCGCGACCGACGCCTCTCTCTACCGACACGTACGCGAAGACCGCGCCCTTGTACCGGTGGCAGTCGAGGAGGCTCTCCGACTCTGGGCGCCAACCCAGTTCATGGTGCGTCGCTGCCTCGAACCAATCGTGATCGGCGGTCACGGCTTCGAATCCGCCGATGTCGTGATGTTCGGCCTCGCATCCGCGAACCGCGACGAGACACTGTTCGCGGACCCCGACGCCTTCGACATCGACCGGCCCAACGTGCGCAGTCATCTGAGTTTCGGCGCCGGGGCCCACGTCTGCCCCGGCGCCGCGCTCGCACGCCGCCGAGGCCCGCATCGCCGTCAACGCGTTCCTCGACCGATTCGAGACCGCCGAAATCGCGTCCGGCGGTTTCCAGCCGATACCCCTCGCCATGTTCAACGGCCCTCGGAGCCTGCGGCTACGACTTCGATAGGCGCCCGCTGCTTCATCACCCCCGCTCAGTCTCCCGGCGGCGGCGCGAACCGACGGATCGTTGGCGGATCGGTCTGGTTTCGGTCAACTGGGCAGGCGTGACCAGCGCGGTCACCGTTGCGCAGCCGGACGTAGTGTTACTCCAGCTGTTGACATCAAGTTTCGAGCGTTGCGAGCGCTCCCGTCGGGTAGCGCGGCGACGACCCGCAGAGCAGCGCAGTGAACTCTTCCGGCTCTGTTGCGTTGGGCGATGCCCGTGTTCGATGACGACAGTGTGGGATGCACCGATCTCATGCTCGCTTGCTCCCCGCGGTTCCGTGCTCGGCGCTCAAGGGTTTCCGGTTCTCGCCGGAGGTGATCGTGCTGGCGGTGCGCTGGTACCTGCGGTTCGGGCTCTCCTACCGTGACGTCGAAGAGCTCGTGGCCGAGCGTGGGATCGAGGTCGACTGTCCGTGCCGGGAACTCGTTTCGACGAGGTTGACGATCGCGAGCTCGTCGCCGCGATCCGCAATGGCGATGACGGCGCGATGGCGGAAATCGTCAGGCGTCACCGTGAGCCTGTCGTCGCGTTTCGCGCGCCGACTTGTCGGCGACCACGCCCGCGCCGAGGAAGTCTCCCAAGACGTGTTCGTTCGGCTCTGGGAGCGGTCTGATCGCTTCGACCCGCAGCGCGGAGTGTTGCGCGCCTTTCTTCTCGCGTTGACGCACGGGCGCGCGCTTGATGTCGTGCGATCTGATGTTGCGCGCCGCCGACGCGAGGAACGCGATGTGGCCAGGACGAACGGTTCCGCGTACGACGCCGGTGAGCAAGTTGTGGCTCGGACGGTCGGCGACGCCGTGCGTAACGCGCTGTCGCTGATCCCGGAGCCAGAACGCCGCGCCGTCGAACTTGCGTACTTCGGCGGCCACAGCTACCGGACGGTCGCGTCGATGCTTGACGAACCCGAGGGGACGGTGAAGAGCCGTATCCGAAGCGGCCTGGCGCGGTTGCGGAGCGCGCTCGCAGACCAGGACCTCCAGGACGCCTGACGCCCGCTCAGTGCAATGCCACGCGAGAAGGTGGCCCACGCGTTGTAGGTCACCGTCCATCGCGACTGCGAGCGCGTTGCAGCGCGTCATCCAACGAGGCTTGTGGCAGGCCATGCGCCGGGCCGGTATCACGCAGCCATTGAATGTGTTCGCCGATCACGCCGGGCTCGTCGAGCAGGAGCGCACCCTCGACCACCTGCAGCACGCGCGCAAGTTCGTCGGAGAGGCCGTCGCGCCGGGACTCGTGGTTCGCGGCCGCATCGAGCGCGGTCGCGATCAGTCGTTGGCTCCGGTCGGCGAGGCCGCGTTGTTCAGGGACCGGCGTGGGCTCCACCGCGAGGAGCTCCGGAGGCGAGCAATCCCAGGCCCTGACACAGTCGACTGCGTCACCGGGAACACGGGCGAACGCATCCAAGCCGACCCGAAGCGCGCGCTGCTCCGTCGTGAATGCACGGCCACCTCCGACCACCGGTACACCGACCCTGTGTGCTGCAGCGACGGAACTCGCCGCTCCGACAAGGGCGCTCGAGATCGAACAGGCGAGAGCGAGCGCGAGCGGTCGGTGCAACTCGAGGTAGTCCTCGAGATCGTCGGCGGGCACGCACGCGCCGAGGAACAAGACCCTGAACCCCTCGAGTGCGAGACACGCTCGCGACGACACGAGCCCCCAGGGCGTCGCGTCGCGCTCAGGGCAAGCGACAACAACCGTTGGACCACTCGGCTCCTCGGCGATCACGCCGAGTCTGACGATGAGACTCATAGACGGCTGCGCTACGCGGCATGTTCATCGGCGACGCCGAGGTCTCCCGCCGCCCAACGCAAACCGAGGCTTCGGCTTGAACAGGACCAAACGCATCGACCGCGATGTCATCGAAAGGCACGCCCTG
>CAVRJC010000011.1:0-124899 GCA_963721435.1 uncultured Actinomycetes bacterium
GTGCGAACATGTCCTGTTGTCGACGACGTGCCGGGCGCGGATCGAGCCGGTGCCGTGCTGCCACATGCGCTCAGCATCGCTACACATCCGGCCACGGCTGCGATGCCAACCCGCACAGTCGATCATGTTCGCGCGGACGAGCCCGACCACCCATATCTGATGCCGATCGGCGCTCGAGTTCGTCGCACAGAACGTGCGACAGAACGCGCGCAGGATCGCGACGGCAGCGCGCTCATAACGGCACGTCGGTGTGCGCGTGGCGACACGTCGAGCTGGTGCGTCTTGTGTGCCGAAGTCGTCGCCGAGCGAGTGCCGATCAGCGGTTCGGTACTACTTGAACCAGATGCGTTGGTAGTCGCGGCTCATGGGGTGCAGGAGCAGCGCGATGAGCGCACCCGAGAACAGCAGGCCGAGCGGGTCGTGGAAGAGCGAGAGCCCGTAGATCAGTGGCCAGAAGCAGTTGAGCAACGCGCCGAACACGGCGACGCCGTAGCCCCACTTCTTCTCGTTCGCGATTCCCCAACCGCCGAGCGCCATGCTCACCATCGCGACACCGGCAACCTCGACGGGGAAGCCCCGGGTGAGGTTGATGAGCCAGAAGAAGGCGTCGATGTAGAGCAGGATCGTGGCGATCACCAGCGTCTGGGGCTGGAACTGGTTGACCCACTTGATGTCGTTCACGGTCCCATTGTGGCCGATGCCGGGGCCTCCAGGGATATCGGCTCCCGGGACCGCAGCTGGCCGCAGGCGGCGGCGATGTCGGTGCCCCGGTTGCGGCGGACCGTGGCGCTGACGCCGTGGGTGCGCAGCCGGGCGGCGAGGTCGAGCAACTGCGGCCGTTCCGGGGCGTCACCGGAGAAACCGGCGGTCGGATTCAGCGGGATGAGGTTCACGTGCGCGCCGCCGGGGCCCGGGAAGCCGTGCAGCAGTCGACCGAGCGCCTCGGCTTGTTCGGGCGCGTCGTTCACGCCGGCGATGCACGCGTACTCGAACGTCACCCGACGGCCCTTGGCGTCGGCGAACTCGGCGGCAGCGTCGAGCACCTGGGTGATCGGGTAGCGCAGGTTGAGCGGGACGAGCTCGTTGCGCAGCGTGTCGGAGGCCGCGTGCAGGGAGACTGCGAGCGTCACGGGGAGGCGCTCCGCCGCGAGGCGACGGATGTTCGGGACGACGCCCACGGTGCTGACGGTGATCCGCCGCGCCGAGATGCCGACGTCGTCGTGCAGCCTTTCGATCGATGCCCACACCGCGTCGTAGTTCGCGAGCGGCTCGCCCATGCCCATGTACACGACGTTGCTGACGCGTTGCGGTGACGTCGCCGCCGCGCGCAGGACCTGTTCGACGATCTCGTTCGCGTTGAGGTGACGCTCGAAGCCGGCTTGCCCCGTCGCGCAGAACGTGCATGCCATCGCGCAACCGGCCTGCGATGACACGCACACGGTCGCGCGCGTTGGGTAGCGCATGAGCACGGTCTCGACCTGGGCGCCGTCACGCGCGCAGGCCCACAGCCACTTCGACGTCATCTCGTCGTGTGCGGTCCGTGTGATCTTCTCGTCGAGCACGAGGGGCAGCGCTTCGGCCAGTCGGGCGCGGAGCGCCCGGGAGAGTGTTGTGATGTCGTCGAGCGCGCGCTGCTGCGTGTAGAGCGCGTCCCAGAGCTGCGCGGCGCGGTAGCGAGGCTCGCCGAGGTCGTCGAGGAGCTGCTCGATCTGCGCACGGTTCGCGCCGTAGCGAGTGAGCGCACTCATGCGCGCCCCTCGACGTCGCATCCGTACGCGCGATCGAGTCGGTGGGTCGTGAACCCGAGCGCGGTGTAGAGGCCGACGGCCGCGGTGTTCGTGGCGTCGACGAACAACATGCCGTGGGTGATCCCGCGACGTGCGAGCGACTCGAGCCCGCCGACCGTGAGCGCGCGCCCGAGGCCGGTGCCCTGACGTGACGGGTCGACGCCGATCACGTAGATCTCGCCGAGTGCGTGAGGCTCGAGCGGTGGGTGCGCGGGGTGCACCTTGGTCCAGCAGAATCCGGCCAGGCCGTCGTCGTCGAACGCGAGAAGGAAGCCCTCGGGGTCGAACCACGGCTCGGCCTCCCGGCGCTCGATGGTCTCACGAGCCCAATTGCCCTGTTCCGGGTGCTCGGCGAACGCGCGGTTGTTCACCGCGAGCCAGGTTTCTTCGTCGGCGCCGGGTACGAACGTGCGCAGCGTCACGCGGTCGGGCCACTGCGCCGACTCCGCGAGCGGCAAGGGCACGCGGAGCTGCAGGAGATCGCGCTCGGACACGAGTCCGGCGAGCGCCGCGACCGCGACGTCACCCTCAGATGGGGCGTGGACCCACATCGTGACGTGACCGCCACCGTGGTCGGCGACGGCGTCGAGCGACGCGCGCACCAAGTCGGCACGCAGGTCAACTTCGTCATCGCGGGTCGCAGCCTCGAGCGACCACGCCCGGTCCCCGTGACGGGCGACGTGCGCGTAGCCGTAGGGCGTGCCGTCCGCGCTCGTGAGCAACAGCCCCACGTCGTCACGCGTGCCACCGTCGACCAGGCCGAGCCAAGTCGTCTCGCCGAACGGGGGAGTGCCGGTCGCGGCTTCGATCTCGTCGGCGAGCCGTCGCACCGCGTCCACGTCGCCGGGCGCGAACCGCTCCAGCACCCGCACGTCCGCCATCGCGTCGAGGGTACCGGGCCAATCCCGGCTTCCCCTGTTCTCGTCTACCGTCACGACACGCGGGGAACGACGAGTGGAGGCAAGGCATGGAGATGACCACGTATGAGCACGGCGTCCCGTCGTGGGTCGACATCGGCGTTCCCGATCTCGACCAGGCCGCGGCCTTCTACTCGGGGCTGTTCGGCTGGGAATGCCCGCCGGGGCCCGAAGAGGCAGGTGGCTACCGCGTGTGCACGCTCAAGGGGAAGCCGGTCGCCGGCATCGGGCCGCAGCAGACGCCCGGCCCACCGGTGTGGGCGAGCTATGTGAACGTCGACGACGCCGAAGCGATCGTCGCCAACGTCACCGCGAGCGGCGGCACGGTCCTCGCACCGCCGATGGACGTCATGGGCCTCGGCACGATGGCCTTCTTCGTCGATCCCGTCGGCGCGGTGTTCGGCATCTGGCAGGCGGCGCTCTTCCCCGGCGCGGGCATCGTGAACGAGCCCGGCGCGTTCTCGTGGACCGAGCTGATGACCACCGACGTCGACGCGTCGAAGGAGTTCTACGGCAAGGTCTTCGGCTGGGGTGCCGAGACCCACGGCGATGGCCCGGGCGCGTACACCGAGTGGCAGGTGAACGGCCGGTCGGTCGCGGGGATGATGCAGAAGCCTCCGATGGTCCCCGCCGAGATCCCCCCGTTCTGGGGCGTCTACTTCACCGTCACCGACACCGACGCCACTCTCGAGCAGGTGAAGGCGCTCGGCGGCCAGCTGTTGACGGGCCCGATGGACATCGAGCCCGGCCGCTTCGCCGTGGTCGCCGATCCCGCCGGCGGCGCGTTCAGCGTGATCACCATCGCCCCCGAGGACACCGCGTAGAGGTACGCCGCGGATAGCTTCGGCACGATGGCGAGGCCGCGGGGTGCGAAGCAGCGGGCGGAGGTGGTGCGCGAGCGTTTGGCCGCGCTCTATCCCGACGCGGAGTGCGCGCTGGTCCACGACAACGCGTTCCAGCTGCTGGCGGCGACGATCATGTCGGCGCAGACCACCGACGAGAACGTCAACAAGGTCACGCCGAAGCTGTTCGCGCGCTACCCGACGCCGCGCGACCTCGCGCACGCCGATCCCGAAGCCGTCGAGGGCATCATCCGCTCGACGGGCTTCTTCCGGTCGAAGGCGAAGAACATCATCGGCATGGCACGCGCGCTCGACGACGACTTCGACGGCGAGGTCCCCACCGAGCTCGAGGACCTCGTCAAGCTCCCGGGGGTGGGGCGCAAGACCGGCAACGTCGTGCGCTCGGTCGCGTTCGACCTCCCGGGCCTACCGGTCGACACCCACGTCGGACGGCTCTCGCTCCGGCTCAAGCTCACCAACGAGACCGATCCGGTGAAGGCCGAGCTCGACCTCAACGGGTTGGTGCCACCGGAGGAGCGCGGACGGTTCTCGCTGCGGCTCATCCTGCACGGGCGGCAGGTGTGCTTCGCGCGCAAGCCCGAACTGCGACGAATGTGTGCTCGTCGACATCTGCCCGTCGGCCGCGCCGACGACCGCGGCGACGATGGCAGGGGCTACGGGATCAAGTCCACGAGCCGCGTCGAAGCGTGCTCCAGCGCGCGGCGGGCGTTCGTGAGTGAGCGCTCCGCTTGGTCGAGCTCACCGGTGACGGCACTGTCGTCGGTGTCGCGGTAGTCGTCGGCGATCTGCACCACACGGCGGGTCACGTCCTCGATCTGTGCACGCAGGCTCGACAGCTCGGCGACGTCGGATTGAGCGTTCATCGCACCATCTTTCCCGCTCGCGAGCGAGCGGGTCTGATCAGGCTTTCCTGCTCGCGAGCGAGCGGGTCTGATCAGGCTTTCCCGCTCGGAGGCGGGTGCCTCCGATCAGGCAATACGAGCCGATTCGCAAGGGGTGACGGTTACCATGACCCCACCGTGCTCACCCGACTCGACCTCCGCGGCACGTCGGATCTCGCCTCCGTGCTCGCTCGTGAGGTGGATGACGACGTCGATGTTGTCGCGTCGGTGCGCGAGATCATCGCCGCGGTCCGCGACCGTGGCGATGTCGCACTCCGTGAGCTGACCGCCCGGTTCGACGGCGCAACCGTCGACGACCTGCGCGTGCCCGCGTCCGAGCTCGATGCCGCGCTCGCGGGCGCCTCCTCCGAGCTGTGCACCGCGCTCGAGTACGCCGCCGACCGGATCCGCGCCTACCACGAGCAGCAGGCGACCGAGCCTGCCGTGCACTTCGTGCGCGACGGCATCGACGTGCGGGAGATCACACGTCCCGGTCGACCGCGCGGGGCTCTACGTGCCCGGTGGACGGGCGGCCTATCCGTCGACCGTTCTGATGACCGCGATCCCGGCCCGTGTCGCGGGCGTGGCCGAGCTGGTGCTGTGCGTCCCGCCGGCCGCCGACGGCCGCGTCGCACGCGTCACCCTCGCGGCTGCTGCACTCGTAGGCGTCGACGCGGTCTACCGGGTCGGCGGCGCGCAGGCCATCGCGGCCATGGCCTACGGCACCGAGTCCGTCCCCGCGGTCGACGTGATCGTCGGTCCGGGCAATGCGTACGTCGCCACCGCGAAGCGCGAAGTCGCGGGCGTGGTCGGCATCGAGTCGTTCGCGGGGCCGTCGGAAGTCGTGGTCGTGGCCGACGGCAGCGCGCCCGCCGCGTTCGCGGCCGCGGATCTCCTCGCGCAAGCCGAGCACGGGCCCGGCGGGTCCGCGGTGCTCGTCACTTGGGACATCGACGTCGCCGACGCGGTCGACGCCGCGCTCGACGATCTCCTCGGCGACGCGCCGCGGCGCGCCGAGATCGATGCCACGTTGCGTGCCGGTGGCCGCACGATCATCGTCGACGACCCGGCGGCGGCGATCGATGCGGTCAACGTCATCGCGCCCGAGCACCTCGAGCTCATCACCGAGGACCCCGACGCGCTGCTGCCACTCGTGCGCAACGCGGGCGCGGTGTTCTGCGGACTGTGGGCACCGGCGGCGATCGGCGACTACGTCGCGGGCGTGAACCACGTGTTGCCGACCGCGCGCACCGCCCGCTTCGCGAGTGCACTGCGGGTCGACACGTTCCGCAAGCACGTGCACGTCGTGCACGCAAGCGAAGAGGGCTTGGCCACCGTGGCGCCGCACGTCGCGGCCATCGCCGAGGCCGAAGGTCTCGCCGCGCACGCGGCGTCGGTCGCACTCCGCCAGGCGCTGCACGCGCGTCAGGACGCCCCATGAGCCCGCCGAACCAGTCGGTCCCGCCGCGCGACGGCGTGCGCGCGCTCGAGGGGTACCACTCGCCGCAGCTCGACGTCTCGGTGCGGCTCAACACCAACGAGAGCCCGTACGAGCCCCCGGAGGAGTTCGTGGACGCGTGGCTCGACGCGCTCCGCAAGCTGCCACTGAATCGCTACCCCGACCGCGCTGCGCGCGACCTGCGCGAGGCGCTCGGCCGCCGGCTCGGGCAACCTCCCGAGCGACTCTTCTGCGCGAACGGCTCCAACGAGGTGCTGCAGACCCTCCTGCTCACCTATGGCGGCCCCGGTCGCTCCGCGCTGGTGTTCGAGCCGTCGTACGCGCTGCACTCGCACATCGCCCGTATCACCGGCACCGAGGTCGTAGTCGGCGAGCGCCGCGCCGACTACACCATCGATCCCGACGCCGCGTGCGCGCTGATCACAGCGCACCAGCCGATCATCGTGTTCGTGTGCAGCCCCAACAACCCCACCGGCACGGTCGAGCCGGCGTCGACGGTCGCAGCGCTGCTCGACGCCACCGACGGCCTCGTGGTCGTCGACGAGGCCTACGGCGAGTTCGCGCCCGAGAGCTTCCTCTCGCAGGTGAGTGACGACGGCCGCCTCGTCGTGGTGCGTACCTACTCCAAGGTGTGGTCGATGGCGTCGCTCCGCCTCGGCTTCGCGGTGGCCCCGACGGACGTCATCGAGCAGCTCGAGAAGGTGGTGCTGCCGTACCACCTCGCGCTCGCCACGCAGGTGGCCGGCACCATCGCGCTCGAGTTCAGCGACGAGATGACGTCACGCGTCGCGCGCCTGGTCGCGGAGCGCGACCGCCTCGAACGCGAGCTGAGCTCCGTCGGCCGGATCACGGTCGTGCCGTCGGGCGCGAACTTCGTGCTGTTCCAGGTGCACGGCGACGGTCACGCGCTCTGGCAGGCGCTCGTCGATCGCGGCGTGCTCGTGCGCGACTTCTCGCGCTGGCCTCGCCTCACCGACTGCCTGCGTGTCACCATCGGTACGCCGGAGGAGAACGACGCGTTTCTCGCCGCACTGCGCGAGTCGCTCGAGGAGGTCACGTCCTGATGTCTCGGGAGTCGAAGCAGCACCGCGAGACCAAGGAGACCACGGTCGATCTCGTGCTCGAGGTCGACGGCGGAGGCAGCGCGTCGGCGTCCACCGGCATCCCGTTCTTCGACCACATGCTCGAGCAGCTCGGCAAGCACGGCGGCTTCGACCTCCGCATCGAGGCCACCGGCGATCTCGACGTCGATCTCCACCACACCGTCGAAGACGTCGGCATCGTGCTCGGCACCGCGCTGAAGGAGGCGCTGGGCGACAAGGCCGGCGTGCGCCGGTTCGCCAACGCCATCGTCCCGCTCGACGAGGCGCTGGTGCAGGTCGCGCTCGACCTCTCGGGTCGCCCGTTCCTCGTCTACGACGTCGATCCCGTCTCCGAGTGGATCGGCACCTTCGACCCGCAGCTGTGCGAGGAGTTCTGGCGCGCGTTCGCAGGTGGTGCGGGGATCACGCTGCACATCCGTTCGCTGAGCGGCCGCAACGGCCACCACGTGATCGAAGCGTCGTTCAAGGGCGTCGCCCGCGCGTTGCGCGACGCGGTGAAGATCGAGGGCACGGGCGTACCGTCCACCAAGGGCACTCTGTGAGCCACAGCTTCGAGCTGTATCCCTCGATCGACATCCGTGACGGCAAGGTCGTCCGCCTCCTGCGTGGCGACTACGAGGCCGAGACCGTCTACGGCGACGATCCGGTCGCGGTGGCGCGCGGGTTCGAAGCGGCAGGCGCGCGGTGGATCCACGTCGTCGACCTCGACGCCTCGCGCACCGGTGCGCCCGCCAACATCGGCGCCATCGAGGGGATCTGTGCCACGGTGCGTTGCAAGGTGCAGACGGGAGGTGGCGTGCGCACGGTCGAGGCAGCGGGGACGCTGCTCGGCGCGGGCATCGCGCGCGTGGTCGTCGGCACCGCCGCGGTGGAGCGCCCCGAGCTGGTCGACGAGCTGTGCGCGGTCCATCCCGGGCACGTGGCTGTCGGCCTCGACGCGCGCGGTCGCGACGTCGCGGTGCGCGGATGGACGGAAGCGGGCGGCGGTGATCTCGTCGATCTCGCGCACCGCTTCGAGACGTCAGGTGTGAGCGCGCTCGTCGTCACGCAGATCCACGTCGACGGCACCCTCGAAGGTCCCGATGTCGCCACGCTCGAGCTCATGCTGTCGTCCACTGCGGTGCCGGTGATCGCGAGTGGCGGCGTCGGCACGCTCGACGACATCCGGCTCCTCGCGGGCATGGAGGTCGGCGGCCGCCGGCTCGCCGGCGTGATCGTCGGGCGCGCGATCTACGAAGGCCGCCTCACCGTCCGCGACGCGCTCGCGGCCGTGGCTTCCTGACCTTCGGCGCGATACGGTCGGGAGACCACATCCCAGACTCAGGAGATGGCGCATGGGCAACGGGAGCGAAATCGACGAGGGATTCTTCCTGCGGTACCGCGAGTTGCTCGACGCGGAGGACGCCGCATTCGACGAGCTCGAGCATGCCTACGAGGACGGCAACCGCGCCGAGTTCGAGGCCGATCTCGCCACCTGGCGAGGCACGGTCGAGAAGCGGGCGGCATTCCTCGAGCGCCACAGCCTGGCTCCGCTGGGCGCGTAATTCATTGCCGCGTCAGCGGCCCCGGAACTTCGGCGCGCGCTTCTCCCTGAACGCGGCCTGACCTTCGAGGTAGTCCTCGGAGCGGAAGCACGCCTCCACCATCGCGTCGACACGCGCCAGCTCCCGGTCGTCGGGATCGCGACGCAGCTCGCGGATCGCGGCCTTGCACGCGGCGACGGTCATCGGCGCGTTCGCCGCGATCATCTGCGCGAGCTCGGTGACCTCGGCGTCCAGGCCGTCGACGGGCACGACCCGGTTCACGAGGCCCACGCGCAGGGCTTCGTCGGCGTCGAGCCGCCGGGCGGAGAACAGGATCTCCGACGCGTACGCGGGCCCGACGAGGTCGAGCAGCGCGCGCACGCCGTTCACGGCGTAGCCGAGCCCCAATCGCCCGGCCGGCACGCCGAACTGGCTGCCCGACCGCGGCGATCCGGATGTCGGCCTGCAACGCGACGAGCAGCCCGCCGCCGATGCAGTAGCCCCGGATCTTCCCGATGATCGGCTTGTCGACCGCCGCCCACACGCTCCCGCCGAACGCGGAGCCGCGGTCGTACTCGGCGCGTGCCTCGGGCGTGGTGCGCTGCTCGCCGAACTCGGAGATGTCGGCACCCGCGCTGAAGGCGCGATCGCCCGCGCCCGTGAGCACGATCACGCGCACGTCAGGGTCGTCGTTGAGTGCGGCGAGCGCGGGCGGAAGCGCACGGCGCATCTCCACCGAGAGCGTGTTGTGGCGCTCGGGATTGTTCAGCGTGATCGTGCCGATGCCGTCGTCGACGCCGACCACGAGCTGCTCGGTGCCGGGATCGAACGTTGCCGCGGAGTTGCCCACTGTGCCCCCGTCAGATGACACCGCGCGCGCGGAGCGCGTCGATGTCGGTGGTGGAGAGGCCCAGCTCCTGCAGGACCTCGTCGGTGTGCTGGCCGGCCGCGGGAGTCGCGGTGCGGACGGTGGTGACCTCGCGAGTGCTCGTGACCGGGTTGCGCACCAGCGCGATGCGCCCGAGCGCGGAGCCGTCGACTTCGGTGACGACTCCCAGGTGTTGCACCTGCGGGTCGGCGAGCGCTTCGTCGACGCGGTACACGGGCCCTGCGGGAACGCCGACGGCCGCGAACGCCTCGACCCACTCGTTGGTGGTGCGGGTCGCGAGCCGCTCGGCGACGATCGCGTTGAGCGCGGCGCGGTTCGCCGATCGCTTCGCGGTGGAGTCGAAGCGCGGGTCCTTCGGGAGGTCGGGCAGCTCGATCACCGCGCAGAAGTTGCGGAGCAACCTTCCCGACGGCGCCGCCGACGTTCATGGAGCCGTCGGCGGTGCGGAAGCAACCCATCGGCACGATGGTCGGGTGATGGTTGCCTTCCTGCGCGGGCACCTCGCCTTCGACGGTCCAGCGCGTGATCTGGAAGTCCATCATCCCGATCATCGCCTCGAGCAACGACGTCTGCACCCACTGGCCCTCACCCGTGCGCTCGCGCTCGTGCAGCGCGACGAGGATGCCGAACGAGAGGTAGAGGCCGGCGGCGAGGTCCGACACCGGGATGCCCACGCGCGTCGGCTCGGTGCCCGGCAGCCCGGTGACGCTCATCAGCCCGCCCATGCCCTGCGCGATCTGGTCGACGCCACCGCGCTCGGCGTACGGGCCCGTCTGCCCGAAGCCGGAGATCGAGCCGAACACGATGCGTGGGTTGCGGGCGTGGATCGTCTCGTAGTCGAAGCCGAGGCGCGCCTTCACCGGCGGGCGCATGTTCTCGACCAGGACGTCGGCGGTGTCGACCAGCCGGAGCAACAGCTCACGCCCCTCTTCCGACTTGAGGTCGAGGGTCAGCGAGCGCTTGTTGCGGTGGAGGTTCTGGAAGTCGGAGCTGCTGCGGGTGCCGAGGATCGCGCTCGGGTCCTCGGCGTGCACCGGCACTTCGATCCGGATCACGTCGGCGCCCCAGTCGGCGAGTTGCCGGACGCACGTCGGCCCGGCGCGCGCGACCGTCAGGTCGATGACGCGGATGTCGTCGAGCGGGAGCATCCCGTCGGTCACCGGGTGCTGCCGACGCTCGACACATAGCCGAGCGCGAGCTCGACCAGCCGGTCGGTGCGGCCCACGAAGAAATGACTGGCGCCGGGAACGATCTCCGCGTGCGTCGCGGTCCACGACACGACTTCTTCGAGCACGGACTCGGGCGGCCGGAACTCGTCGTGCTCGGCGAGGGCGAGCAACTTCGGCCGGGGATCGTCGGCAACCGCGGAGAAGTCGGATGCGAAGCGCAGCGGTGGCGCGATCGCGAACCAGCCCACGATGCGGTCGTCGATGGTCGACAGCGCCATGTCGGCGCCGAACGACCAGCCGGTGAGGAACAGCAGCGCGTCGGGGATGGCGGTGCTCAGCGCGTCGATGGCCGCGCGTACGTCGAGCTGCTCGGCGCGTCCCTCGTCGTGCGTGCCCGCGCTCGCTTCGACGCCGCGGAAATTGAAGCGCAGGCACGCGATGCCGGCGCGCGGCAACGCGTCGAACAGCGCGCTGATCACGATCGAGCGCATCGTGCCGCCGTACTGCGGATGGGGATGGCACAGCACCATTGCCGCGCGGGCGGCACGTCGAGCGGGGTTGCGATCTCGGCTTCGAGCGCGATCCCGTCGCTGGTGAGGATGGTCTGGCCCTCGATCACGCTGCGGAGCGTACGCGGCATCACTTCCAGTCGCTCGTTAGGGATCTGCGGATCTGTCCACTACCCTGACGAACGCCGAGGCCGACCACAAGGGTCGTCCCGCTGCAAGCACACGAAGAGAAGGTAATTCTGTTGGCTACTGGCACCGTCAAGTTCTTCAATGCAGAGAAGGGTTACGGCTTCATCTCCCGGGAGCAGGGTGACGACGTGTTCGTCCACTTCTCTGCGATCCAGGGGTCCGGCTACAAGACCCTCGAAGAGGGCCAGCGCGTCGAGTTCGACGTCGCACCCGGCCGGAAGGGCGAAGAGGCGCAGAACGTGCGCCCCGTCTGAACCCTCGATTCGAATCGCACAGTTGCCGGGCCTTCGGGCCCGGCTTCTTGCGTTCCGGGGGAGAAACGGATCAGGCGCGGATCCCGAGCTGGTCGAGCACGAACGCGAGCACGAACGCCTCGTCCCTCCAGTCGTCATACCGGCCCGACGGGCCGGAGTGCCCGGCACCCATCTCCAGCTTGAGCACGAGGAGCCGGTCGTCGGTCTTGGTCGCGCGCAGCTTCGCCGCCCACTTCGCCGGCTCCCAGTACTGCACCCGCGGGTCGTTGAGCCCGCCGGAGATGAACAGCGCGGGGTAGTCCTTGGCCTCGACGTTGTCGTACGGCGAATAGGCCTTCATGTACGAGTACACCGCGGGGTCGTGGAGCGGGTCGCCCCATTCCTCCCACTCGGTGATCGTGAGCGGCAGGGTCTCGTCGAGGATCGTGGTCAGGCAGTCGACGAAGGGCACCTCGGCGACGATCGCGGTGAACAGGTCCGGGCGCAGGTTCGCGACCACGCCCATGAGGAGCCCACCGGCGCTCCCGCCGCGCGCGACGAGCCGGTCGGGGGCGGTGTATCCCTCGTGCACGAGGTGCTCGGCGCACGCGACGAAGTCGGTGAACGTGTTCGTCTTGTGCAGGAGCTTGCCGCCCTCGTACCACCGTCGGCCGAGCTCACCGCCGCCGCGGATGTGTGCGATCGCGAACATCACGCCGCGGTCCAACAAGCTCACGCGCACCGACGAGAACGACGGGTCGATGGAGATCTCGTACGAGCCGTACCCGTAGAGCAACATCGGGCTCGGCGCGTCGGTGCGGCGGAGATCGCGGCGGTACACCAGGCTGATCGGCACCTCGGTGCCGTCGGAGGCGGTGGCCCACAGTCGACGGCTCTCGTACTGCGCGCGGTCGTAGCCGATCACCGGTTGCTGCTTCACGAGCGTCGCCGCGCGCGTGGCGATCTGGTAGTCGTACGCCGACGGCGGTGACACGAGCGACGTGTAGCGGTAGCGGAGCGTGTCGGCGTCGAACTCGGCGTTGCCGCCGATCGATGCCGAGTACACCGCTTCGGGCATCTCGATGAGATGGTCGGTCGCGATCCCACCGTCGTCGTCGAGCGTGAGCACGCGGATGCGCTCGAGCCCCTCCGCGCGTTCCGACAGCGCGAGGTGGCCGGCGAACGCGTCGATGTCTTCGAGCCGCACGTCGGGACGGTGGGGGAGCAGCTCCGTCCAGTGCGCGCGCCCGGGCTCGGCGGTCGGCGCGCTCATGAGCTTGAAGTTCTCGGCGCCGTCGGCGTTGGTGAGCACGAGGAGGCGGTCGCCGCCGACGCCGTGGTGGTGCTCGACGTGGTACTCGTGGCCCTGCTCGCGCGGCTCGACCAGGCGCGGGGGCGAGCCCGGGTCTTCGGCCTCGACCAGCCACACCTCGGTCGTCGTCTTGGAGCCGCTCATGACCACGAGGAAGCGGTCGGTCCGCGTGCGGCCGACGCCGACGTAGAAGCGGTCGTCGTCTTCCTGGAACACGAGGACGTCGTCGCTCGGCGCGGTGCCAACGGCGTGGCGCACGATCTGCCACGGGCGCATCGCGTCGTCGGGACGCGTGAAGAGGATCGTGGAGTTGTCGGTGGCCCACGCGACGCCGTAGTAGACGTCGGGCACGACATCGTCGTGATCGCGGCCGGTCGCGATGTCGCGCACGCGGAGCTCGTAACGCTCGCCGCCGCTGATGTCGGTCGTGTACGCGACCAGCGAGTGGTCGGTGCTCACGGTGAGGTCACCGACCGCGAAGTATTCGTGGTCTCCGGCGAGCACGTTCTCGTCGAGCACGACCTGCTCGCCGGCCTCGGTTCCCGGGGACGCGAACGGGTCGGGCAGCCCGGGCGTGCCCGCGGGCCGCCGACAGTGCACGTCGTACTGCATGCCTTCGATGGTGCGGGTGAAGTACTCCCATGGCCCGCGCCGCACCGGCGGCGTCACGTCGGTCTCCTGCACGCGCCCGACGATCTCGTCGAAGAGCGTGTCGCGGAGCGCCGCGGCGGGCGCGAGCGCCGCCTCGGTGTACT
Source organism: uncultured Actinomycetes bacterium (assembly GCA_963721435.1). Taxonomy (GTDB): domain Bacteria; phylum Actinomycetota; class Acidimicrobiia; order IMCC26256; family DASPTH01; genus CAVRJC01. Next base: position 13,590 of record CAVRJC010000011.1, read on the forward strand.
CGTTCTCGGCGCGCAGGTAGTCGAGCACCTCGGGGTTGTCGCGTTCGCAGAGCCAGAACCAGGGGTCGACGCGCTCGTCGTCGTGGGCGCGGAGCACGGTCGGGCGCGCCGGGGCGCGGGGAGGGGAGAGCTCGTCGGTCATTGCTGGAGTCTCGCAGGCCGTCGGCCGGTACCCTTGACCGCCATGGAACCGGCCGTCACCCCCGTCGCCACGCCCATCGCGGCCACCGAAGCAGAGCTCGCCACCGTCACGTACGACGCCAACGGCCTCGTCGCCGCGATCGTGCAGGAGGAAGGCACGAACGACGTGCTCATGCTCGGGTGGATGAACGAGCAGGCGCTGCGGCGCACCCTCGAGACCGGGCGCATGTGGTTCTGGAGCCGGAGCAGGCAGGACTACTGGTGCAAGGGCGAGACCTCGGGCGACCGCCAGTGGGTGCGGGAGGCGCGCTTCGACTGCGACGTCGACGCGCTCCTGTTCGTCGTCGAGCAGGAGGGCCGGGGGGCGTGCCACACCGGCGAGCACAGCTGCTTCTTCCGCGCGTTCGGGAGCGGTGCCACGCCCGGACCCGTCTGACCCTCGTGACGTGACGGAGAACCTGCGCTTGACGCGCGACGAGTTCGTGGCACTGGCGCGCGACTACACGGTCGTCCCGGTGTGGCGCGAGATCCTCGCCGATCTCGAGACGCCGGTCTCTGCGTTCGTGAAGCTCGTCGGCGCGGCCACCACCGACCGTTCGGGATTCCTGCTCGAGTCGGTGGAGCACGCCGAGCGGTGGGGTCGGTTCTCGTTCATCGGCCGCGATCCCGCGCTCACCATGATCGTGCGCGGGCGGACGGTCGAGTTCGACCGCACGCCGCCGCCCGGGGTCCCCACCGACCAGGGTGCGCTCGCCGCGCTCGAGGCACTGCTCGCCGCCTACCGCGCCCCGCAGTTCGACGACCTCCCGCCGTTCCACGGTGGTGTCGTCGGCTATCTCGGGTACGACGTCGTGCGCGAGGTCGAGCGGCTACCCGACGTCCCGAACGACGATCTCGGCCTGCCGGATGCGGTGCTGTCGGTCACCGGGCACGTCACCGCGTTCGACCACTTCCGGCAGCGGCTCTATCTGATCGAGAACGTGTTCCTCGACCCGGCGCGGCGACGACGCGGCCGCGGGTCGCGCGTACGACGACGCGCACGCTCGTCTCGACGCGCGCGTCGACGAGCTGGCGCGCCCGTTGCCGTACCTCCCGTCGCCGCCTCCCGCGAGCGAGCTCGACGAGATCCCCGACGTCACGTCGACGATGTCGAGTGGGCACTACGCCGACGCGGTCGAAGCCGCTCGCGAACACATCCTCGCGGGTGACATCTTCCAGGTGGTGCTCGCGCAGCGCTACGACGTCGTGGACGCCGTCGACCCGTTCGACGTCTACCGCGTGCTGCGCCAGGTGAATCCGTCGCCGTACATGTACTTCGTACGCCATCCCGAGGCGACGCTGGTCGGCTCGTCGCCGGAGCCGATGGTGCAGCTGCTCGACGGTCGCGTGATCAGCCGCCCGATCGCGGGCACCCGCCGCAGGGGTCGCACCGAGGCCGACGACCGGCGTATGGCCGCCGAGCTCTCCGAGCACCCGAAGGAGCGCGCCGAGCACGTGATGCTCGTCGACCTCGCCCGCAACGACGTCGGACGGGTCGTGGAGTTCGGCACCGAGCAGGTCGAAGAGCTGATGGTGCTGGAGAAGTACTCCCACGTGATGCACCTCACGAGCCAGGTCGCCGGCGATCTCGTCGCAGGGAAGAACGCAGTCGACGTGCTGCGGGCCACCTTCCCCGCGGGCACGGTCAGCGGCGCGCCGAAGGTGCGGGCGATGGAGATCATCGACGAGCTCGAGCCCACGAAGCGCGGTCCCTACGCGGGCGTCGTCGGCTACATCGACTTCTCGGGCAACCTCGACACCGCGATCGCGATCCGCACCATGGTGTGGCGCAACGGCCGGGCGAGCGTGCAGGCGGGCGCGGGGATCGTCGCCGACTCCGTGGCCGCCGACGAAGACCTGGAATGCCGGAACAAGGCGCGGGCGTTGCTCACCGCAGCCGCGGCATCCCGCGGTCTCGCCCCACTCGGCACTCCCCAATGAGAGCGAGCAGGTACGTGATGACCGCAGTCGACGAGCTCGAGCTCCTGCATTCGGGTGCGGGTGTCGCCGACCGGTCGGATCGGGGCGGGGTGCTCGTCACCGGCCCGGATGCGCTGTCGTTCCTCCAGGCGCTGGTGTCGGCCGATCTCGATCCCCTCGTCGACGGCCAGGGCACGCGCTCCCTGCTGTTGACACCGAACGGCAAGCTCGACGTTGCCTTCCGCCTGCTCCGGGTCGGCGACGACGCGTGGCTCGACTGCGACCCTGGCACGGGCGAGCAGCTGGCGGCGTCGTTGAACCGGTTCCGTATCCGCGTGAAGGCCGAGGTGATCGACCGCACTGCCGAGTGGGGGATGGTGTCGGTGATCGGGCCGGCCGCGGCCGACGCGATCGCCGGCGTGCATCCGGATGCCCTGCACGAGCACGTAGCGCTCGATGGCGCTCGACTCGTACGCACCGAGCACGGCTTCGACATCGTCGGACCGCAGCCCGCCGTCGACGCACTGACGCGTGATCTCACCGCGAGCGGCGTTGTCGCCGTGCGGCCGATCGCATACGACGCGTTCCGCATCGAAGCCGGCGTCCCGCTGCAGCCCTTCGACATCGACGAACGGACCATTCCGCAAGAGGCGTTCCTCGAGGTCGAGGCGGTGTCGTTCACCAAGGGCTGCTTCCTCGGGCAAGAGCTGGTGTGCCGCATCGACAGCCGCGGGCACGTGAATCGCTTCCTCCGTCACATCACGGGCATCGACGGCGCATGGCCCGAGCGCGGCAGCGAGATCGTCGTCGACGGCAAGGTCGTCGGCGAGGTCACGAGTGTCGCGCCGCGCGAGCTCGGTGTTGGCGCGCTGGGTTACGTGAGGCGCGAGATCGAGCCCGGCACCGACGCGGAGCTCCGCTCCCAGGCCGGGACCGCGCGCGCGTCCATCACCGCGATCGTGCCGGAGGCTCCTGCGCCCGGATCGTGATCGCGATCCCCGACTGCACGACCATCCCGGTCAGTGCGTCCGTGGTGCCGACACCCGAGCTGGTGAGCACGCTCACGTTCTGATCGACGAGCCCGTGCGGGATCGAGACCGCGCCCACCACGACGTCGTCGGTGACGCGTGCGCGCCCGCTGATGGTGCCCGTGCTGCTGGTGACGTCGATGCGGTCGCCGTCGCCGATGCCGGCCGCGCCCGCGTCGTGGGGGTTGACCCAGAGATCGCGGTCCTCGGCGCCCCGCCCGACGTCGCGCAGCGCGGAGTTCATCCGGCGCGTCGTCCGGCGGGGGATCGCGACGAGTGACCGCGCTTCGCTCGTGTCCCAGTCGCGCAGTTGCCCGACGAGCGGCGCCGGCGCGACGCGCCAGCGGCCGTCGGGCAGCACGCGCTCGTGGACCCAGCCCTTCACCCGAGGAGGATCGGCGACGTCGATGCCGGCTGTCGCGAGTGCGGGGATGCGCTGCACGGAACGCGCCATCGGATCGGGATCGCGCGCGAGGCCGAGTCGCTCGCCGAGGTCCTGGAGCACGTCGACCAACGTGCGGCGATCGGCGGCCGGCGGTACCACGGCATCGGTGCGTTGCGCGTTGATCATCGGCGGGAACCGGTCGGTGAACCACGTGACGTCTTCGCGCTCGAGCTGCCCGGCGACGGGGAGCACGTGCGTCGCTCGCAGCACGGTGTCGGCCTCGATGACGTCGGCGACCGCCAGCACGTCGAGTCGCGCGAACGCGGCGTCGAGGCGTCTGGTGTCGGGGAGCGACGTGATCGGGTTGCCGCCGATCACCAGCAACGCGCGCACGTTGCCCTGCTCGATCTCGTCGGCCAACGCCGCGCACGGACGCTCGCCGAAGCGCGACGGGAGATCGGGCCGGCTCGGCGGGCCAGGAAGGGGAGTGCCATCGAGGGGCGTGTGCTCGAGTCGGTCACTGCGCGGCGAAGGCGCCGGGGTTGAACCACGCGCCGCCGGGTTGCTCGAACGAGCCGGTGACGATCTGCACCGCCCACGCCAGCCACTCGGTCACGTTGGCCTCCGCGGCCATCGTGCACCCCGTGCCGGTGACCACCGCGACGGCGCTCGCCGCGCGGATGGCGTCGACGAACGCAGTGAGCTCCTCCTCGGTGAGCCCGGTGCGTTCTGTCGCGCGTGCGAGTGTCCACGGCGCGACCGCGGCACGCAGCTCGTCGACCCCGGTCGCGTGCAGCGCGAGGTACTCGCGGTCCGCGCCGTCGTCGAGCAAGGACCGCACGGTGTACGCGAGCAGTGCGGGATCGCTCCCTGGACGCGGCGCGAGGTGCCGTGACGCGAGGCGTGACGTCTCCGTGCGCCGGGGATCGATCACCCACAGGCCGGGCCCGGCCGCGATGCGGCGCACCGTGACCACGGGATCGACGAGCGCGCCCGCGTGCCCGTGCGACACGACCGGATTGGTGCCGATCAGCACGGTCAGACCCGGGTCGTCGGCATCGATGCTCGGCAGCAGCGCGCCGAGACCACCCATGAGCTCGGCGACGGTGAGCCGTGCGATCGCATCGACGGTGATCGCGGAGTACCGGCTGCGAGACCCGATGTGGCGGAGCAGATCGTCTGCGCGCGCACGACCGAGCGCGTCCATCCACGACCAGGTGCCGAAGTACGCCGCGACCGCGTCGGGGCCCGACTCGTCGATGATGCGCGCCAAGGTGCCCCCGAGATCGTCGAGCATCTCGCCCCACGTCACGACCTGGCCCCGCACCACGGGATGATCCAGACGTTGCGGATGATGATGGAACTCGGGGAGCGCGCGGCCCTTCGGGCACGCGTACCCGTGCGTGATCGGATGATCGGGATCGCCACGCACCTGGAGCACCCGCTCGCCCTGGGTCTGCACGAGCAGGCCGCAGAGCACCGGGCAGATCCGGCAGAACGTCCGGTGCTCGACGATCGCCGCCACGGTCCGCACGTTATCCAGGAACGAAGGGCGCACCCGAGCGGCCCGCTGCGACGTGGGCATCCCGTCGAGCCGTGAGCGACCCGAGAAACGGTCAGGTTACGCTGCGATTCTCGGACGAGCGAGGGGGATCTCATGGCCGACGATCTGATGATCAACCCGTACCAACTCGGGAATTACTTCAGCATCATGCCGATCCCGGCAATCGAAGAGCACTGCATCGCGCTCGATGCCGGCCCGGTGACACTCGTCGTGGAGTCGCGGCAGCTCACCGACGAGCTCGCGCGCGAGAACATCGCGCCGGAGATCAGCGAGGCAGCCGACGCGCGTGCCGAGCTCGGGCTCGACGACTACGGCGCCACGCTGCACGTGAACGGCACCGTCGACGGCCTCGAGCATCTGCGGTTCGACTGCTTCGAGAACGAGCCGCACTACCACTACGTGCGCAACGCCGACGGCGGGAACCTCATCTGCCGCATCGACCAGCACGCGGAGGGCGACCCGATCGACTGGACGCTGACGCGTCTGCGTGAGCGGCTCCCCGAGATGCTGGAGTTCGCGGGCGTGCCGGAGCTCGCCGAGCAGACGCGCGCCAACCACGAGAAGGTGCTCGCGGTGATCGACGAGGTCGCGGAGCTCCTCGGCAAGGCGCGTGTGCAGGCGTTGGCCGACCGGAGCGCCCGCGCGTGACCGTGGCCGCGTCGAATCTCATCGGCCAGACGTCCCGAGTGTCGCGCGGAGGAGCGCGCAGGCCGACCACCGCATCACCGCGGCGGCGTCGTCGCGGGACAGCCCGGCAACGTCCGTGAGCCAGACGAGCGTCTCGATGCCCGTCGCGCTGCGGACCGCGAGCACGAGGCGATGCAACTCGGCGTCGCTGACCTGCTCGCGAATCGGCGCCAACGCCTCCTCGATCCATCGGACCGCGCGACCCTGACGGAGCAACAGAGGCGCGCGTCGTGCCGAGTCCTCATCGAGAGACAGTCGCAGCATCGCCCGTTGCTGAGGCTCGGTGTCGATGATGAGGTGATTGAACGCGTCGATGACCGCGGCCAATCGCTCCTCCGGGTCGTCTGACGAGCCTGGCGGAAGGAGCGACACGGCTTCGATCTCGGGATGCGCCGCGACGAGGAGGGCTGCCTGGTTCGGGAAGTACCGGTAGGCGGTGGTGCGAGAGATCGACGCGGCGCCTGCCGCGTCTTCGACCGTCGGCGTGATGCCGTCACTCACGAGCGCCCGCGCCGCGGCGATGAGCGCCTCACGCGTCCGCTGCTTCTGTCGGGTCCGACCGGTCTGTTCGTACGCCATTGACATCGCGGTCATGGTACCGTACTGTCATCATGGTACTCAGGTCCCATGATGTTCCGCGAATCGAGGCTGTGATGTCGTCAGCAACCGCAGTGCCCGTCGTCCGCCTGGCTGACGAGGGGGAGCGACGTTGGTGGCTCGGTGGTGGCCTCCACACGTGGAAGGCATCAGCTGCGGAGACCGGCGGGGCACTCCTGGTGTTCGAGGACCTCATGGCGGCCGGCAAGTCGACGCCCCTGCACCGCCATCCGGCCGTCGACGAGGCCCTCTACGTGCTCGACGGTGAGATCCTCGTGCACTGCGACGGGGAAGCGCGCGTCGTCGGGGCGGGCGGCTTCGTCATGATGCCGCGCGGCACGCCGCACGCCTTCACGGTCACGAGCCCAGTCGCACGGATGCTGTGCATCCAGACCCCCGGCTCGGCCGAGGCGTTCTATCGGGACGCGAGCGACCCGACGACCGCGGTCGACGTCGACACGAACGGCCCCGTCGACTTCCCGCGCGTGCAAGGATCGGCCCAGCGAAGCGGCGCGACCCAGATCCTCGGACCACCACCGTTCCCGTCGACCTGAGCGCGCGGCGCGACCTCGCTCTCAGCTGGAGCAACCATGAGCGCACAGCCGTCGCACGTCCAGGTCGCCAACCTCGTGTACCGCTACGCGGAGCTCATCGACAACGGTGATTTCGCGGGCATCGGCGAACTCTTCGCGGACGCGACCATCGAGACCGGCGAAGGCGTCGTCTACACGGGGCGCGACGAGGTCCGCGAGATGTACGAGCAGTGGACCCGGCGCTACCCCGACAACGGGACCCCGCACACACGCCACGTGACGACGAACCCGATCATCGAAGTCGAGGAAGATGCGGGTGTCGCGACGTGTCGGTCGTACGTCGTCGTGTTCCAGTCGACCGATCAGCTCACGCTGCAGCCCGTCATCACGAACCGCTACCACGACACGTTCGTGCGCGTCGGCGACACGTGGCGGTTCGAGCACCGGCTCATGCTCGACTTCTACTCGGGCGACCTCAGCCAGCATCTGCTGCAGGCCTTCGAGGAGTAGGCCTCAGCTCGACCAGGGCGTGCCGTAGCGGTCCCGGTACGTCTTGCCGACGTAGCTGATCCGCTTCGGCGGACCGAGTTGGCGCTCGGGCCAACCGATCGGGATCGCCGCGAGGGGGAGGATGTGGTCGGGAAGGTCGAGGATCGTGCTCGCACCTCCCGGCGCGAAGATCGGCAGCGTGCTCAACAGCGATCCGAGTCCGAGGTCCATCGCCGCCAGCAGCATGTTCTGCACCGCCGGGAAGATGGAGCTGCCGAGCAGCTCCGCGGGCATCGCGTCGGTGTCGCCGCAGACGACGATGATCACCGGCGCCTGCGCGAACGCGCCCATTGCCCACTTGTCGGTGTCGCTCCACTGGTAGGTGTCGATCTCGGGACGTGAGTACTCGCGTGCGAAGTTCTCCCAGACCTCCTTGGCGTGATCGGCGAGGGCCGAGCGCACTGCGGCATCCTGGATGACGACGAACTCCCACGGCTGCATGTTCTGCGCGCTGGGTGCCTTCGTGGCGACGTCGAGGATGCGGTCGACGAGCTCTTCGGGGATCGGGTCGGGGCGCAGGAACCGGTGCGCACGCTGGCCGTGGGCAAGCTCGAAGAACTCGGTCATGGGTGATGCTCCTTGAATCCCACGGGCGAGGTTCGCACGATCGTGGCGGAGAACCTAGCCAGACGCAGCGGGGTCACGTGTGCCCGGCCGGACGGGTCTTAGGGTGGCTGCCATGCATCCCATGGTCGAGCGAGCTCTGGGCAAGGGCCTGGTCGTCCACCAATGGATCTACGAACGCAGCGACGGGCGTCTCGGAGCGAGCCTTGCCGGGCGGCCGATGCTGCTCCTGCGCACGGTCGGTCGGCGCACGGGCGAGCCGCGCACGTCGGCGTTGCTCTACGTGCGTGACGGCACGAACTACGCCGTGATCGCGTCGAAGGGTGGTGCCCCGAAGAATCCCGGTTGGTACCACAATCTCGTCAATGATCCCGATGTCGAGATCCAGGTCGGCCGTGAGCGCATGCCCGTGCATGCACGCATCGCCGAGGACGAAGAGCGCACCAGGCTGTGGTCGTTGGCCAACGGTGTGAACAAGGGTCAATACGACGCGTATCAGGCACGCACCGATCGTGACATCCCCGTGGTGGTGCTCGAGCCCCGGTGACGACGCCATGCCGGGCGACCAGGCGGATCGCCGGTAAGTTGCAGAGGACCGCAATCCGAGGAGACGTCATGGCCGCTCGGCCTCGCACCACCTTCGACAAGCTGCAAAAGGAACGCGCCCGCCAGGAGAAGCAGGCGGCCAAGCGCGCCCGCCGTCAGGGAACCAGCATCGACGGCCGCCCGCTCGACCCGATGGAGCCCCGGGAAGTCGACCCCAACGACATGCCCGCGTTGCCCGAACAAGAGATCTGACCCCGCCCGCCCGATGCAGGACTTCGCCGGTCGCGTCGCCGTGATCACCGGTGGAGCGAGTGGCATCGGACGCGCGATGGCGGAGCGCTTCGCGGCCGAGGGCGTGCACCTCGTGCTCGCCGACATCGAAGAGCCGGCGCTCGCGTCCACGGTCGCGGACCTGGCGGCCACCGGCGCGCGCGTGATCGGTGTGCCGACTGACGTGTCGGTGCTCGCCGACGTGCAGCGGCTCGCCGACCGCACGCTCGACGAGTTCGGAGCGGTGCACATCGTGTGCAACAACGCGGGCGTCGCCGGGGGAACCGTCGCGACCGCGCCACCCGAGCTCTGGAACTGGGTTCTCGGTGTCAACCTGTTCGGCGTGATCCACGGGTGCTCGACGTTCCTGCCGATCCTGCTCGAGCAGAACGCCGGGCACATCGTGAACACCGCGTCGATCGCGGGGCTGGGTGGTGTGGGCGCCTTCGGCGTCTACTGCACGAGCAAGTTCGCGGTGGTCGGCCTGAGCGAGTCGCTGCACCACGAGCTCGCGGCGCTCGGTTCGGCGGTCAAGGTGTCGGTGCTGTGCCCCGGCTTCCTCGACACCAACATCTATTCGTCGGAGCGCAACATGCCGGGTGCGGTGCGCGAGATGGTGGGCGACACCGCGATCGCGTCCGAGAGTGTCGATGCGATCAAGGCGATCGTGCCGGGCCCCGAGGTCGCCGCCGACGCAGTGTTCGATGCCGTGCGCGACGAGCGGTTCTTCGTACTCACCCACGAGCGTGCAGCGACTGCGACGACCGAAGCCCGCCTCGCGTGGATGCTGGGCGGTGACCCTCCGAGCTTCGACTCGCCCGACGCGTTCGTCCCGTGAGGACGCCGCACCACACCTGGGCCGAACTGAGTCAGTGCGCGGGTGGCTCCAGAGAGCGATCCACCTGGGTCTGGAGCCGCCGCATCCCGCGGATCCACCGGTCGTAGTCGTTGGCCTTGCGCTGGAAGTAGCCGAGCACTTCGGGGTGCGGCAGGATCAGGAACTGCTCCGCGGCGAGGCCGTCGACGACGACCTGCGCGACCTGCTCGGGCTCGAGCACGTCGGCAACCTGTATCACCTGTTGGCCCGCGGCGTGGTCGGACGCGCCCTCGAGCATCGCGGTGTTCACGCCCTGCGGGCAGAGCACGCTCACGCGGATCCCCCGGTCGCCGTAGGTGATCGACATCCACTCGGCGAGCGCGACGACGGCGTGCTTCGACACCGCGTACGGCGCGTCGCCAAGTGTCGTGAGGAGGCCGGCGGCCGACGAGGTGTGGAGCAGGTATCCCTCGCCCCGCTCGAGCATCCCGGGGAGCACCGCGCGCACCGCGTAGAGCTGCCCGAGGAAGTTCACCTCCCACGCCGCGGTCCAACGCGAGTCGGGCGCCTCGGGGCCGCCGCTCGTGGCGATCCCGGCGTTGCTGCAGAAGAGGTCGATGGGGCCGAAGGCCTGCTCGGCGGTCGCAACGAGCCCTTGCACCTGGCGTTCGTCGCGCACGTCGCATTCGACCGCGATGGCCCTGCCGTCTCCGCCGTCCGTGTCGACGAGCGCGACCGTGGCGCGGGCGCCGTCGCCGTTGACGTCGGCGATCGTCACCGACGCGCCGTCGGCGGCGAATCGCCGGGCCAACGCACGGCCGATGCCGGAAGCCGCGCCGGTGACGACCACGTTCTTCCCGGTGACCTCCATGAGCGCCGCAGCGTACTCCCGGCGATTGGCGTAATGTCGTGGACCGTGAGCGTCGGAGACGTTCTGGGAGCGGTGCTCGGGTCCGACTTGCCGGTCGCGTTCGTTGCGTACGACGGCAGTCGCTTCGGCCCCGACGACGCGTGCACCACGGTGGTCGTCCGATCCGAGGATGCGCTGCGGCGCATCGTCACCGCGCCCGACGAGCTCGGGTTCGGTCGTGCCTACGTCGCCGGTGATCTCGCGATCGAGGGCGACGTGTTCGACGTGATCGCGATGCAGGACCAGCTCGAGAACGTGAAGGTGCGCCCCGCGCAGATCGTGGACGCGCTGAAGCTCCTCGGGGTCAAGGCGCTCCGGCCCTTGCCGCCACCGCCCGAGGAGGCGCGCCTCCGCGGCCGCCGGCACTCCAAGGCGCGCGATGCGGCGGCGATCTCGTACCACTACGACGTCTCCAACGACTTCTACCGCATCGTGCTCGGGTCGTCGCTCACGTACTCGTGTGCCGTCTGGACCGACGCCACCACCACGCTCGAGCAGGCGCAGGCCAACAAGCACGAGCTGGTGTCGCGGAAGCTTGGGCTCGAACCGGGGATGCGGCTGCTCGACATCGGGTGCGGGTGGGGCGGGATGGTGCTGCACGCGGCCAAGGAGCACGGTGTGCGCGCGGTGGGCGTCACGCTGTCGAAGCCGCAGGCTGATCTCGCGCGCAAGCGCGCGGCCGAGCTCGGTGTCGGCGATCTCGTCGAGATCCGTCACGCCGACTACCGGGACGTCCACGACGGCCCGTACGACGCGATCAGCTCGATCGGCATGTTCGAGCACGTTGGGCTCATGCAACTGGGGGAGTACTTCACACGTTGCTACGCGTTGCTGGCACCCGGTGCGCGCTTCCTCAACCACGGCATCAGCCGTCCCGCGCACATGCCGACTGTGCACCACACGCGTTTTGCACGCCGAGGTTTGAGTCGCGACTTCACCGAGCGCTACGTGTTCCCCGACGGCGAGCTGCACGAGATCGGCGACGTCATGTCGGCGATGCAGAACGCGGGGTTCGAAGCCCGCCACATGGAGAGCCTGCGGGAGCACTACGCGCTCACGTTGCGGGCCTGGGTTCGCAACCTCGAAGCTGACTGGGATCGTGCGGTCGAAGAGGCGGGCGCGGGGCGGGCGCGGGTGTGGCGGCTCTACATGGCCGCGGCCGCGGTGGCGTTCGAGAAGGACCGCAACGAGGTGCACCAGATCCTCGCGACGAAGACCGACGACGGCGACAGCGGGATGCCGCGCCGGCCCGACTTCGGCTGAGTCCGAATCCGGCTAACTGGTTTCGTCTCGCTCGAAGTAGCGCGCGTCGCGCTGCACGTAGACGGCATCGGCAGTCGCGAGGAGCGCGTCCGTCTCCGTGTGCCGGAGCTCACCGTGGACGTGCCAGCGGCCGTCGCTGCTCGACTCCGCGCGCGCGAGCAGCGAGAGCGCCTCGTCGAGGGGCACCGGTCGCTTGAAGTCGACGCGGAGGTTCGCGGTCACCGCGAAGCCCGCCTGCAGGATGGTGAGGAATCCCGTGATCTCGTCGAGCACGGCCGCGATCCACCCGCCGTGCGCCATACCCGGCGCGCCTTCGAATGCCGTCGTGCAGAGCACCGCGGCGCGCACGACGCCGTCGTCGTCGGGGCGGACGTCGCGGATGCCGAAGCGACACTCGCCGGCCACGCTGCATCCATGGCAGAGCAGGCTGCCGTCGGCGGTGAAGGCGTTGAAGGGATACGGCTGAGTGCCGGAACGGAGATTTGGATCGGGATCGGTCACGGGGGCGTCACGGTACTGCGGGCAGAATGCAGGCCGTGTACCGGATCGGCGTCGTCGGCGAGTACCGCGAGAGCGCCGACACGCACCGGGGCACGACCGATGCGTTGCACCACGCGGCTGCGGCTGACGGTGACGAGTGCCAGGTCACCTGGCTCGGGACCACGGGGCTCGAGCGCCACGGCGTCGACCTGCTCGCGCGGTTCGACGGCCTGGTCGTCGCGCCGGGTAGTCCGTACGAGAGCACGCGTGGCGCGCTCGACGCGATCGAGTGGGCGCGCACGAACGACGTCCCGCTGCTCGGCACGTGCGGTGGCTTCCAGCACGTCGTCATCGAGTTCGCCCGCAACGTCGCCGGCATCGACGACGCCGCGCACGCGGAGCTCGACCCGAGTGCGTCGAAGCTGGTCATCAGCGCGCTCACGTGCTCGCTCGCGGGACAGTCCTTCGAAGTGACGCTCCGCGACGAGAGTGTCGCGTTGCGTGCCTACGGCACGCGGCAGGTGACCGAGCGCTACTACTGCAACTTCGGACTGAACCCCGAGTACCTCGATCCGCTCGCGCAGGCCGGCCTCGTCGTCTCCGGTGTCGACGGCGATGGTGAGCCGCGCATCGTCGAGCTCCCCGGGCTGGCGGTTCTTCGTCGGGACGCTGTTCGTGCCGCAGATGTCGAGCACGCCCGAGGTACCGCACCCGCTCGTGCGAGCTTTCGCTCGTGCCGCCGCTGGGGAATGATCGCGCCCATGGCGGCCGTGGGCATCGACGAGTTCGCGTTCCTGGAGGAGACCGCGGCGGAAGCCGGGTTGGCGTGGTCGGGCGCGCCGCGCGTCGAGCGGCAGGCCCTCGAGGTCGGTGACGGGCGCACCGTCAGCGCGCTCGTGTGGGGAGACGCCGCGCCCGAGCTGGTGCTCCTGCACGGTGGTGCGCAGAACGCGCACACGTGGGACACCGTGGCGCTCGCGCTCGACCGCCCGTTGGCGGCATTCGATCTCCCGGGCCACGGACATTCGTCGTGGCGCGTCGACGGCGACTACGCGCCCTCGACGATGGCCGTCGACGTCACCCGCGCGATGGAGATGCTCGGCGTGAAGGGGTGCGTCCTCGTGGGAATGGGGCTCGGCGGGCCGGTTGCGCTGCGCGTGGCCGTCGATCACCCCGATCTCGTGCGTCGGCTCGTGCTCGTCGACGGTGCGTCGGGCGTGCCGCCGCGACCCGACGAGGCACGAGCGTCAGATGCGGGCGCTCAGGTTGCCGAGTTCACGTCGCACGCCACGTTCGCATCCTTCGACGAGCTGCTCGATCGCACCGTTCGGTACAACCCTCGACGGAGCGAGTCCTCCTTGCGCCGTGGCGCGACGCACAACTCGACGCAGTTGCCCGACGCCACGTGGACGTGGCGATGGGATCCCGCGATCAAGGGTGCGCCGATCGTCGATGATCCGGGGCGAGTCGATCTCACGCACGATCGGCTCGACGCCCCGGTGCTCGTGGTGCGCGGCGAGCTGTCCGACGCGGTGCGCGACGACTCCTTCGCCGAGCTCGAGGTGCTCCATCCCGACTCACGGCTCGTGACGATCGAAGGCGCGGGGCACGGCGTGCAGGGTGACCGCCCGGTCGCGCTCGCGGCCGTCATCCGCACCGAAGCCGATTCGTAGGAGGTCGCAGTGGGTACTCCGGAGTTCTTCGACGCGGCGAGTACGCCGTTCACGTCGTTGGTGGACGTGTTCCGCCACCAGGAGTCGCCGATCCCGACGAGTGAGCTCGCCGCGACGGCCGTGCGTGTGCACCACCCCGGGCGTGAGGGGCTGCAGCTGTTCGAGCTCCGTCTCGACCCCGGGACACGCGGTGAGTCACACGCACACATCGAGGACGAGATCATCGTCGTGGTCGAAGGCGAGCTGCGGTTCGGCGCGCGCACGCTCGGCGCGGGCTCGTCGGTGATGGTCCCCGGCGGGACGCTGTACGCGTTCGTCGCCGGGCCCGACGGCTGCACCTTCCTGAACTTCCGTCCCCGCGCCGACTCGAGCTACATCCCGAAGTCCGAATTCACCCGTCACGCGTCAGGAGCCGAGCTGCCGCCGCTCGAGTGACGACGCAGGAGTCCGTACCCATGGAGCACAGCCGACTGTCCATGCCGCTGGGTGAGGCGCTGTTCACCCAGCGTTCGATCCGGCGGTTCAAGCCTGACCCGATCCCGATCGACGACATTCGCCTCGTGCTGGAGGCAGCGGCGAAGGCGCCGAACGGCGGCAACCAGCAGATCGCGCGGTTCCTCGTCGTCGAGGACAGCGCGACGATCGAAGAGTTCGGTCGCCTGTACCACGAAGCATGGTGGGCCAAGCGCCGCGACGAGGGCTTCCACGATCGCGAGGCCCTCCCTCGTCATTATCACTCGGCGGCCGGACTGGCCGACGCGATGCAAGACGTGCCGTGTGTCGTGTTCGCGTTCGCGTTGCGCAACGGCCCCGCGCATTCCGTGATCCCGTCAGTGCAGAACCTGATGCTCGTGGCGCGGGCGCTGGGGATCGGCAGTGTCCCGACGACGCTCCATCCTGACGTGATGGATCGCTTCTACGCGATGTTCGACATCCCCGACGACGTCGGCTTCCACTTCTGCGTCCCGCTCGGATATCCGCGGGGCAACTTCGGACCGACCGACCGCAAACCCACATCCGAGACGACTTTCCTCAACCGATGGGGCGCGCCAGTTCCCTGGACCTGAACTCGCATGTGCTCGACGTCGCGTGGTTCAGCTCCGAGCGATGAAGACGAGCTCGACGGAGAAGGGACGTCGGCCGTCGGGTCGGACGACCACTCGTCGATGTTGGTGCCACGCCGATGGGTAGCGATCTTCTGCGCTGAACGCTATGAATCGCTGCCCATTGGCTCGTCGGCATCCGCGGAGGTTGCCGGCAGGGTCACGACGAATCGCGTGCCGATGCTGCCGATCGGCTCCACGTGGGCGTCGCCGCCCATCGCACCGGCCAGCTCGCGCACGATGGCGAGCCCGATCCCGGTGCCGACCGCGCGGCCCGGCACCGTGCGTGAGGCATAGAGCCGTTCGAACACGTGCGGAAGGTCCTCGGGGCTGATTCCCGGGCCGTCGTCGTCGACGGTGATCCGGGCCACCCCGGCCGACTGGGCGAGGCCGACGGTCACCGACGACGTCGCGTACTTCAACGCGTTCTCGACCAGGTTGGCGACGATCTGGGCGAGCCGCTCCGGATCCGCGTTCATCGGCACCGCGCCGTCGGCGTCGAACGCGATGGTGAGGCCGATGTCGTCACCCTGGGGACGGAACGCGTCGACGGTCTCGGCGACGACTTCACGCGCGTCGATCGGGCGGGGGGCGAGCGAGAACTGGTGCGCGTCGAGCCGGGCGAGGTCGAGCAGGTCGGCGACCAGGCGTTGCAGTCGACGCGCCTCGGCCGAGATGACCTCCGCGGCGTGGAGTTGCTCCTCACGGTCGGAGACGGTGCCGTCCGCGATCGCCTGCGAATACCCGCGAATCGAGGTGAGCGGTGTGCGGAGGTCGTGCGACACGCTGAGCAGGAACGCGCGCTCGTGGCCGCGCGCGTTCTGGAGCTCCTCACCCATGGTGTTGATCGCGTCGGCGAGCTCGCCGAGCTCGTCGTGCGGGACGTCCGTGAGGTCGACTCGCGCCGAGAAGTCGCCGCTCGCGATGCGACCCGCCGTCGTCTCCATCGCCGCGATCGGCCGCGTGATGCGGCGGGCCAGGAACGCGGCGACCACGGCGGCGACCACGATCGCGCCCAGCGCGGCCAGGAGCACGACGCCGCTCGACTGCCCGAACGGCCGGGTCTCGACGTTTTTGGCGAGCACGACGACCGGGGTGAGCCCGCGGACCTGTGCGAGCGGCGTGGCGACGAACACCGTGTTGCCGTCGCGCCCGGTCTGCGTCTCGCCCGCGAGCAGCGCCTGGGTGTCGAGGTCACCCGGCGACACGCCCGGTGGCAGCTTGAGGAGTGAGCTCTCCGTGCCGAACAGCTTGCCCAGGATCTCCTGCTGGTCGCCGTTCGCGTCGAGGGCGATGACCGCGCCGTCCGACACGGTGAGCGTCGTCTCGACGAGCTTCTTCACGCGCGGCGCGAGGTTCGTGCCGGCCAGTCGATCCCGCAGCTGCTGCAACGTGAGCTTGTCGGCGCCGCTGAACACGTCGCTCAACGCGGTCGCGACCTCGGGGGCCTGCTGCTGCAGCTCGCTCCGCGCGCTGTTCGTGGCGGTGCGGCGCGCCAGGCTCGCGGTGATCCCCGCGGTCACGACGAGCACACCCAGCGCGATCGCGAGCATCGCGACGGTGAGTCGCGTGCGCAGCCTGCGCCGCGGTCGCCTCACGTCGAAACGGAGGGCTTCGCCGACTCCAGGCGGTAACCGATGCCCCGCACCGTCGTGATCTCGACCGCGTCCCCGAGCTTCTTGCGGACCTGCGCGATGTGCACGTCGACGGTCCGGGCGTCGCCGAACCAGTCGTAGCCCCACACGCCGTCGAGGATCTGCTGACGCGAGAGTGCGAGGCCCGGGCGCTCGGCGAGGAACCGGAGCAGCTCGAACTCCTTGGTCGTGAACTCGATGGGCTCGTTGCCGACGCGGACCTCGCGGCGCCCGGTGTCGATCGCCACGTTGCCGGCCTGCACGACTTCGGGCGGGGGCCCGCCGTCGGCGCGCCGGAGGACGGCCTTCACGCGCGCCACCAGCTCCGCGGGCGAGAACGGCTTGGTGAGGTAGTCGTCGCCGCCGAGCTCGAGGCCGAGCACGCGGTCGATCTCGCCGTCTCGCGCGGTGAGGAAGATGACGGGCAGCTGCGACGTCTGGCGGATCCGCTTGCACACCTCGAGGCCATCGATGTCGGGAAGGCCGACGTCGAGCACCACGAGCCGGGGCCGTTGGTCGCGGACGGCCTCCAGCCCGGACTCACCGGTCGCGCACTTCAGGACGCGGAACCCCTCACGGGTCAGGTAGAGGTCGACGAGATCGGCGATGTTCGGCTCGTCGTCGACGACGACGATGGTGCCTCGTTCCATCCGCTCATCGTCGCACGTCGCCAACCCGGAGAGCGTGAGGGCCGTGTAAGCGGAGTGTGATGGGAGGCGGTTCTCTTACACTTCTGCCCGTGACGGTGCTCGACGAGATCCTCGCGACCAAACGCGACGAGGTCACGATGCTGCACCGGCCCGAGGTTCGGTCCCTCCTGCGGTCACGCGCGCTCGAGGCCCCGCCTGCTCGTGACTTCGCCGGTGCGATCGCGGCCCGAGCGGCGGCCGGGAACGTCGCGGTCATCGCCGAGATCAAGCGCCGGTCGCCGTCGAAGGGCGATCTGGCACCCGACCTCGACCCGGCGGCCACCGCGAAGGCCTACGACGCCGGTGGCGCGGCGTGCCTCTCGGTGCTCACCGACGGCCCGTACTTCGGGGGCTCGGTCGCCGACCTCGAAGCAGCGCGGGCGGCGACCGCAGTGCCCCTGCTCCGCAAGGACTTCACCATCGACGAGATCCAGGTGTTCGAGGCGCGCGCGATCGGCGCCGACGCGGTGCTGCTGATCGCGGCCGCGCTGCCCGACGACGCGCACTTCGCCGACCTCCACGCGCTCGCGCTCGAGCTCGGGCTCGCAGTGCTGGTCGAGACGCACAACGACGCCGAGCTCGAGCGCGCGCTGGCGATCGGTGCTCGGATCGTCGGGGTGAACGCGCGCGACCTCGGCACGTTCGCCGAGGATCTCGGTGTGGGGGAGCAACTCGCCGCGCTCGTGCCCGCCGGTGTGCTCGCGGTGGCGGAGAGCGCCATCCGCACGATCGACGACGCCACCCGCATGGCCGACGCCGGATTCGACGCGGTGCTCGTCGGCGAGATGCTGGTGAAGTCCGACGACCCGACCGCGGTCGTGCACGAGCTCAGCGCCATCGAACGGAGCCCGCGGTGACGGGCGCGCGGCGACGACCCTGACCGATCAGTCCCCCTCGTCGTAAGGAGAGAACGCCCATGCGCTATCAGCTCGCTCCCGACCAGATCCCCTCCGCGTGGTTCAACGTGCTGCCGGTGATGCCCGAGCCACTGCAGCCGCCGCTGCACCCGGGCACGAAGCAACCCGTCGGTCCCGACGACCTCGCGCCGTTGTTCCCGATGGCGCTCATCGCGCAGGAGATGTCGGCCGAGCCGTGGATCGACGTGCCGGGCGAGGTGCTCGACATCCTGCGCTTGTGGCGGCCGACGCCGTTGGTGCGCGCGGAACGCCTCGAACGCGCGCTCGGCACCCCGGCGCGGATCTACTACAAGGACGAGTCGGTGTCGCCCGCGGGCTCGCACAAGCCCAACACTGCGGTGCCGCAGGCCTTCTACAACAAGGCCGAAGGCGTGGCGCGCATCGCGACCGAGACCGGCGCGGGCCAATGGGGGAGCGCGCTCGCGTTCTCGTGCGCGCAGTTCGACATCGAGTGCATGGTCTACATGGTGCGGGCGTCGTACCGGCAGAAGCCGTACCGCAAGATCCTGATGGAGGTGTGGGGCGCGCAGGTGGTGCCGTCGCCGGTCGACGATCCCGACAGCCCCGGTTCGCTCGGGCTCGCGATCAGCGACGCGGTGCGCGACGCCGCAACGCGCGACGACACGCACTACTCACTCGGCTCGGTGCTGAACCACGTGCTGCTGCACCAGACGGTGATCGGCCTCGAGGCGAAGGAGCAGCTCGCGCTCGCGGGCGAGGAGCGGCCCGACGTCGTCATCGGGTGCTGCGGCGGTGGATCGAATCTCGGCGGCATCGCGCTGCCGTTCGTGCCCGACGCCGACGTGCGACTGGTCGCAGTGGAGCCTTCATCGTGCCCGACGCTCACCGAAGGCACGTTCGACTACGACTTCGGCGACACCGCGGGCATGACCCCGCTGCTGCCGATGTACACCCTCGGCCACGAGTTCATCCCGCCGTCGATCCACGCCGGTGGGCTGCGCTACCACGGCGACTCGCCGATCATCTCGTCGCTGGTGCGCTCCGGCCGCATGGAGGCGGTCGCGTACCCGCAGGGCAAGACGTTCGAAGCGGCGGTGCAGTTCGCGCGCGCCGAGGGCAAGATCCCCGCTCCCGAGACCGGTCACGCCATCCGCGCCGCGATCGACGAGGCGCTCGCGGCCAAGGAGTCAGGCGAGGAGCGCGTGATCCTCTTCAACTACTCCGGCCACGGCCTGCTCGACCTCGCCGCCTACGACGACTTCCTCAACGGCAGGCTCATCGACGGCTGACCGCGCCTGCGCCAGTAGTACGAGAAGCCGGCGTACACGACGATCGCGTACGCCCAGCCCATGAGGATGTCGAACACGAAGTGGTCGGCGGTGTACACGAGCGTGAACGACATCGCGAGCGCGTAGCCGACAAGAAGGATGCGCCACCGGCCCGCACGCGGCCAGAAGAACAGCAGGACCATGAACGGCCACGCCGCGTGCAGCGACGGCAGCGCGCCGACCGGGAACGCGTAGTTGCTCTTCTCGCCGAACACCGCGGCCACGTTGTCGAGCCCGAGGCTCAGCCACACCTCGCGCACGACGCGCACGGTGTGCGGCATGTCGCCGCGCAAGCTCGCGAGCCATGGCGGGAAGGACGGGTACAGGAGGTAGGTGGCAAAACCCGCGAACGTGACGGTGAGGATCAGGGCGCGGAACTTGAGGAATTTCGGGTAGGCGACGAGCCACAGCACCACTGCGATGGTGACGGTCACGACGAAGTGGCTCAGGTACACGAGCCAGGTCAGGTAGTCGTACCAGAAGAGGTGGCCGGCGCCGTGCCAGAGGTCGCGTTGGAGCGTGACCGTCGGCGCGGTGCCGAACACCCATTCGTCGAAGCCGAGCTGCGGGTCGACGTGCGCGCGCGGCACCATCGTGTCGGCGAGCTCGTGCAGCACCGCGTAGGCCACGAGGATCAACAGGACGGGCGCCCAGTCGAGCACGAAGCGCTTGAAGGTTCGGGGTGGCGAGAGCGCTTCCATCGGGTGCGAATGTACGCCGGACGCCGGAGGACCTCCGGTACCCTCGGTGCCCGATGTGGATCAAGATCTGCGGAATCACGAATGAGGAGGACGCCCTCCTCGCCGTCGCGCTCGGTACCGACGCGCTCGGCTTCGTGTTCGCGCCGGGGAGCCCCCGCCAGGTCACGCCCCAGATCGTCGGCGAGATCCTCCATCGCCTGCCTGCCGGGGTCATCACGGTCGGCGTCTTCCGCGACGAGGTCAAGGAGCGGGTGGTCGAGATCGTGAACACCCTGGGCCTCGGGGGGGCCCAGCTCCACGGTCGCGAGCCGTTGTCCGACGTGCGCTGGATCCGCCGGCGGGTCCCGTTCGTGATCCAGGGCTTCGCGGCCGGTGATCCCGCCATCGCGGCGGTCGCCAACGGGCCCGTCGACATCGTGCTCGTCGACGCCAACGAGCCCGGTGGCGGCATCGTCTTCGACTGGGCGCTCGCCGACTCGGTGCCCGCAGGAGTGCGGCTGTTGCTCGCGGGCGGGCTCCACGGCGACAACGTGGCCAACGCCATCCAGCGGGTGCGGCCGTGGGGCGTCGACGTGTCGAGCGGGGTCGAGACCACGCCGGGATCGGGTCGCAAGGACGCCCGCAAGCTGCGGCTGTTCATCGAGAACGCGCGGGCGGCGGGTGAGGCGCTGGGTGGCGACGGCTGGCGCCCCGATCCGGAAGCTGCACCCTACGACTGGATGGCCGAGGGATGAGCGGGAGCGAAGCGGTTGCAAGGAAGCAGGAAGAGCACATGACGGTTCCCGCACGCGGGGAAGCGGTGCACCTCGATCCACCCGGCCCCGAGCCTGTCGGCCTCGGCCGCTTCGGCGAGTTCGGTGGGCGTTTCGTGCCCGAGACCCTCGTCCCCGCGCTGATCGAGCTCGAAGCCGAGTTCCGCGCGGCCTGGAGCTCCGACGAGTTCCGTGCCGAGTTCAGTTCGCTGCTGCAGCACTACGCCGGCCGCCCGACGCCGGTCACCGAGTGCCACCGGCTGTCGGAGCGGCTCGGGGTGCGCGTGCTGCTCAAGCGCGAAGACCTCACCCACACCGGATCGCACAAGATCAACAACGTGCTCGGGCAGGCGCTGCTCACCCGGCGCATGGGCAAGCGACGCGTCATCGCGGAGACCGGCGCCGGTCAGCACGGTGTCGCGACCGCGACCGCGGCCGCGCTGTTCGGGCTCGACTGCGTGGTGTTCATGGGCGCAGTCGACACCGAGCGGCAGGCACTCAACGTGTTCCGCATGAAGCTGCTCGGCGCCGACGTGGTGCCCGTCACCAGCGGCAGTGCCACGCTGAAGGACGCGATCAACGAGGCCCTGCGCGACTGGGTCGCGTCGGTCGAGAGCACCCACTACTGCATCGGCTCGGTCGTCGGCCCGCATCCGTACCCATGGATGGTGCGCGAGTTCCAGCGCGTGGTCGGCGACGAGGCGCGTGAGCAGTGCCGCGCCCTGCTCGGCGACGACCCC
The DNA here is from genome assembly GCA_963721435.1 of uncultured Actinomycetes bacterium. GTDB lineage: Bacteria > Actinomycetota > Acidimicrobiia > IMCC26256 > DASPTH01 > CAVRJC01. The sequence continues at coordinate 35,381 of CAVRJC010000011.1, forward strand.
GACATGGTGGTCGCGTGCGTCGGCGGCGGCTCCAACGCGATCGGCACCTTCGCCGGCTTCCTCGACACTCGCGCACGCCTCGTGGGCATCGAGGCGGGTGGCTACGGGCTCGAGTCCGGCCGGCACGGCGCGTCGGTGGCACGCGGTGTCCCCGGCGTGTTGCACGGCGCTCGTTCGCTGTTCCTCCAGGACGAAGACGGTCAGATCCTCGAGGCGCACTCGATCAGCGCGGGTCTCGACTACCCGGGCGTCGGCCCCGAGCACGCCGAGCTCGCCGCCACCGGTCGGGCCGAGTACCAGTCGGCGACCGACGACGAAGCGCTCGCAGGCCTCCAACTGCTCTCGGTCACCGAGGGCATCATTCCCGCGCTCGAGCCCGCGCACGCGATCGGCTGGCTTGCCCGCGAGGCCGGCCATGCGGTGCCGTCCGGATCCACGGTGCTCGTCACCCTCTCGGGCCGCGGCGACAAGGACGCAGCCCAGGTCGCGGAGCGGCTCACGGGCGAGCGGCTCGCGTGATCTCGCTCGAAGCACATCTCCGGGCCCGGCGCGCGGGCGGACACAAGTTGCTCGTGCCGTACGTCACGGGCGGGCTCGAGGGCTGGCTCGATGTCGTGCGCGCGATCGCCGACGCCGGCGCCGACGCGGTCGAGATCGGGATCCCGTTCTCGGACCCCGTGATGGACGGCATCACGATCCAGGAGGCGTCGCAGCGCGCGCTCGCGATCGGTGCCACGCCCGCCGGCATCATCGACGAGGCCGGCGGGCTCGATGTCGACATCCCGCTCGCGGTGATGACCTACGTCAACCTGGTCGCGCACATGGGCTTCCGCCGCTTCGCGGCCGCGCTCGCCGGCGCGGGCATCTCCGGCGCGATCGTGCCCGACCTGCCGCTCGACGAGCTCGACGGCTGGGGCGACGCCGCGGACGCCGCGGGGGTCGAGACCGTGCTCCTCGCGGCGCCGACCACGCCCGACGACCGCCTTCGGGCGATCTGCGAGCGCAGCCACGGCTTCGTCTATGGCGTGTCCCTGATGGGTGTCACCGGGGAGCGGAACGCCCTGGCGAGCCAGGCGAAGGAGATGGGGCAGCGCTGCAAGGCGGTCACGGACAAGCCCGTCCTCCTCGGTGTCGGGATCTCGACCGCCGAGCAGGCCGTGCAGGCGGCGGCGTTCGCTGACGGTGTGATCGTCGGCAGTGCGCTCATCGCCCGGCTGCTGCGTGGCGACGGGCCGGAGGGCGCGCACGCGCTGATCACCGAGCTCCGCGCCGCACTCGACGCATGATCAAGTACATCGGGTCGAAGCGCCGCCTCATCCCCACCCTCACGCGTCTCTGTGCCGCGGCCGGTGCACGCACCGCGCTCGACCTCTTCACCGGCACGACGCGCGTCGCGCAGGCGTTCAAGGGATGCGGCGCCGTGGTCACCGCGGTCGACACCGCGCGCTACGCCGAGATGTTCGCGCGCTGCTACGTCGAGACGGATGGTTCCGAGATCGACCGGCGTGAGGTCGCGGGCGTGATCGCGCAGCTCGACGCGCTGCCGGGGGAGCCGGGCTACTTCACCGACACGTTCTGCGTGCAGTCGCGCTTCGTGCAGCCGTTCAACGGTGCACGGGTGGACGCGATCCGCGACGCGATCGCCCGTGATCATGCGGGGACGCCGCTCGAGCCGATCCTGTTGACGAGCCTCGTCGAAGCCACCGATCGCGTCGACTCCACCACCGGCCTGCAGATGGCCTACGTGAAGCAGTGGGCGCCACGGTCGGCATCACCGCTCGCGTTGCGCGTCCCCGATCTCCTCGACGGCCGCGGGCGGGCGATCCGCTCCGACGCGGTCGACGTGACGAGCACCCTCGGTGAGTTCGACCTCGCCTACCTCGACCCGCCGTACAACCAGCACCGGTACTTCACGAACTACCACGTGTGGGAGACGCTCGTGGCGTGGGACGCCCCCGCGCACTACGGCATCGCGTGCAAGCGCATCGACGCCCGCGATCCGTCGACCAAGAGCGTGTTCAACGTCAAGCGCGAGATGCCGGCCGCACTCGAGCGCGTGATCCGCGACGTCCACGCGCGCGTCGTGGTCGTGTCGTACAACGACGAATCGTGGGTGTCCGTCGACGACCTGCGTGACATGTGCGCGGTGCACGGTCACGTCGAAGTGCTCGAATTCGACTCGCGCCGGTACGTCGGTGCGCAGATCGGCATCCACAACCCCCAGGGCGAACGCGTGGGTACCGTGTCGCACGTGCGGAACCGTGAGTACCTCCTCATCGCCGGCGAGCGCGCCGAGGTACGACGCCTCGCCGCGGCCGCCGCTGCGACGGACGTGCCGAAAGAGGTGGCGAGTGCCTGACGACTGCGATCTCTGCGAGGCGGCCCGGATCACACCGTGGTTCCACGAGGACGACGTCTGCTGGATCGCGGACTGCGAGATCTGTGACGTGCCGATGGTCGTCTGGCGTGAGCACGGGGCCGCGCCGCCTGCCGACGCGCTCGCGCACATGCACGCGCAGCTTGCCCGCGTCGCCGTCGTCGTACTCACGGTCGAGCACTACGTCGACGACAACATGCGCAACATCCCCGACCACTACCACGCCCATGCCCGCCCCCAGGGTGGGTTCTTCGGCCACGGCTACCGCCGACCGTTGCAGCAGTAGCCTCCGCGGCGGGGCAATCCACGACGGGGGAACGGTCGTACACCTTCATGTGGTCTGTTTCGGACGATGCTCTCGTCGCCGGTCTGGCGGCAGGCGATCAGGATGCGGCGTCGGCCTTCGTGCGGCGCTTCCAGCGGCGCGTCTTCGGGCTCGCGCGCACGATCGTGAACGACGACCGGGCCGCCGAGGACATCGCCCAGGAGGCGTTCGTCCGGGCGTGGAAGCACGCCGGTGCCTACGACGCGCGCCGGGGGAGTGTCGTGGGGTGGTTGCTCACGATCACGCGCAACCTTTCGATCGACGCGGTGCGGGTTCGCCGGCCGATCGCGTTCGACCCGTACGCGCTCCTCGAGCTGGACGCCCAGTCCGACGAACGGCTCCCCGAAGACCTCGCGCAGCTGAGCGACGACACGACGCGTCTGCGCGCCGCATTGGCGCAGCTTCCCGAGGAGCAGTGCCGAGCGGTCGTCCTCGCGGGCCTGCTGGGATACACCGCACGCGAAGTCGGTGAGATGGAAGGCATCCCGCTCGGTACCGCCAAGACGCGGATCCGCACTGCGTTGATCCGTCTGCGGGCGGCACTCGTCACCGAAGGCCGCGAGCCATGAACTGCGCGGAGGCACGCGAGCTCGCGCCGGAGCTGGCGCTCGGGATCCTGGGCGGCGCCGAGCGCGCCGAGGTGATCCTGCACGTCAACGGGTGCGCGCGGTGCCAGGCGTACGTCGCCGAGTTCAACGAGGTGGCCGACGCCCTCCCGCTGCTCGCTCCCGAGGCGGAGCCGTCGGCGGGCTTCGAGAACCGTGTGATCGCAGCCCTGGACGCGCCGAAGCGCAGCAGTCGGCGCCGGTGGATCGGCGCGATCGCCGTCGCGGCCGCGGTGGCCGCGATCGTCAGCATCACGCTCGTGCGCGTGGTGGAGTCCGGAGACGGCGCTTCCACCGCTCCGCCGTCAGCAGCCAGCGAACCGGTCGTCGCCACGATGGTCGGGGGCAGCTCGGGCCAGCCCGCGGGCTGGGTCTCGGTTGCCGATGGCCGTGCCGTCACCGTGGCCGTCGACTATGGGATCCCTGCGGGCACGTACAACATCCAGGTGCAGCCGTCGCGCGGCGACGTCGCGACGCTGGGCGCGATGGACGTCGACACGTCGGGACGCGGCTTCTGGGCCGGGCACAGTGACGTCCCGATCAGCGGGGGCGCCACGATCGCGCTCGTCAACAGCGCCGGTGACGTCACGTGTCACGGCACGCTCGGGAACTCCCAGTAGCATCCGGGTTCTGAGACCCGAGGGAGGGTGACGTGACAGCACGTGTGAACAGGGCAGGAAAGCACCTCGCGGCCGCAATCGTCATCGCGATCGTGGGAATGACCGCATTGGTGTTCGTGGCGCCGGCAGCGTCGGCGGCGAACACCGCGAAGTTCTGTGCCGCCAACGACAAGTTGCAGTCGAAGCTCGACAATCTGAACAACGGCAAGAGCTTCAACCCGAGCGACTTCAAGGACGCCGGCACGGCCTTCAAGTCGGCGGCGAAGAGCGCGCCGAAGAAGGTGAAGAAGGCGATGGGCACGATCGGCTCGTTCCTCTCCTCCCTCGGGAGCGGCAACGCCGCTGACTACGCCAAGGCGCTAGCAGGCAGTGGCGGCAAGAATTACGGCAAGGCGATTGCCACCTGGAGCACCTACGTCGCGACCAACTGCACGTGAGCGAGGTGAACCGTGACCGCACTGCAGGCCGGTGATCGCGCGCCGCGATCACCCTGAAGGATCAGCAGGGGAAGACCCGCAAGCTGTCGGAGTTCAAGGGCAAGAAGGTCGTCGTGTACTTCTACCCGAAGGCCGACACGCCGGGTTGCACCACGCAGTCGTGCGCGCTGCGCGACGCCGAGCCCGATCTGAAGAAGCTGAAGGCCGTCGTCATCGGCATCAGCCCCGACTCGCCCGAGCGCCAGGCCAAGTTCGACGACAAGTACGGGCTCGGCTTCACGCTGCTCGCCGACGAGGAGCACGCAGTCGCCGAGAAGTACGGCGTGTGGGGCGAGAAGGTCAACTACGGGCGCAAGTACATGGGCATCATCCGCTCGGCGTTCGTCATCGACGAGGCCGGCAAGATTGCCGCCGCCTTCTACAAGATCAGCCCCAAGGACACCGTCCCCAAAGTCACAAAGGTCCTCGGCGAGAATTAGCGAGGCAGCTCTCGCGACAAGGGGGAACGGTGTGAGTCAGCAACCCGAGGGACGCAAACTCGGCGGCGGGGCGATCGCCTCGCTCGCCGGTATCGCGGTCCTGTTCATCTTCATCGTCCAGAACACCCAGGATGTGAGATTCCACTTCCTCTTCCTCGATTTCACGTGGCCGCTGTGGATCTACACGATCGTTGTCGCGGTCTTCGGCGCGTTGGTGTGGTTCGGGTTGGGTGTGATGCGTCGCCATCGACGCCGGAAGGAACGCCGGGCCGACCGTTAGCGCCCACGTTCTCGATACGGTGTTCCCGGCACCACGCGATCGGGTCGCGGTCGACGGATCGGTCAGGTCAGCTGGCGCCAGACGGTGATGTCGGCGGGGGCCCACATGCCGCGGAAGGCGGGGAGGCCGATGGGGTGTTTCCGCGCCGCGTTCGGAGCCGGCTCGGCGACCAGGTCGGTGATGCTGCGAGCCGTGGGAGCCTCGCGGCCCGCGTAGCGCACGCGGGCGAGCACGGTGAGTGCGTCGTCCGCATCGAGCGCGGCGACGCCGTACTCGCCGAGCCGCGGGCGCACGACCACCCAGAACCAACTCAGGTCACGGTCGTCGCTCGGGTCGACGGCTCGCGCCAGGGCGTCGGTGAGGATCGCGCGCACTTCGCCGTCAGGCTCGGCGGCGAGCGCCGGGCGCATCGCGTTGGCGGAAGCCGGCCGCCCCATCACGTAGAGCCCTTCGGCCGCGCGCACGCGCAGCGCGCGGTTGGTGCTGAACAGCGCGCGCTCGAGCAGCGGGACGACGCGCTCGTCGCGGCGGCGCACCAGCCCGGGCAGGAGGATGGCCGTTGCCGCGTCGTCGTCGTGGCCGACGGCCGCGAGCAGGATCGGCGCGGTGCGGGGGTCGTCGATCGGCTCGATCGTGCACGCGACCGACGGTGTGACGTCCCGTGGATCGCCCAGCGCGTCGAAGAGCTCGTCGGGGTAGCGGTGGCCGAGCCACGCGAGCACGCCGAGCACCGCGCGCCGCGCTTCGACGGGGTCGTCGGGTGGGAGCGACAGCTCGATCTCACCGTGGGCGAACGCGAGCACCGTGGTGAACGCGTTCGGACCGAACGTCAGGAGATCCAGGTAAGCCTGCACGAGCGACGGCCCGTCGGTGGTCTCGCCGATCTTCTGCAGCCGGGCGACGACGAGCGGGTCGGGCGACGCCGTCATTTGTTGCGCTACGCGCCGACGGCGTGGAAGCCGCCGTCGACGTGGATGGCCTCGCCGGTGGTCGCGGGGAACCAGTCGGAGAGGAGTGCGACGACCGCTTTGGCGACGGGCTCGGCGTCCTTGACGTCCCAGCCCAGCGGCGCACGCTGATCCCACACGGCTTCGAAGCTCTCGAAGCCCGGGATGCTCTTCGCCGCAATCGAGCGGATCGGGCCGGCGGCGACGAGGTTCACCCGGATGCCTCGCGGGCCGAGGTCACGCGGCGAGGTAGCGGGCCACCGACTCGAACGCGGCCTTGGAGACGCCCATCCAGTCGTAGAACGGCCACGCGGCGTCGTCGTTGTCGAAGTCGAGCCCGACGATGGACCCGCCTTCGCCCATCAGGGGGAGCGCGGCGACGGTGAGCGCCTTCAACGAGTACGCCGAGATCTGCAACGCGATCGCGACGTCGTCCCACGGCGCGTCGAGGAACCCGCCACCGAGGCACGACTCCGGCGCGAACGCGAGAGAGTGCACGACGCCGTCGAGCTGGCCGCCGACCGCGCCGGCGAGGCCGTCGAGGTCGGCCTGGTTGGTGACGTCGAGCTCGACGAGCTGCACCTGGGGGTTCGGCAGCCGCTTTGCGACCCGCTCAGTGAGGCGCATGACCCGCCCGAACGAGCTGAGCACCACCTCGGCGCCCTGCTCCTGCGCGATGCGCGCGACCGAGAACGCGATCGACGCGTCGTTGAGGACTCCGGTGACGAGGATGCGCTTGCCCTTCAGCACTGCGGTCTCCTGATTCTCTGGTCGCGCACTGGGTGACCGGGATACCCGGTCACCGTATCGTTCGCTCCCGCTAGAGCGGCGTGTTCGAGTGGCGGCGGTTCGTCCCGTGCTCCCGCTTGGTGTGCAGGCGCGTCAGCGCGCCCGCGAGCGCGCGCCGGGTGTCGGCGGCGGCAATGACTTCGTCGACGTAGCCGCGCTCCGCGGCGATGTACGGGTTGAGGAAGCGGTCGGCGTACTCGTCCTCGAGTGCGGTCTGCTCTTCCGCGCGCCGGGCGGGATCGTCGATGGCATCGAGCTTGCGCCGATGGAGGATTTGGACCGCGGGTGGGCCGCCCATCACCGCGATCTCCGCGGTCGGCCAGGCCACGCACCAGTCGGTGCCGAGGCCGCGTGAGTCCATCACGATGTACGCGCCGCCGTATGCCTTGCGGAGCACGACGCAGAGCCGGGGGACGGTCGCGGCCGCGTACGCATGCAGCAGCTGTGCGCCGTGCCGGATGATGCCGCGCCACTCGAGGTCGCGGCCGGGGAGATAGCCGCTCGTGTCGACGAACGTGATCACGGGGAAGTTGAAGCAGTCGCACCACTGCACGAACCGCGCTGCCTTCTGCGCGGCGTCCACGTCGAGGCTGCCGGCCTGGATCATCGGTTGGTTCGCGATCACCCCGACGGGGCGACCGTCGAGCCGGCCGAGCGCGGTGATCATGTTCGGCGCATACGCCCCGCGCAGCTCGAGGAACGAGTCGTGATCGAGCACGTCACTGATGACGGTGCGAACGTCGTAGGAGGCCATCGCGCGCGCCGGCACCGCGGCTGCGGCGCGCGCGCAGTCACGGTCGACAGGATCGACGGCCGACTCGATCGGCGGGTCTTCGAGATGGTTCGACGGGAGATAGCCGAGCAGGAAGCGCGCGACGAGCAGGGCGTCGTCCTCGTTCGCGACGACCATGGTCGCCACGCCGCTCTCTCGCTCGTGCACCGCCGCGCCGCCGAGGCGGTCGCGGTCGATCGCGACGCCGGTGAACGACACCACGACGTCGGGCCCGCTCACGTACGCGAAGGCGTCGTTGGTCATGATCACGTGGTCGGCGATGCCGAGCAGCAGCGCAGGGCCGGAGACCGCGGGCCCGACGAGCAGCAGGATGATCGGCACCACACCCGACGCGTCGACCATTGCCCGGGCGACCCGGCCCCACGCGTGCAGCGCCGCGATCCCTTCACCCACGTCGGCGCCCGAGCTCGCCACCCGCCCGACCACGGGGATCCCGAGGTCGATGGCGAGGCGGACGGCCCGCTCCATCGCCTGGCCCTCGGCGGTGCCGATCGCACCCCGGTGCTTGCCGCCGTCGAGGCTGAACCAGCTCACTTGGCGGCCGTCGAGCTCCATGAGGCAGGCATCGACGGCAGTGCTGCGGTGCCCGAAGACGGGCGTGCGGTCGGAGGGAGGGATCACTCCACCGGCGCGAGGATGAGCACCGCGTTGTGCCCGCCGAACCCGAACGAGTTCGACAGCACCGGGGTGGCGCCGACCTCCCGCACCCCGCCGGACACGATGTCGAGACCGATGTCGTCACCGATCTGCTCGAGGTTGGCGGTCGGGGGTGCGACGCCGTTGCCGAGCGAGAGCAACGCGATGCACGCTTCCGCCGCGCCCGCGCCGCCGACCATGTGCCCGGTGACGCCCTTGGTGGACGTGACGGGCGGTGCGGCGTCGTCGCCGAAGACCTTGCGGATCGCCAGGGCCTCGGCCGCGTCGTTCAGCGGGGTCGACGTGCCGTGCGCGTTGATGTGCCCGATCTGCGACGCGCTCAGGCACGCGTCGTCGAGTGCGAGTTGCATGCACGCGGCCGCGCCTTCGCCGCCCGGAGAGGGTGCCGTGATGTGGTGGGCGTCGTCGTTGCGGCCGTAGCCCCGCATCTCGCCGTAGATCCGCGCGCCACGTGCGAGCGCGCGCTCGAGCGACTCGAGGATCACGAACGCGGCGCCCTCCGCCATGACGAAACCATCTCGCCACGCGTCGAACGGTCGTGACGCGTGCGAGGGATCGTCGTTGCGGGTGCTCAGCGCGCCCATACGCGCGAAGGCGGAGATCGTGAGCGGTGTGACGCCGGCTTCGCTGCCGCCTGCGACGACGACTTCGGCGCTGCCGTCGCGCAGCATGCGCGCGCCCTCGCCGATCGCGTTCGCGCCGGATGCGCACGCGGTCGCGATGCACAGGTTCGGGCCGGTCCAGCCGAAGTTGATGGCGATGGTGCCGGCGGTCGCGTTCGGCATCATCATGGTGACGAAGAACGGGCTGACCCGGCTCGCGCCCCGCTCGATGAACGTGGCCTCGTTGTGCTCCATGGTCTCGAGGCCGCCGACACCGGTCGCGGCGATCACCGCGCACCGGCTCGGGTCGGCGCCGATCTCTCCCGCGTCGGCCAGGGCGTCGGCCGCGGCGGCGAACCCGAGGTGCGTGAAGCGGTCCTGCCGCCGCACTTCCTTGGGCCCGAAGTAGTCCAGCGGGTCGAAGTCGCGTACCTCGCCCGCGATCTGCACCGGGAGCTCGGACGGGTCCCAGCGCTCGATGCGCGCCGCGGTTCCCTGCCCCGCGCAGACCGTCGACCAGAACGTGGCGATGTCGCAACCGGCAGGGGTCTTCATGCCCATGCCGGTGACGACGACCCGAGGTCGGCCGCGCCCGTCGAGGAAGGAAGCGTTGGTCATGCCTTGGCTGCGACCTTTGCCATCACGAGGTCGACGGCGTTGCCAACGGTGGCGACGTTCTCGAGGTCTTCCTCGGGAACCGAGATGTCGAAGCGCTCCTCGAGCCCCATCACCAGCTCGACGAGGTCGAGGCTGTCGGCATCGAGGTCTTCCTTGAAGCGGCTCGACTCGACCACCTGGTCGGGCTCGACGCTCAAGACCTCGACGGCGACTTCCCGCAGCGCGGAGAGTGCCTCTTCACGTTCCATGTTTCCTCCATGTTGAGACTGGCAGTGTTGAGTCTGGCAATGATCGATGCTGGCAAGGCGTGGAACTGGTCGTGCTGATGTTCTGTGCTGGTGCGAAGTTCTAGTGGCCCATCCCGAGACCGCCGTCAACGGGGACGATTGCGCCCGTGACATACCCGGCCGTGTCGGAGCACAGGAACGCCACCACGCCCGCGACCTCCTCCGCAGTCCCCAGGCGGCCGAGGGGAACCGTCGCTTCGGCCCACGTGCGCCACTCGGTGGGCAGCCCGTCGGTCATCGCGGTCACGATAGGCCCAGGGGCGACCACATTGCAGGTGATGCCCCGGGAAGCCAGCTCCCGGGCGGTCGCGCGAGTGAGCCCGACGAGCCCGGCCTTGGCCGCCGAGTAGTTGGCCTGGCCGGCCTGGCCGGTCTGCCCGCTCACCGACGAGATGTTGACGATGCGCCCGAACCGGCCCTTCATCATCTTCGGGGCGGCCCGGCGCATGGTGTGGAAAGCGCCCGTGAGGTTGGTGTCGAGGACGTCGTTCCAGCTCTCGTCGCTCATCCGCGCGAGCAGGCCGTCACGCGTGACGCCGGCGTTGTTCACGAGCAGCTCGACCGGCCCGTAGGCGGCTTCGATCTCCGTGAACGCGGCGTCGACCGACGCAGTGTCGGCGACATCCGCGTGGATCGCGAGCGCTGAGCCCCCTGCGGCCTCGACCGCGGCCTGGGCTTCCTTGGCCGCGTCGTGGTCGCTCGAGTAGCAGAACGCGACGCGGTGGCCAACGTGCGGCCAGCGCGTCGACGCACGCGCGTCCGATGCCCTTCGAGCCGCCGGTGACGAACGCGACCCTCACACTCACGCGCGTCCCCACCGGAGCACGGCGCTGCCCCACGTCATCCCGGCACCGAAACCCGAGAGCAGCACGAGATCGCCGTCGGCCAGCCGGCCGTCGTCGGCGGCTTCCGCGAGCATCAGCGGGATCGACGCTGCGCTCGTGTTGCCGTAGCGATCGATGTTCACGAGGGTGCGCTCCGCGGGGATCCCGAGCCGAGTGGCGGCCGACTCGATGATACGGACGTTCGCCTGGTGGGGGACGAACCAGGCGATGTCGGCGACATCGATACCGGCTCGGTCGATCGCGGTCTTCGCCGAGTCGACCACGATACGGATCGCCTTGCGGAACACCTCGGGGCCGTTCATACGCATGAAGTGCTCGCGGTTCGCGACCGTCTCGGGCGACGTTGGTCGGCGGCTCCCGCCGGATGGGATCTCGAGCAGCCCTGCGGCCGAGCCGTCGCAGCCCAGCTCCCAGGAGAGCAGGCCGGGGCCGTCGTCGGGAGAGCGGCTCAGCACGAACGCCGCAGCGCCGTCGCCGAAGAGGATGCACGTGCCGCGGTCGTCGGGGTCGGTGATGCGGCTGAGCACCTCGCTGCCGACGACGAGCACGTGCTCGACGCCGCCGGCCTGGATCATCGCGGAACCGACGACCAGCCCGTAGAGAAACCCCGCGCACGCCGCGGTGAGATCGAACGACCCGCAGCGCATGCCGAGCTTGTCGCCGACGAACGCGCCGGTGTGGGGGAGCGGCTGCTCGGGCGTGCAGGTCGCGACGATCAGGAGATCGATCGCGTCGGGCGTGAGGCCGGCCGACTTGATCGCGGCGGCCGACGCGTCGACCGCGAGGCTCGCGGTGGTCTCGTCGGGCGTCGCGACACGCCGTTCACGGATCCCGGTGCGTTCGACGATCCATTCATCGGTGGTTTCGACGCGCGTCTCGAGCTCGGCGTTGGTGAGCCGATGCTCCGGGACGGCGGTTCCCCACCCCGCGAGGCAGGCACGCATGCTCAGGCGACTCGAAGCCAGGCGACGGGCTGCCCTTCACGGAGACGTTCGCCCGGATGCGCGAGGATGCCGACCAGCCGGCCACGGAACGGGCTGCAGACGGGCGTCGACGTGCCGGGGCCGTCGAGATGGCCGACGGCCTGACCGGCGTGCAGCAGCGCGCCTTCGTCGAAGTCGGCCAGGGGGCGGAACACGCCTACCGACGGGGCGATGATCATCCGCTCGGGAACTCCGAGACCCTCACCATGGGTGAGCATTTCTTCCATGAGTTACCCGACCTCCACGATCGATTGGATCAAGTCTTCTGGGACGGCGATGTTGCGGACGGTGACGTCGGGCACGCCGCGCTTGGCGAGCGCCGCGAGCATCGAGCCGTGCCCGACTTCCAGGAACGTGTCGGCTCCCAGCGCGACGAGCGTGTCCATCGTCGGGCGCCAGCGCACGGGCACCGAGACGTGATCCGCGAGGCGGGTGCGCCAGCCGTCGGCGTCGGAGTGGGCAGCGGCGTCGTCGTTGGAGACGATCGGCGCGGCCGGCGCGGCGAAGTCCAGAGTCGCGAGCTCGAGTGCGAGGCCCTCGGTCGCGTCGCGCATGAGCGGCGTGTGGAACGCGCCGCCGACCTTGAGGGGGGTCGCGCGCTTCACGCCGACTTCCTTGGCGCGGGCGGATGCGGCGTCGACGCCGTCGGGCGTCCCCGCGATCACGATCTGGCCGGGCGCGTTGTCGTTGGCGATCCAGCACGCGTCGGGCGCGGCGGCGCAGGCCTCGTCAGCTTGTTCGGGGGTGGCGCCGAGCAGCGCGGCCATGCGGCCGGGGTGTCGGTCGGCAGCGGCTTGCGTGAGCTCGGCCCGCCGGGCGGCGAACCGGACGCCGACCTCGAGGGGGAGCACGCCGGCCGCGATCAACGCCGTGACCTGGCCCAGCGAGTGACCCGCGAATGCGACCGGGGCGTCGGGAAGCGGCTGCATCGCTTCCCACACGACCAATGAGGTGAGCAGCACCGCGAGCTGGGCTTCACGGGTGCGGGCGAGGTCGTCGGCGGAGGCCTCGGTCACGAGGAACCCGACCCTCTCGCCGAGGGCGACTTCGGCCTCGGCGATCACGTGCCAAGCGGGGTGGTCACGCCAGGGCGTCGCCATGCCTGGCTCCTGGGTTCCCTGACCGGGGAAGATGACCGCGACGCTCACCGTGCTCCTGACGCGTTGACAGCGGGTTGTGACAACCGGTTGCGGGATGACGAGGCTCCGACCCCTCCGGCGACCGAGTGGTTACATCGGGTGGACCACATCGTGGCGACCGAGTGGCGCAAGTGTGAACGACTACTGCCGGGTAACGTCGCATCTCCACGCTGCAATCGTGTTTCCGAAGCTGTTTCCTCCGGCTCCGTGCTGGTTGTTCAGGTGAACGAGGTCATGACGCATCCCGATTCCGATGCTCTGGTCGGCCTGCTGCCGCACCGCCCGCCGTTCCGCTTCGTCGACGCGATCGAGGAGCTCACGCCGGGCGGTGACATCACGGCCCGGTATCGGGTCACCGGCGAGGAGTCGTTCCTCGCAGGGCACTTCCCCGGCCAACCCGGTGCTTCCCGGGTGTGATCCAGATCGAGGCACTGGCGCAGGCGGGCGCGATCGTGCTGCTCTGCCTCGAGCAGTACGCGGGGAAGCTGCCCGCTGTTCGGCGGCATGGAGAAGATCCGGTTCCGCCGGGTGGTGCGCCCGGGTGACGAGCTCCGGCTCTTCATGAGCATCGAGAAGCTCAGCGCTCGCGGCGGCTGGGCCACCGGCCGGCGACGGTCGACGGCGATATCACCTGTGAGGGCCGGTTCCTCTTCGCGGTCGCGTGACGGCCAGGGCCTGAGAGCCCGAGGGTCTACAGCTCGCGGAGGTCGTCGAACGAGGCTTCGCGGGGCGCGGCCTCGGGCTCGTCGGTGAGGTCGGCCACGTTGGCCGCGGGGAGCTCGCCGGTCGGCTCGTCGGGGTTGCGATGCAGGAGCAGCTTGGCTTCGACGTCGGGATCGAGCGGCGGCTCGGCGCGCACTTCCTTCCACGGCGCGACCACGATGAGCACGAGGAGCAGCGACGGCCACCACGGCGACGATTACCAGCACGGTGGTCGTGAGCTCGAGGGCGAGGGTGCTCGGGTTCACAGGCCTGCATTATCGCGGCTGGAGCGCGCCCGACGGTCATTTCTTGCCCACTATCGTCGGGCGGTCAGCGGGAAAGTTGATCAGGAGGTTGGACGACGTTCCGACGACTACTCGTCCGCCGGCTGGTCTCCGTCGCCCTCCTGACCCTGGTGGTGACCGGGGTCGCCTGGGTCGGGCTCTCCGCCGGCATGTTCGCGGGCTTCCAGCGCCGGGCGACCGACGCGCTGTTCCCGTCCGCCCCGAGTGACGCCCGAGTGGTGGTCGTCGGGATCGACGGCAAGACGATCGTGAAGTACGGCTACCCGTTCCCGCGCGACCTCTACGTCGATCTCGTCAGCAAGCCTGGACGCCTACGGCGCACGGGTGATCGCGTTCGACGTGACTTCAGCTCCGAGCCGCGAAGACCAGGTCGCGGCCGATGCCCGGTTCGCGGCCGCGATCGACGCGGTCGGCCAGTGGTGCTCGGCACCCAGGCGACCGAGCTCAAGGCCGGGAAGCCGGCGCCCGTCGCGATCTCGCTCGACGGCTACGCCAAGGGGTTGCAGGACGCCAACTTCACGTCCGGGCCACGTGCAGGTCAACGCCGACCCGAACGATGCCATCAACCGGAGCGTCCCGCTGATCGTGGAGGCTCCCCGATGGCCAGTTCGTGCCCGGTCTCTCGCTCGCCGCGGTCATGGAGTACCGCGGGATCGACGGCCCGTCACCGTGCGCCCCGCCGGTGTGCAGATCGGGAATCGATTCATCCCGACCAGCGACGAGCCATTCGATGCTGCTCAACTTCTCGTCGCGGCTCTCGGACCCGACGCGTGTGATCTCGGTTGCCGACGTGCTCGCGGGCACGGTGCCGGAACACAAGCTCGACGGCAAGATCGTGTTCGTCGGCGCCGTCGACCCGACGCTCGGTGACAACCGGCTGGCGCCGATCAACAAGGCGACGGGTGTGCCCGGGCGTCCTGCTGCACGCGAACGCCGTCAACACGATGCTCACGGGCACCTATCTCGAACCGGTCGGCGACACGTCGACGTTGTTGTGGGTCGCGTTGCTCACCGCGCTCGTCGGGCTCGCGGTCGTCATGCTGCCGCTCTGGCTTGTCGCCGGTGATCGCCATCCTCATTGCCATCGGGTACTTCACGTTGAGCGTGGTCCGGTTCAACAACGGCCACGTGCAGAACCTCGTGTACCCGCTCGTCGCCGATCGTGCTCGCGTTCGTCGGCGCCGTGATCCTGCGATACTTCGGTGAGACGCGTCAGCGACGGCGGGTCACGGCACTGTTTTCGCAGTATGTGCCCGAGACCGTGGCCAAGAAGCTGGTCGAGGAAGATCTCGTCTCCAGGCGGCCGCCGAGGGCGAGCGGCTCGACATGACGGTGCTCTTCTGCGACTTGCGCGGGTTCACCGCACTGTCGGAGAGCCTGTCGCCGGCGACGGTCCGAATCATGCTCAACCACTATTACGACCGTGTGACCGACATCGTGCTCGAGATGAACGGCACGCTGATGAAGTACGTCGGCGACGAGGTGTTCGCGGTGTGGGGCGCGCCACTGCCGAGCGAGGATCACCCGGAGATGGCATTGAAGTGCGCGATCGCGATCCAGCTAGCTCACGCCCGAGCTGAACCGTGAGCTGCTCGAACGTGGCGCACCCGAGGTCTCGTTCGGCATCGGGCTCAACTCCGGTGATGCGGTGGCCGCACACTTCGGTGGCGGTCGTCGACGCCAGTACGACGTCGTCGGCGACACGGTGAACGTCGGTGCGCGGTTGTGCTCGGCCGCGGGGCGCGGCGAGATCATCGTGTCCGACGAGCTGCTCCAGCGCGTGCCGTCACCGCCCGAGGTCGAGCCGGTCGGGCCGGTCACGCTGAAGGGCGTGAGTCGCGAGGTTCGCCTCTGGCGCGTGGTGCTGCCAGGTAGCGTCGCGTCGGATGCAGCGCCGGCGGCTGGCACTCGAGCGGCGGGTGTAGGCGGTAGGACGGCCGAGCGGTCGCCCACTGCATCGTCTGGGTCATGAGCGCTCGGTCGTGGCCACGACGAGCTCGTCGATCTCGCGCCCGCTGCGCTCAACACCCGGCAATCGGCCGCCACCCCGTCGAGCGCGTCGTACGCACCGGTCTCGAGGTTGACGAGCATTCGGTGCTCGCAACGAGGCAGACGCACGAAAGCGGTGCACACGTACGTGCCGATCCGGTCCCGATGACGGCCGTGTCTGCGCGGGATGCTGTGCGCGTGTTCTGGACAACTGATTCGGCGTCTGGGGTGAGTTCGTGAAGAACGTCGAGCCTGCTACCTTGCGCGACTCATTGACGGCGGGGCGGTTCACGAGCCGCGAAGAGTCTGGAAGGGGCAATGAAGATCACCATGCGGCTCGGCGCGCTCTGGTTGGGCGCGTCGCTCATCACTGGAGGAGCGCTGGCGGGCCCAGCGGGTGCGGCGAAAGCCGCGCCTCCGACGGTGCAGCAAGTGAACGATCAAGTGCAGCTGGTCGTCCAGGACGAGAAGGACGCGATCAACGCGTACCAGAAGTTGTTCGACATGCCGCAGGCGCAGTCCATCTGCCAAGGCCAGCTCGAGCACGTCAAGGCCCTGCGCGCCATGGTCCGGCCGAAGCGATACCCCAAGGCGACGTGGAAGATCCTGGTGAAGGGAGCGGATCTCTACGCCAAGGCAGCGTCGGAGTGCGTGGCGGCAACGCAGGCCGCCATCGCGTCCAAGGGCACGGGGCACACGGACACCTCGGGCTTCCCGCAGGTCAGCACTGACTGGAACGCCGGGAACGCCCTGTTCACCAAGGCGAGCGACGCGCTCAACAAAGCCAAGATCCACTGAGGCACCGTGTGCGTGATCAGAAAGCCAGAATGATGCGATCCAATCGGGTGGACGAGGCCGGGTTGGGTTCAGGCGGAGGAATCTGACTGGCTACCTGGTCGCCATCGTCGCAACCTTGATTGCGCTGGACGCAGCGGTGGTCCCGGCAGGTGCTGCAGTGCTGACTGCGATCCGGCATCGTCTCAACCGCGGCGGGAACCGCCAAGCCAACCATGCGCTGTGGCGCATCGTGTTCACCCCCATGAGCACCGATGAACGGCGATGTTGCCCCCCGACGCCTCGACCAGCGCCACCGCTTCAGCCTTGAACTCCGGCGTGAACTTCCGACGATTCCTCCCCACACGGACTCCCTTCAGGGCACCAACGGCCCATGATCAGGTGTCCGTCAAAACGGGGCAACTCCAGGCGGTGTCGATGTGCCGTGTGCGGCAGGGAGAGCGCTCCGCACTTCAGCGGCATCCGTCACGGAGGGACGCGCTGCCGGTTCTGTGCGCCGAACGCTCCCGTGTCGGCTGCGGTCGCAGAGGCCGACATGCGTGCCGCTGGCCTGGAACCACTCGACCCGTTCCCCGGAGTCGTGAAGCCCTGGCGATGTCGCTGCACGGTCTGTGGCAACGAAGTGTCTCCACGGCTTGAAGCGATTCGGAACGGCACGGGGTGCCGGTTCTGCGCTGAGCATGGCATCGACTATGCGGCCCCAGGGGTCGTTTATCTGCTGCACCACAAGGGACTCGGGGCGCACAAGGTCGGCATCGCACAGCACGACAGCGGCCGCACGCGCCTGTTCGCACTCCAAGGGTGGGACGTCGTGCGGACCATGGCGTTCGCTACATGCGACGAGGCGTTCCGCGTCGAGCAGACGGTGCTTGCCCCGTACCGCGCGTGGTTCGCGTGCCCGTACCTCAGCGCCGCCGAGATGCCGAACGGATTCACCGAGACGATCGACGCCGAGGCGGTGAGCCTCCTCGACCTGTGGGCCGAGGTCGTCGCAGCAGCCGCTGCGCTCGCAACGTCGCGCTGACGCGCGCCCGTCATTAGTAGGCGCATCGCGACGCTCTCGCGATCGTCTTGTGTCACAGTTGTGTCACCGGGCACTCGCGCGCAGCGTCGTACATGCGCTGACCTGCACGTTCGCGGTGCCCGGAGTGGGACTTGAACCCACACGTCCTTACGGACAAGCGGTTTTGAGCCGCTCGCGTCTGCCATTCCGCCATCCGGGCGTCGAGCGACGATACCCCTCGCGACTGATTCATCAGGGGGTCGTTCGACCGGCAGCCCTAGACTCTCGGCCCATGTCGCGTTCGATCCTCCAGCGGCGTCTCGTCGATGTCAGCGAACGGCTCAAGCGGTTGCGCGTCGAGTTGGCCGTCACCGAAGAGCAGCTCGTGTTCCTCGAGGAAGAGGCCGAAGACGCCCGCCTGCGCGCGCTCGTGGCCGAGACCCCGCTCGCCGACGTCGAGGCGCGCGACGCCCGCCGGCAGACCGACACGCTCGCCCGCCATCGCGATTCCCTCCGCGGCAACGTCGCCGAGCTCGAACGCGAGCAGGACGCCCTTCTCGACCGCATCTCGGCCGAACTCTCGGCCCGCTGAACCATTCCGGAGCCCCGTTTGTCGTCTGAGAGCACCCCGGTCCGCGTCGTCATCGCGGAGGACGAAGCGATCATCCGGCTCGATCTCAAGGAGCTGCTCGTCGAGGAGGGCTACGACGTCGTCGGCGAGACCGGGCGGGGTGACGAGGCGATCGAGCTCGTCCGCGAGCAGCAGCCCGACCTCGTGATCCTCGACATCAAGATGCCCGGGCTCGACGGCCTCTCCGCCGCCCGGCACGTAGCGGGCGAGCGGATGGCGGCGGTGCTGATTCTCACCGCCTTCTCCCAGCGGGAGCTGGTCGAGCAGGCCCGCGACGCCGGTGCCCTCGCCTATCTCGTGAAGCCGTTCCAGAAGAGCGACCTGATCCCCGCGATCGAGATCGCGCTCGGCCGGTTCGCGGAGATGACGTTGCTCGACCGCGACATCAACGAGCTCCAGGAGCGGCTCGACGCCCGCAAGCTGATCGACCGGGCCAAGGGCCGACTCATGGACGACCACGGCCTCACCGAGGCGGACTCCTGGCGGTTCCTCCAGCAGCAGGCGATGTCGAACCGCGTGCGGGTCGACGACATCGCCCACCGCGTCCTCGGCGGCGAACTCACGCCCTGATCCGGGGTCGCTCACGGTGCTCGCGGGAGTTCATGGCTCCTCGTGACGCCCACATCGCGACCGTTCGCTCCTAACCTCGGGCACGTGGCCAAGAAGCTGCTCCTGCTCGACGGCCACTCGCTCGCGTTCCGCGCGTTCTACGCGCTGCCCACGGATCTCGCCACCCCCGAAGGCACGATCACGAACGCGGTCTACGGCTTCACCTCGATGCTCGTGAAGGTGCTCGCCGACGAGAAGCCCGACTACCTCGGCGTCGTGTTCGACGCGCCCGGCCGGACCTACCGTCACGACCTCGACGGCGACTACAAGGGCAACCGCAAGGAGACGCCCGACATCTTCGTGCCGCAGCTCCCCCTCATCAAGGAGGTGGTCGAGGCGCTGCACATCCCGGTGCTGCAGATCGAAGGCGTCGAGGCCGACGACGTGATCGCGACGCTCGCGGCCCGCGCCGACGAGCAGGGGATCGACGCCATCCTCGTCACCGGCGACCGCGACAGCTACGCGCTGGTGCACGACCCGCACGTGAAGGTGCTCTACAACCGCCGCGGCGTCTCCGACTACGCGCTCTACGACGAAGCCGGGATCATCGAGCGCACCGGCGTCACGGCGGCGCAGTACCTCGACTACGCCGCGTTGCGCGGCGACCCGAGCGACAACCTCCCGGGTGTCCCCGGCATCGGCGAGAAGACCGCCGCCAAGCTCATCACCACGTATGGGGGGCTCGAGGGGATCTACGAGCACCTCGACGAGCTGGCGCCGAAGCAACGGCAGAACCTGGGCGAGGCGCGTGAGCGGGTGTTCCTCAACCGGGAGATCTCCCGATTGCTGCGCGACGTCGAGCTCGACGTGGGCCCGTCGGACCTCGTGCAGGGCGCGTGGGACCGCGACAAGGTGCGCGTGCTGTTCGATCAGCTCGCATTCCGCACGCTGTGGCCGCGTCTCCTCGACGCCGTGGGGGAGGTCGCGGCCGAGTCCGACGTGGAGTCGGCCAGCCTCGACGTCGACGTGGAGGTCGTGCGCGACGCGACCGCGGCCGTCGCGCTGATCGAAGCGATCATCGACGCAGGCGAGCTCTACGCGATCGAACCGCGCTGGGAAGGCGCCCCCGTCATTACCGGATTGCGGGCGATCGCGCTCGCGACCGGCGACGGTGCGGCTGCGTACGTCAACGCGGAGGTGCTCGGTGATCCTGCGGTGCGCGACGCGCTGGCCGGATTGCTCGGCACGGGCGGCCCGCCGTTGGTCGCGCACCGCGCCAAGGACCTGATCCACGGGCTCGCCATCGACATCCGCGCGCTCCGCTTCGACACCGCGGTCATGGCGTACCTGCTCGATCCGGCGCCGGGGAAGTACGTGCTCGAGGACCTCGCGCTCCGCTACCTGTCACTCGAGGTGAGCTCGCCCGACGCCGAGCCGGGCACGCTCGACCTCGACGGGGAGATCGAGATCGATCAGACCGGCCGGCGCGCGCTGGCCGCGCTCCGGCTCGCCACCGTGCTCGAAGCCGCGCTGAGCGCGCGCGAGCTCACGGATCTCTACGAGCGCTTCGAGCGCCCGCTCGTGCGGGTGCTCGCCGACATGGAACGGGCGGGCATCCGAATCGATCGCCAGTTCCTCGAGGAGCTGAGCGCCGAGCTCGGGCAGCAGTGCGAGGCCCTCGTGCAACGCATCTACGCACTCGCCGGTGAGGAGTTCAACGTGAACTCCACGCCCCAACTGCGCACGATCCTCTTCGAGAAGCTCGGGCTGATCCCGGTCAAGAAGACGAAGACCGGGCCGTCGACCGATGCCGACTCGTTGCAGAAGATGGCCGACGAGCACCCGATCGTCGAAGAACTGCTGCGATACCGCGAGGTCGAGAAGCTCCGCAGCACCTATGCCGACGCGCTGCCGCCACTCATCCGTGCCGACGGTCGCATCCACGCGACGTTCAAGCAGACCGACACCACGACCGGGCGGATCTCGAGCGAAGCACCCAACCTGCAGAACGTTCCCGTGCGCTCGCCCGAGGTGAACCGCGACATCCGGCGCGCGTTCATCGCCGCCGACGGCGCGGGTCTGCTCACCGCCGACTACTCGCAGATCGAGTTGCGGGTGCTCGCACACCTCGCCGAAGACCCGGGGCTCATCGACGCATTCGAGCGGGGCGTCGACGTCCACACCGCCACCGCCGCCGCGGTCTTCCACGTGCCGGAAGCCAAGGTCGACGACGCGCAGCGCCGCTTCGCGAAGGTCGTGAACTACGGGCTGGCGTACGGCATGGAGGCCTACGGGCTCGGGCAGCGCCTCGACATCCCGACCCACGAAGCCGCCGAGATCCTCGATGCGTACTTCGCGGGGTTCCCGAATGTGAAGAGCTACATGGTCGAGACGGTTCGGGAAGCGAAGGAGCGCGGGTACACGACCACCATCTTCGGGCGACGGCGCCAGATCACCGAGCTCGCGTCCGACAACTTCCGCATTCGTCAGATGGGGGAGCGGATGGCGCAGAACGCGCCCGTGCAGGGCTCCGCAGCCGACATCTTCAAGCTCGCGATGATCGACCTCGACGCCGCGCTCGACGCGGCCGAGCTGCGGTCGCAGATGCTGCTCACCGTGCACGACGAGCTGGTGCTCGAAGTGCCGCTCGACGAGCGCGAGGCGACGAGCGCGGTCGTGCGCGAGGTGATGGAGAACGTCGCGGTGCTGCGGGTGCCGCTCGTGGTCGACATGGGTTTCGGGCCCACCTGGGCCGAAGCGAAGTAGGAGAGATGGTGTTCAGAAATGCGTCCAGAAATACTGCGCGTGTGCTCGCAGGGTTGCTCGTCGTTGCGGTGATGATCGGCGTCGCGCCCGCGGCGTGGGCCGCCAAGACCGTGTCGACCGGGGACTACGCCACCTCCGCGTGCACCGCCGAAGGGCCGTTCTTCGCGGCGATCGCGGCGGCGACCAACGCCCTCCAGACCAACGGCAACTCCACCGACCCGACGACGGTGCGCAACGCGCTCGAACGCGTTCGCCGACGCTGCCACTGCCGCGACGACGACCTTCCGGACCGCGCTCGGCAAGGTGGGCGTCGCGAAGTCGTCCGCGGTGCAGCGGACGGCGGTGAAGGTCGTCGCCAAGCTCAAGGCCATCGAGAAGCTGCTCGCCACCACCAAGAAGCACATCGCCTCGCTCAATGTGAATGACACGAACGCGTTCGGCGTCGGCCTCGTGATCGTGCAGAAGGACCTCGTGAAGGTCTCGAACGGCTACTCGGCCATCGGCAAGATCAAGAACCCGAAGGAGCTCGACCGCGCGATCAAGAACGACCCCGTGTGCCAGAAGATCCTCGTCGACGCCGCCGCCCGCGCCAGCGGCGGCTGAGCAAGACCGAGGGCTGCGTAGCCTCGGCGTGTGACTGACCCACGAACGCCTGCGGTAATGCATACCGATGGGACGTGGTTTTTGCGGCTGAGCGCATGAATGTATGGCCCATTGACCGCGTGAACAGCCGAGTCGTTACGGTCTTGGCATGAGTGTCGGGCATGGCGGCCGGGAACCCGGTTGGTTCGATCCCATCGCCAGGCAACTCGGCAAGGCGTACTGGGCGCCTGATACCGGCCGAGTAATGGCGTTCACCAAGGGCACCGAGCAGGAGGTCGAGTTCCTCGTCGAGACGCTGGCGCTGGCGCCGGGGATGCGGGTGCTCGACGTGGGGTGCGGACCTGGGCGTCATGCGCTCGCCCTGGCGCGCCGCGGGATCGCCGTGGTGGGCGTCGACCACTCTCCGGAGTTCGTGCAGCTCGCGAGGGATGCGGCGGCCGCCGAGGCGGTGCCGGCCGAGTTCCGGGAGCTCGACGTGCGAGAGCTCGCGTACGACGCCGAGTTCGATGCCACGATTTGCCTCTGCCAGGGCGG
Source organism: uncultured Actinomycetes bacterium (assembly GCA_963721435.1). Classification (GTDB taxonomy): domain Bacteria; phylum Actinomycetota; class Acidimicrobiia; order IMCC26256; family DASPTH01; genus CAVRJC01. Next base: position 58,041 of record CAVRJC010000011.1, read on the forward strand.
CTTCGGGCTGCTCGGAGGTCGCGACGAGCCCGAGGTGTTCGCCCGCATCGCGGCGTCGCTCCGACCGGGAGGCCGGCTCGCGTTGACGGCGTTCTCGGTCGCGTTCGCGGTCCGCTTCCTCGAGCACGGCGAGACCTTCGATCCCGCGACCGGGGTGCTCCACGAGCACGCCACGGTCCGTGACCCCGACGGCGCCGAGCGTCTCTTCGACCTGTGGACCACGTGCTGCACGCCGCGTGAGCTCGAGCTGCTCGCGCGCAGCGCGCGATTGATGGTCGACGGCGTGTTCGGCGTGCAACCGGGCCGCTACGGCCGCGCGGAACCGACGATCGAGCATCCCGAGCTCCTCCTGATCGCGCACGCCCTTGCATCGACTGGCCCCACTTTCGATTGAACCCCCGCGGCCTGTACCCTGATACGCCGGCCTCAAAGGGGCCGATCACCCGCGCCCGGGAAATACGCGGATCGGCGCGGGTGGCCATCATCCGTTCAAGGAGCAAGGTTGTCGGATCAGGACGTGACGGAGGCGGGCACAGACGCCACCGTCCCCGAGGACAGCGGGGAAGCGGTCATCGCACCGGCCCCGGAAGCAACGATCGAGGACACGAGCGCCGGCTCGTCGAACGGCACCGCGGTGGCGCCGCCGGCCGCAGTTGCGGCAGTTCCCGAAGCAGCAGCCGACGACGCGGAGAGCGCGGACGACCTCGACGACCACGAGGGCAACATCGTCGTGTTCGACGACCTCGGCGGGCAGTCGTTCGCCGACGCGGTCGACGCCACCATCGTCGAGTTCGACGACGGTGACATCGTCACCGGTCGCGTCGTCAAGATCGACAGCGACGAAGTGCTGCTCGACATCGGCTTCAAGTCCGAGGGTGTGATCCCGTCACGCGAGCTCTCGATCCGCAACGACGTCGACCCGCACGAGATCGTCTCGCTCGACGACGAGCTCGAAGCCCTCGTGCTCCAGAAGGAAGACAAGGACGGCCGTCTCATCCTGTCCAAGAAGCGCGCGCAGTACGAGCGCGCCTGGGGCACGATCGAGGCCATCAAGGAGACCGACGGCATCGTCAAGGGCCCGGTCATCGAAGTGGTCAAGGGTGGTCTCATCCTCGACATCGGGCTCCGCGGCTTCCTGCCCGCGTCGCTCGTCGACCTCCGTCGCGTGCGCGACCTCCAGCCCTACGTCGGGAAGGAGATCGAGTGCAAGATCATCGAGCTCGACAAGAACCGCAACAACGTCGTGCTCTCTCGCCGAGCGTACCTCGAAGAGACGCAGCGCGAGCAGCGTGACGAGTTCCTCACCAACCTGAAGCCGGGCGAGATCCGCGAGGGTGTCGTGAGCTCGGTCGTGAACTTCGGCGCGTTCGTCGACCTCGGTGGAATGGACGGCCTCGTCCACGTCTCCGAGCTGTCGTGGAAGCACGTCGACCACCCGAGCTCGGTCGTGCAGGTGGGCGACGAGGTCACCGTGCAGGTCCTCGACGTCGACCTGTCCCGCGAGCGCATCTCGTTGTCGCTCAAGGCCACGCAGCAGGACCCGTGGCAGGAGTTCGCGAGCACGCACGAAGTCGGCGAGCTGGTCTACGGCCGCGTCACGAAGCTCGTGCCCTTCGGCGCCTTCGTGCAGGTCGGTGAAGGCATCGAAGGCCTCGTGCACATCTCCGAGATGGCGGTGCACCACGTGGAGGCGCCGGAGCAGGTCGTCACGCCGGGTGAAGAGCTCTGGGTGAAGATCATCGACGTCGATCTCGAGCGTCGTCGCATCTCGCTGTCGATCAAGCAGGCCGCCGAAGGTGGCGTCGTGTCGGCCGAGTACCAGGAGCACTTCGGCGAGCACGCCTACGACGAGCAGGGCAACTACATCGGGCCGGCATACGAAGAAGCAGAAGAGCCGGCCGAGGGTGCAGCCACCGTCGACGGCGAAGCAGTGGCCGAGGCACCATCGGCCGAGGCCGAGTACGCCGCCGACACCCCCGAGATCGCTGACACCGCAGCACCTGACACCGCAGCACCTGACGCGGCGGCACCTGACGACGCACCGGGGGCGTAGCCGGACAATTCGGTGTGCCCGCCGGTGATGCCTTGTGTTCGCTGGCAATCCGTGACATCAGACTCAAGCCGGACCCCTCACGGGCCGACGATCCAAGTCAGAACCCGGATTGTCAGTGAGGGGAGTCGCGGTGTCGAATCGCCGAACGTTGATGGCCGCCGCAGCCATCGTGCTGGCCCTGGTGGCCGGCATCGGTGTGTATGTGTATGCGTCAGGTGCCGACAAGCGCGCTGCCGAGGACGCGGGCTTCGTCGACGCGCTCGTCGCGACGAGCGACATTGCCAAGGGCACGACCGGTGAGGAGGTGCTGCAGGCCGGGCTGGTGAAGACCGAGAAGGTCGCGCGCAGCTCCGTGCCGCAGTCGATCATCACCAACCCGAACAACCTCGTGGGCAAGGTCACCGCGGCACCGTTGAACTCGAAGCAGTTCATCACCGCGTCGACCTTCAGCTCCGCCGAGGACGGCATCGGCGGGAACTTCGCCACTGCGATCGCCAAGCAGAGCCTGGTCGCCGTCTCGGTGAACGTCGACGCGGAGCGCGGTGTCGCGAACCAGATCACGCCGGGTGACCACGTCGACATCGCGACGTCGGTCGACGACGGCAAGGGCGGCGTCACGACGAGCTACCTGCTGCAGAACGTCAAGGTCCTCGCAGTGGGGCCGTCGACCACGCTGCAGACGACGCCGATCGCGGCCGACGGCAGCGCGCAGTCGCCGGGCCTGCTCACATTCGAGGTGACGCCGGACGACGCGCTGCGCGTCATCGCCGCAAACGCGGGCAACAGCAAGCTCTACCTGGTGCTGCTCCCGCCGGCGAGCTCGGCCAGCACTGCGGGCAGCACGAAGGCACCCGCGGCGAGCAAGGCACCTTGATCATCGAGATGGAGACCTACGCCACGGTTGATGGCGGTCTCGAGACCGCCGCGAGCTTCGATGTCGCAGTCGTGGAGCCGGAACACGCGCTCCGCATGCGGCTGGGCATCGAGCTCGCAGGCGCGTCACAGTTCGCCACCATCGAGGAGCTCGTCCAGCACCTCTCGTCGGGGCGTCCGCTCGTCGCGGTCTTCGGGCCCGGCTTCGTCAGCCCGATGGGCTTCCAGCACGTGCACCGCCTCACCGGCGCGCACCCGGAGCTCGGCGCGGTCTTCGCGGTCGACGAGTTGAACACCGAGATCCTGCAGCAGGCCCTGCGGGCCGGCGCGCGCGACGCGGTCGTGCTCGGCGGCGAAGCGAGCCTGCACCAGTCGGTCGACCGGGTCGGTGAGCTGCTCGCCGGAAGCGTGAACGTGCGCCCGTCGGTGCCCGCCCCGGTGACCGGCGAGCCCGGTCGCCTCGTGGTGGTGTTCTCCACCAAAGGCGGTGTCGGCAAGACCTGCATCGCGATCAACGTGGCGACCGCGATGGCGCAACGGTCGACCAAGCCCGTGGTACTCGTCGACGGCGACCTGCAGTTCGGCGACGTGTCAGTGATGCTCGGCCTCCCCCCGCAGAACACCGTGCTCGACGCGGCCGCGGCCGCGCAGTACGGCGACATGGAATTGGTGCAGACGCTGCCCGCGCGGCACGACGCCAGCGGCCTGCTCGTGCTGCCCGCGCCGGTCGAGCCGATGCCGACCGACGCAATGCTCCCGGGCGAGATGGTGAACATCTGCGTCGCGCTGCAGGCGGTCGCCGGCCACGTCATCGTCGACCTGCCGTCGCTGTTCAACGACTACGTGCTCGCGCTGCTCGAAGCGGCCGACGAAGTGCTGCTCGTCGGGAGCATGGACATCCCGAGCATCAAGAACCTCAAGATCGGGATCCAGTCGCTCGACCTCAACGCGATCGCCGGATCCAAGCTCCGCCTCGTGCTGAACCACGCGAACGCGAAGGTGAAGCTCGACGTCAAGGAGATCGAGCGCGTGCTCGGGCTCACCGCGCAGTTCGCGGTACCCGACGACATCGCGGTGCCCATCTCGGTGAACTCCGGCACGTCGGTGTACCTCGACGACCCGAAGGCCCCCGTCTCCCGTGCGCTCGAGCGCATCGCCGACACGCTCCTGGGGCCCGACGCGCAACAGAGCAAGAGCAAACGACGCAAGTAATCGGCCGATGCGGTACGTGCACGCGAGCTGAGGACCCCACGACATGACACAGACCACGCAACCCCCGGCGCAACCGCCTTCGCAGGCTCTTGGGCAACCCGCTTCCCGGTGGCAGGAGCGCGGCCAGGCGACGTCCCAGCGCGAGCAGGCGCTGGAGGAGATGCGCCAGAAGATGCACCAGTTCGTCATCCACGAGCTGGGCCCGCTCCTCTTCGACCAGCGTGTCTCCGAGACCGACCTCCGGCGCCAGGTCGACGAGCAGCTGCACCGCGCGCTCTCCATGGAGCGCCTCGCGCTCACCGGGGCCGAGCGCCAGACGCTCATTCAGTCGGTCACCGACGACGTGCTCGGCTACGGGCCGATCGACCCGCTGCTGCGGGACGAGTCGATCACAGAAGTCATGGTGAACGGCCCGAACCGGGTGTACGTCGAGCGCAGTGGCCGGCTCGTGATGAGCGACGTCAAGTTCGTCGACGAGACGCACCTGCGTCGCATCATCGACAAGATCGTGAGCCAGGTCGGCCGGCGCGTCGACGAGGCCAACCCCATGGTCGACGCCCGACTTCCTGACGGCTCCCGTGTCAACGTCATCGTGCACCCGTTGTCGATCGGCGGGCCGTTCATGACCATCCGGAAGTTCGCCACCGACCCGTACAAGGTCGACGACCTCATCAACTTCGGCACATGGACGCCGCAGACCGCGCACTTCATCAACCTGTGCGTGCGCGGGCGCCTGAACATCGTGGTGAGCGGCGGTACCGGCACCGGGAAGACGACGCTCCTGAACGTCGTGTCGAGCTTCATCCCCGACGACGAGCGCATCGTGACCGTCGAGGACGCCAAGGAGCTCCAGCTCCACCAGGACCACGTGCTCCCGCTCGAAGCGCGACCGCCCAACATCGAAGGCAAGGGCCAGGTCGCGATCCGCGACCTCGTGCGCAACGCACTGCGTATGCGCCCCGACCGCATCGTCGTCGGTGAGGTTCGTGGCGGCGAGGCCCTCGACATGTTGCAGGCCATGAACACCGGTCACGACGGGTCGATCACCACCGTCCACTCCAACTCACCGCGCGACACGCTCTCCCGCATCGAGACGATGACGCTGATGGCCGGCATGGACCTCCCGGTGCGCGTCATCCGTGAGCAGATGGCGTCGGCGCTCGACCTCATCATCCACCTCCAGCGGCTGCGCGACGGCACCCGCCGCGTGGTGCAGGTCAGCGAAGTGATGGGTATGGAAGGCGACGTCGTCGTCCTCCAGGACATCTACTCGTTCGACTTCGGCGCCGGGATCGACGAAGAGGGCAAGTTCCGCGGCGGGCTCAAGTCGAACGGCATCCGTCCGTCGTTCTCCGAGCGGCTCGCCGACTACGGCATCGCGCTCGAGCCGTCGCTGTTCGCGAACAACTCGCCGATGCGGAAGCCTGGCGCGCGATGAGCGCCGTGTCCCTGACGCTCGCGACCGACACATCGGTCGTCGTGTTCTCGGTGGTGTTCGCCGCCGGAGTGCTGGCCTTCTCGTTGGCGATGATCTTCATGTCGGGCGACCGGCGCGGCAAGATCGAGCGCCGCCTCGGCGACCTGATGGCACAGGACCAGGTCGACGAGGAAGAAGACCCACTGTTCCTGAACCGGCCCGACCAGGTCATGGCCGAGACCAAGATGATGCAGCGTGTCGTCGGCCTCACCGGCCGCCTCGCCGACCGTGCCGGGCTGCTGACCCGGACCGAGGACGCGCTGGAACAGGCCGACCTCCCGTTGCGCCCGCCAGAAGCATTGTTCTTCTACTGCGCCGGCGTGTTCGTGGTGGCCGTGTTGGGTGTGCTGATCATGCCGCCGGCGATCGCCCTCGCGCTCCTGTTCGCCGCGGTGCTCGTCCCGGTCGTGCTCCTGCACCGTCGACGCAAGAAGCGCCTCCGCAACTTCCAGATGCAGCTCCCGGACACGCTCAACCTGCTCTCGGGCTCGATGCGCGCCGGGTTCTCGTTCGCCCAGGGCCTCGAGACCGTCGCCAACGAAGCTGCGGAGCCGACACGCCGTGAGCTCCAGCGGGTGTTCACCGAGTCACGCCTCGGGCGCCCGATCGAGGACGCGCTCGAGGACTCGGCCAACCGCATGGCGAGCGTCGACCTGATGTGGGCGGTCATGGCCATCCGCATCCAGCGGGAGGTCGGTGGGAACCTGGCCGAGCTGCTCGACACCGTCGCCGACACGATGACGCAACGCGAGCGCATCCGCGGCGAGATCAAGGCGCTCACCGCCGAAGGCCGGTTCTCGGGCTGGATCCTCGGCATCTTCCCGATCGCGTTCGCGGGCGTGCTCTACATCGTGCAGCCGGACTACATCTCCGTGCTGTTCGACGCCACGATGGGACTGGTTGCCCTCGGCATCTCGCTCATCATGACCGGCGTCGGGTTCCTCTGGCTCCGCAAGATCCTGGCGATCGAGGTCTGACATGACGCCGCTGATGATCTCCATCGTGCTGGCGACTGCCGTCGCCGCGCTGATGTTCGTGGTGGGATCGGTGACAGCCGAGCGCGCCGAAGTGCGCGACTCGCTCCGCCGGCTCGAGGGCTACCAGATCCAAGACGTGCGCGACCAGGAGATGCTGGCGCCGATCAGCGAGCGCGTCGTCGCGCCGTTGCTCGAGGGGCTCACCGGTGTCGCTCGTCGCTTCACGCCGGCGGGCTTCGGTGAAGGCGTCGCGCAGAAGCTGGTGATGGCGGGGAACCCGCCCAACCTCAACGTCGACAAGGTGCTGGTGCTGAAGCTGCTCGGCATCGTGTCGGTGGTGCTCTGGATCCCCGTCGTCGTGGTGCTGCTGCACTTCACCGGGTTCCTGGCGATCGTCGGGGTCGTCGTGCTGTGGGGCGCGTCGTTCATGTACCCCGACGTGTTGATCAGCCGGAAGATCGAGGATCGCCAGAAGGAGATCTCCCGCAAGCTCCCCGACATCCTCGACCTGCTCGTGATCTCGGTGGAAGCCGGTCTCGGCTTCGAGCAGGCGCTCGACCGCACCACGATCGCGGTGCCGGGCGCGCTGTCGGACGAGTTCCGACGCATGTTGCACGAGATCCGCATCGGTGCGTCGCGCGCCGACGCGCTGCGGGCGATGGCCGAGCGCACCGACGTCCCCGAGCTCCGAGCGTTCATCATGGCGATGCTGCAGGCGGACACCTTCGGCGTGTCGATCTCACGCCTGCTGCGCTCGCAAGCCGACGAGATGCGGATTCGCCGCCGGTTGCGCGCGCAGGAGCAGGCGCAGAAGGCGCCGGTCAAGATGCTGTTCCCGCTGGTGTTCTGCATCTTCCCGTCGATCTTCGTCGTGATCCTCGGGCCGGCGATCATTCAGATCCAGCGGAGTCTCTGACGTGTCGGCGACGCCGACGCTCACCCGGACGCCCCGACCTTCTGTGGCCGAGCGCGTCGCGCTCGCGACGGGTTCCGGCCGCGAGGCGCCGGGCACGCCGGTCGCGGCTCCCGCGCGGCGTGGGGTCGGGCTCGACACCCTGTTCACGGCGTTGGTCGCGCTCTTCGGGTGGGTCGCGGGGGTCGCCCGGCTCTCCGACAACTCGTTCTTCTGGCACCTGCGGACGGGGGAGTGGATCCTCGACCACGGCACCGTCCCGCGCCATGACGTCTTCTCCTTCACTGCGCCCGGCACGAAGTGGGTTGCGCAGTCGTGGCTCGCGGAGCTGATCTACGGCAGCCTCAACCGCACCGTCGGCGCGTTCGGCATCCGGGTGTTCGTGGGCCTCGTCGGTGTAGCGGTCGGTGTGCTCGCATACCGTCTCGCGCTGCGACTGTGCCGGAGCACGCTGCGAGCGTTCGGGATCAGCGGCGTTGCTCTCCTGTGCGTGTTCGCGCTCTGGTCGGAGCGGCCGCTGGTGCTCGGCTTGCTGTTCCTCCTCGTGCTCCTGTGGGTCGTCGAGGTGCCGGACTCACTCGTCGGTCGCCACGCGATGATCGCGATCCCGTTGGTGATGTGGCTCTGGGTGAACGTCCACGGTTCGTTCGCGCTCGGGTTCGCGTATCTGGGGCTGCACCTCGTCGGCCGGTGGGTCGACGGCGCGCCGCCGTGGCTGGCGCGCGAGCGCGTCATCGCGACGGGCGCGGTCATCGGGTTCCTGGTGTCGTTCATCAACCCGTACGGCGTGTCGCTCGTCCTCTTCCCGATCGAGCTGCTGTCGCGCAGCGCGATCCTGTCGCACGTGATCGAGTGGCAGTCGCCCGACTTCCGGTCGCGGTGGGGGATCGCGCTCGCGCTGTGGATCTGCGTGTTCATTGCCGCGGTGGCGCGCGGCCGGCACCGGGCGAGTCGTCGAGATCTCATCGTCACGGTGCCGATGCTCTTGCTGGCGCTGTGGGCGCTCCGCAACATCGCGGTCGCGCCCCTCGTCGCGCTGCCGGTCGTCGCGCGTACGTTCGCAGTCGACGAGGACGCGCCCGAGCGGTTCAGCAAGACATTCCTCGCGGCGGCCACCGCCGCGATCGTCATGATCGGCCTGATGGTCGGTGTGTCGGCGGCGGGGGAGCCCGACTTCGCGGTCGAGTCCTACCCGGTGCAGTCGATGCGCTACGTGGCGAACCACGATCTGCTCGGCAGTCGCATCTTCACCGACGATGCCGACGCCGGCTACGTGATCCTCGCGTACGCACCGCAGCAGCGCGTCTTCATGGACGACCGGTACGACATGTACCCGGTGAAGGTCATCGACGACTACTTCACGGTGTCCGCCGGCCTGCACGGCTGGAGCCGTGCGCTCGACCGTTCCGGCGTCGACGTGGTGGTGTGGACCCGGCAGAGCGCGCTCTCGTCGCTCCTCGACAAGTCGCCCGACTGGCAGCGTGCCCACACCGACAAGACCCACGCGGTCTGGGTGCGCACGAGCTGATCCCCTTGGGCTGATTCCGTGCGCCGGGTTCCGCGCCGGTCCGGCGTGCCGTGCCAACATTGGGCCGTCATCGCCGTGTTGGAAGGGTTCCCATGAGCAACGAGGTCGCCACCCGCACCGAGGCGTCCGCCGACGTCTACGAGGCATCACTCCATGCCGAGGAGGACGCCGAGCAGAAGCTCATGCACTCGATCATCAAGTCGACCCTGATCGCGCTCCCCATCGGGATCGTCGTCTTCGTCGGCATGCTCGCAATCGCCATCGGCGACCACACCGAGTGGTACGTGTGGGTGCTGCTCGGTGCCCTGATGGGCACCATCGGTGCCGTGCTGTTCGGGATGCTGGGCGCGGTCACGCTGGCCGCCCACAAGCTCGACGAGATCGACCGCGGCACCTACGCCGAGGCGGAGATCGAGGTCACGGCCGAGTCGGCGGCCACCGAGACCGCGTAGTCGTCACCGGCGGCGAACGGAGCGCGGTCCCACGTGCTCCAACGGTCGGTGATGCGCAGCCCGGCATCCGCGCATGACGCGTCGAACGCGCTGAGCTCGTAGCCGCGCCCGAGCTGGAAGCCGGCGACGAGGGCGCCGCCGGGCGCGACGTGCGCCGCGCACGCGGTGATCAACGCGTGCTGGGTGCCCGGCGGGGTGAACAGCGGCACGTTGCCCGCCAGCACGACGAGGTCGAAGCGGCGGTCGAGATCGAGCCCGACGAGGTCGGCGTGCCGCCACTCGAGCTCGGGCGCCCGCCGGCGCGCCTCGGCGATCATCGACGCGTCGGCGTCGACCCCCACCGTCTCGACACCGTGACGCGCGAGCTCGATCGCCACCCGCCCGGTGCCGCACCCGGCGTCGAGCACCGAGCCCGACGTCCCGCGTCGGGTACCCGCCCTGGTGTCGAGGAGGAAACGGACGAGGGACGCTTCGCCGTGCACGTCGACCCCGCGCGCCGCGAGGGCGTCGAACCGGGCCTGGTAGTCCCTGCCGTCGAAGCTGCTCACGAGGCGAGTCTGACATTCGGGCCCGAACCGCTTGACACCGGCGGCCGCTCGTGTTTCTATCACCGATAGAAAACCTATCAGTGATAGTTCTTGGAAGTGAGCGTCAGATGACCGACGTGCGCACGGAACCCGTCGACCGGCGGGCCCAACGGCACGCTGCGAAGCGGGCCCAGATCCTGGATGCGGCATGGGTGCTGGCGCACCGTGACGGCCTCGCCGGGATCTCGCTCCGTGACCTCGCCGACATGGTCGATCTCCGACAGCCGTCGCTGTATGGGTACTTCGAGTCGAAGCACGACTTGTACGACGCGATGTTCGCCGAGGGGAACCGGCAACTCCTTGCGCGGGTGACCGACCTGGAGCTGAGCCCGGACGCCCGCGTGGCAGCGACCCAGATGGTGCACCTGTTCGTGCAGTTCTCGACCGAGAACATCGTGCGCCACCAGCTGCTGTTCCATCGCCCGATCCCGGGCTTCGAACCGTCGCCGGCCTCGTACGCGCTCGCGGTCGAGTTCTACGAGTTCAATCGCCAACAGCTGGTGAGCGCGGGCGTGACCGATCCCGAGGACTTCGACGTGTTCACTGCGCTCGTTGCCGGACTCGCCGATCAGCAGGTCGCGAACGATCCGGGCGGCGACCGCTGGGTCCGGCACTCCGCTCGTGTCGTCGACATGTTCTTCGCCGACATCGATCGGCGCCGGCGCGCGGCGCAGAAGATCAAGAAAGGGGCGTCATCATGACCACGGCCACGACCACGGACGTCGAGGCAATCCCGCGCATCGCTCACACCGAGGCGATGGCGATCGCCGCGGTCGAGAGTCGGAAGTTCGCAGAGCAGCTGCGCAGCTTCGGGCCCGACGACTGGGCCCGTCCGACCGACTGCTCGTTGTGGGACGTGCGCGCGGTTGCCGCGCACGTGGTCGGCTCCGCCGCGGGCCAGGCGTCGGTGCGCGAGTTCATCCGTCAGGTGCGGGTCGGCCGCCCGGTCACCGCGGAGATCGGCGGGCCGAACTGGTGGGACGGCATGAACGAGATCCAGGTCCGTGAGCGCGCCACGCTCACCACCATCGAGCTCATCGCGGAGTGGGACGAGGTCTGGCCGCGTGCGGTCAAGGCGCGCACGAAGTTGCCCCGACCGATCGCGCGGCTCCCGTTGCTCAAGCTCCCGGCGCCGGTCGGCCGTCAACCGCTGGCGTACCTCTTCGACGTCGGCTTCACACGCGACACCTGGATGCACCGCATCGACCTCGCGCACGCGACGGGCATTCCGCTGGACGTCGACGCCACCCACGACGGTCGGATCATCGCCGACATCGTCGCCGAGTGGGCGGGCACCCACGGCGAGCCGTTCACGCTGTACCTCACAGGGCCCGCGGGCGGGACGTACGTCCAGGGAGCGGGCGGTGAGACGCACACGCTCGACGCCATCGAGTTCTCGCGGATCGTCGCCGAACGCGGCGACGGCGACGGCGTGCTGCGCCACAAGCTCCCGCTCTGAACCGGTTGACGGCGACGCCAACGTCCGACCCGACCGTCACACGACCCCAGCAAACCTCAGGAGGATCATCATGGAGACCCGAGTCGACGAGATCGCAAGCGGCATCTACCGACTGTCCACGTTCGTGCCCGACATCGGCCCGACCGGCTTCACGTTCAACCAGTTCCTCGTCGACGACGAGCAGCCGTTGCTCTTCCACACCGGCCCGCGTGCGATGTTCGCGCTCGTCTCGGCGGCGGTCTCGACCATCACTCCCGTCGAAGGCCTGCGGTGGATCACGTTCGGTCACCTCGAGGCCGACGAGTGCGGCGCGATGAACGAGCTCCTCGCGATCGCACCGAACGCCGAGGTCGCGCACGGCGCGCTCGGGTGCATGGTGTCGTACAACGACCTCTGTGACCGTCCACCAGTGCCGCTCGCCGACGGTCAGGTCATCGAGCTGGGAACGCACCGGGTTCGTCACATCGACACGCCGCACGTGCCCCACGGCTGGGACGCGCGCGTGCTCTACGAGGAGACCACGGGCACGTTGTTCTGCGGTGACATCTTCAGCCAGGTGGGCGACGGCGCCGCGCTCACGAGCGACGACATCGTGGAGGGCGCGTCGTTTGCCGAAGACATCTTCGGGGCGACGTGCCTCACGCCGCAGACCGCGCCGACGATGCGGTCCTTGGCCGAGCTCGCCCCCACGACCCTCGCGGTGATGCACGGCTCATCGTTCGCCGGTGACGGTGCGGCCGCGCTCGAGGCGCTCGCGGTGAACTACGACGATCGGCTCGAGGCCGCGCGCGACGCTGCGGCTGCGTCCGGTCAGCGGGTGTAGCCGACGACGTCGACGATCACGTCGACGGAACCGAGCAGGTTGAAGATCGCGATGCGGCCGTCGCTCCCGAGCGGCACGAACGCGAGGTTCGGGACCGTCGACCCCGCGGCGAAGTTGAGGTTGGACGCGAGTGGCAGCGCCTGCCCACTCGGCCACGCGGTGAGGTAGCTCGCGGCGGTCGAGTTGGTGATGGTCACGTTGACCATGACCGCCTTCGCGTCAGGCGGCACGCCGGCGATGCCCGCGACCGAGAGCGCGCGAATGGTCCACGCGCCCCAGGGCGTGGACCAGCCTCCCGTGCCGTCGCGCGAGTCGAGGATCCGCGCGGGTGCGATCCCGGTGAAGTGCTCGGCCGCCAACGGCGCCCGGAAGTACCCGACGACGTCGGCGACGACCTGCGCCGATCCCTCGTGGTTGAAGATGGAAACCGTGCCGCCGGCGCCGATCTTGGCGACGACGAGGTTGGGCCGGGTGTCGCCCGCGGGCCAGTTGAGGTTCGACGCGGTCGGTTGCAGCTCCCCGCCGGGCCACACCGTGAGGTACGAGGGCGCGGTCGTGTCGGTGACAGTGACATTGAGCAACACCGCGTCGGCGTCCGCAGGCACGCTCGCGACACCCGCGATGGCGAGGTCACGCTGCGCGTGCTCGCCCCACGGCGTGGAGTAGCCGCCGGTACCGTCACGCGAGTCGAGCACGCGCGTCGGGGAGACCGCGACGAGCGTGTCGGCGGCAGGGTCGGAGCCGTCGTCGAACCAGCCCTGCACGTCCGCGATCACGTTGGTGGTGCCGAGCAGGTTGAAGATGGAGATCGTGCCGCCGGCGCCGATCTTGGCGACGACGAGGTTGGGGCGGGTGTCGCCCGCGGGCCAGTTGAGGTTCGACGCGGTCGGTTGCGGTTGACCCGTGGGCCAGACGGTGAGGTACGAGGGCGCGGTCGTGTCGGTGACGGTGACGTTGAGGACGACGGCCTTGGCGCCGGCCGGGACGCCGCCCACCCCGGCGACCGCGACCGTGCGGGTCGACCACGGTCCCCATGCGCTCGAGGAGCCACCGGTGCCGTCGCGCGAGTCGAGGATCCGCACCGGTGCCAGCGGGTGGAAGCCACCCGACGACGGCGGTGTCGGTGCTGCGGGCCCTGCCCGTCCGAGCGGGTCGTGGAGCCAGCCGTAGGGCGCGTACGACCCGAAGCTCTGGACGTGCCAGCCGGTGACTGCCAACGTGCGCCACCCGTCGGCGGTGTCGTTCTGTGACAACATCGTGATCGAGCCGTTGCCGAGCTCGTCGACGACACTCGAGGCGACGACGCCGACGTGGCCGGCGGCACCCGCGTTGTCGAACGAGATCACGTCGCCGGGCAGGGGAGGCATGCCGACGGTGCCGTTGTCGATCTTCACCAGCTGGCCGCCGGCTGCAGTGGTGTAGTTCCGGACGACGTCACCGCCGTTGGCGCCGTACGCGCTCACTCCGTAGAACTGGGCCATGAACCGGAAGGCGAGCTCCGGGCACTGCCACTCGAGCTCACCCCAGCCGGGTCTTGCCCACGCCACGTTCGGGGCGCCGTCGGCGCCCGGTCGCGGGCCGCACACGGGCACGCCGAGGTACGACGCGCCGAGCCGGTGCGCGCCGGCGCCCGTCCACCCCGTCGACGACGCGATCGCGTTCCACGTGTTCGCGTTGCAGTCGCCGTTCCACCAGCTCGGCGTGCCCGAGTCGGCAGCGTGGACGTCAACCGACGCCGACACGGTCGTCGGCGTGACCACCGTGGTCCCGATCGCGGCGACGACCGCGACCAGCGTCAGCGAGAGCACGCGCAGGGGGGGCCGCAGGCGGCGTGCCCGCGGCCCCCCCCAGCATGTGATCACGCGACGAAGCCGGTGCTTGCTCAGGTGTTGCTCACCTTGCTGCCGGCATCGCTGTACTTACTCACGAGCTGAGTGCGCATGAACATGACCGCCGCGATCACGGCAATCGCGATGAGCGCGACGAGAAGGATGTACTCGACCATGCTGGCGCCTCGCTCGGTCTTTGTGAACCGGGCCTGGAGCCACGTCCGCACCACGAACACGTTCATGAAGATTGCCCCTCTTGTTCTTGCCCCACCAGAACATCGGCGGGATCCCCCCGAGACTTGATCCAAGTCTTGGGGGAATCCCGCCGTAATGCTTACCTACGGGGCCGTTCTGGTGTTACGTGCCGCTGGTGCTGAGCTTGCTGCCGGCGTCGCTGAACTTGTCCTGCATCTGACCACGCAGGAACACGACGGCGGCGATCACGGCGAGCGCGATGAGCGCGACGAGGAGGATGTACTCCACCATGCTCGCCCCACGCTCGTCGTGTGAGACCTTGGCCTGGAGCCACGTCTTCATGACGAACAGGTTCATGAACGACCCCTTCACGGTTCCGGAGCGAGGCCCCGACGCGATCCGCACACTGATATCTGTGCACCAATTGCATCGGCGGGGCCTTTCGGGAGCCTTGATCCAAGGCTCGGGAAAGACCCCGCCAATGTTCGGAAACTGAGGTTGATCAGGTACCGCTGGTGCTGAGCTTGCTGCCCGCGTCGCTGAACTTGCTCTGCACCTGGCCACGCAGGAACACAACAGCCGCGATCACGGCAAGCGCGATGAGAGCAACGAGGAGGATGTACTCCACCATGCTCGCCCCACGCTCATCGTTGGAGAACTTGGCCTGGAGCCACGTCTTCAAGACGAACAGATTCATGCTTGCCCCTTCTTTCGTTTCCGACCCCGCGCGGGTCGTTGGTTGCGAGCTTGTGCTCACTGGAGTGTTCTATCGACGCTCTGGGTGGCAGAGTTGAGCACGAAGCGTGAGAAAACTTGGCCGGGCGTTAGGATTTCGTTGTGCTGCTTGTGGCCCTGACGGGTGGGATCGGCTCGGGGAAGTCAACCGTGGCCGACCTTTTCCGACAGCGGGGCGCGACGGTCGTCGACGCCGATGCAGTCGCGCGCTGGGTGGTCGAGCCCGGGCAGCCGGCGCTCGAGGCGTTGGCGGCCCGTTTCGGGCCGGGGATCCTTCACCCCGACGGCACCCTGAACCGCCCGGCACTGGCCGACCTCGCGTTCGCCGACGACGACAGCCGCCGCGCGCTGGAGGGGATCACCCACCCCGCAATCGTCGCGGAGATGGACCGGCGGATCGCGGCCTGTCCCGTCGACGCGGTCGTGGTGGTCGAGATCCAGCTCCTCGTCGAGACCTGGGACCAGCGTGTGCGGGAGTACGAAGCGGTCGTGGTCGTGGAGGCCCCGCGCGAGGTCCGGGTCGCCCGGCTCGTCGACCGGGGCATGGCCCAGGACGACGCCGAGCGGCGCATGGCGACGCAGGCGTCCGACGAGCAGCGACGCGGCATCGCGACACACGTGATCGAGAACGCCGGCGACCTCGAAGCCCTCGCACAGCAGGTCGACACCGTCTGGGCCGACCTCCAGCGGTTGCGGGCTCGGAGTTCGGAATAGCTGTCACAGGTCGCCGTTAGCATCGGGAGATGCCTGCGCTCGAGCTCGTGTCCGACCTGTCACCGGCAGGCGATCAGCCCGCAGCAATCGAGGCCCTGGCGCGGGGGATCGAGCGGGGGGACCGCTTCCAGACCCTCCTCGGCATCACGGGATCGGGCAAGTCGTTCACGACCGCGTCGGTGATCGCGAAGGTCAACCGGCCCACGATCGTGCTCGCGCCCAACAAGAGCCTCGCGGCCCAGCTCACGAGCGAGTTCCGGGAACTGTTCCCGAAGAACCGGGTCGAGTACTTCGTCTCGTACTACGACTACTACCAGCCCGAGGCCTACCTGCCGTCCACCGACACCTACATCGAGAAGGACTCGTCGATCAACGACGAGATCGACCGGCTGCGGCATTCGGCCACGAGCGCGCTGATGTCACGGCGCGACGTGATCATCGTCGCCTCGGTGTCGGCAATCTACGGGCTCGGCTCACCGAGTGCGTACGAAGCGCACTCTCTGATCCTGAACAAGGGAGAGGAGCGCGATCAGCGGGCCATCCTGGCCCGGCTCGTCGACCTCCAATATGAGCGGAATGACTACACGTTCGCGCGCAACAAGTTCCGGGTGCGTGGCGACACCATCGAGGTGTACCCCGCCTACGAGGAGCGGGCCGTCCGCATCCAGCTGTTCGGCGACGAGGTCGAGCGCATCGCGTCGGTCGATCCCACCACCGGTGAGGTCGTCGAGGAGCTCGACCGCCTCGTGATGTTCGCGGCGTCGCACTACGTCACCGACGACGACCACATGCGCGCTGCGATCGAGGGCATCGAAGGCGAGCTCGCGGAACGGCTCGCGTGGTTCGAGGAGCACGGCAAGCTGCTCGAAGCGCAGCGCCTGCGGATGCGTACCACCTACGACCTCGAGATGATGCGGGAGATCGGCGTCTGCTCCGGCATCGAGAACTACTCGCGCTGGCTCGACGGCCGCAGCGCGGGGGAGATGCCCTACACGCTCCTCGACTACTTCCCCGACGACTACCTGGTGGTGGTCGACGAGTCGCACGTCACCGTCCCGCAGCTCCACGGGCAGTACCTCGGCGACCTCTCCCGCAAGGACACGCTGGTCGAGCACGGGTTCCGCCTTCCCTCCGCGCGCGACAACCGGCCGCTGCGCTTCGAGGAGTTCATGCAGAAGGTCAACCAGGTCGTGTTCCTCTCGGCCACGCCGAGCCCGTACGAGATCGAGGTGTCCACGCAGGTCGTCGAGCAGATCGTGCGGCCCACCGGCCTCATCGATCCCGAAGTGCTGGTGCGCCCGACCAAGGGGCAGATCGACGACCTCGTCGGCGAGATCCGCACCCGCACCGACCGAGATCAGCGTGTGCTCGTCACCACGCTCACCAAGAAGATGGCCGAGGACCTCACCGAGTACCTGCTCGAGCTTGGGTTACGCGTGCGGTACCTGCACAGCGAGATCGACACGCTCGAGCGGGTCGAGATCCTGCGCGGCCTGCGGTTGGGCGACTTCGACGTGCTCGTCGGCATCAACCTCCTGCGCGAGGGCCTCGACCTCCCCGAGGTGTCGATGGTCGCGATCCTCGACGCCGACAAGGAGGGGTTCCTCCGGTCGGAGACATCGCTCGTGCAGACCATCGGCCGCGCCGCCCGCAACGTCGACGGCCAGGTCGTGATGTACGCCGACCAGATGACCGACTCGATGCGCAAGGCGCTCTCGGAGACCAACCGGCGCCGCAAGGTGCAGCTGGAGTACAACGCGGAGCACGGGATCGACCCGCAGACGGTACGCAAGAAGGTCACCGACATCCTCGAGATGCTGCGGGGGCCCGACGGCGGCGAGAGCAGCAGCCGGGGCCGGGGGCGCAGCCGCGGACGTGGGGGCCGGGGCTCGGACCGCCGGTCGGCGGTGTTCGATCTCGCCGACGTGCCGCCCGACGATCTCGGCCGCCTGATCCAGGAGCTGCAGGACGAGATGGCCGACGCCGCCCGCGACCTCCGCTTCGAGGAAGCCGCGCGGTTGCGGGACGAGATCACGGAACTCAAGCGGGAACTGCGCGCCGTCGTTTAACAAGGGGTGAACACCGCGGTCCGCGAGCGATCCCCTGTCGACGCGCGCGGGCGTGCGCCGGTCGTGGCCCTCGTCGATCCCACCGTGCCCGGTTGGGTGCTGCCGCTGATCGTCGTGCTGGGGATCGCGTTGCGGGTGTGGCGCATCGTGAGCAACGGGCTCACCTTCGACGAGTCGTTCACCGCGCTCGCGGGGCGACTGCCCGTCGGTGACCTGCTCGACTATCTCCGTCACAACGACTCGCACCCGCCGCTCGACTATCTGATCCGGGCACCGTTCGCGCGCGCGGGCGCGAGCGACTTCCTGATGCGTTCGCCGTCGCTCCTGTTCTCGTGCGCGGCGCTCGCGCTGTTCGCGTGGTGGATGCGCGAGCGCGGGTGGCTCGGCGTGATCGCGACGACGCTCATGGCGGTGAGCACGTTCCAGGTGCTCTACGGCGGCGACGCGCGCATGTACGCGCTGCTGCAGCTGCTCGGGGTCGCGGCCGCGATCATCACCGAGCAGTGGCTGCGCGCGCCGGCGCGTTGGCATGCATGGGCGATCGGTGCGGTGCTGCTCGTCGCGCTGTTCGACCACGTGTCGGGCGCGCTGCTCGGCGCGGGGCTGCTCGCGGTGACCGGGTTGCGGCGCGATCGGGACGCGTGGCGGTGGCGGTTCGTCGTCACCGGCGCGGGACTCGTGTGGCTCGTGGCGTGGGGACCGGTCATGGTCGACCAGCTCGGCGGCCAGTGGGCGTCGTGGATCCCGCGTACGACGCCGCTCGGCTTCGCGCAGACCCTGTCGCGTCAGATCACGCTCGCCGAGGCGGTCGCGCCGTTCGTGCTCGCGGCGGTCATCGGCGGGGGAGTGGTGCTCTGCCGGCACGACCGGGTGCTCGGTCGGCTCTGGCTCGCGCTCGGTGCGCTCCCGTTCGCCCTCGCGGCGCTGATCGGCGTGTTCGCGTCGTTCCTCTTCGATCGCACGCTCACGCTCGCGTCGTGGGCGCCACTGCTCGCGCTCGCGTTCCTGCTCGACGCCGCACGCCGGCGCTGGCGGATGGCCGGCACCGCGATCGCGCTGACGGTGGTGCTGATCGTGACGACGGCGTCGTGCACCTTCTTCCTCGACAAGCGGTGGGAGTACGACCTGTCGATCGAGCGCCTGGAGCAGGTCGCGCGCCCGGGCGATGTGATCGCGGTGCGGCCCGCTCGGTACGGGATCCTCGTCGACTGGCGCATCGGCGTACGAGGAGACCGCGCGACTCGTCATGTGCACGTGCCCGACCTCGGCGACGCCGACACGTTGCTCGTGACCGGTGCCCGGCGGACCGGACGGATCTGGTTGCTGACGCCGATTGGCGACGCGTCGAGGTACGACACGTTCGGGCGCTGCGCCGACGAATGGCGCGACGAGTCGAAGAAGATCATCTGCCTCCAGCCGCGGTGACCGCGAGCCTCAAGCACACCCCCTGTGGGGCCGTTGATGTCTTCGTGGCCGTCTCCGCACCCCGTCGCGCGGTGGACGTGCGGGCGCCGACTTCCCACGATGCCCGACCTCCGGCGTACGCCGGCGCCGGGAACCCGGTCCCGGCGTGGGTGCTCCCGGCGATCGTCGTGGTGGGTGTGGCGCTCCGCCTCTGGCGGTCGACGACCAACGGTTTGACCTTCGACGAGTCGTACACCGCGATCGTGAGCCGCCGGCCCCTCGGCAGCTTGCTCGACTACTTGCGCCACACCGACCTCCACCCACCGCTCGACTACATCCTCCGCATGCCGCTCGGCCACGCGGGTGCGAGCGACTTCGCCCTCCGTTTGCCCTCGGTGGTGTTCTCGAGCGCCGCGCTCGCGCTGTTCGCGTGGTGGATGCGGAAGCGGGGCTGGGTCGGCGTGATCGCCACCGTGCTCGTGGCCGTCAGCACCTTCCAGCTGATCTACGGGGGCGAGGCGCGGATGTATGCCCTGCTCCAGCTGGTCGGCGTCGCAGCCGCGGTCATCGGCGAGCGGTGGCTCCGCACGCCACGGCCGTGGCATGCCTGGGCGATCAGCGGGCTCGTGCTCGTCGCGGTCTTCGACCACGTGCAGGGCTTCCTGCTCGCGGCCGGGCTTCTTGCGCTCGCGGGGGCCCGGCGCGATCGAGAAGCGTGGCGGTGGCGCGTCGGCCTCTGCGCCGCCGGTGCGCTGTGGGTCCTCGTCTGGGGGCCGTCCTTCCTGGAGCAACGGAACCTCCGGTGGTCGTCGTGGATGCCACGGACGACGGTCGGCGGCATTGCCGACACCGTCTCCCGGCAACTCGTGTTCGCCGAGGGTGTCGCGCCGATCGTGTTCGTCGCGGTACTCCTCGGCGGGGTGTGCCTCGTCCGCAGCGACCGTCTGCTCGGACGGCTGTGGATCGCGTGTGGCGTGGTCCCGTTCGCGCTGGCGTCGGTGATCGGGCTGTTCGAGGGGTTCCTCTTCGATCGCACCCTGTCGATCGCCGCGTGGGCCCCACCGCTTGCCGTCGCGTGGCTGCTGGGCGAGATCGTGCGCCGGTGGAGGCTGATCGGTGTCGCCGCTGCGGTGTGTGTAGTCCTTCTCGCGCTCGTCGATTCGTCGACGTTCCTCGCGGTCAAGCGATGGGACTACGACCTTTCGGTCGCGCGCCTGCAACGCGTTGCCGAGCCGGGCGACGTCATCGCGGTCCAGCCGCAGCTGTACGGAGCGCTCGTCGACTGGCGGATCGGCGTGCGGGGTGACCAGCCGACACAACACACGAGGGTCGCGGCGATCCCCGGGTCCTTCGCCCTACGCGTCGGCAACGGTGCCGAGTCGGGGAGGGTGTGGCTGCTCGCCCCCGCGGGGAACCGCACCGACTTCCCCGGCTACACGCGGTGCGAACCGCGATGGACCGACGACGTCACCGAGATCGTCTGCCTGCGCGCCGAGTAGCGCGACCGAACATCCGTTCGACTGCTCGACGGACCCGGTACTCTGGTGCCCGTGGCGGACACGATCACGATTCGCGGCGCGCGCGAGCACAACCTGCGCAACGTCGACCTCGAGCTGCCACGCGACAAGCTCATCGTGTTCACCGGGATCTCGGGCTCGGGCAAGTCGTCGCTCGCGTTCGACACCATCTACGCCGAAGGCCAGCGCCGCTACGTCGAGTCGCTCTCGGCGTACGCACGGCAGTTCCTCGGGCAGATGGACAAGCCCGACGTCGACTTCATCGAAGGGCTGTCGCCCGCGATCTCGATCGACCAGAAGTCGGGTTCGAAGAACCCGCGCTCCACCGTCGGCACCATCACCGAGATCTACGACTACCTGCGGTTGCTGTACGCGCGCATCGGCATCGCGCACTGCCCGGAGTGCGGGCGCGTCATCACGCGCCAGACGCCGCAGCAGATCGTCGACCGCGTGCTGCAGCTGCCGGAGGGCACGCGTTTCCAGGTGCTCGCGCCCGTCGTGCGCGGCCGCAAGGGTGAGTACGAAGGCCTGCTGAAGGAGCTCTCCTCGCAGGGGTTCACACGCGCGCGCGTCGACGGCGAGCTCGTCGACCTCGGTGGCAGTGGTGATCGCCTGGCCCGCTACGAGAACCACACCATCGAGGTGGTCGTCGACCGGCTGGTGCGGCGAAGCGGGATCGAGCGCCGCCTCACCGACTCGCTGGAGACCGCGCTCGCGCTGGCCGCCGGGGTCGCCGAGGTCGAAATCGTGCCCGCCGAGGGGGAGGAAGCGGTCGAGACGCTCACGTTCTCGGAGCACATGGCGTGCACCCACTGCGGCCGCTCCTTCGACGAGCTCGCGCCACGCAACTTCTCCTTCAACTCGCCGTACGGCGCGTGCGAGCGGTGCGACGGTCTCGGCACGCGCTTCGAGGTCGACCCCGAGCTCGTCGTCCCCAACGACGACCTCTCCCTACGCGACGGCGCGATCGCACCGTGGTCGGGATTCCGCAGCCACTACTTCGAGCGTGTGCTCGAGTCACTGTCCGCGGAGTACAGCTTCTCGGTCGACGTCCCGTGGAAGAAGCTGCGCAAGAACGACAAGAAGGTCGTGCTGTACGGCACCGGCAACACGTCGGTGAAGGTGTCGTACCGCAATAGATATGGCCGTCAGCGTTCGTACACCACGCAGTTCGAGGGTGTGATCCCGTGGCTCGAGCGCCGGCACCAGGATGCCGAGAGCGACCGCTCGCGCGAGCAGATCGAGGGCTACATGCGCGAGGTGCCGTGTCCGGCGTGCCACGGTGCGCGCCTGCGGCCCGAATCGCTCGCGGTCACCGTCGGCGACATCAACATCTACGAGCTGGGTGAGCTCTCGATCCGTAAGGCCGCCGAGTTCCTCGGCTCGATCGAGCTCACCGAGCGCGACCGCATGATCGCCGACGCGGTCGAGAAGGAGGTCAACGAGCGCCTGCGCTTCCTCCTCGACGTCGGCCTCGACTACCTCACCCTCAACCGGTCGTCTGCGACGTTGGCGGGTGGCGAAGCGCAGCGCATCCGGCTCGCGTCGCAGATCGGCAGTGGGCTGGTGGGCGTGCTCTACGTGCTCGACGAGCCGTCGATCGGCCTGCACCAACGCGACAACCAGCGACTCATCGACACGCTCGTGAGGCTGCGCGATCTCGGGAACACGGTGATCGTCGTCGAGCACGACGAAGAGACGATCCGCGTCGCCGACCACGTGGTCGACATCGGTCCCGGGGCGGGTGAGCACGGCGGCGAGGTGATCGTCGCCGGCACGCTCAAGAAGATGCTCGGCACCCCGCGGTCGCTCACCGGGCAGTACCTCTCCGGCAAGCGCTCGATCCCGATCCCGGAGATGCGCCGGTCGCCGGGCGAGGCGTGGCTCACGGTGCGCGACGCGCACGAGCACAACCTCCAGCACATCGACGTCGACATCCCGCTCGGCTGCTTCGTCGCGGTCACCGGCGTCAGCGGCAGCGGCAAGAGCACGCTGGTGAGTGACATCCTCCACCCCGCGCTGATGCAGAAGATCTACCGGTCGAAGAACGTGCCCGGGCGGCACAAGTCGATCGAGGGCGTCGAGCACATCGACAAGGTCATCAACATCGACCAGTCGCCGATCGGGCGCACGCCCCGCTCCAACCCCGCGACCTACACCGGTGTGTTCGACAAGATCCGCACGCTGTTCGCGTCCACCCAGGAGGCGAAGGTGCGCGGCTACCTCCCCGGGCGGTTCTCCTTCAACGTGAAGGGTGGCCGGTGCGAGGCGTGCTCGGGCGATGGCACGATCAAGATCGAGATGCACTTCCTCCCCGACGTCTACGTGCCGTGCGAGGTGTGCAAGGGCGCGCGCTACAACCGCGACACTCTCGACATCACGTTCAAGGGCAAGAACATCGCCGAGGTCCTCGACCTGTCGATCGAGGAGGGCCTCGAGTTCTTCACCAACCAGCCGACCATCGCACGTCACCTGCAGACGCTGGTCGACGTCGGGCTCGGCTACGTGCGCCTCGGCCAGCCCGCGCCCACGCTCTCGGGCGGTGAGGCGCAGCGGGTGAAGCTGTCGTCGGAGCTCGGGAAGCGCTCCACCGGGCGCACGGTGTACATCCTCGACGAGCCCACCACCGGCCTCCACTTCGAAGACGTGCGCAAGCTGCTGGGCGTGCTCCTGCGGCTGGTCGAGACCGGCAACACCGTCCTCGTGATCGAGCACAACCTCGACGTCATCAAGACCGCCGACTGGATCATCGACCTCGGGCCCGAGGGGGGCGACGGCGGCGGGCGCGTCATCGTCGAAGGCTCACCCGAGCAGGTGGCCAAGACTCCCGAGAGCCACACCGGCCGGTTCCTCGCGCCGATCCTCGGCATCAGCTGAGGCCGGCCGGCCTCACCCCGGCCGGCCTCACTACAGCAGGGCCGGACGCGGGCCGATCACCTCGGAATGGCGCAGACCGGGGTGCTGGAGCGGTCCGACGCGGGCCCGTCACGCCCCGGTCCGCTCGCCGTTCCGGGGCCACGGTCGCGCTGGGGGCTCCTCCTCGGGATCCTGATCGTCGCGTCGCTCGTCACCGCGCTGGGGCTGCGGGCCCACGCGATGTGGTTCGACGAGCTGCAGGCCTGGAACATCGCCCGCGCCAGCCACTCGCTCGGTGACCTGTACACGAACCTGCGCTACGAGGGGCACCCGATCCTCTGGTACCTGCCGCTGTACGCGTTGACCCGTTTCACCGGCAACCCGCATTCGATGCAGGTCGTGCAGTGGGCCGTCGCCACCGGCACCTTCGCGCTGGTGCTGTTCCGGGCCCCGTTCTCGGTTCCGATGCGCGTCGCGGTGATCGCGGGGTACTGCTTCGCGTTCGAGTACGGCGTGATCACGCGTTCGTACGGGCTCAGTGCGCTGCTGGTGATCGCGGCGCTGGTGCTGCTCGGGCGGTCCCGGCCGTCGTGGGCGTGGGGCGGCACCATGCTCGTGCTCCTCGCGTGGACGAGCCTCCCGGGCGCGGTGCTGGCGATCGCGATCGCGGTCGCGGTGGCGTGGATCTTCCGCACCCACTTCGTGTTCGTGGGCACGGTGCTCGTGGCCGCGGCGGTGTCGGCGTACACCTGCATCCCGCCGAGCGACTTCAGCAGCTTCGCTCCCGGGCTCGGTGGCGCGGCGTCGAAGTTCGGCGCCGGAGCACCGGTGCACCTGGCGAGTGCGGTGGCCGGTGCGTGGCGGGGCCTGATCCCGATTCCCGCGAGCGTGGGGGAGTGGAACTCGAACGTGCTCGACCGCTTCCCCGGTGGCGTGTGGCTCGAGGCCGCTGCTTGCGGTCGGGTTGTTCGTCGTCATCCTCCGCGCGTTCCGCGACTCGGAGTTCTCGCGGGCGCTGTGGTGGATCGGATCGCTCGGGTACGCGACGTTCTTCGTGATCGTGATGCTGCCCGAGCAGGCGCGGTACGCCGGGTTCCCGTTCCTGCTGTTCCTCGCGTGCGCGTGGCTCTCGTTCGCGCCGCCGGAGCGCGAGCCCCGGCCGATCGCGACGACGCGGGAGCCGCGTGAGCTGCTCGTCGTCGTGCTGATCGTGGTGCTCGTCGCGCAGATCGTCGCGACGGTCGCGATCTATCCGGTCGCGACGACAGAGGCGTTCTCGCGCGACGAGGCGCTGGCCCAGGTCGTCCATCGTGCCGGCCTCGACGACACGATCGTGTCGGGACAGGACTGGGACGGCGCGACCGTCGGCGCGTACCTGGATCGCTCGGTGTACTCGGCGGTGCGGGGCGCGTGGATCCAGTACTTCATCCACGACGAGCGTGAGGCGCGCCGGTTCGGGAAGATCAGCGACCAGGACGTGCTGTGCGACGCGGCGCGGATCGCAGTCAAACGCCAGACGCCGGTCGCGGTGATCGTCGACCACCGCATCCGCGGTGCTCAGCTGGTCGGAGTGAGCGAGAACGCCGCGGTGTACCGGGTCGATCCCGACTCCGCCGTCACCTCGTCCGGCAGCTGCTGATCCGAGCAGTCGGGCCGCATCCGGAGGAAGAGCGCGCTGCCGAGCAGCAGGAGCAGCGCCAGCGCGTACGGGCCGCCCGCGAGCTGTGACTCGAAGTCGGTGCCGAAGGTGGACGCCCATCGCGCGTCGACGGAGACGTGCAACAACGCGATCGCGGCCGAGATCGTCGTCACGAGGCCGGCGATCTCGACGCCGGTGCACCGGCTCCACCGCCGCGCGTCGGCGATGAGCACGAGCGGGATCAACGCCCAGACCGTGTAGTGGTCCCACGTGAGCGGCCCGGCGATCAGGCCGACGAGCACGAGGATGCCGAGGTCGAGTGGTTCCACTTCGCGAGCGCGGCGGGCCCACCAGAGGCCCAGCGTCGCGCCGACCGCGAACGCGATCCCGAACCAGTGCCACCCACCGATCGGCCCGTGGGTGACCACGTCGGGGAACCCGCTGAACAGGCGCGCCAGCCATGCGGGCAGCGCCTGGTTGTACATGTGGTGGGTTCCCTCGGACGCCCTGGGGGCCACGTCGCGGAGCCAGACCAGGAGATCACCCGGTCGCCCGACCGCGGCGGCGGCTGCGTTCAGGGCCACGATGGTCGCCGCCGCCGAGCCGACGGCCCGCCACTTGCGCTGCAGCAGCAGGTAGACGAGGAGGAGGGCCGGGCTGAGCTTCAGGACCGCCGCCAGGCCGAGGCCAACGCCCGCGACCGCCCACCGCTCGTTGGCGACGCCCCAGATGCCAACGGCGAGCCCGAGCATCACGAGCTCGTGGCCCTGCCCGAGCTGGAACGTCCGGAGGGTCCCGCCGAAGAGCAGCAGCCCGCCGATGCCCACGAGCGCGGCGGGGAGCCGCTGCCGGCGCGCCAGCGTGTGCGCGGTGATGAGGATCGCGAGGACCATGCCGAGGAGCGCAAGCAGTCGGAACAGCGCGAGCGCGGTGTCGTGATCCAGCAGCAACAGCGGCGCGTGCAGGAGCGCGGTGACCGGTGGGCCGATGTAGCTGTCGAACGGGCTGTCGTAGAAGAAGCGCATCCGGGGGCTGACGTCACGGATCGCCTCGACGCGTGATGCGGCGGCGTCGTACAGCGCGTCGTGGTGCACGAGCCGTTGCGCGGCGACCCAGTTCACGTTGAAGTCGAACGCGAACGGATCCGTTGCGATGCTGCGGTCCTCGGTCAGGGTCGTGCACGCACCGAGCGAGACGAGCACGATGCTGAGCGCGAGGATCACCCGGTGGCCGGTGCTCGGGCCCACGGTCGGCCGAGCCCCGCGTGCCGTCGCACTCACGACGTCGCGATGAGCTCGCGCGTCGCCGGGTCGGCGGGTGTCCGGCTGCCCGGTGATCCCTCGGCCGTGTTCGCGATGCGCCGTCGGTGGAGGGTCGCGACGGTGACGATGCCGCCGAACGCGTAGAGCGGGAGCAGGGCGCGCGTGAAGCCCGCGTGCACCCAGACTTCACGCGAGAACGTCGTCGCGAACAGCCCGTACGCGATCACGATCCATGTGAGCGGGTCATGGCGGTCGAGCGTGAACGTGGCGACGCACAACCCGATCGCGAGCAGGGCGCCGAGCACCAGGCCCGCCGACGGCTGATGGGCGATGCTGTCGAGGAGCCCGATACCGGGCAACGTCAAGCGGGTCTCGGAGCTGCCGGTCGGCCACGCGCCGAGGCGCACCCGCAGCACGGTGTCCCACGCTGCGAGCGCGAGCACCGGGACCGTAAAGGGGAGCACGCGCCGGAACCGCACGCGGAACGGGCCGTCCACGTGTGCGAATTCCCAGAGCGCGAATGCCGCGACGCCCACGATCATGGTCTCGCGGGTGAGGACCGCCGCGGCCATCGCGGCGATGGCCCACGCGTCGTCGGTCACGTCGCCACAGGAGCAGCCCGGCCCCGAACAGCGCGAGCGCGAAGAGCTCGGGCGTCAGGGTGGCGAGCGATTCGTAGCCGGCCGCGATGATCCCGAGCGCCCACCACGGGCTCGCGCCGCGTTCGAGCAGGAGGCGCGCGCCGACACCGCACGCAGCACCGCACGCGAGGATGGCGAGGACGACCAGCGCCCAGCCCACGAGGTCGGACTGCCCGCCGGACGCGGCCCACGCCAGGTAGCCCCAGAGCGGGCGTTGCGCACGGTAGGCGAACTCGCCGTCGGCGGCGATGACGGACGGGTCGTTGCAGGAGCGGGTCCTGCGCGAGCGCGGCGAAGGCCTGGCCGTCGCCGCTCACCAACAGCGCCTCGACGTGGTTGCGGTCGTGGGCGTAGAGCGTCACGTAGGGCCGGCGGCCGTCACAGCACTCGGGGCGCGCCGCGTCGACGAGGTTGAGGACGATCGCGGCCGCGATCACGACGCCCGCGAGTGCGACGGCGAGCGCGCGGCGGGCGTTGGTCTGTGACCACCAGCTCATACGGGACTGGATCGACCCGCCGCGGTCGGCGCTTGACCCGGAATCGGCTCCTGCCGGAGTCGCGGGAGACAATGGGCCCATGAACGACCGGTCGCTCTGGGAAGAACAAGCGGGTTGGTGGCAACAGGGGTTCACCGACGGCGCCGACCCCGAGTACGAGGAGCAGATCCTGCCGCTGATCGACCGGCACCTCGCGGGGAGCCGCCGGATCCTCGACATCGGCTGCGGTGAGGGCCAGGCGTCGCGCCGGCTCACCGCGCTCGGGTCCGAGGTCATCGGGCTCGACCCGACCCGAGCCCAGCTGCGGACCGCGATCGAACGGGGCGGCGGGCCCGCCTATGCGCACGCCATCGCCGAGTCGCTGCCGTGCCGGAGCGGCAGCTTCGACGCGGTCGTCATGTGCCTCGTGATCGAGCACATCGAGGCCTACGACGCGGCGATCCGGGAGGTCGCCCGCGTCCTCGAGCCCGGGGGGAAGTTCCTGCTGCTGCTGAACCACCCGCTGCTCCAGGCGCCAGGGAGCGGCTGGATCGACGACCACATCCTCGAAGAGCAGTACTGGAGAGTCGGGCAGTACCTCAACGACGACACCGGCATCGAGGAAGTCGCGCCCGGGGTCAACTTGCCCTTCATGCACCGCCCCCTCAGTCGATACATACACGTGATGGGTGAGGTGGGACTGCTGATCGACGACATGGACGAGCCTGCGCCTCCGCCCGGCTTCCTGGCCGAGGCGTGGGAGTACACCGAGGCCGTGTCGATCCCCCGGTTGATGCTGCTCCGCGCCCGTCGCATCGAATGAGCCGGGCGGCGCTCGACGCGCCGCGCCCACCCGTTCTGCCGCCGTGTCCCGACGCCGGGCTCGAGCCCCGGGCGCAGCCGCCGTCGCGCACGGGCGGCGTGCGCCTGTGGCTGGCCCGTCCGCTCGTCGCGTGCGTGTTGCTCTTCGTGGCGTACGGCGCGCTGGCGATGCTCAACGATCCCAACGGGACTCTCCTCGCCGACAGCGGCGGCAAGGTCGCGACGATGCACGCGATGGACCGATCGGGGTCACTCGATCCCGACGTCGGCTACTGGGCGGCCGCGAGCGACCCGTCCGGCGAGCTGCACGCGTTGCGGTTCACCGCCGACGTCGACGGCACGTGGCTGCAGGCCACGACGCTGCCGATGTTGTACGCGTCGTATCCGCTGTACGAGTTGGGCGGCGATCGCGCGCTCCTCGTGCTCCCGATGATCGGCGGCGTGCTCTGCGCGTTGGCCGCACGCGCGCTCGCCCGTCGTGGCGGCGCGTCGACGGGATGGACCGCCTTCTGGGCGGTGGGCCTGCTGACCCCGGTCTCGCTCTACGCGGTGTCGTTCTGGGAGCACACGCTCGGGCTCGCGGCGATGCTGTGGGCAATCGTGTGGTTCGTCGACGTCGCGCGCGGGCGCGTGGGCTGGCGCGGCGCGCTCGTCGGCGGCGCGTTGTTCGGCGGCGCCGCAGTGCTGCGCACCGAGGCGCTGGTGTACTGCGCGGTGACACTGCTCGTCGTGCTCGGAGTGCTCGTCGTGCGCGACCGGGCGTGGGGGCGGTCCATCGCGGTGGGCGCGGCGGCCGCGACCGGGCTCGTCGTGGTGCTGCTCGCCAACGTCGCGCTCGAGATCCTGACCATCGGAGCGTCGGTCCGAGCCGGGCGGACGGCGGGTGCCGCCGGCGCGGCCGGTGGCGCGACGCTCTGGGACCGCCTGGACCAGGCGACGACGACCGCGACGGGGCTCAACGGGTTCTCGACCAGGATCGACTGGGTTGTCGGCGCGGGCATCGTCGTGGTGTTGGCCGCGGGTGGGTGGGCACTGGCGCGCTCCGTTGGCCCCCGCCTTCTCGGCGGCGCGGCCATGGTCGGCGCGTGCGCGCTCTACCTCGTGAGGTTCTCGAACGGGCTCGAATACGTACCGGGCTTCCT
Organism: uncultured Actinomycetes bacterium; assembly: GCA_963721435.1. Taxonomy (GTDB): domain Bacteria; phylum Actinomycetota; class Acidimicrobiia; order IMCC26256; family DASPTH01; genus CAVRJC01. The sequence goes on from CAVRJC010000011.1 coordinate 87,696, forward strand.
CACTGCATCGCCACTCGCGGCGGTCGGGCTCGTGCTCGTGTGGAAGCGACGCGAACTGTGGCTCCCGGCGGGGGTCGCGGTGCTCGCGCTGCCGTTGGTGTGGGTCACCGCCTACTCCGACACGATGCGGCCGCAGTGGGGCGGGCGCTACGCGCTCACCACGGGCGCAATCCTCGCGGTGGGTGCAGTGGTCGTGCTCGCGGGGCGGCGGGTCGCGCTCGCGGCGGTCCTTGCGGTGTCGTTGCTGGTCACCGGGTACGGCGTGGTGTTCCTCAGCGAGCGCTCGCACTCGATCGCCGACGGCATGGCCGCGATCGTCGCCCGTCACGATGCTGCGGTCATCTCCCTCGAAGCGCACCTGCTGCGGGAAGGCGGCGCGTTCTACACCGCCGACCGGCACTGGCTCACCGCGACCGATCAGGGGCAGCTGCGGAAGGCCGTCCGCATTGTCCGTGACGCCGGCGACCGGGAGTTCGCGCTCCTCGTCCCCGACGAGCTCCAAGTGCCGGCGGACCTCGGCGGCTTCACCCGCACCGCCACCGACCGGGTCACCGTCCGCCCGGATCAACCGCTCAGAGTGGTGACATACCGCCTCGCGTGACCTGATTCCGGCTCAGCCGCAGCGGTCTGGGCGTCGATGGAACAGCGTGAGCCGCTGTGCCCGTTTCGCCGTGTTCGTCGGCACGCTCGCGACCGTCGTCGGGCTAAGCAAGGCCCACGCGGTCAACCACGGGTACTCGTGGTCCGGGTCGTCACGATTCGCGTGGTCGCTGGGCTACGTGCTCCTGCTCCTCCTCACCGCCTACGGGTTCGGTCTCCCGGAGCAGCCGCACACCCGCCGGACGGCGTGGTGGAACGCCGTCGGCGCGACGCTCACGGCGGCGCTGGCGGTCTCGCTCGTGCAGCTCGTCGTCGGCGACGCGCTGCTGCCGCGGTTCGTCGTGTTCGGGAGCGCGATCGTGCTCGTGCCGTGGTACGTGATGTGCGCGGCGATGGCCGGTGACGGTAGAACCCGCGCCGACGCGCGCGACCGTGTGATCGTCGTCGCGGAACCCGACGAGGTCGACGACCTCGTGCGGGAGCTGCAGCGCGCGCCCGAACGTAACGGCACCGTGGTCGGATCATTTGCCGCGACCGCCGCCGCCTCGACGAGTCTCCCGCCGCGGCGACCGCTCCTGACGATGGCGCGCGACGAGCACGCGTCGGTCGTCGTGCTCGGACGCGCCGCGCAATCGGACGACGACGTCGTCGAGCAGGCATCCATCCTCCACGAAGAGGGCGTGCGCATCCGCACCATGTCGTTGTTCTACGAGCAGTGGCTGGGCAAGCTCCCGATCACCGAGCTCGAGCGCGTGTCGCTCCTCTTCGACATCGGTGAGGTGCACGCGGCCCGCTACGCGCGCGTGAAGCGACTGCTCGACGTCGCGCTCGCGTTGTGCGGGTGTGTCGCGCTCGCGGTGATCACGCCGATCGTCCTCGTGGGCGATCTCATCGCGAACCGCGGGCCGCTGCTGTTCAGCCAGCCCCGCACCGGTCGCAACGGCGTCGAATTCGAGATGCTCAAGTTCCGCACGATGCGCGCGGCCACGACGGCGGCCGAGCTGTCGTCGCCGGAATGGACAGCGGAAGGTGACGCGCGCGTCACGCGCTTCGGACGCGTGCTCCGCCGCACCCATCTCGACGAGCTGCCGCAGGTCGTGAACGTCCTCCGCGGCGAGCTCTCGGCCGTCGGCCCGCGGCCCGAGCAGCCCCAGATCGTCGCCAAGCTCGACGGCAAGATCCCTTTCTACCGGACGCGCCATCTCGTGCGTCCCGGCGTGACCGGCTGGGCGCAGGTCAAGTATCCGTATGCGGCGACGGAGGCCGAAACACTCCAGAAGCTGCAATACGAGATCTACTACTTGCGTCGTCAGAGTTTGGGCCTCGACCTGCGGATCGTCGGCCGCACCGTTCGCCTTGTCGTCGGGCGGCACGGCCGGTGACCGCGGGAGAGCGGGTGTTCGATGCTCAGGGCTGAGGCGCAGTGGTTGCGGCGGAAGCTGGCTCTGCTTTCGGTGCAGCAGTTGAATCCGGTCTTGAGCATCGGAAGTGGTGACGCGGCGTGCCGTACCGACGCACAGCCATGGATTGCTGCAGAAGTGTTCGATCCTCTCACCGCACGAGGGGTCGAAGTCGTTCACCACGAGCATTCTCCGTCACTGGGTGTGGACATCAACGGCGATCTCGCCGATCCAGAGTTCCTCGCATCGCTCCGAGCAGTTCGGCCGCAGACGATCCTCTGCTGCAACGTCCTCGAGCACGTCAATCAGCGCGCGGCGATCACGGAGTGGATGTCGCACGCGGTCCGGCCCGGCGGGATCGTCGTGGTGACGGTTCCGCGACGCTTTCCCTACCACCCGGACCCGATCGATTCGCTCTACCGTCCGTCCCTCGCCGAGCTCGAGTCGGCGTTCCCGAGTCTCACGTTGAGGTTCGGGGAAGAGGTTCGCTGCGGCACGCTGCTGCACTATTTCTTGGTGGCTCCGCACAAGGCCCGTCGCCTTGGCCGCGGCATCGGCAAGGCTCTCAGATCTCGGACGAGGAAGGTGAGCGCGCTCGCGACCGGCGATCGGCATGATCCTGCCATCCGACGCGTCGGGACGACGGCCTACCTGTTCCACGAGACCTCCGTGACGTGCGCGGTCTTCGAACGGTGCGCCTGATGACCGGTCCTTCGATCTCGGCCGATCCTGACGCGTGTGTCTCGATTCCGATCGAGGAGCTGGACGAGCCGCGAGCGTTCCGGGACTTTCGTGGCCTGGTGAGCTCGATCGGTCTCCTCGCCGGAGCACGTCAGATCGCGGGGCTGCTGTTTGTGGGCGTGGTGCTCGTCCTCCCCGAGGTCGGCACGCCCAGTGCGGTCGATCAGTTCCTCTGGGCCTATTTCGCGATGCTGATCCTGACTTCGGCTGCCAGTTTCGGGCTCGAGCGGACCGCGGGCCTCCTGGCTGCGCATTCGACGCGAGACCTCCGCGCAGTCGTCGGCCCGACCCTTGTCCTCCGGATGGCAAGCATTCCGCTCCAAGCGATCGCAGTGTGGGCGATCTTCGCGGTTGTCGGCGTCACCGTGCCTCTTGCGACAGCGCTGCTCTGCCTCGTGTGGATCGTCGCTTCGGAGATCCAACTGTCGGCATTCGGCGCGTTTCGCACGTCGGGGCGCCAGCACATCGAGCCCGTGCTCTGGCTCGGCGCGCGCGCGCTCGAAGCCTCCGCCCTCCTCGGCTTCGCCGCGATGGGCGCCTCGTCCGCGGTGCTGGTGGGCGTTGTGGCCGGTTGCGAGTGCGTGGTCGCGGTTGTGACGTTGTGCAAGCTCCCGGGCCGTTGGGACGTGCGGGGCGCTTCCAACGCACTCCGGCGCCTGCCGTGGAGGACCGTGCAGGAGTACGCGCTCGTGGATCTTGTCGGCGTGGCGTACTTGCGTGCGGACTTGGTCCTTGTCGGCGCGGTGCTCGGCCCTGGGCTCGGAGCGACGTACGGCCTCGTATCACGCCTGCTCGACGGTCTGATCGGCTTGCAGAGTGCGGGGAACGCGTGGCTGTTCGCGCACGCGGTGCGCATGAGTGCGAGCGGCGCGCCGACGCGGCAGAGTGCGCTCCGAGCTCGTGCGTTCGAAGTGTTCCCCTTGGTTGCGATCCTGCTCGGCCTCGGTGGCGTGGCGTGTGCTGGGCGCATCGGTGCACTCATCCCATCGCTCGCTCCGGGTGTCGGGACGCTGCGGCTCCTCTTCGTTGCGTTCCCCCTCGTCGCCTTCGGTTCGATGGAGCTTGTGTGTCGTTCCGGTGCGGGGCGCAACCGACTCGTGCTCGGGGTCGTGCTGATCGGAATCGCGGCGAACGTCGGCATGAATCTGGTGCTTCTGCCACGGCTGGGCTTGGAGGGTGCAGGGTGGGCTGTACTCGGATCAGAGGTCGCGCAGATCCTTGCACTCTGCTTCATCCCGCACGACCGCGAGCGTCACACGTTCGCGGCCCAGGCCGTGAGATTCGCCGTACCGGTCACGCTCTTGCTCCTTGTGGCGCTCGCGCTCAACGCGGGAACGTGGCCGTTCGCGGCTGTCGGCGCCGTCGGTGTCGCCGCCGCGGTGCTGGTTGTTCGGCGGGGGCGATCGTTCGATGGTGTCGAACCGGGCAGCAGTGCCGGCACAGCGGGAGGACTCGACCGATGACGGCGCACTTCCGTGTCGCGCAGGTCGTGACGCGGTTCGCCGGTGGAGCTGGCGGAGTTGTACTTCGAGGCGCCCGCGCGTTGCCCTCGGATGTCTTCGAACGGACGATTCTCACCGGGGAAGGCTCGTGCCCCCTCGTGGAGGACGCGACAAAGGCGGGGATCAACGTCGTGGTGCTGGATCATCTCGTGCCTCGGCTCGATCCTCTCGCCGATGTGAGAGCGTTTCGGGAGCTGGCACGGATCTTCTCGCAATCCGACTACGACCTTGTTCACACGCACAGCTCGAAGGCCGGCGCCGTCGGTCGACTCGCTGCGAGCCGGGCCCGCGTCTCAGCAGTCGCGCACACGTTCCATGGGTTTCCGTTCCACGAGTTCCAGTCGGCGGGCAGAAGGTTTGCGTACGTGGCCGCGGAACGCCGGCTCGCACGCATCACGGACCACTTCTTCTCGGTGGGATCAGCGGTTGCGGTGGAGGCCATCCGACGCGGAATTGTCACCGCCGAGCACACGACCGTGATCGAGGGAGCAGTCGATGAGAGAACAGTCATGGTCGATGGTGCGACGCGGAATACGGCGCGAGGTCTCCTCGGCATTCCGATCGACGCGCGCGTTGTCGGAACGGTGGCGCGCCTCGACGAGCAAAAAGCGCCGCACGACTTCGTTGCCGCAATGGACGAGCTCCGGTCGGCGAACGTGTTCGCGGTCTGGGTCGGGGATGGCCCCTTACGCGACTCGGTCGCACGCGACATCACGCACCGTGGACTCGAACGCAAGTTCGCGTTGCTGGGTGAGCGCACGGACGTTGCGGAGATCCTGCCCGCGTTCGACGTCTTCGCGATGTCCAGCCTGTACGAAGGACTTCCGTGCGCCGTCGTGGAGGCGATGAAGTCGGGCCTGCCCGTCGTTGCGACGGCGGTGAACTCGGTCCCGGAAGTCGTGATTCCCGGTCGGACGGGCATGCTCGTGGCTCCACGGCGCCCGAAGGATCTGGCACGTGCAATCGAGTACGTCCTGAACACAACTGGTGAGGCGAGCCGCCTCGGCGCAGCCGGGCAGGCGTTGGTCGCCGGGCGGTTCACGGAAGCGCGCCTCGGTGCCGATCTCGCCGAGACCTACGGGAGCATGCTCGCGCGGCGGGAACACGACGACGAGACGCGCTCGCGACATCACGCAGCAGCATTGGACGACAGACGCGTGGCCGCGACGTCCGAGTCGTAAAGCGTCAGGTGATCTCGAGCATGCGCTCGAGCGCGACTCGCGCCCACTCGGTGGTGTCGCTCGTCGACGGTGATCTGATTCACCAGCTCGCCGCGCACGAGTGATTCCAGCACCCACGCGAGGTGGGGGCCGTCGATGCGGAACATGGTCGAGCACGGGCAGATCAGCGGGTCGAGCGACACCACGGTGACGTCGGGGTGCTCGCGCGCCATGCGTTGCACCATGTGGATCTCGGTGCCGATCCCGAGCACCGAGCCCGGCGCGGCCTGCTCCACCCACGCGAGGATCCGCTCGGTCGAGCCGGCCTTGTCGGCGAGCTCGACCACGTCGTGCGCGCACTCCGGGTGCACCACGACCTCGCCCTCCGGGTACTGCGCGCGGAACGCGGCGATGTGCTCGGGGCGGATGCGCTGGTGCACCGAGCAGTGGCCCTTCCACAGGAAGAAGGTCGCCTCCTTGAGGTCACGCTCCTCGAGCCCACCGAGCTCGAAGCGCGGGTTCCAGACCCGCATTGCGTCTTCGTCGTAGCCCATGTCGTATGCGGTGTTGCGGCCGAGGTGCTGGTCGGGGAAGAAGAGCACCTTCACATCCCCGGGGATGCCCCGGGCGATCTCCCCGGGCCCACCCTTCGCCAGTGCCCACTCGAGGACGGCCCGCGCGTTCGACGACGTGCACACCGCGCCGCCGTGCTCGCCCACGAACGCCTTCAGCGCCGCCGACGAGTTCATGTAGGTGACGGGCACGACCTTGGTGATGTCGGTGACCGCCGCGAGCGCGTCCCAGCACTCCTCGACCTGGTCGATGTCGGCCATGTCGGCCATCGAGCAGCCTGCGTTGAGGTCGGGGAGGATCACCCGCTGGTGGGCGCCGGTGAGCACGTCGGCCGACTCGGCCATGAAGTGCACACCGCAGAACACGATGTCGGTGGCCTGGTCGTTGTCCGCCGCGAACCGGGCCAGCTTGAACGAGTCACCGCGGGCGTCGGCCCACTTGATGACCTCGTCGCGCTGGTAGTGGTGGCCGAGGATGAGGAGCCGGTCGCCCAGCTCGGCCTTGGCCGCGGCGATCCAGCCGTCGAGCTCGTCGGCCGTCGCGAGGGTGTAGCGGTCCGGTAGGGGCGCCTGGAGTCGAAGCATGTGAATCCCCCGAGGGGTATGGCTCCGCTCGTGGCCGGCGGGGACAGCCTGGTCGCCCACCGCGGGGTTGTCGGCCACGGAACCGATATGTGATCGGCAGTACCAGGGCCGATCTCCGACGAGCATATCGCCGGGAAAGCGGTCGGGTGGCGGTTCGCAGCCGCGACAATGGAGGCATGCAACGGCCGGTGCCCTCGTCGATCCCGGATTCGCCGGGGTCGTACCAGTTCAAGGACGCGCGCGGCCGGGTGCTCTACGTGGGCAAGGCGAAGAGCCTCCGCAGCCGCGTGATGTCGTACTTCGGCACCGGCCTGGGGGAGCGCACCCGCCAGATGGTGGCGGCCTCCGACTCCGTCGAGTGGATCACCGTCGGCAACGAGGTCGAGGCGCTCTTCCTCGAGTTCAACCTGATCCGAAAGCACCGGCCGCGTTTCAACATCCGGTACATGGACGACAAGTCGTACCCGTACCTCGCGATCACCCTCGACGAGGAGTGGCCGCGGGCGATGGTGATGCGCGGCGCCAAGCGCAAAGGCGTCCGGTACTACGGCCCGTACGCGCACGCTTACGCGATCCGGGAGACCCTCGACCTCCTGCTCCGCACGTTCCCGATCCGCACGTGCACCAAGGGGAAGTTCGACCGCTACCAGCGCCTCGGCCGGCCGTGCCTCTACGCCCACATCGAGAAGTGCGCGGCGCCGTGCGTGGGTGCGGTGACGCGGGAGGAGTACGACGGCCTGGTCAGCGAGCTGCTGCAGTTCCTCGACGGCGACACTGCGACGATCCTCGACCGTCTCGACAAGAAGATGCACGAGGCGAGTGATGCGCTCGAGTTCGAGCGCGCGGCACGGCTGCGCGATCAGATCGTGTCGGTGCGCAAGGCGATCGAACGCCAGCAGATGGTCGATGCCAAAGAAGAGGACTACGACGCCATCGGCATCGTCGAGGACGAGCTCGAAGCGTCGGTGCAGGTGTTCCTCGTGCGCAAGGGGCGTGTCGTCGGGCGCAAAGGACTGATCGTCGACAAAGTCGAAGACCTTACGCGCCCCGAGCTCGTCGGTCGCCTGCTCGAACAGCTCTACGGGGGGCTCGACGCCCCCGACATCCCGCGCGAGATCCTGGTACCCGACGAGCCCGACGACGTGCCGCTGTACGAGGAGTTCCTCACCGCCACCCGTAGCGCGCGCGTGCGACTGCGCGTGCCCAAGCGGGGCGCGAAGCGCGCGCTCATGGAGACGGTCACCCAGAATGCACAGGAAGCCTTCGTGCGCCACAAGCTTCGGCGCTCGTCGGACCACAACGCACGCGCCCGCGCGTTGCTGGCGTTGCAGGAAGCGCTCGGCCTGCCGGAAGCGCCGTTGCGCATCGAGTGCTTCGACGTGTCGAACCTGCAAGGCTCCGACATCGTGGCGTCGATGGTGGTGATGGAGGACGGACTGGCCAAGCGCTCCGACTACCGGCGCTTCAAGATCCGCCACCAACCCGGTCAGGACGACTTCGCCGCGATGGAAGAGGCGCTGAGTCGCCGGTTCCGCCGCTACCTCGAGGAGCGCGACGAAGGCGCCCGCAAAGGAAAGCGCTTCGCCTACCCGCCCAACCTCTTGCTGGTCGACGGCGGGAAGGGCCAGCTCGGCGTCGCGGTGCGCGTGCTGGAAGACCTCGGGCTCGAGGACATCTCCGTCGCCAGCCTGGCGAAGAAGTTCGAAGAGGTCTACGTGCCCGGCGACCCGGAGCCGATCCGCATCCCACGCGACTCCGAGGCGCTCTACCTCCTGCAGCAGGTGCGCGACGAGGCGCACCGGTTCGCGATCACCTATCACCGCCAGCTGCGCGGCAAGAAGATGACGAGGTCGGTGCTCGACGACGTGCCCGGGCTCGGCCCGACTCGCCGGGCGCGGCTGCTCAAGGAATTCGGCTCGGTCAAGAAGCTGCGCGAGCTCACGGAGCCCGAGATCGTCGCGATTCCCTGGCTGCCCGAGGCGACGGGGCGTGCGCTGTACGCGCAGCTGCACGGGACTCCGATGAGCGCGGCCGGGCTCGACGTCACCGTCATCACCGGCATGTCCGGCGCCGGGCGCTCCGCCGCGGCCGACGTGCTCGAAGACCTCGGCTTCTTCGTGATCGACAACCTGCCACCCGAGCTCATCGGGAACGTCGCCGAGCTCGCACGCGGGAAGGACCGCGCCCGGCAGTTCGCGGTCGTGGTCGACGTGCGCTCGGGATCGTTCGTCGAGGAGCTCGGGGCCGCGCTCGACGGGCTGCGCGCCGAGGGTGCGATCACGCGCGTGCTGTTCCTCGACGCTGCCGATGACGTGCTCGTGCGCCGTTACGTGACGACGCGACGCAAGCACCCGCTCGCGGCCGACGATCGCGTGTCCGACGGCATCGCCGCGGAGCGCGTGCTGCTCGAGGAGCTCAAGGGTCGCGCCGATCTCGTGATCGACACCTCGGATCTCAACGTGCACGAGCTGCGCGACCGGCTCGTGTCGCGGTTCGGTGAAGGTGATCGCGCGACCGCGTTGCAGACGAGTGTCGTGTCGTTCGGCTACAAGCACGGCCTGCCCCTCGACGTCGATCTCGTGTTCGACTGCCGCTTCCTGCCCAACCCGCACTGGGTCGACTCGTTGCGGCCGTTCCGCGGTACCGACGCGCCGGTGCGCGACTACGTGATGCAACAGCCGGAGACGGTCACGTTCCTCGAAGAGATGCGACGGCTGTTCGCGTTGCTGCTGCCCGCGTACGTGCGCGAGGGCAAGGCGTACCTGTCGATCGGCGTGGGTTGCACCGGCGGGCGTCACCGCAGCGTGGTGATGGCGGGAGAGCTCGCGGCCCTGCTCGACGACCTCGGGTTCCCCGCGCGCGTCGTGCACCGTGACGTCGATCGCGAGGGCGCGTGACCACGGGCCCCGCGGTCGTCGCGCTCGGCGGGGGCCACGGCCTCGCGACCGCGCTCCGCTCCATTCGCCGGTACGCGGGTTCGATCACCGCGGTCGTGAGCGTTGCCGACGACGGCGGTTCGTCGGGTCGCCTGCGCCGCGACTTCGGCGTACTGCCCCCGGGCGACCTCCGCCGTTGCCTCGTCGCCCTCGCCGACGACGGGACGTGGGGGAGGGCGTTCGAGCACCGCTTCTCCGGCGGTGAGCTCGACGGCCACGCGCTCGGCAACCTCATGCTCGTCGGCCTCACCGACACTCTCGGCGACTTCACCGCCGCGCTCGACGAAGCCGGGCGGGTGCTGCGCGCCGTCGGCCGGGTCCTGCCCGCGACGACGGAGGCCGTGGTCCTGAAGGCGATCGTGGGCGACCTCGAGGTGGAGGGCCAGGTGGCGGTGCAGAACAGCCGGGACATCCGCCGGGTCGAGCTCGTGCCGTCCGACGCTCCGGCATCGCCCGACGCCGTCGCGGCGATCGCCGCCGCCGACCAGGTCGTGCTGGCGCCGGGATCCCTGTACACCAGCCTGTTGCCGGTGTTGTGCGTGCCCGGCCTCCGCGACGCGATCGCGGCCACGCCGGCGCGTGTGGTCCAGATCGCCAATCTCCGCCAGCAGCTGCCCGAGACCCTCGGGCTCGACGGCGTCGATCACCTGCAGGCGGTCCTCGACCACGGAGCACGGGTCGATACGTTGCTCTGCGCCGTCGACGGCGCCCTCGCCTTCGACGACACGCGGGCCCGCGCGCTGGGGGTCGAGCCGCGCCGGGCCTCGCTGGCACTGCCCAACCGACTGGTCCACGATCCCGAACAGTTGGCGAAAGAGCTGTCGGCTCTGCTGTAGTCGGCACACCTGAGCGGGAGGGCTCCATGACAGTACGAGTTGGGATCAACGGTTTCGGACGGATCGGGCGGTCGTTCACCCGTGCACTGCTGGCCCGCGGGGTCGACGCGGGCGTCGAGCTGGTCGCGGTGAACGAGCCGATGGGCGACACCCACACGGTGGCCTTCCTGCTCAAGCACGACTCGGTCGGCGGCACGCTCGCGCACGACATCCAGCCGACGGCCAACGGCATCTCGATCGACGGGCACGTGGTCCAGAAGCTCGAGGTGATGGACCCGGCGGAGATCCCGTGGAGCAGCCACGACGTCGACGTCGTGGTCGAGTCGACGGGCCTCTTCACCGCTCGCGAGAAAGCCGCCGGCCACCTCGGTGGCACGGTGCAACGCGTCATCATCTCGGCGCCGAGTGGCGACGCCGACGCGAGCATCTGCATGGGCGTCAACGACGACGTCTACGACGCGAGCGCGCACACCGTGATATCGAACGCGTCCTGCACCACGAACTGCCTGGCCCCGCTGGCCAAGGTGCTCAACGACACCTTCGGCATCGAGCAGGGCCTCATGACCACAGTGCACGCGTACACGAGCGACCAGTCGCTCGTCGACCTCGCCAAGGCCACCCGCAGCGGCAAGCCCGATCTACGCCGGATGCGCGCGGCGGGGCTCTCGATCATCCCGAACAGCTCGGGTGCGGCTCGCGCGATCGGGCTCGTGCTGCCCGAGCTCAAGGGCAAGCTCGACGGCGCGGCGCTGCGCGTGCCCGTCCCCACCGGCTCGATCACCGACCTGTCGGCGAACCTCGCGAAGCCGGCGACCGTCGACGAGGTCAACGAGGTGTTCGCCAAGGCCGCGGTCGACCCGTCGTTCCGCGGCGTGCTCGAGTACTCCGACGAGGATCTCGTGTCCGCCGACATCGTGGGCAACCCGGCGTCGTGCATCTTCTCGGCGGTCGACACGATGGCCATCGGTCGCATGGTCAAGGTGCTCGGCTGGTACGACAACGAGTGGGGCTACTCCAACCGGCTCGTCGACCTCGTCGCGTTCGTCGCCCAGTAACGCCCTTCCTGCATGACCCCCACCCTCCGATGAGCATCGATCTGCCGCGCCTCGAAGATCTCGAGGTCAGGCGCGGGAAGCGGGTGCTCGTGCGCGTCGACTGCAACGTGCCGCTGTCCGACGACGGCACGGTCGAGGACGACCTCCGCATCAGCACCGTGCTGCCCACGATCCAGTACCTGCGGCACAAGGGCGCGATCGTCGTCGTGTGCGGGCATCTCGGGCGTCCGAAGGGGAAGGTGGACGCCCGCTTCAGCATGGCTCCGGTCGCGGCGCGACTGTCCGAGCTGCTCGGCGCGCCCGTGCTGCTCGCGCCCTCGGTCGTCGGCCCACGAGCGGAGGCGGTCGTCGCGCCGTCGAGCCCCGGCGACGTCGTGATGCTCGAGAACCTGCGGTTCGAAGCCGGCGAGGAAGACTGCGACCCGGCCTTCTGTACCAACCTCTCGGAGCTCGGCGACTTCTACGTGAACGATGCCTTCGGCGCGTCGCACCGTGAGCACGCGTCGATCGTCGGCCCGCCGCGGCTGCTCCCGCACGCGGCCGGACGCCTGATGTTCCGCGAGGTCGAAGTGCTCTCGACCTTGCTGCACGACGCGGCGCACCCGTTCGTCGCGGTACTCGGCGGCGCGAAGGTCGGTGACAAGCTCGGCGTGATCGACGCGCTCCTCGACCGTTGTGACACGGTGCTGGTCGGCGGCGCGATGGCGTTCACCTTCCTCCTCGCCCAGGGCGTACCGGTCGGCGACTCGTTGGTCGAGCCCGATTTCGTCGACGAATGCACGCGCCTCCTCGCGACCGGCCGCGTGCAGATCCCTGTCGATTTCGTGATCGCGCGTGAGGTCGCGGCCGACGCGGAGACGCGCGTCGTCGCGGCTGACGCGATCCCTGACGGGTGGAAGGGCCTCGACGTCGGTCCTGCGACCACCGAGGCCTACGGGCGGGTCATCGCCGACGCCGCGACCGTCCTCTGGAACGGCCCGATGGGCATGTTCGAGCTCGAGCCCTTCGCCGCGGGCACACGCGCGGTCGCCGAGGCGATCGCGGCGGCGGACGCCTTCACCGTCGTCGGCGGCGGCGACAGCGCGGCTGCGGTTCGCCAGTTCGGACTGGCCGATCGCGTCGACCACGTGAGCACCGGTGGCGGCGCGTCGCTCGAGTTCATCGAGCGCGGCGATCTCCCCGGGCTCGAGGCCCTCCGGACGGAAGCGAGCACGTCGTGAGTGAACGCATGCCCATCATCGCGGGCAACTGGAAGATGCACCACGACCACTACGTCGCGATCCAGGTCGTGCAGAAGCTGTCGTACCGGCTCGAGTCCGCCGACTACGAGGCGTGTGAAGTGGTGGTGTGCCCCCCGTTCACCGACCTGCGCACACTGCAGACGCTCATCGATGCCGACAGGCTGAGGATCAAGCTCGGCGCGCAGAACTGCCACTGGGAAGACAGCGGCGCGTACACCGGCGAGGTCAGCCCACCGATGCTCGCCAAGTTGAACGTGAGCTACGTGATCATCGGGCACTCGGAACGGCGGCAGCTGTTCGGCGAGACCGACGAGACCGTGAACCTGAAGCTCAAGGCGATCATCAAGCACGGCATGACGCCGATCGTCTGCGTGGGGGAGACCCTCGAGGAGCGCGAGGCCGGCGCCACCGCGGCGCGGGTGACGAGCCAGATCCGGGGCGCGTTCGCCGCAGTGAAGGCGAGCGACGCCGGGAGCTGCGTGGTCGCCTACGAGCCGATCTGGGCAATCGGCACCGGCCGGAACGCGACTCCCGACGACGCCAACGAGACCATCGGCGTGATCCGCGTCGTGCTCGCCGAGCACTACAGCGCCGCGATCGCCGACGGGATCCGCATCCAGTACGGCGGCAGCGTGAAGTCGGGCAACGCGGGCGTGCTCATGGCGATGCCCGAGATCGACGGCGCGCTCGTCGGTGGTGCCTCGCTCGAGCCCGACGAGTTCGCCCGGATCGTCCAGTACCACAGAAGGTAAAGCCGCACGCCTGGAGCATGGCGCAAGCTCGGAACCGGTGACGAGCCGTTCCTGAGCGGCGTCGATGAGGGTATCGTCGCTCAGCCGGGCTCACCCGTCGCGGCGTTCACGACATTCGAGGAGGCACCAATGCCGACCATCGTCGGGCACCACGACATCTCGAAGGGCAAGGACCATTGGCTCTCCTCGCCGAAGCGGGAAGAGCTCTTTGGTCCTCTCGGCGTCTCCAATATCAGGACGTTCGTAGACCCGCAGAACCCGAACCACGTCGCCGTTGTCATGGACGTGCCCGATCTCGATGCCTTCACGGCTGCCATGCAAACCGAGGCGGCCGCCGAGGCGATGGCATACGACGGAGTCATGCCCGAGACTCTGGTGATCCTCGTCGCGGAATAGCCCGATATTCCGATGGCCCGATTCGGGCATCGAGCGGCCCGCTGCCGTTCCACTGAAGACTGCGCCGTAACAACCTGCTCGACCTAAGGCGCTGACAGACGCCAGATCTGCCATCTGCATCGCGTCTCGCGGTTCCCGTGTATGGGTTCAACGCAGGTTCACCGTGATGCGTTGTACTGCTCGCGCGTGCGGACTCGTTGGGGCGGCGCTGCGCGAAGGTCGAAAGGCCCTGTCGCCCGTTTGGAACTTGAGGTCCAATGGACGTGAATGCGGCACGGCACCGCCGGTGCATCGGATGCGGAGGAGGCGTGAATGACCGAGTTCTCGCTTTCGAGGATTCCTTGGATGCGCACTGCTGCCGTGTTGCTTTCGGTTGCGCTCGTTGCGTTCGTGTTGGTCGTTGCCGCGCGGCCGGCGGCGGCGGCGGTGTTGGAGTGTCGGGTTGATCGTCCGGTGGTGGTGGGTGACGCGCTCACGTTCCGGGTGCGTGATCCTCAGGTGGGTTTCACGTATCAGTGGTCGGGTGGGGACGGTATGTCGGCGACGGGCGAGGTCGTGACATGGACGTATGGCTCTGCGGGGTGGAAGCAGGCGACGGTGTCACAGGTGGACGGTTCGGGGGGTGTGGTGGCCATTGCGATATGCGGGATGCATGTGTTGCCGCCTCCGGGGGGTGTGGCGAGCGTCGCGCCGGTGTTGTGGGTGCCCGCGGATGTTGATCCGGCGGCGCTGGTTCCACAGCTCAACCGGGTGTGGCGCTCGATCCGGTCGGCCTATTACCGCCATTACGGCCACACGTTCGTCCTGGAGCCGGTGCGGGCGGTGCGTTCGGCGTACACCGAACACGACATTTGCGGTGGCGATTGCACTGATCTCGGAGGGGCGGGGGCGAACACTTTGATGAACGTGGCGTTCACCGACGCGAACGCGGTAGCGCCGGCCGTGCCGTACCGGCGTTACTTGTTCGTGATGGCGTGGGGCGCGGGCGGCTGGGCCGGCTCTTGGGGGTGGGACATCGCCAAGGGCGGGGTCGGTGATTGGAGCATCGCAAACGCGGCGGGAGTCTTGGTCCCCAAGTTCGAGCCGAATCTGCCCGATTGGGTCGTGGCCGGTTCGTACAGCTCAGGCGTCGACACGATGTGGCACGAGGCCAACCACGGGATCGGCTGGGACGAGAACAACAGCCAGTTCATCGATCACCTCCCGACGCCGTGGGAGTTGGACGTGGTCGCGCAGAGCCCGTGGCTGACGGAGATCCCCGCGGATACCACCCCGCCGTTGGTGTCGATCACCGCACCTGTCGGCGGGTCGACGGTGTCGGGTACGACGACGGTGCGGGTCGATGCCAGCGACAGTGGAGGGATGGACGCGGTCGGGCTGATCGTCGATGGTCGGCTGCGCAGCATCGACTCGTCCCCGCCGTATGCGTTCAACCTCGACACGTTGGGGTTGAGTTCGGATCAACATCAGGTGACCGCGATCGCCTACGACACGACGGGCAACACCGCCGAGCAGACGGTTGATGTCAACGTGATGAACGAGCTGGGTGGTGCGTGCCACACCGACCCACCGGTCGGGGAGTTCTACGCCTGCATGTACGCGGGCACGAACTTCAACACCTACCTGGGCACGATGGTCGACGGTGTCGATCCGCTCGACACCGGTGCCCTGGCGTGGGGGCCGCGGCACCGCTGGCCGACCGGGTCCGTGTTCCACGGCATCGGCTCCCAGATCAGCGGCCGATGGAAGGGTGTGGTCGAGCTGCCGGCGGGCAACTACCTGTTCCACGTCCTCACCGACGACGGTATCCGGCTACGCGTCAACGGTCACCTCGTGCTCGACCAGTGGCATGTTCAAGCCGACCGGTTCACAGCCGCCGCCAGCGGGCTGGGGGGTCTGACCACCATCGAGGTCGACTGGTATCAAGACGCCGGAGGCAAGGCGCTCGAGCTGTGGTGGCAGCCGACGACCGCCGCGCCCGCCGTGACCGTGCAGCCCGCCGACCAATCGGTGCTCGAGGGGTCGGCCGTGACGTTCACCACCGCGGCGTCGGGTGATCCCGCCCCGACGGTGCAGTGGCAGTCCTCGACCGACGGTGGCGACACCTTCACCGACGTGCCCGGCGCGACCTCACCCACACTGAGCTTGGTGGCCCACACCTCCGCCAGCGGCACCCGATACCGGGCCGTGTTCACCAACACGCCCGCCGGCCAGCCCCCGACCACCACCTTGACCAATCCCGCCACCTTGACCGTCACGGCTCCGGGCCTGCCGGACATGGTGGTGACCTCGGTGGGTGGTGTGGGTTCGCCGGTGGCGGGTGATCATGTGGTGTTCTCCGCGACGGTGAAGAACCAGGGGACCGCGCCGACGCCGGCGGGCACGATCGTGGATGTGGCGTTCTTCGTGGATGGGCAAGACGGTGTCGTGGTCCGATACGTACACGGCGTCGATCCCGGTGGGTGGCTCGGTGACGTTGACCGCGAACGGGGGACCTCAAGAGTTGGGCGGGGTGCCGTATTGGGTGGCGAGTGCTGGTGATCACACCGTCGATGCGTTTGTGAACAGCATCAGCCGGTTCGCGGAGTCGGATCGGTCGAACAATCACCTGTCGCAGGGTTTCTCGGTCGGGGAGCTGCCGGGAGAACCGCCGGGCTATACGTCGTTGGTGCCGGCGCGGGTGTTGGACACACGGGCGGGCTACTCGACGGTCGATGGCCTGTTCGCAGGGGTCGGTGTGGTGGGACCGGGTCAGACGTTGAACCTCACCGTGACAGGACGCGGTGGCGTCCCCGCATCGGGAGCCGGCGCGGTGGCGTTGAACGTGACCGTGACAAACCCGTCCGCGCCGAGTTTCTTGACGGTGTGGCCGACAGGTGTCGCACGACCGAACGCGTCGAATCTGAACTTCACACCAGGCCAGACGATCCCCAACATGGTCATCGCCCAGGTCGGCACGAACGGTTTGGTGTCGATCTACAACCACGCAGGGCTCGACGGACGTGATCGTGGATGTCCTCGGCTGGTTCCCCGCTGGTGCCGGGTATTCGTCGTTGGTGCCGGCGCGGTTGTTGGACACCCGGGCGGGCTATTCGACGGTGGATGGCTTGTTCGCGGGGGTTGGTGTGGTGGGGCCGGGTCAGACGTTGAATCTGACCGTGGGCGGCCGGGGTGGGGTGCCCGTCGGTGCGGGTGCGGTGGCGTTGAACGTGACGGTGACGAACCCGTCCGCACCGAGTTTCTTGACGGTGTGGCCGACAGGTGTCGCGCGACCGAACGCGTCGAACCTGAACTTCACGCCAGGCCAGACGATCCCCAACATGGTCATCGCCCAAGTCAGTGCGAACGGTGTGGTGTCGATCTACAACCGTGAAGGCACGACCGACGTGATCGTCGATGTCCTCGGCTGGTTCCCGACCGATGAGGACGAGGGCTATGCGTCGTTGGTGCCGGCGCGGGTGTTGGACACCCGGGCGGGCTATTCAACGGTCGATGGCCTGTTCGCGGGGGTCGGTGCGGTCGGGCCGGCCCAGACGTTGAACCTCACCGTGACGGGCCGCGGTGGCGTCCCCGCATCAGGAGTCGGTGCGGTCGCGTTGAACGTGACCGTGACAGGCCCATCCGCACCGAGCTTCTTGACCCTCTGGCCAACCGGGTTGGCGCGGCCGAACGCCTCGAACTTGAACTTCACGCCGGGTGAGACGATCCCGAACATGGTCATCGCCCAAGTCGGCACCAACGGCCAGATCTCGATCTACAACCACGCGGGCGCGACCCATGTCATCGTCGATGTCCTCGGCTGGTTCCCCGACTGACAAACCGCTTCCCGACGAACGTGACGGATCGCGGGTTCGCGTCTGGACGCGCGGCGCACAACACTCACCGCTGCAGTCGCAGGTGCGTCGCGTGCCACGCGTACGGGTTCAATACAGGTTCGCCGTGATGCGCCGTACTGCCATATCGTCGTGCCCACGCGCACTGGAGGGGCTGCTGTGGCTCGCGTTAGCACTGAGGCCCGCGGTTTGTATCCCCTGTGGACCTTTGGCCCTTGTCGTGGGGCGTGCCACTATCGAAGACTGCACTTGCGGGCACAAGCTGGGCATGCCAGCAAGGGGGGGCGTCATGGTGGTGGGGCTCAAGAAGGCAGCGTCAGCGTTTGTTGTGGCGGCAGTCGTCGCAGGACTGCTTGGCACCATCGTGGTATCTGCGGCGGTGGCGCAAGTCGATGCGTCAGCAGATCCTGGTCTGGTTGGCAGGATCGCGTTCGTGAGTGACCGCAGCGGCAGCCCGGACATCTGGGTCATGAACGCGGACGGCTCTGATCCTGTCAATCTCACTCATGACGGTGCTGTCGATGCTGGCCCTGCGTGGTCACCTGATGGCACACGCATCGCGTTCTCAAGCAATGCGCGGGATGGCAAGACGGACATCTGGGTGATGAACGCTGACGGCAGCAATCGCGCTGACCTGATGCCCACAGACTGGAGTCCATCCAATCCCGGTGGGGGCTTTCCTCCGTCGTGGAGACCCGCATGGTCGCCTGACGGTAAGCAGCTCGCGTTCCAAGACGGCAACGGCATTCGAGTCATGAACGCAGACGGCTCCAACGCTCACACCATCGTGCCCGGACCTCGAAGCAACAATCCAGCGTGGTCCCCCGACGGGACGACAATCGTCTACGCCCTCTCGAGCGTGGAATTCGGCGGCTTCACCGATCTGTATGCGCTCAACCTGGTGGCGGGGACTCCGCCCACGGACCTGACGAACACGCTCCATATTCCTGAGGATCAGCCCTCGTGGTCGCCCGACGGCAGCCAGATCGCGTACTGGCGCGACGGCACGATTGGGGTCATGGACGCCGACGGCGGCGATCAGCACGGCGTCACGAACTTCAACCAAAGCGATTCGGACCCGGCATGGTCGTCGGATGGAACGAAGATCGTGTTCTCCGGCATCAGGGCGGTTCTTGGCAAGCCCGACATCTTTGTGATGGACGCCGACGGCGGAAGCCTCGTGAACCTCACACAGTCCTTTCTGGGGAGTGATTCAGAGCCCAGTTGGACTGGGTTGCCGGACATGGTGGTGACCTCGGTTGGTGGGGTGGGTTCGGTGGTGGCGGGTGATCATGTGGTGTTTTCCGCGACGGTGAAGAACCAGGGGACTGCGCCGACGCCGGCGGGCACGATCGTGGATGTGGCGTTCTTCGTGGATGGTGAGACGGTGTCGTGGTCGGATACGTACACATCGTCGATTCCGGTGGGTGGCTCGGTGACGTTGACTGCGAATGGGGGACCGCAAGAGTTGGGCGGGGTGCCGTATTGGGTGGCGAGTGCTGGTGATCACACCGTCGATGCGTTTGTGAACAGCATCAACCGGCTCGCGGAATCGGATCGGTCGAACAATCACCTGTCGCAGGGCTTCTCAGTCGGGGAGCTGCCGGGAGAACCGCCGGGCTATTCGTCGTTGCTGCCAGCAAGGTTGTTGGACACCCGGCCGGGGTCGGCGACAGTCGACGGGTTGTTCGCGGGGGTTGGTGCGGTGGGACCGGGTCAGACGTTGAACCTGACCGTGGGCGGCCGGGGCGGGGTTCCTGAGGGTGCGGGTGCGGTGGCGTTGAACGTGACGGTGACGGGCCCGTCCGCGCCGAGTTTCTTGACGGTGTGGCCGACGGGTGTCGCGCGACCGAACGCGTCGAATCTGAACTTCACGCCCGGTGACACGATCCCGAACATGGTCATCGCCCAGGTCGGCACGAACGGTCTCGTATCGATCTACAACCACGCGGGCGCGACCGACGTGATCGTCGATGTCCTCGGCTGGTTCCCCACGGGTGCCGGCTATTCGTCGTTGGTGCCGGCAAGGCTGTTGGACACGCGGGCGGGCTATTCGACGGTGGATGGCCTGTTCGCGGGGGTTGGTGTGGTGGGGCCGGGTCAGACATTGAATCTGATGGTGGGAGGCCGGGGTGGGGTCCCTGCGGGTGCGGGTGCGGTGGCATTGAACGTGACGGTGACGAATCCGTCCGCGCCGAGTTTCTTGACGGTGTGGCCGACGGGTGTCGCGCGGCCGAACGCGTCGAATCTGAACTTCACACCAGGCCAGACGATCCCCAACATGGTCATCGCGCAAGTCAGTGCGAACGGTTTGGTGTCGATCTACAACCGTGAAGGCACGACGGACGTGATCGTGGATGTCCTCGGTTGGTTCCCGACGGATGAGGACGAGGGCTATGCGTCGTTGGTGCCGGCGCGGGTGCTGGACACGCGGCCGGGGTCTTCGACGGTGGACGGCCTGTTCGCGGGAGTCGGCGCGGTCGGGCCGGCCCAGACGTTGAACCTGACCGTGACGGGCCGGGGTGGAGTCCCCGCATCAGGAGTCGGCGCAGTCGCGTTGAACGTGACGGTGACAGGCCCATCCGCGCCCAGCTTCGTGACCGTGTGGCCGACCGGCGTCGCGCCGACCGAACGCGTCGAATCTGAACTTCACACCAGGCCAGACGATCCCCAACATGGTCATCGCCCAAGTCGGCACCAACGGCCAGATCTCGATCTACAACCACGCCGGCAACGACCCACGTCATCGTCGATGTCCTCGGCTGGTTCCCCGACTGACAAACGCCTGCCGGCGAACGTGACGGATCGACGAATCAGGGACTACAACGCTCCGGGCAAGGCGAGCAGTCGCAACGGTCGCACCTCTTACTACAGCGCATAGTCGCCGGGAGTTCGCCCGAATCGTCCAGTACCGCAGGGCGTAGCCCGGTGCGCCGCTGGCCGGTCGTCCACTGGATACACTGACCGGCGCATGATCGACACCATCCTGACCATCATCGACGTGGCGGCGGCGCTCACGGTGATCTTCCTGATCCTGCTGCACTCCGGGCGTGGTGGCGGTCTGTCCGATATGTTCGGTGGTGGGCAGTTGGGGGGCTCGATGGCGGGCTCGACCGTGGTGGAGCGCAACCTCGACCGCCTCACCGTGATCGCCTGCACCGTGTTCATGTTCTCCACCGTGATCCTCGCGCTCCGGGTGCAGTAATCCCTCAAGCCTCCGTTCGCGACTGCCGTTCATCCACTCGGCGTCGTTTCGCGGCGTGCAGAATCGGCGGAGGAGCTGGGAGTTCCCCGATGGAAGCCAACCCCAAGGTTTCACTGCGCAAGCCGTGGCGCATCGGCCGCGGTCTCGCGCTGACGCTCGTCGTGGTGGCGGCAACCACCGTTGTCACCTCCACGGGCGTTGCGGTCGCCGCCCGCCAGAAGTCCGCGACTTCCTCGTCGGCGATCACCGTTGGCGCGGAGGAGTTCCCGCCGGTGCTCAACGACATGACGCCGCAGGGGAACGGTCAGTGGACCGCGATGATCGTGGGGCCGGCGCTGGCGCGGGGCTACAAGTTGCTGCCCGACTTCTCCTACGAGCCGTGGCTGTTCTCGAAGGACTGCTCGGTGACGTCGCAGTCGCCGTTCACGGTGGACTGCACGCTGCGTGCCGACGCGAAGTGGTCGGACAACGTGCCGCTCACCGCCGACGACTTCAAGTTCACGTACGACACGATCATGAACCCGAAGAACAACGTGATCACGCGCGACGGCTACGACCAGATCACCGCGTTCAACGTGGTCAGCCCGACCGAGTTCCAGATGGTGTTCAAGCAGGTGTTCGCGCCGTTCCGCGACCTCTGGGCGGGCACGAGCACCGCGGTGCTGCCGAAGCACGTGCTCGAGGGCGAGAACTTCAACAAGGTCTGGAACAAGTGCATCTGCGACCCGAAGACGGGCACTCCGATCGGCAGCGGCCCGATGCTCGTCGACTCGTTCACGCCCGACCAGCAGGTCACGTTGGTGCCCAACCCCAACTACTGGGGCAAGAAGGCCACGGTGCCGAAGGTCGTGTTCGTGCCGGTGCTCGACAGCAACGCGGAGGTCAACGCGTTCCGTGCGGGTGAGGTCGACATGATCTACCCGCAGAACCAGATCGGGTTGCGCAAGAAGATCGAAGCGGTCGACGGCGCGGTGTACGCGTCGACCCTCGGGCCGCAGTGGGAGCACTTCGACATGCTGTCGACGGTGCCCGGCCTGTCCGACATCGAAGTGCGCAAGGCGATCGCCACCGCACTTCCGCGCCAGCAGATCGTCGAGCGGGTCGTGAAAGACGCCAACGACGACGCCACCGTGCTCGACAACACGCAGTGGATGACGGACCAGAAGGCGTACGAGGCGAACTGGTCGATGTACCCGGCGAAGGGCGATGTGAGCGCCGCCAACGCGATGCTCGATGCCGCGGGCTGGAAGCTCGGCTCCGACGGCGTCCGCGCCAAGGCCGGCGTGAAGCTCGCGTTCACGCTGGGCACGACGTCGGGCAACCAGGCTCGTGAGCTCTCGCAGGTGATCATCCAGGAGCAGCTCAAGCAGATCGGCGTGAAGATCACGATCAAGAACTCGCCCGACATCCTCGACGCCAAGTTGGTGGCGTTCGACTACCAGTCGATCATCTTCGCCTGGGTCGGCTCACCCGACCCGTTCGGCAACAACATCATCTGGCAGTCGACGTCGATCCCGGCCAAGTGCGCGCCGGCGAAGGCGAAGGTCGGGGACTGCGACTGGTCGGGTGCCAACTACACCAAGATCGAGAGCCCGACCATCGACCAGCTGCTCGCACAGGCGAACACGACCGCGGATCCCACGGCACGGGCCGCGCTGTACAACCAGGTCGACCAGCAGCTCGCGAGCAACGAGGTCACGGTGATCCCGCTGTTCCAGAAGCCGACGCAGCTCGGGTACAAGAACACGATCACCGGCGTGAAGGACAACCCGACCCAGGACGGCTTCACCTGGAACATCGAAGACTGGACGTATCTCCCGTAGTCGAGTGATCCCCGGCGGGTCAACGCCCGCTTGCTAGAAACGTACGCGGTGATCGCGTACATCGGGCGTCGACTGTTGGTGTCCATCCCGGTGGTGATCCTGGCCACGATCATCGTCTTCGCGCTGGTCACCGCGCGCGGTGATCCGTTGCGCGACTACCGGCACAAGCCGGGGGTGTCGGAGCAGACGGTGCACAACCTCGAGCATCAGTACCACCTCGATGTCTCGAAGCCGGAGCAGTACCTGCTCTGGCTGGGCGACTTCGTGCAGGGCGACTGGGGGAGGTCGTTCAAGACCGATCAGCCGGTCACGGAGATGGTGGGCGACGCGGTGTGGAACTCGGCACTCCTGGTGGTGCCGGCGGTGCTGCTCTCGATCGCAGTTGCGATGTTGGTCGGTGTGGTGAGCGCGGTGCGCCGGTACTCGACCTTCGACCACGTCGCGACGGGGTTCACCTACTTCGGGTTCTCGATGCCCGACTTCTTCTTCGCGTTGATGCTGCAGCTGGTCCTGGTGGTGGTGCTCCAGGAGCAGCTCGGGATCCACCTCTTCTACGTGCAGGGGAAGTACAGCGTCGGCCAGGAGGGTGACGTCGGGAACCTGATCCGCCACATGGTGTTGCCCATCGCGGCGTTGATGCTCGGCACCGCGGCCGCGTGGAGCCGGTACCAGCGCGACAGCATGATCGACGTCCTGCACACCGACTACGTCCGCACCGCGCGCGCGAAGGGCGTGCCGCGACGCGACGTCATCCGCCGTCACGCGCTCCGCAACGCGCTCATCCCGTTCGTCACTGTCGTCGCGATCGATGCCGGCGTGCTGCTCGGTGGCGTGGTCGTGATCGAGAAGATCTTCAGCTGGCCGGGGATGGGCCTGCTCTTCTTCACCGCGCTCGAGCGGTCGGACTATCCGGTGATCCTGGCGTGGATGGTCGTCGCCGCGTTGTTCGTGGTGATCGCCAACCTCGTCGCCGACATCCTCTACGGCGCGCTCGACCCGCGCATCCGCGTCGGCGCGCACCGGCGGCATCGGGTGCGCACGCGCGTCGCGGCGAACGAGGAGATTCCGTGAGTAGCCGTCTCGGCGACGAGTCGGCGCGGGCGCGGGCCGACTCGCTCGATCCCGTTCTCGCCGCTGGTGGTGACGAAGCATGGGGCACGGGTGGGCGGTGGAAGCCCGCGGTGCGGAGCTTCCGTCGCCACACGCCGGCGATGATCGGCCTCGGCTTTCTGCTCTTCATGTTCTTCGCGTGCTTCGTGCTCGTCCGCTTCGCCCCGAGCCCCACCGATCTCCACCTCACGGACCCGCACGCGACCACATCGGGCCCGTCGTGGTCGCACTGGTTCGGCACCGACCTGGGCACTCGCGACTCGTTGTCGCGTGTGCTGCATGGTGGCCAGGTATCGCTCAAGGTCGCGCTCGGGATCGCGGTGCTCTCCACGCTGATCGGCGTGGTGATCGGGGCGCTCGCGGGCTTCTACCGCGGCTGGCTCGACGGCCTGCTCATGCGGTTCACCGATCTCTGGATCGCACTCCCCGCGATCCCGTTCCTCGCGGTCGCGGTGTCGATCGACAGCATCGATCTCGGCCCCTTCGGCACGCTCGATCTCGGTAGCCCCTTCGGCATCACGCTGCTGCTGTCATTGCTGCTGTGGGGCTCGATCGCGCGCGTCGTACGCGGCGCCACGCTCGCCCTGCGCGAGCGGGAGTTCGTCGATGCCGCGCGCGCGGTCGGCGCGTCGAACACGCGCATCATCGTCCGTCACGTGATCCCCAACTGCGCCGGTCCGATCATCGTGAACGCGACACTGGTTGTTGCCGAGGCGATCCTCATCGAGAGCACGCTGTCGTTCCTCGGCTTCGGCATCCAGCCTCCCACGCCGAGCTGGGGCAACCTCCTCACCGACTCGATCGCGACCGTCGAGCAGTACTGGTGGCTCACCGTGTTCCCGGGGCTGGCGATCTTCTTCACCGTGCTCGCGGTCAACTTCGTCGGCGACGGCCTCCGGGACGCGCTCGACCCGCGCCGGCAGGTACGCGCGTGACTGCGCTGCTCGAAGTCGACGACCTTCGCGTCGAGTTCACGGGCGACGGCCCTCCCGCGCGTGCGGTCGACGGAGTCTCGTTCTCGCTCGCCGCGGGCGAGACCGTCGCAGTGGTGGGGGAGTCGGGCTCGGGCAAGACCGTGACCGCGCTCGCGGTGATGGGGCTGATCGACCCTCCCGGGCGCATCGCCAGTGGTGACGTGCGCTTCGACGGCCGCTCACTGGTCGGACTCGCTGACCGCGACTACCGCGACCTGCGCGGGCGGGAGCTGGCGATGGTGTTCCAGGACCCGATGACCGCGCTCAACCCGGTGCAGCGCGTCGGCGACCAGGTGGCCGAGGCGATCATGGTGCACCAGCCGGGCGTGTCGGGCGGCGCCGCCGAGCTGCGGGCGATCGACCTGCTCCAGTCGGTCGGCGTCGCCGATCCCATCGGCCGCTCGAGCGCGTACCCGCACCAGCTCTCCGGCGGTCTCCGGCAGCGGGTGATGCTCGCGATGGCGCTGGCCAACAAGCCACCGCGTGCTCATCGCCGACGAGCCGACCACCGCACTCGACGTCACGACCCAGGCCCAGATCCTCGAGCTGCTCGCCGACCTCCGCCGCGATCTCGGGCTCGCGCTCCTGCTCGTCACCCACGACCTCGGCGTCGTCGCCGGCCTCGCCGATCGCGTCGTCGTGATGTACGCGGGCCGGATCGTCGAGGAAGGAACGGTCGACGACGTGTTCACCGCGTCGCGTCATCCGTACACCCGTGCGCTCCTCGCGGCGACCCCGCGCATCGGATCCGCGCGCGGCACCCTCGTCCCCGTCCCCGGCGTGCCGCCCAACCCGTCGGCGCTCCCGCCGGGTTGCGCCTTCCATCCTCGCTGCGCGATGGCGATCGATGCGTGCCGCATCGATGTCCCCGCACTCCTGGCCACTCCTCTGACCTCACAACCCCCTTCTCACCGCAGCGCGTGCATCCGAGCGGAGGAGCTCGGGTGACGAGTGGTGGGGGCGCCGACGCGCTCCTCGACGTCGTCGACCTGGTGAAGGAGTTCCCAGCCCGCAACGGCGGCGTCGTCCACGCGGTCGACGGCGTGAGCTTCACCCTCGCGCGCGGGAGACCCTCGGCCTCGTCGGTGAGTCGGGCTGCGGCAAGTCGACCGTCGCCCGCATGCTCGTCCGCCTGCTCGAGCCCACCGCCGGTGCGATCCGCGTCGACAACGACGACATCGCGCACGTGTCGCGTCGCGCGCTGCGCGCGGTGCGCCACCGCGTGCAGATCGTGTTCCAAGACCCCTACGCCGCGCTCGATCCTCGGCTCACCGCGCGCGCGGCCGTTGCGGAGCCGCTGCAGATCGCAGGCCGGCGCCGCGACATCGCGCAGCGGGTACCCGAACTGTTCGAGCTCGTCGGTCTCGGCCCCGAGCACGCGGCGCGCTATCCGCACGAGCTGTCCGGTGGGCAGCGCCAGCGCGTCGGCATCGCGCGTGCGCTCGCCCTCGACCCGGAAGTGCTCGTGCTCGACGAACCGGTCAGCGCGCTCGACGTGTCGATCCAGGCGCAGATCCTCAACCTGCTTGCCGACCTCCAGTCGCGACTGCATCTCGCGATGGTCTTCATCACGCACGACCTCTCGGTGGTCGAGCACATGGCCGATCGCGTCGCGGTGATGTACCTCGGCAAGATCGTCGAGCTCGCACCGACGCGGGATCTCTTCACCGCGCCCTCGCACCCGTACACCCAGGCGCTCTTGTCCGCGGTCCCCGAGCCCGACCCCGCCGTCGAACGCGCCCGTCGCCGCATCGTGCTCACCGGCGAGCTCCCGAGCGCGCAGGATCCGCCCTCGGGCTGCCGTTTCCGCACCCGCTGCTGGAAAGCGGTCGATCGCTGCGCCCAAGAGGAGCCGGCGCTCGTCGATCGCGGTCAGGGACATCCCGTCGCCTGCCACTTCCCGGAGCCCGGTTAATCGGTGGCGAGGATCATGCGCCGCACGACCGGGTAGATCTGCTGCTCCCACCGCGAGCCGCTGAACACCCCGTAGTGCCCGACGCCCGCCTGCAGGTGATGGCTCCGCAACTGCAGCCTCAGCCCGGTGCACAGGTCCTGCGCCGCGACCGTCTGCCCGACGCTGCAGATGTCGTCACGGTCGCCCTCGACCGTCAGCAGCCCCGTCCGCCGGATCGCTGCCGGATCCACCGGACGGCCGCGGAACTCGAGCGTGCCCCGCGCCAGCCGGTGCTCCTGGAACACGATCTGCACCGTCTCCAGGTAGAACTCCGCCGGCAGGTCGAGCACCGCGAAGTAGTCGTCGTAGAACGCCTTGGTGGTGTCGGCGGCGATGTCGTTGCCGCTGATCAGGTTGTCGTACAACGTCGCGTGCGCCTTCAGGTGACGCTCCGGGTTCATGCTCACGAACGCGGCGAGCTGGAGGAAACCCGGGTACACCCGCCGGAAGCGCCCCCGGTACCGCAGCGGCACCGACGCGATCACGTGGCGCTCGAACCACTCGATCGGCCGACTCGTCGCGAGATCGT
The DNA here is from genome assembly GCA_963721435.1 of uncultured Actinomycetes bacterium. Classification (GTDB taxonomy): domain Bacteria; phylum Actinomycetota; class Acidimicrobiia; order IMCC26256; family DASPTH01; genus CAVRJC01. Next base: position 114,900 of record CAVRJC010000011.1, read on the forward strand.
TCACTTCGGTGGGGTTCACGCTCGCGTCGATCGGGCCCGCCATCAGGGTGAGGCTCCGCGGCACGGCCGCGTTCCCCTCTTCGGCCATCACCGCTGTCGCGACCAGCGCCGAGACACACGGCTGGCACACCGCGAGCATGTGCGCGCCGGGACCGATCGTCTCCATGAAGCGGATGACGAGTTCCGTGTAGTCGTCGAACCCGAACGTGCCCTCGCCCAGGCAGACGTCGCGCGCGTTGTGCCAATCGGTGATGTAGACGTCGTTGTCGGGCAGCAGTGTGCGCACCGTGTTGCGCAGCAGCGATGCGAAGTGACCCGACAGGGGAGCGACCACCAGCACGCGCGGTTGCGGCGTCGCGACGTCTTTCGCGAAATGCAGCAGCGTGCCGAACGGCGTGACCAGCGCGGGCTCTTCGGTGACGGCAACCTGACGACGACCGACCCTCACGCCGTCGATCCCGAAAGGTGGGCGATCATGGGTGAGACCCGCGCGCGTAACAAACTCGTAACCGGCGGTAACACGTCGCAGCGCAGGATTGTCAGGAAAGAAAGGTTCCAGCTGACCAAGACCGTGCATCGCGGCACCGGCGAACGCGCGAACCGGCGCCAACAGGTCGCTCTGAGCTTGGTACAGCTGATACAGCATCCGCTTCCCATCTGCGGGGGTGGCTGAACATACAACACGCGACGACGACCGAAAGTGAGTCCCCTGATGTCGACGGCGACCCTCACGATCAACTCGAAGAACTACGGAGCTTGGTCGTTGCGCGGTTGGCTGCTGTGTCAACTCGCCGGGCTCGAGATCGAGGAAGTGGTCTTGTCGAGTGACGATCCGCAGACGCGCGCCGAGCTCCTCCTGTTGTCGTCGTCGTTCCTCGTGCCACGGCTCGAGCACGAAGGCGTGACCGTGTGGGACACGCTCGCGATCGGCGAGTACCTCAACGAGATCGCCCCGGAAGCGCAACTCCTGCCGACGGAGCCGCGCGCACGTGCACACTGCCGTTCCGTGTCGGGCGAGATGCACTCCGGCTTCGCGACGCTCCGTTCGGCGCTCCCGATGCATGCGAACGCGCGCTTCCCCGGCTTCCTCGTGTGGTCGGGCGCGCAGGGCGACATCGACCGCGTCGTCGCGATCTGGCGTGAGTGCCTCAGCGCGTACGGCGGCCCTTACCTGTTCGGCGACAACCCGACCCTCGCCGATGCGATGTTCGCACCGGTCTGCTCGCGCTTCGTCACCTACGACATCGCCCTCGACGAGACCTGCGCCGCGTACGTCGAGACCATCTTTGCCATGCCGGCGATGAAGGAGTGGATGACGGCCGCCGCCGCGGAGCCCGACGACCTCGAGGAGCTCGACGCGGAGTTCTAGGAGCGTCATGGCGGCGCGCCCGGCCGAGGAGGAGGAACGAGTGTGCGCTCGCTCGCCGGCGCCGACGACCACCCAGTCGTGATACGTCTTGAGATCGTGACAGTGCGTGCAGATGCGCCACGTGTTCTCGAGGCTCGTCGGACCACCGAGCTCGATCGGCACGATGTGGTCGATCTGCAGGAACTGGTCGTTGTTGCAGCCGATGACTCCGCACTCCGGGTACCGGGCTTCGAGCACCCGACGCAGCGCTGCAGGGATCGTTCGTTTCGGCGACGTCACGGTGATGATCTCGGTGCCGTCGCGTACCAGCACACTGATGAGTGCATCGTCGAGCAGTGAGCGCGCCACCGACACCGGTACGCTACCGATGCCGTCGATGGTGCACGTCTCGCCGGGCTCCGTGTGCCCACGCATCATCGCGGCGTGATCGACGGTGAGCTTGACGTCGACCGGCCGTGTCGGACCGCCGCACACGAGCGCGACCAGCGCGTCGGCGGCGTAGGCCGCGTACGGCTCCCGCCGACCGGCGCGGCGCGCTTCCTTGAACAGATCGTCGACCTTCGCACGGAGTGCAGCATCGAACCGAGCACCGGCCTCGGGATGCAGCCGGACATCGACCCGATACGCGCCGTCGTGCGGGTCGGTCCAGCGGTAGACGCGGCGCGACGCGTGCAACTTGCGAGCACGTTCGGCATCGTCGGCTCCCGAGGCGCGCACCTCTCGGCACCGATCGCGCAGGCCCTTGAACGACGAGGATCGGGCGTGCTCGAGCAGCTCCTCTTCGCTGTCGGGGTTGTCGACGGCCGCGGCAGTGATCTCGTTGGCCTGCTGCGCCGACAACTCGCCGGCGCGGAACGCGTTCGCGGTGGACGGCAACGCATCGAGTGCCCGCGCCGTCACGAGCGTCGCGGTGGCCGCGCCGACCGACACGCCGGTGGTCGCCGCAAGCCAGTGCGCGGCGCTCCGGTGACCTTCTCGGCGCCACAGGCGCGAGTCGTCCACGCGTCGGACCATGAGCGTCTTGGCTGCCGCGCAGAGGCGCTCGCCAAGCGCGAGTTGCTGCAACAGGTCCGCGGCGTGAGGGCCGTCGAACGTCTCAGGCTCGAGCTCGGCGACGACGCGTTCGAGGATCTCAATCGCGCCGCTGACCTTCTCGAGCACCCCGACCACGGTTCCTCCCCTGGCGAACGAAACAGCCGAGCCGGGGAAGATCGGGAAGTGACACCACTCTCTACGAACAGGCGTTCGATCTGCAAGGCGTGGCGGAAATCGTTGGATTGATCCCGAAGCAGCGCGGGCGACTCACTCCCGAGGGTCGTCAGGCGCCGCCGGCTCGTCGCGTGCAGCGGCGAGCGCGGCACCGAGGAACCGGTACGTCCACTCCTCGGCCAGAGGGCGCGTCTCGCAGAACACGATTGGTACGGACGGGTAGCGCACCTGCAGGCGCGCGAGCAGCTCGACCACCCAGCCGGCTTGCACATGTTCGAGCTTGAACAACGCGGAGTAGCGATCTTCGACGACGATCGCAGCGCGCGACATCGTCGCGAGGTCTGCGACCTGATATTGCATCGATCCGTCAACCAGGCCGTGCACGAGATTGTCGAGTGACTTCCGCTCGACCGCGGCTACCACCTCGTCGTCGAGAAGGACGCCGTAGTCGCCGACATGCAGCGCGCGCCGAGTCGTCGACGCCTGTTGCCTCGGGAACTTGTAGGGATAGCGCTCGCGCGTGTCGATCTGGATCACGAAGTCGTCGAGCCACGATGCGCGACGACCGGGGACTCGCACCGCGGGCCTCGCGGCCTTCGCAGTGCGCGCGGTCTGCCAGAAGATTCCCTCGCGCCCGCCCTTGAGCTTCGTGAAGACGATCTGCGACCGGTTTTCCCGCGCCCGCGCAAGGACGAGGTCGACGGCGACGCCGCGTCGCACGCACGACTTCACGCGGCACTCGCTCGAGCTCTTCGGCATCATCGGGCCACTCAACCGCGCGGTGGCAATAGACCCGAGCAGTACGAGGCCAGCTGTCGCGGGCCTTCAGCACGAGACCCTTCGCGCCGAGCGGCAGGCGGATCAAGTAGGGGAGTGTCGACCCGGGTTCGGGATTGCGCGCCACGACGAAGACCGGATCCACCCCCATATCCTGCCCGGAACGAGGGCGGTCCGGGCGAACCGCTTCGCTACACTCTGCCCCTCTCGTCGGAGTGGCGGAATAGGCAGACGCGCTAGCTTGAGGGGCTAGTGCCCGCAAGGGCGTGGGGGTTCAAGTCCCCCCTCCGACACGCACTTTGGCACACGGCCCGGTGACGCTTCGACGCTCACCGTGCGTGTGTTCGGGCGGTAGGTGAGTTGCACTCCGAGGCCCGCGTAGAGTTCGGCCTTGCGCGCCGGATCGGCCGACTTCAGCACCTTCGCCACGTCAGGGAGCGCGGTCAGCAGGCTCCGCACGTCGGCGGCGGTGATCGTGGAGCGCTGTGCAGTCGCAAGGCGCTGCTCGGCCCTGAGGCGGTCACCCTGAACCTCAGCGATCCAGCCCGCGACGACCGTGGGATCGGCGCCACCTTCCAGAGCGGCCGGTACCGGCCGAGTCGTTCGTCGCAGTCGGTGAGCTTCCGGCGCGCCGCCTCGAGTGCGGCGGCGTCCTCTTCGTCGACGCCCGACGCGGCGGCCAGCGTTTCGCACGTCTCGTCAAGGTGCTCCGGGCCGAAGAGTCGGGCGAGCCACTCGTCGAGCGCGGGCATTACTTCGTCCTCGCGGAGATACACCGGTGCGTGGGTGGTCGCGGTCGTTCGCGAGCGAATACTCCATGGGGTAGCGGCACCGGTAGTGCGTGCGTCCATGGTTCTGCTGGCCTGCCATGCGCCGTCCGCAGAGGCCGCACGTCAAGAGCCCGCGGAGTGGATACGGGTGTGCAGCGCCGCGCGCCTTGGTGATCGCTGGACGGTTGCGGCCCGCACTCATTTGCTCGTCGACGCGCGGTGAAGTCCTCGGGGGTCACGAGCGCTTCGTGCACGCGCTCGGCGGACCAGATCCAGTCGGCCTTGTCGTTCCACCGATTTCCCGAGGTGGCCGAGATACGCCAGAAAGGCCCCGCGTGAGCGAGGGAGACAAATCAGCCCGCTGCCTCCCCTGAAACTGTCGGGCATGCGAACAGGGCAGGGTCGGTGACATCCTCGTCGGGCGAAAGGTCTACGCAGTCGCTGTGCTGTGGCGCAGAAGCGCATATCGCCGGTTCGGTATTCACCGATGGAGCTTCGGAGGCCGTTGTTCTGTGCGGCTCCGGGACAGCGGATGGCCCGTTCCGTTTTGCCTGGTCTACTGGTTGTCAGGGGGCAAGGAGAAGGGGGATTGGGGTGGCGGAGTTGCCATCGGGGACGGTCAGGTTTCTTTACAGCGATCTCGAGGGTTCGAAGCACTTGTGGGAGGCATCGACCCTGCGGGTGGGACGATGAGACTTCTCGGGAATCTGGCAAACAGCTTCCGGTGTGCTGGCCGCGGGTTGTGGCTCGCGGGTCAGGCACGCAACGTGCGAATCATGGTGAGCGCCTTCCTTGGGGTGATTGTGCTCGCGGCCGCATACGACGTGTCCGCGACGCGGTGGGCGGTGTTGCTCGTCTGCGGGAGCATGGTGTTGACCGCCGAGATACTGAATACGGCGATCGAGGCACTCGCTGACTACGTCCAGCGCGGATCCAACGAAGACATCCGGACGATCAAGGATCTCGCTGCCGGCGCGGTGCTGCTCGCGGCGGGGCTCGCGGGAGCGATCGGTGTGATCGTGTTCTGGCCGTATGTCATCGATTGATCGATTGGGCCACAATCCCGGCGATGGCAGCCGAGCAACCCGCAAACACGATCCGGAACGCATGGCCTTCGGAGTGGCCGTCGCCTTCGCGACCGTGTTCACCGTCACTGTCGTGCTGGGCTCTCTCCTCGAACTCGGGTGGGGGTCAGGTGATTCGACCGCTGTCGACTCCGAAGTCACTCGCTGGTTCGTGGATCATCGCACCCCGACGTGGACCGACGCGATGCGCATCGTCACGTGGCTTGGGAGTAGCTGGGTGGTCATCCCCCTGGCCGTCGTGGTTGTCGTCGGGCTGCTGGTGGGCCGCCGCCGATGGCTCGCCTTGTTCGTCGTGCTCGCGGTTGGGGGAGCGTCGCTTCTCAGTGCTCGTGCAGGATGTCGTCGGATGGGACCGCCCACCCGTCGACATACGCCTCCAACAAGCGCATTCATCGGCGTTCCCGTCGGGACACTCGACCCAAGCCGCAGCGACGTACTTCGCGCGGGATCGTGGTCACGATCCTCGTCCAGTCGCGGTGTTGCGCGCGGTGACCTGGCTGGCAGCGACGCTGATTGTGTTCCTCGTCGGTGTGTCGCGGGTTGATCTCGGAATGCACTGGGCAGACTGACGTTCTTGGCGGCTGGCTGCTCGGCAGCGTCTGGGTCGCTGGCCTCACCGTCGCGCTCGCACCCCTCGACTCCGCACAGGCTTCGAACGTCCTCGGTTCTGCGAGTGGTTGACCGAACAGGGGCTGTCGTTCGCATCGCGTCGCGGTGACTGCGCCTGGGTTCAACGCAGGTTCACCGTGGTGTGTCGTGCTGCTGTGTCGCCATGTGCACGTGGACTGATCGGGCAACAATCTGTTGGTGAAGGGCACCGAGTGCGTTGCGCACGATCCGGTTGTCAGGGATTGAGCTGATCGACGTCCGTACAACGGATACGGGGACTTTGTTGTTGCCTGAAGATGCCGCCAGCGGCGCGGTTATGGTGCGGCGGCGGCGTCGTGGCGGTGGTTTTCGTGGTCGGACTTGATCCGAGGCAGCTCTGAGGTGACTTCGGTGGGGCCGTGATCGTCTTGATCTTGGTGATCTTCGCTGAGACGGGCCTCCTCATCGGCTTCTTCTTGCCGGGTGATTCGCTGTTGTTCACTGCGGGTCTGCTTGTCGCAGAACAAGCCCGGAGAGCCGCACCTGAATCTGGCTGTGGTGCTGGTGGGTGTTGGTAGCGGCCGTGATCGGCGATCAGGTGGGGTTCACGATCGGAGAGCAGGCGGGTCCGCGACTCTTGCGCCGCCCTGACTCGAAACTTTTCAAACGTGATGATGTGGAGCGCACTGAGGCGTTCTTCGACCGCCACGGCGCACAGACTGTTCTGCTGGCCCGGTTCGTCCCGGTCGTGCGCACGTTCGCGCCGCTGCTCGCCGGGGTCGGGAGATGAGCCGCCGCACGTTCACGAGCTTCGATGTTGTGGGCGTGGTTCCTCGTCGGTGTTCGGTGTGACGCTGCTGGGCTACTTCCTCGCGGATGCCATCGGCAACTCGATCGACACCTATCTGCTACCGATGATCTTCGTGATCATCGTCGTCTCGCTGATCCCGCCGTTCGTCGAGTACCGCAAAGCGAAACGACACGGTGTCGGGAGGGTCAGCGTGGCGCAGGCTGCCGCCGAAGCAGCCCGCCTCCAAGCAGAAATCGACGAGCACCGCTTCCGACAAACGCAACGATGCTGGTGGTCAGCCGGTGTAGGTGCGGATGAAGCGGAGGATCTCGATGTGGCGGGCGGTGTCGTGGAGCATGAGTTTGACGAGGAGTGGTAACAACGACGTCGGGGGTGCGTAGCGAAGTTCCTTTTGCAGGAGCCGTAGTTCTTTGGCGTCTTGGCGTTCGAGGGCGATGAGTCGTCGTGTCTCTTCGAGGAGGTCGGGATCGACTCGCGGTGACAGCGACGGTATTCCGGGTTCGATAGTCGCGCCTTGCATCCATGATTCGATGCGGTTTGCCATCTCACGGATGACTTCGTGGTGGCGTTCCTCGTCGTCCATGATGAGACGGCCGAGATAGCGGATGCCGTCGTCGGTCGATTCATCGACCAGGCGACGATACGACGCGAGGATCGCGCTCGTGTTCGTCGTGCGTCCGGAGTGTCGCGAGGACGCGGGCGTTGGCGTCGGGGTCTGGAACCGGGTTCATGATCTCCCCGCTACGTTTCGGCGGGAACGGTGAGCACGACCTGGTCTTTCTTCGTTCTGGTGAGGTACGCGACCACGACCGCGATCGCGGCGAGGAAGATCAGGCTTGTGGTCGTGGTCCCGAGACCGAGTCCGCCGTCGGCTTTGGGTTGGGAGAGGTAGTCACCGATCGACGTGCCGAGCGGGCGGGTGAGGATGTAGGCCATCCAGAACGTGAGGATCGGATTGAGACCCAAGTACCGCCACGCGATCGTGATCAGCGTGATACACCCACCGAAGAGCAGCGCTGCCTTCCAGTAGCCCACGTCGTAGCGCTCCGCGATGAGATCCCCTGCCGTGGTACCAAGCGCGAACGTGAACAGGATCGCGAGCCAGTAGAACGCCTCACGACGTGGTGTAGATGCTGTGGATCGACAGCGTTCGTTCCACGAGATACCAGGCGATGAACGTCACCGTGAGCGCCACCGCGAGAATCGCGGTCGTGGTTTCAAGCGCTACGTGATACTTGTCCGTGAGGTTGTCGGTGACGAGCGTCCCCACAATGCTCAAGACCACGACCACCAGCCAATAGATCGCCGGGACGTAGCGCGGTGCCCGGAACTGGAAATACAAGACCGCAACGAGCAGCGCGGCCATCACCCAGGTCGTGCCGGTCAAACCGAACCCGAGATTGTCCGACAGGTAGTCAGCTGCAGTCTCCCCGATCGTGGTCGCGAGGATCTTGATGATCCAAGATCGTGACTTCCGGGACCTTGCTCAACACCGCCCCGACCGTCACCTGCCGTTGGCTCTGCGAGGTCATTCGTCACCTGCTCCGGAGCACGTCCGCGAGGCAACAGCCTCAACAACGCCTACGAGGGAATCGTGCACCCTCTCACGATTGACCTGAAAGCGCGATGAACTTGGCCTGATACATGGCTCCGGTCGCAGTCGCCGGCTAGCGGCGCTCGCTCACCGTCGGTCGACCGCGTGGGGTCAAGACAGTCCGAGATGATGAAGCCTGAGCGGTCATTTGGTGGACGAAGTCCCGGCTACGTCTGCGGCTGTCCGCTGACCGGACCGTGCGGGAACTGACCCGAGTCTTCGGCGGCTTCGCCTTCGGGGGTCTCGGCTGCCTCGTGTGTCGCTGTCCTCATTCGGTCCGCCTCCCGGGCCACCATGGCCTGCGAACTGACCCGAGTCCTCTGCGGCTTCGCGGTCGGCAGATTCGCCGGCTTCGTGGGTCGGGTCCTCGTTCGACTGGGCGTCGCGGCCGGCCGGGTGTGGTCGTCTGGCGCCGACGAGAGTGGGACCGAACGCGACCGTGCCGATCACACCCCCAGCAATGAGGGAGCCTGCCACTGCAGCTGCCGCAACCGTTCTGCGCATCAAAATTGCCTCTCGGACGTGGACAACCGCCCGCACGATGGGATTGAACCGAACGATGACATACCCGTGTGAGAGGCGTGTAAGAACCCGCGAAATTTCCCGAACCGCCCGTCGAAGTGCCCGGACGCTTGGGCTCCGTGGCGAGGAGGCGGTCGTCGCGACTCGTCGCGGTCGCGGTGAGATAAGGACGCTCAGCGTCGCCGACTGGACGATCCTGGGTCTCGATTGCCGGGTGGGGTCGGTTCGCGTGCGATGCTGAACCGCCCCCGGGGAGGACTGATGCTGTCGCTTGCTGCGGCGCCACTCACGTATCTGCAGGCAATCGTGATCGGGATCGTGCAGGGGATCACCGAACTGTTCCCATCGAGCCTCGGCCACTCGGTGCTGTTACCGGAACTGCTCGGGTGGGACAAGCTCGTGACCGGTCAATCTGCCGACCAGTCGTTCTACCTCGCCTTCCTCGTCGGCCTCCACGTCGCTCAACCGCAATCGCGCCGTCGATCTTCTTCTGGCGCGACTGGAAAGAAGTAATCAAGGGCTTCTTCTCCTCGCTGCGCAAACGCCGGATCGACACACCCCCGACGTGCGCCTCGGCCTGGCTGCTGATCGTGGGTACGATCCCGGCCGGTGTGGTCGGGCTCGCGTTCGAGCACTACGCTCCGGACGCTCTTCGCCGAACCCGAGCGCGGCGGCGATCTTCCTCACCATCAACGGGCTCATCCTGTTCGTGGGTGAACGACTCCGTCGACGTGCCGAAGTACGCAAACTCGTGACCACCCATGAGCACCACAACGATCCGGGGAACGACGTCGGCCGCGTACTCGACACGCTCGAACTCCACGAAGGAGTGTTCGTCGGGCTCGTCGCAGATCCTTGCGCTCTTCGCCGGCATCAGCCGCTCAGGCGTCACCATGGTCGCCGGTCTGCTCCGCGGGCTCGACCACGAAGACGCGATGCGATTCTCCCGTCGCGATAGACGAGCTGGCGACGCAACAGAAACGACCCGAGACGCTGACGGGCCCGACGACGATCCACGATCGCCGCGGCGCGTAACCGCGACAGGTCCCGAGCTCCTTCCTCCTCGCGGTCGGGACCCGCACCGTCACGAGCTCACCCGCCCGGAAGAGGCGCACCAGCCGACGGGCGTCACGCCGATCGGTCTTGACCTTGTCGCCCGGAGCGACCGGCACCAACGACGGTGCGATCACCGCACAATCGACCCCCATCGACCCCAACAGGCGATGCAGCTCATAGCCAGTCGGGCCGGCCTCGTAACACGCCCGCAACCGGCCC
>CAVRJC010000012.1:0-1636203 GCA_963721435.1 uncultured Actinomycetes bacterium
GTGGGCATGGGGCAATCGCCGCTTGTCTCGGCTGGGAACCTGCCGAGTTGACCGCATCGTCAGAATGACGTGGTGAGACGATTCGTGTTGGTGCTCCTGGTCGTGAGCGCTGCGGTGGCGGGCATCACTCCCACATCCGTGACACAGCCGCGACAAACGACTGCGGACGAGGACGGATCAGCGCACATGAGCGTCCGAGCCTGGCGCGCCTGAATCGAACAAACGTCAGGGTTTGCGGACAGGGGCGGACAGGTCAGCACGGGGGCGCGCTGATGGCCCGTCAGATTGTTCCAGCCGTATCAGTGCATGAGGCCGGCGCGTCAGCGTTGGGCAACGGCAAGGAGGTACGGGGCAGGAAGTCGACACGTGCCGTCCCTGGCCTGGTTGGATTCGGCAATGGCCGCGCGCAACTCGTCGAGGGCTTCGTCGCCACGGCCGAGTCCCGATGCGATCTCCATCAACGACACATACGGACCCGCAGCACTGACGAACGTCTCCAAGGCTTCTTGTTCCGAGCCGAAACGGAACGCGAACGAACGCCTCTCAACCGAGGGGCTCAGTCCGGCCGCGCCGAAGCGTCGGACGACTTCATCCGCGTCGCCCCACTGGTCCGGCATGGGACTGCCGGGCGGCGGTGTCGGCATCAGGTGAGCGACACGAGCACGCCATCGAGTGCTCCATCCACCCGCTTCCCACGCGGTCAGCGCCACCTTCCCGCCGGAGCGGCACGCCCGAGTCATCTCGGCCAGCGCCTGGGCATGGTCAGGAGCGAAGATGACTCCCATCACGCTCAGCACCACATCGAAGCTGGCATCAGGAACGTCCAGCGCCTCCGCGTTTCCGACGCGGAGGTCGACCTCGATGCCCTCACCGGCGCAGCGGGTCCTGGCCCGTTCGATCTGCGCGGGCGTGAGGTCGATGCCCGTCACGGTCGCGCCGCGTCGCGCTGCTTCGATCGCGGCGTTGCCAGTGCCGACGCCCACATCGAGCACGCGATCCCCCGGTCGAGGCCCAATGGCCTCGACCATCTCGACGCTGATCGGCAGGAGCTGCCGAGCGATCACGGGGTAGTCGCCGATCGTCCACACTCGTCGTTCCGCGTCGACCGCTTCGTCGCTCATAGCCCGGCAGCTTACGAACGACGACGACCAACAAGAAGAGAGCGCGAGCCAGCGGCAGATGCGGCGCGTCGAGTCTCGAACACCGATGCCGGTGCCAGCGCGTTCGTCGCCATCTCATTGGGCGCGCCCATTGGGCGCGCAGCACCACGAAACCGCGCGGCCGTTCTGTGAACGTCAGTGAGTCATTCCCCGCTCGAGTTGTTGGAGCTCGTCCGCAGAGACCGGCGCGAGGCCCAGTGCTTTGCGGCGAGAGTTCATTTCGGCGACCTCGGTTCGCTGTACTCGCGCCATCGCTGCGGCGAGCTGTTTGACGCCGTCGTTCTCGCCGTGGGCTGCGGCGTACTCTGCCATCGCAGCGCCTGCCGCGTGGTGGCGAATCATGAGGTGCATGAAGATCTCGCGGGCGAAGTGACCCACGAGCGAGTCGTTCTCGTGTGCGAGGTAGTCGAAGCTCATCGAGATCGCACCCCCGTGATGCGTTTGCATGTCCGAGAGGAAGCCCACATCGACCGCACTGAAACGCCACGACTTGCCATCGTCGTGGACCAACGTCACGGACCCGTTCCGAACGCCGTTCATCCGCCTGCCCCTCTTCGGTCATCACATCGTCTCCAACATCCGAACAGGATGAACGGGTGCGGACCATGGAGGAGGGTCGGGGCCTACGGTGCGGCGATGCGATGGACGGTGCACGGCGAGCGGACGCTGTACGACAACGAATGGCTGCGGTTGACGCTCGTCGACGTCGAGATCCCCGACGGCGAGCGGTTCGAGCACCACGTCGTGCGCGCCCCGAACCAGGCCGCGGGGACGGTCGTGGCCGATCCCGATCGGGGCGTCCTGCTCCTCTGGCGGCACCGGTTCATCACCGACACCTGGGGGTGGGAGATACCGGCGGGGCGCATCGACCCCGGCGAGACACCCGCCGAAGCCGCGCACCGCGAGACGCTCGAGGAGACCGGCTGGGAGCCGGGCGTGTTGCAGCCCTTGGTGCACTTCCACCCGACGAACGGCCTGAGCGACCAGGTCTTTCACTGCTTCATCGCCGACTCCGCGCGCGAGATCGGTCCGCCGTCGGATCCGGGCGAGGCCGAACGCATCGAATGGGTCGGCGTGCCGGAGCTCCGCCGCATCGCCCGCGACAACGAGATGCTCGACGGCCTGTCGCTGACCGCACTCACGTACGCGCTCGCCTTCGGCCACCTCGGCTGAAAGGTCTCGACCGATGGCGACCCGACGGAAGCCGAGTACTGCCCGACGCCATGACCACGACGCGGGCGGCGACGCGGGGTTGCTGGCCGCCAAGGCCGCGCTCCGCGAAGCGGTGTGGGCGAACCTCGACCGGCCCGGGATCGCTCGCTTCCCGAGGCCGACCGGGCGCATCCCGAACTTCGTCGGCGCCGAGGCCGCGGCGCGCCGGCTGGCCGAGACCGACGAGTGGCGGACGGCCGCGACCGTGAAGGCGAATCCGGATTCACCGCAGTGGCCGGTGCGCACCGCGGCGCTGATCGACGGGAAGATCGTCTACATGGCGGTGCCACGGCTGGCGGAAGCCGATCCCTTCTTCCTGCTCGATCCGGCGCAGCTCGCCGACCATCCGCGGAAGGCGAGCTCGATCAAGGGCGCGGGACGCAGCGCGCGGACCGTCGACGTCGACGAGCTGGAACCGGTCGATCTCGTGGTGACCGGTTGCGTGGCGGTCGACGAGTCAGGTGCGCGGCTCGGCAAGGGCGGCGGGTTCAGCGACCTCGAGCTCGCGGTGGCCGCCGACGCGGGCCTGGTCGACGAGCACACCATCGTCGTGACGACGGTGCACGAGCTCCAGGTGCTGGCCGCGGGCACGGTGCCGACGACAGGTCACGACATCCACGTCGACGTCGTGGTCACGCCCGAGCGCGTGCTGCGCTGCCGACGTCCGCGCGGATGGGCACTGCCGACGTTGCGCTGGAGTGACCTCACCGACGAGAAGATCGACGCGATCCCGCTGCTCCGGCGGATGCGACCGGCGTGAGCGCGACCGCCGGCGTCAGCGTTGTGACTCGTCGGCGAACTGCGCCTGAAGCTCGCGCTTGAGGATCTTGCCGGTCGGGTTGCGCGGGAGCGCGTCGACGAACTCGAGCTGCTCGGGGAGCTTGCGGGTGATGAGGCCCTGTGCGGTGAGGGAGTCGGTCATCTCCTTGAACGTGATGCGCTCGCCCTCGGCCGGCACGACCACCGCGCACACCCGCTCGCCGCTGAGCCGATCAGGGAGACCGACCACCGCGACCTCGGCGACCTTCGGGTGGGTGCAGAGGAGGTCTTCCACTTCCTTGGCCGAGATGTTCTCGCCCTTGCGGATGATGATGTCCTTGAGGCGACCGGTGATGGTGACGAAGCCGGCGTCGTCGATGACACCGAGGTCGCCGGTGCGGAAGAAGCCTTGGTCGTCGAACGCGTCGGCGTCGAGGCTCGCGTCGAGGTAGCCGAGGCAGCACTGCGGCCCCTTCACGCGGAGCTCGCCCTCTTCGCCGATGCCCAGGTCGCGCTCCTCGTCGGGCGCGACGACGCGCAGCGCGACGCCGGGACCGGGACGGCCCTCGGTCGTCGCCTTCTTGTCGTCGGGCGCGTCGAGCGGGACCATCGTGATGTTCGAGCACTCGGTGAGGCCCCAGCCGGAGATCGCGGGCGCGCCCATCTCCGCCATCAGCTCGTAGTGCAGGGTCGGCGGCTTGGGCGCGCCGCCGCCGTTGAAGATCCTGACCTTCGGGAAGAGCGGCACGTCGGGCTGGCGCCGTTGCGCTTCCAGGTACGCGAGGTGGAACGCGGTACCGGCACCCGCGCACGTGACATCGTTCGCGGCGAGGAAGGGGATCGTGGTCACGGGCGCGTAGACCTCGACGAGCAGCAGGCGCGCCGCGTTCTCCATCATGTTGAACGTCCACAGCAGGCCGCCCACGTGCGTGATCGGGAACACGACCGCGACGTTGTCGTCGGAGCTGATCTGCATCGCCTCTTGCATCGACGTGTTCGCGGCCGACAACGTCGCGTCGGTGTGGCGCGCGCCCTTCGGGTCGGCGATGGTGCCCGACGTGTACATCACCCAACGCACGGGGTTGCCGACGTTGCTCGCGGGCGGGCCAAGGGTCGCGGGATCGCCCTCGGGGAGGTCGGGATCGGCGACGAGCACGGTGGTGTCGAGGCCCTCGGTCGCGGCCTTCGCCATCGCCTCGTAGTCGAAGTCGCGGAACGTGCCCGGCACCACGAGCAGCTCGGCGTGCATCTGGCGCGTCATGAACCCGACTTCGCGCTCACGGTAGATCGGGAGGATGGGGTTCTGCACTGCGCCGAGCCGCGCCAGCGCGGCCGCGAGCACGAAGGCCTCCATGCGTGACGGAAGGATCCACGAGACCGGGGTTCCCTCGGTGACGCCCAGCGCCGCGAATCCCGCGGCCGCGCGCTCGGCCCACTCCTTGTACTCGCGGTACGTGAGCGTGCGGCCCTGCATGTCGACGGCCAACTCCACGTCGGGCGACAGCGCGGCGCGTTCCTCGATGAGCTGCCACAGGCTCTTCCCCGCGGTGTCGATCCGGTCGAGCACTGTTCCTCCTTGCCGGCTTGGCCTGGCTACTTGCGGCGTGCGGGGCGCACCCACGACTCGGCGGCTTCGGCCGCACGCGGCAACAGCGCCTGCTTGTCGACCTTGCCCATCGACGTGAGCGGAAGCGCGTCCACCGGGATCACCACGTCTGGCGCCTTGTAATCCGCAAGGCGGTCACCCACGAACTCCCGGAGCTCCTCGAGCGTCGGCGTGCCCTGACCCGCGGCGGGCACGACGAACGCGACGCCGATCTCGCCGAGCACCGGCACCGCGCCACCGAGCACCGCGCACGACGCGACCGCGGGGTGCGCGCCGAGGGTGTTCTCGACCTCGCCGGGGTAGACGTTGTAGCCACCGCGGATGTACATCTCGGCGTGGCGGCCGACGAGGCGAAGGTTGCCGTCGTCGCCGACCCAGCCGAGGTCGCCGGTGACGAGCCAGCCGTCGGGCGTGATCACCTTGGCGGTCTGCTCGGGATCCCGCCAGTAGCCGCGCATGACGGCGCGCGACCGCAGCCAGACGGTGCCGACCTCACCGGTGGCGACTTCGTCACCGGCAACGTCTGCGATCCGCAGCTCGATGCCCTTCGGTGGGCGGCCGACCGTGTTGGCGACGGTCTCGACGTCGTCGCCGGGGTCGGTGCCCGTCGAGAGGCTCGCCTCGGTGGACGCGTAGCGCACCACCACCGGGCAGCCGAGCTTGGCCCGCATGTCGCGCACGAGCTCGGGCGGGACACGCGCCGCGCCGGTGCCCGCGATGCGCAGGTTGGAGAGGTCGGTGGACGGCAGATCGGGGTGCGCCATCATCAACGTCCACATGGTGGGCACGCCCTGGCCGACGGTCGCGCGCTCGCGTTCCATGAGGCGCAGGGTCTCCCCCGCGTTCCAGGGCGATGCCGTGATCAACGTGCAGATGCCGTTCACGAGCTCGTCCCACGACGCGCGTCATGGAACCGACGTGCGCGAACGGCAGCGGCGAGATGCGCCGGTCGCCCGGCGCGCTGATCACCCCGGCACACTCGGCAGTGGCGCGGAGGCACGCGTGATCGAACACCGCACCCTTCGGCACACCGGTGGTGCCGCTGGTCCACACGATGGCGACGGTGTCGGTGGCGTCGGCCTGCACGCGACGCGCGAGCGGATCACCCGGAGGCACGTCGCGCACGACCTGGCGGTCGATCACCTGCCACGGCCCCGCGGGGATCGGCGCGGTGTCGCGGAGGCCGGCGTCGGTGATCACGACCTTCGGCTCGGCGCGCGTGATGATGCTCTCGACCTCGGCACGGCCAAGCCGCGGGTTCACGCCACTCGTGATCGCACCCAGTCGCATGACCGCTTGGTACGCGATCGCGTAGTCGATGCACGACGTGAGCTGGAAGCACACGACGTCACCGCGCGAGACACCGCGGTCGGCGAGATGCGCGGCGAGACCATCGGCGCGCGTCGCCCATTCGAGAAACGTGATCCGGTTGTCGCCGTCGACGAACGCCTCGGCGTCGGGCGCGGTGGCGAGCACCGCGTCGAACACGTCGAGCGTCGTCGTGAACGAACCCTCGAGGGGCGCCTTCACATCGTCAAGACGCCGCGCGCGATGGTCCCCGCTTCCATCGCGTGCAGCACCTCTTCGTACTCCGCCATCGGGTACGTCACCGACACGAGCTCGTCGAGCAGCACCTCACCGCGGCGGTAGAGGTCGATGATCATCGGGATGTCGCGCTGGGGCGAGATCGTGCCCGCACGCGTGCCGATGATGCCGCGGTCGACCTGCGTGAGCCGCTGGTACAGGCCCGAGAACTCTGTGGTCATGCCCGACACACCGATGACCACCAGCGTGCCGCCCCAGTCGAGGGACTCGAACGCGTTGTGGGTGACCGGCGGGATCGCGACGCAGTCGAACGCCCAGTCGACGCCACCGGCGTTGAACGGGCCCCGGATCTGGTCGTCGCTGAACGGCTCGAGCGCGCAGATGGCTTCGACCACGTCGTCGCGCCGGCCGTCGATGAAGTCGGTGGCGCCGAACTGCTTGGCGATCGCTTCCTTCTCCGGGACGGTGTCGACCGCGATGATCCGGCGGGCCCGCTTGACCTTGAGCGCCTGGATCGAGTTGAGCCCGACGCCGCCGACGCCGAACACTGCGGCGGTGTCGCCGATCTGGACGTTGGCCCGGTTGAGCACCGCACCCATGCCGGTGGTCACGCCGCAGCCCACCAGGGCTGCCGAGGTGAGGGGCACGTCGTCGGGGATCTTCACTGCCTGCACGTCGCGGATGAGCGTCTGGTCGGCGAACACCGATGCCATCGCGAAGTTGAACAGCGGCTCGCCGTCGAGAATGAAGGGCTGCGCGGCGTTCCCCATGCTCTGGCGGCACGACGTGGGCCGCCCGTTCATGCAGAACTCGCAGAACCCGCAGGCGGCGATCGTCGCGATCACGACGTGGTCGCCCGGCTTCACGTGGGTGACGGCCTCCCCGACCTGCGCCACGATCCCGGCGCCCTCGTGGCCGCACACCGCGGGCGTGGCGACCGGGTAGAGACCGTTCATGAACGACAAGTCGCTGTGGCACACGCCGGCGGCGACGACGTCGACGATCACTTCGCGCGGGCCCAGCGTGCGCAACTCCAGGCCATCGACGACCGTCGTCTTCTCGCCGTCGTAGACAATTCCTCGCATCGTTCCCCCTGGTCAGCCTGGCTCTGGTTCGAAGAAATCCGACTCTACGTCACCCGGACCGGGAGTGGCCCAGTGACCTTCGACCCTGGCGCCACAGATGGGAAGCCATCAGAGTGTGCTCGTGCGGTATGAACCGGTGGTCAAGGAGCGCACGTCGGGGCCGGCGCCGAATCTGATCGACTACGACGCAGCAGTCCGGGAGTTCTCGTGGTCGTCGGCACGTCGCGAGCTCCACGGGCTCCCCGGTGGTGCGCTCAACATCGGGTACGAGTGCGTCGACCGGCACGCCGAGGGGTCACGGCGCGAGCACATCGCGATCAGATGGTTGGGCAAGGCCGGCGACACGCGCGACTTCACCTTCGAGAACCTGAGGACGCTGACCAACCGTTTCGCCAACGTGTTGGACGCCCTGAACGTCGCGCGCGGCGACCGCGTGTTCGTGGTGACCGGCCGGATCCCGGAGCTCGACATCTCGGTGCTCGGCGCGCTCAAGCACGGGAGTGTCGCGTGCACGCTCTTCTCCGCATTCGGCCCGGAGCCGATCCGTCAACGGCTCGCCATCGGCGCGGGAACCGTCCTCGTCACGACCGAGCGCCTCTACCGCCGGAAGATCGCCCCGATCCGCGCCTCCCTGCCCGAGCTCGAGCACGTGCTGATCGTCGGCGGCGACGACGCGCCCACGTCGATACCCGGCACTCTCGACTACTCGGCACTGCTCGCCGAAGCCGACGACGAGTTCGACGTCGCGGCGACCGATCCCGAGGACATCGCGCTCCTGCACTTCACGAGCGGCACGACCGGCATCCCCAAGGGCGCCCTCCACGCGCACGAAGCGGTGCTCGCCCACCTCGTGACCGGCCAGTACGCGCTCGACTTGCATCCCGACGACGTGTTCTGGTGCACGGCAGACCCGGGTTGGGTCACCGGCACGTCGTACGGAATCGTGTCGCCCCTCGCGAACGGCGTCTCCAGCATCGTCGACGAGTGCGAGTTCGACGCGCAGCGTTGGCTGTCGATCCTCGAGGACCAGCAGGTGAGCGTCTGGTACACCGCGCCCACCGCGGTGCGGATGATGATGAAGGCCGGCACCGACGCGACCCGGAAGCACCAGTTCCCGTGCCTACGGTTCGTCGCGAGCGTGGGCGAGCCGCTCAACCCCGAGGCGGTGCGTTGGGGCCAGGAGGCCTTGGGCCTCCCCATCCACGACAACTGGTGGCAGACGGAGACCGGGGGGATCATGATCGCCAACTTCGCTTCGATGGACATCC
The DNA here is from genome assembly GCA_963721435.1 of uncultured Actinomycetes bacterium. Lineage (GTDB taxonomy): Bacteria > Actinomycetota > Acidimicrobiia > IMCC26256 > DASPTH01 > CAVRJC01. The sequence goes on from CAVRJC010000012.1 coordinate 8,636, forward strand.
GCCCCGGCTCCATGGGACGACCGTTACCCGGGATCGACGCCGCGATCCTCCGACGCGACGAGCACGGCGACCTGGTCATGCACGACGGCGAGCCCACGATCGTCGCCGAGCCGATGGTCGAAGGCGAGCTTGCGCTTCGACGGGGATGGCCGTCGATGTTCCGCGGCTATCTCGGTGAGCCGGACCGGTACGCGAAAGCGTTCGTCGGCGACTGGTACCTGAGTGGCGACCTCGCGATGCGTGACGCCGACGGCTACTTCTGGTTCGTCGGGCGGTCAGACGACGTCATCAAGTCGGCCGGGCACCTGATCGGCCCGTTCGAGGTGGAGAGCGCCCTCATGGAACACCCGGCCGTCGCCGAGGCCGGAGTGATCGGCAAGCCCGACGCGGTCATCGGCGAGCTGGTGAAGGCGTTCGTCGTGTTGCGCCCCGGGTACGAGCCGACCGACGCGCTCCGGCTCGAGCTGATCGGCCACGGCCGCGCGCGCCTGGGAGCTGCCATCGCCCCCAAGGAGCTCGATTTCTGCGACGACCTGCCCAAGACCCGCAGCGGCAAGATCATGCGACGGCTGTTGCGCGCCCGCGAGCTGGGCCTACCCGTTGGCGATCTTTCGACCCTGGAGTTCGGAGCATGAGCCCCGACCTCGACCAGGAGCACGCACGCCACCTCCACCTCGAGATGCTGCGCATCCGCCGGTTCGAGGAACGTTGCGTCGAGCTCTACAGCGCCACCAAGATCCGCGGGTTCATGCACCTCTACATCGGCGAGGAAGCCGTCGCTGTCGGGATCATGCAGGCACTCGGCGCGGAAGACGCGGTCGTCGCGACGTATCGAGAGCACGGGCATGCACTCGCGCGCGGCGTGCCGGCCGACTCGATCATGGCGGAGATGTTCGGCAAGGTCGAGGGATGCAGCCGCGGCCGCGGAGGCTCGATGCACCTGTTCGACGCGTCGACGCGCTTCTACGGCGGCAACGCGATCGTGGGTGGCGGGCTCCCGCTCGCGGTCGGGCTCGCCCTCGCCGACAAGATGGAATCGCGGCCCCGCGTCACCGCGTGCTTCTTCGGTGAGGGCGCGGTCGCCGAAGGCGAGTTCCACGAGTCGATGAACCTCGCGGCGCTGTGGGGCCTCCCCGTGCTCTTCTGCTGCGAGAACAACCTCTACGCGATGGGTACCGCGCTGGACCGTTCCGAGTCCGAGGTCGAGCTCACGGTCAAGGCCGCGAGCTACGAGATGCCGGCCTGGACCGTCGACGGCATGGACGTGCTCGCAGTGGAGCGCGCGGCTCACCGCGCCGTGGCCGCGGCACGAGCCGGCGCAGGGCCGCAATTCCTGGAGCTGCAGACCTACCGGTTCCGCGCGCATTCGATGTACGACCCGGAGCTGTACCGCGACAAGGCCGAGGTCGAGCGCTGGAAGGAGCGCGATCCGCTCACACTGAGCGAGTTGCGACTCCGCGAGCTCGGGTACCTGGACGACTCGATCCTCGAGACACTGGAACGGGCGGTCGCGGACGAGATCGACCACGCCGTCGACTTCGCAGAGGCGGGGACTCTCGAACCGGTCGAGGATCTCACCCGCTTCGTGTACTCCGAGCCCGCGCCATGACCGTCACCGCTCCCGCGTCACGCACGACATTCCGAGAGGCGATCCGATCCGCGATCCGTACCGCGCTCGAGCACGACTCGAGGGTCTTCGTGATGGGCGAGGACGTCGGTCGTTACGGAGGCTGCTTCGCGGTCACCAAGGGGCTGCTGGACGAATTCGGGCCGGAGCGCATTCGCGACACGCCGTTGTCGGAGTCGGCGTTCGTGGGAGCCGGTATCGGCGCCGCACTGGGTGGGATGCGCCCGATCGTCGAGATCATGACGGTGAACTTCAGCCTGCTCGCGCTCGATCAGATCCTCAACAATGCGGCAACCCTGCGGTACATGTCGGGGGGCCAGTTCCACGTACCCATCGTGATCCGCATGACAACCGGAGCCGGTCGACAGCTCGCGGCCCAGCACTCGCATTCCCTCGACGGGTGGTACGCGCACATCCCCGGGATCAAGGTGCTCACGCCCGCGACCGTCGCCGATGCCCACGGGATGCTCCTCGCCGCGGTCGAGGATCCCGACCCGGTACTGATCTTCGAGCACGGCGGCCTCTACGGCCTCGAAGGAGAGTGGGATCCCGACGCGGGAGCCGTCGACATCGAGCGCGCCGCGGTCCGACGCCCCGGGCACGACGTGTCACTCATCACGTACGGCGGCACCGTGCGGCACGCGATGGCGGCAGCCGACGAGCTCGCCACCGACGGCATCGACGCGGAGGTCCTCGACTTGCGCGTGCTCCGCCCCCTCGACACGGACGCGATCGTCGGCAGCGTGCGCCGTACCCATCGCGTCGTGCTGGTCGACGAAGGATGGCGCAGCGGCAGCATCGCCGCGGAGGTGAGCGCGCGCATCATGGAGCAGGCGTTCTACGATCTCGACGCTCCGGTCGCGCGCGTCTGCAGTGCGGAAGTGCCCATGCCGTACGCGAAGCACCTCGAAGACGCCGCACTCCCAGACCCGGGGGCAATCGCCGCCGCGGCGAGGGAGGTGATCCGGGCCGATGGATGAGTTCAGGATGCCGTCACTCGGCGCCGACATGGAGGCCGGCACGGTCATCGAGTGGCTCGTGAAGCCCGGCGACCACGTGCATCACGGTGACATCGTCGCGGTCGTGGACACCGACAAGGCCGACGTCGATGTCGAGATCTTCCAGGACGGTGTGATCGACCGGATCCTCGTCCCGACCGGTGAGAAGGTGCCGGTCGGAACGCCATTGGCGACCGTGGCCGGAACCGAGCAACAACGCGAGCCGGTTCCCCCGCCCCAACCGACGCCCCCACCCGAGCCGACGCCTCCAGCCGAGCCGACGCCTCCACCCGAACCGGTACCGCCGCCCGAGCCCCTGCCGCCGCCCGTCGCTGCGGGCGAGCACGCGGTGAGCACGAGTGAGCGCCCACCCTCGCCGATCCTGCGACGGCTCGCCAAGCATCTGAACGTCGATCTCGACGGTGTGCACGGCAGCGGACCGGGCGGTGCCATCACCCGCGCCGACATCGAGGCGGCGGCGAGCACACGGGAAACGCCGCAACCGACGCCGGACGACGACCTGGCGCGGATGGAGAGTCGCACGTCGGCGATGCGTGACGCGATCGCACGGCTGATGGCACGGTCGAAGCGCGAGATTCCCCACTACTACCTGGGCACCGACGTCGATTTCGCGGCGGCACGCTCGTGGCTCGACGAGACCAACCGCGAGCGTCCCGCCAGTGAACGCCTGCTGCCCGCGGTGCTGTTGATCAGGGCCGTCGCGCTGGCCACGCGCACGGTTCCCGGGCTGAACGGCACGTGGGCCGACGGCCGCATGCACCCGGCGGACGCGGTGCACGTCGGGGTCGCCATCTCATTGCGCGGAGGCGGGCTCATCGCGCCGGCGATCCACGACGCCGACCAGAAGTCGATCGATGAGCTCCAGCACGATCTGCGGGATCTCGTCACGCGCACGCGCTCGGGTCGCCTGCGAAGCTCCGAGATGTCAGATTCGACGATCACGGTCACGAACCTGGGCGAGCAAGGCGTCGCCTCCGTCTACGGGGTGATCTACCCGCCCCAGGTCGCGCTCGTGGGTTTCGGCAAGATCGCGGACCGACCGTGGGCGCACGCTGGCATGATCGGCATCCGCCCGGTGATCTCGACGACACTCGCCGCGGACCACCGCGCCAGCGATGGGCACACCGGTGCCCGCTTCCTCAACGCGATCGATCACCGCCTCCAGGACCCGGGATCACTGTGATCGCAGCTGACATCGACCAGATCGTGCGCGTGGCGCTTTCGCGGATTGCCCCGGAAGCCGACCTCGAGGAGCTCGATCCGAATGTCGACATCCACGAGGAGCTCGACATCGATTCGATGGACTTCCTCAACTTCGTCGTCGACCTGGAAGCAGCAACTGGTGTCGACATCCCGGAGCGCGACTACCCGCATCTCCGCACGTTCGCCGGTTGTGTCGACTACCTGCGATCTCACACCGCGCCCCACTGAGCCGCGGACCTTGTGACCTTCGGCCCTGGCCACGAGCGAAGCAGCCCGACACGCTCGGATCATGCAGCTCACCTTCGCGCCGGACGAGGGCAGAGAGCACGCGTCCGATGCTCGGTGAGCTCGACGACGACCAGGTCGAGGCGGTGCTCCGCGCCGAGGTCGTCGGGCGGATCGGTTGCCACGATGCGGGTCGGCCGTACGTCGTGCCGATCACGTACGCGTACGACGGCGATGCGGTCTACGGCCACAGCGTCGAGGGCCAGAAGCTCCACATGATGCGAGCCAACCCCTTCGTCTGCTTCGAGGTGGAACAGGTCGACGACCTCGCGAACTGGCGGAGCGTGATCGCCTTCGGCGAGTTCCAGCAGCTCGCCGGCGACGACGCGCAACACGCGCTCGAACTGCTCGTGAACCGGCTCGCACCCCTTGTGACCAGCGCGACCGCCCATCCCGACGTCGCGGAGACATCGGCCATCGGATCCGAAGGACACGGACGCGAACGCACCCCCGAGTCCGCCGTGTTGTACCGCATCATCCTGCAGGAGAAGACGGGCCGCTACGAGAAGCGGTGACCGGCCTACTCCTTCGGTTTCGACCGGGACGAGCGCGACCGAGCTACCGCTGCTCACCCCGTGGTCGCATGATCGCCCCGAACCCGGCGGTCAGCGCGTCTTCGGGTGAGCACGATGTGTCGATCACGGTGGCCGTCGGCCACGGAGAACTGTCCGCCGCCATACGTGCTGCGATCTCGCTGGTCGCGTCGGAGGGATCGGTGCCGGCACTCGCCCGAACCGCCAGGCGCGCGCGCGCCACGTCGACCGGCGCGACGCAGCGCAACTCGTGCAGATCGCTGGCAGTGTCGTTCGCCAGGGCCTTCGCCTCCTCACGCCAGCGCGGATCGGTCCAGGATGCATCGAGGATCACCGGCTCACCGCGTTCGAGCAGTCCCCGCGCGCGCTCGAGCAGTGATCGATACGTCGCGGCGGTCGCGCGCTCGTCGTACAGGCCCTGGCCATACGCGTCGCGCCCGTGCGTCGTGTGGCCGACGCCGGCGAGGTCCTTGCGCAGCTCATCCGACCGCAACACGACCCATCCCATCCGATCGCCCAGGCCGGCGGCCAACGTGGACTTGCCGGTGCCGGGCAGGCCGCCGACCAGCGTGAGCCCCACGCGACCCCGCAGGAGGCGCTCGGAGGTCAGCTGGAGCAGCAGGCGGGCATCGTCGGCGGCCGTCGCGTCGCCTTGGGCAACGCGCAGGCACGCCACCTTCGCTCGCACGTGGGCCCGGTACGCGATGTAGTGGTGCGCCAGCGTCTCCGGATACGTCTCTCCCGCGAACTCGCGGTACCACGCAAGGAACCGCGCACCGGCATCCGCGGCACCGACACGTTCGAGGTCCATCGCGAGGAAGGCAACGTCCGCCAGCACGTCGCCGTAGCGGAGTTGGTCGTCGAACTCGATGCAATCGAGGATGCGGGGCCCGTCGTCGAGGCAGAAGACGTCGTCGGCGAGCAGGTCGCCATGACCGTCCCGCACCTTCTGCTGTTCCACGCGCTGCGCGAAGAGCGGCCCACGACCGTCGAGGTAGCGGAGCGCGAGCTCCTCGACCGCACCCGCGATGTCCGGATCGAGCACGGAGCCCACGAAGGGCGCCATCGTGGCGAAGCTCGATTCCCATCTCGCGCGGGTGTTCTCGACGGAGCCCGCGGCGGCGATGACCGCCGAGGTCTCTGTCTGCGCATGGAACGTGGCGACGATCCGCGCCACCTCACGCAGGCACTCGTCGACGGGCTGCTGGCGCACGAGGGTCGAGAGCCGGCGCTCGTCCGGCATTCGGCGCATCACGACCAGGTGATCGAGAGTGCGCCCGTCGACGTCGCGCACCTCGGCCACACCGAGGTAGACGTCGGGCGCCAGTCGCCGGTTCAACGCCACCTCCCGGTGACACATCTTCTCCCGCGCTTCGACGGTCGAGAAGTCGAGGAAGTCGAGCGTGACCGGCTTCTTCAGCTTGTAGACACGATCTCCGAGGAAGAAGACCGTCGAGATGTGGGTCTCCCGTACTCCCGCGGGGAGCCGCACGTTCGCCGAGTCGGTCATTGCACCTCCTCCCACCTGGGCAAACGGCGTCAGCGAGGCCGGTCGGGCACGGGTGTTTCGTGATGACCGAAGATGATCTCACCGGTGATCGGGCGCGCCACCGCACCAAGGTCGGTGATCAAGTCGACGAGCAGGTCGTCGACCGTCAGCATCCCCACGACCCGATCGTCTCTCACCAGCGGCAGTCGCCGGCAGGCGTGACTGCTGAGTATCGGCAGGGCGGTGCGCAGGTCGGCGTCCGCATGGATCGTGACGACCTCGGTGGTCATGACCGCGTCGATCCGCGCGTCGGCGGGCAACTTGCGCGCGACACCACGCACGACGATGTCACGATCCGTCACGATGCCGGCAAGACGTTCGCCGTCGAGCACGACCAATGCACCAACGTTCGCGCTCTCCATGACCCCGGCGGCATGTGACAACGTCGCATCCGGGGGAACGCTCACCATTCGCTTCCTGATTGCCTCGATTGCGCGCACCAACGTCTCCTTTGCGATTGTCGTCAGGTGAATGCGTCGGCTGGGACGATGAGCCCGTCGTGCCCGTCGTAGCGCCGAGAGAGAACCTGACCGCGCCCGCTCTCGGGGTCCACGAAGAACAGGAACGGCAGCTCGCCGTCGTCGAGCAGCTGCGTGGCATGCTCGCGCGCTTCCACGGGACGCGGGAAGTACGCGGGCCGCGACGCGGTCCGATCGCCGTGCTTCCATTCATGGTCTCCACCGGCTCGCAGCCGGGCGTGCTGAGATTCCACACGATGTGCGAGGCGTTCCAGCCGCTCACGGGCCGGATCGGAGTGCTGCACGAGCTCGACGTCTCACGACACCTTGCTCATGTTCTCTCCGTCCCGGTCGACCGTCGACGCGTCGTCTCGCCCAGCCTGCTCGCCTTCGCCGCGCATCCCTAGGGCCGAAGGTCACGGAGCGGCCACCGTCGCGTGCTAGGAACGCCACTGTGCGGCGGGTCGTGATCATGGGCGCGGGCGGGCGCGACTTCCACAACTTCAACGTCGTCTTCCGCGACGATCCCGAATCCCGGGTCGTGGCATTCACCGCCGCGCAGATCCCGGGGATCGACGCGCGGACCTATCCCCCGTCGCTCGCCGGACACCAGTATCCGAACGGGATCCCGATCGTCCCCGAGCACGACCTGGCCGAGATCGTGCAGCGCGAGCACATCGACGAGGTCGTCTTCGCCTACTCCGACGTCTCCCACGAGGAATTGATGCACCGCGCGTCGATCGCGCTCGCCGCGGGCGCGGACTTCACGCTGCTCGGGCCGCGCGCAACGATGTTGCGCTGCCTCAAGCCCGTCGTCGCGGTGTGCGCGACTCGGACGGGCGCGGGCAAGAGCCAGACGAGTCGCCGTCTCGGCCGATTGTTGCTCGACGCGGGCCAACGGGTCGCGCTCGTGCGCCACCCCATGCCGTACGGCGACCTGGAACGGATGCGGGTGCAGCGGTTCGCGACACTCGCCGACATCGACGCCGCCGATCCCACGATCGAGGAGCGGGAGGAGTACGAGCTCCCGGTCGCGCTCGGGATGGTCATGTACGCGGGTGTCGACTACGGCGCCATCGTCGAGCTGGCGTCGGCGGAGGCCGACGTCATCGTGTGGGACGGCGGCAACAACGACTTCCCGTTCCTCGTACCCGATCTACTCGTCGTCGTCGCCGACCCGCTCCGAGTGGGCGACGAGCAGCGCTTCCATCCCGGCGAGACCTGCCTCCGGATGGCCGACGTCGTGGTCGTGAACAAGGTCGGCACTGCGTCGCCGGACGCGGTCTCCCAACTCCTTGCGACGGTCGCCGGGATGAATCCCCGCGCCGCCGTCGTGCAGGCCGACTCACCGGTCACGCTCGCACCGGGTCCCGACCTGCTCGGTCGTCGGGTGCTGGTGATCGAGGACGGCCCGACGATCACCCACGGCGGCATGCCGTTCGGCGCGGGGACGGTTGCGGCGCGCGCCGGCGGTGCCGGGGTCATCGTCGACCCGCGACCGTGGGCCGTCGGCTCCATCGCCGAAACGTTCGAGCGGTATCCGCGTATCGGGCCGGTACTCCCGGCGATGGGCTACTCGCCCGAACAGCTCGACGACCTGGCGCAGACCATCCGCGCGGTCGAGTGCGACGTCGTGGTCACGGGGACACCCATCGACCTCGGGCGGTTGCTCGATCCCGGGCACCCGCTGCGGCGCGCCACCTACGAGCTCCGCGAGATCGGCCACCCGGACCTCGCCGACGTGCTCGCCCCGCTCCTGCAACAGGTGCTCGACGCCCGGGGAGCCGACCACCCCGTCAGGGAGCGCCCGACCAATCCGGAGGGATGAGCTCCATCCCCTCCGTCCGCGTGCTGATCGTCGTGCCCCGCTCGCCGCGGAGCACCGCGGCGGCATCCTCGATCGCGCCGATCGCCGCCCATCTCGTCCCGGGCCGGCCCGTCGCCGATGCTGCGAAGTCGACGGCCGCTTCGACCTTGGGGCCCATCGACCCCGCGTCGAAGGCGAGCCTGCGCAGCGCGTCCGGGTGAGCCCGCCGCACGAGCTTCGCCTCCGGAGTCCCCCAGTTGACGTACAGACCCTCGGCGTCGGTGAGAAGGAGCAACGCATCAGCACCCGTCGCGCGCGCGAGCAGCGCGGCCGATCGATCCTTGTCGATGACTGCTTCGACGCCGCGCAGCCCGACCCCCGCTTCGACCACCACGGGGATCCCGCCGCCGCCCGCGCACACCACGATGACGCCCGCGTCGACGAGCAGCACGATCGTGTCGCGTTCGACGAGCTCGAGCGGGCACGGCGACGCGACCACGCGGCGCCGCCCACCGTTCTCGTCCGCGAATTGCCAACCGAGCTCGCGGCCGAGACGCGCCGCGTCCTCGCTCGTGTACCGCGGGCCTATGGGCTTCGTGGGGTGACGGAACGCGGGATCCTGCTCCGACACGATGACCTGCGTGAGCAGCGTGGCGCACTCCCGACCGGGCAGGAGATTGCGCAGCCCCTGCTCGAGGGCGTAACCGATCATGCCCGCGCTCTCGGCGCCGAGCACGTCGAGTGGGGAGGGCGCGGTTCCCGGCAGAGCTTGGCTCTGCAGCGCGAGCATCCCGACCTGCGGCCCGTTGCCGTGGGTCACGACGAGCGCGTGCTCCGTCGCGATGTCAGCGAGCCCCTTCGCCGCCATCCCCACGTTCCGGCGCTGGTGCTCGGCATCCACCGGCTCGCCGCGCCGCACCAGCGCGTTGCCGCCGAGCGCGACGACGACGCGCACCGCTATCGCTCGACGTCGAGCGCGGCGTCGAGGATGACACGACGCTCGGCGGCGCCGATCGCCTGCCGCGCCGCGGGCACCGCGTCGGGATTCACCGAGATCGAGTCGATCCCGAACCGCACGAGATGTTCCGCGAACTCGGGCCGGTTCGACGGTGCTTGTCCGCACAGCGAAGACGTGATCCCGGCCGCGCGCGCGGCGGTGATGATGCGCTCGATCGCGTCGAGCACCGCGGCATCGCTCTCGTCGAAGAGCTCCGCGCAGATCTCGGAGTCGCGGTCCACCCCGAGCATGAGCTGCGTGAGGTCGTTCGATCCGATCGAGACGCCGTCGATGCCGAGCGCCGCGTACTCGGGGATCCGGTACACCACAGAGGGGACTTCGGCCATCACCCAACGGTGCAGCCCGCGATGGTTGCCGAGCGGGCTCGCATCGACGAGCTCGAGGCACGTCTCGAGCTCCCAGCGTGTCCGCACGAACGGGATCATGAGGTGGAGATTGGGCGTCTCGTCGCGCACGCGCGCGAGGATCTGCAGCTCGAGCCGGAACAGGTCGGGCTCGCGCACGTAGCGGTAGCAGCCGCGGTAGCCGATCATCGGGTTGTCCTCGACCGGCTCGTACTCGGCTCCTCCCGTCAGCCCGCGGAACTCGTTGCTGCGAAAGTCGATCGTCCGGTAGACGACGGGCCGCGGCGCGAACGCGCGTGTGATCTGCAGGAGGGCAGCCTCCATCCGATCGGCCAGGTCGCGCTCCCGGCCGTCCGCGATCAGCTTCCGCGGGTGCACGCCGTCGAGCGCCTCGGTGAGCATGAACTCGGCACGCAGGAGCCCGACACCGTCGACGGGCATGCTCGCGACCCGCTCGGCCTGGTCCGGCATCGCGAGGTTCACGTAGACGCGGGTGGCGAGCGCGTCCGCTCCCGGTTCCGGTGCCGCGTGGGCACGGTCGCCGGGAGAGGACCTCGCGGTCACCGTCGGCGCGGACATCCCCGCGACGCGATCGCCTTCGTAGACGGCACCGTGGGTTGCGTCGACGGTCACGGTCATGCCGTCGTGGAGCAATTCGGTCGCGCGGCGCGCGCCGACGATGCAGGGCACGCCCAGCTCCCGGCTGACGATCGCGGCGTGGCAGGTGGTGCCACCGCTGTCGGTGACGAGTGCGCCGGCGCGGCGGATCACCGGCACCCAATCCGGGTTGGTCATCGGTGCCACCAGGATCTCCCCGGCTTCGAGCAACTTCCCTTCGCTCGGCGAGCGCAGGACCCGCACCCTCCCCGCGACGAGGCCCGGCGCCGCAGCCAACCCGGTCACGATCGCCGGCGCGTGGTCTGCGACCGCGCCGGACCCCACGCCGCCGCTCTCCGGCCCGAGCGTGGTGATCGGCCTCGACTGCACGAGATACACCGTCCCGTTCTCGATGGCCCACTCGGTGTCCTGTGGCGTCCCGTAATGACGCTCGACTCGCAGCGCGAGCCGTGTCAGCGCGATCACCTCGTCGTCCGTCAACACCGCGCGTGCCCCGCGCTGCGGATCGAGCTCGACCCGCTCGTCATGACCGTCGGCGCCGCGCACGACTTCGAAGGCCTGGCTCCCGATCCGGGTCTCCACGATCGCCGGGCCGTCCTTGGCAACGATGTAGGTGTCGGGCTCGACCTGGCCACCGACGACGACCTCACCCTGCCCGAGCGCGGCCTCGATGACGACACGCGACCGGTCGCCAGTCGCAGGGTCGGCGGTGAACATGACTCCAGATCGCTCGGACGCGACCATCCGCTGCACGACGACCGCGATCGCCGGTTCGGCGGTCAGCTGCTGCGTGACGCGGTACGCGCACGCGCGCGCTCCGAACAACGACGCCCAGCAATCGACGACGCGGCGCACGAGATCTTCCTCGCCGCGCACGTTCGTGAACGACTCGTTCATTCCGGCGAACGATGCGGTGGCCGAGTCCTCCCCCGTCGCCGACGAGCGGACTGCGACGTACGCACCGGCGCCGAGTCGCCGGTACGCGTCGAGCAGCTCACGCCGAAGCGCTTCGGGCATGCCCGCCTTGTGGACGAGATCCTGCAGCTCCGAGGCGAGCAGCGCGAGTGACGAGTCGTCGGTGTCCGCGGTTGCCACCCGGTCCATCAGATCTCGACGCACGCCGGCGACGTCCATGGCCTCGAGATACGCCTGGGCGGTCACGACGAACCCTTCGGGTACCGGCAGGTCCGCGGCCACGAGCTCGCCGAGATTGGCGCCCTTCCCGCCGGCGGTGGCGGCGTCGTCGACCGTCAACTCGCCGAACCACGCGATCCTCGGGGTCACGGCGAAGGCACGATCACGACGGGGCATGCCGCGTGCTGGGCGACCTGCTGGCTCACGGAGCCCAGGAGCAACCCTGCGAAGCCGCCGCGTCCCCTCGAACCGACCACGATCAGGTCTGCGCCCCTCGCCACTTCGAGCAGCGCCCACGCACCCGAGCCCCGCACGGCAAGCTTCTCGATCGGCAGCGAAGGATCCGCAGGGTGCACCCCCGCCGTCATCTCGTCGAGCACACGGTGCGCTTCCTCCTCGTACGCTTGCCCCTCTTGCACCGCAGCGCCGCCGGGCAACGCGCCGAAACCGACGATGAACGCCGGCTGCCACGCATTCACCACCTCGAGGGAGGCGTGCCGAAGCTGCGCCTCCGCGACCGCCCAGTCCAGCGCCAGCCGCGAGTTCTCCGACCCGTCGACTCCGACAACGATCCGCTGCATCCGGCAACTCCTCCGACGCGGGTTCCACGACGACGCCCATGATCCGCCCTCCGACGATTCTCGACCAGGGGCGAATGTCCCAATCGCCCGGACGGAGTGGACGTGATCGGGTCTTTCGGCCGTGCCCGATCGGACGCGGCGGGGGCAGAATCCGAAGGCGATGACTGCAGAATCGAATGGACCGCGCCCCCCTTCTCCTTCGCGCACCCCCACATCGTCGCCCGAGGGCAACCGGCACCACAGTCGGTCGCGGCCGTGGCGCGTCGAGGGGATGCCCGAGGGTCACGACGAGGGCGAGGAAGGACGCCGACCTCCCCATTGGAGGGAGGTCGCACGCCGCCTGTGGTGGCCGCTCATCCTCGTGCTCGCCCTGAACGTGCTGATCGTGTCGTTCTTCGTCGACGCCGGCACGGTATCGCGGACGTCGGTGCCCTACTCCTTCTTGCACCAGCAGGTGGTCGACGACAACGTCGCCAAGGTCACCACGACCGGTGACGCGATCACCGGCAGCTTCACCCACAAGGTCCGCTACCGGGCCGACGACGGTTCCGTCACGCAGGTGAAGGACTTCGAGACCGAGCGCCCGGCGTTCTCCAACGACCGCCTCGTGCAGCAGCTCTTGGACAGCGGCGTGAAGGTCACCGCCGAGCCTCCGTCGACCGGCACGTCCTGGGGCGCGATCATCCTCGCCTTCGCACCGACGCTGCTGATCATCGGCTTGCTCGTGTGGCTGTTCCGGCGCGGGATGGCAGCGGCCGGCGCCGGGCTCGGCGGATTCGGACGGTCACGGGCGCGCTTGTACGAGCCGGAAGCCAGCAGTCGGACGACCTTCGAGGACGTCGCCGGGATCGACGAGGTCAAGGCCGAAGTCGTGGAGATCGTCGAGTTCCTGAGGGACCCGGATCGGTTCCGACGACTGGGCGCGCAGATCCCGCGCGGTGTGCTCCTCACCGGGGCGCCGGGCACCGGCAAGACGCTGCTCGCACGAGCAGTCGCCGGCGAAGCCGCGGTCCCGTTCCTGTCGATCTCGGCGTCGGAATTCATCGAGATGATCGTCGGCGTCGGTGCGAGCCGTGTCCGCGACCTGTTCGAGCAGGCCAAGAAGGTCGCGCCGTCGATCATCTTCATCGACGAGCTCGACGCCATCGGTCGCGCCCGCGGCGGCGCGATCAACTTCAGCGGTCATGACGAACGCGAGCAGACGCTCAATCAGATCCTCACCGAGATGGACGGCTTCACCGGCAACGAGGGTGTGGTCGTGCTCGCCGCCACCAACCGGCCCGAGATCCTGGACCCCGCCCTGCTCCGGGCGGGGAGGTTCGACCGGCGCATCGTGGTGAACCCGCCGGACCGGGAAGGCCGGCGGCGCATCCTCGAAGTGCACACTCGACATGTCCCGCTCGCCGACGCCGTGTCGCTCGACGACGTTGCGTCGACGACGTCGGGCATGGTCGGCGCCGAGCTCAAGAACCTCGTCAACGAAGCCGCCCTGCTGGCCGCCCGCCGTCACCATGATCACGTGGAGAGCGTCGACTTCTCGGATGCGCTCGAGCGGATCGTGCTCGGCACCGCGCGCAAGATCATGATCACACCCGAGGAGAAGCGTCGCACCGCATACCACGAGTCGGGCCACGCGCTGCTCGGCATGCTCACCACCGGCGCCGACCCGGTCCGGAAGGTCTCGATCATCCCGCGCGGGCAGGCGCTCGGGGCGACGCTCCAGACGCCCGAGTCCGACCGCTACGGGTACTCGGCGAGCTACCTGCGCGGGCGCATCACCGGCGCGCTCGGAGGACGGGCCGCGGAGGAGCTCGTGTTCGCCGACTTCACCACCGGCGCCGAAGCCGACCTGGGCATGGTGACCACCATTGCCCGACAGATGGTCGGCCGTTGGGGCATGTCACCCGTGATCGGGCCGATCTCGATGCTCCCGCCCCCGGGGGAGGAGCAGTTCGTGTTCGACGGCTCGGGACCATCACCGGCGACACGCGAGATCATGGACGCCGAGGTCCGCCGCATCATCGACGAGTGCTACGCGGAAGCGGTCGAGACCCTCCGGACCCATCGAGAGAGCCTCGACCGACTCGCGGAACGGCTGCTCGCGGCCGAGACGCTCGACGAGGGCGAGGCCTACGAGGCGGCCGGCCTCCCTCGACCCACGCACGACGACCCCGAGCAGCACGGTTCACCGACGCGCGATGCGAATCACTGAAGCTCGTGCTCGTCGACCAACACGCGGAGCACGTCGCGCTCCGAGATCACACCGACGACAACGCCATCCGTCATCACCGGCATGTGGCGGATCTCGTTGTCCAGCATCCGCTTCGCCACCACGAGCACGGACTCCTCCGGGCCCGCCGACGCGAGATCCAACGTCATGACGTCTTGTGCCCGCGTGCGGTCGGGATCGTGGCCGTCAGCGAGCGCCTGGACGATGTCCCGCTCGGACACCACACCCTCGGCGCGGCTCCCCGGCGCTCCCGGCGGGCGGGTTCCGCGCACCACGACCGCGCCGATCGATTCTTCCGCCAAGGTCTGTGCGACCGTGCGCAAGTTCGACTCCGGGTACACCACGACCGGCGGCTGCTTCACGAGATTCCGGACCGCTTCGTCACGCATGTTCGGTTCCACCCTCCCGGGACAGTTGCTTCACGCCCGCTCGATCAGGATCTTCTTGGCTTCTGCCTGCTTGCGGTCGATGGGAATCCGCACTTCGAGGATGCCGTCCTTGTAGGTGGCCTTGACGTCCTTGTCGGTCGCACCGACCGGGAGCTGCACGGTCCGGGAGAAGCTCCCATAGTGGAACTCGCTGCGATACGCGCCCTTCTCCTCCGTCTTGGTCTCCTGACGCCGTTCGGCCCGGAGGTGCAGTGTGTGGTCGCTCGTGGTGATCTGGACGTCCTTGTCCGGGTCGATGCCCGGCATCTCCGCGCGCACGACCATCTGGTCGCCTTCGATGAACTCTTCGACCCGGAGCGGGTCCATGCTCTCACCGAAGCTCCGGCGCAGCTCCGGCCAGAATCCGGGCCTCGGCCAGTCGGCGAACCACCGGTCGAACCAATCGCCGGCGTCGGCCTCGCGTGCCGCGGGCGCGGTCTTGGTCTTCGTCGCCTTCTCGATCTCTGCCATGCCTGACCTCCTCGCTTGTGGCTGACCAGACCAGCGTGCGCCGAAGCCGAAGCCCGCGCATAGAGACCAAGGTCCCTTCGCGCGCGTCCGGGGTCGTCCGGCCCTGGGCGAGCGCCTCCGAAATACGTCAGGCTTGATCAACGTGACGGACTCGCCCGAGGGTGCAATCGACCCCAGAGAGCCGAGTGGACGGTTGCTACGCGACCTCCGATCTCGCCCTGCAGGGTTGTCGCAACGCGAGGCCGAACGGCGCCTCGTCGCCTACGGCACCAACGAGCTGCAGCGGACCGCGAATCGCGCGTGGTGGCGCGAGGTCGTTCGGCAGCTCACGCATCCGCTGGCGATGCTGCTCGCCGCCGCCGCGGTGCTCGCCTGGGCATCGGGATCGCCGGCGGTCGCCGCGGCGATCGTCGCCGTGATCGCCGCGAACGCGACGTTCGCGTTCGTGCAGGAGCAGGAAGCCGAACGGGCAGTCGAAGCCCTGGCGGCCTACCTCCCGCAACGGGCGACGGTGGTACGCGACGGTGCTCGGCGATCGATCCCGGCGCGCGAGCTCGTGCCCGGCGACATCCTCGAGATCGCCGAAGGAGACAAGATCTCCGCCGACGCACGCCTGCTGTCGGGCGCGCTCGAGGTCGACACGTCGGCGCTGACCGGCGAATCCATGCCCGTGTACCGCTCCGCCGACCTGGTCGACACGACGGTCCCGTTCCTCCAGGCGCGCGACCTCGTGTTCAGCGGCACGAACTGCACGGGCGGGGCCGCGCGGACCCTCGTGTTCGCGACCGGCATGCACACCGAGCTCGGCAGGATCGCCGCGCTCGTCGCAGCGCCCGGAGCAGGACGAGAGCCCACTCGAGCACCAGGTTCGACGCGTGGCCCGGCTCATCGCCGTCGTCGCGGTCGTCATCGGCCTGGCGTTCCTGCCCCTCGGCATGCTCGCCGGCCTGCCCTTCTCCGACGCCGCGGTGTTCGCGGTCGGCCTCATCGTGGCGAACGTCCCCGAGGGCCTGCTCCCCACCATCACGCTGGCGCTCGCGCTCGGTGTTCGCGTCCTGGCGCGGCGGGGCGCGCTCGTCAAGCGGCTCAGCGCGGTCGAGACACTCGGGTCGACGAGCGTCATCTGCACCGACAAGACGGGCACGCTCACCGAGAACCGGATGCGGGCCGTCTCCGCCGCCACACTGGAAGGACGACGTCGACATCGCCACCGACGACGCTCCCGTCGAGCACGACGATGCCGCGCTCCGTGCGTTGGCCGCGACCGTCGCCACGTGCAACAACGCCGACCTCGCCTCCGGCGGCGAGTCCGGCCCGAGCGGCGATCCCACCGAGATCGCACTGCTCGATGCCGCAGTGTGGCTCGGCGCATGACGTGCGAACCTCCACGCGCGACGAACACCGTCGCCGCGAGTTTCACTTCGATCCCTCGATCAAGCTGATGTCCACCGTCGACGAGACGGACGACGGTCTCTGGGTGCACACGAAAGGCGCCCCCGAGACGCTGCTTCCTCGATGCTCGACGGTGATGGCCGCAGACGGTCGCGAGCGAACGCTGACATCAGCGATCCGCGAGTCGCTCGACGAGACGATCGACGCGCGCGCCCGCCTCGGGCTCCGCATCCTGGCCGTTGCGCGACGCCGGGCCGACGACGTGCCCGACGAACGCTCCGTCGCCGAACGGTCGCTGTGCTATCTGGGCACGGTCGCCTTGTTCGACCCGCCCCGCACCGAAGTACCCGAAGCAGTCTCGCGGTGCCACGCTGCGGGGATCCGCGTCATGGTCGTCACCGGCGACCACCCGCTGACGGCAGCGCACGTGGCGACGCCAGATCGGAATCGGTGCCGGCGGCCTGACCACGATCGTCGGCCGCGACCTGGACGAGATGACGGAGCGGGAGCTGGACGAGCTGCTCGCCAAGCCGGGCGAGATCGTCTTCGCCCGCACCTCGCCGGAAGCCAAGCTCCGCATCGACGACGCCCTCCGCTCGCGGGGCGACGTCGTCGCGATGACCGGCGACGGCGTCAACGACGCGCCGGCGCTGCGCAACGCCGACATCGGCGTCGCAATGGGACGTGGCGGCACCGACGTCGCACGCGAGGCCGCCACGATGATCCTCACCGACGACAACTTCGCGACCGTCGTGGCGGCGGTGAGCGAAGGGCGCCGGGTCTATGCGAACGTCCGGAAGTTCGTCTTCTACATCTTCGCTCACACGACACCGGAGGTCGTGCCGTTCCTCGTGTTCGCGCTCTCCGGCGGGCTCGTTCCGCTCCCGCTCACGGTCCTCGCGATCCTCGCCATCGATCTGGGGACCGAGACGCTGCCGGCACTCGCGCTCGGTCGCGAGCCGGCGGAGCCCGGGATCATGGAGCAGCCGCCGCGCCCTCGCTCTCAGGGAGTGATCGACGCACCGATGCTCGTGCGCGCGTGGCTCTTCGTCGGGCTCATCTCGGCCGGGCTCGCGATGGCCGCCTTCTTCATCACGCTCGTGCAGGCGGGCTGGAGCCCCGGCGACCCGACCGGCGCCGGCTCGCCGCTCCACCACGCCTACATGCAGGCGACGACGACGACGTTCCTCGCCATCGTGTACTGCCAGGTCGGCACCGCGTTCGCCGCTCGCACCGAGCACGCCGCGTTGCGGTCGATCGGCGTGCTGTCCAACCCGATGCTGCTCTGGGGCATTGCGTTCGAGCTCGCGTTCGCGGGCGTCATCACCTACATCCCGCTGTTCCAAGACATCTTCCGGACCGCGGCCGTGAGCGTCGACGCCCTGCTTCTCATGCTGCCGTTCCCGTTCATCGTCTGGGGTGCCGACGAGATCCGACGCTGGCTGGTGCGCCGCAGCGCCGGCCGGCCGCGTGTGGGATCCTGAACCGATGCCGCTGGTCGATCCCGAGCTCGAGGCGTTCGTCGAAGAAGTACGCGCCGCGAACGCAGAGACCGCGGCACGCTCACGGGAGTTCGCGCAGCAGCTCGATCCCGACGGCGACCTGCTCGCCCAGGTGCGTTCGATGATGGAGCCCGGCGGCGTGTTCGGGCAGCCGCTGGTCGAGGAGGCAACGGAGCGGACCATCCCGGGCCCTGACGGGGACGAGATCACGCTCCGGCTGTTCGTGCCCGACACCGTCGACGCGGTGTACCTCGCCGATCCACGGTGGCGCATTCATGATGGGCAACCGGGCCAGCAACGATCCCACCAACTGGCGGATGGCCCAGGAGTGCAACGTCGCGATCGTGAGCCCCGAGTACCGCATGGCCCCGGAGCACTCGTACCCGAGCGGACACGACGACTGCGAAGTTGTCGCCGCGTGGCTGCTCGAGCACGCGGCCGACCGAGCTCGGCAGCGACCGGTTGCTGATCGGAGGCGAGAGCGCAGGCGCGCACATCGCCGCGGTCACCATCCTGCGCCTGCGCGACCGGCACGACGCCATGGCGCGCGTCCGCGGCGCGAACCTCAACTGCGGCGTCTACGACATGGTGGGCACGCCGAGCCGCACCCTGCCCGCGCCCGAGCACGACATCCTCGCCGCGGCGCCGAGCAACCCCGTGCAGGGATACTTCACCGGCGTCGACGACCTGCGCGCCCCCGACGTGTCACCGCTGTTCGCCGACCTGCGCGGCCTGTGCCCGGCGCTGTTCACCGTCGGCACCGGCGACACGCTGCTCGACGACTCGGTGTTCATGGCCCGGCGTTGGGAGCTCGCCGGCAACGCGACCGAGCTCGCGGTATACCCGTACGGCCCGCACGGCGTGACCGGCTCCCCCACCGAGATGGGCCGCCGCGCGCAAGCGCGCGTCGACGACTTCATCCGCCAACACGCGAAAGGCAGCGACTGATGTTGAAGCGCACGCAGGAGAGCGCGTCGTCCGATACCGGCGCAGCCGCCGATGGCAGCGCGGAGATGACGTACCTCGAGATCAGCTTCGCCAAGGTCCCGATCTTCAGCGAGTGCACGCCCGACGAGCTCATGCAGCTCGCCGGTGCCACCACCATCCGCACCGCGGCACCGGGCGACACCGTCATCCGGGAGGGCGAGACCGATGCCCGCGAGTTCTTCGTGGTGCTGAAGGGCGAAGCCCAGGTCACACGAGGCTCACGGGAGGTCGGGGCACTCGGGCCGGGAGACTTCTTCGGGGAGCTCGCGCTCTTCGATCCGGCGCCGCGCAACGCCACGATCGTCGCGGCGACCGAGCTGTCACTGGCCGTGCTGTCACTGCCCGCGTTCCGGGAGGCACTCACCGAAGAGGCGTTCCGCGACCGCGTGCTCGCAGGCATGGCCCACCGCCTCCACCTGCTGGACGCGCGCGACTGACTCACGCGCTTCCGAGCACGGAGTCGGCAACGCGCCGACGGTGGAACGTCGCGTCACCCCACGCGCGTTGCAGCGCCCATGCTTTCTTCATCCAGAGCTGGAGGTCGGCTTCCCACGTGTAGCCGATCGCACCGTGCACCTGCATCGCGCTGCGACTGGCGCGGTACGCGGCGTCGCTCGCGAAGGCCTTCGCCATCGAGACGTCACGCGCCCGCGTCGGCTCGTCGACAGTGATCGACCACGCGGCGCGGTACACCGCGGGCTTGGCGAACTCGACCTTCTGCAGCGCGTCGGCGAGGAGATGCTTGACCGCCTGGTACGCGCCGATCGGCTTGCCGTACTGCTCACGTTGCCGCGCGTACTCGGCCGCGACGTCGATCATGCGCTCCGAGAGCCCCACGAGGAACGCGGCGGACGCGAGCGCGCCCCGGTCGAACGCGAGGTCGGCGTCGAACGCGACCGGCTCGACGGTCATGCCGTCGACGGCGAAGATGCGGCGACCCTGATCGATGCCGTCGACATCGGTGAGGGTCGCACCCTCGGCGCGCGCCACTCCCCCGGGCACCAGGACGATGTCGGCGACCTGCGCGTGCGGGACGTACGGCGAACCGTCGAGCGCGGCGGTGGCGATCACCGACCCGTCGGCGAGGCCGCCCGCGAGGTCCGTGCCCGCGAGCGTGGGCGCGACGACGGCGGTGTGCTCGACGATGGGACCGGGCGCCGCGGCCTTGCCGAGCTCCTCCAGCAACAGCACGACGTCGACGTCGGTGCCGCCGAAGCCGCCCTGCTCCTCGGGTACGAGCACGCCGAGCACGCCCATCTCCCCGAGGTGCGACCACAGCGCGGCGTCGTGACCCGTGCCTTCCTCCCACGCCGCGCGCACGTGCGCGGGTGTGCACTCCTTGGCGAGGAGGTCGCGCAGGCCCTCGGCGAAGAGCTGCTGGTCGTCGGTGAACGCGAACCGCATCAGAGACCCCGCGGCAGTTGGAGGACGCGGTCGGCGATGATGTTGCGCTGGATCTCGTTGGTGCCCGCGTAGATCGGGCCCGAGAGTGAGAACAGAAAGCCGTCGACCCACCGTTCGTACGCGCCGCTCATACGCTCGGCTTCGGGGCCGAGCAAATCGAGCGCGATCTCGTGCATGCGCACGTCCATCTCGCTCCAGAAAATCTTGTTGAGGCTCGCTTCCGCGCCGATGGTGCCGCCGTCGAGCATGTGCGTGACCGTCATGTACGTGTGCAGCTTGTAGCCCTCGGCCTGCATCCACGCGTCGACGACCGCGTCGCGCACCGCGCTGTCGGACGGATCGCCCTGCTCGTGCCACAGCTGCACGAGGCGGTCCGCGGTGGCGCTGAAGCGCGCCGGGCTGCGCAGGCTCACGCCGCGCTCGAACCCTGCGGTGGCCATGGTGACGCGCCAACCCTGGTTCACCTCACCGAGGGTGTTCTCGACCGGCACGTGCACGTCGTCGAAGAAGATCTCCGCGAACCCGGTGTCGCCGTCGAGCTGTGCGATGGGCCGCACGGTCACGCCGGGCGAGTCGAGCGGGACGAGGATGAACGTGAGCCCGCGGTGGCGCTCCGACTCGGGATCGGTGCGGAAGATCCCGAAGCACCAGTCGGCCCACACCGCACGCGACGCCCAGATCTTCTGCCCGTTGAGCACCCACTCGGTGCCTCCACCATCAGGGCGATCGCTCAGCGCGCCGGTGGAGCGCAGTGACGCGAGGTCGGATCCGGCGTTCGGCTCGCTCCACGCCTGCGCCCACACGATCTCGCTCGACGCCATGGTCGGCAGGAACTTCGCCTTCTGCTCGGGCGTGCCGACCTCCATGATCGTGGGGCCCAGCAGGAAGATGCCGTTCTGGTTCACGCGGCCGGGCGCGCCGGCGCGGTAGTACTCCTCTTCGAAGATCAGCCAGTGGATGTAGTCGGCGCCGCGGCCGCCGTACTCCTCGGGCCACGAGACCGCCGACCACCGGCCCTCCGAGAGCTTGCGCTCCCACTCGCGGTGGAGCGCGAAGCCAACCTCGGTGTCGAAGCTCGGCAACGGCGACGACGGTACGTTGGCCTCGAGCCACGCGCGCGCCTCGGCGCGGAACGCGTCCTGCTCGGCCGTGTACCTCAGATCCATGCGGCCGTCACCGTACTCCGACGGCCAATGACCGGTTCAAGTGTCGAAACGCGCGAGCACGTGGCAGTTCAGGCGGCTATTTCACACTCGACCGACACTTGCTCGCGGGACGAGGTGGGGAGTCCCGAACTCGACGATGCGGTCGCGGCCAGCTTCCTTCGCTTGGTAGAGCGC
Source organism: uncultured Actinomycetes bacterium (assembly GCA_963721435.1). Taxonomy (GTDB): domain Bacteria; phylum Actinomycetota; class Acidimicrobiia; order IMCC26256; family DASPTH01; genus CAVRJC01. The sequence goes on from CAVRJC010000012.1 coordinate 30,566, forward strand.
GGTGTCGGCACGGGCGACGATCTCGTCGAGCGGCACGTCGGGATCGTCGGCCGCGACGCCGAAGCTGACGGTGAACGCCGGGAGTCCGCCCTGCAGGATGGTCGGGCCGAGGTCGGTGCGCACGCGCTCGAGCACCGCGTGCGCGGTGGCGGGGTCGCAGTCGGGCAGCAGGATCAGGAACTCCTCGCCGCCGTACCGACCGGCAAGGTCCTCCTCGCGCAGCGTCGCGCGCAGCACTCCGGAGAAGGCGCGGCAGGGCGCGGTCGCCGGTGTCGTGGCCGTGCGCGTCGTTGAGCTTCTTGAACAGGTCGAGGTCACCCATGGCCACGGTGAACTGACGCTGCTGGAGCCGCAGTGCGCGCGCGTGGTTCTCGAGCATGCGGCGGTTGAGCAGGCCGGTCAGCGGGTCGGTCGACGCCTGGAACTCACGCTCGTTGAGCACACGCACCATCGCGAGCCGGGTGCCCACGAGGTGGCTCATCGCTTCGACGCGCGTGACGATGTCGTCGTCGGGGACGTTCTCGACCGGGCCCGCGATGTGCAGCACCCCGACCGACCGTCCCGCGATCGCGACGGGGACGCACACGCCGAAACACGCGCCACCGGGTCGGTCACGCAGCTTCGGGCAGGCGTCGATCTCTTCACTGTCGGCGAACACCATCGTGCGCGAGCCGCGCGCGGCGACGCACTGGTGCGGCTCCGCCACCGGGCAGTCGGGCGCGGCACCGTCCGGGCTGGCGACGAGCATGCGCTCGAGGTGCGAGTGACTGTTGTCGGCGAGCAACAGCTCCGTCGACAGGTCGGGCACCGAGCGGTGCAGCGTGCGCTCGAGCACGTCGAGCACGTCGACCTCGGTCTCCGCCATCTCGAGCGCGTTGCCGAGCCGGGTGGCGAACTCGCGCCGCTCCGCCTCCGCTTTCATCATGCGCTCGCGCGCGAAGTTCCCTGCGAGCTGGTCGAGGCCGTCGCGCGCGGACAGCGTCACCAGCACCACGACGAACGGCAGGAGCAGCACGATCGACATGCCGGTCGCTGCCAGGCCGAGCTCCCCAGTCCCGAGACTGGGGAACAGCGCGCCCGCCAGGACCGTCGCGATGAGCACGATGACCGAGAAGCCGGCGCACGCGCCGACCACTGCGTACTTGATGCTCGCCGCGCCCTGGTCACGCGCCGCGGCACGGTCTTCGGTCGAGATCACAACTTCCTGCGGGGTCGACGACGAGCCCCCACCCGTTCCGGACATACCCACCCATCGGCACCGAGGCCGGGCGGGTGAAGGATCGGCCAAGATTTCGGAAAGCCGTGCTCTTCGCCGGCTCTCAGGCGCCCGCAGGCACCAGGTGCGCGGGGATCGGCCGGTGGTCGAGCATGCTCGGGAGCGGCGGGTACTCGGCCCCTTCGACCGGGCGCATGCCCGCGAGGCCGTCGAGCAGCACGTTCACCGCGGTGCGCGCTTCGAGCCGGGCCAGGGTCGCGCCCGGGCACACGTGCGGGCCGGTGCCGAACCCGAGGTGGTCCCGCGCGTCCGGACGGTCGAGCAGGAACGCATCAGCGTCCGGGTAGACGGCGTCGTCGTGGTTGGCCGACATCACGCCCACTTCGATCCACTCGCCCTTGTGCATCGGGCAACCGCCGACCTCGGCATCGGTGGTGAGCCGGCGCGAGGTCGCGGGCACGGGCGAGTCGTGACGCAACGACTCCTCGATCAGCGGCGCCACGAGCTCGCGATCTTGCTGGACCGTGGCGAACACATCGGGGAACTCGAGGAGACGGTGCACGAGGTGCGTGAGCAACGTGCGCGTCGTGTGCACGCCCGCCATCACCATGAACTGCAGCTGGGTGGCGATCTCCTGGTCCGTCAGCGCCTCGCCGTCGATCTCCGAGGCGAGGAGGAACGAGATGACGTCGTCGGGCGGATCGCTCATCGCGCGCCGCTCGGCGAGCGCGTCGAAGAAGTAGCGCTGGATGGGCACGCCGGCCTCGCCGATCCCGGGCGACACCGACCGCAGCATGAGCGTCCCGTCGTAGGACCACTCCATGAACTTCGCGGCTGCTTCGTCGGGCAAGCCCATCGCGCGCGCCATCACACGGCTCGGGATCTGCAGCGCGTATTCACCGTGGAGGTCGGCGGGGTCGTGCGCGAGCATGCCGTCGAGCAGCGCTCGACACGTCTCTTCGACGAAGGGCTCGAGCCGCCCGACGCGGTGCGGCCCGAAGCACGAGTTGTAGAGCCGCCGCAGCTTGCCGTGCCGCGGCTCGAGGATCTCGCTCAGGAACAGCTCGTGGTCGTCGAGATCCTCGACACCCCCGACGCCCGACAGCGGGCCGAGGTCGGTGCGGAAGGTCTCGACGTCCTTCAGCACCGGGATCACCTCGGCCTGACGCGTCACGAACCACGATCCCGACTTCAGCTGCGTGACCGGCTCCTCCTCGCGCACGCGGCGCAGGAGGTCGAACGGGATACCGGTCTGTTGCTGCGACGGGTCGCGCGGGTCGTACTCGAGCATGCGCGTCAGCTTGTCAGAAACGCGGTCAGAGCAGGACGCCTTCGCGCTCGGCGAACGCCGGGCACTTGTCGGCACCCACCGGGATCTCGGCGCGGGGCAGCTTCTCGAACACCTCGCCGACCGTCGGGCACACCTTGTCGGCGAGCGGGCGCAGTGCTTCGACGTCGAAGTCGTAGACCTTCGCCGCGTTCACACCGAACATCAGCGCCACCTCACGCGGGTCGACGCCGCCGAAGCTCAGTCGCTGGTGCTCGCGGGAGAACGGCGAGCTCGCTTCCTTGTGCGGGTAGTCGTTGCCCCACATGATGCGGTCGACGCCCACCTTGTCGCGCATCACGACTTCCCACGGGCGCATGAAGCTCGCGCCGATGTAGCACTGCCGCGCGAAGTACTCGCTCGGCTGCAGCGGGAGCTTCTCCATCACCGGGAGGCCCCACTCGTGCTCTTGCGAGCCGGCCGCGGTGCGCATGCGCGTGAAGTAGTAGTCGAGGGTCGCGAGCTGCTCCGGCACCCACGCGGTGCCCTGCTCCGTGAACACGAGGTTCATGTTCGGGTGGCGTTCCAGCACGCCACCGACGATGAGGTGCGTGAGGATCTGGTGCGACCACCATGTGACCTGCAGCAGGAACATCACGATGTCTTCGCGCTGCCCGCGGTTCATCGGCGGTGACGCGGAGCCACCGTGGTGGTTCACCGGCACCTCGAGCTCCTCGCAGATCTGCCAGATGGGCTCGTACACCGGGTCGTGCAGCGGCGCGAGGCCGGAACCGGGAGGCGCGCCCGGGAGCAGGATGCCGCCACTGAGCCCGGCGGCCTTCGCCCACTTGATCTCCTCGACCGCGCCTTCGATGTTGTACAGCACGATCTGCGCGATCCCGGCGCGGCGACGCGGCGTGCCGTGGCAGAAGTCGGCGAGCCAGCGGTTGTGCGCCTGCAGGCCGGCCCAGCGCAGCTCGGCGTCGCGTGCGTCCTTCGGCGGCGACTGCTGCACGAGCGAGCCACCCGGGTAGAAGGGCGGGATCGTGTTGGGGAAGATCACCTCGGCGACGCAGCCGTCGGCCTCGAGATCGGCCCAGCGGCGGTCGGAGTCCCAGTTGCCGCGGCCCTCGTCGCCCTCGAGGTCGGCGAACGGGTTCACGAACGTCTCCGACCACGCGTCGAACTCGTCGTGGAATTCCGACGCGAGGTAGTCGCGGTAGTGCTGCATGCGACCGCCGCCGTGACCGTCAGCGGAGATCACCACGTAGTGGTCGTCAGGGTTGCTGGGTGCGTACATGTGAAGCTCCCGCGTCGTCGGCCGGCGCACACGTGCTCGACACGCGCTCACGACCGAGCTAATGCCCTCAGATTACAGGTATCCTGACGCCGTGCCAGAAACTCTCTCGCCGGTGCCCGCGATCGACGGCTGGTTCACCACGGATGCGGAGCCGCACCTGATCGGGGCCCGCTGCCCCGAGTGCGGCACCTTCGTGTTCCCGCCTCGCGAAGGCACGTGCCCCAACCCTGCGTGCACTTCGGAGACCCTCGACCCCACACCGCTGTCCCGGAGGGGCCGGATCTGGTCGTACACCGAGAACCACTACGCGCCACCGCCGCCCTACGTCGCCGCCGACCCCTTCGTGCCGTTCGCGCTCGCCGCGGTCGAGCTCGAGGCCGAGGGCATCGTGGTGCTCGGGCAGGTGAAGAAGGGCATCCCGGCGTCCGACCTCCGTGTCGGCATGGAAATGCAACTCGCCGTCGACACGTTGTACGCCGACACCGAGCACGAGTACCTCGTGTACGTCTGGGAACCCACGGATGGGAGTGACGCCCAGGCCCGAGTGGCCGAGAGCGAGGAGAGGGCATGAGCGCTGACCGCGACATCGCCATCCTCGGTGTGGGCATGCACCCGTGGGGCAAGTGGGGCAACGACTTCACCGAGTACGGCCTCGTCGCCGCTCGTGCCGCGCTGAACGACGCGGGGTTGTCGTGGCCCGAGATCCAGTACGTCGCCGGCGCCGACACCATCCGCAACGGCTACCCCGGCTTCATCGCCGGTGCGACGTTCGCGCAGAAGCTCGGCTGGTCGGGCGTGCGCGTGTCGTCGAGCTACGCCGCGTGCGCGTCGGGCGCGCAGGCGATCCAGAACGCGAGGGCGCAGATCCTGGCGGGGTTCTGCGACGTCGCTCTCGTGATCGGTGCCGACACCACCCCCAAGGGCTTCTTCGCCCCCGTCGGTGGCGAGCGCAAGACCGACCCCGACTGGCTGCGCTTCCACCTCCTCGGCGCGACCAACCCCACGTACTTCGCGCTGTACGCACGTCGGCGCATCGACATGTACGGCGCGACGGTCGAAGACTTCGCCAACGTCAAGGTGAAGAACGCGCGGCACGGACTCGAGAACCCGTACGCGCGCTTCCGCAAGGAGAGCACCGTCGACGACGTGCTCGCGAGCCCGGTGGTCGCCGACCCACTCCGGCTCCTCGACATCTGCGCGACGTCCGACGGCGCGGCCGCCATGATCATCTCGAGCATGGACTTCGCCCGTCGTCATCTCGGCACCACCGACGCGCTCCCCCGTGTGCGCGCGGTGTCGACGGTCACGCCGCGCTACCCGCAGAGCGTGCTCGAGCTGCCCGACTTCGCCACCGACTCCACCGCCGTCGTCCCCGCGCCCGAGCCCGGCTTCACGTACTCGATCGCCGGCGCCGCCTACGAGGAAGCCGGCATCAGCCCGAGCGACGTGAGCGTCGCCGAGGTCTACGACCTCTCCACCGCGCTCGAGCTCGACTGGTACGAGCGCATCGGACTCTGCCGCGAGGGTGAGGCCGAGGGCCTGCTGCGCTCCGGCGCCACCACCATCGGCGGCCGCATCCCGGTGAACCCGAGCGGCGGGCTCGCGTGCTTCGGCGAGGCGATCCCCGCGCAGGCGATCGCCCAGGTCTGCGAGCTCACCTGGCAGCTCCGCGGCCAGGCCACCGGTCGTCAGGTCGACGGCGCCACCGTCGGCATCACCGCCAACCAGGGTCTCTTCGGTCACGGCTCGTCCGTGATCGTCAGCACGTAACCGTCACACCGGCTTCGTCACCCGTACGAGGCACACGACCAGCACAGAGGAGCACCACCATGAGCGAGGCCTACATCATCGACGCCGTGCGCACACCCGTGGGCCGGCGCGGCGGCGGGCTGGCCGGGGTGCACCCCGCCGACCTCGGTGCGCACTCGATCAAGGCGCTCATCGAGCGCACCGGCATCGACCCCGGTGCCGTCGACGACGTCGTGTTCGGAAACGTCGACAGCATCGGCCCGCAAGCCGGCGACATCGCGCGGACGTGCTGGCTCGTGGCCGGCTTCCCCGAGCACGTCCCCGGCACCACCGTCGACCGCCAGTGCGGCTCCGCACAGCAGGCCGTGCACTTCGCGGCGCAGGGCGTCATGTCCGGCACCCAGGATCTCGTGGTCGCAGGCGGCGTGCAGAACATGAGCGCGATCCCGATCACCGCCGCGATGATCGCGGGTGAGCAGTTCGGCTTCCCCGACCCGTTCACGACGTCGCCGGGCTGGATCGCTCGTTACGGCGACCAGGAAGTGAACCAGTTCCGCGGCGCCGAGCTGATCTCCGAGAAGTGGAACATCTCGCGCGAAGACATGGAAGAGTTCGCGATCGAGTCGCACGTGCGCGCGATCAACGCGCGGGCAGAGGGCCGCTTCAAGGGCGAGATCGTGCCGCTCGGTGACTGCTCCGAGGACGAAGGCCCGCGCGAGCCCAACGTCGAGAAGATCCGCTCACTGCCCACGCTCATTCCCGGGGGTCGCGTGACCGCCGCGGTGGCGAGCCAGCTCAGCGACGCGTCCGCCGCGTTGCTGATCGCGAGCGAGCAGGCGCTGAAGGACCACGGGCTCACACCGCGTGCCCGCATCCACCACATCAGCGTGCGCGCCGACGACCCCATCTTCATGCTCACCGCGCCGATCCCGGCCACCGAGCACGCGCTCCGCAAGACCGGCCTCACCAAGGACGACATCGACCTCGTCGAGATCAACGAGGCGTTCGCGCCGGTCGTGCTCGCGTGGCAGAAGGAGACCGGCTGGGACCTCGGCAAGGTGAACGTGAACGGCGGCGCCATCGCGCTCGGTCACCCGCTCGGCGCCACCGGCGCCCGGCTGATGACCACCCTGCTCGCCGAGCTCGAGCGCACGGGCGGCCGGTACGGTTTGCAGACCATGTGCGAGGGTGGCGGCCAGGCCAACGTCACCATTCTCGAACGCCTCGGTTGATCGAGATCCCTGCGGGGACGCGCGTCTACGGCATCCAGCTCCCGATCCAGGCGCAGGTCAGTACGTACGTCGCCGGGTGGGAGCGCACGGCGGGCGCGCCGGGCCTCGCGCGTGTCGCCCAGGCTGCTGACGACGCGGGGTTCTTCTACGTGGGGGTGTGCGACCACATCGCGATCCCCGTCGAGCTGATCCCGGCGATGGGTACCCACTGGTCCGACTGCATCGCGACGTTGGCGTGGCTGGCGCCGCAGACCACCCGCGTGAACCTGCTGTCACACGTCTACATCCTCCCCTACCGTCACCCGGCGATCGCGGCCAAGGCGTTCTCCACCCTCGACCACCTGTCGGGCGGTCGCGCCATCTGCGGTGTCGGCGCGGGGCACGTCGTGAAGGAGTTCGAGCTCCTCGGCGCCGACTACGAGCACCGTGGCGGCGAGGTCGCGGCCAGGGTGCCGCAGCTGATCACCGCGCTCGAGCAGGAAGCGGTCGTCGACGGCTTCGGTGCCAGCCCCCGCCCCGCGCAGAGCCCGCGCCCGCCCGTGTGGATCGCGGGATCCAGCGCCGCGGCCATCGAGCGCGCCGGTCGCCTGGCCGACGGCTGGCTCCCGCAAGGACCGTCGGACGACACGATGGTGCAGCTGCTCGACGACACGCGTGAGCAGGCCGGCCGCGCCGGCCTCCCGATGGCGATCGGCCACATCACGCCGTTCCTCCACGTCGGGGCGCCCGGCTGGGACGTCGGCGATTCGACGATCACCGGTTCGCCGCAGGAAGTCGCCGACAAGATCCTCGCCGGCGCCCCGGAGCGGGCGAACCAGATCCAGGTCCGGTTCAAGAGCCGCACCCTCGAGGAGTACTGCGACCAGCTCGCCACCTTCGGCACCGAGGTCGCGCCCCTCATCGAAAAGTTCTGACTCGAACACCGCGGCACCCGAGCAAAGCCACGACACGCCGCGGCACCCGAGCGTAGCGAGGGTGCTCGCCGCGAACGAAAGCCTCGCTGTCGAACGTGTCGCACCGAATCGGAGTCACTCCGCGAAGCTCGAGCGAGCAATCAAGCAGGAGCCATCAGGCAGGGGGCCCGAGGATCAGCGTGATCGTCGCGGAGCGGCTCTTGCCCGAGCTGTCGGTCCAGGTGATCTTCACCTTGTCGCCGGGGTGATACGGCGACATCGCCGCGTTCAGGTCGGCGGAGCCGCGCACGGTCGTGTCGTTGATCGCGGTGATGACGTCGTCCTTGGCCAGACCCGCGTCGGCCGCCGGCGAGCCCGGCTGCACCGCGAGCACCTGTGCGCCCGAGCCGGCCGACGGGGAGCCCGAGCTCGTGCGCCCACCCGACTGCGCGGTGTCGCTCTGGATGGACACGCCGATGATGCCACGCTCGCCGATGTGCACCGTCGCGCTCGAGCGGCCGTCGATGATCTGCTGCGCGATCGCCTTCGCGTTGTTGATCGGGATCGCGAACGCGACGTTCGCGGCGGACTGCCGGAATCCGCCCGACGCCGCCGCCGCGGTGTTGATGCCGATCACCTCACCGTCGGTGTTGACGAGCGGGCCACCGGAGTCGCCAGGCTGGATCGCGGCGTCGATCTGGATCATGTTGCGCAGGGTCTCCGCGTTCCCGCCGTTGGCGTCGCCCGCGGTGATCTCCTTGTTCAGCCCCGACACGATGCCCGACGTGACCGTGGGGTCCCCGCCCTTGCCGAGCGCGTTGCCGATCGCGATCACGGTGTCGCTCACCGCGACTCGTGACGAGTCACCGAGCGTCGCCGTCTCGAGGTTCGACACGTTCTTGATCTTGATGACTGCGATGTCGTTGGTCGCGTCGTAGCCGACGATCTTCGCCGGCTTCATCGTGCCGTTCCCACCGATCTCGACCTGGATGTCGGTGGCGCCGTCGATCACGTGGTTGTTGGTGAGCACGGTGCCGTCTTCGGTGAGGACGATCCCGGTGCCTGCAGCTTCGCCACCATCCGACAACGTCGTGTTGATGTTCACCACGGCCGCGCGCACCTTGTCGGAGACACCCGACGCGTTGACCGATCCGTTGTTGTTCGACGACACGATCGCCGGCGGCGACGACGAGCTGCTCGAACCACCCAACCCGCCGTTGTGGCCGAGGCCGAACGCGGTGACGAACACGACGGCCGCGATGACGAACCCGACGATGGCACTCGACTTCCGGTGCTCGCGCTGCGCGCGCTCCGACACCGCGACCCCACCCGGTGCCGTCGGGACCGACAAGCCCGTGGGTGCGGTCGGTGGCGTCGACACCATCGCCGGCCAGCCGTAGGGGGGCGGCGGCGGCACGTATCCGGGGGGCGCGAGCGGCGGGGGCGGTGGAGGCGGGGGCGGAGGGGGCGACGGCGCATCCGCGACCGGCGGCATGTCCCACTCCGGCGGCGGACCGGGAGCGGCGCTCGAGTCCGGGGCGTCGTCAGCGTCCATCAGGGTTCCCATGGTCGTGGACGCGCGCTGTGATCGGCCTGAGGAATCGCGTCACACACCGACTGTAGGGTCCCGGGTCATGGCCCGAACCGTCCGGCTGATCATCGGAGCGCTCCTGGTGCTGATCGGCGCGGTCTGGATCCTGCAGGGAGTCGGCCTCCTGAAGGGGTCGTTCATGACCGGCGAAGCCGTCTGGGCGGTCATCGGCGCCGTCAGCGCGGTGATCGGCGTGGCGCTCCTCCGGGGGCCCCGGAGCGCGTCGCGCTGACCCTGATCTCGCAGCTCAGCCGTCGAAGGGGTCCTTGCCCATCTGGTCGCGGATGGAGACCACGGGCGGGTTGGTCATCGAGCGCCGCTGCCAATTGGCCCCGTCGACCACCAGCGTGTGCCCGGAGATGAAGCGCGCGTACGGGGACGCGAGGAAGGTGGCCGCCCAGCCGAGCTCCTGGCGGTGGCCGGCGCGCAAGGCCGGTTGACGGTCGTCCTTGGTCTCGGCCCGATCGAGATTGCTCAGGATGTCGGCGGTCATGTCCTCGTGCGGGAACAGGCCGGGCACGAGCCCGTTGACCTGGATCCCGTAGGGGCCCCACTCCACCGCGAGCGACTCGGTGAGGTTCTTCACGCCCGCCTTCGCCGCGGCGGAGTGCACGAACCCGGGGCCACCCGTCCACGCGTAGGACGCGCCGATGTTGATGATCGACCCGGGAGTACCCGCGAGCAGATGACGGCGGCCGAACTCGCGCGCGCAGAAGAAGGTGCCGTTCAACGTGATGTCCACGACCGTGCGCCACGCGTTCGGTGACATGTCCTCCGCGGGCACGGGGAAGTTGGCCGCGGCGTTGTTCACCAGCACACCGGGCAATCCGAACGCGGCTTCGGCTTCGTCGAACGCGGCCGCGATCTGCTCGGGGTCGCGGATGTCGCACGCGACGGCGATCACCGACGCGCCGATGGCCTCGATCGCCTCCTTGCCCGCGTCGAGGTGCTCGGGCTTGCGGCTCGCGATCACGAGCGACGCGCCGAGACGCGCGAACTCGGAGGCGATCGCCTTCCCGAGCCCGGTGCCCGCGCCGGTGACGATGACGCACACGCCGTCGAAGGTGCCCGGCTTCAGCGCGGTCTCCCCCACTTCCGGCGGGTACGGCAGACCAATGAGCTCGGCCATCTCGATTCAGCTCCCCGTGTAGCGCGGCTCGCGCTCTTCGGCGCGCGCGGCGCGCATCTCGGCAAAGTCTGCGCTCTGCGTGACGAACGTCTGGTAGATCAGCTCGTCGCGCATGGACTCGCGCACCGGCGGGATCGACTGGTGACGGATCACCTCGCGCGCCATCTTGATCGTCATCGCCGGCGCCTTGGCGATCTGCTCGGCCATCTCGCGCGCGGTGTCGTCGAGCTCGTCGCCCGGCACCAGGCGGCTGACGATCCCGTGCGCGAGCGCCTCGTCGGCCGACAGCACGCGGCCGGTCATGACCATGTCGGTCACCACGCCCGGACCGCACATCTCGTAGAGCACCGCGACACCGCCGGTGTCGGGGATCACGCCGTACGTGGTCTCGGGGAGACGGAAGCGCGTGTCGTATGCCGCGATGCGGATGTCGCACATGAGCGCACGCTGGAACGAGCCGCCCATGACCCACCCCTTGCAGGCCACGATGAACACCGCGTCGAGGTCCCAGAGCTGCTGGATCCCGCGGTGGCCACGGCGCATGAGCTCGTGGTGCGACATGTCGACCTTGAGGTTGCCGATCGAGCCGACGTCACGCCCCGACGACCACGACTTGCCCTCGCCCCGCCAGATCACCGCGCGCACCTCGGGGTGCGTCTTCAGCTCGGCCAACGCACCGAACAGCTGCGCGTCCATGTCGTCGTCGAACGCGTTGTGCTTGTCGGGATTGTTGTTGCTGATCGTCGCGATCGGTCCGTCGATCGCGAGGTCGACCGTGGCCGCCATGTTTGCTCCCCCTGGTTGGCGTAAGGACCTGACTGCGAAAGGAACGACTGGCGCCTGGAAGCGGTCAGGTACCGAGGATGCCGACGAAGCTCACCATCTCGCCCGGGTAGCCGCCGAGGTTGTGCGTGAGGGCCATCGTGCGGTCGGTCGTGATCTGGCGCTCCGGCGGCGCCTCACCGCGGAGTTGGAGCCACGCCTCGAACATCATGCGCAGCCCCGACGCGCCGACCGGGTGCCCGAACGACTTGAGGCCACCGTCGGCGTTGACGGGAAGCGCGCCGTCGAGGTCGTAGACACCGTCGAGCTCGTCGCGCCAGGCCTCACCGCGCAGCGAGAACCCGAGGTCTTCCATCAGGACCAGCTCCGTGATGGTGAAGCAGTCGTGCACCTCGGCCATCGCGAGCTCGGCGCGAGGGTCGGTGATGCCGGCCTGCGCGTACGCGTCCTGCGCGGTCGCGACCACTTCGGGGAACGTCGTGTAGTCGTACCTGGGGTCGGTGAGGCCGCCGCCGTTGCCGGCCACGAACGACAACGCCTTCACGTAGAGCGGCTTGTCGGTGTACTTGTGGGCGTCTTCGGCGCGGCACACGATCGCAGCCGCGGCGCCGTCGGCGACGCCGGCGCAGTCGAGCACGCCGAGCACGCCCGCCACCTTCGGCGACGCGCAGATCGTCTCCATCGACATCTCGCGCCGGAACTGCGCGCGTGGGTTGAGCGCGCCGTTGTGGTGGTTCTTCCACGCGACGTGCGCCATCGACTCGCGCAGCTTCGTCGGGTCGACGCCGAACTTCGACGCGTACGCCGGCGCAACCATCGAGAACATCGCGGCCGCGGTGAGCGTGCGCTGCGTGCCGTCGGTGGGCACGGGCATCGCGTTGAGGCCCTGGTACCCGGAGTCCTTGGTCTTCTCCACGCCGACCGCCATCGCGACGTCGTAGGCGCCGGACGCGACCGCGTACGACGCCTGCCGCAGCGCCTCCGACCCCGTCGCGCAGAAGTTCTCGACGCGGGTCACTGGCTTGCTGTCGAGCTGCAGCGGCTTGGCGAGCAAGATGCCGCTCATGCCGCCCTGCGCGGTACCGAGCCAGTACGCGTCGACCGCGGCCTTGTCGATCCCGGCGGACGCGTACGCGTCGTTGCACGCGTCGACGAGCATGTCGTCGAGCCCGAGGTCCCAGTGCTCCACGAATCGCGTGCAGCCCATCCCGATGATCGCGACGCGATCCTTGATCCCATGGCTAGGCATCTCGCACCGGCCTGCCTTTCCAGAAGTAGTTGACGATGCCGTCGGACACGCCGAGGCGACGGAAGCTCATCTCGACCCGGCCTCCGATCTGCACCTCGGCTTCGTCGACGTCGGTGAGCTCGATCGGCACGCGCCCGCCGCCGTCGAAGTCGACGACCGCGAACACGATGGGCGGGCTCGGTGAGTACGCGAGGCGGTCGATGGTGAACGTTGCGATCGTGCCCTGCACGTCGGCGAGCGGCGCGGGGTCCATCTCGTCGGTGTGCTCGCCGTCGCGCGATACGCGCGCGGGAGGGAGGTGCACGACGCCGGTGTCACGCTCCTTCGAACCGACGAACCCGAACTTCCATTCCTCGGCGCGCACCGCCGCCGGCGACGAGACCCGGCTCGGCTCGGGGCGACGCGGCGGCTCGATCGTGATGGCGCCGCGCCACGAGAGGAACTTGCGGTACGACACCGGGCCGCCGTGCGCGACCTGCGCGGCGATCGTGCGCGCGCTCGCACGCGTACCAGTTCGCGCGCTCAGCGCGTCGGTGGCGCGGAACAGCAATACGTCGGCGCCGTCGTTGCACGACACCAGTGCGACGATCTGCCCGGGCTCGGCCTGCTCCAGCAGCGAGACCAGCAGCACACCTGCGTGCGCGGCACCGGCGTTGCCGACCGTGCTCGACAGGTCGTCGATGACCTGCACACCGTCGAGCTTTCCTCCGACGCCGCGCGCGACGCGCGCAGTCGGCGCCGCGACGGCCGCGAGGGAGACGTCGCTCGCCGTGAGCCCGGCACGTTCGAGCGCGGCGTTCCACGCCGCGACACCGAGGGGCGTGTAGACGACTTCACTGAAGCGCTCGTCCCAGATCCGGGTACGGGTCTCACCCGGGGCGCGCCACCGCTCGACGAACTCGTCGGTGACGCTCGCGCTCCCGAGGAACTCGGCCACCACCGTGCCGTCGGCATCGCTGCCCACGACGAACGCCGCTGCGGCGTCGCCACCGGCGGCTTCGTCGGCGCCGCCGGGGAGCCCGGTGCGGATGTCGGCGCTCACCGCCAGCGCGGCGGTGCTGCCGGTCAGCGCAAGCAAGAGGCCGCCGACCGCCGAGCGCGCCGACGCGCCCAGGTCGAACGCCGCGCTCGCGGCGCCGAGCCGCAGGGCCGCGTGCACCGCGGTCGCGTTGGTCTTGTCGGCGTAGGCCGGGAAGGAGGTGCCGAAGAGCAGGAGATCCGGCGCGGCATCGGTGCCGCGCAACGCGCCGCGCGCCGCCTCGACGCCCATCGTGGTGGGGTCTTCGTCGAAGCTCGCGACCGTACGTGTGCCCGTGCCACCACCCTGGCCGACGAACGGTGCGATCTCCGCACGATCGAGCCGGCGGTAGGGCAGGTACGCGCTGAAACCCAGGATGCCTCGCATCGGCGTCACAGTATCTGAAAGATCGTCAGATTCAATTGGGCGGAGCCTGCGACCGCGACGGCGCCGAGCCGGAATTGAGGCACTTGGTACGCTCGCCCGCGTGAAGGTCGGAGACATCGCCAACGCCGACGCCGCGCCTTACGGCAAGCCGCTCGACGGCGTCCGCGTCCTCGCGCTCGAGCAGATGCAGGCGGTGCCGTACGGCACCCAGCTCCTCGCCCGGCTCGGCGCCGACGTCGTGAAGATCGAGGCTCCGGGCGGCGGCGAGTCGGGACGCGGCGCGCAACCGTCGGTCCCCGATCCCTACGGCCGTTCGATGGGCGCGACGTTCCTGCGCAACAACCTCGGCAAGCGCAGCATCGCCATCGACCTCAAGACCGACGCCGGCCGCGACCTCGTGCGGCGCCTCGCCCCACGCTTCGACGTGCTCGCGGAGAACTTCAAGCCGGGCACGCTCACCCGTCTGGGCCTCGACTACGACGCGATCGCGCCGCTCGCGCCCCGACTGATCTACGTCTCGGTCACCGGGTTCGGCAACGGCGGCTCGCCCTATGCCGACTGGCCCGCGTACGCGGCGATCGCGGAGTCGATGTCGGGGATCTACGAGTTCATGCGCCACGAGAACGAAGCGCCGCGGGCGAATCCGGTGGGCGCGCTCGGCGACATCAGCTCGGCGCTGTTCGCGGTGATCGGCACGCTCGCCGCGTTGCGCCACCGTGACGCGACCGGCGAGGGGCAGCACGTCGACATCGCGATGTACGACGCCACCGTCGCCATGACCGACATCGTCATGAACTACTTCTCGATGGGCATCGACGCGCTGCACCGCAACCGGGGCTCGATCATCGACTCGTTCCGCGCCGACGACGGCTGGTTCGTGATGCAACTCGTGCGCGAGCACCAGTTCGTGCGCCTCGCCGGTGTCGTCGAGCACCCCGAGTGGCTCGACGACCCGCGACTCGCTGATCGCTTCGGCTGGAGCCGCCACCTCGAGACGGTGTTGCGCCCCGCGATCGAAGAGTGGGCGGCGCAGTACACCAAGTTCGAAGCGGCCCGCATCCTCACCGGCGCCGGGATCGCGGCGTCGCCGTGCCAGATCGCCGCCGAAGTGGTCGTCGACCCCCACCTGCTGCAACGCAACATGATCCTCGAGCTCGACCGCCCCGACGGCGAAGAGCCCCCGGTGCTGATCCCCGGCAACCCCGTGAAGCTGTCGAAGGTGGCGGATGGCCCCGAGGCACGCGTGCCGTGGCTCGGCGAGCACACCCGCGACGTCCTGCGCGACGAGCTCGGCCTCGACGACGACGAGCTCGACCGCCTGGGCGCGGAAGGTGCGATCGAAGGCACCCCGTGAGCGGAGCCCCGCACCGGTCGCCCGTGAAGCTCCTCGGGCACACGGCCACCGTGGGTACCTGCTGGACCGTCGGCATGTGCTTCGCCATCGTCGACGCCGTCACCACCTGGTACGCGGTGAGCGTGCTGGGCCTCCGCGAGGGCAACCCCATCGCCAAATGGGCGATCGAGGAGCTCGGGCTCAGCCGGGCGCTGGCACTGCGGGTGCTGGTCGGCGGCGTGGTCCTCGGGCTCATCGCGGCGGGCGCCGTCATCCGGGTGCCACACCGGGAGATCGTGAACCGGGCCTGCCGGTTCGTGTTGATCGGCGCCCTGGGGTTCTGGGGCGTCGTCGCGTTCAGCAACACGTTCCAGATCGCGTTCCTCAAACTCGGCTAGGCGGCCTCTGCTCCGGCGTCGCGTCCCGAGTCCGGTGCCCGCCTCCGCGGCCGTCCCACCAGGTGACTCTTGCCACAATGTGTGAGATTATTCCGCGGTCCCTCCAATTCGGCTGGGAATTTGCCGAAAGAAGGTGACCACCCAGAGTGGGCACTGGAGGGTTCGACGATGAGCTGGCGGGCGCGGGCGGCGCAAGCGATCGCAATCGTGGTCGCCGCGGCGACCTGTGGAGTCGGAGCCGGGTCCCCAGCGTTCGCGTCGGTCAGTCCCGCGCTCCCGGGCGAGGTCTTCGTCGCCACGAATTCGAGCCGCACCGCCAACGGCGTTCCGGCACTCGGATGGCACAGCACGCTCGCGTCGTTCGCGCAGTCGTGGGCCGCGCACATGGCCGCAACCGGTGTGCTCTCCCACCAAGACCTGATGCCGGTCCTCGACGCTGGAGGGTTCAACACGGTTGGCGAGAACATCCTCATGAACCCGCCGAGCTACACCGCGGACCAGATGGAACAGGCTTGGATGAACTCGTCCGGCCACCGCGCCAACATCCTCAACCCCTCGTTCACGACCGTCGGCGTGGGTATCGCGACCAGCGCCGACGGCACCGTATGGACGTCGGTGGTCTTCGCTGACGGCGCACCGACGGGCCCGCCTCCGTCGGTCGTGTTGCCGCCGCAGCTCTCCGGTGCCGCAGGCGAGCTGACCCCCGTCGTGCCGACGCGGCTCCTGGACACACGTGACGGCACCGGCCGTGGCGGCCTCGTCGCCAAGTTGGGAACCGGCCAGAGCCTGGACCTCGCGGTGACGAACGTGGCAGGCATCCCAGCGAGCGGTGTCGAGGCGGTCGTACTCAACGTGACGGCCACCGCACCGACGGCGCCCGGGTGGCTCGCGGTCTGGCCCACCGGTGCACCACGACCTTTGGCGTCGAACCTCAACTTCGTCCCCGGCCAGACCATCCCCAATCTCGTGACCGTCGCCGTCGGGACGGGAGGACGCGTCTCGATCTACAACAACTCGGGCGCGACCGACATCGTCGCGGACGTCGTCGGTTGGTATGCGGCCACATCGGGCGTGCCCGGTGGTCGCTTCCACGCCACCGTCCCCTCCCGGATCCTCGACACGCGCGCAGGCCTCGGGGCCGCGGGACCGGCGGCCCAGGAAGCCTCCGTGAAGCTCCGCGTCACCGGGACCGGTGGTGTCCCCTCGACCGGGGTCACCGCCGTCGTGATGAACGTCACGGTGACCGAGCCCACCGCCCCGGGCTACGTCACCGTGTTCCCCGACAACGCGACGCGCCCCCTCGCCTCGAACCTGAACTTCGTCGCGGGCCAGACGGTGCCGAACCTCGTGCTCGTCAGCGTTCCGCCGAGCGGCATCGTGGACTTCTACAACTCGAACGGATCGACGCACGTGATCGCCGACGTCGTCGGGTGGTACGACACCGACCGCTCCACCAACGCGGGCAGGTTCGTCCCCATCACGCCGGTCCGTCTCTGGGACAGTCGTGACTCGGGTCAGGCAGTCGGGCCCACCGGCATCGCAGGCCTCTGGATCGACGGGGCCTCGACCCTGCCGGTCTCGGGCGTCAGCGCCATCGTCGCCAACATCACGATCACCCAACCCACGGCGTCCAGCTACGTGACCGTCTATCCGGAAGACGCCAGCCGCCCTCTCGCCTCGAATCTCAACTTCGTCCCGGGCCAGACCGTGCCCAACCTCGTCGCGGTCAAGGTCAGCGCCAACGGTCGGATCGCGTTCTTCAACCTGTCGGGCTTCACCCACATCGTCGTCGACGTCTCCGGGTACTTCCTCGACGCGACGGCCTGACCTCCGACGCCCGGCGCGCGCTGACGGGCGAGGCGGGGACAGACGCGGCGGGCGACCCGCTTCGGTGCTCTGCGTCCGCCTCCGACCACCCGATCCCGAACCGGCGCAACGGTTTGCGGACCCGGGCGGACTCGGGCGGACGGGGCGCTCAGGCGTTACTCTGACGGGTCGTCAGATCTTCCGAGACTGCCCGTCTCCCCTGCGAGTCCGGCCACGAGTTTCAACGTTCGACCCCGTTCGACATCAGGAGCGCCCGTGAACTTCGACTTCTCTCCCGAGCAGCAGAAGTTCGCCGCCGAGGTGGAGCAATTCCTCGACGCGAACGACGACCCCGAGGTCTTCGACCTCACCCGGGAGAACATGGCCCAGATCGTCGACACGCCGAAGCGGCGCGCGTTCATGGCCAAGCTCGGCGAGCAGGGCTGGCTCGGCATCACGTGGCCCACCGAGTGGGGCGGTCAAGACGGTGAGGGCGTCTACGAGTACCTGCTCAACGAGCAGCTCGCCGGACGCGGTGGCCCGCAGATCGGCAAGGGCGTCGGCATCATCGGCAAGACGATCCTCTCGCACGGCAGCGAGAAGATGAAGCAGGAGTTCCTGCCGAAGATCCTGAAGAACGAGATCGAGTTCGCGGTCGGCTACAGCGAGCCCGACGCCGGCTCCGACGCCGCGTCGATGAAGCTCAAGGCCACGCGCGACGGAGACGGCTGGCGCCTCAACGGCCAGAAGACGTGGACGACGTCCGCGCACTTCGCCGAGTGGTACTGGGTCGGCGCCCGCACCGACCCGGAGTCGAAGCACCACGGCATCACGCTGTTCCTCGTGCCGCTCGACCAGCCCGGCATCACCATCAACGGCATCTGGACCATGGGCGACGAGCGCACCAACGACGTCTTCTTCGACGACGTGTTCGTGCACGACGACTACGTGGTCGGCGACCTCAACCACGGGTTCCAGTACATCTCCGAAGCCCTCGACCTCGAGCGCTTCACGATGTTCACCTTCTCCCCGATCAAGCAGCGCATGGACCTCCTGTGCGACTACGTCGCGACGGAGACCGTCGACGACGAGCCGCTCAAGGACGACCCGCGCACCCGCAGCAAGATCGCGCAGCTCGTCACCCAGGGCGAGGTCGCGCGCGTGCTCGGCCTGCGCGTCGTGGCGGCGTCGATGAAGGGCGGCGCGCCTCCCACCACCGAGTCGTCCGAGTACAAGCTGTACGCGACCGAGCTGTCGAAGCGGCTCGCCAGCGCCGCGATGGACATCGCCGCGCCCGGGTCACAGCTGCGGGTGCACACGGAGAGCGCGCCGATGAAGGGCCGCTCGGAGTCCACCTACCGCTACACCGTCATCGACACGATCGGCGGCGGCGCGTCGGAGATCCAGAAGAACATCATCGCCCGGCGCAAACTCGGCCTGCCGAAGAACTTCTGAGCGTGACCTCCGCGTCCACGGACACCGCGCCGATGCTCGAGGGCATCACGGTGCTCGACCTCTCGACGGTCGGGCCCGCGGCGCGCGCGGGTCGTTGGCTCGCCGACTACGGCGCGACCGTGGTGAAGGTCGGCCCCGTGCCGGCCGACTCCGGCGTGCAGATCACGCCGCCGTTCCACGCGTACAGCGCGGGCCGGGGCCTGCAACGGATCCTCATCGACATGAAGGCACCCGAGGGCAGGGAAGCGTTCCTCCGGCTCGTGGAGCGCGCCGACGTCGTGATCGAGAGTTTCCGTCCGGGCGTTGTCGATCGTCTCGGCATCGGGTACGAGGCGGTGTCGGCGCGCAACCCGGGCGTCGTCTACTGCTCGACGAGTGGCTACGGCCAGGACGGCCCCCACTCCCAGTGGGCCGGGCACGACCTCAACTACCTCGCCATCAGTGGCTTCCTCGACTGCACCGGTCGCGACGAGCAGGGCAAGCCCCCGGTTCCCGGCGCGACCGTCGCCGACAGCGCGGGCGGAGGGATGCACGCGGTGATGGCGATCCTCGCCGCGCTGGTGCGCCGCGCCAACTCCGGCGCGGGCGCGTACCTCGACGTCGCCGCGGCCGACGGCATCCTCGGGATCATGGCCCTGATGGTCGACGAGTACCTCGCGACCGGCGAGCCCCAGGGCCCGGGAACGGGCCTGCTCCTCGGTCGCTACGCGTGTTACGACACGTACAAGACGCGCGACGGCGGCTGGCTGTCGGTGGCCGCGATCGAGCCGAAGTTCTGGGCGAACCTCTGCACCCTCCTCGGGCTCGAGCAATGGGCCAAGCGCCAGTACGACGAAGACGCGCGCGAAGAGATCCGCGCCGACGTCGCGCGCGTGCTGCTCGACTCGCGACCGCGACGAATGGGCCCGCGAGCTGGCGCCCGCCGACACGTGTGTCGCGCCGGTGCTGTCGGTCTCCGAAGTCGTCACCGACGAGCAGTACCTCGCGCGCGGCGCCTTCGTCGACGCGACGCACCCCGAGCACGGCGCGTTCCGCCAGATCGGGCACGCGTTCGCGGGCACGGTGCGGCCGGCCGAGCCGGTCGTCGCACGCGACGCCACCACCACCGAGACCGACGAGCTCCTCGCCGCGGCGGGCTTCTCGGCCGACGACATCACCAAGCTGCGCGACGCAGGAGTTGTTGCATGACGAGTACATCCACCGGTTCCCCGAACGACACCGACGCGCTGCCGCCCGAGGTGCAGGACATGATCGGGAAGCGCCTCTACGAAGAGGAAGGCGACTTCCCGGTCGAGCGCGGCTACTTCTGGACCGCGGCCGCGTCGGTCGAGAACGGCAACCCGCTCTACTGGGACGACGACGCGGCCGAGGCCATCACCGGCGGGCCGATCGCGCCGCCCACGATGACCTCCGCGTGGTTCCGGCCGCACTGGTGGTACCCGGGGCAGACCAAGCAGAAGCTGCCCTTGCAGATCCACTTCGACCTGAAGGAGCGACTCGAGCTCCCCGAGGCGATCATGAGCGACAACACGCTCATCCTGTTCGAGCCGATCCGCCCCGGCGACATGATCACCGCGGCACAGGTCCTGAAGTCGGTGAGCCCGATCAAGCAGGCGCGCGTCGGCAAGGGGCGCTTCTGGGTGATCGACGTGGAGTACAGCAATCAGCGCGGCGAGCTGTGCGCCATCGAGTCGTTCACCGGCTTCGGTTACCGGAGGGACAACGCGTGACCACGACCATTGCACCGAAGCTGCTCCTCGGCGACGTGAAGGTCGGCGACGAGCTCCCGCCGCTCTCGTACGAGGTCACCGCGACCACCGTCGTGCTCGGCGCGATCGCGGCGCGCGACTACCGGCCGATGCACCACGACTACGACTTCGCGGTGAACCGCAACGGCGAGAAGAACATCTTCCTCAACACGCCGAACCAGGCCGCGTGGTACGAGCGCTACGTCACCGACTGGACCGGCCCGCACGGCCGTCTCGCGCGGCTCACGTTCCGGATGCGCCACCCGGTGTTCCCCGACGACACGATGGTGATGCGGGGCACCGTCACCGCGGTGGGCACCGACGACACCGGATGCGGGTT
This sequence comes from uncultured Actinomycetes bacterium, assembly GCA_963721435.1. GTDB lineage: Bacteria > Actinomycetota > Acidimicrobiia > IMCC26256 > DASPTH01 > CAVRJC01. The sequence goes on from CAVRJC010000012.1 coordinate 51,460, forward strand.
CGTCGAGCTCAACATCACCATGAAGGTCGGCGACACCGACAACAGCGACTGCGACGTCCGCGTCGCGCTCCCCGTCGACGAGAACGACAATCCGTGGAGGCGGAGCGGGGACGCCTGGAAGCCCTGAAGTAGTCGTCCGCGACCGCGGAGCCGACCCAGAAAGTAGGACGATCAATGGATCTCGACTTCACGCCGGAACAAGATCTGCTGCGCGAGACGGTGGCGGGCGTGTGCCAGCGCTACTGCGACCTCAAAGTCGTGCGCGAGATGGAGGACGACCCGCGCGGGTTCCCGGACAAGCTGTGGGCGCAGCTCGCCGACCTCGGGCTCATCGGCCTCACGTTGCCCGAGGAGCACGGCGGCACCGGCATGTCGATGCTCGAGGCGGTGATCGTCTACACCGAGTTCGGGCGCGCGCTCACGCCGTCGCCCCACTTCGTGAGCTCGGTGATGAGCGGCGGTGTCCTCGCGCTCGCGGGCTCCGACGAGCAGAAGTCGGGGCTGCTCACGCAGATCGCGAGCGGTGAGGCGATCGTCACGCCCGCGTGGCTCGAGCCCGGTCGCGGCTTCGGCCCGAAGGGCGTCGCGCTCGCAGCGACCCGCGACGGCGACGGCTGGAAGCTCAACGGCGTCAAGCGTCACGTCTACTTCGCGAGCGCGGCCGACCGGCTCCTCGTGCTCGCGCGCACGCCCGACGGTCCCGCGATGTTCCTCGTCGACCCGAAGGCGAGCGGCGTCGAGCTCGTCCAGCAGAAGTCGATCAGCTCCGACACGCAGTACGAAGTCACGTTCACCGACGCGCACGTCGACGCCGCTGAGGTCGTCGGCACTCCGGGCGACGCGTGGGCCACGTGGGACACCGTGATGCACGACGGCATCATCCTCCTCGCCGCGCAGGCGGCGGGTGGGGCGCGCTACGCGCTCGACATCACCGTGCAGTACTCGAAGGACCGCCAGCAGTTCGACAAGCCGCTCGGCGCGTTCCAGGCGCTCGCGCACAACATGGCCGATGCCGTCACCACCGTCGACGGCGCGGAGACCCTCGTGCTGGAAGCCGGGTGGGCTCACAGCGAAGGCCACTCGGTGCGGCGCCTGGCACCGATGGCGAAGCTGTTCGCGACCCAGACCTTCCGCGACGTCACCGCGATGTCGCAGCAGATCTTCGGTGGCGTGGGCTTCACGGTGGAGTACGACATCCAGCTCTACTTCCGCCGCGCGAAGCAGCTCCAGATCTCGTGGTGGGACACCTCGTACCTCGAGGAGCTCATCGCCGCCGACGTGCTCGACGACCGCGTCATCACCGAGCTCTGACCGGTCGCGCGATCGTGCGCGCGTTCGACCCCGTCGTCGAAGGCCTGGTCTTCACCGAGTGCCCGCGCTGGCACGACGGGCACGTCTGGTACTCCGACACCCACGTGGGCGAGGTGCACCGGTTCAATCCTGCGACCGGCACCGACGAGGTCGCGGCCCGGCACTCGAGCTCGGTCGCCGGCCTCGGGTTCCTGCCCGACGGCACGCTGCTCGCGGTGTCGTCGATGGCACGGAAGCTGCTGCGCCTCGAAGACGAAGGCGACGGGTTCGTCGAGCACGCCGACATGAGCGCGGTCGTCGGCCCGTGGCCGTGCAACGACATGGCCGTCGACCAGCGCGGGCGCGCGTACGTCGGCGGCTTCGGCTACGACATCTTCGGCGGCGCGCCGATGGCGCCCACGCATCTCGTGCTCGTCACGCCCGATGGCGACGTGCGCGCCGTCGGCGACGAGGTCACGTTTCCCAACGGTACGATCGTCGCTCCCCCCGGCACCTGTGGCGACGGCGCGACGTTGATCGTGGCCGAGACCATGAGCGAGCAGTTGGTCGCGTTCACCATCACCGACGACGGCTCACTCGTCGACCGGCGCGTGTACGCGCACGTCGACGGTCTCGTTCCCGACGGCATCTGCCTCGACGCGGAGGGCGCGGTGTGGGTGGCACACCCGCGCGCCGGTGCGGTGCGCGTGCTGCCCGGCGGTGAGGTGACGGACCGGATCGAGCTCCCCGGCCGCAACATCTACGCGTGCGTCCTCGGCGGCAACGACCGGCGCACGTTGTTCGCGTGCACCGGCACCACCCACGACCGGGACGAAGCCGCGCGCATCCGATCGGCCAAACTCGAGGCCGTCACCGTCGACATCCCCGGAGCAGGAGTTCCATGAGCGCCACACCTCTCGCCGGAGTCCGCATCCTCGCGGTCGAGCAGCAGCAAGCCCTCCCGTTCGCCACGCAGCTGTTCGCGCGCATGGGCGCCGAGGTCATCAAGGTCGAGCACCCGGGGATCGGCGAGTCGGGGCGCACGTCGATCCCCGCGATGACCGCGCGTGACGGCCGCGCCGTCGGCGCCACGTATCTCCGCAACAACCTCGGCAAGCACAGCGTCGGCATCGACCTCAAGCACCCGCAGGGCCGTGACCTCTTTCTCCGGCTCGCGCGCGAAGTCGACGTCGTGGGCGAGAACTTCAAGTCGGGCACCATGGACCGTCTCGGCCTCGGCTACCCCGACGTCGCCGCGGTCGCACCGCGCGCCGTGTACGTGTCGGTCTCCGGATTCGGCAACCTGTTGCCGTCGCCCTACAAGGAATGGCCGGCGTACGCGGCGATGGCGGAGTCGATGGCCGGCTTCTACGAGCGCAATCGGCGCCACGGCGAGCGGCCCCGGAGCGGTACCGCGTGCGCGCTCGGCGACATCGGCACGTCGTTGTTCGCGTCCATCGGCATCCTCGCGGCACTGCGCGAGCGCGACCGCACCGGCAAGGGCCAGCTCGTCGACGTGTCGATGTTCGACTCGATGATCGCGATGGCCGACATCGTCCCGTTCTTCTGGTCGATGGGCCTCCGGCAGGAGCGCGGCTACGCGGCGCCGCCCGTCGGGATCATGGACAGCTTCGCGGTGGCGGACGGCTACGTCGTGATCCAGGTGATGCGGGAGTGGCACCTCGAGGCGCTGGCCGAGCTCGTAGGCCGCCCCGATTGGGTCGACGACCCCGAGCTGGCCGAGCGCCGGAGCTGGGCCGAGCGCTACGAGGAGCTGCTGTTGCCGTCGCTCGAGGCGTGGGGCGCGCACCACACGATGGTCGAGGCGACCAACCTGCTCGCCGCGGTCGGCGTGCCGACGTCGCCGAGCTTCGGGCCCGAAGACCTCGCACGTGACGAGCACGTGCGCGAGCACAACATGCTGGTCGCGGTACGGCGTGACGACGACGGCGACCCGATGCTCATCCCGGGCAACCCCATAAAGTTCTCGGCCGATGGATCGGGCAGCGAGGAGTACGTGCCCACCGAGATGCCGCTGCTCGGCGAGCACACCGACACCGTCCTCACCGAATTGGCCGGCCTGACGACCGACGAGCTCGCGTCACTCCGCGCCGACGGCGTCATTGGCCCCTGACGTCACCTCGTGAGCGGGAGCGCTACCGACGCGGGTCGTCGAGGATGAGCTCGAACTCGTCGCGGAGGTGGCGGCGGAGGTCTTGCGCGACGATGTCGGCCAGGAGATCCGGGGGCACGACGCACTCCTCGCAGTTGGCGCCCTCGAGCTCCAACTTGACGTGGATGCGGGCGGCGCGGGCATTGCCCTCGACCAGCACCAGGTCGGCGCCGTCGGCACGCAGGACGGCTCCGGTTTCGTGGACAGCAGTGGCGATCGCCTCGTCGGTGAGCATGCCCACCAGTCTAGATTTGGGCGCATGAGCCCTGACACCCTGCAGATCCGGCTTCCGGTGGCCAAGACCCCCGATGTCACCGCGGCGCCCACCTTCACCCTCGATCGTCCCATCGAGGGCACCACGATCGGGATCCGCCACGAGGGGTCGTGGCGCTCGTGGATGCTGATCGCCGGCGAGTGGGAGCGCTTCCTCGAGCGCGACGGCGCCAAGCCCGTCATCGTGCAGACCGGCGAGCGCGTCGGCCACGAGGGCGAGGAGACCCGGGCGCGCGTGCGGGAGTGGGCCGACTCCGTCGACTGCGCGGTGTCGGGCCTCGGCACCTGCGGGTCGTGCACGTCGTGGAGCGTGTCTGACGCGGTCGCGGTCGAGGACAAGCTGAAGCCTTCGATCGTCGCGGTCACCGCGGAGTTCGAGACCCACGCGCACAACATGGCCACGTACCTCGGTCACCCCGACCTGAAGGTCCTCGTGCTCCCCTACCCGCTCGAGGCCCGTCCGGCCGAGGAGCTGCGCGAGATCGCGGTCGAGTACTACCCCCGGTTCCTCGAGCTCCTGCAGGTGGGCAAGTGAGCGAGCTCACCAGCGAGGTCATCACCGTCGGCGCCGACCCCGAGGCGCTCTACGAGCTCTCGATGGAAGAGGGCTGGGGCGACGGCGTCCCGCTGATCCCGCCCACCGACGACCGTGTGAAGGCCCGCCTCGCCGCTACGCCGTACTCCCCCGACGAAGTGATCGGCGTGCTGCCCCCGTTGCACCGCGTCGCGACCGTGGAGCTCGCGGCGATCAACGCGACGATGGCCGGCGTCGAGCCCGAGGCATTCCCGCTCGTGATCGCCGCGCTCGAGGCGATCGTCGTGCCCGAGTTCAACGCGTTCGCGCTCACCACCACGACGTCGAGCGTGTTCCCGATGATGATCGTGAACGGCCCGTCGCGCGACGACCTCGGCATCGACTACCGCGCCGGCTGCCTCGGTGGCGCCGCGGGCCGCGGCTCGATGACCATCGGCCGTGCCGTCTCGCTGTGCCTCCGCAACATCGGCGGGCAGCGCGCGGGCGACACGTCGCGCACGGTGTTCGGCCAGCCCGCCCGCTTCGGCCTGTGCTTCGGCGAGTGGGAGGAGCGGTCGCCGTGGCCGTCGCTCGCCCAGCGGCGCGGCTTCAGCACCGAGCAGGAAGTCATGACGGTGCACGGCGGCAAGGGCACGTTCCCGATGGCCGACATCAACAACGACAGCGCGGAGGATCTCACCTACACGATCGCCAAGACGATCTCCTTCCCCCAGAACAACTGGTACCTCGAGCCCACCGGCGAGACCGGCCAGCTCGTGCTGTGCGTCAACCCGATGTGGGCCGAGCGCTTCGGCAAGGAGTGGCCGAACGTCGAAGACTTCCAGCAGTACCTCTGGGAGTGGGCGTGGCAGCCCATCGACCTCTTCCGGCCCGGCAACGCCGCGGTGCTCGAGACCAAGGGACGGGTCGACCGCGAAGGCCGCGTGCGCCTCTGCGCGCGGCCCGAGCAGCTCGTGCCGGTCGTCTGCGGTGGGCTGGGCAGCCTGCACGCAGTGGCGCTCACCAGCTTCTGCGAGAGCGAGATGCAGAGCGTCGCCGCGACCCGGGTCTGACCGCCTGCGCGGCGGCGCATCCACATGAGAGAGGCCGCCGATCGACTGCGCGCCATCGTCGATGCGGGATCGTGCACGGGTGCGGCCGCGATCCTCACCGACGCGTCCCGCACGATCGCGCTCGAGACCGTTGGCGCGACGCGCCCCGACGACGGCCTGCCGATCACCGAGCGCACCCGATTCCGCTGGGCGTCGTGCAGCAAGCCGGTCACCGCGGTCGCGACGTTGCTCGCGGTGCAGGACGGCCTGCTCGATCTCGACGCGCCGATCGGGCTCTCCCTCCCCGACTTCTCGGTGCACTCCCGCTTCGAGGGCGATGCCGCCGCGCAGATCACCGTGCGGCACCTGCTGAGCCACATGGCGGGGCTCACACGCCAGGCTCCCGTCGACAACAGCTACGACGACTGGCCGGGGCACGTCGCGAGCATCGGTGACACCTGGCTGCGGTTTCCCGTCGGCCTGCGCTACGCCTACTCCGACATCGGCGTCGATCTCGTCGGACGCGTGCTCGAGGTCGTGAGCGGCAGATCGTTCCCGCAATTCGTCGCGTCGCGCGTGTTCGCGCCACTCGGCATGGACGACGCGACCTTCGACCGCGCCGTCATCCGCGCCGACCACACCCGCGCGATCGGCCGCATCGACGGACGTCTGCACGGGCTCAGCGGCATGGTGCCGGCGGGCTCGATGCACGCGAGCGTGCGCGACCTCGGCCGCTTCCTGCGGTTCGTGCTCGGTCGCGGCCAGATCGACGGCGCGCCGGTGCTCGCAGCCGAGCTGCTCGACGAGATGGCGACGGTCCCGTTCCCCGTTGCCGGGCAGGTGGAGGGCTACGCGCTCGGGCTCCGGACGCGCCGCACCACACGCGGTCGCCGACTGGGGCATGCCGGCCGTGGGTTCGGCTTCCTGGCCGACATGTGGTGGCTGCCCGACGAGGGTGTGGGCGCGGCGGCCGTCGTGAACTCGCACGACGAAGACATCCGTCGCCGCATCGTGCCCGCGCTCCTCGACCGCGCCGCGACTGCGCCGCCGCGCCGCCGCCACCGGCACGCCACTCGCGCCACCACTCCACACGACTGCACTCCCACCCGACGCGGCGCGCCTCGCGGGCCGCTACGCGGGCGCGCTGCATCAGACACTCGTGTTCGCGTTGCGCGACGGCACCCTCGGTCGCCTCGACGACGACGACTTCGACCCGCTCCGCTTCATCGCCCCCACCAGTGGCGTCTCCGCCACCGAAGCCGTGGCCGACGGCGACCGCGAGCGCTACCGGTTCATGCCGTCCGACGCGGGCGGCGTCGTCGCGCCTCCGTACGTCGTGCGCGTCCGTGACGGCGAGAGCTGGAGCTACAACGATGGCCCCTCAGATCCGCCCGGTCCCGACCGCGCCGACTGGGACAAGCACGCCGGCGACTATGCGCTCGTCACGCGCGACGGTCTCACCGGGCGCATCCCCGTCGCCAACCGCGACGGCCATCTCTACGTGGCGTCGCAGCGGATCTACGAGGACCGCGACTACCTGTTCACGCCGCGCGGAGAGCACGTGACGCTCGACGGCGAGCTCATCCTCGTCGGGAGCCGCACGCTGGAGCGCATTCGCTGATCCTCAGACCTGCACGGTCGCGAGGAACGCCGCCACCGCGAATCCACCCGCCGCCGCCAGCCCCGCGTGACGCCCCGCACCGCGCACGGCGATGGGGATCATCTCGTTGACGACCACCACGACCATCGCGCCGGCCGCGATCGACTGGATGATCGCGATCGCGTCGGCGTCGGTCGAGTTGAGTGCGCCGTATCCGATCGCACCCGCGATCGCGCCGACGGCCACGATCGCGCCGAACCGGAGCAGCACGTTGCGCAGCGGGATCCGCCCCGCGAGCAGCGCGGCAGCGACACCGATCGCCTCGGGCAGGTTGGAGAGGAACACCGCACCGACCAACGCGAACGACACGACACCACCGCCGAGGAGCGTGAGCCCGATGGCGATCGACTCCGGGATCCCGTCGAGGACCATGCCGACGGTGAGGTTGCGCGCCGCGGTGGCGTCGGCGCCCGCGGGCAGCTCGGCCAGGCTCACGTCCGCCGCGTCCTCGACCGGCTCCTCCGGGTCTTCACGCTCGGCCCGGCGGTCGAGCCACGTCGTGAGCGTGTAGTACCCGAGCGCGCCGACCATCAGGCCGAGACCCGTGGGCGCGCGCCCGGCCTCGTGGTACGCCTCGGCGACGAGATCGGTCGTGATCGCGCTGATCAACGCACCACCACCGAACGCCATCACCAGCCCGAGCCACCGCGGCTCGGTGAGCTCGGGGAAGCGGGCGACGAGCAGCGCGCCGACGAGCAGCGCCGACTGCCCGAGCGCCGCCCACAGCCCTGCTTCGAGCACTTCCGGTTCCTCTCTGCCTCGTCGCGGCCCGCAGTCTCGCGCGACGCCCCGCGTCGAACGCGTAGCGTTCGGGCCATGTTGTATGCATTCGCGTTCGAGCGGGTGGGCGTCGTGGTCGGCGACCTGTACTTCGTCGACCCGAACCCGGGTGAGGGGCAGGAGGGCGCCGAGCGGGGCGTCCGCCTCGAGGTGCGCATCTTCGAGCGCCCGCCCGTGGAAGGCTCGGTGTACGCCGCGCAGGCAATCCACGTGGCACGGCCGATCTGGCGCGCCGACCTCCTCGAGCAGGTCGACGGTCCCTACGGCAGCTTCGACCGCACCCACCATCATCCGCAGTTCCGCGGCTGGGAGCCGAGCCGCCGGAAGTTCGAGCCCGAGCTCTCGGCCAACCCCGTCGAGTACGTCGGTGCGATGCTCGCCGACCTCGACGGCCTGCTCGCAGGCGCGGAGATGTCGCCCGCCGACGTCGCGCCCACCGACGCCCACGACCTCCGCGCCGCGGTGCCCGAGATCCTCGACGCGGTGCAGCGCCTCCTGGCGCGCGTCCACGCCGGCGAGCTTGCGACCGCGCCGGCGGGCGCCGACGGCGGCTTCGCACGGGCCGGCTGGCTGTAACCCGATCCCTCCCTGCTCCCCGACGCAACCGTTCAGCGCGTGCAGCACATGGTCGCGGGCGCACGCCACTGCGCGTACGAGATCTGCGCCACAGAGGTCAGCGGTGGTTGCGGCGGCGGCCGACGAGGAGGTAGAGCGGGGACCCGATCGGCTGCACGAACAGTGCGAGACCCCAGCACACCTTTGGGCCTCGCACTTCGTCCGCGCGACGACGCACCAGATCCCGCAGGGCGATCGTGGTGACGACGAGCTCGACGACGGAACCGACGACGATCGCGGTCTTCGCCGCCGGCGACAACTCGGACCAACGCTTCTTCTGTGTCATTTCCTCGCCCTCGGTGAGTCGCGAACGTGATCCCCGGACACTGGCAGGTCGAAGCCGTCGACGGAAGGGGCGAAGGTCCCTCCGCGACCATGTGCGGCGTCGGCGACGCGTGCTCCTAGCGTTGTCGACGATGCCGGGCACCGTGGGTGAGCAGCCGATCGAGTCCGACGACGCGTCGGCGCAACCCCGCCACGCGCCGCGCCGGATTCCCGACTGGCTCGACACCGGTGCGGCGTTCTCCTGGCGTTTCCTGTTGATCGTGGCGGCGGTGTTCGTCGTGGCGGTCGCCCTCAATCGGCTGCTCGTCGTCGTGGTGCCGGTGATCGTCGCGGCCATGTTCACGACCGTCCTCGCACCCGTCGTCCAGCGACTTCGGCGTCACCGGTGGCCACCGTTGCTCGCGACGTGGGCGGTGTTCCTCGCCGCATTCGCGGTGGTCGGGGCGATCGCGGCGTGGCTGGTCCCGACCATCAGCAACGAGGTCACGTCGCTGAGCCACAACGCGAACCACGGAGTCAACCAGGTGCAGCACTGGCTCATCACCGGCCCGCTCCATCTCTCCCGTCACCAGGTCCACCACGATTTCGATCAGCTCGGTCACGACCTCAGCGCCAACGCAGGCGGCTACGCGCTGCAGGGCGCCACGATCGCCGCGGAGATCGTCGTCGGGCTCCTGCTCAGCCTCGTGACCACCTTCTTCTTCGTGAAGGACGGCGACCGGCTGGCCGCATCGGCGTTGCGCCTCGCCGGCCCCCAGCGCCGCACCGAGGTCAGCGAGCTCGGTGGGCGCGCGTGGGCGACGCTCACGGGCTACGTGCGTGGCACCACCGCGAACGGCGTCATCAACGGCGCGCTCATGGGCATCGGGTTGGCGATCCTCGGCGTCCCGCTCGCACTTCCCATCGCGGTGCTCACGTTCGTGGGGGCCTACTTCCCACTCGTCGGGGCCTTCGTCACCGGCGGGCTCGCCGCACTCGTCGCCCTCGCGTCGCAGGGCCCGGTGACCGCGCTCGTCGTGGTCGGGCTCACGGTCGTGATCCACAACGTCGAGGGATACCTCGTCGGGCCGCTCGTGCTGGGGCGCTCGGTGAACCTCCACCCGCTCGCGGTTCTCCTCGCGCTCGGGGTCGGGGCGGCCATCGCAGGCATCATCGGCGCATTCCTCGCGGTACCGGTGGCCGCGGTTGCCGTCGCGACGTTCCAGTACTACCGCTACCTCGAATCGGACGGCTCCCCGAGCCCGACGGAAGGCCCGGGTCCCCAGGCGACCCTGATTCCCTGATCGACCATGCGGTGCGAGGAATGCGCCTACCCGGGAATGGGCACCCAATCGGACTCCGCGCCACCCGGCGCCGAGGGGACGACGAGTACCGGGAGAGGTGAGCGATTCACGATCCGATGTGCGGTGCCGCCGAGCAGTGCGTCGCGCAGCGAGCCGTGGGTCGCACCACCGATGACGATCATGTCGGCGTGCCGAGCATGGGCAACGCCGAGCAGCTCGGTGGCAGGATCACCGCGCAGGAACTCTGTGGAGTATCGGACGTCGGCGGCGCGGAGCGCCTCGGTCCACTCGCCGACGAGCTTGGCCCGGGTCTCCGCGAGGAAGCCTTTCGTGTCCAGTTGGATTGCGTCGAGTTGGATCAGCCAACTCTGCGGCACGACGTACACCGCGAAGACTTCGGCGTCGAGCGCCGAGGCCAGCTCCGCGCTCCAGCCCAGCGCGCGCTGCGCACCCTCGGAACCATCGACGCCTACGACAATGCACCGGATCGCCATGGATCGACCCTAGCCCTCGCCGTCGTCGGCTTCCATGACGTGGCGAATCCACCGCGCGAGCCCCACAGGCCCATTCGGTCAAGACTGATGGGTCCGCGCGCGACACTGAGTGCTTGCACGAGGCAGTGAGCTCCGGAGTGCGCCGCGACGTCGGCTGTGAGCTCGTGTTCGACATCACCGAGCCGTCCGTGCTGGCACTGCAGCTCGCGCCGGCCACGACGAGCGGGACGATCCTCGAGGAGCGGCTCGAGATCACCGACGGCCACGGGCATGCGCTGTCGCCGTCGTCGGAGATCGCCGCGGAGCGCGGTGGGCGGATCCACATCCTGCCCGCCGGCCCGGACACGGTGTCGATCAACTACGTCGCCGCGCTGCGTCCGCATCCCGGCTCGGCGCCGACGCCCGACGGCAGGCCCGTCGACGTGGCGACCAGCGTGGAGGCGATCGTGGCCCTGCGCCAGAGCCGCTACTGCCCGTCGGACGCGCTCGCCGGCTTCGCCACGACCGAGTTCGCCGACTCGATCGGGGGTACGCCCGACGCCATCGCGCTGACCGTGGCGTCGTGGGTCTTCGAGCGCCTGGCCTATGTGCCCGGGAGCAGCGGGCCCCTCGACACCGCGATCCACACGCTCGTCGCCGGCGCGGGCGTCTGCCGCGACTTCGCCCACCTCACCATCACGCTGTGCCGGGCCCTCGGCGTCCCCGCACGGCTCGTCGCCGTCTACGCGCCGGGGCTGTCGCCGATGGACTTCCACGCGGTCGTCGAGGTCCTGACCCCCGCGGGGTGGCGGGTGCTCGATCCCACCCGCCTCGCGCCCCGTGGCGCGCTGGTCAGGATCGCCACCGGCCGCGACGCGGCCGACACCGCCTTCGCGACGACGCTCCGCGGGAACGTCGAGCTGGTGGGGAGCCTGGTGTTCGCGTCCAGCGACGGTGACCTGCCCGCCGACGACCACACCGAGCCACTGCCCCTCGCGTGACGACGCCGGCTACGAGCTGCGGAGCAGCAGCCGCTCGACCGCATCGGTCGCGTCGCGCGCGACCGCGACGAGCGCGTCGCCGGTGAGGCCCGCGGTGGGATGCGGGAGCACGGCGAACTCGTAGTCCGGCACGCCCTCGAGCGCGGCGATGGCGCGGCCGGCGGGCGTGAACGGCTCGGTGAGCAGGACCGCGGTCGCGATCCCCCGCGTCTCCAGCGCGAGCCCGTCGTGCATCGTGCACGTGCTGCACGATCCGCAGTCGCCGATGGCGGTGACGACGACGTCGGCCTGCTCGACGAGCCTGCGCAGCGACGCGTCGTCGGCGGGCACGCTCGGATGCGGCTTCATCACCCGCACGACACCGGCGACTCCGTGACGCGCGAGGAGCTCCGCGGCGACGAGCTCCAGGATCTCGCCCGAGTTCGCCTTGCTGTTCGCGAGCAGCCCGACGACAGCACCGTCGAGGCTCGCGCGGCGCGGCGCGAGCGAGGGGCTCGAGCCGTCGTGGGGAACGAGCGGCGACACCAAGTGCAGCCTGATCACGTGGCTGCTCCGCGCTCGTCGTCACCGTCACCGAGACCCGGGGCGTCGGCCGGACCGGGTACCGACGAGATCACCAGGCCGTCGCCGGCTGCCACCGGCGCGGTGATGGCGACGCTCGCGCGGCCCCGGCTCCAGCTCGGGAACCACGCCGAGCAGCACCCCGCGTCCGAGCCACCGACCGCGACGAGGATGTCGGACGGCACCCGGGCGCGCGGACGTGTGCGCACGTCGTCGCCGTCGACGATCGGGAGATCGAGCCGCCCGCCGCGCTTGAGCTCGGCGAGCGTGCGTCGACTGCCGTCGAACAGGTGCTCCTGGATCGCGCGCACCGTCCACCCCTCGTCGGCGAGGATCCGCGCGTGCTCGGGGCTGAGCACGAGGTAGCCCTGGCCGTCGCTGTGGCTGCCGAGACCACGCAGGACGTCGGCCGCGTTGAACAGGATCATGTCGGCGGTCACGCCACTGCGGGTCAGCACGCTGTGCGACGACTCTGCCGCGAGCACGGTCACTGTGCTCGTCGCCGCGGCGAAGCCCCGGCGTACGTGCAACGGCTCCCACGGGCTCGCCTCTTCGCGCTCGGGGAAGCACCCGCTGAACTTGCCGAACCAGCCCTGTGTCGCCTGGTCGAGCACACCGGGGAGCGCGCCCATGCAGTTGCGCAGGGTCATGCGGACGGCGCGGCCGATCGACGAGTTGGCGCGGTTGCCGGGCCCGAACAGGTTCCCGGAGCCGTTCATGCCGAGCGCGTCGCGGATCGGGCCGTTGACGATGACGACGGGCGCGGGCCCGCCGGTGCTGCTCACCGCGATGTGGGCGCGGAAGTCGGGGTGGTCCATCGCGCGCAGCACCGCGCCGACGACGGGGAGATGCTCGGGGAGGCAACCGGCGAGCACGCAGTTGACGACGACGGCATCGGCGGTCACCTCGACGCCGCGCACCGGCTCGCGGAGCAGGACGTCGTCCGCCGACCAGCCGCTCGCGGCGGTGAAGCGCGCGACCAGCGCTTCCGTGGGTGGGACGACGGGCAGCCCGTCGGTCCAGCCCTCCGCGTGACACCACTCGACCGCGTCCGCGTAGTCGTCGACGGTGACGTCGAACACCTGCATCACGTGATCTGGCTCACTTGATCGCGGTCGCGTTCGCCGGGGAGCCGACCCCACCGACCAGGTTGAGCGGCTTCACCACCAGCATGCACTCGTACACGCCGTCGGCTGCACAGTCGTCGGCGAGATCGTCGAGCTTCCAGAGCTCACCGACCACCATGCCGAGCAGCGCGATGAGGTGCGGGTGCAGCAGCCCGCCGCCGAGCGCGTCGCCGGCGCCGAGTGGCGAGTCCGCGACACGCGGGATGCACTCGACCGCGAAGTTGTCGGCCGCGACGAGCGGCACCCGGTGGTCCCACAGCCACGCGAGCATCTCGTGGCTCTGCGCGAGCCCCGCATGCGGGTGCGCGCCCTCGAGCGTCCCGTGCTCGCGCAGGTGCCGCGGGTAGTCGGTGCGCAGGAGGATCATGTCGCCCGGCGCGAGCGACGTGCCCTGTGCCGCGAGCGTCTCGTCGAGCAGCGCGGGCGTGATCGGCTCACCCGCCGCGTGGTCGAGCGGTCGCCCCTGCCCCGCGCGGTGCCGCGCGACGTCGACGAGCACGCCGCGCCCCACGATCCCGCGGTCCGCCCACACTCCGACGCCGTTCGTGGGGTCACCGGCGCGCACGCGGTCGGGATCGACCCCTCCGTAGAAGCCGTGCACCGTGTGCCGCACGTGCCGCAGGCCGTCGATCTGGGTCGTCTGCTGGAGGAAGAAACCGTCGAGCGAGTCGTCGCGCCAGTCGGCGGCCATCTCGATCACGGTGTGCTCCGCCGCCGGGCGACTCGGCGTCGGGAACGTGTTGATCGGGAAGTCGAGCGAGAACACCACGCCGCGACGCACCGCGCGCGCGGCCCGCTCGACCCGCTCGGGCGTGACGAGGTTGAGCGCCCCGATCTCGTCGTCGTCGCCGAACAGCCCCCAGATCGATCCGGGGGGAGCATCGGTGCGCTCGAGGAGCTCCGCATACGTCGGCAGACCGTCGGTGATCTCGGGGCGTGGCTGCGGTCATGGCGCCACCTCCGCGAGATAGTGCTCCCAGTCGGTCATCGAATGGCGTGGGCGCTTGGCGAGCGTGCCGCCGTCGATCACGTAGACCTGACCCGTGATGCACGCGGCCTGATCCGACGCGAGGAACGCGACGAGGTTGGCGACGTCTTCCGGTGTGGTCGCCTTCTCGAGCAGGCGCTCGGCGCGGAACGCCGCGAAGTCGCGCTCGGTGAGGCGCTCGATCACCACCGGAGTGATCATGAGCCCAGGTGCGACGGCGTTGATGCGGATGCCGTCGGCGCCGTGCATGTTCGCGACGTGACGCGTGAGCGCGATGAGCGCAGCCTTCGAGCACGCGTACGCAGCCTTGGTGTCCTCACCGACGAGCGCGCTGACCGACGTCGTGCTCACGATCGCGCCACCACCCTGGTCGCGCATCACGGGGATCGCGTGCTTGCACCCGAGCATCGCCCCGCGCAGGTTCACCGCCAGGGTGCGGTCCCACACGTCGACGTCCATGTCGACGATCGCGTTGTCCTCGAGGATCACCTCGGGCCCGAGCGCGGCCGCGTTGTTGTGCAGCACGTCGAGTCGGCCGAACGCGGCGAGCGTGTGCGCGACCATCGCCACGACCTGGGCCTCCTCGCTCACGTCGACGGCGAAGCCCGACGCGCGACCGCCGGCGGCCTCGATCGCGGTCGCGGTCTCCTGCGCGCGGTCACCGGCGATGTCGGCGACGACGACCGCGCCGCCCTCCGCCGCGATCCGCTCCGCCACCGCCCGCCCCAGCCCCGACGCCGCCCCGGTGACCACCGCCACCCGACCCTCGAACCACCCCATCGCACTCCCCCTACTCTCTCTCCCCGCCGGTTTTGGCGTCGGTAAAGCCCCTCCAGGGGCCCGGAGCGACGCCAAAACGCGGCGAACCCGTGTCAGTGGAACCAGTTGCCGGCGTTCACGTCAAGCGCCTGGCCGGTGATCGCGGAGGCGGCGTCGCTCGCCAGGAACACCACGGCCGCCGCGATCTCCTCCGCGCTCGGGATGCGGCGCAGCGGGATGTCGCGCACGACGCCCTGCACGACCTCGTCGACAGGCACGCCGCGGCGCTCGGCGATCCCCGCGTAGTGGCCAGCGAGCGCGTCGCCCCAGATCTGGCCGGGTACGACCGAGTTCACGCGGATGCCCTGCGGCCCGAGCTCGGTCGCGAGCACCTTCGCCGCCGCGAGCAACGCGGCCTTCGAGGCCGCGTACGGTCCTCGGCGCGCCGCGCCCCGGCGCGCGGCTTGGCTGTTCACCATCACGATCGCGCCGCCGCCGTGCTCGCCCATCCACCGCGCCGCTTCCACGCTCAGCCCGACGGTGCCGATCACGTTCACCTCGAGCACCGCGCGCCACTCGTCGTCCGTGATGTCGGTCGCCGGCGCCATCGGGCCCATGCTGAACGCGTTGTTCACCAGCACGCCGAGCGCGCCCCACTCCTCGATCGCTCGCGCGACGATCCGCGCACGATCGGCCGGCACGGTGATGTCGGCTTTCACCGCGACCGCGTCGGCGCCACGCGCCGCGAGCTCCTCCATCACTGGATCGATGCTCGCGTCGCTGCGGGCCGCGAGCACGACGCGCGCGCCGGCGTCGGCGAGTCCCAGCGCGATCGCCCGCCCCAACCCGGGCCCGACACCCGACACGATCGCGACGCGGCCCTTCACGTCGTCTCGCCCATCAGGCTCCGGCCTCGTCGACCAGCGCCTCGCCGCGCGCGTACCGCGCCAGGTTGGCGGCGAACACATCGGCGGCGCGCCGGAACCGCCCCTCACCACCGCCCGACGTGTGCGGCGTGACCGTGATCTTCGGGTGCGCCCAGAGCGGGCTCTCCGGTGGGAGCGGCTCGACGTCGGTGACGTCGAGCACCGCGTGCGCCGGCCGTCCGGCATCGAGTGCCGCGACCAGCGCGACCTCGTCGAGCAGGGCGCCGCGCGCCACGTTGATCAACAGTGCGGACTCGCGCATCGCCGCAAGGAACTCGGCGTTCACGAGATGCAGCGTCTCACCGGTGGCCGGCGCCGCGACCACGACGACATCGACCTCGGGCAGCACGGCGAGCATCTCCGGAGGTGTGATCATGCGGTCGACGGGCTCGTCGCCGCGCGGAGTCCGGCGCACGCCGATCACGCGCGCGTCGAACGCGCGCGACACGGGTCGCGATCTCCACCCCGATGTGGCCCACGCCGATCACCATCCACGTGGTGCCCCAGATCTCGGGGAAGTCGGTGTGACGCCACTCCCGCAGCGCGGCCGAGGCCGCCCACTGCTCGGGCTGCTGGTACAGCCGCAGCACGGCACCGATCACGTACTCGGCGATGGGCACGTTGGTGGCGTGGGTCGTCGAGAGCCGGATCCCGCGCCCGATCAACTCCCGGAACATCGGCGAATCGACGCCCGCGCCCGCCGACTGCACCCACCGCAGCGCGTCGTCGGCCCGCAGCAGGTCGAGGAACGCGGGCAGCGCGCCGCTGTAGAACACGTCGTTGGACAACCACGCCACCTCGGCCTGCTCACCACCGGCGTCGACGGCGCCGTCGGCGTGGAGCACGCACCAGTGCACGCCGGGCGCGGCGGGTTCGAGGATGGGAGCGAACCGCCCCCACGCGTTCTCCGACACGACGACGGTGGGCGCCCCGACCGTGGTCACGTCGTTCACACCACGCTCGGCACGGACACCGGCGCCGCGAACATGCCGACCAGCATGTCGACCACACTCCCGACTCGCCCCTGATCACTGTCGTCGATCGCGACACCGTGACGCTCGGCCCACACGTGGATCGGGCCGTTGGTCTGCCCGAGCACGCGATTGGTCAGGTCCTTCGCCACCGCGAAGCGCAACACGCGCACGCTCTCGGGCAGCTCCGGCGTCGCGCGCGCCAGCGCGCGCAGGTAGCGCTCGGTCGACGGCTCGAACGCGTCGAGCGCGGGCATGAGCTCGGGATGATCGCCGAGCGCGGCGAGGAACGAGACGTAGAACCGACCGGTCGGGTCGTCCTGCACGAGCTCCGCAGTCGGCAGCACCATCGCGCGCGTGACCGCGCGCAGGTCGACAGGCTCCGCGCCTTCGAGCTCGTCGAGCAACTCCGCCCGGCGGCGGCCGAGCGCATCGGCGCGTCGTTCGACGATGGCGTCGATCAGGCCGCGCTTCGAACCGAAGTGGTAGTTGATCGACGCGGTGTTGGCGTCGGCGGCCTCGGTGATGTCGCGCACCGACACCGCGTCGATGCCACGAGTGGCGAACAGCTCCTCGGCCTTCGCCAGCAACCGCTCACGCGTGTCGCGACCCGCACTACTCACTGGCACGACTCATTGGGCTCCCACGAGATGAGCGTGACGCCCTCGGTGACGTCGTCGAACACCGCGCGTACCGGCAGCCCGCCGCGCAGCGCGTCGATCGCGCCCTGCCACGATCCGATGAGCTTGCAGTCGTCCTGCTCGTCGAGCCGCACGTTCACCACCACGTACGGGATCTCGAACCCGGGCAGGAACGCGCGCTGGTTCACGACCCACGACGCGATCGTGCCGCGCCCGCTCACCGGCGTCCACGTGTACTCGAACGAGCCACAGCGGTTGCAGATCTCACGTGGCGGCCACCGCCACGCCTGGCACGCGTCGCACCGTTGGAGCACGAACTCGTGGCGCGCCAGCGCCTCCCACCACTCGACGGAGTCGCGGTCGGGGTTGGGGACCAACCGCTGGATGTCTGTCCCATCACTCACGTGGCTCACGCTCCCTTGCGGAGCACGACGGCCGACGAGTTGCCCATCACGTAGCCCCCCTGCCCGGTCGTCAGCGCGACCTCGGCCCCTTCGACCTGCCGCACACCGCACGTCGCCGCGCAGCTGGTGCACCGCCTCCACGCAGTGGTTCAGCCCGTGCACGTATCCCTCCGAGAGGTGCCCGCCGTGGGTGTTCACCGGCAAGGACCCGCCGAGCATGGTCTCCCCCGCCCGGACGAACGCGCCCGCCTCACCCTTCTTCACGAACCCGTAGTCCTCCATCTGGATGAGCACGAGCGGCGTGAACGCGTCGTAGATCTCGGCCACGTCGACGTCCTCCGGCCCCACGCCCGCCTGGGCCCACAGGCGCGGGCTCGCAGCGGCCGAGCCGCTGACCGCGAGATCGGGGCGGCGGTTCGACCACAGCGTGTGCCCCGATCCCCACATCGCACCCGAGATCGTGACCGGCGTCTGCCGGAGGTCACGCGCCCGCTCGGCCGACGTGATCACCACCGCGATCCCGGCGTCGGTCTCGAGGCAGCAGTCGAACAGGCGCAGTGGCTCGACGATCCACCGCGACGCGAGGTAGTCGTCCATCGTCAGCGGCGTGCGCATGAGCGCGCGCTCGTTGCGCTCCGCGTACCAGCGTTGCGCGATCGCCACCGACCCGAAGTCCTCCGACGTCGCGCCGTAGTTGATCATGTACTCGCTCGCGATCATCGCGAACTGCTGCGGCGGGTGCGCATAGCCGTACGGGTACTGGTACTGGAACTCGAGCTGGTCGGGGGGTGGGCGACCGGTGCCACCCATGCGGAACTCCGAGCGCGCGTTCACCGCGCGCCAGCACACCACGCAGTCCGCCTGCTTCGTCGCGACCGCCATCGCCGCGGCGCCGACGATCGCGTGCGACGTGCTGCCGCCCCCGAACTGGTCGAGGAAGAAGTGGAGGTCCTGCTTGCCGATCGACTCGGCGACGATCGACGCCGGCGCGGAGTCGTTCACGCGATGGCACGCGACCCCGTCGATGTCGTCGAGCGTGAGCCCGGCGTCCTCGACCGCGGCGCTGATCGCCCGCAGCGCCATCGTGAGCGTGCTCACGCCGGAGTTCTTGGAGTACGGCGTCGCGCCGACCCCCACGATCGCGGCGCGGTCGCGCAACGGGTAGTCAGTCATGCGTCCTCAGCTCTCCTCGGCTGCGTGCGTGCGTGCCGTACGCGCATCGGCAAAGCGCGCGAGCGCGGCCACCGCGACCGCGCCGTCGTCGAGGGTGCGGAACGTGGCCAAGCCCTGTTCCTGCACCGCGGTCAGCAGCTCCGCGGCATCGACCGCCGGCACGAAGTCGAGGTTGCGTAACACGACCGCGAGGCGCGCGCCGTCGAGCGGCACGGTCGCGAGGTCGGCGAGCTGGTCGATGAGCTGGCTCACACCCCCGGTGCCGAAGCTGTAGTACACCGACGTGTTCACGTGCACGAGCAGGTTCGGGTACGACTGCCGCGCCAGGATCGGCTCGATCACGTTCCGCAGCGCGTCGACGCCCGCGGCCGGCCCGAACGGGACTTCGAGCGGGTTCGCCACCGACGTGCCCGCGCCGAGTCCCATGCCCCGCAGCTCGGCGCGCACGTCGTCGGTGGTCGGCGTGAGCACGAGCCCCGCCCGGTCGCACGCGTCGGTTGCCAGCACCGACGCGCCGCCGCCCACACCGATGACCAGCACGCGTGCATTGTCGGGCCCGGGTGGATGCTCGATCACCGAGGGTGCCCACCGCTGCAGGTGCGACAGCACCGCGAGGAACTCCTCGAGCGTGTTCACCAGCGTGGTGCCGGTGGATCCGGCGATCGCCTTCCACACGCGCGACTCACCCGTGAGGGACCCGGTGTGCGACGCGACCGCAGTCGCGCCCTGCTCGCTCTGACCACCCACCATCAGCACCACGGGCTTGCGCCCACGCGCGCGGTGCAACGCCTCCACGAGCCGCCCCGCGCCCGACGCACCCTCGAGGTAGAGGCCGATCACTGCCGTCTCCGGGTCGTCGACCAGCCATTCGACGACCTCGGCGGGCGTCACATCGACCGAGTTCCCCGCGCTCAGCACCTTCGAGTAGCGGATGCCCCGGCGGGCGCCGACGACGATCATGTCGCCCGCGAGCCCACCGCTCTGCGAGACGACGCTCACGGGCCCGACCTCGCGCGGCACGTTGAGCTGGAAGGTCTGGCGCCCCGCCGAGCTGTAGACGCCGATGCAGTTCGGCCCGACGACACGCGTCTTGACCTCGCGCGCGGCGTCGAGCAGGCCCTGGCTCAGCGCGGCTCCGTCGGCGCCCACCTCCTCGAACCCGCCACTGATCACGTGGATGAAGGGCACCCGACCAGCGGTGGCGCGGATCACGTCGGCGCACCGCGTCGCGGGCACGCCCACGAGCAGGTAGTCGATCGGCTCCGGCATGTCGCCGACGTCGGCGAACGCGGGAACACCGTCCACCGCATCCGCTTCGGGGTGCAGCGCGTACAAGTGGTCGTCCCAGTCGGCGTTGCGGTACGCCGCGAGCGAGCGGTTGCCGAAGGTCGAACGCGTCGTCGACGCGCCGGCCACCGCGACCGCGCGCGGCGCGAACAGCGCGGTGAAATCGGTCGCGGGTGGTGGCTCCGCGCTCACGGGTGCGTCCCGCAACACGAGACGCGCGTCGAGCGCGATCGCGTCGGTGGTGGTGACGAGCACCGGGTTGCACTCGAGCTCCGACAGCTCGTCACCCAGTTGCGCAGCGAGGCCGTCGACGCCGCCGACCGCGAGCAGCAGCCGGACGAGCGCCTCGCGCGCCAGCGCGGGACCGCCCCGGAGGCCGTCGAGCGCGGCCGCGCCCGGGAAGGTGTCGACCAGCTCGCACGCGTCGTGCTCGAGCAACGGGAACATCCGGACCGCCACGAGGTCGAGCACCTCGGTCATGGTGCCGCCGAGCCCGAGGGCGACGACGAGGCCGAACGGCTCGCGCCGCACGACACCGACGATCACCTCGAGCCCGGCACCGGTGTCGGACTGCTCCTCCACCAGGAAGCCCGCCGGCGTGATCCCATGCTCGGCGAGCCGCGCGGTCATCGCGTCGACGGCACCCGCGAGCTCGCCCGGCGCGACGCCGACGCTCACGGCCCCGAGGTCGCTCTTGTGCACGATGCCGGGCCCGAACGCCTTGAGCACGACCGGCGACGACTCCGTCGATCCGTCGTCGACCGCGCGCGGCACCGTCACGCCGAGCGCCGCGAGCGCCGCCTTCACATCCGGTTCGGGGACGACGGTCCGGCCGTCGTCGAGCGCGAACGCGCGCGCCCGGGAGAGCGCCTCAGACACCGAACAACCGCTCGGCGTTCCCCGACATCACCTTCCGCGCCATCTCCTCGGGAAGGTCGGCGGTGAGGGTCGCGAGGTGGTCACGCGACTTGGGCCACAGGGTCACGCTGTGCGGATAGTCCGACGACCACAGCGAGGCGTCGGCGAGGTACGGGTAGTCGGGCATCAGCTTGAAGCCGACGTGGTCGTCGAGGATGGTGACGAACAGATTCCGGCCGAGCAGCTCGGTCGGCGTCAGCTGCATCGATGCGCTCGCGTCGTTCATGCCGGAGCGGATGTCGAGGTTCTGCTCCATGGTCTGCGCCCAGAACGGCAGCCATCCGCAGTTCACCTCGGCCGCGACGAAGCGCAGGTCGGGATGACGGTCGAACACGTTCCCGAACGCCATGTACGTGAACGGCCGGACCGCGGCGAAGAACCGGTACACCGTGCCCGCGGTCGAGATCTTCTGCTCGACCAGCTCGTCGTAGTCGGCCTCCGAGGGCTTGCCGCCGAACGTGCGATGGAACGTGAGTGGGATCCCCGCTTCGGCGACACGCGCGTAGAGCGGGTCGTAGTGGGGCGAGTGGTACGGCTGGATCGGGAACCCGGGGATGAAGCCCGCACGCGCGCCCTTGGCGACGCAGCGGTCGAGCTCGGCGATGCACACGTCGATACCGTCGTCGACCGGCAGCATCGGCAGCGCGACGATGTGGTCGGGCGCCGCGCCCTGGAACTCGTCGAGGACCCAGTCGTTGTAGGACTGCATGCACGCGAGCGCGAGCTCGCGGTCGGGCTCGATGTAGGTGAAGATCGCGTTGTTCGGGTAGACGATCGAGACGTCGACGCCGTCCTTCTGCATGTCGACGACGTGAGCGGTGCCGTCGTAGTTGCCGGGCAGGATCTCGTCGAACGTCAGCCCCGACATCTTCTTGTCGGCCTGCTCGCGCCCGGCGGTCGCCTCGACGCCGAAGCTGCGCTTGGGCACCTCACCGTCGAAGCTCCAGCCGTCGCCCCCGTCGGCGGCGCGCCGCATCTTCGGCGCCCGGTCGCGGAACTTGCCCGGGACCCCCTCGAACACGTGCGGCGGCTCGTTCACGTGGCAGTCGGCCGAGATGATCCTGGCAGTGGCGGTGCCATTGGTTGTGTCGGTGGCCATCGGGCTCCCCCCGGGTGAAACGGACGCGGTTGAAACGATCGTTTGAATGTATCGCACATCTCCTTTACGATCCACCGGGTCCGGCCGCGTGGCCGGTCGCACCGCTACCGGCAACCTCGGGGGGAACTCGATGCGAGCACAGGCCGTCGTCGTCCGCAGTGTCGAGGAGGGCGCGCACCTCGAGGAGATCGAGGTCGACCCGCCCGGCCCCGGCGAGGTGTTGGTCCGGGTGGCTGCGTCGGGCATCTGCGGCTCCGACCTCCACCTGTTGCACGGCACCTCGGTGATCAACTCCTTCCCGATGGTGCTCGGGCACGAAGGAGCAGGTGTCGTCGAGAGCGTCGGCGAGGGCGTCACCAGCGTCGCGCCCGGCGACCACGTCGTGCTCGCGCTGTACGGCCCGTGCGGCGCGTGCGACTCGTGCCGCACGGGGAAGTTCGTGCTCTGCGACGGCGCGTCGCGCGTCGCCGCGATCTCCGGGACGATGGCCGACGGCTCCACCCGCATGCGCGGCGCCGACGGCGTCACGCTGCACCCGATGGTCGGCATCGGCAGCCTGGCCGAGGTCGCGGTCGTGCGCGACGCCGCGGTGGTGAAGATCGACCCCGACATCCCGCTCGACGTGATCTGCCTCGCCGGTTGCGGTGTCACCACCGGCCTCGGCTCGGTGTTCAACGTCGCCGATGTCCGCCCCGGCGAGTCGGTCGCGGTGATCGGATGCGGCGGCGTCGGCCTCAACGTGATCCAGGGCTGTCGCATCGCGGGCGCGACCACGATCATCGCCCTCGACACCAACCCCATGAAGCTCGAGCTCGCGCGCAAGCTCGGCGCGACCCACACCATCGACCCGACGGGCACCACGATCCGCGACGCCGTGCAGACTGTCGCACCGCGCGGCGTCGACGTCGGCTTCGAGGTGGTCGGTCATCCCGATCTCGTCGCCGACACGTTCCTCGCCGTCCGCACCGGTGGCCGCTGCGTGATGGTGGGCTCGCCGCCCGCCGGCCAGCCGATCCCGATCGACGGCCGCGCACTGTTCAGCGAGCGCCGGTTGCTCGGCACCACCGGCGGCAGCAACGTGCCCGCGCGCGACATCCCGCGCATCGCCAAGCTGTACCAGGAGGGCCAGCTCGACCTCGACACGCTCGTGTCGGCACGTCGGCCGCTGGCCGACTTCGGCGAGTCGGTCGCGGAGAGCGAGCGCGGCGAGGTGGCGCGCAGCGTGGTCGTCATCGGCTAGGCATCGGCGAACCGCCGCCGCACGGCGCGCGACGCGAACAAGGGGGGAAGCGATGGAGTTCGGGCTGTTCATCCAGGGCTACACGCCGAAGTTCTTGCGCGACGTGGATCCCGACGCCGAGCACCACACGTTCGAGAAGGAGCTTGCGGCGGTCGAGGCCGCCGACCGCGCCGGCATCAAGTACGTGTGGGTCACCGAGCACCACTTCCTCGACGAGTACTCGCACATCTCCGCCAACGACGTGATCTGCGGCTACCTCGCGCACTCGACCGAGCGCATCCACATCGGCTCGGGCATCTTCAACCCGCTCCCGCAGGTGAACCACCCCGCCAAGGTGGCGGAGCGCGTCGCGATGCTCGACCACGTGAGCAACCGGCGCTTCGAATTCGGCACCGGGCGCGGCGCCGGCAGTCACGAGATCCTCGGCTTCCTCCCCGGCATGACCGATCTCTCGGGCACGCGCGAGATCTGGGAAGACGTGATCGCGGAGTTCCCGAAGATGTGGTTGCAGGACGAGTACGAGGGTTACGAGGGCAAGTACTGGTCGTTACCACCGCGCAAGGTGCTGCCGAAGCCGTACGGCAACGCGCACCCCGCGATGTGGTACGCCGCCGGCAACACATCGAGCTACGCGATGGCGGCGCGCAAGGGGCTCGGTGTACTCGGCTTCTCGGTGCAGACGCTGGATGATCTCGCGCCGGTGCTCGAGGCGTACAAGACCGAGATCGCGAACGCGGAGCCCATCGGCGCGTTCGTGAACGACAACATCATGATCACCACCGGCGCGTACGTGCGCGAGGACGTCGACCAGGTCGCGCGCGACATGGTCGCGGCGCGGCCGACGTACCACCAGAGCAACGTGTACCGCTACCACGACACGTTCCCGCACCCCGACTGGGTGCCGCAGTGGCCCGACCTCATCCCCGAGCCCGACGTCGACACGCTGCGCGCCTCGATGGGCAAGAGCGACGCCATGGTCGGCACGCCCGACCACGCGCTCGCCGCCGCGCAGCGCTGGGAGAGCGCGGGCGCCGATCAGCTGGTGTTCGGGATCGGGCCCGACACCCTCGAGGGCACGTTGGAGACGATCCGGCTGCTCGGCGAGCACGTGATCCCGAAGCTCGACACCGACCCCGTGCACCGCACGACCCGATTCCGGGAGGCCGCATCGTGACCATCGTCGAGGGCTTCAACCCGTTCGACAACGCGCAGGACGTCCCGTGGGACCGGTTCGCGGAGCTGCGTGAGGAGTGCCCGGTCAGCATGCTCGAGACCGGTCAGTACTTGCTGACCCGCTACGACGACGTGCACGACGCGCTCAAGGACGGCGGCGAACGGCTGCACAACTTCGCGCACGAGGGCGGGATGCGCGCCCCCGGCGTCATCGTGCCGGAGGAAGAGCAGCTGATCAACGAGATGGACGGCGCGCGCCACACCCGTCGCCGCAAGCTGCTCATGACCGCGCTGCACCCGCGGCTCATCTCCGGCGCCGAGCCCTACATCCGCGACCTCTCGGCGCGCCTGCTCGCGCCGATGCTCGAACGCGGCTCCGGCGACCTCGTCACCGAGTTCACCCAGCCGTTGCCGGGCATGGTGTTCGCCCACGTGCTCGGGCTGCCCGAAGCGGACTACCCGCGCTTCAAGGCCTGGGGCGAGGAGGTGCTCGCCGACACCTACCCCACGCTCAACCGCACCGAGCGGGGTGAGGGGCTCCACGGCGCGCACCCCGAGTTCTCCGCCTACATCGACGGTCTCGTCGCCGAGCGCCGGCTCGACCCGCGCAACGACCTCATCACCCGCATGACGCAGCCGAACGCCGAGGGCGACGTGCTCAGCGACACCGAGATCCGCGTCACCGTGATGCACCTCATCATCGCCGGGCACGAGACCACCACCAACCTGCTCGGCAACCTGCTCGAGCACCTGCTGTCGACGCCCGACGATCTGGCACGCGTGCGCACCGACCCCACGATGATCGCGGTGGCGGTCGAAGAGTCGCTCCGGCGCGACCCGCCGGTGCTGATCCAACCCCTCACGTGCGTGCACGCGATCGAGAAGCCGGGCGCGATCGTCGAAGAAGACATGCGCGTCGTCCTGAGCCTCGCGGCCGCGAACCGCGACGAGACCGCCTACCCCAACCCCGACGAGTTCGTGCTCGACCGCCCCGATCCCGCGCCACACACCTCGTTCGGTGGTGGCGCGCACTTCTGCCCCGGCGCGCCTCTCGCGCGGCTCGAAGGCCGCGTGTCACTCGAGGTGTTCCTCGACCTCGTCGCCGATGCCGCGCTGCCCGCCGGCTACCACTCCGAGAAGGTGCCCGTCTTCTGGGCCAACGGCCCCGAGCACCTGCCCGTCAGCCTTCAGGGAGCGCGTTCCTCCTCATGACGTCGCCGAGCCATCGGGCGCTGGGCTTGGGGGTGCGAGCGAACGTGCCCCGGTCGACTGCCGCGACACCGAACCGGGGCCGGTACCCGAACGACCACTCGAAGTTGTCGAGCAGGCTCCAGTACGTATAGCCCTGCACGTCGATGCCGTCGGCGAGCGCGCGCAACACACCTTCGAGCGCGCGGTGCACGAACTCGATGCGCTGCGCGTCGTCGTCGGTGCCGATGCCGTTCTCGGTCACGAGGATCGGGACGCGCCCGCCGGTCACTTCCCACGCGCGGCGGATCGTCGCCTCCAACGCCTCCGGCCAGAGCTCGTAGCCCATCACCAGCACGGGCACGCCGGGCTCGGGGCCCACATTGCCCTCGGGGCCGATGCGGTTCCGGGAGTAGGTCTGCACCCCGATGAAGTCGTCGCCCTCGGTGGCGGCGAGGAAGCCGTCCTCCATGAACGCGCGCTCACTGGCGAGCGTCGCCTCACCGCCCTCGACCGCCACCCACTCCGCCATCGACAGCGCGAGACCGACCGGCACCCCGGGCGCGGCGCTCCGGATGGCGTCGACGGCACTCCGGTGTCCGGCGACGAACACGTCGTTCACGCGCGCGGCCGTCGAGCGATCGGCCTTCCCCGGCGGGAAGAAGCCGAGCACGTACCCGACGTACGACACGATGTTCGGCTCGTTGATCGTGCACGCGCGTGCCATCACGTCACCCAGGGCGCCCGCGACGTGCTCGCAGAAGCGCGCGAACACGTCGGCAGTGTCGGCTCGCTCCCAGCCACCCCGGTCGGCGAGCCATCGCGGCGTCGTGAAGTGGTGGAACGTGACCACCGGGTCGACACCCCGCTCCCGCAACGCGCCGCAGATCCGTCGGTAGTGGTCGAGCGCGGCCCGAGAGAACTCGCCTTCCTCCGGCTCGATGCGGCTCCACTCCACCGAGAACCGGTAGTTGTCGAATCCGAGATCGGCGACGAGGATCACGTCGTCCTGCCACCGGTTCCAGCTGTCGCATGCGTCACCGCTCGGCTCCGCACACGGCGAGCCCGGCGCGTGCTCGAACTGCCACCAGTCGTTGTTCCAGTTGCCGCCTTCGATCTGGTGTGCCGCGGTGGCGGTGCCCCAGTGGAAGCCGTCGGGGAAGCGCCCGGCTACAGGTTCCACACGCGCTTGGCGTTGCCGCTCACGATGAGCTCGCGCTCGTCGTTCGGGACCGTGGCGAACGTCTTCTCGACCAGCGCGCGCGAGTGCGGCCACGAGCTCACCGGGTGCGGGTAGTCACTCGACCACATGATGTTGCGCACCCCGAGCTCGGGGCGCAGCTTCTCGATCGAGAAGGGCTCGTCGATGAACGTGAGGTGGATGTTCCGGTAGTAGTAGGAGCTCGGCTTGTCCTTGAGCTCCGGGAACTCGTAGCCCTGACGCTCGGCCATGTCGTCGATCGCCCACAGCACCCACGCGACCCACGCGAGGCCGGGCTCCACGAACACCACCTTCAGGTTCGGGTGACGTTCGAGGACGCCGGTGAGCAGCCACATCCCGAGCGCGTCGCCCGCCGACAGCCCGACGTTGAACACGAACACGCCCTTGCCCGGCGTTGGATCACGCTGCGCGAGCCCGGTGAGGCCGGTGTTCAACCCGATGTGGCAGCAGATCGGGAGGTCGTACTCCACGATCACGTTCCACAGCGGGTCGTAGCGCTCGTCGAAGTAGTCGGCGAACCCGAGCTCGTGCGGGAACACCGGCATCTGCAGCGACTTCCCGCCGGCTTCCGCGATGCGGCGCACTTCCTGCACCGCGAAGTCGATGTCGTGGATCGGCACTTGCGCCGACGTGATGAGCCGCTTGGGGTCGACGGCCGCGAAGTCGAGCAGCGTGTCGTTGAACGCGCGTGTGCTCTCCTTCCACCCGTCCTGCAACCTGTACAGGAAGCGGTACGCGGACACTTCGCAGTAGAGGACCTCGGCCTCGACGCCGTCGGTGTCCATGTCGCGCAGCCGCGCTTCGGGCTCGGAGTGACCGGGCGTGCCGCGCGCGGGGTTCACCTGCGGTTGGCGCAACGCCTGCTCGCGCTGCATGTTCGACTGCATGATCTTCGCCGCTTCGCTCGCGAGCGTCGCGACACCCGCGTCGTACTCCTCGTGGTACTTCGACGCCAGCCGCTGCTTCACCTGCTCGGGCTTCACGTCGACGTGCGAGTCGGACGAGATCAACAGTTCCTGGACGGGCATGCGGTGCTCCTGCTTCCTGATTACGACTGGGAGTACTCGATGACCGCGCTGTCGGCGACGAGCTTGTCGATGGCGTCGTCGTCGAAGCCGAACTCGCGGAGGATCTCACGGCTGTGCTGCCCCGGCTCCGCCGGCGGCCCGAGGATCTCGGGCTTGGTGTCGGAGAAGTTCAGCAGCCGGCCGAACATCTCGACCCGCCCGTGCTTGAGCTGACCGTCACGCGTGACCACCAGCTCGCGCTCGACCATCTCGGCGTCGTCGAACACCTGCTGCCCGAAGTCGATCGCCGAGACCTCGCACGGCACGCCCGCGGCGTCGAGCCTCGCGAACCAGTTCGTCGCGCCATCGCTCGCGAACTCACCCTCGAGCAGGTTGCGCAACGCGGGGTCGTTGGCCGTGCGCGCGTCGGCGGTCGCGAACCGGTCGTCGCCCGCGAGCTTCGGGATCACGGTGGTGAGCGCGTCCCAGTCGGCGTCGCGCAGCGCGGCGAGGCACAACCACGTCTCGCCACTGCACTCGTACACGCCGTAGCGCGCCGACAACCCGAGGAGCTCGGGGTCGAGTGACGGGTGCTCGTAGCGCGTGCCGTCGGCGCCGCTGAACACCCGCGCGCACGCGAACAGGCCCGCGTTCACGATGTTGGTGTCGAGCTCTTGGCCCACGCCGGTGCGGTCGCGGTGATACAGGGCCTGCACGATCGCGATCGCGCCGAGCGACCCGTTCCCGAGGTCGCCGCCGCTCCCGCTGTGGAAGTACGGCTTGCCGCCGTTGGCCATCCCACCGTCTTCGTAACACGTGCCCGCGACCGAGTTGCTCACCTGGTCGTTGCCCGCGAGCCGGGCGCGTGAGTCGTCGAAGCCGGCGGTGTGGCAGTACACGAGGCCGGGGTTGATCTTCGCCAACGACTCGTAGTCGAGGCCGAGCTTCGACGCCGCCTGCGTGCGCATGTTGGTGATGAACACGTCGGACCGCTTCACGAGCTCGGCCATCGTCTCCGCGCCACCCGGCTGCTTGATGTCGAGCGCGAGGTGGCGCTTGCTGCGGTTGACGGCTTTCGCCATCTTGGTGGCGAGCCAGAAGTTCTGGCGCGGCGGGTCGACCTTGATCAACGTTGCTCCGAGCTGCGCCAGCAGCTCACCGCACCACGGCCCCGCCACCGCGACGCCGAGGTCGAGCACGGTGATGCCGTCGAGCGGGCCCTTCATCGAACGGCCATTGCCAGGAATTGCCGCAGCCGTCGCGTTCGAGTGCCCAAGCTCGGGCGCGGCGTCGGCTTCCGCCTTCACCGCGTCGGTGTGCTCACCGCGACGCGCCGCGCCACCACGCACATGACCCGGCGTCTCGTGCATCCGGTACACGAGCCCGCTCTGACGGAGCCTCCCCAGCTCGGGGTCGTCGACCTCCACGATCGATCCCTGCGCGACGAGCGCCGGGTCGGCGTGCGACTGCTCCGGCGCGCGCACCGGCTGCATCGCGATCCCCGCCTCGGCCGCCACGCGTACCCACTCCGACGCCGGGAACTTCTTGAAGATCGGGATCACCTCGAGGCGCGCCCGCAGCGTCTCCTCGGGGCTGCCGCGCCCGGCGCTGATGGAGCCGCTCGCGCGCATCTCCTCGCGCGTCGGGCCCTTGAGCTCGTCACCGGCGCCCGCGACCTTGGCCCACGCGGAGCCACCGCCACCCCAGTTGCACACCCACGTGCCGTCGGCGCACTCGTAGAACGACCACGGCCCCGACATGAGCCCGACGCCCGGGCTCGACTCCATGATCGAGCCGAGCATGCCGTCATTGCTGTCGTCCTCGTAGCGCTGCCACGCGCAGCACTGGTAGTGGAAGATCCCCTGCAGCAACGACGTCTCCACGTGCTGCCCGCGACCGGTGTGCTCACGCGCGCGCAACGCGCCGCTGACGCCGAGCGTGGCGAGATACGCGGCCGCGATGCTCGGTGACGGCGTCGCGGTCATCACCGGGCCGTGACGCTTCAACCAGTGCTTGTCCTCTTCGGAGAACTCGGTGCTGTCGCCGAGGAGGTCGACGCCCGCGACGTGATCAGCGGCGCTGCCCGGCCACGCGCGCGTCTCCCACTGGTACCCGATGCGCGCGGCCACGAGCTGGTCGATGCCGGGACGGTCGGCGAACCGCGACTCCGGCCCGTATCCCGTGATCGAGCAGTACACGAGACGGGGGTTCGTCGCGCCGAGCGTGTCGAAGTCGATGCCGAGCTTCTTCGTGACGCCGGGCGCGAACGACTCGATGACGACATCGGCGCCGGCCGCGAGCTTCAGGAAGCGCGCCACGTCGTCGGCATCGGTGAGGTCGAGCACCGCGGACCGCTTGCCGCGGTTGTAGACCTTGCCGTCGAGCCACCCCGTGAACGGGTCGGCACCGGGTCGCTCGATGCGGGTGACGTCGGCCCCGTTGTCGGCGAGCAGCATCGCGGTCGCCGGGCCCGACACCCCCCACGACAGGTCGAGCACGGTCAGGCCGTCGAGAACACCCATGCCAACTCCCCCGAGATCTACATCGCGCGTGCTATTTCCCGCGACGGTACTGGCGGGCGCGACGCCGACCCGTCAACGAGCCTCGCCGAGTCATCGGCCGGATCCAGGAGGTGCCACCAGCTCGATGGCGTTGCCGTCGGGGTCGCGCAGCTGGAGCGACGGCTTGCCCAGCTCGAGGACGATGCCCGGGTGTGCGATGCCGGCGTCGGTGAGGTGCGCGGCCCACTGCTCGAGCGCCTCGCCGTCGGGCACCGCGAACGCGAGGTGGTCGAGCACGGTGTCGGCCTGCGCTTCCACTGCGTTACCGGTGCTCGCCCGCGGCGTGAGCACGATCATGACCCGGCTCGCGTCGTGCCACAGCGCGACGTAGCCCTTGGTCTCGTCCGCGCTGAACCGACGCAGGCCGAGCACCGTCGTGTACCACGCTTCGCTCGCGGGCAGGTCGGTGACGAGCAGCTGCACGTGCGAGAAGCCGGTCATCGGGCTCGCGGTCGGTCATGACGATCCCTCCCGGAAGCGCGCGTCGAGCAGCACGAGGTGCTGGAGCACCGCGGGATCGGCATTGGGGCCGAACGCGGAGACGATGACTCCCTGCACGCCGCACACCGGGCATCGCATCCCGAGCACGATGGCCTCGTCGTCGGGATCGCTCATGCCCTCGAAGCGAAACACCTGGTCGACGAGCGCGCCGTCGATCGGATGCGTCTCGCGGCACGCGCCGCACATGATCGTGCCGTCCTCGTGCACCGTGGTGTTGGCGCTGTAGCCCTCACGCTCCAGCAGCTGGACGGCTTCGAGGACGGTCTCGGGGGTCGCGGCGGTCACGGGCGAAGTCTACGGAGCACCACCGGCGTCGCCCCAGAGTGGCCAGGGCCGTGCGACCTCGAGCTGCGCGGCGACGCGCACGAGGAGGTCCTCTCGACCGGGCGCCGCCACGAGCTGCGCGCCGATTGGCAGACCGTCGACCGTGCGGCCTGCGGGCACCGAGATCGCGGGCTGACCGGTGACGTTCCACGCGCCGAGCAACCAGCCCAGGTTGCGCCGGATCCCCGCCATCTCCTCGGGCGTGCGGTCGGGCGACATCCATCCGAGCGGGAACGGCGGTTGGGTGATGATCGGCGTGAGCAACAGGTCGTAGCCGTCGACGGTCCACCACGGCACCAGGCGCCGCGCCCATCCGATGAGCCACTCGCGCGCTTCGACGACGCGCACCGCGGTCGTCGCGGCCGCGGCTTCGAGCAAGCGCGCGTTCCACACTTCGAGCTCATCGGGCTCGATCGCGCGGCCGAGGTCGTGTCCG
Source organism: uncultured Actinomycetes bacterium (assembly GCA_963721435.1). Lineage (GTDB taxonomy): Bacteria > Actinomycetota > Acidimicrobiia > IMCC26256 > DASPTH01 > CAVRJC01. Next base: position 83,365 of record CAVRJC010000012.1, read on the forward strand.
ATCCCCGCCACCGCGCTCGCGACCTCGGCCGCGACGAACAGACCCTGTTGCGGTGCGGCGTCGGCGTCGTCGAGCGCGGTGGGCCACGAGGGCGCGACGTGGTGCCCGAGCTGCTCGAGCGCGTCGGCGACCGCGGTCACCGCGGCCGCGACCTCGGGGTGCGTCGGGTCGGCGTCACCGACGCCGTGGAGTCGCACCCCGACGCGGCAGGTTCCGGGCGCACGCCCGACCTCGTCGGCGAGCGGTCCCGGCAACGGCGGCGCGAAGTACGGGTCGCCGGGCTCGTTGCCGGCCATCACGTCAAGGCCGGCCGCCGCGTCGCGCACCGTGCGCGCGATGACACCGTCGTTGGAGAACCCGCCCCACGGCGCACCGGCAGGCGCGGCCGAGATGCGACCCCGGCTCGGCATCAACCCGACGACGCCGCACAACGACGCGGGCTCCCGCACCGATCCGCCGCCGTCGCTCCCGTGCGCGATCGCGACCATGCCGGCGGCGACCGCCGCCGCCGAGCCACCGCTCGACCCTCCCGGCGAGCGCGAATGGTCCCAAGGGTTGCGGGTCGGGCCGAACGCCACCGGCTCGGTCGTGCCCGACGCGCACAGCTCCGGCACGTTGGTGCGGCCGACGACCACGAACCCCGCCTCGCGGATCCGGCGCGTCAACGGTGTGTCGGCCGACGCGCGCCAGTCGGCGTCGCGCAGCACGCGCGTGCCGAGGGTGAGCGGCTCGCCCGCCATCGCGCTGCCTTCGGTGTCCTTGAGCACGATCGGCACACCCCGGAACGGGCGCGCCCGATCCTCCGGTGCGGCCCGATCACAGAGCTCGGCCTCGGCCAGCGCGCGCTCGTCGCGCCGGTGGATCACGGCGTTCAGCTCGGGATCGAGCCGCGCGATGCGCTCGATCGCGGCCGCGACCAGCTCGCGCGCGGTGCATTCGCCGTCGCGCACGAGGCGCGCCTGCTCGACTGCGTCGACGGTGCCCATCGGCGCGGCACGCTAGACGGATCCTCGCGGCGCGCGTAGCGTCACCGGCACTATGGCTCACTCGCTACCGCTCGCTCGTATGCTGGTGGACGCAGACGGACACGTGATGGAGCCGGCCGACGTGTGGGTCGACCGCATGGATCGCGCCAAGTGGGGCGACCTGATCCCGCACTACATCGCCGAAGACACCGACGGCAAGGACTCGTGGTACATCGGCGGCGTCCGGCGCGCCGCGGGCTCTGCGATCTTCGGCTGCTCGGCGGGCTTCGACGCCGAAGAGCTGCTGGCCCGCGACTGGAAGTACACCGAAGGGCACGCGGGCGCGTGGGATCCCGCCGCGCGCATCCAGACCCTCGACGACGAAGGCATCGACGCGACGGTGCTCTACCCGAGCCTCACGCTCACCCTCGGGCCACTCGACCCGATCGACGCGGTACGCGATCCCGCGTTCGTGCTCGACTGCCACCGCGCCTACAACGACTGGATCGCGGAGTACTGCGCGTTCGCGCCCGACCGCCTGTTCGCGGCCGCGGCGGTCCCGTTGCAGGACATCGACGCCGCGGTCGCGGAAGCACAGCGCGCGGTCGGGCTCGGGCTCAAGGCGATCTTCATCCGGTCGTCGGCGTACGTCGACGACCTGCCGTTCAGCCACCGCGTGTACGACCCGTTCTGGGCGGCGTGCCAGGAGCTCGGCGTGCCGATCGGTCTGCATCCGGCGACGCACACCGACGTGCCCAACGCGGCGCGCAAGTTCAACCTCATCCGCCAGACCGCGAGCATCAGCGAGGCGACGAAGGTCGCCGACGACGTCGTCGGCAGCACCGCGATGAGCATCGCGGTCGGTGCGCCCGTCGACGCGATCATCTCGCTCGGTCGCCTCCTCATGGGCGGCGTGTGCGAGCGCTTCCCCGAGCTCAAGTTCCTGATCCTCGAGTCGGGCGGCGGCTGGGCGGCATCGATCCTCGAGCGCATGGACGAGGAGATCGAGGCCAACCCGCAGGAGTCGCGCTGGTTGACCATGCGGCCGAGCGAGTACTTCCGCCGCCAGTGCTGGATCAGCTTCGAGCCCAACGACCCCACCTTGCCGCGCGTCGCCGACCTCATCGGCGAGGACCGCATCATCTGGGCGTCGGACTTCCCGCACTCCGACGCGGTCTACCCCGGCTCGGTCAAGGCCCTGGAGGACACGATCGCACCGCTGTCGGACACCGTGAAGGACCAGATCAGAGGACGCAACGCAGTAGCCGCGTACGGCTTGTAGAAGAGAGATCTCATGAGTGCACACGTCGTCAACGTCAACGACCGGCCCGACATCGAGGCGATCATCGAACGCCCGGGCGTCGGCGCGGTGCCGGGTACCGAGCGCAAGAGCACCCGGTACCTCGGCCTCCCCGACGACAACCCGCTCGACCCGCAGATGGCGCCGTTCGCGTTCTACATCCGTCGCCCTGCGGGTGACGTCACGCCCGAGCACAGCCATCAGGCCAACCGCATCGAGTTCGTGATCGCCGGCCGCATCGAGTGGCGCGAGCGGGGCAAGGACCCCGTCGAGTACGGCGCGGGCACGCTCACCTACGTCGAAGCCGGCACCGTCTACGGCTACACCGTGCTCGAGGACGCGACCATCCTCATCGTGTTCGAGAGCGCGCCGCAGGTGAGCAAGTACGCGGCCGAGCACGGACGGCTGTAGTCACCGACACGCACACGGAAACGCAGGCAGTGCTCTCGGCGACGACCCGTGAGCTACTCGCCGTGCTCGCCGTCGGCCCGCGGCCCGAACCGCCCGGACCACGACGCGTACAGCGCCGCGTAACGCGCCCCCTGCGCGACCAGCTCGTCGTGGGTGCCGACTTCGACCAGCGCGCCGTCGTCGACGACACCCACGACGTCGGCCCGCTCGGCAGTGGTGAGCCGGTGCGCGATCACGATCACCGTGCGGCCCGCCATGAGCTTCTCCAGCGCGCGGTCGAGCAGCAGCTCGGTGCCGGGATCGAGACTCGACGTCGCTTCGTCGAGCACCAGCACCGCGGGATCGATCAGCCCCGCACGCGCGATCGACACCAGTTGTCGCTCGCCGGCGGAGAAGTTCGCGCCGCGTGCCTCGACGCGCGTGTCGAGCCCGTCGGGGAACCGGTCGAACCGCCGGGTGAGCCCGAGCTCGTCGAGCGCGCGACGGAGCCGAGCGTCGTCGGCGTCGGGCGCCGACAGGCGCAGGTTGTCGCGGATGGTCCCACCGAACAGGAAGCCCTCCTGCGGGATGACGACGATGCGCGCGCGCAGCGTCGGCTCGTCGACCGCGCGCAGGTCGACGCCGCCGAAGCGCACGCTCCCGGTCGTCGGGTCGTACAGGCGCGCCATCAACTTCGCCAGCGTCGACTTCCCGGCGCCGGTCGGCCCGACCAGCACGAGCCGCCGCCCGCGCTCGAGGCTGAAGGTGACGTTGCGCAGCACCGCGGGGAGCTCGGGTGAGTAGCGGAAGCTGACGTCGTCGACCACGAGGTCGCCGGCCAGGGGCAGCTCGCGCGGCTGCGCGGGCTCGACCAGGTCGGGCGCCTCGTCGAGCAACCCGTAGAGCTTGTGCAGCGCCGCGCCTGCCTGCTGGAACGAGTTGAACACCTGACTCAGCTGCTGGATCGGCTCGAACAGATTGTTGAGGTACAGCACGAACGCGGTCACCACGCCGACGCTGACGGTTCCCTCCGACGCGAACAGCGCGCCGAGCCCGATGATCAAGGCCAATGCCAGGCCCTGTGCGAGCTCGACGATGGTCACGTAGATCGCCGCGACCTTCTCGGCCTTCACGCTGGTGCGGTACTGCTCGCGGCTCGTGGCGGTGAAGTCTCCGACGGTGCGGCGCGTCTGGTCGAACGCCTGGATCACCCGCACGCCGGCGAGTCCTTCCTGCAACGCGGTGAGCGTGCCGCCGACGCTGTCGCGCACGCGCAGGTACGCGCGTCCGGACGCGCGCCGGAACCACACCGTCGCACCGATCACGATCGGCAGCGTGGTCAACGTCACGAGCGCGAGCTGCCAGCTCAGCAGGAACATCGCGACGATCGTGAACATGATGAGCGAGATGCTCACGAGGAAGATGGCCAGCCCCTGGCCCACGAGATCCTGCAGCGCCTCGACGTCCGCGGTCATGCGCGACACCAGCAACCCGGTGCGCGTGCGGTCGAAGAACCCCATCGACAGGTCCATGATGTGCCGGAACACGCGGGTGCGCAGGTCGAGCAGGAACGCCTCGCCGATCCGCGCCACGCTCAGGATCGCGGCGCGCCCGAGCACGTACGCACCGAGCGCGGTCACCACGAACAACACCGCAGCCAGCGTCACCGCGTCGACGTCGCCCTTCACCACGCCTTCGTCGATCCCGTAGCTGATCAGCGCGGGCCCCGCGATCATCAGCGCGGCTTGGCCGAGGATGAAGAACGACGCCGCCACCAGCTTCCACTTCCAGGGGCGCAGCGCGCGGAGCGTGCGCCGCGCCACCGCGGGCGCTTCGGGCAGGCCGTCGTCGCCGTCGTCGATCGCGATGAAGTCGAGGGTCACGGCGCGACCTCGTCGTGATCGGGCTCGTCGTGATCGGGCTCGTCGTGATCGGGCTCGTCGTGCTGGGAGATGTCGGCGAGCACCTGGCGGTAGCGCGCGTTGGTGGCCAGGAGATCAGCGTGCGCGCCGGTCGCCACGACGCGACCGTCCTCGTCCATCAGCACGACCCGGTCGGCGAGGGCGATGGTCGCCGGCCGGTGGGCGATGATCAACGTGGTCCGGCCCTGCATCACCTCGTTGAGCGCGGCGCGGATCTCGTGCTCCTTCGAAGGGTCGACGGCCGATGTCGCGTCGTCGAGGATCAGCACACGCGGGTCGGCCAGGATCGCGCGCGCGATCGCCAGCCGCTGGCGTTGGCCGCCCGACAGCGAGAATCCGTGCTCGCCGAGCAGCGTGTCGTACCCGTCGGGCAGCGCACGGATGAAGTCGTCGGCGCCCGCGAGCTCGGCGGCGCGCACGATGCGGTCGTGCGAGATGTCGCTCTCGCTGCCGCCCGCGGCGAACGCGAGGTTCTCCCACACCGTGTCGCTGAAGAGGAAGGTCTCCTCGAACACGAGCCCGATCTGGCGGCGAAGCGAGCCGAGCCGCACGTCGCGCACGTCGTGGCCGTCGATGCTCACGCTCCCCGCGGCGACGTCGTAGAACCGAGGGATCAGGCGCGCCACCGTGCTCTTGCCGCAGCCGGTCGGCCCCACGAGCGCGACCGACTCGCCACCGGCGATCTCGAGGTCGAAGTCGCGCAGCACGCCCGCCGCGGCGTGTCCACTGGCGTGGCCGGTGCCGTGATACGCGAACCGCACGCCCGAGAACGACACTGCACCGGGGCCCGGCGGCAACGCGGGCGCGGCCTCGTCGTCGGTGATCTGCGGCTCCGTCACCATCACTTCCTGCACCCGCGCCGCCGACGCGGTCGCACGCGAGAACTGCGCCACGATGTACGACGTCATACGCAGCGGGAACACCAGTTGGAGCAGCAGGAAGCTGAACGCGACCATGTCGCCGACGGTGAGGGTGCCGTCGATCGCGTCCTTGCCCCCGACGTACAGCACGGTCACGAGCGCGACCATTGGCAACAGGTCGAGCATCGGGTTGAACGTCGCGCGCAGACGCCCGAGCGCGACGGCCTCCCGCCGCACCTGCTCCGCGCGATCGTCGAGGCGGTCCTTCTGCACCTGCTCGGCGCCGAAACCCTTCAGCACCCGGATGCCGGCGACGCCCTCTTCGACGACCTCCGACACGTCGGCCAATCGCTCCTGCAGCCGCGTCGCCACCGGGCCGAGCAGCCGCTGGAACCACGCCGCGCCGACGGCGAGCAACGGGAAGCTGATGAGCGACAGCAGCGTCAGCTTCACGTTGATGGTGAAGAGCACCACCAGGATCGCGACGACCATCACCACGTTCGCCGCGAACACCGGCACGAACACGGTGAGCAGGTTGATCTGGCGCAGGTCGAGGTTCGCCCGCGCCATCAGGTTCCCGATCTGCGATCGGTCGTGGTACCCGAAGTGCAGCTCCTGCAGGTGCGCGAACAATCGTGACCGGAGCACGTGCTCGGTGCGGTGCGCGACGTAGAACGCGCAGTACCACCGGAACCCCGCGCCCGCCGCCGCGAACACCGCGAGCACGAGGATGATCCCGCACCACTTCAGGATCTCGGCGCGGTCGTACGGATCGAACCCCTCGTCGATCGCGGAGCGCGCCGCCAACGGCATCAGAATCTTCGCCCCCACCCACACCAGTGACGCCACGGTGCCGATCGGGATCCACCACCCCGCGCGCATGGTCGCCGAGATGACCATCCGCCGGCCACCCCGCCGCAGCTCCGGCGACCGCACCGCCGCGTCGGCATCAGAGACACCGCGGGCACCGTCGATCGGCGCGTCGGTCAGCGTGTCGGCCATGGCCCGTGCACCCTAGAGTTCCGCGCGATGTCAGGTCATTCCGTCATGTTCCGCCACCGCACGGGCCCACTGACGCTGCGCCGCGTCGCCGACCAGAGCGAGCCGAAGCCGTACCACGACATCTCCCTCACGCCGGTCGGCGCCACCCTCGGGGCCCGGGTCGACGCCATCGACCTCGCCTCCGTCGCCGACGAGCAGTGCACCGAGCTCGACCGCGCGCTGCTCGAGCACAAGGTGCTCTTCTTCCGCGACCAGCACATCACCCGCGAGGAGCACGCCTCGTTCGCGGCGCGGTTCGGCCCGCTCGTCGACGACCAGCTCGTGCTGCAACAATCACCGAACCCCGTCGACAACATGGTCGAGTTCACCCGGGACGCGGCGGTCGTCGGCTACGAGAACGAGTGGCACACCGACGGCACGTTCCGCCCCGTTCCCCCGCTCGCCACCATCCTCCGGGCGATCGACGTCCCCGCGGTCGGCGGCGACACCCTCTTCGCCGACATGGCCGCCGCGTTCGACAACCTCGATGACGATCTCCGCGCCCGCATCACCTCCCTCACCGCCATCCACGACTGGAGCATCGGCGCCTACGCCGACAAGTTCGGCGACCGGCTCGAGGAGCTCCGCGCGCTCGTGCCCCCGGTCGAGCACCCCGTCGTGATCCGCCATCCCCGCACCGGTCGCCCCACCCTGTTCGTGAACCGGCTCTTCACCCGCGAGATCGTCGGCCTCGATCCCGCCGAGAGCGACGCCCTCCTCGATCTCCTCTGCCGCCACGCCGAGCTCCCCGAGCTCCAGACCCGCCTCCACTGGGAGCCCGGCACCGTCGCCTTCTGGGACAACGTCGCCGTCCAGCACTACGGCGCCAACGACTACTTCCCCCAAGTCCGCACCATGGCGAGAGCCGCCATCGCCGGCGATCCCGCCGCGTGGCCCGCGCATCCAGCCTGATTCTCCAGCCCGACTTTCGCCTGACCCAACGGTCGCCTCACCCCGTGTCAGGCCGCGAGCGTGTAGTCGGGTGGTCCGCGTCGGGGTGGGGGCGCGGTCGGGTGCGGCCGGTCGGGGTCGGGTTTGGTGGCGGTGATCGTGCCATCGGGAGTGCGGGTGAGGGTCAGGCCGCCTTCGTGGCAGAGGACGTGGTGGTAGCGGCACAAGAGTACGAGGTTCTCGAGGTCGGTGCGGCCGCCGTCGATCCAAGGCTTCATGTGGTGGGCATCGGTCCATTTGGCGGGTCGGTCACAGCCGGGGAACCGGCATGTCGTGTCGCGGCGGCGCAGCGCCCGCCACTGGGCCCGGGTGACGCGTCGGGAGCGGCGGCCGACGTCGAGGACTTCGGACTCGCCGCGCATGATCACCCGGCCGATGTTGCAGTCACACAGCAGCCGTTCGATCATCTCGGGTGAGACGGGTCGGCGGCCGATCGCGTCGCCGCATCGGGGGACGCCAGGATCTCCGAAGATGTCGACGGGTTCGTGCCCGGCGACCCGGTTCACGTCGAGGACCCCGTCGATGTTCGGCACGAATCGCCCTCCCCGCTCGGTGCGGGCCAAGGATTCCTTGGCGAGGTCGACGAGCGCGTCGGCGTAGCGCTGCCCGAGCGACCGCGGCTTCACGAGACCATTGGTGGGATCGGGCCGGTCGATCGCGTCGAGCGCGGCGCGGATCAGCGCGGCGGCTTCGGGGTCGAGGAACCCGTCGACTTTCGCGCCATCCAACGTGTCGGTGAGCCGGAAGAAGCGTTCCTCGAACGCCTTCGACGTCTCATCCTTTGCTTCGAGATCGTCCGCGTACTCGCGCCACTTGCGCATCATGACTCCGAACGCGTCGGGCGAGAGCTTCGGCGCGTGTTCGAGGATCACGTCTTCGTCACCTACGAACGTCTTGCGCCGCCGCGTCGCGAACAGGGCGAGGGTCTCCGCATTCGCGGCTGAGAGCCGGCCGTCCGCGAGCGCGTCACCCGTCGCCGGGTGACGGAACGCGAAGCGGGCGGTGCGGACCCGTGCGCTTCGCATTCGGCCGCGTCACATCCGTGTGAGACGCCAACCACGACGAGGCCGACACCGCGCCGTCTTCCGCCCACGCCTTCTGCCGCGTCCCACTGCCCGACGACACCGCAACCACTCCGCCTCGAGCCGCTCCACCAACGCAGACAACTCGACCACCCGCTCCGAGAGCGCGGCGCCGGGCCAGCCCGCCCGTTCCTCACCCGCGAGCACATCGAGCGCTTCGCTGATCTGGATCACCGGATCACCTGCACCGAACATACGTTCGACAATAGCGTCCAGTCCCGGCCGTTGCAACCCTTTTCGCCGATTTCTTCGGTATCCACAGGTTTCCACCGGAAACGCCACTTCTCCACAGGGCCGAGCGCGCGCTGCCTCGCACGCAGTCGGCCGAGCGTGCGTCGAGCACCCGTGCGTAACGTGTCGCCATGACCGACACCGCCCGACGCGTGTTCGACGCCGATGCGCACGTGATCGAACCTGTCGATCTCTACTTCGACGGCCTCGATCCCACGTTCCGCGACCGCGTGACCGTCGACCCCGCGATCGGCGACTACCACGGCCGTCTCATGCCACTGGTCGACGGTCGCCCCACCTCGGGCGGGTCGGCATGGATGCAGGAGTACCTGCGCACGGGTGATGCGAAGCAGGTGCTCGTCGACCGTTTCGGCGACATCGCCGAGCGCGGCTTCACCACCGACGCGCTGCTCGACGGCCTGGACCGCCAAGGCGTCGAGCGCGCCGCGCTCTACCCCAGCTTCTCGCTGCACACGCCGTACTCCGATCATCTCGCGCCGGATCTCGCCGATGCGCTGGCGCGCGCCTACAACCGCTGGATCGCCGACTTCACACGTGACACGAACGGCCGGCTGCTCGGTGTCGCGGTCGCGCCCCTCCACGATCCCACGCTCGCGGAAGCGGAGATTCGCCGCGCCGCTGAGCACGACGGGATCCGCGCGGTCATGATCCGCCCGAACCCGATCGACGGTCGTCCGCTCCATCATCCCGACAACGACCGCGTGTTCTCCGCGCTCGAAGACCTCGATGTCACGCTGTCGTTGCACGAAGGACGCGGCGGGCACTCGAACTTCGCCGGCAACCGCTTCGACACGTGGTACGCGTCGCACGTCGTGAGCCACCCGTTCGAGATGATGCTTGCGCTCACCAGCCTCACCGCCGAAGGCGTGTTCGACCGTCACCCGCGCCTGCGCGTCGGTGTGCTCGAAGCCGGCACCGGATGGCTCACGTGGTGGCTGCACCGGCTCGACGAGCACCATGAGATGTTCGGGCCGCGGGAGCGACCCGAATTGAAGATGAAGCCGAGCGAGTACTTCGTCGAGCACTGCGTGATCGGCACCGACACCGACGACGACTTCGTGAACCAGACCATCGAGACCGTCGGCGCCGATCGGGTCGCGTGGTCGTCCGACTTCCCGCACCTCGAAGCCACGTACCCCGACGGCGTCGAGAAGTTCCTCGCCATGAGCAAGCTCGGTGACGACGATGCACGCCGCGTCCTCTGGGACGCCCCCTGCCACCTCTACGGACTGAGCAGCTGAGGATGGACCTCGCAACGCTCGTCGAACCGGCGCACACGACGGTGCTCACGATGGAGATGGAGCGCGGTGTCGTCGGTGATCTCGCGCGCTTCACCGGACCGGCGGAAGCGGCACGGGAATCAGGGATGATCGACCGGGTCGCCGAGCTGTGCGCGGCGTCGCGCGCCGCCGACATGCGGGTCGTGCACTGCATCGCGGCGTTCCGCCCCGACAAGGTGGGCAGCTACCGCAACATGCCCGCGATCCTGCAGTTCATGGACGATCCCGAGCATCTCCCCGTCGGCGCACCGGCGACCGAGGTGCTCTCCGAGCTGCGCGGCCCTGAAGATCTGGAATCGGTCCGGCTGCACGGCATCGCGCCGTTCATCGGCACGTCGCTCGACCCCATTCTGCGCAGCCTCGGCACGCGCACGGTCATCGCGACCGGCGTGTCGCTCAACCGGGGCATCACGGGCATGACCATCGAAGCGGTCGACCTCGGGTACCACGTCGTCATCCCCACCGACGCCGTTGCCGGCTACCCCGCCGAGTACGGCAAGCTGGTCCTCGAGCACACACTCAAGAACATCGCGACGCTCACCACGGTCGCGGAGCTCACCTCACTCTGGAGCAGTTGACGCATGGCCTACGACCTCGTGATCCGCAACGGCACCATCGTCGACGGCTCGGGCGCCGCGCCCTACGCAGCCGATGTCGCGATCGTCGGCGATCGCATCGCGGAGATCGGCGAGGTCGACGAGCGCGGCGACGCCGAGATCGACGCCGAGGGTCACGTCGTGACGCCCGGGTTCGTCGACGGGCACACGCACCTCGACGCGCAGATCTTCTGGGACCCGCTCGGCACCCCGGTGTCGTCGCACGGGGTCACGACCGTCGTCATGGGCAACTGCGGGTTCACGCTCGCACCGTGCCGTGAGCGCGAGGCGTACCTCGCGCTGCGGAGCCTCGAGCGCGCCGAAGACATGTCGGCCGAGGTGCTCGCCGCGGGCGTGCCGTGGCAGTGGGAGACGTACCGCGAGTACCTCGACGTCGTCGACGGGCTCCCGAAGGGCATCAATTTCGCGGGCTACGTCGGGCACTCGGCGCTGCGCACCTACGTGATGGGCGAGCGCGCGTTCACCGAGCCCGCGACCGACGACGACCTCGAGCGCATGTGCCGCGAGGTCGACGACGCGTTGCGCGCCGGTGCGGTCGGGTTCACGACGTCGCGCAGCCCCAACCACGAGACGTCCGACGACCGCCCGGTCGCGAGCCGACTCGCCGACTGGTCCGAGGTGCAACGCCTTGCCGGCGTCATGGGCGACGTCGGCTCAGGCGTCTTCGAGCTCGCCAACGAGCAGCACAGCACGCCCGAAGAATTCGACGAGTACTTCGGCCGCCTCCGCGATCTCGCCGTCGACACCGGTCGTCCCGTCACGTTCGTCGTCGGCTTCACCAAGTCGGACGTCGCGCGCGCGGCCGGCATGATGCGCGCGCTCGACGACACTGCCGCGGCCGGTGCGCGCATGGTCGGCCAGGCGAATCCCCGTGAGTTCCAGGGCGTGCTGTCGTTCCAGACGACGTTGCCGTTCGATCGTCTCCCCGAATGGCGAGAGCTGCGCTCCCAACCGCTGGATGTCCAGGCCGCGGCGCTGCGCGATCCCGAGGTGCGCGCTCGCCTGGTCGACGCGGCAGGTCGGGGCGGGTACGCACGGGCGATCGGCGCAGAAGCGCGACCGCCCGACTACGACTGGATCCGCGTGTTCGACGCGCCGATCCCGCCGTACCGCACCGTCGCCGAGGTCGCGGCGGCGCGCGGCATCGATCCGGTGACCGCGATGATCGATCTCGCGCTCGAGCACGATCTCGACCAGTTCTTCCTCCAGCCCTTCGGCAACGAAGATCCCGGCATGCAGCTCACCGTGTTGCAGAACCCGCACACGATCGTGGCGACCTCCGACACCGGCGCGCACGTCTCGCAGATCACCGACGCGTCGATCCCGACGCACCTCCTCGCGTACTGGGTGCGCGAGCAGCAGGCCATGACGATGGAAGCGGCGGTGCGCAAGCTCACGTCCGCCCCGGCCGAGCTGTGGGGCTTTGCCGATCGCGGGCTGCTCCGTGAGGGCTTCGCGGCCGACGTCAACGTGATCGACCCCGAGACGGTCGGCCCGGCCATGCCCGAGGTGGCGTACGACTTCCCGACGGGCGCGCGCCGGCTCACGCAGGGGTCGACGGGCATCGCGGCGACGATCGTCGCCGGCCGCACGCTCATGCGCGACGGCGAGCACACCGGCGAGCTCCCCGGTCGGTTGCTGCGCGGCTCCGTCAGGTGAACGAGTTGGCGAGCTCCACGAGGACGTCGGCGAGCGCCGCGGGGTGAGAGAGGAACGGTGAGTGGCTGCCCGGCAGCAGGATCGGATCGTGTCCGAGCCAGCCGGAGGCAGCACCCACCGCCCACGACGAGGTCACGGCGCGGTCGTCGTCGGTGAGCACGACCTCGGACGGCGCCTCCGGCCACTCGCTCAGCGGCGACGGCTCGGTGAACGGGCGCGAGCCCTGCGGCCGGAGTCGTGAAACCGCCCACGCGGCGAGATCGTCGTCGCAGTCGTGGAAGAACACACGACGCGCGGTCTGGTTGTCGAACATGTCGCGCCCGAGGTCGTCGCGGAAGCGCGGTGCGGACGTCACTTCGGCGGTGACCATGTTGCCGAAGTCGAGGCCGACGGTCACACCCGGCACCAACGGCACGGAGCAGAGGAACACCATGCCCCGAACCGGTCGCGCCGCTGCGACCAGCGGAACCACGAGGCTCCCCATCGAGTGACCGACGAGCACCACGTCGTCGACACCGCCGAGCGCGTCGACGGCCACTCGCGCGTAGTCGGCGAGCCCGGCCGACGCGTCGTCGATCGGGAGGTCCGGCGCGATCGAGGCGAAGCCGCGGGCGTCGAGCTCCTCGACCAGGTACTGCCAGCACCACGCGCCATGCCACGCGCCGTGCACCAATCCGAATGTCGTCACCGCACACTCCCTCGCCACCGGATCACGGACCCGTGAGGATACGGGGAACACTGCCGAAATGGATCGACCGCGATGATGGGACGCGCAATTGTGCGTCGAGCGCAGAATTTCGCGGCCCATTGGGGAGCGAGCGCGCCGCGGGTGGACGGGCCTACGCTCGGGCGCATGTGCAGGAACATCACCGAGCTCCGCGGCCTCGAGCCGCCCGCGACGCGCGACGAGATCGAAGCCGCCGCTCGTCAGTACATCCGCAAGGTCTCCGGGATCCCGCGGCCCGGGCTCGCGGTCGCCGACGCGCTGGAAGCCGCCGCCATGGAGGTGGCGGCGATCACCGAGCAGCTCCTGTTCGGGCTCCCGCCGCGCAAGCAGCCCCCGAAGACCCTGCCCCCGCTGCGGCGACCCGAGGTGCGGGCGCGCCTCGGCCTCCAGCCCACGATCTCCTGATGGCGATCTCCTGATGGCACAGCAGCTCGCAGGCAAGGTGGCGCTGGTCACCGGGTCGAGCAAGGGCATCGGCAAGGGGATCGCGCTCGAGCTCGGCGAGCAGGGCGCGACCGTCTACCTCACCGCGCGCACGCTCGAGCCGACCGACGACAACGCGGGGCTGCTCGCGGCCGCGGCCGAGATCGACGCGCTCGGCGGTACCGGCGTCGCGCTGCAGTGCGACCACGGTGACGACGCGCAGGTCGAAGCGGTGTTCGCGCAGATCCACGAGCGTCACGGCGCACTCGACATCCTCGTGAACAACGCGTCGCCGAACTTCGCGGCGATGGTCGGGCAGCACTTCTGGGACATCCCGTTCTGGGAGATGGACAACTGCCTCGACATCGGGCCGCGGTCCACGTTCGTCGCGACGTCGCTCGCGGTGCGGGCGATGATCCCACGGCGCTCGGGGCTCATCGTCAACGTGTCGTCGCACGGCTCGCAGGACTACATCCTGTCCGTGCCGTACGGCGCGGGGAAGGCGGGTATCGACAAGATCACCGCCGACACCGCGCTCGAGCTCCGTGAGCACGACATCGCAGTGATCTCCCTCTGGCCGGGCCTCGTGATGACCGAACGCGTCGTGCGGCGCTCCGTGGTCAACGAGGACGGCGGGCTCGTCGCCGAAGGGCTCGAGCTCTCCTTCGGCGAGTCACCGAGGTTCTCCGGCCGCGCCATCACTGCGCTCGCCACCGACCCCGACATCATGACGCGCACCGGCAAGGCATTCGCTCCGAGCCGGCTCGCGCGCGAGTACGGCTTCACCGACATCGACGGCAACCTCCCGCCCGAAGTACGCAACCTCGCCGCGCTGATCGGCGAGGAGAACGTCCCGCCCTTCTGGAAGCTCGTCAACCCGTACCCCAGCACCGCGTCGGCCGAAACCTGACGCAGCGTGCTCACGGCATGACGTTCGACACGGTGATCCGCGGCGGAACGGTCGTCGACGGCACCGGCGCGCCGGCGCGTACGGCCGACGTCGGGATCCGCGACGGCGCGATCGCCGAGGTCGGTAGCGGTCTCGACCGCGGGCGCCAGGAGGTCGACGCCGACGGGTGCGTGGTGACGCCCGGCTTCGTCGACCCGCACACGCACCTCGACGCGCAGCTCTGCTGGGACGCCGCAGCCAGCCCGTCGACGTTGCACGGCGTCACCAGCGTGGTGCTCGGGATCTGCGGCTTCGGGATCGCACCGTGCCACGACGGCGACGGCGAGTACCTGCTCCGCAGCCTCGAGGCGGTCGAGGAGATCCCGTACGCGAGCTCGTCATTGGGCGTCGGCTTCGAGTGGACGACGTGGGGCGAGTTCATGCGGCACCTCACGTCACGAGAGCTCGGCGTGAACACCGCGGGCATGGTCCCCCACTCCGCGCTGCGCTACTACGTGATGGGCGAACGCGGACGATCGGAGCGCGCGACCGAGTCCGAGCGCGACGCGATGGCCGCGGAGCTCCGTCGTGCGATCGGCGACGGCGCGCTCGGCTTCGCGACGTCACGCGGGCCCAACCACACCGACGGGAACGGCGACCCGGTGCCGAGCCGCGCCGCGGATGACGACGAGCTGCGGGCGCTCGTGGGCGAGTGCCGCGGCCGGGTGTGGCAGATCAACGTCAAGACGAAGTTCGCGGGCGACGCCGGCGACCTCAACGCCGAGGTCGACCGGTACGCAACATGGTCGGGGGACGCGGGCGCCCGGCTCACGTGGTCGCCGTTGTTCGCGGAGCCCGGCAGCACGTTCTGGCAGGACGTGCTGGATCACAACCGCGCGCTCAACGAGCGAACGACGGTCGCTCCGCAGGTGAACCCGCAGGCGGTCACGGTCACGCTCCGGTTCGACCGCCCCTCGGTGGCGACGCTCATCCCCGGGTGGGAAGCGACGATGCACCGCTACTACGCGGCGTCGCACGCGGACCGGCTCGCGATGCTGGCGTCGGCGGGGTTCCGCGCCGCGCTGCGCGCGTCTCCCGAGGACGCGTCGGTGATGTTCGCGCCCGACTACTCGGCGTGGGTGATCAGCGCCTCACCCGCGCGCGCCGATCTGCTCGGCACCACAGTGCGCGGTGGTGCCGACGCCGCCGGAGCCGACCCGATCGACTTCCTCTGCGACGTCATCGCGGGTGACGACCTGTGCACCGAGCTGCAGATCCCGGCGGTCAACCGCGACCGTGCCGGCGCGGCCGCGATGTGCGCGGACGACCACGCGTTGATCGCGCTCGGCGACGCGGGCGCGCACGTCACCAGCGTGACCAGCTACACGTACCCGACCGACCTGCTCGCGCGTGTCGTGCGCGACGAGCGCCGGATCGCGTTGGAGACGGCGGTGCAGCGGATCACCAGCCGCCCCGCGCGCTATTTCGGGCTCGCCGGACGGGGCGAGCTCACGCCCGGCTTCGCCGCCGACGTGTCCGTGATCGACTTCGACCAGCTTGCGCTCGCGCCGTTGCGGGTGAGCCACGACCTGCCGGGCGGCGCCCCCCGGCTGTACCGCGCCGCGCACGGCTACACCGCGGTGCTCGTCAACGGTGAGATCACCGTCGACCACGACGAGTACACCGGCCGCCGTCCGGGCCAGTTCGTGCGCGGCACCGCGGGGTAGGTCAGGCGTGGCGTACGAGACCGAGGTCGTGGTGCCGGGTCTCGCCTACGCCGAGGGACTGCGGTGGCACGACGGCGCGCTCTGGTTCTCCGACATGCTCCGCCACCAGGTGCTCCGCTACACGCCCGCGACAGGGACGGAGGTGATCGCCGGCGTGCGCGCGCCGTCGGGCATCGGGTTCGCACCCGACGGCGCGGCGTACGTCGTCAGCCGAGACGACGAAGCGTTGATCCGCGTCGCACCGGGGCCACCGGAAACGGTGGTCGACCTCGCCGCGATCGGGATGCGGCGCGCCAACGACATGGTCGTCGACGCTCGCGGACGCGCGTTCATCGGCTGCCTGGGCAAGGAGTACGAAGCGGGCGACGAGCACCGAGCGTGGGACGACCGCGCACCGGGGAAGGTCGCGTTCCTCGATCTGAGCGGCGCCGCGCCCTTCTCGGGCACGATCGTGGCCGGAGGTCTCGGGTGCCCGAACGGCATGGTCGTCAGCGAGTCGGGTGACGTGCTGTATCTCGCCGAGACCTACGGCAAGCGCGTGCTCGCGTACCGGATCGGTGCCAACGGTGCGCTCACCGACCGGCAGGTCGTTGTGGAGCTCGACTCCATGGTCGACGGCCTCGAGCGCGACGGCGACGACCTGTGGGTTGCCGCAGGGCCGCGGTTCGCCCGCGTCGACGAGGGCGGTCGGACGGTCGACGAGGTGGCGGCGCCTCCGGGCATGACCGCGATCACGTGCGCGCTCGGTGGTGACACCGGGCGCACCCTCTTCATGGCCGTCGCGGTGGTCGACATGGAAGAGTTCGTCGCGGGCCGGTCGGTCAGCGAGATCCTGAGCGCCGAGGTCCCGACGAGCTCCTGACCGCCGACTACTGACCGAACGTCGACGTGTCGACGGTCCACGCGCCGCCGACCTCGACCTCGAGTGCGAGCGCGTCGGCGAGCGACAGGCCGTTGCCGCGGTCGTACAGGTCGATCGACGCGCGTACCGCGCGCGCGTTCGCGGCGACGATCGCCGCACACAGCTCACGCGTGCGCGCCGCGAGCTCGTCGTGTCGGACCACATGATTGACCAACCCGATGCGCAGCGCTTCGTCGGCGTCGACGAACGCACCGGTCGCGGTGATCTCCTTCGCCTTGGCGAGGCCCACCGCACGCGGCAACAGCGCCGACATCCCCCACCGGGGCAGCGCGCCGAGCTTGGCGTGGGTGTCGGCGAAGCGCGCCCGTTCCGACGCGAGCACGATGTCGCAGCTGAGCACCAGCTCGAGCCCGCCGGTGACGCACGCGCCGTTCACCGCCGCGATCACCGGCTTCCCGATCGACCGCAACGCGGCACCGGGGTTGGTCGGCGTGAGGGACGGACCGAGGGCCACGATCTCCTTGATGTCGGCACCGGCGGAGAACACGGGATCGACCGCAGTGAGCACGACCACGTCGACTGCGTCGTCACCGTCGACCTCGCGCGCGAGCTGCTCGATCCACTGGCGCATCGCGAGCGTGAGCGCGTTCTTGGCATCGGGCCGGTCGATGGTGAGCGTGAGCACCCGATCCGCGACCTCGGCGCGAAGCCCCTCGACGGGAACCGACTCGTTCACGGGCCGACGTTCAGCCGGGAGTTGTCCCAGGTGATGAGGTCGCGGTCGGGGGTGATCCGCAGGAGCCGGCGCCCGACGTCGTAGTGCTGGCGGGTGCGCTCCGGCATCTCCTCGCGCGGCGTGATGAATCCCTTGTACTTCTCGGCGAGCAACCCGTCGATGTGCTCCCAGTCCGGATCATCGATCATCTCGGCCCGCCCGTTCACGTGGACCGCGCAGAGCTCCTTCCACGCGTCGCCCGACTCGACGAGGAACGACACCCGAGGGTCGTTCTGGATCCGCACGAACTTCTTGGTGGTCTTGGGGCCCGTCACGTAGATGGAGCGGCCGTCGACCACGAACCACACCGGCACCGCGACCGGCGAGCCGTCGCGTCGCAGCGTGGTCAGGATGCCGGTGTGCGCGGTGCGCAGGACATCCCACGCCTCTTGGTCCGTCAATCGAACACTCACGGGGCGCACTGTAACGTCACCCGCGATGGCACTTCGCCGCGTGGGAGACGCGCTGCTCGACGGCTCGGCCGGGTTCACCGCCGATCTCCCGCCGGCCGACGCCCTGCACCTGGCGTTCGTGACGTCACCGGTCGCGCACGCCCGCATCGAGCGCGTCGACACCACGGTTGCCACGGGCGCGCCCGGTGTGGTGGCGGTCTTCACGGCGTCCGACCTCCCGACTGTTCCCATCCACGAGATCGCGCTCATCCCCGAGTCGCTCGCGCAGCCGTCGCTGGCCGACGGCGAGGTGCGGTTCGCGGGCGAGTACGTCGTCGCGATCGTGGCGGAGACGCCCGCGGCCGCCGCCGACGCCGCGGAGCTCGTCGACATCGAGTACTCGCCGCTCCCCGCGGTCACCGACGCTCGTGCATCGGACGACGTCGCGCTCTCGTGGGACGCGCCCGCGGCCGACGGCGCGTTCGCCGACGCCGAGGTCACGATCCGCGCGTCGTTCTCCATCCCGCGCCTCGCAGTGGCACCGATGGAGGGCCGCGCGATCCTCGCGGTCCCGCGTCCCGAGAGCCGGGAAGGCGCGGTTCGGCTCACGTTGTACGCGTCGACGCAGGCGCCGCACTGGACGCGCGCGCAGCTGGCGCGCTCGCTCGATCTCCCGTTCGACCGGCTGCGCGTCATCACACCGCACGTCGGTGGCGGATTCGGCGGGAAGGCAGTCGGTGGTGTTCCGGCCTACGTGATCGCGGCCGCAGCCGCGCTGCGCCTCGGGCGCGCGGTCCGCTACGTCGAAGGGCGTGCCGACAACCTCGCGAGCATGCAGGGCCGTGGGCTGCACTTCGACGTCGCGCTCCACGCGCGCCGTGACGGGACCATCGTCGGCCTCGAGGTCGACGAGTGCTGCGACGCGGGCGCCTACCCCGCGGCCGGCTCGATCGAGCCGGGCAAGACCAACCTCATGGCGTGCGGCCCGTACCGGGTCCCGGCGGTCTCGTTCCGGGCCCGCAGCGTACGCACCAACCTCGCGCCCACAGGCGCTTACCGCGGGCCGGGCCGCTCGGAGGCTGCTGCGGTGCTCGAGCGCACGCTCGACCTGCTCGCGCGCGACCTCGGCATCGACCCCGCGGCGATCCGCGCGCGCAACCTCGTGACGCCCGCCGAGCTCCCCGCGGAGTCCCCCACCGGGGCGCACTACGACGACGGCGACTTCCCGGCGCTGCTCGACGAACTGCTCGAGCACGCGGGTTACGGAGCACTGCGAGCCGAGCAGACGCGTCGGCGCGCGGAACCCGATCCACGCGCGATCGGCATCGGGATCGCGACCGTCGTCGACTCCACTGCGTGGTTCGCGCGCCAGGAGACCGCGTGCGTGACCGTGCGCGAAGACGGCACGGTGCGCGTCCTCACGGGCACCGCATCGGCCGGTCAGCAGCACGAGCGCGCGTACGCGACGTTGGTCGCGGAGGTACTGCCGGTGTCGGTCGACGACGTCGAGGTGATCGAGGGCGACACCGAGCTCGTCGAGGGCAGCGCGGGCACCTCGGGCTCCCGCTCGCTGCAGCTCGCCGGCAGCGCGGTGCGCGGCGCGGCGCTCGACGTGCTCGAGCAGGCGCGATTGCTCGCGGCCGAGCTGCTCGAAGCCGCGGCCGACGACATCGTCGTCGACGAGGATCAGTTCATCGTGCGCGGGGTCCCCGCACGCGGGTTCACCCTCGCCGAACTGGCCGCGGAAGCCGCCGACGACAGCCCGATGCTCGACGCCCGCTGCGTGTTCGACCAGGACGACGCGACCTACACGCGCAGCGCGCACCTGTCGGTCGTCGAGGTGGAGCTCGACACCGGGCGGGTCACGCCGCTCCGCCACGTCGCGGTCACCGACTGCGGGCGCGTCGTCGACCCGCCGTCGGCCGCGGGTCAGGTCGTCGGGGCGAGCGCGCAGGGCATCGGGCAGGCGCTGCTCGAGGAGTTCGTCCACGACGCCGCCGGCAACCCGCTCACCAGCAGCCTGGCGGAGTACCTCGTGCCCGCGGCCAGCGAGCTCCCCTCCATCGACGCCCGCTTCGTGGCCACCGAGGCCACACGCAACCCACTCGGCGCACGAGGTGTCGGCGAAATAGGTATGGTCGCCGCGCCCTCGGCCGTCCACAGCGCGGTGCTCGACGCAGTCGCGCACCTCGGTGTTCGACACGTCGACATGCCCTGCACCCCCGAACGCGTGTGGCGCGCGATCCGCGCCGCGCGCACCATCCCGACAACCACCGACTGAGGAGACACCACGATGGCCCAGTACGTGCCCCGCAACATGGAGTGGACCGACCGCGCGCTCCAGGTACGCCAGTTCGTGTTCGACTACTGGGCCGAGACCGGCCGCGGCCCCAACCTCCGCCAGGTGCACGAAGGCACCCAGCTCGAGCGCCGCGACATCGTGCAGGCCTACAAGGAACTGCAGACCGGCATCGTCATGGTCGTCGACCAGGACTCCCCCAACTGCGACATCCTCAAGATCCCGCCCTACTCGGCCTTCCCGAGCCAGGTGGAGATGTACGTCGACGACCAGTTCCACAGCTTCATCGGGTGCGCCCACGAAGCGGTCGCGGTGTCGAACATGCCGCACTTCAAGGGCAAGGAAGTGCGGCTGGAGTCGTACTGCGCGTGCTGCCTCGAGCCGATCACGTTCTGGTCGCAGGAGTTCTCCATCACGCGGTGCGAGCCCGCCGACCCGCTGGTGCACTGCGCGCAGCCGGTGTGGGACTGGGTGCACGACGACATGAAGGCGATGTGCGACAACGTGAACCTCGTGTTCGACCGCGAGCACGGGGAGCGCTTCGAGAAGCAGATCGGCCGGCGGGGCGTCTACTTCACCCTCGAGCAGGTGCGCCGCTACGTCGAGCCCGCGGTCGGGGTCCGGGGCTGGGACTACCACTGGCCGAGCCAGTCGATGGAGCCCGAGCGCCTGGTCGGCCACATGAAGGACCTCGGCATCGACCTTTCGCCCTGGGGCCTCTGACCCGTACGCTGCGACCGGCGTCGAGCCACGTTTTGGCGTCGCTGCAGGTACCTCTGACGACCGTGGTGACGCCAAAACCGAGAAGAAGCAAGGGGGAGCGCCTGATGATCGTGAACGCGCCGAAGGCATGGGACCGCGTCGTCGACGTGGTGGTGATGGGCTCGGGTGCCGCGGGGCTGGCCGCCGCGACCCTCGCCTACGACGGCGGGGCCGACGTGCTGCTGCTCGAGAAAGCCGACCTCATCGGCGGCACGACCGGCGTCTCGGGCGGGATGCCGTGGGTCCCGATGAACCACCACATGGCCGACGTCGGCGTGACCGACTCCCGCGAGGACGCGCTCACCTACATCCGCCGCCTCACCCACGGGCGCGAGCCCGACCCGTCGCTGGTGGAGCTGTACGTCGACGTCGCGCCCGAGGTGATCGAGTACCTCGAGGCCAAGACGCCGCTGCGCTTCTACGCCCCGAGCACGTTCAACGACTACTTCGAGGGCATCCCCGGCGGCAAGCCCGCGGGACGCTCGATCGAGCCGGTCCCCTACGACGCCCGCACCGAGCTCGGCGAGTGGGCCGCCCGCTCGCGCACCAGCCCGCACCTCGCGCGCCTCACGATGGAGGAAGGCGCGAAGTACCTGCGCGGCGACGAGCCGCCGGACTTCGGCGTGATCATGCAGCGCGAGACCGACGACGTCCGCTGCGGCGGGCCGGCACTCGTCGCGTCCTTGTTGAAGGGACTGCTCGACCGCGGCGTCACGATCGAGACCGGCACGGCGGCGACCGATCTCGTGGTGGTCGACGGCGAAGTCGTCGGCGTGCTCGTCGAGCACGGCGGCAGCAACGAGTTCATCGGCACCAACAAGGGTGTCGTGCTCGCGTGCGGAGGCTTCGAGTGGAACGACGACATGGTGCGCGCGTTCATCGGCCGCGAGATCTTCCCGCTGAGCCCGCCGCACAACGAGGGTGACGGTCACCGCATGGCGATGGAAGCGGGCGCCGCGCTCGCGAACATGACCTCGTTCTGGGGCCAGCCTGCGATGCTCGACCCCGAGGTCGACTTCGAAGGAAACCTGCTCTATCAGATGGGCACCGCCCGCAGCGCCAAGGGCGTGATCCTCGTGAATCGCACCGGCAAGCGGTTCGTGAACGAGGGTGTGACGTACCAGGACTTCCCGAAGGCGCTCGGCGCGTACGACCCCGTCGCCCTCGAGTACCCCACCGAGAACGTCTGGATGATCTTCGACCAGCACACGAAGGACACGACCGTGCTCCTCCCGTCGATCCTGCCGGGCAGCGACGCGCCCGAGTGGATGACGCGGGCGGCGACGATCCGCGACCTCGCGCAGGAGATCGGTGTCGACGCCGACGCGCTCGAAGCCACCGTCGCGCGCTGGAACGGGCACGTCGCCGCGGGTGAAGACCCCGACTTCCACCGCGGCACCGTCCGCTTCGAGGCGCACATGAGCGGCTCGTTCCCCACGCCCGAGCGCATCCTCGGTGCGATCGAGACGGGACCGTTCTACGCGATGCCGCTGTACGACGGCACGCTCGGCACGAACGGCGGCCCGCGCATCGACGCCGACGCCCGAGTGCTCCGTCACGACGGCACGCCGATCCCCGGGCTCTACGCCGCGGGCAACGCGAGTGCAAGCGTGTTCGGGCCTGCGTACCCCGGCGGTGGTGCCACCATCGGCCCCGCCCTCACATTCGGCTATCTCGCCGGCCGTCACGCCGCGAGCAGAGAGGCGACACATTCATGACCGATCTCGCCGGATCCGATTCGGCTCGCACCGACTTCGCAGGCAAGGTCGCGATCGTCACCGGCGCCGCGTCGGGCATCGGGCGCGCGTCGGCGCGGTTGTTCGCGCAGCGCGGCGCCAGCGTCGTGGTCGCCGACATCGACACGACGGGCGGCGCGGAGACCGCGAAGATCGTGAACGACGAGGGCGGCAACGCGGTGTTCCAGGAGACCGACGTCGCCGATCCCGACGCGGTCGAGCGCATGGTGCTGCGCGCGGTCGGCGAGTTCGGTCGCCTCGACTTCGCGCACAACAACGCGGGCATCGCGGGCGCGGGCGCACCGATCCCCGACTACCCGCTCGACCAGTGGTACCGCGGCATCGACGTGATGCTGAACGGCGTGTTCCTCGGCATGCGCTTCGAGATCCCCGCGATCCTCGCGAGCGGCGGGGGCGCGATCGTGAACACCTCGTCGGGGGCGGGCCTCATCGGCTTCCCCGGTATGTCGGCGTACGTCGCCGCCAAGCACGGTGTCATCGGCCTCACCAAGACCGCCGCGCTCGAGTTCGGCGCGCAGGGCGTGCGCGTCAACGCGATCTGCCCGGGCACCACGTTCAGCCGCATGGTCGACGACTGGCTCCAGGGCGACCCCGACAACCTCGCCCAGGTGGCCGCTCTGCACCCGATCGGGCGCATCGCCAACCCCGAGGAGATCGCGGAGGCAGCGATCTGGCTGTGCTCCGACGCCGCGTCGTTCATGCTCGGCGCCGCGATCCCCGTCGACGGCGGGTACACGGCCCAATGATGTTCAGCCAGGTGAACCTCGAGCGTGTGACCCATTGATGCAGTACGAAGCGCTCGGCAGGAGCGGGGTCGTCGTCAGCCGGCTGTGCCTCGGCACGATGATGTTCGGCGCGCAGGGCAACCCCGATCACGACGACTCCGTCCGCATCATCCAGACCGCGTTCGACGCGGGGATCAACTTCGTCGACAGTGCCGACGTCTACAGCTACGGCGAATCCGAGGAGATCCTCGGCAAGGCGCTGCAAGGGCGACGCGACGACATCGTGGTGGCGACCAAGGTCCACCACCCGATGAGCGACGAGGTGCTCAACCAGCGCGGGTCGTCGCGCTCGTGGATCGCACGCGCGTGCGAGGCGTCGCTGCAGCGCCTCGGCACCGACTACATCGACCTCTACCAGGTGCACCGCCCCGACCCGCTCACCGACATCGACGACACGCTCGGCGCGCTCTCCGATCTCGTGCACCAGGGCAAGGTGCGCATGATCGGGTGCTGCACGTTCCCGCCGTCGGACCTCGTCGACGCGTGGCACGTGGCCGAGCGGCGCGGGCACGTGCACTTCTCGAGCAACCAGCCGCCGTACTCGTTGTTCGTGCGCGGCATCGAGCGTGAAGTGCTCCCGGTCTGCCGCAATCTCGGCATGGGCGTGATCTGCTGGTCGCCGCTGAACTCGGGGTGGCTCACCGGCCGCATGCGCCGAGGCGTCGAGGCACCGTCGTCGCCGCGCATGGCGATCCCCATGAACCGCGCGCGCGACGAGGCCGAGAGCGGCTTCGGCCAACCGCGGCTCCCCTACCCCGCGATGCTGATCGACGACTCGTTCCCGCCGTTCGCACGCAAGTTCGACGCGGTCGAGGAGCTGCTCGCGCTGTCGGCGGACTCGGGCATCTCGATGATCGACCTCGCGCTCGGGTTCGTGCTCGCGCACCCGGCGCTGACGTCCGCGATCATCGGGCCCCGCACGATGGACCAGCTCACGAGCCAGCTCGGCGCGACCGACACGCCGCTCCCCGCCGATGTGCTCGATCGCCTCGACGCGATCGTGCCGCCGGGTACCGACATCCTCCCGGGCGAAGCCGGATACCAGTTGCGCGAGTTCACGGAGGCCGGCCGCCGTCGTCGATGATGTCCGAGTGACGAACACGTACCGCATGGACCCGAACTCGGTCTGGCAGTGCATGGCCGACCGCGCGGAGGCGACGCCCGATGCGCTGATGCTCCTCGACGCCGACGACCGCGAGGTCACGTTCGGGGAGTACCGCGAGTGGGCCGAGCGCACCGCCGCGGGCTTGCACGAGTGGGGCGTCCGCCCCGGCGACACCGTCGCGTGGCAGATGCCGACGTGGATCGAGACGGTCGTGCTGCTCGGTGCGCTCTGCCGGCTCGGCGTGCGCCAGGTCCCGGTGCTCCCGATCTACGGCGAGCACGAGCTGACGTTCATCCTCGACCAGTGCGGCGCGTCGGCGTTCATCGTTCCCGGCACGTGGCGCGGCACCGACTTCGAGGCCACCGCCCGGCGCATCGAGGGGACGCTCGGCACCTTCCGCACCCTGGTGTGCGACCACGAGCTCCCGAGCGGCGACCCGTCGGTGCTTCCCGAGTTGGTCGTCGAGCCCGACGAGACCCGGTGGGTGTTCTACACGTCCGGCACCACGTCGAGCCCGAAGGGTGTGCGCCACACCGACCATGCCGTGATCGAGATCGGCATCCAGATGGTGATCCGGCAGGGCTTCGAAGGCACCGACCGCTTCGGCATCGCGTTCCCGTTCACCCACATCGGCGGGCTCACGAACCTGTGCGTGTGCCTGTACACCGGGCTGACGCTCGTGCTGCTCGAGTCGTTCCTGCCCGCGCAGGCCGTCGACGTGTTCGCGCGCCTCGGTGTCACCACCATCGGTGGCGGTCCCGCCTTCTACCGCGCGTTCGTCGACCAGCAACGCGCGCGCGGGGGCCCGTCGATCCTGCCCGCGCTGCGCTTCATCTCCGGAGGCGGCGCGCCCATGCCGCCCGAGCTGCACTGCGAAGTGCGTGACGAGATCGGCGGGATGGGCTGCGCGAACGGGTTCGGCATGACCGAGGGCGTGATCATGGCGATCAACGACCCCCGCGACACCGACGAGCACCTCATGTCCACGTCGGGCCGCGCGCTCGACGGCATGGAGATCCGCGCCGTCGACGCGTCGGGTGCGCCGTTGCCGCCCGACACCGAAGGCGAGTTGCAGATCCGTGGCGTGGGCCTCTTCCAGGGGTACCTCGACGAGAGCCTCAACGACGACGCGTTCGACGACGACGGCTGGTTCCGCACCGGCGACGTGGGGCGCCTCGATGCCGACGGCTACGTCACCGTCACCGGGCGCATGAAGGACATCATCATCCGCAAGGGCGAGAACATCAGCGCCAAGGCGATCGAGGATCTCCTCTACGCGCACCCGAAGATCGCCGACGCCGCGGTGATCGGCGTGCCCGACGACGAACGCGGCGAGATGGTGTGCGCGGTCGTCACGCTCGCCGACCCGGCTGATCCGATCACGCTCGACGAGATCGCGGCGTCGATGACCGAAGCCGGTGTGATGCGCCAGAAGATCCCCGAGCGCCTCGAGATCATCGACGCGATGCCCCGCAACGCCACCGGCAAGATCGTCAAGAACGATCTCCGCGCCCAGTACGCGCAGTAGCCGGCGGTCCCGGTGTGGGACCGCCGGCTCCGGTGCGTAGTGCTACTTCTTCGTCTTCGTCTTGACGACCGGGCTGTCGTAGCAGGTGAACGGAACGGTCGGGATGTACTTCGCGCCCGGGCCGTCGATCTTCAACACTGCCGCACAGTCGGCTGCGATGTGATGCATCGCCGGGTACTCCATCTGGCCGGGACCCTGGGCCACCGACGACTTGTAGGTGTAGTTCCCGTTGTTGATCTTCTGGTCGAACGTCTTCGTGTTCAGCGTGCTGCCCGTCGCCTTGAGCATCGACACCAACACGTCGGCCTGCGCGTACGCCAACGCGATCGCCAGGGTGATGAACTTCCCCGTCGGCGCGTTGCTCGCAGTGAGGTCGGTCTCCATCTGCTTGATGTACGCGGTCTGCGCCTCCTGCGGCACGATCTGCGAGCTCACGTACGCGCCGTTGAACGCCGCCGCCAACTGCGCCGAGGTACCGAGCAGACCCGGGATGTACCCCACGAAGTTGATGTTCGTGCCGGTGAACCCAGCCGCCGTCATCGCCGCCGTGAGACCCGGAGCAGTCTGGAAGTTGACCAACGTCTCCAAGATGTTCGGCTTCGCCGCCAAGATCGCCGTCACATACGGCGTGAAACTCGCCGGCGGGTTCGGCGTCGGGATGTTCGACTCCGCGTACACCACCGTCGCACCCTCGAGCTTGTAGAGGTTGCTGATCGTCGGCACCGACGTCTTGCCCGACGTGTCATCACCGGTCTGGAGCGCGACCTTCGCCTGGCTGGGCTTGAGGCCCGCAGCCTCGATCGGCCCCAACGCCAAGTTGCTCTGGTACACCTTCGGGTTGTCGGTGTCGGCGGTGATCAGGCAGCCGTTGAAGCCGAAGCCCCAGCGGGTGTGACAGAACCCCGGCAGGAAACCCCAGCCGTAGTACGGCACCTGCTGCTGGTTCATGAAATCGGTGCTCGCCGGCAACACGTCAGCCGAGAGGCCGACCATCGCGAAGACCTGGTCCTGTTGGACCGCGGCCTGCACGATCTGCAAGTTGGTCTGCGGGTTGCCGCCGTCGTCCTTGCAACCGGTGAAGTCGATCGTGCGACCACCCGGAAGCTCCTTGTCCTTCGCCGCACGCTGGAACCGGGCCTTGTACCCGGCGTCCGCGCCGTTGAAGGACGCCTGCTGCAAATAGCAGCCGACCTTCACACTGCTCGAGGTCACCCCCCGAGTCAGACCCGAACCCGCAGTGCCCGTCAACGACTCCTTCCTCACCGCCTTCGCCGCCTTGGCGTTACCGTTCGTACTCGGCCCATACGCCGGCACACTGCCCGCCGACCCAGTCGTCGTACTCGTCTGGCCAACCGCACTCGAGATCGTGAGCGCAGCAACAGCCACCACCACTGCGATCACAACTGTCAACTTCAGGCAACGCCTCATTCGTCACTCCCATGGGTACGAGGGGAGCACGTGTCTAGCCGACCCACTGATCTCGCCTGGAACCGTGCCGGACACTTTTTTCGAAAGACACGGGTCGTCGGCTCCTCGGATATCGTGCGACGCGGGGGCATGCATCGACGGCCGGGAGTGCAGATGCTCGACGACGACATGCAGCGAGTCGTTCGAGATCAACGCCTCGGCTACGTCGCCACCGTCTGTCCCGATGGCACGCCGAACTTGTCACCCAAGGGCACGACCGCAGTCTGGGACGATCAGCACCTCGTGTTCCTCGACCTGCACTCGCCCCAGACCGTGCGCAACATCGAAGCGGGCAACACGGTCGTCGAGATCAACGTCGTCGACCCGATCCGCAGGAAGGGGTACCGATTCAAGGGACCGGCCACGGTCCATCGGGACGGACCCGTCTACGACGACGTCGTGCGCTTCTACGAGCACGCGCGGGGCCTCGACCATGGAGGGATCAACGCGGTGGTCATGGTGGAAGTCGAGCAGGCCTCGGCGCTCGTCTCCCCCGCGTATCAAGACGGCTCGACCGAAGACGAGATCAGCCGGCGCTCCCTGACCATGTACGGGCTCACGCGCACCTCGCGCCCCGACCGATAGCGCCGTCGGGATCGAGGCGCCGGCCTCGCCGGGGATGCAACCAGTTTCGTGGGACGGGCCCGCCCTCGGGGACAATGGCGGCGAGTGCTCGGGCCGCTCCCCCGCGGGCCGGGCTTCCCTCGCCCCCAGGGAGTGACCCATGCAGCGATTGGCTCGGTTCTCGTATCGACGTCGTCGCAGCATGCTGGCGTTCTGGATCGTGGCGCTCATCGGCGCGATCTTCCTGGGGAACGCGGTCGGCGGCACGTACTCACAGAGCTTCTCGCTGGCGGGCGCGGAGTCCCAGCGCGCGACCGAGCTGCTGCAATCGCGGTTCCCGGCGCGGTCGGGCGACGAAGGCCAGATCGTCTTCGCCACGTCCGCCGGTGTGCGGTCCGACGCGGTCGAGACCCGCATGCAGGCCCTGTTCGACGACGTGGCGAAGGTCCGCGGCATCACCGGCGTGCAGAGCCCGTATGCGGATGGCGCCGATTCGCAGATCTCGAAGAACGAGAAGATCGCCTACGCGACGATCTCGTTCGCCGAGCGCGACCGCAACATCCCGCAGTCGTCGATCGACGCGATCACGAAGCTCGTCGACGACGCGAGGTCCGGCAGCATCCGGATCGAGCTCAGCGGCAAGATGTTCCAATCTCGCGGCTCGTTGGGCGCGACAGAGCTGATCGGCGTGATCGCGGCGATGGTGATCCTGCTCGTCGTGTTCGGGTCGGTGCTCGCAATGGGACTGCCGATCATGGTCGCGTTGTTCGGGATCGGCATCGGCATCGCGCTCGTCGAAGTGTTCAGCCACGTCGTCGCGACGCCGAGCTTCACGACACAGCTCGCGTCGATGATCGGGATCGGTGTCGGCATCGACTACGCGCTCTTCATCGTGACGCGCTATCGCCAGGGCCTCCACGACGGTCTCGATGCCGAGGCAGCCGTCGTCCGCGCGATCGACACCGCTGGTCGCGCGGTGCTGTTCGCGGGTTGCACGGTGGTGATCTCGATCCTCGGCCTGTTCCTCATGGGCGTCACATTCGTGCAGGGGCTCGCGATCGGCACCTCGGTCACCGTCGCCCTCGTGATGGCGGCGTCGATCACGCTGCTGCCCGCGGTGCTCGGGTTCGCCGGGCGCAACATCGACAAATTCTCCGTGTGGCGGCGCCGGGTCAAGGAGAACGACCACCGGGCCAGTGTCTGGTTCCGGTGGAGCCGCACCGTGCAGCGCCACCCGTGGACCGCGTTCCTGGCTTCGCTGGCCGTCCTGATCATCCTCGCGATCCCGTTCTTCTCGATGCGCCTCGGCTTCCCCGACGCCGGCAGCAGCCCGACGTCCGACACCACGCGACGGGCCTACGACCTCACGACCGAGGGCTGGGGCGCGGGCGTGAGCGGCCCGTTGACCCTCGCGGCCGAATTCCCGAAGAGCAGCGACCCCACCGCCACCCTGGACGAGATCGTGACCGCCGCCCGCGACACGCCGGGCGTCGCGACCGTGAGCCCGCCGACGATCAGCCCGACCGGCGATGCCGCCATCATCCGCGTGGTCGCCGACTCGTCACCCCAGTCGGAGCAGACCGCCGACCTGGTGCACACGCTCCGCGACACGGCGATCCCCGATGCGACACGTGGGAGCGACGTCATCGTGCACGTGGGCGGCGTGACCGCCGCGGGCATCGACGTGTCCGACCGCCTGTCGGCACGACTGCCGATCTTCGTCGGCGCGGTGCTGGTGCTCAGCTTCCTGCTGCTGCTCGTCGTGTTCCGCAGCATCCTCGTGCCGCTCAAGGCCGTCGTCATGAACCTGCTGTCGATCGGCGCCGCGTACGGCATCGTCGTGGCGATCTTCCAGTGGGGCTGGTTCGACAGCGTGATCGGCATCCCCAAGGCGGGCCCGATCACTCCGTTCATCCCGATGATGATGTTCGCGATCCTGTTCGGCCTCTCGATGGACTACGAGGTGTTCCTCCTCTCGCGCGTCCGCGAGGAGTACGACCGCACGCACGACAACGCACTCGCGGTGGCCGACGGCCTCGCGGCGACGGCACGCGTCATCACCGCGGCCGCGCTGATCATGGTCACCGTGTTCGGCAGCTTCGTGACCGGCGCGGAGCCGACACTCAAGCTGTTCGGGCTCGGTCTCGCCGCCGCGATCTTCATCGACGCGACGCTCGTCCGGATGGTGCTGGTGCCGGCCACCATGGAGCTCCTCGGCGACCGCAACTGGTGGTTCCCCCACTGGCTCGACCGCATCACGCCCCACCTGCAGGTGGACCCGCACGAAGATCCCGACGCCGAGCTGGCGGGTCTCCTCGACGAGGAGCCGGTCCCGTCGTCGTAGCGCTGGCGCCCGCGGCCCGAGTCGGCAACACTGATGTGCGTGATGTGACAAACGTTGCCTGATGGGCAGGTTGTCGTGACGACTGATCCACTCGACGGGAGTCTGGCGAGTCAGCTCCTCGCGTTCGTCGAAGGCACATCCGACCTGGTGGGCGTCGTCGACGCGCAGAGTCGCGTGGTCTACCTGAACGAGGCGGCGCGCAAGCGCCTGGGCGTCGGCGACAGCATCGGGCTCACGAGCGCGGACCTGTTTCCGCAATACGTCTTCACGCGGTACTACGACGAGATCCGACCTGCGTTGTTGCGCGTCGGCACCTGGCGCGGCGAGCTTGCCGTGTTGACGGCGTCGGGCGAAGCGGTCCCGATGGACATGACGGTCGTCGCCCGCGTCGGGCCGGGCGGCGAGGTCGACGGCCTCGTGACCTCCGGCCGCGAGATCGTGCCCGCGTCCGACGCGCCCGCGGCAGATCAGGTCCACGACGAGCTGACCGGGCTTCCGGGACGGACGATCCTCGACGACCGCATGCGGGTCGCGCTCGCACACGCGGCTCGCGACGGTCGGAGGGTGGCCGCGGTTCTCGTCGACGTCGACGCGATGAAGGACATCAACGACTCGTTCGGGCACGCCGTCGGCGACGACGTGTTGCGCGAGCTCGCCCGCACGATGGTGCGCACGGTGCGCACCAGCGATTCGGTCGCTCGGCTCGGCGGCGAACGAGTTCGTCGTGATCCTTGACGGGCTCGACGAGACCGACACGGTCTGGCAGGTCGCCGAGCGCCTGCGGGACGCGGTGTGCCGTCCACCGGTCGAATTGGGCACGGATGTTCTCGCCGTGTCGGCGAGCTTCGGCGTCGCCGTCGCCACCCCGGAAGACACTCCGGCGGAATTGCTGCAACGCGCCGACGCCGCGATGTACCGGGCGAAGGCCTTGGGCGGCGCCAAGGTGGTGGTGTTCGAAGACCGCGCCGACGTCAGCATCACGACGCTGGTCGACGAGCTTGCGTACGCGGTCAGCCACGGCTTGATCCGGCCGCACGTGCAGTCGGTCGTCGACCTTCACACGGGCGTGCTCGTCGGACATCAAGGGATCGTGCGCTGGGAGCATCCGCTGCGCGGGCTTCTCGACGCCGACCAGTTCGTGCACTTCGTGGCGAACACGCCGCTCCTGCCGGTGATCGACCTCGCGGTGCTCCGCCGGACGGCCGCCGCCGCGGCCCGCACTGCTCGGAACGGCGTGCGTGTGCGCGCGTACGGGCACCTCTCCCGCCGATTGATCGGCGACGTCCAGGTCGAGCGCTACGTCACCGAGATCATCGACGACCTCGGGATCGCGCCCGCAGATCTGTGTGTCGAGATCGCGCACGCGCTCGTGGCTCGACCGTCGCGCACGGTGCGCGGCACGCTCCGCGCCCTGCGCGAGATCGGCGTGCGGACGGTGCTGAGCGGCGTCGACGGCGAGTGCGAGATCAACGAGCTGGTCGAAGACGGGTTCGACGAGCTCCGGCTCGCGCGACGCCTCGTCCGGGACGCCGGCCTCGACCCGACACGCCGTCGGGTCGCGCACGGCACGATTGCGCTCGCCCGGGCGCTCGGTCTCACCGTGATCGCGGTCGGTGTCGAGACCGAAGCCGACCGTGCCAACATGCGCGACGCCGGCTGCGACTACGGGCAGGGGAACCTGTTCGGCGACGCCCGCCCCGCGGGCGCAATCGGCTGAGCGTCGCCGCGCGACCGTGAGCTGCAGACCGGTGTGACGAGCGCGTCGCTCATGGTCGCTCGATCGTGACAAGAGTGGCGTACCCATCCGAATGCATGGATGTCGCACCGAGGACGGCGCGGAGCATCCGGAGCACGTGTCGGGACTCACGGAGCACCGATGCGCGCAACCGGCACACGCCGTCGTTCCATGCTCGCTCCGCCAACATCCCGAGGAAGGTGCTGCCGATGCCTTGACGCTGCCACGCGTCTTCCACGATGAGTGCAACCTCGGCGTCGTCGCCGTGCCGCGCCCAGTTGCCGAGCGCGACCACCATCTCGGGGTCGTCACGCGTCACACCGATCCACGCTTCCCCACCTGCTGTCGGCGTCACGATCCGCTCGAGATCCGCGGCCGGGATCGTGCGGAGCGGCGCGAGGAAGCGCGCGTACCGGGACTCGAGGCTGCACCGGGCGAACATCGCTTCGATCGCGGGGCCGTCGGCGAGAACGGGACGGCGGATCACGAGGTCGAGATCTTCGTGTCGCATGATTCCTGCCACCTCTGCGTGCGCCGGACGATCGACCGCGATCCTGCCTCCGGCCCCTTGCAGCGACGAAGCAACCCGCCGGCGCATCGCCTGCAGCCGGGTTGCAGTCGCTGACAAGACCGGACCGGAGGCGCGAATCAGCCGTGTCGGGGTCGATTCGCAATCGAGAGGTCGAACCGCGTGACGACCTCGGTGTGGTGGGTGTGCGGGAAGAGGTCGACCAGGACCGCGTCCGTGGGCTGATAGCCGTGGCCGATGAGCAGGCCGGTGTCGCGCCCCGCGGCGGCGGGATCGCAGCTGACCAGCACGATCCGCGGCGCGCCGCTCGCCACCAGCGCCTTCGCGCCGGCGCGACCGAGGCCGGCACGGGACGGGTCGGCGACCACGAGCTCCGCACGTGGGGCTCGCCACCGCTCCACCGTCGTCGCGACCACTCGTGCGTCGAGATCCCGCAGGTTCACCCGGGCATCGGCAAGGGACGCGGGGTTGCTCTCCGCCGTCACCGCGCGCCACCCGCCGCGATCGGTGAGCAGCGCGCCGGCGAAGAGCCCGACGCCGCTGTACGCGTCGAGCAGCGTGTGCGGCCGCCCGGCGCCGTGGGGCGCGGCATCGAGCACGTCGACGCACAGCTCGCGCACGACGTCGACGAGCGCCGCGGCGCCGTCGGGGCGCGTCTGGAAGAACGACTCGGCGGAGATCCGCCACCGGCGACCGGCGACGATCTCGTGGATCCATGCGCGCTTCCCCGCGGCCAGCTCGTCGGCGCCGACCACGCGGACATCGTCGGGCAGCCGCACGCCGTCACACGTCGGCGCGACCAGCGCCAGGCGCTCGCCGGTCTCGGCGCCGACGCGCAACGTCACCTCCGTCGCCGCGGCGAACGTTCCCTCGACGATCAGCTCGTCGAGCAAGGGATGCGCGACCGCGCAATGGTCGAGCTCGACGATGGCATCGCTCGCGGCGCGGCGGAGCCCGGCGCGCCCGCCTGTGACCGCGAGTCGCAGCGTCGTTCGAAATCCCCACGGGTCGAGCGACGGACCGAGCCGAACCGCCGGTTCCCGCCATCGGCCGTGCCGACGCAACGCGTCGGTGACGATCTCGACCTTGGCACGCGTCTGCGCGTCGTGCTCGAGCGTGGCGAGGTCGCATCCACCACATCCGTCGGCGACGTGCGGGCACACCGGTGTGATGCGGTCGGCGGACGGCTCGACGATCTGCACGACCGTGCCCCAGTCGGCGCCGTGCCGCACCGCGACCGTCACCTCGACCAGCTCGCCGGGGAGCGCGTCGCCGACCAGCACGATCCGTCCGTCGGTGCGACGGGCCAGCGCGGCACCGCCCGCAACCAGCCGCTCGGCGCGCACGGCCACGACTTCACCGCCTTCACGCTCCTCGACCACCCGCGCAGCGTACGGTGAGGGTCCATGATCACCGAGCTCACCAGCGGCGCGCTCTGGCAGGACCTCGAGATGGGCATCGAGCACATGCGTGGGTGGAAACGCATCGCGCTCGTGACCGACGTCGAGTGGATGATCCACATGACCTCGATGTTCGGGTGGATGACACCGGGCGAGGTCAAGCACTTCCCGGTCGCCGAACGCGACGCCGCCATCGCCTGGGCCGCCGGCTGAGTCAGCCGTCTTCGTCGGAGCCGTCGATCCGAGGGCCCAGGCGGACCGTTCGGTCACTTCATCCACTTGGGACGATCAGTCGGGCCGGCGTGACGCATCTGCGCTATGGAGTCGTACATCCGACCTGCCGACCCATGAGCCATGGATCACGACTCGCACCGTCGCACCGCCTTGGCGCGCCTGGGGGCAGCTGCGTTGGTGCTCGGACTGGCGCTGCTCGGGACCGTCCCCGCTGGCGCCGCCTCGGGTGGATCAATCTCCGGGACGGTCGTCGCAGCGGCTGGCACCACGCCCCTGGCAGGGATCTGTGTGAGCGTCGAGAACGGCCCGGGAACGGTGACCGATGCCGACGGCGCGTACGCCATCACGGGTCTCGAACCGGGCGCGTATGCGGTGCAGTACTGGGATTGCACGACGACACCGAGCTACGTCGGCCAGTGGTACCTGGGGCACCCGGACTCGAGCTCGGCGGACAAGGTCACCGTGACCGCGGACACCGACACCGTTCTCGCTGACCTCGCCCTCGTCGCCGGCGTCTCGTTGAGCGGCACCGTGACCGACGTCCATGATGACCCGATCTCGGGGATCTCGGTGAACGTGAACCCCACCGGCTCGGGGCAGTCGACGGGCACCACCACTGCCAACGACGGCACCTACCGGACGTCACCACTCCCCCCGGGCGACTACAAGGTGCAGTTCTCCGACAACAGCGCCGACCCCGTGTGGGCACGCGAGTACTGGGACGACGCAGTCTCCTGGAACACCGCCGACGTATTGACCCTGAACGCATCGGGCGGCTCCGTGCAAGCCGGAATCGACGCGCAGCTCGACGCGGCTGCGCAAATCACAGGCACCGTGACCGACTCAGGCGGTGGCGCGCTCCAAGGCGTCTGCGTCAACGCGAACGTCGCGAGCAACGGCGGATGGGACTGGGTGAACGGCGCGACCACCGCCGCCGATGGGAGCTACACCATCACGGGACTGCCGGCCACCGACGTGCGCGTCGCGTTCCATGACTGCGCGACGAGTCAGTACACCGACCAGTGGTACGACAACGCAAACTCGTTCGAGAGCTCCACACCCCTCGTACTGACGCCGGGGCAGACACGCACCGGCGTGGACGCGCACCTCGAGGCCGGGATCGCAGTGTCCGGTCGCGTGACCGACAGCGACGGGAACCCGCTGGCGGGGATCAACGTGTGGGTGAACCCGACCGGCCAGGGGAACGGTGCGGGCGCGCAGACCAACGCGGACGGCGAGTACACCACGAACGCGCTCGCCCCCGGCGACTACCGCGTGCAGTTCGCCGCGAACGGCCCCGATCCCGAATGGGCGACCGAGTTTTGGGACGAGCAGCCGTCCTGGAACTCGGCAACCGTCCTCACCATCTCCGGCGCCGACTCGCCGGCGCGCACCGGCATCGACGCGGTGTTGACACGCGCGGCAACAGTGGCCGGCACGGTGACGAACCGCGACGGCGCGCCTGCGCCCGGCGTGTGCGTGTACGCGGTGAACGAGACACCGAACGGCCTCGACAGCACCGGGAGCGCGACGACCGATACCAACGGGACCTACGCGATCACCGGCCTCGCCTCCGTTCCCGTCAAGATCTACTTCCAGGACTGCAACCACACCGGCCCCTATGTCGACCAATGGTGGGACGCACAGCCGGACGCCTCGACGGCGGCGACGATCACGCCGCTCCCCGGAGAGACGACAACCGGGATCGATGCCCACCTTGACGCTGCCGGCGTCATCCGCGGCCACGTCACTGACACCGACGACCACCCGCTCGGCGGAATCTGCGCGCAGGCCACGACAGGCGCCTGGTTCGGCGGACTCGCTCGCACCGACGCCAACGGCGACTACGTTCTCACCGTCAGCCGTGCGGGCGGCTACCGCGTGCAGTTCGTGGACTGCACCGACGCTCCCACGTTTGCCGGGCAGTGGTGGGACCACGTCACGAGCGAAGCGGCGGCCTCGGTCGTGACCGTTGCGCCCGGTGATTCGGTGAGCGGCGTCGATGCAACCCTTGCACCGGGAGCGACCGGAACGATCTCCGGGCGCGTCGTCAATCTGCAGGGAGACGCGATGACCACGGCGTGCGTGGTGGCCTACCTGCCGGATCAGTACGCGCTCTTCGCGCCCGTGCACGCCGACGGTACCTACGAGATCGCGGGAATTCCTTCAGGAACGTACGCCCTCGCCGCACTGGGTTGCGGCGGCGGTGATCCCGTACCGGTGGTCACGGATCCCACGTCATCGGGCGTCGTGTACACGGGTCTCTGGTGGGACGGGATCCCGCTCCACTTCGAGCAGTCGAACCAGGGGGGGCCCGACCCGATTGCCCAGGGCGCGACGCTGGTGACCGTGACGCCGAACGCTCAGATCACCGGCCACGACTGGTGCTTCGGATGCACGGCACTCTCGATCACCGGCGTGACGCCGATGTCCGACTCCCTCACGGTGGCGTTCGACGCACCTGGACTCGCAAGTCCCGAAGTCCTTGCGTCGGCCACCGCCACGGATCCACTCACGTATTCGGCGACGTGCACCTCGAGCAACGGCGCCGCGAGCGGGACGGCCACCAGCAACGCGGCCGGCTCGATCACCGTCGGTGGCCTGACCCCGGGTGCGGAGTACGCGTGTCAGGTCGTCGCAAGGAGCGATGGTGTCCCGGTCGCAATGTCCGGGCTCGCGGCCGGGACGACGATCGCCGACGCCAGCGAACCCGCGTCCGCGGCACTGACCACGCCGCTCGCGTTCACCGGCAGCCCGCCGGTGCAGTTGATGACCTCGGTCGGGTTGTTGCTCGTGGTACTCGGACTCATCGCGCTCCGCGGCACGCGGCGCGTTCGCGCTACCACGCCATCGACTGACCCCCGTTGACGCGGAAGATGTTGCCGGTCGCGAACCGCGCCGCGGGCGACACGAGGTAGAGGATCAGCATCGCCTGGTCGATCGCCTCACCGACCATGTGCAGCGGGCCCGCCGATCGCATGCCCTCGAGGAACTGCTCCCACTTCGCTTCGTCGACGTTGCCGTCGGCATCGTATTTGTGACGGGCGCTGAACGCGGTCTCCGTCGCGCCGGGCGCGATCGCGTTCACGCGGATCCCGTGCGGGCCGCCCTCGGTGGCGAGGAACATCGACAGCATCGCGACGCCGGCCTTGGTCATCCCGTAGATGCCGTTGCCGAGCGCGGTGATGTCGATGCCGGTGCTCGACACGTTGACGATGTTGCCACCCGTCCCCTGCGCCTTCATCACGCGCATCGCGGCCTGGCAGCCGAAGAGCACACCCTTGAGGTTGATCCCGATCATGCGGTCGAGGTCGGCCTCCGAGATCTCGCTCACCAGCACGTCGCACGGGATGCCCGCGATGTTGCAGTAGATGTCGGCGCTGCCGAACTCGGCAACCGCGCGGTCGACGGCCGCGTCGTGATCGGCGCGTCGTTGCACGTCGGTGCGGAGCGACACCGCCTTGCCACCCTGCGCGACGATCTGCTTCGCGGTTGCCTCCGCGGCCTCGGCGTTGATGTCGGCCACGACGACCGCCGCCCCCGCCTCGGCAAGGACGAGGCTGGTCGCCTCGCCGATCCCGCTCCCGCCGCCGGTGACCACCGCCGCCTTCCCGGTGAGGTCGAACATGTTGTCGAGCAGGGCCATGGTGTCTCCTCGTTCAGCTGGGCAGGTGGGTGGGCCGGTCGCCGGATGCGCCGATCGCCCTACGATCCTCCGTCATGCCGATCGATCTGCGCCAACTCGTCGCCGCTGACCACACCGCGGTGCTCACCATGGAGATGCAGCGGGGGGTGATGGGCGACCTCGCGGCCATGCCCTCGATCGCGCAGGCCGTGGCGGCGCAGGGCATCGTCGAGCCCACCGCCCGGTTGCTCGCCGCGGCCCGGGCCGCCGGCGTCCGGGTCGTGCACTGCACCGCCGAGTTCCGGGAAGACCGGGCCGGCTCGGCGGCGAACTCGCCGATGTTGGCCATGGCGTACAAGAACCCGACCATCATCACCGGCACGCCGGGCGTCGACATCATCCCGGAGCTCGACCAGCAGCCGAGCGATCTCGTCTCGACCCGCTTCCACGGGCTCTCGCCGTTCGCCGGCACGTCGCTCGACGTCACCCTGCGCAACCTGGGCGTGAGCACGGTGATCGCCACCGGGTTCTCGATCAACATCGGGATCTTCGGCATGCTGCTCGGGGCCGTCGACCTCGGCTACTCCGCGGTGCTGGCGACCGACTGCGTCGGCGGGATCCCCGAGGACTACGCGCAGGCAGTGCTCGACAACTCGCTCGCGCTCCTCGCCACCCGCGCCACCGCCGACGAGCTCATCGCCCTCTGGACGTAGCGGGTCAGAACAGGCCCATGGCGCGGCCGCCGTCGACGTCGATGGAGACGCCGTTCACGTACGACGCCTCCTCGGAGCAGAGGAAGAGCACCACGTTGGCGACCTCCTCCGACGTGCCGTACCGACCCATCGGCACGTTCTCGGAGCGCTTGGCGAAGACAGCCTCCTTGTCGGTGCCCGCCGCCTCGGCGATCTCCGACGCGGCCCGCTCCCACATCGCGGTGCGGATGAGGCCGGGCAGCACGGAGTTCACCAGCACGTTGTCGGCGCCGTACTTGCGGGCGAGCGACTTCGCCACCGACACCATCGCGGCCTTGCTCGCGGTGTAGTCGATGAGCGACGCGTCGGGGTACTTGGCACCGATCGTCGACACCATCACGACGCGTCCCCACTTCTGCGCGCGCATGTGGGGCAGGAACTTGCGCGTGCACCGCACCGCCGACATCAGATTGAGCTCGAACAACGACGACCAATCGTCGTCGCTCATGTAGAGGAAGTTGCGCGACGGTGAGTCGCCGACGTTGTTGACGACGATGTCGGTGTCACCGATGTCGCTCGCGACCGCGTCGAGGAACGCGTTCGTGCTGTCGGCGTCGCCCATGTCGGCGACGTAGGGCCGCACGAGCACGCGCTCTCCCTCGGCGACGCTCGCGACGAGGGCATCGAGGCCCTCCCGCTTCCGCGCGCAGCACGCGACGACCGCGCCACGAGCGGCCAGCCCGCGCACGACGGCCGCGCCGATCCCCGCACTCGCCCCGGTGACGAGCGCGATCCTTCCACTGAGCTCAGCCATCAGCGATGTGTGCCGCAGTTACGCGGCGACGCGCTGGTTCTCGGGCGCGAACGCGGGGCACATCTGCGCGTCGAGGGGGATGTCGGCAAGCGAGATCGGCGTGGCCACTTCACGCACCGTCGGGCCGTAGAGGTCGGCGATGGGACGGAGCACGTCGAGGTCGAAGCCGTAGAGCTCTGCGGCATTGAGCGTGACCATACGCTCGATCTCGTCGGAGGGGACACCCTCGAACGTGAGCTGCAGGTGCTCCTTGGTGTAGGGGTACGACGCCTCGCGGTGCGGATAGTCACTCCCCCACATCAGCTTGTCGAGGCCGATCTCGTAGCGCATCGGCGCCTCGTTCGGCCGGAGGAAGCTCGCGGCGATGTGGCACTGCCGGGCGAAGTACTCGCTCGGCTTGAGATCGAGCGGCTTCGTGCACTCGCCACCGAAGATGTGCTCGGGGCTGTCGACCTCGTACTTCATGCGACCGTAGAACTGGTCGAGCTCGGCCAGCGTCTCCGGCACCCACGCCGAACCGGCCTCCGCGATCACGAACTGCAGCTCGGGATGACGCTGGAACACACCTTCGAAGATGAGCGCCCACAGCGGGCGGTGCGCCCACCAGCGGACCTCGAGCATGAACATCGCGGTCGCGACCGGGTGGTAGGGGCCGAAGTCGGGGACGCCGCTGCCACTGTGG
This sequence comes from uncultured Actinomycetes bacterium, assembly GCA_963721435.1. Classification (GTDB taxonomy): domain Bacteria; phylum Actinomycetota; class Acidimicrobiia; order IMCC26256; family DASPTH01; genus CAVRJC01. Next base: position 123,801 of record CAVRJC010000012.1, read on the forward strand.
GTGTGCACGACGTGGCCGAGGTCTTCGCACGCCTGCCAGATCGGCTCGTACTCGCCGGGCGCGTACAACGGGACCATGCCCGAGCCGGGAGGGCACCCCGGGATGAGGATGCCGCCGGTGAGCCCCTGCTCCTTCGCCCACTCGAGCTCGGCGACCGTGCCGGGCACGTCGTTGAGGAACGTCTGCACGATGCCGGCGCGCTGACCCGGCGCGTCGTTGCAGAAGTCGACGAGCCAGCGGTTGTGCGCGCGCAACCCGGCCCACCGCTGCTCGCCGTCTTCGGCGGTGAGCTTGGGTGCCTGGAGCGAGCTCGACGCGAGCGGCGCGAACGGCGGCTGCGTGTTCGGGAAGATCACTTCCGCGACGACGCCGTCTTCGTGCATCTCCTCGAGGCGCCGGTCGGAGTCCCAGTTGCGGTTCATGTCGTCGGCGGCGTCGCTGCCGACGGCGATCTTGCCGCCGCCACCCATCGCCATGAAACGCGCCTCGACCGCGTCGGCCCACGCGTCGAAGTCGTCGTGCCACTTCGACTCGAGGTAGGGCTTGTAGCCCCGCACACTCCCGCCGGCGTGGGTGTCGGACGAGATGAGGATGTACCGGTCGTCGAGCTCAGGCATTGCGTCCCCCAGGAAATTCGCAGCGGTCACCCGCGAACGTACTCTCCGACGGCCCCATTTGAGAAGAGGGCATCAAATCCCACGGCCGAGCACGAGGACCGCGTTGTGGCCGCCGAACGCGAACGAGTTCGACAGCACCACACCCTCGCCGAGCTCGCGGGGCTCCCGCACGACGTCGACGTCGATCTCGGGGTCGACGTTCACGCAGTTCGCGGTGGGCGGGATCGTGCCGGTCTGGAGCGTGAGCACGCTCGCGACCGCCTCCAGCGCTCCCGACGCGCCGATCGCGTGACCGAGCACGCCCTTCACGGAGGTGACCGGTGGCGCGCTCGCCCCGAACACGGTGCGGATCGCGATCGCCTCGGCGACATCGTTGAACGCGGTCGACGTGCCGTGCGCGTTGACGTGGGCGACATCGCCCGGCTCGAGCCCCGCGTCGGCGAGCGCGAGGCGCATGCAGTCGGCGGCACCTCGGCCGTCGGGCCGCGGTGACGTGGGGTGATGCGCGTCGGCGTTGCGCCCGTAGCCGAGCAGCTCCGCGTCCACGGTGGCACCGCGTGCACGCGCGTCGTCGAGTCGTTCGAGCACGACGACCGCCGCGCCCTCGCCCATGACAAAGCCGTCGCGGTCGCGGTCGAAGGGTCGCGACGCGACGGAGGGATCCTCGGCGCGCTCGGACAACGCGTGCGCGGCGGCGAACGCGGTCATGACCCACGGCGTGAGCGGTGCCTCCGCGCCGCCCGCGATGACGACGTCGGCGCTGCCTTCTCGCAGCAGGCGCATGCCCTCGCCGATCGCGTTGGCGCCGGCCGCGCACGCGGTCGAGATGCTCATACACGGACCCCGGAAGCCGTGACGCTGGCTCAAGGTCGCTGCGCCCGCGTTCGGCATGACCATCGGGATGAACAACGGGTTGATGCGGCCCTTGAGCGCCGGGTTCTTCACCCCGAGGAACTCACGCGCGCCTTCCTCTGCGGTCTCGAGCCCGCCGAAGCCGGTGCCGATCACGATGCCGACGCGCGCGGGATCGACATCACCCAGCGCGGCGTCGGCGAGCGCGGCGTCGCCCGCGCCGAGCGTGAATTGCGTCACACGGTCGGCGCGCTTCGCCTCCTTGTTCGTGAGCACCGAGAGCGAATCGAAGTCGGTGACTTCACACCCGAAGCGGATCGGCGCATCGGAGACGTCGAGGTGCTCCACCGGCTGGGCCACGCCCCGACCCGCCATCAGTGACGCCCAAAACGCGTCGCACGTGGACCCCGCGGCCGACACGACACCGATGCCCGTGATCGCGACGCGTGGACCGGCTCCGACCATCCGGTGAAGATAGGCGTTCGTCTAAGTTCTCCGGCTATGGCCTTCCCGACGCTCGACACCGTCGTCAAGCAGTTGCGCGAGATCGCCGAAGACGATTCGATCACCGCCGACTCGAAGATCACGGCCATCGACGTCGACTCGCTCGACGTGCTCGAGTGGATCTTCGAGATCGAGGAGGAAGCCGGGTTCGTGATCGACGAGAAGCTCTACTCCAAGGCTTCGCTCGCCACCGCGACCGTCGGCGACTTCTACGAGCGGGTCAAGAACGCGCCCACCGCTTGAAGGCGCACCGCTCGAGCACGGAAGCTCCGAATCCGGATCGGCCAAGTTCTGATCGAGTCGAGCCGGTCTACGGGCTCGCCCGGGCGATCGCGTACCCCATCCGCCCGCTCTTCCACATCCGCCGCATCGGCTCTCGTCGGGTGCCGCGCCACGGGCCGGCGCTGCTCGCGTGCAACCACATCTCCCTCCTCGACCCGCTCCTCGTGCTCTGGCTGGGAGAGTGCACTCGCCGGAAGGTCCGCTTCCTGGCGATGGCGGAGCTGTGGAAGTCTCCCGTCCTCCGCTTCTTCCTCGAGCACACGCACCAGATCCCCGTCGATCGCACGTCGGCGGGCTCGCTCGGCTCGCTCGAGGCGGCCGGGACCGCGCTGCGCGCCGGCGAGTGCGTCGCGGTGTTCCCCGAGGGCGAGATCTCGACCGACCTCGAGCTCATGCCGGGCAAGACGGGCATCGGGCGCCTCGCCGCGAGCACCGGCGTCCCGGTGACACCCATGGGCGTGTGGGGCAGCCAGCGGGTGCACGCCAAGGGCCGGAAGCCGAAGATCCCGTGCGGCATCGCGCTGTCGATCGTCGTGGGACCACCGATCACGGTCGCGCCCGACGAGAACGTCTTCGACGCGACCGATCGCATCATGGCCGCCGTGGCCGAGTGCGTCGCGGCCGCGCGCGCCGTCTACCCGCAGCAGCCCGACGACGGCGAAGACGCGTGGTGGGTACGGTCACCTGCGAGCGCGGTGATGCGCCCTGCCAAGCGCGAGCGCAACCGCAGTCGGTGGAGTTAGGGAGCGAAAGGTTCGCTCCCGAAGTTGTCGGCAGCACCGGACTCGGCCGCGAACCTCGAGCGACCCGGAATCTGGCCTACGGGTGCACGAGATGCGCGACGAGTGCGAAGTGGCAGCTCGCGCCGGCGACCGTCATCACGTGCCACACCTCGTGGTAGCCGAAGAGCCTCGGGCTCGGATTCGGGCGGCGCGTCGCCAGCCCGATCGCGCCGAGCGTGTAGAGCACGCCACCGGCGAACATCAACACGAGCTCGGTGGTGCCGAGCGACTGCACGATCATCGGGAGCGCGATGATCACCAACCATCCCATCCCGATGTACATGAACCCGCCGACGCGGCTCAGCACGCCGAACCGCGAAAGTGCGAGGGTGACGCCGACCACCGCGATCGTCCACACGACCGTGAGCAACGCGATCCCCCACGCGGGTTGCATGGCGAGCAGCGTGATCGGCGTGTACGAGCCGGCGATGAGCACGAAGATCATCGCGTGATCGGCGCGCTGCAATTTGGCGCGCACCCGTGGCGTCCAGTTGCCGCGGTGGTACAGCGCGCTCGTACCGAACAACGCGGCCAGTGACAGCGCGAAGCAGATCGCCGCGACGTGGGCCGCGACACCCTCACTGATCGCGACGAGCGCGGCGCCGGCCGGGAGCGAGGCGAAGAACGCGCCCTGATGGATCCGTCCGCGCCACCACGGCTTCACGACGTCCGCTTCGGGCTCGCCGGGTCGTGCGCCTGTCGCCGAAGTCGTCGCCGCGGTCACGGACATCCATCGAAGTTATGGGCCATTTCCTTGAGCACGCGCGGGGCGACCGGCTTTGCAAGACTCGGGGCTCATGGACATCCGTGACCCAGGAACGGTCGACTGGTCGGCACTGCTCCCCGCCCGCACCGGCGTCGACGTCGACGCGCTCCCGTGGGAGGAGATGTTCGACGCCGAGGGCAATCGCACCGGCGTGATGCTCAAATGGGTCATCGACCCCGCGATCGGGAAGAACTGCATGCTGCTGCGGCTGCCGCCGAACCACCGGGCGGCGCCGCACTGGCACACTTCGGACACCCTCTACCTCGTGACCAAGGGCGAGTTCACGATCGACGGCGAGGGCAGCTTCTTCCCCGGCCAGGTGCGCTGGGTCCAGGGCGGGTTCTCGTACGGGTCCGAGGGTGCGGGGCCCGAGGGCTGCGAGTTCTACTTCTTCAGCCTCGGCCCGTACGGCCAGCACTTCCCCGACCGGGAGCCCCCGCCGCTCGGGAGCTGGGACGACCCCTGATCTCGCCGCCGGCGGCGATGTGGCCGTGAGCTAGAAACACGCCCATGGGAATCGACGAGATCGCGAACATGGATGCGACCGCGCAGGCGGCGATGGTGGCGTCGGGCGGGTGCAGCGCGGCGGAGCTGCTCGAAGCGACGATCGTCGGCATCGAGCGCGTGAACCCCCAGCTCAATGCGGTGATCATCCCCTTGTTCGACCGCGCGCGAGCAGGTCGCGAGCGGGAACCTCGGTGACGGGCCCTTCCGCGGGGTGCCCCTCGTGCTGAAGGATCTCGGCGCCGCGCTCGCCGGCACGCCGCAGTACGGCGGCACCAAGGTATTGCGCGACCGCGCGTGGGTGTCGCCGCACGACAGCGAGCTCACCGCACGTTTCGGGCGCGCCGGCTTCGTGTTCGTCGGCAAGACCAACACCCCGGAGCTCGGGCTGTCACCGACGACCGAGCCCGAGACCTTCGGGCCCACCCGCAACCCGTGGAATCCCGACCGCATCGTGGGCGGCTCGAGCGGTGGCTCGGCATCGGCGGTCGCGGCGCGCATGGTCGCGGTCGCGCACGCGGGCGACGGTGGCGGTTCGATCCGCAACCCGGCCGGAGCGTGCGGCGTGATGGGGCTCAAGCCGTCACGCGGGCGGGTGACCCTCGGGCCCGACGCGGGCGAGTCGTGGAGCGGTTGCGTGACCGAGCTGGTGATCACGCGGAGCGTGCGCGACACCGCGGCCGTCCTCGATGCGGTCGCGGGCTACTTCACCGGCGACCCGGTGACCGCGCCCCCGCCGGAGCGGTCGTACCTCTCCGAAGTGGGTCGTGACCCCGGGCGCCTGCGGGTCGGCATGTTCGTCGGCAATCCCGAGACGCCCGGCGCACCCGAGGCGCGCGACGCCGTCGAGGGCTGCGCGCGGCTGCTCGCGGAGCTCGGCCACGACGTGCACGACGGCTACCCGCCCGTGCTCGACAGCAACGAGCTCGCGACCTTGCTCGGCGTGTCGGTCGCAGTCTCGGTCGCACGCGAGCTCGCGGTCATCGAGGAGCGCACCGGCTCGCCGGTGGGGCCGGACGGCGTCGAGCCCACGACGTGGATGTTCGCGGAGCGCGGGCGCGCGACGTCGGCCGTCGACTACGTCGCCAACATCGATGCGATGCACCGCTACTCGCGCGCGCTGTGCTCGTGGTGGGACGTCGACGGCAACGACCTCCTCATCACGCCCACGATGGCCGAGGCTGCGCCACCGATCGGTGAGCTCAAGGGCGCGAGCGTCGAGCGCATCGTGCGGCTGGTGCCGTACACATCGCCCTACAACGTGTCCGGACAACCGGGCATCGCACTCCCGTTGCACTGGACCGCCGACGACATGCCGGTCGGCATCCAGCTCATCGCCGCCGCAGGTCGCGAAGACCTGCTCATCCGCGTGGCCGCGCAGCTCGAAGCTGCGCAACCCTGGCGCGACCGCATGCCCCCGATCCACGCGTGACGGACACGGGCGATCAGGTGAGTGCGTTCGTGACCGCGGCGAGGAACCGATCGGGCGCTTCGATCATCGGGTAGTGGCCGACCCGGTCGAGGATGGTGACGGTCGCGTCGGGCGCGCGGTCTGGAGGCGCTCGACCATGTCGATCACCGCAATCGGGTCGTCGGCACCCCACACGACGTGCAACGGCGACGGATGCGTCTCGATCGCACCGGTGTAACGGTGTTGCTCGCGACGGCGCTCCTCGATGTACCGGATCAGGCGCGGGAGGATGAGATGGCCGTCGTCACGCGTGATGAGCTGCGCGTGCGCGGTGAGCTCGTCGTCGTCGACCGTCGAGTGCCGGCTGAAGGTTCCCGCGATACCGGCCTTCACCGAGGCTCCGTCGACGAGCCCGGGCGCAAGCCGCTCGTCGGGCAGGCCGAGGAGCAGTTCCTGGCCCGCGGAGAGGTGCGCCATCTCGATGTAGATGCTGCCGTTGGTCAGCACTCGGTGCGTGATGTCGACCGGCCATTCGCCCTCGGCGTTGCGGGCGAGGAGCTCGCCGCCGACGGTGTCGCCCATGTCGTGGGTGAGGAGCGCGAGCGCGCGCAGCCCGAGCTCGGCGGTGAACGCCGTGACGATGTCGGCCTGCGCGGCGAGCGTGTACGCGATGTCGGGTTTCGCGGAGAAGCCGTACCCGAGGAAGTCGAGCAGGCAGACGCGCCGGTGCGCGCGCAGGCCGTCGAGCACGAGATGGAAGTCGAACGACGCGGTCGGGAAGCCGTGGAGGATCAGGAGCGGCTCGTGGCGCTCGTCACCGAGCGGCAGCGCGTCGACCGTGAAGATCCGGTAGCCGGCGAGCTCCCGGTAGGTGCCGAGCCGCTCCCACGCGTCGAGATCGGACATGCGTGAAGTATGGCGGTTCAATCCGCGGCAAGAATGCGACCGTGCGTCGTGTCCTGGTCGTCGGCAGCTCGGGCGCAGGGAAGACGACGTTCGCCCGCGAGCTGGCGGATCGCCTCTCCCTGCAGCACGTCGAGCTCGATGCGATCTTCCATCAGCCCGACTGGCAGGAGCTCCCCCGTGAAGAGTTCCGCGCCGCGGTGAGTGCGCGCATCGCCGAGCCTGGCTGGGTCGTCGACGGCAACTACTCCAAGGTGCAGGACCTCATCCTGGCGCGAGCGGATACGTTCGTCTGGCTCGACTACTCCCGCGCCGTCGTCATGCGGAGGATCATCCCGCGGACCGTCACGAGAGCGGTGCGACACCAGGAGCTCTGGAACGGCAATCGGGAGCCCTGGAGCAATCTGTGGTCGATCGACCCGCAGCGTTCGATCATCGCGTGGTCGTGGACGCGCCATCGCGACCTCCGGGAGCGGTACGAGCACGTCATCGCCGACGCCGCGCACTCGCATCTCCGCGTCGTCCGCCTGGACTCGCCGCGATCAGCTCGCCAATTCCTCGCCGATCTCGCCCTCGCCGCCTGAACGGTGGGTCGATAGTCTCGGTCGAACGCGCGCGGCTCCGACAGGAGGACGGAATGCTGGACATCCAGGTACGTCCCGTCACCGGCGTCATCGGAGCCGAAGTCAGCGGGATCGACCCGAGTCGCGCGCTCGACGATTCGACCGTCGACCTCATCCGGAAGGCCTGGCTCGATCACCTGGTGTTGTTCTTCCGCGACGTCGACATCACGCCCGAGCAGCAGATCGCGTTCGCCCGCAACTTCGGTGAGATCCAGGTCCCGCATCTGCCGACCGCGCACGGCGGCCCGCCGGAGATGAACGTGCTCGACCAGACCAATCCGTTGGGTGACGGCGCCGATACTTGGCACAACGACAGCACGTACGCCGAGGAGCCGCCGATGGGCTCGATGCTTCACGTCGTGCAGGCGCCGAGCGTCGGCGGCGACACCTGCTTCGCCAACATGTACGCGGCGTACGAGACCCTGTCGCCGACGATGCGTCAGCACGTCGACGGGCTCGAAGCCGTGCACGACATCATCCCGCAGCTCGTCGTCGCGCTCGAGCGGGGTCACACGAACCTCGATCTCGACGCAGCCCGCGCCCAGTTCCCGCCGATTCGCCACCCCGTGGTCCGCACCCATCCGGAAACCGGGCGCAAGGCGTTGTTCGTGAACTCGAACCACACCACGCACATCGCGGATGTCCCGCGCGCGGAGAGCGAGCACCTGCTGTCTCTGCTCTACGACCACGTGAAGTCACCGGAGCTGCAGTGCCGCTTCCGGTGGGACGAGCGGTCGTTGGTGTTCCTCGACAACCGGTGCCTGCAGCACTACGCGGTGCCCGACTACCACGAACGGCGGGTCCTGCACCGCGTTGCCCTCAAGGGTGACCGACCGTTCTGAACGATGCCCCTGCAGCGGCTCAATGGGTCGCGATCTTCTGCGGTAGACGAGACAAATCGCGTCCCATCAGGCTCCCTACGCCTCGGTCTGAGGCGAGGGGACACAGGGTTGAGCTACCGCGAGGCGCGGATGCCGCGGCGCCAGATCTCGCGGTACGACTCGAGGCCGTCGGGCGAGAGCCAGCCTTCGGGGCCGCTCGCGATGTTCACCCGCTCGGGGACGCTGCCCCACACGGGGACGCCGGCCTCGACCCAGGCGGCGACCATGTCGTGGTAGTCGCGGGTGTACGTGCGGGCGGAGCAGATCGCGAGGCCGACGGGCACCTTGGTCGGCACCATGTCGAGCACGGCTTCCACACGAGGCGTCTCCACCCCGCCGACGCGGGTGGGGATCACGACGATGCTGGCCAGCTCGATGGCCTTGGCGAGGAGCCGCTCGTTGCCGGGAGGCGTGTCGACGACGACGACTTCGTCACGTTCGATGCGATCGAGGGCTTTGAGCAGCATGCGGTCCGTGGGCGCCTCGATGAGCGTGACCCGCTCGAGCGCTTCGTCCTCGGAGCTCTCCAGCCAGTCCGCGGCGCTGGCCTGCGGGTCGGCGTCGATGAGGGTGGTGTCACGACGGGTGCCGGAGGACACGGCGGACAGGTACACGGAGGTCGTCGTCTTGCCGACGCCTCCCTTGAGTGCAGCTACGACGATGATCACGAGCGTCAAAGTAGCGAGCCGAGCCGCCGCGCACCATCTCGCCACGTCGCAGACCCATCGCTAACGTGAGCGCCGGCCGAGGAGCCCCGTCCCGAGGGGCCACATCCGAGGGGGAGCTTCGATGACGTATCGCGTCGTGCTGTGGACCACCGGGCACGTCGCCCGCTTCGCCGGGCGGGCCATCGTGGACCATCCCGACATGGAGCTCGTGGGCGCCTACGCGTGGAGCCCAGAGAAGGTGGGCAAGGACGTCGGCGAGCTCATCGGGATCGCACCGCTCGGGATCGCCGCCACCGACGACGTCGACGCCCTGCTCGCGCTCGAGCCCGACGTGGTCGGCTACTACCAGATGCTGTTCCCCGACGCGATCGAGCAGCACGTCGAGACGATGTGCCGGTTCCTCGAGCACGGCGTCAACGTCGTGAGCACGTCGAACCTCATCACCGGTCGGTGGTGGGGCGCGGAGGAGCGCTTCGACGAGGCAGGGAAGGCCGGCGGCGCGTCGCTGTTCGCCGGTGGCGTGAACCCGGGATGGGCGAACCAACTGGCCCTGACCGCGACGGGCGTGTGCAGCGAGGTGAAGCACATCTCGATCTGGGAAGAGGCCGAGTGCTCGGGCTACAGCTCGCCCGAGCTGTGGCAGTCGGTCGGCTTTGCGCTGCCGCCCGACGAGCCCGGGCTGCTCGACATCTTCAAGCGCGGCACCACCGCGTTCGAGGACGCGGTGGCGATGATGGCCGACGCGCTCGACCTCCCGCTCGACGACATCGCGTACGCACCCGACGTCGCGCTGGCGACCGAAGATCTCGATCTCGGGTTCATGTTCATCCCGAAGGGGCACGTCGCGGGGCTGCGCAACCGGTGGCTGGGGATCGCCAACGGAGTCGAGGTGATCGAGCTCGGCTCCGTGTGGAAGATGACCGAGAACGTCGAGCCCAACTGGGAGATCCGCCACGGCTGGCACTTCGAGGTCGACGGCACGCCCACGGTGAAGATGCACGTCGCCGGCTGGCCCCCATCAGGTGAAGCCGATTCCGAGATCTTGATGGGGCTCGCGATGTTGATGACCGCGATGCCGACGGTCCACGCGATCCGGCACGTCGTCGCGGCACGGCCCGGCGTCGTCACCTACAAGGAGCTGCCACTTGTCGCCGCGGCGCAGAGCGTGCGCGCGTGAGCGACGACATCTCGTTCGGCGTCGTCATCCCAACCTACGGCGACTATGCGGACCCCGACGCGATCACCGCGCTCGTCGCGCGGAGCGAGGAACTGGGGTTCGCGAACATCTGGTTCGCGGATCGCGCCGCGGTGCCGTCGTACGCGCTCGCGTTCTGCGACCCGAACTGGTACGAGTCGCTCGCGTGCGTGTTCACTGCGCTCGGCGCGACCAGTCGCATCCGAGTCGGCACCGACGTGCTCGTGCTCCCCTACCGCGAGCCGCTGCTGCTCGCGCGCATGACCGCGACCGCGGCGCGGCTGTCGCACGGAAGACTCGTGCTCGGTGTGGGAGTCGGCTACCTCAAGGGCGAGTTCGCGGCGCTCGAGGTCGACATCTCGCAACGAGGCGCGATCACCGACGAGTACCTGACCATCCTGCGCCAGGCGTGGGAAGCCGACAACCCGATCAGCCACGCGGGCGAGCACCGGAGCTACGCCGACGTCAACTCGGGCCCGGCGCTGCACGGTGACACCATCCCCGTGTGGGTCGGCGGCAACCATCCCGCGGCGTTCGCACGCGCGGCGCGCTTCGGCGACGGCTGGCACCCGCTGTTCCCGACGCCGGCCGACTACGCAACCGGCCGCGCCGCGATCGGGCGCGCGCTCGGGACGAATGGTCGCGATGCGAGTGTGTTCTCGTGGTCGTACTCGTGCCCGGAGACGAAGCTGCTCGACGAGAGCGGCGCGACGCGCGTGTCGTACACCTATGAAGCTGCCGGCGAGATCCCCGATGACTTCACGTACGCGCCGCCGACACCCACCGCCGACGACGGCCGTCCGCGCTTCATCGGCACCGTCGACGAGGTGAGCGACGACATCGCACAGTTCGTCGACGCGGGCGTGCGGCACTTCGCCCTGCGCTTCTTCGCCGGGAGCCCGGGCTTCGGCGTCGATCGCTTCGTTGCTCAGCTCGAGCGGTTCGCGAGCGACGTTGCGCCGCGCTTCGGCGCGTAGCCCAATCGCTCAGTGCTCAGTCGCGCGGTCGTGTGCGCTGACGATGCCGGGTGCCTTCGCCCCAGGTGATCACGAGGATCTGGCCCGGCTCGCGCACGTCGGCGGTGTGCCAGGTTCCCGTCGGGACGACCACACAGTGCGGCGCCGCGACATCGACCGATTGCGTCGTGGTGCCGTCGTCCAGGTGGCCGTCATCGAAATGGAAGGTGACCGATCCACTGAGCACGACGATCACCTCGTCGCCGCCGGGATGCATCTCCCACACCGTCCAGTCGGCGTCGTGCACGAACGACGTGATCAAGCGACCGCGTTGGAGATCGGCGCGTTGGTCGATGGTCGGCCAGAAGTCGTCGGTGACGGGGACCGCGCGTACCGCGGGCCCCTCGCCGAGATGGAGATACGTCGACGTCAGATCGAGCGCAGGCATGCAGCGATGCTACGACGGGCGGCGATCGCCCCTGCTCGCGTTACCGCTGCTCGAACGCGCGGTCGAGGATCTTGACCGGCTCCTGCTCCCAGATGCCGTAGCGGAGGTGCCAGCGCCGCACCCAGCGCGGCGCCCACCAGTTCACACGTCCTGACAGCCGCATGATCGCGGGCACGAGCGTGGCGCGGATGAGGAACGCGTCGACGAGCACCGCGAGCGCGAGCCCGAGGCCGAACAGCTTCACCTGGACGACTTCCGACGTGGTGAGCCCGAGGAACACGATGGTCAACACCAGCGCCGCGGCAGTGACGATGTGCCCGGTCTTGCCCAAGCCGACCGCGACCGCGCGCTCGTTGTCGTGGTCGTAGTCGTACTCCTCCTTGATGCGGCTGAGGAGGAACACCTCGTAGTCCATCGAAAGCCCGAACGCGATGCAGAACATCAGCAGCGGGGTGAAGATGTCGATCGCGCCCGTCGACGTGTAGCCGAGCAGATCGGTGAAGCGGCCCTCTTGGAACACCCACACCATCGCACCGAACGTCGCGGTGAGACTCAGCGCGTTGAGCGCGAGCGCCTTGATCGGCACGAGCACACTGCCGGTCATCAGGAACAACAGGATGAACGTGACGAGCGCGATGAAGCCGAGCGCGAGCGGCAACCGGTCTTCGATCGTGCGCTTGGCGTCGACGAGTCGCGCTCGAGGGACCCGCGACCGTGAACGGCCCCGGTCCCTTCGTGGCGCGCACCGCGGCGACCAGATCCTCACCCGCCGGGGAGATCGGCTCGATGTCGGGCACGACGTTGATCCAGGTGGAGTGCGGTGCCTTGTCGCTGAAGAAGCGCGTCGTGAGCCGCAACGAGGGGATCGCGGGCACGAAGCTGCCGTCCTTGAAGTAGAAGCCGGATGCGGCGTCGACCCGTGCGACGCCGGGAAGGTCGCGGAGCTTCTTGGCGAAGGCGTCGATGGCGGCCACGTCGGTGGTGGGATCGGTGCCGGGGAGATAGAGGCGCAACGCGGCGTTCTCCCGGCTCGAGAAGTTCTCGCGGATCTGGTCGACGGCAGCACGGCTGCTCGCCACGTCGGGCGGCACGACCCGGTCGTCGATCTGCCCGAGCTGGATGTGCAGGAACGGCACCGCGAGCAGGAGCAGCAGCGCGCTCACGCCGATGAGATACGGCCACGGGTGCCGCATCACCCGTACCGCCTGGTGCTGCCAGAACCCTCCGCCCTCGTCCGACGCGACCCGGCGCTTGAACAACCGGCCCTTCTCGACGCGCGGCCCGAGGATCGCGAGCACCGCGGGCAGCACCACCACCGCGGCGACCGCCGCGAGCCCCACGACCGCCACGCCCGCGTATGCAAAGGAACGGAGGTACGCGAACGGGAAGATCAACAGCGCGAGCAACGAGATCATCACGGTGATCGCGCTGAACACGACGGTGCGGCCGGCCGTCTGCATGCTGCGCGCGATCGCGACGCGCGTCGATTCACCCTTCACGAGCTCTTCGCGATACCGCGAGACGATGAACAGCGAGTAGTCGATGGCGAGCCCGAGGCCGAGACCGGTCGTGAGGTTCAGCGCGAAGATCGATACTTCGGTCGCCGACGAGATGAGCTGCAACGCGAGCAGCGTGCCCACCACCGCGATCACACCGATCACGAGCGGCAGACCGGCGGCGACGATGCTGCCGAACACGAGGAGCAACGCGATCGCGGTGAGCGGCGTGGTGATGATCTCCGAGCGCTGGACGTCCTTCTCCGACCGCGCGCTCACCTGGCGCGCCACCTCGGACAGCCCGGTCACGTCGGTGCGGAGCACGTCGGTGCGCTGGGTGAACTCGGGCGACAGACGTTTGGCAGTCTCGACCCGTTCACCGAGATCACCATGCAACGTGCCGATGATCAGCGCCTGCCGGCCGTCCGTGCTCTCGAGCGGCGGCGCCTTCGACAGCGTCCAGTAGGAGGCGGCCTCGATGACGGCAGGGTCCTTGGCCAGCTTGTCGGTGAGCGCGGTGGCGGCGTCGGTGACCGCGGCATCGTCGACCGAGCCACCCCGGGCGGTCACGAGCACGACGAAGTCGGGCTCGCCGGCCGCGGGAAAGCGAGCAAGCAGGTCGTCGGCAGCCTTGACCGACTCCGATTGCGGGTCTTCGAAACCTCCCGCCGACAGCTTGTCGGCGACGTTGCGGCCGATCACCGCGGCCACCACGACGAAGAGGATCGCGGCGACGATCACCCAGCGGGCGTGGTTCACCACCAGCAACGCCAGCCTGCGCACGCGGCCCCCCGTCGACCCCCGCCCCGCCGCTCGGGACGCCGTTAGGCTACGTGGCGCGCACACGGGGTCGCGGTTCGCGTGCGGGCGTGTGTGCGTTCGGGCGTCGAGACGCGAGGAGGGGGACGTGGTGGGTCCGTCGCGGCGTGAGCTCGCCGACCTGTTGCAGCAGGTCTCGCTGTTCTCCCACTGCACAGCACGCGAGCGCGCCACCGTCGCCCGGCACATGCAGACCGCGTCGCTGCCGGCCGACACGCCCATGGTCGAAGCCGGCGAAGAGGGTGACGCGCTGTTCGTGATCCTCGATGGCACCGCGGTCGTGCGTCGCGACGACCAGGACGTGCTGACCGTCGGGCCCGGCGCCTACTTCGGCGAGCTCGCCCTGCTCGACGGCGAGCCCCGCAGCGCCACGGTCGTCAGCATCGAGCCGATCACCGTCGCGGTGCTCGGTGTCCGCATGTTCCGCACCCTGCTCCGTGAGTTCCCCGACATGACCACGCAGGTGCTCGCGGGGCTCGCCCGGGACCTTCGCCGTGCTCGCGACGAGCTCGAAGCGGCCACCCGAGCCGCCCACTCGTGAGCACACTGCCACTCGATGACGCGGTCCCGATGGAGGAGCGCGAGCGACTCGTCGAAGAGAGCGCGATGTTCGGCTCGCTCTCCCCCGAGGCGCGGGCATTCGTCGCCCATCACCTCGAGGCGGTGAACCTGCCGGGCGGCGCCCATCTCATGCGCGAAGGCGACGTCGGCGACTCGTTGTTCTTCGTCGCGGTCGGGCGCCTGCGGGTCACCATGACGCGTGAGGACGGCACGGAGACACTGCTCGCAGAGCTCGGACGCGGCGAGGTCGTCGGCGAGCTCGCGGTGATGACCAACGAGCCGCGCACGGCGAACGTCACCGCGTTGCGCGACAGCCAGGTGCTCGAGCTCTCGGGTGACGCATTCACCAGCCTGGTGGCGCAGTTCCCCGAAGCACTGCGCGGGATCACCACGCAAGTCGTGCGCCGACTCGTGCGCTCACTGCGCGAGGGCAGCCCCACCAGCCCAGTGGTCACGATCGCGGTCGTGCCGCTGAGCGCCGACCCGAGCGCGACCGGGTTCGCGGCACGCCTGCGCGGCGCGCTCGAACGGCTCACCGGCGCGGCGAGCAACGTGACGTCGGCGGAGACGGCCGACGCGCTCGGGGATCTCTCGCGCGTCGGTGGCGATCGTCTGGCGTCGTGGTTCGCCGAACGCGAGCTCGGGTTCGAGGCGGTCGTGTACGCGGCCGATCCCGAACCCACGGACTGGACGGCCGCGTGCGTGCGGCAGGCCGACCTCGTGCTGCTCGTCGGGTCGGCGGTCGAGGGACCGTCGGTGCGGGCGGTGGAGCGGGAGAGCGAGGCGCGTCGCAGCACCGTGCGGGCGCGGACCGAGCTCGTGCTCGTGCATCCGTCGCACACCCGTGACCCGCGCGGCACGCGCGGCATGGCTGCGCGCCCGCACCGTTGATCGTCATCATCACGTGCGCGTCGACCGCGACGCCGACGTCGACCGCGTCGCGCGGCTCCTGCTCGGGCGAGGGACCGGCGTCGTGTTCAGCGGCGGCGGTGCGCGTGGTATCGCGGGTATCGGCGTGCTCGCGGCACTCAACGAGCGCGGCGTCCCCATCGACGCGGTCGGCGGCACGAGCATCGGCTCGCTGATCGCCGGCGGTGCCGCACGCGGGCTCACGCCCGAAGAGCTCGCGCGTCAGCTCAAGGCCGCGGTCGTCGACTCGTCACCGTTCGACGTGACCTTCCCCGCACTCTCCTTGGCGACCGGTCGACGCGTCACCGAGCGCATCCAGGAGTCCGCCGACGGCCTCGACATGGAGGATGCATGGCGGCCCTTCTTCTGCGTGTCGACCAACCTGACGACCGGCAGCACCGAGATCCACACGTCGGGCCCGGGCTGGCGCGCGATCCGAGCCAGCTTCTCGATCCCCGGCGTCTTCCCGCCCGTGCGCAGCCCCAACGGCGACCTTCTCGTCGACGGCGGCCTCCTCGACAACCTTCCCGTCGGCGTCATGCGCGGCCTGCACCGCGGCATCACCGTGATCGCGGTCGACGTCGGCCGCTCGCGCGACATGGTCGCGGGCTCGCTGCCCGACGGCGGCTTCGTCTCGGGGTGGCGGCTGCTCATGGGCCGCTTCGACCGGGGCGCGTCGCGCGACACCGCGGGCCTCGGGCGAGTGCTCATGCGCCTCACCGAGCTCGGGAGCGAGCGCAACGCCGACCACGGCGACGTCTACATCCGTCCGGCCGTCGACCCGTACAGCATCGGCGACTTCAAGGCGTTCGACCGCCTGGTCGTGCTGGGTCGCGAAGCCGGTGAGCGCGCCGTCGACGAATGGCGCGCCGGCGGCTCCTGACCTTCTTGGCTAGAGCTTGCGGTGGTCCCAGGAGGCGATCTTGACCGGGTTCACCTTGATCACGACGCGCTTGTAGAGCAGTGACTCGACGTGCTTGCGGTTCCGAGCATCGTCGTAGGGGGCGGTGTGGCGCTCGAACACGCTGATGCCCGCCGCGAACATGCGCTCGGGATCTTCGACGATCTCCGCGGTGCCCTGGATCGACACCCCGATGAGCTCGTCGTACGCGTCACCCTCCTCGGCCATCACGGTGATGTTCGGGTTGCGGCGCAGGTTCAACACCTTCTGCGCCTTCGCCTTCGACGTGAACGCGATCTCCCCCTCGAGGAAGCCGTACCACATCGCCACCATGTGGATGCTGCCGTCACGGTTCAGCGTGGCGATCGAGAGCGTGTGCTTCTCGGCGATGAAGGCGTCGATCTCCTCGGGCGACATCGCGACCTGGTTGCGCTGCTTGGTACCGCTCCCGTACGGGCGCGGTGACGGGCTCGTCATCAGGGGTACCAGCGGGCGAGCGACTCGATCACGCAGCAGGGCTTCTCCTGGCCTTCGACCTCGATGGTGATGAGCGTCTTGGTCTGGATCCCGCCGCCGGCGACATCACTGACCTCGACCAGCTCCGCACCGGCGCGGATACGCGACCCGACCTTCACGGGTGACGGGAAGCGCACCTTGTCGACGCCGTAGTTCACCGCCATGTTCCAGCCCTCGTAGCGGACGATGGTCGGGAGGAACATGCTCGCCATCGACAGCGTCAGGTAGCCGTGCGCGATCGGCGCGCCGAAGGGACCGGCGTTGGCGCGCTCGATGTCGACGTGGATCCACTGGTGGTCGCCCGTGGCGTCGGCGAACTGGTTGACGCGCTCCTGCGTGATCTCGACCCAGTCGCTGTACCCGAGGTGCTTGCCGACCGCCGCCTTCGCCTCCTCGGCGCCGGTGATCACCGTGACGTCACCCATGTCATCCCTCCAGGTTCTCGAGGACCTTCTCGGCTTCGGCGATCGTGCGGTCGATGAACTCCTTGCACGACGGCAGGTCGTCGATCACACCGACCGCCTGGCCGCTCGCCATCACACCTGATTCCATGTTGCCGTCGACGAACGACATCTTCAGCAGCATCGGAGTGTTCGCCGCCATCAGCATCTGGGTCCACGTGAGGTCCATCGACTTGCGCATCGCCAGGCCCTCTTTGAGCATCGTGAGGTAGGGCACCTTGCTCAGCTTCTGGTAGCGGTACGCGTTGATCATGGCGCGCGGCAGCGACCACACCTTTCCTCGCGCCGACTCGAGCTCGTCGACCAGCTCGGTGCGCAGCACGCGGTGCGGCTGGCCGTCGACCTGCCGCGTCACGACCGTGTCGGCGACGGACCGCGACAAGTAGTACGCCTTGACGTTGTCGGGCACGCGGGAGTCGGACGTGAGGAGGAAGCGCGTCCCCATCGCGACGCCGTCGGCGCCGTACGCGAGCGCGGCGACGAGGCCGCGGCCGTCGAAGAACCCACCGGCGCCGATGACCACGATGCGGCCCTGCACCGTGTCGACGACCTGCGGCAGCAACAGCGTGGTGGGCACCGAGCCCGTGTGCCCGCCACCCTCACCGCCCTGCACGATCACCGCGTCGACGCCCCACTCCATGACCTTCTCGGCGTGGCGCTTCGCACCGATCGAGCAGATCACCACGACGCCGTTGTCCTTCAGCGTCGAGATCAGCTCTTCACGCGGCGCCTGGGCGAAGCTCGCGATCTTCACGCCCTCGTCGACCATCAGGCGGATGCGGTCCGTGACGTCGCCTGCGTCGGCGCGCAGGTTCACCCCGAACGGCTTCTGCGTGCGCGCCTTCACGTCGGCGATCGCGCGCCGGAGCTGCGGCATGTCCATGGTGGCGCTGGCGATGATGCCGAGGCCACCGGCCTCCGCGGTGGACGACGTGAGGTGCGCGCCGGCGACCCAGCCCATGCCGGTCTGCACGATCGGGTACTCGACGCCGACGAGGTCACACAGGCGGGTGTGCAGGCGTGGGTTCAGGCCGGTGATCGAGTCAGTCATTGGCCTTCCTCATTGATTGGGCCTCATTTGGGCCTCATTGATTGGGCATCATTGATTGGGCACCTCGGCGAAGCGCAGGCCGTCAGGATCGAGGAACTCGATGCAGGAGAGCTCGGTGGGCGTCGGGTCGCGCGTGAACGGCACGTCGGCGTCGATCACGAGCTCGAAGCCCGTCGCCGCGACCACTTCGTCGACGGTGACGCCCGGGTGCACGCTGACGAGGCGCATGCGGTGATCGGGCCCGCCGAAGTCGAGGACACCGAGGTTGGTGACGACGTGGCGCAGCTCCTGGTGCTCGCGCACCCACTCGCTCACCGCCGAGCCGCGGTCGTAGCCCACCCCCGACACGACGTCGACCTTCGGCACGAACACCTTCACCGAGTGGTTCGGGATCCAGTAGCTGGTCGTGTTCTGGATCGTGTTGCCGGGCGCGCCCCGCATGCCGAGCAGCTGCGCCTTGGGCTTCCCCCACTCGCCGATGTAGGCGAAGTTCTGGTTGCCGTACGGGTCGAGCTGCGACGCGCCCATCATCACGTGCCGACGACCCGACCACACGACGTCGAACATCTTGCGGTACGGGTTCCACGCTTCGACGACCTTGTCGACCGGCTCACCGCTCAGCGGCAGCGCGTTCGCCACGAGCAGCGCCTCGCCGTCGGTCATCACGAGGTCGGGCTCGAACATCTCACGCGCGAGCCGCCCGCCGATGGCAGGAGTGGTGCCGATCGGGTTGGCCATGATCTCGCCGTCGCCGCGAAAGCACTCGGCGACGCCGATCACGCAGTAGTCAGCGCGCGATGCCTCGGTCACAGCCCGACCACCTTCCGGTACTCGGCATGATCGCCGCAATCGAGGTACTTCGCCTTCCAACCCGCCCACGCGTCGGCGTCCTTCGCACCAGCGGTGTACTCCCGCTGGAATGCCTCGTCACGCGGGTAGTCGGGCACGCATTCGGTGAAGTGCGCGCCGAACGGCGCTTCCACGACACCATGGGTCCAGAGGCGCGAGATGAGCTGCGTCTGCGGCGCGCCGTTGCCCTGCAGCTCATCGCTCTCGAGCAGCTTCTCCACGCTCATGAAGGCCTTGGGCGCCGCCTGCACCATGAGGTCGTCCATGTAGGGGTCGACGTTGAGGTACTGGCCGTTGCCGCGTGCGTCGCCGCGGTGCATGTGGACGATGGCGACGTCGAGGTTGAGCGCAGGTGCGGCAACGAGCTCCTCGCCGTCGTCGTACGGGGAGGTGACGAGACGGATCTCCGGCTGACGCTCGACCACATCCGAGCCGAGCCCGACGCGCGTCGGGAGGAAGGGCACCCGCCACGCGGCTGCCTGCAGGCCGAGGAGGAAGAGTCCTTCGTCGAGCTCGAGCGTCGTGACCTTGCCCTGCTGCCGCGCGATGCGGAAGTGCGGCTCGAGCGCGATCGAGTCCAATGACACGAACGCGTAGACCACGTGCTTGACCTTGCCCGTCGCGCACAGGATGCCGACATCGGGACCGCCGTAGCTCACCAGCGTGAGATCCTTCAGATCGCTGTTCGCGATCGCGCGCACGATGCTCATCGGCTTGCGGCGCGATCCCCAGCCGCCGATGCCGATCGTCATACCGTCGCGCAGCTCGCTGACGACGTCTTCCTCGGTGATGCGCTTGTCGACCATGTACCTCTTCTGTTTTCGATGTGCTTCATTCAGTGCCTAGCTCGATGTATCGGCGTCGCGCTTCTCGACGAACGCTTCACGCAGCTCGTCGGACGCGCCCGACAGGTTGAGCTCGAAGGTGAACCCCTGCTCGTAGCGGTACGACTTCTTCACGTCCCACGGGTCGATGCCGTTCAGGCTCTCCTTCGCGGCGCGGATCACCGTCGGCGACTTCTCCGCGATGCTGCGGGCGACCGCGAACGCTGCGTCACGCAGCTCGGCGCGCGGGACCACCTGGAGCACGGATCCGAAGTGATGCAGCTCCTCGGCGGTCGCGGTGGCGCTCGTGTACATCATCGCCCGCATCTTGTGCTGCGGGACGAGGCGCGAGAGGTGGGTGGCCGCGCCGAGCGCGCCGCGGTCGACCTCGGGCAGGCCGAAGTAGGCGTCGTCGCTGGCGATGATGATGTCGGAGTTGCCGACCATGCCGATCCCGCCACCGAGGCAGAAGCCGTGCACCGCCGAGATCACCGGCACCGGGCAGTCGTAGATGGCGGCGAAGAGGGCGAAGCAGCCCCGGTTCGCACCGACCAGGACGCGGTAGCCGTCGTCGGCTTCCACCTCCTTGATGTCGACCCCGGCGTTGAAGCCCTTGCCCTCGGCCCGGATGATCACCACCCGGACCTCGGAATCCTCGCCGAGGCCGTTCAGCGTGTCGGCGAGGTCGAACCAGCCCGCCACCGGGAACGCATTCACGGGCGGGTAGTCGCACACCACTTCCGCGATGCCCTGGCCGTCGATGGTCACGGTGATCCCCACGGGCGGGAGCGTACAACGGCGTCTGACGACTCATCACTTCCAAGCCGTTGCACTCGCTCGCTGCATCCCCGCAGGTCACAGCGCCCAACCTGCGATGAACGCATCTGGCTCGCAGTTGCGGCTTCACGTCGAAACGTTGCAGTCAAATGGCAGAGTCCGGACACCACATGAGCGAGCCGCCCTGCCGTCGGTGGAAATCCGGTGGATATCAGGTGGATAACTGTTGGCAACTGGCGATAAGTTCGCATCGTGGCGTACTCCGACCCTGTGCAGCGCGACGTTGAGCGCTTTGACGCGTACCGGGCGGCACTGAGCGCGGCAGTCAACGGCGAAGCGCCACCCGAGCGACGTTCGCGCAAGCCCAAGCGACGCGGAACCTCAGAACGACAGGACCCCCGCCACACGAAGTAGCGGGGGCCTGTCTCAAGCCCGTTCTCCGGCTTTGTGGGGCCAGTGCCGAGCGCGCCTGGCAGCGTACGGGGTGCTCAATGTCAGAGGAGCATCCGGTCGGCGCCGGTGCGCTTCAAGACCTCCAGAATCGAAGGTGAGACGTTGACGAGGCGCAGGGACGGCACACGCTCGGCCAGGTTGACGAGAACCTGAACGCTGTCCGGGTCGAGTCCGTCCAATGCCTCGCAGTCAACGACAACACTGCCTGTCGCTTCGTGCAACGTCTGCGCAAGCTTCGGCGCGTGCTCGGCGTCGAGTTCGCCCACGAGCCGAGCGAAGAACACGCCGTCGATCTGACTCGCGGAAATGATGAACCCGGCACTCATCTGTCTGCCCTGACTCTGAGGGGAGCGCCCGACCCCGCGCACACAATAGCTACCCGTCGCGTCGTGCACGGCGAACATCAGCACGGTGCGGGTTGTCGAGAGGTTCGCACACGCGGAGTGTGGGTGCGCGAGGTCGCGAACGGACGTTTTCTCAGGTACTCGGCTTCGGCGTTGGCTTCGCGGCGAAGGCACACGCGACGGATACGAGCCCTCCGACAATCATGACGAGCTTCAGCCAACCTGCGGCAGTGCTGGTGATCGCCAGGATGACGAACAGCAACAAGGCGAAGGATGACCCGACCCGGGCGACTACCAGTCGTCGTTCCATGATGAGAAAATCGGCGAGGCTTGCTCTCGACTTGAGCGCCTCGGTCACCCGAGTCACGGCAAACGCCGAACCCGTCAAGCGAGTCGGTCGGCGGGTCCAAGTCGCCGGTGGGCTGCGATGGACCGTTCAGCCGCGGTGCTTGCTGCGTGTACACGTTCAGGCGTTGACGGTGACACCGAGGCTTCGTTGGAAGTAGTCGACCGCATCGTCAGAAAATGCGCGCTGACCTGCGGAAACACCCCACGGGCGGGAGCGTACAACGGCGTCTGACGACTCATCAGATCCGGTCAGGTAGCGTCCCCGGCATCGACGTGGGCGAGATTCCGGCGGCACGGATGGCCGCAGACACAGGGGGAACCACATGGGTGCGCTCGATGGGATGGCGGCACTGGTCACGGGCGGCGCGGGCGGCATTGGCGGCGCGTCGGCGCGCTGGCTGCTGCGCGACGGCTGCTCGGTCACCCTGATGGGGCGCACCGAGTCGTCGCTCCAGGAGCAGGCCGCAGCCCTCGAGACCGAGGCCCCGGTGGGAACGACCGTGCAGTACTTCGTGGGCGACGCCCACCTCGTCGACGACGTGCGCGGCGCGTTGAAGCTGGCGACCAAGCCCACCGGCGGGCTGAACATCACGGTGGCCACGGTCGGCGGCGGCACGATGGTGCCGTTCCTCGCCATGAGCGAGGAGACGTTCGTCGCCGACCTGCTGAAGAACGCGCTCACGTCGTTCATCGCGATCAAGTACTCGGCCCCGCTCATGGCGGCCGGGGGCGGCGGCTCGATCGTGCTCATCTCGTCGGACGTCGCGCGTATGTCGTGGCCGTTCCTCAACGCGTACTGCGCCGGCAAGTCGGCGCTCGAGGGAATGATGGAGGTCGCGGCCGACGAGCTCGGCGCGGTCAACGTGCGCGTCAACGCGGTGCGCCCCGGTCTCGTGAAGACGAGCGCCAACACGCGCCTGTTCGACAACGCGGACACGCTGAAGAAGTTCACCGACGAGAAGCCGCTCGGCCGGACCGGCGTGCCGGATGACATCGCCGCCGGCGTGCGCTACCTCGCGGGGCCGGAGTCGTCGTGGGTCACGGGGCAGAGCTTCGCCATCGAGGGTGGCAACGAGCTGCGCAAGGCGCCCTACCTCGAGGGCACCGTGCGCACCCGGTTCGGCGACGAGGTCGTCGACGCCTGCCTCGCCGGCAAGCTGCCGGAGAGCTTCTTCTGAGACGACCGCGGGCCGAACCTACGGCCTGACGCTGTCCTGCATGGCCTGGGCGAGGGCGATGATGCCCCGCTCGAGCTCGGACTCGGGCACCATCGAGAACGCCATCCGCAGGTACTGCGTGTGGAGGTCCTTCTCGGACTCCCCGAAGAAGCGCTCACCGGGACGGCACTGCACGCCGTTGGCGATCGCCCGCATCATGACCTCGCTCCCGTCGACCGAGTCGGAGATCTCCAGCCAGTGGAAGAACCCGCCGTCGGGGCTGTCGAAGGTGACGAAGTCGCCGCAGTGCTGACGGAGCGCGTCGGCCGCGAGATCGCGCTTGCGCCGGTAGAGCTCGTTCACCATCTCGACGTGCTCGTCGTAGAGGCCCTCGGCGACGTACTTGGCGACGACCCGCGCGAGGAACTGGCTGACGCCGAGGTCGCCGCGCACGCACGACATCGCCGAGACGACTTCGGGCGCGCCGGTGACGGAGCCCATGCGCAGCGCGGGCGCGAGGGTCTTGCTGAAGCTGTCGACCCGCACGACGTAGCCCTCGGTGTCGAGGCTCAGCAACGTCGGGATCTTCTCGCCGTCGTAGCGCAGCTCGCCGTACACGTTGTCCTCGAGCACGATGAACTCGTACTCGTCGGCGAGCTCGAGCACGCGCTTGCGACGCGGCAGCGACAACGACCAGCCCGTCGGCGTGTTGAACGTGGTGATCGTGTAGAGCATCTTCAGTCGCCGGCCTTCACTCCGCAACCGCGCCAACTCGGCTTCGAGCGCGTCGACATCGAGCCCGTCGCGGTCCATCGGCACCGAGATGGCCTCGGCGCCACAGCGGCGACCGGAGTTGAGCACCGCCCCCCACGTGGGTGCTTCGACGCAGAACACGTCGCCCTCTTCGAGGAAGGCGTCGCACGCGATGGTCAGCGCGTGCGCGCCGCCCGAGGTGAGCATGACGGAACGAAGATCGAGATCGTCCCTGCCATCGGCTTCGCGCGTGCGGTCGACGATGATCTGACGCAGCCCTTCCCAGCCGTAGCCGATGCCACCGTGCGCGATGCCGCCGTACTGCAGGCCCTGCTCGGCATCGGTGCGCAGCACGTCCTCGGTGATGCGACACAGGTCGTCGATCGGGAACGTCGCGGGGTCGGGCAGGCCCGAGTCGAACGACCAGGTGATGCGCGGCGTGCCGCCTCCACCGGCACCACCCGCGCCGTCGGCGCCGCCGCGGCCCTGCACGCGCGGCATCTCCCAGTATCCGCTCGTACCACGCGCCGAGATCCCCGACTGCAGCTCCTTGACCAGTGCGCCGATCTCCATGGGTCGCTCCCGTCTCGTACGGACTCAATCGTCCTGCTGACGCGCTCGTGCCTCGGCGCGTCGCGTCATCGCCTCGATGCTCTGCTCACCCTCCGGGCGCAGTATGACCTTCTCGTCCGGCATCATGTTCGTCTCCACCCGGCGCTCGACCACACGCCAGCCGTCCCCGTCGCGCTGCAACCGGTCGACGAACCGGCGGGCGCCTTCGGTCCACGACCGCGGCTCGGCCGCGCCGGCCGGCCGCTCGATGATGAACACGTAGCTCTGCACGGTCGCCTCATCCCCTGCGACGTGCACGAGGTGGTTGTTCATGAACAGCCAGGTGCCGTCCATCGCCCACATGCTCGCGCGGAGGACGTCGACGAGCGCGTCGACGCCGGACACCACACCGATCTCGGCTTCGCCCACCGTCACGTCGGGCGTGACGCACGCGCGCAGCAGGCTCTCGTCCCCGTGATCGATCGCGTACGAGAGCGCAGTCACCGCGTCGATGACCATCGCCCGGTCGAGCAGCGCATGCACGCGCGCGTCCGCGCTCCGCGGCGGCACCGGCAACGCGTCGAAGTGACCGGGGCCATCGACGGCGCGCGACTCGAGCCGCCAGCGCCCGTCCTCGCGCACGAGGTGATCGGCCCACCGCACCGGGGTGATGACGTCGGCCGGTCGCGCCCGGTCTTCGCCGTCGGGAATGGGTGTGACCAACACGTAGCTCTCGGCCCACGCCTCGTCGCCGTCGATGGTGACGAGGCGCGTGCCGAGGAAGTTACGGACCCGGCCGGTTGTCGCGATGTCCGCAACCACCGTGTCCCGCACGACGGCATCACGGATCGCGGCGCGGTCGAGCAGCCATTGCACCGCGGGATCGTCCGACCGCAGCCCGTCGACTCCGTTCGGTGCCCACGCGGGCTCACCGCCGCGCTGCGTGATCGCCCAGTCGCCGTCGCGGCGCGTGAGCTTCTCGACGTAGCGGCTGCTCACCAACAGCTTCTCGGGGTCGCCGTCGAGACGGTGCGTGAGCTGCGCGAACGTGTCCATCGACGCGGTGTCGCCGCTCACCTCGATGAGCTGGTTGCCCATCATGTGCATCGTCTCGCGGAAGTGGCCGACGCCGGAGATGAACCGGATCAGCGCGTCGCGATCGAAGCCCTCTCCGAGGGGGCCCCATCCCACCGTCTTCAGGTCGGGCGCGAAGCACGCGCGCACCATCTCCATCTCGCGCTGATCGACGCCGTGCGAGTAGCGCATCATGATGTCGTGGATCTCGTCGCGGTCCGCGAGCACGCGGACCGCGTCGTCGGTCATCAGGAGCCGATCCTCGCCTGACACTTGATCTCGATCATCATGTCGGGGCTCCCCAGCGCGTTGACCTCGACGAGCGTGCTCGCGACGCGCGGCGTCCCGCCGTACATCTCCGTGCGCACCGCGAGGCCGTGCGTCGCCGCCGCCATCACGTCGGTGACGAACAACGTCTCGTCGACGACATCGGCGAGTGACGATCCGAGCCCCTCGAGCACCTTGCCGATGGTGGCGTACGCCTGGCGCATCTGCGCTTCCATGTCGCCGACCGCGATCTGGAAGTTCTCGTCGTAGCCCGTCTGGCCCGACACGTAGATGGTGTCGCCGACCTTGACGCCCTCGGCGAAGCCCCACGCTTCTTCCATGAAGTTGCCGAACGTGTGCGTTTCCCTCGGCACCGGTTCCCCCCGTTCGTGCTGAGCATCGGCTCCGCCATTCCGGGTCGCTCAGCTGTGGGCCGGGACACCCGACCCACGGTCGCTTCGCTCAGGAATGCAGCCGTCACCGTTTGGCTACTCTCTCCCGCCGCGGACCGCAAATTCCTGCGACGCGGCGCACACGGGGGATGCCACATGGACACGCTCGACGGTCGTACCGCGGTCATCACCGGAAGTGGGAGCGGTATCGGACGCGCCATTGCCACCGAGCTCGCGGGCGCGGGCATGAACGTGGTCGTCGCCGACATCGACGAGACCGCGGCGCAGACGGTGGCCGCGGAGATCGCAGACGCCGGCGTGCGCAGTCTCGCCGTGAGGGTCGACGTCGCTGACTTCGCGTCGGTCACCGCGGCAGCCGACGCCGCGTTCGCGGAGTTCGGGAACGTGCACGTGCTGTGCAACAACGCGGGCGTGCTCCTGTTCAACCCGATGACCGAGCTCACGCTCGACGACTGGCGTTGGGTCCACGGCGTCAACGTGTGGGGCGTGCTCCACGGCATCTACGCGTTCATGCCGCGCATGCTCGAGCAGGGCGAGCCGGGGCACATCGTGAACACGTCGTCGATCGCCGCGCTCTCGGGCCACGGTGTGTACGGCAGCTCGAAGATCGAAGTGCTCGCGATCACCGAGACCCTGCGCGACGACCTGGCCGACACCAACATCGGCGTGTCGTGTCTGTTCCCCGGCATGGTGAGCACCCGGATCGTCACCGCGCAACGCAACCGACCCGACGAGTTCGGCCCGCGCGCGAGGGACGTCATGGGCTTCCAGGACTCCGACTTCGGCTGCGACCCCGTGTACGTCGGGCGACGCGTGAAGGAGGCGGTCCTCGCCGACGAGTTCTACGTGTTCGCGGGGATCCCCGAGGGCAACGAGGTGCGGCTGAAGGAAGGACCGCCGGTGAAGGCAGCGACACTCGTCGACGCGATCGACGCGGGCGTGGTGCCCAACGAATCCGGCCTCGTGGTCTGACCTGTGGTCTAGCGCCAGCAGGCGAGCACGGCATCGGTGGTCGTGATCGTCGCCAGCAACACGAGGGTGGTGTCGATGATCGAGTCCGCGTACTTCTTCGGCACACCCGCGACGGCATCACGCGGCAGTACCACCTGATAGCCGTGGTTCACCGCGTCCATGACGAGGTTGGTGATGGCGACGTTCACCGACACTCCGGCGACGACGATCGTGGTGACCCCGAGGTTGCGCAGCACGGGGTCGAGATCGGTGCCACCCATCGGGTTGAGGCCGTGGAAGCGGCCGAGGAGGATGTCGCTCGGCTCGGTGCCGATCTCGTCGACGACCGCGGCCTCGTAGCTGCCGGGCTCCATGGTCACGCCGATCTTGCGGGTCGCCGCGAAGAGCCGGGCGTTCATGCTCATGCCGCGCTGGTCGGCGCGCGTCCACGCGAGCCCGTGCACGACGGGCACGTCGGCGGCCCGGGCGCCGCGCACGAGGCGGGCGATGTTGGCGACGGCCTCCTTGCGGGCCGAGGCGCCGAGGTCGGCAAGGGGCGCCGCGTCACCGATGACGCCGTTCTGCACTTCCGACGTCACGACCGCGGTGTGAGCGGGGTCGACGAGCTCGCTGAGTTCCACCGGCATCGGGCAAATATAGGTAGAAAGGGTGGGTGACTTCCTCGATCGAAGCGGTGCTGTTCGATTTCGGCGGCGTGTTCACGGGCTCGCCGTTCCACGCCATCGACAAGTACGCGGCCGCGCAGGGCGTCGATGCGAACGAGCTGACGCTGCTCGTGTTCGGCTCGTACCACGCCGACACCGACCATCCCTGGCACCAGTGCGAGCGGGGTGAGCTCGGG
The DNA here is from genome assembly GCA_963721435.1 of uncultured Actinomycetes bacterium. GTDB lineage: Bacteria > Actinomycetota > Acidimicrobiia > IMCC26256 > DASPTH01 > CAVRJC01. The sequence goes on from CAVRJC010000012.1 coordinate 151,531, forward strand.
CTCGGCGAGGCATTCACGCAGATCACCGCCAACGCGACCGACGCGGGGATCCGGTTCGATGCCGGCGAGCTGTTCAGCGGGATGGCCGACGATCCCTACGACCGCACGATCGTGGTCGAGTACGTGCGATCGGTGCGGGCACGGGGCATCCGCACCGCGGTCGTCACCAACAACGTGGCCGAGTACGGCAGCACGTGGCGCAGAATGATCCCCATCGACGAGCTGTTCGACGCAGTGATCGACTCGTGCGAGATCGGCGTGCGGAAGCCCAACCCCGCGATCTATCACACCGCGCTCGAGGTGCTCGGCGTCACCGACCCGAAGCGCGCGGTGTTCCTCGACGACTTCGAAGGCAACGTCATCGCGGCGCGCCGGCTCGGCATGCACGGCATCCTCGTCGGTCGCGACCCGCAATCCGCGCTCGACGACCTCACCGCGCTGCTGGAGGAATGTTCATGAGCATCGAGCTCGATCTCACCGGCAAGGTCGCGCTCGTGACCGGCGGCACCAAGGGCGTCGGCCGCGGCATCGCGACCCGGTTCGCCGACGCCGGTGCGACCATCGCCGTCTGCGCGCGCAATCCCGTCGACGACCTGCCCGCCGACTGGGCATTTCTTGCCGGTGACATCCGCGACGGTGAAGCCGCATTCGCGCTCATCGACGCGGTCGTCGAGCAGCTCGGCAGCATCGACGTGCTCGTGAACAACGCGGGGGGTGGCCCGCCGGCCGACACCACCACCGCGAGCCCGCGTTTCACCGAGCGCATCGTCGCGCTGAACCTCCTCGCCCCGATCTTCTGCTCGCAACGCGCCAACCATTGGATGCAACAGGGCGACGGCGGCTCGATCGTCAACATCAGCAGCGTCAGCGGCATGCGACCGTCACCCACCTCGGCCGCGTACGGAGCCGCCAAGGCCGGTCTCGTGAACTTCACGATGACCGCAGCGATGGAGTGGGCGCCCGCCGTTCGGGTGAACTGCGTCACCTCCGGGATGGTGCGCACCGAGACCGCGCACCTCTTCTACGGCGACGAAGCCGGCATCGCCGCGGTCGGCTCCACCGTCCCCCTCGGACGCCTCGCGCTCCCGTCCGAGATCGGCGACGCCTGCGTCTTCCTCGCGTCACCCCTGGCGAGCTACATCACCGGCGCCAACCTCGTCGCCCACGGCGGCGGCGACAAACCCCCCTTCCTGGACGCTGCGAACACCTGAGCGTTCGTTTCGAGCAAGTGTCAGTTGAGTGGGACATAGCCACCTCAACTGACACTTGCTCAAGGGCGGAGGGTGGGTCAGGGGTGCTGGTTGCAGACGCTGACGGTCTCGCCGGTCATGTAACCGGAGTAGTCGGAGGCGAGGAACACCATCACGTTGGCGACCTCCCACGGCTCGGCCCAGCGCCCGTACGCTTCCTTGCCCGCGAGCTCGATGAGCAGCTCCTCGGTGGTGACCTTGGCGAGGTTGGCGTGCATCGCGATGCTCGGCGCGACCGCGTTCACGCGCACGCCTCGATGGCCGCCCTCGATCGCCGCGCACCGCGTGAGCGCCATCACGCCCGCCTTCGCCGCGGCGTAGTGCGCCTGGCCTTCCTGACCGCGCCAGCCGATCACCGACGCGTTGTTCACGATCACACCATGCCCGCGCGCGTACATGTGGTTCAACGCGGCGCGGGTACAGCGGAACGTGCCGTTGAGCGTCACGTCGAGCACGATCGACCACTGCTCGTCGGTCATCTCGTGCAACTGCGCGGTGCCACCGAGGCCCGCGTTGTTGATGAGCACGTCGACGCCACCGAGCTCTGCCGCCGCGGCGGCAAACAGGTTCTGAACGTCGGCTTCCTGCGTGACGTCGCACGGCACACCGAGCACGCCGAGCTCCGCGGCCGACTCCGCCAGCCGCCGCTCGTGCTTGTCGGCGATGACGAGCCGCGCGCCCTCTTCCTGGCAGCGCTTCGCCACTGCGAACCCGATGCCGCTGCCCGCCGCTGCGGTCACGAGCACGGTCTTGCCCGCGAGCAGGTTGTGGCCTTCCACGTAGGGAGGCGGAGCAGGGAACGTCATGGTTGCCGCACTCTCGATCGTCGGTGATCAGGCGTTGGGCTTCTCGCCGGCCGCAGCCGCGGCGCGCCGACCCTCGACCATCGCGAAGAACGGCAACGGCTCGGTCTTGACCGTGCTCGGCAGGCGCCGGGCAATGTCCTCCGGCTTCCACCGACCGTCGGCGTACATCGAGCGCAGCTCCTTGGGCTGGCTCCACACCGCGATCTTGTTGCCGACCACCGTGTAGACCTGACCGGTCACGTCCTTCGCCTCGTCGGAGAGCAGGTACACCGCCATCGGCGCGACGTCTTCGGGGTCGCCCATCTCCTCGATCTCGGCAGGCACGTTGGCCGACATGCGCGTGCGCGCCACCGGCGCGATCACGTTGGCGCGCACGTTGTACCGAGCCATTGCGAGCGCCGCGGAGTACGAGAACGACACGATGCCGCCCTTGGCCGCCGCGTAGTTGGGTTGCCCGACCGCGCCGAGCGCCCACACGCCCGAGGTGAACGCAACGAGCGATCCCGCGCGCTCCGCCTTGCGGAAGTACGCCGACGCGGCGCGGTACACGGTGAACGTGCCCTTGAGGTGCACGCGCAGGACGTCGTCCCACTCCTCTTCGCTCATGTTGAAGAGCATGCGCTCCCGCAGGATGCCCGCGACGCACACCACGCCGTCGAAGTAGCCCCACTCGTCGATGCCCGCGTCGACGACCGCCGCGCCGCCTTCCATGGTGGAGACGTCGCTGCCGAGCGCGATGGCCTCGCCACCCGCGGCCTTGATCTCGGCGACCACCGACTCGGCGATGTCGCTCGTCGGCGCGGAGCCGTCCATCTCGACGCCGTAGTCGGCGACGACGACCTTGGCGCCCGCGGCCGCGCAGTCGATTGCGATGCACCGGCCGATCCCCCGGCCCGCGCCGGTGACCGCGACAACTTTTCCGTCCAGCATTCCCACGGCAGAACCCCTTCGTGTTTCTGATGACCCGTCAGATCAGGACGGGGACGCTACCAACTCGAGGTCGCACGTCACTCTTCGGGGACCGAGAAGTCGGTCGGGACGTTGTGCATGTAGCTCTTCTCCTCGACGCGCTCCTTGATCCGCCAGCCCTCCGGTGTGCGCACGAACTTGTCGACGTACCAGAGCCCGCAATAGAAGACGTGGGTCTCGCCGTTGCCCTTGTCGATCACCATCGGGTTGTGGCAGATGGTCCGGCCCGTGGCCTCGTCGCCGTTGAGCGTGACCTTGCTCGTCGCGACCATGTGCTGGAACGACGAGAAGTTCGGCATCGCCATCGCGAGGAACTTCTTGGTGGTCTCGAGGTCGCCCGAGCCGCCTCCGAAGTCGCTGTAGTCGATGAACGCGTCGGGCGTGAACACGTCGTCGAGCGCGTCCCAGTTCCGGGTGTCGATCGCGTGGCTGTACGCGACGAGGAGGTCCTGGATCTCGAGGCGGTCGGAGATCTCTTGCAACGACATGGTCATGGTGCGGCTCCTGGTGTCGGGACGGCCAATTCTGATGGGCAGTTGCGGGTAGCGGTTCGGGTCAGGCCTGATCGGGGAGGTTGGTCCAGCCGCGGCCGTCGGCCCGGCCGTACCATCCGCTCGCGGCGGTGGTGCCACCGTCGACGGGGATGATGTGGCCGGTCACGAAGCGCGACAGGTCGCTGGCGAGGAAGAGCACGACGTCGCCGTACTCGTCGGGGTGACCGAAGTGACCGAGTGGGATCCACGACTGGATCAAGTCGGGGTCACGACCGCGGAGCATCGCTTCGGCCGGGGTCTGCAGCGTGTCGGCCATGTCGGGCGCGATCGCGTTCACGCGCACGCCCTCGCGACCGAGCTCGATGGACAGGCTCTTCGTGAACTGGTTCACGCCCGCGTTGAACGCGGAGTACACCGCGTTCGCCGGGATGCCGCGCAGTGCCTCGACGGTCGAGACGTTGACGATGCTCCCGCGGTGCCGTTCCACCATCGCCGGCGCGATCGCGTGCGTGACGCGGAACACGTGCTCGAGGTTGATGGCGTAGAGCGCGCGCCAGTCGTCTTCCGTCGTGGTCAGGAAGCGGCCGTTCGGCCGGTAGTCGCCGACGTTGTTGACCAGCACGTCGACCCGACCACCGTCGACCGCGAACGCCGCGCGCGACGAGCGCGTCGACACCCTCGGGCGTGCGGATGTCGGCCGGCACCGCGGTCGCGACGCCGCCGTTGCCCACGATGTTGTCGACGGTCCCCGCGAGGAGCTCGCCGTCGATGTCGTTGATCACCACGTGCGCGCCCTCGGCCGCGAGGCGGCGGCTGACCCCACCACCGATACCGGCGGCACCGCCGGTCACGACGGCAATGCGACCTGCAAGCAACGGGCTGCTCATGTGCTCCTCGTGTCGTGGTTTTCGGTCATGCGTTCGGCGTGACCACGGCGCGCGTGCGCAGCTCACCGCGCGCGAACTTGGCGTAGGTCGCCGCGGTCTCCGCGAAGGGGAACAGCTCGACGTCGACGCGGATCTCGCCGGCCTCCGCGAGCGCGATCACGTCGCGCAGGTCGGCGATCGTGCCTCCCTGCGGGATGAACACCTCACACTCGAGCGGCACGAGCCCCCACCCGATCGGTGCCGAGCCACCACCGGCACCGACGATGCCGATCGATCCCATCGCCGCGCCGCACGCGAGCGCGAGCCGCATGGTGTCGTCGGTGCCGACGAAGTCGAGCACCGCGGCCGCGCCGTGGGGCGCGAGCTCGCGCACCGCCGCCGCGGTGTTGTCGTCGGAGAGCAACGCGTCGTGCGCGCCGAGATCGAGCGCGGTGGCAAGCCGGTGCGGCGCGACATCCACCGCGATCACGCGCGCCGCACTGAAGCGCCGCAGGTACTGCACTGCGTAACCCCCCAGCCCTCCGACGCCGATGACGACGGCCGACTGCCCGGGCGCGAGCTTCGGCAGCACCTTCTTGACCGCGTGGTACGACGTGACGCCGGCGTCGGTCAGGGGCGCGGCACGGGCCGGATCGAGCGCGGTGAGCTTGATCAGCTCGCGGGCGGGAACGACGACGAACTGCGCGAGCCCGCCGTCGAGCCCGTAGCCACGGCCGGTGGAGCCGCTCGGGCAGTAGTTGTCGTGCCCACGCACGCAGAAGTGGCAACGACCGCACGAGTGGATGCCCACCGCGACGACCGGGTCGCCGAGCTCGAGCCCGCCAAGATCGGAACTGCTGGTCCCGGGACCGAGCTCCTCGACCCACCCGCCGGTCTCGTGCCCGAGCGTGAACGGCGTGGGGTACCCGAAGTTCGACTCCGGCGCGAGGAAGTGCACGTCGGTGTGGCACAGGCCGACGCCCGCCACCTTCACCAGCACCTCACCGGCTCCTGGCCGCGGCACCTCGACCTCACGGAACTCCGCGGGCTGCCCCCACTCGACCAGTTGGAACGCGGTCATCGTCGCCATCGGGCACACTCTCGCGCATCGGCGTGCCCGGCTGCCTGGGTGCAGGCCTCGGTGCGGCGCTCCATCGTGCTCACTATGATCGGACGGCTGCATGGGGGACGCGCGGTCGGACGACGCGCGCACAAAGGAGAATCGTCATGGCGGGAGTGCTGGAAGGCGTCGAGGTCCTGGATCTCACCTGGGGTATCCCGGGCCCGGTCACCGGCATGCTGCTCGCCGACCACGGCGCGCGGGTCACCAAGATCGAGCCGCCCGGTGGTGACCCGACCCGCAGCTTCTCCGGCGCCCGCGTGTGGCACCGCGGCAAGCGCAGCGCGTTCCTCGACCTCAAGAGCACCGAGGACCGCGACCGCCTGCTCGCGCTCGCCCGCACCGCCGACATCATCCTCGAGAGCTACTCCCCCGGCGTCACCACCCGCCTCGGCATCGACTACGACACGCTGCACGCGATCAACCCCCGTCTCGTCTACACGTCGATCACCGCGTACGGACTCGACAACAAGCACAGCGACCGCCCGGGCTACGAGGCGCTCGTCGCCGCCCGCACCGGCCAGCAGTGGGAGAGCCGCGGCGTCGAGGGCGGCACCATCGCCCGCCTCTCCGGCATCGAGGGCGCGCTGCCCGGCCTGCCGGTGCCCGACGACTGCTGGACCGCGGCCAAGCGCCCCGGCCCGCTGTTCGCGGGCACGCCGTGGGCGAGCATGGCCACGGCCTACCTCGCGACGCTTGCGACGAGCGCGGCGCTGCGCGTGCGCGAGCAGACCGGCCGCGGCCAGCACGTCGAGACCTCGCTGCTCCAAGGTGTGCTCGCGACGACCGTCGGCGGATGGCAGAAGGCCGAGCACGCCGACGCGCCCAACTTCCAGAGCTGGGTCATCGACCCGCGCGCGCCGAAGGGTGTGTTCAAGTGCAAGGACGGCCGGTGGATCCACCACTGGACGCCACTGCCCGCGTTCGTGATCGGCGTGTCGGAAGGCGACCACCTCGAGATCACCGACGAGGTCACGTCGCCACGCGACGCGCCGATGCGCATCGGCCTCGCGCCGGAGGAGATGGTGCTCCTCCACCACTACAACCCGATCATGGCGGAGCGCTTCGCGAAGTTCCCGTCCGACGAGTGGATCGCGATCGCGGCCAAGGTCGGCACGCCGGTGCAGCCGATCCGCTCACCCGAAGAGGCGCTGCTCGACGAGCTGCTCGTGCAGGACGGCTGCGTCATCGAGGTGGACGACCCCGAGCTCGGCCCGGTGCGCCAGGTCGGCCGCGTGTTCCAGTTCCACGGCGTCCCCAACGACAAGCCGACGCCGCCGGTCGCACCGGGCGCGAACACCGACGACGTGAAGGCCGAAGCGGACGCCGCCGCGGATGCGCCCGTCGCGAGCGCGAGCACCACGGCCGCACCGAAGTCGCCACTCGCTGGCATCCGTGTGCTCGACCTCGGGCTCGCGGTCGCGGGGCCGTGGGGCACGATGATGCTCGGCGACCTCGGAGCCGACGTCATCAAGGTCAACACGATGTACGACGGCTACTGGATGAGCAACCACATCGGGATGGCCTGCAACCGCGGCAAGCGGAGCATCTCCATCAACCTCAAAGACCCGAACGGCATGGACATCCTCCGCCGTCTGGTCGAGACCGCCGACGTGGTGCAGCACAACATGCGCTACGACGCGGCCGTCCGCCTCGGTGTCGACTACGAGTCGCTCAAGAAGATCAAGCCCGACCTCATCTACTGCCACACGCGCGGCTTCGAGAAGAGCGAGCGCGAGCTCCTGCCCGGCAACGACCAGACCGGCGCCGCGCTCGCGGGCCCCGACTGGCTCGACGGCGGGCTCGACCACGACGGCACACCGCTGTGGCCCGTGATCTCGCTCGGCGACACCGGCAACGGGTTCCTCTCCGCGATCGCGATCGTGCAGGCGCTGTACCACCGCGACCGCACCGGCGAGGGCCAGTTCGTCGACACGTCGATCATCTACGCGCAACTCCTCAACGCGTCGATCGGATGGGTCACGCCGGACGGCAAGCACAAGGGCGACCGTCCCGAAGTCGACCAGATGCAGCTCGGCTGGAACGCGCTGTACCGCCTCTACCAGTGCGCGGACGAGACGTGGTTGTGCGTCACCGCGATCGAGGAGTCGCACTGGCAGTCGCTGTGCTCGGCGATCGGGCGCGACGACCTCGCGGCCGACGCGCGCTTCGCGACCGCCGACGCCCGCAAAGCCAACGACGACGATCTCGACGCGGCACTCGAGGTGGTGTTCGCGGGGAAGACCGCGAGCGAGTGGTTCGGGATCCTCGACCCGGCCGGGGTGCCGGTGGAGGTGTCGACGCCCGACTTCGTGCTCGACCTCTTCAACGACCCCGAGATCCTGAAGCGTGGGTGGATCGCGGAGTACCAGCACCCCACGGTCGGGAAGATGAACCAGTTCGGGTTGATGTTCGACATGTCGGAGACGCCGGGTGTGATCCAGGGCCCGCCGCTCACGCCGGGCATGAACACTCGAGAGATCCTGCGCGAGATCGACTTCGACGCCGACCAGATCGCCAAGCTCGAAGAAGAGAAGGTCGTGCTCGACACCAGCGAACAGATCGGCTGAACCCCCATGCCTGCAGTCCTTCCTCCGGCTCCCGGACCGGCCGACCAGTGGTTCTGGGACGGCGTGAACAACGGGCAACTGCTCATCCAACGGTGCGCCAACTGCGGCAAGTTGCGGCACCCGCCGGCGCCCATGTGCGGTGACTGCCACTCGCTCGAGTGGAACGCCGAACCGGTGAGTGGACGGGGCACCGTCTACACGTGGATCGTGTCGCACCACCCCACGGAGCCCGACGACGACGCGCGCATCGTGGCGTTGATCGAGCTCGAGGAAGGTGTGCGCTTCGTGTCGAACCTCACCGGCGTCGATGCCGACTCCGTGGCCAACGACATGGCCGTCGAGCTGTGCTTCGAGACGTTCCAGAACGGTGACGAGACGTTCGTCTTGCCGCAGTTCCGCCCGGCAGGTGTCGAGGCGAAGGCGTGAAGCCGTACTACTCCGACAAGACCGCGGTCGTCGGGATCGGCCAGACGGAGTTCTCCAAGAACTCGGGGCGCACCGAGCTCCAGCTCGCGAGCGAGGCGATCCTCGCCGCGGTCGAAGACGCCGGGCTCACGACCGACGACGTCGACGGCATGGTCACGTTCGCGGCCGACAGCAACGACGAGCTCGCGCTCATCCGATCGCTCGGCATCCCCGAGCTCAACTACACGGGACGGACGCGCGGCGGCGGCGGCGGCTCGGCCGCGACCGTGCAGCTCGCGGCGGCGGCCGTCGCGTCGGGCATGGCGCAGACCGTCGTCGTCTACCGCGCGTTCAACGAGCGGTCGGGCCAGCGCTTCGGCCAGCCCATGACCCAGAACGCCGGCATCACGTCGTCGAAGAAGGACGACGGCGACAAGAAGCCTGCCGCGCCGCCGATCAACCTCATGGCGATGATGCGGGGCCGCATGCCGGGCTTCAACATGTACCACGTGTACGGCCTCGACACGCCGGCCAAGGTGTACTCGCTCTGGTACCAGCGCTACATGTACGCCTACGGCGTGACCAACGAGGACTTCGGGCGCTACGGCGTGATCGCGCGCAAGCATGCGGCCACCAACCCCGCGGCGTGGTTCTACGACCGCCCGATCACGATCGAGGACCACCAAGCCTCGCGGTGGATCGTCGAGCCGATCCTGCGCAAGCTCGACTGCTGCCAGGAGAGCGACGGCGGCGTCGCGCTGGTGATCACGAGCGCGGAGCGTGCGAAGGACCTCCCGCAGCCCCCGGTGCGCATCGTCGCCGCCGCGCAGGCGCACACGCGCAACGGCGAGGAGATGTACGACTTCTACAACGGCGACCGCGCCGACTTCCCCGAGTGCCGCGCGCTCGGCCGAGCGTTGTATGACGCGTCAGGGCTCACGCCCGACGACATCGACGTCGCGATGATCTACGAGAACTTCACCCCGGTCGTGTTCCTCCAACTCGAGGCGCTCGGCTTCTGCGGGCGCGGTGAAGCGCGCGACTTCATCAAGGACGGCAACATCGAGATCGGCGGCAAGACGCCGGTGAACACCAACGGCGGATTACTCGGGGAGGGCTACATCCACGGGGTGAACAACATCCTCGAAGGTGTGCGCCAGATGCGCGGCACCGCGCCCAACCAGGTCGCGAACGCCGAGCACACGCTGGTCTCCGCCGGCCGGAGCGGCATCATCCTGGGGAAGGACTGACTTCCCCCACCCGCCCGAGCTCCGGCGCGGCCGCGAGGCGCGCGCCCCACTCCCGCGCCCGCTGCTCCTCGTGATCCGCAAGATGGTCGGCCGTGGTCACCAGGAAGCTCTCGGGATCGGCGACCAGGGCGCAGCCCGCGTGACGCAGCCGGCGCGCGATCCCCTTGGACGCGCGCCCGGTGAGCACAGGCTTTGCATCGAGGCGGGTGTCGAACGCGGCCGCGTTCGCCGGGAGCGCGGCGTGCCCGTCGAGCGCGTCGAACCACTCGCGGAGACCGGGTCCTTCGGCGTCGGGGTCCACCTCCAGAGGGTTCTCGGGCTTGTTCGCCGCCGCGATCGCGGCCTTGCGGGTGGTCGCGCGGCTCATGCCGTGCGCGTGCGTCGGCCCGCCCACGACGACGAGATCGGCGTTGCCGAGCAGCCGTGGCGTCGCACCGTCCACGGAGACCACCGACACGCCGGCATCCTCACGCTCGCGCAGCCCGGCGGCGATCGCGTCAGCGATCAGATGGGTGTTGCCGTACATCGACTCGTAGACCACGACTGCCTTCATCGTCGACCTCCTGCTGCAAGACGCTCCTCGGGCCGACCGTACGGACCTCCAGCATGCAGGCACAGGGCCGAAGGTCCTCGATGGGCGCTCGATCCCGTGTGCCAGGATCTCGCGGTGCCGAGGAAGTCCGTCGCCCCGCTCGACCAGCTCCGGGGCATCTGCCTCGCATTCCCGGAGACGAACGAGCGCCCGAGCCACAGCTCGCCCACGTTCTTCGTGCGCGACAAGACGACGTTCGTGATGACGCACGTCGACGGCCACCACGCCAACCAGTTCCCGCACTTCTGGTGCGCGGCGCCGCCCGGCGTGCAGGAGCTGCTCATCGAGACCGAGCCCGACCGCTTCTTCCGCCCGCCGTACGTCGGGCACCGGGGATGGATCGGCGTGCGGCTCGACGTCGCCGTCGACTGGGACGAGATCGCGTCGATCTGCGAGGACGCCTACCGCACGGTCGCGCCGAAGAAGCTGGTCGCTCTGCTCGACGCGACAACGGCACCATGACGCGGTGCTGATCGCGACACGACTGACGTCACAGCTCCTCGCGGGACCGCCGGCGCGATCGGTCGATGCAGTCGTCGATCGTCTGCTCGCGATCCAGGCGCAGGACGCACGCGGCTTTCGGCTGAGCGTGCGCGCCCGATCGCAGGGCCTCGTCGCCCCGGAGGTCGATCGCGCGCTCACGGACGAGCGATCACTCGTCGTCACGTGGCTCAACCGCGGCACGCTGCACCTCGTACGCGCCCCTGACTACTGGTGGCTGCAACCGCTCACAACGCCACGGGTCGCCGCAGGGAACCGGCGTCGCCTCGGGCAGGAGGGCGTGAGCGACGCGCAGGCCGCGCGGGGCGTGGACATCATCGGAGAGGCGGTGACGTCAGATGGCCCGCAGACGCGCGAGCAGCTCCGCGTGCGGCTCGACGCGGCTGGCATCCCGACCGCGGGGCAGGCGCTCGTCCATCTCCTGTTCGCGGCCACGCTGCGTGGGCTCGTCGTTCGCGGGCCGATGGTCGACGGGCATCACGCCTTCGCCGCGGTCGCGGATTGGCTCGGGCCCGCGCCCGCACCGCTCGATCACGACGACGCGCTCGCGCGACTCGCTCGCCGCTACCTCACGGGTCACGGTCCGGCGTCGGCGCGCGACCTCGCGAAGTGGGCCGGCATCACGCTCGGCGACGCGCGTCGCGCATTCGCCGTCGTCGCCGCCGAAGTCGAGCCCTTCGACGACGAGAACGTGATCCTCGCCACGTGCAGGAGGTCTGCACAGTTGCCGTCGCCTCGGTTGCTCGGGCCGTTCGATCCACTGCTGCACGGGTGGGCGTCGCGCGATTCGTTCGTGGGATCGCACGGCGGCGTGGTGACGAGCAACGGCATCTTCCGCCCCGTCGCGCTCGTCGACGGTCGCGTCGTCGCCACCTGGGGCATCCCCGACGGCGTCGTGACCATCACCCCTCTCGAGCCGATCCCCGCGAAGCCGCGCGCGGCGCTCGCCGCCGACGCCAGCGACGTCCTGCGCTACCTCGCCCGCCCCGACCGCCCCGCCGTGTTCACGCCCGAAGCATGAGCCCCGCTCGCATCAGACGTGCACGACGAGATCCGGGCCGGAGCCTGCGATCTCGAGCTCGCTGATCATGTCGACGACCAGCGCGTACTGCTGGCCACCGGTGATGTCGGTGTCGCCGAAGTCGCCGCTGATGATCGGCCGCGGGAAGCTGATCTTCAGCGCGTTGATGTCGGGCAGGTCGTAGGTCTGGACCACATTCGGGTCGACGCCGTACAGCGCGCCGATGCGCTCGGCGGAGAACACGTCTGCATCCATGAACGCCCGTCGGCTGTCGCCGTCGACGAAGAAGAAGTCGATCGTGAGCATGAACGGGCCCGCGTCCTTGCTGCGGATCAACGTGAAGTGCCGCCCGACGCTCTCGAGCCCCTTCACCGCCGGCCGACCTCGTGCATCGTCGTGCAGAACACGCGGCGACGTTCGGCTTCGTCGTCGATCACGAGCTGGTGATTGAGCGTGAATCGGAAGATCTCGCCGCGGTCGACAACGGGAGCGCTGTACGGATGCGCGATCGCCGTCATCGACCCGGCGCGGTACTCGGGCACCCGATGGTGCAACGCGACGTGGTACGCGGCGCGCGCCATGCCGGAAGCCTCCTCCTGCGTGTCGCCCACGAGGTCGAACACGACGACGGCCTCTCGGGGCGCGACGTCGGTGACTTCGCCGACGGTGCCGTTGGCGCCGTAGATCTTGAGGTCGAACCGGTACCGATCGGCCCACGTGGTCTCGAGCCGCCGCCGCACCGCTTCCTCCAACGACTCGCGCCACGCCGGGAGTTGAGCGAGGATCACGGCGTCGCGCATCGATCCCCAGAAGGTCGACAGGAACCCGACCGGCGCCGCACCCTCGAGCTTGGCGGTGTACACGTCGGCAGCCGCGAAGGTGCCACCGCGCACCTTGACCCGCCGGTCGTCGAGCGCTTCGTAGGTGGCCGCGCGCGCGTCGAGCGTGCCCGACGGCATCGTCAGTCGGTAGGGGTCTGCCGTCTCGTACAGCGTGTGCGCGGCGACGCTGCCCGGCGTGCAGCGCGACGGAGGGTCGAGCGGCTCGAGCACGAAGCCGTCGTCCTCGATCGTGCAGAGCACCGAGTCCTGGCCACGCCGGTTCGTCGCAATCGCCGAACCGCACTCCACGATCTTGGCGGCGTTCCACACCGGGCCGGGATCGAAGCCGCGCGCGAGCGGCATGGCCGCGAAGATCGCGGCGTCGGCACACCGACCGAGGAGCACGACGTCGGCGCCGCCGTCGAGCGCGTCCTGAATCGGCTCCGCTCCCGCCATCGCCACGATGTGCCCGGGCGCGCGCAACGTCGCTTCGTCGATCTCGGGCGCGCCCGGCAGCCGACGCAACTTGCCGTCGCGGTACTTCTGCACCAGCAGGTCGCGGTCGGGCTCGGTCTTCACGCACGCGACGCGAGCGCCGATCCCGGCGTCGGTCACGATGCGATCGACCAGCTCGAGGTAGCCGTCGACCGCGGTGTCGTTTCCGCCACCACCGCACGACCCGATGATCAGCGGGATGCCGAGCCGGCGCGCCCCGAGGAGCCCGAGCCGGAGGTCACGCTCGTACGCCGCCATCGACCAGATCCATTCTCCGGATCCGAGGTAGAAGGGGCCGCCGTCGGTCGAGCCGGAGTCGACGCCGATGAACTCGATCGGGCGGGCGAGACCGGCCTCCAGCGACTCCTCACGGAAGCCGGTGCCCAGGCTTCCGTTGAGCGCCAGGTAGGTCAACGGTTCCAGCGTGCCCACCCCCATTGCGTGTCCGGCTCGTCGGTCAGCCGGGAAACCTAATGTACGGTCGGATTCTCCGAGCGAAGCCGCCCGGTCTTCCGGAAGGCCGACAAGAAGAGGTAGGTACGTCATGGCTGTCGTCGACCAGTTGCTGTCCGCCCGCCAGGTCGAGGAGCGCATCGCCCGCACCGAAGACCCGCGCCAGCGCGCCATGCTCGGCACCGTCGCCGCGCACCTGCGCGCCGAAGCCGCGAGCGATCTCGACGGTCTGAAGGCCACGCTCTCCGACTCCCCCGACTACCACCTCTGGGCGGAAGGTCGCGACTACGGGCCCAAGGGCATGGAAGCGGTGCTCGCCTACTACGGCGAGATGGTCGCGGTGAAGCGCCAGGTCCTCGAGTTCGACATCCAGCGCATCGTCGTCGACCACGACACCGTCGTGACCGAGGGATGGATCCATGCGATCAACCTCGGGTCGGTGGCGCGTGCGCGCGGCTGGGAGGTCGACGATGACGACGCGTCGTACCTCGTGAGCCAGCGCGTCGTGCTCTTCTGGCCATTCGACGAAGAGGGGCACATGGTCGGTGAAGACGGCTACGCCAACTTCGACCCCACGCACGTGCGCAAGCTCAGCACCGACGAGCTGCCGGCTTCGTACACCGACCTGTTCAGCCCCGCCTGATCAACTCGCTCTGATCGAACCGGCCCTCTCAAATGGGCGGCGAGCCGCGATCGGCGAGCGACGTGCCTTCGACCATGCCGCCGGACTGGTCCCATTCGTAGAACGCCAGCTCGGGATAGAGATCGAGGTAGCCCTTCGTCCCGAGCGTGACGCGCTGGCAGCACGCGATGCTCGATCATCGACGAGTCTCCGCGTGCATGCACGACGCGCGTGTTGTTCCAGAGCACGAAGTCGCCCATGTTCCACCGGTGCTCGAGCACCTGCCCGGGCCCGTAGAGCGCGGCGAACACCTCCGCGAGCAGCGCTTCGCTCTCGTCGGGGTCGAGGCCGACGATCGAGTCGGTCGTCATCTCGGGCGCGAACAGGTAGCGACTCCCGCCGGCCTCGTGCTCGGGCGCGAGCGCGTGCGCCGTGCTCGGGAGCGCCGGATCGAGCTCGGCGAGGCGATTGCGCGCGTCGAGGCACACACCGAACACCTGGAGCGCGGATGCGCCCGCGACGCGCGCCCGGAGCTCGGGCGCGAGCGACTCGTACGCGTGCCGTCCACCGGCGAAGCGTGTCGATGTCTCGCCGTCGACGACGTCGACTGCGTGCAACGAGATCGCCTGCAACGGCTCCGGGCTGTACGCGTAGTCGGAGTGGAAGCAGAGCTCGACGCCGGCGAGCCCGATCGCGGTGTCCTTCGACATCAACCCGGTGTCGGACATGAGCACCGGGCCGAGGAGCTCGCAGACGCGCATCTGCTCGTCCATCGTGAGCACGGGGCCGCGCACGAGTACCAGGTCGTGCAGCTCGTAGTGCCGGCGGAGCTCGGCCTGCTCCGCATCGCTCAGCTCGCGCCGCAGGTCCAGTTCGAGCTCGACGCCGAACGGCTCGAGCGGTGATGACGCGATCGCAGCAGCCATGTCAACCCTCCGGCTCGGGATCGGGTGCGGCGGTCGTGGCCTGCACATCGGCGAGACGTTCCTCGATGAGCCACCGGCCGTCTTCCTTCACCATCGTGTCGTGGTAGTGGCCGAACGCGGCGACGAGCGGACGGCCGTCGTCGTCGTCGCTGGAAGAGCAGCCAGTACGACTCGACGTGCGCGCGGCCCGCGTCGAGGTCGACGTCGATCACGGGATCGACGACCACGTGCTTCCGGAAGTGCGGCGGCTTCGGGTACGCGGCGACGTAGGCGGCGAGGTCACCGTGGCCGTCTTCGCGGTGCACACGACGACCACCGACGACTTCGACGACGTCGAAGACCGCGTTCGCCGTGAACGCGTCGACCCACCCTTGCTCGTCACCGGAGTCCATCGCGTGCGCGTACTCGTGCATCGCCCGGATGATCGCTCGCTCCTCGAGGAGGATACGGACCTCGCGGTCGATGTCGACGTCGGCCATGCGGCGCGAGCGTACCTGCGCGCTCGATCGGTCAGGTCGGGCCGCCGCTTGCCATGACGCGCTCGAGCGCCTCGAGCTCGGCGGGCGTCCCGATGGCGATGAGCACCTGCCCCGCGTTGATGGTCGTGTCCGGGGACGGGTTCGTGTTGAAGCTGCCGTCCTGCTCACGGAGAGCCAGCACGAGAGCACCGGTGCGATCCCGCAAGTGCGCATCGCGAATGCTCTGGCCGACGATCGACGCTTCCGAGGGCACGAGCACCTCCTCGAGCCGAAACTGAATGCCACGATCGTGCATGACGACGTCGAGGAACTCGGTGACGTGGGGCTGCAGCACGAACGCGGCGATCCGTGCGCCGCCGATGCTCTGCGGGTTGACCACTCGGTCGGCACCGGCGCGGCGCAGCTTCTCCTCGGTCTCCTCGAGCCGCGCCCGCGCAACGATGAACAGATCCGGGCGCATCGATCGAGCGCTGAGCGTCACGAACAGGTTGCCGGCGTCGCTGTCGAGCGCCGCGACCAGCGCACGAGCGCGGAGCAGGCCTGCCTGCACGAGCACCTGGTCTTCGGTGGCATCGCCGACGAGAGCAGGCAACGATGTCAGCGCGACGCGCGCCGGGTCGACGTCGACGATCACGAGTTCGGAGCCCGCGGCGCTGAGCTCCTCGGCAATCGCGCGTCCGACGCGACCCCAGCCGCACACGATGACGTGGCCGTTCATTGCGTCGATCTGTCGGTCCATGCGTCGTCTCCCGAAGAGCTCGCGTATGTGCCCCTCGAACAGCGTTTCGAGCACCACGCTGAATGTGTACAGCGCGGTACCGACTCCGACGAGGATGAGAATGATCGTGAAGACCTTGCCGGCGTCGTCGAGGGGTCGCACCTCTCGGAAGCCGACGGTCGCCACCGTCGTGACCGTCTGGTAGACCGCGTCGAGCAACGAGAAACCCGAGAATGACGTAGCCGATGGTGCCGACGACGAAGACGCTCGCGAGCATCGCGAGCGCGAGGCGAAGCCTCCGCCAGTCGGTCGTCACGACCGGGCTACGAATTCCGACGGGGCCGAAGGTGACCCCCGCGTCGATTCACTCACTGACCTTCCAGATGCCGGGCTCGCTGAGGTCGAAGATCACGCCGTCGGGCCCGGAGAACTTCAACTCGCCTTTGACGTGAACGGTCGTGTCGAGGCCGAGCGCTTCGTTGATGTCGTGGCGCACGACCGCACCGGACGCGACGACCCGCTTCGTCGCGTCCTCGACGTCGTCGACCTCGAAGCCGATGTGATGCAGACCTACGTACGACTTCCCGAACTCTGCACCTGCCGCGTCGTCCGTCTCGAACTTCAGGATCGCGAGGTTGATGGTGCCGTCGCTCAGGATGTGCCCGTGGTAGGTCTTGCCCTGGGCCGTCCGCAGGCGCGTGAAGTCGAACACGTCGACGTAGAACTGCGCGGTCGCGTCAGGGTCGTCGGTGGCAATTGCAAGATGGCGGAGCTTGGCCACAGGGCCCTCCTCGGTCGGCGCGTGCGCACAGTCTGGCCGCTCGTACGAGAGCCGCACGTTGACCTACCGCGTCGTGCGGGCGAGGCGGACGTGGACGACCGACGGTGAGCTGACGAGCTCGACGCACTCGTAGCCGTCGGGGCCGCCGTCGAGATGGTCGAAGAGGCGCTCACCGTCGCCCAGCAAGATGGGCGTGATCGCGAGGTGCAGCTCGTCGATCAAGCCGGCGCGGAGGTACTGCTGGATGGTCGAGACTCCGCCGCCGATCCTGACGTCGTTGCCGTCGGCTGCCGCGAGCGCGTGCTCGAGCGCGGCCTCGATGCCGTCACTCACGAAGTGGAAGGTCGTGCCGCCCTGCATCGTGATCGGCGCGCGCGGGTGATGCGTGAGCACGAACACCGGGTGGTGGTAGGGCGGCTCGTCACCCCACCATCCCGTCCACGACTCGTCGGCCCACGGCCCGCGGATCGGGCCGAACATGTTGCGCCCCATGATGGTCGCGCCCACGCCGACGTCCCCTCGCTCGAGGAACTCGTCGTCGACGCCCTCCTCGCCGCCTGCCATACCGATCATGCGGCGGCCGTAGCGGGAGGCGAACACCCAGTCGTGGAGCCGCGACCCGCCCTCCCCGATCGGGTGCTCGAGACTCTGCCGTGGTCCCGCGGCGTAGCCGTCGAGCGAGATGGCGAAGCTGTGCACGCGTACCTTCGGCATTGACCTCTCCTGACCGTCCCCGGTGGCGCGTCTCCGGTGGACGCGCTCACCTGCATGTCGGAACCAACCCGAGACCTTCGACAGCGAACCCGCGACGATTTCATCGGGCGTCGACGGTCCCGAGGTTGGACTACACATACTCCATGGCCAACGAGACGTGGCGGCGACCGGCGGGCGGGCCCGCGCTGGGGCCGGGGAGTGTCATCCACATCGACGACGCGCTCCCAGCCGAGCGCGTCGAGGGCAGCTCGGCATCACCCATCTCACTGACGCCGCTCACGGGCCCGGCGTGCGATCTCACCGTGCTCACCTTCGAACTACCGCCGAACTACGTCGGGAAGGTGCACTGGCACCCCGCCGACACGGTCTACGTCGTGCGCCGCGGGCAGTTCACGGTCGCGGGCGAGGGCACGTACGAGGTCGGCGACATCCGGTGGGTGAAGGCCGGTACCGCATATGGCCCCGAAGGCGCGGGCCCCGAAGGCTGCGAAGTGCTGCTGATCGCCGCGGGATCGTTCCCGCTCCCCACCTTCGACCCCGCCGTCGACCCACCGCCCGACCGAGCCGACTGAACCGACTGGCTCGTCAGGTGCGACCGAGGCGCTCGACGTAGGCGCTGAGCGCGTCGACGAGCATGGCGCGCTCGGGGTCGGGCTCCGGGCGCACGACGGTGCGCTCGACGGGGAGCGCGTCGCTCACTTCGTGGTCGAGTGCGAGCCCGCGGAACGCGGTGAACAGCAGCATCGACAGCCGGTCGAAATCGGGGCCGTCGGCGATCTCGTCGCCGAGCACCGCGCGCATCAGGCGTGGGAGATGCTTGCCGAACCGCTCGCCCACCTCGCGCAGGCCGTCACGCGTTCGATCCTTCGCCGTGGGATCGTGACTCAGGTTGAGCATGAGCTGCATGTACGCGAGGAACTCGGGACGGCGGTAGTAGCCCCAGATGATGTCGGCGAGCGACTCGAGCCGCTCGGTGATGGTGTCGCCTTCGATCTCCGCGTTCGCGAACACCGCGTCGAACTCCGCGGCGCCGTGCTCGTTCACCGCGACCAGCAACTTCTCGCGCGTGCCGAAGTGGTACTGGATCACTCCCCACGTGACGCCGGCCCGGCGTGCGATCTTGTTCGAGCTCGCACGGTAGAAGCCCTCTTCGAGGATGCACGCGACCGCGGCTTCGATGACACGCGTGCGCGTCGACGCGTCGACAGGATCCGCGGCGTCGCGCGCGGTGACCCGTGCTGCAGCGGCCATGGGCGCGAGCTACTTGATGGCGACGGGGTTCACGGGTGAACCGAGCGCGTTGGTGAAGGGTTGTGGTGACGCTTCGAGGAAGAACTCGTACACGCCGTCGGCGGCGCAGTCGTCGGCGAGGTCCTCCAGCGCCCAGTTCTGCCCCTGGGTCATCCCCATCTCGACGAGGTGGAGCGGGTGCACCGGGAGGATCGCGGTCATGTCCTCACACGGGAACACCTCGAACGTGAGGTTGTCGGTGGCCACCGCGGCGACGTCGTGGTCGTGGAACCACATCGCGGAGTCCATGGTGACGCCCGAGCCGCTGTTGTACGCGTCGATGTCGTGCTCCGGCGCGCGCAGGTGCCGACCGCTGCCGGTGCGCACGAGCACGATGTCGCCGCTGCGCACCGTCACCTTGCCCAGCTCGCACGCGGCGTCGAGGTCGTCGCCGTGGATCGGGTAGCCCGCGGGGAGCTCGTCGAGGCCCTGCGACCGCGCGACGTCGAGGAGCACACCACGGCTCGTGAGCGACCGGATCTTGTGGATGCCGCACTTCGACGCACCCCACTCGTCGATGCTCGAGATGGGATGGCCGTTCCACATCCGGCCGTCGTAGGTGGCGTGGCCGAGCCCGTCCCAGTGCGTGCCGGCCTGGAGGCCCATGAAGACGACGTCGTCGCTCGTGCAGAACTGCGACGGGTCGCCGAACACCGCGGTGTTGATCGACACCATCGTGCGCAGCGGGTTCGCGCGCCCGCGGATCAGCCCGGTCTGGATCCCTTCGAGATCCGAGAGTGGCAGCGCGAGCGAGAACCGCTTGCCCGTGCGCACCAGCGCCGCGGCGGCGCGGACGACATCGTCGGTGACGAGGTTGATGGTGCCGATCTCGTCGTCGGGACCCCACCGGCCCCAGTTGTTGACCTTCTTGGCGACTTCGTGAAAGGCATCCGGGTAGCTCATCGCGCGAATCCTAGATGTGTTGTAGAGACGACCGGCAAGGGCGACCCCGAGTGAATGATCAGGCGAGGCCGGCCTGGGCGAGGAACGCGTCGAGGGTCTCGCCGATGTAGGCGACGTCGTCGTCGGTGAGACCGTGGTGCGACGGGAGCACCAGACCCTGCTCCATCACGCGGTCGGCGTTGGGATACCCACCCGGCGCGGCGCGGTGCTCGATCTCCGTGAACGCGGGTTGCCGCAGCACGTTGCCCGTCCACACCATGCGGGTGTCGATGCCGTGCGACTCCATGTGGTGCTGGAGCTCGGCGCGCCGGATGCCCGACTCCGGACGGATGAGGAACGGGAACATGTGCCAACCCGTCTCGAGCCCCTCGAGCTGGCGCGGCGGCACGAACACGTCGACGTGACGCGCGAACAGCTCCGACAACAGGGTGAAGTTGCGCTGGCGGCGCGCGAGGAAAGTCGGGAGCTTCTTCAGCTGCTCCACCCCGAACGCGGCCGAGAGCTCCGACGGCTCGAAGTTCCATCCGACCTCGTCGAAGATGAAGAGGTTGTCGTACTCGAGGCCGTCGACATCGGAGAAGAACCGCTTGTCACCCTTCTTCGTGCCGTAGAGCTGCACTTCGGAGCGCCGTCCCCACCGCCGCAGCAGGACGCACCGGTCGATCAGCTCGGGGTCGTCGAGGAGCACCATCCCTCCGGTGCCGGCCGCGGTGATGATGTGGCTCAAGGCGAAGCTCGTGAGGCTGATGTCGGCACGCTTGCCGGTCGGCGTGCCGCGCAACGTCGCGCCGAGCGCGTCGCACGAGTCTTCGACGACCTGGAGCCCGTGCGCGTCCGCGATCGCACGGATGCGATCCCAGTCGGGGGCGTTGCCGATCAGGTTCACGCCGAGGATGGCCTTCGTACGCGGCGTGATCATCGCCTCGATCCCGTCGACGTCCATGTTGAACGTGTCGGGCTCGACGTCGACGAACGCGGGCACCAACCCGCCGCGCACGAGTGGCGCGACGTCGGTCGAGAACACGATCGCGGGCACGATCACCTCGTCACCCGGCTCGAGGTTCAACAGCTCGATCGCGAGGTAGAGCGCGCTGGAGCCCGAATTGCACATCACGCCGCGCTGCTTGCCGAAGAGCGCGGCGACGCCCTGCTCGAGCTCGCGGACCTTGCGGCCGATACGCAGCGCGGTCGGCGACCCCTGCAGCACCTCGAGCACCGCGGCGATCTCCGCCTCGTCGTGCACACTCCCCGCGTACTCGATCTTTCTCACCGCGACATCTCCCGGTCTCCGAGCTCGTTGCCGTATCGTCCCCCGGATGAAGCTGGGACTCAACTTCGGCTACTGGGGGCAGGGCCCACGCGAGGGTGTGGTCGACGAGGCCCGCGCCGCGGAGCGGCTGGGTTTCGACTCGGTGTGGGTGGCGGAGACGTGGGGCAGCGAGGCGTTCGTGTACTCCACCTGGCTCGCCGCGCACACGTCGACGATCAAGATCGGGACCGGTATCGCACAGATGGCCACGCGTACCCCGACCGCGACCGCGATGGCGGCATCGACGCTGGATCACCTCTCGGGCGGCCGCATGATCCTCGGACTGGGAGTGTCGGGCCCGCAGGTCGTCGAGGGCTGGTACGGGCAGCCGTCGAACCGTCCGCTCGCCCGCACGCGCGAGTACGTCGAAGTCATCCGACGCGCGTTGCGCCGCGACGAGCCGGTCGAGCTCGACGGCGAGCTCTACCAGATCCCGTACCGGGGCGCGGGCAGTCAGGGGCTCGGGAAGCCACTGCGGCTGATGACGCATCCGTTGCGCACGGACCTGCCGATCGTGCTCGGCGCCGAAGGGCCCAAGAACGTGGCCCAGACCGCGGAGATCGCGGACGGCTGGCTGCCGCTGTACTACAGCCCGTTCCGTCAGGAGATCTACGCCGACCAGCTGGTGCACGCGCGCCCCGGCTTCGAGATCTACGCGCCGGTCACGTTCACGATCGCGGATGACGTCGCCGCCGCGCTCGCGCCCGTGAAGGCGCAACTCACCTTCTACGTGGGTGGCATGGGCGCGCCGGGCAAGAACTTCCACACCAACCTGATGGCGCGCCTCGGCTACGCCGAAGACGCCTACGCGGTCCAGGAGCTGTTCCTCGCCGGCAAGCGCGAGGATGCACTGGCCCGCATGCCCGACGACTTCGCCGACGAGATCTCACTCGTCGGTCCCCCGTCACGGATCCGCGCACGACTCGACGCCTGGCGCGGGAGCCCCGTCACCACCCTCACCATCGGCACTCGCCCACCCGACGAGCTCGAGGCCATCCGCGACCTCGTCATGGAGTGACCGAAGGCGTCAACGCAGCACGTGGCCGCCGTTGATGCTCCAGACCTGACCGTTCACCCATTCGCCGTCGTCCGAGAGCAGGAACGCGGCAGCCGCGGCGATGTCCTCGGGCCGCCCGAAGCGCCGTGACCGCGGCATCGGCCCGAAGCGCTCGGCGAGACCCGGCTCCATCGCGGCATCACGTGCGATCAGGCCCGGCGCAATCGAGTTGCACCGGATGCCTTCGGTCCCCCAGCGTGACGCGACGTGGCGCGTGACCGCGGTGAGCGCGGCCTTCGTGGTTGCGTACGCCAACCGGATCGGCTCGCCCACGAACGCGGCGTCGGAGATCGTGTTCACGAGCGCGCCGCCGCCGCGGGCGAGGATCTGGGGCACCGCGGCCTTGACCACGAGCAGGAAGCCGGTGAGGTTCACGTCGAGCGTCCGCTGCCACACGTCGAGCGGGATCGTCACCGCGTCGGATTCGCTGTCGCGACCGAGCGTGGCCGGCGACATGTCGGCGGCGCTGGCGTGCACGCCGTCGAGCCCGCCGTAGGTCGTCACCGTGAAGTCGACGAGGTCCTGTACCGAGCCTTCGTCGGCGATGTCGAAGCCGAACGCCGACGCGGTGCCGCCGCGCTCGGCGATCAACGCGACGGTCGCGGCCGCCGCCTCGGGGCTCAGGTCACCCACGACCACCCGCGCGCCTTCGTCGGCCAGGCGGATCGCGGTGGCCGCGCCGTTCCCGGGACCCGCCGCGCCGGTGCCGCCACCCGCCACCACCATCACCTTGTCTCGGAGCCCTCGCATCGTCCGTCTCCTCCCGTCAGCAGGCTGGTCGGTTCATGCCGAAGAGGCCCGCACGCGGCCCTCTCGGCACACTTGTCGCATACATCCACGGCCTTGACGATCCCCGGACCGACCGCTAGAAAGGCGTTTCAGCCGCAAGACCAAACGTGTGGGGGGAAACCTAACGTGAGGCGTGTTTCTCGCGCACCGCGCGCGAAGGCATTGGCCGTGGCCATCGCGGTTGCAATAGCCGGGTTCACGCTCTCCGCGTGCGGTAACCCCACCACCGACGTCAACGGCTGCAGCGGCACCGCGCCCGAGGTCGTGGCCGCGATCAGCGAGAAGCTGCACCCGAACGTGGGCAGGCTGCGGAACACCCACCAGTTCGCGAAGGGCACGGCCGGGATCACCTTCATCACCGCCGAGCTCCACAACCCCGACAAGGGGAAGGCGCACGAACAACGGCACGACAAGGGTGATCTCCTGACGTGGTCGACGACCGACGTCAAGGGCGGCCAGTTCAAGTCGGTCGACGAGCACGCGCGCACGGAGTCGTCGTGGCCGGGTGCGCCGTTCGACGTGCGCAAGAAGGGCGCCTACGAGTCCCGCGCCTGCACCGACATCAGCCGGGGCAAGACGAAGGCGCAGATCAAGTGCGAGCAGGACCAAGTTGACGCCAACGCGCCGGCGCTGCCGGGCAACAAGGACTGCGGAGACCTATGAGCAACGGTGGCGCCGTCACGATGGCCCGGAGCGTCTGGGACAACCGCTGGGTCCGGGTCCCGGTCACGTGGATCGGCACGGCGGTCATCTTCTACTTCGCGGTCCAGGCCATCTGGCCCACTCCCGCGGGTGAGCTCGTCTACGGGATCATCATCGGCTCGTTCACCGCGCTGCTCGCGTTCGGCCTCGCGCTCATCTACCGCTCGAACCGCGTCATCAACTTCGCGCAGGCCGACCTCGGCGCGGTACCCGCGAGCCTGTGCGTCGCGCTCGTGGCCGCGGCGCCGCAGGGTCAGGAATGGTCCTACTGGATCGCGCTCCCCCTCGCGCTGATCGGCTCAGTGGTGCTGGGCTCGGTGATCGAGCGGGTGATCATCCGCCGGTTCGCCAAGGCGTCGCGCCTGATCCTCATGGTCGTCACCGTCGGGCTCGCGCAGTTCTTCGTGTTCATCGCGGTCGTGCTGCCGTACTGGCTCGCCGACAACCTGATCGTCCCGGCCCAGACGTTGCCGCAGCCGTTCGACTTCAGCTTCGAGATCCACCCGATCATCTTCCACGCCAACGACCTCATCGGCGTCATCGTCACGTTGCTCTGCATCGTCGGGCTCTACTCGTTCCTCCGGTTCACGAGCATCGGCATCGCGCTGCGCGCGAGCTCGGAGAGCGCGGACCGCTCGTCGCTGCTCGGCGTGAACGTCGGCTTCACCCACAACGTCGCGTGGATGATCGCCGCGTTCCTCTCTGCGGTGACGATGATCCTGCGGGCGGGCACCATCGGGCTCCCGCTCGGGCCCGCGCTCGGGCCGTCGATCCTCGTGAAGGCGCTCGCGGCCGCGGTGATCGGCAAGATGGAGAACTTCCCGGTGATGTTCGCCGCCGCGTGCGGTATCGGCATCATCGAGGTCTCCGCGCAGTGGAACGACCAGACCGCGCTCGTCGATCCCGCGCTGTTCATCATCATCATCGGCACGCTGCTCGTGCAGCGGCGACATCGCGAGTCGCGCGTCGACGACCAGGCCGTCTCGAGCTGGCAGGACTCGACCAACGTCCGCCAGATCCCCCGCGAGCTCGCGCGGCTCCCCGAGGTGCGCTGGGCGTTCCGGATGCTCCGGCTCGTCGTGGTCGCGGTCGCGATCGCACTGCCGTTCATGCTCGACGACCAGCGCACGAACCTCGCAGCCGCGGTGATCATCTACGCGATCATCGCGGTGTCCCTGGTGCTGCTCACCGGCTGGGCGGGTGAGATCAGCCTCGGCCAGGTTGCATTCGTCGCCATCGGATCCGCGACCGCGGGCGCGTTGAACGTGCACTATCAGTGGGGCGCGATCGAGACCTTCCTCGCCGCGGGCGCGGTGGGCGCGATCGCGTCGGTGATCATCGGTCTCCCCGCGCTCCGCATCCGCGGCCTCATGCTCGCGGTCACCACGTTGGCCTTCGCGGTCATGACGTCGTCATTCCTCCTGAACCGAGATCAGAGCTTCCTCGGGATCTCGTTCGACTACCTCCCGGACAACCTGATCGACCGGGTGGAGCGCTATCCCATCTTCGGCATCCACAGCATCCTCGGCCAACGGCTCGTCACCGACGGCCCCGACGCGCGGTTGAACGAGACCGGCATGTACTTCGTGTGCCTCATCGGGCTCGGCCTCGTGCTCCTCGCGGTGCGCGGGCTCCACCGGTGGCGCACCGTGCGCGACCTCATCGCGACGCGCGACAACGAGCGCAACGCGCAGGCGTTCGGGCTCAGCCCGACCAAGGCGAAGCTGCTCGCCTTCGCGATCGCCGGGTTCTTCGCTTCGTTCGCGGGCGGCATCCTCGCGCTGCACCAGAACGCGGTCGGCCAGGAGATCTTCGCCCCGACGCAGAGCATCCGCGCGCTGACCATGGCGGTCGTCGGCGGGCTCGGGTCCGTGCCCGGCGCAGTGCTCGGCGCGATCTTCCTGAAGAGCACCGAGTGGTTCCAGGGCGCGTTGCCCACCGAGCTGCGCAGCACGTTCCAGTACGCAGGAACCGGCATCGGGCTCATCGTCGTGCTCTGGTTGCTGCCGGGTGGACTCGGCTCCCTGCTGTACCGGGCCCGCGACGCGTACCTCCGTTCGGTCGCCCGGCGGCGCAACATGGTCGTGCCGTCACTCATCGCCGACGCGTCCGACCCCGAGGTGCTCACCGGCACCAAGCGTGCCGCGGTGGCGCCGGTCATCAACGAAGACGGTGAAGTCGCCGGCGGCGCGCCGAAGTTCTTCAAGTACTTCGCCAAGCGCCCGATCCCCGACGTCAACTACTTCAGCTACCCGGACCTCGCGCTGAGCGGCGGGACTCCCAACCTGCTGAGCCTGCGGTCCGTCGACGTCGCGTACGGCCAGGTGCAGGTGCTGTTCGGTGTCAGCCTCGAGCTGCGCGAAGGCGAGACGATCGCACTGCTCGGCACGAACGGCGCGGGCAAGTCGACGGTGCTGCGCGCGATCTCCGGGTTGGTGGGCCCGAAGCAGGGCAGCATCAGCCACCTCGGCGTCGACATCAGCGGGCTCGCACCGCACCGGGTCGCCGAGCGCGGCCTCATCCAGGTGCCCGGTGGCAAGGGTGTGTTCCCGTCCCTGACCGTCGCGGAGAACCTGCGGGTCGGCGTGTGGATGCACCGACGCGACAAGGTGTGGGTCAAGGAAGCGACCGCGGAGGTCCTCGAGCTCTTCCCCGGCCTGAAGAGCCGGATGAACGATCCTGCGGCGCAGCTCTCGGGCGGCCAGCAGCAGATGCTCGCGCTCGCGATGGCGTTCCTCGCCAAGCCGAAGGTGCTGATGATCGACGAGCTCTCGCTCGGCCTCGCGCCACTGGTCGTCGAGCAGCTGCTGAACGTGGTGAAGGAGTTCAAGGCGCAGGGCATGACCGTCGTACTGGTCGAGCAGTCGGTCAACGTCGCGCTGACCGCGGCCACCAAGGCGTTCTTCATGGAGAAGGGCGCGATCCGCTTCCACGGGCTCACCGCGGAGCTGCTCGAGCGGCCCGAGCTGCTGCGCTCGATCTTCCTCGAGGGCGCGGCCGCGTCGCAGGAGCCCGAAGCCGACGCGGAGGCCAAGGAGCGGTCCGCCGCGGTCACCGAGGCGAAGCGGGTCACCGCGCTGGCGACGAACGGCGGCGAGCGCCGAGTCGTGCTCGAGACCCAGGACATCACGAAGCGGTTCGCCGGCATCACCGCCGTCGACCACGTGTCGATCAAGCTGCACGAAGGCGAGATCCTCGGCATCATCGGCCCGAACGGCGCCGGGAAGACCACGCTGTTCGACCTCATCTCCGGGTTCCTCGAGCCCGACGTCGGGCGGATCCTCATCGGCGACCGCGACGTCACCAAGCGCCGCCCGAAGGGTCGCGCGCAACTCGGCCTCGCGCGTTCGTTCCAGGACGCGCGCTTGTTCGGCGCGCTCACGGTGCACCAGACCGTGTGCGTCGCGCTCGACCGCGAGCTCAGCATCTTCGATCCCATCTCCGAGTCACTCCACCTCCCGAACGTCGTACCGCGCGGAGAAGAAGCTGTCGAAGCGCGCCGACGAGCTCATCGAGCTCATGGGCCTCGGTGACTTCCGCGACAAGTTCGTGTCGGACCTCTCGACCGGGAGCCGGCGCATCGTCGACCTCGCGTGCCAGATCGGCATCGACCCGAAGGTCATCCTGTTCGACGAGCCGTCGTCGGGCATCGCGCAACGTGAGACGGAAGCGCTCGGTCCGCTGCTCGTGCGCATCCAGGAGCAGACCGGCGCGAGCCTGCTGCTGATCGAGCACGACATGCCGCTCATCACCAGCGTCTCCGACCGCATCGTGGCGATGGACCTGGGCGCGGTCGTGATCGACGGCGATGCCGAGACCGTGCTCAACCACCCGCACGTCGTGGCGTCGTACCTCGGTTCGTCGAGGGAAGCGATCAACCGCTCGGGCTCTGCCGCCGCCAAAGTTCTCAACCCGACGCCGGGGGGAGCAAGCCGATGACCACCACGTTCTCGGGGACCAGCCCGGATGCGCAGGCCGCAGCAGCGAAAGGCCCGATCGGCCGGTTCGTCGGCAAGTACAAGACCTCGTATCAGGTCGCGCGCGCGTCCCTGTTCTGGGCGCTGCTCCGCCGTCAGAAGCGAACCCTGGGGTGGATGTTCTTCTCGTTCCTCTTGAACTCCGTCGCGCTGCTGGAGATCGCCAACTACACGCGCGGCATGGTCGACAACGCGATCGTCGACCAGACCACGGCGATCTGGCCGTGGGTCGTCAAGATCTTCATCTGGGCCTGTCTCTCCTTCCTCACCGGGCTTGCCGGCACGATGTTGTTGCAGCGCATCGGATACCAGCTCGAGTTCGATCTCCGGGTCTGGCTGTACACCCACATCCAGTCCGCCGACCTCCGCCGTCTCGACGCCGTGGCGAGTGGTCAGCTCGTGACGCGATCGCTCACCGACCTCGCGCTCATCGAGCAGCTCCTGCTCGTCTTCCCCGCGATCATCTCCTACCTGCCGTTGCTCCTCGCGCTCGGGATCCTGGTCATCATCCTGAGCCCCCCGATGGGCATCCTCGCGTTGTCCGCGGTGCCGTTGAACCTCTGGTTGATCAGCCGCTTCCGCGTGCGCCTGCGCGGCCTCTCGTGGGCCGAGCTCAACGAGCGCGCCGAAGTGATGCGCACGATCGACGAGCCGGTGCGCGGCATCCGCGTCGTGAAGGCCTTCGGCCGCGAAGACACCGAGGGCGCCAAGGTGCACGCGGTCACCGAAAAGGCCTACCGATTCTCGATGACGCGGGTTCGGCTCCTCGCTCGGTACGACGTCGCGCTCAAGCTCGCGCCCTTCATCATCCAGGCCGCAGTGCTGGCGCTCGGCGCGCACCTCATTGCGTCCGGCAGCCTGAGTCTCGGCACGTTCCTGCTCGCGTTCCAGATCTGCACCGCGCTCGCGATGATCTCCTCCAACTTCGACGAGTTCGCGAGCGCGTGGCAGTACCTGCGCGGCGCGCAGGATCGCATCGCCGAGATGCTGGCGCTCGGAGCGCGCCCGATCACGGACGGGCGCATGGCGCCCGCCCCGTCGTCGGGACTCGAGCTCCGCGGCATCGGCGTCGACCTCGGGCAGCGGCGGGTGCTCGACGACTTCGGTGTCAGCGTGCCCCCGGGCGCGATCGTCGTGGTCACCGGCTCCCCCGGCTCGGGTAAGTCCACCATCGCCGCCGTCGCCTCGGGGCTCCTCATCCCGAACCGGGGCACCGCGTTGCTGGACGGCCTCGAGCTCGAGGAAGCGGACCCCGCCGAGCTGCGCCGCTCCGTGCGCGTCGTCGCCGAGGAGCCCATGTTGTTCGCGACGTCGCTGCGCGAGAACCTGCGCATGGGCGCGCCGGAAGATGTCGACGACGACACGATCATGCACGCGCTCCGCACCGCGGGCGTCGAAGAGGTCGTCGACGAGCTGGAAGGTGGGCTCGACGGCTACATCGGTGACCGTGGGCTGACGCTCTCGGGCGGTCAGCGCCAACGAGTCGCGTTGTCGCGCGCGCTCGTCGCGCGGCCGCGAGTCCTCATCCTCGACGACGCGCTCTCGGCGGTGAACCCCTCACTCGAGCACGAGATCGTCGCTCGCATCCACGCGGAGCTCCCGGAGACGTCGATCCTGTTCATCACGCGGCGAGCAGGACCGGTGCAGCTCGCCGACCAGGTCGTGCAGCTGCCCCCGGCTGCGTCGATGCAGTACGTGAACGAGACGACCGGTGCCACGTTCGCGACGCTCGCCGAAGCGGCAACTCTCGGCGGTGGTGTCGACGAGATCAACGCGGTGATGGCGGTCGAGGAGCTGGGTGAGCTCGTGGAGGCGTCCGAGGGCATCGAGCCCGGCACGCCCGGGTCGAGCACGTCCCTGCCGACCAGCGACGCCGCACTGGCCCGCGTCGTCCAGTCGCTCAAGGTGACCACGGAGAAGATCAGCGTCCCCGACGGCGCGTACGGCGGCACCGAGCCCCCGTACTTCTGGAAGGTGATGCAGCCGTTCAAGTGGGTCGCCTTGTCGGCGATCGGCGCGGTCTTTCTCGTGACGGTCACGCGCCTCGCGCCCGACATCCTGTTCGGCCAGGTCACCGATGTCGTCAACGACAAGAGCAACGACACCGCCCAGGCCGACCTGCTCGCGTTCGCGGTGTTCCTCGTCGGCATCGTGGGTGCCGGCGCGGCCTACCTGTTCCGGATCCGCGCCAACAAGTTCACCCAGAGCCTCGTCGCGTACCTCCGGCGGCGCGCGTTCTTCCGGCTCGGCTCGATGGGTGTCGACTACTACGACCGCGAGCTCCCCGGCCAGGTGGCCGCCCGATGCGTCTACGACCTCGACCGGGTACTCCAGTTCCTTCAGCAGACCGGCTTCCTGCTGTTGAGCTCCGCGGCCATCTTCGTGGTCGGCATGCTCGTGATCGTCGCCATCGCGCCGGCCGCGTTCCCCCTGATCGCGGTGCTCGTCCTGCTCGTCGCGATCATCGCCCTGGTCCAGCTCCCGATCGGCAATCAAGCGTGGAACTGGGCACGGCACGAGCTCGGCACGGTGACCGCCAAGTTCGAAGAGGACTTCGTGGCCCGCCACGAGATCCGCAACCTCGGCGCCGCCGACATCCAGACCAAGAAGTTCGTCGACGCATGCTGGCAACGGCGCCGGGCCAAGTGGTACACGCTGACCATCCAGGCCGTCGGCACCCAAATGCTGATCTTCGTGGCCACCATGACCCAGGCGTTGGTGCTCTGGCGCACCGGCACGCTCACGCTCGAGGGCACGCTGACCATCGGGACCGCGCTGTCGGTCTACCTCCTCGTGCAGACGTCGACGGCGCCGTTGCGCCAGATCGGCGTGTTCTACAGCGCGCTTCTCGAGGTGCGCGTGTCGTGGGGACGGCTGCGGGAGCCGTTCGAGGAGCCGATCCTGCCGGACATCCGTCCCGACGCCGTCGCGTGCCCCCAGCTCCGCGGTGACGTCGCGTTCGACGATGTCGCGTTCGTGTACCCGCAGACGGGTCGCTCGGTGCTGCACGACGTGTCGTTCACGATTCCCGGCGGCACCGTCACCGCGCTCGTCGGCTACACGGGTGCCGGGAAGTCGAGCATCGCCAAGCTCCTGTCGCGTACGTACGACCCCACCGGCGGCACCGTCACCGTCGACGGCATCGACCTGCGCGACATGATCCTCAGCACCTACATCCCGCGCCTCGGTGTCGTGCCCCAGGACGCGTTCGTCTTCCGCGGCACGGTCGCGACGAACATCGCGTACGCGGTACCGGACGCTCCGCGCGAGCTCATCGAGCAGGCCGCGCGCGACGTCGGTGCGTACGAGCTGCTGTCGACGCTCCCCGCCGGCTTCGACACGCTCGTCGAAGAAGAGGGCAAGAACCTCACTGCTGCCCAACGCCAGCTGATCGCGCTCGCGCGTGCGTGGATGACCCGTCCGGACGTGATGGTGCTCGACGAGGCCACGTCGCTGCTGGACGCCGACGTCGAGCAGAAGGTGCTCGACGCGGTCCACGCGCTCGGGTGCACCACGCTCATGATCACGCACCGCGAAAACGTCGCCAAGGCCGCCGACAGCGTCGTGGTGCTCGATGGTGGACGCGTCGTCGACTCCGGCCCGGTCAGCGTCGTGTCGCGGCCCGGAAGCCCGTACGACCGGCTCTGGAACGTGCAGGAAGAGGACGAGGTCTCGTTGGACGTCGCCCCCGGCGAGCTCCAGCCATAAGCACCGCCTCGCTCTTCGATCTCACCGGTCGGGTCGCGATCGTCACCGGCGGCACGCGCGGGATCGGTCGCGCCATCGCCGAGGGCTTCGCCGACGCGGGCGCGTCGGTGGTCGTCGCAAGTCGCAAGCCGGATGCGTGCGCGGAGACGGAAGCCGCGCTCACGACCGCGGGTCACGCCGCGCTCGGTGTGCCCACGCACATGGGCGACCTCGACGCGATCGACCGGCTGGTGGCGCGGGCCGTCGACCACTTCGGTGCGATCGACATCGTGGTGAACAACGCCGCGCTCGGGCTCGCGCTCCCGCTCGGTGAGCTCACACCCGACGCGTGGCAGAAGGTCTTCGACGTGAACGTGCGGGGTCCCGTGTTCCTCGCGCAGGCGGCCCTCCCCCACCTCCGCGCCAGCGCGCATGCCGCGGTCGTGAACGTGTTGTCGGCCGGGGTGTTCATGGCCCTCCCCGACAACGCGATGTACGGCGCGGCCAAGTCGGCGCTGCTCTCGTTCACCCGGTCGATGGCCGCCAAGTGGGCGCCGGAGGGCATCCGGGTGAACGGGCTGATCCCCGGGAGCACCGACACCGACATGCTGCGCGGGGCGGCGCCCGAGCGACGAGCGGAGCTCGTGGCCGGCAGCATGCTCGGCCGTGCGGCCCGGCCCGGCGAGATGATCGGGCCCGCGGTCTTTCTCGCGTCCGACGCGTCGAGTTATATGACCGGCCAGGTGCTCATGGCCGACGGCGGCCTCGCACCCCACTGACGTCCCACCAGCACTCCACCGAACCCGACTCCACCGAATCGCCGAGAAAAGGAAGTAGGCCTCCATGCTCTCTGACGAGAAGATCCTGGTCACCGGCCCCGCGGGGCAGATCGCGTTCCCCCTCGCCGAGTCCCTCGCGCGTGACAACGAAGTGTGGGGCATCGCGCGGTTCGGGAACCCCGCGACGCGCGACGAGGTCGAGGCCGCGGGTGTGACCACGCGCACGGGCGATCTCGGCGGCGGCGACTTCGGTGATCTCCCCGACGACTTCACGTACGTGCTCCACCTTGCCGCGCTCATGGCACCCGACGAGGACTACGACGAGGCCATCCGCGTGAACGCGGAGGGCACCGGGCTGCTGCTCGCGCACTGCCGTAAGTCCAAGGCCGCGCTCGTGATGTCGACGCAGTCGACGTACCGCCCGCACGAGGACCCCGCGCACGTGTTCCTCGAGACCGACCCCCTCGGCGACGCGCACTCGCTGCACTCGCCCCCGTACTCGATCTCGAAGATCGCCCAGGAGGCCGTGGCGCGCTACTGCGCACGTTCCCTGAACCTTCCGATCGTCATCGCCCGCATGAACTCGTCCTACAGCGCACGGGGCGGCCTCCCCACGCAGCACCTCTCCGCGGTCATGGCCGGCAACCCCGTCACCACGCGGTGGGATCCCTGCTACTACAGCCCCATCCACCAGGACGACATCAACGCGCAGGCCGAGGCGCTGCTCGGCGCCGCGAGCGTCCCGGCGACGATCGTCAACTGGGCGGGCGACGAGCCGGTGACGGTGCAGGAGTGGGTCGCGTACTTCGGCGAGCTCGCCGGGGTCACGCCGACGCTCAACGTGACGCCGATCGAGGGAACGTCACGCGGCTCGATCGCGAGCTCGGAGAAGCGCACGGCCATCACCGGGCCCTGCACGGTGAGCTGGAAGGACGGCCTGCGGCGGGTCTACGAGGAACTGAGCGCGTGACGAGAGCTCTCGTCACCGGCGCGTCGTCGGGGATCGGGGCAGCAACTGCGCTCGCGTTCGCGCGGGCCGGCAACACGGTGGCGCTGTGCGCGCGACGCGAGGACCGCCTGGCGGCGGTGCTCGACGAGTGCCGTGCGCACGCGCCCCGGTCGTGCATGGTCGTCGCCGACCTCTCGCGGCTCGACGAGCTCGACGACGTCGCCCGGCGGGCCGAGGATGCCCTCGGGGGCGTCGACGTGCTGGTCAACAACGCCGGCGTGCCGAAGCGCCGTCGCACCTACGCGCTCACGCCCGACGACGTCGAGCAGGTCATGGCGATCAACTACTTCTCGCCGGTCCGCCTCACGCTGGCACTCCTCCCGGCGATGCTGGAGCGCGGGTCCGGTCACGTCGTGAACGTGTCGTCGATGGGCGCGCACATGATCTCGTGGGGCACGTCCGCGTACGCCGCCTCCAAGGGCGCGCTGGAGCTCTTCACCGAAGCGCTCTACCTGGAGCTCGCGCCGCGGCGCGTGCACGCGCATCTCGTCGTGCCGGGCACCACCCGCACCGAGTTCAGCACCGAGCGGGAAGGGAACGACCCGCCGATGACCAACCCGGCCGACTCCACCGCGCCCGAGGTCGTCGCGGCCGCGATCCTTGCCTGCCTCGACGACGACCGCTTCGTGACGTATGCGACCGAGCAGGATGCGGCGATGTCCGCCGGCAAGGCCGCCGACCCCAACGCCTTCCTCGCGCGCATGCGCGACGCAGTCGCCGGGCGCTGAGTCTGCTCGGGCCGCCGGCCTATTCGCCGGTGGCGCGGCTGTAGACGTTCGGGTTGGAGAATTCGCGCCAGTCGTACACCAGGCCGTCGGCGTTGAAGCGCACGAACATGATGTAGTGGTTCTGGTACCGGAACGGCTGGTCCTTGACCTGGTGGTTGCCACGCACTTCGGCGATCACGAGATCGGGATCGAGCGTCGGGAAGATCTCCTCGACGCCGTAGTAGATCTCGGTGAAGCGGTCCTCGACCGCGGTGAGCATCGCCTCCATCGCGTCCTTCCCGCGACGCGCTTCCATCGTCGGGTAGTACGGCGCCGAGTACACGATGTCGTCCGCGATGTGCGCGAGCTGCCCGTACTTGTCGCCCGCCGAGAACTTGGCGAGCATGTCGCGGAACGCGTCGGCGTTGCGCATACGCCGCGCGTCGTCGTCATCCGTCATCGTCGTGTGCCCTTCCTCGAAGTTGCGGTCATGCGAAGTCACCGGAGCCGTGGCGCACCTTGCGCAGGATGTCGAAGAGGTCGGTCAGCTCGCGCTTCGAGAGCCCGAGCTCCGCGAACACCTCGGCGTTGAGCGCGGCGGTCGCCCGCTCGGTGAGCCGGCGGCCGGTCGGCGTGATCTCGGCGAGGGTGGTGCGCCCGTCGGTCGGGTGCGGGCGCCGGCGGACCAGGCGTTGCTCCTCGAGCCGGTCGATCGCGTTGGTCACGCTGCCCGGGTGCACCTGGAGCCGCTCGCCGACCTTCCCGAGCGGCAACGCCCCGGCACGCGAGAACGCGAGGAGCCGCAGGGTCTCGTAGCGGGCGAAGGTGAGGCCCAGCGGGCGCAGCACGTGCTCGACCCGGGCCAGGAAGATCTGCTGGACCCGCATGATCGACGTGAGCGCCGCCATGGCCGGGGCCTCGGCCGCCCAGCCGTGGGCGGTCCACTGCCGGCGGGCCTCGTCGATCGGGTCGAACTGGAGTGACCCACCGGGCGGCATGGCGCATGACACTAGAGCCTGTCAGACGGTGGAAGAAAGCTTCAACTTTGAAGTATTATCCGGGCATGCCCCCCGCGCTGCACGTCCCCGTCCATCCGGTCCGGTTCGTCACCGCCGCGAGCTTGTTCGACGGCCACGACGCCGCGATCAACATCATGCGGCGGATCCTGCAGAGCCAGGGCGCCGAAGTCGTGCACCTCGGCCACAACCGCTCGGTCGACGAGGTGGTGACCGCCGCCATCGCCGAAGACGTGCAGGGCATCGCGGTCTCGTCGTACCAGGGCGGGCACGTGGAGTACTTCCACTACCTCGTCGACCTCCTGCACGAACGCGGCGCGGGGCACATCAGGGTCTACGGCGGCGGCGGCGGCGTGATCGTCCCCGAGGAGATCGCCGCGCTGCACGAGTACGGCGTCGCGCGCATCTTCAGCCCGGCCGACGGCCAGACCATGGGCCTCCCCGGCATGGTCAACCTCATGATCCGCGAATGCGATCGGGATCTCGCCGCCGAGCCGCCGGCTTCGCTCGACGACCTGTACGCGGGCGACCACCGCGTGCTCGCGCGCGCGATCACCGCGATCCAGGCCGGCGCGCTCGATCCCCTGCTCCTCGACGAGCTGCGCGTGACGGCTGCCCGTCGTCGCGTCGCGACGCTCGGGATCACCGGCACGGGCGGGTCGGGGAAGTCGTCGCTCACCGACGAGCTGATCCGGCGGTTCCGGCTCGACCAGGAAGACAAGCTGCGCGTCGCGGTGCTGGCCGTCGACCCGTCGCGGCGCAAGGGTGGCGGCGCGCTCCTCGGCGACCGCATCCGCATGAACTCGATCGACACCCAGATGGTGTACTTCCGCTCGGTGGCGACGCGATCGGCCGTGGCCGAGTTGCCCGACACCGTCGCCGACATGATCACCGCGTGCAAGGCCGCCGGGTTCGATCTCGTGATCGTGGAGACGCCGGGCATCGGGCAGGGCGACGCCGCGATCGTGCCCTTCGTCGACGTGCCGATCTACGTGATGACGCCCGAGTTCGGCGCGGCGTCGCAGCTCGAGAAGATCGACATGCTCGACTTCGCGAGCGCGGTCGCCATCAACAAGTTCGAGCGGCGCGGCGCCGAGGACGCGCTGCGCGACGTGCGTCGTCAGCTGCTGCGCAACCGCGAGGAGTTCGGCCGCGACGTCGAGACCCTGCCGGTGTTCGGCACGATCGCGGCCCGGTTCAACGACGACGGCGTCACTGCTCTGTACCAGTACCTCCGCGGCGAGCTCAGCGAGCACGGCCTCGAGGTGAGCGAGGGAACGTTGCCGGTGGTGGCGAGTCACCGCCCGTCCGAAGCGGCGGTGATCATCCCCTCGGGGCACGTGCGGTATCTCGCCGAGATCAGCGACACCGTCCGCAGCTACCACGCACACGCGGCGCACGAAGCCGGCGTGGCGCGCGCCCGTCAACAGGCGATCGACGTCGCGTCGCGGCTCGCGGAGCGCAGCGAGTCCGACACCGTGGCACTCGAGGCGGTCGAGGCCCTCGCCGCGGAAGCCGACGCCGAGCTCGCCGGCGAGTCCAGGGCGCTGCTCGACTCGTGGCCCGCCACGGTGGAGTCGTACTCGGGCGACGAGCAGATCGTCGTCGTGCGCGACCGCGAGCTCCGTACCGCGCTCACGCGCACCTCGCTCTCGGGCACCCACATCCCGCGGGTCGCCCTCCCTCGCTTCACCGACCACGGTGAGCTCCTGCGCTGGCTCTACGCCGAGAACGTGCCGGGCCGGTTCCCGTTCACCGCCGGCGTGTTCCCCTTCAAGCGCGACAACGAAGACCCGGCGCGCATGTTCGCGGGCGAGGGCGACGCGTTCCGCACCAACGAGCGGTTCCACCTCGTCGCCGAAGGCCTGCCCGCGACCCGCCTCTCGACCGCGTTCGACTCGGTCACCCTCTACGGCTTCGACCCCGACGAGCGCCCCGACATCTACGGCAAGGTCGGCAACGCGGGCGTGTCGATCGCGACGCTCGACGACATGAAGGTGCTCTACTCCGGCTTCGACCTCTGCGACCCGACCACGTCGGTGTCGATGACCATCAACGGGCCCGCGCCCACCATCCTCGCGATGTTCCTCAACACCGCGATCGACCAGCGCATCGCCGCGTTCGCCGACGAGCACGGCCGAGAGCCCGACGCCGCGGAGGCCGCCGAGATCCGCGCGTGGGTGCTCACCAACGTGCGCGGCACGGTACAGGCCGACATCCTGAAGGAAGACCAGGGGCAGAACACCTGCATCTTCTCCACCGAGTTCTCGCTCGGGATGATGGCCGACATCCAGGAGTGGTTCGTCGATCAGCGGGTGCGCAACTTCTACTCGGTGTCGATCTCCGGGTATCACATCGCCGAAGCGGGCGCGAACCCGATCTCGCAGCTCGCGTTCACCCTCGCCAACGGGCTCACCTACGTGGAGGCGTACCTCGCGCGGGGTATGAGCATCGACGACTTCGCGCCGAACCTCTCCTTCTTCTTCTCCAACGGCATGGACCCCGAGTACACGGTGCTCGGCCGCGTCGCCCGTCGGATCTGGGCCGTCGCGATGCGCGAGCGCTACGGCGCCGACGAGCGCTCGCAGAAGCTGAAGTACCACGTGCAGACGTCGGGTCGCTCGTTGCACGCACAGGAGATGTCGTTCAACGACATCCGCACCACGTTGCAGGCGCTCATCGCGATCTACGACAACTGCAACAGCCTGCACACGAACGCGTACGACGAGGCCGTCACCACGCCCACCGCCGAGTCGGTGCGCCGCGCGCTCGCGATCCAGATGATCATCAACCAGGAGTGGGGCCTGGCGAAGAACGAGAACCCGCTGCAGGGCTCGTTCATCATCGAGCAGCTCACCGATCTCGTCGAGGAAGCGGTGCTCAGCGAGTTCGAGCGCATCAGCGAGCGGGGCGGCGTGCTCGGCGCGATGGAGACCGGCTACCAGCGCGGCCGCATCCAGGACGAGTCGATGCTCTACGAGCAGCAGAAGCACGACGGCACGCTGCCGATCATCGGCGTCAACACCTTCCGCAACCCCAACGGTGCCGACGCCGACGCGCACGGCGAGCTCGAGCTCGCGCGCTCCACCGACGAGGAGAAGCAGTCACAGCTCCGTCGCCTCCGTGACTTCCAATCGCGCCATGCCAACGAGCGCCCGGCCATGCTCGCCCGTCTGCGCGACACCGCCATCAACGGCGGCAACCTGTTCGCCGTGCTGATGGACGCGGTGCGCTGCTGCTCGCTCGGGGAGATCACCACCGCGCTGTTCGACGTCGGCGGGCGCTACCGCCGCAACGTCTGACAAGCTGCAGGGGTGGACCTCAGTACGCACATCGACCCGGAGATCGCCGCCGCGCTCGCGGTCTCGCCGGTCAGCCAGATGGACTTCGGGGCACTGGAGTACTCCGAGCTCCCGGCGCTGCGCGAGATGATGAACAACGCGCCCCGCCCTCCCGGCGAGTGGCCGAGACGGGTCACCTACCGGGACGACGCTGCGCCCGGCCCCGACGGTGCGCCCGACGTGCCCGTGCGCATCTACACCCCGACCGAGGGCTCGGGCTCCCCGGCGACGGACGCCCCGGCGATCCTGTGGATCCACGGCGGCGGGTACATGTTCGGCACCGGCCTGGGTGAGGACCCTCGCCTCGCCCGGTGGTGCGATGCGCTCGATGCCGTCGTCGTGTCGGTCGAGTACCGGCTCGCGCCCGAGCATCCCTACCCGGCCCCGCTCGAAGACTGCTACGCCGCGCTCGCGTGGACCGTGCGGCACGCCGTCGACCTCGGCATCGATCCTGCTCGCATCGCGGTCGCGGGCGCGAGCGCAGGCGGCGGGCTCGCAGCCGCGCTCGCGCTGTTGGCGCGTGACCGCGCCGAGTACGCCCTCGCGTACCAGTTGCTCATCTACCCGATGATCGACGACCGCATGGCGACGCGCTCGAGCACGCTCGACACCGTCATCTGGACCACGAAGGCCAACGCGCTCGGCTGGCGCGCGTACCTCGGCCACGAGCCGGGTGTCGACGACGTGCCCGGGTACGCGGCCGCCTCGCGCGCCGACGATCTCACCGGGCTCCCACCCGCATGGATCGGCGTGGGTGCGCTCGACGTGTTCCGCGACGAGAACATCGAGTACGCGCAGCGCCTCCTCGGCGCGGGCGTGCCCGCCGAGCTCCACGTCTACCCCGGTGCGCCCCACGGCTTCGAGTCCATGTGCCCGGACGCCGCGGTCGCGCGGCAGTGCTCGTCCGACATCGACGCCGCCCTCCGCCGCGCCCTCACCTGACAATTCACCGGAACAACCGGCACTCGAGTGACCTCTTGCGCACTCAACTGCCGGTTGCTCGCAGGAGTGAGGGGGCCCGGGTGTGGTACGACGGGGGCATGACTGACCACGACTACCGGCTCGTCGACACCGACAACCACTACTACGAGACCGACGACTGCTTCACCCGCTTCATCGACCCGAAATTCCGTGACCGCGCGGTCCACATCGTGCGCGACTCCGACGGCCCGGGGCGGCCCTACATCGGTGACCAGCCGATGTACTTCCTGGTGAGCAACCCCTCGGATCTCGTGGGCAAGCCCGGCGTCGTGCTGCAGAGGAAGGACTCGCGGTACGAGCCACTCGCACCCGAAGAGCTCATGCACCCGAACGAGATCCCCGAGTTCGCCCGTCGGGACGCACGCCTCCAGTGGATGGACGAGCAGGACATCGACGCGGTGCTGCTCTACCCCGGGCTCACGCTCACCGTCGAGTACCAGCTCCGCGACGACCGCGACGTGTGCGTGGCCAACATGCGCGCGTTCAACGAATGGCTCGACGACGAGTGGGGCTTCGCGTACCGCGACCGGATCTTCGCGGTGCCGTTCCTCACGCTCGTCGACCTCGACGCGGCGGTGCGCGACCTCGAGTGGGCGCTCGACCGCGGCGCGCGCGTCGTGCACCTCTTGTTCACGCCGGTCGACGGCAGGTCGATCGCCGACCCCTACTTCGACCCCTTCTGGTCGCGGTTGGAGGAAGCGCGCGTCCCCGTCTCGTTCCACGGGTGCGACGCGGGCTACAGCGACCTGTTCACCACCCAGTGGGGTGAGACCGCGCGACCGCCGGCGCACGCGCAGTCGGCGTTCCAGCGGGCGATGTTCTACGGCGAGCGGCCGATCATGGACACCCTCGCCTCGCTCGTGCTGCACAACCTGTTCGGCCGCTTCCCCGACCTCCAGGCCATGAGCATCGAGAACGGCTCGGCCTGGGTGCCCTACCTGCTCCGCGTGATGGACAAGGGCGCGATCACCGGTGCGCAGGGCACCTGGCTCGGCGGCCGCATCGACGACACGCCCAGCGCGATCTTCCGCCGGCACGTGTCGGTGGCACCGTTCGACGACGACGACACCCGCGGCCTCGTCGACCTCATCGGCGCGAGCCAGGTGCTGCTCGGCTCGGACTACCCGCACCCCGAAGGGTTCCCCGAACCGAGGAAGTTCTTCGAAGGCACCGACCTCACCGTGGAGGAACGTCGCTTGATCGAGCACGACAACGCCGCCGTCCTGCTGGGGCTCGACTGATGCGAATCCTGGGAAGCCGCGTCGTCCGCACCGAAGACCCGCGACTGCTCACCGGCCGCGGCGAGTACGTCGGCACCGTCGACCTCGACGACGCGCTGCACGTGACCTTCGTGCGCTCGACGTTCGCGCACGCGCTGATCCGCTCGATCGACGTCGACGCCGCGCGCGCCGCGCCCGGTGTCGTCGCGGTGATGACCGCCGACGACATCGGCCTCGCCGACCTCATCCCTCCCGCATTCTTCCCGCACCTCGACCACTCGAAGTTGCGACCGGTGCTCGCGCGCGATCGCGTGCGCTTCGTCGGTGAGCCCGTCGTCGCAATCGTGGCGGAGCACCCGCGCTACGGGACCGACGCGGCCGAGCTGGTCGAGATCGACTACGAACCGCTGCTCCCGGTGGTCGACCGCGAGACCTCGATGACGAACGACATCGTGCTGTTCCCCGAGTCGCCGAGCAACGTGATGGCCGCGCTCAGCACTCCGCCGATCGACGGCCTCTTCGACGGCGCCGACGTGATCGTCAAGGAGTCGATGGTCAACCACCGCGTCGCGCCCACGCCGATGGAGGGCCGCACGTGCGCGGCGGTGTGGGACGGCGAGCGCCTCACGTATCACGCGGCGTCGCAGGGCGTCAGCATGGTCAAGATGATGATGGCGGGCTACCTCGGCCTCGATCCCGGCCAGGTCCGCGTGATCAGCCGTGACGTCGGCGGCGGCTTCGGCGCCAAGAGCCTGCCGACTCCCGAGGAGATCATCACCGCGTGGCTCGCGATACAGCTCGGCCGCCCGGTGCGGTGGGCGGAGACGCGCAGCGAGAACCTCGTGGCGATGGGGCACGGCCGCGGCCAGGAGCAGTCGGTGGAGATCGGCGCGACGCGCGACGGTCGCATCGTCGGGCTGCACATGACGATCCTCCAGGACAGCGGCGCCTACCCCGACATCGGCGCCGGGCTTCCCGCGATGACGATGGTGATGGCGTCGGGTGTGTACGACATCCCCAAGGTGCAGTTCACGTCGCAGTCGTTCGGCACGACGACGACGCCGACGAGCTCGTACCGCGGCGCCGGGCGCCCGGAAGCCGCGTACGCGATCGAACGCGCGATGGACGTGCTCGCGCGCGCCCTCGACATGGACCCAGCCGTTGTGCGCCGGGTGAACTTCATCCAGCCCGACACGTTCCCGTTCACGACGGCAGTCGGCACCGTGTACGACTCGGGCGAGTACGAGTCGGCGCTCGACCGCGCGCTCGAAGCCGTCGACTACGAAGCGGTACGCGCCGAGCAGGCGCGCCGACGCGAGCGCGGTGACACCAAGCAGCTCGGCATCGGGATGGCCTGCTACGTCGAGATCACGGGTCCGCCGCAGGGTCCGGAGCCCGCCATCGTGCGCATGAACCCCGACGGCACCGTCACCGTGTTCAGCGGCAGCACGCCGCACGGGCAGGGTCACGAGACCTCCTGGGCCATGGTGGCGAGCGAGCGCCTCGGCGTGCCGATGGAGCAGATCACCGTGCGCTACGGCGACACCGACACCGCGCCGCCCGGAGGCGTCACCGGTGGCTCGCGCTCGGCTCAGACGTGCGGGGTCGCGGTCGGCCGCGCGTCGGAGGAGCTCGTGCGGCTCGCCAAGGAGCGCGCCGCGGCGTTGCTCGAGGCTGCGGTCGAGGACATCGAGTTCGACGACGCCACGGGACGGTTCTTCGTCGCCGGCGCGCCCGCGATCGCCAGGAGCTGGATCGACGTCGCGCGTGCCTCCGACGAGCCACTCGCCGGTGAAGCCGCGTTCGAGGCGGCGGGCTCCACGTTCCCGTTCGGCACCAACATCATGGTCGTCGAGGTCGACACGGAGACCGGCCGGGTGCAGGTCGTGCGCTGCGTCGCGTGCGACGACGCGGGTGAGATCCTGAACCCGCTCATCGTCGAAGGCCAGATCCACGGTGGCCTGGCGATGGGGATCGCGCAGGCGCTCATGGAAGAGATCGCGTTCGACGCCGACGGCAACCCGCTCACGTCGACGCTCGCCGACTACGCCGCGGTGTCGGCGCCCGAGCTGCCGACCTTCGAGCTCGTCGAGTCGGTGACCCGCACGCCACTGAACGAGCTCGGCGCGAAGGGCATCGGCGAGTCGGGCACGATCGGCAGCACGCCGGCCGTGGTGAACGCGGTGCTCGACGCGCTGACCCACCTCGGTGTCAGGCATCTCGACATGCCGGTGACCCCGCGACGCGTGTGGGAGGCGATCAGCGCGGCCTCCATGGCTTGACTGGAGCTGCCGCAGGCCCCTCCGAGTAATGCTGATACCTTATTGACGCCATGGCCCGTGACGCGACCGACACCCGCGAGAAGCTGATCCGGGCCGCGGAGTACCTCTTCGCCCGCAGCGGGCTCGACGTCCCGATCCGCGAGATCCACGAGCGCGCCGGCCAGCGGAACGCCTCGGCGATCCAATACCACTTCGGGAGCAAGCAGGAGCTGATCACGGCGATCCTCGACCGTCACGCGCTGAGCGCCGACGAGATCGAGCAGATCCGCACCGACCTCCGCCTGCGTCGCGACGACCCACGTTCGGTCGTCGACTCCATCGTGCGCCGCATCAGCGAGTACCTGGCCACCGACGAGACGCGAGACTACGTGCGCCTCGCGTTCCAGCTCCTCGTGCGCGCACCGCTCCGCCAGGATCTCGATGCCGGCGTCGACCGCCCCGACCTGCTGAGCTTCGAGGCCGAAGCCGAGCTCGTACGCTCCTGCGTCCCGCAACTCCCGCGTCGTGTCGTGCACGAGCGCGCGCTCGCCGGGCTCACGTTCATCCTGTTGCAGGTGGCGGAGCGGGCGAAGACCATCGACGACGACCAGGT
Source organism: uncultured Actinomycetes bacterium (assembly GCA_963721435.1). Classification (GTDB taxonomy): domain Bacteria; phylum Actinomycetota; class Acidimicrobiia; order IMCC26256; family DASPTH01; genus CAVRJC01. The sequence continues at coordinate 195,025 of CAVRJC010000012.1, forward strand.
CGAGCCGCTCCTCGACGAAGCGGAGTTCGTGAGCAACCTCGTCGACATGACGACCGCGCTGCTCACCGCGCCCGCGGGCGTCCCCGCGTCGACGCGATAGCTCAGCTCGCGAGCAGTGCGTAGAGCTTCTTGCGGGCGTCGTTGAGGATCTCGGACGCCTGCTCGACCTGAGCGGGCGTGCCGACCATCGCGAGCTGCTTGGCGGCGACCAGCAACTGCCCCATGCCGCGGTGCAGGTCGCCGGAGCCGGCGTTCGCCTGCTCGACGAGCTCCCACGGCGTGCCGCCGGCCTCCTCGATGCGACGGGCCGCTTCGGCACGGCCGTCGTCGGTGATCTCGTAGACCCGCTTGCCGTCGCGCTCGGTCGAGCGCACCAGCCCTTCGTCCTCGAGCAGCTGAAGCGTCGGGTACACCGAACCGGGGCTGGGCTTCCACGCCCCACCGCTCTTCTCCTCGAGGTTCTTGATGACGTCGTAGCCGTGGCCCGGGCCCTCGCTGAGCACTGCGAGCAGCGCGGTGCGGATGTCGCCCCGGCGCATCCGGCCACCACGGTGACGGGGTGAGCGGTCCGCGAACGGCCCGCCGCGTACCCGGCCTCTGCCTCTTCCTTGTCCTCGTCCCCGTTCGGGACGCTCGAATCCTTCGTACATGATTCTCTCTTCTCTGCCGTCACGCGGCCCTTGGTAATTGGAACGTACCATCACGATATATCGTGATGGTACGGTTTGCAAGTCGGGACGTGAACCGCTCAACTACCGGCGCAATGGACCGCATGGACTCTGGCTACGAGCCCCTCGGCATCGGTGACGGCGAGCGCGACGGGATCGTCTACGTGCCCGCGTCGGCCGGCCCGGGTGCCCCCCTCCTGCTCCTCTTCCACGGCTTCGGCGGCACCGGGTCCCGCGAGATCGTCGCGGTGCGGCAGCAGGCCGACCGGCACGGCGTGATCGTGGTCGCGCCCGACTCACGCGGCCAGAGCTGGGACATCATCGTGAGCGGCCGCTTCGGTCCCGACGTCGAGTTCGTCGACCAGCTCATGGCGGTCGTGCCGCAGCGCTACGACATCGACGCACGCCGGTTCGCGGTGAGCGGCATCTCCGACGGCGCGTCCTATGCACTGTGCGTCGGACCCCGCAACGACTGCACCACGATCGCCTTCTCCCCCGGCTTCGCCTTCCCCGGCGAAGGGGACGCGCGCCCGCGCATCTTCATGTCGCACGGGACGCACGACGCGATCCTGCCGTTCGAGAGCACGCAGCGGATCGCGGGGAACTTCACGCGCCTCGGCTACCCGCTGACCTTCCACGTGTTCGACGGCGGTCACACCGTGCCGCCCGACGTCGCCGACGCCGCCTTCGACTGGTGGCTCGATTCAGGAGCAAGTGTCAGTTGAGTGGGCGAATAGCCACCTCAACTGCCACTTGGTCGGAGAAGTGCAGGGTGCCGGTCAGGCCCAGGGGCCGCGTGTCCTGAACGCGAACATGCCGTGGTTGGCGGGGACGTCGCCGGCGTCGAGCGGGGTGTCGACTTCTTCCCACGACGGCGCGCAGATCCGGTTGGCGACGGCCTGCAGCTTCTCGTGGTCGAGGTCGTAGGCGCGGATCCCGTTGAGGCCGACCATTGCTCGCACCTTGTGCTCGTCGATGCCCGCGAACGAGTCACGCAGCGCGAGGTGCGTCTGCGGCTCTTCACCGTCGGTCTCGGGGAACTGCCACGTGCCCTCGGTGTGCGGGTAGTCGGAGCCCCACACGATGTTCGCCCAGTAGTTCTCGTTCACGGCGTGCTCGGCCTCGCTGCGCGACATGAACGTCGCGCCGTGGAACACGTTGGTCGCGCACACCTCGCTCGGCGCGCGCCGACCGGGGACGGTGAACCCACCGCGTCCCGGCGAGCCGGGTGACGTGTCCATCTCGCGCATCAGGAACGACCACCACTCGCCCGGGATCTCCGAGATCATGAGGTTGAGGTCGGGGTAGCGGTCGAACACACCGTGGAACGCGAGCGACCAGATGAGCCGCTTGCTGTGATACGCCGACTCCATCGAGCGCAACGCGGTCGCCTCCGCGACCGGCCACACGCGGTCGTCGCCCGCGCCGCCGTGGTTGGTGAGCGGCATCTCGAGCTCGTTGCACGTCGCGTAGAACGGCTCCCACGCGTCGTCCTGGAGGATCGGCATCCCCGGGCGCCACGCGGGCATGTTCACACCCTTCAGCCCCGCTTCGCGCGCCCACACCACTTCTTCGACGGTGAGCTCCGGGTCCCACGCGGGGATGTACGCGAGGCCGACGTGACGCTCGGGCTGGATGGAGACCTGGTCGGCGAGCCACTGGTTGTACATGTGGATGCCGGCGTACGCGAGCTCGAGGTCGAGCCCCTCGAACGAGAACGGGGTCGTGAGGCCGGCGGGCAGGTCGTGGGGAACCACGAACGGGATCGGCTCACCGTTCTGGCTGCCGTGGAAGATGATCTCGCACGCGAGCCCGTCGCGGTCCATGTCGTCGAGACGCACGTTCATGTCGTGGTGACCGGGCGTGCGCCGGTTGCGCATGTACTGCGCGACGGGGCCGTTCGGGTCGTCGAACTGCGCGAGCAGTGCTTCCTTCTCCTCGAGCGACAGGTGCGCCATCGCCTCGCGCAGCTCACCCGCGCCCGTAGGGTCGCCCTGCGCCTGCATCTGCGCGGCGAACGCGTCGAAGTCGTCGAGATACTGCTTCGGGCAGTACTCGCGCAGTTGCGACATCAGTGGACCGATGTGCGTGTCCGACGACACCAGGATGAGGTTGTCGACACCAGGACGCGCGCCCGGCTGGGCGTGCAGCGTTGCGACCATGCGGTCACCCCCGTTGGTGGAGATCCAGGCGTCAACGATGGAGCGCGAGGCCAGCGGTCGTCAAGTAGCGCTCAACGATCTACCGTGCACCATCGTGGATCCCGTCTCCGAGCCGCCGGCCGAAGCCGCACCCGAGCCCGAGGGCCGCATCCAGCGCACGACCCGGCGTGCCCGCGCCGAGCAGGCGAAGCTCACCAAGCGGGCCGGCGAGACCCTCGGCAAGCTCGAAGCGGCCCGGCCCGACAACCCTGTGGTCGATGCCGTCTTCCGCACCTACGAGCGGGACACCGCGACCGGCGGCGTCGTCCTGGCGGGCGCGCTCGCGTTCCGCGTCTTCTTGTTCCTGATCCCGTACGCGTTCACGCTGGTCGTCGGGTTCGGAGCCGCCGCGTCGGCCACCGAGTCCGATCCCACCGACCTCGCCCGCAAGGCCGGCATCGCGGGGATCCTCGCGCACGCGGTCGGCACCACGAAGGATCTCTCCTGGACCGAGCGCATCGTGTCCATCGCGGTCGGACTGTTCGCCGTGTTCCTCGCGTCGCGCGGACTGCTGAAGGTGCTCCGCGTCGTCCACGCGTTGGCGTGGCGCGTGCGGGCGGGCAAGTTCCAGAGCCTGACCAAGGCGAGCGCGGTGCTCGTCGGTGTCGTGACCGTCGGCGATCGCGCTGTCGATCCTCGTCGGCAAACTGCGCTCCTACTCGTTCGTCGCGGGGCTGTTCGGCGTCTTCCTCAGCGCGCTCATCCCGTTCGGGATCTGGATCTTCGTGTCGTGGCAGCTGCCCAACCGCGCGACGCGCTGGCAAGAGGTCGTACCCGGCGCCGCGCTGTTCGGAGTCGGCGTGCTCGCCCTCCACGCCATCACGGTCTACTGGATCGCCCGCGAGGTCGAGAAGAAGAGCGACACGTACGGCGCGATCGGCGGCGCGCTCGCGATCCTGCTGTGGGCGTACATCCTCGGGCGGATCATGGCCGCGGGCGCGGTGCTGAACATGGCGTTGTGGGAGCAACGCCATCCGGACGAATCACCCCCTGCGGGGACAACTGGCTGATACCTTGCGCTGATTCGCCAGGAGGGGAACAACATGGCCGATGAGCAGACGACCCCGGATGGCGCCGCGCCCGCGTCGTCAAACGACACCACCGCGACCGCGCCGAAGGCCCGCCTCCCGCGGTGGCGACGCATCCTCGTCGGCTTCCTCGTGGTGCTCGGGTGCATCCTCGCACCGCTGTCGGTGCTCAGCGTCTGGATGAAGACGACGCTGCTCGACACGGATCGCTACGTCTCGACGGTCACGCCGCTCGCCGACGACCCCGACGTCCAGCAGGCGCTCGCGAACCGCATCACCAACACGCTCGTGCAGAACACCGACATCGAGTCGAAGATCGCCGACGCGTTGCCGTCGAAGGCTGCGTTCGCCGCGCCCGCCATCGCCTCCGGGCTCGAGCAATATGTGAACGCGGCCGCGCTCAAGATCGTGCAGTCCGATCAGTTCGACAAGCTGTGGACCGAAGCCAACCGCCGCGCCCACCCGCAGATCGTCGCGCTGCTCGAAGGGAACGGAGGGCAAGCGCGTCAGCACCAAGAACGGCCAGATCGTGCTGACCCTCGGCCCGATCGCCGAGAAGGTGCAAGCCGTGCTCGACAAGGCCGGCGTCGACGTGTTCACGAACAGCTCGGGATCGACCCCGCAGATCGTCCTCGTCTCGTCGTCCGAGCTGAAGTCCGCGCAGAGCATCACCGACCTGCTGCAGAAGCTGGCGTGGGTGCTGCCGGTGCTGACGATCCTCGCGTTCGCGGTGGCCATCGTGCTCTCGGGGAACCGCCGGCGCACCGTGCTGCGGTCCGCGCTGGGCCTGGCCCTGGGCATGGGCCTCCTGCTCGCGGTGTTGAACACCGGGCGCCACTTCTACCTCGGCGCGCTCCCGGCGACCGTCAGCCAGCCGGCGGCGACGGCCGTCTACGACCAGCTGCTGTCGTTCCTGCGGCTGTCGTTGCGCACCGGCTTCGCGCTCGCGATCGTGCTCGCGCTCGGGGCGTGGCTCTCGGGCCCCGGATCGCTCGCCACCAAGCTCCGCGAGGGAACGCTGACGCTCGTGCGCGGCCACGACACCGGCGAGGAGCCCTCGGGGCTCGCGGTCTGGGTCGCGCGGTACAAGACTCCGCTGCGGGTGGTCGTGATCGGCATCGCACTCGCAATCCTCGTGGCCATCAACGCGCCGACACCCGCGGAGGTGATCGTGCTCGCGATCATCGTCATCCTCGCGCTGTTGCTGATCGAATTCCTCGGGCGCGCGGTGCGGACGGCCGACACCGCGGCGTAGGCGCGCCGGCGCGCCGCGCTCAGCCCGACGCGCGACCGAAGGCGACGCGCAGCAGCTTCATGAGACCCCCGGTGCGCAGCACGTGCGCGGCGTGGGCCGGCGAGACGCCGGGCGCGGTCCGCGCGACTCGCACGCGGAGCGCGCCCGGCACGATCTCGAACCGCAGGGGCGCGGGCAACACGAGCGCTTCGCCGTCGACACCTGCCTTGATGTCGCCGCTCGAGCGCACTTCGAGCACCGGCACCGACCAGTGGTGCCAGCCGCTGAACGAGCCGACCCGGCCCGCGAGCTCGAGCGTGACGAGCTGCGCGACATCGCTCGCGTTCCGCACCTCGACCGCGACGACACCGAGCACGCCCTCGTCGATCCGCACGCGCGTGCCGAATCCCGCGAGGCGCTCCAGCTCGTAGACGTTGTTGGACACGAGCACCATGCACGCGTCGTCGATCGGCCCGTCGGCACTGTCGAGATCGAAGTCGAACTTCTCGCTCTCGGGGCCGAACAGCTCGGGCAGCATGTCGCCGGCGGTCTTGAGCTTCTGGTCGCGGTACGCGTCCGACTGCACGATCTCCGCGTACACGCCGAGTGACACGTTGTTCACGAAGACGCGGCCATTCACCAAGCCGAGGTCGATCCTGCGCTCGTAGCCATCGATGAACGCCTCGAGCGAGCCGACGACGTCGTCGCGGTCGACACCGAGATCCAGGGCAAGGTGGTTGCGCGTACCGGCCGGGATGCACACGAAGGGCAGGTCGTACTCCATCGCCACTCCCGCGACGATGGCCTGGGAGCCGTCGCCGCCCGCCATCCCGAGCGTGTCGGCGCCGCGCGCCACGGCATCACGGGCGAGGGTCTCGAGGTCGTCGCCTCGCTGCAACACGACCGGCTCGATCCCGCGCCGCCGCGCTTGGTCCTCCAGGCGGAACCTCTCGACCTTGCCGCCTCCCGACCAGGGGTTCATGAGCAACACCGGGTGCGTGGGTGCCGGGACCCGGGTTCCGGGTGGCGCCTTCTGGCGCAGCTCCTGCCGGTCGACGCCCACGGCCGCGCGCGCCAGGAGCGTGGCGACGACCCAGAGCGTGATCACCGCGGCGACGTCGATGACCACCGCGTGTGCCAGCATCGCGACGATCGGCGCGATGAGGAGCAACACGGTCAGGATCGTGTTGCTCAGCCGCACCACGCCGCGTCGCGTGAGCGCGTACCAACCGGTGACCGACGCCGCGGCCAAGGTCACGAGCGTGATGCCGAGCGCCGACAGCACACTGCCGAGATCCAAGATGACGATCACGACGGCCGCGACGTACGCCGCGAGCGCGAGCAATGCGGCGATCCGACGTCGTGCACGGGTCATGCGCGTACCGGCCATGTGCGCGCCGTCACGCGTCCGCCGCGACGCGGAAGCCGAGGTTGCCGGTGGTGCTGTCGGGCTCGTTCCCGCTCCGTGCCGACACTCGATACCGGCGGCAGTACGAGATGTGGCAGAGATACGAGCCGCCGCGCATCACCCGATGGGTCCCGTGCCCAGGGCCCGTCGGCCGATCGCGCGGTGCACGCGCGTAGTAACCGGGGTCGTACCAGTCGGCGCACCACTCCCAGACGTTGCCGGTGACGTTGTACAGACCGAACTGATTGGGCGGGAACGCGCCGACCGGTGCGGTGCCGGCATGGCCGTCGGCGGCGGTGTTGTGCGACGGGAACGTCCCCTGGAACACGTTCATGCGGTGCTCCCCACCCGGCTCGAGCTCGTCGCCCCACGGGAACGCGGCACCGGCGGCTCCGCCGCGTGCCGCGTACTCCCACTCGGCTTCGGTGGGGAGGCGCGTCCCGGACCACGCGCAGTAGGCGACCGCGTCGCGCCACGACACGTGCACCACCGGGTGATCGCCACGGTCGCCCAGCTCCGACTGCGGGCCTTCCGGATGGAGCCAGTCGGCGCCGTACACCTGTCGCCACCAGGGCGCACCCTCGACCGCGCGCGTGTCCGGAAAGGCGTCAGGGAGGAAGCCGCCGAACACGAACGACCACTCGTACTGCTCGGCGTCGGTGCGATGGCCGGTGGCGTCGACGAACGCGGCGTACGCGTCGTTGGTGACCGCGTGAGCGTCGATGCGGAACGGGTCGATGACGACGTCGTGCACCGGGCCTTCGCCGTCGCCGGGGTACGCCCAGACCGACTCGTCGCCCATGCGGAACGTGCCGCCCGGGAGGTCGATCATCGTTCCCGGGTGCGTGCCCGAACGACGTTCGGTCGCACGCGAGACGACGCGATCGGCGTCGGGGGCCGCCGCCGCGGGCTGGTCGTCGTCGCGAGCCGGGACACAACAGCCAGAGGACACGGCTCGCGAGACTACCGATGTGGTCTCAGAGAAGCCCTTTGCGCACGAGGTCGTTGCTGGCGAACCAGCCCGGGATCGCGGGGAGGTAGCTCACTGCGAGCTGGTGCGCCACCACTGCGGCCGTCGCCGCCGCGGCCGGGACCCCCAGGGCGACCATGATCCCCGAGAGGCCGATGGCGGACACTGCGTTCCCTCCGCCGGGTAGCGGCACGAGGGATGCGATCAGCGAGATGCCGATGTTCGTCGCAAGCAGGGTGAAGAAGTTCAGCGACGCGCCGAACGCGTGCAGGCAGGCGAGCAGCGACGCGGCGTAGAGGCACTGCGCGGCGATGTTGCCGCCGAACATGAAGACGAGGCGGCTCGGCGACCGCACCGTGTGCCACATGGAACGCGCCGCCTTGGCGACGGGCGGGATCACTGCGTGACGGAGACGCCGGACGCTGAAGACGACCGCGGCCGCGACGCCGATCAGGAAGATGGCGCCGAGCACGACGACCACGATCTGGGTGGTGTCGACCTTGCCGAACTGGATCGAGTCGGGCGCGAGCCACAGTGCGACACCGAACAACGTGACTTGGATGATGATCTCCGAGATCGTGCTGAGCACTCCGCCGGTCGCGACCGACTCGGAGAGGGTGAGACCGTTCTTCTGCAGGAACCGAACCTGCATCGCGGCGTCGGCCGCGACGGGGACGGCGAGATTCGCGAACGACAGCGACGACTGCAGCTCGATCATCGACCACAGCGGGATCCGCACCGGCACCGTGCCCAGCAGCGCGACCGCGAACGCGACGTCCGTGGCGAGGCCGAGGAAGAACGAGAGCACGACGTACCCCCAGGTCGCGTCCTTGATCGTGTTCCAGAACGCGCCGGGATCGCCGATGCGCGAGAACAGGAAGATGATCGCGAGCAGCCCGCTCACGGCCATGAGCAGCTGCCGGCCGCGGATGCGGGAGAGCCGACGGAGCTCGGGCACGTCGGTACCGGCCGCGTCGGCCGCGTGCTGACGCAGCTGCTCGAGGGTCTCCCCGACGTCGCCGACGCGCTCGAGCGCGTCGCGCGTCGCTTGCGAGAGCGCGGCGGGCTGCAGCAGCGGCAGGACCAGCCGCAGGGTCTCGGCGTCGACGGCACGACCTGCCGCCGCGACCGCGCGGTCGACGCCGACGATCGCGGTCGTGGCCCCGAGGAGCTGCGCGAGGTCGTGCGCCGCGGCCCGCTCGTCGGCGCCGGTCGCGGCGCGGCTCCAGCCCACGACGGTCACGACGTCGCCGTCGACGACGAGGTGATCGGCATCGAGCGCACCGTGCGAGACGCGTACTGCGTGCAGGAGCCGCGCCTGGCGCCACGCCTCGTCGAGGAGCGCGTCGGTGACGAGGTCGGGATCCAGTTGCGACAGCTGCGTGCCGAGTGCTTCGGCCTGCACCAGCAGCGCGACCCCGCCCGAGTTCGCAGCCACGACGGTGCGCGGCACCGACGCGCCGCCCTCTCCGACCAGCATGCAGACGTACGCCTCGTACTCGACCTGTTGACGGCGGGTCGGGAAGAGGTTCGGCGGGAAGTCGCGGTACGCGACGAAGCGCCAGGCGCGCGCGAGGAGTTGGGCGTCGGCCTCGTCGCGACCGAGGGCGACGATGCGCAGCGAGTGCGGTCTGTCATCCTCTCTTTCGGCTTCGTCGCGGTCCACACGCTCGGCCAGGAACATGGCACGCCCCACCGGCTGCTGCGGAGCGAGGCGCACGTCGGTCACGGGCACCGAGAGCGCGGCGAGCGCGCGCGTCACCTGCCGGAGCGTCGGGCGCCCGATGGGCGTGCCGAACGCGTAGCGCACGGCGCAGGCCACCGCCCAGCCGAGGATGATGGCGGCGACGAGGTCGGTGAGGAACGCGTGCCCGATCGAGAGCACGACCAGCGCGAGCAGGATCACGAGGACGCGCCCGACCCAGCGCGTGACTCGCGCCAGGTACGGCGCGGCGACGACGATCACCGCCACCGCGAGCCCCACCCGGACCAGCGGGAACTGTGGGGTGTCGCGCGACCCGAACGTCACCGAGAACGCGTGGACGAGGTCGGTCCGGTGCGTGAAGAAGCCCAACAGCCGACCCACGATCCACGCGGCAAGGCCCGCGACGGCGACGTCGCGCCCGAGCCGCCAGCGGCGGGCCAGCAGCACCCCGATCACGACGATGCCGAGCGCCCACAGTGACAGGAGCTCGTACGCGAACTTCGCGGCATCGAGCGCGCCGTCCGGGAGGTCGTGCAGCGTGTCGGCAAGGTCCTTCTCGAACCCGAAGTAGTGGCCGGCGTGGAACGCGAGCGGCACCAGGAGCACTGCGCCCACGACCGCGCGCGCCGCGTCACCGGGACGGCGGCGCCGCAACGTGTCGTCGCGGTCACGCACGAAGAGTTGCTGCAGTCGGGCCCACACGGCGCTCATCTTGGTGCTTGACGCTCGATCCCCGCGGGACCAAGCTGTGCCGCCCTCGACGCGAGGGTGCGACACAGGAGGGCTCGTGCGTCAGGCCATCAGCGAAGTACTGCCGTACGCCGTCGGTGTGGCGATCAGCCCGATACCGATCATCGCCGTCATCCTGATGCTGTTCTCGGATCGCGCCAAGACGAACGGCCCCGCGTTCCTGCTCGGCTGGGTCCTCGGGCTCGGGGTCGTCGTCGCCGCCGCGTACGCCATCGCCGACGCGAGCAACGTCGCCACGGATTCGAGCGCGTCAGACGGCTCGTCGACGGTGCAGGTGGTGCTGGGTGTGGTGCTGCTCGTGCTCGCGCTGCGCAACTGGCGCAAGCGGCCGGCGCCGGGCGTCGAGGCACCCATGCCCAAGTGGATGGCGACGATCGACGCGTTCACCCCGTTCAAGGCCCTCGGCCTCGCGGTGTTGCTCAGCGCGGTGAACCCGAAGAACCTCATCCTCTCGGTCGGCGCCGCCACGGCGGTCGCGCAGGCAGGCCCGTCCACGAGCGACGCGACGGTCGCCCTCGTGGTGTTCGTCGTGCTCGCGAGCATGAGCATCGCGGTGCCCGTGCTCTTCTCCCTGCTCGGTGGCGGGAAGGCGAAGACCGTCCTCGACGGCTGGAAGGCGTGGCTGTCGGCCAACAACGCAACCGTGATGGCGGTGCTCCTGCTCGTGTTCGGCGTGGTGCTCATCGGCAAGGGCACCGGGCACTTCTCGTGAGCCCGATTCCGTGAACCGGGACGTCGCGGCGCTCGTCGCGTCGTTGACCGTCGACGAGAAGGCAGCCCTCACGGCCGGTGCCGACCTGTGGTCGACGGTCCCGATCGAGCGCGTCGGCATCCCCGCGTGGCAGCTCACCGACGGCCCCAACGGCACGCGCGGCGCCGCGCTCACCGGCACGAGCACCTCGGCCTGCGTCCCGTGCGGCTCGGGGCTGGGCTCGACGTGGGACGTCGATCTGATCGAAGCGGTCGGCGCGCTGATCGGGCAACAGGCGCGTTCGAAATCGTGCCGCGTGCTCCTCGCGCCGACGGTCAACCTCCACCGTTCACCGCTCGGTGGCCGCACGTTCGAGAGCTACGGCGAAGACCCGCTGCTCGTCGGACGGCTCGCGGCGGCGTTCGTGCGCGGCGTGCAGTCGGAGGGCGTTGCGACCACGGTGAAGCACTTCGCCGGCAACGAGGCCGAGTTCGAGCGCTACACGATCAACTCGGTCGTCGACGCACGCGCCCTGCCGCGAGCTCTACCTGATGCCGTTCGAGCTCGCGGTGCGGGATGGCGGCGCGCTCGGGATCATGACGAGCTACAACCGGCTCAACGGGCCGTACTGCTCCGAGCACGTCGAGCTGCTGGCGGGGATCCTGCGCGGCGAATGGGGCTTCGAGGGATTCGTCGTGAGCGACTGGTTCGGCGCGGCGTCGAGTGTGGAGTCGCCCCGTGCCGGTCTCGACCTCGAGATGCCGGGGCCCGGTCGCGCGTACGGTGCCGCGCTCGCCGACGCGGTACGCGCCGGGGACGTCGACGAAGCCGATCTCGACGCGATCGTGACGCGTCTCCTCACCGTGTTCGACCGCCTGGACGCGTTCGACGACCCGCCGTTCACGGACGGCACCGTCGATCGCGCCGAGGATCGCGCGCTGATTCGCCGCGCGACCACGAGCTCGATGGTGCTGCTGCGCAACGACGGCGTGTTGCCGTTCGACATGTCGGCGATCCGCACGCTCGCGGTGATCGGGCCCAATGCAGACCGGACGCAGATCATGGGCGGCGGCTCCGCGAGCCTGCGCGCCCATTACCGGGTGTCGCCGCTCGACGCGTTCCGCGCCCGCTTCGGGGATGCGGTGACCGTCGTGTACGAGCAGGGTTGCAGCATCGACCGCACCGTGCCTCCGCTCGGCGCCGAGCGCCTCGTTGGCCCCGACGGCGCACCCGGGCTCGCGCTCGAGTTCTTCGCCGGTCACGACTTCGCCGGCGAGCCCGTCTTCACGCGCGACGGCGACGCCACCAGCCTCATGTTCTTCGGCGCGCCCGATCCCTCGGTCCCGGCCGAGGCGTTCTCCGTCCGGGCGCGTGGGACGTTCACGGCACGCACTGGCGGTGCGTACGACTTCACGCTCGTGCAGGCGGGGCGCGCTCGGCTCCTGCTCGACGGCGAGGTCGTGCTCGACGGCGTCACCGCTCCCCCGCCCCTCGGCGACGCGTTCTTCGGGCAGGGCAGCGAGCAGATGTCGACCGTCGTCGAGCTCGCCGAGGACCAGGTCGTCGACCTGGTGATCGAGTTCTCGAACGAGGACGCGGTGACACTGGCGGGCGTGACGGTGGGCACGCGGCTCGCACCCGTCGACGATCTGATCGACCGCGCCGAGGCTGCGGCACGCGCCGCCGACGCCGTCGTGCTGGTGGTCGGCACCAACGACGACTGGGAGACCGAAGGCCACGACCGCGACACCCTGGACCTCCCGGGCGACCAGGACGAGCTCGTGCGACGAGTGGTCGCCGCCAACCCGAACACCGCGGTCGTGGTGAACACCGGATCACCGGTCGCGTTGCCGTGGGCCGACGACGTGCCCGCGATCCTGCAGTCGTGGTTCGGCGGCCAGGAGATGGCCGACGCGATCGTCGACATCGTGACCGGCGCGGCCGATCCGGCAGGGCGGCTCGGCACGACCTTCCCGGAGCGCCTCGAGCACGCGCCCGCGTTCGGCAACTTCCCCGGCGAGAACGGCGAGGTGCGCTACGGCGAGGGCGTGCTCATGGGCTACCGCTGGTACGAAGCGCGCGCGTTGCCGGTGCGGTTCCCCTTCGGGCACGGCCTCTCGTACACGACGTGCTCCATCGGCGCGCCCGCGCTGCCGTCGACGGTGTTCGCGCCCGGGAGCACGCTGCCGCTCGAGGTCGTGGTGACCAACACGGGGCGCCGGCGCGGGAGCGAGGTGGTGCAGTGCTACGTCGCACCCGCGAGCACGCGCCTCATCCGTCCGCCGAAGGAGCTCAAGGGCTTCGCCAAGGTGACGCTCGATCCCGGCGAGTCGGCGACCGTCACCATCGCGCTCGACGACCGCGCGTTCGCGTACTGGGACCCGGGCGACCCCGCGCGTGCCGGGATCGCGGCGCGCATGTCGGCCTCACCGCTGGCGAGCCGCGTGTCGGCCGACGTGATCCAGCCCGGCTGGCGCGTCGATCCCGGCACGTACTCCCTACACGTCGGCCGCTCCTCCGCCGACATCGCCCACACCGTCGCCATCGAGGTCACGGGGTAACCGAGCACGCGGGCTACTCGGGAAGCTCGGGGCGCCACGAGACGCCGTTCACGTGGGAGCCTCCCCCGACGAACAGCGTGTTGCCGTTCACGTACGCGGCGTCGTCGCTGGCGAGGAAGAGCGCGGCGCCGCCGATGTCGGACTCCGGGTCGCCCATTCGTCGCATCGGGTTGTCGTTGCGCATGACCGCGGCGGTCTCGGGGTTCGCGGCGGCGAACGCCTGGTACGCCTCGGTTGCCGCGCCGGGGCAGATGACGTTGGTGCGGATGTTGTGACGCCCCCACTCGACGGCCGCGGTGCGGCTCATCGCCCGCAACGCTTCCTTCGCGGCGTTGTAGTGCACCGTGAACATGTGCGCGTTCACGCCGTTGAGCGAGCAGATGTTGATGATCGAGCCGCTCCCGGCCGCCTTCATGTGCGGGAACGCCTCGTGCATGGTCCAGAAGCCGGCGAGGAACCCGACGTCCATCGCGCGCCGGAGCGTGTCGGTGTCCTCGTACTCGATGCGCTGGTTGCCGCTGACACCGCCCCATGCGTTGTTCACGACGACGTCGACGCGATCCCACTTCTCGACCGCGGCGCGCACGCATCCCCGCGCGTTCCCCTCGACCGAGACGTCGGTCGGGATGAACACCGCTTCGGAGCCGAGCTCCGCGACCTCGCCCACCGTCCGCGGGCCGGTCTCGGTGTTGATCTCCGCGACCACGATGCGACAGCCCTCGCGGGCGAAGCGCCGGGCGATGCCCCGGCCGATCCCCTGCCCGGCGCCGGTGATCACCGCGACGCGGTCTTCGAGTCGACCCACCATCTGTGCTCCCCCCGTCGGTTCGTCCCAATCTGACCTGTGCAGTCTGGTTACCATCCCACAATGCTCGACACGGGAGTCGTGGTCACGGGAGGGGCCTCGGGGATCGGCCGGGCGACCGCGCTCGCGCTCGGGGAGGTCGGACGTCCCGTCGCGGTCTGGGACAAGAACGGCGACGGTGCCGCCGTGGTCGCGACCGAAGTCCGCGCGCTCGGCGTGCCCGCGGTGGGCGTGGCGGTCGACGTGACCGATGCCGACGAGCTCGCGGCCGCGGTCGACGCGTCGCGCGCGGAGCTCCCGTCGATCGGCGGCCTCGTGCATGCCGCAGGGATCGTCATCGCGGAGCCCATCGGCAACATCGACTGGGCCAACTGGGACGCCGTGCTCGCCGTCAACCTCACCGCGCACGCGCGCATCACCCAGCTGCTGCTCGACGACCTGCGCGCGAACGAAGGATCCGCGATCGTCGGGATCGCGTCGATCGAGGCGGTGCTCGGCCACTTCGCGATTCCCGCGTACTGCTCGTCGAAGGCCGGGCTCGTCGGGCTCACCCGTTCCCTCGCCGCGCGCCTCGGCCCGCTCGGCATCCGCGCCAACGCGATCTGCCCCGGGTACATCGACACGCCCATGCTCGCGAGCGTGGCGAGCCCCGAAGTTCGGGAGCGCCAGGTCGCGTCATCCGTGCTCGGGCGCATCGGCCAACCCGAGGAGATCGCGCGCGTGGCGCGCTTCCTGTTGTCCGACGATGCGACGTTCGTCACCGGCCAGGCAATCGTGGTCGACGGCGGCGTCACCGCGGTCGATTGAGCAAGGCGACCGAGACCGCCGCGAGCACCATGACCGACGCGACGACGGGCGTCGCCACCGAGTCCGAGACCGTGCGCAAGCCAGGCCGCGGGACATTCGGGCCTGCATCCGAGCAGCCGTACCGCCGGCGCACGAGCGACTGGCTCCGCGTCTCGTTCGCCGTCGTGCTGGTCGCCGCCACGTGCTTCCACATCAACGATCTCACCGAATCCGAACGCGACCTCTTCGAGTTCTTCAACACGATGCCCGACGCGCTCAGCCCGCTGTTCGTGTTCCTCTACCGGTTCGGCACGCTGTGGGCGGTCGGGCTGATCGGCGTCGCGGCGCTGGTCGCGCGTCGGTGGCGACTGGCCCGCGACCTCGTGCTCGCCGGGGTCGGCGCGTGGTTCGTCGGCCGCCTGCTCGGCGTGATGCTCGTCGAGCACGAGAGCCTCGGCGAGGGGCTCAAGGTCGTCACCCGGCTCGACAACAGCCCGTCGTACCCGGTGGTGCGGCTCGCGGTGATCGTCGCGGTGATCTGCGCGGCATCGCCCTACCTCACCCGGCCGACTCGCCGGATCGGCCAGCTCACCGTGCTCTTCATGGCCGCGGCGGCGCTGTACCTCGGCACCGGCTTCCCGAACGACGTGTTCGCGGCCATCGTGCTCGGGTGGGGTGTCGCGGCCGCGGTGCACCTGATCTTCGGATCACCCGGTGGACGACCGACGCGCGCGCAGGTCGGCGCCGCGCTCGCCGGAGCTCGGGATCGACGCGCGGAACGTCGAGCTCACCCACGCCGAGGCGCGGGGCGGCACGTTCATGGTCGCGGAGGACGACGACGGGCCACTCCGCGTCCGCGTGCTCGGTCGCGACGAGGCCGACGCGCAGCTCCTGGCCAAGTTCTGGCGCTTCCTCTTCTACAAGGACGGCGGGCCGACGTTGCACCTCACGCGGCTGGAGGACGTCGAGCACGAGGCCTACACCCTGCTCCTCGCCGACCGCGCCGACGTGCCGGTGGCGCAGGTCGATGGTGGCGGGAACGGCAGGGCCGGGCGCGGCACTGCTCGTCGTGCGGCCGGCGGAAGGGACACGGCTCGCCATCGTCGAACCATCGCGCGTCACCGACGACGTGCTCACCGACCTCTGGCGCGCGGTGCAGCGCTTGCACGCCGCGCACATCGCGCACGGCCTGCTGAACACGCAGCACGTCGTGCTCGGCGCCGACGGCGTCGTCCTCATCGACTTCACCGACGCGACCGCCGCGTCGACCTCCGGATCACCGACGCGCCGACGTCGCCGAGCTGCTCGTGAGCCTCTCGCAGCTGGTCGGGACCGAGCGAGCGGTACGGGCCGCGCTCGCGGTGCTCGGCAACGACGCGGTCGCCGAAGCACTGCCCGTTCCTGCAAGCGGCGGCGCTGAGCCACGACATGCGGCCGCGCGGGCGTCACGCGCGATCCGACCTCAAGAAGCTGCTCGGCGAGGTCCGCGACGCCGTGTGCACGACGGCAGACGTCGAGGCGCCGCCGCTGCAACAGCTGGCGCGCGTCAACACCACGAGCCTGCTCATGGCCGTCGGCACGCTGATCGCGGTCTTCGCGCTGTTGAGCCAGGTCGGTGATCCCGCCGAGTTCTGGGACACGATCTCGAGCGCCAACTGGTGGTGGCTGACCGCTGGCGCTGATCATCTCGTTCGGCACCAACGTCGCGACCGCGGTGTCGCTGATGGGCACCGTGCCCATCCGGCTGCCGCTCTGGCGCACGAGCGAGCTCCAGCTGTCGATGTCGTTCTCGAACCTCGCGGTGCCCGCGGTCGGCGGCATGGCGGCGCAGATCCGGTTCCTGCAGAAGCAGGGCTGCGACCTCGCGTCCGCGGTGGCGTCGGGTGCGGTGCTCGCCAACGCCGCGAACATCTTCGCCAACATCGTGCTGCTCGGCGTCGCGCTCGTGCTGTCGCCGACGTCGATCCACACCGGCAAGATCCCGACGTCGGAGATCGTCGATCGTGGTGCTGGTCGTGGTCGCGCTGCTCTTCATCGTCGGCGCCTTCATCTGGTTCATCCCGAAGCTCCGGGCAAGGTCGTGCCGCACGAGCGCGGCCGGCACGATCTGGCATGCGCCGTTCCCCGCGGTCGCCGAGCTGATGATCGGCAACACGGTGAACGCGTGATGTACGCGGCCGTGATGCTGGCGCCTCGAGCGTTCGGCGGCAGCCTGAACTACTGGACGCTGCTCGCGATCAACATCGTCGTCGGCACCATCGCTCGCTCGTCCCCATCCCGGAGGCGGCACGGTCGGTGCCGTGGGCATGTCGGGCGCTCACCGCGGTGGGGTCCCGGCCGCGGTGCTCGCCAACCAGCTGGTCGCCAGCTTCATCCCCGCGGTGCCCGGCTGGTTCGCCACCAAGGACCTCATGAACCGGACTATCTCTAGGGTCGCTCCAGGACGCAGGGCGGCTCGCACGGCACGGAGAGGTCGGCCCGCACCGAGGTCTGCACGGGCGCGGCGCGCCGGATGGTGAGCCAGGCGATCACACCACCGACGGCGCAGGTGCCCGCGGCGATCATGAGCGCATCACCGAACCCCGAGTCGAGATCGAGCGAGCCGCCGGTGCCCGACAACCCCGCGAGCGCCGGCACCACCGCGATCATGATCAGCCCCGCGATGCGCGCCACCGCGTTGTTGATCGCCGACGCGATCCCCGCGTGGGCGTCTTCGACCGCGGCGAGCACGGTCGCGGTGAGCGGTGCGACGGTGAACACGAGACCCACGCTCAACACCACGACGCCCGGGAACACCCCCGACCAGTACGTCACACCGGGCTCCACGCCCGCCAGCTTCGCGATCCCTGCCGCCGCGATCAGGGGACCGATCGTCATCGGGAGCCGCGGGCCGATGCGCTGCGCCAGCGCGCCGGCGCGCGCCGAGAACAGCAGCATCAGCACCGTCAACGGCAACAGCGACGCGCCGGCTTCGAGCGCCGAGTACCCGAGGTCGGTCTGCAGGTGCACGACGAGCAGGAACATCGTGACGCCGAGCGCGGCGTACACCGCGAACGTGACCGCGTTGGCGCCGGAGAACTGTCGGGAGCGGAACACGTCGAGCGGCACCATCGGGTGCACTGATCGCGCTTCGACCACGAGGAACAACGCGAGCGCGATCGCGCCCGCGAGCAATGCCACCACCGGCGCGCCCGACCACGCCGAGCCGGGGCCTTCGATCAGCCCGTAGACCACGCCCGCGAGGCCGAGTGCGAGCAGCGCGCCGCCCAGGCCGTCGACGTGCCGCGCGGCCGCCTCGTCTCGCGTCTCCGGCACATGGCGGAGCGTGATCACGATCGTCACCGCGATGACGGGCAGGTTGATGAGGAACACCGCGCGCCACGACACCGCGTCGATGAGCCACCCGCCGATGAACGGCCCGACCGCGGTCGCCACGCCGGCCAACCCCGCCCACGCGCCGATGGCGCGGCCGCGGTCTTGGCGGCGGAACGATGCGGAGATGATCGCCAGGCTCCCCGGCACGAGGAGCGCGGCGGCCGCGCCCTGCACCGCGCGCGCCGCGATCAGAAGATCGTCGGACGGCGCGACCCCACACAGGAGCGACGCGGCACCGAAGCCACCCAGCCCGATGACGAACACGAGGCGGCGTCCGAAGAGGTCTCCGAGCGAACCGCCGAGCACGAGCAGCGACCCGAGGGTCAGGAGATAGGCGGTGATGACCCACTGCAGCGACGCCAGCCCGACGTGGAAGTCGGCCCCGATCGCGGGGAGCGCGGCGTTCACGACCGTGCCGTCGAGGAACGCGACGCCGGAGCCGAGCACCGACGCCCCGATGACCCACCGACCCGCGGGCGTCCCGGTCTCGAGGTCGGGGGCCGCCGGCGACCGCATCAGCTCACGGATGCGACGGGCTCGGGCCGCGCCCGGGAACTTCGAACAGGATCTCGTCGGGATAGCACCAGTACCAGTCTTCGCGGGGCTCGAACGACTGGATCAGCGGGTGCGTGGTCTCGTGGAAGTGCGCGGTTGCGTGCCGATTCGGGGACTGGTCGCAACACCCGACGTGCCCGCACTCGACGCACCGCCGCAGGTGGACCCACCGGGCGCCGATCGCAAGGCATTCGACACAACCCATCGCCACGGGCGGCGTGTCATGCTCGAGATCGTCGAGATGCGCGCAGACGTCAGGCACGCGCCGACGGTAGCGGGGATGGGACCATCGCCCCTAGCGCTCTCGCACTGCACGGACGAGTGTTGTGATATGCGCGCATTGCGACTCACCAGCTGGCACCACGAACCGGAGCTCACCGAAGTGCCCGAGCCCGAGCCCGGGCCGGGAGCCGTGCTGGTGCGCATCGGAGCCGCCGGCGCGTGTCACTCCGACCTCCACCTCATGCACGACTTCGACGGCGGGATGCTGCCGTGGGGCCCGCCGTTCACGTTGGGCCACGAGAACGCGGGCTGGGTCGAAGCACTCGGGCCCGGCGTCACGGGGCTCGAGGTCGGCACACCGGTGGCCGTCTACGGGCCGTGGGGCTGTGGTCGCTGCCACCGGTGCGTGCAGGGCCTCGAGAACTACTGCATGCGCCAGGGCGAGATCGGCCCCGCCGGTGGTGGCCTCGGGCTCGACGGGGGGATGGCTCCGCTGATGGTCGTGCCGCACGCGCGCTACCTCGTTCCCCTCGGGGACCTCGATCCCGTCGCGGCGGCCCCGCTGACCGACGCGGGCCTCACGCCCTACCACGCGATCAAGCGCTCACTCGCGCTGCTCGCCCCCGGGACCACGGCGATAGTGATCGGCGCCGGCGGGCTCGGCCACATGGCGGTGCAGATCCTCGCGGCGCTCACGCCCGCCACGATCGTCGTCGTCGATCGCGACGAGCATGCGCTGCAGCTCGCCCGGGATGTCGGCGCCCACGTGACGGTCCTGAGCGGCGACACCGCCGCCGGAGAGATCAGGGCGGTCACGGGAGGGATCGGGGCGGACCTCGTGCTCGACCTCGTCGGGGTGGACGAGACGCTCGCGTTGGCCGCGGCCGTGACCCGTCCGCTCGCGCATCTCACCCTGGTCGGGATCGGCGGCGGCACGCTGCCGGTCGGCTTCTTCACCCTCCCCTACGAGGTCTCGGTCGCGAGCACGTACTGGGGCTCGATCCCCGAGCTGGTCGAGGTGCTCGCGCTCGCGCGCACGGGAATGATCGCCGCCCACGTGCAGCGCTTCTCGCTCGAACAGGCACCCGACGCGTACCAGCAGATGCGGGACGGCGAGCTCCGCGGGAGGGCGGTCGTGATCCCCGAGTAACCGAACGCCGCCTACCATCGCCGCGCGATGGCGACCTCGATCTCCGATGGCGACGACCGGCTGGTTTCGGGCATCGTCGACGCCGCGCCTGACGGAATCGTCATGATCGACGGGTCGGGTGCGATCGTGCTCGTGAACCGTCAGACCGAGGAGCTCTTCGGGTACGACCGTGCCGATCTCCTGGGTCAGTCGGTCGAGGCCCTGCTTCCCGAGCGGTACCGGGAGGTCCACACGGCACATCGCGCTCACTACCGGGTCGAACCTCGCACGCGCCCCATGGGAGCAGGCCTGTCGCTGCTCGGGCGCAAGCGTGACGGCACGGAGTTCCCGATCGAGATCAGCCTCAGCCCACTGGTCGTCGGTGGCGCCGACGGCGCGATCGCGATGGTGCGCGACATCACCGACCGCCTCGAGTCGGAGCGGCTGCTCCACGAAGCTGCCCAGGCGCTCCAACTCCTCGAAGACCGCGAGCGCATCGCGCGCGACCTTCACGATCTCGTGATCCAACGACTGTTCGCGGCCGGGATGGCCCTGCAAGCAACGATCTCGCGGCTCGACGACCATGACACCGCGGAGCGCGTGAGCCGGGTCGTCGACGACCTCGACGACACGATCGGCCAGCTCCGCACGGTGATCTTCGGGCTCCAGGATCGACGCACGGAGCACTCGAGCGTCAGGAGCTCCGCGCTCGAGATCGTGGCCGAGGAGCGCGCCGCGCTGGGGTTCGAGCCGCGGATCCGGTTCGACGGCCCGGTCGACTCCATCGGCGCTCCGATCGCCGAGCAGGTGCTCGCGGTGCTGCGCGAGGCCCTCTCGAACGTGGCCCGCCATGCACACGCGACCGAGGTCGACATCCACCTCGCCGCCGACGCGCACGCGATCACGCTCCGGGTCGCCGACAACGGCATCGGCGTTGCGGGCATCCCGGGAACCGGGAACGGGCTCCGCAACGCCGTCGACCGTGCGGTTGCGCTGGGAGGGACCTGCGTCGTCAAACCTGCCCCGACCGGGGGGACCCACTTCGAGTGGAGCGTCGTGCCGACCAGCTGACGCACTCCCGTGCGAGACCTCGGGACCTTGTGCCCTTCCCCGGTTCCGCACCACGGCGTTGAATGAACGAATGAGCGCCGAGCGGCTTCGCGATTTGTCGGAGGAGGAATGCCGCGCGCTTCTCGAGACGTCCGAGATCGGCCGGGTCGGCGTGAGCGTCCGGGCACTGCCCGCGATCATCCCGGTCCGTTACGCGATATTGGACGATCACGTCGTGTTCAGGACCTCCGGCGACACCCTCCTGGCCAAGGTCGTCGCGGACGCAATCGTCGCGTTCGAAGCCGACGCCGTCGACCGCGACGATCTGCATGGCTGGAGTGTCCTCGTGGTGGGACGGGCCGAGTTGATCGAGCTCGAGCAGATTCGACGCGGCTCCGTTGCTGCCATGGGCCACGTCGACGGACGACGCGTTCGTCCGCATCGCCACCGACACAATCTCCGGGCGCACATTCGCGTCGCCGTGACCGATGACGCGCGCGAGCACGCGGCGGTCGCTCGTTCGGTCGCGCGCCTCCTGGCGCCGTCTTCGATCGCCGTGGTCGGCGTGAGTCGAGGGGAGGGATCGATCGGACGAGGGGTCCTCACCAATCTCCTTGCCGGCCGCTTCACGGGCGCCCTGTACGCAGTGAACCCCCACGCATCCGAGATCGACGGCGTCGAGACCTTCCCCGGCGTGGTCGACATCCCGGGGCCGGTCGATCTGGCGGTGATCGCGGTCCCGGCGCACGGCGTGCTCGACGTCATCCGGCAGTGCGCGGAGAAGGGGGTGCACGGCATCGTCGTCATCTCGGGCGGCTTCGCCGAGCTCGCCGGCGGCAAGCTGCTCCAGGATCAGATCGTGGCCGTCGCCCGCGAGCACGGCATGCGGATCGTGGGCCCGAACTGTGTCGGCGTGGTCAATACGAGCCCGGCAGTGGCGATGAACGCGACATTCTCACCGGTCGCACCCGAACCAGGCCGTCTCGGTTTCGCGTCGCAGTCAGGGGGGATCGGGATCGAGCTGCTCGCGCGGGCTCACGCGTACGGGCTCGGTGTGTCGACGTTCGTCTCGCTCGGCAACAAGGCCGACGTCTCGGGCAACGACCTCTTGCAGTACTGGTCCGAAGATCCCGACACCGACGTCATCCTCCTGTACCTGGAATCGTTCGGAAACCCCGGCAAGTTCTCGCAGCTGGCCCGCGACATCTCGCTTCGCAAACCGATCATCGCGATGAAGAGCGGGCGGACGATGGCGGGCGCACGCGGCGCGCGGTCACACACCGCGGCCCTTGCCGACGTCGACGTCGCCGTCGACGAGCTCCTCCATCACACCGGCGTCATCCGAGTCGACACCCTCGAAGAGCTGTTCGACACCGCGTCCCTGCTGGCGCACCAACCAGTGCCCGGCGGGACGCGCGTCGCGATCATGAGCAACGGCGGTGGGCCCGGGATCCTCGCGGCCGATGCCTGTGTCGCGGCAGGCCTCGATGTACCGGAGCTGTCGAGCGCGGTCCAGCGCCGCCTCGCCGCGATCGCGCCACCCGGCGCCGGGGTCCAGAACCCCGTCGACCTGATCGCATCGGCCGGAGCCGAGGTCTTCCGCGCCGGCGCCGAGATCCTCCTCCAGTGCGACGAGGTCGACGCACTGCTCGTGATCTACGTGTCTCCGCTCGTGACCCGGCCCGAGGACGTCGCGACCGCGCTGCTCGACGTGGCGCGCACGGACCACGGCAAGCCGATCGCGGCCTGCTTCCTCGGGCTCGACCATCCCGCGGGCATGCTCGGCGACCGAGCTCCCAGCCCCACCGTGCCGACGTTCGCGTTCCCCGAATCGGCGGCGCGCGCGCTGGGCCGGGCGGCCCGCCTCGGCGTGTGGCGCCGCCGTCCCGCGGGGATCGTGCCCGCGCTCGAGGGCATCGATGTGGCTCACGCCCGCGCGATCGTCGCGTCGACCCTCGACTCCCATCCCGAGGGCACGTGGGCCCGGCAGGACGCGGCCACCGAGATCCTGACCGCCTTCGGCATCCCCGTGATCAGCACCGAAGCGGCCGACACGCCCGACGCCGCGGTGGCTGCCGCCGAGCGCATCGGATACCCGGTCGCGCTCAAGGCCGCCTCCCCGGCACTGGTGCACAAGACGGACGTCGGCGGCGTCCGTCTCGGGCTCCGGACCGGCGAAGAAGTGCGCGACGCGTTCGCGACGATGCTCGGCACGCTCGGAGACACGATGGCTGGCGCGAACCTGCAGGCCATGGCCGACCCGGGGGTCGAGCTCATCATCGGCGTCACGCGCGACCCTCAGTTCGGCCCGCTCGTGGTGTTCGGGATGGGCGGGGTGGCCGCAGAGCTGCAACGCGACACGGCCTTGCGGCTCCCTCCACTCACCGATGTGGACGTCCACGAGATGCTCGGGTCGCTGCGGGGCTCCCCGCTGCTCTTCGGCTACCGCGGATCGCTGCCAGTCGACACCGAGGGCCTCGCCGACGTGCTCACTCGGGTGAGCCAGCTCGCCGAGGCGCTGCCCGAGCTCGTCGAACTCGACTGCAATCCCGTGATCGCCTCACCAAGTGGCGCGGTCGTCGTCGACGTCAAGCTGCGCCTGGAGCCCGCTTCATGAGGGCCGGCTCCCATTCAGCACCGGGAGCCGCTGCCGCCCCATGTGGGTGAGGAACCAGTCACGGGCGAGATCGGCGACCTGCTCGAGCGCACCCGCTTCTTCGAACAGATGGGTTGCGCCGCCAACCACGTCGAGCTGGTGCTCGCAGCGCAGCTGCGCGGCTGCGTCTTCGTTGAGCCGCAGCACCGTGCGGTCCTCGCCACCGACGATCAGGAGAGTCGGCGCGACCACCGCCGCGAGCCTCGCCCCCGCGAGATCCGGTCGTCCGCCACGTGAGACGATCGCATCCACGAGTGGCTCCTCGGCCGCGGCCCACAACGCTGCGCCCGCACCGGTGCTGGCCCCGAAGTAGCCGATCGGGAGCTCGGCGGTGGCGGGCTGCGACCGCAGCCAACGAGTCGCCGCGAGGAGCCGGACCGCGAGCAGCTCGATGTCGAACACGTTCGCACGGTCGACGGCCTCCTCGGGCATGAGCAGATCGAAGAGCAACGTGCCGAGTCCCGCAGTCCGGAGATAGCGCGCGACCTGCACGTTGCGGGGGCTGTGCCGGCTGCTGCCACTGCCGTGGGCGAAGATCACGATCCCGCGTGCGGCGGTCGGGATCACGAGATGCCCGGGAAGGCGCAACGGCCCGGCCGAGACGACGACGTCGTGATCGTGCGGGAACGTCGCCGAGCCGATGCTGACGCGGCTCGCGTCGAGCAGCCGACACACCTCTTCGTCGGTCGTCTGCGAGAAGTCGTCGTACCAGGGCCCGATGGCGAAGAACGGGCTCGGTGTGTCGAGCACCACGACCTCGTCCGCCTCGCGCGCCATCTCCTCGACGACCTCCGGAGGCGCGACGGGGGCCGCGAGCACCACTCGGCGCGCACCGTGGGCCCGCGCGATCTGCAGGGCTGCACGCGCGGTGCTCCCGGTCGCGATGCCATCGTCGACGATCAGGACGGTACGACCCTCGAGCGCGACCATCGGCGCGTCACCACGGTAGCGGCGCGCCCGACGGCTGACCTCCAACCGTTCGCGTGCTTCCGCCTCCACGATCTCGCGTGGCTCGATCCTCGTGGCCTTGATCACGTCGTCGTTCAGCACGCGCGCGCCGCCCTCGCCGATGGCACCCATCGCCAACTCGGGCTGGAACGGCACCCCGAGCTTGCGCACGATCATCACGTCGAGGGGCGCATGCAGCGCGCGCGCGATCGCGGCGGCCACGGGCACTCCGCCGCGCGGGAGTGCCAAGACGACCGGTTGCTCGTCGCGCAGGGACTCGAGCTTCACCGCGAGCAGCTCCCCGGCCTCACTCCGGTTCCGGAATCGTGCCATCGTCCGACCTCCTCGCACGCACATCGGCGGACTCCCACCATCCTCGACCCGTCCAAGTGGGCGCGACAGGGGCAGAGGTCCCATTCTCCGCGCTTGCCCGCTCCCTGCGGCCGTCGGGCCAGCGACCCCGGTAGCATCTCGCCTCATGGCCGACGGCCCGATCCGGGTGTTCCTCCTCGACGATCACGAGGTCGTGCGCCGGGGGGTGCGCGAGCTCCTCGAAGCCGAGGACGACATCGAAGTGGTCGGGGAGGCCGACACCGCGGAGCAGGCGATCAACCGGATCCCTCCGACCCGCCCCGATGTCGCCCTGCTCGACGTGCGGCTTCCCGACGGCGACGGCGTCGAGGTGTGCCGGGAGATCCGTTCGCACCATCCCGAGGTCGCCTGCCTCATGCTCACGTCGTTCTCCGACGACGAAGCGCTGCTCCAGGCGATCGTCGCCGGCGCGTCCGGCTACCTCCTCAAGCAGATCCGCGGCACCGACATCGTCGACGCAGTACGACGCGCGTCCCGGGGCGAATCGCTGATCGACCCGGCGCTCGCCGACCGCGTGCGCGAGCGATTGCGCACGCCACCCGCCGAGGACGAGCGGATCGCCCGCCTGACCGGGCAGGAGCGGCGCATCCTCGTGCTCATCGCCGACGGCCTGACGAACCGCCAGATCGCGGCGGAGATCCATCTCGCCGAGAAGACGGTGAAGAACTACGTGTCGAACCTGCTCGCCAAGCTCGGGATGGAACGCCGCACCCAGGCCGCGGTGTTCGCGGCGCGCCTCGCGTCCGACGCGGCGACGGCACCCGACGCTCCCGCCGACTGACCCGTCGACCTCAGCCCTCCGCCGCGCACTCCGGCCCGACCACGAGTACCGGGCACGGGGCATGACGCACCGTCCGCATCGACACACTCCCCAGCGCAGCACGGGAGACTCCGGAGCGCCCGTGGCTCCCGACCGCGATGATCGCCGCGCCGCCCTCGCGGACGGCCCGGATGAGCATGTCCGCGGCGTCATACCCGTCGACGATCTCGTAGTCCGTCGTGACGCCGTGGGCGGTCAGCTCGGCCGCCAACGACTCGAGACCGCCGACGTGTGGCTCGTGCGCGCGGCCGGTGACGACGACGTCGCTCGGGCGCACGACCTCGAGGAGGTGAACGCGCCCTCCGGTGGATCGCGCGAGCTCACCGGCCGCGAGCGCGGCTCGTCGCGCGGGCTCCGACCCGTCGACGCCCACGAGCACCGTCGGTGCGGGGCTCAGTCCCCACGCCGGGTCGAGCTCGGGCCCGACCACCATGACGGGCGTCGGGCTGTGACGCACGACGTGCTCAGCGACACTCCCGAGCACGGCACCGGCCAACGCCCCGCGGCCGTGCGTGGCCATGCACACCAGGGCATCCGGTGCCTCGGCCGCGAGGAGCACGGCTTCGGCGGGGTCTCCTTCGGGCACCAACCACGTGCGAGCGGGCCGCGCGAGGCACGCCACCTGCGCATCGAGGTACCGGCGCGGTGCGTCCGGGCTGCCATCGCCCCAGGGCGCGCCGACCAGGACGAGGGCGGCACCCGTGCGGTCGGCGACGGCGACAGCCGGCCCGAGCGCGGTCTGCGCCCGCTCCGAGCCGTCGAGCGGCACGTACACCGTCTTGGTCATCGCCGTCCTCGGCGGACTCGGGCCTTCTCTTCACGGGCCAGTCGCGTCATGAGCTGCTCGACCTCCTCGACGCGCAGGATCCCGACCACCTCGGGACCGTCCAGGACCGCGAGCGCGCGCGCCGGTGCAGCCGTCACGGACAGGAGGCATGCCTCGAGACCATCCGTGGCAGCAAGCACCGGCGCGTCGCGCTCGACGAGCTCGGCCGCCGTACCTGCCTGCGAGCCGAGCCCGACCACATCGACGTCGACGGAGTCGGCCTCGAGCAGGCCTTCGTACCCTCGGGGACCGACGACGGGGAACACCCGTTGGCTGCTCCGCCGAACCAGCTCACGGAGCTGGTCGAGATCGGCATCCACATCCACGACGCGCGGCTCGAGCAGCATCGCGTCCGCGACGCGGCGACCCTGCAGGCGAACGTGCACGATGGTCGCCGCTTCCTCCGCGGCCGCGCCGAAGTAGACGAAGACACCGATGATGACGAGCCAGACATCCCAGAACAGCCCCACCACGATGAAGGCCACGGAGACCCAGCGACCGACGCGGGCCGCGACGTGCGTCGCCTGCTCGAGATCGAGGCGGCGCTCGAGGAGCGAGCGCAGCACCCGGCCCCCGTCGAGCGGGAACGCGGGCAGCAGGTTGAACGCGGCGACGAGCAGGTTGAACCAGAAGAGCCCGACCAGGATCGAGCCGCCGAGGAAGTCGATGGGGAGCAACGGCAGCGACAGCGCCCACGCCAGCACCCCCGCCACGACTGCGATCCCGACACTCGCCGCGGGCCCGGCGATCGCCATCGCGAACTCGTCTCGGGGGTCCTCGGGCAGCTGCTCCAGCTTCGAGACGCCGCCGATCGGGAGCAGCTCGATCTCGTGGACGACGGCACCACGTGGCCGTCCCACCAGGCAGTGCGCGAACTCGTGCACGAGCACGCACGCGAAGATCACGACGAGCCACGCGACGCCGGCCAGCGCGCCCGACCCACCGGGCGCAGCGCCCGCGAGCGCGAACAGGGGGACGAGCAGGAAGAACGTGATGTGCACCCGGATCTCGATGCCCGCGATGCGCCCGATCCGGAACGAGTGTGGGATCACGTGTGGGTGACCCCGGCCCACCGAGGTCGCTCCGTTCGGCGTCATGACCAGATCCTGACCGTTCGTGGTCGCCACGCATAGGGGCCAAGGTCCCGTTCGCACAACGGATTCGGCGGCAGGATGACCCGGTGACCGATTCGCCAACCGGCCCGTACCACCCGAAGACGGCCAGCCGAGCCGGTCAGGCCCGTCTGCTCGGGTTGTGGGACGCCACCGCGATGGGCGTCGGCGGGATGATCGGCGGTGGGATCTTCAGCGTTCTCGGCGTCGCGATCACGCTCGCGGGCAACCTCGCGTTCGCGTGCTTCGTCCTCGGGGCACTGCTGGCCGCGGGTACCGCGTGGTCGTACGCGGGCGTGACCGCCCGGACCGGGCGCTCCGGCGGCCCGTTCGTGCAGCTCCGCGAGCAGGGGCACCCGGAGCTTGCGGGTTGGCTGCTGTGGCTGCTCGTCTTCGGCTACATGGTCGCGATGGCGGTGTACTCGTTCACGTTCGGGCGGTACGCGGCCGCCGCCTTCGGCGTCGACACCGCCGGAGCTCGGCTCCTGTCGATCGGCATCGTCCTCGTGTTCCTGCTCGTGAACCTGCGCGGCATCCGGGTCTCGAGCCTCACCGAGGACGCGATCGTGCTCACCAAGCTCGTGATCCTCGCCGGCGTCGCCGCGATCGGCATCGGGCAGTTCGCGTCGAGCCGCTTGTCGCCGCTCGCCGACCGCGGTGTCGGCGGCCTGTTCCTCGGGGCGGCGACGGTGTTCTTCGCCTACGAAGGCTTCGAGCTCATCTCCTACGACCACGACGACATCCGCGACCCGGAGCGCACCGTCGGTCGGGCGCTCCTGCTCTCCGTCGGGATCGTCGCCGTCATCTACATCTCCGTCACGCTCGGCGCACAGATGCTCGTGAGCAAGCACGACATCGTGGCCAGCAAGGAGATCGCATTCGCCGTAGTCGGCGAAGCGGCCCTGGGTTCGTTCGGCCGGTGGGCCGCGATCGCCGGTGCAGTGCTCGCGACCGGCTCGGCCATCAACGCGACGTTGTTCTCCACCGCCCGGCTCGTCCGCGACGCGAGCGCGTCCGGCGAGCTCCCGGCCGCGCTCGGCCGGGAGAAGCGCGGTCTGCCCATCGCGGCGCTCGCGGCGATCGCGCTGGCGGGCGCGAGCATGGCCATGCTGCCGGGCATCACCGAGGTGATCGCGTTCGGCTCGGGCGCGTTCCTGGCCGTCTACACGCTCGTCAACTTCCTGCAGGCCCGCACCGCGCCCCGCCGTGTCCAACGCGCCGTCGCCTGGGCCAGCGCGGGCGGTGCCGCGGCCGCGATCGGCGTCCTCGTCGTCGAGCTCGCGCGTGACGACGAGCGCGGCCTCGTGATCCTCGTGGCCCTGACCGCGTCGTTGGCGGTCGCCCGCCTGCTGTTCGTCCGGCACCGGTCCTGACGGGACCTTCGCCCCTACACGATGCTCGGCGCGTCGACCAGAATGACGTCATGGTCGCCGACTCGATCCCGAAGACCGTGGTGGTGCCGCTCGACGGCTCCGAGTTCGCGTTGCGCGCGGTCTCGGTGGCGGCGGACCTCGCGGGAAGCTTCGATGCCGATCTCGTTCTGATGACCACCCCGCTCACTGACGACGAGGAGTTGCGCGACATCCCGCCGGCCTGGCTCGCTGAGG
Organism: uncultured Actinomycetes bacterium; assembly: GCA_963721435.1. Taxonomy (GTDB): domain Bacteria; phylum Actinomycetota; class Acidimicrobiia; order IMCC26256; family DASPTH01; genus CAVRJC01. The sequence continues at coordinate 224,504 of CAVRJC010000012.1, forward strand.
CCGCGAACGGGTGCGGTTACGCGCGCGTCCAGACGGTGTTGGCCCAGGACGACCACGCGGGTGCGGCCGTCGCCGACCTGGTCGCGTGGATGCCCAATGCCGCCGTGTGCATGTCGACGCACGGTCATGGTCGTGTCGTCTCCGCCGCGCTCGGCAGCGTGGCCAACGACGTCGTCCGTCGCGTCGCCACGCCCGTCGTGCTCCTCGGGCCGGACTACGTCGACGAGCCGAACGACAACGGCTGGATGGTCGTCGCCCACGACGGCTCCGAATCCGCCGACGCGATCCTCGCTCCGGCGCGCGCCTGGGCGCGCGCGCTCGGGCTGCTCGTGACGGTGGTCCACGTGTTGCACCCACTCGACGTCCCGGGCGCGCAGGCACCGACCAAGGACATCGACGACGTGATCGAGTACTTCGGCGAGGGCACCACGGCGCGCGTGGTCCGCAGCTCGTATCCCGCCGGCGCGATCCGCGACGTCGTGGACGATGTTCGCCCGTTGCTGGTTGCGATGAGCACACACGGCCGCACCGGTTTGGCCCGGATCACCCTGGGCAGCGTCGCCACCGACGTCGTGCACTCGTGCCCGCGCCCGTTGCTGGTGAGCCGGCCTGCCGCGCTCGGCGATCCAGGCGGAACGTAGCTCGCTGTAGGGTTCGGCCGATGAGCCCCGAGCCGCGCACTGGTCCACCCGAGGGCGACTGGCTGGGCTCGCAGTTCCTGCGCTTCGAACGACGCGGGCCGCTCGCGCTCGTCACCGTCGACCGGCCGGAAGCGCGCAACGCGCTCACGGCGTACATGTACTTCGGGATCCGCTACGCGGTGCAGCACGTGAACCAATCGCCGGAGCTCGCGGGGCTGCTCATCACCGGTGTCGACGACGTGTTCATCCCGGGTGGCGACCTCGGTGGCGCGAGCCCCGACGCGTGGGGTGACGTCCCACGCTGGCTCGGCATGGACCTCACCCCGTTCGACACGATTCGTCGGTCGCGCAAACCCGTCGTGAGCGCGGTCAACGGCATCTGTCAGGGCGGCGGGATGATGATCGCGATGTTGAGTGACGTCGCGATCGCGAGTGATCGCGCGACATTCCGCGCGCCCGAGTTGCTGCGGGGTTACGCCGACACGAACTACGGGCAGATCCTCCCCCGCCAGATCGGGCCCGCCCGTGCGCGTGACTTGCTCTACACCGGGCGCAAGATCGACGCCGCGACCGCGGAGTCGTGGGGGCTGGTCGCGCGCATGGTTCCGCACGACGAGTTGATGCACGAGTCGTGGGCCGCACTCGTCGCGTGTTGCCGCACTGCACCCAACGCGCGCACCGCGATCAAGCAGAACGTCGACGCCTACTACGGGCAGTGGGACCGCATCGCGATGGAAGCGAGCATCGGGAACCCCGAGACCATCGAGGGCTTCGCTGCGTTCAAGGAGCGCCGCTCCCCGTCATGGGTCCCCGAAGACCTCCGCGACGACGGCCGCCTCTAGCGAACGAAAGGTTCGCTGCCGGACTTGTCGGCAATGCCCGATTGAGTGGGCGAACCTTGAGCGAGCCAGAAATTCAGGTCACGACGTTGTCGAGCTTGAGCTGGATGATCTCGTCGTCGGTCCGGCCGAGCTCCCGCAGGATCTCCTCGCCGTGCTCCGAGAACATCGGCGCCCGACGGAGCGCGGGCGCGGTCTCGTCGAACTGCACCGGATTCGTCACCAGCTCGCGCTCGATGCCGTCGGCGTCGACGACCGACGCGACGAACCCGTTGGCCCGGAGCTGCGGGTCGTTCCCGAGCTCCAGGCTGTTCTGCACCGGCGCCCACTGGCCGTCGAGGGTCTGGAACCGTTCGATCCACTCCGCGAACGTGCGCGTCGCGATCTCCGCCTTCACGATCTCGGCTGCCTCACGTGCGTTCGCCATCAGCGCCTCGACGGTCGCGAAGCGGGCGTCGGTGATCAGGTCGTCCCGCTCGATGTGGCGGCAGAAGTCCGCCCAGTACCGCCCCGGTTGCAGCATCGCCAGGTTCAGCCAGCGCCCGTCGGACGTCTGCACGTTGCCCACGACGGGGTTGTAGAGCGCGCTCACCGTCGACAACGGCTGCACCGGGTACGGCTCGCCCGACAGCAGCGCGATGTCGACGGCCAGCGCGCCGGCCCATGCCGCGAGCGCCAGCAGCGACACGTCGACCACTGCACCCTCGCCCGTACGCTCACGCGCGAAGAGCGCAGCCGCGATGCCGCCCGCGATCGTCATCCCACCGATCGAGTCGCCGTACGCGGGCGCGGGCATGCCGAGCACTCCCTCCACCTCGGGCGGCGTGATGCCCGCACCGCCACCGCCGCGCGACCAGAACGCACTCGAGTCGAAGCCACCTTTGCGGGCGTCGGGCCCCTTGGCCCCGAACGCGCTCCCCCGCACGTAGATGATGCGCGGGTTGACCACGCGCACGTCGTCGACGTCGATCCTGAGTCGCTCGCGCGCGTCGGGGAGGAAGTTCGTCACGAACACGTCGCTCGTGCGCACGAGGTCGTAGAACACGTCGAGCCCCGCGGGCTCGTGCAACGCGAGGCCGATACTGCGCTTGCCGCGGTTCGGGTGCTCCATGATCGGCTTGAACGAGCCCACTGCAAAGCTCGCGGGCCCCGCTTGCATCCCGCGTTGAGCGTCGCCCATCACGTGGTGCTCGATCTTGATCACGTCGGCACCCCAGTCGGCGAGCACGGCACCCGCAGCCGGTGTGTACGTGAACTGCGCCGCTTCGACGACGCGCACTCCCGCCATCGGGAGGTGCGTCATCCGACCGCCGCGATGATCTCCGCCCCGAACTCGCCGATGCGGTCGATGACACCCGCGCGCGTGTCGGCGGGCGCGTGCGCTGCGATGCCCACGATGCCGAGCTCGCGCAGCTCCGCGATGTGATCGATCAGCCGCGCCTTGTCGTAGCCGGGGAACGCCGGGCTCGACGGCAGGAACGGCATCGCGACCACGTCGAAGCGACCGGTGGCGCCGGTTTCGGCGCGGTAGCCCTCGGCGTAGGCGAGCATGGCCTTCAGGTCGTCGACGGTCTCGAGGAACGCGGAGCGGCGGCGGTTGCCGAGCTCGCGCGGGTACGGCATCGGGACCCAACCGTCGCAGAGGTCGATGGCGCGGCGGATGGCGCGCTTCGAGTTCCCGCCCACCCAGATCGGCGGCGCCGCCTGCGGGTGCGGGAGCATGGTGTGACCGCGCGCGACGAAGTGACGGCCGGTCATCTCGACGCCGTCCTCCTCCCACGCGCGCTTCATCGCGACGAGACCCTCGTCGAAGAGCTCGTTGCGTTCGTCGAAGTCGACGCCGAGCGCGTCGAACTCGGGCTTCAGATAGCCCGCGCCCACTCCGAGGATGAGGCGCTCTCCCGACAGCACGTGCACGCTCAGCGCGGCCTTGGCGGTGAGGAACGGGTTGCGGTACGGGACGACGCACAGGAACGTCATCACGTTGATCGTCGACGTCGCCGCCGCCGCGAACGACAGCGCGACGAACGGGTCGAGCGCGTGGTGCCCGCCGCTGCGCATCCACTCGTCCTCGGGGAACGGGTGCTCGGTGACGAACACGCTCGAGAACCCAGCCGCCTCCGCGGCCTGGGACATCTCGGCGATGGCGTCGGCGGTCACGAACTCCGACGCTTTGGCAACGTTGTCGGTCGGGAGACCCAGGTGAAACTGCATCCCGGGAGAGTAACGGTCAGCGGGTGGCGGGTGGCTCGGCCGGCTCGAAGTGGAACAGCCGCTCCGCGGTGCCCCGGAGGATCTTGTACTGGACCTCGGGCGGCAGGTGACCGAGCCGCTTGTGAGCGAGATCGATGCACTCGGGCCAGGTGGAGTCGGTGTGCGGGTAGTCGGTCTCGATCATCACGTTGTCCTCACCGATGGTGGCGAGGTTGGCGATCCCGTGCACATCGTCGATGAAGCAGCCAAACACATGGTCACGGAAGCGGGCGCGCACGTCGAAGGTGTCGAGCGACGACTTCTGTCCCGCCATCTGGCCGTCGTAGGCGGCGAAGCCGACGCCGCGGGAGACCCAGTGCCGTTGCTTGTCGACGACCTGCTCGGCGCGTTCGAGGAAGTACGGGATCCACCCGATGTTGCCCTCCGACAGCGCGATCTTGAGGTTCGGCATGCGGTCGAAGTAGTCGCAGAAGAGCCAGTCGAGCATCGAGCCGGCCGTGCGGACCGCGCCCCACGCGAGGTTGGCGAGCGTCGGCGTGTCGTGCGCGATGCGCGGCAGCGTGGACGACGAGCCCACGTGCATGCACACCACCATTTCCAGGTCGTTGGCCGCCTGCATCACGGGGTCCCAGTAGCCGTCCTTGTCGTGGATGGTGGGAAGGCCGAGCGGTTCGCAGTTCTCCGAGAACGCGAACGCGTGCACGCCCATCGCGGCGCACCGCGCCATCTCGACCGCCGCGGCGGCGGGGTCGCGCAGCGGGATGATCACGAGCGGGATGTAGCGACCGGGCGCGGAGCCGCACCACTCCTCGATCATCCAGTCGTTGTACGCGCGGATGCACGCCATGCCGAGTTCGGCGTCGTCGATCTCGGAGAACGCCTGACCGCAGAATCGGGGGAACGACGGGAAGCACAGCGACGCGAGCACGCCGGCGCGGTTCATGTCCTCGAGCCGGGCGAGGGAGTCGTAGCAGCCATCGCGCATGTCGCGGTACGACATCGGCAGCGGGCTGAACTCCTCCTTCTTGCGGCCGGCGGCGACCGACAGCCCCGAGGTGGGCGCACGCCGGCCATTGAACTCCCAGTAGTCCATGTCGTCGTCGGAGACGAGCTTGGGCGCCACGTCCTTGAACTTGGCCGACACGCGGTCCTGCCACACGTTCGCCGGCTCGATGACGTGGTCGTCGACCGAGATGAGCCAGTCGAGGTCCAGCATGAGGCCCCCTTTGCGACGGTGATTGAAGGTTCGGCCGGCTGACAACATGCCAGCACCGGTGCTGAATCAGTGTTACCTTACACCCATGTTCGAAGGCATCAAGATCGTCGAGCTCGCCCAGTGGGTGTTCGTCCCGGCGGCGGGCGCGGTCTTCTCGAACCTCGGGGCCGAGGTGGTCAAGATCGAGCGGCTCGGGGGTGGTGACCCGCTGCGCGGGCTGTTCACCGCATCGCTCGGGCAGCAGACCGGCACCTACAACCCACGAGTCGAGCAGAACAACAGCGGCAAGAAGAGCCTCGCCATCGACATCGCCTCGGCGGAGGGCCTCGAGATCCTGTTCCGGCTCATCGAGCAGGCCGACGTGTTCCTCACCAACTTCCGGTCGAGCACGCTCACGCGCTACGGCCTCGACGTCGACGGCGTGCGCGCGCGCAACCCGCGCGTCATCTATGCGCGCGGCCACGGCTTCGGCGCGCGCGGCCGGCACGCCGACCGCCCTGGTTACGACGCGTCGGCGTTCTGGGCGCGCGGCGGCGTCGGCGCGACCCTCACCACCGCCGACGCGACCCAGCCTGTCGCCATGCGCCCCGCGTTCGGCGATCACACCGCGGCGATGAACCTCGCGTTCGGGGTGGCCGCGGCGTTGTACAAGCGCGAGCGCACCGGCGAGCCGTCGGTCGTCGACACGTCGCTGCTCGCCACCGCGATGTGGACGCTCTCCTCCGACGTGCTCTCGGCGTTCAACCCCGGCTACGTGGGCGGCGCGACGACGCGCGCGCCGCAGCAGAGCCCGCTGGCGGGAACGTTCAAGACCGCGGACGGTCGGTGGATCGCGCTCGTGTTCATGGAGCCCGACCGCTACTGGGACCCGTTCTGCCGACACATCGGCCGTGGCGACCTCGCGGTCGACGAGCGCTTCCGCGAAGGAGGCGCGCGCACGCAGAACGCGCGCGAATGCCTCGCGATCCTTGCCGAGGTGTTCGCGTCACGGGACTACGACGACTGGCGCCGCATCGTGGCCGAGCTCGACGCGCCCTGGGAGCCCATGCAGTCGGTGCAGGACCTCTACGACGACGAACAGGTGCTGGCCAACGGCTACCTGCCGAAGATCAACGACCGCGACGACCACGTCGTCGCGGTCCCGACGCAGTTCGACGGCGAGCTCGAAGCGCCCGAGCGCGCACCTGAGTTCGGCGAGCACACCGAGCAGGTGCTGCTCGACCTCGGCCTCGACTGGGACGAGCTCGTGAAGCTCAAGGACGCGAAGGTGATCCTCTAGATGCCGGCGGCATCCGACGACCGCACCGCGGGGATTCGGCCGTCGCCGTCGGCGCGCCGCGCCACGCAGCTCCTCAACTACCTCGCGGGCAACCGTGACGCGTCGTACAGCGTGTCGGAGCTCGCGCGCGCGCTCGCCATGAACCGCGCCACGTGCCAGTCGGTGCTCATGGGCCTCGAGGAAGGTGGGTTCGTACGGCGCGACCCGCGGACCAAGACCTATTCGCTCGGCGCCGCGCTCATCCCGCTGGGCGAAGCCGCGCTCGCGAGCTTGAAGGTCGTCGACGAGGCGCTCCCCGAGATCGAGCGCGTCGCGGCCGATGCCGGCCTCGAGTGCATCGCCGCGGTCGCGGCCGGGGCCGAGATGATCATCGTCGCCCGCGCCGGCCCGGCGAGCCGATTCGGTGGCTCGATCCGGGTCGGCCAGACCGTGCCGATCTGCCCCCCGTTCGGGATCGCGTTCGTGGCGTGGTCCGACACCGACGCCATCGACGCCTGGCTGGCGCGCGCCGGGAAGCTGCCCGAGCCCGAGCGCAAGCGCTACCTCGCGTCGATCGACGCGGTACGCCAGCGGGGCTACTCGGTCACGCTCGAGATCCGGAGCCGGGAGCGGCTGGCGCACGTGCTCGCGCAGCTGCGCGCCGACCAACAGCGTGGCGGCAGCGGCCTGGCCGAGCACGAGCAGATCAACCAGCTGCTCCACGAGGAGTACCTGCTCCCGGAGGGCGAAGAGCCGGGCTCCCACCGGCTTGCTCAGCTGTCGGTGCCGGTGTTCGGGCCCGACCGATCCGTCGCGCTCGTCATCGGCCTCACCGGCTTCCCGCACGACCTCACCTCTGACGAGATCGACGGCTACGTCGCGCCCCTCCTCGGCGCCGCGTCACGCATCACCGAGCGCATCCACGGCGCCCGCCCCTGACGTCACCGGCGATGAGCGCTCGAATCCCGACCGCGGATGACGTCATCGAGCAGGCGTGCACCGAGACCGCGCTCACCGACTTCGGAGGCGACAGCTACCGCGAAGGGCTCGACGTCTTCCTCGTGGCGATGGCACGCGACGCGAAGCTCACGCCTGGCGCAGTCGAGCAGTACCGCGTGATGCTCGTGCGTCGGCTCTCCAACCGGCTCCGCATCGAGGACTGGTACCACCGCTACCCCGACGTCGCCCACACCCCGGTGCAGGGCCCGATCGCAGTGATGGGCGTGCCGCGCACGGGCACGTCCGCGCTGGTGAACATGCTCGCCCTCGACACCACCTTCCGAGCGCTGCGCTCGTTCGAGGCAGCCGAGCCCGTGCCGCCGATCGACGGCGCGCACGAGCAGGACGACCCGCGCTACGCACACGCCGCGCGCCTGAAGGAGCAACTGCGCGGCGTGCACTCACCGCTCATGGTCATGCACCTGTTCGATCCGCTCGGCCCCGAGGAGGACTTCGACCTGCTGGGCCTCGACGTCAAGGCGATGCAGGCGGCCGACCCTCTGTTCTCGTACATCTCCTGGTGGCGCACATGCGACATGACCCCGTGCTTCGAGTACCACGCCCGCGCGTTGATGCTGCTGCACTCGCGGCGTCCACCGACGCACTGGCTGCTCAAGGCGCCGCACTACAACTTCCACGTCGACGCCTTCGTGCACGCCTACCCCGACGCGTGGTTCGTCGTCACCCATCGCGATCCGGTGCAGGCGATCCCATCGGCGTGCAGCATCATCACGAGCCAGTACCCCGACAAGACGCGGGAGCCGATCGACCTCACGACCGTCGGCCCGTTCTTCCTCGAGCACTTCGCAATCGGCAAGCGGCGCGAGATGGAAGCACGCGATCGGGTCGGGAGCGAACGGTTCTTCGACGTCCACCACCAGTCGTTGAACGACGACCCGATCGGCACGCTCGTCGAGATCTACGAGTTCCTCGATCGTCCCTTCCCCGACGATCTCCCTGCCCGCGTCGAGTCGTGGCTCGCCGAGAACCGCCAGGGCAGTCACGGGGCGCATGAGTACACGCTCGAGCAGTTCGGCCTGACCGCAGCGCGCGGTACGGGATGAGTTCGCGGAGTACATCGATGCCTTCGACGTGCGCGTCGACGGCACACGCGGAACGTGATCGGAGCGCCATGGAACTTGATCTGACCGGTGGCCTCGACCCGATGAGCGACTACGTGACTCCCGCGGCACCGGCCGACCCGACTCGGCGCGAAGGCGCGTCGATGTGGATCTGGGACGACGCCGGCCGCTTCGGCCTTCCTCGGGTGGCGGTCGAAGCCGTCGGCGCGACGTGGGCCACCGAACGCACCATCATGTTCAATGTCGCGTTCCCCGACGGCCGGGTGCTGGTGTCGTGGGGCAACGAGACACCCCATCCACCCGAAGGCGCCGACGGTCGCGCGCGGGTGCTCGGAGCCGGTCCCCTCCAGCTGGAGTGCATCGAACCGTTCGCGCGGTGGCGCGTGACCTTCGACGGCCGCGCGGTCGAGACCACGGTCGCAGATCAGCTCGCGGGCACGGCGCCGCGGGGTCCCGCCGCCGCGGACACCGCCACGACCGACCTCTTCATCCAGGTGGACGCGCGCATGGCCGTCCCGCCGTGGATCCAGGGATCACTCGAACCGCAGGGCCAGTTCGTCGCCGGCGAGCAGCGGTTCGAGCAGCTGTTCGCCGCCGTTGGGATCCTGCGGGTCGACGGCGTCGAGACCCCGTTCTCGGGCAGTGGGCTGCGGATCCACCGCAAGGGCGGGAACCGCAGCGACTACTCGGACTGGTTCGGCCACTGCTGGCAGTCGGCCCGGTTCCCGAGCGGTCGTGCCTTCGGGTACATCCACTACGCGCCCCGTCCCGACGGCTCGGTGAAGTACTGCGAGGGATACGTGTTCGACGGCGACGTCCTGGAACCCGCGCGCGTCATCGGCACCCCCTGGATGACGACGATGGTGCCCGCGGGTCAGGACGCGTCGTTCGCACTCGAATCCGCGCTCGGCCGCGCGGAGATCGAGGTCGAGACGTGCATGTCGACGTTCGTCCCCGAGCTGAAGTTGCGCGAAGACCTGAGCTTCCCGCCGCTGCAACAGGGCATCGCGCGCTATCGCTGGGACGGTGAAGAGGCCTACGGCATGATCGAGCGGTCGTACCCCCTCGCGATGATGGATCCGTGACGCAGTTTCACTCGTCGGCGCTCGCGAAGCCGAGCTCGCGCATCTTGGCGTAGACCGCCTTCATCAGGATCTCGAGCTCGGCGGGAGGATTGAACTCGAGTGCCTTTGTCGCCTCGAGGTACTCGAGCACGTGACCCGGCGGGAAGTAGTACACGTCGCCCGCGCGCGCGGTGTCGTCTTCGTGCTCACCGTTCGGGTAGTGCGCGGTCAGCGCACCTTCGAAGATGTAGCCCCAGTGCGGGCAGTTGCAGACGCCGCCGGGCATGTCGGCGTAGAGCGGTGCGCAGTCCACTGCCATCGGCACGGTGGTGAAGCCGACGGCCATGCCGCCCCACTCCGTCGACAGGAACGTGCTCGCAGGGCTGTGGAGCGGAAGCTCGGTCAACTGGCTGTGCATGGCTCTCCGATCGGATTGGCTGACACGGACGTTTGCAGAGGGTTCACCCCGCGGCCGGCCGCAGGGTGCTGCCGGTGCTCGGGCAGTTCACGCACGGCACCGGTGCGGTCAGGGGCACCGGCGGCGTGTCGAACTGGTTGATCGACGCTGACACGACGAAGAACGCGAGCGGCTTCGTGGGCCACTGGCCCGCGTGGTAGCGCTTCGCGCCGTCGAGGTACCAGGTGGTGCCGGTGCCCTTCGTGCCGAGGATCTGCGAGAAGCTCTCGGTGGTCGCATCGAACCACACCGGCGCGAAGTCGGTGCCGAGTGCCATGTACTCGTCGTACGGCAGTCCCACGGTCTTGCCGTACCCGGTCTGGAACGACGCCGGGTTCGCCGACGCGGCGCCGCCGGACGGCGGGCAGTGCGAACAGCCCTTGCTGGAAGGTCTTCGGCGTGAGGTTCGGGCCCGCGGCGTGGATGCCCGCCATGACCCATCCGATCCACGATGCGCCCTGCACGCTGTAGGTGCCGTTGTTCGGGCCCCAGAACCACGCGAACGGGTCGGTGCTGCTGTTCTGACCACCCGCGCTGGCGACGTACGGGTACAGGTTCGAGATGCCGAACGCGTGCGCCCACTGGTCGCGGTCGTAGTTGCGGCTCAGGATGCTCAGGTCCTGGTACTGGTACGCGGTGATCACCCACTCAGGCCGGAACTCCTGCTGTGTGGCCTGTTGCAGCACCGCGGTCGTCATCGCGACGTCGGTGAACAGGAACACCGTCGTGACACCGGAGCTCTTCAGCTTCGTGACGATGGTCGGCGCGGCTTGCTGGGCCGAGACGGAGTCACCGAGGGTCGACCCGTTCGACGTGTACGGCAACGACTCGACGACCTTGCCCTTGTACTTCGCGAGCTGCGCCGAGAAGCCGTCGACGTCGATGGTCGCGTCGGCGTAGATCGTGCCGAACACGCGCTTGCTGCTTCTGCAGCGCGGGGTCACCGGCCCACTGCAGCGGTACCGCCGACCAACTGCTTGCCCGCGAACTCCGCGGTGTTGATCGCGCTCGCCTGCGCGTCGCTCTGGCCCCACCGGTACGGTGCCTGCTGCAGCGACTTCGCCACCGTGCCCGCGTACCCGTTCACCGGCACGTGCGCAGACGCGATCGCGGCTTCGAACGCGTCGAGACCCACGGGTGTCGCGTCGATCACTGCGAACGGCTTCTTCGCGAGCACCGCGACGGCGTCGGCGCGTTGCGCGGCCTCGTCGGTGCCCGTCGACTCGACGAACTGCAGATCGACGGTGCGGCCGTACGTCTCGTAGGTGTGCGCCGCCGCGGCGAGGAGGTCGCGCAGCGCGTTCTGCATGGTGCCGGTCTTCCCCGTCGTGCGGTCGACCGGCGGCGAGCCGCCCGCGCTGGTCTGCGCCGCGAGTTGCTGCGCCGACGGCACGATCGCGACCACCGTGATCGCGTCCTTGGTCACGCCCTGTGCGGTCGCGCCGCCGTTGTCCTTGCCCGCCGGCCACGGGACGACGCACACCGGCCCCGTGCCGACGCGGTCGTTGTCCCAGCGACCGTACGGCCCGATCGTGGCGTTGCACTTCGGGTCGCTCATGGCGGCCGCGGTGCCCATACCGGTTCCCGCCGGCGGCTTCGCAGCCCCCGGCGCGTGGGCGGCCCCGGCGGCCGCGCCCCCTCAGCCGGCGCGATCGCGGCAACGCCGGCGATCGCGAGCACGCACACCGCGATCGACCCGACCCATCGTCGCACCATGCTCCCCCCAGAGATCGTGCCGCGTGCGCAAGTATGGCACGGAACCTGATATCCCGTCAGCCCTGCTGATATTTCATCACAACGCGGCTTCGGTGATCGTCTCGACGGTCTGACCGACACCGGCCGCGTTCATGTGGATCGTCATGCCCGAGAGCCGAGCCGCGTCACCAACGAGCCCGACGAGGGGGCGCCCGATGTCGAGCTCGGGGTCACCCAGGCGGCCTCCCGGCATCGACGCGACGGCCGCCGCGTACTTCTCCGGCTCGCGCGCCTTCCAGTTCATCGTCATCGCCGACTCGGCGCTCGGGTTGATCATGAACACGGAGATGCCGTCCGCCGCCCACTCGTCGGCGGCTGCGCGGGTCAGCGCCTCGATCGCGCGCTTGGCCGCGTTGTAGGGACCGTAACGACTGGTGTTCGGCAGGTGGGTCGCGCTCGACCCGACGTTCACCACCACGCCTCCGCGTTGCGCGAGATGCGGGTGCGCGAGCCGCATGAACCGGAACGTCGCGAGCGGTCCCGACTCCCACGCGTCCGTCATGTCGTCGTCGGTCGAGTCGAGGATGAAGGCGTACCGGATGTTCTGCGCGTTGTTGACGACGATGTCGACGCCCCCGAACGTGGCCACGGCCCGATCCATGCATGCCGCGATGGCGGCCGCGTCTTGAACGTCACACGCCACCGGTACGGCGGCCCCGCCGCGCGCCTCGATCTCGGCACAGGTCTCGGTCAACTTGTCGATCGACCGGGCTGCCGCCACGACCGAAGCACCGGCATCGGCGAACGCCAAGGCAATGCCTCGACCGATCCCCTGACTGGCGCCGGTCACGATTGCGACCCGACCCGCGAGGTCATCAGTCACGTTGCTTCCCCCTCGATTCAGCGCCAGATGTTGCCGGTGATCGCGCTCATACGCTCGACGACCTGGCGACGGAACGCGGCCGTACCGCCCACGCTCCCTTCCTCGCCGTCGGCCACGTTCGCGAACTCGGTCGGCCCCTTCCCGAGCATGTGCAGGATTCGTCGCCCGACCACGTCGGGATCCGCAGGGTTCCGGAGCTGCTCGGCATCGGCATCGTCGACGCCTCCCGTCTCAGGCCGCTGGCCCTTGTAGTTCTCGGTTGCCGTCGCGCCGACTGCGTAACAGAACGCGTCGACGCCGGATTCGCCGAGCTCGGCCCAGAGCCCTTCCGCGAGGATCCACTCGTAGGCCTTCGCCGCGAAGTACGACGAGAACACCTTCCCGCCCTGGAACTGCCCCAACGACCCGACCAGGACGATGCCGCCATGACCCCGGCCGATCATCGGCCGCGCGAGCTGGTACACCAGCACGGTGGGCACCGTCACGTTCACGGCAATGTTCACCAGATGCTCGTCCAGCGGCAGTTCGAGGAAGTAGCCACGAGGCTCGGCTGCGGCGTTGTAGACCATGAGCCCGATCGAGAGATCGGCAACCGCCGCGAGCACGCGCTCGGCCGCATCCGTCGCGGCGAGGTCGACGGGCAGCGCGCGCGTTTGGACGCCGTACTCGGCGCGCAGCGCTCGACAACGCTCGTCGAGCAGCTCGGCACGACGCGCCACCAAGACCACGTTGATCCCGCGTGACGCGGCCTCCCGTGCCGCACCCAGTCCGATCCCGGCCGACCCTCCGAGCACCAGCGCCCACGGCCCGTACCGAGCTGCGAAGTCCATGCCGTCGTCTCCTTGTCGGCTCAGCCTGCGGTCGGCAAGTATGCCATCCTGCACCTGGCATTCCGTCGCTGCTGCCGACATGTCAGCACTGAGGAGGATCTCGATGTTGCTCGCCGACAAGTCGGTCGTGATCACTGGTGCCGGTTCGGGAGTCGGGCGGGCGTCGTCACTGCGCTTCGCGGCCGAGGGCGCCCGGGTGGTGTGCGCCGACGTGCGCGACGACTGGGCCGCCGAGACGGCGCGCCTCGTCACCGAGGCCGGTGGCACCGCGATCCCGCAGCGGTGCGACGTCACCGTCGAAGACGATGTCGTCGCCGCGATCGCCGCCGCAGTCGCGGCGTTCGGTCGTCTCGACGTGATGTTCAACAACGCGGGTGTCACCGGCTCGGTGCCGGGCATGGCGTTCGAGGATCACACCGCCGACGACTTCGAACGGCTCACCGCGATCAACTTCCGTGGGGTGTTCCACGGCTGCAAGCACGCGGTCAAGCAGTTCAAGGCAGAGGGCGGCGGCGGCGTCATCGTCAACACGGGTTCGATCGCGGGGATGGTCGGCTTCGGCAGCGTGGTCTACGGCGCGACGAAGGGGGCGGTGAACCAGATCACGCGCGGCGTCGCGATCGAATGCGCGCCCTTCGGCATCCGGTGCAACGCGATCTGCCCCGGAGCGATGCCACTCACGAACTTCACGTTCAACCGCCCGGAGCAGGCGTTCCAACCGCGCCCCGACGAGTTTCTCGACATGGTCGCGTCGCTCCAGCCTCTCGGTCGCTACATCACGGCCGAAGACTGCGCGGCCGCGGCAGTGTTCCTGGCATCCGACGAAGCCGCCAACCTCACCGGCGTGCTGTTGCCGATCGACGGCGGGTACGTCGCGCGGTAGCTGTTGTCGCTTGCGCGCGGGCTACCCGCCGTCGACGTCCCACACCGCGGGCACCGCGGTGGGCATGCGGAACGTGAGGCCGGTGACGTGCGGAGCCGGCGCATCGGGGTCGAACCGCAGGTTCGGGAGCAGGTCGAGGGTGCGGTTGAGCAGCACGCTGAGCTCCGCGCGCGCGAGGTGGATGCCGAGGCACCGGTGGATGCCGAACCCGAAGCTGAGATGGCGGTCGGGCCGGTCGCGGAAGATGTCGAACGTCTCCGGCTCGCTCCCCCACTGCGCAGGGTCGTGATTCGCCGCGCCGATGTTCACCGCGACCGGGCAGCCCGCGGCGACGTCGACGCCGCCGACGGTGGTGTCGGCGTTCGCGACGCGCTGCACCGCGGCGAGCGGCTGTTCGATGCGGAGCGACTCCTCGATCGCGAGCGGCACGAGCGAACGGTCGTCACGCACCGCCGCGAGCTGCTCGGGATTGCTCAGCAGGAGGAACAGCAGGTTGCCGTACGCCTTGTAGGTGGTTCCCGCGCCCGCGATGATCAGCAGCCGTACGAAGATGTTGACCTCTTCGTCGGTGAGCGGCCGGCTGTCGTCCATCACGTCGGCTTCGGTGGCTTCGATGCGCGCCTCGACGAGCAGCGACAGCAGATCGTTCTTCGGGCTGCCGCGACGCTCGGCGATGAGCGGGGCGACGTACTCCGCGACCGCGTTGGAGTTGCCGAAGATGTCGCCCCCCGACGTCATGCCGATCGCCCAGTCGAAGAACTTCCGCTGGTCTTCGCCGGGGAGGCCGAGCGCGACCGCGATCGTCTGCACCGGCACGTTGGGCGCCACTTCTTCGTAGAGGTCGGCCTTGCCGAGCGGCTTGATGCGCAACAGGTGCTCGTCGACGACCGGCTGGATGATGTCGCCCTTCCAGCGCTCCATCTTCGGCTTGCTGAACGCGGTCTGCAGCAACAGCCGCATGCGGCGGTGCTCGGGCTCGTCCATCCCGATCACGCTCTTGCCGATCGCGAGGTTCAGCGCCGGCCCGTAGAAGCCCTCCGACGACAGCACGTCGGCCTGGCGCAGCGCATCTAGCGCGGGCTCGTACGCGTGCACGGTGACGGTGCGGTCCTCGACGACGCCGTCGAACTGGCGGCTCGAGCGGGTTCGGGAAGTGCTTGCTCAGACTGCCGTGCTCGACCGGGCACCGCTGGAGCAGCTCGTGGAACACCGGATACGGGTCGTCGACGATGCCCGCGCCCATCGCGCGATTCCGCGCCGCGTCGGCCTCGGTCGCGCCGACCATGATCTCGGGCTCGCTCACGGTGGGCTCGCTCACGCGACGGTTCCGGGGATGGCTTCCTTGCCGGAGAGCCAGTGGCGCCCGGCATCCCGCAGGTCGTCCCACTTGCTCATGTCGACGCCCACCTGGCCGAACTCCTCGGGCGTCGGCCCGATGCGCTCGACGAGCGGCGCGAGCTTGTCGACGTCGAAGCCGTAGAACTCCGCCGCGTTGAGCCCGAGGAGGCGACGGGTGTCGTCGACCGGGCAGTCCCAGAACGTCTCCCGGCACCACTCCTTCGTGTGCGGCCACGTTCCTTCGGGATGCGGGAAGTCGTTCCCCCACATGATGTTGTCGACGCCGATCTCGTAGCGCCGCGCGATCTCGCGCCGACGCGTGTTCGACGAGCCGATCTTCACGTTGCGGTCGATGTACTCGCTCGGGAGCATCGAGAGCTTGGGCGCGATGTTGCCCATCTTCTTGGTCGCGTGCTCCTGCGTGTACGCGGAGTCCCACTTCCAGAGGAAGTCGGCCAGCCACCAGCACCCGCCTTCGGTCACCGCGAACTTGAGGCCCGGGTAGCGCTCGAACACACCCGACCAGAGCAGGAACCACATCGGTCGCGCGGTCCACCAGATCGTCTCGGTCGCGTAGATGCCGATGTCGTCGGCGATGTCTTCACGCGGCGCGGGGCCGGTGTGCGTGTGCACCGGCATCTGGAGCTCCTCGCACACCGCCCAGATCGGGTTGTACCGCGCGTCGTTGTACGCGGGGAACGGGCGCCACAGTGCAGGGATCAGCAGGCCGCGCAGACCGGACGCGTGCGCCCGCCGGATCTCCGCGACCGCGTCGTCGATGTCGTGGAGGATCGGCGCGATCGCGAGGCCGCACCGGCGGTCGGGGCTGTCGGAGCACAGCTCGGCCAGCCACCGGTTGTGCGCGCGGGCGCCGGCCATCAGCAGCTCGGCGTCGAACTCGCCGCCGAAGCCGAGCCCGGCGCCGAACGGCGCCGACGCTCCGCCTCGCACCGCGTCGGCGTCGGGGAAGATCACCTCACCGGCGACGCCGTCGGCGTCGAGCTCCTTGTCGCGGTGGGCGGCGTCCCACCCACCTTCGAGGCCCTCTTCGTTCTCCTCGTACCACTTGTCGACGAACTGCTTCGCGTCGCTCTGCTCGCGCGCCGCATTCATCGTCGCGCGCATCGCGTGTCGCTGCGCGATGTCGTCGTCGAACCGCTCGCGGTACTGCGGATCGAGGTACTCGCGGTAGCGCTCGTCGGGCAGGCCTGCGTGCGTGTCGGACGAGATGACGAGATAGCGGTCACTCACCAAGGCTTCAGCTCCTGATCCGCGAACGCCATCGACAACGTGTCGGCCGGGATCGCGTCGAGCGGCTGGAACGTCTGCTCGATCGTCGGGCCGACGCGCTCGGCGACCGGCGCGAGCGCGTCGAGGTCGAAGCCGTACACCTCGGCCGCGTTGCCGCCGACCATCAGCGCGACCTCGTCGGTCGGCACACCGGCGAAGGTGTTCTGCAGCGCCTCACGCGGTGTACGGGTACGTGCCCTCGCCGTGCGGGTAGTCCTGGCCCCACATGATGCGGTCGACGCCGATCTTGTAGCGCACCTTGCACTCCGACGGCCGGAAGAAGCTCGCGCCCGCGTAGCAGTTGCTGGTTCCAGCACTCGCTCGGCGACATCTTCATCTCCGCCGCGATCGCGCCACCGAAGTGCGCCTCGGCCGCGCCGGGCGTGAGGAACCGCTCGTAGTGGTGGTCGAGCAACGCGAGCGCGCCCGGCACCCAGCCCGCCGACTGCTCGGTGAGCACGAGCTTCAGGCCCGGGTGACGACCGAACGCACCGCCGAACACCATGTGCCAGAACACGCGGTGCGAGAACCACCCGAGCTCGATCATCCAGATCGCCATCGACGCCGGGTAGTTCCCGAAGTCGGGGCCCGACTGGCCGCTGTGGTTGTTGATCGGCATGTCGAGCTCTTCGCACACCTGCCAGATCGGCTCGTAGTCGGGCGCGATCAGCGGCGGCAGCCCCGAGTCGGGCGGCACGCCCGGCAGCAGGATCCCGCCGAAGAGGTTCTGCTCGCGCGCCCAGCGGATCTCCTCGACCGCGGCGGGGATGTCGTTCAGGAAGATCTGCGCCATGCCCGCGCGGCGACCGGGCACGTCGTTGCAGAAGTCGACCATCCAGCGGTTGTGCGCGCGCAGCCCGGCCCACCGCAGCTCGAAGTCCTCGGCGTCGGGCTGGCGCGCGACGAGGTTGCTGCTCGGGAAGAACGGCGGCACCGTGTTCGGGAACAGCACCTCCGCGACCACGCCGTCGTCCTCGAGCTCCTGCCGGCGCCGCTGCGAGTCCCAGTTGCGGTACGCGAACTGCCCGCGCAGGTCGGTGAACGGGTTCACGTACGACTTCGCCCACTCGTCGAACTCGTCGAGGTACTTCTGCTCGAGGTACTCGCGGTACTCCGTCATCTGGCCACCCGCGTGCCCGTCCGACGAGATCACGATGTAGCGGTCACCCGCGAGCTGTGCCATGCGACTCCCCCGACTCGATGCCTGTCAGCTGAGATTTCAGCGCTCGTGATAGCTGACTGCACTGACTGTAACCCCGTGCGCCAAAGGGCCGCAAGGGTTCGGCACGGGTGCCGCCCGGGGAGAACGGGGTCAGCGGCTGCCCACGACGATGTGCTTCAGCTCCTGGAACTCCCGCACGCCGGCGATGCCACGCTCGCGTCCGATGCCGCTCTGCTTGTAGCCACCCATCGGGGTGAACGACGTCGCCGCCGACGTGTTCACCTGCACCGTCCCGGAGCGGATCCGCTCCGCGATCGACAGCCCGAGCGCGAGATCGTCGGTGTACACCCCGCCCGACAGGCCGTACTCGCTGTCGTTGGCGATCGCGACCGCTTCGTCGACGTCGGTGTAGCCCTGCACGGTGATCACCGGCCCGAACACCTCGCGCTGCGCGAGCGGGTTGGCGTTGTCGTCGATGTCGACGACGGTCGGCGAGTAGTACCAGCCCCGTTCGAGGTTCTCGGGCCGGTGGCCGCCGGCGACGAGGCGGCCGCCGGCCGCGAGGCCCTCCGCGACCAGGCCTTCGACACGCGCGCGGTGCGCCTCGGTGATGAGCGGCCCGACCATCGTCGACGCCTCGTGCGGGTCGGCCGGCGGCATGCGCTCGGCGGCGGCGCCGACTGCGTCGAGCACCTCGGCCTTCTTGTCGTGCGGCACGAGCATCCGGGTCTGCAACGCGCAGCCCTGGCCCGCGTGCGCGGTGAACACCATCGCCGCCTGTCCGGCCGCGCCGGCAGGACCGTCGGCGAGCGCGTCGGGCAGGTGCAGCTGCACGCTCTTGCCCCCGAGCTCCAGGATCACGCGCTTCAACGTTGCTGCAGCCTGCGTCGCGATGCTGCGACCGACCGCGACCGATCCCGTGAAGCTCACGAGGTCGACGGCCGGATGACTCGACAGGCGCTGACCGCCCTCCGCACCACCCTCGGCGACGACGTTCAGCACACCGGCCGGCAGGCCCGCCTCCTCGGCCGCCTCGCCGAACACGAGCGCGGACAGTGGCGTGAGCGGGCTCGGCCGCAGCACGACGGTGCAGCCGGTCGCGAGCGCGGGCATGACCTTCCACACGTTCGTGATGAAGGGGAAGTTGTACGGCGTGATTGCGGCCACCACACCCACCGGCTCGTAGCGGCGGATCGAGAGTCGGAGCTTCGAACCCTGGAGCTGCTCGCGCAACGGGAGCTCGTTGTGCTCCCACTCGGGGAGTGCGGCCACCATCGGCGGCATCTCGTGTGCGCTCTGGAGCGCGAGGCCGACCTGCGCGATCTGCGTGATCAGGCGCGGGCAACCGGCCTCCGCGATGATCGTCTCGACGAGCAGGTCGCGCCGCGCCTCGAGCGCGTCGGCCATGCGGCCGAGCACATCGGCCCGCTCGGCGGGTGTCATGCGGGGCCACGGGCCGTCGTCGAACGCGCGGCGCGCGGCGGCGATCGCATCGTCGACCTGTTCGAGCGATGCCGATTCCACGTCGGTGAACGCCGATTCCGTCGACGGATCCTCGACCGCGAACGTGCCCCCGCCCCCCGGCACGAACGCGCCGTCGATGTACGGGCTCCGGGATGTGACGATGTCAGCCATGCCGAGGCAAGATATTTGATATTCGACGCGCCGTCGAACGCCGGATAGACATGCGGGAGCGCGAGCGCACCGCCAGCCGCGAGAGGAACGCCCATGACCGCGACCCCGAATCCGCGACCCCGACCTCGACCTGTCGCTGTTCGGCGACGAGCACGTGCGGCGCTACGAGGAGACCGACGGTGCCGAGGGATACATGTGGAACGGCGCGCCCTGCGCCATCCTCACGACTCTCGGGCGCAAGAGCGGCACCCCGCGGAAGAGCGCGCTGATCTACGGCCAGGACGGCGACAACTACCTGCTCATCGCTTCGCAGGGCGGCGCGCCCACGCACCCGCAATGGTTCCTCAACCTGCGGGACAACCCCGAGGTCGAGCTCCAGGTGAAGGGCGACAAGTTCCGGGCGCGGGCGCGCATCGCCACCCCTGACGAGAAGCCGCGACTCTGGAAGATCATGACGAAGGACTGGCCGAGCTACGACGACTACCAGGCCCGCACCGAGCGTGAGATCCCGCTCGTCGTGATCGAACGCGTGTGATGGGCCGGCTCGACAGCAAGGTCGCGATCGTCACCGGCGCCGGTCGCGGGATCGGGTATGCGTACGCCGAGCGCTTCCTGCGGGAGGGCGCGTCGGTCATGGTCGCGGAGATCGACGCCGACACCGGCAAGCACGCGGCCGAGGCACTCGCCGACCTCGGCCCCACGGAGTTCGTGGCGACCGACGTCACGTCGGTGGACTCCGTCGACGCCTGCGTGCAGGCAACCGTCGACCGCTTCGGCCGCCTCGACGTCCTCATGAACAACGCCGCGCTCTACGGCGACTGGGACATGAGCGACCAGAGTTTCGACTACCTGAAGAAGATGATCGACGTGAACCAGCACAGCGTGTGGCTGATGAGCCACGCGGCCGCGCCGAAGATGGTGGAGGGTGGTGGTGGTCGCATCATCAACCAGGCATCGGGAGCCGCGTACAACTACGTGAGCCCGTTCCGCCCGGAGACATTCGCCGGCATGGGCACCTTCAACTACCAGATGTCGAAGTGGGGTGTGGTCGGGCTCACCAAGTTCATGGCCGGCTCGCTCGGCACGTGGGGCATCACGGTCAACTGCATCGCGCCGGGCGTGATCGACACCGAAGCGACGCGCAAGACCGTGCCCGGTGCGATCATCGAGCAGCTCGCGAAGCAGCAAGCGGTACCCGGTGTGCTGAACGCCGACGACCTCACCGGTGCTGCCGTCTTCTTCGCGAGCGACGAAGCCCGCTTCGTGACCGGCCAGGTGCTCGTGATCGACGGCGGCAAGCACATGCCCGCGTGATGCGTTCCTGACCTAGAGCGCGCGCGCCGGCTCGACGATCTCGGTCGCGTGCCGATCGAGGGTCGCGCCCATGTGCTCGGCGTCGAACGCGCCGAGCAGGATCACCTGATCGGCACCCGCGTCGCGGTACCGCTGCACACCGTCGATGTCGACCGCACGCACGAACGGGCACACGCTCACGGTGAGCTCCGCGAAGTCGCGGCCGTGATCGCGCATGACAACCTCGAGCGCACGGGCGCGTTCGCGCGAACTCCTCCGCGTCCAGGTTGAATGCGTACCACCCCTGCCCGTATCGCGCGACCCTCCGGAGCGCGGCGTCGCTGTGGCCGCCGACGTGGATCGGCGGGTGCGGTTGCTGCACCGGCTTCGGGAACGCGCGCGACGGTGCGAGGTCGTATCCACGGTCGTGGTACTCGGACACGTCGTCGACCCACAGCGTCCGCATGATCTCGAGGTTGCGGTCGGCGAGCCGGCCGCGATCCTCCCGGCGGAGCTGGAGCGCCTCGAACTCTTCGCGGATCCACCCGACGCCGACGCCGAGGTCGAGCCGACCCCCCGACAGGTAGTCGACCGTCGCCGCCTCCTTCGCCGCGAACAGAGGCTGGCGCTGGGAGATGAGCGTCACCCCGGTGCCGAGCCGGAGCGTCGTCGTGCTCGCGGCCAGGAAGCCGAGGGTGACGAACGGGTCGAGCACGCCGGAACGCCCACCGAGCACCGGCGGGCGCCCGCTCGACGCCTCACGGTCGAAGGCGATGACGTGCTCCGGCACCCACACCGAGTGGAAGCCCCGCTCCTCGGCCGCCGCGCCGAGCGCGCGCAGCGACTCGGGCGTGGTGCCCGGTGTCGACGACGGCGCGAAGAGCCCCACCTGCACGGCCGGACTGTATCCGCAGCCCGAATCGGCGTAGCTTCCGAGGCCGTGAGCGACACCCGCGTCGTCGGTCTGCTGCACCCGGGGGCCATGGGCGCGTCGGTCGGTGCCGCGTTGCGACGGGCCGGGATCGACGTGCGCTACGCGAGCGAGGGCCGGAGCGACGCGTCGCGGTTGCGCGCGACCGAGGCCGATCTCCAAGATGCCCAGGACGTCGCCACGCTGGCGCGCGACGCCGATGTCATCGTGTCGCTCTGCCCGCCGGGTGCCGCGCGCGACGTGGCGCGGGTCGTTGCCGACGCGCAGTTCGCCGGCGTGTACGTCGACGCGAACGCGATCGCGCCATCAACCGCACGCGACGTCGCGGCGATCGTCGAGCAGCGGGGCGCGACCTATGTCGACGGCAGTGTGATCGGCGCGCCGGTGCAAACAGGCGGGTGGACTCGCCTCTACCTGTCGGGCGACGCCGCCGATTCGATCGCCGCGCTCTTCGCGCCCGAAGACCCGACGGTCGTGGCCCTGGGCAACGACCCGACCGCGGCGTCGACGTTGAAGATGTGCAACGCAGCATGGACGAAGGCCACGAGCGCCGCGCTGCTCACCATCTGGGGCACCGCGCACGCGGCCGGGGTGTGGGATGCGCTCCAGGACGAATGGGGCCGCGGGCATGCCGACCTCCTCACCCGCATCGAGCAGATCACGCAGAGCACGCCGGCGCGTGCGTGGCGCTTCGCCGGCGAGATGGAGGAGATCGCGCGCACGTTCGAGGACGCGCAGCTCCCCGGCGGCTTCGGCACCGCCGCGGCCGCGGTCTACGAACGGCTCGCCGGATTCAAGGGCGACCGCGACCCTGACCCGGCCGCGGTGCTGAGAGCACTCCTCGAACCACCGGCGCGCTGACCGCCAGGATCAGGGTCACTCCGGTCGCGGGAAGTTGCGCATCTCCCAAGTCTGCGCGCGCCAGCCGTCGGGCGTGCGCACGTGCTCCACCGTGTAGAGACCGGTACCGCTCGCCATGTAGCTGCGCGAGCGGGCGCGGTCGCCGTCGATCTCGACGAGATGGTTGGTCATCGCGTGACGGGGTGCCGGCTCACCGAGGTTCCCGAGCACGGAGTCGAGCCACCCGATGATCTCGTCGACACCCGACAGGTGCACGTCGTCGAGGCCGAGCGGTGACAACACGTAGACGGCCTGCGCGTCGGGAGTGAACACGTCGCGCAGCTGCTCGGTGTTGCGGAAGTCGACGGCGTAGCAGTACCGCGACATCACGTCGACGATCTCCGCCTTGTCGGCCATGGTGTCGAGACGGTCCATTGTGCTCCTCCTTGTGCGACTCAGAGCTGCCCGTGCAGCGATCCGAGGAACTCGAGCGTCCGGCGGCGCGCGGCCGACGGATGATCACCGAGCCCGATCGGCGCCGCGGCGATGTCGGTCGCGCCCGCGTCCGCGTACCCACGCAGCCGCGAC
Source organism: uncultured Actinomycetes bacterium (assembly GCA_963721435.1). GTDB lineage: Bacteria > Actinomycetota > Acidimicrobiia > IMCC26256 > DASPTH01 > CAVRJC01. Next base: position 247,642 of record CAVRJC010000012.1, read on the forward strand.
AGCACGTCAGTCTCGGTCCCGACGATCGCTATCTCGCGCGGCGTGACGCCTTCACCGCCGCGCGCCATGATCCGTTGGTACGTGGAGATCGAGTTGTACGCGTCGAACAACGTTGCCGCTTCCGCCCGTCCCGCGTCGACGTCGTCGACCACGGCAATCGGAATCCCGACGATCACGCGAGGCGCGGCACGGCCCGCCTGCTCGGCGGCGCGCGTGATGCGGGGCACGATGTGCTTCGCGACGGCTCGCTCGTTCGCCCAGTACGTGATGGTGCCGTCGGCGACCTCACCGGCGACCCGCAGCATCAGTGGTGCGAGCGCCGCGATCAGGATCGGCGCAGCCGACGCGCCGGGAACGTCGAGCATCGCGTTCACACGGAAGTGCTCGCCCTCGTACGCGACATGTCCGGTGCACGCGAACGCGGCGCGCAGCACCTCGACGTACTCGCGCGTGTGCTGCGCGGGCGCTGCGTACTCCATGCCGAACATCGTCTCGATCACCACGGGATGCGAGGGACCGATGCCGAGCGCCAGGCGACCCCCGCTGGCGGCCTGCGCCGACAAGCGCCTGCTGCGCCATCGCGAGCGGGTGGCGCGTGTACGTGGGCATCACCGCAGTGCCCAGTTCGAGCGTGCCGGTGACCGTGGCGGCGAGGGTGAGCGCGGCCAGGCCGTCGAGGCTCCAGGGAATGTGCGGCACCCAACCGGTCGCGAACCCGAGCTCCTCGGCCTGCCGTGCATTCGCGAGGAGATCGCCGACACTCGTGCGGTCGGCGGTCACCTCGCTGATGAAGACGCCCAGCTGCACGGCGGCAGCTTCGCACGTCCTGGTCAGTCGTCGCTGGAGTGGCCGCTCGAGCCGTGACCCGAGCTGCTACTGCCGTGCCCGGAGTTGCCATCGTCGACGTTGCCGGGTCCGGAGTTGTCGTCCGTGCTGCGGTCGTCGCTCACGTTCCCGGGACCGGAGTTGTGGTCACGGCTGTCGTCCGACGCGACCTGATCTGCCGTGCTCGCACGCACCCGAACGCGGACGCCACCGCCCTCGAGCTCGGCGTTGAAGTCGATACGCGTCGTGCCGTTGACGAACTTCACCTCGACCTCGACGCCGGTTCCCTGCTGGACCTCGGACGCCCATCCCGCGTTCGCGTTCACCGACACGACCGAGAGCGTGCCACTCGTGCGACCGATGGTCACCGAGCCCGCGTCTCCGGCTGCAAACATCGACGTCCCGCCGTCGGGGACGGTCACGGTGCTCTGGTCCTGGCTCGGGGCTTGCGCCGGAAGCGCCGCGTCGACGCTCTTGTCGTCATTGACGTCGTTGGTGTCCGGAAGCGTCGTGGTCGTCGTGCTCGCGTCGACAGCACCGCGCTCCGCGACATCACGTGTGGTGTCGAAGCCGGAGTCGTTCGATTCGAAGGCGCCGCTGGCAAACGCCGTCGACGCGCCGGCGAGGATCAGGACCAGCACGGCGAGCGGGACGAAGATGCGCAGTCGGCTGACGAAACGGGGGGATCGGTCGTTCATCGGAGGTCTCCTTGGTTGCGTGCACAGGACACGCAGGAGCGCCCGGGAAGGTTTGGCCGATCAGTGCTGCGTGGTCTCCTCCACGGGCTGGCCGTTCACGAGATCGACGCGGATCCGCCACTCGCCCTTGTCGTTCGTGAAGCGCACCTCGACGCGATCGGGCCCGGTGTCGTGCCGCTCCTCCGAGTACCCGGCCGCAGCCTGGGTCGAGACGATCGACAGCGCGCCGTTCTCGAGCTTGACCGTCACGGTGCCACCGGTCGACGAGTACGTGTGCGTCGTGGGCGCGACGGGAGCCGTCGACGTCGCGGTGACCGATCCCGACGTCCCGGTACCAGCCCTGTCGCTCTCGCCGGTCCCGGGTGCGGTCGTGGTTTGCGGGGGTGTCGTGGGCACCACGCCCGGCGCCGACGTCGTGCTCGTAGCAGCGTTCGGCGCCGACGAGTCGGCCGCAGGCAGCCGGACGTGCTGAGGATCCGATCCTCCGGTCGCGAGCACGGCGGTCCCGAGCCCGATGATCGCGACCACGGCGACGGCCGTTCCTCCCGCCAGCACGAATTGGCGGCGGCGCTTGGCGCGCTGGTAGCGCGGGCGCAGCGCGCCGAGCGTCGCGTCGGGATCGCCCGGACGCGGTCCCGCGGCCCCAAGGCGACGACGCAGCTCGTCGTCGATGGGCTCGAACCCGAGCGAGTCGTCGCTCATGGTGTTCCCACCCGTTGCGCGAGCGCGGCGCGCGCCGCGTGGAGGTGATACTTGACCGCGCCCTCCGAGAGCTTCATCGACGTCGCAACTTCACGCACGCTCAGGCCTTCCACGTAGAACAATGCCGCCGCGATCCGTTGTTGCTGCGGAAGCTGCGCCAGGAGCGCGTCGACATCACCCCGGATCTCGGGAGGCGGCACCACGGTGTCGGCGACAGTCGCGAGACGGGCGATGGCCTTGCGTTTGCGGGTGTCGCGGCGGTGATGGTCGCGGATGCGGTTCAGCGCGACATGCCGGATCCACCCGGCGGGATCGTCGTAACGCGCGATCCGCCGCCAGCGCACGAACGCGCGCTCGAACGCGTCCTGCACTGCGTCTTCGGCGACCGTTCGGTCACCGCACGCCACTGCGAGGGATCGGACCATGGGCCAGTAGCTCTCGCGAAAGGTCTCGTCGAAGTCGGCCGAGTCGGTCGCTCCGGGGTCATCGGGCTGCATGCTCTCCACTCACACGACATACGAGCCGTCGAGGTTTGGTGGATGGCGGGACTCGGCGGAACTTCCGGAACCCCACGCGCCGGTTCGCGCCCTTCCGGGTCAGTTGCCGATCGCGAGTTCGATCGCGACGACGGTGAAGCCGGCGACCGCGAACAGCCCGATCCCGAGCGGCAGCAACGTCGCGAGGAGGGGCGCCGGCATGGGCTCGCCGAGCCGCATCGCCCGCTGGGTCCGCAGGAATCGGTGCCGCCCGCCGATCGCGACCGCCGCGCCGAGGGCGATGGCAGGGAAGCCGAGCACCGCGACCCAAACGGGCAGATTCGCGACCGAGTGGCTTCCGGCAATCGCGAGCCCGGCGACGATGAGGCCGAGCGCCGTACGGCTGTAGGCGAGCAGCGTGCGCTCGTTCGCGAGCGACCATCGCGGATCCGGCTCTTCGCCATCGACCGGCCACCACCCCGACAGGCGCATGGCAGCATCTTGCCCCATGGGCACGCAGCGCCGAATAGCGACGGTTCGCCACGCGTGGCATGCTCCATGACCGCGAATCACATCTGTCTTGAGCAAAGGACGCGCATCGTGGCAGAACTCGGACCGGTCGAAATCCTCCTCGTGGAGTTCCCCGGCAATCAATTCACGGGCGAGATCATTCCGGCCCTCCAGGCGGTCGTCGATTCGGGCACGATCCGCATCATCGACCTCGTGTTCGTCGCCAAGGACGCCGACGGCAACGCGGTCGGGATCGAGATCGAGGAGCTCGAGGACCAGTCACGTGAGAACTACAACGCGCTGGTTGCCGAGCTCGAGGGGCTGATCTCCGAAGATGACATCGACGACCTTGCCTCGGCGCTGGAGCCGAACTCCTCGGCCGCCATCCTCTTGTTCGAGCACACATGGGCAATCCCGTTCCGGGACGCGCTCGTCAACTCCGGCGGCGAGCTCCTTGCCCGCTTCCCCATCCCGCCCGAAGCGATGGACGAGGTCATCGAGTCCAACCGCGCGGCCAGCTGACACCCCAACACATCGAGGAGCACTGACATGGGTTTGATGCGACGAGGACGACCGATCATGAGGACCGCGGCGGTCGTGGGCACCGCGTCTGCCGTGAGTGGCAGGGTCCAGCACCACCAGCAGGAGAAGTACGCGGCCCAGGACCAGGCGCAGTACGACGAGCAGGTGGCCGCGCAGCAGGCTGCCGCGCCGCCTCCCGCGGCCGCACCGGCCGAGCCCGACATGAACGCCGAGCTCACGCAGCTTGCGCAGCTCCATGCGCAGGGCATCCTGACCGACGAGGAGTTCTCCGCGAAGAAGGCGCAGATCCTCGGGATCTAGGCCCGTCGGCATCATCCGCTCATGACAGCGACCACGGGAGCGACCGAGAGCGGCGCGGGCGCGGCAGCCAAGGCTGTCCTCATCACGCTGGCGGCAGCCCAGTTCGTGATGATCCTCGACGCGTCGGTGATGAACGTGTCGATCGCGACCGTGGCGAGCGACCTCGGCACCACCGTCACCGGGATCCAGACCGCGATCACGATGTACACGTTGGTGATGGCCGCGCTCATGATCACCGGCGGGAAGATGGGCGCGATCCTCGGCCGGAAGCGCGCCTTCTCGATCGGGTGTGTGATCTACGCGTGCGGCTCGTTGACCACCGCGTTGTCACCGAACCTCGCGGTGTTGATGTTCGGATGGTCGTTCCTCGAAGGAGTCGGCGCGGCGCTGGTGATGCCGGCGATCGTCGCGTTGGTGGCGTCGAACTTCGGCAAGCCCGACCGGCCGCGGGCCTACGGCATCGTGATGGCGGGCGGCGCGATCGCGGTGGCCATCGGCCCGCTGATCGGAGGCGTGTTCACCACCTACTGGTCGTGGCGGTACGTGTTCGTCGGCGAGGTGCTCATCATCGGCGTGGTCCTCCTGCTCAACCGGCGGACGGCGGACACGCCGAAGGAGGAGGGTGCCCGTCTGGATCTCGTGGGCACCGCGCTGTCGGGGCTCGGGTTGGGCCTGATCGTCTACGGGATCTTGCGCTCGGGCACGTGGGGGCTCATCAAGCCGAAGCCGGACGCGCCCACGTGGCTGGGCCTGTCGCCGGTGATATGGCTGATCCTCGGCGGCGGTGTGGTGCTGCTCGGATTCCTGCTGTGGGAGAAGCACCGCCGCGACACCGGCCAAGCGGCGTTGCTCGACCCTGCGATCCTCAGGGTCCGGCTGCTGCGCAGCGGGCTCACCGCGTTCTTCTTCCAGTACCTGCTCCAGGCCGGGCTGTTCTTCGCGGTCCCGTTGTTCCTCTCGATCGCGCTCGGGCTCTCGGCGATCGAGACCGGCGTGCGCATCCTCCCGCTGTCGATCACACTGATCATCGCCGCGGTCGGGATCCCCAAGGTGCTCCCGCAGGCGTCGCCGCGGCGGGTCTGCCAGTTCGGGTTCCTCGCGCTCTTCCTCGGTCTCGTCGTGTTCGTCGCCGCGCTCGACGCAGGAGCGGGTGCCGAGATCGTCACCTGGCCGATGCTCCTCGCCGGTGCCGGTATCGGCGCGCTCGCATCGCAGCTCGGTGCCGTGACTGTCTCTGCGCTCCCCGACGAGCAGAGCGGCGAAGTCGGCGGGCTCCAGAACACCTTCTCCAACCTCGGTCTCTCCCTCGGCACCGCGCTCGCGGGCGCGGTGCTGATCTCCGCGCTCACGGCGTCGTTCTTTGCCGGCATCCAGAGCAACCCCGATGTACCCGACGACCTCTCGTCCAAAGCGCAGACCGAGCTCACGAGCGGGGTGCCGTTCATCTCCGATGCCGATCTCGAACAGGCGCTCGACGACGCGGGCGTCTCCCAGAAGACCACCGACGCGGTGGTCGCCGAGAATGCCGACGCCCGCCTCGACGGCCTCCGCGCCTCGCTGTCGGTCCTCGCCGTGCTCGCCCTTGTCGCATTGTTCCTGAGCGGCAGCATCCCCACGACTCCGGTCGGCGCCGAACCGGCCGAAGAGTCAGCCGTCACCTAGTCGCGGCGGGCGCGGGCGCGCCGCTTACCCTCGTGCATGGCCTGCACCCGCGCGACGGGAATGGCGCGGCCCTCCTCGATGAGCGCGTCGCTCAATCGCTGCGGCGCCGCCATCTTTGCGGCCCATTCGTCGACGCCGTCGAGCTGACGCAACGCGGTGTGCACGGTGAAGTCGCCTGGCGCGACCTGGTCGAGATCGCCCCAAGCCACCGGGAACGACACCGGCACTCCTGGTCGCACGCGCGGGCTGTAAGCCGCGATCACGGTCGCTCCGCCGACGCGCGTCGAGTCGACGAACACCTTGCCGCCGCGGTCCTCCTTGATGAATGCGGTCGTCGCGAGGTCGGGATCGAGCCGTTCGACGCGCGCCGCGACCGCGCGCGTTGCGGCGGCCGCGTCGTCGAGTGGTGCCTGAGCGTCGATCGGGACGAACACGTGTAGCCCCTTCGCCCCGCTGGTCTTGACCACGCCCTCCAGACCGACATCGGCCAGCGCCTGGCGCACGAGGTGCGCGACCCGCACCGCCATCGCGAACGCGTCGGCATCGGGCGGGTCGAGGTCGAGCACGAGATGCGTCATGCGGTCGGGACGATCGACGCGCACGAGCGCGGGGTGATACTCGACCGCGCGCTGGTTCGCGAACCACAACAGCGTCCGGCGGTCGTTGCAGAGCGCGTACGACACTTCCCGTTTCGATGTCTCCGCCCAGAAGCGAACCGTGTGCACCCACGACGGCGTGTGCTTCGGCACGTTCTTCTGCATGAAGGCTTCCTGCCCACGATGGACCCGGATCACCGAGAGCGGCCGATCCTCCAGCTCGGGGATGATCCGATCGCGCACCCCGTCCAGGTAGTCGACCAGGTCGCGCTTGGTCGCGCCGGCGCCGTCGAACAGCGGTTGGTCGAGATTGGTCAGCTTGACGCCATCCCGCGATTCACCGCGGCGCTCCTCGCTCATCGCGAACGACGCTAGCGATCGGGCCCGTCCGCCCCGGCGACGCGTGCGCGGACCCACGCGAGGCTGTTGGGCTTCTGCATCTCGTCGCGCCATCCGGTGAGCAAGGAATCGATGGCAGCTCGATCGCGGACCACGGCCAAGATCTCGACCGTCACCGATTCGGCAGAGATCTCGTGCCGGCTGTACGGCTCGGCCATCGCGTAGACCTCACCGGTGTCGGCGATCCACGAGATCTCGAATTGCAGGTCGTTCTCGGACCACTCCCGACCGAACTCGATCTCCTCCGAAGCTCGCCGGCTCGGGTTCTGGTCGTAGAACTCGTCGATGTCCACGGCACGTCTCTACCAGTTCGGCACTCCGCGCACCAGCCCACCCGTGACGTGCGCGCGACGTTCAGCTCGACGGTGGGGTGATGGAGGTGTCCGGCACCGTCGCCTCGTCGTCGCGGAGGTCGACGGGAGGGCCGTCGACGGGCACGAAGTACATGACGTGCGTCGGCTTCGGCATCGGCGTCATCTCGTGTTCCCAGCTCGAGGTGCACATGACACAACGGTCGCGCCGAGCGTCCGGTTCCGGAATGACCGCGTCGGTTGATTCGCCGCGCTGCGAGGCAACGTCCATGTGACCGCGCGGCCACGCGTCGTGTCGGGCGACCGCATGATCTCCACGAGCAACACCCACGCGGTCGCCGCGGCGACGACGAACGTGGCGACCATTCCGGCGGACCAGTGGAGGCCGCCGCCGGCTTCGGCGACGATCGTCGCACCACCCACGACGAAAGGCAGGATCGCGATCTGCGTCAACACGAATCGGCTCCCGCGGTGTTCGTTGGCCTCGACGGGGTGGTGCGCATTCCGGTACTGCACGGACATCACCAGCACCCACGTCGCGCTCGCCGCCACCAGCACCTCGAGCCCGAGGGCAACGTTCGACTGGCCGGGCATCAGGCGACGGACGAGATCACGAGCGCGTTCACGAGGATCGCGATGGTCTCGCCTGCCCGTCCCGGTAGTGACGGGAACTCCAGGATCCTCCGGAGGTTGATCGACATCGCGACGAACAGGAGCCCGGCGAGCGCCGCTGATGCCCCGGTTTCCGCGACGAAGAACGACCCCCACGACGAGGCGTGATACGCGTACATGGCGGCTACAGCAGTGGCGTGACGATGGCGAAGTCCGCCGCCTGCGCGTCGACCAGCCCCATGAGGCGCCCGAGCGTGGCGGGATCCCCGGAGTGCTCGATGCCGTCGAAGCCACCACCGCCGAGGAGCCCGAGGAGCTGCGCGGTCGTGAGCGTCAGCGAGAGGTCGACGTGCACCGACGCATCTTCAATCGGGTCGACGTCCTGGATCAGCACGCCGTTGCTCAGATGGGTGCGATACGTGCGGCCGAGATCCGTGAAGTGCCAGTCGACGGCCAACTCCTCGTTCCACGCGCGCGGCCCGTTGACGCGGATCGCGATCGAGTCGAAGAGCTGGTCGATGCTGAGCGCCGACACCATGTCGGGCGCCGCCGCGGCTTTCAACGCCGAAGCCTGGATGCCGTGGCGCAGCTCGTACGCGCCCATCAGGTAGAAGTTGCGCCACGTGCCGTTCTCGGCGCCCCATCCCAGGCGGTCGTAGGTGTCGGCGAGCAGCGCGCGTGCCGCGGCGTGGTCAGGCGCGGCGAACACGACGTGATTCAGGAGCTCGACTGCGAACCGCAGATCGCCGTCGTCGAAGTAGCCCTTGGCCTGCTCGACGACCGCGTCGGCGCCGCCCATGCACTCGACGTAGCGCTTCCCGCTCTCCACCGGCGGATGCTGCCAGAGGTTCGCCGGATTGCCGTCGAACCAGCCGAGATACCGCTGGTAGATGGCCTTCACGTTGTGACTCACCGAGCCGTAGTACCCGTGCGTGTGCCACGAGGCCTCGAGCTTCGGCGGCAGCTCCATCGTCTCCGCGATCTCGATACCCGTGCTCCCCGCGTTGAGCATCCGCAGCGTCTGATCGTGCAGGTACGCGTAGAGATCGCGCTGCTGCGACAGGAACTCCACGATGCGATCGGAGCCCCACATCGGCCAGTGGTGCGACGCGAATGCGACCTCGGCGTCGCGCGCGAACAGTGCGATCGCCTCGTTGAGGTACCGGGCCCACATCCGTGGGTCGCGCACGACCGCGCCGCGCAGCGTCAGGAGATTGTGGAGGTTGTGGGTGGCGTTCTCGGCCATGCACAACGCGCGGTGGTCGGGGAAGTAGAAGTTCATCTCCACCGGGCACTCGGTGCCCGGCGTCATCTGGAATTGCATCCGCACGCCGTCGATCGTCTCTTCCTGGCCGGTGTGGGTGACCCAGAGCGTGGGCCGGATGAGCCCGATGGTCCCGAGTGACGTCGTCATGCCGAGCCCGGCCCCGATCTGGCCCTTGGGACCTCTCGGAAGCTGCGCGCCGTACATGAACTCGGCACGACGCGTCATCGCCTTGCCCGCATAGACGTTCTCGGAAACTGCCGCCTCCATGAATCCCTCGGCGGCGATGATCGGCACGTCACCGCCCGGGTACACACCGTGCACGCCGCCGAAGTGATCGCCGTGCGCGTGCGTGTAGATGACCGCGGTCACCGCACGGTCGCCGCGGTGCTTCCGGTAGAGCGCGAGCGACGCGGCCGCGCACTCCTTCGAAATCAGTGGGTCGATCGCGATGACGCCGTTCTCGCTCTCGACCAACGTCATGTTGGAGAGGTCGAGCCCGCGGACCTGGTAGATCCCGTCGGTCACCTCGTACAAACCCTGCTTCGCGCACAGCTGGCCCTGGCGCCACAGACTCGGGTGGGCCGTGTCGGGGCAGTCGCCGGCGAGGAACGCGTAGGCATCGTTGTCCCACACGACACGTCCGTCGTCGGCGTGCACCACGCACGGCTCGAGCGAGCCGATCAGTCCCCGATCCGCGTCGTCGAAGTCCTGGCGGTCGGCGTAGTCCATCTCGGGCATCGTTCGCTCCTCCTGCCGCGGGAGCCGAACGATAGCGACGGGCTACGCGAAGGCGCCGAACTGTCGGAACGCCCACATGCCGTGTGCGGCGGGCACCTCGTCGATCGGAGTGATCGCGTCACGCAGCGTCGGCGCGTTGATGGTCTGCGCCAACTTGTGCAGGTACTCGCCGTCGAGGCCGTACGCGGCGACGCCGTTGAGCCCGAGCATGGCCTTGACCTTCTCGGGGTCGAGGTCGTGGTACGCGTAGCGCAGCGACAGCTGGCTCTGCGGCACCTCACCCTCGCCGGGGCGGATCCACGTGCCCTCGACATGCGGGTAGTCGGTGCCCCAGATCACGTTCTGCCACCAGTCGTTCTCGATCGCGTCGATCGCCTCGAAGCGCGACATGAAGCTGGCGCCGAGGAACACGTTGGTGCGGGCGACGTCGCTCGGCTTGCGCGTGTTCGTGTCGCCGAACACCATCGAGTAGCCCATGGTGGAGTCCATGTCGTCGAGGCGGATCTTGTACCACTGACCCGGGTACTCGGTGAGCACGAGCTTGAGGTCCGGGAAGCGCTCGAACACACCACCGAAGATCATGCGGTGCATCGGCCACTTGCCCTTGTCCTGCGCTTCGATCATCCAGCAGGGCGCACCACCGGGCAGCTCCATCTGCGGGTCACCGGCACCACCGTGGGTGCACAGCGTCATGCCGAGGTCCTGGCACGCGGCCCACAGCGGGTCCCACACCGGGTCGTTGTAGAAGTGCTGACCCGCCCAGCGGGAGCGGTTGTTCTCACCGGGGCCGCTCTCGCACGGGAAGTTGACCGCGCGCAGGCCGTGCTCACGCGCCCACGTGGCTTCCTTCACCGCGGCGTCGATGTCCCACATCGGAAGGTGCGCGAGGCCGACGTGGCGCTCGGGCTGCACCGAGCAGAAGTCGGCGAGCCACTCGTTGTAGATGTGACGGCCGACACCCGCGAGCTCGAAGTCGACGTCGTAGCGGCGCTCCATCGTCGCCATCCCGACCGACGGGTCGGAGATGATGAACGGGATCGGCTCGCCGTTCTGGCTGCCGTGGAAGAGCACTTCCGCGGACGTGCCGTCCTGGTCGAGGTCAGCGAGACGCGCCGAGGGGCTCCAGTGACCGTCGGTCGCGTTCAGCGCCTCACGGCTGCCACCGACCATGCCCTCGAGGTCGTCCATGTACTTGAGGAAACGGTCGTACTCGTCGAGGTAGCTCTGCGGGCAGTACGGCCGCAGGTCTTCGCGCAGACGCGGCCCGATGTGGGTGTCACACGAGACGATGACGACCTTTTCGTCGAGATCGACTGCCGTAGCGCTGCCGTTGCCCGAACCGTTCTCCGACATGCAGATTCCCCCGTAGAGCTCGTGGTGGCAGGATCTTCCCATGCTATTCGGCCTGTTCCCGATCAATACCTCGGCGCTCGCGGCCCCCGAGTTGATGGCCCGAGTGGCGATCGCCGCCGACGAGGCCGGCATCGAGTCGGTCTTCACCGGCGAGCACGTCGTCGTGCCCGACCCGCTGGCGCCGCCGTCCCACGTGCCCCCCGAGACGGTGCTGGTGCACCCGAGCACCGCGCTGGCCTACTGCGCCGCCGTCACCACCCGCCTCAAGCTCGGCACCGGGATCACCCTGCTCCCGTCCCACAACCCGTTGGTGGTGGCGAAGGAGTACGGCAGCCTCGACCACCTGTCGGGCGGGCGCCTCATCCTCGGGATCGGCGTGGGCTACGTCCCCCTCGAGTACGAGGTGCTCGGTCTGGAGTACGAGAACCGGGGGCGGCGCACCGACGAGTACATCGACGCGATCCGCGCGATGTGGACGCAGCCATCGCCCGAGTTCGACGGCGAGTTCGTCGCGTTCAGCGGGATCAACGCGTTCCCGCGGCCGGTGCAGCAGCCGCCTCCGATCCTCGTCGGCGGCACGAGCGCGGCAGCGTTCCGGCGCGTCGTCGAACGTGGCAACGGGTGGATCGGCGGTGGTGGCACGCCCGAGGGCGTGCGCGACGCGCAGGCCGCGATCGCAACGGCAACCGCGCGCTACGACCGTCCCGCAGCGCTCGGCGAGATCGAGCTCACCGTCACGCCCAGCGCCGCGCTCGACCGCGACCTCGTTGCGCAGTTCGAAGACCTCGGCGTGACGCGTTGCATCGTCGGCTTCCGCGCCTACGGATTCGAGCCGACCGCCGACGGCTACCTGCGCTGGGTCGACACTGTCGCCGCGCTCGTGTGAGCGCCACCGCGACTGCCGGCGTTACTTCGTGATGCCGAAGCGCTCGAGGCCGAACGCGCGGATCGCGTTGCCGCGCAGCAGCTTGTAGGTCTCGTCCTCGTCGAGCCCCGCTTGATCGCAGATCTCCCGCGCCACCTTCTCGGAGTGCGGGAACGTGCTGTCGGCGTGCGGGTAGTCGGTCTCGAAGCAGATCGTGTCCATCCCGATCCGATTGCGCGCTTCGAGCCCGCTCTCGTCGTCGAAGATGCAGCCGATCACTCGGTCCTTGATGTACGTGGTCGGCGGCTCGCGGAGGCTGCTGCCGAACGCGTTGTCGGAACGCTCGAGCCACAGCTTGTCCATCCGCTCGAGCACGTAGGGCATCCACCCGACCTGGCCCTCGGAGTACGCGATCGTCAGGTTCGGGAAGCGCTCGAGCGTTCCGGAGAAGACGAAGTCGAGCAGCGAGCCCATCGCGTTCGCGAACGTGAGCACCGAGCTCACGATGAACGGCGCATCGGGAGTGGTGCCGGGCATGCGCGACGACGATCCGATGTGCATGCAGACCACCGTCTCGGTCTCCTCACACGCGGCGAAAAGCGGGTCCCACTCCCCCGAGTGCACCGACGGGAGCCCGAGCGCGTACGGGTTCTCGCTGAAGGTCAACGCGTGGCTGCCCTTGTCGGCGCACCGCCGCACCTCGGAGGCGGCGAGCTGCGCGTCCCAGAGCGGCACCATCGTGACGGGGATCAGACGACCGCGCCCGTCGCCCGCGCACCACTCGTCGACCATCCAGTCGTTGTACGCCTTCACACACTCGAGCGCGAGCTCCTTGTCCTTGCGCTCCGCGAAGGTCTGGCCACAGAAGCGAGGGAGCGAGTTCGGGAAGCACAGCGACGCGTCGACGTGGTTGTCGTCCATGTCGGCGAGCCGCTCGGTCTGCTTCCACCCACCGGGGCGTATGTCGTCGTAGGTGGTCACGCCGAAGTCACGCTGGCTGTCGTCGAATCCGACGGCCGCCATGAGCACCATCATCGGGGAACGGACGTCGTCGTAGTACCAGACGTCGGCCCAACCGCCGTACGCGGTGGCGAGGTTGCTCCCTCCGCCGTCGAACTTCTCACGGACGACGCGCGGGCCGTTCTCGATGAACTGCCGCGGGAGACGGCTGGTCCAGAGGTCGGGCGGCTCGACGACATGGTCGTCGACGGAGATGATGCGCGGGATCGAGCCAGTGGTGGAGGTGGTCATCGGGTGCTCACTGTGTCGGTGTTGCGACCGGAGCGCAGGACAGTGCCCGCGGTCGCGCCAGTAGGACTGCCGTCGGTGATCGTCTCGACGCCGTTGACGAACACGCGGTGCACACCGATCGGGTCGGCGAGCATGCGCACGCTGCCACCGGGGAGGTCGTGCACCAACGTCGGCGGGCCGGCGTCGACAGTTGCCGGGTCGAGTACCACGACGTCGGCGAAGGAGCCTTCGGCCAGGCGCCCACGGTCGCGCAGCCCGTAGAGCCGCGCCGGCGCGTCGCTGATGAGCTGCACCGCGCGCTCGAGCCCGAGCACCTGACGTCCGCGGATGCAGTCGCCGAGAAAGCGCGTGACGTACGGCGCACCGCACATGCGATCGAGGTGCGCGCCGCCGTCGGACCCACCGAGGAGCACGTCTTCGCGCTGCCACACGTCGGCGTACGCGGGGAAGTCCTCGCCCAGGTTGCCGGTGAGGTTGTCGCGCGGGTCACGCGGCCACAGCACCGTGCGGAAGTCGTCGGCGAGCACGATGGCGACGAGCGCTTCGAAGTCGTCGTCGATGCCCCGCTCGGCCGCGATCTCGCGCACCTTGCGGCCGGTCATGCCCTCGTTGGAGGTCGAGTAGGTGTCGCCGATGATGTAGCCGCCGAAGCGCGTCATGCCGCCGAGTGCCGACTGCCCCGCCTGCGCCATCAGGTCGGCGCGCACCGCCGGGTCCTGCAGCATGCGGGCCTTCTCGGGCTTGGGCAGGCGTAGCACCGCGTCCCAACCTGGGATCAGCCACAGCGCGCAGAAGGTGTTGAGGCTCATGCACATCGGCGCCGGCACCGGCATGCTCAGCGCGACGACGCGCCCGCCGATCTCCCGCGCCCGAGCCGACGGCAGGAGCTGCCGGGCGAGCTTCTCGGTGTCGCTCGCCGCGACCGCGAGCACGTTCCAGTTGAGCGGTCGCCCGGCGCGCGCGCTCATCTGCGCGAAGAGCTCCACCTCGCCGTCGTCGAAGCCCGCGATGCAGCCCGACGTGATCGCCTCGATCGACGTACCGGGATGCTCGCCGACGACGTCGCACAGCGCGAGCAGCTCCTGTTCGGACGCGTAGCGGCTCGGCACCGGCTGGCCGTCGCCGTCGAGGTGCGTGTTGGATCGACTCGTCGAGAGCCCGAGGCCGCCCTCGTCGAGCGACCGGTGCATCAGCTGGAGCATCTCCGCGAGCTCGTCGGAGGTTGCCTCGCGGCGCGTGTCGTCGCCTTCCATCACATAGCGACGCAGCGCACAATGACCGACCATGAACCCCGCGTTCACCGCGATGTTGCCTTCGAACGCGTCGAGGAACTCGCCGAAGCTGTCCCACGTCCACCGCACGCCCTGCTCGAGCGCGGCGAGCGGCATGCCTTCGACCCGCTCCATCAGCCGCCGCGTGTAGTCGGCGTCGCGCTCCTTGAGCGGCGCGATCGTGAACCCGCAGTTGCCGCCGATCACGCTGGTGACGCCGTGCCAGCTCGACGGCGTGGCGAGCGGGTCCCAGAAGAGCTGTGCGTCGTAGTGCGTGTGCGGGTCGACGAATCCTGGCGTCACGACGAGATCGGTCGCATCCACGGTGCGCGTCGCGGATTCGTCGAGATCCCCGACGGCGACGACCCGCCCGTCTCGGATTCCGACGTCGGCGCGTCGCGTGCCGCACCCCCGGTGCCGTCGATGACCGTGCCGCCGATGATCGCAGTGTCGAGCATTCGGGGAGCTTGCCACGGCGCCGCCATCGCAATGCAATCGCATCAGAACCCTGCGAGACTGCCGCGATGCTCGAGAACTACGAATCGCCCGTTCCGCTCGACCGGATGCTCTTCACGATGGTCGACCCGAACCGCGGGTACGAGGTCGCGCACAACCGCTGGTACGAGCGTGACCATTTCTACGCGGGCTGCATGATCGGCCGAGGTTGGTTCGCGGGCCAACGCTGGATCGCACCCCGACGGCTCAAGGACCTGCGCTTCCCGGCCGACGGCCCCGTCGCGGAGCCGGTCGACGCGGGCTCGTACCTCGCCGTCTACTGGATGACGAGCGAGGATCCGGACCTCACCTGGGCGACCGAGCAGGTCCGCTGGCTCTACGCGAACGGCCGCGGTTTCCCCGAGCGAACGCTCGTGCACTCGGGCATCTACCGCTATCTCGGCGCCGCGCACCGGGAGCCCGACGGCGTTCCCGTCGAGCTCGCCTTCGACCACGGCTACCCCGGGCTCGGCGTCGTCGTCGTCGAGCCCGCGCCGGGCACGACACGCGACGAGCTGCAGGCCACGCTCGACGCGACCGCGACCGCGTCGTTCAAGAAGGACGCGCGTGTCGACATGGTTGCGAGCTTCGGTGTGCTCGACGCCGAAGCGCCCCGCGCTCGCAATGCCGCACCTCCGGCAGACGACGCGCCCACCGCGCCGGGGCAACCGGGCGGTCCGAGCCTGGGCTCGGCGGGCGGCACCGACGATCGCATCGTGCAGCTCGCCTTCGTCGAAGGCGCGCCCGACGACACGTGGGACTGGTTCCGCAGCTACGCCGGCGTGATCGCCCGGACCGGGAAGGCCACCGTCACCTTCGCCGCTCCGTTCTTCGCCGCCGTGGTCGGCACCGACACCTATCTCGACGAACTCTGGTAGGCCGCCCGCAGATCTCGGTCAACTCGTGACGTCGTCAGCTCCGCTCGCCGCGTTCTTCGACCTCCAGCCAGAGCGGCATCCCGATCGGGTCCAGGGCTTCTTCCGTGAGGTGCGCGACGAGACCGGCGGTGCGCGCGATGAGCACGACGCCGCGCACGCTGGTCGGCGGGATACCGATGTCGACCAGCGCCGCGCCTGCCGCGCCGGCGCCGTTGATCGGCAGGTGCCGTCCCGTGATCTCGTCGTGCACCGCGCCGACGAACGCCAGCAGGCGGAGGTGCTGCCCGAGCAACCCTTCCCCGGCCGCGAGCTCGTAGAGACGCGGCGTGCGCGGATCGATGTCCTTGTGCACCGGGTGCCCGAGCCCCGGGACGCGCGCGCCCGCAAGGCGGAGCGCGACCACCGCCTCCTCGGCGATCGACGCGAGCGTCGCGTCGTCGACGTTCGCGGTGACGTCGCGCTGGCGCAACGTGTCCGACAGGAACTGCGCGGTGTCGCCGGCCGGGCCCAGGAACACGCTGCCGGCGCCGAGCAGTCCGGCGGCGATCGCCGCCTGCGGGGCCTCCGGTGCGCCGGTGTACGTGAGGCGCGTCGCGAGCGCGCCCGGTGTGAGCCCGTGATCGGCGAGCGACACGAACACCGTGTCGAGGATGCGGCGTTGCCCGTCGGTCGGCTCGCGCCGCGTGATCAGGAGGTACGCGAGCTCGGTGAGCGTCAGCCGCCCCATGATCTCGGCGGGGAGATCACGCCCGGCGACCGTGATGCGATCGCGGTCGGAGGACCCGATCCAACTGTGCAGCCACTCCGCGCCGTCAGGGTTCGTCATCCCGGGAGCTTGTCAAGCAGTGGCTTCGAAGTCCATCTCGCCGACGGTGCGGTCGGCCGGGAGACGGTGCTTGGCGAGGCGCCCGGTCGGCGTGTGCGGCAGCTCGTCGACGATCTCGATGAAGCGCGGCACCTTGAACGCGGCAACCCGCTCCCGCACGAACGCATGCACCGAGACGAGATCGACGGCGGCGCCGGGGACGACGGTGATGAACGCCTTCACGTCTTCTTCCGAGAGCTCCGATTGCACGCCGATGACCGCCGCTTCGGCGATGTCGGGATGGTGCTCGAGCGCGGCTTCGACCTCGGCCGGCGACAGGTTCTCGCCGCGGCGGCGGATCACCTCCTTCTCGCGCCCGAGGAACGTGAAGGTGTCGTCGTCGTTCGCGAGCACGAGATCACCGGTGCGCAGCCAGCCGTCGTGCATGACCGCCGCGGTCTCGTCCGGCATCTCGAAGTACCCGCGCATGATCACCGGGTTGCGCAGCTCGAGCTCCCCCACCGCGCCCGCGCCGAGCACCGTGCCGTCATCACCAACGACGCGCGCGTCGTTCACGTGACCGAGGGTCGGATGCTGCCGCGCCGATCCCAGCGTTGCGAACGGGCGCGTGCCGTGCCGCCAGATCAACCCGTACGGGCTCTCCGACAGCGCGTACCCGCAGACCAGCTCGAGCCCGAAGCGAGCTTCGATCTCCTCGTGCCGCTCACGTTCGGGTGAAGGGCCCGTGTAACAGAGGCGCAGCGGTGTGTCGGCGTCGTCGGGTCGCGGCGGTTGGCGCATCAGGATCTCGAGCATGGCCCCGATCGCGTTGAACTCCGTCGCCCCGAACCGGCGCGCCGCGTCGAGGAACCCGCTCGCAGAGAACGACGGGAGCAACGCGAGGCTGGCGCGCGCGGCAACCGATCCGAGCACGGAGTATGCGGGCGCGTTGATGTGGAACAACGGCAGCGACGTCATCAGCCGGTCGTCGCGCGTGAGCTGCATCCAGTACGGGAACCCCTCCCCTGCCATCACGTAGGCGAGGTGGGTCTGCATCACGAGCTTCGAACGCCCGGTCGTGCCCGAGGTCGGGATCATGACCGCGACATCGGACGGGTCGACGGCCGCGGGCCCGAGACCGTCCGGTGTGCCGCCGAACAGCCCGGCGACGTTCGCATCGGACACCACGAAGCGCGGCGCGACCTGGGCGACGAAGCCCTCGAGCTCGGCTTCGGTGCCCTGCGGGTTGACCGGCACCTGGATCGCACCGACCTCCATGAGCGCGAACCACGTGAGGAGGTACTCGGGCGTGCTCCGCGCGGTCACGAGGACACGATCACCGCCGCCGATGCCTTCCGCGCGCAACGCGCTCGCCGCACGCTCGATCCGGTCCTGCGCCTGCGCGTAGCTCAGCACCCCGTCGTCGGAGTGCAGCCATGCTTGGTCGGGGACCTCGTCGACCGCGGCCCGGAACATCGCGGGGATCGTCCGAGTGTCGCCCGAGATCTCGATCACGGCCGAGTGATGAGGTCCTTGGCAGTCACGCGGGGATCTGGGGTCACGCGTGACCGGGGACGGTCACCGAGTCGGTGTCGACGCCCGACTTCAGCAAGGTTCCCGCGAGGTCACCGGTGAGCTTGCCGCCGTCGACCACTTCCCGTCCGCCGACGAGCACGCGGTCGATCCCGCGCGCCTCGGCGAAGAGGCGCTCGCCGCCGGCAGGAAGGTCGAACCGGGCCACGAGCGGCTCGGTCGCGATCTCGTCGGGATCGAAGATCATGAGGTCGGCGTGCGCACCCGCGGCGACGCGGCCGCGGTCTCGGAGGCCGTAGAGCCGCGCGGGGGCGTCGGTCATCATGCGCACACCGGTCTCGAGCGAGAACAGCTGACGCTCGCGCACGCAGTCGCCGAGCACGACGGTCGGGTAGTTCGCGTGGCACAGGAGATCGAGGTGCGCCCCGGCGTCGGAGCCGCCGAGCACGACGCGCTCGTCCTGCCAGATCTCGGCTCGGGCACGCCACGCGTCGTCGGTGCGCCCGAGCGACGGCACGAGCGACGGGAGCACCATCGTGAGCGGCAGCTGCTCGGGCAAGACGACGTCGAGCAGCACGTCGACCGGCTCCGCGCCGCGCTCGCGCGCCACGGCTTCGATGGTCATGCCGACGTACGGCTCCGACTCCGGTGACCGCGCCTCGGCGATCTCGATCATGTGCCACTGCCCGATGGTCTCGATACCGCGGGCGGCGGCGGTGTCGATCGCCTCCTTGAGGCGCCGACGCACCGCCGGGTCCTGGAGCGCGGCCCGACGCTCGGCGGGGGGCATCGCGTTGACCTCCGCGAACTCCGGCTGCATGTCGAGCAGGTTGTTGGCACGGACGCGGAGCATGTCGGGGATCGCGAGCGCGACAACCTGCGCACCACGACTCGCGGCGAGATCCGACGCCGTGAGCTGCTCCTCGTAGATCTCGACCGGCGACATGCCGCCGAGCAGGTTCCAGTTGAGGGGGCGGTTCGCAGCAAGCGAGAGCTCGGTCATGAGGTCCATGCGGTCGCGGGAGATCTCGCCGATCGCAGGGATGAACTCGAGGATCGTGCCCTCGTGCTCGCTGAGCACCCGCGCCATCGCGACGAGCTCGTCGAGCGACGCCGTGCGCGCGGGAACGGTGTGGCCGTTGCCGTCCATGTGCGCGTCGTCGCGAGAGCCGGACCATCCGAGCGCGCCGGCCTCGATGGCGGCGTGGAGCATCCGGGCCATCGTCGCGAGCTGCTCGTCGGTTGCCTCCTGCTCGACTGCGGCGGCGCCCATCGCGGCGCGTCGCAGCGTGGAGTGCCCGACAAGGAAGCCGGCGTTGACACCGAGCTTGCCTTCGAAGCGGCTCAGGAAATCGCCGAAGGAGAGCCAGTCCCAGGGGAGGGAGCGCAGCGTGTCGCGCGGGATGCCTTCGACGACCGCCATCATCTCGATGATGTAGTCGGCGTCGTTCTCACCGAGCGGGGCGATCGAGAACCCGCAGTTGCCGGCCACGACCGACGTGACCCCGTGCAGCGGAGACGGGCTCGCGGCGGGATCCCACATGAGCTGGGCGTCGTAGTGCGTGTGGATGTCGATGACGCCGGGCGCGACGATCAACCCGTCGCAGTCGAGGGTCCGGCTCGCCGGCTCGTCGGTGTCACCGATACTGACGATGCGGCCATCGCGGATGCCGACGTCGGCGCGGTAACGGGACCGCCCGGTGCCGTCGACGATCTCACCGTTGCGAAGCAGAAGATCGAGCATGGACGTGCGCTCCCCCGAGAATTCGTGACCGGATCAGGCAGACCGCAGAGATAGTAGGACGGTCACGCCCCGAGGGGCGCGGGCTCCGGTGCGACCGAACCGGGCACCGACGTCGCGCGGTCGTCGAGCGGTGCGGGCCGCAGGTCGAGCCGTCGCAGGAGCTGGGCGTTGAACGCGACGACAATGGTCGACATGCTCATGAGGACGGCACCGGCCGCGGGCGACAAGTTGATCCCAGCCCACGCGAGCGCGCCGGCGGCAAGTGGGATCGCGACGACGTTGTATCCCGCGCCCCACGCCAGGTTCTGCACCATCTTGCGGTAGCTCGCCCGCGACAGGTCGATGACACCGATCACGCTCCGCGGATCGGACGACGCGAGCACGACACCCGCCGATTCGATCGCGACGTCGGTCCCCGCGCCGATGGCGATCCCGACGTCGGCACGCGCCAGCGCCGGCGCGTCGTTCACCCCGTCGCCGACCATCGCCACCTTCAACCCGCGTGCCTGGAGCTCGGCAACCGCGTGGTCCTTGTCTTCGGGGAGCACTTCGGCGAACACCTCGTCGACCGCCAGCTGCTGCCCGACGCGGTCGGCGACCTGCTGCGCGTCGCCCGTGATCATCACGACCTTGATGCCGACGCGCATGCAGATCGCGCACCGCCGCGTACGACTCTGGGCGGACTTCGTCCTCGAGTGCGAACGCGCCGACCACGGTGTCGGCGTGCACGACGTGGAGCACCGACGCCCCGCGGCCCTTCCAGGCAGCGATCTTCTCGACCAGTCCGTCGGGCTCCATGAGCCCGCGCTCGCGGAGGAGTGCGGGCCCGCCCACCGCGACGGCCACGCCGTCGACGGTGGCTTCGACCCCGCGGCCGGCGAGCGACCGGAACGCGGTCGCAACCGGAGGCGTGCCATGGGCCTGCGCGGCCGCGACGACTGCACGCGCAAGCGGATGCTCACTGTCGGCTTCGACGGCAGCAGCGATGGCGAGGAGCGCGTTCGCGTCGGCAACTCCCGAGCCTGGGACCACCGCGGTGTCGGTGACCGCGTGATGGCCCGTGGTGAGGGTGCCGGTCTTGTCGAAGAGAACCGCGTCGACGATGCGCATGCGCTCGAGCGCGAGGCGGTCCTTGATCAGGATCCCTGCACGTGCCGACACCGCGGTCGCGAGCGCGATCACGAGTGGGATGGCCAACCCGAGCGCGTGCGGGCACGCGATCACCAGCACGGTGACCGTGCGCTCGACCGCGTCGTCCGCGGTGCCGATGGCGAGCCACGTGAAGAAGGTGATCACCGCGGCGGCCGTTGCCACGTAGAACAAGAAGGCCGCGGCGCGATCAGCGAGTGCCTGCGCGCGCGAGCGCGACGACTGCGCTTCCGCGACGAGCCGCTGGATGCCCGCGAGTGCGGTGCCGTCACCCACTGCGGTGACCTGCATGCGAATGGCGGAATCGGTGGCAACCGTGCCCGCGACGACGCGGTCCCGGGCGCGCTTCGCCACCGGACGCGACTCACCCGTGACCATCGACTCGTCGACTTCGGCCTCGCCTTCGGTGATCTGACCATCAGCAGGGATGCGCGCCCCCGGTCGGACCAGCACGATGTCGTCGACCGCGAGCGACCCGAGCGGCACCGTCTCGACCTGACCGTCGGGCAACACCCGATCCGCTTCGTCGGGCAAGAGCTCGGCCAGCGCCGCGAGCGCGCCTTCGGCCTGGCCGATGGCCTTCATCTCCAACCAGTGACCGAGCAGCATGATCACGATCAGGAGCGCGAGCTCCCACCAGAAGTCGAGATCGAGGTTGCCGACGTGGAAGCTCGTCGCGACGCTCGCCACGAACGAGACCGTGATGGCGAGGCCGATGAGCAGCATCATCCCCGGCTGGCGAGCTCGGATCTCGGAGACCGCGCCGGTCAGGAACGGCCAGCCGCCGTAGAAGAAGAGGATGGTGCCGAAGACGGGCGCGACCCACGCCGTCCCGGACGGGAGGTCGTAGCCGAGCAGATCGCCGAACATGTGGCTGAACCCGACGACCGGGACCGCGAGCAGCAGGCTCCACCAGAAACGAGTCCGGAACATCGCGACGTGGTCGCCGTGACCGCCGTGGCCCGTGACCACCGTGCCCCGTATGCTCGTCGTGGGCCGCGTCGCCGTGGTTCATCGGGACCCCGCCAGTTGTGAGAGGCGGATGAGCTCGCGCAGGCAGTGCTCGAGCAGGGGCTCTGGGAAGCTCCGCGCGAGCCGGTAGTAGACGGTGCGGCCTGCCTTGCGCGCCTCGACGAGCCCGGCCGTGCGGAGGATCCGCAGCCCGTACCCCACCGAGTCCTCACTGGCCCCGATGGCCAAGGCGACATCGCCCACGCACAGCTCTTCGACCAGGTTCAGCGCAGAGAGAATGCGCAACCGCACGGGATCGGCGAGCAGCGACAGGAGGCTCCCGAGGCGCGCCGCGTCCTCGGCCGTCACCCCCTGCGCACGGGCCTGCTCGACCCGGGAGGGATCGACGGCGTTCTCGGGCTGGACCTCGGGCACAGCCTGCATATCCGTATGATCGCACGGATATCCGGATGTCGCAAGGCCCACTCCCGGGGGTGGGGGGGACCGCCGGAAGGGGCCAGAATGGCCGCCATGGCCGCGCCGGTTCGCACGCTCTACGACCCGGAAGCCGCCGCGAGCAGGGACGACCTGTACGCGACCTATCACACCCTGCGCGACCAGCACCCCGTGTACCTCGATCCCGACGGCCGCTTCGCCGCGCTCACCCGGTTCGCGGACGTCGCCGAGGCCGCGACCGATGCCGCGACCTACTCGTCGGAGATCACGGCGAACACGACGCTCGTCCACCCGATCCTCGCCCAGCTCGACCCACCCCGGCACACCGCGATGCGCCGCTTGATCCTGCGCGCGTTCACGCCATCGCGGGTCGCCGAACGAGAGGCCGAGATCCGCGCGATCGCCGTCGAGCTGCTGGAACGCGCGATCGAGCGCGACACCTTCGATCTCATCGGCGACTTCGCCGCCCTCCTGCCGAGCATCGTGATGGGCCGGCTCGTCGGTATCCCCGACGAGCTCATCCCGACGTGTCGCGAGATCTCCGACCTGCACATGCGGCGCATCTCGCAGCGCGACGCGCTCGTACCCATGGGCATGAGCGACGAGCTCTTCCGGCCGCTCCTCGCGGCGCGGCGCGCGGCGCCGGCCGACGATCTCCTGAGCGCGCTCGTCACTGCGGAAGTCGACGGCCGTGGTCTCACCGACGAAGAGCTCCTCGGGTTCTGCTACCTGTTGCTCATCGGCGGCAACGACACCACGACGAACTGGATCGGCAACACCGCGGTGCTCCTCGCGCAGCGCCCCGACCTGCGTGCCGACCTGGCCGACGAGCCCTCAGTGCTTCCGGTCGCGCTCGAGGAGTCCTTACGGTTCGAGAGCCCGACCCAGCTCCTGCCCCGCCGCACGACCCGAGACGTCGAGCTCCACGACACGGTGATCGCCGCGGGCACACGCGTGCTGCTCGTGTGGGGCGCCGCGAATCGCGACGAGCGTGAGTTCCCGTACGCCGAGCGATTCGCCGTCGACCGATCGGAGTCACGCCACCTCGCGTTCGGCCAGGGCATCCACTTCTGCCTGGGTGCCGCGCTGGCGCGACTCGAGGCGCGCGTCGCGTTCGAAGAGCTCCTCGGGCGCATTCCGTTGTATCAGGTGGTGGGCATGCCCGAGCCGGTGCGTTCGAGCTGGGCACTCGGCTGGGCGCGCGTGCTCGCACGCGTGGGCTGATGGGCGCGCCACGCCCCGATCTGGCGCTCACACCGCTCGACGCGTCGTTCGGTGCCCGCGTCGAGGGCCTCGACCTCACGTCGTCGATCACGCCCGACGTCGAGGCCGCGCTGCAGGCCGCGCTCGACCAGTACCACCTGCTCGTCATCCACGTTTCCGATCTGCCCTCCGGGGGCCAACAACGGCTCGCGGCAGTATTCGGGCCTCTGCTCGACGAGAGTCGCGACGGCAGCGGCTACACGCTGGTGTCCGACCGACCCGGCGGCTCGATACGCGAGGGCCCGTTGCTGTTCCACTCCGATCTCGCGTTCACGGCCACACCACTCGTCGCGATCTCCCTCTACGCGCTCGAGGTGCCGGCGGCGGGAACTTCGACCCACTTCGCCGACGCCGTGGGCGCAGCACGGAAGCTGCGGCCGTCGACCGCCGAAGCCGTCCAGGGGCGGCACGCAGTCCACGTGTACCCACTCACGGACGCGCGCGGCGACCGCCGATTCCGTGTCGCCACCGTCGACCGGGACGCACCACGCGCCACGCACCCAGTCCTCATGCCGCACCCGCGCACCCACGAGCCGGTGCTGTTCGTCGGCCAGATGCAGACCGATGCAATCGTCGGGCTCGACGAGCCCGCCAGCGAAGCACTCCTCGCGGACCTGTGGTCGGAGCTGTACGCCCGCACGAACGTGTACACGCACCACTGGCGCGTCGGCGATCTCGTGGTGTGGGACAACCTGGCGGTGCAGCACGCGCGCGACGACGTCGTGCCCGGATCGGGACGCACGCTGCGACGGGTGCCCGTCGGCACGTACGCCGTGCAACTGCGCGAGGCCTGACCCGGTAACCTGGCGCCCGTGTACTTCATCGGGGCCGGGATCTTCTTCTTCATCGCCATACTCTGCGTGATCGCGTGGGCGTCCATGAGGAAGCGCCGACGCGAATACGAGCGGGGCGAATAGCACCGCCTTCACCGAACCCTCACATTCGTCGGAAGGTCACCTGACACGTCAGGGATTGACTGATCGGTATGAGCACCGTGCAGAGCGTCGCCCCATCGGCTGCGTCACCCCACACCCCGGCCGACACCGCGGCGACGGCACACGACCGCACCACTCGCGCCGGGCTCGTCACCGGCCTCGTATTCGTCGGCGCGCTGGTGCTGGCGCTCCTCGTGCGGGGGAACGCCGCGTTCGGGATCGCGCTGCTGTTCCTGCTGTTCGTGCCGATCGAGAAGCTGTTCGCGCTCCGTCGTGACCAGAAGGTGTTCCGCAAGGGGCTCGTCACCGACCTGACCCACCTGCTCGTGAACAACCTGCTCATCACCGCGGGCGTCGTCGTGTTCGTGGCCGTGTCGGCACTCCCGTTCATCTGGATCCGGCAGTTCGGCATCGCGGGGCTGCTCCCCGCAGCGGTGTCGATCCCGCTCGCGGTCGCGCTGGTGTTCGTCGGCAACTACTGGGGTCACCGTCTCACCCACACCGTCCCGCAGCTCTGGCGCTTCCACTCGGTGCACCACAGCATCGAGCAGATGGACTGGGTCGCGTCCGGCCGCCTCCACCCGATCGACTCGGCGTTCACGCAGGCGTTCACGATCATGCCGCTGTTCATCCTCGGGTACGGCGGCGGCGTGTTCGCCGGAGTCGCCGTCTTCATCACGCTGCTTGCGCTGTTCCAGCACGCCAACGTGCGCCTCCGCTTCCCGTTCCTGCGGTGGGTGATCAACACGCCGGAGTGGCACCACTGGCACCACGCGCTCGACGACGAAGCCCGGGACAAGAACTTCGGCCTGCCGGTCGTCGACAAGATCTTCGGTACCGCCTACATGCCCAAGGGCAAGCGCCCGGCTGCCTTCGGCACCCACTCCCCGGTACCGCAGACCGGCTACCTCCAGCACCTCGCCTACCCCTTCACCGCCGCAGCTGCGTAGTCTCCGGCGCATGCTGGAGCAGTTCCTCCTCACCGACCAGGTCGCGATCGTCACCGGCGCCGGGCGCGGCATCGGTGCCGCCATCGCGACGACGTTCGCGGAAGCCGGCGCCGACGTCGTGATCGTGTCGCGCACCGCGGAGCAGCTCGACGAAGTCGCCGGCGCGGTACGCGCCCACGGGCGCCGCGTGCTCGCGATCCCGGGTGACGTCAACGACCTCGACTTCCTCGCGAGCGTCGTGGCGCGCGCCGTCGACGAGCTCGGGCGACTCGACATTCTCGTGAACAACGCGGGTGGCTCGCCGACGAAGGGCACCCTCGACACCGAAGTTACCGAGGTCGAGTCGTCGTTCCACTTCAACGTGTCGGTCCCGCTCGAGCTCAGTCGGCTCGTCGCGCCGCACATGCTCGCCGGAGCCGGCGGGGCGATCGTGAACATCGGGTCCGTCGCGGGCAAGCACGCCAACCGCGCGACACTCACCCACAGTCTCACCAAGGCCGCGATCGCGCAGCTCACCCGCTTGACCGCCGCCGACTTCTCCCCTCGCATCCGCGTCAACGCGGTGCTCCCCGGTGCGATCGAGACCGCCGCGCTCGTGCGGTGGCTCGACTCGAAGGGTGCCGACGCGCGCGCGGCGATGGTCGCCAACACCCCGATGCGCCGGAACGGCACGCCCGACGACATCGCGGCCGCGGTGCTGTTCCTCGCCTCGCCGGCGGCGTCGTGGATCACCGGGAAGCTGCTCGAGGTCGACGGCGGCGCGGTCGCGTCGGTCCTCCCCAGCCAGATCCCCGACCTGTAGCCGACAGCTAGCGTTCCCGCGATGGGTCGACTCGACGGCAAGGTCGCGATCATCTCCGGGGCCGCACGCGGGCAGGGCGCGGCCGAGGCGCGCCTCTTCGTCGCCGAGGGCGCGCGCGTCGTCATCGGCGACGTGCTCGACGAACAGGGGCAGGCGCTGGCGGCCGAGCTCGGTGCGTCCGCCCGCTGTTGCCATCTCGACGTCACCGACGAAGGCGACTGGGCCGCCGGTGTGCAGCTCGCGGTGTCGGAATTCGGCGGGCTCCACGTCCTGGTGTCCAACGCGGGCATCTCGCCCCCGCCGAAGGCGATCATCGATCTCACCCTCGACGAGTACCGCCGCGTCATCGACGTGAACCAGATCGGCACGTTCCTCGGCCTCCGCGCCGCGATTCCCGCGATCCTCGAGTCGGGCGGCGGGTCGATCGTCACCATCTCGTCGGTCGGAGGCATGCAGGGTGTCCCCGGCATGGCGCCGTACACGTCGAGCAAGTTCGCGGTGCGCGGGCTCACCCGCGTCGCCGCGCTCGAGTACGCCGACCGCGGGATACGGGTCAACACCGTCGCGCCCGGCCCGATCGACACCGCGATGATGCAGCCGGGCTTCTGGGGCGACACCGACCTCAGGCCACTGATGGCCGCCACGTCACCGATGCGGCGGGTCGGTCAGCCCGACGAGGTCGCGGAGCTCGTGCTGTTCCTCGCGAGCGACGCGTCGTCGTACTGCAACGGCGCGGAGTTCCTCATCGACGGCGGCTACCTTGCGGGCCCGGCGGCGGTGCCGTCCGACGACTGACTGCGGGGTGTGATGGCAGGCCGGTTCACGGGTCAGAGCATCGAACGACGGGAAGACGAGCGCCTCTTGCGCGGCGCGGGCACCTTCGCGGCCGCCAACAGCAAAGCGGGCATGGCCCACGCGGTGTTCGTGCGGAGCACCCACGCGCACGCGCGCATCACGCGTGTCGACGCGGTCGAGGCCTGCGCGCTGCCCGGCGTCGTCGCGGTGATCACGGGCGCCGACGTGATCGCGGCCATGACCGGCCCGATGGTGTTGGTGGGCCCTCCGAGCCTCAAGGTCGCGCCGTTCTGGCCACTGGCGACGGACAAGGTGCGCTACGTCGGTGACCCGATCGCGGTCGTCGTCGCCGAGACACCGGCGATCGCCGCCGACGCGGCCGAGCTCGTCGACGTGCACTACGAGCCGCTCGCGCCCGTCGTGGCGATGGAGCACGCGGCCGACGCCGCCAGCGCGCCGCTGTGGGACGAGCTCGACACGAACGTCGCCACCGAGAACGTCATGACCTGGGGCGATGTCGACGCGGTGTTCAACGCCGCCGACCGCGTGATCACCCGACGATACGTGCAGCACCGCATCTCGCACGCACCGATGGAGCCCCGCAGCGCGATCGCGGCCTACGACGCCGGCAGTGGCCGGTTCGAGTACGAGGTGAGCCACAAGCGCCCGCACCCGCTCAAGATGACGTTCTCCCAGCTGCTCGGGATCCCGTTCCCGGACGTGCACGTGAGCACCGGCGACATCGGCGGCGGCTTCGGGTCGAAGGGCCAGATCACGCGCGACGACGTCGCCCTCGCCGCCACCGCGAAGATCCTCGGTCGCCCGGTCAAGTGGGTCGAGACGCGCGGCGAGAACCTGATGGTCGCGGGTCACGCACGTGAAGAGACGCTCGAAGTCGATGCGGCGGTCGACGTCGACGGGCGGGTGCGCGGGTTGCGCGTGCGCATGCTGCTCGACGCCGGCGCGTACCCCATGCTCCCGTTCCCCGCGTCGTTCTTCTCCACGCTCGTCGCGATGCTGCTGCCGAACGCCTACCGGATCGAGGCGTACTCGTTCGCCTCGACCGTCGTCTACACCAACAAGGCGAGCTACATCTCGTACCGAGGCCCGTGGGCGGTCGAGACGTGGGTCCGCGAAGCGATCCTCGACGCGGTGGGCCGCGAGCTCGACATCACGCCGGAGGAGATCCGGCGCCGCAACCTCTTCTCCCCCGAGCATCTCCCGGCACACACGACCACCGGCATCTCGCTCTCGAACATCACCGCACGCGAGACCCTCGAGCGCGCCGTCGACCTCATGGACCTCGACGGCTTCCGCGCCGCGCAGGCGACCGCACGCGCCGAGGGCAAGTGGGTCGGGCTCGGGTTCGCCACGTTCATCGAGATCGCGCCAGGGCCGCCCGACTTCGCCAAGCTGGTCGGGTTCGACCTCCCGGGCGAGACCGCGTGGGCGCGCATCGAGCCGACCGGCCACGTCACGGTGTCGACGTGGCAGGTGTCGCAGGGGCAGAGCCACGAGACCACGATCGCCCAAGTCGTGGCCGACGAGATGGGGGTGCCCATCGAGATGGTGCGGATCGTCGCGGGTGACTCCGCGACCACGCCGTGGAACACGATGTCGACGGGTGGCTCGCGCGCATCCACCATGGCGTCGGGCGCCGCGGTCGGCGCCACCCGCATGGTCAAGGACATGGTCCTCGCCATCGCCGCCGACATGCTCGAGGCCAGCGAGGCCGACCTCGAGATCGAAGACTCGACGATCAGTGTCCGTGGCACGCCCACGAAGTCGGTCGAGCTCGTCGACGTCGCGCGTGCCGCGTGGTTCGCGCCATCGTCGCTTCCCGACGGGCTCCGCCAGGGCCTCGAGGCAACGTGTGACTTCAAGGTGCCGCCCAGCGGCGGATGGACCGCGGCCACCCACTGCTGCTGGGTCGAGATCGACCCCGAGACGGGCAGCATCGCGATCCCGCGCTACCTCGTCGTCGAAGACTGCGGCACTCTCATCAACCCCGCGGTCGTCGACGGGCAGATCATCGGCGGTGTCATGCAGGGCATCGCGCAGACGCTGTACGAGCGGCACGTCTACGACGACGACGGCAACCTCCTCACGTCGTCGTTCGCCGACTACCTCGTCCCGTCGGCCGCCGACCTGCCGTCGATCGAGATCGAGCACCTCGAGTTCGAGCCACTGCACGAGATCAACTCACGCGGCGTCGGCGAAGGCGGCATGATCGGCGCCCCCGCCGCGCTCTGCAACGCGGTCAGCGACGCGCTTGCGCCCCTCGGCATCGAAGTCGAGCAGCAACACCTCTCCCCCGAGTACGTCCGCTCCCTCATCACCAGTTCGAACGCGTAGGCCCACTCGCCGTTCAGGCGGCGAGGTCGAGGGGTGAGCCGCGTGGGGGTGGTCGTTCCCAGGGCGCGAGGGGTGGGGACGTCGCCGATCGCGCCGTCGGGCTCGCGGTGGAGGGTCCAGTTGCCTTCGTGGCACTTGACGTGGTGGTAGCGGCACAGCAGGACGAGGTTGTCGAGGTCGGTGGTGCCGCCGTGGAGCCAGTGGACGAGGTGGTGGGCGTCGGTCCATTCCGGTGGACGGTCACAGCCCGGGAACTGGCAGTGCTTGTCACGCAGCATCAATGCCCGGAACTGCGCGGCGGTGGGGAACCGGCGGCGGCGGCCGAGGTCGAGGACTTCGCTGTCGCCGTCCATGACGACGCGGGCGATGCTGGCATCGCAGCAGAGACGTTCGAGGAGTTGCCGGGCCGTGGGCCGGCCGTTGATGGTGTGGCGGCGCCCGAAGATCTCCCGCCGTCGCTGCGCCCGGTCGCGGTAGGGGCCGACAGGCACGTCGCTCGCAGCCGCGGCCGCGTCGCCCTCGCGTTCCTGGTCAGCAGGGTCGTGGGCGAGCGCGTCGTTGACGTGCAGGACCGCGGCGACGTGGGCGGGGACATGCCCACCTGGTGTCGCGTCGCGCGAGTGACTCGCGGGCCATGTCGACGAGGGCGTCAGCGCGTCGTTGCCGCGCGGTACGCGGCGGCAGCAGCCCGTTGCGCGGGTCCGGTGGCCCCATGATCTTCGCGAGCGCGTTGTTGAGGATCGCGGCAGCTTCCTGGTCGAGGAACCCATCGAGGTTCGTATGCCCGTCGAACGTGCGCTGCAGGTCGAGGAACCGCTGATCGAACTTCGCGTTCGGGTCACGCTTGCGACGCTCGTCGTCGACCACGTGACACCAGTGCTGCATCGCGGTCACGAATTCCGTCGGCCGCAACTCCGACGCCAACTCGAGCAGCATGTCCTCATCGTCGGCGAAGCTGGCACGACGACCGCTGCGCAGCACGGCTCATGGTCTCCACGTGACTCGCGGTGATCGCGCCTTCGGCCAAGGCCGCGCCCGTGCGCTCGCAGCGGCGTGCCAGCCGCGCGTCGCGCACCAGCCCCACCGCGTCGGGCCGCGTCCGCGGGATCCGCGCCGCGAGCCAACTCGCCGGCGTGGCCGCACCCTCGAGCTGCCACGCCCCGGCCGTATCCCACTCACCCACCACCCGCAGCAACTCGGCCTCGGCCCGCTCCACCACCCCAGCGAGCTCGACCACCAGCTCCGACAACGCCCGCGGCGCCCACCCCGACCGGTCCTCCCGCGCGAGCACGTCGAGTTGCGCACGCAGCTGCCGGACCGGATCGACGTTGGCGGTGCCATCGGATACGAACATGTGTTCGATACTAATACCCTGAACCGCCCACTGCAACCCTTTCCGAAGATTTCTGCTGTTGTCGTGCGGAAATGCCGGAACGACCTCAGCCCAGAGGGCCGGCGGGGCGGGCGCCGGTGGCGACGCCGTGCTCCTGGGTGACGACGCCGTTCACGACGGTCGAGCGGAAGCCACCCGGCGGGCGGGTCAGGCGGGGGCCGCCGCCGGGGAGGTCGTGCACGAACGAGTCGGGCTGGTAGCCGAGCTCGTCGAGGGCGAACACCACGAGGTCTCCCGCGTTGTCCCGGCGCCACCACGCCTCGGCCGCGAACGCCGAACACGTCGGCGATGCGGCCCGTGATCTCGTGCACTGCGGCTTCGAGCGTGAGGTCACCGCGGTCACGCACGTGCTCGGTGAGCAAGAGGGTGGAATCGCCGGCACCGCACATCATCTGCAGGTGCGCGCCCGCGTCGCTCGCGCCGACGACGGTGGTCGGGTCGATGATGAGGTCCGACACCTTCTGCGCGTCGTTGTTGGCGAGCGACTCCGCCATCATCCCCGGCGCGAGATCGTGCTCGAACACCCAGTCGGCGAGCACGTCTGACGGGTGGCCGCCGCGCGCGTCGACGACGTCGGCGAACGTCTTGTTGAAGAACCGCTCCTCTTCGGGACGGACGGCGATGAGGCGCACCCGGTCGAGGCGGTTCACCGGGAAGATGGTGAAGCCGTCGCCCACCTTGTCCCAGTCGGCGCGCGCTTCGGCGCGCCACTGCAGGGTCGCGGAGCAGCCGTCGCTTCTCCGTCCGGTGACTGCGTGATGAGCGAGCCCCATGCCGGGATCGCGATGAACACGGGCGTCTGGTCGAAGCTCACGTTGATGTTGAACGGGCGCGGTGACACCTGCGCGTACACGCGGCATCCGTCGGCGTGGAGCTCGGTGCGCCTGCTCGATCGACGCGCTCGGCCCGGCTCGGGTCGCGACTGTTCTCCGCGAGTTGGTTCCACGTGCACGACACGCCCGCGCGCGCCACACCACCGTGCGACGCGGTCGATGTCGACGAGCTGCTGCTCGATCTCCTTGATCCAGGGAAGGAACTCGAGCACGCGCGGACGACCAGGCGCCGCGGCCAACGCGTCGATGAGCGCGCAGAACTCGTCGTCGTCGGCCGCGCGACTCGGCACCGGGCGCCCGTGGCGGTCCTGGTCGGTGAACGACGTCGAGAGCCCGAGCGCGCCGGCGGCGAGGCAGTCGGCGAGCACGCGCGCCAGCTCCGCGCGCTCGTCGACGGTCGCGGCGCGGTCCCACGCATCGTCGCCCATCACGTAGACCCGCAGGTTCGAGTGCCCGATCAACGGCGCGATGTTCACCGAGGTGCCGAACGCCCGGAGCGCGTCGCGCCACTCCGACGTACGACTCCCACGTCCACGGCATGCCGGTCATGAACGCGTCGACGGGGATGTCCTCGATGAAGCCGAACACGTCGGCGGCGCGTTCGCGATCGGCGGCACGCACCGGCGTGAGCGACAACGAGCAGTTGCCGGTGACGACGGTCGTGACGCCGTGCTGCGGCATCGGGTCGAGCAGCGGGTCCCACCACAGCGACGGGTCGTAGTGCGTGTGGCAGTCGATGAAGCCGGGCGCGACGACCGCGCCGACCGGCGTCGATCTCGACCTCGCCGTCGGGCGCGAGCCGCGCACCCACTTCGGCGATGACACCGTCGCGCACCCGCACGTCGGCGGGCACGGCGGGCGCGCCGGTGCCGTCGACGACCGTCCCACCTCGTACCAGCAGATCACCGGTCATGTGTCGATCCTAGAGAGCCGCCGGCCGCTCTGCCTCCGGGACGACGTCACCCTTCGCGTACTGCTCGCGGAGCACGAACTTCTGGATCTTGCCCGACGGGGTGAGCGGGAACGACTCGACGAACACCCACGATCTCGGGCGCTTGAACGCCGCGAGGTGCTCACGGCAGTGGGCGGTGAGCTCGGCGGCGGTGACCTCGGAGTCGTCGCTGCGGCGCACGAACGCTGACAACCTGCTCGCCGTACTTCTCATCGGGCACTCCGACCACGGCGATCTCGGCAACCTCCGGATGGGCGAACAGCAGTTCCTCGATCTCCTTGGGATAGATGTTCTCACCGCCGCGGATGATCATGTCCTTGAGCCGGCCCTCGACCGTGCTGTACCCCCGCTCGTCCATGGCGCCGAGATCGCCCGTGTGCAACCATCCGTCGTCGTCGATCGCGGCCGCGGTGAAGTCGGGTTGCCCGTAGTACTCGTGCATGACGCAGTAGCCGCGCACGCAGATCTCGCCGACTTCGCCGAGCGGCATCACCGCGTGGGTCTCCGGATCGGCGATCTTCACCTCCGTGTGCGGCAACGCGCGCCGATCGTCTGCGCCTTGTCGTCGACGGTGTCGTCCCACGATGTCTGGGTGGCAACCGGCGAGCACTCGGTCTGGCCGAAGACGATGGAGAACGTCACGCCCAGCGTGTCCTCGATCCGGCGCACGAGATCGGCGGGAACGAGGGCACCGCCCGAGAGCACAGTGCTGAGGGACGAGAGGTCGCGGCCCGCGAAGTCGGGGTGATCCATGAGGCCGATCAGCATCGTGGGCACCAGGAGCGTGGCCTGCACCCGCTCCTGTTCGATCAGGTCGAGCGCGAGTGCCGGGTCCCATGCGAGCTGGAGCACCTGCGTGCCCTGCACCGCGGTCGCACCGAGGGCATTCACGACGCACCCGCCGGTGTGGAACATGGGCATGGCGTTGAACCACACCGCGTGCTCCGGAACGTTGGCGCGCCGACCGGTGAACCAGCGCGTTGTTCACCAGCCCGCGGTGATGCAGGAGCGCGCCCTTCGGGAAACCGGTGGTTCCCGACGTGTACTGGATCTGGGCCGGATCGGCTGCGCGAACCTCCGGGAGCGGCATGGTCGCAGCGCGTCGGCGACGAACTCGTCGAACTCCTCGAGGTAGACCGCCTCGCGGAGATCGGGGAGATCCGGCCACGCCGCGTCGAGCGTCGCACCCATCGGGTTGCCACGGAACTCTCGCGTCAACAGGATCCCCGACGCCACGTGACTTCCCGAGCACGTACGACACCTCCCCGACGAGGAACGCGGGGTTCACGGTGACCAGGACCAGGCCGGCGAGTGCGATCGCGAACTCCAGGATCACCCATTCGGGGATGTTGGGAGCCCACACCGCTACACGTTCACCGGGCTCGAACCGCGCCAGGAGAGCACGCGCGCACTGCTCGGCATCGGCGAGCAGCTCCGCGTACGTCCACCGCCGGCAATCGGGGCTCGCGGTCCCTTCGACGAGGGCGGTCCGCGTCGGGTGCTCGGCGGCGGCACGGCCCAACATCCCGCCGACGGTGAGGTCGAGCACGACGTCGTCATCGGTCGCGGGCCAGTAGCTCTCGGTCAGCGCGCGCGTCATCACGGGAGTCTGCCCGGGCGGTCACCCGTCGGCCAGCGCGCGGCCGATGACCTCGCCGGTCGCGCGCGCTTCGACGAGGAACCCGTCGTGCCCGGAGATCGTCTCCACCACGATGATGGCCGAAGCCGACGGGATCAGCTCACCCGAGCTCCTGCTGCAGGCGGATCGGGTAGAGCCAGTCCGACGACATCCCGGCGATGGTGGCCTTGGCGGTGACACGTGCCAACGCGGGCGCCGATCCCGCCCCGACCACGGCCCGACGTCGTAGTGGTTCATCGCCTCCGACAGGGCCAGGTACGTGTTGGCGTCGAACCGTCGAGCGAGCTTCTCGCCGTGGTAGTCGAGGTACGACTCCACCGCGTACCGGCCGCCGACGAGTGGGTCCTCGCCCTCCTGGTGGTTGCGCCCGAACCGAGCCGCGAGCTCCAGCTCCGATCGGTAGCTGATCTGGCCGATCCCGCGCGCGATCGACAGGCCGACGTGCGGGCCGTCGCCGGGCTCGGCGTCGTAGTAGTCACCGCCCCGCCACTTCAGGTCGGAGCGGATCGCGCGCATCTGGACGCTGCTGAACGCGATCTGCTCGGCGGTCGCCTGCGCACCCACCGAGATGACGACCGCGCGCGCGACGCGCTCGGGTGTGCCGACGGCCCACTCGAGCACGCGCATGCCACCCATCGAGCCGCCGACGACCGCGTACCAGCGGTCGATGCCCAGCGCGTCGGCGAGCGCGACCTCGAGCGCGACCTGGTCGCGGATCGTGGTGCGCGGGAAACGCGAGCCGTACGGACGGCCGTCGGCCGGATGCGCCGACGACGGGCCGGTGGTGCCCTGACAACCGCCGAGCACGTTCGGGCACACGACGAACAGCCGGTTCGTGTCGATCGCCGCACCCGGCCCGATGGTGCCGTCCCACCAGCCGACGTCACCGTGCCCGGGCCCCGAGCCACCGGTCGCATGGCTGTCGCCGGTGAGCGCATGCAGCACGAGGACCGCGTTCGACGCGTCGGGCGCGAGCGTGCCCCACGTCTCGTACGCGACGGTCACGGTGTCGAGGCGCCCACCCGTCTCGAGCGCGAGCCCGTCGTCGAACGTGAGGAACTGACGACGACCCGGCGGATCGCCCTCGCGCCAGGCGCCGCTCGCGGGCAAGTCACTCATGATGTGGGCACTCGTGATCCGATGGCATGCGGATGCGGGTCAGGAGCCCTTCGCGGCGCGGAAGCCGGCTTCGAGGTCGGCGAGGATGTCGTCGAGGCTCTCGATCCCGACCGACAGGCGCACGAGGTCGGGCGTGACGCCGGTGGAGTACTGCTCGTCGGGCTCCAGCTGCGAGTGCGTCGTGCTTGCCGGGTGGATGGCGAGGCTGCGCACGTCACCCACGTTGGCGAGGTGGCTGTGCAGCTCGAGCGCGTCGACGAACTGCCGACCCGCCTCGAGCCCGCCAGTGATCCCGAACGCCACGATCGCGCCCTGGCCGCGCGGCAGGTAGCGCTGTGCACGCGCGTGCCACGGGCTCGACTCGAGGCCGGGGTACTTGACCCACTCCACTTCGTCGCGGGCCTCGAGCCACTGCGCGACCGCGAGCGCGTTCTGCGAGTGGCGCTCCATCCGCAGGCTGAGTGTCTCGAGCCCCTGGAGGAAGAGGAACGCATTGAACGGCGAGATCGCCGGGCCGATGTCACGCTGGTACTGCAGGCGGCACTTCAAGATGTACTGGGCCGGACGCAACGGTTCGGGAAGCTGCGAGAACACGAGTCCGTGGTAGCTGGGGTCGGGCTCGGTGAAACCGGGGAAGCGGCCACTCGCGACGTAGTCGAACTTGCCGCCGTCGACGATGATCCCGCCGATCGACGTGCCGTGCCCGCCGATGAACTTCGTCGCTGAGTGCGTGATGATGTCGGCGCCCCACTGCAATGGCTGCGCGAGAAACGGTGACGCGAGAGTGTTGTCGATGACGAGGGGAACGCCGATGTCGTGCGCGATCGACGACACACCTTCGAGGTCGAAGATGTCGCCCTTCGGGTTGCCGATGATCTCGCCGTAGAAGGCCTTGGTGTTGGGTCGGGCCGCGGCGCGCCACGAGTCGAGGTCGTCGGGGTCGTCGACGAAGCTGACTTCGATACCGAGCTTCGGGAACGTGTAGTGCAGCTGGTTGTAGGTCCCGCCGTAGAGCGAAGCGGACGACACGATGTGACCGCCGTTCTCGGCCAGGTTCAACAACGCCTCCGCCTGCGAGGCCTGGCCGCTCGCGACTGCGAGCGCGCCGACCCCGCCTTCGAGCGCGGCGACTCGGTCCTCGAACACCGCCTGCGTCGGGTTCATGATCCGCGTGTAGATGTTGCCGAGCTCCTCGAGGCCGAAGAGCGCGGCCGCGTGCGCGGTGTCGCGGAACACGAAGCTGGTGGTCTGGTAGATCGGCACCGCGCGGGCGCCGGTGGTCGGGTCGGGCACCGCGCCTGCGTGCACCTGCTTGGTCTCGAATCCCCAGTCCTCTGACATTCCGATCTCCTCTCGGATTCTTTCGGCGCCGACCTTGTGTCCGTCGATCTACGTCGAACAGTGGCGAATGGTTTGCGGTCAGGCCGACAAGCCGGTGATGAGCTCCCAGTGCATGGTCCACGCGACGGCTTGCGGCGGCCCACCGTGCAGGCCGCCGTCGGGTGCGGCGTCGGCCTCGCCGCCGGGCGGCGACACGAAGATCGTCTGGTACGGAGGCGTCGGCGAGATCCCCGGCTCCCCCACCCCGGCGAACGCGGCGATGGCGTCGTCGACGGTGCCGTCGGTCTCGAACAACGCGAGATGACGACCGCCACCCTTGCCGTCGGGATCGCCGGTGAAGCACGCGTGCGACAGGTGCGTGCCTTCGCGCGCCATCACGTCGTCGAGGCCGGACTGCGTGAGCCACACGCGCGGGTCGGTGATCTCGTTCGGGAAGCGCCAGTCGGACTGCACGGTCGTGAGCGTCGTCGTGTCGGCGCGGCCGTCGCCCTCGGTCGGCACGTTCAGCATCATCGTCGCCCAGATCACGCCCGAGATGCCGTCGGTGATGCGGCCACGGCTCTTCAGCTCTTCCGCGCGGGGGTGGATGTAGGCCCACGCGTCCGCCTCCGACCGGTAGTCGCCGTCCCACAGGTTCACGTAGTGGGCGGGGCAGTAGCCGGGGCCGACCGCGTGGTAGCGCCGCATCTTGTGGAACGAGCCGTTCTCGAGCGCGTCGGGGCCGTGGACCTCGTCGTACCAGCGGTTGAACTCCGCAACGTGTTCGGGGGGCGGCTCGCACACCACGACGAACAGGGTCGATGCAACTGGGCGCACGGGGATCCCCCTAGGTGCTCTGATTCAATCGGCCGGAATCGAGAGGATTGTCGCGGAGATGGTTGGTGAGGTCGCCGACGAGGTCGCCGTGGATGACCCGCTCGTGGAAGCGCCACGCGCCGTCGGCCTTCTCGAACGCATCGTGGTAGCGCCCCGCGATCACGGGCTGCAACGGCAGGTCGGGCGTGGCCTGGAGCACCGTGAAGTACGACCGGGCAGTGGCCCGCAGGCCGGTGTCGTCGAACTCGAGGATGGTGTTGGTCGTGACGTGCTTGGTGCGCAGGGTGCCGTCGTCGTAGGTGCGGTCGTGCTTGGCCTTGAGCGCGTACACCTCGTCGTAGCCGAAGTGCGACTGCCCGCCCGCGACGATGTAGCTGGAGTGGCGGAACAGCTCGGCAACACCCACGAAGTCGGCTGCGTCCTGCAACTCGCAGTAGCGGTGCAGCAGGTTCAGGATCTGGCGCTCGTCGGAAAGCATGATCGGCACGGCCTGTCTAGCATGACCCCCGATGGCTGGTACAGGGAGCACAGGGATTCGACTCGACGAGATGGAGACCCGCGAGGGCTTCATGGTGAGCCAGAAGCCGGAGACGGTCACGCTGCTCCCCGATCCCCCGCAGGCGAAGCGTCACTTCCCCGTGATCTCGGCCGACGACCACCTCATCGAGCCCGCGGGCATGTTCGAAGGCCGGGTGCCGGCCAAGTTCGCCGACCTCGCGCCGCGCATCGTCGTCGGCGACGACGGCAGCGAGTCGTGGCTCTACGACGGGCAGGTGAACCCGAACGTCGGGCTCGCCGCGGTCGCCGGCCGTCCGATCGAGGAGTGCACCTACGACCCGGTGCGCTACGACGAGATGCGGCCCGGGAACTACGACATCCACGCGCGCATCCACGACATGGACATCGACGGTGTGTACGCGTCGGTGAACTTCCCGTCCGCGCTGCCGGGGTTCTGCGGTCACCGCCTGCAACTCGGCATCAGCGACCCCGAGCTCGCGCTCGCGGTGGTGCGGGCGTCGAACGACTGGCACCTCGAAGACTGGGCGGGCGCCTACCCCGACCGCATCATCCCGTGCCAGATCCCGTGGCTGCTCGACCCCGAGGTCGCGGCCGACGAGATCCGGCGCAACGCGGCGCGCGGGTTCAAGGCGGTGTCGTTCTCGGAGAACCCGGAGCCGCTCGGCCTCCCGTCGATCCACACCGGCTACTGGGACCCGCTGCTCCGCGGCGTGCGAGGAGACCGACACCGTCGTGTGCCTGCACGTCGGGTCGTCGGGTGCCACGCCCACCACGTCGAGCGACGCGCCCGGTGACGCGATCGGCGTGCTGTTCTTCGGCGTCGCGATGTTCGCCGCCGTCGACTGGCTCTACTCGAAGATCCCGGTGCGCTTCCCGAACCTGAAGATCGTGCTCGCCGAAGGCGGCGTCGGATGGGTGGCCGGCCTCCTCGACCGCCTCGACCACGTCGGCAAGTACCAGGCGATCTACGGCACGTGGGAGGGCATCGACCTCTCGCCGCGCGAGGTGATGCAGCGCAACTTCTGGTTCTGCTCGCTCGAAGACGACGCCGCGTTCGACGTGCGCGACCACATCGGCGTCGAGCACATCCTCGTGGAGACCGACTACCCGCACCTCGACGGCACGTGGCCGCACACGCAGGAGCTCCTGTGGCGCCAGCTCGGGAAGCTCCCGAGCGCCGACATGCGCAAGATCGCATGGGAGAACGCGGCGAACCTGTTCCGTCACCCGGTACCCGCGTCCGTGGCCGCGGATCCCGACAGCTTCTGAAAGCAGGGCCCGTCCTTTGCGAACAAGCCTGGTCAGATGAGCGCAGACCTGGTCATCCGCAACGGCGTCGTCGTCGACGGCACCGGCGCCCCCGCCCGCCGCGCTGACGTCGCCATCGACGATGGCCGCATCGTCGCGGTGGGCGACGGCCTGAGCGGCGACGACGTCATCGACGCCGAGGGGCAAGTCGTCGCCCCCGGCTTCATCGACATTCACACCCACTACGACGCGCAGGTGTTCTGGGACCCCGCGCTGTCGTCGTCGTGCTGGCACGGCGTCACGTCGGTGATCGCCGGCAACTGCGGCTTCTCCATCGCACCGACGCGGCCCGAGCACCGGCGCGCGATCGTCAGCACGCTGCACGCGGTCGAAGACATGTCGGAGCGCATGCTCGAGGCGGGGATCAACTGGGACTTCGAGACCTTCGACGAGTACCTGAAGCTGGTGGAGCACGCCGGCACGGTGTTGAACTTCGGCTGCTACGTCGGCCACAGCCCCGTGCGGCTGTTCGTCATGGGCGACGAGGGCTACGAGCGCGAAGCGAGCCCCGACGAGATCGAGGCCATGCGCGTGGTCGTCGCCGACGCGATGCGCGCGGGCGCGCTCGGGTTCGCGTCGAGCTTCTCGGCGAACCACCGCGGCGACCGCGGCCTGCCGGTGCCGTCACGCAACGGGACGGCCGAGGAGTTCGTGCGGATCGCGTCGGTGCTCGGCGAGCTCGAGTCCGGCGTCGTCTGTTACGCACCGGGCATCCCGGTGTCGTACCTCGACAGCTACGAGCTGCAACCGCGCATCGGCCGTCCGCTCATGTGGACGCCCATGCTGTCGAGCTACCCGGTCAAGGACCACCACCTGCTGATGGAGCAGCACGCCGACGGGCGCGCCGCGGGCGCCGACGTGTACGCGCAGGTCACCTGCCTGCCGCTCAAGGTGCAGATCCAGATGACCAACCCCTACTACTTCCGCACCGCGCCGACGTTCCTCGAGCTCACCAGCCACCCGGTATCGGAGTTCCCACGGTACTACGCCGACCCCGCGTGGCGCGCCGCCGCGGCGGCCGAGGTCCCCGACTGCAAGCCGCCGGTCGACTGGACCAAGTTCTTCGTCGCCGAGTCCGAGGCGAACGCGCAGCTCATCGGGCGCAGCGTCGCCTCGATCGCGGCCGAGCGCGCGTGCACCGAGGTCGACGTGCTGTGCGACCTCGCGCTGGCCGAGAACCTCCAGACCCGCTTCCTCGCGGTGCTCGGCAACGACGACCGCGGTGCCGTCACCGACATCATGATGCAGGACGGCGCGGTGTTCGGGCAGTCCGACGCCGGCGCGCACGTCGCGCAGCTGTGCGACGCCAACATGCCCACCGAGCTGCTCGCGCACTGGGTGCGCGACGGCGGCGAGTTCACGCTCGAGCACGCGATCCACAAGCTCACCGCCGAGCTCGCCGACCTGTTCGAGCTGCACGACCGCGGGCGCATCGCCGAAGGCGCGGCCGCCGACATCGTGGTGTTCGACCCCGAGACCGTCGATCCCGGCCCGCTGCGGCGCGTGCGCGACCTCCCCGGCGACGAGGAGCGACTGATCGCGGAAGAGCCCACGGGAGTCGAGCACGTGCTCGTGAACGGTGTTGCGATCACCAGCCACGGCGAGTCGCGCGCGACCACCATGACCGAACGACCGGGCACGGTGCTGCGGGCGCGCGTCGGGGCCGCGTGATGCGGGCGGCGGTCTGTTACGCGCCC
Source organism: uncultured Actinomycetes bacterium (assembly GCA_963721435.1). Classification (GTDB taxonomy): domain Bacteria; phylum Actinomycetota; class Acidimicrobiia; order IMCC26256; family DASPTH01; genus CAVRJC01. Next base: position 288,749 of record CAVRJC010000012.1, read on the forward strand.
CACGACATCCGCGTCGAAGACATCGACGACCCCACGCCCGGCGTGGGCGAGGTGAAGGTGAGGATCGGTGCGGTGGGCGTGTGCCACACCGACATGAACTACTTCCTCGGCGCGGTGCCCGTGCCGATGCCCGTGGTCCTCGGGCACGAGGGCGCGGGAGTGGTCGTCGAGACCGGGCCCGGCGTCGAGGCGCTCGAGGTCGGCGACCACGTGATCTGCTCGATCATCGGTCCGTGCGAGCACTGCTTCCAGTGCCTCCACGACAACCCGGGATTGTGCGAGAACGCGCCGTTCTTCACCGGCACGATGCTCGACGGCACCACCCGCCTGTCGAAGGCGGGAGAGCCGATCCACACGTTGCACTACCAGGGCTCGTACGCGGAGTACGCCGTCGTGCCCGAGCGCTTCGTGGTGCCGATCCCGCCCGACGTCCCGCTCGACGTCGTGTGCGGCCTCGCGTGCGGTGCGAGCACCGGCCTCGGCGCCGCGCTCGTGCGCGCCGATGTGCAACCGGGCTCCCGCGTCATCGTCGTGGGCGCCGGTGGTGTCGGCCTCTCCACCATGATGGGCGCGCAGCTCGCGGGCGCCACCACGATCGTCGCGGTCGACGTCGTGGACGGGAAGCTCACCAAGGCACGCGAGCTCGGGCTCGCCACCCACGGCATCAACTCGTCGACGACCGATGCGGTGGCCGCGATCCTCGAGCTCACCGACGGCCGCGGCGCCGACTACGGCTTCGACGCGGCAGGGGTCACCGGCACCCTCGACCTCGTGATCGCGGCAACGCGCGCGGGTGCCACCTGTGTCGTGATCGGGCGTTCGATGGAAGCAGTCGTCGTGAATCTCGACACGCGCGCGTTGCTCCGTGAGCGCGTGATCACGGGCACCTACGGCGGCTCGATCCATCCCCGTCGCCACATCCCGGAGTTCCTCGAGCTGTACCGCCAGGGTCGCCTCGACCTCGGCGCGATCCTCGACACGCGCTACAAGCTCGATGAGATCGCACAGGCCTTCGACGACCTTCACCACGGACGCGTCACGCGCGGCGTCGTGATCATGGACGAATCGTGAGAGCGGGAGCATCCGCATGACCAGTTCCATCAGCTTCGACGAGATCGAGAGCCGCGAGGGCTTCTTCAAGACCAAGGGGAAGCCCGAGATCGTCGAATGGCTCCCCGAGCCCGAGCAGCAGGAGCGTCACGTCACGCTGATCTCGGTCGACGACCACCTTGTCGAGCCACCGACCATGTTCGAAGGGCGCGTCGAGGCCAAGTTCGCCGACCGCGCACCGCGTGTGATGATGGAGGACGACGGCCGCACCGAGTACTGGCTCTACGACGACCGTCAAGCACTACAAGGTCGGCCTCAACGCGGTGGTCGGCAAGCCGTTGGAACAGCGCTCGTTCGAGCCCACGCGATTCGACGAGATGCGACGTGGCGCGTACGACATCCACGCGCGCATCCACGACATGGACATCAACGGCATGTACGCGTCGGTGTGCTTCCCGTCGTCGCTCGCCGGGTTCTCGGGCCAGCGGTACCAGCTCGGCGTCAGCGATCCCGAGCTCGCGCGTGCGGTCGTGCGCGCGGCCAACGACTGGCAGCTCGAGGAGTGGGCGGGCACGTACCCGGGGCGCATCATCCCGTTGCAGATCCCGTGGTTGCTCGACCCAGTCGAAGGCGCGCGAGGAGATCCGGCGCAACGCGGCGCGCGGCTTCCACGCGGTCACGTTCCCCGAGCTTCCCGAGAAGCTCGGGCTGCCGTCGCTGCACACCGGGTACTGGGACCCGTTCGTCGCCGCGTGCGAGGAGACGGAGACGGTGATCTGCCTGCACGTCGGCTCGTCGTCGTCGGCGCCGGCCACGTCGTCGGGAGCGCCGTCCGACACGGTCGGCGTGCTGTTCTTCGGCTGGGCGATGTTCGCGGCGGTCGACTGGCTCTACTCCAAGATCCCGGTCCGCTTCCCCAACGTGAAGATCTGCCTCTCCGAGGGCGGCATCGGCTGGGTCGCGGGGCTGCTCGACCGGCTCGACCACGTCGGCAAGTACCAGGCGATCTTCGGCACGTGGAACGGCGTCGAGCTCACGCCGCGCGAGACGATGCAGCGCAACTTCTGGTTCTGCACCATCGACGACCTCGCAGGCCTGGAGCAGCGCCACCACATCGGTGTCGACCACCTGCTGCTCGAAGCCGACTACCCGCATCAAGACGGTACCTGGCCCGACACGCAGGCCATCGTGTGGTCGCAGATCGGGTCGTTCCCGCGCGACGAGATCGAGCGGATGGCGTGGCGCAACGCGTCGGAGCTGTTCCACCATCCCGTGCCCGCGGCGGTGCAAGCCGACCCGAACGCCTTCTGAACTTCGCCCGGGGGGAACCGTGTACGAGCGAGACCAACTGTTCATCGGTGGCGCGTGGGTGCCGGCAGCCGCGGGTGGGCGCATCGAGGTGATCTCGCCGTCGACCGAGGAGGTCATCGGGTACGTCCCGCGCGCGACGGATGCCGACGTCGACCGCGCGGTCGCGGCGGCCCGCGACGCGTTCGACAACGGGCCGTGGCCGCGCACGACACCCGAGGAACGTGCTGCCGCGCTCGCGCGCATGGGCGAGTACGTCACCGAGCGAGCGCGGGATCTCGGCGAACCTGAACATCGAAGAAGCCGCGGTGCCGATCACGTTCGCCTACGCGCGTGAGATGGGCCCGCTCGCGATCTTCAACTACTTCACCAGCCTCACGCGTACGTTCCCGTTCCGCGAGATCCGCCAGGGCGCGATGGCGCCCACGCTCGTCGTGCGCGAGCCGATCGGGGTGGTCGGCGCGGTCGTGCCGTTCAACGGCCCACTGATGTCGGCGGCGGCCAAGATCGCGCCGGTACTCGCCGCGGGCTGCCCCATCGTGTTCAAGCCCGCGTCGGAGACTCCGCTCGACGTGTTCGTGCTCGCCGACGCGGCCGAGGCCGCGGGCATCCCGCCCGGTGTGCTCAACATCGTGCCGGGTGACGCCGACGTCGGCGCCGCCATCGTGGCGCACCCGGGCGTCGACCGGGTGCTGTTCACGGGAAGCACCACTGCAGGGCGCGCGATCGCGCAAGCGTCGGCGGGATCGATGAAGCGCCTCACGCTCGAGCTCGGGGGCAAGGCCGCCGCGATCCTGCTCGACGACGCGCCCATCGAGGAGTCGCTGCGCAACACCCTGCCGATGTCGTTCTTCAACAGCGGCCAGGCGTGCATCGCGTTGAGCCGTGTCGTCGCCCCGCGCGATCGGTACGACGAAGTGGTCGAGGCCGCGGCGGCGATCGCCGGCGAGATGACCCTCGGCGATCCCCACGACGAGTCCACCGTGCTCGGGCCCGTGATCTCGGCCCGTCACCGCGGGCGCGTCGAGTCGCACATCGAAGCCGCGCACGCGGACGGCGCGCGTCTCGTGTTCGGGGGCGGGCGCGGTCACCTCGACCGCGGGTGGTACGTGGAGCCGACGATCTTCGCCGACGTCGACAACGGCATGCGGCTCGCGCAGGAAGAGGTGTTCGGCCCCGTGCTCGCGATCATCCCGCACGACGGCGACGACGACGCGGTGCGCATCGCCAACGACACGCGCGTACGGGCTGTCGGGCGCGGTCTTCACGCCCGATCTCGACCGCGCGCTCGGGGTCGCATCGCAGATCAGGGTCGGCACCTTCGGCGTGAACGGGTACATGCTCGACTTCTCGTTGCCGTTCGGCGGGCGCAAGCAGTCGGGCATCGGCCGCGAGTTCGGCGTCGAGGGTCTCAGCGAGAACACCGAAGTCAAGGCGATCGCGTTGCCACCGGGCACCGACGCCACCGCACTCGTCTGAAGGAGCAACGACCGTGGCCGACCAGGTGGAGTACCAGCCGTCGCACTTCGGCATCTGCGTGACCGACCTCGAACGGTCGATGCGCTTCTACTGCGACGGCCTCGGCTTTGAGCCGGCCGAGCGCTACGACCTCGAGGACTGGCCCGACAGCGGCCTCGACCGCGGGCTCGAGGTGCAGGGTCCGGTGAAGCTCGTGTCGCAGTTCATCCGCAGCGGTGGCATGGGCATCGAGCTGCTGTTCTTCGCATCGCCGACACCGTCGGGCACGCCGTCGGCCACGCGCGGTCAGATCGGCATCACACATCTGTCGTTCTACGTCGACGACGTCGACGTCGCGGCGGCGAAGCTCGTCGACTGCGGCGGCACGCTGCTCGAGAACACGCGCTCGAACCCGGGCGTCGACCTCGTGTTCCTCGCTGACCCCGACGGCACGCGCGTCGAGCTGATGAAGTCGGGCGAGTAGCCCGCCCGACGCTCAGAAGTCGGGGCCGACGGCTTCCTTGAACTCGCGCAGCGCGTTCAGGCGCTGCTCGACGCCGCTCCACTTCTTGCCGGGCACGCGCACGCCCGTCTCCTCCGGACCGAGGTTCGCCCACGGTGCAGTGACCCAGTAGCGGTTGGCGCCGAACGCCTTCCACCAGCTCGCGTACTCGACACACTCGTCGAGCGTGGTCGGCGGCATCTGCGCGGTCGGTGACATCTCGAAGCGGTCGTCGTAGAAGTAGACCGCGCCTTCGATGCCGATCTCGCTCGGGTCGCGGCCCGCGGCGCGCGCGCTCTCGTGGATCACCGCGAGATCTTCGGTGAGCTTCACCGGGTCGAACGACGAGTAGTACGGGAACCAGCCGTCGGCGAGGCGACCGATGCGCTTGAGCACCACGGGCGACTGCCCGCCGAACCACAACGGGATCGGCCGCTGCACCGGCAACGGGTTGATGCCGGCCGCGGTGACGGTGTGGAACTTGCCGGAGTAGTCGACGACTTCCTGCGTCCAGAGCTGGCGCATGAGCTCGACCTGCTCGACCATGATCTTGCCCGCGGTCGGCGAAGCTCACACCCGAGGGCCTCGAACTCGACGTCGTTCCAGCCCGCGGCGATCACGAGCCGGAGCCGTCCGCCGGAGAGGATGTCGACCTCGGCGGCCTGCTTGGCGAGCAGCGCGGCCTGGCGCTGCGGGGCGATCAGGATCCCGGTGCTCATCTCGAGCGTGGTGGTGAGCGCGGTGAGGAAGCCGAACAGGACGAGCGGGTCGTGCCACGGCATGTGCTGGTCGTAGAGCGGGGCCTTGCCGAGGTACGGCTTCCAGTCGGGACGCACGCTGAGGTCGGCGCCGAGCACGTGATCGCCGATCGTGATGTAGCCGTACCCGAGCTCTTCGATACCACTCAGGAACTCTGCGAGCGCGCCGTGATCGGTGCCGATCAGGTGCTCCGGCAGGTTGGTTCCGAGCTTCACCATGGTGCTTCCCCCTGGGTCGTCGACGAGGAGAACGTACCTCAGCAGCGCGCCGACGCCCGCAGTTACGCTCCAGCTACCGACACATCGGAGGCTGCCTGTGGGGTTCGCGATCAGCGTCGACACCGGAGGGACGTTCAGCGATCTCGTGCTCGCGGACACCGAGCGGATCCTCGGCCTGTACAAGGCACCGACGACGCCCGCCGATGTGTTCGAGGGCGTGCACGAGGCGTTGCGGCTCGCCGCGTCAGCCCATGGGCTGACGGTCGAGCAGCTCTTGCGCGACACCCGGTCGTTCGTCTACGCAACGACCACGGCGACCAACGCGATGCTCGAAGGCGCCACCGCCCGCACCGCGTTCATCACGACGAGCGGGCACCGGGACATCCTGCTCTACCGAGAGGGCGGCAAGGCCGACCCACTCAACATCGCGGTCCCCTACCCGGAGCCGTACGTTCCACGATCGCTCACGTTCACGGTGGACGAGCGCATCCTCGCCGACGGCACCGTCGGCACACCCCTCGACGAATCGAGCGTGCACCATGTACTGACGCGACTCCGGGAGCTCGGCGTCGAGGCGGTGGGTGTGTGCCTGCTGTGGTCGATCGTGAACCCCGTCCACGAGCTGCGCATCGGCGAGCTCCTCCGCACCGAGCTCCCCGATGTCGAGGTCACGTTGAGCCACACGCTCAACCCGATCATCCGCGAGTACCGGCGGGCGTCGGCGACCGTCATCGACGTGTCGCTCAAGCCGTTGATGCGCGCGCACCTGCACGAAGTCGACGACCGGCTCCGAGAGCTCGGCTTCCGCGGTGAGCCACTGCTCGCGACGCATCTCTCCGGCGGCGTCGTGCGACTCGACGAGATGTGCGAGCAACCACTGCACAGCGTCGACTCCGGGCCCGCACTCGCGCCCATCGCGGGTCTTGCGTACGCCGCGGTGGAGCCCTTGGCGGACGATCTCGACGTGCTCGTCGTCGATGCCGGCGGTACGTCTCTCGACATCAGCCCGACACGCGACCGACAGGTCGTCTACACGCGCGAGAAGTGGTTCGGCCCCAAATGGGAGGGCCACATGACCGGCCTCCCCGCGGTGGAGACCCGCTCGGTCGGCGCGGGTGGCGGCTCGATCGCCGCGGTCGACAGCGGTGGCTACCTCACCGTCGGCCCGCGCAGCGCGGGCGCGTCGCCCGGGCCCGCGTGCTACGGGCGGGGCGGCACCGCGGCCACCGTCACCGATGCTGCCGTGGTGCTCGGGCTCCTCGACCCGGACTACTTCCTCGGCGGCCGCCTCCGGCTGGAGCCGGGGCTGTCGTACGCGGCGATCGAGGCGGCCGTCGCCAAGCCGCTCGGCATCGGTGTCGAAGCGGCCGCGGAGGCCGTCATCACGCTCTTCTCGGAGAAGACGCGGGCGTTCATCAGCGAGATGACGATCAACCAGGGCCTCGATCCGCGTCGATGCCTGCTCGTCGCGGGCGGTGGCGCGAGCGGGCTCAACATGGTTGCCGTGGCGCGTGAGCTCGGCGTGCCGCGTGTCCTGGTGCCGACGGCGGCGGCCGGGCTGAGCGCGGTCGGCGGACACTACGCCGACATGGTCGCGACCGCATCGCGCGCCTTGCGCACCACGACGCGTGCGTTCGACCGAGACGGAGTGAACGCCGCGCTCGGCGCGATCGCAGGTGAGCTCACCGAGTTCGTCGAACGCGTGGGATCCGGATCCGATGACGATGCCGCGCGCACGCGGCGGGAGTACTTCTGCGAAGCCCGCTACGCGAACCAACTGTGGGAGCTCGATGTCTCGCTCGGCGACCGCGACCGGTTCCGTGACGAGCGTGACGTCGCCACGCTCAGCGATGCGTTCGATGCGCTCCACCAAGCGGTGTTCGCGGTGAACCAACCGGGTGAGACGCTCGAGACGGTCAGCTGGCGGGGTGACGTCCGCATCGCACGCCCGAAGCCCGCGCTCCCGCACGCCGTCGACCGGGCCCATGCCGCCGCGCCGACCACGCGACGCGTGTGGGCCGAGGGCGCGTGGCGCGACGTTCCGGTGCACGCCGGTGGCACCCTGCCGGTCGGCTCGACCGTCACCGGCCCGGCCATCATCGAAGAGCCGACCACGACCATCGTGCTGCCGGACGGCGCGATCGCAACCGTGCGACCCGGTCATTACCTCGTGGAGGTGGCGCGGTGAGCGCTGCATCGTTCGACCGCGTCGACCTCGCGGTGATGGCGAACCGATTCGACGGCATCGTGCGCGAGATGGAGAACACGCTGCTGCGCACCGCTCGGTCGTCGGTGATCGGATTGTGCCGGGACTTCTCGTGCTCGATCGTGAGCGCGGGCGACGAGCTCGTCGCGTCGGCCGAAGGCCTTCCGGTTCACGTTTACGGATCGGGACTCGTCTCACGCGTGATGCGCACGCTGCATCCCGATCTCGCGGAAGGCGACGCGTTCCTCCACAACGACCCGTACGACGGCAACACGCACGCGGCCGACCACACGATCCTCGTCCCCATGTTCTTCGAGGGTGAGCACCGCTTCACCGGTGTCGTGAAGGCGCACCAGGCCGACATCGGGAACGCGGTGCCGACGACCTACTGCCCGGACGCCGAGGACGTCTACGCAGAAGGTGCGTTGATCTTCCCCTGCGTACGCATGCAACGCGACTACAGCGATGTGCAGGACATCGTCCGGATGTGCATGCGGCGCATCCGTGTGCCGGAGGTCTGGTACGGCGACTACCTCGCGATGGTCGCGGCGGGGCGCATCGCCGAGCGTCGTCTCCGGGAGCTGTACGACAAGTTCGGCGCCCGTCACATGGACTCGTTCGTCGCGCGCGTGGCTCGACTACGGCGAGCACCGGGCCGCGGAGGCCATCCGAACGTTGCCCAGCGGTCGCATCCACGCCACGACCGAGCTCGACCCGTTTCCGAGCATGCCCGACGGCCTGCCGCTGCAGGTCACGCTCGAGGTCGACGGCGAACGCGGCCGCGTGACCGTCGACCTGCGCGACAACCCCGACTGCACGCCGAACGGGTTCAACCTCACCGAGGCCACCGCCAAGAACAGCGCGGTGGCGCCCATTCTCATGGTGCTGAACTCACACCGGGGCGACACCCCGCCGATCCCGCTCAACGCGGGGAGCCTGGGCTGCTTCGACGTGCTCGTGCGGGAGAACTGCGTCGCCGGTATCCCTGTGCATCCGCACTCCTGCTCGATGGCCACCGGCGAGGTCGGCGTGCGCATCTGGGCCATGGTCATGACCGCGTTCGCGCGTATCGCCGAGGGCATCGGCTCGGCGCAGTCGTCGTTCGGTGGCGCCCCCTACCTCGCGGTCGTGTCGGGTGACGATCCGCGTGCCGGCCGCGGCCCGTACATCACGCAGTTGCTCGCCGGGACTGCCGGCGGCCCGGGCACCGCGGAGTCCGACGGGTGGCTGAGCTTCCTCGGCTTCCCTGCTGCCGGCCTCCTCTATCGCGACTCGATCGAGGTGCTCGAGCAGAAGTACCCGATGGTCGTCACCCGGTCCGAGGTGCGCACGGACTCCGAGGGGGCAGGGCTGCACCGTGGCGCGCCGGGGAACTTGTGTGAATACGGGCCCATCGCCGGCACGATGCGCGTGTTCTGGTCGCTCGAAGGCGTGCAGAACCTCCCGGAGGGCGTGCGCGGTGGTGGCTCGCCGCTCGGTCCGAGCGCATTTGTCGTGGCCACGACCGGAACGGCCACCGAGCACCCCGAGATCATCGGCGCCATCGAGCTCCAGCCGTTCGAGCGGGTCGGCTCGCGGTCGGCCGGTGGCGCCGGTTACGGGCCGAGCGACGCGCGCGACGCTGCGCTCGTGCTGCGAGATGTCTGCGAGGGCTACATCACGGTCGAGCGGGCGGCGGACGCGTACGGCGTGGTGATCACCGGAGACCACGACCGGTTCGAGACCCTCCGAGTCGATCACGCGGCGACGATCGCTCGACGCCACGACATGGCGTCGAGCGCCACTCATTGACCAGGCCAATCATCGAACAGCCCAATTGTCGAAGGGGAGGACCGAATGGCAACCGATCACGCAGCAACGGCGCGGGCGCTGCTCGCGGCGGCGGGAATCGCGCCGCCCGACGACGAAGTCGAAGCGATGATCCAGATGTACCCCGCTTTGCGGGCGTCGGCCGATGCGCTGTACACACCTGAGGCGGCGCGCTTCCTACCTGCGTACCTGCCCGTTGACGCTGACATGGTGGCGAAGTGAACGGCGAGGTGCCGTCGACGATCGCCGACGCGGCGGCCGCGTTGCGGAGCGGCGCGGTGACGAGCGTCGAGCTCACGGCGTCGTTGCTCGCGCGCACCGATGCCCACGACGCGACGCTCGGCACCTACGTCGCCCGCTTCGACGACACCGCGCTCGCCGCGGCCGCGCAGGCCGATGCCGACTTCGCCGCGGGCGTCGACCGCGGCCCGTTGCAGGGCATCCCGCTCGGAGTGAAGGACATCATCGCGGCGCGCGAGGGCGCGACGACCGCGTGCAGCAAGGTGCTCGATCCCGATTGGGGGCGCGGCGTGGATGCGCCGGCAGTGGCGCGCCTGCGCGCGCAGGGGGCCGTCATCACCGGCAAGACGACCACGATGGAGTTCGCGATGGGCGCGCCCGATGCCGACGGCCCGTTCCCGACTCACCGCAACCCGTGGGACCTCGAGCGGTGGCCGGGCGGGTCGAGCGCGGGCACCGGTACCGGTGTCGCCGCGGGGCTGATCCTCGGTGGGCTCGGCAGTGACACCGGCGGAAGTGTGCGCATCCCGGCGGCGCTGTGCGGCATCTCCGGGCTCAAGACCACATACGGGCTGGTGCCGAAATCGGGCGTCGTGCCGCTCGGGTACAGCCTCGACACCGTCGGACCCATGGCCCGCACCGCGCGCGACTGCGCGCTGATCCTGCAGGCGGTCGCGGGCGCGTCGGCTGACGACCCGATGTCGGTCGACCGTCCCGTGCCCGACTACGCAGCTGCGCTCGTGGGCGACGCGTCGGGACTACGCGTCGGCGTGGAGCGCGAGCACCACTCCGGCGTCGACGGCTTCGACCCGGCCTGCCGCGACCGCTTCGAGGACGCGGTGCGCGCGCTCGAGGCCGCAGGCGCCGAGATCGTGGACGTGCATTTCGACGGCTACCCGCTCATCACCGCGGCGGCGATGGTGACCGTCGCGGGCGAGGCACTCGCCTATCACCTGAAGGATCTGCAGTCACGGTTCGGCGACTACGGACGCGAAGCACGTGCCGCGCTCGCGATGGGTGCGTTCTACACGTCGGCTGACTACGTGCAGGCGCAGCGCGTGCGCGCGTGGGGGCTCGACACGCTGCGACGCGTGCTCGGCGAGTGCAACGTGATCGTCACACCCACCATCGGCTTGCCTGCGCCGCGCCTCACCGACAACTTCTGGGCGATGATGCCGTGGACCTACACACCCGCGTGGGACCTGCTCGGCACGCCCGCGATGTCGGTGCCGATGGGGCCGATCGCCGGCGGCATGCCGTCCGGGCTGCAGGTCATCGGTGGCCGCTTCGACGACGCCACCGTGCTCCGCGTCGCCGACGCGTACCAGCACGTCACCGACTGGCACAACCACGTCCCCGACCTGATCGCGACCACCGCGAGCTGACCCGCACGCGACCCCGGGGTGTCAGCCGACTTGGACGTTGACGCCGAGCTGCTTCGGGAGCGCGAGCGGGTCGGAGTACATCCAGGTCTGGGAGACCTTGCCGTCGGCGGAGAACGCGTAGATCTCGCAGACCGGGATGTCGATCTCGACGTTGGTCGCGGGGATGCCCATGAACTCCGCGGTGTGCGTTCCCCGTGCGCGCCAGCGCGCGACCACGGTGTCACCGCCGTCGATGAGCGCGTCGGTGTCGAGGCGGAAGTCGGGGAAGCCGACGCTGAGGCCGCGCATCTCGTCGAGTGACTCCTGCACGCCGGTCTCACCGACACCGGCCGTCCAGCGGCGCGCGCCGTCGGCGAAGATCAGCGCGTAGGTGTCGAGGTCGCCGCGGTTCAGGGCGTCGACCGCGGTGCGGATGGTGTCGGCGTTGCTCACCGGACGGACGTCAGCGTTGAGGCTTCGGTCGTTCCGGGCGCGGCTCTCCGCCGGGGAACCCACCCCTCTTCTCGAAGTGAGAGGGATTGGGAGTCGAGGTTGACGGCCGCGGTGTCGCAGACGGCTTCGGTGCTCGGGCCACAGCTACTCCAAACCGAGGTGGTACATCAGCGCGAGAACTTCAGCCCCGAAGGCTAGTAGCGCCACCGACTGGACAATCTGGAGTCGATCCAAGCGCGCCTTGTTCTCCACGTAGTCGTCGCCCGCATGCACCGCCAGTTCCCGCATCATGAACTCCTCGGTGCGGGGAGGGTTGCAATCGACGTAGTTCGTGACGAGGTCGTAGGCGTCGAAGTCCCACGCAAAAGTGATTCCCCAATACGCCACGACCGCCATCAGCGCCACGACGGCAAACGAGCCGGCACCAACGATGAAGGCGTCGCCGCGAGCCGGTTGCTGCGAGGCGAAGAAGGCAATACCAACGCCGCCCGCGGTCAGGGCCATGCTCACGTGAGAGCGAATGCTCTCCAGGTCCCGAGCTTGGCCTTCCAGCGCCCGGACACTTTCGCGGTAGGCAATTTCCTCGACCGTCGGCATCCATGGATGCTGTCACGAAGGTGTGACATCTACTGCTTTCAAACCTTCATCACGAGGTCCATGCGCTGGCGGCCGCGCAAGGGCGTGAAGCTCGTCCAGTCGGACTCTCCGGTCTCTTCGATCGTGCCGTAGCGGTCGAGCAGCGTCGCGAACGCGACCTCACCCTCGATCCGAGCGAGGCTCGCGCCCAGGCAGTAGTGCACGCCCCAGCCAAACGACAGGTGACGAATCTCGGGCCGCTGCACGTCGAAGCGCCCGGGATCGGGGAACCGCTCGGGATCGTGGTTGGCCGCGGTGAGGTTCAGCATCACGAACTGGTCCTCGGCGATGTCGATGCCCGCGATGATCGTCGGGTTGCGCGCGATGCGTGACGTGAACGTAATGGGCGGGTCGTACCGGAGCATCTCTTCGACCGCGTTGGGGATGAGCGAGCGGTCGGCGCGCACGAGCGCGAGTTGCTCCGGGTTCTCGAGCAACCGGTACAGGCCGTTGCCGAGCAGGTTCTGGGTGGTCTCGTGCCCGGCAAAGATCAGCTGCACGACCATCGCGACCAGTTCCTCAGGCGAGAGGCGGTCGCCGCCGTCCTCCGCGCCGATGAGCGCAGTGAGCAGGTCGTGGCGGGGATTTGCACGCCGCTCCGCGATCATCGCCGAGACGTACTCGTTGAAGCCCTCCATCCCCCGGTCGCCGACTGCGCGCGCCTCGGGAGTGGTGACGCCCGACGCCATCGTGAGCCCGAGGGCCCACTCCTCCATCTGGTTCACGTCGACGCGCGGAATGCCGATCATCTCGCACACGACGCGCAACGGGAGGACACGCGCCCACTCGTGCACGAACTCGACTCGGCCACCGTTGTCGTCGACCTGATCACACAGCTCCGCGGCGAAGCGCTGCGACACGTCGCGCATCGATGCGACCGCACGCGGCGTGAACGCGCGGCTCACGAGCTTGCGGAGGCGCGTGTGACCAGGGGGGTTCATCATCACGACGTTGAGGCGGATCCAGTCGACGAACGCTCCCTCGGTCCAGCCCTGCATCTCGAAGTAGCGCGCACCCATCGCCATCAGATTCGGGTCGTTGAGAGCCGAGAGGTTGTCTTCGTAGCGGAGGAAGAACACCGTCCCGAAGGTCGGCACGAATGCCGCGGGCGCGTTGGCGGCGTGCATCGGCGCGGTGACGACCATCGGCTCGCGCCACCAATCGGGCTGCGCGAGGTCGATCACCGGCAGATCCGCGTACTGCACTGTCATCCCCACCCCCTGGTCGACGACCTGGCCGCGACCCTACTCAGCGCCGCGCGAAATCGGAGTCCCTCGACGCGAAGTGCGCGAAGCTGACCGCCGTGGCGATGGGATGGGGATGGGCAGGGACAGTCGGTGATTTCCTCCAACTTCCGTTTCGGTCTTGGCTGCAGGATCTCGAAACACACCACTTTCAGCTCATGCGCTCGCCGGCGTCGGGGTCTCAAGTTCGAGCCTGGACCGCGGAGCACGCGGCACTGACATCGGCGCTCCGAGACTGCACCGTCGCAATACCTGTAGCTGGAGAATGGCAGATCGTGTTCGAGTTCGAACTTCCTCTGGAAGGAGGGAGGCGACCCGATGTCGTCGTGTTCACCGGACGCTCGATCGCAGTCCTTGAGTTCAAGGACGTCGCGCTTCCGCAGCAGGCATTTGTCGACCAGGTGGCGGGGTACGCGAGTGATCTCAGCGAGTACCACGAAGCATCGCACGGACTCGCCATCACCCCAATCGTCGTGCCGACGGGCGCAAGCAAGGATGGAGTCGCTCGACAAGACGACGAGGTCTTCACAACAGACCCGGCGGGCTTGTCGCAGTATCTCTTCAGGACGTATCAGCCCGGATCGATTGACTTTGAGAGATGGCTGCATTCTCCCTACGCGCCGCTTCCGACACTCGTTGCAGCGGCACGCCGGATCTTCCAGCACGAGCCGCTGCCGCACGTCAAGCTCGCGCACTCGGTTGGGATCCCAGAAACCGTCGAGCTCTTGACGAATCTCGTCAAGCGCACGGAGGATCATGGCGGACGCATGCTGGCGTTTGTCACCGGCGTTCCGGGGAGCGGTAAGACACTGGTCGGCCTACGGCTCGTATACGAGCGTTCGGGAGAGCAAGCGACTGCAACGTTTCTCTCCGGAAACGGACCGCTCGTCCAGGTGCTGCGCGACGCGCTCAAGAGTCGCGTCTTCGTCAATGATCTGCACGCGTTCATCAAGACCTACGGCTTGAATGAGCGAATAACTCCAGTCCAGCACGTCCTCGTGTTCGATGAAGCACAGCGGGCCTGGGATCGCGAGTACATGCAGGAGAAGCGCGGAATCTCCGCTTCGGAACCTGAACTCCTGGTCAAGATCGGTGAACGACTCCCGCGCTGGGCGGCGCTCATCGGCCTCGTGGGCGATGGGCAGGAGATCCACTCGGGCGAGGAGGGCGGCATCGCTCAATGGCGCACCGCGGCGTCACCGCCCATTTCTGAAGCTGATTGGCGCGTGTACTGCCCGCCGCGACTTGGTCCCGAGTTCGCGGGGTTTACCGTGGAAGCGCACGAAGCACTCGATCTCACGGTGTCGTTACGTTCGAAGCAAGCCGAACAGCTGCACCGATGGGTAGCACTCACGTTAGAGGGAAGTCTTCCGCTCGCGGCGCGGCTCGCTGCGCATCTGCAAAGCGCGTTTCCCATCTACCTCACACGAGATTTCGACGCGGCGCGCGAGTACGCACGCGAACGCCTTCAAGATGAGCCTGATCGCCGATCCGGGCTTGTTGCATCGTCGCACGACAAATCGTTGAGGAAGTTGCAGCCGCCGATCGACAACGGCTTCCAGGCCACTACCAAACTGATGAACTACGGCCGTTGGTACAACGGCTCCGTTGACGATCCCAAGTCGTCACTGCATCTCGATCAGCCCGTCACAGAATTCGGCTGTCAGGGACTCGAGCTCGACTTGCCGATCGTGTGTTGGGGCGACGACTACTGCTGGAACGGAACAGCGTGGCAGAAGAAGCCGATTCATCGGCGTTACCCACAAGAAGATCCTGAGCAACTCCTCACGAACGCTTATCGCGTGCTGCTGACGCGCGGGCGTGAAGGAATGGTGATCTTCGTTCCGCCGATCGCTGCCTTGGACCTCACGGAGCACGCGCTCCTCGCCGCTGGAGTGCGCCCGCTTCCGGAGGAGCTGGAAGCAATTGGAGCGGTGGCGATCAGAGGGAGCGCGTAGCTCTACCCGCCAAGCCTGCGCACTCGGCGATTCGGGCAGCGAGCATTCGGCACTTCGTAACCTCCTCGATTGCCTCGAGCTGCTCTTCCGTCGGCACACAGCCGTCCCAGTACCGATCTCTCGCACCCAAGAAGTCGCCGGGGATGAAGACCATTCCGTTGTTCCGAGGTAGGTAGTGCCCTGGTTCCCAATACTCGTAGCTATCGAGTGCTTCGCAGAGCAACACAATCTCGCGGTCGCTGAGCATAACGGCGAATCGGTCGTCGGCTTCCATACGCGGCAAGACTCTCGAGAATCGCGGTAACCGTCAAGGCCAACCGGAGACCATGACATGGACATGACCGACTTCCAGAGCCTCATGGAGGCGACGTACGGCGAACGCGATCGTGCACGGGGCGTCCCGGCGAGCATCGCGTGGCTGGCCGAGGAGGTCGGCGAGTTCGCGAAGGCGGCGCGGAAGGGCACGCGCGACGAGCAGCTGCACGAGCTCGGTGACGTCATCGCGTGGCTGGCGTCGATCGCGAATCAGCTCGATCTCACGTTCGCGGAGGCCGTCGGCCGGTACGCGAACGGGTGCCCGCGGTGTGCATCGATCCCCTGCGCGTGCGAGACCGGCACCTGACGCACCGCCCTGGGCGCGCGACCACGTACGGCATACCGTGGCGCGATGGCTGACGACATCGTGTTGCAGACGTTCCCGCTCGGGTCCCAGTGGCCCACGATCGATCCCTTCCTCTTCTGCGCGCACCACGACGACGCCTACCCCGCGGGCAACGACGAGCTCGGCCCTGCGGCCTCGCTCGACGGGCGCGAGATCGGTGCCGACTTCGCGGGCGTCGACGGTTGGCGCATGTACCACGGCGACACAGTGCCGGGATTCCCCGGCCACCCGCACCGGGGCTTCGAGACGGTGACGTTCGTGCGCAAGGGCCTGATCGATCACTCCGACTCGCTCGGCGCGACCGCGCGCTTCGGACGCGGCGACACGCAGTGGCTCACCGCGGGGAGCGGCATCGTGCACTCCGAGATGTTCCCGCTCGTCGACCGCGACGGACCGAACCCGCTCGAGCTCTTCCAGATCTGGCTCAACCTGCCGGCCGCCGACAAGATGGTCGACCCGTACTTCACGATGTTGTGGGAGTCCGACACGCCGCGCGTCATCGCGAAGGACGACGACGGTCGCGTCACCGAGATCACCGTGATCGCGGGAGCGGTCGACGGCCAACGCGCTCCCCTGCCTCCGCCCAACTCATGGGCGGCGCGGGCGGAGTCCGACGTCGCGATCTGGAACCTCCGGCTCGAACCGGGCGCCGCGTGGGAGCTCCCGTCCGCGGCGGGTCCCGAGACCGTTCGCACGATCTACGTGTACGAAGGTGGGCTCACGATCGGCGACGAGCACAAGGTCGTTGCACACACCGGAGCAGTGTTGCGACCGGATGTCGCGGTGTCGCTGCGCGCCGGCGATGACGGCGCCGAAGTGCTCATGCTCCAGGGCGTCCCCATCGGCGAGCCGGTCGCGCAACACGGACCGTTCGTGATGAACGACCAGGCCGGGATCATCCAGGCCTTCGAGGACTACCAGCGCACCGGTTTCGGCGGCTGGCCCTTCGACCGGGAAGACCCGGTGCACCCGAACGATCAGCGACGCTTCGCCCGCCACGCCGACGGGCACGTCGAGCAAGCGGCCGTCGCGGACAACTGATCGACGGCGGGGGCCAGCACGCCCTCTCGACGAGGGGCTGACACCCTGGCCCGATCACGGCCACGGGCGTAGACCAGAGCCATGAGGGGCGATCGGCGCACGGGCGGGGCGGTGCGCTACCGCCTCGCCGCGGAGCTCAGCAACCGGTGGAAGGCATGGCTGGGCCTCGCGCTCGCCATCGGCCTCGCCGGAGGGATCGCGCTCGCGGCCGCCGCGGGCGCCCGCCGCACTGCGTCGGCGTATTCGCGTCTGCTCGACTCAGTCGAGCAGGAAGACGCGTTCGTGGCACCCGTCTCCCCCGACGGCCGGTACAACGACATCGAGAACCCGATCCTGCTCGACGCCGCCCGCCTCCCGCAGGTGGAGCGCAGCGCCGGCTTCGCGCAATTGCTCACCGCGTACGGCACGAAGATCACCGAAGCGGCCTTCAACGAGGGCCTCGGATCGCTCGCGCTGATCAACGGGTCCGGCTACGAGTTCGACCGCGCCAAGATCCTCGACGGCCGCGCCCCGGACCGCCACAAGGTGAACGAGACGCTGATCAACCCGCAGTTCGCCGATGCGCATCGCCTCGAGGTCGGCAGCCGCTTCCCGATGACGATCATCAGCTCGGACGTGCTCGACGCCTCACTCGCGAACGGCACCGACTACGACGGTCCCGTCGGCCACGAGACGATGATCGTCACGGGAATTGGCAAGTTCGCGCGCGACATCGTGCCGACGACGGTGAATGACGAGAGCCCGATCTCCTACGTGACACCCGCGTTCTTCGCGAAGTACCCCTGGTCACTCGTGAACTACGGCAGCGTTGTCAGACTGCGCCCGGGAGCGGACGTCGAGCAGTTTCACGCCGATGTGATCCGGATCGCCGACGGCTACGGCGTCCCCGCGCAACAGGTGTACTTCACCGCCCAGCGCGACCGCACCGAGACAGTGACGCGCGCCGTCCGCCCGCAAGCACTCGCCCTCGCGCTCCTCGCGCTGGTGGTCGCGCTCGCCGCGTTCCTCGTCGGCGGTCAGGCCCTGTCGCGGCAAGTGTTCGTCGACTCGACCGACTCGCCGGTGCTGGGTGCAGTCGGCATGACGCGACATCAACGCTTCGCGCTGGCGATCACGCGCGTGGCGATCGTCAGCGGCGCAGGTGCCGCGCTTGCCGTCGTGCTCGCGATCGCGGCGTCCCCGCTCTTCCCGATCGGGCTCGCACGCGATGCAGAGCCGAACGCCGGGCTCTCGTTCGATGCCGTCGTCCTCGTCGGCGGGTTCGTCGTGATCCTCATCGGGTTCATCGCGCGCGGCGCGTTCCCTGCATGGACGGGTGCGTCGGCAACTCCCGGCACGCTCGGCATCGCCGAGCCCGAGCGCGCACGACCGTCGCGCGTCGCCGAACGACTGAGCCAGAGTGGGTTCCGGCCCGCGCGCGTCATCGGGGTCCGCATGGCATTCGAGGCCGGTCACGGTCGCACCGCAGTGCCCGTGCGCAGCGCGCTCGTGACCACCGCGCTCGCGATCGCCGCCGTCGCCGCGGTGTTCACGTTCTCCACCAACTTGAACCGGCTCGCAGAGACACCCGAGCGGTACGGATGGGGCTGGACCGGCTCGGTCGGCTTCGGCTTCGATCCGCTGCCGAGTGATGTCACGACACGGCTCGTCGACAACCCGAAGATTTCCGCCGTCGCGGGGGCGAACTACGGAACGCTCGACGTGGCGGGCCGTGCCATCCCGCTCGTGACCTACGACAAGCTCAAGGGCAACGTCGGCCCTGTGATCCTCGAAGGTCGTGCGCCGCGCGGAGACCGCGAGCTCGCGCTCGGGACCCGAACGTTGCGCGAGTCCGGGCTCTCGCTCGGCGACCGCGTCCCCGTGCGCATCGGTGGCCAACACGGGACGATGCGCATCGTCGGGCGAGCGGTGTTCCCCCGCCTCGGCGCGGGCTCGTTCACCCCGACCGACCTGGGCCAGGGGGCAACGATGACCCAAGGCGCGTTGACGAAGCTCGGCATCGACACCACCGATCCGAGCAACACCGATGACCCCGACGCCGCGCTATTCCGTCTACTTCATGCGTGCCGCACCCGGCGTGTCGTACGCCACGGTGGCGTCGAGCGTGAATCGAGACCTGGCCGACCTCCTCAGTGACGACTGTGCCGATTTCTGCGTGAGTGCCGCGCAACGCCCCGGCGACATCGTGGCGTACCGGCGCGTGCGCTCCACGACGACGGCGCTCGTCGTGCTGCTCGTGCTCATGGCGGTCGCGGCGTTGACCCACTCGCTCGTGACGTCGGTGCGCCGCCGGCGGCGTGACCTCGCCCTCCTCAAGACGCTCGGCTTCGTCGGCAAGCAGGTCTCGAGCACGGCCCGGTGGCAGGGCTTCGCGCTTGCGGGGGCTGCCCTCCTCATCGGGGTGCCACTCGGGCTCGTGATCGGTCGGGTGTTCTGGTCGTTGTTCGCCGACGCGATCGGGGTGGCGACCGACGCGTCGATCCCCCTCCTCCCCGTGGTGCTGGCGGTCCCCGTCACCCTCGCGGCGGCGGCGATCATCGCCACCATCCCTGCCCGCATCGCCCGGCGCACGCGGCCGGCGGCCATTCTCCGGGCGGCGTAGCGGCGTCGCCTTCTCGGCCCGCCCACGCTCAGGAGTCGGGCCGGAGATGCCGATACCGGGCACATGATCTCTCGCGGCACGACCTCCACTCCCCGCGCACCAACTTCGGCACCAACCCCAGCGCCCACCTCGGGTCCGGTGTGCCCGAACTGCGGATCGCCCTTGTCGCTCGAGCACGACGGTGAGCTCGACGCCTGGGCGTGCCCGCAGCACCACGGCCTCGGCTTCACCGTCAGCGAGGCGTACGCACGCATGGACGAAGCCGAGATCCACACGATCTGGCAGCAGGCGCGCACCGCAACCGCGGGGTCACGCACGTGCCCGATGTGCGCGATGGCGATGGTCTCGGTGACGGTTGCGCCGACTACGGACGCGCCGAGCGCCCTGAACCTCGACGTGTGCCTCGTCGACGAGTTCATCTGGTTCGACGCCGGTGAGCTCGACGCGATCCCCGTCGACACGAACGAGCCCGTGCCGAGCCCCGATGAAGACGCGCACATCGCGCAGATCACCGAGCAGTTCGGGAGCGAGCTCACTGCGGAATGGTCGGAGCGCGACCGCGAGACGCTGCGCGACCACCTCCTCCACCGTCTCGGACCGCCCGACGCGGCGCACTGATCACACGCGCTACGGAAAGAGCGGGGCGCCGTTCTCGACGAAGAACTCGCGCGTGTAGGTGGGGCTGACGCGCGCGGTCATCGCCGCGAACACCTCGACCGGCGTGCGACCACCTTCGATGTGCGGGTAGTCGGTGCTGAACACGTAATGACTCCGCGATCCCGTAGCGGTCGACGAGGACGTCGACGGGCTCCGCCCACTGCGGCGTCACGCGCACGTTGCGACGGATGTACTCGCTCGGCATGAGCGGATACTGCACGCCGACCTTCTGCAGGAGCGTCGCGTGCCGGTCGAGCCGCTCGCACAGCGGCCCGAGCCATGCGGCACCGAACTCGATCGCGCCGAACCGCAGCCGCGGGAACCGCTCGAACACGCCACCCATCACCAGGCAGGTGATGAACACCTCGGCCGCGAGGTGTGCGACGACGATGAAGTAGGGGCCGATCCGCTCTTCGCCACCGGGACGGTCGGGAAACATCGCGTGCAGCGTCGGGGCGTCGGCCCACTGGCGCGACGGGAACATGGGGTCGTCGGCTTCTCCACTTGCGAGCCCGCCGGCGCCGATGTGCAGGAACACCGGCGTGTCGGACTCCTCGAGCATCGCGCCAGAAGTCGTCCCACACCGGTGCCGCGGGTGACGTGCCCGCGGGCGGTTCCGCGCACGGCAACAGCACACCGCGTGCGCCCTTGCCGACGACGCGTTGCAGCTCGGCGAACGCGGTGTCGTGATCGGTCATGTTGATCTGACAGACCGCGCGCGCGCGGTCGTCGGCGCGCTGGGTCCAGTCGATGACGTAGTCGTTGTACCGACGGCACGCGGCGATCGCGGCCGGCGTGTGCAGAGCGGAGCTCGCGCAGCGTCGTGTTCGGGAACAGCAGCTGGCGATGGATACCCATGGCGTCGAGCGCGTCGACCCGGTCGGCCGGCGTCGAACGAACCGAGCGCGCTGATGCCCTTGATCCTCCACGTGTCCTCGCGGGCCTGCTCGCGCGCGGCGAGGTCGGCGTCACTGCCCACGAACTCACGCAGGTAGTCGATGATCCATCCGCCGCCCGCGTCGCCGACGATCTCGGCCATCACGTCGGGCTCCATGTAGAGGTGCCCGTCGCAGTCGAGCATCCGGCCGGCGAACTCGAACACTCCCGCTCACCACCCCTTGAACTCGGTGGGCCGGCGCTCGACGAACGCCTGCACACCTTCGTTGCTGTCGACCGATTGCATGCCGACCTCGAGTGCGAGCGCCTCGGCCTTGAACGCAGCTTCGCGCCCGCCTTCGAGCGCGGCGTTCACGAGTCGCTTGGTGAGCCCGATGGCGACCGTCGGGCCCGCGGCGAGGCGCTCGGCCCACTCGCGCGTACGGTCCTCGAGCTCGGCCGCGGGCACGACGCGGTTGACGAGCCCGATGCGACACGCTTCCTCGGCAGGCACGTCGTCGCCGAAGAAGAACAGCTCCTTCGCCTTCTGGGGGCCGACGAGCTGGGTGACCAGATACGGGCCACCGCCGTCGGGGATGAGCCCGCGCCGCACGAAGATCTCGATGAAGCGCGCGGTGTCGGCCGCGATCACGAGATCACACGCGAACGCGACGTGCGCGCCGAGCCCCGCCGCCGTGCCGTTCACCGCGGCGATGATCGGCTTCGGGCAGTCCTGCAGCGCGGTGAGCAGGCGCTGCGCGCCGAGGCTGCTCTCGAGCCCCTTCATCACCGTGCCGATGGGCCGGTCGGGCGCGCCCGGATATGTGCGGCGCTCCGAGGCGGCCGCGGCGCGCAGATCGCCGCCGGTGCAGAAGTGGCGGTCACCACTCGCGGTGAGCACGATCGCGCGCACGCCGAGGTCGGCGCCCGCGTCCTCGAGGTGCGCCAGGATGTGGCCGCGCTGCTCGCGCGTCAGCGAGTTCCCCGCTTCGGGGCGGTTGAGGGTGAGCCAGGCAACACCGCTCTCCTCCACGCGGTAGAGGACTTCTTCCGACGCGGCACCAGTCATCAGGGGTTCCGATCTTCAGCTCTCGCGCCCGTGATCGTCGCGGGGTACGTTGCCGCTCATGCTTGCAGGTCTCACGCTCGACGGGAAGGTGGCGCTCGTCACCGGTGGCGCCGGAGGGATCGGGAGCGCGATCTGTCGCGACCTCGGCGCGATGGGCGCCCGGGTGCTCGTCGCCGATGTCGACGGCCCGAGCGCGGAACGGGTCGCGGCGACGCAACCGGGCGCGACCGCGATGACGCTCGACCTCATGGACCCGGCCGCGATCGCGGCCGTCAGCGCACAGGCGCCGGTGATCGACATCCTGGTGAACAACGCGGGCACGTCGGCGGTCGGGCCGTTCGTGCAGAGCGATCCCGCGGAGTGGGACTCGTTGTACCGCATCAACCTGCTCGCCCCGATGTTGCTCGCGCACAGCGTGCTCCCCGGCATGCTGGAGCGGAAGTGGGGTCGCATCGTGTTCGTGTCGACCGACTCCGCACGCATCGGCGCCGGCGGCGAAGTTGCGTACTCCGCGTTCAAGTCGGGGCTCATCGGGTTCTCGAAGTCGCTTGCACGCGAGGCCGCACGCGGGCAGGTCACGAGCAACACCGTGTGCCCGGGTCCCACCGACACACCCATGCTGCGCGGCCTCATGGCCGACAAGGAGTCGATGCTCGACGCGCTCGTGCGGGCGATCCCGCTCCGGCGTCTGGGCGACGCCGACGACATCGCGGGGATGGTCGCGTACCTGTGCTCGGAGCGGGCGGGCTACATCACCGGGCAGACGCTGAGCGTCAGCGGCGGGATCACGATGGTGTAATGACGCGCGCACGGAGTAGCTGCTTGTCGACCTTGCCGTTCGCGTTGAGCGGCAGCTCGTCGACCACGACGAACCGGCGGGGCGCCTTGTAGTTCGCCATCGCGTCGCGCGCCCACCCGACCAGCTCGTCGGAGTCGAGGCTCCGCGACGCGCCGGGCACGACGAACGCCCACGGGACCTCGCCGAGGCGGTCGTCGGGCACACCGATCACGGCGGCGTGCGCGATCGCGCCGTGGCGGAGGAGCAGGTTCTCGACCTCCGCCGGATACACGTTGAAGCCGCCGACCACGATCATCTCCTTCTTGCGGTCGACGATCGCGACATTGCCCTGCGCGTCGAGCACGCCGATGTCGCCGGTGTGGAGCCAGCCGTCCGGCTGCAGCACCTCCGTGGTGCGATCGGGATCGCGCCAGTACCCGCGCATCACACCGTCACCGCGCACGAGAATCTCGCCCGCCTCCCCACGCGGGAGGAACCGACCGTCGTCGCCGGCGATCGCAACTTCGACACCCGGCAGTGGTCGTCCCGACGTCGTCGCGATCACGTCGACGGGATCGTCGGCGCGTGTCTGCGAGACCGTCGATCCTTCGATGAGCCCGTAGGCGTTGATGACCAGCTCGAAGCCCACGCGATCGCGCAAGCGGTGGATCAGCTCGGTCGGCACCGTGGCCGCGCCCGTGTACGCGACCCGCAACGACGACGTGTCGGCATCGGCGAAGCGCGGGAGGTCGAGCAACGAGAGGTAGAGCGCGGGCGGGCCGAGGAGCACGGAGATCCGCTCACGTTCGATGATGTCGAGCGCCTGGTTCGCGTCGAACACCGCGACCGGGTGGTTGGTGATGCCGCGCAGCACGCAGCTCACGACGCCCCCGTTGATGCCCGCACCGTGCGAGAAGGGGCTGACGGTGAGGAACCGGTCGCCCGCGCGCAACGACCCGAGACCGCTCCACGCCCAGAAGTTGCGAATGAGCTGCCCGTGGCCGAGCTGCACGCCCTTGGGCTCCCCCGTCGTGCCCGAGGTGAACAGGATCTCGGCGAGGGTGTCGTCGGCGATCTGCGCGATGCGGCCGGTGAGCTCGGCCGGCTCGACCGTCGTCCCGAACCGGCGCAGGTCGTCGAGCGTCGGCGCGTCGGCGGGCCCGCCGGGGTCGAGCAGCACGAGATGCTCCAGCGCCGGCAATCCGCGGAAGGGACGCGCACCGACGGCGCCGCCGATCTCGTCGGCGAGGAGCTGCACGGGGTCGACGCCGAGGAACTCGCCCGTCGTGACGAGCACCCGGCTCTCGGCGCGGGCGAGCGCGTGCGCCGCCTCGTAGCCCTTCCACCGCGAGCTGATCGGGGCGACGACCCCGCCGGCGCTCCACACCGCGTAGGCGGCAACCACCCATTCCCAACGGTTCGGGGCCCAGATGGTGACGCGATCGCCGGGGTCGAGCCCGAGTGCGACCAGGCCCGCGGCGACCTCCCGCTGCCTCGTGTGCAGCTCGGCGAAGGTCAGGTGCACGTCGCCGTCGACGACCGCGTCGGACTGCGCGTGCACGTGCGCGGCACCTTCGAGCATCACCGGCAACGTGAACCAGGGAACGGCATCGAGCCCCGCGTCAGGGCCGACGGCGACATCCGCCGACGGCTCGCGGTCGGTCACGGCGCGACGAACGCGCGCACCGCGGTCTCGCGGTCGATGCCGACGTGGTGGCCCCGATGGTCGAGCACGGTGCCCGATCCCGCGGCCGGAGCGTCGTCGTCGACACCGACCGAACGCGTCTCGACGCGCACCGGCACCACCGACTCGACCGCCTCCCGGATCCGGCCCGCCCACATCTTGTCGTCGACGAGCGCCGGACGGTCCAGCGCGATGACGACGATCACGCGATCGAGTGTCCCGTCGCGTGAGACGTCGAGGTGCCAGTGGGCGATGCCGTCGATCCCTGCGAGCGCGCGGTCGATGGCAGCGAGCGACAGCCAACGGCCTCGTGCGAGCACGTGGTCGCCCACGGTGTGCGTGGTCACCGGAGCCGATGCGGCGCTCGATGCGCCGAGCGCAACCTCACCGGTCCGGAGCCACGTGTCGGATTCGGTGCCGGCGCGCACGACGAGCTCACACGGGCCCTCGGCGCCCTCGGACGACAGCTCGTCACGATCGAGCACCGCGCACGCGACGAGATACGAGTCGGTGAGCTCGAACGCCTCGAGGCCCTGCCCGAGCGCAGCGCCGGTGAAGGGGTCGAGCAACAACCGGTGCACGTCGCAGTCGAACTCGTCGCCGAGCTGACGCAACGTTCCGGGCGAGGGGATCTCACCACCCACGAGGATCCGCCGGAGACCGAGGTCTTCGGGCTGGAGCCCGAACTCGATGAAGATGCGCGCGAGCAGGTCGGCCGCGCCGCACGGCGTCGTGACCAGCGTCGTCGCGCGAAGGGACCGCAGCGCCCGGATCACACGAGTGCGGCCGCGCGGCGACACCGTGCTCGCGGTTGCACCGAGCGTCACTGCAGCGCGAGCGAGCAATGCGCCCGCGGCGACTCCGTCGCTCGTGAGTGCAACCAGCACGCGGTCGACGGCATCGACGCCGGCGGCGCCGAGCGTCTCCACCGACACGTCGCACAACCGGTCGAGGTCGGCCAACGACGAGCCGACCGCGACGCCGGGTGACGACACGTGCGCCCATCCCGCCGCGGGCTGATCGGCGAGCGTCGCGCGCGTGAGCCAGGCGGTCACCGGTCGCCGGCGGCCGCCGGGAAGCCCACCTCGGGATCGCACACATCACTCGGCGAACAGGCGCATCGCCGCCACGACGCGGTCGTGCGCGAGCCCACCGACCTGGAACTGGCACAAGAGGTCGGTGACGCCCGCGTCGGCGACGCGCTGTACGTGCTTGCGGGAGTCCTCGACGTCGCCCACGACGACCATCGTGTTGTCGACGAGATCCTGCAGCGCCTCGGCAGGCGGCTTGCCGGCGGCGAGCTGACCGAGCAGGCGGTACTCGGCGTGGCCGGCGTCCTTGTAGTCGGGTGGGGTGACGAGGTTCACCTGCCGGCGGATGTACCAGACCATCGCGTCACTCGCCTCGAACGCCTCGTCGCGTGTCGGCGCGACGTGCCACGGGATGAGCATCCCGACGCGGCGCATCGCGGGATCGTGACCGTGCTCCTCCAACGTGCGCCGGTACTCCGCGAGATCCTCGGCGAGCGCGTCGATGCCCTTCAGGATCGGCATGCACAGAAGGTTGAGGCCGCGGCGCGCCGCGGCGCGGAAGCCGTCCATCGAGGTCGACGCCACCCACACCGGCGGGTACGGGCGTTGCAACGGGCGCGGGAGCACCGAGACGTCGGGAACGGAGAAGAAGCGTCCTTCGAGCGTGATCGGCGCGGTGTCGGCCTCCCAGATCGCGAGCACGGCGTCGAGGTTCTCCTCCCAGATCTCGCGGCTCAGCTCGAACGGTCGCCGGAACGCCTGGTACTCCGTTGGCGACGCGCCGCGGCCGGTGCCGAACTCGACGCGACCGCCGGACAGGACGTCGAGCGTGGCGACTCGCTCCGCGACGCGCACGGGGTGCTCGAAGGGCAGCAGCACCACGCCGTGCCCGAGACGGATGCGCGAGGTGATCCGCGAGAGCGCCGCAAGCATCGTCTCCGGCGCCGAGCTGTGGGAGAAACCGCGCGTGAAGTGGTGCTCGACGAACCACACCGAGCGGTAGCCGATCTCGTCGGCGAGCACGCACTGCTCGATGACATGCTCGAACGTCTCGCGCTCGACGTCGGCCGAACGCCCGCGCACCTCGAGCTCGTACGCCATCCCGATCTGCAACTGCCGTACCCCCTTGCGATCGACGACGACGCTACCCCGTCGGCCCGAAGTGGCGATACGGTGGCGCCACTCTGCGTCAGGGGGACAACTGTGCAGTTCGGCATGTTCATGCAGCCATCGCACCCGCCCGAGGTGTCGATCTACGACGGCATCCAGCAGGATCTCCAGATCATCGAGTGGCTCGACGAGCTCGGCTACTCCGAGGTCTGGATCGGCGAGCACCTCACCGTGCCGTGGGAGCCCACTCCTGCGTGCGACCTGATCATGGCGCAGGCGTTGCAGCGCACGAAGGACATCAAGATCTGCTCCGGCGCCTACATGCTGCCCTTCTACCACCCTGCCGAATTGGCGCTTCGCATCCTCCAGTTCGACCACATGGCGCAGGGCCGCTTCATCTGCGGCGTCGCCGCGGGCTTCTCCCCCACCGACGTCGAGCTGCTCGGCCTCGACTTCATGGCCACGACCAACCGCGACATGATGCGCGAGTCGCTCGAGATCATGGTGAAGATGTGGACGGAGCACGTCGGGCAGGAGTGGACGTACGAAGGCCAGTTCTGGACGGTGCACAACTCGCCGCCGATCATGGCGTACGGCCCGCACATGCAGCCCTTCCAACGCCCGCATCCTCCGATCGCGGTCGCGGGCCTGTCGCCGCGCAGTGACACGATCCGCTTCGCGGGTGAGCACGGCTACATCCCGCTGAGCCTCACGTTCAACACGACGTACCTCAAGGACCACTGGACCGTCTACGAAGAAGGTGCCGCGACCACGGGCGCGGCGACCGACCGCAACGACTGGCGCGTCGTGCGCGACATCTTCGTGGCCGAGACCGACGAAGAGGCGAAGGACTGGGTCCGCAACGGCAATCACGCCGCGCACTGGGTGCACGAGAACCTGCCGACGTGCGCGGCCGTGGGCTGGACCGAGTTCCTGAAGCACGACCCGTCGGTGGCCGACGAAGACGTCGACATCGACTACCTGGTCGACAACCTCTGGTTGGTCGGCTCGCCCGAGACCGTCACCCAGAAGCTGCTCGAGACGCAGGAGATCCTCGGTGGCTTCGGCACCATCATCGTGAACAAGTACGACTACGGCGACACGCCCGACGCGTACCGCCGCTCGCTCGAGCTGTTCGCGACGGAGGTCGTGCCGAACGCGAACAAGGTGCTCGCGTAGCGATGGCCACGCGACCGCGCTTCGCCGACCTCCCGTTCTCGCCCGACGCGCCGCCGCGCTCGTCGTGGGGCCTCTACGGCCCCGACGACGCCCTGGGCACACTCAACCTCCTCACCCCGGAGCGCGTGCTCGCCGCGGCCGCGTGCATCCGCACGGGGAAGCGGTTCACCGTCGGCCTGCCCCTCGACCTGCCGTCGCCCCCGTTCTTCGGCCGCGAGCCGCTCGAACACACGGTGATCTCGCTGATGCCCGGCATGATGGACGACAAGCTCGACAACTACTGGCCGCAGGGCTCCACGCAATGGGATGCGATCTGCCACTTCGGCACCGAGGGCACGTTCTACAACGGCAACAGCGAGGCCGACGTCCGCGCCGGTCGCCTCGGGATCCACGCCGCGGCACGTCAGGGCATCGTCGGACGCGGCGTGCTGCTCGACGTCGCGCGCCACGCCGCCGCGACCGGCACGCCGATCGATCCGGACTCGTCGTTCGAGATCCTGCCCGAGCTGCTCGACGCGACCGCGGCCGCGCAGGGCATCGAGCTCCGTGAGGGCGACGTCATGTGCCTCCGCACGGGCTGGGTCGGCTGGTACCTCGGCCTCGACGCCGCCGGCCGCGCGCTTCCGGCCGCCGCCAGCCTCACCCACGTCGACCTGCGGTGCCCCGGCCTGAGCTACCGCGAGGGGATGGCGGAATACCTCTGGGACCACGGCGTCGCCGCCATCGCCGCCGACAACCCGACCGTCGAGGTGATGCCGCCACCGCCGTCACCCACCGGCGATCCCGCACTCACCGATCCCAACGCGACCCTGCACGCGCAGGTCATGGGCAAGCTCGGCATGACCCTCGGCGAGTTCTTCGACTTCGAGGCGCTGGCCGACGACTGCGCGGCCGACGGCGTCTACGAATTCTTCTTCGCCGCTGCACCGATCTGCGTGACGGGTGGCGTGGGCTCGCCGCCGTCGGCCGTCATCGTCAAGTAACCGCGACGCGCGCGCCGACTCCTCCGTGGCGGAGGAGCTCGCCACCGTAGATCGAGGTCTCACGGTCGTCTTCGATGGTGATCGCGCCGTTCACCAACACGTAGCGGTAGCCGCGCGCGCGTTGGATGCGACGCCACTCACCGCCGGGGAAGTCGCACGCGACCTCCATCGGCAGCACCGCGAGGTTGTCGAAGTCGTAGACGACGATGTCCGCGGGTGCACCCTCGCGCAGCACGCCGCGATCGCGGAAGCCGGCGAAGCGCGCGGGAAGCGCGCTGAGTCGCCAGTGTGCTTCCTCGAGATCGACGATCTCGTGCTCGCGCACGACCTGCACGAGCGTCTCGGTGGGATAGCGGCCCGACGTGACGAACTTGGTGTGCGCGCCACCGTCGGACACGCCGAACAGCACCCACCGGTTGGCCAGGATCTCGCGGAGGTTCTCGACGTTGGCGTTGGGCGGGCTGCCGTAGAACACGGTTCGCAGCCCGTCGGCGACCGCGAGGTCGAGCATGGCGTCGACGGGATGCACGCCGGCGCGGTCGGCGAGCTCGCCGATGGTGCGGCCTTCCGCATCGGGCATCGACTCGCTCCGCACCACCACGATCTCCGGGATCGGCGCCGTCACCGACGACGGCTGATCGGCTTGCAGCGCGGCCCGGCGCGCGGGATCGGCCAGCTTGGCCAGCCGCTCGGCCACCGTGCCGACGGTCGCTTCACGCCATGCGCCGGCGTCGTCGTAGAGGTTCCAGTCCTCGAACGTGAACGTGTAGCCGGCGTCGGTCGTCTGACCCTGGCCGTAGACGCGCAGCCCGCGTCGTTGGCAGCCCTCGAGCCACTTCAGGGTGCCGCGGTGCATCGCGGGCCGGCGGTCGTCGGCGACGACGACGTTGTAGAGCACCGGCGCGCCACTGATCTCGGCGAGCTCCTCGTAGTGACGGCCGTCGGCCTTGGGATCGCCCGACACCAGCGTCATCTGGATGACGCCCTCGTTGCGGTCGGCGAGCACGCGCGCGAGCACGCGGCACGTCTCGTCGTGCATCACGTCGCTCGGCATCGGGGTGCCGTCGTGATCGCGTTGCACCGAGCGCTCGAACGACGGCTGGAGTCGCTGCGCCGACCAGCCGAACGCACCCGCTTCCATCGCGTCGTCGAGGAGCCGCGCCATGGTCGCGTGCTCGTCGTCGGTCGGGAGCACACCTGCCTTGGCGCGCTCGTGGCCCAGCACCCACGTGAGGAGCGGGTTCACCGGGACGTACGGCAAGAGGTTGACGGCCTTGGGCGTGCGCTCGAGCGCGTCGAGGAACCCTGCGAACGTCTCCCAGCTCCACGGCAAGCCGGCGCGCATCGATTCGAGTGGGATCGCCTCGACACGGGTGAGCGTGCGCATCGCCTGCTCGCGGTCGGCGGCGCGCACCGGCGCGAAGCCGAAGCCGCAGTTCCCGATCGCCACCGACGTGACGCCGTGCCAGCCGGACAACGAGCAGTACGGATCCCAGAACACCTGCGCGTCGTAGTGCGTGTGCAGATCGACGAACCCGGGTGCGACGACCAGACCGGTGGCATCGAGCTCGCGCGTCGCCGAGCCGCGCACGCGCCCGAGCTGTACGACGATCCCGTCACGGATCGCGACGTCACCGAGGTAGCGCGGGTTCAACGCGCCGTCGACGATCATGCCGTTGCGGATGAGCACGTCGAAGTCGGGCACCGGGACCTCCGAGTCGAAAATGAACGTACCATCCGCCCTGTGCAGCGAGAGCCGTGGCCGACGATCCCCGCCATGCTCGCCGATGTCGCGCGCGAGCACGCCGGCCTGCCCGCGGTGATCGACGGCGACACGACCCTGACGTTCCCAGAGCTACGGGCCCAGTCGTTGCGCGTCGCGGGTGGCCTCCGCCGCCTCGGTGTGGGGCCGGGCGATCGGGTCGCGGTCTGGGTGCCCAACGTGTGGCAGTGGGCCGCCACGGCCTACGGGATCTGGGAGCTCGGCGCGGTCATCGTGCCCATCGGCACGCGGTACCGAGGGATCGAGGCCGGGTCGATGCTCCGGCGCACCGAGCCTCGCGTCATGGTCGGCGTGCGCGACCTGTGGGGCGTGGATCCGCTCGGGCTGCTCGAGCCCGAGATCGGAGGACCCGCGCACGGGCGACGCTTCCGTGACCTGCCGAGCATCGAGCACGTGGTGCTCGTCGACGACGACGGCGCCGACGCGACCGGCAAGCCCGGCGAGCGCCCGTTCGCCGACCTGCTCACCACGGGCGACGACGTCGATCCCGCCGAGCTCGCCGACATCACACGCGACATCGATCCCGACGCGCCGTGCGAGATCCTCTTCACGTCGGGCACGACGGGAACACCCAAAGCCGTGCTGCTCGGGCAGTGGCAGATGCTCCGCGCGCACTGGACGTGGGCCGGTATCGCGGGGCTGCGCGCGGGAGACCGGTTCCTCATCGTGAGCCCGTACGCGCACGGGGCGGGCATCCACGTGGGCCTCATGGGCTGCATGTCACGCGGCGTCGCCAACGTGCCGGTCGCGCGCTTCGATCCGGTCGACGGCGCCACGCTCGTCGAACGACACCGCGTCACCGCCCTGCTCGGCCCACCCGCGTTGTACCAGTACCTGCTGGAGGCCGTCGATCAAGGCCGCGATCTCTCGTCGCTGCGCGTCGGGATCGTGGGCACCGCCTCGGTACCGACCGCGCTCATCGAGCGCATCCGCGACGGGCTCGCGCTCGACCGCATCGTCAACGCCTACGGGCTCACCGAGGGTGGTGTCGTCGCGATGACGCGCGACGACGACACCGTCGAAGTCATGTCGACGACCTCGGGACGCGCGCTGCCCGGCGTCGAGATCCGCACCGTCGACGACGACGGCAACGACACAGCACGCGGCGAGCCGGGCGAGATCGTCGTGCGCAGCTACGCGGTCGCGCTCGGCTACTGGGACCAACCCGAGCTCGCGGCCGCGTCGACCGACGCCGACGGCTGGTTCCACACCGGCGACATCGGCACGCTCGACGACGCCGGGAACGTGTCGGTCGTCGACCGCAAGGCCGACATGTTCATCGTCGGCGGGCTTCAACGCCTACCCCGCGGAGATCGAGAACCTGCTGATGCGCCACCCGGCGGTCACGCAGGTGTCGGTGGTCGGCGTTCCCGACGAGCGCCTCGGCGAAGTGGGCGTGGCGTTCGTCGTGGGCCCGACCGACGCAGCCGATGCGCCGGACGACATCATCTCGTGGGCGCGCGACGCGATGGCCAACTACAAGGTGCCGCGGCGGTGCTCATGGTCGACGCGCTGCCGCTCAACGCCAACGGCAAGGTCGACAAGCGCGAGCTCAGGGATCGGTACGTTCGAGCGACAGCAGCCGAAGCTTCGTCGTAGTGCCGCCGGTCGCGGAGAAGCCACCGACCTTCCCGCCGGCGGCGAACACTCGATGGCACGGTACGAGGATCGGGAACGGGTTCCGGCCGAGCGCCTGCCCGACGGCTCGCGCCGACCGCGGCGCACCCATGCGCACGGCCACCTCGCCGTACGAGAGCGTCGCGCCCGGGGGAATCGTGCGCGCGGTCTCGTAGACCCGGCGGGAGAACGGCGCCACGTGCTCCATGTCGAGCTCGACCGCGCGCAGGTCGTTGCCGTCACCCTCGAGCATGCCGACGATCGCGTCGATCACTCGTTGCACCGCGAGCGGAGGTGCGGATTCACGCGCGTCGGGGAACCGATCACGCATGCGCGCACGCGTCGCCGCGCGGACGTGTCTCGGGAAGCTGGACGCCCGCGATCCGCGCCACGTCGGTTCCAGGCGATCCCGCACGTGCCCACTGGCGCGGCGAAGACCACGAAGCCGGTCACGTCGGGTGCTGCTCCCATGTGCGTCCTCCTCACGCGCGACGTGCAACCGGCCAGCACACTTCGGTGCGGTACTCCGCGGGATCGTCGGTGTCGGCATCGGTGACGAGATAGTGCTCGCGGATCGGTCCTTCGACCACGCGCTCGTGCTCGGCCACATGACTGCCCAGCGCGCCGTACGTCCGGTCGATCTCGCGGAACGGGCCGTGGTGCATCGTGATCGCCAGATCGGCGGCGGGCACGTCGAACCGCTGCACCCGTCCGGAGGGCTCGACCTCGACCGATGATCGGCACGAACGCGACGACGTCGCCCGTCGCGAGCTCGAAGAACTCGTCGGCGTACAGCGCGCCCGCGGGGCCGCGGGCTCGATGCCCTGCGCGGCCAGGACCTCGGCGATCTCGGCGAACGCGCCGGCGAGCCACATCTCGGCGTCGTCCCATCCGACGCCTTCCCACACCGCGACGGCGGGTGTCCAGCCCAGGGAGCGGTACTCCACCGCGATCGGCGGTTGCGACCGTTCGAGCAACGCGCGCAATGACGCAACCGTCGCCTGCGTGCGCCCGAGCTGCTGCTCCATGCGTTCGAGGTGCACGAGGATCGCGCGGTCGCGCGCCGCGTCATCCGGCGCGTCGAGCACGACCCGCACCTCTTCGATGGGCATCTCGAGGTCGCGGAAGCGCAGGATCAACTGCGCGGTCGGGACCTGCGCGGTCGCGTAGAGCCGGTACCCGCTCTTGGCGTCGACGTCGGCGGGCTCGAGCAGACCGACATCGTGGTAGTAGCGGAGCGTCTTCACGCTCAGGTGCGTGAGGCGGGAGAACTCACCGATGGTCACGAGAGCATCCATGACGCCAGCTTCCACCCTCCCCTCGGGGGAGAGTCAAGCCCGTCCTCGCGTCACACACCCGCCAGCGCGTCGCCGAGAAACTTGGCGCCGAGGAGCAGCAGTACGACCATCATGATCGTCGCGTTGTTCTCGGACATGAACTGCTTGGCCACCGCGAGCGGCCTCGCGGACCGCTTCGGCGCCACGAGGAAGCAGGCCACGGCACCCACGACCGTGACCGACCCGATCACGACGAACGCCACGACCGCGACCGCGGTGTCGGCCCCGTCGAGCCCTTCTTGCGCGATGGCGGCGGAGGCAGCCAGCGTGAGCGCGAGGTTCTTCGGGTTGGCGCCCGAGAGCGCGGCGCCGAGGAGCCCCGCCTTGGCGGGCGAGAGCGAGTCGATCGACGCCATCCAGCTCGGGGGCTTCGACGCTTCCCCGCGCCGCGGGCGCTTCGTCCACTGCTGCGCCGCCAGCGCGAGGAACAGCACCCCGATCGCGGCGGTGACCCAGTCGACGCCGGTCGAGACGTCGTCGGCGGAGTCGCTCGCACTGCCGATCACGACGACGACCACGGTGCTCACCGCCGCCAGCCCGAGGACCCATCCGGCCGCGAAGGCAGGCCCGTTGACGCGGCCTCTCGGGCTGTCGAGGACCAGGATGACGCCGACGATCGGAATGGGGCTCAGCGCGACCGCGACGGCCGCCGGCAAGAGCCCGCCAATGGCCTGGTTGAGCATGACCGCAATCTCTCCCCGGCCTCGAGCGTTCGAGTGCAGGCACGCCCTGCCGCTCTCACAGCACCTTGCGGAGCAACCGCTCCTTCCAGCGCGAGTACGGAGGGTAGGTGACCGGCGGGTCGAGGCGCGTGGTGCGGTCGAGCACGCCCTTGCCGTGACTGAACGTGTCGAATCCCGCACGGCCGTGGTACGCGCCCATCCCGCTCGGGCCGACGCCGCCGAACGGCAGCTCGGGCACCGCGAGGTGCAGCAGCGTGCCGTTGACGGTGACACCGCCGGAGCTCGTCGACGTGAGCACGCGGTCGACGACGCCGTCGTCCTCCGAGAACACGTACAACGCGAGGGGCTTGTCACGACCGTTGACGAACGAGATCGCGGCATCGACGTCGTCGACGGGGAGCACGGGCAGGAGCGGGCCGAAGATCTCCTCGCGCATGATCGGTGAGTCGGGGTCGACATCCGTGAGCACCGTCGGCGCGATGTAGCGATCGACGGCGTCGGTGTCGCCACCGAGGACCGGCGTGCCACCGCCGTCGAGCAGCGCGGTCAGTCGCGCGAAGTGCCGGTCGTTGACGATGCGCGCGTAGTCGCGACTCGCGCGCGGATCACGCCCGTAGAAGTCGCGCACGCAGCTCGTCAACGCGTCGAGAAACGGCATTTCGACGTCGCGGTCGACGAGCACGTAATCGGGCGCGACACACGTCTGCCCACAGTTCACGAACTTGCCCCACGCGATACGACGAGCCGCGACACGGATGTTGGCGTGGCGATCGACGATGGCCGGGCTCTTGCCGCCGAGCTCGAGGGTCACGGGGGTGAGGTGCTTCGCCGCGGCCTCCATGACGACGCGACCGACGGTGCCGTTGCCGGTGTAGAAGATGTGATCCCAGTGCTCGGCGAGCAGCGCGGTGGTCTCGGGGACGCCGCCCTCCACGACCGCGACGCAGTCGGGGTCGAGGTACTCGCGCACCAAGCGGGCAAGGATCGCCGACGACGCGGGCGCGAGCTCAGACGGCTTGAGCACTGCGGCGTTGCCGGCCGCGATCGCGGCGACGAGCGGTGCGAGCACGAGCTGGAGCGGGTAGTTCCACGGGCCGATGATCAGCACCACACCCAGAGGCTCCGGGATCACCCGCGCCCGCCCCGGCCGCTGCGTGAGCGGAACCGCCACCTTGGCCGGCTTCACCCAGCGGTCGAGATGGGCGAGCGTGTCGTCGACCTCGAGGCGGGTGAACGCGATCTCGGTGAGGTAGCTCTCGACCGACGCTTTCCCGAGGTCGGCCGCAAGGGCCGCGCTCAGCTCGGCGTCGCGCTCGATGAGCAGGGCACGGATGCGACGGAGCTGCTCCTTGCGCCACTCGAGCGGTCGCGTGCGCCCGGACTCGAAGCCCGCTCGCAGTCGCTTGACGACGTCCGCCGCGGGTGGTTGCTGCTCGCTCATCGCGTCCTCCACGCTCGCTCCGCCGGTCCCGTCACCGTACCCACACCGTTCGTCTGGTGCCCGGGGTACGGATGGCAGCTCGTAGATTTGCGTCGTTTGCTGCGGGCGGGAGGCGGTGTGGGGCGGAATCGCAAGCTGGCAGCGGTCGCCGGAGGAGTCGCGGTTGCCGTCGTCGTCGCGGCCGGCGGTGTGTGGCTCGCCGGTCGGGGCGACTCGACCAGCCCGTCGGCCTCGTCGGGCACCAATCCCACGAGCTCCAGCGCGTCGACCACGTCCGGCTCTTCGGGCGGCGCATCCTCGACGACGGCACCGGCCACGACGGGCGCGACCGGCGCACTCGTGCTCGATCCCAGCAAGAACTACGGCAACGAGTACGCCGACGGGATCCTGCCCGTGGGCGACGGCAAGTACGTGACCGACGCTCCCAAGCAGGGCTCGGTGTACGTGTGCCACATCCCGGCTGGCGGAGGTGGCGCGTTCACCCGCGGCCCGTGGTTCGTCAACGACAACACCGAGTACGACATCAACAAGAAGGTCGCGGTGTCGGGCACGGTGAAGTGGGACGGGACGTTCTCGATGACCGTGAACGGCGCGTCGCGCGTGATCGCAACCAACGACCTGCCGCATGACCACACGACCGGCGTCTTCCCCGTCGCAAGCGACGACCCCGCGTACCAGTACGACCGCAACCCGAACAGCATCGCCGCGCAGTCGTTCACGTACACGCTCGCCGCCAGTCCGACGATGCTCGCGACTCCCGCATGCATCGGAGGTGAGGTCGGGATCATGACCACCGGCGTGGCGTTGTTCGACGCGTTCGACGCCGGGGGCCGCGACGCCGGCGCGTGGGAGGTGCAGGACGGCTGCGACGGTCACCCGCAGAACTCGCACGAGTACCACTACCACACGCTTTCCACGTGCATCACCGACCAATCGGTGAGCACGGTGATCGGCTTCGCGCTCGACGGCTTCCCGATCACGGGCCCCAAGGTGGGCACCAACAGCATCCTCACCACCAAGGACCTCGACGAGTGCCACGGGATCACCAGCACGATCCAGCTCGACGGGAAGTCGGTGACCACGTACCACTACGTGATGACGCAGGACTTCCCGTACTCGGCGAGCTGCTTCCACGGCACCGCCACCAACCCACCCGGTCGTGGCTGATCCCGCCACAGCGCCCGCGTGCGCCAGACATAGTCCGCCATAGCGCCCGCGTGCTCCACTCCCCCGGTGCCGCCGATATGTGTTTCAATTGCCGACTCGCGGCGCGGGCAGGACGTTCGGCCGCAGTACAGGGGGAACGATGGAGAGCGCGATCAAGGCACCTGGCATCCCGGCGACCTTCGAGCCGGTCGACTGGAACCCGCCCGGGCTGCCCACGGACCCCGACGAGATCATGGCCTGCCTCGTCGACCCGGAGCGGCGAGGCGAGGTGTACCCGCTGTACCACCAGTTGCGCCGGATCGCGCCGATCTACAAGAACCGTCCCGAGGTCCTGCACGGCGCGTTGGCGATCACGCGGTTCTCCGATGCCGACGTGCTCTTCCGGAACGCGCGGGTCGTCAACGACCCGGCAGTGGTCGACCTGGCGTTCAACAACGGAGACGGCTCGTTCACGCGCGTGATGCGCAACGTCATGATCTGGCAGGAGCCCGACGCGCACCAACGGGTCCGCAACATCCTCAAGGCCGCCTTCACGCAGAAGGCCATCGCCCAGTGGCGCCCGATCGCCGTACGCGTCACCAACGAGCTGTGCGACCGCATCGAAGCACAAGGCCACGCCGAACTCGTCGAGGAATACAACTACGAGCTCCCCTTCTACGTGATCGCGCACATCCTGGGCATCCCCGAGAGCGATTTCCCGTTCATCAAGCAGCTCGCATGGGACTTCGCCCGCGCCGGCGAGAAGACGGTCGCTCCCGACGTCGCCGCCCGCGGCGACGTCGCTGCCCGCGCGTTCGAGGACTACTTCGGCGAGTTGTCGGAGAAGCGGCGGAGCGTGCCGGAAGACGATCTGATGTCGTCACTCGTGGAGGCCGAGGCCGACGGCGAGCGCCTCTCGCACACCGAGCTGGTCGCCAACTGCATCGTGCTCCTCCAGGCCGGCCACGAGACCACCCAGGACCTCCTCGGGAACTCCCAGGTGGCGTTGTTCCGACACCCCGACCAGCTCGCGCTCCTGCGCGATCACCCGGAGATGACCAAGAACGCGGTCGAGGAGTTCCTCCGCTACGACGGTTCGGTGCAGATCAACCACCGCGTCAACCTCGACGCGTTGGACGTCAACGGCACCCACATCCCCGAGCGGGAGATGCTCTATGTGTTCCTCGGCGCGGTCAACCGCGATCCCGAGCGTTACCGGGAGCCCGACCGGCTCGACATCAACCGCGACCTCACGCATCACCTCGCGTTCTCGTTCGGCGCCTACTACTGCATCGGTGCTGCGCTGGCGCGCATCGAGACCGAGGTGGGCATGCGCACGCTGCTCGACCGCTTCCCGGGGCTCCGTCCCGCGACCGACCACTTCGAGTGGCGCAACACGCTGCAGCTGCGCGGCCCGCAGTCGCTCGAGGTCACTTGGTAGCAGCGCGCGCCGCCTTGGCCACCTTGACGATGACCCGTTCGAGTCGCCGGTAGTCGAAGTTCTCGTCGTCGGCCTGGTTGATGGTGCGCGCGAACGCGAGATCCAGACGCGGGCAGTAGGTCGACTCGGTGCCCCAGTAGCCGGGATGGCTGAAGCACTGCTCGCCCGCGACATCGAGGGCGAAGAGCCCCATCGCCGCGCCGTCCTTCCGCCCGGGTCCCGACACCGATTCCATGGTCGACAGGGTCTTCGGATCGTCGAACACCTCACCCCGGAAGAGGGCACGCGAGAACGTCGTGAGATCGGCCACGGTCGAGATGAGCCCGCCGCCGCCGTACAGGTCGTGCGACGCGTCGAGCGCGATGTTGTCGAAGGTGTCGTAGTACTGGTGCGCGCGCGATCGCGCGTCGGTGGGCGGCGGCTCGAGCTTTTCCCAGTAGGTGTCCGAGAGTCCGATCTCGTCGAAGTGCAAGAGACTCCGGACGGCCGCGGGAAGCGTGGTGCCGGTCACGCGTTGGAGGATCTCGCCGAGCAGCACATAGCCGGTGTCGG
The DNA here is from genome assembly GCA_963721435.1 of uncultured Actinomycetes bacterium. Lineage (GTDB taxonomy): Bacteria > Actinomycetota > Acidimicrobiia > IMCC26256 > DASPTH01 > CAVRJC01. Next base: position 327,625 of record CAVRJC010000012.1, read on the forward strand.
AGTAGTGGTACACCGCTCCGGGCCGGCCGACCGGCTTCCCGTGATCCACGGCGAACTGCAGCTGCTCCGCGGGAGTCCACTGGTGACCCGGGTCGGTGGTGTTGATGTGGTCGTAGTCGTCGCTCTCCGCGTAGTCGTAGAGACCCGAGGTGTGCTGCAGCAACTGCCGCACCGTGATGCGGTCGGGGGCGTACTGACCGGAGCGGAGCACGGCGAGTGACTCCGGCGAAAGGTACTGCGAGATCGGCTGGTCGAGACCGACCTCGTGCATCTCGACCAGCCGCAACACCGCGGCCGCGACGAAGGTCTTGGTGACGCTCGCGACGCGGAACGGCGTGTCGGCCGCGAGCGGCGTGCCTGCCTGCACATCCGCCGTCCCGACCGCCAGCGCGAGGTTCAGCCCCGGCGCGTCGACCGCCAGCGACTCCCCCGGGATCTCGGGGCTCCGCCGGAGATCGGCCTCCAGGCCCGCGCGCAACTGCGCCGCCGCGCGTGCGTCCGCGGTCGCGGCGCGCATGGGCCTCGCGACCGCGACCACCGCCGCGACCGCAGTGACGACGACGAGCAACCCCGCGCACACGCGCGGCGTTGGATTCACGCGGACTGGGGGCGCCAGTCGCCGAATGCGCCCCGTTGCTCGAGGTCGGCGACGTCGTCATCGTCGTAACCGAGCTCGTCGCGCAACACCGCAAGCGTGTGCTCGCCGAGCGTCGGCGGTGGAGTCGTGTCGGTCTTGCGCGCGCCGTCGAACCGGAACGGCGGCGCGAGCACGGTCCTCGTTCCGAGTCCTGGAACGTCGAGCTCGGAGAAACCGCCGCGGTAGGCCATCTGCGCGTGTGTGAGCGCGTCGTCGATGCGCTGCACCGGCGACGCCGGTATTCCGATCGTCTGCAGCGCGTCCAACCACTCGCCGCTCGGACGAGTGCGGAACGCGCGTTGCGCGAGCGCTTCGTACTCGGCGCGGTACTGCGTGCGGAGCTCGCGCGTCGTGAAGCGCTCGTCGGTTGCGAGCGCTTCACATCCCGGCACTGCGGTGAGCAGCTCGACCAGCCGCGGCTGGAAGTGCATCGGTGTCTGCACCACGACGTCGACCCCGTCGCTCGCTTCGAGCACCATCGTGGTGGGCGGGGCGTTGGTGCGTTCGCGGTCACCGACGAGCAGCCAGCCGAGCAGGGCTTCGAGCATGCTGACGTCGACGTGCGTGCCCGCGCCGGTCCGCGTCCGTTCGACGAGCGCTGCGAGCACACCCTGCGCGGCAGTGGCGCCGGCGACGAGATCCGCGACCGGGATCGGCATGGGGACCCCGAACGAGCCCACCTCGCCCGTCAGCTCGAGCGCGCCCCCGAATGCCTGCACCGCACCGTCGGTCGCCGGCTGTTGCGACGAGGGGCCGTCGGGACCGAAGCCCGTGATCGTGCAATAGACGAGCCGCGGGTTGGCGGGCGCGAGATCCTCATACGCGACGCCGAGTCGTGCGGTCACGCCGGGCCGGAAGTTCTCGAGCAGGACGTCGGCCGTCGCCACGAGATCGCGCAAGACGGAACGGCCGGCGTCGTTCTTGAGATCCAGCACGACGCTCCGGCGGTCTCGATGCAGCGCGACGTAGAACTCCGACGGCGGATCGCCGGGCCGCATCGCCTTCCCCGCGCGCGTCGGGTCGCCGCGCGGCGGCTCGACGCGCACGACGTCGGCACCGAGATCGGCGAGTGTGCGCGCCGCGACCGGACCCGACAGGAACGTCGTCAGGTCGACGACGCGCACACCGTCGAGCGGCCGCCCGGAGCTGGTCACGCTCGTGACCGTACAGGTACCTTCACGACATGGCCGACGTCACGAAGTTCGAGAAGTCCCAGATCGACGAGGCCAACCAGTCCGGCCTCACTCCGATCGTGTTCGTCCACGGTCTCTGGCTGCTGCCGAGCAGCTGGGACCGGTGGCGCACCGTCTTCGAGGATGCGGGATTCACCACGCTCGCGCCAGGGTGGCCCGACGACCCGAACACGGTCGACGAGGCGAAGGCGCACCCCGAGGTCTTCGCGCACAAGACGGTGGGACAGATCGCCGATCACTTCGGTGACGTCATCGGCAAGCTCGCGAAGAAGCCGGCGGTGGTCGGGCACTCGTTCGGCGGCCTGCTGACGCAGATCCTCGCCGGGCGCGGGCTCTCGGCGGCCTCGGTGGCCATCGACCCCGCGCCGTTCCGCGGGGTGCTCCCGCTGCCGATCTCGGCGCTGAAGTCGTCGAGGCCCGTGCTCGGGAACCCGGCCAACCACGGGCGGGCGGTGCCGCTCACCTACGAGCAGTTCCGTTACGCGTTCGCCAACGCGGTCACGGAAACCGAGGCCCACGAGCTCTTCAACACGTACGCGGTCCCGGGATCGGGAGTCCCGTTGTTCCAGGCGGCCACCGCGAACCTCAACCCGTGGACCGAAGCGAAGGTGAACACCAAGAACCCCGACCGCGGCCCGCTCCTCATTCTCGACGGCGAGCTGGATCACACCGTGCCGTGGGCCATCGCCAACGCGTCGTACAAGAAGCAGCGCCGCAACAAGGGTGTCACCGAGATCGTCAAGATCCCGGGTGTCGGCCACTCCCTCGTCATCGATCACGGCTGGCGCACCGTCGCCGACACCGCGCTCGCGTTCGTGCAGCGCTTCGTGAATCCCTGACCACACGCACGCGTGCCAACGCTCGCGCTACGAGAGATGGCGTGACGCGAACGCATCCACTTGCGCGCGTCCGCCGCCGGGCCAGCCGCACACGAGGTAGTCGAAGCCAGCGGCGGTCCACGCGTCGACGTGACGCGCGATCGTGTCGGGGTCGCCCTCGAGTGACAGCGACGCCGCGCGTCGAATCTCGCCGGGATCGCGTCCCGCCCGCTCGGCCAGTTCGCTGAGCAGTCGCGACTTGACCGTGAGTTGCTCCACGCCGCCGAAGCAGTGCCACACGTCGGCGTAGCGCGCGGTGATCGGCATCGTGCGCCGCTCGCCCGACGCGCCGATCCAGATCGGCGGGTGCGGCAGCTGCACCGGACGGGGGCGCAGCGTCGCATCGGTGACCGAGTAGTGCCGGCCCTCGAAGGTGAAGTTGTCGGTGGTCAGCAGGCCGCGCACGATCTGCACCGCTTCTTCGAACGCGTCGATGCGGTCCTTCAGTGCCGGGAACGGGATACCGAGCTCGGCGTGCTCGCGATCGAACCACGCCGCGCCGTAGGAGAGCTCGAGCCGCCCGCCGGATGCGTGATCGATCGTGATCGCCTCGGCCGCGAAGACCGACGGGTGGCGGTACGTCATGCCCGTGACGAGCAGACCGAGGCGAACTCTCTCGGTGATGCCACTCAGTGCCGCGAGCGTGGTGTTCCCCTCGAAGCACTCGCCGGGGCCTTCGCCGTACATCGGCTGGAAGTGGTCGAAGCCCCAGATCCCGTCGAAGGCGAGCTCGTCGGCGAAGCGCGCCCGCGCCGCGAGCTCCGTCCACGTCATCCGCTGTTGCGCAACATCGAGCCCAAATCTCATGCGCGACCAGTTCAGCACGGCGACGTCAGGCGTCGCGCCCCAACTCCGCGTAGCGGCGCAGGACCGGGAGCGGGAGCGGGACTGCTTCGCCCCGCTGCGCCATCTGCGTGAGCTCGGAATCCTCCGCCCAGATGTGACACGTGTTCAGATTCCGCTCGCGGTGCGCACTGCGGACGATCGACAAGGGATCGCGTTCCGCACCTTCCTCCGCCACGCTCGCCGCCGGACAGGCGCGCCATCCCGAACCACGACTGCACCGCCACCGGGGCCATCGCCTGCAGGAGCGCGGTGGTGTGGGAGCACCCGCGCGGGCCGCCGAAGAGCTCGCGCACCCGGTGTGTGAAGCCCCGCGCGATCGAGAGCCCGACGAGAGACTCGTAGTGCGCCGCGATGGTCGGGCACATCGGTTGCGGGTACGCGTCGAAGCTCACGTGCGCGGCCGTGATGTCCAACGACGGGTAGTGGACGCGGAGCTCGACGACCATGTGGTGCATCGTGAGGGGCTCGGGGTCACCCTCGACCAGCAGGCCTGGTGGCTTCACGTCGTGGATCACGCCGCGCACCAGGATCTCGTCGGGCGCGGCTGCGTACGCGCGCACCACGTAGTCCCGTTCGTGGAGCAGGGGCAGATCAGGAGCGTCCTCGTCCGGCACAAGATCGTTCATAAGGTCAGCACCGTATTGCAGGGCGCGCCAATGAGACCCAGTGTCGGTGACCTTCGGCCCTGTCGACCGGCGTCTCGCGCGGGATCATCGTCGGTGTGAGCACACCTCTGATCGTGGTCGGGATCGACGATTCGGACGGCGCGCGTGCCGCGTTGGCGTGGGCCGCCGGGCAGGCGACCGCCACCGGCAGCCGCCTGCGCGTCGTCCATGCGTACGAGCTGAGCCTGGCGTGGATCGACGACTACAACGAGGCGATTCCGCAATGGGAACAGCACGCTCGGGAGGTCGCGGAGAAGACCCTGGCCAAGGTCGTCGAAGACGTGCCCGACACGACCGACGTCCACGACCTCGAGCTCCGCGCGCTCGAGGGGAGCCCGGCCGACGTGCTGCACGCCGAAGCCCGTGACGCGGCCTTGCTCGTCGTCGGGAGCCGAGGCCGGGGCGGGTTCGCCGGCCTGCTGCTCGGCTCCGTGAGCCAGCGGCTCGCCCAGCGGGCGCCGTGCCCCGTTGTCATCGTCCCGCTGCCCCACGACCACGCGGATGCGAAGATCTGACGCGTGGCCACCGTGAACGCGATGCTGCTCACGAGCCCGAGATGAAGGCATGGGTCGTCGGGACGCCCGGTCCGCTGCCGACGCGACCGCTCGTGAGCGTCGACCTGCCCGACCCGGAGCCCGGGGCGGGGCACATCCGGGTTCGAGTGTCGGCGTGCGGAGTGTGCCGGACCGACCTGCATCTCGCGGAGGGAGACCTCGGCCCGCACCGACCGCGAACGGTGCCCGGCCACGAAGTCGTCGGGACGGTGGACGCCGTCGGCCCGGGTGCCCACCGGTTCCGGCCCGGGCAGCGCGTCGGGATCGCGTGGCTCCGAGGCACCTGCGGGGTGTGCCGATGGTGCCGTCGAGGGCGGGAGAACCTCTGCCCGGACGCCCGGTTCACTGGCTGGGACGCCGACGGTGGGTACGCGGAGTCGGCGGTCGTGCACGAGGCCTTCGCGTACGAGCTCCCCGACCACTTCGACGACGAGCACGCCGCGCCCCTGTTGTGCGCCGGGATCATCGGATACCGCGCCCTGAAGCGTGCCTCGTTGCCGCCCGGCGGTCGGCTCGGGATCTACGGGTTCGGGGCGTCGGCCCACCTGGCGGCGCAGGTCGCGCTCGCGCAGGGTGCGACGGTCCACGTCCTCACACGCGCGCCCGCGGCGCGCGAGCTGGCCCTCGCCATCGGGGCCCATTCGGCGGGCCCGGCTGACGCGAATCCACCCGAGCCGCTCGACGCGGCCATCTTGTTCGCGCCGGCCGGCGAACTCGTCCCCGTCGCACTTGCCGCCCTCGACCGTGGCGGCACGCTCGCGCTCGCAGGCATCTACCTGAGCGAGATCCCACCGCTCGACTATGACCACCACCTCTTCATGGAACGCCAGGTCCGCAGCGTGACCGCGAACACGCGCGCCGACGGGGAGGAGTTCCTCGCGCTGGCGGGCCGGCTGCAGCTGCAGGTGACGACGAGCCGGTACGACCTCGACACCGCCGACCGGGCACTCGACGATCTCGCGGCCGACCGGGTGACCGGCGCCGCGGTGTTGCTCGCGTGAGCGGCGCCGAGGACCTTCGGCCCTAGCCCTGACTCCGTCCGCGCGTCACGCTTGGAGGCATGATCAGCAGCTTGAGTTGGGGTGGGTTGCTCACAGGATGCCTCGCGGTGATCGTGATCATTGCCGCGATCGCCGCAGTGCGTTATCTGTTGCTCAACGCGAACAGCATGGACGACGAGCGCCTCGGATCGGGAGGAACGTCATGAAGGCAAGTGTCGGAGACCGGCTCGTCATCAAGGGCCACCACGTCGGGGAGCCCGACCGCGACGCCGAGATCCTCGAGGTCCATGGCGAGGACGGCGCGCCTCCGTACCTTGTCCGATGGGAGGAAGACGGCCACGAGGGCCTGTTCTTCCCGGGATCGGATGCTGCGGTCGAGCACTTCCCCCGGAAGTCACCTCGCCGTACGTAGCACCGACGAGCCATGAGCACCTTCATCCGCTCGGGCGGGGCGATGTCGGACATCGCCGAGCACCTGCACCCCGTCACGAGTGAGCCTGACGACTACGACGGTCTGCTGGACCTCGTCGGTGACCGCCGGGTCGTCCTGATCGGCGAGGCCTCGCACGGCACCCACGACTTCTACCGCGAGCGGGCGCGCATCACCCGGCGGCTGATCGACGAGCTCGGCTTCACGGCGGTCGCGGTGGAAGCGGACTGGCCCGATGCCTACCGGGTGAACCGCTACGTCATGGGCCTGTCGAACGACCTGGATGCCAACACTGCGCTCGCGGACTTCCGCCGCTTCCCCGCGTGGATGTGGCGCAACCACGACGTGCTGGCGTTCGTCGAGTGGATGCGAGCCCGCAATGACTCGCATCCGCACCCGGCGACCAAGGCTCGCTTCTACGGGCTCGACCTCTACAGCCTTCGCGCGTCGATGGAGGCGGTCGTCGACTACCTGGTCCGGATCGATCCGGCCGAAGCGCGCCGCGCTCGTGATCGATACTCGTGCTTCGATCATGTCGGCGGCGAAGGGCAGGCCTACGGCCACGCGCTCGCGTTCTCCGACGCGATCCCGTGCGAGAACGAGGTGGTCGCCCAGCTGATCGAGCTGCGCAAGCGGGCAGGTGCGTACTTGCGCCGTGACGGCTGGATCGCCGAGGACGAGTTCTTCTTCGTCGAGCAGAACGCGCGTCTCGTGCGCAATGCCGAGGAGTACTACCAGCAGATGTATCGCGCGGAGGTGTCGTCGTGGAATCTCCGCGACCGGCACATGGCGGGCACGCTCGACGCGCTCATCGAGCACCTCGAGCAGCAATTTCATCGGGCGAAGGTCGTCGTGTGGGAGCACAACTCGCACGTCGGAGACGCGCGGGCAACGCAGATGGGCGCGCGCGGTGAGCTCACTGTCGGCCAGCTCGCGCGACAGCGGTACCGCGGCGACTGCCTGCTCGTCGGGTTCACCACGTTCGACGGCACCGTCACGGCCGCGTCGGACTGGGGCGCCCCGGCCGAGCGGAAGCGAGTGCGACCGGCGCTCGCCGGAAGCCACGAGGCGTACCTCCACGAGAGCGGTGCGGCGCGGTTCTGGCTCGACACCGCGCACGCGGACGTGCACGAGGCCTTGGTGCTGCCGCGCCTCGAACGCGCGATCGGCGTGATCTACCGGCCCCAGACGGAACGCGGCAGCCACTACTTCGACGCGCACTTGGCCGACCAGTTCGACGCGGTGATCCACCTCGACCGCACCCGTGCGATCGAGCCCCTCGAACGGACGTCGGTGTGGGACGAAGGCGAGCCGGCCGAGACGTTCCCGACCGGCATCTGACGATGCCCCTTCGAGCGCCGGAAATGCCTGGTCGGGAGGATCATCGATCCACGATCGTCGAGGTCTTCGCCGACGTGGCGTGCCCGTTCACACACGTCGGGCTCCGGCGATTCGTCCAAGAACGATCACGGCAGTCGCGCGACGACCTCGTCCTCCGCGTGCGCGCGTGGCCACTCGAGCTCGTGAACGGCACGCCGCTCGACCGCGACACGGTCGCGGAGCACGTCGCCGCGCTCCGCGACCAGGTTGCACCTGATCTCTTCGACGGCTTCGACACCCGCGCGTTCCCGGCGTCGTCACTGCCGGCGCTGGCGCTGGCGGCTGCCGCCTACGACGTCGACGACCGCGTCGGCGAAGCCGTGAGCCTCGCGCTGCGCGACGCGTTGTTCGAAGCCGGGCTCGACATCAGCGATGCGTCGGTGCTCCGAGCAATCGGGACCGACCACGGCCTCGAGGTACCGCGGCCGCAGGCAATGGACCAGGTCTTCGCCGACTGGGAAGACGGCAAACGCCGCGGCGTCAGAGGCTCTCCCGAGTTCTTCGTGGATGGTCGCGGCTACTTCTGCCCGACGCTCGAGATCACGCGGATCGGCGAGCACGTGCAGATCGTCCGCAACCTCGCAGGCTTCGAGTCGTTCCTGAAGGCATGCTTCGGAAGCTGATGCGTGATGCGCGGTACCCGCGCAATCACGACGCGAACGCGGAGATCATGTCGTTCGTCACGAACGTCGCGGGCTCGTCCGGCAGCAGCACGATCGCGCTCCCGCGATAGGTGACTTCCGCCCGCTGGTTGCGCGCGCTCAGTTCGATGGTGACGGCACCACACGCAGCCGCATCCCGGACCGCCCGCACGACCCCGGTGACCCAATGCGTGTCACCGACGTAGTTCGCTTCGAGCATCGCACCTTCCACCTGCCACACCCAGCCTCCGTCGCCCATCCAGTTCGTGAGCAGATGCGTGAGCCACGTCAATCGAGTGTGCGAGTAGTCGTACGCGCTCGCGTAGCCCAGCGATTGCGCGTACTCCACGTCCCAGTGGCGCCGTTCGAGGCTCTCCGGGACGCCCTGGGTGTTCGCCGACCACAGGGCCGGCCGGCGACGCCGGCTCAGAGCGCCGAGGCGCAGGGGCTCCGCGCCCAGCGGACCCGGCCCGATGCCGCCGCGGTAGGTGATGAGATCGGTGACGGTGAGGGGCCCCTTGACGATCGGGCCGAGGACGTCCCCCACCGCGACGTCACACACGCGGCGCGGCTCCGGGCCCCGCACGATCTCGGTCTCGTAGGCACGCTCGATCTCGGCCAGCTCGGCCTGCGTGTAGACCGCGAGAGGCCGCGGATCAGCGGCGGGCGCAGGGTCGCCGTGCGAGCGGTACCGCCTCGCCCGGTCGTGGGTGGCGTAGACCACGCCCGAAGTCTCGTAGACCGTGCGCTCCGTGGCCTCGACGAACCACGGCGACGCGGGATCGTCCTCCGCCGCAACGTCGTACAAGGTCGACGAGCGTGAGAGCCGCGTGCCGACCACGAGCGGCCGATGCAACGTCCAACGGTCGGCGGCCGGCGCGCTCGGGGGCCCGACGCCGAGAACCGCCGCGACGTCGACGGGCCGGGCCGGCTCCCCGGGCTCGGCCGGCTGGCCCATCGCGATCGGGAACAGGGGCGGCGCGACCAACCCACCGCGCACGCTGTGCTCGGCGTACTTCGGATCGGAGTAGATCGGGTTGCCGTCACCGAACGCTCGCGCGAACAGGCGGATCGCGTCCGGCGTGACTTCCTGGAAGTGAGGTGGCTCCGAGCTCGTGATCGGCGCGCCGACGAGCCGCCTCAGCTCCTCGACGCGATCCCGGCGCACGCGCGGCCCGTCCGCGTTCGACCCCTGCATCTACAGCCCGTACAACTTCGCCGCGTTGCCGCCGACGAAGCGCGCGAGGTCGTCGTCACCAAGAGCGGCTTCATGGGTGAAGGACTCGATGCGTTCGGCCGAGTGGGGCCACGTGCTCACGTTGTGCGGGTAGTCGCTGCTCCACATCAAGTTCGCGGGGCCGATGACGTCTCGAGCGTGCAGCGCGGTGCGGTCGTCGAGAACGGTGAGAAACACGTGGTCCGCGAACACCTCACTCGGGGTGCGGTCGAGCGGACCGCGTGGTAGATCGCGGAACCGCCCGCGACGGAACGCGGTGTCGGCACGCTCGAGCATCGGCGCCGCCCAGCCCGCCTCGTTCTCAGCCGAGACGACGCGCAGCCGCGGGAACCGGGCAAACACGTGGCCGAGGATCAGGCTCAACAGCGCGCGCTGGACGCGCGCAGGCCGTTCGACCAGCGCGTCCATGGTGCCTTCCGTGACCGACGAGCGCTCCCCTGGCGCGCGCACGAAGGCGTGGAAGCCGATCGGGAGCCCGGTGTCCTGCGCCGTCCGCCACACGGGGTCCCACTCCGGCGCGCCGAAATTCGTGTCGCGGTCGTCGTAGAGCGGCACCAGCAATCCGACGTGACCGAGATCCCGGCACCGGACGATCTCGGGCACCGAGTCCTCGGGCGAGTCGGCGACGAGCGCGCCGATGCCGTGCAGGCGCGCGGGCGCAACCGCACAGAAGTCGGCCAACCAGGAGTTGTACGCCCGGAAGAGCTCGCCGACGAGCTCCCGGTCCGGCACTCGGTACAAGGTCAAGGCCACGGTTGGGTAGACGATCCCGACGTCGACGCCGTCGATGTCCATGTCGGCGAGCCGGGCGTGAGGGTCGTGACCCCCCTTGACCACGTCGGTGTCCCACCGACTCGTGGGCAGCGCGCCATCGACAGGCAGGCTCGCGTCCCCGCGCGTGAGCCCACTCATGTGCGCCGACGACATGAGGTGGATGCCGTCGCAGACCAACCAGTCGGTGCCCGCGTCGTCGACCAGCTGAGGCGCGCGGTCCCGGTACGAGCTCGCGACGTAGTCGGTCCAGACCGACATCGGCTCGACCACGTGCGAGTCGGCGTCGACGACGCGGTGAGATCCGCCTCCAGCCGGGTACACGATCGTCCCCGCTACGCGACCGGGCCGGTGGACGAGGACTCGGCGGCACGGATCGTCGCGAGATGCGCGCGCAGCCGCGGCAACACGTCTTCGCCGAGCTCGACGATCTGGCGCTCGACGACCTCGGGAGCAAGCCCCGGCACATGGACCCGCAGGTTGAGCGCGACGGGGCCCACGAAGTCGAGCAGCCCCATGAGCCGGTCGGCGAGCGCCTCGCCCGTCGACGCCACGATCGTCTGATCCGCGTCGCCCCAGTACTGCGAGCGGCTCGCGGGCGCGGCGGCGCGGTACCACTCGAGCTGCTCTGCCCCGAGGCCTTCCGGCCGATCGCCGATCCACACCCGCCGGATGAGGATCCGTGGCCCTCGCCCGCCGCGATCGGCGTAGCGCGCGAGAAGGTCACGAGTGCGCGGTGGGGTGCTCAGCGAGTCACCGACGATCCCGACACCCGCGCGAACGGCACGGTCGACGGCTCCCGCGCTCAAGGCCGCGCTGACGACCGGGATCGCGTGCTCCCGGCATCGGGCGACCGCGCCGTCGCGTGCGAGCGGACCACTTCCTCGGAGCAGCGCGTCGGCGAGCATCGGGAGCGCGGTCTCGAACGACGCGACGCGGTCGTCGAACGACACACCCAGCGCCTCGAACTGGTCGCGGTGGCCTCCGACCCCGACACCGATGCCCACGCGGCCCGGATACCGCGCGCCGAGCCAGGCCGCTTCCTCCGCGACGATGAGCGGCGAACGCAGTGGGAGCAGCAACGGGCACGGCGCTGCCCAACCCGTCGGCATCTCCTCGAGCAACCAACCCACGACCTGCAGCGGATTGGGGATATTGGTCGCCACGACGTGGCCCTCGCTCACGAGCACGCCATCGAATCCGCTCTCGCTCGCGATCCGCGCCTCGCGGCACATGACGCGCAGGACCTCGGGCGCGCTCGACGCGTTCGGGTAGAGCCGCAGCGAGATCGAGCCTGGTGCGAACACCGATGAAGGGCTCGGCGCGCCGGTCACGCGGTTCATGCCTCACTCTCGGGCGTGGCATCGGGTGCATCGGGTGAACGACGGGGCGGGCGCAAGGTCGTCAGGAGCAGTCCACCATCGACCACGATGGTCTGGCCGGTGACGAAACGCGACAGCGACGACGCGAGGAAGAGAACGACTCCGGCCATGTCCTCCGGCTCGGCGATGCGCCCGAGCGGGATCGTGGCCTCGGTGAGCACACGACGTTCGCCGGACGAGTACCGCTGTGTCGACGGTGTGTCGGTGAAGATGGGTGCGAGGTTGTTCACGCGGATGCCGTACGGCGCGAGCTCGAGCGACAGCGTCTGCGTGAGATTGATCACGCCGGCCTTCGCCGCGGCATACGCCGCGAGGTGCGGGGCCGCGCGCAAGGAGTTCGACGCTCCGATGTTCACGATCGACCCGGGTGTGCCCGCCGCGATCATCTCGCGCGCGAACACCTGGCAACCGAGGAACGTCGGGCGGAGATTGAAGTCGACGACGGCGCGCCAGGAGTCCTCGTCGACCTCGAGCGACGGCGCCGGCTCCGTGCCCACGAGGCCGCCGACGTTGTTGACCGCGACGTCGAGACCGCCGAGCTCGGTCGCGTGGCGGGCCGCCCGCTCCAGTGCGTCGACGTCGCGGACATCCCCCACGAGCGCCAGAACGTCACCGGCGAGATCCGCAGCCACCTCGGGCAACACGGACGACGCAGCCTCGTCCGTGTCGATCGAGACCACGTGCGCGCCTTCCACGCGAACGCGACCACACAGCCCTTGCCGATGCCGTTCGCACCGCCGGTGACGACCACGACCTTCCCCGTGAGGCCGAGGCCTGGCTCGACGTCGGTACCGATCACCCGAGCGGCACCTCGAAGCCGTACAGATCGGCGGCATTCGCGCTCACGATCCGGCGCGCGTCCTCGGGCGCCACGCCGTCGAGCACCTCGGCGAGGATCTCGCGCGAACGGGGAAACGTCGACTCTCCGTGAGGGAAGTCCGACCCCCACGCCATGCACTCGACTCCGATCATGTCGCGGAGCTGCACACCGACGCGATCCTCCTGGAACGTTGCGAACACGTTGCGCCGGAAGTAGTCGCTCGGGAGGGCTCCCGGATCGCGGTACCGGTGCCAGTGGTCCCGATGGGGCCGTTCCGTGTACACGAAGTCCATCTGGTCGAGGAAGAACGGGATCCAGCCGATCCCATGCTCGACGGACCCGACGCGCAGCTCGGGGAAGCGCTCGAAGACACCGGAGAAGATCAGCTCGGCGAGCCCCTCGCGCACCTGATGATCACTGTTGACGAACACCGACGGACCGGTCGCCCGGGCGTCGAGGGTGAACCCGCTGCCACGCGGATCGGCCCGGTCGCTCGCGACATGGAGGCTCAGCGGCATGTGCAGGTCCGATGCCGCGGCCCACAGCCGGTCGTACGCGCGGTCGCCGAACGGCATCCACGGGGGCGGCGACACGGTGATGAGCGCACCCCCGAGTTGCAGCCGGGCACACCGCTCCAACTCCAGCACGGCCGCATCGGGGTCGTCGACGTTCAGCATCGCCACGCCCTTCAGGCGACGCGGATCTTCGCTGCAGAACTCGGCGAGCCAGTCGTTGTACGCGCGCGTCGCCGCGTCGACAACTTCCGTGTTCGGCACGTAGAAGAGCATGAGGCCTTCGCTCGGATAGACGACCGATCCCCAGACGCCGTCGGTCTCGTTGGCCTCGATGTACTGCGACGGGTCGTACGCAGTCGGCGGCACGTCCTCGAACACGCCCGAGAAGCGCAGTGGGGTCGCTTCCTTGTCGAAGCGCTTTCCTGCCTGAGCCATGGTGAAGGACGCGGTGCGGTGGCCGTCGACGTACCACCAGTCCCCGTCGTGCTCGGCGACGACGTGCGGTGCCCGCTCGCCGAGCGCAGCACCGACCCGAGATTGCCAGAGGTCAGGAGGCTCGGCCACGTGGCAGTCGGACGAGACGAGCCACGTGTGCCGCAACATCTCGGTGAGCGACTGGGTCTGCGACTGCGTGGGCACTGGAGCGATCGTACGTCAGTCGCGCAATTCGACGATTGGCCACCTGTGCGAAGGGTCGTCAACGCAGAGGGCCGGTGCGTGCGCACCGGCCCTGACCTGCATCTTCGATGGTGGCGGGGGTGGGATTTGAACCCACGACCTTCGGGTTATGAGCCCGACGAGCTACCAGACTGCTCCACCCCGCGGCGTGGCCGTCAGAATAGCAGTGGGCCCCCGCTCCGCTCCAGGCCGATGCCGCAGCGGCCTGTCAGACTTGGGCACGCAGGGGAACGGGCGACACCGTCGCGCGGCAACGAGGGAGACAGGGGATGGAACCGGACAGTCACCCATGATCGACGACGTGGTCGGCATCGACGCACTCCAGGGCTTCATCGCCGAGTTCCACCGCGCGTTTCCCGACTTCACCGACGGGGTCGACCGCGGCAAGATCGCGGAGAACCGGGTGACCTGGGACATGTACGGGATGCTGCAGCAACCCGGCGCGCTCCCCGAAATCGGCTGACCCGCGCTCATGAGCGCAGCACCGTTCGAGGGCGTCATCGGCCGCACGGTCCAGGAGTCGGTCCCGGCGTGGGAGCCCTACGAGATCCCACCCGATGGCACGCCGAACGTCGTCGTCATCCTCCTCGACGACAGCGGTTTCTCACACTTCGGTTGTTACGGATCGTCGATCGAGACCCCGAACGTCGATCGGCTGGCGGCGAACGGGCTGCGCTACACGAACTTCCACGTCACGCCGGTGTGCTCTCCGACGCGAGCGAGCTTGTTGACGGGCCGCAACCATCATTCGGTGGGGATGCGCAGCGTCGCCGACTTCGACACCGGATTCCCGAACATGCGCGGCGCGATCCCGCGCAACGCCGCGACCCTCGCGGAGATGCTGCAGCCACGTGGCTTCGCCACGTTCATGGTCGGGAAGTGGCACCTGACGCCGGCACCGGAGTGCTCGCCGGCCGGCCCGTTCCACAACCGTCCACTCGCGCGCGGGTTCGACCGGTACTACGGGTTCCTCGGCGGCGAGACCGATCAGTTCCGGCCCGAGCTCGTGGTCGGGAACGAGCACGTCGACCCGCCGCGCCTTCCGAGCGACGGCTACCACCTCTCCGAGGATCTGATCGACCGCGCGTCGCGCTTCCTGCGCGACCACACGTCCATCACACCCGAGCGGCCGTTCTTCCTCTACATCGCGTTCGGCGCGACACACGCGCCGCATCACGCGCCGCTCGAGTACCGGTTGAAGTACCGCGGGCGGTTCGACGAGGGTTGGGATGCCGAACGCGAGCGCGTGTTCGCGCGACAGCAGGCGATGGGGATCGTGCCCGAAGGCACCGAGCTCCCGGCCCGCAACCCCGGCGTCGTCGCGTGGACGGAGCTCACCGAGCCGGAACAGCGTTTCGCGGCGCGCCTGCAGGAGGCCTGTGCCGCGTACCTCGATCACACCGACGCGCAGATCGGGCGCCTCATCGACACGCTCGCCGAGCTCGGTGTGCTCGAGAACACAGTGGTGATGGTCCTCTCCGACAACGGCGCGTCGCAGGAGGGCGGCGCACGCGGCGTCCTCGACGAGATGAAGTTCCTGCAGGGCATCGAGCAGGACATCGACGAGGCGATCGAGCACCTCGACGACATCGGCGGCCCCGCCAGCCATCCGAACTACCCGTGGGGGTGGGCGATGGTCGGGAACACGCCGCTGCGCCGCTACAAGCAGAACACGCACGGTGGCGGCGTGCGCAGCCCGCTCGTGGTGCACTGGCCCGCGGGCCTCGACGCACGCGGCGAGATGCGCGCACAGTTCAGCCACGTCATCGATCTCGTGCCGACGGTGCTCGACGTCGTGGGCGTCGACGCGCCAGGCGAAGTGGCCGGCATCGCGCAGCAGCCGATCCACGGACGATCACTACGTACGACGTTCAACGATCGCGACGCGCCCGCACCGCGCGACACGCAGTACTTCGAGATGTTCGGGCACCGCGCGATCTATCACCGCGGGTGGAAGGCGGTGACGTACCACCCGCCCGGCAACCTCATCACCGACGACGACTGGGAGCTCTTCCACCTCGACGACGACTACTCCGAAGTGCACGATCTCTCCGGCGACCTCCCCGACAAGCGGCAGGAGATGATCGACCGCTTCTGGGCGGAGGCCGGCAGGTTCGATGTCCTCCCGCTCGACGGGCGCGCGCTCACGGAGCTCTTCCTGCACCGACCGTTCCGGCGCGGCACTCCCACGAGCCGGACGCGCTACGTCTATCGCCCGCCCGTGTCGCACCTTCCGGTCAACGCCACACCGCCGACCGGCATGGGCGCCTTCTCCATCAGCGCCGACATCGAAGTGCCGGATGGCCAGGTCGGTGTGAGCACCGACGGCGCGCTGCTCAACCGCGGCACCATCAACGGCGGCTTCGCGTTCCTCGTGCGCGACGGCCGCCTGACTTTCCACTACAACAGCTTCCATCGGCACAACCGCGTCGCAGCACCGGATCCGCTGACCCCCGGCCGACGGCGCGTCGCCGTGCGCCTCGACCCCGTTGGCGACGGCACCGGACGGGCGACGCTGTCGGTCGACGGTACCGATGTCGCCGAGGGCCACGTCGGCCCGTTGGTCCGTATGATGAGCTCGCTCGGCATGGACATCGGACGCGCGACCGCGCCCGTGGCCGACGACTTCGAGGCCCCGTTCGACTACCCCGGCCGCATCCGCGAGCTCGCGTTCGAGATCGTGCCGCCGTCGTCACCGTCCATGACCGCGGCGCGCGACGACGCCGCACTCGCCGCGCGCGTCGAACAGGGTCTGCAGTAACGCGTCGGGTCAGGTCACCGCTTCGAAGCTGATCGGCGTGTGCATGAGGCCGCGCGTCGGCACGAGCTGGCTGCGCTCGATGCCGGCTTCGTCGACTTCCCAGTCGCCGAGCGTCTCGACCATGCACTGCAGCGCGATGCGGGTCTCCAGCTTCGCCACCGCCGCGCCCATGCAGAAGTGGATGCCCTGTCCGAACGTCCACTGCCGGCTGATCGTGCGGTCGATGTCGAAGGTCTCGGGATCGTCGAACTCGCGCTCGTCGTGGTTGGCGGACCCGTACAGCAGGAGGACTTGATCCCCTTCGGGGATCGTCGTGTCGTGCAGCTCGACGTCGCACGTGGTCGCGCGCGCGAGCCCCTGCACCGGCGACACGAACCGCAGCAGCTCCTCGAGCGCGTTGGGCCAGAGCGACGGGTCCTCGGCGAGCCGGTGTCTCGCCTCCGGGTGCCGGCCGAGCACGATCACGCCGTTGGCGATCATGTTCAGCGTCGTGTTCTGCGACGCGTCGTGCAGCAGCGAGCAGAAGCCCCAGATCTCCTCGTCGGTGAGATCGGCCTTGTCCTCCTCGACCGCACGGAAGATGTGCGACACGAGGTCGTCGGTCCAGTTGCCCTGCTTCCCGACGACGAGCTGCTTCCAGTACTCCTCCATCTGCGCGTACGCCTGGAGCGCGGCCGGGCTGGTGAAGTCGGCACCCCCGAGCGTGTCGAGATTCCACTTGAGGAAGAGCTGCTGGTCCTCCACCGGGAGCCCCATGAGCTGGCACACCACGACCGACGGCACCAGTTGCGCGAACCCGGTGGTGGCGTCGACCCGCCCGGCGCCCTTGAACTCGTCGATGAGGCTCTTGACGTGGTCGCGGATGAACGGCTCGAGCGCGGCGACACGTGACGGCGTGAGCACACGCGAGAGCGTGCGGCGCAGGACGTCGTGGCGCGGCGGGTCCATGTGGAAGAGGTTGAGCGGCAGGAGGCTCACGTCGATGTCGATCAACGTGCCCTTCGCCGACGAGAACGTCTTCGGATCCAGGGCCGCGTTGTTGACGTCCTCCGCACGACTCAGCATCCAGTAGTGCGGGAACACCTGGTAGTTCGGGATCTCGCGCCGGTACACGGGGTGCTCGTTGCGCATCGTGACGTACGCGGGGTACGGGTCCTCGAAGTTCGCAGGGTCGTACGGGTCGAAGTCGAAGTCGCTCACGACACTTCCTTCTCGTTGTGTTCCTGGACCACGCGCACGTAGGGCACGTGCACGAGCTGGCTCAGCACTCCGCCGTCGACGCGGAGCACCTGACCGGTGATGAAGCGTGCCTCATCGGACGCGAGAAACGCAATCACCGCCGCGACGTCCTCGGGCTCGCCGAGGAACGGCAGGAGGCAGTTGCGCTCCATGATCTCGACGACATCGGGCGGGATGATCTTGCGGAACGACCGTCCCTTGATCCCTCCGGGTGACACCGCGCTGCACCGAATACCCTGCTTGCCAGAGCTCGTCGCGATCGACAACGTGAGGCTGTTCACACCGGCCTTGATCGCTGGTCTTGCGTCCCTCCACCAGGTCTCTCCTTGCAGTCGGGTCCGATTAATGCAATCGTGTGACTACCCGCTGTCGAGCGTAGGAGCAATGACGTGAGCACCAACGATTCCGCCAGTCCGTCCATCCCGCCGGGTGAGATCGCCAACTGGCCCCTCCTCAAGGTCGTCTACCGCACCGACCCCGACAAGATCGCCGACCTCCTGCCTCCGGGCATCGAGCCGGGTCGGGAGCCGAACGTGCACGTCAACATCTACAACGTGCCGGTCAAGGGCGAGCCGGAGTACGGCGTCGCCACCAAGGTCGACGCGATCTACGACGGCATGGAGGGCTACTACGGCATCGGCTTGGGGATCGACCAGGAGTCGGCGATCTTCATCAGCCAGGAGCTGAACGGCCAGCCGAAGTTCCCGTGCTCGATCGTCTACTTCCGCCGCGACGACGTCGTCGAGGCGCGCTGCACGCACCAGGGCTACACGTTCATCGAGTTCCACGGTCGCGTCACAGGCGTCGTCGACGACCCGTCCGGCGAGTACTCCGAGAACGACTGGTGGATCAAGTCGTCACGGGCGGTCGGCGGCGTCGAGAAGAGCTACGACTTCCCGCCGCACGTCGTGCGCGTCGCGAGCACGAGCGACACCCGGCACAAGGAGATCGTCGAAGGCGACCTCGTGTTGCGTGACAGCCCGTGGGACCCGTACACCGAGCTGCTGCCGATGCGCGAGCAGCTGTCGGCGCACCTCGTGTGGAGCATCCAGAAGACGCGCGAGATCACGCTCGCGGGCCCGCTCGACCCGATCGCGTTCTGGCCCTACGCCGACACCATCGGCGGCTCGCGCTGGCCCGGCGACCGCGGCGGTCCCCGCTTCCACCACTGACGCGCCCCAGGCCCCACCTTTCCTGAACAACCGGCAGAAGAGTGCGCTATGGGTCACTCAACTGCCGGTTGTTCGCGAGTGGGTGGCCGCGGACCTGACGCGAACCGGAGAGACGGGTCTGTCAGAGTGGGTGGGGTATGGGCTCGGCACGGACATCTCCGCGCACCAGTGCACTGGGCGGCGTCCCGACGACGCTGGATGAACCAGCGGTAGCACCGCCGCGTCAGCTCGCGCTCGTCCCCGATGATCCCGAGCCGACCGCAGGATCGCTGCGCACCGAGGTGCTGCCCCACGTCGTCCTGACCCGCGGTTGGCTGTCAGCCGGCGAGCAGCGGGACCTGGTCGCGCAGTTCCGGGAGTGGGCGGCTCCACCGGCGGGGTTGCGTCAACCACGAGTCCCCCAGGGACATCTGATGAGCGTGCAGTCGGTGTGCCTCGGGTGGCACTGGCAGCCCTACGCGTACTCCCGCACGGCCGACGACACCGACGGCGCGCCGGTGAAGCCATTGCCGCGTGCGCTCGCCGACCTCGGTCGGCGTGGAGTCGTCGCGTCGTACGGCGACGATCACCCGTTGAGCGCCGGATTCGAGCTCGACGCCGCGATCGTGAACCTCTACGCGCCGGGAGCACACCTCGGCCTCCATCAGGACGGGGAGGAGCCGTCGGCCGCACCGGTCGTCACGATCAGCCTCGGTGACGACTGCCTCTTCCGCATGGCGGGCGTCGATCGCAGGACGTCACCGTTCACCGACGTCGTGCTGCACTCCGGCGATCTGCTCGTGTTCGCCGGCACGAACCGTCGCATCTACCACGGCGTCCCGAAGGTGATCGCGGGGACCGCGCCGCACGGGCTCGGCCTGCCGCCCGGCCGCCTCAGCATCACGCTGCGCGAGACGGGGTTCGCGCCCGAGGAGTGACGCCAGACGCTCAGGCGATCGCGCCGGCGCGCCGCTGACGGCGGGCCTGCGCGCTCCCAATGTGCGTCATGATGTCGGCGAAGAACGCGAAGGCGACGACGAACCAGCCGAAGCCGGTCACGCCCTGGCGCGGCGCGTAGGCCACGGCCCAGGCGAGCGTCGTCCACGGCAGGAAGATGAAGCCGAGCAACGCGATCCAGAACGAGTTGAACGCGATGCTCATCCGGTCGCCGAAGAGCCACACCAGGAAGATCGCCAACCTCGGCGACAGCATCGCCGCGATCGCGACCAGGCATCCACACATGGCCGTGAGGCTACGGGACGCGGCGGTCGCGCAGGAACGGGTAGCGCTCGCGTGTCGACGCGACGACTGCGGCGTCGACGTCGGTGAGGAGGATCTGCTCCTCCCCGCCGGCGCCGTCGCCGAGGATCTCGCCCCACGGCGACACGAGGAGGCTGTCGCCCGAGTACCGCAGCCCCCCGCCCTCGCCGACGCGGTTGACGCCGACGACGTAGGCCTGGTTCTCGATCGCCCGCGCGACGAGCAGCGCCCGCCAATGGTCGCGCCGTGGCTCCGGCCAGTTGGCGGGCACGACGTAGCAGTCGGTGTCAGGCGCGAGCTCCCAGAACGTGTCGGCAAAGCGCAGGTCGTAACAGACGAACAGGCTGACCCGAACACCTTCGACATCGACGGTCACGGTGCGATCGCCGGCGCGATACCGCTCGTCCTCGCCCGCGTACGAGAACGGATGGATCTTGGTGTACCGGTGCGTGGTGCCGTCGGGTGCGGCGAGCACGAGCACGTTGCCAGGCGGCGTGCCGGGCGCCGCGTCGGGCGCGAGCTCGGGGACGGAACCGCACACCCACAGGTCGTGCGTGTGCGCCTGCTCGAGGAGGAACTGCGCGCTCGGGCCGTCGAACGGCTCGACGATGCGCTCGGTCGCCATCGAGAACCCAGTCGCGTACATCTCGGTCAGCACGACGAGTCGAGCGCCCGCGGCCGCGGCGTTGGCGATCATCGGAGCGACGCGCGTCTGCGTCGCACGCGCGTCCTCCCACACGACGTCGTGCTGCACCGCGGCAACCTTCACGGCGCGAGTCCCTTCAACCGCGTCACTGCCTCGTCGATCACCTCGGCACGTTTGCAGCACGCGAAGCGCACGAGGGGCAGGCCCGCGTCACGGTCGTCGTAGAACACGACGTTGGGCACCGCGACCACACCACAACGTTCGGGAAGTGACCGGCAGAACGCGAGCCCGTCACGCTCGCCGAGCGCGCTGATGTCGACGGTGAGGAAGTAGGTGCCGGCGGACGGGAGCACGGTGAAGCCGGCGTCGGCAAGCCCGGCGTGCAGGCGATCGCGCTTGTCGCGCATGCCGTCGTTGAACGCACGGAAATAGTCGTCGTCGAGACCCAGGCCCACTGCGATCCCGTGTTGGAACGGTGCCGCGTTCACGTAGGTGAGGAACTGCTTGACCGTGCGTACCGCGGCGACCAGCTCGGCGGGCCCGCAGACCCAGCCGACCTTCCACCCGGTGAAGGAGAACGTCTTGCCGCCCGATGAGATGGTGAGGGTGCGCTCGCGCATGCCGGGCAGCGTCGCGAGCGGGATGTGCTCGCCCTCGAACACGAGGTGCTCGTACACCTCGTCGGTCACTGCGACGAGGTCGTGCTCGACGCAGAGCTGGGCGATCACCTCGAGCTCGGCGCGGGAGAACACCTTGCCGGTCGGGTTGTGGGGCGAGTTCAACAACAACACGCGAGCACGCGGTGTGATCGCGCGCGCGAGGTCGTCGGGATCGAAGGTGTACTCGGGTGTGCGCAGCTGCACGACGCGCCGCTGCGCGCCCGAGAGTGCGATGCACGCGGCGTAGGAGTCGTAGTACGGCTCGAACATGACAACGTCGTCGCCCGGCTCGCACAACGCGAGGATGGATGCGGCGATGGCTTCGGTGGCGCCCACAGTCACCAGCACTTCGCGGTCGGGATCGAGCTCGAGCCCGTACCAGCGCTGCTGATGGTCGACGATCGCCCGGCGCAGCTCGGGAATCCCGGCTCCCGGCGGATACTGGTTGTGACCGGCGCGGATGGCCGCCACCGCGGCGTCGGCGACCGCGCGCGGGCCGTCGGTGTCGGGGAAGCCCTGGCCGAGGTTGATCGAGGCGGTCGCGACCGCGAGCGCCGACATCTCGGCGAAGATCGTCTCGCCGAACTCCCGCATCCGGGAGACCAGGAAGGGCGCGCGGTCGGTCATGCGCCCCGCAGCGTAGAAGCGCCGCGCCCGGCCGACCGCACCTCAGTCGTCGTCGAGGCGGAAGCCCACCTTCATCGTCACCTGGAACCAGCCCAGTGCGCCGTGCTCGAAGGCCCCTCGGATGTCGGTCACCTCGAACCAGCTGAGGTTCCGCAGCGTCGACGACGCGCGTTCCAGTCCGTTGCGCACCGCCGCGTCGACACCATCCGGTGACGAGCCCACGATCTCGGTGACCTTGTACGTGTGATCCATGTCGTCCTCCGACGGTGATGATGATGCCGCATCATCGCCCCTCCAACACCGACGCGTCGAGCGTGGGATGATCGCGGCCGTGGTCGAGCCGGCGGCGAGCCGTCCGTACATGCCGGGCTATGGCATCCTGCCCGCCGACCAGGGACGCGGGCTGCTGCCGTGGTCGTGGGCGGTGAGCCGCCTGCGTGCGGCGCACGACTACTGGCTCGCCACGACGTGGCCCGACGGCGGCGCGCATGTCATGCCGGTATGGGGCGTGTGGCACGACGACGCGCTGTGGTTCAGCTCGAGCCTCGCGTCACGCAAGGCACGGAACCTCGAGCACGACGGACGTTGTGTGCTCACCACCGACGACGCCAAGAACCCCGTGATCATCGAGGGCGACGCCGAGCGCGTCGACGACCCCGTGCTTCTCCTCGTGTTCAACGACACGCTGAACACGAAATACGACACGAGCTACACCGTCGACTTCTACGACCCTGCGACAAACGGCGTGTGGACGGTCCGCCCGACGTGGGTGTTCGCGCTCGACGGCGACGACTTCACCGGCTCCCCCACCCGCTGGGAGCTCGAGTGACCTACCCCGCGTCGACCAGCCAGCCGAGCCCGATGTCGCGCATCCCGTTGGAGAGCCGCGCGGTGACCTCCGGCAGCTGATCGGTGAGCAGGATCACGCCGAAGATCGCGAGGATGCCCGCCGACACGAGCGTGATCGCGCGCGAATGACGGCGGAACCAGGCGAGTGCGCGCGTGAGCTTGCCCATCGCGAGCCCGACCGCGAGGAACGACACGCCGAGCCCGAGTGAGTACGCGATGAGCAGGATGGTCGCAGCGCGCGATGTCCTGACCCTCGGTCGCGAACAGGAGCACGGATCCGAGAATGGGGCCGATGCAGGGCGTCCACCCGAGGCCGAACGCGGCGCCGGCGATCGGTGCGGCGATCGGGCCGAAGCGGTCGAGGTGCGGCTGGAAGCGGAACTCCTGGTAGAGGCGCGGCGTGGTCAGGATCTGCGAGCCCGCGAGATACGCGGCCATCAGCAGCACGAAGGCTCCCGAGATGCGGGTGAGCGTCTCCTGGTTGCGGAACACCTCGTTGCCCACCGTGGTGGTGATGAGACCGAGCAGCACGAAGATCAGCGTGAACCCGAGCACGAACATGCCCGTGTTGATCGCGATGCGCTTCAGGTAATGGCGATCGGCCTCCTGGATCTCTCCCACCGAGAGGCCGGTCACGAGGCTCAGGTAGCCGGGCACGATCGGGAGCACGCACGGCGACAGGAACGAGATGATGCCCGCGCCGAACGCGGCGAAGACGTACCAGTTGCTGGTGACTTGGGTGGCGACAACTTGCAGAGCGACGGCGAGCATAGAGAGGTGCCGCGATGGTACGGCGCTGGGTCTGCGACGGGTCAGCTGGCGAGCGCGGGCGCAGAGGGCCCGACACGCTGGCGACGTACGATGACCGCCTTCTGGACCGCATCGGCCAACAAGACTGCGGGGGCGGCGAGAACGGCGACCGCGAAGCCCGCCGCCGACGGTGGGGCGTGCTTCAGGACATCGGCGAGTGGTGGGAAGAACAGGAACACGCCGAGCGCCACGAGCTCGGTCGCATCGATGTCGAGCGGCTGGCCGTCGCGCAGCACCATCGCTCGCCGTGGGAGCAGGTCACGCAACCGTACGGCGGCGCGCTCGGCGCGGTACTCCCTGCGCGAAGGCAGGAACGCCGTTGACGACGATCACCACGAAGATCGCGATCCCGAGCTCGGGCAGGCCGGCAACGAACGCGAGCGCGCCGGCCACCCACAGCATCATTGCGAAGAAGTGCGTCATCTGGCCCGCCAACTCACGCCAAGCGGTAGGAGGCTTGGGCCCGGGAAGGACGTTCGGCCCATCGCGGGCAAGGCGCGCTGCGGCCTCCGCCGAAGTGAGGCCCCGCGATGTTGGAAGAGATGTGCTGGCCGCAGTCACCATGATCGAGGGTAGGTGACTCGAACGACGTGGGACCCGGACCTCGAGCTCAGGCCAGCAGTGCCTCACAGTGAAGGAGTCGATGCCTCACGACGGCGTCGTCACTCGATCCAGCCCGGGATCACCGGCTCGACCTCGGTGATCAGCCCGTCGTGCACGCGGAAGCGCTCGACGATCGGCATCTGCACGAGGTCGGCATCCGCTTGCCCGAGCGCGGTCGGGTCGATCTCGAGCGTGTAGAAGGCGACGGCCTCCTCGCCCTCGACGTACCAGCGGAGATCGTCCATGCCGGTGACGACCTTGGGCCCGTCACCGAGCATCTGCGTGAGCATCTGCTGGATCGCAGGCCCGCTGTCGCCCATGTCGCGCCCGTTCTCGATGCGCCACGCGTCCGGCGCCAGCAGCACGGAGCTCCCGTCGCCGCTGAAGAGCGAGTCGATGTAGGTCTGGCACACCGCGATGACCTCGTCGCGACTCGGCAGGTCGGCCGCCGGCGGCGGCGTGCGCGCCGGACGCTGGAGCGGCTCGTGGCGCTCGGCGTCGGCCGCGTACACGACCTCGATCTCCTCGATCAGGCCGTCGACCACGTGGAACCGCTCACCGATGTACGCCAACACCCAGGTGCTCGGGTCCGAGAACGACTCGCTCTGGTCGGACCGGGTCCAGTCGACGAGCATGTCGTAGACGACGACCGCGTCGTTGCCGTCGACCACCCATCGGAGGTTGTGGATCGCGCCCACCGGTTCCCGGAGGATGATGCGCCGCAACGACTCGGGGTCGGGGCACGCGAGCACGCCGTTGTTGATGCGGCGGGCATCGTCGCTCAGGAGCACGGCATCGGGGTCGTGGTCGATGAGGCCGTTCTGCAAGTAGGTCATCGCGACGGCGATCGTGGCGTCCCGCGGATCAGTGCTGCTCATCTTCGATACCGTACCGACGCCAACCAGGTAAGGCCAGCAGTCATCGGGGGGAACCAACATGGGACGGCTTGACGAGAAGGTTGCGCTGATCACCGGCGCGGCACGCGGCACGGGCGCGGCGATCGCGCAGATGTTCGCCGACGAGGGTGCGCGGGTGGTGATCGCCGACCTGCTCGACGACCGCGGCAACGAGACCGCGGAGAAGATCGGCGACGCGGCACGGTTCCGTCACCACGACGTGACCAGTGAGCGCGACTGGAGCGAAGCGGTCGAAGAGCTGCGCGCGCAGGAGGGCTCGCTGGACGTGCTCGTGAACGACGCGGCGGTGCTGCACCTGTCCTCGATCGACGACACGTCGGCGGAGACATTCGAGAAGGTGTTCCGGGTGAACTGTTTCGGGCCGTTCCTCGGCACCAAGGCGTGCCTGCCGCTGCTGCGCGAGACGCGCGGCGCCATCGTCAACATCGGCTCGATCAACAGCCTGTTCTCGATCCCGGGCACGGTCGCGTACACCGCGGCGAAGTTCGGCTTGCGCGGGCTGACCAAGGCAACGGCGCTGGAGAACGGCAAGTACGGCGTGCGCGCCAACATCGTCTGCCCGGCCGGCGGGAACCTGGAGATGCACAGCTCGCTCGTCGGCAAGCCGCCCGTCGAGCGCACCGCGGAGGAGCAGGCGCTGGCCGACGAGGCGATCCGCGCCCCCTCGGAGCAGACACCGACCGGGATCGACCTCACCCGCATCGCAGCCGTCGCGCTGTTCCTCGCCACCGAGGACGCTCGCTACTGCAACGGCGCCGAGTTCGTGTGCGACAACGGGATGCAGGCCGGCCAGGTGATCGACATCCCCGGCGTGTGGACCAGCACGATCTGACGAAGACCGACAAGGGAGAACACGATGGGAACGCTCGACGGCAAGGTCGCGCTCGTGACCGGCGCGGGGCAGGGCGTCGGCCAGGGCATCGCGTACGCGCTCGCGAGCGACGGTGCCGCGGTCGTCGTCGCCGGCCGCACGCTGTCGAAGGTGCAGGCGACCGCCGACGAGATCACGAAGCGGGGCGGTCGCGCGCAGGCTTTGGCGTGCGACGTGAAGGACGAAGCCGAGATCCAGCGGTGCGTCGACGAGACCGTGGGCACGTTCGACACCGTCGACATCCTCGTGAACAACGCGCAGGAAGTGACGCTCGGCCCGTTGCTCGACATGACCCGCGACAACTTCGAAGACGGCTGGCTCTCGGGACCGGTCGCGTCGTTCAGCTTCATGAAGGCGTGCCACGAGCACCTGAAGGACGGCGGCGTGGTCATCAACCTCGCGACGTCGGCGAGCTTGCGCCTCGACCCGATGGGCTACGGCGTGTACGGCGCGGTGAAGGACGCGACCCGCATCCTGTCGCGCGTCGCCGCGACGGAATGGGGCGCCGACGGCATCCGCGTGATCTGCCTCATGCCGCTCGCGGCGTCACCCGCGTACCAGGGGTGGGAGCAGTTCGATCCCGACGGCGCGGCGCAGTTCCGCGCCGGCATCCCGCTGCGCTACGTCGGCGACTGCGAGCAGGACATCGGGCGCGCGGTCGCGATGCTCTGCGGGCCCGACGCGCGCTACATCACCGGCAGCACCATCAGCGTCGACGGCGGCCAGGCGTACCTGCGGTAGGAAATCCCTCAGAGCTCGAGGGTGCCGAAGATGTCGCGGGCGTGCGCGGTGTCGCCGTACTCCTTCACGACGGCGATCCGGCCGTCGCGGAACTCGAACAGCATGTGGTAGTGGTTGTTGTAGAGCGTGCCGTAGGCCGTGGGCGCGTAGCTCTCGACCTCGGCGGCGACCCGATCGCCTTCCGCAGTGAGCGCGTGCAGCGTGAAGTGCATCCCGCCGTCCTCGAACGCGGGCATGGGGTCGACCAGGAGCGGCTTCATCTTCTCGATGCCACCGAACGCGGCGGTGGAGAAGCGGCCGGCGCCCCACACCGCGTCGGGTGTGAAGAGGTCGTCCCACATCTGCTCGTACTCCCGGTCGTTCATGCGCCGGTAGAGCTCGACCACGAGCGCCTTGTTCTCCTCGATTCCCATCGTGCTCTCCTCTCCCGACACCCCGCGGCCGGAGTCTACGGTTGCTGCTCGCGCGGCCGTGTGGTACCAACGTCATGCGGCGTGCAGCCGTCTTGACACCGGGGGGTCGTCACCATGGCCGAGTCCATCGACACCAATGTTCCCGTCGTCGTCGCATCGTGTGATGCGCACACCGGGCCGCTCCTCCGGGAACAGCTCCGGCCGTACTGCCCGCAGAAGTACCTCGACGCCTTCGACGACTTCGCCGACCGCTACGACGCGTCGGGCATGCGCGCGATGGGTCGCGAGCACCAGAACCTCGGGCTCGACGGCCACCACGACGCGGCCGCGCGCCTGCGCGAGATGGATCTCGACGGCGTCGCCGCCGAGGTGCTGTACCACTTCAGCACCAACGGTGAGCCGTTCCCGTTCATGATGCAGGTGGCGGGCGGGCTCACCAACGACCAGTCCGACCTCGAGCTCGCGACCGTCGGCTACCACCTCTACAACGAGTGGCTCGCCGACTGGGTCGCGATCGACTCGCAACGACTCCTCGGCCTCGCGTACATCCCGATCTGGGACATCGACCTCGCGGTGAAGGAGGTCGAGTGGGCCGCGTCACGCGGTCTGCACGGCGTGAACTTCCCGCCGCCCGGCCGTCCCGACACCGTGCTCTACAACCATCCCGAGTGGGACCCGTTCTGGGCCGCGTGCGTCGCCAACAACATGCCGTTGAACACGCACTCGAGCGGCGGGCAGCCGATCGACTACTCGGGCCCGGGCGGCATCAACGTGCAGGTCTACGAGGGCGGTGGCTGGCTGTCGCGACGGTCCGTGTGGTGGCTCATCCACGGGCAGGTGTTCGAGCGCTTCCCCGAGCTCAAGCTCGTGATCACCGAGCAGTTCGAAGGTTGGTACGTGCCGACGATGCGCGAGCTCGACGCGATCTACCTGCGCTTCGGCACCGCCGCGCCGGGGCCGCGTCTGCCGAAGCAGCCGAGTGAGTACTTCGCGCAGAACGTCTTCCTCGGCGCGAGCTTCATGAGCACGTGGCAGGCCGAAGACGCCGTGCGCAACGGCTACGCGAGCAACGTGCTCTGGGGTCGTGACTACCCGCACGCCGAAGGCGTGTTCCAGCACCTCGACGATCCCGACGCGGAGCCCGTCACGCGCATCGCGCTGCGCAACCTGTTCTCACACGTGCCGCCGCGCGAGACGGTGCAGATGGCGGGCGAGAACGTGATCCGAGTGTTCGGCCTCGACGGCGACCACCTGCAGAAGGTGGCGGTCGACATCGGCGCGCAGACGCTCGCGCAGCTCGCCGACGCGCCCGATCCCGCGACGTTCCCGCCGCATCGACCGCATCAGCAACGCCTTCCGCGGCCAAGCCGGCCCACGGATCGAGGTCGGCAGCTGAGGCGGCTGCGCTACAGCTGAGCGAGGAGCTGTACGTCTCCGGGGTCGTTGACGCAGATCAGGTGATCGATGTAGCCGAGTTCGAGCGCCGACCGCAGCATCGACAGTGCCGATCCGCGCTGCGGGAGATGTGAGGTCAGCACAACGTACGGACGACGGTCGGGGAGCACGCGTAAGAGCGCGCCGTTTGCGATCGCCTTCTTCACCGTGTCCGTACGCATCAAACCGGGACGCGCGCCCTGGAAGCTTCCCTTGTATTCGAGCCACAGCTCGGCGCCACGCGGGCTCGTCGCAACCTGGTCGATCTCGACGCCCAGTTCCGCGACCACCCTCCGACCATGCAAGGTGAAGCGATTGCTCAGGAGGAGAAAGTCGCACTGCTGTGCGAACTGGCGCCCCTGCCATCCCGCCGATGACTGAAATTCGGTCACGAGCGTTCGCTACGCCAATTCATTGTCGGACGGGCCGAGGAAGTCGCCGATCGGGCCGCGGGCATCACCCTGGGCGTAGTCACGCAACCGCTGCTGGCTCGCGCCGTCGAGCATCTCCAACGCATCCCAGAACACTTCACCGCGACCCCGCTTCAGCGCCAGGAATCCGGCGCTGCCGCGCGCCGGGAGGTTGGTGCTCAGCAGAATCAGCGGCTGGGGCTCCTTCGGGAACTCGAGCCGGAGGATGGCGGCGCGCCCCAACGCCTTCCACACCGTGTCGGTGCGACGAAGCCCGGGACGAGGGCTGGTGAATGCGCCGGACACGTCGAAACACCAGAGACGACCGCCTTGGTCGCGCGCCGTGAAGTTGACCTCGACACCAGAGCCCATGCGGACGTTCTCCTTGACGTCGGAGAACCCACACTGCAGAAGAATCGCGCGCGCGACCGCTTCGGCCTTCTGCCCCTGCCGTACCGCCCGGGCCTGGAAGCCTTCGTCGTCGGCTGCTTCGGCCGACGGCACGGCGAGAAGCACGGGTCGTGCCGTCGGTGACATGCGCAGTCGCTCGCGCTCCAACTCGATGCGTTCGTTCGCCAGCGCGACGTACGTCGGGTCGGTGTCGTAGCCGACGAAGTGCCGATGGGTCCTGATCGCCGCAACGGCGGTGGTACCGGAACCCATGAACGGATCGAGCACGAGGTCACCGACGTACGTGTACAGCTCGATCAACCGTTGCGGCAGCTCGACGGGGAAGGGAGCTGGATGCCCGACCCGGGTCGCGCTCTCCGCAGGGATGTCCCACAGGTCGGTCGTCGCTTCCATGAACTCGTCTTTGAAGATCGAGCCCTCGGAAGGTCGGTTGCGCGCAGCCCGATCTGCGCGGGAGACCGCGCGGTCGAACCGGCCCTTGCTCGCAATGACGACTCGCTCCGTGAGATCGCGGAGGACCGGGTTCGCGGCACTTTGAAATGAGCCCCAGGCGCATGAGCCCGCGGCGCCATGGGCTTTCTGCCAGACGACTTCGCCGCGAAGCAGCAGGCGAAGATCGTCTTGCAGGATCGAGATCACGTCGGCTGCGAGCGAGCGGTACGGGCGCCTGCCGAGGTTCGCGACGTTGACCGCGATGCGGCCGCCCGGTTCGAGCACGCGCACGCAGTCGGCGAAGACGTCGGCGAGCATCTTGCGGTACTCGTTGTAGCTCGCGGGGATGTGACCCTTGCCGAGCGCCTCTTCGTATTCCTTGCCGGCGAAGTACGGTGGCGACGTGACCACCAACGCCACTGAGTCGTTCTTCACCTCGGACATCGCGCTGCTGTTTCCGGTGTAGATCTTGTCGAGCTCGGCGGGCTCGGCGATCGCGTTGTCGTTCGAGATCAGCGGCGGAGTGAAACGCTCGTAGAACGCGCTGGAGTCGTGGTTCTCTCGACGGCTCACGCCGAAGTTCGATGTCGCCGTCGGCTTTCGGCGTTCCGCCACTCGCAGCCTCCCCGCTTGCCTGGATTCTCCCATCCTCGCATAGCGGTGTGACGGTTATCCGACTACCCGGGCACACGTGCTCGCCGGCGGAGCCAGACCGCGGATGCGGCAGCGATCACGAGGATCCCCGCCGCGATCGCGACGCCGACGGGCGAGCCGCTGCCGGGCCCGCTGCCGGTACCCGCGGCTGTGGCCTCGACGCGCACCCCGCTGCCGTTGCGTCGGGAGCTCGTGGGGTCGGCGCGGTCGGTGCCCAGCACCGTGGTCGACGTCGCCGGCGGCGAATCGACCGGCGCCGCGCTGCTGTCGCTGCCGGACCCGGGTGTCGTGGCACCGGCGCCGGCACCGGCACCCCCCGTCCCGGCTGCCCCGCTTCCCGGCGTCGGGGCGCCCGCGCTCCCGCCCGTCAAGGGGGCACCGACGCCGCCGGTTCCGCCGCTCGGCGCCGTCGTCGTCGCAGGCGGGGCGCACGTCGTGTAGTCGCAGAACACGGGCGACGCGGCCGGCTTCTGACCGGTGCCGTAGCGCCAGCCGTCGACGTCACCGCCGTGCACGGTGAACGACCCCGCGCCCACCGGCGAGTACGACCAGGCACCGGCGCCGCCGCTCGAGTGGAAGTAGGCCCAGTACTGACTGTTCGGGCCGACGAGGCAGGCCGACTGCGTCGCGTCGTTGCCCACGCCGTCGATCGCGCACACCGCGCCGCCGTTGCCCGCGAACGCGAGCGTCGTCACGTTGGCGACCCGCTGCAGCGCCGCGAGCCCACTCATACCGCTGCCGACGTCGACGGTGATCGCGCGCACGGAGCTCCCAGTGTCGATCACGATCACCGCGGTCGTCGCCGCGGCGTCTGCCGCAACTGCGCGCGCGCCTGCCGTCGTCGTCGCGCCGAGGACCGCGACGACGACCACGAGAAGACGCGCGACACGGTTCATCCCGCGAAGCTCGGAGGTACGGCCACGGTCGGCGCCGCGACCACGGTGATCACCACGTGGTCATGACGACCGTCGCCGTTCGGAACCATCCCGCCGATCACGAGCTCATAGGCACCGGGCTTGGTGTCCGCCGGAATCGTGATCGTGATCGAGAAGTGGCCGGTCGCATCCGCGTGCGCATACGTGAGCTCGGTGAGCACTCCTGGCAGCTCGAGGAACACCAGCGTGTCGGGAGCCCAACGCGTCGCCCGAGATCGTCAGCTCCTGGCCGGCGACCGGAGTCATGGTGCTCAGGATCGGAGCCGGATACGGGCACGGCTGCGCCGGGGCTCGCACGATCGGGAGCCACTTCGGCATCAGGGCTTCGATGGTCTGCGACGTCGTCAGCGTGTTCACGCCGAACGAGTCGTACGGGCTCGCAATGTGCCCGTCGGGCTGCTGCTGAGAGACGAGCCACGACACTGGGTTCGCGTACACCGTGCCCGTGCTGCCCGGGACCACCGCGTCACGCCAGCACGGCTCCGTCACGTCGTACCCCGCCGCCGTGATGCCCAGCACCGCGAGCGCGGTCGAGCTCGCGTTGCCCTCCGTGCCGAAGAAGTCGATCCACGCGCCCGACGGCTGCTGGCTCGTCGCCAGCAGCGCGAGCGCGTGCTGCACCGCGGCATCGGTACCGGATGCTCCACTCGCGACGAGCGCCATCAGCGCAAGCCCGATCTCGTCGGGGTCCGCACCGGAAGCAGTCGGGTCGCCCGAGAAGTTCCATCCACCGTCGGCCTGCTGCGCGGCGCGGATCGTGGCGACCGCGTTCGGCGGCGCGACGCCACACACCAGCTTCTTCGCGATCACGCTGTACAGCGTGTCGGTGAACGTCCCGAAGCTCGCGGTGTTCGCGCCGCACCCGGAGTCGAGCTTGCCGGTGAGGTCGACGGGGCTGCCGTCGTTCGCGGCGTCGAATGCCGACGGATCGAGGCCGAGGGGACCGGCCGAGAGCACGATGGTCTTGGCCGCTTCACCGGGAGTGGTGATCGTCGCCGCGTAGTCATCGATCGCATCGAGTGGCGTCGGTCCCGACCCGCCCCCGACGTGCAGGCCCGCGAGCGTCGCGTACGCCTGGCTCGTGCTCCATTGCGAACCGACCATCCGTTCTTCGGCGATCGCGAGCGCCGCATCGCGCGTCTCGAAACCGGGGAACCCCGCAGTCTCGAAGCCACCGTCCGGTTGTTGCTGCGTCCCCAACCACGTGGCGGCGGCCGTCGCGGCCGTGTTCGAAGCAGGGTCCGCGCCGGCCAGAGACGCGGAGAGCGCGAGAAGCGCGAGCGCGAGCGCGCCGATGACGGCGAGCACGCGTCGAGAAGACGACATCTGAACCTCCGTATGGCCCCTGGTCCACGAGGGCCGTTTGTCAGCCGCCCCGAATTGCGGGCGACTCCCTTACGGGAACACCGGTGGCCCGGTGGACAACGGCAGGTAGCCTGGCTCACGGAGTGCGGCGGGGTGCCGCAGAGCCGCTCACAGTTGCGGGTCAGCGTCGGTCTCGCACCGAACTTCCCCTGTCGCTGTCAACGAGGCAGATTAGGACGTGACCAGCACCGCGCCAACTCTGCCGACGGTCGACCTGCCCGTCCGAGCGGTCGCGCCGCCACCGTGGCATGCCGGCGTGTGGCTGGTGTGGGCGCTCGCCGCGGCCGCGGTGATCTCGCTCGCGCCGAGCCCCGTGTACGTCGCGCTCGTGATCGGCATCGCCGCGCTCGCAGTCGCGGCGCACGCGCGGCCCGGCCCGTACGCGAGGGCGTTCCCGTTGCTCGTCGGGGTCGGTGTGTTCTTCGCGGTCGTGCGCACGCTGCTCACCGCGGTCACCACGCACGGCGTCGGCGACGTGTTGTTCACGACACCGCAGTTCACGCTGCCGCAACTCTTGGGCGGGTTCACCGTCGGCGGCCCGATCGAGCTGCCGGTCGTGTTGCAGTCGTTGGCCGAGGGCTTCGCCATTGTCGGCGTGATGGCGGTGTTCGGCGCGTTCAACGCGGTCGTCTCGCACTCGGAACTGGTGCAGAGCACGCCGCGCGCGTTCTACGAGGTCGGCCTCGTCGTGGTGGTCGCGCTCGCGTTCGTGCCCTCGACGCTCACCGCGATCGCCGACGTCCGTGAGGCCGACCGCGCGCGTACGGGTGGACAGATCGTCCGGCGGGGGCGGCTGCTCCGTCAGCTCGTGCCGGTGCTCGAGCTCGGGATGGAGCGAGCGGTCACGCTCGCGGAGTCGATGGACGCGCGCGGTTTCGCGCGTGCCGGCGCCGGCCCGCGTGACCACATCGCGGGTTGGCTCGGTGTCGGCTCGCTGCTCGCACTGGGTGGCGCGTTCGTGGCGCTGGTCGGCGAGTCGCGCACCGTGGCCGCGATCCTCGGCCTGGCCGGCGTGATCGGCCTCGGCGCGGCAGTACTCCTCGCGTCGTCGGGTACGCAACGGGCCCGCTACCGGCCGCGCCGCATGACCGCGGCCGACTGGCTCGCCGCGCTGGCGACGATCACCGCGCCCGTCGCGATGGCGGTGTGCTCGATCGCGGGCGACGACAGCTTGTTCTGGTACACGAGCCCGCTGCGCTGGCCCACCTTCGAGGTCCTGCCCGCGCTGGCCCTGCTGCCTCTCCTCATCCCGGTGATGCTCCGCGCGCCGCTGACCACCCGAGCGAAGGCAGCCGCCGCATGAGTGCGATCTCGATCTCCGGTGTGTCGTTCGAATACCCCGACACGGAACGACCGGCGCTGCACGGTGCCGACCTCGAGATCGACCCGGGTGAGCTACTGCTCGTGATCGGGTCGTCGGGCTCGGGCAAGAGCACGCTGCTCCGGACGGTGAACGGGCTCGTGCCCCACGCGAGCGGCGGGAAGTTCGCCGGTGACGTCGTCGTGTTCGGCCGCTCGACTCGCACGCATCACCCACGCGAGCTCGCCGACGTCGTCGGGTTCGTGGCGCAGGATCCCGAAGCGCAGTTCGTGGTCGATCACGTCGAACGGGACATCGCGTTCGTGCTGGAGAACCTCGGCTTCTCGCCCGAGGCGATGCGCCGCCGCGTCGAGGAGGTGCTCGATGCGCTCGGGATCGCGCACCTGCGCGATCGCGACCCCAGCACACTGTCGGGCGGCGAGCGTCAACGCTGCGCGATCGCGGGTGCGCTCGCGGCATCGCCGTCCGCGCTGGTGCTCGACGAGCCCACGTCACAGCTCGACCCGCAGGGCGCCGACGACGTACTCGCCGCGCTCACCCGACTCAACCACGATCTGGGCACCACGGTCGTGCTCGCCGAGCACCGGCTGGAACGCGCCGCTCCCCTCGCCGACCGCGCGGTCATCGTCGCCGACGGCGCGGTCGGCGTGCCCGATCGGCCCGGGCTCACGCTCGCCGATTACCCGGGCGCGCCGAGCGTCACGCGCCTCGGCCGTGTCCTGGGATGGGAGCCACCACCCCTGACGGTTCGCGACGCGCGCGCGTTCGCGGCACGTCAGGCCGTCGAGCTCCGCCCACCGGACGACGCTCCCGTCATCACCCCCGGAGCCACGATGCTGTCGACTCGCGGCCTGCGCGTCGAGCTCGGTGGCCGTGAGGTGCTGCACGGGGTCGACCTCGCGGTCAACCAGGGTGATGTGCTCGCATTGTTCGGGCGCAACGGCTCGGGGAAGACCACGCTCCTGCGCGCGCTGGCCGGGCTCGTCGATCCCAGCCGAGGTGCGGTCGACGGGAAGGAGCGCGCCGCGTACGTTCCCCAGAACCCGAACACACTGCTCTTCGCACCGACGGTTCGCCGAGAGCTCGAGTCGACGATCCGTCTCCTCGGCCGTGCGCACGACGACGCGGTCGTCGACCATTGGCTCGACACGCTGCATCTCACCGAGCTCGCGTCCCGCCATCCGCGCAGCCTCTCCGGCGGCGAGCGCCAACGCGTCGCGATCGCGGCCGTCGCCGTGGGTGGCGCGCCGGTGCTGCTGCTCGACGAACCGACGCGCGGTATGGACGCGTGGTCACGACACGCGCTCGAGCAGGCGGTGCGCGAGCACGCGCAGGCAGGTGGCGCGGTTGTACTCGCGACCCACGACGTCGAGCTGTCGGCGCGCTGCGCGACGCGCGCCGTCGTCCTCGGCGACGGCGATGTCGTCGCCGACGGTGATGCCCGTCACGTCCTCGCGGGCTCGCTGTTCGCGCCCCAGGTGTTGCGCGTGCTCCCGCCCTATCTCACCGTCGAAGAAGTCGAGGCCGAGCTCGCGCGCACGGAGCGCCCGCAATGAGCGTCGTGGCCGCATCGAGACCGCCGATACGGGCACGCGTGCGCCCCGTCGTCGTCTACGTGCTGATGATCGTGATCGGCGCCGCGGCCTTCTTGTATCCGTTCTGGCTTCCGGCGACCGCGCTCACCGACCAGGCGCACAACGGCGACGCGCCGCTCATCGCCGCGCTGGTCGGCGCGCTGGTCGTCGCCGCGGTCGCGCTCGAGGTACGGCGCGGCACGATGAACGGCGCAACCGTCGCGCTGCTCGGTGTGCTCTCCGCGTCCGCGGGCCTGCTGCGGCTCATCGACCTGCCGGGTGGCGGGAGCGGCATCTTCTTCCTGATCGTGCTCGCGGGCGCGGCGTTCGGCCCGCGCTTCGGCCTCTTGCTCGGCCTGTGCTCGATGGCGGTGTCGGCCATCGTGACCGGCGGAATCGGGCCGTGGCTCCCGTTCCAGATGCTCGCGCTCGGGTGGATGGGCGGCGGCGCCGGGCTCCTGGGCCGCGCAACCAGCCGGCTCGACCCCCGGCTCGAGGTCGTCGCGCTCGCGGCCTACGGCTGGGTGTGGGGATTCCTCTACGGGGCGATCATGAACCTGTGGTTCTGGCCGTTCGCCCGCGGCGGCTCGCTCGACTGGGTTCCCGGAATGTCTTTGGGGGCGACCCTGCAGCGCTACTGGAGCTTCTACGTCGCGACGTCACTCGGCTGGGACGCTGCCGCCGCGATCACCAACGCCCTGCTCATCCTCATCACCGGCCTGGCGATCATGCGCACGCTCCGCCGCTTCGCCCACCGCCTCGACCCCGTCGTCGAACTCGTCTGAACCAGCCCCTTCCGTTTCGGCGTCGCTTGACCCCCTATAGCGGGGCCAAGCGACGCCGAAAGTTGTGTTGGTGTTCATGGCGTGTCGCGCGACCACGTCGTTCGTCTCTGCACGCATGACCAAGGACGCCGAGATTGCACGCTTCGCGGCGCACCAGCACGCCATCGTGCAGGTCGGGCAGCTGCGAGCACTGGGCCTGACATCCAAGGACGTCGAAGTCAGGATTGCGAACGGGCGCCTCGAGCACCGGTTCCGAGGCGTGTACCGGATCGGAGGTGCTCCATGGACGTGGCGTGGGGATCTCCTCGCTGCATGTTGGGCGGGCGGACTGCGAGCCGCGGCGTCGCACCGTTCTGCGGCCGAGTTGTGGAACCTGGCAGGTCGACGAACCGACTTCGTCGAGATCACCTGCCCGCGATGGCGGCGCGCCCGCCACGACGGCGTTATCGTGCACGAAACCAAGGCTCTCGACGCTCTCGACGTGACCAGGCTCGACGGCATCCCCGTCACCTCCGCCGCGCGCACCATCCTCGACCTGGGCGCGGTGTGCCGGCCTCTTGTGGTCGAGAAGGCACTCGAGAACGCGCTGCGACGCGACCTCGTCAGCCTGTCGTCGATGCGCGCGTTGATCGGTCGGGTGGCGCGTCAGGGACGGAACGGAGCGGGCGTCCTCCGCACGATCCTCGACGAGCGGGATCCCCAGCACGCCCCGACGGAGAGCGACAAGGAGACCGAGCTCCTCGCGGTGATCCGCAAGCACGGGCTGTGGCCTCCGGTTCCACAGTTCGAGATCGTCCACAACCGTCGGTTCATCGCGCGCGTCGACTTCGCCTACGTCGAAGCCAAGGTCGCGATCGAATACGAGAGCTACGAGTACCACGACGGCAGGCTTGCGCTCGAGCGCGACAGCGCTCGGCGGAACAAGCTGCTCGTCATCGGGTGGCTCCCACTGTCCGCGACCCAAGCCGATCTGCGATCAGGCGGGCACCGCCTGTGCGACGAGATCCGCAACGGTCTCGCGCGATTCGACTGACCGTTTTGGCGTCGCTCGTCCCCCTATGACGGGGTCAATCTGACGCCAAAACTGGGAAGGGGCGCGTCAGGGGAAGAGCTCGGTGATGAGCTCGAGGAGGGCGGCGCGGTCGTCGGCGGTTGACGGGTCGCCGACGAACACGGCAACCCGCCCGCCGGCAGCCTCCGCCGCGTGAGCGATCGCGGCAACCGCTTCGGGATCGTGACCGACGACGACGGCGAGTGGGAGCGCGTCGGCGCTCACTCGTCGGGGTGCATCTTCGAGTACGACCCCTTGTAGAAGAGCAGCGGACGCGCACCTTCACGCATGTCGAGGTCGAGCACGCGGCCGACGATGATCTTGTGGTCACCGCCGGGGTACTCGGCTTCGAACTCGCAGTCGATGTAGGCGATCGCGTCGTCGAGCACCGGCGCGCCCGAGACGCCGCAGTGCCACGGGGTCTGGCCGAAGCGATCGGCGCCCTTCTGCGCGAACAGCCGCGACAGCGGCTCGTGCTCTTCACCGAGGATGTTGACGGCGAACTTGCCCGCGCCCTCGATGCGCGGCCACGTGCTCGACGAGTACGCGACGCAGAACAACACGAGCGGCGGCTCGAGCGACAACGACGTGAACGAGTTCGCGGCCATGCCGACGGGTTCGTCGCCGTCCATCGCGGTGACGATGGTGACGCCTGTCGCGAAGTGCCCGAACACGTCGCGGAATCGGCGATCGTCAGGAGTGACGATCTCTTCGACCGGTCGTTCAGCCATCGTGCTGTGTGCTCCCGACGTCGACGGTGAGCCCATCCGCGGCGGCGATCACGCTCGGCCCGCCGGTGCGCGTCGACAGGTCGCGGGCGCCGCGCAGGATCTCGTCGATCGCGTCGTCACCGTGTGACGGGCAGTGGTGGAACAACGCGAGCGTGCGAGCCCCGGCTTCTCGACCCACGTGCAGCGCGTACTCGATCGTGCAGTGACCCCAGCTCCGCTTGAGCTCGTACTCCTCGGTCGTGTGCTGCGCGTCGTGGATCAGCAGGTCGACGCCGTCGCAGAGCTCGAGGACCGCATCGGGCACGTAGAAGTCGGGATCGTCGGTGGTACCCGGGCCGTGATCG
Source organism: uncultured Actinomycetes bacterium (assembly GCA_963721435.1). Lineage (GTDB taxonomy): Bacteria > Actinomycetota > Acidimicrobiia > IMCC26256 > DASPTH01 > CAVRJC01. The sequence continues at coordinate 366,247 of CAVRJC010000012.1, forward strand.
GGGAGGTACGCGACCGAGACGCCCTCGATGTCCACACGGAACCCGAGGGTCGGGTCCGTGTGGCGGATCCACCGGGAGCGCACCTTCGCGCCGTTGACGGCGAAGTCGTCGGGGCCGACAGCCTGGAACGCGACATCGCCGCGGAGCTCGTCAGGCCGGATCGGGAAGTACGGCGGGCTCATCACGCCGGTGAACACCTCACCGAGCGGCGTGTCGCCCTGCTCGGGGCCGTAGACCATCACCGACCCCCCACCGGCGGCCACCGGCGCGAAGAACGGCAGACCCTGGATGTGGTCCCAGTGGAGATGCGAGAGCAGCACCGCGGCCTGATAGCCCACGAGCTGCCCGGTCTTGGCGAGATGCTCGCCGTAGCTGCGCAGCCCGGTACCGAGATCGAAGATCAGGGGCGGATGCCCGGGCGCGGCGATCTGCACGCACGAGGTGTTCCCCCCGTAGCGATCGAACTGGTGACCGTCGCACGGCGTGGACCCGCGGACCCCCCAGAACGTGACCTGCGTTGCGCCGGACACAGATCGAAGGTTACCCAGCCGTAGCACTCAGCTCAGCACGCGTCGCTTGAAGTTGCGGACACCGAGCCAGGTGAACAGCACCGAGAACCCGATCATCGCCGGGTAGATGGCCCACAGGCTCATGTGCGGCACGGTCGTGAGCGCCGCCCGGAACCCCTCGCACATGTATACGAGCGGGTTGGCGAGGATGAGGATCTGCAGCCACTTGATCGACGCGAGCGACGACCACGAGTAGTAGGCCGCGCCGAGGAACGTGAGCGGCAGCACCACGATGCCGAACAGGAGCGGGACGGTCCGCGGGTCGAAGAACGTGCCGAACGTGAGGCCGAGCGCGCCGCACATGTAGCAGGCGAGCGGCATCAGCGTGAGCAGCACCGGCCAGTTGACGTGAAGGTGCACCTCGGTCGCGGGGACGACCGCGGCGATCGGGAACACGATCAACGCCGCGAAGAGCCCGCTCAGCGCGCCCCACACGGCCTTCTCGATCGCGACCATCGAGATGGGCAGCGGCGCGAGCACGCGGTCTTCGATCTCGCGCGTGTACCCGAACTCCTGCACCATCGGGAGCGCGACCGACTGCACGCCTTGGAACATGATCGTGAGACCGACGACGCCCGCGACGAGCACGGTCGAGAACGCACTCTCACCACCCGCGCTGCCGCCACCGACTCCCTGCCCGATCTTCGGGAACACGTAGGTGAACACGAAGACGAGGAGGAAGGGCTGGAGGATGGTCCGGGGGATGAACTCCTTGAGCGTCTTGCGCAGGACCGTCGCGTCGCGCAGCAGCAGTGAGCCGAACGCCACACGCGACGCGGCGAGCGCGCGCCTGCGTGGGATGAGCTCGGGGCTCGGCAGCAGAGACTCGGTGGCGGTGACGGCAGTCATTCGCGCAGGTCCTTCCCGGTGAGGTTGATGAAGACGGTCTCGAGTGTGGGCTCGGTCACCGAGACGTCGGTGACGACGAAGCCGTTGCGCTCGGCGGCGTTGAACACCGCGGGCACGATGCCAGTCGCCCCCCGGACGATCAGGAGGAGCTTCGTGTCGACGCGGTCGACGCGCTCGACGCCGTCGACCTCGGCGAGGAGCAGGGCGCCGAGTGCGTCGAGGTCGCCGTGCGCGGTGAGGGTGACGACGGTGTCTGCGCCCGTCGTGTTCTTGAGCTCGACCGGCGTACCCAACGCGAGCAGCTTCCCGTGGTCGAGGATCGCGAGCCGGTCACACAGCTGATCGGCCTCTTCCATGTAGTGCGTCGTGAGGAGGATGGTCTGGCCGTCGGTGTGCAGCTCGCCGAGGATCTCCCAGAGGGCGATGCGACTCTGGGGGTCGAGGCCGGCGGTCGGCTCGTCGAGGAAGAGGACCGCGGGCCGGTGCATGATCGCCCGGGCCACCATGAGCCGCTGAGCCATGCCGCCGGAGAGCGTCGCCACCGGCGACTTCGCCCGGTCGGCGAGGCGGAACCGCTCCACCAGCTTGGTGGCCTCGCGCTTCGCGACGCGAGCCGTCATGCCGAAGAAGCGGCCGTGGAAGTAGAGGTTCTCCCACACCGACAGGGACCGGTCGAGCGTGTTGGTCTGGGGCACGACCCCGATCACCTGCTTGGCGGTCACCGGGTGCGCGACGACATCGATCCCACCGACGAGCGCGCGCCCGCTCGTGGGGATCACGCCGGTCGTGAGCATGCCGGCGGTCGTCGTCTTCCCGGCGCCGTTCGGGCCGAGCAGACCGAAGATCTCGCCCCGCCGTACCGAGAGGCTCAACTCGTCGACCGCGAGGATGCCGCCGGGGTACATCTTGGTGAGCGACTCGGTGCGGATGACCTCGTCGGCCGCGGTGTCGGTACTCGCGACGCTGCTCGTCTCAACGCTGGCGGACACGGCGCGCCTCCTCTTCGTCTTCCTTCACCGCGGTGAAGTGGTCGTGGATCTTCATGAGCGCCTTGCCGAGGACATCGACCTCGCGCTCGGTGAGCAGTGCACGCAGCTCGACATCGAGTTGCGACGCGACCTTGTGCAGCGCGTTCAGACGCGCCCGCCCCTTGGCGGTGACGATCACACGCACGACGCGGCGGTCCACCGGGTCGGGCCTGCGCTCGACCAGTCCTTCGTCGGCGAGCTTGTCGAGATGGCGCACGAGAGTCGGCGGCTCGATGCGCATGCGACGGGCCAGCTCGCGCTGGCTCGCGCCGTCGGCGAGCGACGCCTCGCGCAACAGCACCCAGTTCCAGAGGCTGGCGCCGTGATCGTTCAGTCGGGCGTCGAGCACGTCGGCGACGGCGCGCTGCCCGAGATAGAGACGACGGCCGAGCGGTGGTTCCATAGGGGCCTAATCATTAGCACGCTAACGATTAGGCCCGCAACCGCTCCTTGCTCCCGGGCCCCTCGTCACGGACCTTCTGCACGTGGACGAGCGCTTCCCGCAGCTGCGTGATCCAGTCGCCCTCGTGATCACCGACGAGCCGCACGCACCACGCGAGCGCGTGGCTGCGGCTGCGTGCGACACCGGCGTCGACGAGCGTGTCGAGCACCCGGCGCTCGGGCAGGCGGAGCCGGGTCATCACCGGCACGCTCAGGTTCGTGAACAGCTCCTCCTGATCGCCGCACCGCACACCCCACGCGACCTTCCGGGCGAAGCGGGCTTCGGCCTCGTCGGCGATGCGCATGCGGAGCTGGCGGGTGTCTTCGCGGAAGCCCTGGATCCGGCCCTGCCGCGCGGCATCGGTATCGGCCGCGTCGCCGACCGCGGGATCGGCGAGCGTGCCGATCAGCACGATCTCGTCGCGGTCGTGGGTCACCTCGGGTGCCCCCGTGAACCAGTCGGCCGGCACTCGGCCGGCGAACCAGCCCTGGAGGGTCGCGTCGTTGCCGGTGGTCGTCTTGTCGGTCATGACGATTACATTATTACATCATTGCGACGCGAGCAACCGCCGGATCGACGCCGCCACGGCCTCCGCCGCCTCCTCGCTGTCGTAGCGCCGGCGCGGCCAGAAGAACCCCCGCAGGCCGTCGCCCTTGGTGCGGGGCACGGCGTGCACGTGCAGGTGGGCCACGCTCTGGCTCACCACGTTGTTCATGGCGACGAACGAGCCCTGCGCCCCGGTGCCGTCCTGCACCGCGGCCGCGACCGCCTGGGTGCGAGCGAACAGGTCGTCGCGCAAGGGGCCGTCGAGCTCACGCAGGGTCTCGACGTGCCGACGCGGCATGACCAGCGTGTGCCCCTCGAACAGCGGCCGGTGGTCGAGGAACGCGACGACGGTCTCGGTGTCGAGCACCCAGTGCGCGGGGATGTCTCCGGCGATGATCGAGCAGAAGACGCACGCTGCCATCGTGCTCGCGGAGTGCCCGGACTACCCGGGAGAGGTGTAGGGCCGCCGGCGCGGCTCGACCGCGTCACGCTTCGGCACCATCACCTTGCGCCGGAAGTAGCAGACCTCTTCACCCCGCTGGTTGAAGCCGCGGGTCTCGACGGTGACGACGCCACGATCGGGACGGCTCTGCGACTCTCGCTTCTCGAGCACCTTGGTCTCGGCGTAGATGGTGTCGCCGTGGAACGTCGGCATCGTGTGCTTGAGCTCTTCGACCTCGAGGTTGGCGATCGCGGCGCCACTGACGTCGGGGACGCTCATGCCGAGCACGAGTGAATAGACGAGGTTGCCGACGACGACGTTCTTGCCGAACTGCGTCTGCGTCTCCGCGTACCACGCGTCGGTGTGCAACGGATGGTGGTTCATCGTGATCATGCAGAAGAGGTGGTCGTCGGCCTCGGTGATCGTCTTGCCCGGCCAGTGCTGGTAGACGTCACCGGGCTCGAAGTCCTCGTAGAGCCGTCCGAACGGGCGGTCGTGCGTGGTCATGGCGGAAGACTAGAAGCGCTCGGCGAACAGGTGGCAGTTGGGTGGTCCATGGACACCTGAACTGACACTTGCGCGGTCGCCGCGCCCGGAAGAAGCGGGGTGGGTGCCGTACCATCGGTGATCCCCATGGCCGACTCCTCACCCTCCGAGCCGGGCTCCGACTCCTTGCACAGCCGCCGTCAGGCTCGCCGCGCGCGCTTGCATCGCCGCCGCCGGCACGTCATCGGCGTCGTCGCGTCGGTGGTCGTCATCGCGATCGCGGCGATCATCGCGACCGACAGCGTTCGCTTCGGAGGCGACGACCGTCCGTCGCTGGCCGAGACCGTGCACACCCCCACAGCCTCCCGGGCGCCATCGAGCACCTCGACCACCGAGTCGAAGCTGCCGTGCCGCGCCAATCTCACGAGCACCGAGCCGCTGAAGCTCTGGGTCGGCGGTGACTCGTTGGCGGGCTCGCTCGGCCCCGCGCTCGGGACGCTCGCCGGCGCCACCGGCGTCGTGCAGCCCTACTTCCACTCACGCGTGTCGAGTGGCCTCTCGAACCCGAGCTTCGTCGACTGGCCCACGCTCGCGACCAAGGAGATGACGACGATCACGCCCGAGATCGTCGTGTTCATCATCAGCACCAACGACTACCCCGTCGCGATGAACAAGACCCTCGATGCGACCGGTGAGCTCGCCTGGAAGGCCGCCTACGCGAAGGAAGTCGACGACATGATGCAGGTGCTCGAGGGCTCGGGGCGCACCGTGCTGTGGTTGGGCGCACCGGTTCTCGGCGACACCAAGCAGAACGACTCGATCAAGGAGCTCGACGCGGTCGAGAAGGACGTCGCGAAGAAGCACCCGGACGTGGTCTACATCGACACGTACGCGCTGTTCGCCGACCAGGACGGCAAGTACTCCTCCACCGTCACCGACACGGATGGCAAGACGATCCTGGCCCGCTCCGGCGACGGCGTGCACCTCACCGTCGACGGCGGGAACTATCTCGCACGCGCGGTCTACAAGGTGATCGACGCGCAGTGCAAGGTCACCGCGCAGGCCGTCACCGGGGTCACGAAGCAGACCATCCAGACGCGCGGGCAGCACCCAGGTCGCGCCGGGAAGCGGCGGATCCGGCGGCAGCGTGGGCACGACGCCCCCGGCCACCGGGAGCAGCAGCCCCGCGACGACGTCACCGTCGACGGCGACCAACCCACCCGCGACCACGAGCGCACCTGCCACCACGAGCGCGCCCGCCACCACCGCGCCGCCCGCGACGACGACGGCCCCTTAGGGCGCGTCCGTCAGCGGCACGGCCGGAAGGGACGCCGTGGCGAGGCCGTCGGTAACCTCGCGCCATGCCCGACCAGCTCCCTGCCGCGGCCGCGGCGATCGATTGCGCGGCTGAAGTCGTCGAAACCGCGATCCGTCACCTCGCGCACGGGTCGGTCGTCGACGGCCGCATCAACGTCGACAAGCTCGACGAGCACCAGGTGCTCGCGTACGACCTCGCGCACGCGGCGAGCGCACTCGAAGGGTGCCGCGTGATGCTCGCGTACGCCGAGCAGGGCGAGAGTCGAGTCGATGCTCGCGCGCGCGTTCATCGCCGACGCGGTCGCCGATCTCGGCGCCCGCCTCATCGGACGCGACGCGACGTGGGGCATCGACGGCGAATCGCTCTCGACTGCACTCCCGTTCGTCGAAGCCCATCGCTCCCCCGCGTTCCTCCAGCAGCTCGCGGCCACCTTGCCCGCGTCGGGCACCGGGCCCCGTCACCTCCCCGAGGAGTTCGAGCTCGCGGCCGACACGTTCCACCGGTTCGCCGACGACAAGATCCGCCCCGTCGCCGAGCACGTGCACCGCACCAACGCCGACATCCCCGAGGCGGTCATCGACGGCCTCGCCGAGCTCGGCGGCTTCGGCATGTCGGTGCCGGAGGCCTACGACGGCTTCGCGAGCGGCGGCGAGGCCGACTACCTCGGCATGGTCGTCGCGACCGAAGAGCTGTCGTGGGGCTCGCTCGGCGTGGGCGGCTCGCTGATCACGCGTCCCGAGATCCTCACCCGGGCGATCCTCGCGGGCGGCACCGAGGAGCAGAAGCAGCGGTGGCTCCCGCGCATCGCGGCCGGTGAGCTCATGGTCGGCGTCACCGTGACCGAGCCCGACTACGGCTCCGACGTGGCGGGGATCACCACGATGGCCACGCCCGTCGACGGCGGGTACCGCGTCAACGGCGTCAAGACGTGGGCGACCTTCGCCGGGCGCGCCAACCTGTTGATGCTGCTGGCCCGCACCGATCCCGACCGCACGAAGACCCACCGCGGCCTCTCGATGTTCGTCGTCGAGAAGGACCCGGTGCCCGGACACTCGTTCCTGCTGGAACAGCCCGAGGGCGGGAAGCTCGAAGGCCGCGCCATCGACACGCTCGGTTACCGCGGCATGCACTCCTACGAGGTGTCGTTCTCCGACTGGTTCGTGCCCGCGGAGAACCTGCTCGGCCTCGACGCCGGCCTCGGCCGCGGCTTCTACCTGCAGATGGAGGGCTTCGAGAACGGCCGCCTGCAGACCGCCGCGCGCGCGGTCGGGCTGATGCAGGCATCGTTCGACGCCGCGCTCGCGTACTCACAGGAGCGCAAGGTGTTCGGCAAGCCCGTCTTCGACTACCAGCTGAGCCAGGCGAAGCTGGCGCGGATGGCCGCGCTCATCCAGGCCGGGCGCCAGTTCTCCTACGACGTCGCCCGCCGCATGGGACGCGGCGAGGGCACGCTCGAAGCATCCATGGTGAAGGCGTACGTGTGCCGCTCGGCCGAGTGGGTCTCCCGCGAGGCCATGCAGCTCCACGGCGGCATGGGCTACGCCGAGGAGTTCCCGGTGTCGCGCTACTTCGTCGACGCACGCGTGCTCTCGATCTTCGAAGGTGCCGACGAGACACTCTGCCTCCGTGTGATCGCGCGCCGCCTCGCGGAGCAAGCCCTCGCGTGAGCTGAGGGATCAGAGCCCGAGGAGGGCTGATCGATGTCGACGATCCGGAGCGTCACTTGACCGTGACGTCGAGCTGCATCCCGCGCTGGTAGTGCTCCGGCAGGTTGCACACGGCGACGTAGTGGCCGGGATCGAGCTTCGCGCGCACGGCGCGACTCGCGCCCGGCTTCAGGTCACTGCCACTGTCGGCAACCGTCTCCAACTCGGGCGAGTCCTCGATCACTTCGCCGTTCGCGTCGACGGGGAGCGAGTCGGCCGAGAGGTCGGTGCGGAAGAGCACGAACTCGTGCGCCTGCTTCCCGTCGTTGACCAGCCCGAAGGTGTGCGAGCCCGCCGACAACTTCGACGACATCGTGATCGAGTAGTCCTTGAGCGAGACCGGCACGTCGCCGAGGGCCGGCGGCGACCACACGACGAGGCCCACGACGATCGCGACCACGACGGCAGCCATGAAGATCCCGACGACGGCGATGGTGCGAGTGAGGGGGTTGGGATCGCGCGGCAGCTCAGGTTCGCTCATCCGTCGATCATGGTCGCTGGCGTTTTCCGGCACAAGGACCGAAAGTCCTCTCGCGGTGCCCGCAAGTAGCGTTGCACACGGAGGGTCACTCGTGATTCGGAGCCAACAACATGTCTGACGTCAGCAGCGCACCCGCACGACGCGGCATCCACGTCCCCACGTGGGTGTTCGTCACCATCGGCGGCGTGCTCCTCTTCCTCCTCGCGTTCGCGATCGGCCGGCGCTCCGAGCGGCGCCACCTCGACGGTGGCCGGTTCGGCGACCATGCGGGCCGGCACGGGCTCGGCATCCTCATCCTGATCGTGATCGTGGCCCTCGTGATCGCCGGCATCGTGCTCGCGGTGCGCCACTTCAGCGGCGACGGCAGCGCCGGTCGTGACGCGTCCGCACCGTCGGGCACGCGTGACGCCGAGAACCTGCTCGCCCAGCGCTTCGCCCGCGGCGAGATCGACGAAGCCGAGTACCGCAGCCGGCTCGACGCCCTGCGGGGGTAAGCGCGCGCCGACGGCGCCCATCGCTAGCGTGTGACTGGTGCGCCGGCGGCGTGAGGAAGACCCGGGTCTGCCGATCAAGTTCGGGCCGTGCTCGAACGGTGAGTACGACCCCGCGCCGCGCTCGCCCGTCGTCGACGAGACGATCCGCCGGGCGCGCGACGACTGCGAACGCAACGCGCGGTTGCTCGGCGTGTCGCGCCGCTCGTTCCTGCTGTCGGTCTGCGGGGCGGCGACCACTCTCCTCGCGCTGAACGCATGCTCCGAGGAGTCGATGCGCGCGACCAAGGGGCGGAAGCCCGGCGGGACATTCGACATCCCGACGACGGCGTCGACCGATCCGGATGCCGCGCGTGCCGCGCTCGCGGGCAACGAGTTCGTCTTCGACGTGCAGGGCCACTTCCTCGAGTACCGCGTGAACCCCGCGACCAGCCAGGGCCGCGACTTCTGGATGGGATTCCCGCAGCGCGGGTGCGGCGAGAGCGACCAACGCGTGTGCTTCTCGATCAACCATTTCATGGAAGAGGTGTTCCTCAAGAGCGACACGTCGATGATCGTCTTGAGCGGCTTGCCCATCGCGCCGGAGGGCAGCCCGATGTCGACACCACTGATGGACGAGACCCGGCGGCTTGCGGTCGCGTTGTGCCGCGATCAACGCGTGCTCATGCAGGCGCAGGCACTGCCGAACGTCGGCGACCCGCAAGCCGGGCTCGACGCCATGGCCGCGGCGAAGGCCGCGTACCCGATCGTCGCGTGGAAGGTGTTCACCAACTTCCCCGATCTGTACGACGGGTCCGGCAACGCCTGGCGGCTCGACGACGGCAACCCGTCACTCCCTCAGGTCGGCAACGCGTTCATCGAGCAGGCCGTCGAGCTCGGTGTGCCGATCATCACCGCGCACAAGGGCCTGTCGACCACGCTCGGGTACACGTCGCCGCACGCGTCGCCCGCCGACTTCGGGCCCGCGGCGAAGGCGCACCCGAACGTGAGCTTCGTCGCGTACCACTCGGGCTTCGAGCCGAACGTCATCGAAGGGCCCTACGACGACGCCCACGCGAACGTCGGCGTCAACCGGCTCATCACGAGCATGCGCACGAGCGGGATCGGCCCGAACCAGAACGTGTACGCCGAGCTCGGCACCACGTGGTGGTCGCTGATGGCCGATCCCGATCAGGCCGCGCACTTCCTCGGCAAGCTGTTGCAGCACGTCGGCGACGACAACGTGCTGTGGGGCAGCGACTCGCTGTTCTACGGCGCGCCGCAGGATCAGATCCAGGCCTTCCGCGCGTTCCAGATCACGCCCGAGTTCCAAGAGCGCTTCGGGTACCCCACGCTGACCGACACGATCAAGCGCAAGGTGCTCGGCCTGAATGCGCTCCGGCTGCACAAGGTCGATCCCGTGAGCGCTCGCTGCGCGTTCACACGCGACGACCTCGAGACCATTCGGCGCACGATCCCGACCGCCTCCGAGACGTTCGGCCCGCGCACCCCCGCCGAGCTCCGCGCGTTCATCGCGCACGAACGCGCGGCCGCGGGCGTCTAGCCCTCGGCTGCACTCCGGCTCATGCCCGCGCGCTCGCCACGGGTGACGAACTTCGTGGCCATCTTCCGGCTCGCTTCGTCGATCATCTCGTCGCCGAACATCACCGCGCCGCGGCGGTCGCCCTCGGTGGTGGCCTTCTCGTAGGCCTCGAGGATGTCGAACGCGTGGTCGAACTGCTCCTGGGTGGGCGTGAACACCTCGTTGATCACCGGCACCTGGCCCGGGTGCAACGCCCACTTGCCGTCGTAGCCGAGGATGCGGGTGCGCATCGCGTAGTCACGCAGCGCGTCGAGCTCGTGGATCTTGAGGTACGGCCCGTCGATCACCTGGAGGCCGTTGGCGCGACCGGCCATCAGGATCTTGGCGAACACGTAGTGGAAGTGATCGCCCGGGTAGTCGTCGATCTGCACACCACCGGTGAGCACCGGCATCTCGGTGGACGCGGCGAAGTCGGCGGGCCCGAACACGATCGTCTCCATGCGCGGCGAGGCGGCGCAGATCTCCTCGACGTTGATCAGCCCGCGTGCGGTTTCGATCTGCGCCTCGATGCCGACGTGGCTCTCGCGACCGGTGACCTGCTCGATCTGGGTGAGCAGGAGGTCGAGTGCGATCACGTCGCTCGCGTACTGCACCTTGGGCAACATGATCTCGTCGAGGCGCTCCGACGCGTTCTCGACCACGTGCACGACGTCGCGGTACGTCCACTTCGTGTCCCACGCGTTCACGCGCACGCAGACGACGGTGTCGCCCCAGTCGAGCTCGTTGATCGCCTTCACGACGTTGTCGCGGGCGGCTTCCTTCTCGAGCGGCGCGACGGAGTCCTCGAGGTCGAGGAACACCATGTCGGCGCCGAGTCCCGGTGCCTTGCCGAGCATCTTCTCGCTCGAGCCCGGCACCGCCAGGCACGTACGACGGGGCAGGGTGCGTGACCGTTCCGACATGCCGGTGAGGGTAGACCGCGTGTTGGCCCCTGCCGAAACCGGCTTAGTGTTCGCGTCCATGACCACTCTCACCGAGCTCGGCGACGGGGTGTACGCGTGGGTGCAACCGGGTGGTGAGTCGGGGGTCTCGAACGCGGGGGTGGTCGTCGACGACGACGGCATCACGGTGATCGACACCCTGATGGTGCGATCGCAGTGGGAGCCGTTCGCCGCGGCGGTCGAGGAGCTCGACTTCCCGATCAAGCGCACGATCCTCACGCACGCGCACGTCGACCACGTGGGTGGCACCAAGGCGTTCCCCAAGGCCGCGGTCTACGCGTCCCAGCAGACGAGCGACGCGCTCGACCTCGCGATGCCGCTCGACGCGTACAAGGCATTCATGCCCGCGTTCGAGGAGGAGTTCGACGACCTCGACGAGCTGGGCACGCGTCCGGTCACGCACCTCATCACGGGCGCAGCGTCGTTGACGCCGCGCGTCGAAGTGCTGCCGGCCGAAGGTCACACCGCGGGCGACATCATCGTGCTCGTCGCCGACGCCGACGTGTGCTTCTCCGGCGACCTCTGCTTCTTCGGCGTGACCCCGCTCGCGTTCCAGGGCGACCCCGCGCTGTGGGCCGACATGCTCGACGCGGTCGTCGAGCTCGCCGACCTGATCGTGCCCGGTCACGGCCCGATCGGCGGCGAGACCCAAGTGCGCGAGCTCCAGGCCTACCTGCGCCACTGCGTCGCCGCGGCCGACGGTGGCCCGGCTATCCCCGCCGGCCCGTGGGACTGGTGGCTCGAACGCGAACGCGACGCCATCAACATCGAGCGCGTCGAGCTCCTCGCCCGCGGCGACGACGTCATCCCGCCCGCGATGCTCAAGGCCATGGGCCTGGCATAGCCCCCATTCCCCGAAGGGAAGGGAGGCGACGCGCTAGCTTCACCGTGTTCAGGAGACGCGCATGCCGAAGAACCCGGATCCTTCGATCAAGCTCACGAGCAGCAAGGGCCAGACGCGAACGCTCGACGACTGGTCGACGATGTTCCACCTGTGCCTCGTGATCCTCCCGCCGCGGCCCGAGGCCGCGCGCTACATCCCGATCGCGGAGCGGATCTTCAAGGTGTTCGGCGACGCCGACTGCCGCACCGCATTCGTCGTGACCGGCAACGAGTTCATCGCGCGCGGCGTGCTCGGTGATGCCGAAGACCGCTACATGACGTTCTGTGACCCCGACGCCGAGTTCGTCACCAGCCTGGGCATCACGCACCTGCCCGCCTTCGTGCACCTCCGCCAGGACACCACCCTGCTCGACGCGGCCGAAGGGTGGGACCCCCACACGTGGCAGCGGGTCGCGAAGGCGATCGGCAAGGAGCTCAAGTGGTCGCATCCGGAAGTCTCCGGCCACGGCGACCCGGCCACGACTCCGGGATGGCCCGTCTGACCTGGGCAAACGCCCACCGCACGCGGCGCGAATGCACAAATGCACAAGCTCCCACTTTGGCGGGCCGCGATCTGGTTGGCTAGGGTCACTGGCTTCCGTCCGTACCACCCTTGTTGGGGTACGGACTTGTTGTTTGATAGGGGCCGGCTCTTGCTGTTGCACAGATGGGAACGCCGAGCGTTTCGCCTGCTCTGCCTCACCCTCGCGGTGCTCGCCGCCGCGTCCATGTGCGTTCCCCTGTTCCGCACCCCCCCGGCACACGCCGCGGAGATCGACGACAAGCGTGCCGAAGCCGCCGCACTCGAGGCGCAGATCGCCGAGAACGGCCGCAAGCTCGACGCGCTGAACGAGAAGATCAACGACGCGCAGGTCGCCCTCGACGCGGCGAACGCCGCGATCGTCCAGGCTGACGCGGACGTCGCTGCCGCGCAGGCCAAGACCGCGGAGATCCGCGCCGCGGTCGCCGCACGCGCCGCCGACATCTACATGACCGGCGGCTCCTCGAGTGCCGGCGGCATCTCACAGCTCGACACCACGAAGGCGCAAGACCTCACGACGCGCCAGAAGTACACCGACGTCGCCGGTCAGCGCGACAAGCATCTCCTCACCGATCTCCAGCGCTCACGTGAGCAGCTCGCGGAGAAGAAAGCCGAAGCGACCTCGGCGCGCGCAGCCGCCGAAGTGCAGAAGGCGCAGATCGAGTCCGTGAAGGCCGACGTACAGGCGGGCGACGCCAAGCAGCGCGAGCTCCTCGGCCAGGTCAACAGCAGCATCGCCGACCTCGTCGCGCAGGCCGAAGCAGCCCGCAAGGCGCAGGAAGCGGCTGCCGCCGCGGAGCGGCTCAAGCTCCAACCGCCGACCCCCGCGCAACAGCAGCAGCTGGTCTCCGCGACTCCGCCGCCCGCGCCCAGCGCCAAGGTCGGCGCAGTGCTGGCCTACGCGTACGCGCAGCTCGGGAAGCCGTACTGCTACGCCGGTGTCGGCCCCCAGTGCTACGACTGCTCCGGCTTGACGATGATGGCATGGGCCCAGGCCGGCGTGTACATGTCACACGGCTCGAACGACCAGCTTGCGTCGTTCCCGCGGGTGTCGATGAGCCAGCTCCAGCCCGGCGACCTCGTGTTCTGGGACGGCCACGTCGGCATCTACGTCGGCGGCAACAGCGTGCTCCATGCCCCGTACACCGGCACGACTGTGCAGATCACGGGGATCTGGCCCGGCGTCATCGGCGCCGTCCGACCCGGCTGATCTACGGGATCACCAGCATCCCCAGCTCGGCCTCGAGCTGGGGGCGGGGCTTGGCGCCGAGTGACGCTCGCTCGAGCCGACCGTTGCGGAACAGGCCGATGAGCGGGATGCTCTGCACTTCGTACTCCTGCGCGAGCGCGGGCTCCTCGTCGATGTTGACCTTCACGACCTTGTAGGCGCCTTCGCGCATGGCGGCGATCTGCTCGACGATCGGGCCCACCTGGCGGCACGGGCCGCACCACGGCGCCCAGAAGTCGACGATGACGGGCAGCTCCGACCGCAGGACCTCGGCCTCGAAGCTCGCGGTGGTCACGGCCTTGACCGGCCCTTCGGGCGGCGGCTCGGGCAACGGCTCCGACGGACGCTCACCCGCGCGCACGGCGTCGAGCCACGCGTGCGCGTCCTGCATGCTCTCGAGCGCGACCTGGTGGGCCATCGGGTACTCGCGGTAGACGAGCGGCACACCCTGCGCGAGCAGCTCCTCCGCCGCGTCGCGCGTCCGCTGCACGGGGATCATCGGGTCTTCGGTGCCGTGTTGCAGCAGCAGCGCGACTTCGTGCGCGGCATCCCAGTCGACGTCGAACAGCTCGAGCCGGACGAACGGGCTCATCGCCAACACCGCGGCCGGGTGGGGACGGTCGCTGCGACGCAGGCCCAACGCGAGCGCGAGCCCTCCGCCCTGCGAGAACCCGGCGACGACGGCTTCCTCGCGCAACATGTCGCGTTCGGCGCACGCGGTGTCGAGGAGGTCGTCGATGAGATCGAGTGATTCGGTGAATCCGGCAAGCACGGTGTCGGGATCCGGCGACGCAATGTCGAACCACGAGAAACCCGGAGGGGCGGCGAGCGGGCCTCGTGGCAACACCGTCGCGAAGTGACCCTCGGGGTCGAGGTACGGGAGGAGGCCACCGAGGTCGCGCTCGTCGGCGCCGAAGCCGTGGAGCAGCAGGAGGACGCGCTCGGCCGCGCTGCCTTCGATCACGTTGGTCACGAGCGTCATCGGTGTCTTCTCCTGATTCCGGATCGGGGGTTCAGCGCTGGGAAGTCTTCAGAACAGGTAGTTCATCTGGTCGACGACGCGCTGTCCGAGCGCGGCGTCGCCGTCGAACGTCACGTCACCGCCGGCGACGGTCGCGGCGGGATCCAACCGGCCGCATCCGAGCCGAGCGAACGTCTCGGTGGTCATGTGCAGTCGGACGGTCGGATCGCCGGGCGCGGCATCGAGCAACCGGCCGCGACCATCGACGATGCCGACGACGACCTCGCGGGCGAGCGGTCCCGAGAGCGAGAACACGACCACTGATCCTTCCGGAGGACTGACCTTCTTCCCGACGACGAACGACATCGAAGCCGTGACCATTCCCAATCCGTGCTCGGCGACCGGCGTGTCGAGATCGCCGGGACGCCCAACGGCTCGCCGCATGTCCTGCTCGTGCACCCACGCGTCGAACATCCGGAACGGGAGCAGGTCGCGCACGGTGCCAGGGCCCATGGGCGTCCAGGAGTCGCCGCCGAAGCCTTCGGGCGTGAGCGCGCGGAGCTCGGCCACGCGCGCGCGGGTTGCCTCGTGGAACTCGGCGAGCACGTCGGCGCCCGACCACGAGCGCCGCGCGTCGACGAACACCTCGTTGATCTTGCCGAACGAGTTCTTCACGTGCGGCAGGTCGTCGGGCAGGGTGTGCTCGAGGTCGGGCCGTCCGAGGAGTCGGGCTTCGATGTGGGCGAGGTGCGCGACCTGGTCCTGCACCGTCCATCCGGGGCATTCGGTCTCGCGCTTCCACTCGGCAACGCTGAGCTCGGCGCCCAGCGCGTCGATCGACGTCCACACCTCGTCGAGCCGATCGACGAGGTCCTGGTCAGCAGTCATGCACCCATCGTGTCATGCCCCGGGTCGCGGAGCACCACCCGCGAGACGACGTGGTCGGCGCGCTTCTCGAGCACGACGTCGGCCCGTTCCCGAGCCGGGAGGATGTGCTCGTGGAGGTTCACGAGGTTGACCTCGTCCCACGCCTGCTGCGCGATCTCGAGCAGGTCTTCCGAGAACATCGCGACGAACCGGGCGAGGAACCAGTCGCGGATGTCGCGCTCATCGGCGTCGAGGTAGATCACGAAGTCGACCAGAGACGCGACCTCGGGCTCGGTCAGGGCCAGGCCTTCCATCAGCAGCACGCGCGGGCGCGCGACGACCTGCTCGGACCCCGGGACGACGTCGTAGAGCTCATGGGAGTACACCGGCACGCGCAGCTCGTCGGCACCACCTCGCGCCACGGTCAGGAACTGCGCGAGCGCGACGAGGTCGTAGCTCTCCGGGAATCCCTTCCGCAGGGTGAGGCCGCGCGCGTCGAGCACGGCATTCGAGAAGAGGAAACCGTCGGTCGCCACCAGCTCGACGCGCGGCCGCTCGGGCAGCGCGGCGATGACCTCCCGGAGCGCGCGAGCGGTCGTGCTCTTCCCGACCGCCACGCTGCCGACGACGGCGACCACCGGCACCGGGAGCGGCGGGTCGCGGAGAAACCGTGCGCCCAGCCGCTGCGCGAGCGGCATGTACACGTCCGCGATCTCGGACGCGCTGATGCGGCCGTCGATCATCAGCTCATCATGCCGCAGGCACCGGGCCGCTGAGTACGCTCAGTGCGTTTGCATCGAGGGGAAGCACCAAAGAGGAAGAGGGAGAAGAGCGCAATGCTGGTTTCCGAAATCATGAGCACCCCGGTGGTCACGGCCACTGCCGATGAGACCGTCGCTGTCGCGGCCGCCCGAATGCGTGAGCAAGGTGTGGGATCGGTGGTCGTCGTCGACGGCGAGCGGGCCACGGGAATCCTCACCGAACGCGATCTCGTCCGGCTCGCGGCCGGCGCCGCGAGCCCCGGCGGCGACACCGTCGCCGAGTGGATGACCGCCGACCCCGACTGCGTGGCACCCGACGTCGACGCCACTGCCGCGTTCGCCAGCCTCGCCGAGCACGGGTATCGCCACATCCCGGTCGTCGACGGCGATCGCCTCGTCGGCATCGTGTCGATGCGCGACGTCATGCGCGTGGCACAGATCCAGCCCGCCGAGAACCTCGCGCACGAAGTGCCGCGCGGCCTCGAAGGTGTCGTGGTCGCAGAGACGTCGATCGGCGACGTGCGCGGGCTCGAGGGCTTCTACCACTACCGCCAGTACAACGCGGTCGAGCTCGCCGAGAAGCGAACACTCGAAGACGTCTGGCACCTCATGTTCGAGGGTCGGCTGCCGTCACTGGAGGAGCGCATGGCGTTCCAGCACGAGATCGCGCCGTTGCGTGAGATCCCCGCACCGGTGAAGGCAGTGCTCCCCGACCTCGCGGGCACGGCGGGCAGCGCGCCCCGCTCGATCTCCTGCGGACCACTGTGTCGCTCATGGGTGCGTCGCTCGGGTTCCGGCCGTCGCTCGACGTCGACGCCACGGAGCTTCGCGGTCAGGCGATGCAGGTGTGCGCCGTGGTTCCCACGTTGCTCACCGCGCTGTACCGGCTGCAGCAGGGTCTCGAGATCGTCGATCCCGATCCTGCGCTCCCCTACGCCGCGAACTACCTGTACATGATGCGGGGTGAGGTACCGGAGCCCGAGCACGCGCGGGCGATCGAGCAGTACCTCATGACCACCGTCGACCACGGCTTCAACGCCTCGACCTTCACCGCGCGTGTCATCACGTCGACGGGCGCCGACCTCGCCGCCGCAGTGGTGGGCGCGATCGGAGCGCTCTCGGGCCCGTTGCACGGCGGTGCGCCGAGCCGCGCGCTCGACATGCTCGACGCCATCGGCACGATCGAGAACGCCGATCCGTGGTTGCGCGACGCGGTGGAGCGCGGCGACCGGCTCATGGGCTTCGGACACCGCGTGTACAAGACCGACGACCCGCGGTCAGTGCTCCTCCGCAGCGTCGCCGAGCGGCTCGGTGGCGACCAGGTGGATTTCGCGAAGGACGTCGAGCAACACGCAGTCGACGTGCTCGCGGAGTTGAAGCCCGGGCGCAAGCTCTACACGAACGTCGAGTTCTACGCAGGCGTCGTGATGAACAGCTGCGGTGTGCCGCGTGAGATGTTCACGCCGACGTTCGCGTCGAGTCGCGTGATCGGGTGGTGCGCGCACATCCTCGAGCAGGCGGCCGACAACCGGCTCATCCGCCCGAGCGCGCAGTACGTCGGTGATGCGCCGCCGGTGCGTGTGCCGGACGCCGGGTAGCCCCGGGACACGCGTCGCCCGTCGGCGTATGCTCCCGCCGACGTCCGGACATCGAACGCCGGACTCGTCGGGAGGTGCGGCTCGTGCTGTTCCACGTCATCTGGGAGTTCTCCGACCAGTCGGAAGACGCCGAAGAACGGTCATTGAACGTGTTCGCCGCCTGGCAGCCGCCGGCGGGCGCCGAGTTCCAGGGCTTCTACGGATTCGCGGACGGCAGCGGCGGTGTCGCGATCCTCGAGGTCGACAGTGCGGCGACGCTGGCGCGCACCACGGCTCCGTTCGTGCCGTGGCTCACCTTCACCGCCACCCCGATCCTCCCGATCGAGGAATCGGCGGCCATCGGCGCCGAGGCGACCGCGTTCCGCGACTCCGTCGACTGATCGGCTGCTCTCGCTGCGCATGACGACATACGTGGCGCTCCTGCGTGGCATCAACGTGAGCGGCAAGAACAAGGTGGCGATGGCAGAGTTGCGCGCGCTCGTCGCGTCGCTGGGTTACGAGCGCGTCCAGACCTACATCCAGAGTGGCAACGTCGTGCTCGCGAGCTCGGCCCGCAGCGCGACAACTGTCGCCGACACGATCGCAGCCGCGATCACGCGCGAGCTCGGGCTCGAGGTAGCGGTGCTCGCGCGGACGGCGGCCGAGCTCGACGCGGTATTGGCGTCGAATCCGTTCCTCGTGTCGGGCGCGGACCCCACGACGCTGCACGTGACCTTCCTCGCCACCGCTCCGACCGCGGCCGTGGCGCGAGCACTCGCCGACGGCGATCACCGACCCGACGAGTTCGCGATCGGGAAGCGAGAGGTCTTCTTGCACTGCCCCGACGGGTACGGCAAGACGAAGCTCAACAACACGTTCTTCGAGAAGCGGTTGGGCGTCGCCGCGACCACGCGCAACTGGAGAACGGTGCAGACGCTCGCCGCGTCCGCCCATGCATCGGGAGCAACCGAATGACCACGATCGAGCCTTTCCGCGTCGACATCGCCGACGAGGTGATCGTCGACCTCGCCGCGCGTCTCGAGGCGACGCGCTGGCCGCAGACGCTGGCCGACGCGGGCTGGGACTACGGCACCGACATCGACTGGCTCCGCGAGCTGTGCGAGTACTGGCGCAACGAGTACAGCTGGGCCCGGCAACAGGAGATGTTGAACGAGTACCCGCAGGTGCTCGTCGACTGCAGCGGGATGCAGGTGCACGCGATCCACGCGCGCGGCGTCGGGCCGGACCCGCTCCCGCTCGTGATCACCCACGGGTGGCCGAGCACGTTCTTCGAGATGCACAAGGTGATCGGCCCGCTCAGCGACCCGGGCGCGCACGGCGGTGACCCTGCCGACGCGTTCCACGTCGTGGCGCCGTCACTCCCCGGCTACGGGTTCTCCAGCCCGCCGACCGTGCGCGGCTTCAACACCGGCAAGGTCGCGACGCTCTGGGTCGAGCTCATGGCTGCGCTCGGCTACGACCGCTTCGGCTCACACGGCGGCGACTGGGGTTCGGCGGTCACCACCGGCCTCGGTGCTCGTCATCCCGAGCACATGATCGGCATCCACCTCTCGATGCTGGCGCCCCCGATCGACGAGGCCACGCTCACACCCGAGCAACGTGAGTGGTGGGAGGCGCTCAAGGTCTACCGAGACCAGGAGTGGGGGTACGTGCACCTCCAGCGCACCAAGCCCCAGACTCCGTCGTTCGCGCTCACCGACTCGCCCGTCGGCCTCGCGGCGTGGATCCTCGAGAAGTGGTGGCGTTGGAGCGACATTGCCGACGAGCACGGTGTGCGCGACCCGTATCGTCGCTATACACGCGACGACCTGCTCACGACCGTGATGATCTACTGGGTCACGCGCTCCATCGGGCCGTCGTTGCGCCTCTACGCGGAGACGTTCGGCGCGGGATCGGTGATCCGCCAGCCCAGCAAGATCGAGGTGCCGACCGGTGTCGCGCTGTTCAACGAGATCAACCGCCCGCCTCGCGAGCTCGCGGAGCCGTACTACAACATCCAACGCTGGGTCGACATCGACGAGGGCGGGCACTTCCCCGCGATGGAGAACCCCGACGCGCTGGTGCACGAGCTCCGCGAGTTCTTCCGCCCGTTGCGCTGACTTGTTGGGCCGCGTCCTTCTGCGCGAGCCGCACAAAGTTGCAGCCCATTACCGAAGTTCGAGCTCGAGGTGCAGCTCGGCGTGACGGCGCACGAACACGGAGGGCTGCCACACCGGCGGCGTGTCGGGGTCGAGCCGGAACGACATGGTACGCGCGAGCAACGCCTCGATCGCGCAGCGCGCTTCGAGCCGGGCGAGCGGCGCGCCGAGGCAGAAGTGCAGCCCGCGCCCGAACGCGAGGTGGTACGACGCGTACTTGCGATCGAGGCGCAGCTCGTCGGCGTCTTCGTGCTCGAGTGGATCGCGGTTCGCCGACGACCACAGCAGGAACAGGTGGTCACCGCCGGCGAGCGGCACGCCGCCGAGCTCGGTGTCGTGGCGCACGTGCCGGTAGTGACCGCGGAAGGGCGACTCGAGCCGCAGCACCTCTTCGAGGAAGCGCGGCACGAGCTCGGGATCGGCGCGGAGCTCGTCCTGCAGCGCGGGCCGCTCGGCCAGCATTCGCGCCGAGTTGCCGATCAAGCCCGCGGTCGACTCGCCGCCGGCGCCCACGAGAATCACCAACGCGCCGATGACGTCTTCGGGCGTCATGTCACCGGCGTGCACGCGCGGTGCGTACGCGCCGAGCAGGTCGTCACGCGGATCGTCCAATGCCTTCTCGAGCTGCGCGAGCAGGTACGCGTTGAGCGCGCCCGCGGCCTCGGCGAGCGGCCCCATCTCCGTGACCGACAGCAACCCGTTCAGCAGGTCGGCACTCTCGTAGCTCAGCGCGATGATCTGCTCGACATCGTCGTCGGGCAACCCGATGACGCGCGCGACGAGCGTCATCGGCAGGCGGTCGCCGACGAGCGACATCCACTCAACGCCGCCGTCGTTCGCCTGCGCGCGCGCGAGGCAATCCGACCACAGCCGGTCCATCACCGAGTCGAGGCCGTGCGCGAGCGCGGCGAGGTGGCCGGCAGTGAAGTGGGGTGCGACGAGCTTGCGCGCGGGGCCGTGATCGGGCTCGTCGCCCGTCGCCAGCACGTTGATGGCGGAGCCGAGCGGGGTCATGTCGAACTCCGCCGGTAGCCCGTCGGCATCGGCGATGAGCACCGCCGTGAGATTCGACGAGAAGTCGTCGGGCCGGGCCACGGCCTCGGCCACGAGCGCCCACGGGGCGACGTAGAACGTCCGGGAGCCCGGCACCCGCCACACCGGCGCCGATTCGCGCAGCTTCTCGTAGAACGGGTACGGGTTGTCGATGATCCCGCGGTCCTCCCACGGGCTGGCGATCTCGACCATGGCGCCAGCCTCCCACGCGTTGACAGCCTGCGTTCTAATCGGTACCATTAGAACCGGTCTCACATCCTCGACCGCGACGACAACCAGGAGCGTGCAATGGAGTTCGGCATCTTCCTCAACGGCTACATCCCCGGCCCGGCCGCGCACATCAGCGAGCTCGAGCACGAGGAATTGATGCGCGAGGCGGAGTACGTGATCTTCGCCGACAAGCACAACTGGAAGTACGCCTGGCTCGGCGAGCACCACGCCCTCACGGAGTACAGCCACATGTCGGCCCCGGAAGTGGTGATGGGGTACATCGCCGCCCAGACCGACTACATCCACCTCGCCTCCGGGATCACCAGCCTCTCCCCTCGCAAGGAGCACCCGGTGCGCTTCGCCGAGCGCGCCGCCATGCTCGACCACTTCACGCAGAACCGCTTCGAGTTCGGCACCGGGCGCGGCGCGGGTGGTCATGAGGTGGCGAGCTTCAACATCCTCGACAAGAACTCCACCAAGGTCGAATGGGAAGAAGTGGTCAAGGAGATCCCGCGCATGTGGGAGCAGGTCGACTACTCGTTCCACGGCGAGCACTTCACCGTTCCCTACGCGCACAACGTGCTGCCCAAGCCGTACGGCAAGGGCCACCCGCCGATCTGGGTCGCGTGTGGCAACCCGCCCACGTTCACCCGCGCCGGCGAGCTCGGCATCGGAGCCATCGCGTTCAACTTCGAGCCGATCTACGCGCTCCGCGGTCGCATCGAGGCCTACAAGGAAGGCGTCGCGAACTGCACCGACCCGATCGGGCAGTTCAAGAACGACAACGTGATGATCACGAACTCGGTGATCTGCAACGAGAACCGCGAAGAAGCGCGCAAGATCGCGTTCCGCAAGGGCCGCGGCTACCTCGTGTCGATGGTGAACCTCTACCACGACACGATGCCGAAGTCGGAGGACGCGATCACGTGGCCGAGCACCCCGCTCTCGCTGAGCGAGATCGCGGCAGGCGACGAGGACGCCCTGCTCGACGGCCTGATCGAAGCCGGGCTACATGCTGGTCGGCACGCCGGACGAAGTGTCGGAGCAGATCGCCAACTGGGGTGACGTCGGCATGGACCAACTGGTGTTCGGTCTCCCGATCGAGGGCATGTACCACGAGGAAGTGCTCGCGTGCCTCGAGCTCTTCGGCGACAAGGTCATCCCGGAGTTCGACAAGGACCGCACGCACTCGACCGACTACTACCGCGCCACCGCGAAGCCGAAGTTCGGCACGTTCGCGGAGCCGCTGCCGGCCGACGTCGAGTGGCCGTCGATCATCCCGGTCAGCGCCCTCGCACCCCTCCCGGAATGAGCGGGCGAGAGTAAGACGGCCGGCACATGCCGCGCGACGCAACCGAGACCAAAGCGCGGCTCGCGCGCGAAGCCGAGCGACTCTTCGCGACGCGCGGCGTGTACCAGGTGACCGTCCGCGAGATCGTGAACGCGGCCGGGCAACGCAACGTGTCCGCGCTCACGTACCACTTCGGATCGCGCGAAGGCCTGTTGGAGGCGATCCTGATCCAGCACGGTGACCCGACCGATGTCGCGCGCGGCGAGCACCTCGCGCGGATCGGGCGGGACGCCGCCACACGCGACCTCGTCGACGCACTCGTCGTGCCGTACGCCGCGCACCTGGCGACGCCCGCGGGACGCGACTACCTCCGCATCGTTGCCCAGCTCGCGCCGCTGTTCAGCACCTGGCGCGAGGCGAACCCGGGCACCGGGCCATACCTGTTGGAGATCCTCGGCATCCTGGAGCAGCGCCCCGAGCAGCTGCCCGTGGCCATCCGGCGGGAGCGTGTGATCGAGATGATCATGCTGATGACGGTCGCCCTGGCGGAGCGGGCCCGGTTGATCGACTCGGGAGACGTGCTCGACCTCGACGAGCCGACGTTCGCGGCCAACCTGACGGATGTGCTCGTCGGCGTGCTGGAGGCACCGTTCCGCGTCAGCGCGCCGAGGTAGCGCGCCGCGCCTCGGCCTCGGCCTCGGCACGATCCCGCAGCCCGCGCATCATCTTCTGCTCCATCACGAAGTGGAGGAGATCGAATGCGTGCGAGCCCACCGAACCCCCTGAGGAGCGCACGAGGAACCGCGTCCGGTGCTCGGTCTCGGCGTGGAGGAAGAAGCCCCATGCGCCCTTCGCTCGTTCACCCGCACCCAGCCGCTCCCAGTCGGGCGGTGAGACCAGCACCAGCGACCGCGGTGGGTCGACGAGCGCGACGATCTGACGGCCCAAGTCTCGCCAGCGGCCCGGGTCGGCCAGCCAGACGCTGTCGCCGACATCACGGCGTTGCCACGTGGGATCGACCGCGTCCGAGTTGCGCATGCCCGCGGCGACGAGGTTCTCGAGTTTGGTGTAGCTGTAGAACCCGGCGCGGTCCTGACCGATCTGCACCAGCCACGACCAGACGTCCTCGATGGGCGCGTGGACCGTCACCGCGCGAGTCGTGACCACTGCATCGGCTTCGACGAGATCGTCGATCGGCAGGTGCCACCCCCGTTCGGCGTTCGTGGCGCCCCAGCGGCGGAACCAGGGTTCGACGAGCCGGAAATAGACGGCGACGAGGAACGCGCCGGCAATGGCACCGAACACACACCGACGAATCGTGAATCGCCTCATGCTCGTCACTGTGCCCGATCGCGTGGGTCGTGAACAGGGGACCTTTGCCTCTACGTGGCGCTCGGAGCGACGATGAGACTCCCCGAGGATGCAGGAGGAGCTGCCGATGAGAATCCTGGTCGTGTACGAGACATCCGAGGGCCAGACCGCCAAGATCGCCGAACGCATCGCCGACACGTTGCGCGAACGCGCGCACGACGTCGACGTACGGGACGTGGAACACGCGCCCGCGCCCGATGTCTACGACGGCGTCGTCGTGGGTGACTCGATCCACGCGGTGAAGCACAGTCGGCCGATGATCCGCTACATCGGCGAGAACGTCGGCGCGCTCAACGCCAAGCCGTCCGCGCTGTTCCAGGTCTGCCTCACGTCCGCGAATCCCGACGAGAAGCACACTGCGTCCGCGCACGCGCTCGTGCAGGACGTGATGGAGCGCACGGGCTACGATCCCGACGCGGTCGGGATGTTCGCCGGTGCGTTGGTGTACACGCAGTACGGATGGTTCAAGCGCCACGTGATGCACGCCATCGTGAAGCGCGAGGGCGGTGACCTCGACATGAGCAAGGACTACGAGTACACGGACTGGGACGCGGTGACCGAGTTCGCCGAGCACGTGGACGCGATCGTGACCGGTGCGAACGGGCGATGAGCGTTGACGCGACGTCGCTGATCATCGACGCAGTGATGCCGACGTTCGACACCGGCATCGCGGAGCACAGCATCGTGCGCGCGGAACCCTCCGTGACGTTTCGCGCTGCGCGCGAGCTCGACTTCCTCAGCGTGCGCACGCCGCTGCTCGACACTGCGATGTGGGTGCGTGGCCTTCCGGCGCGGATCACCCACCAGGCCGTCCCTGCGCCACCCCGCCTCGTGCTCGCCGAGGGCGACGAGCTCCCCGGCTGGGTCGTGCTGGGCGAGCAACCCGATCGTGAGCTCGCGTTCGGCGCAGTCGGGAAGTTCTGGCAGCCCAACATCGAGTGGCGCGACGTGCCGGTCGAGGAGTTCGCCGCGTTCGCAGAGCCGGGCTGGGGCAAGATCGCCGCGAACTTCTCGGTGCTTCCCTACGGAGCCGGAGCGACACTCCTGAGCTACGAGTGCCGCACGATGACGACCGATGTGGAGAGTCGCCGCAAGTTCGCGCGCTACTGGTCGTTGATGCGCCCGTTCATCGCCCACATCTTCCGGGCTACCGTCCGCACGATTCGCGACAACGCCGAAAGGGAATGAGATTCCGATGGCCAACCCACTCCGGAACAAGTCGCGAGGGTTCATCGTGCTGGTGATCGCCGGCCTCGTGGTACTCGGGTTCGGGCTCATCCAGCTGGTGCCGTACCGGGTCGACAACCCTCCGGTGAAGCAGGAGCCGACCTGGGACAGCCCGCAGACCCGGAAGCTCGCGGTCGCGGCGTGTTACGACTGCCACAGCAACGAGACGAACACCTACTGGTGGGAGGACGTCGCGCCGCTCTCGTGGTGGATCACCAACCACGTGAAGGACGGGCGCGCGGCATTGAACTTCTCCGAGTGCACGAAGAGTGCCGGTCGCGGGGAGAACGACGCGAGCGAGACCGTCCGCAACGGCTCGATGCCGCCGAACTACTACACGTGGCTCGGGTTGCACTCGAACGCGAAGCTCACCCAGTCGGAGAAGGATCAGCTGGCGTCGGGGCTCAGCGCGACGCTGAGCGGCTGGAACTGCGGGCGCGGCGGCGGTTGAGCACCGCTGCGCTCGAGTAGGCCGAGCTCGCCGCAGAACACGTTCGTCGGCTCGAGCACCGGGAAGTCACGCCCGCGTCGGAGGCACAGGTCGGCGATGGAGATCCCGGCTTCCCACCGCCGATGACGACCCCGCGCCGACCGTGCCGTCCCCGGCGAGCAAGTTGGGGAAGTCATTCGCCACGCGGGAGTGTCTCGTCCGTCGCGGCCCAGGCGTCGGGACCCATCTGGTTGGAGACGCCGAAGATCCGGGAGCTCTGGATTCGCCCGTCGACGGTGCCGGTCCAGAACCCGATGGGCCGGAACTCGACTTCGCCGTCGGCGGTGACGAGCCGGATGCGGATCACGGTGGCCGCCTCGCGGCCGTCGGGTGCAGGGATGACCGCGACCGGTTCGAGGTGCACGCGCCGTTCGTCGGAGTGACCCATGTCCCAGCCGTGCGACTGCATGCCCGGGCGCGGCTCACTCCCGACCGGCTCCTCGACGGTGCAGTCGGGCGCGAAGAGCGTGAGCCACTCCTCCTTGACGCTCGGATCGTGGTGACCGGCCTCCCACAGCTCGAGATGACGTCGGAGCGCCTCCTCGATCACAGGCGTCAGAGCTTGCCGGCGGCGGAGAAGGTGTACGACGGGTCGACCTCGCGGGGCGGGGCCTTGCGTGTCATCGCCTCGTCGATCGCTGCCGCAACCCGAGCGCTCTTCGCCTCCAGATGCGCCGGCTCACGCGCGACGAACTCGGGCATCACCTCGCGCGCGAACAGCTCGAGTGACTCGCAGATGTGCTCGTGCTTCGTGCGGCCCGCCTGCGCGAGGAAGATCACCTGGTCGACGCCTGCGGCCTCGTAGCGACCGAGCACCTCACGCACGCGGTCGGGCGTGCCGATCGCGCCGCGCAGGAGGTCTTCACCCGCGTTCGCGGTCTCCTCCTCGTCGCCGAGGTCCTGACCGGCGAGCTGCGAACCGGTGTCGCCGAAGCCGGTGGTGTTGCTGCGCTTGAAGTTGTCCCAGATGTCGGTGACGCCCGGCTGCTGGGTACCGAACACGTAGAAGTGCCCGAGCGCGTACCCGAAGAATTGCGAGCCCTCGAAGCCGCGGTCGAGCGCGGTCTGCTCGTCTTCGTGGCACATCAACGGGAGCACGATGGCCACGTTCGCGTTCACCGCGAAGCCGGCGGGCTCGATGGTGCCGGACGTGAGGGTCTCGTAGTAGCCGTCGACGATGTCCTTCGCCTGGC
Source organism: uncultured Actinomycetes bacterium (assembly GCA_963721435.1). Lineage (GTDB taxonomy): Bacteria > Actinomycetota > Acidimicrobiia > IMCC26256 > DASPTH01 > CAVRJC01. The sequence continues at coordinate 392,939 of CAVRJC010000012.1, forward strand.
TGGGGTCGAGGAACGCGAACGACAGCGCACCGATGCCCTTCGACGCCGCGAGCTGGATGGTCGCGGGCTGGCTGCACGCGACCCACAACGGCGGGTGCGGCTTCTGCTTCGGCTTGGGTACGACATTGCGCGGCGGCACCTGCAACCACTTGCTGTCCCAACCGGCAAACGGCTCTTCGACCATCATCCGCGTCACCGCGTCGAGGTTGTCGGCCCATTGCGCGCGCTTGGTGTCCCAGTCGACACCGAAGCCGTGCAGCTCCGCGACCGAGGACGCCTCACCGCTCCCGAAGTCGACCCGGCCGTCCGACAGCAGGTCGAGCGCGGCGAGTCGCTCGGCCACGCGCGCGGTCGGGTTGATCTCGTTCGGCAGCTGGACGATGCCGTGGCCGAGGCGGATGCGCTTCGTGCGCTGGCTCGCGGCCGCGAGCAGCACCTCGGGTGCGGAGCAGTGGCTGTACTCCTCGAGGAAGTGGTGCTCGACCGACCAGATGTAGTCGAACCCGAGCGAGTCCGCGAGCTCGATCTGGTCGAGCGTGTTCTTGTAGAGGTCGTACTCGTCGTCGGGGCCCCAGGGCCTCGGGAGCTGCAGTTCGTAGAACAGGCCAAACTTCATCGGGGCTCCTGTCAGGTCGTGACGCCGTAGACGGGTGCGGGCGGGGGCCCCGCGGCGATCATCTCGCGCACCGCGGGACCGATCTCGGCAGGCTCCCACCGTCGGTCCTTCGTGATCGGCGTGCCGTGCTGCCAGCCGTCGCAGACGCTCAGCGACCCGCCTTCGATCTCGAACATGCGGCCGGTGACGTCCTTCGACTCGGCGCTCCCCAGCCAGACGACGATCGGCGAGATGTTGTCGGGATCCATGGCGTCGAACTGCCCGGGCTCGACTTCCTTCATCATGTCGACGAACACACCCTCGGTCAACCGTGTGCGCGCGCTCGGTGCGAGGCCGTTGACGGTGACGCCGTAACGCCCGAGCTCGACGGCCGTCACGATCGTCATCGCCGCGATGCCCGCCTTGGCCGCGGCGTAGGCGGTCTGCGCGACGCTGCCCATGAGCCCCGCGCCCGAGCTCGTGTTGATGAGGCGCGCGTCGACCGGGACGCCGGCCTTCGACTGGTCGCGCCAGTACGCAGCCGCGTGCCGTCCGACGCAGAAGTGCCCGCGCAGGTGGACGCGGATCACCGCGTCCCATTCCTCGGGCGTCGTGTTCACGAACATGCGGTCGCGCAGGATGCCCGCGTTGTTCACGACCACGTCGAGGGTGCCGAAGGCCGCGACCGCGGACTCGATGATGTTGGCGGCGGCGTCGAAGTCGGCGACGTCGTCGGTGTTGGCGATCGCCTCGCCACCGAGCGCGCGGATCTCCTCGACGACCTGGTGCACCGGCTCGTCCGACGCGCCCGTGCCGTCGGACGCGCCCCCGAGGTCGTTGACCACGACCTTGGCGCCCTCACGTGCGAATGCCAGCGCGTGCGAGCGGCCGAGACCCCGGCCCGCTCCAGTGATCACGACGACTCGTCCGTCGCAGATACCCATCGGTTGCCCCCCTCAGGTCAGGGCGGTAACGTTAATCAAGCATTTGCTTGGCAGTCCACCCCGTGGGGGAGGTCTTCGGTGGAACACGTCGGCGAACCGTCCAGCAGGCTCCGCGCCGTCCGCGATCAGATCGATCATCCGATCGTCGACGCCGACGCGCACCAGCTCGAGGTGCTCGCGGTGGTGATGGACTTCATCCGCGACGTCGGCGGGCCCGCGATGCCCGACAAGCTCATCGGCTACATGATGAACCAGCGCCGCGCGTTCCGCGAGACCGTCGACGAACGTCACGACCGCCGCACCACCGTGCCGGTGTGGTGGCCGGTGCCCACCGAGAACACGCGCGACCGCGCGACCACCGTGCTCCCCGGTTACCTGTACGAGCGCCTCGATGAGATCGGCCTCGACTTCACGATCGTGTACCCCGGGCAGGGCCTGCAGGTGATCACGTTGCCGGGCATGGCCGACGACGACCTACGGCGCGCCGCGGCACGCGCGTTCAACCTGTACAACGCGGAGATGTTCGCCCCGTATGCGGACCGCATGACGCCCGCGGCGGTGATCCCGATGCACACGCCCGAAGAGGCGATCGACGAGCTGCGCTACGTCAGGAGCGAGCTCGGCCTCAAGGCGTGCGTGTTCGCGGGCGATGTCGTGCGCCCGGTACCGCAGTTCGCGCGTGAGCATCCCGATCTGGCGCGGTCGGTGCTCTACCAGGACTGCTTCGGCATCGACAGCCCCTACGACTACGACCCGGTGTGGCAGACGTGCATCGACCTCGGCGTCGCGCCCACGTTCCACTCGGGCCCGATCGGCCAGGGATGTCGCGCGTCGGTCACGCGTCACCAGTACAACCAGATCGGCGGCTTCGCCGAGGGTGGCGAAGCACTCGCCAAGTCGCTGTTCTTCGGTGGTGTCACGCGCCGGTACCCCGAGCTGCGGTTCGGGTTCCTCGAGGGCGGCGTCACCTGGGGGCAGAGCCTCTACTGCCGGATGCTCGAGCACTGGGAGAAGCGCAACGGCGACGCGATCGTGCACCTCGACCCGCAGCTGCTCGACACGTCGCTGTTCGCGGAGATCATCGACGCGTACGCGCACCCGAAGGTGAAGGCGATCCGCGATCGCCTCGTGCAGGACTCCCTGTGGTCGGACTTCCCCGAGGTGCTCGACGACTGGTGGGCGTGCGAGATCACGAGCGAAGAAGACTTCGCGCAGTTGTTCGTGCCGCCGTTCTTTTACGGGTGCGAAGGCGACGACCGCATGGTCGCCGCGTCGATGGACGAGCGGCTCAACCCGATGGGCGCGCGACTGCAGCCCATGCTCGGCTCCGACATCGGGCACTTCGACGTGACCGACATGCGCGACGTGATCCCGACCGCGCACAAGCTGGTCGACGAAGGGCTCATGGACGACGCCGCGTTCCGCGACTTCACCTTCGCCAACGCGGTACGCCTCCACGGCGGCATGAACCCCGACTTCTTCACCGGAACGGTCGTCGAGAAGCAAGCGGCCGAGCTCCTGGCCGAGGGCTGACGCGCCACGAGCAAGTGGCAGTTGAGGTGGCTATTTCACACTCAACTGGCACTTGCTCGGCAGTCGGTGAGCGCGCCCGCTCCGATCGGGGCCGCCGCGAGCTAGGACAAGATTTTCGCTCGTGCCTGTCGATCTCCGGGCTCGGCGTTCGTCGTCTGTCGGAAGCCGGCCACGAGGCGCCGTGCGACCGTCGACGACGCCGGCACCGCCGGCCCGATCAAGGGAGACGACATGGCGAACTTCTTGCTCGCGTACAAGGGCGGCACGATGGCGGAGACGCCCGAGGCCCAGGAAGCCGCGATGAAGGCGTGGATGGACTGGTTCGGTGAGGTGGGCGCGGCGGTCGTCGACGGCGGTGCGCCGTTCGGCCCGTCGACCGCGGTGAAGTCCGACGGATCGATCGGCGCCACGACCGCGGGTCTTGCTGGTTACTCCGTCTTCCAGGCCGACAGCCTCGACGCGGCGGCAGCCCTGGCCAAGGGCTGTCCTGTGCTCGAGGTCGGCGGCACCGTGGAGGTCTACGAAGCCCTCCCCATGTGACCTACCCGCGATCACGCACGTCCCGATCGGCCAGCCTTCGGGCTGGTCGATTCGCTTTCGCGATCCTTGGGTTGACCGCCTGGTGGGTGCTCGTCACACTCTGCGGTGGGGCGTGTCCATCGACAACCAACGGCAGGAAGAGGTTGCTCATGAACAGCGGACCCACCCTCAGCATCGGCGCGACCGGCACCGACGTCGCGCGGCTCCAACGACTCTTCGTCGAGATGAAGCTGCTCGACTACACGGGCATCGACGGCACCTTCGGCCCGATCACCGACCAAGTCGTGCACGACTTCCAGGACAGTGCGGGGCTCGTGGTCGACGGCATCGTCGGTCCCGCGACGTGGGGCGCACTCCCGGCCGATCCCGACACGCCGCTCTTGGCGAACGGCGCTTCGGGGCCCGAAGTCGCCGCGCTCCAGCAGGGCCTCACCGTGTACAGCACCGAAGATCCCGCGACCGACCCGGGCGGCATCGACGGCAGCTTCGGCCCGATGACCGAGTCGGCCGTGCGCGCCTACCAGGGCGACCGCGGCGTCGCGGTCGACGGCGTGGTCGGCGATGACACCTGGTGGGTACCCGCGGGCGCCGCGGGCGCGACGCTCGCGTCCCTCGCGGGACTGACGACCGAATAGCTCAGCTCGTCGACAAGCGGGTGAGGAGGAGATCGACGTCGACGGCTGCCGAGGTGTCGACGCGCAGGACCGGCCAACCACCGTCGAGGGGTTGCGAGACCTCCCCCGTCCAGAGCGAGTCGTCGTCGACCCAGGCCGCATCGAAATGACCTGGGTGGCGGGTCGTACCACGACTCGCATAGCGGGCTCGACTGACCACGGTGTCGCAGTCACAGAAGACCTCGACGATCGAACCCGGGAGCGCGCGCAGATCATCGAGCGACACGCTGGCGCGCCAGTTGCTCTCCAGCACACCGCCGCCGTTCTCGTGCGCGAGCGCGAGCAGCGTGCGGACTGCGGCCGCACCCAAGCGTCGCGATGCCTCGATGTCGGGCACGCCCAGCGAGTCCATCAGCGCCTCCTTGATCGTGTCCTTGGCGAAGAGCGGGAGCGCGAGCCGATCGGCGAGGCACGCCGCGAGCGTCGATTTCCCACTCCCGGGAGGTCCTGACACGACCACGAACGAGAAGGTGCGCACGCAGCTAGGAAGCGCCGAGGACCTTGTCGGCGTAGAGGTGCATGCACTCCCACGCCCGGTCGACGGGGATGCCGGCGCACAACGGGTGCAGGACCATCACGCCGTCATCGCCACCGTGTTCCGCACGCTCGAGGCACTGCTCGGGCGTGAGGATCGCGTAGATGCCCTCGGCGCGGAGCTCGTCGACGGTGGTGGCGTGCGAGTGCACCGACGACCGGATGTCGGGCGTCTGCCATCCGGCGTAGGTGGTCGCCTCGTGCAGGAAGTACGGGCCGATCTCCGCCCACGACCTGTCGGGATCCTCACTCACGAACACGAGCGCGAGGTCGGGTGGTGGTGACACGACGAAGCCGGTCGTGCCGTGCACCGCGCACTGCTCGTCGTAGTACGCCTCGAGCTCCGGCAGGTACGCGGGCGGCGCGAACGGCAGGCCGAATCGCGCCGCGCGCCGCGCACCTGGACGCGCGCTGCCGCCGATCATGATCGGCGGATGCGGCTTCGTACGCGGGACGGGCGTCACGCGTACTCGCGTGCCCCGGTATTCGAACGGCTCACCCGTCCAGGCGTCGAGCAACGCCGCGACCCCTTCGTCCATCAGCTTGCCGCGATCCACCCAGCTCTTGCCGTGCGCCGCGTACTCCTCGGGCCGGTAGCCCACGCCGAGGGTCACCGCGACCCGTCCGCCGCTCGCGAGGTCGAGGACGGCGAGGTCTTCCGCGACGCGCAGCGGGTCGTGCAACGGCAGCAGCAACGCCTGCACCGCGACCGCGATCGTCTGTGTGCGCGCGACGAGCATGCCGGTGTACACGAGCGTGGCGGGCATCCACCCGTCGTCGGCGCCGTGGTGCTCGTCGGTGGTCACCGCGGTGAATCCGGACGTATCGGCGAATGCGGCCAGCTCGAGGGACGCCGCGTACATCGCCGACAGCCGGTCGGGATCGAGCCCCGGGAGCGTCATGTTCAGCCGGAGAACGGAGTTCACGGTCGCTGCCTCTCACGCGTGGTCGGGCCTCGGATCGCCCGGAGGCTACGCCAGCAGGAACCGGCCCCGGGGCGGTCACGCGCTTGACAGGCCGTCCCAAGCCCGCCATACTCAACTAATCAGTTGATAAACAGACTGGTAGAATACAGATGGCAGACGACGAGCTCAGCATCACGTTCGCAGCCCTCGCCGACCCGACGCGCCGAGCGATCCTCGCTCGCCTCGCCACCGGGGAAGCGACGGTGAACGAGCTGGCCGAGCCCTTCGACATGAGCCTGCAGGCGGTCTCGAAGCACCTGAAGGTGCTCGAGCACGCCGGGCTGATCAGCCGGGGCCGCAACGCCCAGTACCGGCCCTGCCGGTTGGAGGCGGAGCACCTCGACCAGGCCGTCGACTGGATCGAGCGAAACAAGCAGGTCTGGAAGGACCGGTTCGACCGCCTCGAGCAGCACCTCAAGGACATCCAACGAACCCAGAGCCAAGCAGCAGACAAGGAGAACCCGCGATGAGCGAGACCAACACGAACCTCGGAGAGCTCACGTACACCCGCATCTACGACGCGCCGCGCGAGCTCGTGTTCCGATGCATGATCGAACCGGAGCACCTCACCCACTTCTGGGGCCCGGTGGGTGTCAGCACCCCCATCGAGAACATCAAGGTCGACCCGCGGCCCGGCGGCATCTTCGAGACCATCATGGTGAACGACGCCGACGGCGCCGAGTACCCGAGTCGCGGCGTCTTCGTCGAGGTGGTCGAGCCCGAGCGCCTGGTGTGGACGGAGCCGGACGTCGAGGGCGGGATGACCACGTCGAGCACGTTCACCGACCTCGGCGACGGCCGGACCGAGGTCTTCGTCCACCAGACCAACGTCCCCGAGATGTACCGGAGCCCCGAGGCTCAGGCCGGCATGCAGAGCAGCTTCGACCGCTTCGCCGCCTACCTCGCGACGCTGTGACCGCCGGGCGGGGCTCGACCGGAAGTCGTCGAGCCCCGCCCTCCGTCGGCAGTGGGGCGGATCGGTGTACAGGCCGCGGCGTCTTGGGCAGCGATCAGGAGACATTCCGATGAACGAGCACTCCAACTTCCTGGTCCCCGCTCACGAGCCGCCGCAGATCGAAGCGCGGACGACACTGTGTCAGCATGGCGGGGTCGAGGAGGCCCGATGGCGACCACGAGAGCACATCACTTGCTGCCCGATCCCGACGCGCGGCCCATCGCGCTGACCGTGATCTCGGTCGACGACCACCTCGTCGAGCCACCCGGGATGTTCGAAGGGCGGCTGCCCACGCGGTTGCAGTCACGCGCACCGCGGGTCGTCGAGGACGACGACGGCAACCAGGCGTGGCAGTTCGAGGGCGAGCGCTTCGAGCTCCCCTGCCTCGGCGCGGTCGCCGGCCGTCCGCGCGACGAGTGGACGCTCGAGCCGACACGTTTCGACGAGGTACGACCCGGTTGTTACGACATCGAAGCGCGCGTGCACGACATGGACCTCAACGGCGTGTGGGCGTCGGTGAACTTCCCGTCGCAGATCACCGGCTTCTGCGGCTCGGTGTTCGGGCGCTGCCCCGATCCGGATCTCGGGCTGGCGACCGTGCGCGCGTGGAACGACTGGTACCACGACGAGTGGTACTCGCCGCATCCGGATCGCAGCATCCCGACGGGGATCACGTACCTCGCCGACCCCGTGGCCGCCGCGGCGGAAGTGCACCGCAACGCGGCGCGCGGGTTCCGCGCGCTCACGTTCCCGGAGCTTCCCCACCGTCTCGGTCTCCCGACGCTGCACTCCGGCGCGTGGGACCCGTTGATCGACGCGTGCGTCGAGACCGACACCGTGATCTGCCTGCACATCGGGTCCTCGGGGTTCCCGACCGATCTCACCGAGGACGCACCGCTCCTGCAGCTGGGCGGCACGCTCTTCGCGACGACGGCGGTGACCGCAGCCGCGCACTGGTTGTGGTCGGGCTACCCGTTCCGTCGCCCGACGTTGAAGATCGCGATGTCGGAGGCCGGCATCGGCTGGGTCGCGATGTTCATCGATCGCCTCGATCACATCGTCGACCGTGCGGGCTACGACCCGCTCTACGCGGAGCGCCCGAGCGACGTGTTCCGCCGGAACTTCTGGTTCTGCTCGATCGACGACCGCTCCACGATCTCGACGCGCGACGCGATCGGCATCGACAACATCTGCATCGAGACCGACTATCCCCACGCCGACGGCACGTGGCCGGACTCACAGGCGACGCTCGCAGCGTTGCTCGCGGATCTCGACGACGACGAGCTCGCGCGCGTCACCCACGAGAACGCGGCCGCGCTGTTCCGCCACCCGCTGCCGCCGCCCGACAGCCCGCACGCGGCGGGCCTGCGGAAGTCGAGCGCCTGAGTCAGGCGTCCGGGTAATCGGCGGTGAAGTACGTGAGCGAGCAGATCAATCCGTCGCGCACGTCGAAGCCGTCGACTACGTGCATGCGCTCACCGCTCGCGAGGTGGATGTAGGCCTCGGCCAACACCCGATCACCGAGTGCGACGACGGTCAGTGGCTCGGGGCACGGTGAGGCGTCGCTGCGCGCGGTCGCGTAGAACTCGCGGATCGCGTCGCGACCAACGACGCGCGCGCCGAGCCCGATGAGCTCGCCGTCCTCGGTGAAGAGCTCCACGACCGGTTCTCCCGACTGCATGCGTCGGAAGTACTCGCGCGCGACGGCTTCGGGCGTGGAATCTGCTTCAGTCATGACGCGGACGCTAGCGGGGCGGGATCCGGTACAGGACGTGACGCCGGAGGCGATGCCCGACGGGCACGTTCGGGTGGTCGAAATCGCCGTTCGGATCGCGGACCATGCCGATGCGCTCCATGACGCGCCACGAGCGCTCGTTGCCCAGGCTCGTGAACGACACGATCTCGTCGAGACCAGCCTCGTCGAATCCGTAGCGGACCGCAACGCGGGCCGATTCGGCCGCATAGCCATTGCCCCAGTGCTCACGGGCAAGACGCCACCCGACTTCGACCGCCGGCGTGAACGGCGCTTCGAACGGGACCCGGTGGAGCCCCACGTACCCGATGAACGGAGCCTCCCCGCGGACTTCGACGGCCCAGAGCCCGAACCCACAGTCGTCGAACTCCGCCTCGATCCGCTCGACGAACGCGTCGCTCTCGGCACGCGTGAGCGGCTGCTGGAAGTGCTCCATCACAACCGGATCGGCGTTGAGCGCGGCGAACGGGGCCAGGTCGTCGGCACGCCACCGCCGGAGAACCAGCCGCTCCGTCTGCAGCATGGGCGACCGCAACTCCTTCACCGCCAGATCCTTGCCGACCAGGTGATGAGTCGCTGAAAGCATCCCGAACGAGCGAATTTCGAGGCTCGGCGCAGGCCAGGTGGTTCCGCGGAACCGCTCTTCCGGACCGATCGGTGAGCGGACGTCGATTTCGGTGCGCTCGAGATGCTTCTGCCTCGCAACGGTTCCGCGGAACCGCTTTCCTGACGTGACTCTGAACGTCGGCTCGACGAGCAACCGGAGTCGCCCGCGCGTGGTGCAGATCCGCATCAGTTATGGCGCTGCTGAGTCAAGGTCGAGTAGTCCAACGAACTCCTCAACATTCGACGCGAGCACGGCCCAATCATTGATGCAGTAGTTGACGCTGCCGAACGCCTTCGCGTCGAAATCGGCGGGAGCTGTGCGCGCCGGTCCCCAACGCAGGTAGCGCCCACCGGTTGATCGAGGGATTCGCGATAGTCGTGCACGATGTCGGAGTCGGTGCCGATTTCAAAGCCGCCGATCTTCAACGCCAGTTCGTGGTTGATGGCCCATGGTGCAGCCACAGGAAGCCGATACCACGGGCCACCCTCTGCCAGCGTGTGGAACAGCGGCGAACACAGGTCCATGAGGTCAGCGTGCTGTGGCGCGAGAACACCACCGAGCTTGCTCGTGATCTGAAGCCATCTTCGCGATGGCCACCGACCCGAGTCGATGCAGTCAACAAGCGCGGCGGGAACTGGCAACTCCACTCGGCGCATATTGCCCGATGCAGTGCCACACAGTGCGGCAGATATCGCGCGATCCAAGGATCGTGCGTTGGAGTGGCGGCGAGGTGAGACTGACGCACATCCGGATACGTGCGAGCTTGGACCGTCAAGTGTGATGGCGGCAAGAGAAGGAGTGCCGAATGAGCGTTGAACAATCCCCGGCGCAACAGTTGATCGGCGACTTTGCGCCGAAGCTCGTCGAGCTCACCGATGATGTGCTGTTCGGAGACATCTGGGAACGTCCCGGGCTTTCCAAACGTGACCGGAGTCTGGTCACGGTGTCAGCTCTCGTGTCCTTGTATCGGACAGATCAGCTCAGGTCACACCTTCGTCGAGCGGTCGATAACGGTCTGACGATCGATGAACTGGTGGAGGCAATCACACACCTCGCGTTCTACGCCGGGTGGCCCAGCGCGATGAGTGCGATCACAATGGCGCGCGAGATGTTCGAGAACCAGGATCGCTGATAGCGCTTCCCGTAGTCAGTCCGTCTTGTGCGTCGAGACGCCAATGATGAGCAGCCACGCCCCAGAGATCATGTATGCGAGCAGAACAACCAGCGCGACCGAGGCGACGTAGAGCCCAGCTTCATGACCTGCGAAGAGGATCGCGGCACCCGTAAGTTCAGCGAGGTAGAGCACGCAAGCGCCGACGACGCGGCCCGGACGAAGCCATCGTTCCGTTCCCGATCGCCGCATCGCCTGGACATAGCCGTACACGTAGACGACCGCGGCGAGAGCAGCGACGAGAAACCACTCCGCTCCCACGGCACGATGGTCTTGGCCACCCATGAGCGCGAGTGCGCAGATGACGAACGCGGCGGTGATCCCCGTCAGGGTTCCGATCGCACGGTAGCGGTGAGTTGCGTCTTCTGCGATCACGTTGACGTTGAGTGACATCGCGACGAAGACGAGACCAGTGAGCACCGCCGCACCGCCGCCGACCATGACAAAGAAGTCGTGCCACTCGCCTGGCCGGTACACGTCGAGCGCAGCCACCATGCTCCATGATCCAACATCCGAGTCCATCGACGAGCGCCTACTTGCCGTCGGCGGCGGCTTGGAGGGCGGCGATGTCGAGTTTCGTCATCTGGAACATCGCCTGCATCGCCCGTTGGACGCGGTCCTTGTCGGGGTCGGTCATCATCGCCTCCCAGCCCTCGGGCACGACCTGCCACGAGAGGCCGAACTTGTCCTTGCACCACCCGCACGGGCCCTCTTCGCCGCCGCCCTCGGTGAGCTTGGCCCAGTAGTAGTCGATCTCGTCCTGGTCGGCGCAGTTGATCGCCAGCGAGATCGCCTCGTCGAAGGTGAACTGGTCACCCCCGTTGATCGCGGTGAACTCCTGACCGTCGAGCACGAAGTTGACGCTCAGCACAGTGCCGGCAGGGCGCGGCGCATCCTCGCCGTAGTGCGTGATCGTCGTGATCTCGGAGTTGGGGAAGATCGAGACGTAGAACTCCGCGGCCTCGACGCTCTCGAGGTCGAACCAGAGGTTGGGGGTGATGCGCGGCATTGGCTCTGCTCCTGTCGTCGTCCTGCGATCCGGCATCGGTACTGACGCCTCGACGGATCGCGAATCATCGGTGTCGTGATACCCGATCTCCCCGCTTGCGAACTACGAGTGCTGGGTCAGCTCGATCACGTTGCCGTCGAAGTCGAAGTAGCGGGCCGACGTGCCCCACGGCTGCGCGATCGGATCGTGGATGACGGTCGCGCCCGCGGCGACCGCATTCCGGTGCGCGTCGTCGATGTCGGCAACCGCGAACCCGATCTGCGCGCCCGACGTCGGAGCCTCACCCTTGACCTGGTAGAGAGCGAAGTGCAGGGACGCGCCGTCCGACCACGAGAACGCGGCGTGCGGCCCGCCGATCCAGCGGTCGTCGTCGTCGTGATGGGCGGCGTGCAGGTCGATGCCGAACCCGTCGCGGTAGAGCGCGACCGACGCGACGAGGTCCGCCACCTCCAGGACCACCGCGACGAGCCGCCGCTCCGGGCTCATTGCCGCCTCAACCGAGCTGCGCCTGCAGCTCGTACTTGAGCACCTTGCCGCTGGCGTTGCGGGGAAGCTCGGTCACGAGCTCGAGCTGCTCGGGGATCTTCTGATTGGCGAGACCGGCTGTGCGGCAGAACGCAACGATGTCGTCGAGGGTCGGCGGTTCCTCACCGTCACGGACGATGACCACCGCGCAACACCGCTCGCCGAGTGCGTCGTCGCGGAGCCCGATCACGGCAACCTCCGCGATCGCGGGGTGCTCGTAGAGGACGTCTTCGACTTCCTTGCCCGCGATGTTCTCACCCTTGCGGATGATGATGTCCTTCAGGCGCCCGGTGATCACGAGGTAGCCCTCGTCGTCGAGCCGGCCGAGGTCGCCGGTGCGGAACCAGCCGTCGGCGTCGAACGCTTCGCCATTGCGGTTCGTGTCGAGGTATCCCTTGCAGATCTGCGGGCCGATCGCGCGTACTTCACCTTCGACTCCCGGCGGCGCGACGGTCTCGTCGAGCGTGACGATGCGCAACGTGGCGCCCGCGACCGCGCGCCCGACGGTCTCCGCCCGCTTCACACCGGGATCGCCCACCGAGCTCACGCTGAGGAACGGCGCTTCGGTGAGCCCGTAGCACGCCAGCGCGCCGATGCCACCGAGCTCACGCTCGAGCTCACCGTGCAGCCCGGGCGGGGTCGCGGTCGCGCCGGTCATCGTGGCGCGCAGATCCGGGAACAGCGGCTCGTCGGGGTGCTTGCGTTGCTGCTGCAGGTAGACGAGCGCGAGCGGAGTGCCGCCCGCGGCGATCGTCAACCCGTTGGCGGCGAGGATCGGGGGTGTGGTGTCGGCGTCGAACTGCTCGACCAGAATCGCGCCCGCGCCCGTGAGCAGCTGGATGACCAGCATGCCGATGCCCCCGATGTGCGTGAACGGGAAGACCATCGGATAGCGATCGCGCTCGGTGACGGCGTAGGCGTCGGCCACGCCGGCCGAGCCGACGATGATCGACGCGTCGGTGTGCCGGGCGCCCTTGGGCTCGCCCGTGGTGCCGCTGGTGTAGAAGATCCAGCGCACTTCCTCGGGATCGGTCGGCGGCGCCGGGAGCTGCGTCGGGTCACCATCGGGCAGCGCGCCGTCACCGAGCAGGACGCGGCAGTCGAGACCGAGCTCCCCCACCAGACCTTCGATGACGGCCGCGGCCTCGAAGCCGCGGAAGCTGGACCGCGCGATGAACACCGACGGCTGCGCCTGACCCAGGATGAACCGCAGCTCGCGCTCGCGGTAGATGGGCAACACCGGGATCTGCACCGCGCCGATGCGCGTCAGCGCGCCGACGAGCACGATCGCTTCCAGGCACGTGGGGAGCTGCCACGCGACGCGTGTGCCCGGTGCAACGCCCAATGACGTCAGGTACGCGGCGCAACGCTCCGACTGATCGCGGTACTCGCCGAACGTCAGTCTGCGGCCGTGCTCGTCGACCGCGAGCAGCGCGTCCGGAACCGTGTGGGCGCGCTCGTCGACGAGGGCCCACAGCGTTCCCGTCTCAAGGGGCATGGAGGAATCCGTCGAGGAACAGCGCGAACATTCGTCGGCGACCTCGTCGACGGAATAGCGCCCGGCCGGGTGCTGCCACCGCACGCTCATCCAGATCGCGTCGCGCATGAAGCGGTACACGATCACCGGGTCGAGGTCTTTGACGAACAGGCCCTGGTCGATGCCCTGCTGGATCGTCTCCATCCAGATCTTCTGGGTCTGGCTCGCGGTGCGCTTCATGTACGCGAACCGTGGGAGCTGCGTGAGGTATCCGAAGTCCTTCTGGTAGATCTCGCATGCCGCCGGGTACTCGGCCACCGAGTGGAACGACGCGTGGATCAGCGCGCGCAGCTGCTCGACGGGGTCTTCGACGTTCTCGATCGCGTCGCGGTAGCGGAGCCGGAGATCATCGAGGTACGACGAGATGATCGCGTCGACGATCTCCTCCTTCGACGTGAAGTAGTGGTACAGGCTCCCCGACAGCATCCCGACGGCCTCGCCGATGTCGCGCACGGTCGTGGCCGCGATGCCGTTGCGTGCGAACAGCTCCGCGGCGCCGGCCACGATCTCGTCTCGGCGCGTCGTCGGCGGGAGCTGGGCCATCAGCGGTCGATCCTACCAATCAAATGCTTGGTAGCGCCGGGGTCGGCACTGACGGTGGCCCGCCCGCGGTCGACGAGCACGTCACCGTGCTGGTTCACCACGCGGAAGAGCACGACCGCGTCGCCGCGTCCGTCGCACCCGACATCGGCGCCGTGCCACATCTCGGTGACGAGCGTGTCGCCGTTGTACCCGGCGGCGGCGAAGCGCCCCGCGACCGAGCGCACGCGCGACGGGTCGCCGTCGGCAAGCGCGTGCACGATCGCGCGGCACGCGTACCCGAGCGTGTTCTGGCCCATGAGGATCGGCTCACGGAAGCCGTGCTTGTGCGCGGTCTCGGGCTCGGAGTGCAACGGGTTCCGGTCGTTCCCGGCGTAGCGGTAGAGCAGCGTCTGCACCGGCGACGTGACTGCGTGGAGTGTTGCGTCGGGCGCGCGCTCGGGCAGCGAGACGCGTTCGGCGGAGGCGGGCCCGCGCTCGCCGCCGAACGATCCCTGGCCGACCACGAACACGCCGGTCGACGCGGTGAACATCGGCTGGCGCGTGGTGTTGTCGGTGGCGACGCTCTCCAGCACCACGAGCGCGCCCGAGCCCTTGTCGTAGATGGCACCGACGCGCGTGACGACGTTCACGTCGCCGATCGCCGGCACCGATCGGTGGAACACGATCGCCTGCTCCCCCAGCACGAGGTCGTCCCAGTCGTAGTCGCCGGTCATGAACCCGGGGTCGGGCCACGTCGCCGCTTCGGCGGACAGCACCCCCGACAGCACGAACGTCGGGTACACGAGCTGGTCCTTGCCGTGGAAGGTGTCGAGGGTGAACGCCTCGTCGGCCATCCCCGCGCCGACTGCGATCGCGTAGAGCGCGCACGCGTCGGGCTGCCACGTGTGCCGTTCCGGACGGGACTCCGCGCCGATGCGGTCGAGGTACATCATGACGACACTCTCATCATCTCTTCGGCATCATCGTCTTGGGCATCCCCGGCATCATCGACCCGCCGAGGCTTCCAGCTGACGCCAGATCCGCTCCGGCGTGAGCGGCGCGTCGAGGTCGGCGCCCAGGGCGTCGCACACCGCGTTGCGCACGGCTGCGATGGCGCCGATGGTGCCCGATTCACCGATGCCCTTGGCGCCGAGCGGGTTCGCCGGCGTCGGCGTCTCCATGCCGTGCAGCTCGAAGAACGGCAGCTCGGCCGCCGACACCATGAGGTAGTCCACGAGATTGGTGGTGAGCGGATTGCCGTCCTCGTCGAACTGCACGCCTTCGTAGAGCACTTCGGCGATCGCCTGCGCGATCCCCCCGTGCAGCTGACCCTCGGCGAGCAGCGGGTTGACGATCGTTCCCGCGTCGTCGACCGCGACGAGTTGCACGACGCGCGTGCGGCCGGTCTCGGTGTCGACGGTGACCACCGCGAGATGGGCCCCGAACGGGAAGGTCATCGTGCCCATGAACATCGCCGACTCGCTGAGCGCGCCGCCCTCGGCCTCGCGCGCGATGGCGGGCCAGTCGATCGTGCGGGACGGCGTGCCGATCACGTGGAAGCACCCGCGTTCGCGGTCGAAGACGATGTCATCGACCGCGACCTCGAGGCGATCGGCCGCGATCTGCCGCGCCGCCTCGACGACGGCCTCGCACGCCTGGTGGATGGCCGATCCCGCGAGCTGCACCGAACGTGACGCGTAGCTGCCGAGACCCGCGGGGACACGGTCGGTGTCTCCGTGCACGATCGCGATGTCGTCCATCGCCAGGCCGAGCAGCTCGCCCGCGATCATGGCGAACGTGGTGTCGTGACCCTGCCCGTGCGCGCTCGCGCCGGTCGCGACGGTGACCAGTCGCGTGTCACTCCCGTCGACGGGTACGCGGAGCGTGACGGTGCCGAACTCCATGGCCGGGCCGGCGGCGGTCGACTCCACGTAGAGCGACAGCCCGAGCCCGAGCTGCTCGCGCGCGCCGTCGACTCGACGCTGCTGCTGCTCGGCTCGCAACTTCTCGTACCCGGACTCCACCAGCAGCGTGTCGAGCGCGCGCTCGTAGTCACCGGTGTCGTACACGGTGCCGACCGGGGTGGTGAACGGGAACGCCGACGCACCGACGAGGTTGCGGCGCCGGAGCTCGACCGGATCCATCCCGATCTTGCGCGCGAACACGTCGACGGCACGCTCGATCGCGACGGTCGCTTCGGGCCGGCCGCTCCCCCGGTAGGCCGACACCGGCGTGGTGGCGGAGTGACGAGCGCGCGCGGTGCCGCGTGCTCGCGGGATCGCATACACGCCGGTCGTCATGCGCAGCGTCGCTTCGGGCACGTACACGCCGAGGCTCGCGTACGCGCCCGCGTCCTGCTCGACGTCGAGGTGGTACGCCAGCAGCTCACCGGCGCGCGTGCCACCGAGCGTGACCGTCTGCGTCTGCGCGCGGCCGTGGTGCATCGCGAGCATGCTCTCGCTGCGGGTCTCGACCCAGCGCGCGGGACGATCGATACGACGCGCCACCCATGCGGTGACGACGTCTTCGGGGTAGTTGCCGAACTTGGGGCCGAAGCCGCCGCCCACGTCGGGCGCGACCACGTGCACCAGGGTGGGGTCGAGGCCGAAGACGGCCTGCAGGCCCATCTTCACCGCGTGCGGCGCCTGCACGCTGAGCCAGTGGTGCAGACGGCCCTCGGCATCCCACGCCGACGCCGCGGCTCGGGTCTCGAGGGGGCACGCCGCCATGCGCGGATGGGTGAGCGCGAGCGACACAACCACGTCGCAGCCGTCGAAGAGGCCCTCGGCATCGTCGCCGACCGCATACATCTCGGCGACGTCGTCGTCGAGATGGTCGAACAGTGGCGTGCCGTCGGGCAACGTGTCGTACTCGACGATCACGAGGTCGGCGGCGTCGGCGGCCTCCGCCCCGCTCTCCGCGACCACGACCGCGAGCGGCTCGCCGACGTACCGCACGACATCACGCGCGAGCAACGGGAGTGACAGCGCGGGATCGAAGCGCGGCAGGACGGGTGGCATCGGGCCCACGTCGAGGTCGGCGCCGGTGAAGACCGCCACCACACCCGGCGAGTGCAGTGCATCGGCCGTGTCGATGCTCGCAAGCCGCGCGTGACGGTGCGTCGAGCGCACGTAGTGCAGGTGCGCGCACCCCTCGAGCAGCGGATGCACGAGGTCGGCGACGTAGGTGCCCCCGACCGTGAGCATCCGCGGGTCTTCGGTGCGGAGCACCCGCTGTCCGAGCAGAGACATGCTGCGCGCGGCTACCGCTCGACGTAGTCGAGGAGTGACGGGTCGAGGCGGAGCTCGCGCCGCGCCATCGCCTCCCAGAACCCGTCGAACTTGGCGACGCCGAGCGTGGCCTGCACGTCAGGCGCGAGCTCGATGCCGCCCCCGAGCGCCTCGACCTGGTACGCCTCGCGGCACCGTTGCTCGAACGCGACCCCGCGGAGGTGCGCTTCGGCGACGTCGTCACCCACGAGGAAGAGCCCGTGGCCGGCGAGCAGCGCGATGTCGGCATCGCCGATCGCCGCCGCTGCGGTGCGCGCGTGATCCACGTTGTCGACGGAGCCGTCGTACTCGTTCACGAGCGCGACCTTGCCGCCACCGAGGCCCGACGTCTGGTCGAGGCACGGCGGGATGCGCCGCGCGTTCGCCCACAACGTCGCGAAATGTGGGTGGTTGTGCACCGCGACGTTCACGTCGTCACGCAGCTTGTGCACTTCGAAATGCAGTTTCACACCCGGCGGATAGGGCCAACGACCCTCGAGCAACGCACCGTCGACGTTGACCCGCACGACGTCGTCGGGCGTGAACTCGTCCCACAGGAGGAACCACGGGTTGCAGAGCAACGTGCCGTCGGGCTGCTTGATCGTGATGTGCCCGGCGAGGTGGTCGTCGTAGCCTTCGCGGAAGAGCGCGCGCGCGAGCAGCACGAGCTCGAGCTCCGGCGTGAGCGGCGGCAACAGCGCGTCGGGCGTGGCGCGTGCACTCATGCTTCGCTGCCCATTGCGAGCTCCTCCAGGGTCTTGATGACTCGGTAGGCGCCGCGTGCGGTCGGCGCCGCGATCCCCTGCCGGTCGGCTTCGGCCAGGTACGCGCCGAGGCTGTCGTCGACCTCGGTGGGCCGCCCGCGCACGATGTCTTCGTGGAGCGACGGGCGACCGAGGATCCCGTTCTCGACCATGCCGGTGCCGAGCGCCAACGTGGCGTCGACGGCCTCCTCGAACGAGCTCGCCGCGAGGAGCCGGAACTGCGAGAACGGCGCGAAGAAGTCGCGCGGCTCGTAACCCATCGCGCAGTAGACCGCGATGAGCTCCTTGGCCATGGCGACGTAGTGCTCGGCGCCGGGGCGTACCGCGATGCCGTACGCGAACGCGCCGGGCTCGCGGTAGCCGAGGGTCGACGCCGCGAACCCCGACACGATCGAGATCTGGAGCAGCTTCTCCCACTCCGCCTGGCGGATGTCGGGCGTGGCCTGCGCGCCCATCCCCGCCCCCGAGAACAGCTCGGCGAGCGCCGTCACCCGCGGCGACACCGTGCCGTCGAGCTCACCGAAGTAGAACGACGTCGGCGCGGTCGCGTTGTGACGCACCGCGCCGGGGCCGACGATGGTGCCGGCCTCCGTGGTCGTGGCCCCGATCGCGCGATCGCCGATCCAGTCGACGAGCAGATCGTCCTTCGTCACCGAGTTCTGCAACGACAGCGCGGTGCCGACCTGCTCGCGCAGCGCATCGGCCGACGCGAGTGCCGTGGCGGTGTCGCGCGTCTTGGTGAGGAGGATCAGGTAGTCGACGGGCTCGTCGATCTCCTGCGCGTCGGTGAGCGCGCGCAGTCCGTCGCGCACGACCGAGTCGCCGCGGATCCCGCCGACCTGCAGGCCGTCGCGCTCGATCGCCTCGACGTGCGCGGGCGCGCGATCAACGTGACGTCGGCACCGACTTCCGCGAGCCGTGCGCCGATGACACAGCCGAGACCGCCCGCGCCCAGTACGACGACGTGCATGGTGTCGCTCAGTCGACCTTGGTCGATTCGAGGTTCTCCATGAACGTGCCCCGGTGGCCCCACATCTCACCGCGACCCGTGTAGGTGCGGACGGTCCAGTTGTCCTCGTCGATCATCATGCCCTTCCACCCGAGCTCGACGTTGAAGCCCGACGGCGACTCGGCGTAGAACGAGAACATCGGGTCGTTGGTGTGCTGACCGAGCGAGTTGACGATGTTCACGCCGGTGTCCATGGCCCGGTCGTACGCACGCCCGACGTCTTCGAGAGTGTGGTTCTCGATCATGAAGTGGTTGAGGCCCGGCCCACCGGGCAGCGGGAGGTCGATGTAGGCGAGGCTGTGGTGACGCGGCGTCGTGTGCATGAACACCGCGCCGTTGGGTCCCCACGCGAACTGGTCGGTGACCTTCAGGCCCATCATGCGGGTGAAGAAGTCGAGGGCTTCCGTGCACGACGGCACGACGTAGAGCACGTGCCCGAGGCCGACGCCGTCGGTGACGAAGCCCGAACCGCCGTGCGGCGGCACGAACGGCTCCTCGTCGACGATCGGGCCGTAGTAGATCTCGTGGCGGTTGCCGAACGGGTCGTCGAACGCCGCGACGTCGAGGACGCCACGCGCGGCGCGCATCGCGTCGGTGCCGAGGTCGAGCTTCACGCCGGAGCTCTGGAGGTGGTCGACCATCTTGCCGAACGCCGACGGGCTCCCGACCTCCCACCCCGCGTACGCGAACTCGTCGCGCTCCCCGCTGTGCACCGCGATGCGCCACGAGCGGTCGTCCATCTTGAGCCAGAGCGTGTCGGCGTCGCCGGCGGGCGGGCCCGCCGACTCACCCACACCCATGACGTCGCACATGAACGTGCGCCACTCGTCGATCTTCGGGCTGGCGATGCCGATGTATCCGAGCCCTTGCAGTCCCATCGTGCCTCCGTTGCTGATTCGCCCGGTTCGTGCTGCAGCTACCAGAGCTGATCGATGTACGTGTCGGTGCCGGGGATGGTCGGGATGAACGGCGCCACGAGGAGCGCGCGGGCACGCCCGGTCGCGGCGAGGTCGTCGCCCAGGGTGGCGAACCACGGGTCGAACGCCTCGCGCACGTCGGTCTCGACGAAGAACGCGACGAACACCCGCTCCCCGACACCGGGTACTTCGGGCGCGGCCGCGGGCCACCATGGCTCCTTCGGACGCGGTGAGAACATCGCGCCGATCGCGACCGGAGAGTCGGCGTACCGCGCGGGCAGGAAGTCGCCCGCGAGCCACGCCGCGAGGTCTTCCACCGAAGCGTCGTCGGTCCGTTCGAGCACCGCCCACACCACGCCGGCGTAGCGATGGTCGAGCGCGAGGAACGGCGGCACGCCGTCGACGTCGCGCTCCCACGACCCGAGGTGGTCGTACGCGGTGGCGGTCTGCACCGACCGCTCGTCGAAGGTGCGGCCGACCTCGGCGAGCAACTTCATCTGCTCACTCACCCACGCTTGCTGCGTCGCGAGCTTGCCCTCGTCGATCCAGTACATGGTGAGGTACGAGCCGTCGTCGACGGGGCCGAACGGGCTGTTCTCACGCGGGTACCGCATCGCCTTCAGGTCCTTGGTGGCGACGAAGCGCTGCCCGGCGATGGTCCACGGCGCGAGGATCGCGGCGCCGTACATGTGGTCGCGTTCGTAGTAGCGGTTGAACGCCTTCTCGAACCCGCGGTGCGGGTCGTGCAGTGCGAAGAGCCCTGCGCCGATGCGGACCGGTCCGTCGTCCATGGCTCAGGAGTAGATGCTCACGCGGTGCGTGATGCGCACGAGCTCACCACGTTGGTTGGTGAGGCGTGTCTCGTCGACCAGGAACATCATCGTGCCCACCTTGCCCTCCTTCTCGAACGCGTCGATGAGCGTGACGTCGGCGGTGACGACGTCGCCGACGCGCATCGGTGCGAAGTACCAGTTGCTCTGCCCGCCGTTGAGGCCGCGGTACCCGGGCTCGGTGCCCATGCCGCGCATCCACGGGTAGGCCTCGGGGTGGTGGTCCGGGTTCCACGCGAACGGGTTGAAGTCGCGCGGTGCGACCAGCTCGCCCCACGGGCTGTTGCGCGCGGCCTCCACGTCGAACAACGCGGCCGGTGGCGCGTCGGGGTAGTACTCGGCCTGCGCCCAGCGGCGGATGTCGTTGGCGTCGATCGGCAGCGACGGCAACGGTGCGAGAGGCTTGCCCAACCACGCGAGCGTCGCGTCGTCGAGGTAGACGCCCGGGTCGCGCTCGGGGATCGCGGCGCGCTCGGGCTCGGCGGGCATGCGCGCGCCGGTGGCCGTGTCGAAGAAGACGACACGCGCGGTGCCCGGCGTGGTCTCTTCCCCGCGCTGGTTCACGACACCGACCGCGAGGTCGACGACCTGCTGGCCGTCGACCTCACTCACACCCGTGATGGTGGCGTGAGTGGTGAGCACGTCCTGGCGCCAGTTGAGCTGGCGGAACTGGCAGGAGAAGCTCGCAATGTCACCGCGGCCGTCGAGCCAGTCGTAGAGCGCGCAGTGCAGGTAGCCGACGCGCAGGTTGCCCATGCCGAACACGTCGGGCTGGCCCGCGGCCTGGGCCCAGTCGGCACTCATGTGCACGTCGATGAACTCGTCGTTCACCGCCGCGTACCGGTTCCATTCCGGGAAGTCGGTCGTGCGTTCGAACGCGGGCAGGGTGTCGCCGATGGTCAAGCTGTCGTGCATGGGCTGCGCATCCCCCTTTTCCGTACTCTTGCGCGTCCTCGCTTGCCAGTCAAACGCTTGCTTGGTAGAAAGCACGCGTGCCAACCGAGCAGATCATCTCCGCCGATGATCACATGGACCTCAACGTGCTCCCCCCGGATCTCTTCACCGCCCGGGTGCCGGGGGCCATGCAGGAGCACGTGCCGCATGTGATCGACGGCCCCGACGGCGCCATGTGGTCGCTGGCCGGCAGCACCCTCGGGCCGAGCGGGCGCAGGGGCAAGGGCCTGGTCGACCGCAACGATCCCGGCTACCGCCCGGGCCGTCCGCTCGACCGCCTCGCCGACATGGACCGCGACGGCATCTACTGCCACGTCGTCTACGGGCCGCCACTCGGCTTCCCGATCCCGGACCTCGAGGTGCGGGCCGCGTGCATGCGCGCGTACAACGACTGGGCGGCAGAGTTCAACGCCGTGAGCCCCGATCGGCTGGTCGTGCTCGCGCTGTTGCCGTCGCACTCACCGGAGTCCGCGCGCGTGGAGCTCGCACGGTGTGCAGAGCTCGGGCACCGCGGCGCGATCCTCGACCTCCTCGTGAGCGACGAGCCCGCGTTCGAAGACGCGTGGGAGAGTTTCTGGGCGACCGCGAACGAGCTCGCGTTGCCGATCAGCTTCCATCTGGGCAAGGGCATGCACAGCATCGCCGCGAAGGCGGGCAGCTGGCGGCTCCCGGCGGCGGTCGCGGTGTCACCGCTGCAGCTCGACGAGATGCTCACCGGCATGATCTTCTCCGGCATCCTCGAGCGCTACCCGAACGTGCGCATCGTGCTCGGTGAAGCCGGCCTCGGCTGGGTGCCGTACCTGCTCGAGCGGCTCGACCACGAGCACGAGAAGTACCACGACCTCATCACCGACGTGGTGCTGCCGATGACACCGCGGGAGTACTTCCGGCGCCAGGTGTTCCTCACGTACGAAGAGGACAACCTCGGCATCGAGCTGCTGCCGCACATCGGCGCGACCAACGTGCTGTGGGCGTCCGACTACCCGCACGGCGACAGCACCTGGCCGCACTCGCTCGAGGCCATCGCGTCGTCGGGGCTCGGCCGGCTCGACGACGAGAGCCGCGATCTCATCCTGTGGAAGAACGCCGCCGCGCTCTACCGCATCACCGGCGATTCGAACGTTGGGGGAACCGCATGAGGGGCATCGTGTACGTGGGCGACGGGAAGGCCGAGCTCACCGACGAGCTGACCGTGCGCGACCCGGGGCCGGGTGAGGTCCTGGTGCGGCTGGTCGCGTCGGGCCTGTGCCACACCGACATCTCGGTGCTCGACGGCACCATCCCCTGGCCGGCGCCGTCGGTGCTCGGTCACGAGGGCGCGGGAGTCGTCGAGCAGATCGGCGAGGGCGTCACCCTCGTCGCCGTCGGCGACCACATCGTGCTCTCGACCATTGCGAACTGCGGCATGTGCCGCATGTGCAACACCGGCCATCCCACGCGCTGCCGGCAGTCGATCGGCAACCGCGCCGAGCGCTTCCTCTACAAGGGGCAGCCCGCGGGGAACTTCGCGGGCACGTCGACGCTCGCCGAGTACACGGTGATCCGCGAGCTGCAGGCGGTGAAGATCGACAAGGACGTGCCGCTCACCTCCGCGTGCCTGATCGCGTGCGGCGTGATGACGGGCGCGGGATCCGTGTGGAACGGCGCGCAGGTGCAGCGCGGCGACACGGCCGCGGTGTGGGGCCTTGGTGGCGTGGGACTCAGCGCGATACAGGCGCTCGTCGTCGCCGACGCCTACCCGGTCATCGCCATCGACACCCTCGCCCACAAGGAAGCGCTGGCGCGCGAGTTCGGCGCGACGCACTTCGTGCTCGCCGACGGCGACGTCCCCGCCAAGATCCGTTCGATCGTGCCCTTCAGTGACACCGCCGACATGGGGCCGTTCGCGGCGGGCGGCGTCGACTGGGCGTTCGAGTGCAGCGGGCATCCGGTCGCGCTGCGCGCCGCCATCGACTCGCTCGAGTGGGGCGGCACCGCGGTGATCGTCGGGGTGCCGGCGCAGGGCACCGAGATCTCGGTGCCGGTGAACCCGATGGTGCACCTCGACCGTCGCATCATGGGTGTGCGCTACGGCGAGTCCCGCCCGCGCCACGACATCCCGCTCATCGTCGGCCTCTACCAGCAGCACCGTTTCAAGCTCGACGAGATGGTCACCCGCACCTACCCGCTCGAAGACTGGGAGCAGGCCATGCACGACATGCACGCGGGCGAGCTCGCACGCGGTGTGCTGCTGTTCTGAGCGTCTGATCAGCCGAGTTTCGGCGCGATGGACGCGAGGTGGTCGTGCACCGAGCGCACGGCACTCGAGCCCTCGCCGACGGCGGCCGCCACCCGCTTGAGCGAACCGTGGCGCACGTCGCCCACTGCGAACACCCCGGGCACCGACGTCTCGAACGGCAACGGGTCGCGCGCCGCGAACGCCGGCCCGCTCGCGACGGCGTCGGGCAGTGAGCGATCGGTGAGGATGAAGCCCCGGTCGTCGAGCTCGACTGCGCCACCCAGCCACGCGGTCGCCGGATCGGCACCGATGAAGCAGAACAGGCCCGTGCACCCGATGGTGCGCAGCTCACCCGTGCGGGTGTGCTCGACCGTCACGTGGTCGAGATGGCTGTCGCCCGTGAGCGCGCGCACCTCGGTGCACGCGAGGAGCTCGATGCGCGGGTCGGCCTCGATCCGGTCGATGAGGTAGCGCGACATGCTCTCCGTGAGGTCGTTGCGCCGGATCGCGATCGACACCTGGCTGCCCTGCTGCGCGAGGTAGATCGCGGCCTGCCCGGCCGAGTTCCCGCCGCCGACCACGATGACGGGAAGCCCGGTGCACACGCGCGCCTCGAGATCGGTCGCCGCGTAGTAGACCCCGGAGCCTTCGAAACGTTCGAGGTCGTCGACCGCGAGGCGCTGGTAGCGCGCGCCCGACGCGATGATCACCGCACGCGTCGGGATCTCACTGTCGTCGGCGAGCACGACCACCTGGAAGCCGTGCTCGACGCGCAGGCCCGCGACCTCGCACGGAGCGTTGAGATGGGCACCGAGCCGCATGGCCTGGATCGCGGCCGCAGCCGCGAGGTCTTCGCCCGCCACGCCGTTCGGGAAGCCGACGTAGTTCTCGATGCGCGAGCTCGTGCCCGCCTGGCCGCCGATGGCCACCGCGTCGAGCGAGATGGTGTCGAGCCCCTCGGAGGCGCCGTACACCGACGCCGCGAGCCCCGCCGGCCCGCTGCCCACCACGACGAGATCGAAGAGGTAGCCCGGCGAGCTGTGGAACGTGAGCCCGAGGTGCTCGGCGAACTCACCCGGAGACGGGTGGCGCAGCACCGCGGTCGGCGTGATCACCACCGGCGTGTCCGCCGCGCGGAGCCCCATGCTGGCCAGCAGCACGCCGACGTCGTCTTCGTCCTCGAGGTCGACGAACGAGTGCGCGAGCTTCGACCGCACCGCGAACGCGCGGAGGGCCATCGCCTCCGACGAGAACCGTGAGCCGATGATCCGCAGCGCCTCGGTTCCGCCACCCTCGGCCAGGCGCCGGCGCCGCGCCATGAGCCCGCGGAAGATGGGATCGGCGAGGTCGGGCTTGGAGCTCATGATGCGCCGGAACTCGGGGTTGGCGATCGCAATGACGCGCCCGGGGCGGATCACGCGCGCCGTGAGGTAGACGCGCTGGCCGGTCAACAGGTTGAGCTCTCCGAGGAACCGACCCGGCGTGTGGACCGCAAGGACTTCCTCGCTCTCTCGATCGGTTCGGACGATCTCGACTTCGCCCTCGAGGATCACGAAGAAGTCGTAGGTCGCGTCGCCGGCGCGGAAGAGCACGTCACCGACTTCGATGGCGCGCTCGCTCCCGAACTCCGCAAGCGCGGCGAGCTGCGGTGCATTGAACGTGAACGCCGCGTCGCCGACGAGCGGGTCGGTCATCTCGTCACCTGACGATGCTCGCCCGTTCAACCGGACGGGCCGAAGCGCTCGACCCTGATGCGATCGGTGCCGACGCCCGCGGCGACGAGCAGATCGCTCGCGGCGTCGGCGAACCCCGACGATCCGCACACGTACGCGGTCGCGTCGGGCAACAGGGCCGGCGCCAGGTCGTCGACCGTGAGCCGGCCCGGCGGGCGCGTCGCCGACGGGGGCGCGTCGCGCGTGTAGACGATCGTGGTCTCGGGGCCCGCGACCTCGTCGGCGTAGGAGAGGTCGGCGGGTGAGCGCACCGACACGACGAGCCGAACGAGCTCGGACGAACCGGCCGCGCGGGCCATACGGAGCATCGCCATCAGCGGGACGATCCCCGATCCCCCACCGAGCAGCACTGCCGGCGTCGCGCCGTCCCACACGAACCAGCCGCCGATGGGGCCGCGCACCTCGAGCTCGTCGCCCACCTCCACGACCTCGTGCAGGAACGAGGACACCTCGCCGCCTTCGAGGCGTTCGACGGTGAGCTCGAACTCATTGGTGCCGTCGGGCGCCGACGCGACCGAGTACGAACGCGACGCGGTGTAGCCGTCGGGCGCGGTGAGGCGCACGACATAGTGCTGACCCGCGCGGTGGTTGGTGGGCTGATCCACCGCGAAGCGGAACGTCTTCGTTCGTGCGTTCTCGTCTCGGATCGCGAGCACACGTGCGGACTTCCACGGTGACGCAGGCTCGGCGTCGGCCACGCGCGTCAGTCTCCCTGGTACCGCTGCTCGAGCCACGGGTCGCCGCGGTCGTGATAGCCGTTCCGCTCCCAGAAGCCGGGCTCGTCGTGGTCGAGCACACGCAGGCCGGCGACGAACTTGGCGCTCTTCCAGAAGTACAGGTGCGGGACGAGCAGCCGCGCGGGACCGCCGTGCTGCGGCGAGAGCGGCTTGCCGTCGACCTCCCACGCGACCCACGCCTTGCCGCCGGTGACGTCGGCGAGGGGCAGGTTGGTCGTGTAACCGGTGTGCGAGAACGCGAGCACGTGCGTCGCGGCCGGGAGCGGACGCGCGATGTCGAGGAGCGTGTCGACGGAGACGCCCGTGAACGTCATGTCGAACTTCGACCACGTGGTGACGCAGTGGATGTCGCCGTGGTAGGTGGATCCCGGGAGCTTGTGGATCTCGTCCCACGTCCAGGTCGTCTCCTGCTCGACCAGACCCTCGATGCGGAACGTCCAGGTGTCGGTCGAGAGCTTGGGCGTGACCTCGGCCGTGAGCACCGGCCAGCTGTTGCCCGTGTCGTACTGGCCGGGAGGCAGTCGCTCGCTGCGCTCCGGGTGCGCGCGTCCCGTGAACCCCCGCGTGATCTTCATGCGCCCATTCTTGCCGCTGGCTTCCGTCGCGGCCCAGGGCCGGCGCGCCGCGTGCGGAACCCGCGTCGACGCCCGAGCGACGCGTGAGCGACGGGCTCGGGCACAATGTTGGTCCAATGGCGACGCGGTCGAGTTCGAGCGAGCCATTCCGAGGTACAAGGAGCGGTTGATGGCTGAAGTCGTGATCGTGGAGGCGGTGCGCACCCCGGTGGGGCGGCGCAACGGCGGGTTGTCGTCGATGCATTCGATCGACCTGCTGGCGGCGGTGCAGGCCGAGGTGCTCGCGCGTGCGGGTGTGGATCCGGGCGAGATCGGCCAGGTCGTGGGCGGGTGCGTGGGCCAGGTCGGGATGCAGGCGATGAACGTGACCCGCAACGCGTGGCTCACCGCGGGCCTGCCGATGGAAGTCGCGGCGACGACGGTCGACGCGCAGTGTGGTTCGTCGCAGCAGGCCACCAACCTCGCGTACGCGATGGTCGCGTCGGGCGTCGTCGACGCTGCGGTCGCGTGTGGTGTCGAGCTGATGAGCCGGGTGCCGATGGGCTCCACGATCCCGAAGGACCCCAACGTCGGGAAGCCCGTCAACAAGAACTACTGGGCGCACTACGAGTTCACGTCGCAGTTCGAAGGCGCGGAGCGCATCGCGGAGACACGCGGGCTCACCCGCGCCGACTGCGACGCGTTCGGCAAGCAGTCACAGGACCGCGCGGCGCGTGCGTGGGCCGAGGACCGCTTCGGCACCCAGATCCTCGAGATCGACGCACCCGATGTCGGCGACGACGGGAAGCCGCTCGACACGACCCACCGGGTCGCGCGGGACGAGGGCCTGCGCGAGACCACGATCGAGGGTCTTGCGTCGCTCAAGCCGACCGGCCGTCCGGACGGCGTGCACACCGCGGGCACGTCGTCGCAGATCGCGGACGGTGCTGGCGCGGTGCTGCTCATGACCCGCGAGAAGGCAACCGCGCTCGGGCTCAGCCCCCTCGCCACGATCGTCGACGTCTGCCTCGTGGGTTGCGACCCGGTCCTCATGCTCGAGGGACCGATCCCCGCGACCCAGAAGCTCCTCGACGACAACGGCCTGACCATCGACGACATCGACATCGTCGAGATCAACGAGGCGTTCGCGTCAGTCGTGCTCGCGTGGGAGCTCGCCCACAAGGGCGACATGGAGCGCGTCAACCCCAACGGTGGCGCCATCGCCCTCGGTCACCCCCTCGGCGGCACCGGCGCCATCCTCACCACCAAAGCCGTCCACGAGCTCCAACGCTCCGACACCGAGCACGCCATCGTCACCATGTGCTGCGGCGGCGGCCTCGGCACCGGCACCCTTCTCCGGCGAGGCTGACACCGGCGCTCAACACTTCGCGTTGCCGTCGATCGTCGTGGCGCCGACTGCGGCGGTCATCGCATGCACGACGCGATCCGTCTCCGTGTGGGACACCACGACCCGGCCTTCGGGCTCGACGAGGCGCTGCGATGACCACCTGAGACCGCCGCAGTTCTGGCGCGAGCGTGAGGACTCGCGACTCAGGAAGGCGGATCGAGTGATGCTGCTTCGGGCAGGGTTGGTTCGAAGAGCTCGATGGGGTTGCCGGATGGGTCGTCGAGGACGATCTGCTCTGCCCGGCACCTGACGCTCCGGTGAGCAGCGATGTCGGTGCTGGATGCATGTCTTCGTGGAAACCGAGGTGCCGGCAGTAGAAGGCGATCGCCTCGTCGACGTTGTCCACGATGTAGCGCACGCTGACAGTCGCCATCGGCAGCAGCCTCCACTCGTGGAGCGGCTTCGTCGGCCAAAGCTTACGACTCGTCGTTGACTGTTCGCCCCAGACCGGTTGCATGATCCGGACGACATCCAGCTCGAACTCTTCTTCGATCCGTCGACGAGGGCCCGGTGATCGCCGGTGCGGCCAGGAGCTACGTCAGCCGGGTCTGGTCGTTGCGACGGTCTTCCAGCCAGTCGGGGAGGTCGATGGGCGGGTTCGGGAGCGGCGTGACGCCGCGCTCCGTGAGCAGGCGTGAGAACTCCTCGTGGTCGCTGGCCCACGAGCGGCCGTCGCCCATCGTCACCTCGAACAGCTCGACGCCGTCGGGGCCCGCGACGTACGGGCCCGCGGCCGCACCCTCGGGCAGGTCGATGTAGGTGCCGACGGTGCACCACCGGTCGCCGCACCACATCCCGCCCTCGAGCACGTACATGAGGTGATGGCCGAGATGACCGTGCCGGTGCACGATCACGTCGGGATCCCACGACGTGTGCAACGTGACGAACGGCGGGTCGCGGCTGATGACGAACCAGCGGTCCCACACCGAGCGCTCGGAGCCGTCGGGATGGAGCTGCGCACGCACGCGTTGGGGCTTCACGTCGTCGAAGTGGAGGAACGACGCTTCGACGCCCGGCTTCTCGACCATCGGGTCGGTCATCGTCTCGATCGTGGTCTGGTCGTCGTGAGTGTCCATGCACTGCAGCCTACGGACGCGACGTAGGGTGCGCGCCATGCCCGAGACCCGTTGGCTCGACGACGACGAGCAACAGACCTGGCTCGCGTGGGTGTTCTCGACCCGCCTCGTGTGGGAGGAGCTCGAACGCGACCTGCAACGCGACGCCAAGATGCCGTACGGCTACTACGAGATCCTGGTGATGCTCTCGAACGCTCCCGACCGGTCGCGCCGGATGAGCGAGCTCGCCG
The DNA here is from genome assembly GCA_963721435.1 of uncultured Actinomycetes bacterium. Lineage (GTDB taxonomy): Bacteria > Actinomycetota > Acidimicrobiia > IMCC26256 > DASPTH01 > CAVRJC01. The sequence goes on from CAVRJC010000012.1 coordinate 422,502, forward strand.
ACATCACGCAGTCGTCGCGCAGCCGCCTGTCACATGCAGTGGCGCGCCTCGAGAACCTGGGGTGGGTCCGCCGCGACCGTCATCCGAGCGACCGCCGCGGCGCGATCGCGGTGCTCACCGATGACGGCTTCGCCGCGCTCGAAGCCGCGGCACCGGGCCACGTCGAGAGCGTGCGCCGGCACCTCTTCGATCAATTGTCTCCCGAGCAGGTCACGGCCCTACGCGACATCAGTGACACGCTCCTCGAGCACCTCCTGCCCCTCGCGCGCAGCCGCGGCGACCAGCGCGCGCCGATCCTCGACGAGGAACGCTCCCGGCTGAGTGCAGCGGGAAGCAGGCTCAGCGCTGCTGGAGGAACTCCCCGAACTGCTCGATGACGTAGTTGATGCCCTCGTCGTCGATCGCGTGGCTCATGGGCAGGATCATGCCGCCGGTCATCACGAGGTCGGCGTTGGGCATGCCGCCTTCGGGTGCGCGGTAGTTGACGTTCTTCATCATCGGCTGGCGCGCCGCGTTGCCCGTCCACACGGTGCGGGTGTCGATGGCGCGCTCCTCGAGGTAGTGCTGTACGTCGCTGCGGGTGAAGCCGCCGTCGGGCCGCACGATGATCGGGTAGCACAGCCACGCGGTGTCGAGCTCGGGCGTCTGCCGCGGCGGGATGATCCGGTCGGCGTGCTGCGCGAAGAACTCGCTGTACATCGCGAAGTTGCGCTGGCGCCGCGCGTAGTTCACGCGGCAGCTTTTCGAGCTGGCAGAGGCCGAACGCCGCGCCCATCTCCGACGGCTCGAAGTTCCAGCCGAGCTCGTCGAAGATGAACATGTTGTCGTAGTGGATGCCGTCGATGTCTTCCCAGAAGTTGCGCTCGCCCTGGCGCGACCCGTACAGCTGCACCTCGGAGCGACGACCCCAGCGGCGCAGCAGCAGCCCACGGTCGCGGAGCGCCTCGTCGTCGAGCACCACCATGCCGCCGTTGCCCGCGCACGTGATGATGTGCGAGTTGGCGAAGCTGGTGAGGCTGATGTCGGAGCGTGAGCCGGTCGGTGTGCCGCGCAGCGTGTGGCCGAGCGCGTCGCACGAGTCTTCGACGACGAGCAGGTCGTGCTGGTCGGCGATCGCGCGCACAGCGTCCCAGTCGGGACCGTTGCCACTCAGGTTGGGCAGCAGGATCGCGCGCGTGTTCGAACTGATGAGCTCCTCGATCTTCGCGACGTCAGTGTTGAACGTGTCGGGCTCGACGTCGACGAGCACCGGCACGAGCCCCGCGCGCACGAGCGACGAGATGTCGGTGGAGAACGTGAGCGTGGAGGTGATGACCTCGGAGCCGGCGGGCAGATCGAGCAGCTCGACCGCGAGGTACAGCGCCGACGAGCCGGAGTTCACCATGATCCCGGACGACTTGCCGAAGAGCGTGGCCACCCGGCGTTCCATCTCCGCGACGTTCTTGCCGATCGCGAACGCGGTGACGCCGCCGTCGAGGACCTCCATCACCGCGTCCTTCTCGGCCTGGTCGTGCACGCTTCCCGAGTACAGGACACGCTTCATGGGGCTCCCCCGACTCTCGACTCCGGATATGGTGTAATGATACAACAACTCGTCGAGTCGCGCTACCCCTCGGAGGCACGTTCATGGACACCCGCCCGCTCGGAACTGACGGGCCCCTGCTCTCGGTGGTGGGCCTCGGCTGCAACAACTTCGGCATGCGCATCGACGAGGAGGCCTCACGCGCCGTCGTGCACGCCGCGCTCGACGAGGGCATCACCCACTTCGACACCGCCGAGATGTACGGCGGTGGCAAGTCGGAGGAGTTCCTCGCGGCGGCGCTCGGCTCGCGGCGCGACGAGGTGGCGATCGCGACGAAGTTCCTCCCCCGACCGGGCGACGAGAAGTACACACCGGGGGTGCTGGCGGCGCGCATCCGCACCGGGATCGAGATCAGCCTCGAGCGCCTCGCCACTGATCACGTCGACGTGTACTACCAGCACTACCCGGACGCGGTCGGGCCGGTCGAGGAAGCGCTGGAGACGCTCGACGCGCTCGTGCGCGAGGGCAAGGTCCTCCACCTCGCGTCGTCCAACGTGACCGGCGCGCAGATCCGTGACGCGGAGGCGGTGTCGACCAGCAAGGGATGGGCGCGGTTCTGCGGCACACAGATCGAGTGGAACCTCCTCAACCGCGCCGTCGAAGACGAGGTCGTTCCCGCCGCGCGCGAAGCGGGTATCGGCATCGTCCCGTACTTCCCGCTCGCGTCCGGGATGCTCACCGGGAAGTACAAGCGCGGCGAGGAGTTCCCCGAGGGGTCGCGCTTCGACGCGATGTCGTTCTTCGCGCACGTCGCCACTGACGAGAACTTCGACCGCGTCGATGCGCTGGCCGCGATCGCGGACGAACGGGGGCACACGTTGCTCGAGCTCGCGGTCGCGTGGCTCGCGGCGCAAGACGGCGTCGCATCCGTGATCACCGGCGCGACGAGCGCCGAGCAGGTGCGTGCGAACGCGCGGGCCGCGGCGTGGCAGCTCACGGCCGACGATCTCGCGGCGGTCGCCGCGGTGGTGTGACGGCGTGAGCGCCGACCCGCTCGCCGACGCGACGAGCGTGCACGAGTTCTTCTGGTTCTGGTACGAGTGGGTGCGCTCCCCCGCGCGCCGTCGGCAGATCGACGAGCTCACCGGCTTGCCCGAATCGGCCTGGAAGATCTTGTACAAGCTGCGGTCGTCGGGACCGCTGAGCGTCACCGAGATCGGACGGGTCGTTGACCTCGACAAGTCGACGGTGAGCCGTCACCTCGAGCCGTTGCGCGCCGCGCACCTCATCGTGGAGACGCCGGGCTCGCACAACCGGCGCGTGTCGGAAGTATCGGTGAGCGCGCGTGGTACGGCCCTGTGCGATCGCGTCGACGACGCACACCTGCAGTACTGGTCCGACGTGCTCTCGCACTTCCCCGAGTCGGAGCGCCACGAGCTCGCGCGGTTGCTCGGGACCCTGCAACGCGCGATGGAACAGGAACCGGAGATGCGCGTCAGCCGAAGCGGATGAGCTCGAAGGTCATGCCGCCGACGAAGACGCGCGTGAGCGTGGACACGCCACCGTCGACGCCGGTGATGTCGTGAGGGCCGTCGACCACGAGCCCGGCACCACCGGCGGCCGCGGTGAGGCCTTCGACGTCGCGCACGCCGAAGCTCAGCGCGGCGACGCCGGGCGCTACCGAATCGCGCAACGCGGGCGGGATCTCGACGAGCTCGAGGATGCCCTGCCGGGCTCCGACGACCGCGCCACGGGTCGCGCCGTGCTCGACGGGCCACCCGAGGCCGATCGCGGCCTGCTCACCGGTGGATGCGAATCGCTCGACCGGTGCGACACCCGCGAGCTCGAGGAACCCGAGTACCTCGTCGAGGTCGGAAACGAGAACGACGGCCTTCACGGCACCCGATGGCATCGATGCTCCCTTCGGTCAGAGGTACTTCATCACCGCGTGCAGGGCGTCGGCGTGCTCCTCACCGACGGTGAAGTAGGAGATGCCGTAGCGCTCGTTGATCGCAACCAGCTTGCGCGCCATCTCCTCCTCCGGCCCGGTGAGGAACCACGGCGACTCGACGACCGCGGCCGGCGAGATGCCGTAGGTCGCGGCGGGCGCCTCGGCGGACTCCACGCTCGACCCACCGCGCCGGACGTCGAGCACGTAGAGGTGCAGCTCGGGAGCGGGGAGCGACGCGGGCCGATCGCGCGCGATCCAACCGAGGCGCCGCTCGATCGCGTCGACGCGCACCCCGCGGTCATCAGTGGCTTCCTCGCCGCCGCCGCTCTCGCCGATGGCGACGCCGGCACCACCCAGGTTCACGTGGACGCCGACGATGTCGGCGGTGGTCGCCGCCAGCCGCAGGATCTGACGCCCGCCGCCACCGACGAAGATCGGCAACCTCGCTTGCACCGGGCGCAATCGGTCGCCGTCGCCATCGCCGGCGCCGAAGTACGCGCGGATGACGGCAAGTGACGCGGCGAGCCGCGCGATCCGGGTGCGCGGCGGATCCTCCGTGATCCCCGCGAGTGCGTAGTCGGCGGCGCGCCACCCGGCGCCGATCCCGAGCTCCACCCGGCCGTCGCTCAACTGATCGGCGCTCGCGGCGTCGCGCGCGAGCACGGCCGGGTTCCACAGGTCGTTGTTGATGGTCATCGGGCCGAGCCGCAGCGTGCTCGTGACCGACGCGGCCGCGACGACCGACGGCCACGGGCTCGCCCACCCGCCGAAGTGGTCGGGGAACGTCGCGACCGCGAACCCGAGGTCCTCGATGCGGCGAGCGGTGTCGAGGAACTCGCGCCGGCCGCGGAACGCCTGGAACTGGCAACCGAACCGGAGGGCTCGGGTCACTCGCCGTGCACGAGGCTGACGCGCACCGCGTCCTCATCGGGGTTCGCGCGTGCGAGCAACGAGAGCGCGTGGTCGAGGGTGTCGAGCGTGAACACCTCACCCTGCAGCGCCTGCGTCGGGTACTCGCCGGAGTTGAGGACTTCGCCGGTCTTGTCCATGGACTGGGCCGTCGAACCGGCGCCGCCGACCACGGTGAGGCCCTTCAGCGGCACGAGGTCCGACGTGATCGTCACCGGAGTCATGTTCTTGAGCCCGGCCCACAAGACGCGGCCGCCCTGGCGCACGAGCTCGAGGCACATGCCGACCGGCGCCGCCGCGTCGGTGAGGTCGACGACGACGTCGGCCAAGGTGCCGCCGGTGAGCTGCGCGACGCGCTCGACCGCGCTCTCGGCATCGACGTCGATCACGTGGTCGGCACCAATCCGCGTCGCGGCTTCGAGGCGCACGCCGTCGCGCGCGGTGCCGGTGACGATGACAGTGCCCGCGCCGAGCAACTTCGCGTACGCCGCGCAGATCAGGCCCATGTGCCCCGGCCCCTGGATCACGACCGACTCGCCGGCTTGAAGCTCGGTGCGCCCGAACCAGTTGACGACGTTGGCGAGCGGCTCGAACAGCGACAGCTGACTCGCGGGGACCGACTCCGTCAGCGGCACGAAGTGGGTGTTGGGCATGATCTCCATGTACTCGCCGTACCCGCCGTGGAGGCCGGTACCGACGTCGAGGCCCTGCGTGTAGCCGTAGAGCTGCATCTGCAGGCAGTACGGCGATCCGCTCCGACACACCTCGCACACGCCACAGCGGCGAATGAGGTCGACGCCGACGCGCTGCCCCACGGTGACGCCGAGGTTGGCGTCGGGCGCGAGCTCGTGGATGCGCCCCACGATCTCGTGACCGGGTACGAGCGGGCTGACCTCACCCGGAACGTGCTTGTGTCCGTGCAGCTGGGCGACGTCGCTGGCGCAGAGCCCGACGGCTTCGACCTTCAGGACCGCGCCGCCCGCAGGCGCCGAGGGCATCGGGAACTCGCGCACCTCGAAGGTGCCGTCGCCGCTGAAGACTGCCGCCCGACATGTGTCCACGCTTCCCCCCGTGGTCGTGACCTGTCACTCCGACGGCGCACGGTACTAGAGGAGCGCGAGCACCTCGTCGGCGAGACGACGGGTCTCGGTCATCGGGTCGCCCCACATCGACGAGATGAGCACGTTGCGCACGCCCGCGTCCTCCAGGCCACGGAGGCGCTCGGCGATGTGCTCGGGTCTCCCTGCGATCAGATACCGCTCGCCGAGGAACTCCGTGAGCCCGTTGTCGTTCACGAGCGCGCCGTTGTGCGCGCCCGCGCTCTCCTGGTTGTGCTCCATCGAGCGGTACCCGTCCATCAGCCGCTGCAGTGGCGCTTCGAACTCCTCCGGTACGAACTTGCCTGCGAACGTGAAGCGGAACGCGTGGTTCGCCGAGGCTGCGACCGTCCACGCGTAGTCGCGCCACACCTCCGGCTCGGGCTGGTCGGAGATGATCAGCTTGACCATGAACCAGGGCTCGAACGCGCTCGGTGTCGCGGCCGGCGGCGGTCGCGGCGCCGATGACACGCTCGAGGTTGTCGCGCACGACGTCGTCGGAGACGCCGTTGCCGAAGATCGCGCCGTCGGCGATCTCACCGGCGAGTTGCATCACCCGCGGTCCCTCGGCCGCGATGAACAGCGGAACGAGCGGGCAGTCCCACCGGAACCGCATTGCTGTGCCCTGATACGTGGCGCTCTCACCGCGCCCGAGATCGAGGAACACCCGGCAGTACTCGGCGAGCTCGTCGACCTTCGCGCGCGGCAGGCCGACGTTGGCGAGCGCACTGTCGCCGGTGCCGATGCCGAACACCGCTCGCCCGCCACTGAGTTGCTGCAACGCGCCGAACCCGCTTGCCGCGACCGACGGGTGCCGGGTCGACGGGTTGCTCACCGTGGTGCAGAGACGGACGCGTTCGGTGACGTCGGCCATCGCCGCCATCGTGACGAACGCCTCGGGCAGGATGTTCTGGCTGTCGCCGTAGCCGAGCAGCTCGTAGCCCGCGGCTTCGCCGACCCTCGCCCACTCGACGTACTCGGGCAGGCTCCGGCACATCGCGGCGATGCCGAACCGCAGCCGGCTCATGACGTCATGAGTCGGCGCGGACGGTGCGGGGCTCGGCGAGCACGACGGGCGGCCCCTTCTTCCAGTTCGCGATGCCGTCCTCCTCGCGCGCGAGCGGCCAGCCGTCGTCGTGCAGCTCCGCCCAGTGCGCGTGGTTGAGCTGGTGCATGGTGAAGCACGCAGCAAGCGCGTTGTTGAAACCCTGGTTGTCGACGGTCTGGTTCACCGACTCCTTGATGAGCAGCGCCGTCATCGTCGGCAACGACGCGATGCGACGCGCGAGTTCGAGCGTGCTCGCGCCGAGGTCGTCGACCGGGAACACCTTCGACACCATGCCCAAGCGGTGGGCTTCGTCGACGTCGAGCGCGTCGCCGGTGAGCATGAGCTCCTTGGTCTTGCGCGGGCCGAGCTCCCACGGATGCGCGAAGTACTCGACCCCGCACATGCCGAGGCGGGTGCCCACGACGTCGGCGAAGCGGGTGTCGTCGGCCGCGACGATGAGGTCGCACGCCCACATGAGCATCAGTCCCGCCGCGTACACGGTGCCGTGCACCTGCGCGATCGTGATCTTGCGGAGGCTCCGCCAGCGCAAGGTGTTCTGGTAGTAGTAGTGCCACTCCTGGAGCATCCGCTGCTCCGCGCCCTTCCTCGTGGCGCCATTGGTGCGGTACGACTCGTGCTGGTCGGGGCCTGGTTGCATCTCCGCGGCATTTTCCTTCGAGCCCATGTCGTGGCCCGACGAGAACATCGGCCCCGCGCCGCACAGGATCACGACCCGCACCTGGTCGTCGGCCTCCGCGGCGCCGAAGGCGTCATCGAGCTCGACGAGCAGCCCGCGGTTCTGCGCATTGCGACTGCTCGGGCGATCGAGCGTGATCCGCGCGATCGTGCCCTCGTCGAGCAGCTCGTACTGGATGAATCGGTACTCGGGCATTCTCGGTGACCTCGGTTTCTCGATGGCGACGGCGGGTGCCCGGGGCGGGAGTCGAACCCACACGCTCTCGCGAGCCGGCGGGTTTAAGCCGCCTGCGTCTGCCGTTTCGCCACCCGGGCCTTGCCGGAGGCTACGCCGCAATCGCCGGTTGGTGCCCCGGTCTGCTACAGCTTGAGGTCGGCACACGCCGCTTTCCACACATCGCGAAGACTGACGAAGGACGAACGAGGACACATGGGTGCACAGAAGAAGCACAAGAAGACTGTGGGCAGCGGCGATCTGACCGACGCGGGCGGCAGTGGTGGCCCTCCCGGCAAGAAGCAGCGCCGCAAGGTCCGCCGCAACGCGAAGCGCGGATAGCTCACTCGTTCGCAGGGTACGTTCGTGCCCCGCGAGCGAGGAGCGCGCATGAACCTGACGCTGCAGCCCTTCGGTGAGCTCGTCGTCCACATCGACGACACGTGGAACTTCTCGAACGGGCCGATCAGTGGCCGGTCGTGCACGTCGTTCCGCGAGGTCGTCTGGGACAACGACGTGTTCCGCGCCCGTTCGGTCTGGGCCAACGGCTCGTATCAGACGGGCCCCGAGGTCGCGGAGCCGAACATCCGCGTGCTGTTCCGGGCCGATGACGACACGCTCATCTACCTTGACTACCTCGTGCGCGTGCATCTGCCGTCGCACGTCCTGCCCGTCGGCACGCCCGGCAAGTCGCCCGCGTTGCTGTCGGGCCGACTCGAGATCGACGAGTCGCATCCGCACGCGTGGCTCAACCGCACGCAGGTGATCGGCGACGGCACCCTCGACCTCGACGCGAAGACCCAGAGCTACGAGATGTACGTACTGCGCTGGCCCGGCGACCTCGGGCCCGCCATCGACCCTGCGTAATGCGCGAGACCGACTTCGACGTCATCGTCGTCGGGAGCGGCGCGGCAGGGCTCGCGGCGGCGGCCACTGCGGCGGGCGACGGCGCGCGGGTGCTCGTCGTCGAATCGGAGAAGCGCACGGGCGGTTCGAGCCGCCTCTCCGACGCGATCCTGCAGGCAGCAGGCACGCCCGTCCAGCGCGCGTCCGGTGTGGAAGACACGCCGGACGCGATGTTCGACTACTACATGACACTCAACCGCTGGCAGGTGGAGCCCGGGCTTGCCCGCGCCTTCTGCGACGACGCTCCACGCGTCGTCGAGTGGCTCGGCACCATCGGCCTCGAGTTCGGCGCGGTCGAGTTCGCGGGGAACGAACCGGCTCCCCGCGGCCATCCGACGGTGGGCGCGGGTGAAGCGCTGATCGCAAGGCTGGAAGCCGAGTGCCGTCGGCTGGGCGTCGAGCTCGCACTCGACAACCGGGTCGAAGAGCTGTTGCTCGACGCCGACGGTCGCGTCGGCGGGGTGCGAGCCCGCGGCGAAGAAGCGACCGCGTCGTCGGTGGTACTGGCCGCCGGTGGGTTCGCGCACAACTCCGAGCTCATCCGCCGGTATCTGGGCAACCGGATGCTGGGCGGTGATCATCCGCCGTCACCCGCAGGACCGGGCTCCGTCGGTGACGCACTCGTGATGGGAGAAGCCGTCGGCGCGGCGATCGCGGGACGGGACCGCGCGCACTGGGTGCCCGGCCCGATGGTCCCTGCGGAGGTCGTGCTGCTCAATGCCGAGGGTCGGCGTTTCGTCGACGAGTCGGCCGACCACAGCGTGCGCACCATCGTCGCGAACTATCACGGCCACACGTACTACGCGATCTTCGACGAGCCGATCCGGCGATCCGGCGCCGCCAACTCGTTCGTGGCGCGCACCGAGGCGGCCTTCCTGTTCGGCGACGATCCACTCCGCACCGACGTCGAGCCCGTCGCCGGATGGTGTCGCGACGGGGCGCTCGCGCAGGGTCACACGGTCGGCGAGGCCGCGAGCGGCGTCGGACTCGACGCCGACGCAGCCGAAGCCGCGGTCGAGCAGTACAACGACGCGTGTGCGCACGGACGCGACGAGGCGTTCGAGAAGGACGTCGACAAGCTCGTGCCGGTGCGGACGCCCCCGTTCCACGCGGCGCGGATCCAGCCCGTGATGCTCGTCGCCACCTTCTGCGGGCTGCGCATCGACACGAGCGCGCGGGTGCTCGACACCGCGGGCCGCCCGATACCCGGGCTGTTCGCGGCGGGCGAGTCAGCGGGCGGCGTGGTCGGCGACGTGTACGCCGGGCACGGCAACTCGATCACGACCGCCTTGGTGTTCGGCCGGCGCGCCGGCCGCAACGCGGCCGCGCGCGGTCAGGTCGACGTTCCCGTCCGGTAGTCGCCGAACGGGGAGTCGCGCTTGGTCAGCGCTGCGGTGAGCGACGTCTCCCGCTCGCGCAGGAAGTTCTGGAACGCCTCGGTGTGCATCGCGAGGCCGCAGAGCTCGGTGCCGGCGCGGATCGACGCCCGCATGCCCATGTTGTCCATCGCGCGGCGAACCGTCCGCTTGTTGATCTGGACGATGTCGGTCGGGATGGTCGTGATCCGCTGCGCGATCTCGAGCACGCGCGCCTCGAGCTCCTCGACGGGGTAGGCGCGGTTGGCGAAGCCGACGCGCGCGGCTTCGATGCCACTCATCGCGTCGCCGGTGAGCATCTGCTCCATTGCAGTGCGCATGCCCATCATCCACGCGTGGTACTGCATGTCGGGCGTCCCGAAGCGCACCGCCGGGTAGCCGATCTGCGCGTCCTCGGCGACGTACACGAGGTCGCAACCCGTTGCGAGCTCGGTCGCGCCGGCGAGGCAGTAGCTGTGCACCTGCGCGATGACCGGCTTGGCGAGATCCCAGATGCTCATCCAACCCTCGGTGACCGAGCGGGGGTACGCACCCTCACTCGACCGGTAGTCGGGCTCCTCCCCCACCGAGCCGCCGCCGAGGTCGTACCCCGCGGAGAAGCACTTGCCCGCGCCGCGGATGACGGTGACCCGCACGTCGGGGTCGAGATCGTGGGCGTGCAGCGCGTGCAGGATCTCGGCGCGCATGGTGGCCCCGAGCGGGTTGCGCTTTTCCGGCCGGTTGAGTGTGATGCGCCGAACCATCGGTGCGGGATCGTCGATCAGGATCACGGAGTAGCTCACGGGCATCTGCCTTCTCTACACGTCGAGGACATGGGCGCGACCGGTGTCGTCGAATTGCTTGCGCAGCGCGGCGGCATCGTCGTCGGTGAACGGCAGCAGTGAGCCACCGCGGTCGCGACGCCACCACACCGGCGAGTCGACCTCCCACCGCTCGCGGACCAGCTCGCGCTTGATCACCTTGTTGGTCTCGGTCATCGGGAAGCCGTCGACGACGCGCACGTAGGTGGGCACCCACTTCGGGCCGAGGTCGCGTTGCTCGGCGAGGAACTGCTCGAAGGTCTCGGGGTGGAACGTGGTCCCCGGCGCGAGCTGGATCGCGGCCATCACGCGGTCGCCGGCATCGGCGTCGGGCACGCCGTACACCGCGCACAGCAGCATGCCGGGACAGCGCATCAGGATGCGCTCGACCGGCGCGCCGGCGAAGTTCTCGCCGTCGACGCGGATCCAGTCGGCGCTGCGCCCCGCGAAGTAGAAGAAGCCGTCGTCGTCGCGGTAGCCGAGGTCGCCGGTCCAGTACCAGCCGTCGCGCAGGCGCTCCTGCTCGCCTTCCTTGTTCTTCCAGTACCCCTCGAACGGCGATGGCGCGGTGTTGACGATCTCACCGGTGGCCTCGGCCGCGTTCAGCAGCCGGCCGTCGGCGTCGAAGCGGGCGCGCGGGCACTCCTGCATGGTCGCGGGGTCGATGATGCGCACGGTGTCGGACAGCGGCTTGCCCAGCGCGCCCGCGGGCATCCCGGGCAGGCGGTTGATCGACGCGCCCGTCTCGCTCTGGCCGTAGCCGTCGATGAGCGGGCATCCGAAGCGCTCGGCGAACCGGCTGAGGTCGGCGTCGGACGCTTCGTTGCCGAACCCGCGCCGAAGGGGGTTGTCGGCGTCGTCGGGTTGCTCGGGCGTGGCGAGCACGTAGGCCAGCGGCTTGCCGATGTAGTTGAAGTACGTGGCCCCGAACGCGCGCACGTCGGACAGGAACTCCGACGCCGAGAACTTGCGTCGCAGCGCCAGTGTCGCGCCCGCTCGCACCGTAGGCGCCCACGCGGTGAACATCGCGTTCGAGTGGAACAGCGGCATCGCGCAGTAGGTGACGTCGTCGGCGCTGAGATCGAGGGTCTTCATCATCGTGCCCGCGACGCGCTCGAGCCGGCCGTGCGTGCACACAACCGCCTTCGGCGTGCCGCTCGTGCCCGACGTGAAGATGAGCGCGAAGCGCGTGCTGTCGTCGACCGGCGACTTCGCAGGCAGTGGGGCGTCGGCGAACGGGGCGAGCGCGCCGCCGTACGCGGGATCGTCGGTCACGAGGACCCGACCGTCGGCGGCTCCGACGTCGAGGCCGTCGAGCAGGTCGAGGTGACGGCGCTCGGTGATCACGAGCTGGCACTCGGTGTGCGTGATGTCGCGCTCGAGCTCGGCGCCGCGACGCGTCGGGTTGATGCCGACGATCGTCGCTCCGCTCACCGCGGCGGCACCCAACCACATCGAGTACTCGGGCACGTTGTCGAGCAGCACACCGATGTGCGGCTCGCCTTCTCCGACCATGGCCGCGAACAACGCCGCACGGGCGGCGCAGCCTTGCACCCACTCGACGTACGTCCACGACTGGTCTTCGAAGCGCACGGCGACGCGCGGGTCGTCGCGACGTGCTCTCACATGATCGGCGAAGGTCACCACTGCTGCGGAGGGCCCTTCTCAGCGCAGCGTCGCGCCACCGTCGACGCTGAGCACCTGGCCGTTGATCCACTCGCCGTCCGACGACATGAGGAACGCCACCGCGCTCGCGATGTCTTCGGGCTGGCCGAGACGCGGCGAGCGCGTGCTCTTCAGCGCCCATTCGCGGATCGGGCTGTCTTCTGCGATCGCGCGTGTGAGCACGAGCCCGGGCGCGACGGCGTTGGCGCGGATGCCCTCCTTGCCCCATTTCGACGCCACGTGACGGGCAAGGGCGTTGATCCCCGCCTTCGCCATCGCGTAGGACGGCCGCTCGGGCTCGCCGATGAACGACGCCGCCGAGCTCGTGTAGACGATCGCGCCGCCGCCGCGTTCGAGCATGCGGGCGATGGCGTGACGGGTGCACAGCAGGTGCCCGCGCAGGTTGACCTCGATGGTGCGGTCGAACACCTCGAGCGGGAGGCTGATCGCGTCGCTGTCGCGACCGATGTTGCCCGGTGAGAGGTCGGCGGCGTTGGCGTGGAGCAGATCGAGCCCGCCGAACTGGGCGACCGTGGCGTCGAGCAGCGCGACCACCGATTCCTCGTCGGCGATGTCGAACTCCATCGAGGTGGCGCGGCCGCCGTTGTCGGCGATGCCCTTCGCGATCGCGGCCGCATTGTCACCCACGAGGTCGCCCACCATCACTGCGACGCCTTCCTCCGCGAGGCGCACTGCGGTGGACGCACCGATGCCGGATCCGCCGCCCGCGACGACAGCAACCTTGTTCTCGAGTCCTCGCACAGTTCCCCCTGGTGGCGTGGCTACTTCAGGATCGCGTTCGGGCGTGGGACGCCCGCCGCTTCGCAGCTCTCGTAGAACATCGCGAGGTTCGACGCGGTGTCAGACACCGCGATCACCTCGCCGCCGTCGCCGATGTACTCGGTGCGGCCGTAGACCACGGTCAGCGTCTCGGTGACCTCGGTGTTGTCGGCCGGGACGTACAGCGTGTGGACGGAGCCGGGCGGCTCGTAGAGGTACGAGCCGGCGCGGTTCACGAAGTCGTGCTCCAGGTACACCCAGGACCCGGAGAGCGTGAACATGTGCACGGCACCGAGGTGGCGGTGGGTGCCGACCTTCAGGCCCGCGTGCATGCGCCCCGCCATCGTGTAGACGCCGGCGTCGACATCGGCCTGGAGCATCCGGAGCTCGGTGCCCGGAAAGTTCAGGTTCGGGACCCACGGAACATCGTCGAGGCCCACGTGACGGGCGATTGCGAGGACATCAGCCGGGTTGCTCATGAGCGGAGACTACGCCGCCCGCGCGACTCCGTGCTCCGGCGCCTCGGGTGCGAGCGCCTCGTGCAGCAGCGCCCGCAGTGCCGGTTGGGCCGGGGCATCGATCCGGTTGGCGACGAGGACGCCTTCGACCATGTCGGCGACCACCTGCTCGAACTGGCGGCCCCGCAGGCGCACCGAGACGACCGTCCCGCCGGGATAGCGCCGGATGGTGCGCGTGGCGCCCGCGACGCGGGGCGGGCACCGGAACGCGGGCACCGCGAGGCCCGCAGCACGGGCGGCGGCGCCCAGGGTGCGGGCGGCTTCGGCGAAGCGCTGGGCTGGAAGGTGCGCGGGAAGGTTGTCCACGGAGAGATCATCGCGCCCGGGTATGACATCTACGTCCCCGTGAGCCGAGCGACGGGAGTAGACAACAGGCAACTGATGTCCCATGTCTCCCTGGGGGGCCACATGTACGAGCTCGACCTCGGCGACCGCGTCGCCATCGTCACCGGCGCCGCGAGCGGGATCGGCAAGGAGAGCGCGAGCCGGCTCGCCCGCGCCGGCGCGTTCGTCGTGTGCGCCGACATCAACGAGGCGGGCGCGAAGGACACCGCCGCCGAGATCGGGACCGCGGCCGAGGCCGTCGCCATCGACGTCAGCGACGCCGGTGCGGTCGCCGCGCTCGTCACCGCCACCGCGGCGCAGCACGGTCGCCTCGACGTGATGGCGAACATCGCCGGCATCGGCGCGACCGGCACCCCGATGACGACCGACGAGGCGGAGCTCGACCGCGTCTGGGCAGTGAACTTCAAGAGCGTCTTCTACGGCACCCAGGGCGCGGCGCGCGTGATGCTCGCGCAGGGCTCGGGGAGCATCGTGAACGTGTCGTCGGGCATCATCGACTCACCCGGTACGAACCTGTTCGCGTACGCGATCGCCAAGATCTCGGTCGCGCAGCTGAGCAAGGCATTCGCGGTGGAGCTCGCGCCGAACGGCGTGCGCGTCAACGCGATCGCGCCCGGCATCATCAACACCAACCTCGGCGACCCCAACTCCGACATCGCGCAGCACGCGGTCGCGCTCACTCCGATGCGCCGCATCGGCCAGCCCGACGACGTCGCCGACGTCGTGGTGTTCCTCGCGTCCGACGCGTCGAAGTACATGACCGGCCAGATCCTCCGGCCCAACGGCGGGCAGAGCATGCCGTGGTGAGGGCAGTACCCGATCTGTGAGCCGGACGATCGGCTCGCCGGTCTAGCGTCCCGCGGTATGCGGATCGCGCGGCGCAGTCCCCACGACCGCGAGATCGTGCGGCTCGCGGTGCCTGCGTTCTTCGCCCTCATCGCGGAGCCGCTGTACCTGCTGGCCGACACCGCCATCGTCGGTCACCTCGGTACCGCCAAGTTCGCGGGCTTCGCCGTCGCGGGCGCGGTGCTCACCGCCGCGTTCGGGATCTTCAACTTCCTCGCGTACTCGACGACGAGTGCGGTCGCGCGCCAGGTCGGCGCCGGTGACCGCAAGGCGGCCGCGCACCTCGGGGTCGACGGCCTGTGGCTCGCGGTCGGGCTCGGCATCGCGCTCACCGTGCTCGGGCTGGTGTTCGCGCCCGCGATCGTCGACGTGATGGGCGCGTCCGCACGCGCGCACCCGTTCGCGGTGACGTACCTCCGCATCAGCATCGTCGGCGCGCCGCTGCTGCTCCTGACGCTCGCCGGTGCCGGGTACCTGCGCGGCACGCAGGACACGCGCACGACCCTCGTGATCGCGGTCGCGGCCAACGTGGTGAACCTCCTGCTCGAGGTCGTGCTGGTCTACGGCCTCGACCTCGGGCTCGCCGGCTCGGCGTGGGGCACGGTGCTCGCGCAGCTCGGTGCCGCGGCCGCCTACGTATGGGTGATCGCGCGCGCGGCCCGTCGGGTCGGCGCGTCGGCACGGCCCGACGCGGCAGGGATCCGCGGCAACGCGGTGGTCGGCAGCCGGCTCGTGGTGCGCACCGGGTCGCTGCTGCTGGCGTTCCTCGTCGCCGGTGCGATCGCGGCGCGGTTCGGCGACGATGACATCGCCGCGCACCAGATCGCGATGCAGGTGAACCTGTTCCTCGCGTTCGCGCTCGACGCGATCGCCATCGCTGCACAGGCCATGGTCGGGAAGTTCCTCGGCGCCGACACCGCGACGGTCGCGCGCGCCGCGGCCCGGCGCATGATCGAAGTCGGCATCGTGGTCGGGATCGGCGTGGGCATCCTCGTCGCGCTGACGTCGCCGTGGCTGGTGCGCATCTTCACGCCCGATCCCGAGGTGCAGCACCTCGCCGAGCAGGTGCTCTGGATCGTGGCCGCGATGCAACCCGTCGCCGCAGTCGTCTTCGTCCTCGACGGCGTGCTCATCGGGGCCGGCGACGCGGGGTATCTCGCGTTGGCGATGCTGGTGGCGACGTTCGCCGTGTTCCTGCCGTTCGCGCTCGTCGTCTACGCGCTCGACGCGGGGCTGCTCTGGCTCTGGGCCGCGATCGCGGCGTGGATCTGCGCGCGCCTCGTCGGCATGGTGGCGCGCTTCGTCGGCACACAGTGGGCCGTCACCGGCGCGACCCGGTAGCCCGGTGAGGCTCGTCAGCGGAGGAACTGGCGCTCGAGATCCGCTTTGCGGAGATCCCACTCCTCGCGGGTGATCGCGTAGCGCACGTGGTCTTCCCAGGTGCCGCGGATCTGCAGGAAGCGCGCCGCGGTGCCTTCGTCGCGCAGCCCGATCTTCTCGGCGACGCGGCGGCTCTTGGCGTTCCGCGGCACGATCGCGGCCTCGAGCCGGTGCAGGCCGAGCGCCTCGAAGCCGTACCGGATGATGAGCACGACGCCTTCCGGCACGTAGCCGCGGCCCGCGTGCTCGACGTCGATCCAGTACCCGATGAAGCACGACTGGAACGGCCCGCGCAGCACACTGCCGAGACTCACCTCACCGACGAGCTCACCGTCGTTCTGGAAGAGGCCGAAGCCGTACGCGGTGTCGAACTGGCGTTGCCGTTCCCACGCCCCGCACCGGGAGCGGAATGCCTCACGATCCTGCACCGGATCGGGCGAGTTCGGCTCCGGGAGCGGCTCCCACGGCTCGACCCAGTTGCGGCTGCGCACGCGGATGGCGCGCCACGAGTCGAAGTCGCCGACGTCGAGTGGCCGCAGCATGACACGCGGCCCCGTGAGCGACGTGTCGCGACGGCCCTTCATGATCGTCACAGCCGCAGACCTTACGGCGACGTTCCGATCGATGCCATAGCGTGCGGTCATGACGCCCGCGACTCCCGACGCCGCTCGTGACGACTCGGCGCACCTCGATCGATTGGTGTGGCTCGACCTCGAGATGACCGGGCTCGACGTCACGCGGCACGTCATCGTCGAGATCGCCGCGCTCGTCACCAACGGCGAGCTCGAGCCCCTCGACGACGGTATCGACATCGTGGTGCACCAGCCGGCCGCCGCACTCGCGGAGATGGACGACTTCGTGCGCGCCATGCACACGCGGTCGGCACTGCTCCCGGAGATCGAAGCGTCGACGGTGACGCTCGCCGATGCCGGCGCGCAGACGCTCGAGTACGTGCGCGGTCACGTTCCCGAGGCCATGACCGCACCTCTGTGCGGCAACTCGATCGGCGTCGACCGCCGCTTCCTCGACCACCAGCTGCCGGAGCTCGACCGCTACCTCCACTACCGCAGCATCGACGTCTCGAGCTTCAAGGAGCTCTGCCGGCGCTGGTACCCGGACGTCTACAAGAAGCGGCCCGGCAAGGCGGAGGCGCACCGCGCGCTCGCCGACATCAACGAGTCGATCGCGGAGCTGCGGTACTACCGGGAGCACATGCTGCGCACTGCGTGACGCGCGCGCGACGGCCGGACGGTCAAGAGAGCAATTCGCGCAACGCCCCGAGGAGGGTCGTGACCGAGCGCTCGCGCGCCGAATTGCCCATGAGCCCGATCCGCCACGCCTTGCCCGCGAACTCCCCGAGCCCGCCGCCGACCTCGATCCCGTAGGTCTCGAGCAACGCACGGCGCAGCCCGGCGTCGTCGGCGCCCTCGGGAAGCCAGGCAGTGGTCAGCTGCGGCAGGCGATGGCCGTCGGCGACGACGAGCCGGAAACCGAGCTCCGGCAACGTCCGCTGCAGGCGGTCCCCGACCGCGCGGTGCCGCGCCCAGGCCTGCTCGAGCCCCTCGGCGAGCACCGCCCCGAGCGCCGCGTGCAACGCGAACACCATCGCGACCGGCGCGGTGTGGTGGTACACGCGTGACGAGCCACCCACGTACTTGGCGATCAACGACAGGTCGAGGTACCACGACTGCGGCGGCGTCGCGCGTTGCTCGAGCCGCGCGACCGCGCGAGGAGAGAACGTGACGGGCGAGAGACCCGGCGGCACACCCAGGCACTTCTGTGTGCCCGAGTAGCTCGCATCCACACCCCACGCGTCGATCTCGACGGGGATGCCACCCAACGACGTGACGGTGTCGACGAGCAACAGCGTGTCGGTGTCCTGGAGCGCGCGCAGCGGCGCGATCTCGTTCTCGACACCCGTCGAAGTCTCCGCGTGCACGACTGCGACGACGCGCGCGCCCGGATGCTGTGCCTGCGCCTCGAGCAGCCGATGCGGATCGAGCGGCGTTCCCCACCGCGCTTCGACGCGCACGACGTCGGCACCACAACGCCGGGCGACCTCGCACATGCGATCACCGAAGACGCCGTTGGCGCCCACGATCGCGGTGTCGCCCGGCTCGAGCAGGTTGACGAAGCACGCTTCCATGCCCGCCGACCCGGTGCCGCTCACCGGCAGCGTCAGCTCGTTGCTCGTGCGGAAGACGGCGCGGAGCCGGTCCATCGTCTCGTCCATGACCGCGAGGAACTCGGGGTCCATGTGACCGAGCAGCGGCCGCGTGAACGCGGCCGTCGCCTCCGGATACGGGTTCGAGGGGCCGGGGCCCAGGAGGAGGCGCTCAGTCAGCATGCGCGCAATCTACGCGCGCGCAGCCCGTCAGACCCTGGCGAGGAGCGGGACCCAGTGCTGGAGCAGCTCCAGCATCTCGCGTTCGACGTCGGCACCGGCGACGAGACCGCGTGCCAGCTCCGCCGCGCCGCGTGCGACCGCGGTGACCTCGGGATCGGGGAGCGTCATCCCGTGCATCTCGGCCGCGTACTGCACGGACTGTGACGCTTCACGCGCCGCGTGCGCGGCGTGTCGAGTGCGGTGTGAGTGACGCAGCGCGCGATCGATCGCCATCGTGACCCGCCACGCGTCGACTTCGTCGCCCGCGTTCTCCGACACGAGCGACATCGCGATGCGGTGCAGGTCGTCTCGACCCAACGTGCGGAGGGCGTCGTTCAACTCGACGGGAGTCATGCTCTGCATTCTCGGCACAAACGTGCAACGAGTTGGGGGATATCCGGGTTCCGGAGTGTGAATTTCTTCGTCCGGAAACACTCACCTGCCGACGGGGATCGCGGCCTCGATGAGGCCCGCGAGCATTGTGGCGTAAGGCCGCCGGATCATCGTGAGGTGGTTCCCCGGGGCGTCGAGGCAGGTCACCGGGCCACTCAGGAGCGGCGTCCAGCCGAGATCGGGAACCGCCCTGGTCGGATCGGGGAAGCACTCGACGTCGGTCGCGCGCACGATCAGAGTGGGTGCCGGACAGGGTGCGTCGGCTTGGTACCGCCGGCCGATGTGCATGCTGAGGAGCGTGCGCTCGTCACCGCCGAGCGCGAAGAAGTCCTCGTCGAGGCCGACTCGTTCCACGCCCAGGACGTCGCCGTACACCGTCGCGAGCGCCTCGTAGCTTCCCTTCGGCGCCGCGGTACGGGCGCGTCACCCGGCGGACTGGGCGGTACGGGCGAGGCCGTCGAGGATGTCGGCCTCCGACACCAGCACCTCGTCGAAGCCGAGGGCACGCAGGATGCTCACGAGCACGATCGCGCCGCCCACGATGACGTCGACACGACCGGGCTCGAGCCCGGGGTTGTGGGCACGCTCGGCGGCGCTCTCGGTGGCAAGGGTGCGGAACACGTCTTCGGCCGCAGCCTTCGTGAGCCGGAAGTGGTGGATCTTGTCGCGGTCGTACTCGGGAAGACCGAGCTCGATCGCCGCGATGCTGGTGACGGTTCCCGCGAGCCCGATGAGCGTCACCGCGTCGGCCACACCCGGGATCGCGCGCTCGACGTCGGCGATGTGATCGCGCACGACCGCGACCGCGTTCGACAGCTCCTCCGGCGCCGGTGGATCCGAGTACAGGAACTGCTCGGTGATGCGCACGCAACCGATGTTCACCGAGATGAGCCCTTCGGGCGCGCTGGTGCCGAGCACGAACTCGGTGGAGCCACCACCGATGTCGACCACGAGATACGGCGCCCGCGCGTCGAGGTCGGCGGTGGCACCGAGGAACGACAGCGCGGCTTCTTCCTCACCCGAGAGCAGCTCGGGCTCGATGCCCGCCTCGCGCGCCGCGGTGAAGAACTCGTCGCGGTTCGACGCGTCGCGTGCCGCGCTGGTGGCAGTGGCGCGCACGGTCGTCACACCGAACTCGTCGAGCGCGGCCCGGTACTCGCGCAGCACCGCGACCGTGCGCGCGATCGCGTCGGGCGCGAGCGCACCCGTCGCGTCGACGCCCTGGCCGAGGCGCGTGATGTTCATTCGGCGGTCGAGGGTCTCGAGCTTCGCGTCGCGACCCGTGCCGTCGACCTCGGCGACGAGCAACCGCACCGAGTTCGTGCCGATGTCGATCGCCCCGACCCTGCTCACGCTCCGACCTCTTCCGGTTTCGGCGTCGCTGCACCAGCGATTTCCTGGTTGAGCGACGCCGAAACGCGAGCAGCGACCCAGCGGCCGACGGGGTCGTCGCCGCCCGCGAGCAGATGGGCGTAGTGCGCGTGCAGGCACTTCACCCCGATCCGCGTGCCACCGACGCCGCCGTGGGGACGCGGCCCGACGTGCCCGGGCGGGATCGCGGCGTCACGCTCGGCTGCGTACGCGTCGTGGGCCGCGGCCAACGCGACGGGGTCGACATCGGCCTCGGCCGCGCGCACGCCGCCGGCGGCTTCGAGGCGCGACACCGCGACGACGGCGTCGTGATCGACCAGCCAGAAGCGCGTGGGCATCGGGGTGCCGTCGACGGTGAACGGCGCGTTGCGCACGACGGCGGGGCCGCCGTCGGCGGAGCGCACGACCACTTCGAACTCGACACGCGGTTCCCGGCCGAGCAACTCCGTCAACGCAGCGACGTCGCGGGGGGCGGCCATCCGCGGCAGTTTACGGGTTGGGCTTCGTCGTTCCCCCGGTCGCGGGCGCAGCTGGAGCGGTCGTGGTGGTGGGCGCCGGCAGGATCACGAATGGCTGCTCGCCCGGCTTCACCAGGCCGTAGAACTCCCGCGCGATGCGCGCGATCTCGTCGTCGTTCTGCAATCCCTTGGTCGCGTCGGCGAGCTTGGCGTTCTCGGCCCGGAGCAGGTCGAGCTGCTCGCGCGCCTTGCTCGTCGCACTGCGCTGATCGAGGAAGGTCTGCGTGGGGTACACGAACGCGAACAGCACGCCGACCAGCAGCACGGAGAGGAGGGCGCCCCGCACCACGGCACGTCGGCGCGCGGGATCGGGTGGCTTCGGGGCGCGGGGCTGACGTGCGGGTGCGGCGGGCTTCTTCCGTGCCGGCTCCTTCCGCGCGGCGGGCTTCCGCGTCGCGGGCTTGGCCCGGGAAACGGGCTTCGCAGGCGCGGGGCGGCGACGCCGCGGCGCGTCAGGCACCGGCGGTCCCGGGGGCGAGCGCGGCGCCTCCGAGGTAGGCGGCCGCGGGCCCGAGGTCGTCCTCGATCCGCAGGAGCTGGTTGTACTTGGCGACCCGGTCGCTGCGCGCCGGCGCGCCCGCCTTGATCTGCCCACAGTTCGTGGCGACCGCGAGGTCGGCGATGGTGGTGTCTTCGGTCTCACCACTGCGGTGCGACATCATCGCGGTGTAGCCGGCGCGGCTCGCGAGCAGCATCGTGTCGAGGGTCTCCGACAGGGTGCCGATCTGGTTGACCTTGATCAGGATCGAGTTCGCCACGCCGCGCTCGATGCCCTCCGCGAGTCGAGCGGCGTTGGTGACGAAGAGATCGTCGCCCACGAGCTGGATGCGGTGGCCGAGCCGCTCGGTGACCGCGAGCCACCCTTCCCAGTCGTCTTCGGCCATGCCGTCTTCGATCGACACGATCGGGTACCGGTCGCAGAGCTCGACGAGCCGGTCGGCCCACTCGACCGGCCCGTACTCCACGCCTTCGCCGGCGAGCACGTACCGACCGTCGCGGAAGAATTCGGTCGACGCGGGATCGAGCGCGATCGCGATCTCCTCGCCGGGCTTGTACCCCGCAGCGTCGATCGCCGCGACCAGCAGCGTGAGCGCGTCCTCGTTCGACGGCAGGTCGGGCGCGAAGCCGCCTTCGTCGCCGAGCGCGGTCGACAGCCCGCGATCGCGCAACAGCCCTTTGAGCGCGTGGTACGTCTCCGCGCCCCAGCGCAACGCCTCCGCGAAGCTGGCCGCGCCGACCGGCGCGAGCATGAACTCCTGGAGGTCGACGTTGCTGTCGGCGTGCGCGCCACCGTTCAGCACGTTCATGAACGGCACCGGCAACACGTGCGCGTTGGCACCACCGACGTAGCGGTACAACGGCAGCTCCGACTCCGCGGCGGCCGCGTGCGCAACCGCGAGCGACACGCCGAGGATCGCGTTGGCACCCAGGCGGCCCTTGCCCTCGGTGCCGTCGAGCACGACCAGTTCTTCGTCGAGCAGCCGTTGCTCGTTCGCCTCGAGGCCCGCGACCGCGTCGGCGATCTCGGTGTTCACGTGCTCCACCGCGGCGCGCACGCCCTTGCCCCCGAAGCGCGCCCCGCCGTCGCGCAGCTCGACGGCCTCGTGGGCGCCGGTGCTCGCGCCGCTCGGCACGATCGCGCGGCCGGTCGCGCCCGAGATCAGCTCCACCTCGACCTCGACGGTGGGATTGCCCCGCGAGTCGAGCACCTCACGCCCGACCACCTCGACGATCGTGCTCACGACGGCGTTCCCTTCTGCTTCTCCGGCCCCATTGCCGGTCCGGTGCCGCCCGCACGTCCTGCCGGTATAGGTCAGTACTGTTGCTGGTGTGACGGATGAGCCTACAGCGACCGCCGCGGCAGATGCGGACTCTCTGCCCCGCTTCAACCCGTTCGAGCCCGGGTTCGGCGAGAACCCCTACCCCCAGTACCGGCTCCTGCTCGAGCAGCACCCCGTGCAGGAGAGCCCGTTCGGGCCCTGGATGCTGTTCCGCTACGACGACTGCTCCCGGTTCCTACGTGACCCCAAGCTCAGCGTCGAGGACAACGCGGTCGCAGGCGCGAACCCGCGTGCGGAGCTGCGGGAGCAGGTGCTCGGCGAGCGGGCCGAGCGGGGGACCCGCAGCATGCTCAACATCGACCCTCCCGATCACACCCGCATCCGCGGAATCGTGCAGAAGGTCTTCACGCCGCGCGCGATCGAGCAGCTCGCGCCGCGCGTGCAGGAGCTCGTCGACGCCTCACTCGACGCCGTGGTCGCGCGCGGCGACACGATGGAGGTGATCGCCGACCTCGCGTTCCCGCTGCCGTTCCAGGTGATCTCGGACATGCTCGGCATGCCCGACGGTGACCGCGACGAGCTGCGCAACTGGGCGCACACGCTCACGCTCGGGCTCGAGCCGACGCTCGCGTCGTTGCACTTCGACGACATCATCGACGCGTCCGATCACATGACCGAGCACGTGCTCGACGCCATCGAGTGGAAGCGCGCGCACCCTGCCGACGACCTGCTCACCGCGCTGATCGCGGCGGAGCACGACGGCGATCGGCTGACCCCCGACGAGCTCGTCGACCAGGTCGTGCTGTTGTTCGTCGCCGGGCACGAGACCACCGTCAACCTCATCGGCAACGGCACGCTCGCGTTGTTGCGGAACCGCCCGCAGCTCGAACGGTGGCAGCGCGACCCGTCGATCGCGGCGAGCGCGGTCGACGAGCTGCTGCGCTACGACTCGCCGGTGCAGTTCTCGCGCCGGGTCACGACGTCGGACGTCGAGGTGGAGGGACGGACGATCCCCGCGGGCGCGTTCCTGTTCATCGTGCTCGGTGCTGCGAACCACGATCCCGCGCACTGGGGACCCGGCGCCGACGCGCTCGACCTCACGCGCGCCGGCGCGGCGCAGCACCTCGCGTTCGGGAGCGGGGTGCACCACTGCCTCGGTGCCGCGCTGGCCAGGCTCGAGGGCCGGATCGCGCTGGGCACGTTGGTGGCGAGGTTCCCCGCGATCGCGCTGGGCGACGACGAGCCGCAGTGGAGCGGCCGGCTCACGTTGCGCGGCCTCGACCGGCTGCCGGTGGCGCTCGGCTGAGCGCGTCCCCGGGCGGACCCGGCTCGTGCCCGAGCGGAATAGTTGCGTATGCAAGTATGTTGGAGGTCTCGTCCCAGCAGAACGAGGAGGACCGGACCATGCCTGCAGTCACCGTCGAGAACCCGCTCGTGCTCCCGCGGATCCCGCGACCCGACGCGGCCGCCACCACGCCCCGCACCGCGGGCCAGGTGATCCCGTCCCATCACGCGGTCGAAGGCGCGGGCTTCGAGGTCTGGCGGCCGTTCCCCGGCGCGGTCGACCTCCACGTCACCGACCCGTTCCTGCTCCTCGACGAGCTCGGGCCGGTCGAGTACGGCCCCGGCGAGGCCAAGGGCGCGCCGTGGCACCCGCACCGCGGCTTCGAGACCGTCACCTACGTGCTCGACGGCGAGATCTCGCACCACGACTCCAACGGCGGTGGCGGGGTCATCGGCGAGGGCGACACGCAGTGGATGACCGCGGGTGGCGGCATCCTCCACGACGAGGTCCCGAGCGAGCGAGCGCTGCGCGACGGTGGGCCGTCACACGGCGTGCAGCTCTGGGTGAACCTGCCCGCGCGCCTGAAGTTCACGCCGCCGCGCTACCAGGCGATCACGGGCGACGACCTCGTGCTGCTGTCGTCCGACGACGGCGGCGCGCTCGTACGCCTGATCGCGGGTGAGCTCGCGGGTCACCCGGGCCCCGGCGACACCCACACGCCGATCACGTACGCGCACGCGACCATCTCGCCGGGCGCGGAGCTCACGGTGCCGTGGAACCCGGAGTTCAACGCGTTCGCGTACGTGCTCACGGGCCAGGGGTACGCGGGGCCGGAGGCTCGCCCCGTGCCCGACCACACGCTGGTCATGTTCGGGCCCGGTGACAGCATCACGCTGCGCGCGGCCGAGCACATCGAAGGCCCGACCGACGCGCTCGACGTGCTGCTGCTCGGCGGTCTCCCGATCCGGGAGCCCATCGTGCACTACGGCCCGTTCGTGATGAACACCAAGAGCGAGATCGCGGATGCGATCGACGATTTCAACGCCGGCCGCATGGGCACGGTGCCGACGATCACCCTCGACTGACCGCCTCCAGCCACAACGCGGTGACGGCCGCGGCGTCGAGGGCGGCGAGATCGAGGCCGCGTTCCGCGGCGAGGCGCTCCATCGCCTCGAAGCGGGCGCGGTAGCGCGCCGCCCAGCCGCGCAACGCGGACTCGGGGTCGACGCCACCCGCACGCGCGAGGACGACGACGGCCGCGAGCACCTGCGCCAGCGCGTCCTCGAGCACGAGGTCGTCGGCGCGGAGGCGCGCGAGCGCGAGGTCGATGCGGGTGAGCGCTTCGTCGGCGGTGCCGGGATCGAGACCGACCGACGCGGCCTTGCGGAACAGCTTGTTGGTGTAGAGGAGCGACGGCAGGCCGGGCGTGATGCCGTGGACGAGCGAGGTCGTGCCCTTCTCCTCGAGCTTGATCTGCTCCCAGTTCTTGACGACACCCGCGGCGTCATCCGCCACCACGTCGCCGAACACGTGCGGATGACGCCGCACGAGCTTGTCGTGGATGCCGCGCGCCACGTCGCCCATGGTGAAGCCACCGGCTTCCTCCGCCAGCACCGCGTGGAACACGACTTCGTAGAACAGGTCACCCAACTCGTCTTCGAGCGCGGCGTACGCGCCCTCGGGCACGGGCACGTCGCCGCCCGGCGCGTCGAGCGGGAGCACTTCGACCGCCTCCACGACTTCGTACGACTCCTCGAGCAGGTACCGCGTCAGCGAGTGGTGGGTCTGCTCGGCGTCCCACGGGCACCCGCCCGGGTCGCGGAGCCGCTTGGCGAGCTGCAACAAGCGCACGATCTCGCGCGCCGCGCGCGCGGCCCCGGTCTCGACGTTCACGAACAACGACGTCAGGTGATCGGGCTCGATCACGCGATCGAGGTCGGCGAGCTCGACGGCGGCGATGCGCTCGTCAGGAAGACCGAGGCGCTGGAGCGCGGTGACCGTCGTCGCAGGGTCGAGATGCTCGAGCAGCGCGAGCTTCACATCGGAGAGCACGAAGGCGTTGTCGCACTGCGCGATCAGCAGCGGACCCGAGAGCTCGGCGTCGTCGATGGCGCGCCCGTCGACGACGCGCGCGTCACGCGCCATTGGGTCGACGCCCAGCCGCGCCCACGCGAGATCGGTGAACGACAAGCCCGCGACCACGGTGACGACGACCTCACCGCGCGCCGCGGCCTCGTGAAGCAGCGCGACCGTGCGCTCCGCAACCGCCGGGTTGCCCGGCACCGCGTAGACGACCGCATCACCGTCGGGCGCGGCGGTCGCAGCGTCGAGCAGCGTGCGGACCATCTCGCCGTACGCGGCGTCGAGATCGGGCGCGCGCTCGTACGACTCGTCGAACGACTCGAGCTCGATCCCCTCTGCCGCGAGCTGCGCGACCGCGGGGTGGCGCGCGGTGCGGACGAACCGTCGCGAGCCCGTAGCGAGCGCCGCGCGCGCGCGACAGGAAGGAGGTGGTCGGCCCCCGCCGGACCGAGACCCACGATCACGACGCGGCCGGGCACCGAGACTCGCTATCCGCCCGACGACGTCGAGCTGCTGGCCGCGGGGCAGCCGGTGACCGGGCACACCTGGGCGCGGGCGCGCACCCACCGGCCGTACTTCGGGTCGACGCTCACATCGAGCTTGCGCATCTCCTTGGTGAGCACCGTCGGCCACCGCGTCGGAGCCACCGAGCTTGTCGCTCAACAGCGAGTCGGCGAGGCTCACCGCGATCACCACGTTCTCGGAGCTCTGCGGGAGCCCCGGGAACTGCTTCCGGAGCTGGTGGACGAACTTCGTCCGCTGCGCGGCCGTCAGGACGACATGGTTGTCGACGAAGAGCTGGTCGAGCGCGACGGCAGCGACGCGACTCGTGAGCCAACCGGTGCTGATGTCCGATGACGCCGCGCCGGGCGAGGTCGGGGTCACGTTGGGCAGCTTGGTGAGTGCCTTGATCTCCTGGTTGACCGTCACCTGCGAGACCGACTGGCCGTTCACCGTGAGCGCGTCGGCGCCACCGGAGTCACGGGTGACCGCGTAGGCCATGCCGCCGACGACGATCGCGACGACGACGACCGGGACGATGATCGAAACGACCGTGCGCGCCGAGATCGAGTGCTTCATGGCGCTGCGGAGGCTAGCGCCTCGGTTTGGGCGGGTTCCGGCGGGATCAGCTGGTCGAGCAGCGCGACCAGCGCGGGCGCCACGTCATGGGCCGGCACGGTGACGGGGATCGCGAGCTCGCCGTCGTCCTTGGCGATCGCCTTCGGCGCGAGCCGACGCAGCCGCACCTTCTGCGACTCGCGCAGCTCGAGCCCGAGCACCCGGGCGGTGCCCCGCTGCACGGTGATCGACCGGATGCCCAGGCGCACTGCTTCCGCCCGCAGGCGGGCGACGTCGAGCAGGGCGACCGCGGGGCGGGGCGGCGGTCCGTAGCGGTCTTCCCATTCGGAGCGGATGTCGTCGACGTCGTCAGGGGTCGTGACCGCGGCCAGGCGGCGATAGGCCTCCATCCGTACGTCGTCGCGCGCCACGTAGTCGCGGGGGAGGTTGGCGTCGACGGGCACGTCGATGGTGATGTCGGCCGGCTCCGCCGTCGGCTCGCCCTTCAGCTCGCCGACCGCGTCGGTGACCATCTGGCAGTAGAGGTCGAAGCCGACCGCGGCGATGTGCCCCGACTGCGCCTGCCCGAGCAGGTTGCCGGCGCCGCGGATCTCGAGGTCGCGCATCGCGATCTTGAACCCCGAGCCGAGCTCGGTGAACTCACCGATGGTCTTGAGTCGCTCGTACGCCTCTTCGGTCAGCACGCGGTCGGGCGGGTGCAGCAGGTACGCGTACGCGCGCTGACCGCGGCGGCCGACCCGACCGCGCAGCTGGTAGAGCTGCGCGAGGCCGAGCAGGTCCGAGCGGTCGACGACGAGCGTGTTCACCGTCGGCATGTCGATGCCGCTCTCGACGATGGTGGTGCACACCAGCACGTCGAACTCATGCTCCCAGAAGTCCATGACGACGCGTTCGAGGCGCGACTCGTCCATCTGCCCGTGCGCGACCGCGACGCGCGCTTCCGGGATCAGCGCGCGTACCTCCTCGGCAACGAGCTCGATGTCGCGCACCCGGTTGTGCACGAAGAAGACCTGGCCCTCGCGCAGCAGCTCGCGCCGGATCGCTTCGGCGACCGGGCGGTCGTCGTACTCGCCGACGTACGTGAGGATCGGCTGCCGGTCCTCCGGCGGCGTGTTGACGAGCGAGAGGTCGCGGATGCCGGTGAGCGAGAGCTCGAGTGTGCGCGGGATCGGCGTGGCGGTGAGGGTGAGCACGTCGACGTCGGCACTGAGCTGCTTGATGAGCTCCTTGTGCGACACGCCGAAGCGCTGCTCCTCGTCGACGACGAGGAGGCCGAGGCTCTTCGGCTTGATGTCGCCCGAGAGCAACCGGTGCGTGCCGATCACGATGTCGACCGCGCCCGACTCGAGGTCGCGCACGACCGCCGACTGCTCCTTCGCGGTGAGGAAGCGCGAGAGCACCTCGACCCGCACCGGGTAGTTGGCGAAGCGCTCCCGGAACGTCTGCCCGTGCTGGTTCGCGAGCAGCGTGGTCGGCACGAGCACGATCACCTGCTTGCCGTCCTGGACCGCCTTGAACGCGGCCCGCACCGCCACCTCGGTCTTGCCGTACCCGACGTCGCCGCACACCAGGCGGTCCATCGGGATCGGGCGCTCCATGTCGTCCTTCACGTCGTTGATGGCCTGGAGCTGGTCGGGGGTCTCCTCGTAGGGGAACGCCTCCTCGATCTCGCGCTGCCACGGCGTGTCGGGCGAGAACGCGATCCCCGGGGTCGCGAGCCGCCTTCGGTACAGCACCACCAGCTCCTCGGCGATCTCGCGCACCGCGCTGCGCACCTTCGCCCGCTGGCGCTCGAAGTCGGCGCCGCCCATGCGGTTGAGGGTGGGGGTCTCGCCCCCGGTGTACTTGCGCACGAAGCCCACCTGCTCGGTGGGCACGTAGACCTTGCCGTCGCGGAACTCGAGCCAGAGGTAGTCACGCTCGACACCGCCCATCGTGAGCGGCTTCATCTCGAGGTACCGGCCGACGCCGTGCACGTAGTGGACGACGTAGTCGCCGGGCTTCAGGTCGTCGTAGTAGTCGGCACCGCGACGCGCTCCGCGCGCACGGCGGTGCACCCGGCGGCGGCCGGTGAGGTCGGCCTCGGCAACGAGCGCGAGATGCGCGCTCGGCAGCACGACGCCGCGTTCGAGGGGCGCGGTGACCAACCGGATCGCGCCGGGCGCGGGCTCCCCCGCGTGCGCGTCGATGCCTTCCCCCGCAAGGACGTCGTGCAGTCGCATGGACGAGCCCGCGCCCTCCGCCGCCAGCACGACGCGGTAGCCCTCGCTTGCGAGCGCGCGCAGTCGACGGGCGAGCGCGTCGGTGTCGCCCACGACGGGATCGAATGCGGTCGCGGCGACGCGCGGGGTGTCGGGGCCTTCCGGTGTCGCGAGCACCGACACCGCGCCCGCGCCGGTGTGCGCGAGCAGGCGGTCGAAGTCGAGCGAGAGCCGCGGCAGCTCGAGCTCCGCTGCGGCGCCCCAGGTGGCGGCGAGGGTGCCCGCGAGCGCGGCCTCCTCGTTGAGCAGGTCCTGCGCGCGGTCGCGCATCCGCTTCGGCTCCACCAGCAGCACCAGCGCGGTGTCGGGCAGGAGGTCAGGGAGCAGGTGCTCGCGCTCGGCCAGCCACGGCAACCACGACTCCATGCCGTCGAACACCTGGCCCTCGGCGATCCGCTCCCACTGCTCGCGTCCCCACGGCTGCGAGCGCACGAGCGCGGCGGCGCGCTCGCGTACCTCGGCCGTCGGGAGCAGCTCGCGCGTCGGGATAGATCCACGCGCCGTCGACGTCGTGCGTGGATCGCTGATCGGCGACCGCGAACGCCGACAGGCGATCCACCTCGTCGCCCCACAGGTCGATGCGCACGGGGTGGTCGTCG
Source organism: uncultured Actinomycetes bacterium (assembly GCA_963721435.1). Classification (GTDB taxonomy): domain Bacteria; phylum Actinomycetota; class Acidimicrobiia; order IMCC26256; family DASPTH01; genus CAVRJC01. The sequence goes on from CAVRJC010000012.1 coordinate 452,311, forward strand.
GTCGACGGGTAGACGTCGACGATCGAGCCCCGCACCGCGAGCTCGCCGCGCGACTCCACCTGGTACTCGCGCCGGTACCCCACCGCCACGAGCTTCTCCACGAGCACGTCGCGGTCGACCCGATCGCCCTTGCGCGCGACGATGGGCTCGAGCTCCTCGACGTGAGGTCCGAGCCGTTGCACCAACGCCCGCACCGGCGCCACCAACACCGACGGGGCACGCCCCGAGCGCAGCCGCCACAACACGCGGAGACGACGTCCCATCGTGGCGAGTGACGGCGACACCCGTTCGAACGGCAGCGTCTCCCACGCGGGGAACAGCTCGACGTCGTCGGGCCCGAGGAACTGCCCGAGGTCGTGCACCAGTCGCTCGGCTTCCGCGCCGGTCGGCACCGCGAGCACCAGAGGACGGCGCGTGGTGACGTCGGCCAACGCCGCCACGAACAGCGCGCGCGCGGCGTCGGGCACCGCGACCACCGGCTCGCGGTCGACGACCGCGCGCACCGCGGGCTCCTCCGCGAGGAGGCCGGCGAGCGCAGCGAGCGGTGGCGATTCAGGCATCTTCGGGCAGTGAGGTTCCGGGGATCGGCGCGACAAAAGCCGGATGCCAAGCCGCACCCGGGGCGTCCAGGGTACGCGCCCGGTTCACTCGTCCAACAAGGCTGATAGTTGTCCGCTCAGGACCGATGAATCTCAATTGAAGCGGTTCATGGCGGAGTCGACGCCGTCGGCGACGATGCACTCGACTGCGTCGGCGGCCTGCTCGAGGGTCACGTCGATCTCGGCGCGCTCGCGCTTGCCGAAGCGCTTCAGCACGTGGTCGACGCCCTGCTCCTTCGACGCGGGCTTGCCGACGCCGATCCGCACGCGCACGAACGCGTCGGAGTGCAGGTGTGCGACGATCGACTTGAGCCCGTTGTGCCCGGCGAGCCCGCCACCGGACTTCACCTTCAGCGTGGCCACGGGCAGATCGAGCTCGTCGTGCACGACGATGATCTGCTCGGGCTCGACGCTGTAGCGCCGCGCCAGGGCAACCACCGCGAGGCCGGAGTCGTTCATGTACGTGAGCGGCACCGCGAGCGCGACCCGTTTGCCGCCGAGATGTGTCTCCGCGGCGCGGGCGCGGAGCTTCTCCTTCTTCAGCGTCGCACGCTGGCGCGTCGCCAGGAGCTCGACCGCCTCCGCGCCGACGTTGTGACGCGTGCGCACGTACTCATCGCCGGGATTGCCGAGCCCGACGACGAGAAAGTCGGCAGGAGTACCGGACCTCGGGCGTCGCAGCAACGGCTACTCGCCGTCGCCCCCGCCGTCGCCACCCTCGGCCGCTTCGGCCGCCGCCTCGGTGGCCGCCGCTTCGCCCTCTTCGCCCTCGACCGCTTCGCCCTCTTCGCCCTCGGTGGCGACGCGTGGCGCCGCGACCTGCGCGACGACGGTCTCGCCCTCGACCTGCGTGGCGACACCGTCGCCGAGCGGGACGTCACTGACGTGGATCTGGTCGCCGATGGCGAGCGCGGAGACATCGACTTCGAGCGAGACCGGGATGTTGCCCGGCATCGCCTCGATGGTGAGGTTGAAGATCAGCTGCTCGAGCAGGCCGCCGTCACGCACACCGGTGGCCTCGCCGACGAGGTGCACGGGGATCTCGGCGCTGACCGCGACGTCGCGACGGATGCGGATGAAGTCGACGTGCATCAGCTCACCCCGCGTGGGGTGGCGCTGGATCTGCCGGGCGAGGGTGAGGAAGTCGTCGCCGTCGACCTCGAGCGTGATCAGCGTGTTGGCACCACTCGCACCGGAGAGGATGTGCCCGAGCTCGCGGGCGGGGACCGTGACCATGAGCGTGTCGACGCCCAGGCCGTAGACGACCGCAGGAACCTTGCCGGCGCGCCGCAGCCGACCCGAGGGCCGGGAGCCCTTCTCGGGGCGCTGCTCGGCAACCAGAGTGATGTCAGCCATGACGCGCGAAACCCTTCAACTTCTACGGAGGACTGACCATTCTTGTCGCTCCGGCCCCCTGTCGCCAAGTCAGACCGCGAGCGAAAGGCGGTTGCCAGAGCCTCAGCGGCGCTGGAAGGCTCCGTCGGAGCCTCGAGCGAGCAATCAGAGATTGTCGCCGCGGAAGATCTCGCTGACGCTGGTGTCGCCGAAGACCGCATCGAGCGCCTCGGCCACGATCGGGGCGATCGAGAGCACCGTGAGGCTGTCGAAGTGCTTGTCGTCGGGGATCGGGAGCGTGTTGGTGACCACGACCTCGCGTACCGGCGCATTCTTCAGGCGGTCGACCGCGGGCCCCGAGAGCAGGCCGTGGGTGGCGGCGATGATGACGGAGCCCGCGCCACGCGAGACCAGCAGCTCGGTGGCGCTCTTGAGCGTGCCGCCGGTGTCGATCATGTCGTCGATGAGCACGCAGGTGCGACCTTCGACCGCACCCACGACCTCCTGCGCGACCGCGACGTTGTGTGTGCCCTTCGGTCGCTGCTTGTCGACGAACGCGAGCTTGGCGTCGATCCCGTGCTCTCCGAGGCAGTTCGAGAACCGGTGGGCCAGCTTGCCGCCGCCCGCGTCGGGTGCGACCACGGTGACCTCTTCGCCCGCGATCGAACGGCTGACGTACTCCGCGAGCAACGGCACCGCGGTGAGGTGGTCGACGGGGAAGTCGAAGAAGCCCTGGATCTGACCGGTGTGGAGGTCGATGGTGACGACGCGGTCGGCGCCCGCGACGGTCAACAGGTCGGCGAGCAGCCGCGCGGTGATCGGCTCGCGCCCCTCGGCCTTGCGGTCCTGGCGCGCGTACCCGTAGAACGGGCACACCGCGGTGATGCGCTTCGCCGACGCGCGCTTGGCGGCGTCGATCATGTTGAGCTGCTCGAAGATGCGATCGTTGATCGGGTCGCAGTGGGTCTGGAGCACGAAGACGTCGGCCCCGCGGATGCTCTCGTCGTAGCGGCAGTAGATCTCGCCGTTGGCGAACGTCGACAGCGTGACCGACGACAGCGGCAACTTCAGGCTGTGGGCGATCTCCTCGGAGAGAGCGGGGTGCCCACGCCCGGCGAACAGCAGCAGCCGCTTCTTGGTGACGATCTCCATCAGGTGATCAGCTCCATCAGTCGCTCCCCGACTCGGTGTTGGCACCATCCTCGCGCTTGGCGAGCCAGCCTTCTTCGATCTTTGCGGGAACTCCCTTCGCCAACGCGCCCGCGGGCACGTCGCGAGTGACCACGGCCCCCGCACCGGTGGTGGCGTCGTCGCCGAGCTCGACCGGCGCGACCAGCACGGTGTTCGAGCCCGTGTGGGCGCGGGCGCCGATCTTGGTGCGGTGCTTGGCCCGGCCGTCGTAGTTGGCGGTGATGGTGCCGGCGCCCACGTTGGCCCCGGGCCCGATCTCGGTGTCGCCCATGTAGGCGAGGTGCGGCACCTTGGCGCCCTCACCGACCTCGGTGTTCTTCATCTCCACGAACGTGCCGATGTGCGCGCGCGCTGCGACACGCGTGCCCGGGCGCAGCGACACGAACGGGCCGATGGCCACACCGTCGCCGAGCTCGGCGTCGAACGCGACCGTCTGACGGATCACCGCGTCGCGACCGACGATCGTGTCGACGAGCTGCGTGTCGGGCCCGATGACCGAGCCGGCCCCGACGACCGTGCGGCCCTCGAGGATCGTGCCGGGCAGGAGGCGGACGTCGGCGCCCAGCTCGACGGTGGCGTCGACATACGTACGTGCGGGATCGACCATGGTGACGCCCGCCTGCATCCAACGCTCGTTGATGCGCGTTCGGAGCGCGGCCTCGGCCGCCGCCAGCTGCGCGCGGTCGTTGACGCCGAGCGCTTCGTGCGGATCTTCGATCTCGATGCCCAGGATCGTGTGACCCGCGTCGCGGAGCACACCGATCACATCGGTGAGGTAGTACTCGCCCTGCGCGTTCTCGGGGCTCAGGCGGCGCAGCGCGGGCGCGAGCAGCCCGCGCCGGAAGCAGAAGATCGACGGGTTCACTTCGTCGATCTCGAGCTCGGCATCGGTCGCGTCGGCCTGCTCGACGATGCGCTCGACGTTGCCCTTCGCGTCGCGCACGATGCGCCCGTATCCGGTGGGATCATCGACGCGCGCGGTGAGCATCGTGGCCGCGGCATCGACGAGACGGTGCTCGGACGCGAGCCCGGCGAGCGTCTCGGGGCGTAGCAGCGGGACATCGCTGTAGACCACGAGCAGGTCGTCTTCGCCGTCGAGGTCGAAGGCACTCACCGTGAGCGCGACGCTCATTGCGTCGCCGGTGCCGCGCTGCACGCTCTGCTCGACGAACTCGACGGGCCGATCGGTGACGAGCTGCTCCTGCACGGTCTTGATGACTTCCTCGGCGCCGCGTCCGACCACGACGACGACCCGTTCGATGGGGAGCTGCACGAGCGCGTCGAGCACGTGGAGCAGCATCGGGCGCCCGCACAGCGGATGGAGCACCTTCGGCGTTGCGGACCGCATGCGGGTGCCCTCGCCCGCTGCGAGGACCACGGCCGAGAGCGGTCGATGGCTGGACATGCACTCTCCCCTCTCGTGGCCACGCTTGGGTTCTGGCTCGGGCCGGGAGCCGGAGCTCGGGGGCGAGGTCTCGAACCTCGACTTGGGACTCCAAAGGACCCCGTGCTGCCGTTACACCACCCCCGACCGTCGCAACCACGCTACTAGCGGCCCGTGGGCGACTCGGCCGCGAAGAACCCGAGTTCGCAGCGGGCGGGACCAGGCAGTAAGTTGCCCCACGCCATGGGCTCACTGATCAAGAAGCGGCGCAAGCGGATGCGCAAGAAGAAGCACAAGAAGCTGCTGAAGCGCACGCGCTGGCAGCGCCGCCAGCAGGGTCGCTGAGCCCACTCTCGTTCGTCGCTGGTTCTCGTCGGGTCAGCGATCGAGGCGCACACCGCGCGACACGCTGGTGGTGCCGACGACCGGCACTCGCATGCGCTGGCCGACCTTCTGCACGAGCTCGGGCAGCAGGCGCGCGTCGGCAACCGGCACGACGTAGGCGGAGCCACTCCCGGCGAGCAGCGCGGGCCGCTCGACCGTGGCTTCGAGCGCGGACCGGAACTCCACGAGCCGCGGCTCGACGGCTTCCGCCGCGGGCTCGAGGTCGTTCGCGAGGTCGGGCACCAACCCCGCCACCCGGCGGGGCGCCGGCACCGACCGCACCGCGGTGGGCCCACCGAGCTGGTCCCACATCGCGTACACGTCGGGCGTGGAGAGCCGGAACGGAGGGATGGCCACGAGGAACGCCAGGCCGCGGGTGAGGTCGAGCGGCTCGATGATCTCGCCCCGCCCTCGCATCCACGCCGCGCCGCCGGTCAGGCAGAACGGCACGTCCGATCCCACCTCGGCCGCGATGTCGCGCACGCCCGCGTCGTCGACGTCCATCTCGAGGAGGCGACGGACCGCGAGCAGCGCGGCGGCGGCGTCGGCCGAGCCCCCGCCGAGGCCGGCACCGGCCGGGATGCGCTTGCGCAGCACGAGACGCACGCCGTGCCCCGACCGGCCCGCCCGCACCATCAGCTTCTCCGCGGCGATGAACGCGAGGTTGGTGTGATCGTTCGGGATGTTGTCGTTGGTGTCGCTCGGGCCCAGCTCGAGCTGCACGCCTCCGGGAGCGGGGACGGCATAGGCCTCGAGCACGTCGTGGGGCTGTCCCAGCGAGACCACGAGCGCATCGATGTCGTGGAACCCGTCGGGGCGACGGCCCAGCACCCGCAACGAGAGCGTGAGCTTCGGAAATGCGGTCGCGCGGACCCGTGCGGTGCTCACGCGGCGGCTGCGCTCCGGGCGACCGCGGCCCACTGCTCGAGCCCGAGGACCTCGGCGCGCGCCGTCGGCTCGACACCGGCACCCGTGAGAACGGCCTCGGCGCGATCACCGAGCACCGGGGCGAGGGCGCGGCGCAACATCTTGCGGCGCTGCGCGAAGCCGGCCCGCACCAGCGTGAACAGCTCCGACTCCGACGGCACCGCCACCGGTGGCGACGACCGGCGGCGCATCTGCACGAGCACCGAATCGACCTTGGGGCGCGGCATGAACACCGTCGGCGGGACGACGCCCACGACGGCCGCCTCCGCGTAGTACGCGACCTTCACCGAGACCGCGCCGTACTGCTCGTCGCCCGGGCCCGCGGCGAGTCGCTCGCCGACCTCGCGCTGCACCATCACCAGCAGGCGGTCGACGATCGGTGCCTCCTCGAGGACGCGCACGACCACCGGCACCGCGACGTTGTAGGGCAGGTTGGACACGCACGACCACGAGCCGCGATCCGCCAGCACCGCCGACCAGTCGACGTCGAGCGCGTCGGCCACCTCGATCTCGGCGTGGAGGCCCGCCCGTTCGAGCACCGTCTCGAGCACACCCGCGAGACGGGCGTCGAGCTCGATCGCCACGACGTGCGCTCCCGCGTCGAGGAGGGCGAGGGTCAGCGATCCGATTCCCGGGCCGATCTCGACGACGAGATCACCCGGCGTCACCTCGGCGAGCGCGACGATGCGCCGCGCGGTGTTGGGGTCCGCGAGGAAGTGCTGACCCAGGCTCTTCTTCGGGCTGATGCGATGCTCGTCGAGCAGCGCCTGCACCGTCGCCGGCGTGAGCATCACCACAGGCGTGGAAGTTACAAGATTGTCGTCACTGCCAGTGCATCTGGCGGGCGCAGCCCCACGACTGACTCCAGCCGCCGTAGGTGTTGTAGATGCGCTGCCCGACGACGATCTGCTCCTCGCGTGTGGCGAGGCCGGCGTTCGGGGCGAACTCGAGCCCGCCGAAGGCGATCCACGTGGGCCGGTAGATGCCGAGCCCGCCGTCGTACGGCTCCGCGGACGAGTCGACGGTGTTCCACCTCCCACCGGACTCGCACCTCGCGAGCGCGTCCCAGTGCCAGTCGGCCTGGGTGCCGTAGGCGATGATCTGCGGCGTCGCCGCGACCGCGGGCACCTTCGACAGGAGCGTGCGACCGGCCGGCGCCCCGTTCTCGATGGTGACCTTGTAGGTGAGCGTCATCACGCCGTCGACGCCGTTCTGCGCGACTCGGGTCTGGCCGATCGGGAGCGTGGGATCGGGTTGGCGCTGCTCCGTGAACGGGATCGGCTCGACCTCTTGCTGGATCTCGCCACCGACCCGCACGACGGTCGGCGTCATGCCGTTCACCAACTTCGTGTCGCGGCTCGGCTCGACGCGGTCGTCACCCACGAGCATCACGTTGTAGGTCTCGAGCAGCTCCCCGACCGTGAGTGACGCCGAGTCGTAGGCGATCTCCTTGCCGTCGATCATGAGCGTGCCGGTGTGCCGCGTGCGCAACACCACTGATGATCCGTCGTGCAGCGAGCCGGGGATGTTGCGGACGGCGACGAGCTTGCTGCCACCGACCTGCTTGGCCAGGGCCTCGGGCTCGTGCCGGGTCGTGAGCACGGTGCTGGTCACGCCGTCGAGGTCGACGGTGACGGGAAAGGCGCGCGTCACGTGGATGCGGAGGCCGTCGCGCAGCGCAGCCACGCGTCCGGGGCTGACGGTGTCGGCGGCGGCGAGTTGCACGTGCCGCTGGGACAGAAGGCCACCCACGGAGGACGCGTCGCTGCGCACGGAGACCTTCTTGCCGTCGACCACGAGCGTGACCTTCGAGCCCCCGGGAGCGGTGAGCTGCTTGCCGCCCCACGCCACCCCGACCACGAGCGCGCTGGCCACCAGTGCGATCATGAACGCCCGGAACGGCGGCAGGCGGTGCTTGACGCGATGGTGCAGTGGAGGTGCGGGCGGCGGCTCGCGCGTGGCCTCCGGGAGCGCGTGCACGTCGGGGAGGGGCAACCACGCGGCGGCATCGTGCGGCTCCGCCCGTGCGGGTGACGGCGCGACGGCGGCCTGCACCGCGACGAACGCGTTGTGCACGACCGCCTCGGCCTCGGTGATGACCGTGGCCTGGATGTCGGGATCGGGCTCGAGCAGGTCGGCAGCCGGCGGAAGCTCGTGCAGGTCGATCGGCAACGGCATCCACGCGGCGGCGTCGTGCGGTTGCGCGCGCGCAGGGGACGGCCTGATCGCGCGTCGTACGTGCGCGGGCAGCGCGCGGTGCGCGCGAACTCGGTGCACGTCGCTCGAGGAGCGACCCGCGGGTCGTTGGTGCTCAGCGATCGGATCCGCCTCCGGCCGTCTACTTGCGAGTCGTGCGTTGGTGCCGTGCCCGCCCCCTGTTGTGAGCACGAGGGGTTGAAGGTAGCGACGGTCCGGCGCCCGTCGCAACCGGTAGCGCGTCGCCGCAGGTCAGGCAGGGTGCCCGAAGACCGCGTGCGCGTTCTCGCGCGTCGCGTCCGCAACCGCGGAGAGTGGTTGGCCGATGGCGGCGGCGAGGGCGGCCCCGACATCGACGACGAGCGCCGGCTCGTTCTCGCGTCCGCGGTGCGGCACCGGCGCGAGGAACGGCGCGTCCGTCTCGACCAGCATGCGGTCGAGCGGGGTCGACGCGGCCGCGGCGCGGACGTCGTCGGCGTTCTTGAACGAGACGATGCCGCTGAACGACACGTACGCGCCGAGCGCGACCGCGCGCTCGGCTTCGACGGGCCCGCCGGTGAAGCAGTGGAACACCGTGCGCTCGGGAACGCCAACGCCTGCGAGCACTCGGAACGTGTCGTCCCACGCGTTGCGTGAGTGGATCACGAGCGCGAGCCCGAGCCGCTGCGCGAGCTCGATGTGGGCGCGGAACGCGACCTCCTGCTCGCCACTGGATGAGTGGTTGTAGTGGAGATCGAAGCCCGTCTCCCCGATGCCGACCACGCCATCGGATGCGGCGAGGGCCGCGAGGTCGTCCCACACGTCGTCGAGTTCTGACGCGTCGTGCGGGTGCAGGCCCACGGTGGCGCGCACGTCCGGGAACCGGGCCGCGTCGGCGATGGCGCCCCGGGACGTCTCGAGGTCGGTGCCGACGCAGATCATCCCGACGACACCGGCCTCACGGGCCCTGGTGACGGCCGCACTGGCGGGATCCTCGGCATCACCCGTGAGCATCGGCAGATGGCAGTGGCTGTCGACCCAGCCCGCGGGCTGATCGGTCATGTCTCGATGCGCGGGAAGAGCGGTGCGCCCTTGTCGAGGGTGGCTCCGGCCGGGAGCAGCCCCCAGCCGGCCGCATCGGGGAGCCGTTCGTCGGTGATCGGGGTCGCGTAGCCCAGTCGGCGCCAGAGCTCTTCGGTGGCGCGCGGGATGATCGGCGACGCGAGGAGCGCGACGACCCGCAACGCCTCGAGGCAGTCGCCGAGCACCGCCGCGGTCTGTGCCGCGTCGCCCGACTTGTTCAGCGCCCACGGCTGCCGATCCTCGATGTACGAGTTGGTGGCACCGATGAGGTCCCACACCGCGCCGAATCCGTTCGAGTAGTCGAGCCTCGCCATGCCGGCGGTGAGCGCGGCGAACGCGTCAGCGGCCGCGCCGACCAGTGGTCCGTTGTCGCGCGCGTCGGGCACGACACCGTCGCAGTAGTTGATGGCCATGTTCAACACGCGGTTCGCGAGGTTGCCGAAGTTGTTGGCGAGGTCGGAGTTGTAGCGCGCGACCATCGCCTCGTAGCTGAAGTCGCCGTCGGGGCCGAAGTGCTGGTCGCGCAGGAAGTGGTAGCGGAAGCCGTCGACGCCGAACTCGGCGACGAGATCCGCGGGCGCGATCTGATTGAGCTTCGTCTTCGACATCTTCTCGCCGCCGACGAGCAGCCAGCCGTGCGCGAACACGTGCTTGGGCATCGGAAGATCTGCGGCCATGAGCATCGCGGGCCAGTAGACCGCATGGAACCGCAGGATGTCCTTGCCGATGAGGTGGTAGTCGGCGGGCCAGAAGCGGGCGAATTTCGCATCGTCGCTGCCGTAGCCGGCGGCGGTGCAGTAGTTGAACAACGCGTCGAACCACACGTAACAGGTCTGTTCGGGATCCCACGGCAACGGGATGCCCCACGACACCGACTTCCGGCTCGTCGAGAAGTCGGCGAGCCCCTGCTTGATGAAGCCGAGCACTTCGTTGCGGCGCGTCGCCGGTTGCACCGCGTCGGGATTGGCGGCGTAGTGGTCGAGCAGGCGTTGCTCGTAACGCGACAGCTTGAAGAACCAGTTCTCCTCGGTGACCCGCTCGACCGGCCGGCCGTGGATCGGGCAGTTGCCGTTGTCCAGCTCGTCTTCGGTGTAATAGGCCTCGCACGCGACGCAGTAGAGGCCCTCGTAGGTGCCGAGCTGGATGTCGCCGTTGTCGTAGACGACCTGGAGGAACTCCTGCACCGCCCGCACGTGACGGGGCTCGGTGGTGCGGATGAAGTCGGTGTTGGTGAGGTCGAGCAGCGGTGTGAGCGCCCGGAACCGCTCGCTCGTGTGGTCGACGAGTGCCTGCGGGGTGAGGCCCTGCTCCTCGGCCGCGCGTTGGATCTTGGTGCCGTGCTCGTCGGTGCCGGTGAGGAACATCACGTCGTCCCCCCAGAGCCGCCGCCACCGCGCGAGCGTGTCGGCCGCGACCGAGGTGTACGCGTGCCCGATGTGGGGCACGTCGTTGCCGTAGTAGATCGGCGTGGTGACGTAGAACGGTGTGGGCTCAGGCATGCCGTCCCACCCTATTTGCGGGGCTCCTTGCCGCGGAGACGCATTGCGGCGTCGTAGGCCCGGCGACGGGGAACCCGGAGATCGGCGGCAACCCGCGCGGCGGCGTCACGCGTCGAGAGCCCCTCGGACAGCGCGGTGCGCACGTGGGCGTCGATCTCGGCGTCACCGGCCTCCGGAAGCGGCGGCGCCGGGCCGAGCACGATCACGTGCTCGCCCCGCGGCTCGGCGTCGATGCCCGCGTGCCGCGTCGGCAAGCTCGCCGCGCCAGACGGTCTCGAACAGCTTGGTGAGCTCACGCGCGACGGCCACCTCGCGCAGCGGGCCGCACGCCGCGAGGAGATCCGCGAGCGTCGCACGCACTCGCGACGGCGCTTCGAACAGCACGGTCGTGCGTGGCTCGTGCACGAGTGCGGCGATCCGATCTCGGCGCACGGGACCGCGGCGAGGGAGGAAGCCTTCGAACACGAACCGGTCCGTCGGAAGACCCGAGAGCACGAGTGCGGTGAGCACCGCGCTCGGACCGGGGACGACGTCGACCGCGAGCCCCGCGTCGAGACACACTCGCACGAGCTCGGCGCCCGGATCCGAGATCCCCGGCATCCCCGCGTCGGTGACGTACGCGACACGCTTCCCGTCGTTGATCGCGTCGACGATCCACTCCGCGCCGCGACGCTCGTTGTGCGCGTGCACCGCGCGCAGCCGACCGCCGGCGGGGATGCCCGCGTGCGTGAGCAGCGCACGCGTCCGCCGCGTGTCCTCGGCCGCGATCAGGTCGGCGTCACGCAGCGTCTCGATCGCACGGGGCGCGAGGTCACCAAGGTTCCCGATCGGTGTGGCGACGAGCACCAGCCCGCGCGGCCGGTCTTCGGGCACCGTCACGTACGCAGCTCGACGACGTCGTCGACCCGGAGCCGCCAGCGCTCGAACGCGCCGGCTTCGGCTTCGACGACGAAGGCGGTGTCGCGCAGGAGCGGCGACACCCTCCACGGTGACAGCGTGCACATGCGCAACACCCGACCTTGCGCATCGCACAAGGCGACGTCGATGGCGAACCTCATGCGCGCGGTGTGCACGTGCCGACACGGTGACAGCACGAGCGCGCCCTCGAACCCGTCGCGGCCCAGCAGGCCGCGACGCCGGGCCCGCGCGGTGTCGGCAATCTCCGCGGTCGCGAGCACATCGCCGTTGCGCACGAGCCAGGCCATGACGTCACACGTTGAAGCGGATCTCGAGCACGTCGCCGTCGGAGACGACGTAGTCCTTGCCTTCGACGCGCAGCTTGCCGAGCTCCTTGGCCTTCGCCCACGACCCGATCTCGAGCAGCTCACGCCACTCGATCACCTCGGCACGGATGAAGCCCCGCTGCAGGTCGGAGTGGATCACGCCCGCGCACTCGGGTGCCTTCGCCCCCGCGCGGAACGTCCACGCGCGCGATTCGTCCGGACCCGTGGTGAGGAAGGTGCGGCGCCCGAGTGCGTGGTACGCCGCGCGCGCGACACGCGGCACCACCCCTTCACCGAGCCCGAGGCCTTCGAGCAACTCGTCGCGGGCTTCGTCGTCGAGCATCGCCGCCTCGGCCTCGAGTTGCACGCACACCGCGAGCGCGTCGTCGACACCAGGCTCGCGGAACTGCTCTGCGAGCGCGTCGGCCTCGGCCAGGCCCTCTTCGCCCACGTTCACGACGACAAGCACGCGCTTGTCGGTGAGCAGGAACACCGGCGCGAGCAGCGCGCGCTCCTCGCGGGAAAGGCCGGCCCGGTAGATCGGGATGCCGTCGCCCAGGATCTCGAGCGCACGCTCGAGCGCGGCGATCTCGCCGAGCAGCGACTTGTCGCCCTTCGCGGTGCGGCGCTGGCGATCGAGACGGCCCTCGACCGACGCGAGGTCGGCGAGCACGAGCTCGAGCTCGAGCGTCTCGAGGTCGCTGCGAGGCTCGGAATCTCCGGGGACCGACGGGTCTGCGAACGCCCGCAACACGTAGAGGATTGCGTCGCAGTCACGGAGCGAGCCGAGGAACCGGTTCCCCAGGCCTTCGCCCGTGCTCGCGCCCTTGACCAGCGCGGCGATGTCGACGATCTCGAAGCTCGCGTACACGAGCTTCTTGGAGTGCGACATCTCGCCGAGCCTGTGGACGCGCTCGTCGGGGACATGGGCGATACCCACCGCCGTCTCGGTGGTCGAGAACGCGTGCGCGGCCACGACGGTGTCGGCCCCCGTGAGCGCGTTGAACAGACTCGACTTGCCGCTGTTGGGAAGTCCGACGAGACCGAGGCGCTCCACGGCGTGCAGGCTACCGACACATTTCGGGACTCCAGCATTGTTCAGCTAGCCTCCGCTGCTCTATGAGCAAGAAGACGAGCAAGCGCAAACTGAAGTCACGGCGCAACAAGGCCAACCACGGCAAGAAGCCGAACGCCGGCCGCAAGTAGCCCGCGTCCCGGTCTCGTCCCCGGGACCGGCTCGTCGTGACGGAGACGTGGGAACCGGGAGATCTCACCCGACGGCGGGATCGACACGACCGGGCCGGGCACGGCCTCGGATGTGTCGAGCTAGCAGTGCTCGCGGAGGCGTCAGGCCGTCGCGCGCGCGGCACCGCCGTGCTGCGCATGCAACGACCACGGCCCACGGGCGAGCTCGGTCGGCACCGCGACATCACCGTCGAGATGGAAGAGCGCGTCGGCCCGCGTCACTGCCGACTCTGACTGAGCACTGCGGCCACGGCACGTGAAGCTACCTTGCCTGCGTGCTGTTCCCGACGGTGACGTTCGCGATCTTCTTCATGATCGTGCTGCCGTCGAGCTGGCTGCTGATGCCGAAGCCGCAGCGGTGGAAGATCTTCATCCTCGCCGCGAGCTACTTCTTCTACGGCTACTGGAACTGGCGCTTCATCGGGCTGCTGGCGATCTCGACCGCCGGCAACCAGCTCTTCGCCAAGGCGATGCACGCGACCGAGAGCGAGGGGCGTCGCCGCGCGTTGCTCACCGGCGCGGTCGTGATGAACCTGGGCCTGCTCGCGTACTTCAAGTACTACGACTTCTTCGTCAGCAACGCGAGCAACGTGCTCGGCCACGTGGGCATCGACGTGTCGTCGGCGATCCTGTCGATCGCACTCCCGATCGGGATCTCGTTCTTCACGTTCCAGGCGCTCAGCTACGTCATCGACATATACCGGCGCCAGTTCGAGCCGGTGAAGCTCCTCGACTTCGCGGTGTACCTGTCGTTCTTCCCGCACCTGGTCGCGGGCCCGATCGTGCGGGCCGCGGAGTTCCTCCCGCAGCTGAAGGAGCGTCACGACCCGCGACGCATCGACGCGAGCCGCGCGTTCTTCCTCATCGTCGTCGGCCTGTTCAAGAAGGTGGTGATCGCGAACTTCCTCGCGACGCACATCGTCGACATCGTGTTCGCGACGCCGAACCGGCAGAGCTCGCTCACGCTGCTCGTCGGTGTGTACGCGTACGCGGTCCAGATCTATGCCGACTTCAGCGGGTACACCGACATGGCGATCGGGCTGGCGCTGCTGCTCGGCTTCCGGTTCCCACAGAACTTCGACGGCCCGTACACCGCGACGTCATTGCAGGACTTCTGGCGGCGCTGGCACATGACGCTGTCGCGGTGGTTGCGCGACTACCTCTACATCCCGCTCGGCGGGAACCGCGGCAGTCGCCGCACGACCTACCGGAACCTGATGCTCACGTTCGTCATCGGCGGCCTCTGGCACGGCGCGGCGTGGACGTTCGTGGTGTGGGGCGCCATCCACGGCGGCTTCCTCAGCTACGAGCACTGGCGCCAGCAGTCGCGCGCCGAGCGCGGCCTCCCGGATCCCGCCGACACGGTGCTGCGCCGCAGCGTCCAACGCGTCGTCATCTTCCAGGTCGTGTGCTTCGCGTGGATCTTCTTCCGCGCCGAGTCGATCTCGAACGCGTGGGACGTGATCACCGGCATCGCCGACCCGTCGCGGTGGGGCATGCCGTCGCCACTCGTGTCCGGATCGGTGCTCCTCGCCATCGCCGTCGGGATCGGCGCGCAGTACATCCCGCGTGACGTGACCGGCCGGGTCATGGCGGGCCTGTCGCGGCTCTCTCCCGTCGCGACCGGCGCGCTGCTCGGTGTCGCGCTCCTGGTGATCAACACGATGGGCCCGCGCGGCGTGGCCCCCTTCATCTACTTCAAGTTCTAAGGAACGATGGCGAACGACGTCACCCGCACCCGGCCTCCGGGAACGACCACCGATCATCGGGAGCCGCCGCGCCGTCCGATGGCCGCCGGTCACGTGATGATCGTGTGCCTGGTCGCGCTCGGGGTGGGCTTCCTCCTCAACGCGCCCGGGATCCTGAAGACGGCGAAGGGGCAGCCGCTCGGCTGGAAGCGCGACGTCGCGGTCGCGGTGGCGCAGCCGATCGCCGACATCTCGCACTTCCTGCACAGCGACCGGCTGCGCGCGGGCTTGCAGGACGCGCTCGGGCGTGGCGGCGACGACGACATCAACGAGTCGTCACCGAGTCCCACGACCCTGCCGCCGTCGGTCACGACCACGTTGCCGAAGAAGCTGAGCTACAGCCCGGCCAGCAAGTTGCGCCTGTGGACCGGCGGTGACTCACTCGGCGACTTCCCGGGTACGTCGTTGATCAACGCGGTGTCCGACAACCCCGCGATCGACGTCGTCGCGCCCGTCGACGCGCACATCTCGACCGGCCTGGCGCGGCCCGAGGTGTTCAACTGGCCCGCCGAGGTGCAGGGCGTCATGGACACGTTGAACCCCGGCGCGATCGTGATCTCGCTCGGCTCCAACGACAACCAAGCGATGACGGGCGACGGTTCCAACGGCGCGTCGTTCGGCACACCGGACTGGCGTACCGAGTACTCGCGACGCGTCGGCGGGCTGATGGACGAGGTGGTCAAGACCGGGCGCACCCTGTTCTGGATCGGTGTGCCCATCGTGCGGCAGGACAACAAGCTCGAGAGCTACCAGTACATCAACGCCATCTTCCAGGAACAGGCCGCGCTGCGCCCGGGCCGCGTCGTCTACATCGACACCTACAACCTCATGAAGGGCGCCGACGGGAACTACAGCGACTACCTGCCGAACGCGAGCGGCGACCTCGTGCTGGCACGTGCGCCCGACGGCACGCACTACACGCGCTTCGGCGCCGACAAGATCGCGGCGTTGATCGTGAGCAAGATGAACGAGACTTTCGACTTCGGCACGCCCACGCCGTCGACGACGACCAAGAAGCCGAAATAGGCGCGCGTGCTGCTCGCTCAGGCGGGCGTGATGTTCTGGTTGTGGCTGAAGAAGTTGTCGGGGTCCCACACCTTCTTCAACGCCTGCAGCCGCTTGTACTTCTCGGGCCCGAACGCGGCTTCGACGCGCGCGGTGCCTTCCTCGCCGATGAAGTTGAGGTAGGCGCGCCCTGTGGTCCACGGCTTCATCGCGTCGGCGATGCCGCG
Organism: uncultured Actinomycetes bacterium; assembly: GCA_963721435.1. Classification (GTDB taxonomy): domain Bacteria; phylum Actinomycetota; class Acidimicrobiia; order IMCC26256; family DASPTH01; genus CAVRJC01. The sequence goes on from CAVRJC010000012.1 coordinate 468,336, forward strand.
CGTGTAGGCGATGTTGCGATCGGTGTCGGCGGGATCGGCCCACATCGAGAGGAAGTGCGTGTTCCACGGCGAGTGGCGCTGACCGAATGCGGTGTCGTCCTCGTGCACGCGTGCGATCGCACCGCCGCCGGGAACGAGCAGCATCTGGCTCATCGGTGAGACCGGTTGCGTCGCGTGCTCGACGAACACGTCGACGGCCTTGTCCGGAAGCTCCGCGAGGAATTCCGCGGTCCAGTAGTTGAGGAACCCGTGCTGGTTCGCCGGCTCGATGAGCTGCTGCATTGCGGTGTACGGCATCGGGCCCGTCATGTCGATGCCCGGGGGGCCGAACTCACGCATCGGCCGCAACACTTCCTCGCCTTCCTCGGGCGGCCCGGCGTAGCCGAGGACCACGCCGACGACGGGCTGCCCGCGCACGGGCTCGGGCACGAAGTCGAACGGCGGCGCGGTGATGAACGCGACCCCGCCGCCGACCTCGTCGGGCGCGTCCAGCATGAAGTCGCGCCAGAACCGGACGACGTCGACGGCCATCGGCGCGGGGTACATGAGGATGCCCGCGAGGATCTCGGGCGGCATCGGGTGCAGTCGGAGGTGGAAGGCGGTGACCACGCCGAAGTTGCCACCGCCGCCGCGCAGCCCCCAGAACAGCTCCGGGTTCTCGGTGGGCGAAGCCGTGACCTGGCGGCCATCGGCGGTGACCACCTCGGCCTCGAGCAGGTTGTCGCACGTGAATCCGAACTTGCGCTCGAACCAGCCACTCCCGCTGCCGAGCGCGAGACCGCCGATCCCGGTGCTCGGGACGCGGCCACCGGTGACCGCGAGCCCGTGCTCGGTGGTCGCGGCGTCGAACTCACCCCAGGTGACGCCGGCTTCGGCGCGCACCGTGCGCGCATCCGGATCGACCGCGATGCCCTTCATCCCGCGGAGGTCGCACACGATCCCCTCGTCGACCACGGCCGCGCCCGTGACGCCGTGGCCCCCGCCGTACACCGACATGGGGAGGTTCTCGCGCCGGGCGAGCTGGATGGTGGCCACGACGTCGTCGGCGGTCGCGCCACGCGCGATCAGGACCGGACGGCGGTCGATCATCGCGTTGAAGACCGCGCGCGCGTCGTCGTAACCCGGGTCCGACGGGTGGATCAACTCGCCACTGAAACCGGACAGCTCGAACGTGGTGCTCGTCGTCATGGGGGGCCTCCTCCGTGCAGCAGCGTCGCCCGTTCGCTGCACGGTGCCCGACGGATCACACCCCGTCAAGGCGAGCGCCCGTCACGCGTTCAGCCAGGGATCAGGCGTGGTTCGGGTTTTCCGCCATCTCGAGCTTCTCCGCCGCCACGGTCATGCCGATCGCGCCGCCGAGGAACATGCCCGCGAGCACGCCGACCACCGCAGCCATCCCGATCACGGGCAGCAGGTCCCAGTCGGTGCCCGCCAGGGCGATCGCCACGATGGCCACCCACACCACGATGCACACGACGACTCCGATGATCATGCCGAGCTTCACGTCGTGCAGCATCTCGCCCTCGGCGGCGCGGACGCGCGCCTCGCGCGCGTCCGCGTCGTGCAGGGGCATGATCTCCGCGTCGATGTCAACTCGTTCGACTTCTTGCGCCGCCATCGGGGCTCCCTCTCACTCGCGCGACTGTGCATCGAATCGAAACCGATACCGCAGTCGCGGGCCAGGGTCGAAAGTCCCAGACGATCCCGCCCGCGCGCCCTCCTCAGTCGCGCGAGAAGGCGAGCTCCAGGCGCGACGGGCCCCGCACTTCGGCGGATGCCCAGCGTTCGACGGGCGCGACGATCTCCCAGTCGCTCGTGCGCGCGACGAGCTCCTCGAGCACGATGCGGCCCTCGAGCCGCGCCAGCGCCGCGCCCAGGCAGTGGTGGATCCCGTGGCCGAACGCCACGTGGCGCCCGGGCACCCGTCGCACGTCGAACGTCCCCGCGTCCGGGAACTCGTGCTCGTCACGGTTGGCGGAGCCGTAGCGCAGCTGGATGCGCGAGCCCGCCGGCACCTTGGTGTCGGAGAGCACGACGTCGTCGACAGTGACGCGCGACAAGCCCTGCACCGGTCCGTCGTAGCGGAGCACCTCCTCGACCGCGCCGATGGAGAGACTCGGGTCGGCGCGCAACACCCCGTGTTGCGACGGGTCGCGCGCGAGAGCAAGCACCGCGTTGCCGATCAGGTTGGTCGTCGTCTCCGTGCCCGCGACGATCAGGAGGAACGCGAACCCGACAATCTCCGAGAACTCGAGCGCTCGCCCCCGCACCTCGGCCGCGATCAGATCCGAGACCAGGTCGTCGGCCGGATGCCGCCGCCGGTCTTCGATCACGCCCGCGAAGTACTGCCCGAGCGCCGCGCCCGCGGCGCGCGCGGGCTCGAGCGTCTCGGGACGGCGCGGGTCCTGGTGCACCAGCGCGTCGGCCCACTCCCGGAACTGCTCGCGGTCCTCGGGGCGAACCCCGAGCAGGTCGCCGACGACGATCATCGGAAGCGGGATCGCGAGCTCGTGCATCAGCTCGCACGAGCCGCGGTCGACGAACGCGTCCACATGCTCGGTGGCCAAGGCCCGCACGATCGGCTCGAATTCTCTTGATCGCGCGCGGCGTGAACTTCCGGCTGACTGCGGTGCGCAGCTCGTCGTGCAAGGGGTTGTCCATCGAGATCAGCGTGGGCGCGGGGTTCGTCTCACGGCCGGGGCTCACGCTGATCCCCTGACCCGACACGAACGTCTCGTGGGCGTGCACCGCGGTGAGCACGTCGTCGAAGCGGAACAAGAACCAGCAGTCGAGCTCGGCGTTGTAGGCCACCGGCTCGGTGTCCCGCATCCGCTCGTAGACCGGGTACGGGTCTTCCTGGACCTCGGGGCTGAATGGATCGAACACGAGCACCTCGTGAGCGTGGCGGCGGTCAGTGGTCCGGGCCCGCGGGTGTAACGAACGCGGGGCGGTCCGTACTGTGGAGCAATGGCCGACGACCTGCAACCTGGCCAACCGCCGGAGCGACCCGACCGGCAACCCGACCGGCAACCCGGCACGCCGGTCGGGCGCAGGGTGTTCTTCGGCCTGCTCGGGGTCGGCGCCGCCGGCATCCTGCTCGGCTCCAAGGTCCAGGACTGGCTCGAGCGCGAGGTGGGCCCCCTGATCTCGAAGGACGGCAGCGGGCTCGCGTCGCTGCTGCCGATCGGCCGGTTCCGCATCTACACCGTCACCGGCGACCTCCCCTCGCGCAGCCGCACCGACTACCAGCTGAAGGTGAAGGGCCTGGTCGACCAGCCCGTCACGCTGTCATACGCCGATCTCGTCGCGATGAAGCCCACCGCGCTCGAACCGCGACTTCCAGTGCGTCACCGGCTGGCGGGTGCACGACGTCGCATGGAAAGGCGTCCGCCTCGGCGACGTGCTCGACCTCGCCGGTGTACAGGCCGAAGCACGCGCGGTGCGCTTCACGTCGTTCGACGGGGCGTACTCCGAGAGCCTCTCTCTCGACCAGGCACGCCGGCGTGACGTGCTCGTCGCATACGAGCTCGAGGGGTCGCCGTTGTCCGACATGCACGGCGGGCCGGTGCGGCTCTACGTCGCGCCGATGTACGGCTACAAGTCGCTCAAGTGGCTCGACACCATCGAGCTCACCCGCCACGTGCAAGAGGGGTACTGGGAAGTACGCGGCTACGACGTCGACGGCTGGGTCGGCCGTTCGAACGGACGCGATGACGACGCCACCTGACGTCGCGACGCGCTCGCGCGGGCGCGCGGAGATGCCGTTGCTACGGTTCGACCGCGTCGAACGCACGCTGCACTGGGTCAACGCGTCGCTGTTCGGCATTCTCATGCTCACCGGCGCCGCGCTGTACGCGGGGCCCATCTCGACGCTCGTCGGGCACCGCGAGACCGTGCGCTTCCTCCACGTCTCCAGCGGGCTCCTCCTTCCGATCCCGCTGCTGATCGCGGTGCTCGGCCGGCACGGTACGCGGCTGCGGCGTGACCTCGGTCGCCTGAACCGGTGGAGCCGCGACGACATGCGCTGGTTCCGGCGCAAGCGTCGCTCGACCATCCGACTCGGGAAGTTCAACCCGGGCCAGAAGCTCAACGCCGCGTTCATCGCGGGCGCGGGTGTGGTGATGCTGGCGACGGGGTCGATCATGCATTGGTTCGACGCGTTCCCGATCGACTGGCGCACGGGCGCGACGTTCATGCACGACTGGTTCGCGTTCGGCATCTGGGTCGCGGTGCTCGGCCACATCTTCTTCGCGCTGCGCGACAGCGACGCGCTCGAGAGCATGTGGCACGGGGACGTGCCGGCGAAGTGGGCGCGTTCGAAGGCGCCGCTCTGGTACCGCGAGATGCGAGAGCTCCAGAAGGCACCGGCCGTCGAGCAGGCCGCAGCGGGGGGAGAACCGGGAGCCGAAACTGGAGGCGAAACGGGAGGCGAAACGGAGACCGTCGCCGACGAGGTGCCCCGGTAACCTCGGTCTGTGACCGAGCCCACCGACATCCGCCTGCCACCCGAGCTGCTCCCCGCCGACGGCCGCTTCGGCTCGGGACCGTCGAAGGTCCGGGTGGAAGCGCTCGTCGCGCTCGCCGCGACCGGTGCCGGCTACCTCGGCACCAGCCACCGCCAGGCCGGCGTCCGCGCCGTGGTGGGCCGCGTCCGCGCCGGCCTCGCCGACCTCTTCTCGCTGCCCGACGGCTACGAGGTGCTGCTCGGCAACGGCGGCAGCACCGCGTTCTGGGACGCCGCCGCGTTCGGCCTCGTCGAGCGGCGGGCCGAGCATCTCGTGTTCGGCGAGTTCTCGGCCAAGTTCGCGTCGGTCACGCGCGCAGCGCCGTTCCTCGACGACCCGATCGTGATCGAATCGGATCCGAACACCCATCCCGAGCTGGCCGTCGACCCGGCGGTCGATGCCTACGCGTACCCGCACAACGAGACGTCCACCGGCGTGATGATGGACGTGCGGCGGCCCGCGGGCGCCGACGGCCTCATGGTGGTCGACGCGACGCTCGGGCGCGGGCGGGTTGCGCGTCGACCCCGCGCAGTTCGACACCTACTACTTCGCGCCGCAGAAGTGCTTCGCGGGCGACGGCGGGATCTGGCTCGCGCTGTGCTCGCCCGCGGCCGTCGAGCGCATCGAGCGCCTCGGCGCGACCGACCGGTGGGTGCCACCGTCGCTCAGCCTGCCGATCGCGCTGGAGAATTCGCGGCTCGACCAGACCTACAACACGCCCGCGCTCGCGAGCCTGTTCCTGCTCGCCGACACCACGGAGTGGATGCTCGACCACGGTGGCCTCGAGTTCGCGGCGTCACGCTGCGACCGCTCGGCCGAGATCATCTACGGCTGGGCCGAGGCGAGCGAGTGGGCGACTCCGTTCGTGGCCAAGCCGTCGGAGCGCAGTCACGTGAATGCGACCATCGATTTCGTCGACGCGATCGACGCCAACGTGATCGCGGCGGTGCTGCGCGCGAACGGCATCGTCGACACGGAGTCGTACCGCAAGCTCGGGCGCAACCAGCTCCGCATCGCGATGTACCCCGCGGTCGAGGCCGACGATCTCGCCATCCTCACCCGCGCCATCGACCACGTCATCACCCAACTCGTCTGATGCGGCTGGCGACGGTCCGCACGGGTGACGGCACGCACGCGGTGCGGGTCGACGGCGACACGCTGATCGAGCTCGATGCGCGCGACGTCGGCGACCTGCTGCGCGCCGGAAGTGCGGTCGCGATGCTGGAAGGCGTGCCGACCGGCGTCGAGCACGATCTCGCCACTGCCGACTTCGCGCCCGTGGTGCTCGATCCCGGCAAGATCATCTGCCTCGGGCTCAACTACGAAGACCACATCCTCGAGATGGGTCGTGAGCTCCCCCGCTACCCGACGCTGTTCGCCAAGTACACCGAGGCATTGATCGGCGCGCGCGACCAGATCGTGCTGCCCCAGGTCTCCGACGCGGTCGACTGGGAGGTCGAGCTCGCGCTCGTCATCGGGCGGTCGGTACGCCACGCCACCGCCGAGGAAGCCGCCGACGCGATCGCGGGCTTCACCGTCGCCAACGACATCTCGATGCGCGACTACCAGACCCGCACCATCGAGTTCCTCCAGGGCAAGACGTTCGAGCACTCCACGCCGATCGGCCCGTGGCTGGTGTCACCCGACGAGGTGGGCGGCGTGCGACCCGATCTCGAGGTGCGCTGCGAGGTCGACGGCGTGCTCCGGCAGCACAGCCGCACCGGCAAGCTCGTGTTCACCGCGGTCGACGTCGTCCGCTACATGAGCGACGTCGTCACCCTCCACCCCGGCGACCTGATCCTCACCGGCACACCCGGCGGTGTCGGGTTCGGCATGGACCCGCCGGTGTACCTGCAACCAGCGCAGGTCGTCCGCACCACCATCGACGGCATCGGCGAGCTCGTCAACGAGTGCGTGGCCGAGGTGCGCTGACAGCTTCTCAAGGGCAACCCGTCGCGGTCGATAGCAGTGACATGGACCACGACGCGATCCTCCCTCGCGAGACCGGCCAACTGCTACGAGACGCGCGGAAGCACCGCAAACTCTCGCGGCGCAGGGTGGCGACGAACGCGGGATTCTCCGCGCGCGAGCTCGCCGCCGCCGAGCGGGGCCGCCGCACGCTGACGGCCGACGACCTGCGCTCGCTCTCCGGCGCGATCGGTATCGAGATCGATGACCTGCTGCCGGAGGGCTGCTCGGTCGAGGAGACGCCGCCGCCCGACGACATCCGGATCGAGGATCTCCTGCAGCCCGCGGCGCGTTCGCCCGAGCTGGAGGCCGCGCTCGGCGCCGGTGCTCGCGGCGGCGACGCGCGCGAGCTCGTCGAACGGCGCCAGGTACCGATCGCGAGCGCCCGCCTCGCGCGGGCGTTCGCCGACCTCCGGGCCCGGAGCGATGCCGTGACGAGGTGTTGCGCGCTCGTGCAGTCGGCCGACGCGACGGACGATCTGCCGGCGCGCATCGCGCAGTTGCAGCACGCGTTGTCGGAGCTCGACGGCGACACTGCGTTCACCGACTCGCTCGCTCGCTATCGCGACGCGCTCGAGGAGTACGAGGAGTCGGCCCAGCTGGCGTCGACCCGGTCGTGGCGAACGCGGGCGACGCGTACCGCCACCGGCAGTCCGCTGGCCTGACTCGCGTCAGGTGGTGACGCCCGACGTCGCGAGCAGGGCGATGACGGCCGCCGCGGCGTCCGCCGCAGACCCTCCGTCGCGACCGACCACGAGCTCCGGCGCCGCGGGAGGCTCGTAAGGGTCGTCGATCCCGGTGAAGCCCGTGATCTCGCCGGCGCGCGCCTGCTTGTAGAGCCCCTTCGGGTCGCGCGCTTCGCACACCTCGAGCGGCGTGTCGACGAACACCTCGAGGAACGTGAGCCCGGCCGCTTCGTGCAACGCGCGCGCATGCTCGCGCCCGGCGCGGTACGGGCTGATGAGCGGCACGACCGCGATCACACCGGCATCGGCGAACAGCCGTGCGACCTCACCGACGCGGCGCACGTTCTCGGCGCGGTCGTCGGCGGAGAATCCGAGGTTGCCGTTCAGGCCGTGACGCAGGTTGTCGCCGTCGAGGGTGTAGGTGAGCGCGCCGGCGTCGACGAGCGCCCGCTCGACCAGCCCGGCGATGGTCGACTTGCCGGATCCCGACAGGCCGGTGAGCCACACCGTCGCGCCGCGCACTCCCGCGGCCGACCAGCGCTCCTCACGTGCGACGCCGCTCGCGTGCCACACGACGTTCGGGCTGCGCGCGGGATCGCTCATCCGATGCCGGGCGACCCCAGGATCATCCCGCCGCCGACGGTCTCGAAGGTGCCCTCGTCGATGAGGATGAAGCTGCCGGTGATGCGGTTGCGGCGGTACTCGTCGACGAACAACGGTGCCGCGGTGCGCAGGGTGATCCGGCCGAGGTCGTTGAGGGCGAGCTCGCCGCGTTCCTCGTCGCGCCGCAGCGAGTTGACGTCGAGCAGGTAGTGCAGCTTCTGGACCCGCGCGCGAGCCGAACGGGTCGTGTGCTTGATCGTGTAGGTACCGCCTTCGCGCAACGGCTTGTCGCTGAACCAGCAGACCATGGCGTCGACGTCCTGGGTGGCGGTCGGCGCGTTGTGCGGGCGGCACAGCATGTCGCCCCGGCTGATGTCGATGTCGTCGGCGAGCCGCACGCTGACCGACATCGGCGGCACCGCTTCGTCGACGGCCCCGCCGTACTGGTCGATCGCGGCGATGGTCGTGGTGAACCCGCTCGGCAGCACCATCACCTCGTCGCCGGGGCGCAGGATCCCGCTCGCCACCTCGCCCGCGTACCCGCGGTAGTCGTGGTACTCGTGCGACATCGGGCGGATCACGTACTGCACGGGGAACCGCACGTCGATCAGGTTGCGGTCGGAGCCGATGTAGACGTGCTCGAGGTAGTGGAGCAGCGTCGGGCCTTCGTACCAGGCCATGTTCGGGGAGTGGGTCGTGATGTTGTCGCCGTGCAGCGCGGAGACCGGCACGAACGTGAGGTCGTCGATGTCGAGCTTCGACGCGAACTCGCTGAACTCCTCGCAGATCTCGTCGAAGCGCGCTTGCGAGTAGTCGACGAGGTCCATCTTGTTCACACACAGCACGAGGTGCTTCACCTGGAGCAACGACGCGATCACCGAGTGCCGGCGTGACTGCTCGAGCACACCGTTGCGCGCGTCGATGAGCACGAGCGCGAGATCAGCGGTGGAGGCGCCGGTCACCATGTTGCGCGTGTACTGCACGTGCCCCGGGGTGTCGGCGATGATGAACTTGCGGCGCGGCGTCGCGAAGTATCGGTACGCGACATCGATCGTGATGCCCTGCTCGCGCTCGGCGCGCAGGCCGTCGGTGAGCAACGCGAGGTTGGTGTAGTCGAAGCCCTTGTCGCGGCTCGTGCGCTCGACCGACTCGAGCTGATCCTCGAAGATCTGCTTGGTGTCGAGGAGCAACCGGCCGATCAGCGTGCTCTTGCCGTCGTCGACGGAACCAGCAGTGGCGAAGCGGAGCAGTTCCATCACTTAGAAGTATCCCTCGCGCTTGCGGTCTTCCATCGCCGCTTCGGCAAACTTGTCGTCGGCGCGGGTCGCGCCCCGTTCGGTGATGCGGGCGGCCGCGACCTCCGCGATCACCTGCTCGACCGTGACCGCCGACGACTCGACCGCACCGGTGCACGACGCGTCGCCCACGGTGCGGTACCGCACGAGCATCTCCTCGGGCTCGTCACCCTCCATGAGCGTGACGAACGGTGACACCGCCAGCCACATGCCGTCGCGCCGGAACACCTGCCGCTTGTGCGCGTAGTAGATCGACGGCAGCTCGACGCGGTCTTCGGCGATGTACTGCCAGATGTCGAGCTCGGTCCAGTTCGACAACGGGAACACGCGGATGTGCTCGCCTTTGCGGTGACGCCCGTTGTAGAGGTTCCACAGCTCGGGCCGCTGGTTCTTCGGGTCCCATTGACCGAAGTCGTCCCGGAACGAGTACACCCGTTCCTTCGCCCGCGCCTTCTCCTCGTCGCGACGCCCGCCGCCGAACACCGCGTCGAAACCGTTCTCGGTGATCGCGTCGAGGAGTGTGACCGTCTGCAGGCGGTTGCGCGACGCGCGCGGCCCGGTCTCCTCGACCACCCGCCCGGCGTCGATCGACGCCTGCACCGACGCCACGATGAGCTGGATGCCGAGCTCGGCGACGCGCCGGTCGCGGTAGTCGAGCACCTCGTCGAAGTTGTGGCCGGTGTCGACGTGCATCACCGGGAACGGGACGCGGGCCGGCCAGAACGCCTTCTCGGCCAGGCGCAGCATCACCGCGGAGTCCTTGCCCCCCGAGAAGAGGAGGACCGGCTTCTCGAACTCCGCGGCGACCTCACGGAAGATGTGGATCGACTCGGACTCGAGGACGTCGAGGTGCGAGAGCTGGGTCGTCACGGTCGAAATCCTACTAGATCGGTCGGGATTCAACGGGGTCGGGCGCCGGGACGGCAGGCGCGCCGACGGCCTGGGGGCGGAAGGGCTCGTGGCGCGGGTGCCAGTCGTAGATCACGGTGGTGTGGGCGGCGAGGTCGTGCAGACCCGCGTTCTTCCTGCTGACGAGGATCCACCCCATGCTCACGAACGGCAGCACGACCAGCACGATCGCCGCGAACCGCCGCGCGCACGAACGACAGCGACTCCCCGCGGTCGCTGACCACTCGCAGGCCGATGAAGCTGGAGCCGAGCGTGCGCCCCGATCCCGACCAGGCGATCGCCAACCCGACGACGATCAGGAGCGCGAGCATCGTCCCGCTGAACCAAGCGCGGCGGAGTGGGCATCTCGAACGACTTCTCGGTGACGAGGGAGCGTACGACGCCGTACGTGACGAGCGCGATCTCGTAGGTCGCGAGCACGATGCCGATGTCGATCGCCGCGGCCACGACGCGCGACGGGAATCCGGCGCGCTGACCTTGCATCCCGCGTGCCCGCTCGCGTCGATGTTCGCGTCCCGTCACGGCGCCGTCTCGACATCGAGTTGGCGCGGCCGCTTGCGCAGCAGCAGCCGGTCGACGATCTTGGCCGTGACGAGATCGAGGTTCATCCCCTGTTCGCGCAGCGCGTCGGTGGCCTCCGAGGTCACGCTCGCGGTCGACTCGCGGATCACGCCGACGAGGTCGACTCTCGCGACGATGGCTTCGATGTCGAGGTTGGCGACGATCTCGTCGACGGGGACCTGCTGGACGACGCGCACGAAGTCGATCTGCGCGATCACGTTCTCGGTGACCCGTTGGATGAGCACCGGCATGAAGGCCGCCGCCTCCGCTTGATTGCGCTCCTGCTCGCGCCGCGCGATCTCGTTGAACCGCCAGAGCGTGTCCTCGACCGGTCGGAGCGACCAGCGCACGATGCGCGGGCGCGTGACGACCCGCGCCACGCCGGCACCCCGGCTCATCACCTCGTCCACGACGATCGCGGTCACCCGCTCGACCGTGATGGCCATCCCGGCCACCGCGCCGGGCAGCAACGCGGCCGGCGGAGTCGACGGGTCGGGTGCGGTGCCCCGCCGGGCGGTCGGCACGCGAGCGAGGAGGCTGCCGGCCGCTCGCCCGGCGAGCCCGATCGCGCCGAGACCCACCTGGGTGCCGTGGCGGAGCACCTCGGCCGCGCCCGGTGCCGCGGGTTCGACGGGCTCGGGCACGGGCTGGACGACGCTCACGGCCCGCCAGGCTAGAGCCGAGCGGAGGCGCGTCGAACTCTGGGCGGACGCGAGAGCGAGGTGTGGCCCGAGCGGCCCGGCGCCGAAGGCGCCGAGAGCGGGTACAGGGAGCCAACACGGTCTTCTAACCTCCGAGCATGCGCCGCGGCTTCCTCTCACTCGTGGGCGCGGGTGTCGCGTGCGCAGGAATGGTGGTCGCGCTCGGCACCGCCGCACCCGCCGCCACGGTGAACAACAAGTCGGTGCGTGCCCAGATCGCCGCGCTCGTTGCCCAGGCCTACCCGGGCCTCCCCGTCGGCAACGTGATGTGCCCGCCCGGCGTCATCCGCGCCGCGGGCACCAGCTTCACGTGCACCGTGCAGCTCCCCGGCACCTTCCTCGTGATCGGCGCCGAGCAGCTCGACGGAAACGGCCGTGTGAAGCTCGCGGCGCAGCAGGCCGTCGTCCCGCGCGACAAGGTCGAGCAGTTCGTCGCGAGCCAGGCCACCGTGACCGCCACGGTCACGTGCGGGTCGACCGCGTTCCTCGTGCTGCGCCCGGGCCAGAAGATCGTGTGCACCGCCGCGATCGCCGACGGATCGACGCGTCAGGTCGAGGTCGTCGTACGCGACGTCGACGGCAACGTCGCCATCACCTCCGTCATCTGAATCTCTTGGCGTCATTCAGGTCCCACAAGAGTGGCCGGAGCGACGCCGAAAACGCGTACGAAGTGCTACTTCGCGGTCACCTCGGTCGCGAGCGCGGCCTGACCGAGCTTGGCGGTGCCGCCGGGCACGATGGTGCCACGGATCGCGATGACGATGAAGTCGCGTGAGTTGGGCGTGAGGTAGCGGTCGGCGCTCGTCGCGCCGTACACCGGCTGTCCGTGCACGACGTTGTCGGGACCGGGTGCGTAGAGGTTGAAGTTCACCCAGTCCGGGTTGATGTCGAGTTGCATCCCGCGTACGGCACCGCCCGCGACGAGTGCCCGCGCGAGGTCGTTCGGGCTCACGCGCCCGCCGGCCCACACGAGCCCGCCGTTGGCGTCGACGCCGACCGCCGACCGCGCCGTCGCGACCCCGGCGACCGACCCGCCCCAGTTCCCGGGGCTCGCGCTCGCGGCCGTGGGCTGCCCGCCGTCGACGAGCATGCCGAGGTTCTGGCGCACCGCGACGATCTTGCGGGTGGTGTCGATCTGGCGCCCCCACTCGCCGACGGTGATGCTGCCGTCGTCGTAGACGACGAACGACGCGACGCCCGCGGCCTGCGACCGGAACTGCTGGCCGAACGCGAGGATGCCGCCGACGAAGTCACCGGTCTTGAATCCGCCGTTGAAACCGGCGACGAGGAACGGGCGGGCCTCGGGCGCGACCTGGCCACCCCACACCGACACCATCGGGTCACCGGTACCGGGAACCACGTACCCGCGCACGAGGCCGGGTGGCATCCACGCCAGCTGCGCGCCGAACGCGCTCGAGAGGTAGAGCAACTGCCGACCGAGCACCGAGCGTCCTGCCGGTTGCCACGCGACGGTGCCGCCGGGCGCCGGCGGTGCAGGGAGATCGGGCACCGGTACCGCGGTCGTCGTGGTGGCGGGCGCGGTGGTCGTGGTGGTGGTCTTCGGATCCGTCTTTGCGCTCGCGGCCGGCACCGCGAAGAACGCGGCCAAGGCCACGAGCGCCACACCACACACCATTCGCGTTCGCATGTTCCCGACGCCCCGCACGCTCGATGACCCAGCTGCCCGACTCGATGACCCGAATCAGGTGCCGAATTCAGTTGATGGTCCGCGTGCGCCCTTCCCAGTAGGGCGCACGCAATTTGAACTTCTGCAGTTTGCCCGTTGCAGTGCGCGCGAGCTCGTCGCGGTACTCGACACTCGTCGGGCACTTGTAGTGGGCGAGACTGCCACGGCAGTGCTCGATGAGCTCGATCTCGGTGACCGTCCCTCCCTGCACCAACACCACCAGCGCCTTCACGGTCTCACCCCACTTCTCGTGCGGCACGCCGATCACCGCGGCCTCCGCGACGTGGGGATGCGAGCAGAGCGCGTCTTCGACCTCGATCGACGACACGTTCTCGCCACCGCTGATGATCACGTCCTTCTTGCGGTCGGAGATGGTGAGGTAGCCCTCGTCGTCGACGGTGCCGCCGTCGCCGGTGTGGAACCAGCCGTCGACGATCGCGTCGGCCGTCGCATCGGGCTGCTCCCAGTACCCCTCGAGCACGACGTTGCTGCGCGCGAGCACCTCGCCGTGCTCGTCGATGCGCACCTGCACACCCAGTGCGGGCGCGCCGGCGCGCCCGAGCTTGCGCGCTCGCTCGGCCGTCGACAGGTCGGCGTACTCGGCACGACCGCGGTTCATCGTGAGCAGCGGTGACGTCTCGGTGAGCCCGTAGATCTGGTTGAACTCCCAACCCAGCTCCGTCTCGACGCGCTCGATCGCGCGAGTGGGCGGAGGCGCACCGGCGACGACGATGCGCACCCGCCCGGCTCCCGGAATCGGCCCGTCCCACGCCGCGGCCGCGTCGAGCACCGCGGCGACGACCGCGGGTGCGCCACACATGAGCGTGATGCCGTGCACGTCGACGCGCCGCAGGATCTCGGCGCCGTCGATCTTGCGCAGCACGACATGACGACCGCCCATGCCCGTGACCGCGTAGGTCATGCCCCAACCGTTGCAGTGGAACATCGGCAGCGTGTGCAGGTAGACGTCGCGATCGTCGACGCCCATCTGCCAACCGAAGGTCGCGGCGTTGAGCCAGAGGTTGCGGTGCGTGAGCTGCACACCCTTCGGGCGCGCGGTCGTACCGCTCGTGTAATTGATGGTGGCCGTCGCGTCCTCGTCGCGCATCCACGCCTCCGGCTCGACACCGAACCGGTGCAGCTCGGCGTCGCTCGCGTCACCGATCACGAAGGTGCGCTTCGCAGGGATGTCCGCGTGCAAGTCGGCGAGCTCGGGGTCGACGAGGAACACGGTCGCGCCCGAGTGCTCCACGATGTAGCGGACCTCGGCTTCGTTGAGGCGGAAGTTGATCGGCACCAGCACGCGGCCGTACCCACTCACGCCGAAGAACGCGGTCAGCAGCCGCGCCGCGTTCTGGGTGAGGATCGCGACCCGCTCCCCGTGGGCGACGCCGAGGGCGTCGAGCCCCGCGGCCTGGGCCCGGGCGAGCTCGGCCATCCGGCCGTACGTGATCTCTCCCCACGACGCGGCCGGTTGGTCGGGCTCGTCGATCACACCGACCCGATCGCCGTAGAGGAGCTCGGCGCGATCGAGATAGTCGAGCACGGTCAGCGGAACCCTCACAGCGTGCGTCCCCCCTCGGGAATCCCGTCGCAATGTTGGCGAAAGCGTAGGCATGGATGCGCGACTCGCGCCCGCGGGGTACGTACCCTGTGCGCATCACTCCTGGGGAGACCGAATGAGCAAGCGACCGGACCACGCGGGCAGGCGTCAGATCACCGGCATGCCGAAGCAGGCCCGGAAGGCCGCCAAGCGGATGCGTCGCAAGGCCGCCGCCGCGCTCGAGCGCGCGCAGTTCGAGGCGCAGATCACTCTCACCACCGCGGCCGCCGCCGCCGCGCAGATCCGGGAGGAAGCACGCGTCGCCGCCGACCTCGACGCCTCCGAAGTGCGGGCCGAGGCCGCCGCCGAGCGAGCGCGCATGATGGAGCAGGCGCGCGCCGACGCCGAGGCGATGAGCGCCTCGATCCGCGCGGTCGCCGAAGCCGACACCCGCACCGCGGTCGCCGAAGCCCGAGCGGTCGTCGCCGAAGCCTCACTCAAGGCGGAGCGCATGGTGCGTGCCGCCGAGGTCGACGCCCAGCGCATCCGCGACGACGCGCAGGCCGAGCAGGAGCGCATGCGCGGCGAGGTCTCGTCGGAGCGTGAGCGGCTCCTCGCCGCGGCCGCCGACGAAGCCGCACGCGTCCGTGCGGTCGCGACGGCCGAAGCCGCGAGCTTGACGCGCGCGATCGAAGCCGAGTGGCGCGCGATCCTCGACCGCACGCATGAATACGCCGAGCAGGCCGCCGAGGCCGTGCCGTCGAAGCCCGCGCCGCCGAAGCCCGCGCCGCCGAAGCCCGCACCTGCGGCCGGCACCGCGGAGTCCTCCCGCCAGACCGCGCCCTCCCCCGCGCGTCCGACGTCGCCGGGGCCGATGCGCGGGAAGTCAGCGTCGGTCCCGCCCACGCCGCCGCCGGTCCGCCCGACCGCGTCGTCGAGCGCCGCGTCCGCGGCGGCATCGTCTGCGGCGTCCACTGCACCGTCGCCATCCGCACCGGCGGCGGCGCGCACGACATCGCCACCCTCGGCCGGCGCGAACCGCCCGGTGCAGCCGCCGGCCGCCGATGCGCCTCCGCTGCCGGTCAACGGCTCGCCCTCGCTGAGCTGGCGCCCGCCGGGCGAGCCGTCCGGCCCGTCGGAGAAGAACGGCGTGAACGGCACCAACGGCACCGAGAAGGAGCCCGCCACCGCGACCGCCCCGTCGACGTCGCCGGCCAAGCCCGCAGACGGCGAGTGCCGCCAAGGTCGACGGCAAGGTCGCCGAGACACCCGACGACGAGCCGGACGCGCTGGTCGACGATCTTGCCGAGGCGAGCGACGCCGGCACCCCGGCTGATGCCGACATGCCTGCGGCCACCCCGAGCAACTCCGACGAGATCCCGTTCGACGAGGAAGGCGCCAAGCCCAAGCGGCGCTTCCTCTCCTTCGGTCGCGGCCGCTGAGCCGAGCGCGACGCCCCGCGACTGCGTTCGTCAGTCGCGGAAGTTCGGGACGCGCTTCTCGAACGACGCGGTGACCGCCTCGACCTGATTCGGGCTCCCGACGAGGTCGCGCATCGCGGCGCGTTCGGCGGCGAGGCCGTCGGCCAGGCTCACGGTCCCTGCCAGGTCGAGCAACGCCTTGGCGCGCCGGACCGCATGCGGGTTCATCGCCGCGATCTCGCGCGCCAGCGCGAGGCCGTGGCGGTGCGGGTCATCACTCAGCCGAGTCGCGAGACCGAGCGCGAGCGCTTCCTCGCCCGTGACCGTACGGCCGGTCAGCACGAGATCCTTCGCGTGATCGAGGCCGACGAGCGCGGGCAGTACCTGCGTGCCGGTCATGTCGGGAACGATCCCCCAGCGGATCTCCAGCGCGCCGAGCTTCGCGTCGGGCGCGACGATGCGGATGTCGGCACCGAGGGCCAGTTGCAGGCCGCCACCGAGCGCCGGGCCGTGGATCGCCGCGATCACCGGTGCCGGGAGCTCGGCCCACACGCGCACGACGCGCTGCGCGAGCCGGGCGATGGTGCCGAGACCGGCCGCCGCGTCGTCGCGGTTGTCGACCATCGACCCGAACGCAGCGAAGTCGAGGCCGGCGCAGAAGCCGCGCCCCTCGCCCGACAGCACCACCGCGCGCACGGAGGAGTCGTCGCCGACCTGCTCGCCGGCGGCGACGATCGCCTCGACCATGGCGGCGTCGAGCGCGTTCATCTTGTCGGGGCGGGTGAGCCGGACGTCGGCGACGCCGCCGTCGACGGTCACCGCGACACGATCGGCCATCGCGTCCCCTACTTCTGTGCGGCCAGTTGCTGCCGGGCCTGCTCGATCAGCGCCTGCGCCTGGTTGACCAGGCTCTGGTAGGTCGCCAGATCGCGTTGCGCGAGCGCGGTCTGCGCCTTGTTGAAGTCGTCGGCGGCCTGGTTCAGCAGATCCTGCACGCTGCCGGTGGTCGGGGGCGCCGTCGTGGTCGTCGAGCCCGACGGCCTCGTGGTCGTGGTGGTGCCGTTGTTGTCCGGCGTGATGCTCGAGCTGCCGCTGAGCGCGCCACACGACGGCGGCGCCGGTGCGGCGAGGAAGATCTGATCGAGCGCGCCGTTCACCGTCTGGTCGCACACCGCGCCGGCACCGTCGGTGAACACCGCGACGAACTGGAACTTCGGATACGACCCGGTGCCGGTGCCGCGCACGTAGAAGGGTCTGACGTAGACGATCGAATTGCCGACCGGGATGAGTTGGAGGCTTCCCGCGATGATGCGCGAGTTCCCACGCCCGAGCAGCGTGATCTGCTGCGAGATCGCGCTCGTGCTGTTGATCTGGTTCGCCACCTGCACCGGGCCGAGCGCGCTGCTGCCCTGCGGCATCTCGAACGACTCCAGCTTCCCGTACTGACCGCGATCCGAGTTCGCGGTGAGGAACGACGCGAGCCGGTTGATGCTGTTGCCCGACGACACCGGCACGAACGGCTCGATGGCGATGAAGTGCTCCGACGTGGCGTCGGGCAGCTTCAGGTACAGGTAGTAGGGGTCGATGCGCTTCCCGCTCGACGACGCGGCCTGCGGCGCCGCGTTGGCGCTGGCAGTGCTCGAGCCGCCGATGGTGGTCTCGAGGTCGGTGACCTGGCCCGATCCGGGATCGGGCGAGACCAGCCACTTGGCGCTGGCGTCGTAGAACCGGCGCGGCTCGTTCACGTGGTACCGGCCGAACATGTTGGCCTGCACCTTGAACTGGTCTTCGGGGTACCGCAGGTGGTCACGCAGCAGGCTCGGCATCTGCGACTTCGGCGTGAAGAGATCGGGGAACGCCTTGTCCCACGCCTCGATGATCGGGTCGTGGGTGTCCCAGATGTAGAAGGTCACCGTGCCCTGGTACGCGTCGACGGTCGCCTTCACCGAGTTCCGCACGTAGTTGAAGTCGCTGGCGAGGCCGTTCTCGCCGCTCGTCGACTGCGAATAGGGGTACATGCTCGTCGCCGTGTACCCGTCGAGTACCCAGACCGTCTTGTTCCCGAGCACGACGGGGTACGGGTCGCCGTCGAACTTCAGGAACGGCGCGAGCTTGGAGACGCGGGCTTTGATGTCGCGCTCCATCAGGATCTTCGTGCCCGAGTCGATCTGCCCCGAGAGCAGCAGGTTGAAGTCGCTGAACTTGAGCGTGAACGCAGCGCGCCGAACCCAGTTCGACAGCGTCACGCCGTCCTTGCCCTTGTAACGGGTGAACTGGTCGGTCTTGCCCGCGGTCTGGTAGTTGAACTCCCGGGACTGCGCGCCCGTGAGCACGTAGCTCGACAGGTTCTCGCCGAAGTAGACCTGCGACGCCGTCTTCGCCGAGAGGTGGATGCCCTGGTCGAGCACGGGGATGTCGCTCAGGTAGAAGTCGGGTGAGCCGTCGGTCGCGGCCTCGTTGCTCGGCGACGCGACCACGCCGTACCCGTGCGTGTACACGATGTGCCGGTTCACGAACGACTGGCTCGGCAGGTCGACGCTGTTGAGGTTGCGCGCCGCGATCAGCACCTGACGGGTCTCGTTGTCGACGAGGTACCGATCCACGTCGACGTCGCCGATCTGGTAGTAGGTCTGGATCTGCTGCAGGGTGTTGTACGTCTGCGTGAGCACGTTCGGGTCCCACAGCCGTGCGTTGTCGATGGTGCCCTTGTTGCTCTCGACGACCGCTTGCTGGTCGGTCGGCGGGATCTCACCGAACGTCGTGTAGTCGAAGTTCTTCGTCTCGACCGTGTCGAGTTGGAACGCGTGGCGCGTGGCGCGGATGTTCCGGTCGATGTAGGGCGCTTCCTTGGCGAACTCGTTCGGCCCGACCACGAACTGCTGGATCAGCGCCGGGTAGATGGTGCCGAGCGCGACGGAGACGAACGCCCAGAGCCCGACCGCGATGATCGGCAGCACCCAGCCGCGCCGGTGGATGTTCCACAGGAACAGGATCGCCGCGACGATCGAGATGAAGATGAGGAGGTTCAGCGCCGGCAGTTGCGCGTGCACGTCCGTGTAGCTGGCTCCCTCGACCACGCCACGGCTCGAGAAGTCGAGCTCGAACCGACCGAGGTAGTACTGCGCGGTCTTCACCAGCGCCATCGCCGCGAGGATGAACGAGAGGTGCGCCTTCACCTGTGGCGTGACGCGCTGGAACGGGGTCTGGAAGCGGATGCCGCCGTTGAGGTAGTGCGCGAGCGCGGTGACGAGCAGCACGATGACGAGCCCGCCGAAGAGCCACTCGGCGATGAACTTCAAGAACGGCAGCTGGAAGACGTAGAAGCCGATGTCCTTGTTGAACTGCGGGTCCTTGATGTGGAAGTCGACGTGGTTGATGAACAGCACCCACTGCTTCCACTGCGACGACACGCCCACGCCGAAGATCAGGGCGAAGAACATCGCCACGCCGACGCGGATCCAACTGGTGTAGCGGGCCGTGGCCGCCTGGTAGCGCCCGATCAGCTCGTCTTCGGGACCGGTCGACCGGTACTTCGGCGCGAGCTTGTCCGCGATCACGAGGTTGGCGAACATCAGCACGAAGAAGATCGCGGTGAACACCAGCGCGGGCATGACCTTCGCCGCGAGCAGGCTGCTCCAGGTGCTGCCCTGGCCGAGCGAGTCGAACCAGAGGAAGTCGGTGTAGAAGCCGGCGAGGCCGCGCAGGCTGAACAGCAGCAGGAGGAGCGCGACGACCGCGCCGATGATCCAGCCACGCAGGCGGAAGCGACGACGAGGCTGAGCGGTGGGGACGCGCATCGGCTGCGCAGCCTACGTGCTTCCGCGAATCTTCAGCTGTCGGCTTCGACGACGATGAGGCAACGGCATCCGGGGTGCGCCGGCGGGTGTGCCTGACCGGTCGGGAACTCGCTGCCGCGCACCGTCGGCTCGAGCGCGTTGTCGTCGCAGTCGGGGCATTTCCCCACCACGACGGGCACCCAACGCAGGCGGCTCCCTTCCGGGGCGGCGTCGTAGACGCCGCGGGTGTGAGCCGCCGCCATCACGTCGCCGAGCGCGGGATCGAGGTGCTGGGAGCGCCATTCGCGGTACCGGGAACCCAGTCGCTGCGCGATCGCGATCTCGGTGTCGGCGGGCGTGGCCTCGTCGATGCTCGCCAACGACGACGCCATGCGCTCGCGCAACGGGTTCACGACCACCCCGGCCAGCTCGGCCAGCACCGGCGCCGGGGCCCGGTCGGCGGTGCCGCCGGCCGACGCGGCTCCCACTGCGTAGGCACGGTCGATACCGGGTTGGAGCACGTGGGCCCACCGGGCGAGCTGATCGTCCGCCGACGGCAGCACCTTGGCGGTGTCGATCTTGCCGCGCTGGCGGCGCACACCGTCGAGAATGTCGTTCTGCTCGTCCTGGAGGGCACGCTTGGCCCGGCGCGAGAGCGCGTCCTGGGCTTCGGCGAGGGCGTCGTCGCGCGCGGCGAGCAGTGCCTGGTCCGCGGTCGGCTCGGCGTCGCTCTCGACCTCCGTCTCGATGTCGATGTCGATGACCACCTCGGCTTGGGCCTCGGTGAACCCGAGCGCGGCGTCGTTGCTGATCGCCTCGGGCACCTCTGCCTCCGAGCGCAATTGATCGAACAACGCGCTCACGTCGCGCGAGTCGGCGTCGCCGCTCTCGCCGTCTTCCTCGACGACGGGCGTCTCGTCGACCGCGGGCGCGGGCGCGGTCTCGGCCTCCGGCGCGGAGGCCGCGTCGACCGGTGCCTCCACCGGCGTTTCGTCGACCGGCGCCTCGGCGACGGGCGTGTCGTCCGCGGGTGTCTCGTCGCTCGCGTCGGCATCCGGAGCGGTCGCCTCGACGAGCGGGGGCGTGACGGGCGCGCGCATCGGGGTCTCGTGCGCCATCAGGTTGGTCGCCTGGCCGAGCGCGCGCTCGACCGACTCGTACGCGTCGACGAGCTTGGCGCGCATCGCGCGGAGGTCACCGATCTGACGTTCGAGCTCCGCACGGCGCTCGGTGAGATCGGTCAGGACCCGCTCCCGCATCGCACGCGCCTCGCCCACGATCTCGCTCGCACGGGCGCGAGCAGAGTCCTCCGCTTCGCGCGTCTTCAGCTCGAGCGCCTGTTGCGCGGCGGTGCGCAGCTCCTTGGCCGTGTCCTGGGCCTCGCGCACGACGCGGCGGGCGTGCTCCTCGGCCTTGTTCCGCAGATCCACCGCGGCTTCGCGGGCCTGGCCGAGCACGCGCGCCGTCTCTTCACCGAGCGCGGTGATGAGCTGCTGGTCGGAGAGCGCGGGCGGCGGCTGGTTCGCCTCCCCCTCCAGCTGGGCGACGCGGTGCGCGAGATCGCGCTCGCGCCCGAGCAGCGCGCCGACATCGTCGGCGACGCGGCGGAGGTAGGCGCGCACCTCAGTCTCGGAATAGCCCCGCTTGGCGGCGGTGAAGGTGCGATCGGCGATGCCCTCGGGAGTGAGCTGATCGTCTCGAGCAGGAATGAGCGGGAGATTCGAGTCCGTCATCCACTCATGATCGCGCCGCAGTCGTCGCGGTTGGAGGCACTGCCGCTCCGCCCGCGAGCTCCAACGCCGCGAGAGCGTCGTCGACGCTCGCCACACCGACCACCTTCATCCCATCCGCGCCTTCGCGCGCGTCGGCAGCTTCTGCCTTCGGCACGATCATGAGCTGCACTCCGTTGCGCCGCGCGGTGATCGCCTTCTGCTCGACGCCCCCCACCGGTCCGACCGAGCCGTCGGTGGCAATCGTGCCGGTCACCGCGACGCGCTTGCCGTCGGCGAGCTTCCCGGGTGTGAGGTCGTCGATGATCGCCAGCGTGAACGCGAGGCCTGCCGAAGGGCCGCCGACCCGATCGGTGTTGATGGTCACGTCGATCGGGAAGTGGTAGGTGACGAAGTCCTGTGACGCCGAGCCGATGCACGCGGTGCCGGCCGCCGCGGTGGCGCCCTCCGCAATGTCCTTGCACGTGGTGCCGTCGGCCGAGATGCGACCGGCCACGACGTCGACGGCCTGGGTCGCGCCGTCGCGGTTCACGCTGATGTCGATCGTGTCCCCCGGTGTATGGGCGCGCACCAGCGCGACGAGCCCGGTTGACGTCGCCACTGCGGTGTCGTCCACCGCGAGCACCTGGTCTCCCACCTGGAGGTGGCCGTACGCGGGCGCGCCCGCGCAGGCCTGCACGACGGTCACACGCGGCGCGTCGGCGGTCACGGTGTAGCCCAGACGCGTGAGGGCCACGTCCTTGGCGTCACTCTGCGACTGTTGCATGAGCAGCGTGTTGTACGTGACGTTGTCTTCCGGCGACGCGCAGCCGACGACGTTGCTGCGCTTCTCCACGTCTTCGTCGGAGTTCAGCCACGCGGTCACGACGCGCCAGACCGTCGGGTCTTCGTTCGACACGCGCACGGTGAGGAACAGGACGTTGTTCGGGCTCTGGTACGTCGGTGCGCCGCTGATCATGACGACATTCGAGTCGAGTGGTGTCGCCTCGCCGGGTGAGATCACCACGTACGGGAGGTGGATGAGGAAGCCGGCGATCACCGCGACGACGAGCAACCCGCCGAGCACCGACAATCCGACCGCGACGATCGTGCGCCGGCGTGAAGGCGGCGGCGGACCTGGAGGCGACGACGATGCGGGCGCTGCCGCCGCCTGCGAGTCGGGCAGGGGCGCGGCCGGTTCGCGATCTGTTTCGGTCATGAGGGCTCTGGGGATTACCGTGGCACGCTCATTCAACGCGCGGAGAAGCGAGATGGCCGAGTCGCAGCGGATGGGGGCTCCTCAGCCTGCCATGCCACCCGAGTGGGTTGGGGCGCGGGCCGGCCCACGACGCGGTGGATTCGGGCGTCGCACCGCCCGTCGCGGCTTGGCACTGGTGCGGGCACTGGTGCTGGCGGCGCTCACCGGCCTGCTCTTCGCGCTCATCATCGCCACGATCTTCGGTGCGCTGGTGATCGCGATCAACGGCAAGCTGCCGTAACCGATGCATTTGAGCAGTGCCATGAGCAATGCCGTGACCAGGGCGGCGGACCTCGCGGCGCTCGGCTTCGCCGGCGCGCTCGACCGCTCGCAGATCGAGGGCCTGCGCCGCGCGCAGGGCGAGGATCCGGATGCTCGCGTGCGCGCGGCCGCTCTGGGCGCGCTCGTGCGCGCGTCACCGGAGGACGCGTTCATCACGTGGCCCGACGGCGACCGTCGACCCCGAGCCGGCCGTCCGACGCCGCGCCGCGGAAGTGGCGCCCACGCTCATCGCGGTCGGCGACGTCGTCGGCCCACTCGTAACACTGCTCACCGATCGCGACGTCACCGTGGTCGAAGCCGCGGCGTGGGCACTCGGTGAGCTCGGCGACCGCGCCGTCGACGCGCACGCCGTCGACGCGCTCGCTGCAACCGCTCGCTCGCACCGCGATCCACTCGCGCGGGAAGCCGCGGTCGCGGCCCTCGGCGCGTTGGCCGATCCCGCGGGTCTCGACGCGATCCTCCACGCGTGCGGCGATCGTCCGGCAGTGCGCAGACGCGCGGTGCTGGCGCTCGCGCCCTTCTCGGGCCGCGCGGTCGACGCCGCGATCGCGGCCGCGCGTGAGGACCACGACTGGCAGGTCCGCCAGGCCGCGGAGGATCTCGATCAGTCGTAGCCGGGTACCGGCTCGGTGTCGATCGCGAGCTGGCCCTGCGTGCTGACCCACTCGGTCCAGATCTGCCCGTCCCAGTAGCGGTGCTCGAAGCGGGCGAGCGGATCGGGGTACCACCCCGGCCCACCGGACCCGAAGCTCTGCTCGACCACGAACGATGGCTTGGTGGGCGCGGGCGTGAGGTCCTGCCAACGGTGCTGCCGGGAGCTGATCTCCCGGAGCACGATGATCCCGAGCACGCACGCGATCGCGAGCACGATCGAGCCGGCGTCGCTCAGCCAGTCGGTGTCCGCCGCGGTGCTCGTCGTCGCGAGCACGAGGAAGATCGCGACGAAGGGCACCACCGTGCCGACGACGTACGCGCTCCACCACGCGGTCACGAGCGGCGAACCAGGAAGCGACCGCCAGTGCGTGCCCGGCTGCGACTGCTCGTCGGAGCTCCGCCACAGATCCTGGAACACGAGGTACGGCAGCACGAGGTTTGCGAACGGGATCAACCATCCCGCGATCCCCCAGCCCGGAGAGATGCGCTCACCGTCGCGCCCGAGCGCTCGGGCGTTGGTCTGGCTGCGCCACTGCCAGATGATCACGAGCACGAGGAACGTCAGGGTCATGTAGCTCACGAGCTGCGTCACGGGGAACGCGTTGCCGTCGGACGCGTGCTGGAAGCGCGTCTGCGCGAGCTTGTCGTGACCGTGCAGCAACGCGTCGAAGCCCGAAGCGACGCCATCCAGGGTTCGCGACGTGCCCTGGCCGAGCGACGCCAGGCTCAGCAACCCTTCCACAGCCAGCACGACGCTGAGCCAGGTCGTGAGGGTTCGAGTCGGATGCCAGATCGCCTGCGCGCGCGCCATGCTCGCCCGACTACATGAACATGTCTTTGAGGCGATCAAAGCTCTCGAGGCAACGCCCCGCGCCGAGCACGACCGTCTCCAGCGGAAGATCGACGAGCCGCGCCCGCACCGCCGTCTCCTTCTCGATCCGCAGATCGAACCCGCGCAACATCGCGCCGCCGCCGACGAGGTGGATTCCCTCGGCGAGGAGGTCTTGCGACAGCTCGGGAGGCGTGCGCGACAACGCGGCCTTCACCGCGCCGAGGATCTGCTGAATCGGCTCGTCGATCGCCTCGCGGATCTCCTCCGGCGTGAGCACGATGACCTTGGGCATGCCGCTCATCAGGTCGCGGCCGCGCACCTCGGCCTTGTACTCGTCGTCGGTCGGGAACACCGAGCCGATCGCCAGCTTCACTTCTTCGGCGGTGCGCTCACCGATCGCGAGCCCGTACTCACGGCGCACGTAGCTCTGGATCGCGGCGTCGATGTCGAACGATCCGACGCGCACCGCTTCGAGCGCGACGACACCGCCGAGCGAGATCACCGCGACCTCACTCGTGCCACCACCGATGTCGACGATCATGTTGCCGAGCGGCTCGTGGATCGGGAGTGACGCGCCGATCGCCGCCGCCATCGGCTGCTCGATGAGGAAGGTCTGCGCCGCGCCCGCGCGCCGGGCCGCCTCGAGCACCGCACGCTGCTCGACGTGGGTGATGGCCGACGGCACACAGATCAGCACCCGCGCGCGCTGGAGGCGCGAGATGCCCGCGCGCTGGAACAGCATGCGGATGAGCCGTTGCGTGATCTCGAAGTCGGTGATGGCACCGCCGCGCAACGGGCGAACCGCCACGATGTAGCCGGGCGTGCGGCCGATCATCTGCCATGCGTCGGCACCCAACGCGAGCACCTCGTGGGTGCGCGTGTTCAGCGCGATCACGGTGGGCTCGTTGAGGATGATGCCCTGCCCGCGCGCGTACACGAGGGTGTTGGCGGTGCCGAGGTCGATGGCGAGGTCGCGACTCAGGGGTTGCTCCCAATTCTGGGTCGCTCACGGCGCGGCGGGCCAGATGATCGAGTGTCCGCCTCGCTTCCGTTCGCTCCTATCGTCCTCAGGTCACTCGCACCCGTGCCCCACCCGGAGCCACCTTCCCAGTGTTCCTGCTTCCAGATCGGAACCGTCTCCTTCAGCGTGTCGATGCAGAAGCGCGCGGCCTCGAAGGCCTCGGCACGGTGCGGGGACGACACGACGACCGCCACCGACGCTTCCGAGAGCTCGAGGTGGCCGATCCGGTGCAGCAGCGCGATCCGCTCGCTCGTCGGCCACTGCTGCCGGGCCGCGGCGGCAACGGCCGCGAGGCGAGTGACGGCTTCGACCTCGTAGGCCTCGTAGGTGAGGCCGTGCACGCCTTCGCGCCCTTCGGCGTGGTCCCGCACCACGCCGAGGAACACCACGACGGCACCGCTGCGCGGCGTGGTCGCCCACGCGGTTGCGGCGTCGACCGGCAGTGGCTCGGGAGCGACAGCGATCCAGTCGGAGCCATCATCGGGCGGGAGCACGGCGTCATGGTAGTGAAGGCCCAGACTCCCGGCTCAGGCGACCCAAAATGCCGAATTGGCGTCAGTACACTCCGCCCACATGGGGCCCGCGGACGCCGACGAGCCGGGAGAGCCGGACGACGAGCCGATCACGCCGCGCCCTGACCCCCTCGATCGCCCCTGGGTGCACCCCACGGAGCTCCGATCCTTCGTCGCGACCCCCGAAGCACCGACGAGCCCGCCCCGCCCGCGCGAATGGGTGATCGGGCTCACGTCGGCGATCGCCGGCGTGGTCGCGACGATCCTGATCCTGGTCGCGTTCGGCGCCATCGGCGGCCGGAACCGCTCGCCGATCCGCCCTCCCGTGGTGAGCACTCCCGACGAAGTGCTCGACTACGGCGTCGCCGGCCGGGTGTACCAGAGCGTCATCTCCAGCATCGTGACCGTACAGAGCAAGGTCGGCGACACCACCACGATCGTGTCCGGCGTCGCGGTCAAGAGCGACCGGGTGATCACGTCGGCGCATCCTCTGACCGGGGCGACCGCCGTCACCGTCGTGACCCACGACGGCCGGCCGATCACCGCCAAGGTGCTCGGGAGCGATCCCGACACCGACCTCGCGCTCCTCGAGGTCCCGAACGCTGACCTCGATTTCGCACCGCTCGCGACCAGCAGCGAGCCCGACGTCGGCCAGGCCGTGGTCGCGGTCGGTGCGGGGAAGTCGAACTTGGGCTGGCTGGGCATGAACGTGGTCGCCGAGCGCAACATCCTCGTCGCGAGCACGACCGGCGCCACCCTTGCGGGCCTCATCCAGACCGGCATCACGACACCACCCGAGACGACCGGCGGCGCGCTGCTCGACACCGGCGGTCACGTGGTCGGCATCCTCACGACCGTGCCCGGCGAGCTCAAGACCGGGCTGGCGGTACCGATCGCAGTGGTGCGTGACGTGCAGAACCAGCTCGACGCCAGCGGCAAGGTCGTGCACGCGTGGCTCGGAGTCGACGGCAACGACGACACGGACCGAGTCGACGGCGGTGCCCACATCACTGTCGTCGTGGAGGGCAGTCCGGCGAGCAAGGCCAGTCTGCAGCCGGGCGACGTGATCACACGGGTCGGCACGCTCCCCATCCACACCTACGCCGACCTGGTGGCCGAATGGCGTCGTCGCCGACCCAACGACCCGCTCACCATCACCTTCTGGCGCGGGAACCAGCCCCACAGCAACGTCGCGCTGACGCTCGGTACACCGCCGGACCCAGCAGCTCCGGGAACCGCGCCCGGAGGGTGATTTGGTCACCGTGCGCCCGCCCGCGCGACCATGAGCCTCATGACCGACGACGCTGAGCTCGAGGAGCTCGACCGCGAGCTGCTGAACGCGGTGCAGTGGGACTTCCCGCTCGAGCCCCGTCCGTACGCAGCGCTCGGCGAGCGGCTGGGCCTCACCGAGCCCGAAGTGCGTGACCGCGTCGCGCGCGTGAAGGAGCTCGGTGTGCTCCGCCAGCTGTCGGCGATCTTCGACACGCGGGCACTCGGCTACGGGTCGGCACTCGTCGCGGCCAAGATCGACCCCGACCGGGTCGACGAAGCCGCTGCGATCATCAGCGCGCACCCGGGCGTGAGCCACAACTACAAGCGCAACCACGCGTACAACCTCTGGTACACGATCGCGGTGCCGCCGGGCGACGTGCTCGACGACCACGTCGACGCGCTGCACCGGGAGTCGGGCGCGCTCGTGACCCGCAAGCTCCCCACGCTGAAGCTCTACAAGATCGGCGTGAAGCTCGACATGACCGGCAACACCGCCGCCGATGCCCGCGCCGACGTGCTCGAGCACGAGCGGCCGGAGCGGCGAGAGGTCATGGACGCCCCCGAGCTCACACCGCTCGAGATCCGCGCCATCAGCATCGTGCAGGAAGACCTGCCTCTGGTCGAGCGGCCGTTCGCCGCGCAGGCCGAGCTGATCGGCTGCGACGAGGACACCGTGCTCGACCTCCTGCGTTCGTTCAAGGAGCGCAAGCTCATGCGCCGGTTCGCGGCAGTGATGAACCACCGATCCGCCGGTTTCAAGGCGAACGCGATGGGCGTGTGGGCGGTTCCCGACGAGCAGCTCGAGGAGCTCGGCCCGAAGATGGCCTCGTTCGCGCTCGTGAGCCACTGCTACCGACGGCCCACGTACGACGACTGGCCGTACTCGATCTTCACGATGGTGCACGGCAAGAACGCGAAGGAGTGCGAAGCCACCATCGCGGCGGTGCAGGCCGAGACCGGCGTCAGCGAGTACGCGCTGCTCTGGTCGATCAAGGAGTACAAGAAGACCCGCGTCCGCTACTTCACCGACGACTGGGACGACTGGCGCGCGACCCATCTGGCGGTACCCGCGGGTTGATCGACGTCGCGCGCGTCCGCGCCGACACTCCCGGTTGCCTCGACGTCGTCCATCTCAACAACGCGGGCGCGTCGCTCCCACCGCGGGTCGTCGTCGACACCGTCATCGAGCACCTCGAGCTCGAGGCGCGCGTCGGTGGGTATGCCGCTGCCGACGCCGTGGCGGCGCGGGCCGACGCGGTCTACGACTCGGTCGCCACGCTCCTCGGTGCCGGGCGTGACGAGATCGCGCTGGTGGAGAACGCGACGCGCGCATGGGACATGGCCTTCTACGCGTTGGCGTCGTCGTTCGAACCCGGCGACCGCATCCTCACGTCGCGCGCGGAGTACGCGAGCAACGCGATCGCATTCATCCAGGCCGCGCAGCGCTCCGGTGTCGTCGTCGACGTCATCCCCGACGACGAGCACGGGCAGCTCTCGGTCGATGCGCTCGGCGCGATGCTCGACGAGCGCGTGCGCCTCATCGCGATCTCGTGGATCCCGACGCAGGGCGGGCTCGTGAACCCGGCCGCGGCCGTCGGCGAGGTGGCACGCGACGCAGGCGTCCCGTACCTGCTCGACGCCTGCCAGGCCGCGGGCCAGCTGCCGATCGACGTCGACACGCTCGGCTGCGACTTCCTCTCGGCGACGGGCCGCAAATACCTTCGCGGGCCGCGTGGCACCGGTGTGCTCTACGTTCGCCAACACACGTTCGGCGATCTCGAACCGCCGTTCCTCGACGTCCACGCCGCGCGGTGGGTCAGCGACACCGGCATCACGATCCGTGACGACGCGCGTCGGTTCGAGAGCTGGGAGCACAGCGTCGCCAACCGGCTCGGGCTCGGTGTGGCCGTCGACTACGCGCTCTCGCTGGGCATCGACGACATTGCAATGCGCGTGACCGAGCTGGCGAGCTCTACACGCATCATGCTCGCCGAGATTCCCGGGCTCACGCTGCACGACCTCGGCGTCGAGCATTGTGGCATCGTGACCTTCACCATCGACGGCGTGGATGCGTACGCGCTCGCGGCGCGACTGCGTGCGGAGCACATCAACATCTCGGTCTCGACCATCGACTTTGCGCGATACGACTTCGAAGCCCGCGGCCTCGACGCGGTCGCCCGCGCGTCAGTGCACTATTACAACACCGACGACGAGCTCGAGCGCTTCACCGCTGCAGTCAGCGCCGCGCGCGACGACGCGTGACGCGGTAGCCGACCACCGTCACTGCGACTGCGCCGGCCGCGACGCCCGCGATGACACGGGGGTCGGGCCCGCCGCGCGTCGACGCGAGCGTGGCGACGCCCTCGCGGATTGCCTGCTCGTTCGTGTGCTGCGGTGCCCAGCCCGCAGCACGCAGGCGATCGTTCGCGATCACCCAGGGGTGCACCAGGTACGGCACGATGCCCGGCGGCACGTCGCCGACGCCGAGCGCCCACGTGCGTTCCAGCGCGCGCGTCAGCGCCTCTTCGGGGATCGCGGGCACGTTCGCGCGCCCGATCAGCGCGCGCGCGTCGTCGGCGTCGAGCCAGCCGTCGGCGGCGACGTTGTAGACGCCCGGCAGGTCGGTCGTCGCCGCGAGCGCGAGCGCCGACACGAGGTCGTCGACGTGCACCACCTGCACCGGCGGGGTCGCGCCGCGCACGCGGAGCGGCGGGCGGCCGAGCAGCACGCGCGGGGAGGCGCTCCGCACCGGGCCCGACGACGGGCGCGGCGCGCAACGTGGTGGTGACAACGTCGGGGTGGTCGCGGTGCCACTCCGCGAGCAGGCGCTCGACCTCGGCGCCCTGCACCGCCGGCGAGAACTTCGGGTTGGGGCGCAGAGTGACGTCTTCGGTGAGCGGGACGGGGTTGTTCGCCCATGCGCCGTACACGGTTGCGCTCGACACTCGCACCACACGCTTGGCTCCGACCGTGGCCGCGGCCTCGAGCACTTGACGAGTGCCGCCGACGTTCACCCGCGCCATCAACGCCTCGTCGGGAATCGGGTCGACGACTCCGGCCAGGTGCACGATCACGTCGATGCCCTCGAGCAGGGGCGCGAGCCGGGTCCCCGCGATGTCGACGCGGTGGAATTCCGATGCTCGCGGGCGACGCGCGGGCTCGCGCACGTCGAGGCCGACCACCCGCGTCACGTCGGGATGATCAGCCAGTACGCGGAGGAGCGGCTGCCCGACGAGACCCGCGGCGCCGGTGACTGCGATCGAAGACACGTTCATAGACTGGCCGCGTGGCCGACGAACCTCAATTCGGAGAGCTCGGGGATCCCGACGATCCCGACGGCACACCGTTGCCGTTCGACCCGGCCTCCTTCGATCCTTCTGGCTTCGACTTCAGCCAGATCGATCTCGCCCAGGTGATGCGGATGCTCCAGTCACCGGGCCCGGTCAACTGGGAGATCGCCCGCCAGACCGCCGAGTGGGTCGCGCTCGAAGGCCGCCCCGACCCCACCGTCGACCCGCGCGACGGCGCGCAGTTCGACGAGCTCGCGCGCGCTGCGCAGACCCTCGTGGTCGGCGAGACCGGGCTCGCGGCCACCTTCGGCACGACGCTTCGCACCGTCGCCCCGTTGGGCTGGGTCGATCTGCACCTGGCGGCGCTGCGCCCGGTCCTCGAGGCCCTCGCCACCACGCTCGGCGAAGCGATGCGGGTCGAGGAGGACGACGACGACACCGATCCCGCGCTGAGCGCGCCCCTCCCGGGCTTCCCGGGGGGCATCCCTCTCAGCGGCAACATGCTGGCCCTGCTCGCCCCTGCGCTGCTCGGCGTGCAGGCGGGCTCGATGATCGGGTATCTGTCGCAACACGCGCTCGGCCGCTACGACCTCCCGCTTCCCACCGGGCCCGCACCCACCGCCAGCAGCCCCGGCGGTGACGAGCCCAGCCTCACGTTCGTCGTCCCCAACATCGACGCGTTCGAGGCCGCGTGGTCCCTCCCCCGCGAAGACCTCCGCTTCTACGTCGCGTTGCACGAGGTCGTGCACGCCGCGGTGCGCTCCGTGCCGTGGGTGCGCAGCCGGCTCGTGCGCCTGTCGATCGAGTACGTGTCGAGCTACGAGATCGATCCCGGTGTGTTCGAGTCGGAGTTCGGCGACGTCGATCCCTCGGATCCCGAATCCCTCCAGCGCATGGCGGCTGATCCGCAACGCATCCTGGGCGCGATGCAGTCGCCGAACCAGCAGTCACCTCGAGAGGAGCTGCAACGGCTCACCTCGGTGATCGACGGCTACGCCGACTACGTGCTCGAGACCATCGGGCGCCGCCTCATCTCCACGTTCGAGCAGATCCACGAGGCGATGAAGCGCCACCGTGTCGAACGCGGTGAAGCCGAGCGTTTCATCGAGGGGCTCCTCGGGCTCAAGCTCGAACGCGCGCACTACGAGCGGGGTGAGGAGTTCTGCCGCGGCGTCGTCGAGCGCGCAGGTGTCGACGGCCTGAACCGCATCTGGGAGCGCGAAGCGATGCTCCCGACGCCGGCCGAGCTCGAAGCCCCCGGCCTCTGGCTGGCGCGTATCGACCTGCCCGACTAGGAAGCGAAAGGTTCGCTGCCGAACTGGGCGACAACGCTTGGAGTAACTCGGCGAACCTCGAGCGACCCAGCGATCAGGTCGTCGGAGCGTCAGGGCGGGGCTCGTCCGGCTTCTTGGGCTGACGGCGGAACCGCGAGCGCACTTCTCCGACGGCACGCTCCCGGGAGCGCGCGATCGCGCGGTCGACGGCATCCGGGAGCAGCTTCGTGCGCGAGGCACGACTGCGCGCGGCGCGCAATGCCGCGACGTAGGAGATCGCCGCGAAGCCGAGGACGATCGAGAGGAGGAACAAGCCAACTTGGGGCGCGAACGGGATGATGCCGATGAGACCGCCGATCACCCACACGAACTGGAAACGCGTCTCGAACCGGGCGAACGCGCGACCGCGCATCGCGTCCGGACCGTCCCGCTGCAACAAGCTGTCGAACCCGAGCCGCCCACCCGCCGCACCGATCGCGACCGCCATCGCGGTGAGCCCGAACCCGGCGGCTCCGCCCAGCAACGCGCCGAGCACCGCGAAGACCGCGGGCAGCACCAGGGCCGAGGCGACGATGATCTCCTCCCGGAACGACCTGCGCAGCACCGGCGCGGCGATCACGCCGACGAACCCACCGATCCCGCTCGCGACCCCGATGATGCCGAGCGCCAACAGGTCGTCCTTGAACGAGAACGCCGAGAAGAACAGCAGGAAGCCGACGCTGCCCCGCAGCACTGCCATCGAGCTGCCGGCGAGGAGGATGCTCGGCTGGTGGAGCTCGGTCCGCTCGAGCAGCTCCTGACGCTGGTCGGGCTCGCCCCGCGCGCGTGTCCGTGGGATCTTCGTCGCCAGGATCGCCCCGATCACGAAGACGACCGCGGCGAACCGCAGTGACCAGTCGGCGCCGAACAGCTGCTGGATGCCGGCCGCAGGCAGCGCCCCGACCGACGCACCGATCAGCGCGACGAGCGCGAGCCGGGAGTTCGCGCTCACCAGCTCGGCGTCGTTGGTCACGAGCGCCGGGAGCAGCGCGCTCTTGGCGATCTGGTAGCCCTTGGCGAGCACGAGCACGCCGAACGCGAGCGGGTAGACGAGCAGGCCTTCTGGCGCAGGCTTGCTGATGTAGAGGGCCATGACGAGGCACAAGGCGGCCCGGCCCGCCGCCGATCCCACGATGAGCAACCGCCGCCCGCCCTTGGTCTTGTCGAGCGCGGGGCCCATCACGGGGGCGACGATGGCGAACGGCGCCATCGTGATCAGCAGATAGAGGAGCAGCTTCCCCCGAGCCGCGGACGTGGGGCTCTGGAAGAACAGCGACCCCGCCAGCGACACCGTGAACGCGGCGTCACCACACACCATCACTGCGTGGGCGTACAGCAGCCGCGCGAACGGCGTGGGCCGGGCGAACCGGGAATCGGTGCTCATCGCCGCGTCAAAGCTACCTCCGGGAGGTGCAGGAGAAATGGGTAGCTACAGTTGTCCGATGACTGGGCTGGACGTTGCGGTGGATGAGGCTGCGGGGAATCCCGTACGCGCGCCGGGGCCCTCCGATCCCGGCCGCTTCCTGAACCGCGAGCTCTCCTGGCTCGCCTTCAACACCCGAGTGCTCGCACTCGCCGAGGACGCCTCGCGACCGCTGCTCGAGCGCGTGAAGTTCCTCGCCATCTTCAGCGACAACCTCGACGAATTCTTCGAGGTGCGGGTTGCCGGCCTCATCGAGCAGCTCTCGGCCGGTCTCCGCACCACCACGCCCGACGGACTCGACCTCGTCGACCAGCTCCGCGCCATCCGCACCCGCGCCGACGAGCTCGTCTCGCGCCAGGCCGCGGTGTTCGCCAAGGAGATTGCGCCCGCGCTCGAGGACGAAGGCATCCGCTTCGTCGACTGGGACGACCTCGCCGGTGGCGATCGTGCCTACCTCGACACGATGTTCGCCGAGCACATCTTCCCGGTGCTCACGCCCCTCGCCGTCGACCCCGCGCACCCGTTCCCCTACATCTCGAACCTCTCGCTCAACCTCGCGGTCACCGTGCGCGACGGCGCGAGCGGTGAGGCACGGTTCGCGCGCGTGAAGGTGCCGCCGCTGCTCCCGCGCTTCCTCGTGTTGCCCGACGCCGAGCGCTTCATCCCGCTCGAGCAGGTGATCGCCGCGAAGATCGACGCGCTGTTCCCGGGGATGGAGATCCTCGATCACCAGGTGTTCCGCGTCACCCGCGACGCCGACTTCGATCTCGAGGACGAAGCCGAAGACCTCCTCGAGGCGATCGAGTCGGTGCTGCGCCGCCGCAACAAGTTCGGTCGTGTCGTGCGCCTCGAGGTCGACACGAAAATGAGCCACGAAGTGCTCCAGGTGCTCTGCCGCGAGCTCGAGCTCTCCGAGCGTGACGTCACCGTGATCGACGGGCCCCTCGATCTCGCCGGGTTGTGGGCGCTCTACGCGGTCGACCGCCCCGAGCTCAAGGACGAGGTGTGGGTCCCGCAGACCCAGGCGGCGCTCGGCGGCCCCGAGGGCGCAAGCGACTTCTTCCGCGTGTTGCAGGCCGGCGACGTGCTCGTGCACCATCCCTACGACTCGTTCGCGACGTCGGTCGAGGAGTTCATCGAGCAGGCCGCCGACGACCCGCACGTGCTCGCGATCAAGCAGACGATCTACCGCACCGCGGGCCAGGAGAGCGCGGTGGTGCGCGCGCTCGTGAAGGCCGCGGAGCAGGGCAAGCAGGTCGTCGCGCTCGTGGAGCTGAAGGCGCGCTTCGACGAAGAGGCCAACATCGAACGGGCCCGCGTGCTCGAAGAAGCGGGTGTCCACGTGGTCTACGGCCTCGTCGGGCTCAAGACCCACGCCAAGGTGCTCCTCGTCGTGCGCCAGGAGGCCGACGGCATCCGCCGTTACTGTCACGTCGGCACCGGCAACTACAACCCGCAGACCGCGCACCTCTACGAAGACATCGGGCTGCTCTCCGCCGATCCCGACCTCGGTGCCGACCTCACCGACCTCTTCAACCACCTCACCGGGTACAGCCGGCAGACCGACTACCGCAAGCTCCTGGTCGCGCCCACGCATCTGCGCAACGCGCTCTGCGAGCGCATCGCGACCGAAGCCGCCAAGGGCACGGCGGGTCGGATCACGCTGAAGATGAACTCGCTCGTCGACCCGTCGATGATCGACGCGCTGTACGCCGCCGCGGCCACGGGCACCGAGATCGACCTGCTCGTCCGCGGCATCTGCTGCCTCCGGCCGGGCGTCCCGGGACTGTCGGACACCGTCCGCGTGCGCTCGATCGTCGGCCGGTTCCTCGAGCACTCGCGCATCTACCGCTTCGGCGCCGAAGACGACGACACCGTCGAGTACCTCATCGGCTCCGCCGACCTCATGACCCGCAACCTCGAACGACGCGTCGAGGCCGTCGTCCCCGTCACCGATCATCGCCTGCAGGCGCGGCTCGCCGAGATCCTCGCGATCGACCTCGCCGACGACACGCTGGCGTGGGAGCTCACCGCCGAAGGCACGTGGGCGAAGATCGAGACCGTCGCGGGTATCTCGGCCCACCGCCGCCTCCAGGAATCGGCGCTCGCCCGCGTGGCACACGCCTCATGATCGTGCGCCACGCGAGCTGATCCGATGCACGAACGCGAGTTGAAGTTCACGCCCGGACCTTCGTTCCGCCTCCCGCCACTCGACAATCCCGAGCTCGGCGTGCGCGCCGAAGCGGCGGGCACGGCCCGCCTCGTCGCGATCTACTTCGACACCGCCGACCTCCGGCTCGCGCGTTCGGGCGCGAGCCTGCGGTACCGGGAGCCCGAGGGGTGGACAGTCAAGCTGCCGATCGCTCGCGGCGAGCTGCTCACCCGCGACGAGATCCACGTGCACGGCGATCCGGGTGAGCCACCGGGGGCGGCAATCGACCTCGTCGCCGCGATCGCGCGGCGCGCGCCCCTCGTCATCGTCGCCCGTCTCATCACCCTGCGCGAGCGGGTCGTGCTGCACGACGCAACGACGGCCAAGGTGCTCGGCGAGGTCGTCGACGACGAAGTGTCGGTGCTCGACGGCGCGCGCCTCATCGCGCGCTTCCGTGAGCTCGAAGTGGAGCTGGCACCCGAGGTTCCCGAGGGCGTGGCGGAGTCGATCGCGACGCGCCTGCGCGCGGCGGGTGCCGGGCTCCCGCACCTCGTGCCCAAGGTCGTGCGCGCGCTGGGCCCACGCGCGCTCGAGCCGCCCGACGTCGTGGTGCCGCCGAAGCCCGACGCCGCCTCCCCCGCCGCAGCCGTCGCCCATGCCGCGGTCACCGGCTCCGTCGTGCGGCTGCTCACCCACGATCCCGGTGTCCGCCTCGGCGACGACCCCGAAGACGTCCACCAGATGCGGGTTGCCACCCGGCGGCTCCGCTCCGATCTCCGCACCTTCCGGCCGGTCCTCGACCGGGCCTGGAGCGACCCCGTGCGCGGTGAGCTCGAGTGGCTCGGCGGTGTCCTCGGCGCCGTGCGCGACACCGAGGTGCTGCTCGAGCGGCTCGACGTCCGCGTCGACGCGCTGGCGGAGGCCGACCGCGACGCGGGCAAGCACCTGCTCGACGCCCTCCGGGCCCACCGTGACGATGCGCGGGTCGAGTTGCTCGCCGCTCTGCGCTCCGATCGCTATCTCGCGCTCCTCGACGACCTGGTCGCGGCAACCCACGCGTCCGTCGTCACGCCCGATCACGATCACGTCGACATCGACATCGAGCGACTCGTCCGCAAGCCCTGGCGTGAGCTGCGCGACGCCGTCGGCGCCCTCGACGATGATCCGCCCGACCCCGCGCTCCACGCGGTGCGCAAGCTCGCGAAGCGCGCACGCTACGCCGCCGAGGCGACCACGCCCACGCTCGGGCGCTCGGCACGCGACTTCGCGCGTCGCGCCGCCGCGCTCCAGGAAGTGCTGGGCGAGCACCAGGACGCCGTGGTTGCCGAGCACTGGCTCCGCGACCACGCGGTCAGCCGCGACGACGGCGCGGTCGAGCAGGCATTCGTCGCCGGCCAGCTCGTGACCATCGAGCGTCAGGCGGCCGACGACGCGCGCTCGCAGTGGTGGCGCGCCTGGAAGCGCCTCCGGCGCGCCCGACCGTCGCTGTGGCCATGAGCTCCGACGCGGTGATCCGCGCCGCCGGTGGCGTCGTGTGGCGGGCCAACGCCGACGGCGAGCGTGAGGTGCTGCTCGTGCATCGACCCAAGTACGACGACTGGAGCCTGCCCAAGGGCAAGGCCGACAGCGGCGAGAAGCCGGAGCAGACGGCGCTGCGCGAGGTCGAGGAGGAGACCGGCCTCCGATGCCGGTTGGGCCCCGAAGTGGGCAAGACGCGGTACCGCGACTCCCAGGGTCGCGCCAAAGTCGTGCGCTACTGGCTCATGGAGCCGGAGACCGACGACGAGTTCGTGCCGAACCGCGAGGTCGATGCAGTGCGCTGGTGCTCGTTCGACGATGCGCGCAGCGCGCTGTCGTACGCTCATGACCGCAAACTGCTCGCTCGTGCGTTGGAGACCGTGTGACCATCTATCTCGTGCGCCACGCCCGCGCCGGCGATCGCAGCAAGTGGTCGAACCCCGATCAGCTACGCCCGCTGTCGAAGGCGGGCCGTCGCCAGGCCGCGGGCCTGCTCGACGTCGTTGTCGGCGACGCCGGCACCGGGCGCAAGGCGCGCTTCACGGACGTCCTGTCGAGTCCCTACGTGCGCTGCGTGCAGACGGTCGAGCCCCTGGCCGAGCAGCTCGGCCTCGCGGTCGAGCGCGCCGACGCGTTGACCGAGGGCGCGCGCTTCAAGGACGCGCTACCACTCGTCGAGAAGTACGCCGACACCAACGCGGTGCTCTGCATGCACGGCGACGTGCTTCCTGAGCTCCTCGAGTACTTCGCGCGACGAGGGCTTCCGCTCCCCCACGATCGGGTCGAGAAGGGATCCACGTGGGCACTCGACTTCGTCGATGGCACCGCCACCGCGATCCGCTACTTCGCGCCGCCCACGTCGGCCTGAGCGGATGAACGTCTTCGTCACCAACGACGACGGCGTCGACGCGCCCGGGATCAGGGTGCTCGCCGCCGCGCTCGACGCCGCCGGGCACGACGTGCTCGTGGTCGCGCCCGCCGACGACCGCAGCGGCTCGGGCGCGGCGATCGGCAAGCTCTCCCGCGACCGGCCGTTGCCGGTGGTGGACCACGAGTGGGACGACCTTCCCGGCATCGTCGTGCGCTCGATCGACGCGCCACCGGCCACCGCGGTGCTCGCCGCGTGCCTCGGTGCGTTCGGCGACATCCCCGACGTCGTGGTCGCGGGCATCAACCCTGGCGCCAACACCGGTCACCTCGTGATTCACTCCGGCACCGTGGGCGCCGCGCTCACCGCGGCCGGCCTCG
Source organism: uncultured Actinomycetes bacterium (assembly GCA_963721435.1). Classification (GTDB taxonomy): domain Bacteria; phylum Actinomycetota; class Acidimicrobiia; order IMCC26256; family DASPTH01; genus CAVRJC01. Next base: position 506,475 of record CAVRJC010000012.1, read on the forward strand.
ACGTCCCCGCGATCGCGGTGAGCACGCGGTGGAGCACGACGAACGAGTACCACTGGGAGACCGCCGCGAGCTTCGCGGTCGCCGCGGTCGACTGGGCCGTGCAACCCGATGCCGCGCCGCGAGTCGTCAACATCAACGTGCCCAACCTCCCACTCGCCGAGATCCTCGGCGTGCAGGAGACCGAGCTCGCGCCGCACGGTGAGGTGTGGATCGCGTCGGCCGACGCGTCGTCCGGCGATCTCGAGTTGAACGTCAAGGGACGCGCCGACGCCGCGCCCGGCACCGATGTCGCGGCGGTCGCCGCGGGGTACGTCTCGGTCACGCCGCTGCGGAGCGTCGTACGCGCGTCTTCGACCGGCGCGGCCGACGCGGTCTCCACCGCCTTGGCCTGAACCGGCAGCGACCAACAAGCGACGATCAGGCGAACCCTGCCCGCATCCTCTCGACGGGCGAGCCCCGGTCCCGGATACTGGCGACACGCCATGACGCCGTCCTGCCGACCGCCCGACAGGCACCCCCAGTCCCCGCTGGTCCGAGGATGGCCGGCAGCGGGTCATGGCCCAGGTTTGACCAAGCGCGCGAGACGGACGTCCGCCAACCGGCGCCCGTTTCGCGCGTCACTCGCTCTGCGGTTCCGTCAGGTGGCGGGCACACCGAGCGAATCGAGCAGCGCCCGGACGCGTTGCCCGATCTCGTCCCGGATCGGCCGCACGGCATCGACCGAATGCCCCGCGGGATCTTCGAGCTCCCAGTCCTCGTAGCGCTTGCCCGGGTAGAGCGGGCACGCGTCGCCACAGCCCATCGTGATCACGACATCGGCCGCCTGCACGATCTCTTCCGTCCACGGCTTCGGGAATTCCTTCGAGATGTCGATCCCGATCTCCGCCATCGCCGCGATCGCCGCCGGGTTCACTTCGGCCCCGGGCTCGGAGCCACCCGACCACGCCACCGCGCGCTCGCCTGCCAGGCGCTCGAACCACCCGAGTGCCATCTGACTGCGCCCCGCGTTGTGCACGCACAGGAACAAAACCGTGGGCAAACCATCGTTCGACTTGCCTTCGACACGCGCCAGCGCCTTCAACCGTTGACGCGCGAACCGCTCTGCGAGGACCGGGAGGAAGTTCGAGCGCGGTCGCGTTCTTCGCGAACTGGTCGTAGCTGGAGGTCAGGAACAGCTCGATCGTCTCGGCGCCGAACACGCCCTCGAACTCCTTCGCGAGTCGTACCGCGGCGGATCGCAGGGCGAGGTTCTGATCTGCAGTGAGGCTGGTCTCGGACATGACGGTCTCCTCGTCGGGAAGTGGGCTCAGGGCTCGGTGGCGTCGTGCGGCACGACGACGTTGTCGCCGGAGAGGTGGGGGTGCCAGAACAACATCAGCGCGACCGCGGCGAGCGCGCCGAGGATCTGCATGACCACGAACGCCGGAACGCTCTCGGGCGCGATGCCCGCGAAGGTGTCCGACAGCGTGCGCGCGATCGTCACTGCGGGGTTGGCGAAGCTGGTCGACGACGTGAACCAGTACGCGGCCGCGATGTAACCACCCACCGCGAACGGCGCCAATGACGCGCGGCCCGCACGCACGAGGCCGAGGATCACCATCAACAGCCCGAACGTGGCAATGAATTCCGACAACCAGAGCGCGCCCGACGATCGCACGTGCGTCGACACGTCGACCGCGGGCAGCTCGAACATGACGTTCGCGGCCATCGCGCCCACGCACCCGCCCGCGATCTGGCACACCACGTAGACGCCCGAGTCGCGCGTCGTCATGCCACCGAGGATGCGGTCCGCCATGGTGACGACCGGGTTGAAGTGCGCGCCGGAGATCGGTCCGAGCGAGAGGATCAACGCGACCAGCGCGGCACCGGTCGCGGTCGAGTTCTCGAGCAGCTGCAAGCCCACGTTGTGCGGCGACAGCCGTTGCGCGGCGATGCCGGAGCCCACCACGACGGCAACGAGGAACGCGGTGCCGACGAACTCGGCGCTCGCGCGCCGGACCAACTCGCGATCGATCACGGATTCAGCAGCAACGCGACTCGGACTCTGGCGCGCTCGCGCAACACAGCGCGTCGGCGCCGGGTTCAACCGTCCGCAGCTGACCCTCGGGCATCTCGACGTCGGCGAGGACGGTGTAGATCTCCCACGGCTCGCCGTCGGGCGCGTCGACCCACACCTTGTCCTGGAGCGCGTAGCAGCAGGCGACGTTGTCCTCGTCGGCAGTGGCGAGACCGTCGCCCGTGAGCCGCAGGCGTGCGGCTTCGACGTCGGGCGTTCCCTCCACTTCGACGCCGAGATGGTTCAGCGATCCTGGCGCACCCTGGCCCTCGATGAGCACCAGCTTGAGCGGGGGCTCGGCGATGGCGAAGTTCGCGTAGCCGGGGCGCAGCTTGGCCGGCTCGGTCGAGAAGAGCTTGGAGTAGAAGCTGACGGCCGCATCGAGGTCGGCCACGTTCAACGCCAGTTGCACTCGTGCCACGACGGCACCTCCCTGACTGGAGTTTGCGTGTTAGATTCACACTTGTCGATGCATTGATCATCGCGAATACATCGACGGTTGTCAATACCTTGCCGAAGGAACGTGAGGTCGGACATGGCGAAGCAGCCGATCACAGTCGCCGCGATCGAGGCCTGCTGCCCCTCGGTCGCCGACGCGCCCCTCAGCGAGGTCGACGCCGACACGCTCGCCCGCGCGTTCAGCGCGCTCGCCGACCCCGTGCGTCTCCGACTCCTCAGCCTCATCGCCGACGCGGGTGAAGTCTGCTCCTGCGACCTGCTCGGGCCGTTAGGACGCAGTCAGCCCACCGTGAGCCATCACACGAAGGCGCTCGCCGAGGCAGGCTTGATCACCGGTGAGAAGCGGGGCCGTTGGGTCTGGTGGTCGATCGTGCCCGAGCGTATGGCCGAGCTCCACGAGGCGCTCGCGATCGACACCCGTGCCGCCGAGCTTCCGTCCGGCCGGCGCTCAGAGCCGAACGGCTAGCTTGCGAAACCCCCACGAGCCTCGAGGAGACCGCGCCATGGTTGCAGTCGGCGACACCGCACCCGACTTCACGCTGAAGGACAACACCGGCAACGACGTCACGTTGTCCGGCCTGCGCGGCAAGCCGGTCGTGATCGTCTTCTACCCGTTCACGTTCACCGGTGTGTGCGAGGGCGAGCTGTGCGAGATCCGCGACAACCCGGGCGCGTTCGAGCACGCCGGCGCGCAGGTGCTCGCGATCTCGTGCGACACGCGTCATGCGCAGCGGGTGTGGGCCGAGCAGCAGGGCTACACCTTCCCGCTGCTGAGCGACTTCTGGCCCCACGGCGCGGTCGCGCAGGCCTACGGCGTGTTCAACGACGCGCTCGGCTGCGCCAACCGCGCGACGTTCGTGCTCGACGCCGAGGGCGTCGTCACGTCGACCTTCTCGTCACCGGACCTCGGCACCCCGCGTGCGAAGGCGGAGTACGAGGCCGCACTCGCCGCCGTCGGCTGAGCGGCGCAGTTCCCACTGCCATGAAGAGCCTCGCCCGGCGTCGCGGCACAATCAGCTCTTCTCGTAGCGGTACCCCACCCCGCGGACGGTCACGATCCGTTCGGGGTGCGCGGGGTCGTCTTCGATCTTCGCCCGCAGCCGCTTCACGTGCACGTCGAGCGTCTTGGTGTCGCCGTAGTAGTTCGAGCCCCACACCCGATCGATGAGCACGTCGCGGGTGAGCACGCGGCCGGCGTTCGCGAGCAGGAGCTCGAGCAACTCGAACTCCTTCAACGGTATTGCGACACCCTCGCCGCGCACGCGCACTTCGTGACGCGCCGCGTCGAGCCGCACGTCGCCGATCTCGATGATCTCGCCACGATCGGCGACCGGGCCTTCGTCGGCACGACCGCGACGCAACGCCGCGCGCACGCGCGCCACGAGCTCGCGCAGCCGGAACGGCTTCGTGACGTAGTCGTCGGCACCGATTTCGAGGCCAACCACCGCATCGATCTCCGCGTTGCGGGCGGTGACCATGATGATCGGGACCTGCGATCGCGAACGCAGCTCACGGCACACGTCGACGCCCGACATCTTCGGCAGCATGAGATCGAGCAACACGAGCGATGGCCGCGACGACTCGAACCGCTCGAGCGCCTCGACGCCGTCGGCCGCCACGTCCACGCGGAATCCTTCGCGCTCGAGCGCGACCCGCAAGGCGTCCCGGTAGGACTGCTCGTCGTCGACGACGAGGATCAGCGGCGCGTCAGGCATCAGCGTGGCGCAGCTTCCGAGGTCGCTCCGACAACGGCGGGGAGGAAGAAGCGGAACGTCGATCCTTCGCCCTCGACCGACTCCACTGTGACCTCGCCGCCGTGGACCGCGGCGACGTGCCGCACGATGGCGAGCCCGAGGCCGGTGCCACCCGTCGCACGACTCCGCGCCTGGTCGACGCGGTAGAAGCGCTCGAAGATGCGCTCGAGGTCGCGGCTCGGTATCCCGATGCCGTGATCACGCACGCTGATCGCGACCCCTGCTTCCTCGACGCCGACGTCGACGTTCACGACACCGCCGGGCTCGGAGTACTTGATCGCGTTCTCCACCAGGTTGGCGATCGCACTGACGATCAGGCGCCGGTCGCACGCCGCCTGTGCGCCGGCTGCGTGGTCGGACACGTGCAGCTCGATTCCGGCCATGGCCGCGGTGGACCGGTTGCGGTCGATCGCCTCGTCGACCAGCACCGCGACCGGAGTTGGCTCGCGCATCGGGGATTCCTGCGTCTCGATCAAGCTGAGATCCAGGAGGTCGTCGACGATCCGGCCAAGGCGCTCCGCCTCCTTGACCATCCGCTCCGCGAGCGGGCGCGTCACCGCGGGATCGGTCTCCGAAGCGAGCGTTTCCGCCAGCAGCTCGAGCGCGCCGATCGGCGTCTTGAGCTCGTGACTCACGTTGGCGACGAAGTCACGTCGCACGCTCTCGACCCGGTGCATCTCCGACACGTCGTAGATGAACACCGCGGCGCCGACGATGCGATCACCTTCGTCGCGGAGAGGAAACGCATGCAGTTCGAGCGTGGCGCGCGGCGGGCCGAAGAGCCCGAGCTCATGTTCGCACGACGTACCCCGCCGCGCTTCCCCGAGCAAGGCCGCGATGTTGCTCGCCGCAACCGCGTCGGCGTGCCGCGCTTCGCGGTAGCGCTCAGCCGCCGCATTGCGGTACACCTCGTTGCCGTCGGCATCGACGACGACGACCCCGTCGCGGCAGGCGTCGAGCACCATCGCCAACCGGTCACGTTCCGACTCCGTGCTGGCCGACGTCGCCAGCACGCCCGCGAGCTCGTGCTCGAGCGCGACGACCGTGGGTTGTTCACGCCGCAGCGGGCTCATCGCATGACCGTCAGCCGAACCGTCCGGTGATGTAACCCTCGGTGCGAGCGTCGGACGGCGCGGTGAAGAGCTTCTCGGTCACGTCGAATTCGACGAGGCGACCCACGCGGCGTCCCTCGTCGTCGACTTCAGCGGTGAAGAACGCGGTGCGATCCGACACCCGCGCGGCTTGCTGCATGTTGTGGGTCACGATCACGATCGTGAACTCCTGCTTCAGCTCCTCCATGAGGTCTTCGATCCGCGCGGTCGCGATCGGGTCGAGCGCGGAGCACGGCTCGTCCATCAGCACGACGTCGGGCTCCACCGCGATCGCACGTGCGATGCAGAGACGCTGCTGCTGACCGCCGGAGAGCGAGAGGCCGCTGTTCTTGAGCTTGTCCTTGACCTCGTCCCACAGCGCGGCACGCGTCAGTGCGTGCTCCACGATGTCGGCCATTTCCGATCGCTTGCGCCCATTGATCTTCGGACCGTACGCGACGTTGTCGAAGATGGTCTTCGGGAACGGGTTCGGCTTCTGAAACACCATCCCGATGCGCCGGCGGACCTCAGCGGAGTCGACCTTCGACGAGTAGAGGTCTTCCCCGTGGTACCGAACACTCCCGAACACCTTCGCGCCGGGCGTGATGTCGTGCATGCGGTTGAGCACGCGCAGCACCGTCGTCTTGCCGCAGCCCGACGGCCCGATGAACGCCGTGATCTCGTTGGCGGCGATGTCGAGATCGACTTCGCGTACCGCGGTGTGCCCGCTGTACTTCACCTCGAGGTCGCGGATCTCGAAGACGAGCTGGCGCGCCGCTTCGGGTGGCTCGGGCGGCAGCGCCTCGTCGGGAGTTGTCACCTTCGGAATCGGCGTGTCGACGCCCGTGGTCACGGGCACGACGTTAGCGGTCGTGTCTTGGGTGATGGTCATGGATCCGTCCCCGTCGCTCATGAGACTTGCTTGCGGGCGAAGAACGCGGTCGTGAGCCGCGCCAACACCGTGAAGATGAACACGATGAGGATCAGGGTCAGCGCGGCACCCCATGCCCGATCCTGTGCCCCGGGAAAGGGTGAGGAGGCGTTGCGGAAGATCTCACGCGACAACGCCGTGTTCGAACCGTTGAAGAGACTCCAGTTGGTCTCCGTGACGATCCCGATCGTGAACAGCAGGGGCGCAGTCTCCCCGGCCGCTCGGGCGACCGCGAGCAACGCGCCGCTGATGATGCCGGGCGCGGCGCTCGGAAAGACCACCGTGCGAATGGTCCGGGACTTGCGCGATCCCAAGGCGTAGCTCCCCTCGCGCAACTCCCCGGGCACGAGCTTCAGCATCTCGTCGGTCGTGCGAATCACGATCGGCAGCATCAGGCACGCGAGCGCCAAGGCACCCGCGAAGCCGTTGAACTCCTTCGTCTGGAGCACGACGAACGTGTAGACGAACAACCCCATGACGACCGACGGCACGCCCGTCATCACGTCGGCGAAGAATCGAAGGACTCGCGCCAGTATCCCTCGGCCTCCGTACTCGTTCAGGTAGATACCGCCCAGGATTCCGATCGGGATGGCCATCAGCGCCGCGGCGCCGGTGATGAGCAGCGTCCCTGCGACTGCCGGCCCCATGCCGGGCCCGATCTCCCGGTCCGAGATCGGGATCGGATCCGTGAGGAACGCCCAGTTCAACTGGTCGGCGCCCCGCTGGATCACGTACAGCACGACCGCGACGAGCGGGATCAGGGCAACGACGAACGCGAGACCGATCAGCAACGTCGCGATCCCGTTGCGGATCTTGCGCCGGCGTGAGTGCGGGCGCGGCGAGTGCAGGGGGTGACGAACGCCCGCCATGTCGGGTGCGCCGCCGGCGTCGACGACCGTCACGCGATCACCCCCGATCGCCGGTCGACGCGCGCCACGACGCTCCGCGCGATCACGCCGACGAGGATCGTGAGCACGAAGAGCACCACACCGAGGCCGATCAGCGCGGCGCGGTGGGTGCCTTGGGCCTCCCCGAACTGCAGGACGATCGCACTGGCCATCGTGTCACCGGGTCCGAGGATGTGGAGAGAGATGTTGTGCGACGCGCCGATCACGAGCGCAACCGCAATGGTCTCGCCGATGGCACGGCCGAGACCGATCATGACCGCGGAAACCACTCCACCGCGGCTGTGCGGGAAGACTGCGCCACGAATCATCTCCCACCGCGTCGAACCGAGTCCGTACGCCGCCTCCTTCAACGCGGTCGGAGTCGTCGCGAACACTTCACGCGAGATCGAGGTGATGATCGGTGTGATCATGATCGCGACCACGATGCCGGCCGTGAGGTAGCTGCGGCCGGTCGCGCTGGGCTCCGCGAACAACGTCTTCAGGATCGGGATGTCGCTCGTCGCCGACGAGACATCACCGAACAGGTTCGCGAGCGGATCGAGCAGCACGAAGATCGCCCAGAGCCCGTAGACCACCGACGGGATCGCCGCGAGCAGGTCCACGGTGTAGATCACCGGCTTGGCAAGCTTCTTGGGTGCGATCTCAGTGACGAACAACGCGATCCCGAGGCTGATCGGCACGGCGATCAGAAGCGCCAGAAATCCGACGAGGAACGTGCCGTAGATCAGCGACAACGCCCCGAGGTGGTTCTCAGTCGGGTTCCAGTTGTCGGAGAACACCGCGTTCAGGCCTTCTTGCCGGAACCAGGGCAAGGCCTCCTTGGTGGTCGAGTACGCGATCGCGGCCAGGATGACCAGAACCATCAGGCCACCCGCGAGGGCGAGCCAACGAAACAGGTGATCGGTGGCAACGCCGCGGCGTCGGCCTCCCCCGAGGCCCGGCGGCGGTGCTGATCCGGGGTCGGTGGCTTCCGGCTTGGGGGGAGCGATCGTGCTCATACGGACGTCGGGATGCTACGTGAGCGCGAGATCGCGGAGCGGGAGTGAGCCCGCTCCGCGATCTGCCTGCTCTCTGTGCCTCAAGCGGCCGGGACGATGATCTTGCTGACCTGAGCCTTGGCCTGCGTCAACAGATCCTTGGACAAAGGCGCGTAGTCGACCGTGGGCGCCGTGACCTGGCCGACTCCGTAGATGTAGTTCAGGAAGCCCTTGAGCGCGTTCCCCTTGTTCGCATCGGTCTGGTTGACGTAGGCGAGGATGTACGTGGGGGACGTGATCGGGTAGACCTTCGGGCCCGCGGTGTTGATCGGGTCGTAGGTGAGGTCGGCGTTGATCGTCGCTCCGGCGACCGCGAGCGACGCGCCCTTGGTGGACGGGGCGATGTACTTGCCATCGGCGTTCTTCACCTTGGCGTACGTGAGGCCGATCGCCTGGGCGTCCGAGAAGTCCACGTAACCGATGGCGCCGTCGGTCTTCTGCACGATCTGGGCGACTCCGGTGTTCTGGGCGCCACCCTGCGTGCTCGACGGCCAGTTCACCGTGCTGCCGGCTCCGAGCGTCCACACCGTCGGAGCGGCCTTGGTCAGGAAGGTCACAAAGTTCTGGGTCGTGCCGGAACTGTCGGAACGATGCGCGACTGTGATCGTCGTGCTGGGGAGCTTCACACCGGGGTTGTCAGCGGCGATCTTCGCGTCGTCCCACTTCGTGATCTGCGGCCTGGAAGATGCCGGCGATCGTGTCCGGCGAGAGCTGCAGGCTTCGTCACGCCCGACAGGTTGTACGAGACTGTGATCGGGTCGGCGACCGTCGGGAAGTACAGGTACGCACCGCCCTTGGGCTTGGATGCGTCTGCTGCAGCGTACGGCGCGTCGGTGCCGGCGAAGTCGACGACCTGGTCGATGAAGTTCTGGCGACCGGTGCCGGAGCCCACGCCGGCGTAGTTGATGGTGACTGCCTTCTGGATCTTCTTGAAGTCGCCGATCACCACCTGGTCGTACGCGAGCTGCAGCGACGAACCCGAGCCGTTGAGCGTCGCGGGCTGGAGCTTCGTGACCTTGGTGGTCGACTTCGCGGCCGACGCAGTGCCAACCGCGAGGACGGGCAGCGCGAGCGCCGCCAGGAATAGCCCGCAACCGCGGACGAACGAACGTCGCATCTTGGTGTTCCCTCCTGGAACCTTGGGTGTCATGCCGGGGATCGTAAGAAGGACAACTGGCGAGGCCCTTGCGCCCGAGTGACCGCGAGGTGAACAACGGGGAAACACTGGTGACCCCGCACGCGGCGGGTGCGGCACGTCGGCATGATGGCCTCACATGCATCGACCTCCCTCCAGTCGAGTCGAAGACCTCCGCCGGAACATCGTGCGCCTCGCCGCGCTCACGACCGGCGCGATCCGCTGCGGCACCGAGGCCCTGCTCGACAACGACCTCGAAGCGGCATCCCGGACCATCGACGACGACGACGCCGTCGACGCCCTCCGCCACGCGATCGAGGACGAGTGCCTGTACCTGCTCGGCCAGCCGTGCTCGTCCGCCGTCGAGCTGCGGCAGGTCGGCACCACGATGCGCGTGGTCTACGAGCTCGAGCGCAGCGCCGACCTCATGGTGAACATCGCCAAGACCACGTGGCGCCTCCACCCCTTCTCGCTCGACCCGATGTCACGATCGATCGTCGAGCAGCTCTGCGACCAGGTCGTGGTGCAGACGCGCGTCGCCGTGAACGCCTTCGTCGATCTCGACCCGTCGGGCGCCGCCGCGCTGGTCGACATGGACGACACCGTCGACGAGCTGCACAAGGCGCTGCTCCGCCACCTCCTCGAGCGCGGCGGCGAAGTACCGGTCGACGACGCGACCGTGCCGCGTGCGGTGCAGCTCGCGCTGGTCGCGCACCACTACGAGCGCATCGGCGACCACGCGGTGAACATCGCCGAGCAGGTGTACCGCGTCACCAACGGCCGTCGGCGCGCGCACGCACGGCGCCCGGAGAGCGTCGTCGACGCCTCTGACCAGCTCAGGTGAAGATGATCTGGCCGCCGGCGGCCTTCTCGTAGAACTCACCGACGGTGATGATGTCTTCGATCTGGTCGACGAAGTCGTCCTTGGAGAACCCGAACATGTCGACCGAGGCCTTGCATGCGTACATGCCGGCACCGGTGTCGCCGATCATCTCGATGAACTCGTGGATCGGTGGGATGTCGAGCTCCGCCATCTTCTTCTCCATCATCTTGGTCGCGATCGCCGACATTCCCGGGAGCACGCCCACCAGGGTGGCGATGTGCATGCCGGGGTTGCCGACGGTGGCGACCTTGATGTGGTCGGTGCGCTCACGGTGGATCGCGTCGAGCCCGAAGAACGTGAAGAAGAGGTTGGCGTCGATCCCTTCGGCGCGCGCGCCGTTCGCCATGATCAATCCGGGATAGATGCCTTCGAGCGAGCCTTTCGAGATCACGATCGACACCTTGTCGATGCTGTCCGGCATCAGATCGTCCCTTTCTGGTCAGATGCAGCCGCGGGGCTTCGGGATCCCGGCGATCTTCGCGGCGAGCTTGGCGGGGCCCTTGGGGAAGAGTTGGTAGAGCTCTTTGATCGACACTCCGGAGGTCTTCCCGAGCGCGCGGACAGTGGGTCCGGTGCCCTTCTCGAAGTACTCCTTGCGCATGAAGTGGATGACCTGCCAGTGCTCGGGCGTCAGCGGGTCGATCCCCTCCTGCCGTGCGATCTCGACGGCCATGGCTTCGGTCCATTGGTCGGGCTGCTCGAGAAAGCCTTCGTCGTTCACCGCGACGTCGACGCCGGCGATGGTTGCTGTGGGCATTGCGTCGCTCCTTCGTCAGTCGCCCGCGGGGGCGGGAATGTCCTTTCCCGCGGCGGGCATGTCGGACGTGATGCCCGGGATGTCGCGGCCGGGCAACAGGGCGTGCCAGTAGAACGACTGGAACATCAACTTGCCGAGGTGGTTGAGCCGCGACTCCTTGAGCAGCGGCACGCCGACCCGGTTGGGGAAGTGGCCACCGACCGGCTCGTGGTCGTAGTTGAAGTCGATGAGCATCGCCTTGTGGAAGCCGGTCTCGATGAAGCAGTTCGCGTGACCGTCGTAGGAGCCGTCGAGGCTCTCGCCGCGGAGGAAGCGCTGGATGTTCTCGACGAGGGCTTCACCCTCGAAGTGCGTCACCGACCCCGCCTTCGAGATCGGCAGGCTCGCGGCATCGCCGATCGCGAACACGTTCGGCTTCGCCTTCGACTGCAGCGTGTGCTCGTCGGTGGGCACGAAGTCGAGGTCGTCACCGAGGCCCGGCGACGCGCCGACGAACGCGGCGCCACTGTGCACCGGGCACGACGACCGCGAGGTCGAACGCGACCTCACGTTCGTCGTAGCTGATGAGGCGCCCGCCCTCGCCGTCGACCTCGCCGGTGTTGAACTCGGTCACCAGCTCGATCCCACGCTCCTCGAGCATCCCGCCGAGGGCCTTCGACGCCGTCGGCGTCGTGAACGCGCCGTCGAGCGGCGTGACGTAGGTGATCGTGACCCGATCGCGGACGCCGCGCTCGTGGAAGTACCAGTCCGCGAGGAAGCAGAACTCGAGCGGCGCGACCGGGCACTTGATCGGCATGTCGACCACGTTGACGACGAGATGGCCTTCTTCGAACGTCAGCGAGCTTTGCCTCCGAGCGCGGTCGCGCCGGGAAGGTCGTAGAAGGTGAAGACCTTCTCCATCCAGCCCGGACCGGTGAGCCCCTCGGTCTCCTCGGGCACGAGGCGCGAGCCCGACGCGATGACGAGCACGTCGTAGTCGAGTACCGAGCCGTCGGCCAGGTGGACCCGATCGTGCTTCGAGATCGACGTGGTCGACACCGCTCTGGTGGTATTCGATGCCATCGTGGAGTTGGCGCGACCGCGACCGGACGATGTCCTCCGGGTGCGTCGAGACCGAACGGGACGAACAGCAGCCCCGGCTGGTACACGTGGCGGTCGTCGACGTCGACGACGGTGATGGACGAGCGCCGACGCCGGGAGCGCCTTGCGAAGTCGGTTCGCGGTCAGCGTCCCGCCGGTGCCGCCACCGAGGATGACGATTCGTGAGCTCATCACCCCCAACGATACGGAGCCAGAGCCGCCGTCCGGCAGGGTCGAACGACTCTGTTCGATGAGCGCCCGGGCAGCGCACGCCGCAACGTGGACGCGAAGAGAACCAGAGGGTGTGAGGGTCGGGAGGGGGGTTGCCCGCCCCCACACACTCTGGCCTACGAAGCCCTGCCCGGACACGCACTCTCGCCGGGTAGTGCCCGCATCGAACTGCGATGGTGGCCGCTGCTCGACAACCACAACGTTAGAAGTGGTCCGTTTCGAGGCCGTTGCCCTTTCGTGGCGCGCAGGTAAACGAGCAGTGAAGACTGGAGGCGCCCGAGGCGTGTCAGTGGGTGCCGAACCGATCTCGGGGCACAATGGTCATGTGACGACGACTCCGGTACCCGACAGACGCCCAAACCGAGACGCGCAAGACCTTCCACGAGCACCTCGACGAGCTGCGCGTCGACGTCATCCGTCTCGCCGCGCTCACGACCGAGCAGATCGCGGGCGGCACACAGGCGCTGCTCGACGGTGACCTCTCGGCCGCCGACACGGTGATCGAGAACGACGATGCCGTCGACGACCTCACGCACTCGATCGAAGACCGCGTCTTCCTGTTGCTCGCGCGCCAGCAGCCGATCGCAACCGATCTGCGCTTCCTCGTCACCGTGATGCGCGTCGGTCACGAGCTCGAGCGCAGCGCCGACCTGATGGTGAACGTCGCGAAGACCACGCGTCGCCTCTACCCGCATCAGCTCGATCCGAAGCTACGCGGCATCATCGACCAGATGGGGTCGCAGGCCGCCAACCAGACGCGCGTCGCCATCGACGCGTTCGCCGACTCCGATCCGCACTGGGCGGCCGCGCTCGCCGACATGGACGACCGCATGGACGAGCTCACCAAGAGCCTGTTCCGCCACATCCTCGCCGGCGGCGGTGCCGACGAGGCGTCAGTGCTGCTCGCGGTGCAGATGGCGCTGGTGGGCCGTCACTACGAGCGGATCGCCGATCACGCGGTGACGATCGCCGAGCGGGTGGGCTTCATGGTGACGGGCGAGCACCCGACGATGGATCCTGCCGACGCGGTGTAGCGCGGGTCAGGCGTCTTCGTCGTAGCCGAGGTCCCATTCGAGAATGAGGTGCTCGCGCTCTGCATCACGGGCAACCCGCTCGCGGTTGCGACGGAACTGCGGGTCGTGCGGGGGCAGGAGCTGGAGCCGCGCGAGCGCCCGTTGGCGGAACTCGTCGACCGTGCGCCCGTCACCGAAGATCCCGTGGACCTCCCAGTGGGGCGCGACCGGGCCCATGTAGACAACCTTGACGTGGCCCTGCGGTGGGACCTGCTCGAGAGCTTCTTCCGACATCGACATGGTGTGCATGGTACCGGTCAGGGTCTGATCAGCTCGTGGGGCGCTCGGCGAGGGTCGCCGAGAGCGTCTTCCGCTCACCGTCACGGAGCACGACCACGTCGACCTTCTCGTCCGGCTTGTGCCGGCGCACGGCGTTGCCGAGATCGGCCGATGATGTGACCGTGATGCCGCCGAGCTCGACGATCACGTCGCCGGTCTTGATCCCGGCCTGGTCGGCCGGCGAGTCGCTCGAGATGCGGGTGACCACCGCGCCACGGTCGGCGGTGACGCCGAGCTGTTGCGCGTTCGTCGAACCCGCGTCGGTCGTGTAGACGCCGAGGTACGCCGGCTGCTTGCCCTGGGCGAGCTGGTCGATGATCGGCTTGGCCTGGGAGATCGGGATCGCGAAGCCCACGTTCTGCGCCTCGCCCGGATCGGCGATCGCAGTGTTGATGCCGATCACGCGGCCCTCCGAGTCGACGAGTGGACCGCCCGAGTTGCCCGGGTTGATCGCGGCATCGGTCTGGATGACGTCGGCGAGCGAGCCACCGGAGTTCGTGCTCACCGCGCGGTGCAATCCGGAGATGATCCCGCGCGTGACGCTGAGGCCGCCCTCGAGCGCGAGCGCGTTGCCGATCGCGACGACGTCGTCGCCCACCTGCACCTGATCGGAGTCACCGAGTTCGATCGCTTTCAGGTTCGCGCCGTCGACCTTGATCACCGCGAGGTCGCTCGACGGATCACGGCCGAGCACTTTTGCGGTGAGCGTCTTGCCGTCGGAGAACTGCGCCTGGATCTTCGACGCGCCTTCGACGACGTGATTGTTGGTGACGATCACGCCGTCGGACGAGATCACGAAACCGGTGCCTGCCGCACCGCCCTTGTCGGGGCCGCCGTCGTCGACGATCGCGACGACCGCGGGCACGTCGGCGCGCAGGATCGCGGCGATGTCACCGGCAGTCGTGATCGTGTTGGCGCCGCGCACGATCACCTCGCGTCCGGCGCCGGCGCTCGTCGACCCCTCGCGGTCGAGGACGACGAACACGCCCGACGCCACGAGCGCGCCGACCAGTCCGCCTGCGAGGCCCGCGAGCGCGGCCTGCCGGAAGCTCGGACGCGGCCGTCGCACCGGTGCGACGACAGGGTCGGCCGCGGCATCGGCTGGGGCGGGCGGGGGCGGCAGCTCGAACGTGACCGGAACGCGATGTTCGTCCGGCGTCGCGTCCTCGTCGTGGTCGTCGGTCACGGGTCCTCTGCGGGTCGTCAGGGGGGCTGATCGCCGGTGGAGCTGCCCTTGCGCAACGTCGGTTCCCGCCGGGCGAGTTCCCCGCGCCCGGCGGCGCGGGCCGAGTTGGCCTAGGGTTCCCCAAGGCTAGGGGGCCAGGATCGCCTCGAAATCTGAGGAGAACCTGTGGGTTTCATGGTGGGAACCTGAGTCCCGCCCCCGCCGTTGAAGAGGTCGTAGGCTCACGAACCGAGCAACCGACACATTGGGGTGCCCGATGGACGACTTGACTCCGACTCCCGTTCCGGACCACAGCGAGCAGGACTGGATGCTCAAGGCGCGGTGCCGCTCGCTGTCCCCGGGAGAGTTCTTCCCGTCCGACGGCGTCGGTGTGGACAAGGCGCGCAAGATCTGCGGGCAGTGCCCCGTGCAGAACGAGTGCCTCGAGTACGCGCTCACGTACCGCATCGACCACGGCGTGTGGGGTGGGGCTTCGGAGCGTGAGCGCCGTCGCATCCTCCGCCGCCGCCGGGTGGACACTCCCGTCTACAACGACGCACCCTCGTACTCCTGACTCGCTCGAGGTTCGCCAGGCACCCTGGCTTCCTCGACCAGTGCGTCAACTCCGCGGCACCCGAGCGGAGCGAGGGTGCTCGCCGCGAACGAAAGGTTCGCTGCCGGACTTGTCGACGATGCCTGAGTTGCGGCGCGAACCTTGAGCGAGCCGGAAGTTAGTGCCAGCCGAACGGGCCGAGCACGAAGTCGACGGCCTTCTGCACTGCGCTCCGGCCTGACGGCGCGAGCCCGGCGATCATCGAGTCGATCACCGCGGTGGGCGCGTCGGTCACGCACGTGTAAACGACGCCGTCGCGTTCCCACACGATCACGTCGTCGCCGGGCTCGGTGTAGCGCCGCGCTTGGTGGCCGGCGATCTCGAAGCTCGTACCGCCCGCGGGAAGCGAGTTCCAGTCGAGCGTGCCTTGCTGCTCGCGGATCGAGACCGTGAACATCCCGTCGCTGTACGAGAGCTGCACGCTGTCCTTCCCGAGCTTCGTTGCCACGAGCACGTACCCACCGCCCGGCTCGCGCGGCGCGCGGTAGCCGTCGGGCACCGCGCTGGTCGCGGTGGCGCTCGACCGTTCCGACTTGGCCGTCGACGGCCCCGCGCCCACGGTGAGCGACGTGAACTGGAGGGAGCGATCGAGGCGGCCGTTGGAACGGACCTCACGCGCGAGCAGGAGCCCGGTCTGCGTGTCGATCGCGAGCTTCTGCACCACACCCGTGGCACTGCGGGACGCGACGACGGTCGTGGTGGGTCGCCCGGCGACCTCCGAGCCCGTGCGGGCCGTCAACGTCCACGCATGATCGGCTGCCGGCAGGTTCACGGGCGTCGGCGTGACGCCGACACTGGTCCAGCCCGACTTCCCGAGCACGTAGGTGGTCGCGCCGTAGTCGACGACATGGCCGGCCTCGGACACCACTTCGATGGTGCCGTTCGTGCCACGGACGGTCACGGTCGCACGCTGCATCTTCTTGCCGTCGCGCCACGCGAGCTCGACGACACCGTCGAAGTCGTACGTGAGCGGTGCGTCACGCATCTGCTCGACGAGGCGCGCCGCGCTGCTGCTCGAGCCCCGTTCGGCCGCTCCCGATACGAATGGTGAGACCGCCCACGGGACCGCGACCAGCACGACGAGGGCGAGCGGGAGCAACCGCCAGCGCCGGGTCGACGGCGTGATCATCGGCGCGGCCCCGAGACGACACCGACGGGCACGAGGCCGCTGATGGGATCAGCCGAATTCGAGGTGCTGGCACCGTGCTGAGTCGCGACCGCAGTCACGTTCGGCTTCACCGTGCGCTGCCCGGGCAGCGCGACGACCACGACCACCGCGGCGACGGCCGCCGCCGCGCCCGCCACCCACGTGACGACGCGGCCTCGTCTCGTCCGCGTGCCGCGTCGGGTGCCGGGCGCGCGCGTGATCGGCACCGCGGGCGCGACTTCGGCGGCCGGCGCTTCGATCTCGGCGTCCGTGTCGGCTTCGGCCTCCACGTGCGCGAGCACACGGTCCCAGAACCCTGGCGGCGCGTCGCGCGTCGGGAGCCCGCGCACGATGGTGCGTGCGGACTCCACTTCGCTGAGCTCGGCGCGCCACTCGGCGGAGGCCTCGAGGCGCGCCTCGACTGCGGCGCGCTCGTCGTCGGTCAGCTCTCCGTCGAGATAGGCGGAGAGCATGTCGAGCTCGAGGTCGAAGTCGCGTGCGTCGGTCATCGAGCGCTCACCCCGTCACCCCATCCGCCGTCAACGCGGCTCGCAGCATCCGGCGCCCGCGGTGCAGGCGCGATCTCACGGTGCCGATCGGCACTCCGGTCGTTGCCGCGATTTGCTCGTAGGAGAGATCGCTCACGTCACAGAGCACCACCGGCACGCGGAACTCCTCGGGCAGCTCTTCGAGCGCGCGCTGGATCTCGGCCGAGAGCCCGGTGAACACCTCGTCGGCGGCGGGCGTCGGCGGCAGCACCGAGCCGGGATCGTCCGGGAGCGCGTCGGTGGGCCGGCGCTTGCGCCGCCGCATCTCGTCGAGGAACACGTTTGTCACGATCCGAGCCAACCAGCCTTGGAGTGATCCGGGCTCGTAGCGCTCCAGGCCTCGCCGGACCCGTATGAGCGATTCCTGCACCAGATCCTGTGCGTCGTCGTCGTTGCCGGCCAGGCGGTAGGCCACTGTGTAGAGAAAGCGCCCGTGGTCGCGCGCGATCTCTTCCCAAGTGGGGATGCCGTCAGCCATCGACAAGAACGACGCAGCGGGCAGGTGGGGTTCCCGGGCGATGCGGCACCCGGGGCAACAAGGTGACGGTTGGGGCTATTCGGCCGTCTTGGCTTCGCCGTCGGTCTGCTGCGGCTCTTCCGTGCCCTTCTTGAATTCCTTGCTCGCTTCGCCGAGGGAGCGGGCGAGCTTCGGGAGCCGCGTGCTGCCGAAGACGAGGAGGACGATCCCGAGGATGATCAGCAGTTCGGTCACACCGAGGTTCATGGAAGCAACCCTTTCGAAGGGACGACCCCAGGCTACTCCCGCCGGGGCTCACGGCCGCCCTCGCAGGGCGGTGGCGAGCAGTTCGACGTCGTCGGGATCCGTCACCGCGAACGGGACGGCACCGACGCCGAGTATGAGTGATTCGACGCCGAGGCTCTCCCAGATGACTGCCTGCTCGCGGACCTCGTCGACGGTGCCCACGAGATGGCCGACGCGCCAGTCGTCGAGGGTGACGCCGTCGAGCACTCCGGGCGGTGTGGTGGCACACAGCCGCTCGAACCGCTGCGCGAGGTCGCGCTCGTCCTCACCGCACAGCGCGTACAGGCCGAGCGAGCGCGTGACGCTCTCGGGGTCGCGGCCGCGGGCTTCACACGCACGGTCCAGCACGCTCGTACGCTCGCGGTAGGCGTCGACGGTCCATCCCCAGCAGGTGTTCCAGCCGTCGGCCAGCTCGGCGACCACATCGAGCAGCCGGTCACCCTTCCCGCCGACGAACATCGGCGGGCGCGGCTGCTGGAGCGCGGGCGGTGTGTTCACTGCGCCGTCGGCCGCGTGGTACGTGCCGTCGAAGGTGAACGGGCCGCCGCCGAGCAGGCCCGCGCACACGATGACCGCCTCGCGGAGCCGTGCGATCCGCGCCCCGGGGCTCGGCAACGTCATGCCGATGGCCTCGTACTCGGGCTCGTACCAACCGGCGCCGATCCCGACGTCGAGCCGACCTCCGCTCAGCCGGTCGATGGTGGCAAGGCTCTTGGCCAGCACCGACGCAGGGCGGAACGCCTCGCACAGCACGAGCGTGCCGAGGCGGACGGTCGTCGTGACGCGCGCGAGGGCGCCGAGGGTCACGATCGGGTCGTATGCCCCGTGGCGCTCGTCCGATCCGCCGTACTTCGCGACATCGAGGAACAGGTGATCCGACAGCCACAGCGAGTCGTACCCGGCTCGCTCCGCGGTGCTCGCGTAGTCGACGATCGTGTCCCATCGCAGCGCCGACTCGCCCGCGACCGAGTAGTCGTACTGCGGGAGCGCCAGGCCGATCCGCATGGCGCGGAGGCTACCTGGCGCCCCTTCCCTTTCCTGAGCAAGTGTCAGTTGAGTGGGCCATGGCCACCTCGAGTGACACTTGCTCGGTGGGCGGGATACGTTCCGACTTGTGATCGAATGTGTGCCCAACGTGTCGGAAGGGCGTGACGAACGCGCCCTCGACTCGCTCGCGGCGGCGTGCGGGAGCTCGCTCCTCGATCTGCACGTCGACGGCGACCATCACCGCTCGGTGCTCACGCTCGCGGGCCCCGGGGTCGACGACGCACCGCGCGCGGCGCGGGCGTTGGCCGTCGCGGCCGAAGAAGTGCTCGATCTGACCGCGCACGACGGCGTGCATCCCCGCTTCGGCGCGCTCGACGTCGTGCCGTTCGTCGCGCTCGACGGGTCGTCGCCCGCGCACGCGACGATTGCGGCACGTGACTTCGCGGCATGGGTCGTCGACGCGCTCGGCGTCCCGGTGTTCCTCTACGGCGACGCGGATCCCGAGCGGCGCACGCTGCCCGACGCCCGACGCGACGCCTTCATGCCGCGCGCACCCGATCTGGGCCCTTCGGCGCCGCACCCGACGCTGGGCGCGATCGCGGTGGGCGCGCGTCCCGTTCTCGTCGCGGTGAACTGCGAGCTCGCGTCGGCGGACCTCGCGCTCGCGCGCTCGATCGCGCACACGATCCGTGAGCGCGACGGCGGACTGCCGGGGGTGCGAGCGCTCGGGCTGATGCTCACGTCCCGCGGCCACGCACAGGTGTCGATGAACCTCGTCGCACTCGAACAGACCGGTCTCCAGCAGGCGTGCGAGACCGTACGAGATCTCGCAGGGCGCGTGAACGGGGAAGTCGCCCGGGTGGAGCTGGTCGGGCTCGTGCCCGCCGCCGAGCTCGCGCGCTGCGACCGCGAGTTCCTCGAATGGTCGGCGATCGGCCCCGATCAGACGATCGAGGCCCGCCTGGCGGGCCGGTGACGACTCAGGCGCCGATGGCGTTCCGGCGGTCGAGGGCACGCTGACGACGGACCCGCCGGCGCTCGCGCTCCGACAGCCCGCCCCAGATCCCGAACTTCTCGCCGTGGGCGAGCGCGTACTCCAGGCAGTCGACCCGCACCTCGCAGCCCCTGCACACCGCCTTGGCCTCCCGGGTGGAGGCGCCCCGCTCCGGGAAGAACAGGTCGGGGTCGACCCCGAGGCAGTTGGCTTCCTCCTGCCAGCGCCGCTCGTCGCTCCCGGAGAACCGGTGGGTGGCGACCAGGGCAGCAAGGCTCGAGGCCACAGGGCTCAGAGATTCGGGCATGCGCGAACTCCCTCGACTGGCGATCGGTTCCGGGGCCCGGAACGCCCCCAGAGGCGCTCCCGAAATCACCCGGTTGGAATTACAATGGTGTTACTATGCTCGGTTGTGGACCCGAGCGCAAGGGGTTTCTTGCTCGCGTCGGCTTCTTCCCCAGCCCCCGCACTGCCCCATCCCAGGGCGCAGCCGGGCGTCCGGGCACTTGGACCCTGCAGTGCCTCGGTCCATCAGCCGGGGTACCGCCCCATGACTCCGCACGTGGAAGCCACCCTCGCCGACATCACCACCGAGCACGTCGACGCGATCGTCAACGCCGCCGACACGTCGCTCCTGGGCGGGGGCGGCGTCGACGGCGCCATCCACCGCGCCGCCGGCCCGTCGCTGCTGGAGGCCTGCCGCGAGCTGGGCGGCTGCGCGTTCGGCGACGCCAAGCCCACCCGCGGCTTCGACCTGCCGGCGAAATGGGTGATTCACACGGTTGGCCCGATCTGGGAGGGCGGCACGAGCGGCGAGGCCCGGCTCCTCGCCAGCTGCTACCGCCGCTGCCTCGAGGTCGCCGACGAGCTCGGCGCGGTCTCGATCGCGTTCCCCGCCATCAGCACCGGCGCCTACCGCTACCCGGTCACCGAGGCCACGAGGATCGCGGTCGAGACCGTCCGCACCACGATCAGCAGCGTGCAGCTCGTGCGGTTCGTGTGCTTCGACCCGGCGGTGCACGAGCGCTACGAGCGCGAGCTCAAGTAGCCCGCTTCCCGCGGCGAACGCTCAGCTGGCGCGGCGGCTCACGCGGCGTTGCTCGAGGAAGTCGACGAGCACGTAATTCCCGAGCGTGTCGGCGTTGGTGAAGAAGGCCCGACCGCCGTTGAGCTTCATCATGCGCTCGACGAACCCGCGGAGGTAGTAGCTCTCGTCGAGCATGAACGTGTTGATGCGCACGCCGTCGCGCGTGCAGCGCATCACTTCCTTCAACGTCTCTTCGATCGTGACCGGCGACGGCGGGTAGTGGAAGTAGGCCTCGCCCCCCTCGATGTGGGCGGTGGGCTCGCCGTCGGTGACCATGATGATCTGCTTGGTGCCGCTCTGACGGCTGAGCATGCGCCGCGCCAGGAGCAACGCGTGGTGCATGTTCGTGCCCCACTCGAAGTCCCAGCTCATCTCGGGCAGGAGCTCGGGCTTCACCTCACGCGCCGACGCGCCCGAAGCTCACGAGGCCGAAGTAGTCGCGCGGGTACTGCGTGGTGATGAGCGCGTGCAGCGCCATCGCCACCTTCTTCGCCGGTAGGAAGTTGTCGCGCATCGGCATCGAGAGCGACACGTCGAGCAGCAGCACCGTGGCCGAGCGCGTGAGCATCTCCGTGCGCTCGACCTCGAAGTCGTCGGGCGACAGGCGCACCGGCGTGCCGGACCCGCCGCGCCAGATCGCGTTCTTCACCGTCTCCTGCACGTTGAGATGGAACGGATCGCCGAACTCGTACGGCTTGTGGTCGTGCGCGTGCTCGTTGCCCGCGCCCGCTCGCTCCACCTCGTGACGGCCCGCACGGTCCTTCATCAGCTTGCGATAGAGGTCACTGAGCGCCTGGTTCCCGATGGCGCGGATCGCACGCGGCGTGAGCTCGAGCCGTCCTTCCTTCTGCTCGATGAGCCCGGCCTCTTCGAGCATCTTGGTGAGCTCGCGCAGGCGGTCGAGTGACCTCGCGGCATCGTCGCCCAGCAGCTCGCGGGCGCGGTCGATGTCGACCTCGGCGAGCTCACCCGGTTGGGTGGCCGAGCGCAGGAGGTTCTCGAGGTCGTCGAGGTCTCCGAGCGTGTCGAGGAGGCCGGGCATCTGGCCGAACTGCAGCGGGTCGTCGCCACTGAACCGTTGCGAGCGTTGCCACGGCAGGTTCGGGAACGCGTTCTGCAGGTTGCGGCCGAGCTGGTCCATCTGCCAACGGAGGTCCATGTCCTCGAGCAGCGACTCCGACAGCGCCATCAGCTGCGCGCGCTGCTCGGGCGTCATCGAGTTGAGGAGCTGCTGCATCTGCGCCATCGACTGCGCCATCTGCTCGAGCAGCTCGTCGAGGTTCTGCGGGTTGCCCGGGAAGAACTCGCCGTGGCGCTCCATGAAGCCGTCGAAGTCGGGCTCCTCGCCGCGCTCGCGTTGCTCGAGCATCTGGTTGAGCTCCGAGAGCATGTCCTTGATCGCGGCCATGCGCTCCGGGGTCATGTTCTGCATGCCCTCGGACATCTGGTTGAAGTAGCTCTGCATCAACTGCTCCCGCAGCTGGTCCATCAGCTCTTCGAACCGCTGCCGCGCGGCGTCGTCCATGAACTCGTACTGCTGCAGCGCCTGCACCTTGCCCGCGAGATCGGGGGAAGCTCCTCGAGTTGACGGCGCTTCTCGTCGGCGGAGCCTTCGACGATCTCCTGCCGACGTTGGTCGCCCGAGCTGATCGCGTCGTCGACGCGCCGGTCGATGCCCTCGCGCTCCATGTCGACGACTTCGTTGAGCTGGTCCGCGATGTCGTCGTACACGCCGCCGAGGTCGCGCGACTCGAGCTCTTCGCGACGGCGGTCGCGCAGCTTCTGCATCATCTCGCGCAGGCCCATGAGCCGCTCGTCGTTGCGGTCGCGGAAGCCCTGCTGCATCAGGCGGCGCAGCGCGGCGTTGAGGTCGCCGTGGTAGAGGAGGTCGTCGCTCATCTCGGCAAGGAGCTGATCGGCGTCGAGATCGAAGCCGGTCTGGGTGCCATCCCAGCGCGAATAGCGGTAACCGGGCTCACCCTGAAGGCGGCGGCGGAAGGGCACGAGCCCACGCTACCGGCTCACGGGAACTCGGTCAGG
Organism: uncultured Actinomycetes bacterium; assembly: GCA_963721435.1. GTDB lineage: Bacteria > Actinomycetota > Acidimicrobiia > IMCC26256 > DASPTH01 > CAVRJC01. Next base: position 529,493 of record CAVRJC010000012.1, read on the forward strand.
AGGCTCCCTCGACTCGCGCTCGACCGGCGACCCCGACAACAATGCATTCATGTCGAGGCGACGCAAGCTCACGATCGCAGCGATCTCCCTCGCGGCCATCGTGTTGATCGTCGGCGCCGCCGCCGCCATCGGACGCCCCAGCGCCGGGCCCGACCTCCCGAAGCCCAGCGCTTCGTTCTGCGAGGCCGCCGCGAAGTACGACAAGAAGCTCGGGACGCTCACGGGCAAGGACCGCTTCACCCGCCAGATCGAGCTCGTCCAGCCCATGGCCGATCACGCTCCGAAGGACATCAAGGCGGACGCGGAGCTGTTCCTCAGCGCCCTCGAGCGCCGCGCCAACGGCGACAAGTCGGTGGAGACGAACAAGAAGATCGAGCAGGCGATCAAGAACGTCAACCGTCGTGCCGTCGACGGCTGCGAGTTCTACAAGCAGCAGGTCGGCTCCGGCGGCATGTAGCGCAGCGCTTCTTCAGGTTTTGGCGTCGGTAAGGATCGCCAGAGGTACCCGGAGCGACGCCAAAACCGGAAGAGGGGGTCAGCCGCGGCCGCGGTAGGCGGCGCGGCCGCCGACGCTGTCCTTGTTGAGGCGCTTCGAGAGGTGGAGGCCCTCGAGCACGAACTCGACCGCTGACGCGACCTCGGCCGGCGTCTCCCCGACGTCGAGGTCGGCGAGGGTGCCGCGCAGGCCCGGGAGCTCACCGAGCACCTTGGCGTACTCCGACGATGCAATGTCTTCGCCGGTGTGCACGACCAGCCCGCCTTCGAAGGCCTGCACCAGCTCGGTGAGCTTCTCCGGACGGGTGCTGGCGCGGAACGTCTCGAGCACCGACGCCTTGATGATGCGGTCGAGCACCTGCTCCTCGCGACCGTCGTCGACGGTCTCGAACTCGACCTTGCCCGACGTGCTCGCGACCAGCGCGTCGAGGTCACTCACGCGCGGCACGACCTCGGACTCACCGTGGCGCAGCGCGCGCCGCATCGCGTTGGCGACGAGCGTCTCGTAATTGGCGATCGAGAGGCGCACCGACACGCCGGATCGCTGGTTGATGTGCGGTGAGCGACGCGCCTGCTGGCTCATCTCCGCGACGATCTCGGCCATGAACGTGGGCACGTGCACGTTCATGCCTTCGGCGACGAGCGGGGTGGCCTCCTGCTCGACGACCGCAGCCTCGAGCTCGGCGTCGAGCGGGTAGTGGGTGCGGATCTGCGCACCGAAGCGGTCCTTGAGCGGCGTGATGATGCGCCCGCGGTTGGTGTAGTCCTCGGGGTTCGCCGACGCGACGAGCATGAGGTCGAGCGGCAGCCGGATCTTGTAGCCGCGGATCTGGATGTCGCGCTCCTCGAGCACGTTGAGCATGCCCACCTGGATGCGCTCGGCGAGGTCGGGAAGCTCGTTGATCGAGAAGATGCCGCGGTTCGTGCGCGGCACCAGGCCGTAGTGGATGGTCAGCTCGTCGGAGAGGTAGCGCCCCTCGGCGACCTTGATCGGGTCGACCTCGCCGATGAGGTCGGCGATCGACGTGTCGGGCGTCGCGAGCTTCTCGCCGAACCGGCGGTCGCGGTGCACCCATTCGATCGGCGCTTCGTCACCGCGCTCGGCGACGAGCACGCGCGCATGCTGCGAGATCGGGTTGTAGGGGTCGTCGTTGATCTCGCTCCCGGCGACGATCGGCATCCACTCGTCGAGCAGATCGGTGAGCGACCGGATCATGCGGGTCTTCGCCTGGCCGCGCTCGCCGAGGAAGATCACGTCGTGCCCCGCGACCAGCGCGTTCTCGAGCTGGGGAAGGACGGTGTCTTCGTAGCCGATGACGCCGTCGACGATGGTCTTGCCTTCGGCGATGCGGGCGATGGCGTTCCCGCGCACCTCTTCCTTCACCGGCCGCGACACCCACCCGCTTGCTCTGAGCTCGCCGAGGGTTCCGGGACGGGTCATGACGGTCTCCCGATGTCGCGCGTGGTCGATGATCGCTGCTGCGAGTCACCGTACCAGCGGTGCCCGAAACGGGAGCCGGGCGTGGTGCCTGGAGTCAGGCCGCGTTGGCGCCGGCACGGGACCGAGCCGCGAGGCGCTCGAGCCGCTCGGCGGTGCTGCCCGACGCCGCCGCCTCTTCACCCCGGTTCAGCACCCGGAAGATCGTCAGCATGACGACGATGGTGATGCCGGCGAGGGCGCCGAACTGCACCAACGGCTCGCCGCGGTCGGCACCGGCGAGCACGCCGTGGACGGTCGCCGTCGCGAGGAGGGCGAAGCTCGACAGGTGGATCGCGTGCCAGACCCGCCGCGGCAGTCGACGCATCATCCACGAGCTGATCTGCACGAGGAGCAAGAGGTAGAACGCGACAATTCCCCACGTGACCGCGCCCGGTTGCCAGCTCGACGCCATCGGCACGAACAGCTCCCGCCACCCGAACTCGACGTAGCTGTCGGCGGCGAGCGCGCCCAGGTGGACCGCGATGAAGGCGAGGCTCAAGGTGCCGAGGTACCGGTGCAGGTCGAGGAGCCAGGCCGGGATCTTGCGGCGGCGCACCACCCGGCTCGCGAGTGTGAGCCCCCACACGATGCCCGCAGTGACGACGCACCACGCGACCAGCCCGCTCGCCCGTGCGAGCCACCACCACACCTGCGAGTTCACCGCGGCGACGATCACGCGGCGACTCGAACGTCGGCTCGTGCCGCCGCGGCGGAGCTCGTCACCGTCTGATCGTCGTGCACGATCCATCCGGCGATGTCGAGGCGATCGAGCAGGGCGCGCCCGCGCTCGGGTCCCGCGACCAGTGCTGCCTTCGCGATCCCCTCGGCCCGCCAGGCATCGGCGTCGGTGACGACGACCGCGGCAACGCCGCGGTCCGCCGGCTCCCCCGTCGCCGGGTCGATGAGGTGGTGTTGCCAGCGCCCGCGGTGCACCCAGCGCCGGAAGCGGCTCGTGCTCGTCACGATCGCGGCGTCGGCGAGACGGCTGGTGAACAGCGTGCGATCCGGGTCGAACGGGTGCTCGACCTCGATGTCCCAGTGCCCGTCCACCGGGCCTTCGCCGCACGCGCGGACGTCGCCGCCCATGCCGATGCACGCACCGCGCGCGCCGCGTGCGATCAGCCCGCGCGCGACGAGGTCACCGGCGTAGCCCTTCCCGACCCCACCGAGATCGATCGCGACACCGTTCGGCAGCCGGACCGTGTGGGCAACCTCGTCGACCATGACGCCCGAGCAGCCGGGCACACGCTCGGACCGCGCGCGTGGCTGCGTGACGAGGACCCGAATCGCGTCGAGGCCGGGCGGCGCGGTCACGAGCTCGCGACGCGCGCCGTCGGGCGCGCGATCGCGCACCCGCTCGAACGACTCGTCGTACCCGCAGGCCTCGAGCGCGCGCAGGATCGTGGGATCGAACCGCCCGTCGGTGAGCTGCCAGAGCTCGACCGCGCGCGCGACGAGCTCGATCGTCTCCGACGCGACCGCACACGGGGCACCGCCCGCGGCTTCGTTCATGCGGACGACGTCGCTCTCGGCGAGGAACCGGCTCCATCGCGACTCGAGCCGCCGGACTTCACGCTCGGCCCACTCGACCAACCCGTCGGATCCGCCGTGCACCACGACTCGCACGATCGTGCCCATCGCAGGGAACTCGTGCTCGAACCAGGTCACGGGCACTTCGAGCCGCTGCACTTCGGCGCCGGCGGGATCGTGGCCGGCGGTGGCGCCGGCGCGGCGGTCGGCGGTGCCGGCGCAGGCGCGGGTGCCGGCGCGGAGCCGGTGCTCGCGTCGGGCGACGGCGAAGCGGCGGGCGTGGCCGCCGACGCGTTCGGTGACGGCGCCGACGTGCCGGTGCCCGGCGAGGACGTCGTCCCCGCGCGCGCGGCGGCAGAGCTCGGCGCGCCGTCGGCAGCCGCGGGGGCAGGCTCGCTCGGGTCGCCGTCGACTTCGATGGTGCGCGAAATGACACGCGTGACCACGGTGGTGACCGTCGGTGTGGTGTTCGACGCGGGGATCGCTCCCGTCGACGGCGCCGCGGTCGCCGCCATCGTGGCGACGATGCCGAGCGTCGCCGACACGCCGATGCCGGTTGCCAGCACGCGGCCCGCGGGTGCGGCTTTCCGCCGGCGCGCCATCAGTCGCCCTTGCAGTGCCAGCCGCCGTCCTGGGGCTCCCACTCCGGCTCCTGACAACCGGCCGGGATCGGCGGCCGGGTCGTGGTCGGGGTCGGCGGCTTGGTCGTCGTCGGGGGCGTGGTCGTGACGGGGGCGGGCGACGTCGTCGGCGCCGGAGCGGCGGCAGTCGCCGGTTGGGGGGCTCCGGCCGTGGTCGGTGTGTTCGTCGAGGCGACCGGGACCGCCGCGGAGGCGCGCGACCCGGTGCCGGAGCCGGCTCCGCGGCCGCCGCCGGTGGTGGCGCCAGTGCTCGCTCCTCCCGGGGATCGGCTGACGTAGTGGTCGTCGTAGACGATGTGCTCGACCACGGAAGGGGTGGGTGGCTTCGCCGCAGGGCCGGCGGCGGGGCCGAAACCGAACATCGGGATGTTGAACACCGTTGCCGCAGCGACCAGTGCTGCGGCAACGGTGAGTCCGGCCGATACCGCGAGGGCGGCGGCGGTCTTGCGGGTGATCCGCATGGGAGCTCCTTGTCGCGGTCCTGGGGTGTATATCGGCACGAGGGGACGCGATACCTGAGTCCCCGGTCCCGGATGCGCGAAAACCGCGCCACCGGACGTAAGTTTCGGTCTCGTGGCACACGTTGACGAAGAGCTCTCGACAGCCGCGCAGAACCCCGACGCCGACGACGCCACGCGCCTCGCCCGCTACGCGGGCCCGCCGATTCCGAACCCGCGACCGCAGGGCCACTTCCTGCTCCGGTTCTGGCGATCAGCGGTCGGCAAGAAGTGGGTGATGGCGGTCAGCGGGATCATCCTGCTGGGCTACGTGGCGGCCCACATGGTCGGAAACCTCAAGGTGTTCCTCGGCAAGGAGCACATCAACGTCTACGGCGAGTGGCTCCGTACGCTCGGGGAGCCCGCGCTCCCACGCACCGTGGTGCTGTGGGGCATGCGCGTCGTGCTGATCGCCGCGTTCGTCGGTCACATCGTCGCCGCGTACCAACTCACACGCATGAACCACAAGGCGCGCCCGACGAAGTACCAGTCGAAACGCGACTACGTCGCGGCCAACTTCGCCTCGCGCACGATGCGGTGGACGGGCGTCATCGTCGCCCTCTTCGTCGTCTTCCACCTGCTCGATCTCACGTGGGGAAGTGCCAACCCGCACTTCGTGCGCGGTGATCCCTACGACAACCTCTTCTACAGCTTCGAGCGCGTTCCCGTCGCGATCGCGTACATCGTCGCGATGCTGGCACTGGGCATCCACATCTTCCACGGCGCGTGGAGCATGTTCCAGAGCCTGGGGCTCAACAACCCGCGCTGGAACATCTGGCGCCGCTACTTCGCGATCGCGTTCGCGGTTGTGATCACGGTCGGGAACGTGAGCATGCCGTTGCTCATCACCACAGGGGTGGTCACGAGATGATCGGTTCGCTGGACGCCAAGATTCCCGCGGGGCCGATCGAGCAGAAGTGGGACAACCACCGCTTCGACGTGAAGCTCGTGAACCCCGCGAACAAGCGCCGCTACCACATCATCGTGGTGGGGAGCGGGCTCGCCGGCGCGTCGGCCGCGGCGACGCTCGGGGAGCTCGGTTACCGCGTCACGCTCGTCACGTTCCACGACTCGCCGCGGCGTGCGCACAGCATCGCCGCGCAGGGTGGGATCAACGCGGCGAAGAACTACCAGAACGACGGCGACAGCGTCTACCGCCTCTTCTACGACACCGTGAAGGGGGGCGACTACCGCGCTCGTGAGGGCAACGTCTACCGGCTCGCGCAGCTCAGCGTCGACATCATCGACCAATGCGTCGCTCAGGGCGTGCCGTTCGCGCGCGAGTACGGCGGCCTGCTCGACAACCGCTCGTTCGGTGGCGCGCAGGTGTCGCGCACGTTCTACGCACGCGGCCAGACCGGCCAGCAGTTGCTGCTCGGCGCGTACTCCGCGCTCATGCACCAGGTGCAGCTCGGCAACGTCACGCTGAACCCACGCTCGGAGATGCTCGATCTCGTCACGCACGACGGTCGCGCCGCGGGCATCGTGGTGCGCAACCTCATCACCGGTGCGATCACGTCGCACTCCGCGCATGCAGTGGTGCTCGCCACCGGTGGCTACGGCAACGTCTTCTACCTGTCGACCAACGCGAAGGCGAGCAACGTCACCGCCGCGTGGCGCGCGCACAAGAAGGGCGCGCTGTTCGCCAACCCCTGCTACACGCAGATCCACCCCACGTGCATCCCGCGCAGCGACGACTTCCAGTCGAAGCTCACGCTGATGTCGGAGTCGCTGCGCAACGACGGCCGCGTGTGGGTGCCGGCCGACATGGGCGACACGCGGTCACCCGACCAGATCCCCGAGAGCGAGCGCGACTACTTCCTCGAGCGCCGCTACCCCGCGTTCGGCAACCTCGTGCCCCGCGACGTGGCGTCACGCGCCGCCAAGCACGAGGTCGACGCCGGTCGCGGTGTGGGCCCCCAGAAGAACGGCGTCTACCTCGACCTCGCCGACTCCATCCGCCGCTTCGGCAAGGACGTCATCGAGGAGCGCTACGGCAACCTCATCGAGATGTACGAGCGCATCACCGACGAAGACCCCTACAAGGTGCCGATGCGCATCTACCCCGCGGTCCACTACGCGATGGGCGGGCTCTGGGTCGACTACAACCTGATGAGCAACGTGCCCGGGCTCTACGTGCTCGGCGAGGCGAACTTCTCCGACCACGGCGCCAACCGACTCGGTGCCAGCGCGCTCATGCAGGGCCTGGCCGACGGCTACTACGTGCTCCCGGCGACGATCTCCGACTACCTCGCGCCGCTGCTCGGCACCGAGCCCGTGCCGGTCGACGACCCGGTGTTCCGCGACGCGGAAGCGGGTGTGCACGACCAGGTGCGCCGGCTCATGTCCACCAAGGGCAGCCAGACGGTCGACCACATCCACAAGCAGCTGGGCGACATCCTGTGGGACAACTGCGGGATGGCGCGCAGCCGGGAGAGCCTGGAGAAGGCGATCTCCGACATCCCCGCGTTGCGCGAGGAGTTCTGGTCCGACGTGCGCGTGCTCGGCGAGCACGAGACGCTCAACCAGTCGCTCGAGAAGGCCGGCCGCGTCGCCGACTTCCTCGAGTTCGGCGAGCTCCTCTGCATCGACGCCCTCAACCGCGAAGAGTCGTGCGGCGGTCACTTCCGGGTCGAGCACCAGACCGAAGAGGGAGAGGCCCTGCGCAACGACGAGGACTTCTCGTACGTCGCGGCGTGGGAGTTCGACGGCGTCGGCAACGCGCCGACGCTGCACAAGGAACCGCTCGAGTTCGAATACGTCCACCTCGCCCAGCGGAGCTACAAGTAATGGACCTGAAGCTGCGGGTGTGGCGCCAGGATGGCCCGAACGACAAGGGTGCGTTCGAGGAAATCGACGCCACCGGCATCAGCCCCGAGATGTCGTTCCTCGAGATGTTCGACGTGATCAACGACCGGCTCGTCGCGCAGGGTCGTGAGGCGATCGCGTTCGACCACGACTGCCGCGAGGGCATCTGCGGATCGTGCTCGATGATGATCAACGGACGCGCCCACGGCCCCGAAGAGGGCACCGCGACGTGCCAGCTCCACATGCGGAAGTTCCGTGACGGCGACGAGATCACCGTCGAGCCGTGGCGGGCGCGCGCGTTCCCCATCATCCGCGACCTCGTCGTCGACCGCAGCGCGTTCGACCGCATCGTCGAGGCCGGTGGGTTCATCACTGCGCCCACGGGCGCCGCCCGCGACGCCAACGAGATCCTCGTCCCGAAGGAAGCCGCCGACCTCGCGATGGACGCGGCCGCGTGCATCGGGTGCGGCGCGTGCGTTGCCGCGTGCCCGAACGGTGCCGCGCAGCTCTTCACCGCGGCCAAGGTCGCGCACCTCGGCGTGCTGCCCCAGGGCCAGCCCGAGCGCTACACGCGCGTCGTGAACATGGTCGAGACCATGGAGTCGTACTTCGGGTCGTGCACCAACCACGGTGAGTGCGAGAAGGCGTGCCCGAAGGAGATCAGCATCGACTTCATCGCACTCCTGAACCGCGACTACGTGAGGGCGCAGTTCAAGAACCGCGCCCTCGCCGGCCAGAAGCGCTAGACGTCCCCCGCGTCCTGTCCTTCCTCGCCGACCGCGGCGAAGGAGTCGAGGCTCGTGACGATGCCTTCGACGTCGGCCTGCGCGCGTGCGATACGGGCGCGACACAGTGCGATGAGCTCGCCCGCGCGCCGGACCCGCTCGGCGAGGACATCGACGTCGAGGTCGTCGCGTTCGAGCTCGGCGAGGATGTCGCCCAGCTCGGCCATCGCGTCGGCGTAGCCGATCTCGCCTGCCCCGTCACTCATCGGTGTCCTCCACTGCTGCTTCGACTCGGCTGATGACGCGTCCGCTCGCGAGCTCGGTGACCAGCTCGTTGCCCGCGCCGACGTCGCCGGCCCGGCGCACCACCCGGCCGTCGGCGGTGCGGGTGATGGTGTAGCCGCGTTCGAGCACGCGACGCGGATCGAGCGCGCGCACCGCGACCTCACCGGCGTCGAGACGGAGCGTCGCGCGCTCGAGGTGACGTGCAGTGATGGCCACCAGCGCCCGCTCGCGCTCGCGCAGCATGACCGCGGCGTCGCGGGTGCGGCGGAGCCCGAGCTCCTGCACGCGACCGTGCCGGCGTTCGACCTGCGCCCCGGCGCGCGCGATGACGGCGGGCGCGTCGCGGCGGACGCGCCGCGTCGCCGCTTCGAGCTCCTGGGCGGCCAGCGCGGTGCGCGAACGCGCCCGGGCAACCACACGGTGGGCCGCGGCGTCGAGCATGCCCACGAAGCCGCTCACCTGTTGCACCAGGATCTGCGCGCATGCGGTGGGCGTCTTGCACGCGGTGTGTGCGACCTCGTCGGCCACGCTGCGATCGGTCTCGTGCCCCACGCCGACGAGCACCGGCACCGGCATCACCGCGATGGCGCGCGCGACGATCTCGGTGTCGAACGCCGCGAGGTCGGCGCGTGATCCGCCGCCGCGCACGAGCACGACCGCGTCGACGTCGAGCTGCGCCAGCTCCCGCAAGGAGTAGGCGATGCGCCGGGCCGCGGCAGCACCCTGCACGCGCACGTCGGCGAGCACCACCTGCCACGCGAACGCGCTGATCTCCAGCTCGTGCACGAAGTCGTGGTAGGCGGCGCTGCCGTCACTCGTGATCAGCCCGATCCGCAGGGGCACCGCCGGCAACCCGAGCCGGCCGTTGTGGTCGAGCAGGCCCTCCGCCGCCAGCGCGCGCAGCACCCGCTCGCGGTTCGCGGCGATCCCCCCGATGGTGAACACGGGATCGATGGCGGTCATCACCAGCTGGATCCGGCCCTGCGCCGGATACACCGCGAGCCGCCCCCGGATGCGGACGTCGACGTCGTTGCCGAGCTCGGCCCCGGGCACGTCGGCGAGTGCGCGGTCGACCGCCCGACGGTCGTCGCGGAAGAGCACGCAGTCGAGCCGGGCCTGCACGCGGTCACCGCGCCCCGCCTTCTCGACGAGTGAGAAGTATGTGTGCCCGTTCGCCGAGCGCTTGAGGTTCTGCACCTCACCGCGCACCCACACCTGCGCGGGGAACGCCTGGCGCACCGCATCACTCACCAGCGCGGTGACCTCACCGACGGAGAACGTCGGCTCGGCCGGTTCGTCATCGAGCTCGAACGCACGCTGTTCCATGGTGAGACGGATCGTAACGCCGCGCTATGACACCTTCGGCCGGTTCGGCCCGCACATACTGATGTCGTGACCCGCGGCTACGTGAACGACGGCGAGGCCATCCTGCGCATCGCGGTCGCCGCGGGGCTCGGCCTGCTCGTCGGTCTGGAGCGCCTGATCCGCGGCAATCCCGCCGGGCCCCGCACGTTCGCGCTCTTGGGCATCGGTGCCGCCGCCTTCGCGGTGGTCGCGGGCGGATACGGCAATGATGGCCGCGTCATCGCCGGCGTGGCCACGGGCGTCGGATTCATCGGCGCCGGCATGATCTTCCACGACTCCGCGCGGGGCGTGGTCGGGTTTGCCACCGCGGCCGCGAGTTGGTCGGTCGTCGCCATCGGTGTGCTGGCCGGCGTCGGGCGCGGGATCGTCGCGCTCGCGATCACCGGCATCGCCCTCGCCGTGCTGGAGTTCCAGTACATCGGCGTCACGCGCTGGGCCGCGAACCACACGTCGCTGCACCGCCTCGACAACGACTCCGACCCGGGAGCAGAGAGCGAGCGCGAAGGCTGACGCGCGCTCGCGCGGCTACGAGGCGCGCACGTCCGCGAGCTTCACGACCTCGGCCTGCGGCGTCTCGATGTCGCCCTCGGGCAGGAAGAACCGCCAGAACACCGAACCGCTCGGGCGCCCCTCGGTGTCGAGCCAGTTGGGGACTCCCGGATCAACGTGAGCGATCACGATCCGGAAGCTGCCGTCGGGCTCCAGCGTCGTGTTGGCCCGGTTGCGGCCGCAGTGCCGGTGCGCGTAGTCGTACGTCTGCAGGTAACGCGTCCACAACGTGACGTTGCCGAAGCGACATTCGGGCCAGCGCATGGTGACGACCAGCGCTTCGTCGGGCGCGAGCACGTAAGTGGCCGAGCAGTACGCGGCATCGAACGCGGCGAGGCCGAGATCGCCCGGGCACGACCGGCTGCGGGAACACGTTGGGCACGATCGACACGAACGACGGCAACTTCTGCTCTCTGCGGGGGGGCCGCTCGACCGTGTTCCCGCGCACGAAGTTGTTGACCCGGCGGATCCCCGCGGCCACCGACGCGTCGGTCGGTGCCGGCGGCGGGCCCTCGGCGCCGATGCGCTCGATGGTGAGCGGCACCACGCGCGTGGCGTCGGCTCCCGCGGGCTCCGCGAGCTCGAAGTAGTGGCGCGTGGTGAGGTGACCGGCGTCTTCGGGCAGCTCCATCCAGTTGCGCTCGTGCGGCGGGCCACCGAGGGTGATCTCGTAGCTGCCGTCGGGCGCGACGTCGAAGTTCGTGTCGTTGATCACGCCCGCCGTACGGGTCGCGTACCCGCCGTCGGCGGTGCCCGCGTCGATCGTGATCGACGTGTACACCGCGCCACCGATGTTGCCGCGCACGCGGTACACGTACCGCGGATCGACGGGCGCGTCGAAGTAGATGGCGTCGGGGTTGTCGCCGAGCACCTTGCGCCGCGGCGTGACCCACTTCGTGAACTCGGGATGCTCCGGATCACCTTCGAACTCACGGTGCAGCGCGGTCTCGAGCAGGTGGATGAGGAAGCGATGGCCGTCGGCATCGTCCTGCTCGCTCGCCACTCCGAAGTCGCTGCTGAGGTAGCGCTCGTCGACCTCGGCGAGGGAAGCGAGCAGTTCACGGAACGCCTTGCGGCTCTGGGTCTCGGTCACGTCAGTCATGGCGCGCACCGTATACCTGATCCCTCTCGCAACGCGGTGCCCGTCAGGCGCTCAGCGACTCCGGGCTCGCGTCTGCCGTCTCGGGCAGGCCGTCGACGTAGATCACGCGGTTGGTTCGGATCGCGGTGACCGACTCGCCGGGTGTCACCAGGCCCACGAGGTTCACGGGATCGGTCGCGTTCACGGTGATCCGCTCGCCGGTGCGCGGGAGCTTGCGCGTATACGTGAGCTGCTCGACCGCGGCGGGCAGCGCGTACTGCTCACCACTGAACCCGGACACGAAGCGGCCACCCCGCACCAGCCCACGGTCTTCGAGCCGGCGCAGCGCGCGCTGCACGTCGCGCCACGGGAACCGGATCGACTCGCGCAGCGCGAGGTCGCGGAACACGACGCCCCAACGGTGGAGCAGCATCTCGGCGACGGCTTCCGCCAATTCCTCGCGATCGATGTCGGCGCCGGTGCTCGGCACGAGCGACCAACGGCCGGCGGCGACACCCGCGGCGCGCGCGCCCCGCATGAGCCGCGACAGCCGTGCGGCCTCGACGCCACCGCGCGCGCTCCGCCCGACCCGGGAACGGATCGCGCCGAAGCCGTCGGACGTGAGCAGGCCGCGCGCCACGCCGTCCCACAGCGCGCGCTCGATGTCCTGCGGGAGGCGGTTGGTCGCCTCACCGAGCTCCGTCGCGAAGCACGCACCGCGCGCCCGGAGCACCTCGACCACCTCCGCGGTGGCGCCGAGTGTGGGCTCTGCGGGATCGCTCCCCGCGCGGGCGGCCTCGAGCAACCACGGCAGGTCATCGCGGAACACGACCGAGATCGGCGTTGCCTTGCTCGGCGCGCCCGCGGGCGCGTCGGCGTCGCGCGGCTTGGGTACGAGCCGCAGCCATCCGACCTCGCCGTCGTGGCACAGCCGGTCGAGCGAGCCGGGGTCGTAGCCCCGCATCCGGCGGCCGAGCAGCTCCGACTCCCACGCGGCCGCGGCGGCCTCCCAGCCCTGCAGCTGCTCGATCGCGCGGCGCAGGCCTTCGTCGCCGGTGAGCTGGGTGCCGGGGGCGAGGTGCTGCCACCGGAGGGTGAAGCGCATGAAGTCCTGGACCGTGGCGGGCTCGACGCCGTCGCGCCGCGCCCGGCGCGAGTACGAGTGCATCCGCGCGAGCAGCCGACGGGCGACCCACTCCTCGCGCTCCTGCTCGACGGCCTCCTCGGTGTAGCGACCGCGCATCGCGAAGCCCTCGTGCTCGAGCGCGGCGAGCCCGAACGCGACCCGACCGGCCGGCAGCGACGTCGCGACCGCGAGCTCGTCGGCAGTCGTGACGCCGGCGAGCTCGAGGTGGCCGCGCACGACCGCGGTGACCGCGGCGTCGTCGCCGGCGAACGCGAGGTCGGCGTCGGCGCGCGTCTCCGTCGCGCACCACAGCGCTGCGCCCTCGAGCTCGAACGATTGCGCGCGTCCCCGCATCGCCAGCTCGTCGAACATGGCGCGCCACTCGTCGCGCGCACCCGTGATCACCAGCGAGCTCAGCAGATCGTGGAGCTCGTCGGGCCCGGCCGGGTCGGCGACGATCTCCTCGTGCACGCGCTCGATGGCGTCGTTCTCGAGCCGCCCGATCGACGTGAGGTCGACGGCGAGGCCGCGCCGCAGGTTCACCGCGTTGACGCGCCGGTTCTGGAACTCTTCGTCGTCGAGGAACGCGTACGGGCGCGCGGTGAGGATCTCGTGGGCGAGCACCGACGGCTCGGTGGTGTCGACGCAGTGCACGTGCACGTCGCCGAGCTCCATCGCCTCGAGCAGCGCGCGCAGCCCGTGCGCGTCGAGCGCCTCGTGCAGGGTGTCGTCGATGGTCTGGCGCACGATGAGGTGGTCGGGGATCTCGATCGGGCCGACCTGGTTGTCCTGGCACGCCGCCGCGCCGGGGAACATCGCGGCCATGAGGTCGTCGGACTCCATGCGCTGGATCGGTGGCGGGTTCTTCCGGCCGCCCCGGAAGCGGAGCACGAGCAACGCCCGGTTGAGGTTCCAGCGCCAGCGGGCGAGGAACATCGGCGAGTCGAGGATCGCGTGCTCGAGCGTGTCGTCGACGGTGTCGCTGCGCACGTAGCGCGTGACTTCTTCGAGTGGGAACGAGTGGTGCGGCCCCAGCGACAGCACGATCGCATTGTCGGTGGCCGCCGCCTGCAGCTCGAAGTTGAACGTGCGGCAGAACTTCTTGCGCAGCGCGATCCCGAACGCCCGGTTGATGCGCCCGCCGTACGGCGAGTGGATCACGAGCTGCATGCCGCCGGTCTCGTCGAAGAAGCGCTCGAGCACGAGGTGCTCCAGGGTGGGCATCACGCCCAGCACCGTGCGCCCGACCGCGAGGTAGTCGACGATCATCGCCGCCGCTTCCTCGTGCACACCCGTGTGCTCGCGCACCCACGCCCGCGCGCCGTCGGGATCGCCCGCCGCGAGCAGGACGTCGACGCCCGCACGCAGCACGGACACCTCTTCCGAGAGCTCGTCGGTGCGCGCCGGTGCCTCACCGAGCCAGAACGGCACGGTGGGCGCGGCGTCACCCGCGTCGCGCACCCGCACGACCCCGGCCTCGATGCGGCGGATCTGCCACGAGTGCGTGCCGAGCAGGAAGATGTCGCCCGCCATCGACTCGACGGCCCAGTCTTCGTTCACCGTGCCGATGAACGTGTCGTCGGGCTCCGCGACCACGCGGTAGTCGCCGGTCTCGGGGATCGCGCCCCCCGACGTGAGCGCGGCGATGCGCGCGCCCTTGCGCGCGCGCACCTCCTTGTTGACCGCGTCGTGGTACAGGTAGCGACCGCGCGGCCCGCGACCGGTCTCGACCCCGTTGGCCGCGAGGTCGATCAGCGCGTCGAACTGCTCGCGCGACAGCTCGCGGTACGGATCGGCCCTTCGCACGAGCGCGAAGAGGTCGTCGGTGCCCCAATCTTGGGCCGCGACCTCGGCGATCAATTGCTGCGACGCGATGTCGAGCGGCATGTGCGCGGGGTGGATGGCGTCGAGCCTCCCACCGTGGACGGCCGCGAGCAGCCCCGCACACTCGACGAGCTCGTCGCGCGTGAGCGGGTACAGGATGCCCTTGGGCACGCCGCGCCGCGTGTGGTTGGAGCGGCCGACGCGCTGCAGGAACGTCGCGATGCTGCGCGGCGACCCGATCTGGCACACCAGCTCGACTGGGCCGATGTCGATGCCGAGCTCGAGCGACGCGGTGGCCACGAGGCACTTGAGCTCGCCCGCGCGCAGGCGCGACTCGACACGGAAGCGGCGGTCCTTCGACAACGAGCCGTGGTGCGCGGCCACGACGTCGTCACCGAGCCGCTCCCCGAGCTGGTGCGCGAACCGCTCGGCGAACCGCCGGGTGTTCACGAACACCAGCGTGGTGCGGTGCTCCTTGACGTGCGCGGCGATGCGGTCGAGCACGTCGGACATCTGCTCCGCGCTGGTGACGGCCTCGAGCTCGCCTTCCGGCAGCTCCACCGCGAGATCGAGCTCGCGCACGTGCCCCGAGTCGACGATCTGCGGCAGTGTGCGATCGCCGACGAGCAGGCGGGCGACCGTCTCGATCGGGCGCTGCGTGGCCGACAACCCGATGCGCGTGGGCCGCGTGTCGCACAGTGCCTCGAGCCGCTCGAGCGTGAGCGCGAGGTGTGAGCCGCGCTTGTCGCGCGCGACCGCGTGGATCTCGTCGACGATGACGGTGTCGACCGTGCGCAGCGCCTCCCGCCCACTTGCGCTCGTGACGAGCAGGTACAGCGATTCCGGCGTGGTCACGACGAAGCTCGGCGGCTTGCGCACCATCGACGCGCGCTGCGAGCTGGTGGTGTCGCCCGTGCGCACCGCGACCTTGATGTCGGGCGCGTCGAAGCCGAGCTCGCGTGCGATCTCCGCGATCTCGGCCAACGGCCGCTGCAGGTTCTCCGCGATGTCGACGGCGAGCGCCTTCAACGGCGACACGTACACGACCCGGGCGATCCCCGCGATCGGCTCCCCGGCTTCGTGCGCACGGTACAAGCGGTCGATGCACACGAGGAAGCCCGCGAGCGTCTTGCCCGAGCCGGTGGGCGCGGCGATCAGCGTGTCGGTGCCGGATGCGATGTGCGGCCACCCGTCGCGCTGCGGCGGGGTCGGCCCCTCGGGGAAGCGCCGGCGGAACCATTCACCGACCGCCGGATGGAACCCGTCGACCGCCGCGCCGCTCCCCAACGTGAGCTGGTACGTACGCGGCGCGACGGCAGTCATGAGTCAGCGAATCGCGACCGTGAGGACGACCGCGAGAACGGTGGCAAGGAACCCGCCGATCATGATCGACGACATCGTCACGATCACCTTCCGAAACCCGCGTTCGAAGCGAGCGTCGAAATGATCGTCGAGATGACCCTCGAGCTGGTCGATCCGCGCAGTGAGCAGCGCGAGATCGTGTTTGGTTGCCACATCCGCCCAACCGACCGGTGGGAGCAACTCCATCAACGTGATCCCCTCGTCGTCTCCGAAGGCACGCTTGGCCGCGTCTGCGAGTTGCAGCCGGCGGCGCTCGTCAACTGGCATCTTTCCCTCCAGGAATCGCGAGTGCCACTTGGGAAGTTCAGAGGGAAGGACCGCAGCGTAGCGAACGGATGTTCGCTCGTGCAAGGGCCCGCCGAGTCGAAACTGCTTCACGTGATCGCGGACGATCGCCACGACCAGGAGCGTGGAGAAGGTGAGCCTCGAGGCTCACCCGTATCCCGCGAGCTGATCGAGCACGGTCGGCTGCAACAGCGCGATCGCCCGCTCCGTCGTGATCGTGCGCGTGTCTTGGATCTGCAGCGGGATTCGCGAATCCGCGAGACCTCGACGCCGGGAACCCGGCCTGACGTCACGCGTTCGAACACGCGCATCGTCCGTCAGCCCGCCGAGTCGTCGAGGATCGCCTCGGGGGTGATCCAGTCGGGAGGCATGCGCGGGGGTGTCTTCCAGAAGATGTCGAGCTTCGCGATGAGGCCGTCATCGTTCATCTCGAGGATGTTGATGAACCGCATCACGAGCTCGTCTTCGCCGGGCGGGTAGATGGTCTCGATGCACTCGGCGACCGCGGTGCGGCCGTCCTCGGAGAAGAACAGCGAGACCATCTTCAGGTTGTGGCGGTCCATGCGGCCCGTCACCTCCGACACGAATTGCATGTACTCGACCTTGCCGCGGCTCGTGTCGGCTTCGTCGTCGCGCATGCCGATGCGCACGAAGTCGTCGGCGATGGTCGACGCCACGAGATCCCAGTCGTGCTCGTCGACGCCCTTCCAGAAGTTCGCCACCACGTCATACGTCGCCGCGCGGTCGTCCGCCATCACGACACCCTCTTTCGCTGTCGGTCGCTTGGCCTCGTCTCCCGGCCGCTGGGCCGGAGAGTAACAAGCTCACTCCGGTCGGTACCCTGGCGGCATGCCTGATCCCGGAGACGTCATCACCGTCGAACGCGTGATCCCCGCGCGCCCCGAGAAGATCTTCGACCTCCTCGCCGACCCCGCCCGCCATCACGACATCGACGGCTCGGGCACCGTGCGCGACGCCAAGGACTCCCCCGAGCGCCTGTCGCTCGGCGCGACGTTCGGCATGTCGATGAAGATGGGCGTGTCGTATTCGATGGTGAGCACCGTCGTGGAGTTCGACGAGAACCGTCGCATCGCGTGGCAGACCCGCGGCCCCGGCAAGTTCGGCTCCCGCTTCGGTGGCCGCATCTGGCGCTACGAGCTCGAGCCCGTCGACGGCGGCACGCTGGTGCGCGAGAGCTGGGACGTCTCCCAGGAGAAGACCAAGGGCATGACCAAGCGCTTCGCGGCGGGCAAGACGGGCAAGAACATGGAAGCCACCCTCGCCCGCATCGAGGAGCTCGTCACCTGACCTGACCTGACCTGACGCTGACCCGACCCGACCGGTCCTCGCAACCGCGGTCTTTGATTTCATGCGGTTGCATCAATAAGCTGCGGGGGATGGCGCCGGCACCGACGAACCGCGCTGCGACCCCGGCCCACCGCACGGAGTACGCGGCTCGGCTCACGCACAAGCGGATCGTGCTCACGACCATCGCGGTGATGTCGGGGATGTTCCTGGCGTCGCTCGACGGCACCATCGTCGCCACCGCGATGCCGACGATCATCGGCGACCTCCACGGCCTCAACCAGTACGCGTGGGTCTTCTCCGCCTACCTGCTCGCGGAGATCGCGACCATCCCGCTGTGGGGGCGCCTCGCCGACATGTTCGGCCGCAAGCGCATCTTCCTCGCCGGGATGATCATCTTCCTCGTCGGCTCCGCGCTCTCGGGCATGGCCGGCTCGATGACCCAGCTCGTGCTGTTCCGCGGCCTCCAGGGTGTCGGTGCCGGCTGCCTCATCCCCGTCGCGCAGACGATCACCGCCGACCTCTACACCATGGAGCAGCGGGCGAAGATGTCGGCGATCTTCTCCGGCATGTTCGGCTTCGCGTCGATCGTCGGCCCGTTCCTCGGCGGCTTCATCACCGACAACTTCGGCTGGCGCTGGGTCTTCTACGTGAACCTCCCCATCGGGATCGCCGCGGTCGCGCTCGTGTCGTTCGCGATGATCGAGCCGCTGCAACACAAGCACACGCACAAGCTCGACTACCTCGGCATCGTCACGCTGCTCGCGTGGACGATCCTGCTCGTCTTCGCGCTCGAGATGGGCGGGCGCGAGTACAAATGGGGCTCGTTCGAGATCATCGGCGCGTTCGCAGGGAGCGCGTTCTTCCTCGCCATGTTCGTGATCGCCGAGCGCCGCGCGTCCGAGCCGCTGATCCCGTTCGATCTCTTCTCGGTGAAGGTGCTGCGCGCATCGACGATCGTGAGCCTGTTCATCGGCATGGCGATGTTCGGCGTGCTGTCGTTCCTGCCGCTCTTCGTGCAGGTCGTGATCGGCGCGTCGGCGACGGGCGCGGGTCAGGTGCTCACGCCGATGATGCTGGCGATGATGGTCGGCTCCGCGAGCGGCGCGCGCATCGTGTTGAAGGTCGGCTTCCGGGTCATGTGCGTGAGCGGCTTCTCGTTGCTCGCGGGCGGTGTGTTCCTGCTCACGCGCCTCGGCGTCGGCTCGACCCGTCTCGACGTGAGCGTCGCGATGATCTTCATCGGGTTCGGTATGGGCTTCGTGATGATGTCGACGATGTTGTCGGCGCAGAACTCGGTCGAGATCCCGCGCCTCGGGGTGGCGACCGGCCTCGTGAACTTCACGCGGCAGCTCGGTGGCGCCGTCGGCGTCGCGATCGCGGCATCGGTGATGTTGACGACCCTCACCGATCGCATCAGCTCGATCTTCCCGAGCGGGAACGTCAAGGCGTCGTCGCTGCTGTCCGCGCAGGCGGCGAGCAAGTTCCCGGCGTCCACCCGTGCCGCGATCCAGGACGCGTTCTCGGGAAGCCTGCACCCCGTGTTCATCACGATGCTGCTCATCGCCGGGATCGGCATCGCGGTGTCGTTCCTCATGCCGAGCGGGAGCCCCACCGCGATCCGCGACGCCGCGCACGGGCGGGTGCCGGCCGAGGTGCTGCTGCCCGACGGTGAGACGTTCGTGATCGCCGATCCCTTCGACGAGGAAGGCGGCGAGACCGAGCTCGAGGCGCAGCCGCAGCGGGCCGAGGTCGAGGCCGAGATGGCACCTCCCGGCGCATGAGCCGCGACGGCGATGAAGTCGTGCTGGAAGACCAGCTCGCGGCGATGCCGTTGTTCGCCGGACTCAGCGAGGAGCAGGTCGCCGACGTCGCCGCGTCGATGTCGGACCGCTCCGCCCGCGCCGGCAAGACGGTCATCAAGCAAGGACACTGGGGCCACGAGCTCATCGTCGTGATCTCCGGTGAGCTCGACGTGCGCCGTGGTGACACGGTCGTCGCCACCGTCGGCCCCGGCGACTGCATCGGCGAGGCCGCCATCCTCACCCACGGGCGTCGCAACGCCACGGTCGTGGCCCGCACGAAGGCACAGCTCGGCGTGATCGATCTCGGCGCGCTCCAGGGCCTGCTCGAGGCGATCCCGGAGCTCGGGGTGAGGATCACCCAGATCGCGCGTGGAGCGGAGCGCCCAGCTCGACGGCTGATCCGCCGGGAACCCCCTGCAACGCCGCGACGTTGTCACACTGCTTCGATTCTCCGCGCCCATTCCAGGAGTACCACCGTGCCCGACGACCAGACACCCGACGAGAGCACCGAGCCGGCGTCCGCCGAGCCCGCGCCGACCGAGGCCGAGCCCGCTGCAACGACAGCTGAGGCCACGTCCGCCGAGCCCACCGCGGCCGACACCACGCCGGCACCCGCGCGCCGACGTCGACATCCTCGTCGGCCAAGGGCTGGATCTGGGGTGCCGCCGCAGTCGTCGTCGTGATCGGGCTCGTGGTCGGGGCGTACTTCGTCGGGCAGTCGTCGGTCGACGAGGGCCCGACCAGCCTCGCCGATGCCGCCCACCAGACCGCCAAGGGCGACCTCCCCGTCGGCGACCTCTCCCTCGACGACATCACCGGCGCGCTCGGCAAGAACGCCGGTGGCATCCTCGGCGGGAAGAACAGCACCGGCAACGACCTGGTCGACGGCCTGCTCAACAAGCTCGGCAAGGAGATCCAGAACAAGCTCGAGGACGGCCTGAACGGGCTCGGGAACGACAACAACTCCTCGGGCTCGGGCACCAGCTCCAGCGCGCAGGCGTTCCTCGGCGTCAGCAGCACCAACGCGCCCGGCGGTGCCGGTGCCGCAGTGACCGCAGTCAAGGCCGGGAGCTCCGCGGCCGACGCGGGCCTGCAGGCGGGTGACGTGATCACCGCGGTCGACGGCAAGGCCGTCATCAACTCCGCCGCGCTGGCCACGCAGGTGCAGGCGCACAGCGCCGGCGACGTCGTGATCATCACCTACTCGCGCAACGGCACGAGCGCCGAGGCACGTGTGCGGCTCGGCAACTCGAGCACGCCGACCACCAACGCGCCCACCACGACCACCTCGCCGACCATTTGAACGAGAGCTGAAGTCGGTCCCGAGACGGGTCCCTCTCACCAGATGTAAGGTGCGCAACACGCACTCATCGCGAGAGGGAGACCCACGTGTTCCCGTCCTCGTTCGATTACACCGCAGCGCACTCCATTGATGAGGCCGTTGCCGCGAAGCGAGAAGGCGGGGACGAGACCCGCTTTCTCGCGGGTGGTCAGAGCCTGATCCCGATGATGAAGACGCGCCTCGCGACTCCGGCGAAGCTCGTCGACATCAACGGGATACCCGGGCTCGACACCCTCGAGCGCGTCAACGGGCATCTCCGCGTCGGCGCACTCGTGCGCCATGCCGACATCGTGCGCGCGGGCACCTCAGGATCCGGCATCACGTTCGGTGCCGTCGCCTCGGCCGCGCCGTGGGTGTCCGATCCGCTCGTGCGCAACCGCGGCACGCTCTGCGGCTCGGTCGCGCACTGCGACCCCGAGGGCGACTGGAACTCGGTGCTGCTCGCCACCGGTGCCGACGTGATCGCTCGCGGCACCAACGGTGAGCGCTCGATCCCGATCACCGAGTTCATCGTCGACTTCTTCGGGAACGCCCTCGCCGACGACGAGATGGTCACCGAGGTGCACATCCCGGTCCCATCCGGACGCGTGGGCGGCTCGTACCAGAAGCTCGAGCGCAAGGTCGGTGACTACGCCACCGTCGCCGTCGCCGCGCACCTCGAGCTCGCGGCCGACGGCACCATCGCGCGCGCCGGTCTCGCGCTCACCGCGGTGAACCCGGTGAACACCAAGGTCACGGCCGCGGAGGAGATGCTCGTCGGCCGGCAACCGACCACCGAAGTGTTCGTGGCCGCGGGCGAGCTCGCCGCGCAGGCATCGGAGCCACGCGACGACGTGCGCGGCTCAGCGGAATGGAAGCGCAACGTCGTGCGCGTGTTCACCCGTCGCGCCCTCGCCGCCGCCGCGGCCGAGGCGCAGAGCTGAGTGTGAGCGAAATGCGTAGGGCGAAGGTGTTGTGTTGCTGAGCTTTCGCAGAGCCTTGAGCGAACCATAAGAGAGGGAACCGATGCAGGTCACGGTCACGATCAACGGCAGCGACCACACGCACGACGTCGAGCCTCGCATGCTCCTCGTCGACTTCATCCGCACCCAGGCCGAGCTCACCGGCACGCACATCGGCTGCGACACGACCAGCTGCGGCGCGTGCACGGTGCTCGTCGACGGCACGCCGATGAAATCGTGCACGATGTTCGCGGTGCAGGCCGACGGCCGCTCACTCACCACCGTCGAAGGGCTCAGCACCGCGGGCGTGCCGGGTGTGATGCAGGCCGCGTTCAAGGAGGCCCACGGCCTGCAGTGCGGGTTCTGCACGCCGGGGATGATGCTCGTCGGCATCGCGCTCCTCGAGCAGAATCCCGATCCCACCGACGACGACGTGCGGTGGGCGATCTCCGGGAACATCTGCCGCTGCACCGGCTACATGAACATCGTCAAGGCCATCCGCGCCGCCGCGGCCGACACCGCGGCCGCGGCCGTCACCGCAGGAGCATCGTCATGACCGCAGTGCAGGAAACCGGCCAGCCCGATCCCACCACCACCGCCGAGATCGGGGGGATCGGCCACTCGGTCAGGCGCATCGAAGACGACCGCTTCACCGCCGGTCAGGGCAACTACCTCGACGACCACACGTTGCCGGGCATGTTGCACATGGCGATCCTGCGCTCGCCGGTCGCGCACGCGCGCATCAAGAGCATCGACACGTCGGCAGCCGCGGCGATGGACGGCGTGGTCGCGGTCGTCACCGGCGAGCTGCTCGCGGGCTACAACCTCGCGTGGATGCCCACGCTGTCGGGCGACACGCAAGCGGTGCTCGCGACCGACAAGGTGCGGTTCCAGGGCCAGGAGGTTGCGGCGGTCGTCGCCACCGACCCGTACATCGCCGAGGACGCGCTCGAGCACATCGACGTCGACTACGAGATCCTCCCCGCGATCACCACACCGCAGCAGTCGCTCGCCGACGGCGCGGGCGTGATCCGCGACGACAAGGAAGGCAAGACCGACAACCTCGTCTACGAGTGGGAGAGCGGCGACGCCGCCGCCACCGAGGCCGCGTTCGCGAAGGCCGACCGCATCGTGTCGCTCGAGACGCACTACCCGCGCTCGCACCCGTCGCCGTTGGAGACGTGCGGCATCCTCGCCGACGTCAACTCGGTGAGCGGGCAGGCGACCATCTACATGACGTCGCAGGCGCCGCACGTGCACCGCACCGTGTTCGCGATGGTGGCCGGCCTGGCCGAGCAGAACATCCGGATCATCAGCCCCGACATCGGCGGCGGCTTCGGCAACAAGGTGCCGGTGTACCCGGGCTACGTGATCGCCACCGCGGCGTCGCTCGTGATCGGCAAGCCGGTGAAGTGGGTCGAGAGTCGCACCGAGAACCTCATCTCCACCGGCTTCGCCCGCGACTACCACATGAAGGGCGAGCTCGCGCTCACCAACGAAGGCCGCATCCTCGGCCTGCGCGTCGAGATGCTGTCCGACCAGGGCGCGTTCTACGCCGACGCGCAACCCACCGCGTTCAAGGCCGGCCTGTTCCACGTGGTCACCGGCAGCTACGACTACCCGGCCGCCTACGTGAAGACGCGCGGCGCGTACACCAACAAGGCGCCGGGTGGGGTCGCGTACCGCTGCTCGTTCCGCATCACCGAGGCGTCGTATCTCATCGAACGACTCGTGCAGACGGCCGCGTACGAGCTCGGCATCGATCCCGCAGAGATCCGGTTCAAGAACTTCATCCAGCCCGAGCAGTTCCCCTACACCACGCCCACCGGGTTCGTGTACGACTCCGGCGACTACCCCACCGCGCTGCGCAAGGCGCTCGACGAGATCGGGTACGAGTCGTTGCGCGAGGAGCAGACGCGCGCCCGCGCCGAGGGCCGGCTCATGGGCATCGGCATCGCGCACTTCACCGAGGCGGTGGGCGCGGGGCCGTCGAAGAAGTACGACATCCTCGGCCTGAAGATGATCGACTCCGCCGAGCTGCGCGTGCACCCCACCGGCAAGGCGATCCTCAAGCTCGGCGTGAAGTCGCAGGGCCAGGGCCACGCGACCACGTTCGCCCAGATCGTGGCCGACGAGCTCGGGATCCCGTCGAGCGACGTGAAGGTCGTCGAAGGCGACACCGACAACACGCCCTACGGCCTCGGCACGTACGGGTCGCGCTCCACCCCGGTCGGCGGCGCGGCCACCGCGATGGTGTCGCGCCAGATCGCCGACAAGGCGAAGAAGATCGCCGCGCACCTGCTCGAGGCCGCCGACGCCGACATCGAGCTCGACAACGGCAAGCTCTCGGTGCGCGGCTCCCCCGACCGGTCCGTCACCATCCAGGACGTCGCGCTCGCGGCCTACACCAACCTGCCCGACGGCATGGAGTACGGGCTCGAAGACGTGCACTACTACGACCCGCCCAACCTCACCTACCCCTACGGCAGCTACATCGTGGTCGTCGAGGTCGATCCCGAGACCGGCGTGTGGAAGGTGCAGCGGATGGTCGCGCTCGACGACTGCGGCGTGCGCATCAACCCGATGATCGTCGAGGGCCAGATCCACGGCGGCCTCACCGAGGGGTTCGCGACGTCGTCGATGCAGTGGATCACCTTCGACGACGACGGCAACTGCATCGGCTCCAACTTCATGGACTACCTCATCCCGACCGCGTGGGAGACGCCGAAGTTCGAGCTGCTCGAGACGTGCGTGCCGTCACCGCATCACCCGATCGGCGCCAAGGGCGTCGGCGAGTCGGCGACCGTCGGCTCACCCGCCGCGTACGTGAACGCGGTGATCGACGCGCTCGCGCACCTCGGCGTGCGCAACATCGACATGCCGTTGCTGCCCGATCGCGTGTGGTCGGCGATCCAGTCGGCGCCGGGGACGGCGTAAGCGCGCACCCATGGATGCCGACGTCCTGGCGGCCGCGGTCGACCTGACGCGGGCGCGCCGCGCGTTCGCGCTCGCGACCGTCGTGTGGCGACGCGCACCGAGCTCGGGGCACGTCGGCTCGAAGGGCGTCGTGTTGGCCGACGGCACCGTGCGAGGATGGCTCGGCGGCGCGTGCGCGGAGCCGACCGTCGTGCGCGAGGCGCTCGCCTCATTGGTCGACGGTCGCGCGCGGCTGCTCTTCCTCGGCTCCCCCGACGAGCTCGCCGCGCACGACCACGACGACACGCTGACGATCGCGATGGCGTGCGAGAGCGAGGGGGCGATGGAGATCTACCTGGAGCCGTTCCTGCCCAAGCCGCAGGTGGTGGTGGTCGGCCGCTCGCCGGCGGTGCACACGCTCACGGTGCAGGCGCGGTCGCTCGACTGGGACGTCGCGGTGATCGACGACGGCGGCCGCGCCGACGAGCACCCGCACGCCGAGCTCGTGCGCACCTCCTTGGATCTCGACGGGCTCGGCATCGGGCCGTCGACCGCGATCATCGTCGCGACCCAAGGTCACTACGACGACCTCGCGCTCCGCGCCGCGCTCGCGACCGACGCGGGCTACATCGGGGTCGTCGCGGCGGAGAAGCGCGCGTCGTCACTGCTCGCGCTGCTGCGGGACCAGGGTCTCGACGATGCCGACCTCGCGCGCGTGCACGCACCCGCCGGCCTCGATCTCGGGCCCGTCGACAACGCGGAGATCGCGGTCGCGGTGCTCGCCGATCTCGTGGCGCGCCGGGCCGCGGGGCAGCTCCGCGGCGTCCCCACCGCGGCGCCGCGCGAGGCCGTCGACCCCGTGTGCGGCATGACCGTCTTCATCGACCAGGCGAAGTATCACGCGGTGCACGCCGGCGCCGACTACTGGTTCTGCGCCCCCGGCTGCCTCCGCGCCTTCGAAACCGACCCGACCGCCTACCTGACCTAGCCCCGCGCGCGGCACAATGGGCGGACTTCTCCTGAGGAGGTCCGTGATGCTCGAGACCGACGGCCGCACCCCACCGACGACACCCGACGACCAGGCGGCCGCGGTGTCGACGCACACCCGGTTCACCGACACCCGCACCTGGCTCATGGAACGCGTCGACGGCCGGGTCGCCGCCGGGGTCGCGCTCGCGTGGTTCGTGCTCACCGAGATCGCGATCGCGCTCGAGCCGCGCTCGCAGTTCGAGCTCCCGGTGATCAGCGTGGTGCTCGTACTCAGCATGGACGCATTGGTCATCGCCATGGTCGCCGGTCTCGTGATGCGGCGCCGCTGGGGACTGCTCGGGGCCCTCGCGGCATCGCTGCTCTTCACCGCGGAGTCGATCGCGTGCCCGCTCACCGGGCACCACCACTTCGGCACCTGGTGGTACGCGCAGATGGCGTGCGCGCTCGCGCTCGTCGGCATCAGCCTGTTCGCGCTGCGGCGCGACTACTCGGAGCTCAACCCGGAGTAGTCACGGGCTCGAGCGTGGCGTCGTCGTCCTCGTTGTCGGCGTGCACGGTGTCGGGGAACGCCGGGGGGACTCCCCCGAGACCGAGCTCCGCCGCTTCTTCAGCACTCTCGAGTGCGCCGTGCATCGCGCCTTCGGGCGCGATGTGCGCGGGCAGGTAGCGCAGCACTGCGATCGCGGCGATCACCGCGAGCACCGCACCGACCGTCACCGCGAGGTGGATGCCACCGATGAACGCCTGGTCGGCGCCGACCTGGAGCGCGCGGCCCGCGGCGGCGGGGAGCTGCGCGGCCGTCTGCAGCGCGCCCGACAGTGAAGAGCTGGCGGTGGTCTGCGCGCCGGCCGGCAGCTTGGACGACGAGCGGGTCGAGCGCACTCGCGAAGTGGGACGCCGCGATGCTGCCGAGCACGGCGACACCGAGCGCCGACCCGAGCTCGCGCGTGGCGTCGTTCATGGCCGACCCCGCACCGGCGCGACGGGCCGGCACCGCCGACATGATCGCGGCCGTCATCGGCGACATGACCAGCGCCATGCCGGCGACGAGCGGGATGATGCAGGCGAGCACGTAGATGTACTGCGTGTCGATCGCGAGGCCGCGGAACATGAACAGGCCGGTGGCGACGAGCAGCATGCCCACGGCGACGACGCGCTTGGTGCCGAACCGGACGCTGAGGCGCGGGCGTCTGCGTCGAGACGAGCACCATGATCGGCGCCATCGGCAGGAAGCGGATGGCCGCCGACAGCGGGCTGTAGCCGAGCACCAGCTGGAAGTACTGCATGGTCAGGAACATGACGCCCGACATGGCGAGGAACACGAGGATCATCCCGCCGGTGCCGGTGCTGAACGCGGGGTTGCGGAAGAAATGCATGTCGAGCATGGGGACTTCCACGTGCAGCTCCCATGCGACGAACAGCACGAGCGTGACGATCGCGATGCCGAAGG
Organism: uncultured Actinomycetes bacterium; assembly: GCA_963721435.1. GTDB lineage: Bacteria > Actinomycetota > Acidimicrobiia > IMCC26256 > DASPTH01 > CAVRJC01. Next base: position 556,295 of record CAVRJC010000012.1, read on the forward strand.
CGGCGAGCGCCTCGGTGCTCGTCCACCCCACATCGGGCGCCTCGATGAGCCCGAACACGAGCGTGGAGATCCCGATGATCGAGAGGACCGCACCGACCGGGTCGAGTCGGCCCTGCTCGGGATCGCGTGACTTGGGCACGAGGTAGTGGCCGCCGACGAGGGCGAGGATCACGATCGGCACGTTCACGAGGAACACCGACCCGTACCAGAAGTGCCCGAGCAGCCAACCGCTGCCGACCGGGCCGATCACGCCCGCGGCGCCTGCGGTCGCGGCCCAGATCGCGATGGCCTTGGCGCGCTCACCGGCGGGGAAGATGTTCACGAGGATCGACAGTGTCGCGGGCATGATCAGCGCCGCCGACGCGCCCATCAACGCCCGGCACACGATCAGTTGCGTCATGTCGTGCGACGCGGCGGCAAGCAGCGAGCTGGCGAGGAACCCCACCAGGCCCAGCTGCAGCACGCCCTTGCGCCCGAACCGGTCGCCCATGGCGCCGGTGGAGAACAGCAGGCCCGCGAACACGAGCGAGTAGGCGGCGACGACCCACTGGAGCTCTGACGTCGTGGCGTTCAGGTCGCGGGAGAGGTCGGGGATCGCGACGTTGAGGGTCGTGTTGCCCACGAAGATGATCAGCAGGCTGAGGCAGAGGACCGACAGTGTCCACCAGCGGCGGGCGTGGATGGCCGCGGCGTCGGGGGACATGCCGAGCATTATGGCAGACTCTGCCAGATAACACAAGATGCAGTTTGGCTCATTGCGCCAAGAGGCAAGTTCTGTCATGATTGGGTCATGCAAGCCATGGGGGCGAGTGCGGTCGAGACCGCGGGCGATGCCGCCGGTGAGACGGCGAGCGAGACGGCCAACGAGACGGTGGGCCTGCGCGAGCGGAAGAAGCTCAAGACCCGCGAAGCCCTGGAGCAGGCGGCCCTCGACCTCTTCGCCAAGCAGGGCTTCGACAGCACCACGATCGAGGAGATCGTCGAGGCGTGCGACGTGTCCCCGCGCACCTTCTTCCGCTACTTCCCCAACAAGGAGGCGCTGCTCCTGAGCGACGCCGACGAGAAGTGCCAGCTGCTCGTCGCCGGGCTGCTCGGCCGCCCCGCCGGCGAGTCGCCGCTGCGCTCGATCCGCGAGAGCCTGGTCGAGAACCTCGCCGGCCTGGAGCACGACCGGCCGCGGATGCTCGAGCAGTCGCGGATCATGGCGGAGACCCCGGCGCTGCGCACGTACAAGATCGAGCGTCAGCAGAGCTGGGAGGAAGCGATCTTCCAGGCCCTCCAGACCCGGGCCGCTTCGGGCCTCGACGGCGGCCACTCGACCTTCGAGCTGCGGCTCGTCGCATCCACCGCGATCGCCGCTCTGCGTGCCGCGGTCGAGACGTGGCTCGAGGAAGGCGGCGACGTCATCGCCCGCGTCGACGACGCCTTCGCGCGCATCGCCGCCGGCCTCGACCCCGCGGAGGCGGCGCGGGTCTGATCCACGCCCCGCGTGACAACCGCGCGCGGCCGGTCGTCAGTGTGGGATGGCCCGGCGCTCAAGGATCTACTGTCAAACGGTCGACACCTTCCGTATGCCGTGGCGTGCGCTCATCGTGGGAGTGTGCGCGGCCACGATGGTCGTGACCGGATTGGTGGCGCCGCCTGCGTCGGCCGCGACCGACGCCAAGGCACGGGACGCGCTCGCGATCGCACGCGAGAAGCTCGACGCCGCGCGTGCCGACGCCGACGATGCCGCAGCACGGCTGTCGGCGCTCGAGGGCGACCACGCGCAGGTCGCCACCGAGATCAGTGACCTCGAGATCCAGATCCCGCAACTCCAGGCGCGGGCCGTCGAGCTGAAGACGATCGTGAAGCAGCGCGCGGCGTCGCTCTACACGCGCGGCGGTGCCGCGACGCTCGAGATGTTCCTGAACGCCGACGACAAGCTCGAGGCCGCGCAGGCGTCGCATCTCACCAACGTGGTCACCGCGCACGACGTCGACCTCGCGGCCGAGCTGCGCGCTACCGCGGCGAAGCTCGCGACCCGCGAGAGCGCGCTGCGCGCGAAGCGAGCCGAGCTCGACAAGAACATCGAACTGGTCGCCGCGACGCGCGACGAGCTCGACCACAAGCTCGCCATCGCGAGCAGCGCCTACGACAAGGTGAAGGTCGCGGTCGCCACAATCCGGGCGAAGGGTGACGGGCCCGCGCTCGTCACCGCGGCGATGCGCTGCCCCGTGAACGGGTTCGTCGCATTCGCCGACGACTTCGGCGAGCCGCGCGACGGCGGCACCGTGCACGAGGGCATCGACATGCAGGCATTGCTCGGCACCGAGCTGGTCGCGGTCGTCGACGGCGACATGGTCCACGACGAGAGCCCCGCCGGCGGGAACGGCATCTGGTTGAAGGACGACGCCGGCGACACCTACTACTACGCGCACCTCTCCCGGTACGAGGGCGACGCCCGGCGTGTCGCCGCGGGCGACGTGATCGGGTACATCGGCGTCACCGGCGTCACCACCGGACCGCACCTGCACTTCGAGGTGCACCCGCACGCCGCCGAAGCCGTCGACCCCTACGCACTCCTCCTCGGCCTCTGCATCGACGAACAAGCACTGCCGAAGCCCAAGCCCACGTGACCGCACGCGTCACACCGCGTGCCCGATGCCGAGCCGCCGTCGATCGCCGCGAGGATCGGGGCGAGCGCCACTTCCGGATCGTGCTGCAGCGCGGTCCAGGTGAGACGGAACACCGTCCAACCGTCGGCGACGAGCGTGTTCTGACGAATCCGATCGTCGTCGAAGACGCGGCGGCTGGAGTGGGGCCCGCGCCCGTCGAGCTCGACGAGGATCATCAGGTCGGGCCAGGCCAGATCGAGGTACCGGATACGGCCTCCGCTACGAACCCGGTAGTTCACACGCGGTGGCGGGGCTCCCGCTCGTTGGAGCAGTCGCAACGCCCGGGCTTCGAAGCCGTTGCGAGCTCGTGCAAGCTCAGGGTGCCGGTTGGCGAGTATCCGCAGCACCACCGTGCAACCTCGTCGGCCTGGTCCTCCCAGTTCACGGGCCCGGTACTCGAGCCGCGTTGCGCGCACGACACCCATCACGATCGATCGATCAACCAGGTCTTCGGCCTCGCGTGAAGACACCGTCGCCGCGACATCGATGATCGTTCGCACCGGCGCGGTCGTCGGGATGCCGTCCACGACCGTGAGGTCGATCGAAACGAGCTCTCGCGAGCTGCGGACGCCCGCGCGTCGAGCGGAACGACGACCACGGACAACGGTCACCTCGGGAACCGCCGGGAAGTCCATGAGTCCGAACAAGGCAGCCGCGCTTCGACCCGACGCCACGCCACGGGTCGAAAGCGTGAGGGCAATCAAGCGCTGCTTCTCGGTGGGCTCGACACCGCCGGCCACCAGATACGCGCGAGGTTCGAGCTCGAGCCACGTTCCGTCGGCAACTCTGCGACGAACACTTGGCCGGGTGTACTTGGCTTCCAATGCTTGCGCCAAAGTGAAGACACCGTGCTGGCGCCTGCGGTGATCATTCAGCGCGCGCACTCGCTGGTCCATGGCTCGTCTCCTGCGATCGCAGTGACCGAGGAAGACGACGTCATCGTGACACCGGCGTGTGACATGCACATCTGGGTGGCGATTTGTAACGCCACGCGTTTCAAAAAGCGCGCCCCAAAGGCGAGCGCGTGCGTTAGACCGCGCTGGCCGTGGGGGCGACGATGGTGTCGAGCAGGGCGGCGAGCTCGGACTCGGCGGCGGTGCGGTCGTCGGCCGCGTAGCCGAACGCCTCGAGCAGTTGCGGGCCGAACACTGTCCACCCGTACACCATCGTGAACGCGGCCATCAGCCGCGCCCGCGCGTCGGGGTCGTCGCCGACCTTGGCCCGCAACGCCTCGATCGTCGGGTACTCGTGACGCAGCGAGCGCCCCTGCTCCTCGTCGAGCAGCAACCACGCCAGCGTGCGCACGTGCTGGTCCTTGTAGACGGTCTCCTCGAAGATCTCACGGATCGCGACCGCGGCGTCGGGTGCTGCGGCCACCAGATCGGCGCCGGCGCGCCGCTGCGAGTCGAGCACCGCCTGGAGCAGGTCGTCCTTGTTGCCGAAGTGGCGGTGGATCAAGCCGAGGTTGACGCCTGCGTCCGCGGCAATGTCGCGCAACGACGCATTGGCCCCGCGCGCGGCGAAGTGCCGGGCGGCGGCGTCGAGCACCGCGGCCCGTACCTCGTCCCGCCCCGTCGGACGGCTCGTCGGGCGGCTCGTCGGGCGCCCGCCGGGAGACCGTTTGGTGCGAGACTGTGACTGCATCTTGACAAGTGTAGACGGTCGTCTACACTCTGGGAAGCACCAGTCTCACCGGGGGAGCCATTCCATGACCGCGACGCCCACCGATACGTCATCGTCCGGCAAGTCGTCCGCCGCCGCACTCGGCATCGACGTCCGCCCGATGTCGGGGCACACCGGCGCCGAGATCCTCGGCGTCGACCTCACCCACCTCACGCCCGAGCTCGTCGCGGAGATCCGCGCCACACTCCTGAAGTGGAAGGTCGTGTTCTTCCGCGACCAGGACCTCACGCCGGCGCAGCACATCGAGTTCGGTCGAGCGTTCGGCGACGTCACGCCCGCGCACCCCACCCTGCCTGCGCAGATCCCCGAGCACCCGGAGATCCTGCTGCTCGACAACGGCGGCTCCGCCAGCCTCGACGGCCCGCTGATCGAGAGCCGCTGGCACTCCGACGTCACGTTCGTGGTGAACCCGCCGATGGCGTCGATCCTGCGCGGCGTGGTCGTGCCGCCCTACGGGGGCGACACGCAGTTCACCAACACCGCGTTCGCGTACGAGCAGCTGTCACCCGAGATCCGCGACCTCATCGACCGTCTGCACGCGGTGCACCACAACCAGCTCCCGATCGCGCGCGGCGAGATGAAGCCCGAGTACGCGCAACGCTTCCAGTCGAAGGACATCCGCTCCGTGCACCCGGTGGTGCGCGTGCACCCCGAGACCGGCGAGCGCGTCATCTTCGTGAACCCGAACTTCACGAGCCACATCTCCGAGCTGTCGCGCAAGGAAGGCGCGCACCTGCTCGCGCTCCTCTACGAGCACCTCATGAGCCCCGAGTTCACGTGCCGCTTCCGCTGGGAGCCGGGCAGCATCGCGTTCTGGGACAACCGCGCGACCTGCCACCTCGTGCCCGTCGACATCCCCGAGGGCTTCCAACGCACCATGCAGCGCATCACGCTCGCGGGTGACACGCCCGTCGGGGTCGACGGCCAGCTCTCGTCGTCGCTCTCCGGGGACGCGTTCTCATGAGCACGGCCACCGCGCTGCGCATCAACCCCGAGCCCGCGGTGCTCGGCGCGACGGTCGAGGGCATCGACCTCCGCGAGCCACTCCCGCCCGAGCTCGTCACCGAGATCCGCGACGCCCTGAACCGCCACCAGGTGCTGTTCTTCCCCGAGCAGGGCATCACCGCCGAGCAGCAGGTGAAGCTCGGCCGGCAGTTCGGCACACTGCACACGCACAAGGTGCTCGGCGCGCGCGACGACCTGCCCGAGGTCGTCGTGTTCGACACCGCGCTCGAAGCGCCGGTCGCCGAGATGTGGCACTCCGACGTGTCGTGCTCGCCGGAACCGCCGCTCGGCTCGATCCTGCAGCTCGTCGTCGTGCCCGACCACGGCGGCAACACGCACTGGGCGAGCATGACCGCCGCGTACGACGCGCTCGACGACGACATGAAGGCGCGCATCGCCGACCTGCGTGCGTACCACGAGTCGTGGTGGCAGCCGATCGAGCACGGCACCCACCCCGTGGTGCGCACCCCCCCGGAGAATGGTCGCAAGGGGATCTACGTGAACAAGCTGTTCACGAAGCACATCGTCGACATGGACGAGCGCGAGAGCCGGGAGCTCCTGCGCACGCTGTGCCGGCACGCGACCAGCGACGAGTTCGTGGTCACCCACGAGTGGCACGCCGGCGACATCGCGTTCTGGGACAACCGCGCCACCCAGCACCGGGTCGACAACGACTTCGGTGAGGCCCGCCGACGCGGCGAGCGCGTCACCATCAACGGCGACACCCCGCGCTCGACACGCGCGCTACGCCTCCACTGCGGCGACGACCTCCGCCCGCATGCTGGGTGTGAGGGCGGCACCGACCTTCCAGTTGTTCGCCTCGAGCTCTTCGTGCGTGTACACGACGCCGCCGCGGTGGCTCACCTGGAACGAGTACGTCTCGGCGTCGGGCACGTGCTTCACCGTGAACGCGAACACGCACGCCGACGGGGTGCCGATCACGCCCGACCGCACCCCCCGCGCCCTTGCCGGCGCTGAAGCGACCGGTGCCGATGATCTGGCGGTCGCCGTCACGCACGACCACGGGTGTGCCCTCCCCCAGGTCGGTGTAGCCCCCCGCGCCCTGGCACGCCTTGCCGATGAAGACGGCGGAGTCCTGCAGGCTCAGGTAGCCCTTCACGGTGTGGCCGTCGTCGGCGGACGCCGGCACCGCGGTGGCGGCGCCCGCGCCGACCACGATCATGAGTGCGAGCAACGTCCCGGCTCCGGAGCGCCATCGCCTGCTCGTCCCGTGCATCGCCGCCGTCCTCCGGTGCGCCGCGCGCACATGTCATTCAGGGGGGCGATTCGGTGCCGCCGGTACCGCGTGGTTCCGCAGGTGCCGACGCCCAGAGTATCAGGAGGCTCGAGGAGCCGTCACTCCGAGGCCGGGGCTCCCTCAGCGGCCACCCGCACCACGTAGTCGTCGGCGTCGGGGTCGACGTCCATCTCGATGACGCCGCGGGCGCGCGCCGCCTTGGCGAACTGGAGGAAGCCGCCGTAGCCGAACTTCTTCTCGCTGAAGTCGGGCTGCTCCTTGCGCATCTGGGTCTTGAGGCCCGACAGGTGCGGCGTGCCCCCCTTCTTGCTGAGGCGCTCGACCGTCGACCGCAGCGCGGCACGAACGCGGCGCCTTCGTCGTCGGCGTTGGTCGGGAAGCTCACTTCGGGATCGCCCTTGGCGCTGCCCTCGGTCAGCTCGACGACCCCACGCTCGGCGAGGTTGCGCATGAGCTCACCGAAGCCGCGGAACCCGAAGTTCGCCTCGTTGAACGTGGGGTCCTTGCGCAGGATCGTGCGCTTCAGCATCGACACGAGCACCGGCCCGCTGCTGCTGCGCTCCAGGCCCGACAGCGTCTGCGTCACCAGCACACCGAGGTCGACGTCTTCCGGTGCCGGAACGGTCGCGGCCTGCGCGTCGGCATCCGTCTCGGGAGCAGCCGCGGCAGGCGCGCTGGTGCCCCGCCGGGACCGCGTACGCGTGGTGCGGGCGCGTGCGCCTGGTGTCGCGGCCTCGACACCCTCGAGCCGCTCGTAGAACAGGAACTCGTCGCACGCGGGCGGCAGCAATGCCGACGTCGACGCCTCGACACCCACGCCGATCACGCGCTTGTTCAGCTCGCGCAATTTGTGCACCAACGGCGTGAAGTCGCTGTCACCGGTGCCGAGCACGAACGTGGTGATGTAGTCGCGCTCGAACGACAGCTCGATCGCGTCGACCGCCATCTTGATGTCGGCCGCGTTCTTGCGCGTCGCACCCATGCGCTGCGGGATCTCGATGAGCTCGACCTGGTGGCGCGTGAGCATGCGCCGGTCCTCGTCGAAGTTCGACCAGTCGGCATAGGCGCGCCGTACGACAACCCTTCCACGCTCGGCGAGCGCGTCGGCGATCGGGCGCAGGTCGAAGAGTGCGTGGCCGAGCGCTTCCCGCGCGCCGATGGCCAGGTTCTCGTAGTCGAGGAAGAGTGCGATGCGTTCGTCGTCAGCATTCATGTGCCGACGACTGTATGGGCTAGGCGAGCTCCACGAAGCCGAGCATCGAATCGTCGTAGTAGTCGAGCGTGCCTTCGGGCATGAGCAGCACCCGGTCGGGGACGAGCGACTTCACGAACTCGACGTCGTGGCTCACCACGATCATCGTGCCCGGCCACTGCGCGAGGGCGGCGCCGGTCGCGGTGCGCGACGACGGGTCGAGGTTGTTGGTGGGCTCGTCGAGGAGGAGCAGGTTGTGACGGCCGGCGACGAGCTGCGCGAGCGCGAGCTTCGTCTTCTCCCCACCGGAGAGGGTGGCGGCGTCCTGGAACACCTTCTCCCCCGTCAGGCCGAACATGCCGAGCAGCGCCCGGAGCTCGCCGTCGCCCAGCTCGGAGGCCTCACGCATGTGCTCGAGCAAGGTGCGCCCGCCCACGATGCCTTCGTGCTCCTGTGCGTAGTAGCCGGGCGACACGTGGAGCCCCAGCTCGACCTCGCCGATGTCGGCGCTCAGCCCGTCGGCGAGCACCCTGAGCAGCGTGGTCTTGCCCGCGCCGTTGAGACCCATCACGAGCAGGCGCTCGCCGCGGCCGACGTCGAAGCTCACGTCGGAGAACACGTCGAGCGCGCCGTAGCTCTTCCAGAGCGTCGCGGTGAGCACCGTGCGCCCGCAGTGCGGCGGCTTCGGGAACTTCAGGTTCATCTTGCGGCGCTTCGTGGGCGCGGTCACGCGCTCGGATTCGATCTTGGCGACGCGGTTGTCGAAGTTCTTGGCGACACGCGCGCGCTTGGCCGTCTGCCCGCGCATCTGGTTGGCGAGGGTCGACAGGCGCGCGATCTCCGACGCCTGCCGCTTCGACTGCTGGATCAGACGCTCCTCGTCGCGGTCGCGCGCGGTGAGGTACTGCGAGTAGGTGCCCTTGTACTCGACGAGGTTGCCGGTGGCGCCTTCGCTCTCGCGGTCGACGTGCACGACGCGCGTGATCGCGTCGTCGAGGAGGTCGAGGTCGTGGCTCACCACGAGCAACGCGCCGCGGTACGTGCGCAGCAACTTGAGCAACCAGTCGCGCGCGTTGGCGTCGAGGTGGTTGGTGGGCTCGTCGAGCAGCAGGAGCTCGCTGCCGGTGAAGAGGATGCGCACGAGCTCGAGGCGCCGGCGCTCTCCACCCGAGAGCGCGCCGAGCGTGAGGTCGAGCCGGTCGTCGGCAAGGCCGACCCCGGCCGCGAGCTTGCGCACCTCCGACTCCGCCGCGTAGCCACCTTCCGACTCGAACTTCTCCTGCGCGGCGAAGAACGCGTTCATGTTCGCCTGCGACACCTCTTCCTCCATCGCGATCCGGGCCTTCTCGAGCCGGTCGGCGAGGGTGTCGAGGCCGCGGCCCGAGAGCACGTGCGCGAGGCAGTTGGTGTCGTCGGGCACCGCGTCGGAGCGAGGGTCCTGCGAGAGGTAGCCGGTGGCCTTGGCCCGCTGCACCTTGCCCGACCGCGGCGTGGTCGCGCCGCCGAGGACCCTGAGCAGCGTGGTCTTCCCCGCGCCGTTGCGGCCGACGAGGCCCACCTTGTCGCCCGGGCGGATGTCGAGCGACACGCCGCGCACGATCGTGGTGCCTCCCACCTCGACGGTGAGATCCTTGGCGGTCAACACGATGCGGGCCTTTCGGGCGTGACGGGAGAGGGTGACGGTCGCCGGGGGCGGCGATCCGAGCGGGAGCCGTCCATTCTCGCGCGTGAGGAGGCTCACGCCTCCCAATTGGGCTGCCCGGCTACAGCTTGATGACGATCGCGAGCGCGGCAAAGAGGCCGGTCATCGTGCCGACGAGCTTCCAGGTCAGAGCCCGGAACTCAGCCTCGAGCGAGCTCATCCGCTCCTCGAGCGTGTCGAGCCGCCCGTCGATTCCGTCGAACCGCTTGTCGACCGCATCGAACCGCGCGTTGACCACACTCAACTCGAGGTGGAGCCAGTCCTTGGTGACGAGATCGCCCCATCCACCGGGCGGACGGTCCATCAGGAGATCGGCTTCGTCCACGCCAACCATCTCCTCCAACTTGCGGCGCAGCCGCAGGCGCACATCTTCGGCCAGCCACGGGCTTCCTTCCATTCCCGGTGTGGTGCGATGCCGAGGGGGAAGAAAGCGGCGAGCCAACAACGCCGGCTCCACAGGCGTGGGGCGATCGTACTGCGGGTGTGTGACATTCAAAAGTAGGGTTCCGCGGCATGAGCCTGGATCCGATCGCGGCAGTGCCCACCGACGACCCGTACCCGCTGTACCGGGAGCTGCGTGACCACCATCCCGTGTACTACTCGCCCGAGCGCAACCTCTGGTACCTGTCGCGCTATGCCGACGTGCACGACGCGATCAACAACGCCGGCGTGTTCTCGTCGGCGCAGGGCGTGGTACCGAGCGGCTTCGTGTCCGACACGCCCGTGCTCATCACGATGGACCCGCCGGATCACACCGAGCTGCGCAAGGCGGTCCAGCGCGCGTTCACGCCGAAGCAGATCGCGGAGATGGAGCAGCACATCCGCGACGTCGCGGGGCAGCTCTTCGACGCGCTCCCCGCGAGCGGTGAGGTCGACGCGGTCACGTTGTTCACCGACCAGCTCCCGCTGCTCGTGATGACCGAGCTGCTCGGGGTCGATCTCGCCGACCGCGAGATGTTCAAGCGCTGCGGCGACATCATCGTGGCGCAGAAGGACGTCGGCGCGATGGCCGCCGCGCAGATCGAGCTCACCGAGTACCTGGCGGGCGTGTTCGCCAGGCGCCGCGCCGAGCCGCGCGACGACTTCATCACCAAGCTCGTGTCACCCACCGAGAGCGGCGACACGCTGAGCGACGGCGACTTGCTCGGCCTGTGCTTCCTCCTCCTCGTCGCCGGCACCGAGACGACCACCGGCGGGCTCGGCACCGGCATGGTGCTGCTCGACCGCTTCCGCGACGCGCGCGACCGGCTGCTCGAGCACCCGGACCTGATGACGACGGCCGTCGACGAGATCCTGCGCTACGACGCGCCGACGCAAGGTCTGTCGCCGCGTGCTCCTGAGCGACGTCACGCTCCACGGCACCACGATCCCCACCGGCGCGCGCGTGCACCTCTTGTTCGCAGCCGCGAACCGCGACGAGCGCCAATTCCCCGACCCCGATCGGTTCGACGTGGCGCGCACGCCGAACCAGCACCTCGCGTTCGGCTTCGGCAACCACTACTGCCTGGGCGCGAGCCTCGCCAAGATGGAGATCAAGGTCGGCATGGAGGAGCTGCTGCGCCGCGCGCCCGACTACGCCATCAGCACCGACGGGATCGCACGCATGCCGTCGGAGACCAACCGCAGCTTCTCGTCGCTGCGGTTCGTCCCGTCGGGCCGCGTCGGCGCAACGGTCGGCTGAACGCTCGCCCCACACCCGAGCCGTCCACCAGGGGGGAATGCACATGGCAACGAGACGCGTCGTGACGGGTCACACTCCGGAGGGCCACGCGGTCATCGCGAGCGACGGCGAGGTCGAAGCGATGGCGGTCGGGCCCGGCGTCACGTTCGAGACGGTGTGGGCCCGCGACGACGTCGCGCACTTCCCCGACGACGGGAGCATGCCGGCGGTGTCGGGCGCGTTCCCGCCTCCCGGCGGCTGTGCGTTCGGGATCACCGTCCTTCCACCGGGCGCCGACGGTGAGCTGCACCACTACCTCCGCGACAACCTGCCCGACGTCGCGGACCCCGACGACGCGGGCATGCACCGCACCGCCACCCTCGACTTCGAGTACATCATCGAAGGCACGCTCACCCTCGAGCTCGACGACGGCGTGGAGGTCGACCTCGGCCCCGGCGACGTCGTGGTGCAGAACGGCACCCGCCATCGCTGGAGCAACCGCGGCGACACGCCGGTGAAGTTCATGGCCATCACCGTCGGTGCCACCCACGACATGCGGGGCGGCCGCCCGGTCTGACCCTTGGCGTTTCGCCAAGCTCCGATCCGGGTAGGGATCAGGGATGCCTCGCACCCTGACGCGCCACGAGAGCCCCACGGCAGCAGTGGGCACGCCGCGCCCACGCGCCAGTCGCGCGGTGCACCGCGTCAACGAGATGACCACGAAGCCGTTCATCGCGGTGTGGGTCGCGCTCGCGGTCGTGGCGATGTGGATCGTCATCATCGCGACCGGGTTCAACGAGCACATCCAGTTCGCGTTCGGCTCGGTGTGCGCGGGCGTGACCGTCACGATGGTGTTCGTGCTGCAGCACACGCAGCGACGCTCGCAGTCCGCACTCCAGCTCGAGCTCGACCGACCTCGAGCAACGTCATCTCGACGATCACGTCGCCATCCGAGAAAGCGACGACTGACCGATCCGGCTACGCGCTGACTTCCACCCGGATGCGGGTGAAGCCGCGCGTCAACGGCAAGCCCGGCTCGTCGAGCGCGGGCTCGTGGTCGACGAGCGTCACCTCGGGGAAGCGACGGAAGAACGAACCGATCGCGATCTCCCCTTCGAGCCGAGCCATCGCCGCGCCGATGCACGAGTGCACGCCGAACGCGAGCGCGAGCGATCCGCCGTCGACGCGCGTGATGTCGAACTCGTCGGGCCGCTCGTAGCGTGCGGGATCACGCGCCGCGCCGCTGATGAAGCCCGACACCTGCTCCCCCGCCGCGAGCTCGACCTCGCCGATCCTGGTGTCGACGAGCGCGACGCGCGGCAGCGTCACCTGCACCGGCGGCTCGTAGCGCAGCACCTCTTCGTTCGCAGCACGCGCGAGCGACGGGTCGGCGCGCAGCTTCGCGAGCTCGTCGGGATGCCGGAGCAGCGTGAAGATCCCCGTCGCGATGTGGTTGCGGGTGTTGTGGTACGCGGCGCCGACGAGCGTGGTCGCGGTCGCGAGGAACTCGTCCTCGTCGAGCGTGCCCTCGGCGCGGGCGGTGATGAGCCGGCCCATGAGGTCGTCGCGATCACCGTCGCCCGCGGCGATGAGCGCGCGGAAGTACTCGCTGAAGCCGATGGCCGCGTCGTCGGCGTGGCGCATCATCTCCTCGGTGCACACGGGATGCACGGCCTCGACGAGGCCGTCGGCCCAGTCGCGGCACTGCGCCTGGTCGGTGTCGCCCATGCCGCCGAGCAGCTGGCACATCACCGCGACGGGCACGTTCTCGGCGAAGTCGGCCACGAGATCGCCGCCGCCCTTGGCCTCCATGTCGTCGAGGAGCCGGTCGACGAGCGCCTGCGTGTAGGGGCGGCTGGCCTCGATCGCCCGGGGCGTGAAGTACGGGGCGAGGATCTGGCGGATGCGGGTGTGGTCGGGCGGGTCCATGAACGGGATCATCCGCCCGAACATCTTGAGCGAGTCGCTGTGCTCGAAGCGCGGGTCCTGCTCGATGCGCGTGGTGTTGAAGCCCTGGCCGACGTTCGGCGAGCGGAACACGTCCTGGCACGATGCAAAGTCGGACGCGTACCAGAGGCCGAGCTCGCTGCGGAACATCGGTGCCAGCTCGCGGAGCCGGCTCGCCACCGGGTACGGGTCATGTGCGAACGGCGGCATCAGCAGCTGCGTGATCAAGACCTCGGGATCGTCGGTGTCGAGCACAACGTCGGTCATGTGTCGCACGTTACCGAGTTGGCCGACGGTGCCCGTTGCCTACGATGCGGCCGGCGCCCGTCCCCACACCCGCAGGAGGCAGCCCACATGGATGCAGAGCAACTGCGCACGGTGCAGAAGCCGCTGAAGGAGCAGTACCGCGCCGAGCCCGGTGCCGCGATGATCACGCTGCGTGCGGCCGGTGACCTCGACGCGGGCGACGTCGTGTGCTCGGTGCAGACCGGTCAGGCACTCGTCGCCGCCGGACTGCATCCTGCGACCGGCGGCGACGGCTCACTGGCGTGCTCGGGCGACATGCTGCTCCAGGCCCTGGTCGCGTGCGCGGGTGTCACGTTGCGGTCGGTCGCGACCAACCGCGGTCTCGACGTGACCGGCACCGTGAGCGCCGAAGGCGACCTCGACTTCCGCGGCACGCTGGGGGTCGACCGTGATGCGCCGGTCGGGTTCACCGCGATCCGCCTGAGCTTCGACCTCGAGTCCGACGCGAGCGAGGAGGATCTCGCCGCGCTCATCACGACGACCGAGCGCTACTGCGTCGTCTTCCAGACGCTCGCCCACTCGCCCGCGCTGTCCGTCAGCAGTGGCTGACCAGCGCGACGTCCGCCGCACCGCCCTGACGCTGCCCGAGACAGTCGAAGGCGACCCGAACTACCGCACGATCGTGCGGCACAGGCCGGGTCTCGGCGATGTGTCACCTGATTTGGTTCAAGATTTGCACGATCGTGCGGAAGTCATGGCCACTGCCCAGGCCGGCGCGGTATTCTGAGCTACAGCCGCACGAACGTGCGGTCTGAGCCGGAGCCAAACCGAGCCATGGACGACCCACCGTCATCCCCCAACCCACCGGAACCGCTGGCGACGATCGCGCGCCGGCGGCGACGCGCGCTCGGGCTCACCCAGGCCGAGCTCGCCGATCTGGCCGACTGCTCCGAGCGCTTCGTCTACATGCTCGAGCGCGGCAAGGGCACCGTCCAACTCGCCAAGGTGCTCGACGTCCTGCACACGCTCGGGCTCACGCTCGTCGTCGAGCCCGGCGACCAGCCCGTCTCGCGACCGCAGCCCGGCGATGACTGACACCGCACAGCCACGCGAGCTCCGGTTCGTGTCGGAGGCCGACGTCTACAAGCAGGGTCGGCTCGCGGGCCACCTCACACGCGGGATCGACGCGATCACGTTCACGTACGTCCCCGACTACCTCGCCGACGACCGAGCGCCGGCAGTGGCCACGACGCTCCCGCGCACCGACGTACCCGTCGCGAGCGGCGCGGCCGGTGCGGTGTTGCCGTTCTTCGCCGGGCTGCTACCCGAAGGTCGGCGCCTCGAGCGCGCTGCAACGCGCAGTGAAGGCTTCGGCCGACGACGAGATGACACTGCTCCTCGCCGTCGGTGTCGACACCACCGGCGACGTCCAGGTCGTCGCGCGGGACACTCCCTTGCCCGACGACCCCGCCGCGGTCGAGGTCGATGACTGGCGCGCCGCCGACTTCGCCGCGCTTTACACAGAGGTCACCGGCGAACGATTGCAGCCGCGACGGGCGGCGCTCGCGGGCGTCCAGGTGAAGGTCTCCGCGCGCATGATCACGCTTCCTGCCCGCCGACGCGGCGAGCGCTTCATCCTCAAGCTCGACCCGCCCGAGTTCCCACACCTCGTTGCGAACGAAGCGTTCTTCCTCGATGCAGCCCGACGCTGTGGGCTCGACGTGAACGATGCCGAGGTCGTGCACGACGCGCGCGGCACACCCGCGCTCCTCGTACGGCGTTTCGATCGCGTCCCGAACGCCGACGGCACGACCACGACGCGGGCGCAAGAGGACGCATGCCAGGTACTCGGCCGCTACCCCGCCGACAAGTACTCACTCACCACCGAGGAGGTCGTCGCCGGCCTCGCCGCGGTCACCCAGGCACCGCTCGTCGCAGCGCGCGATCTCGTGCGGCAGTTCGCCTTCGCCTACCTCACCGGAAACGGCGACGCCCACACGAAGAACTTTTCCGTGCTCCAACTCGAAACCGGCGAACGGCGCGTCACACCTGCGTACGATCTCCCGAGCTCGTACCCGTACGGCGACACCACGCTGGCCTTGCCGATCGGCGGCAAACTCGACGAGCGCGTCGGGCGTGACGATTTCGTCGCCCTCGGAGAGTCCGTCGGCCTTCCCACGCGTGCGACCCGGCGAGTGCTCGATCATCTGGTCGACGGCGTTGACGCGTGGCTCCCCGGAATCGACGACCTGCCGTTCGACGCGCGACTGCGTCACAAGTTCCGGCGCGCCATCGAGTACCGCCGGCAACGGCTTGCCGGACGCGCGGCCTGACCAACCTCGCGCTCGGAAGTCATCCGCGGCGCACGTGCCGGGCGAAACGTGGAAGTCTGACCCGACGCCTGCACCCGGCAGGCACCGAACAAGGAGGCGCACGATGGCGGCCGCAGTGATCTTGGAGTTCGAGGGTGTGACCCTGAAGGAGTACAACGCGGTGAACGCCGCGCTCGGCATCGACCAGAACACCGGCGAAGGCGACTGGCCCGACGGGCTCGTGACCCACACGGCCGGCCTCAACGAAGACGGGCACCTCGTGGTCATGGAGGTGTGGGATTCGCCGGCGCACCAGGCCCGGTTCATGGACGAGCGCCTCGGCGAGGCACTGGGCAAGGGTGGCGTCACCGGCCCGCCGTCGAGCATCACGTGGATCGAGGTGGAGGCCCACCACAGCCCGGGGGCCTGAGCACCACGCGGTGGCGCGGGGGTCGGTCGCGAGGACCGGCCCGCGCGACCTGCTACATACCAGTGCTGGGCGGGGCCTCGTTCTCGGGGTGCTCGGGGTGCTTGCCCGCTTTGACGTCGTCGACGGCCTTCTGCCAGTCGTGCTCCTCGCGGACGAGCTCCTCGAACTCGGCCTGCTTCTCCCTCGACTCCGCGTACGAGCCCTTGCGCTCGTGCTCGGGCTCTTCCACGTTCTTGTCGTCCCCGTCGGTCGTCATGACCGTGAGGTTACGGCGCGTGTACCGGCCGCAGCACGCTCGGCGAGATCGGCTGGGGCCGTTCCCAATGGTCAGGCCGCCCGCACAACCAAGACGGCGACAACCATGAACCGCGCGAACGTCGTCAGCGCCCCCTGTCAGTGCTGCGGTCAATTGCCATGTCTGCGAGCGGATCTCGCGGCGCAAGGCGCCGGAAAACTCGACACCGAAGCGGTCGAGAGCGTCGAACCCGGCGCCGATCTCATCGACATCGCGCTCGATCCGGAGCCGCCTTTCGTCGTCGGCCATGGCGATTAGACCTTCAACGCGGCGACGACGATGGCGGTCACGCTGACGAGCACGCCGACGAGCCGCCACGTTTGCGCGGTCATTGCTTGATCGATCTTGCCGAGGAGCTTGTGTTCGAGCGACGCAAATTGGTGGTCGATCCCACGGAACCGCTCGTCGAAACGACCCTCGAGGCTGTGGAACCGCTCGTCGATCCCACGGAAGCGCTCGTCCATGAGCTCGCGCTCGTGGGTGAGGCGTTCGTCGAGCCAGTCCTTGGTGACGAGCGAAGCCCATCCACCAGGAGGGCGGTCCATCAAGAGGTCGGCTTCTTCCACGCCAACCAACTCCTCGAGCTTGCGGCGCAGCCGCACCTGCACCTGTGCATCGGGCACTTCGTCCACAGCCACGAGCTTCCTCCCGAATCGGCGCACTGCGATGCCGGGGGAAGGAAGCGGCGAGCCAACAACGCCGGCTCCAAAGGCGTACGGAAATCGTACTCCGGGTGTGTGACGCCTACTCCGGAAGGCCCATGGTCACCGGCAGGTGCGCGGGACCGCGCGGACCGGGGCCCAGTGGACAGGTCGGGCGCATCTCCGGGTCGTCGTCGAGCAGCTCGAGGTTCGGGAACCGGCGCACCAACGTCGTGATCGCGAGCTCCACTTCCAACCGGGCGACGGGCGCGCCGAGACACAGGTGCGGGCCGGGCGCGAACGTGAGCGGCAGGTTGTCGGGCCGGTCGATGTCGAGCCGGTCGGGATCCGGAAAGCGTGCCGGATCACGGTTCGCCGCCGCGATGACCGGCGCCATCACGGAGCCGTTCGGGATGCGGGTGCCGCACAGGTCGACGTCTTCGAGCGCGAAGCGCGCGATGGCGGTCTGGTTCGGCGACACGAAGCGCAGCACCTCGTCGGCCATCGCCTTGTCGAGTGACGGGTCGGGACGCAGTTGCGCGAGCTCGTCGGGATGCGTGAGCAGTGCGAGGATGCCGCCGGCGATGCCGTTGCGCGTGGTCTCGAAACCCGCGCCGAGCAGCAGCGTGGCCATCGCCACGAGCTCGGCGTTGTTGAGCTGGTCGCCTTCGTCCTCGGCTCGGATCAGCAGCGTCAACAAGTCATCGGTCGGTCGCGCGCGCTTCTCCGCGATCAGGCCGGCGAAGTACTCCTGGTAGGAGAGCGTGGCGGCATCGGCGCGGCGCATGTACTCGTCGGGCACGACCGGCTCGATCGCGAGCGCGATCTCCTCACTCCAGGCGCGGCACTGCTCGTGGTCTTCGTGGGGCACGCCCAACAGCTCGCAGATCACGGTGACGGGGATGAGGTCGCTGAACTGCGTGACGAGATCGGCGTCGCCACCGTCGGCGAGCGGCGCGAGCAGGTCGTCGACGACCTGCTGCACGTACGAGCGCAGCTCCTCGATCACGCGCGGGCTGAACGTGCGCGACACGATGCGGCGCAGGCGGGTGTGATCGGGCGGGTCCATGAAGACCATCATCTGGCCGAGGGACTGCAGCACCGCGCTCCACTCGAAACGCGGGTCGTGGCGCACGAGGTTCACGGCCTCGCCCTGGCCGAACGACGCGGAGCGGAACATCGTCGACACCGCGTCGTAGGTGGTCACGATCCATTGGCCGGTGTACGACTGGAACGCGGGCGCGAGCTGACGCAGCTCGGCGTAGAGCGGGTACGGGTCGTGCGGGTAGGGCTGGGTGAGCAGCCGTTGGACGATTTCGTCGCCGCGGGATCTGGTCACGGTCTCGGTGGGTGCCATCCGGGCAGTTTGGCACTCCATTCGATCGACGACGCGCTGGCGTGCTGCCCCTCAGATCTCTTCGATGCGCAGCCGGGCCCGCGCCGCATCTGCGATCCGGCGGATGTGATCCCGGTTGGACGTCACGATGCCGTCACGGCGCCGGATTGCTCCCTCGACGACCGTGACGTCGACGACGTCGTCGTGCTCTGCCTTCCCCGCGAGCGCGCCGACGTTCCGCGCTTGCACCTCGCTCATCGGCTCGACCTCACAGAGGGCAAGGAGCCGAGCGAGACTCGCCTGGCGAGCACCGCCACGCCAGGCTTCGGCGAGAACCGGAGCCGGCACGACAGGGACGACCTCTTCGGCGAGGAACGCGGCGTGCAACGCCCACATCCGTCGATCGTTGCGTTCGGCAGCAACCAGCGCACCCGTGTCGTAGGTGACGCCCATCGCCCGCTACGCGGAGCGCCGGGAGGCAGTACGGGCGCGTGGACGGCCGAGGAGCGCCCGTGCACGTGCGAGACCATCTGCGAGCTCCTCCGGGGTGAGAGCTCCGTGCTCCCGTTCCCACTCGGCAATGCCGCGCCGTCCCGACGCGAGGCGCAGGCGATGTGCGGCAGTGTCGGCGACCCAGGCGCTGAACGTCGTGCCGTCGGCCGCCGCGGCGCGATCGATCGCCTGGGCGAGGTCGGACGGAAGGGAGATCGACCGTTTCGCTCGTTGCACCATGGCGAAGATTCTAGAGCCACTGGTAGGACAACTGGTAGGACAAATTGCGATGGCAGCGCGGCGGTTCTCGGTTACGCCTCCGCCGGCGTTCGCCCGACTTCCTGCACCAGCCACGAGTTGCCGTCGGGGTCGCTGAAGGAGAGGAACGTGCCGTAGTCGGCGCGTTCAGGATGGGGTCCCGGTGTCTGCCCCGATTCGCCGAAGTGGAACAGCTCGCTCGCGTCGGTCCCCCGCCCCACGAGCTCGGCGCGCGCGGCCTCGATGTCGGTGACGACCAGGTGCAGACCCTGAAATGAGCCCGGTGCGTCGGTGTTCTTCATGAGTGCGATCGAGCATGCCGATCCCGGCGGGGTCAGCTGCACGACGCGAAAGTCACCGGCCTGATGGTCGACGTCCAGGCCGAAGCCCGCCTGCCCCATGTAGAACGCCTTGGCGCGGTCCACGTCGGAGACGGGCACCACGATGAGCTCGAGCTTGAAGTCCACGATGCCCCTGTCCCCTTCGGGTTCCGGTCAAAGCATGTTCCAGTCTTCGCGAGCCAACCAGCCGATCTGCTCGCCGATGTCGCTGCGGTCGACGGCGAACTCCTCGCTCGACACGTAGCCGCCCTTGGCGAGGCCGGCCGCTCGGGCATCGGTGACGAGCACCGACCGCCACGTGCGCGACTGCAGTCCGCCTTCCGAATAGCACGGGCGAACGACGAGCTGGTCGGCGCCGGCCGCCGCGATCACCACGCTCGGGCGGCGCTTACCGGTCAGATGCCCGTCTTCCGGATCCTCGAACGGGATGTAGGCGATGACGGTCGCGCCGATGAGCGGGTCGTCGTAGCGAACGTCCTTGAACGAGCCGACGACGTTGACGCGTCGCGCCGGAGTGGACGACGACTCGATCTGCAGTTCGCCAACCGAGACGCCGGTGGTCGTCGCAGTCGTCGCCGTCTCGGGCGCGTCACTCACTGAGTCGTGGCTCGCAGCCTCCTTGCGATACTTCGGGCGAGCGGGAGCCGCGGCCTTGCCCTTGGCCTTGCCGTGCTGCTGCTTGCGCTGACGGCGCTGCTCCTGTTTCGCCGCACGCTCCTCGGGCGTCACCTTCGGCGCGGGCGCGACGGTCGTGCGCGTCTCGTCGATCTGCACCAGACCGAGCGCGTCGAGTGCGAAGCGCGGATCCTCGTCGAGCGCGCGCTCACACACCGCACGCGCGGGGAAGTCGCCGTCGACCGTCGCCGCCAGCATCACCGCGACGACGCGATTGCCCCACGTCTCCGTGATGGGCTCGAGCACCGCGAGCAGCTCGTCGTACGACGGATCGTCGGAGCTGTCACCGAGGGCGTGGACGGTCTCGTCGACGCACACCTCGACGAGCTCGCGCCCGAGCACCGACACACCCGTGCGCGACATCTTGCGCGCCCGTGATCGAACGAATGACGCTGCGCTCCCGGCATCCGTCAACGCGGTCACCGGGCCACGCAGCGCCTTCGCGAGATCCTGCTGTCGCTTCTTCGGCAATGCGCGGACCGCGCGGTGCACGTCGTCGGCAACGAGGCGCTCGAGCACCGCCATGGTGCGAACTTCTTCACCGTCCGCGGCCACGGCGCCCCCTTCTCGGTCCCGTTGTTTCTACCAAGTCGAGGGGACGGGCACCGCACCGGTCGGTCCGCGCGCATTCGCGCCGCGATCGGGTCGCTCAGGTCGGTCGTCGGGCCGGCCGTCAGCTTGGAGGGAGTTGGTCCGGCCCCGGGTCGCCGCCGGTGACACGTACCGAGAGACGCTCGAGGTAGTGGTCCCAGCCGACGGTGTGATCGCCGACCGCGTCGTCGGGCAGGCCGCGGTGCGTCAGGCGCACGAGGGTCTTCTGGCCCTCGGGATGCAGCGAGATCTCGACCGTCGTCGACCCCGGAGGGATCGGGTGGCCTTCCGCCTCCCAGCCGAAGGTGAAGACGACTTTCTCCATCGGCACCACCTCGACGTACTCGCCTGCCGACTGGTGCTGGCCGCCGACGAGCACGCGGTAGATGCCACCGGGACGGGGGTCGATCTCCGCCACCGTGCCCTCCCACTCGACGTGCCTGCCCGGCTCGGTGAGGAACGGCCAGATCGTCTCGGGGGTGGCGTCGATCATGATCTCGCGTACGAGCTCTGCCATCAGTGCTTCTCCTTGTCTCGTTGGGCAGCCTCGGCCGCGTCACGCAACCGTTCGAGCCCGCTGGTCCAGTAGTCGTCGAGGAACGCACGGAGTTTCTGCATCTCGTCGTGGCGCGCCTGGTAGAGCCGACGCGTCCCGTCGCGGCGCTCGCTCACGAGACCCGCGGCCTTGAGCACGCCGAGGTGCTGCGAGATCGCCGGCCGGCTGACGTCGCCGAAGTGGTCGGCGATGGCGGTCGACGGCAGCTCCCGCAGCCACACCAGCTTGAGGATCTCGCGTCGGCGGGGCTCAGCGAGGGCCTTGAGTGCAGCATCCACACGGCAGAGTATAAGCCGAGACTTACGTAAGTGTCAACTAACTCTTAGACGCAGCACTCGTGTGCGGTCATCCCGCGTGCTCCGGCGACTCGGCCGAGATCATCCACGGCGTTCCGAACTTGTCGGTGACCATGCCGAACGCGGGCGAGAAGAACGTCTCGATCAGGGGCTGGATGGGCTGGCCGCCGTCGGCGAGCGCGTCGTAGACCCGCTTGGCCTCGTCGGCGTCCTTGGGCGAGTAGTTGACCTGCATGCCCTGCACCGGGCCGAACGAGTCCGTGCTCATGATGTCGTCCGAGCCCATGACCATCCCGTCGTCGAGCATCAGGGCCGCGTGCATGATGAGGTGCTCCGTGCCCGGGGGCGGGGGGTCCTCCCCCGGGGGCAGATCGCTCATCGCGAGGATGACGACCTCGCCGCCGAAGATCTCGTGGTACCGGGTGAACGCCTCGCGGCAGTTGCCGCCGAAGAAGAGGTACGGGGAGAAGGCCATGGATTCCTCCTGCGGGTCGGGGGGGAGGTGCGACGCCCGTGACGCTACGCGTGGCGAGAGCCGCCGCGCATCGAAGGCGCAGCGTCAGGGTGCCCCCTCCCCCACGATGACCAAACGGCGACGGCGACGGCGCTGGCGACGACGGCCGGCGCTCGAGCTCGGTCGGTCACTCACTCCGCAGCACGACCGCCGGTCGCAACCGCGCCGCGCGGCGGGCGGGGAACAGTGCCACCGACGTTGGCGACGAGCGCGCGAGCACCACGATGGCGACCAACGCGAGCACGGAGAACTCCGTCTCCCCCAACATGCCGGCCTGGTCGGCGACCCGCTCCCACACGAATCGGCCCACCAGCAGGCCGAGCGGCACCCCGACCAGCACGCCCAGTCCGCCCAGCAGCGTGGCCTGCACCGCGACTGTGCGAACGACCTGGCGGCGGCGGAACCCGAGCGTCTTCAGGGTCGCGAGCTCCCGGGCACGGAGTCGCACGCTGGTGGCGAGCGCGTAGGCGAGCCCGAAGCACCCGATGGCGGCGAGGAGCCCACCCAGCACCCAGGGCAGCGCGTCGACCTGCTCGAGCCGGTCGACTTCGAACGGCACGCGATGGCTCGTGAACAACTGCACGCCCTCGGGGAGCGCGCGCAGTCGGCGTTGCACGGCGTGCACGTCGGCACCGGGCTTCCACCGGATCGCGACCTCGGGCGTCGACGTATCCGTGTTCATCAGCGCGATCGCGGGCCCGGCCACCACCGCGCCCTCGGCGATCGCCTGGTTGTCGGTGGTTCCCGCGAGCACCGGCATCACGACCCGGCCGACGACGCGGTACCGGTGCGCGCCTTGGGGCGTCGCGATGCGGACCGTGTCCCCGATTCCCCGATGGATCTGGTCGAGGGTGTCGCTGCCGAGGGCGACTTCATCGCGCGCTCGTGGCGCGCGCCCGTCGAGCACCGTCGGGCCGACGTCACCGCGGAGTGGCGCGAAACCCACGATGGTGATCCCGCGCCCGTTCACTTCTCCGCTCGACGTGCAGATCTCCGACACTCCCGCGACCGCGGGATCGTCGGTGACCGCCGTCGGCAGTCCGCTGCACGGGCCGCCCTCGCGCCGCAGTGCCTGCGCGCCGAGCGAGGCCTCGGCATCCCAGTTGGAGCCGAACGCGCGCGGGGTTCCCGGCAACGCGTCGAGGCTCGTCGCGAACACGACGGCCGCGACGACACCCAGCACCGCGACCACGGCAGCCGCTCCGCCGGTGCGTGTCGGCGCGGTCCGTTCGCCACCACCGGCTTCCATGGTCATCGCGATCCCGACGGTCGCGGCGGGGGCCATGCCGGCCGCAGTCGCGCGGCGCCCGAGCGCGGAGGAACGCGATGCCACTGCCGGCGCGGTCGACGACAGCTTCACGACGCGGTAGGCCGACCAGAATCCGAGCGCCAGCGCGACGAGCCCGATCACGACGAACCCGCCGAGCAGCACGCGGCCGTCGAAGCTGAACCCGAGATCGGGCTCCGCGCGCCGGGCCGTACCGATCGGCATCACCGGCGACACCGCGAACGCGCCGACGACCGCCAACGCGCCACCACCGAGCGCGACCGGTACTGCCGCGAGCCCCACGCTCGCGACGCGCGCCCACCGGCCGACACCGAGTGACTGGAGCGTCGGAAGGTCGCGGCCGAAGTCGTCGGCGACGCGGCGGAGCACGATCGCCGCCACGACCAGGCCCGCGATCCCGGCGACGACCGCGAACACGATGAGTCCGGTCGTCAGCACGTCGATCGACTGCTGCACGCCACCCTCGAACTCCGAGGCCGGCTGGACCTGGTACTCGCCCGACGCGACCGCGTCGGTTCCCGCGTGCGTGCGCAGGAACCGGACCACGCGCGGCGCCGCGGCCGCGTCAGACAACCGTACGAACAGCAGCGTCTGTGCGAACGTCCCGATTTCGGTGCCGTACCGATCGAGGAACGCAGGGGTCGCGACGATGATCCCGCCCGCGTCCCCTTCGATCGACAGGTCGCCCGGCGCCCGGGTGATGCCCACGACCCGGAGCCGGATGCGGGGCCCGTCGGGTTCGGGCGCCTGGCCCCCACTGGTCAGGAGCTGCGCCACCTGATCGGGCGAGAAACCCACGACCACGATGTGGTCGCCGACGCCAACGTGCGCCGCGTCCGCGAACGTCTCGGGCACCGCGATCTCGCGAATCCGATCGGCACGCGGTCGCCGCCCGGCGAGGAGTCGCGGTCGCTCGACGGTACGGCCCATTTGCCGATCAGCGGCGGCCCCGAATCCCGGGAAGAGACCATCGGTGGTCGCAACCAGCTGTTGCGCGCGGCCGACCGCGGCGACCCCCGGCAATCCGCGGAGTTCCTCGAGGGTGGCGTCGTCGATCGCCGGCCCAAAGACCCGGAGCTGCGCGGCGAGGGTCTCTGTCTGCATCCGCTCGAAGGCGGAGTCGCTGCGACG
This sequence comes from uncultured Actinomycetes bacterium, assembly GCA_963721435.1. Taxonomy (GTDB): domain Bacteria; phylum Actinomycetota; class Acidimicrobiia; order IMCC26256; family DASPTH01; genus CAVRJC01. Next base: position 580,801 of record CAVRJC010000012.1, read on the forward strand.
GGCGCCGGCAAGTGTCGCAAGGAACACCGCGCCGCTGAACCCGACGATGAGCGTCGCCGCCACGAGGCTCCGGCGGCGCCGCCGACGATGCGCCAGCGAGCACATCCGAGCCGCGGTGAGCTCACCCCGGGTCACGTGCGCGTGCACCTCACGAGACGAGTGAATCAGACCTGTCGCCCAGTGGCGATGGTGGCGGCCCACGGCGACGCGGTGGTGCTGGCACCACCGCTCGCGAAGAGCGTCAGTCGCTGAGCGCCAGGGCCAACACGAACGGGTAGACGGGGCCGGCGCCGGCTACGCGGAGGGCGACGCCAACGGTGGTGAGTGTCCACCGGGAGTCGACGGTGTCGTCGACCAGGAGCACCGGCGACGACGGGACCGGCGGCACCACCTCGAACGCGCCGTACGCGTTGCGCAGCTGCTGGAAGCTGTTCTCCATCTCGCGCTGCGGCGGACGTGGCTCCAGGCGTTGCAATGTCGCGTGGAACGGAAGCCGCAATGCCTCGGCCAGACGGCGGGCGAAGTCGACGACGAGACCGGGCGTCGATGTCGACGGGATGCACGTGACCCACGCGGGCGCCGGATCAGGAGCCCACGCGCGCACGAGCGCGGCTGCAGCGTCGACGAGCTCGTCGGTGCACCGGCCGTCCTCGTCCTTCGCGCGCTGCACGAGCCCGCCCCACCCGCCGTCGTTGGCGATGCTCAGCGCGCGGCCGGTCTCCAGTTGCAGATCAACGTCGATCTTCCCCTTGAGCTCCTCGTGCCCGGTCGGCCACTGACGACGAGGCTCGATCGTGAGCGCGCCCGCGCGGAGATGCGTGACCGCGGCCACGACCAGTCGTTCGTCGAGCTCGATGTCCCACCGGTGCGACGTGTCGTTGTCGCACCGACCACACGGTTGCGCGGCGTGGTCGTCGAGTTGCGCGCGGATGAACGTCATCCGGCACTCGGTGGACGACGCGTAGTCGTTCATCGCGCGTTGCTCAACGCGTCGTTGCGCGGAAACTGCCTCGATGCGTTCCGACGGATAGGTCCACGGCTCACGCGTGCGTTGCCATCCACCCTTGACCGACTCGACCGCGCCGTCGACTTCGAGCACCTTCAACATCGACTGCAGCCGGCTCCGCCGCGTGTTCACCTCCACCTCGATGCGCGCCACCGACACCGGCGCGTCGCTCGCCGCGAGCAACCCCACGATCTCGTCGGCCTGCTGCTTCGGTGGGAACGCGGTGTGGATGAAGTAGTCCTGGATCTCACGGTCTTCACGACCGCGGAGAAGGATCACGGGCGCGTCGTCGAGCGCGCGGCCGGCGCGCCCGACCTGCTGGTAGTAGGCGACGGGAGATCCCGGGCTCTGGTAGTGGATGACGAAGGCCAGATCGGGCTTGTCGAACCCCATGCCCAGCGCCGAGGTGGCGACGAGCACCTTGATCGAGTTCGCCAGGAGGGCGTCTTCGAGCTCGAGGCGCACGTCGGGATCGGTGGCGCCGGTGTATGCACGCGCATCGATGCTGCAGGTGCGCAGCCAGTCGGCGACTCGTTCGGTGTCGGCCACGGTGAGGCAGTAGACGATCCCCGATCCGGCGAACTCCGGGATCACCGTCGCCAGCCACGCGAGGCGCCGCGACTGCTCCGGGAGATCGACGACCGCGAGGGCGAGGCTCTCGCGATCGAGCGTGCCGCGGATGATCTCGAGGTCTTCGCCGAGCTGTTCGCGGATGTCGGCGACGACGCGGTCGTTGGCCGTCGCCGTCGTGCACAGCAACGGCACACCACGCGGCAACGAACCGAGGATGCGACCGATACGGAGGTAGTCGGGGCGGAAGTCGTGACCCCAGTCGCTGATGCAGTGCGCCTCGTCGACCACCAGCAGGCCGACCGTGCGCACGAGCTCGCTGAGCATCTCGTCGCGGAAGCGCACGTTGTCGAGACGCTCCGGCGAGATCAGCAACAGGTCGACGGCGTTGCCACGGATCTCCTCCTCGATCGCGTCCCACTCTTCCCGGTTGCCGCTGTTGATCGTGCGCGCCCGCACACCGGCGCGTTCTGCCATGAGGATTTGGTTGCGCATGAGCGCGAGCAACGGCGAGATGAGAACAGTCGGGCCCGCGCCCTGATCACGCAACAACCGAGTCGCGATGAAGTAGACCGCGCTCTTGCCCCACCCCGTGCGCTGCACGACAAGCGCTCGGCCGCGCCGTTCGACCAACGCCTCGATCGCTTCCCACTGTCCGTCGCGGAAGTGCGCGTTGGGATTGGCTGTGAGGCCTTGGAGCAACAGGTCGGCGTCCGCGCGAAGGTCCACACGCCGGACCGTACAGGGCGGGTGAGACGCTCAAGCCGAGCGGCGACGCACGGGCATGCGGAGGAGCGCGCGCGGACACAGCGGCCTGCTGTCCTCCACGGCTCGAACCCGCGAGCCCCTGCTTGCAAAGCAGTGGGCCGATTGCCGACCCTTCCCGGTGAAGATTGCGCCCGGTGACTGGGTGCCACGGTGTGGGCCCTCGAGGGACTCACCGCGTCGTGCCGAGCCGTCACGGATGCCATGAACCTTCAAGCCACCGACGGGCCAAGTTCTTCGTATCGACAGAGAGCGTTGGCGAGCCGCATCTGTTCTGCGTTGCAGCACAGGACGCGCAGAAGCGCGGGGCTACACACGATGATTGACAGTGCTTGCGCACGAGAGACGGCGACGTTGAGGCGGTGCAGGTCGTAGAGAAACTCCATCCCGCGCGGGACATCGTCGGCGGTGCTCGTGGCCATCGAGTAGATCGTGACCGGCGCCTCTTGGCCCTGGAACTTGTCGACGGTGCCGATGCGCGCGCCCGCAGGGAGATGTTGTTGCAGCCGCGCGACGTGCGCGTTGTAGGGCGCGACGACGAGCACGTCGTCGAGGGTGAGCTTCGCGCGTGTTGCCGTCGCGATCAGTCCACGTCTTACCGACGAGGTCGTCGACGAGCTCTCGCACGCGCTCGGCTTCTTCGGGTGACGACGTGCGGTTGCCTTGGTGTTCGACGGGAACCCAGCGCAGGCCGGCGTGGCCGTCGACGGCTTGCCGCTCGAGGCCGGGCTCGGAGTGCAGCCGGCCGTCGTACGCGACCTCGGAGATGAACGCGCACACGCTCGGGTGCATGCGGAACGTGGTGGCGAGAAAGAGGCCGAGTTCCTCGGGCATGGTCTCGCGGCCGTCGAGGATGTGCTCGAGCGCGGAGACCTCGGCACCCTCGGGGTGACTGCCCTTCGACGGCTGCGCGAGCTGCTGGGGATCGCCGAGCAACACGACGCTCTTCGCCGCTCCACTGACCGCGACGACGTCGGCGAGTGACTTCTGGCCGGCTTCGTCGACGAACAGCACGTCGACGGTGTCCTGCATGTGTGACCGCGCCCACAACCACGCGGTGCCGGCGGCGACGTCGACCTCGTGGTTCTTCAGCTTGGCGTCGACGAGCCAGTTGTCGTCGGTGCACTCCACGCCGTCGGAATCACATTGCTGATGATCGGCCGCCTTCTGGATCGCGCGCACCTTCACCCCGGCCTTGCGTGCGACGTCGCACACTTCGTCGAGCAGGTTGCCGATCGCGACGTGCGAATGCGCAGTGATCCCGACGCGACAGCCCCGTTCGACGAGATCGACGATCATGTGCGCGCCCGTGTAGGTCTTGCCCGAGCCGGGCGGGCCCTGGATTGCGAGATACGACGCATCGAGGTCGACCACGAGTCGACGGGCGGCGTCGAGGCCGGGCTCGTCGACCCGAGACAGTGCAGCGCCGGGCGCGAGGCCGCTCACTCGAGGCGCTCGACGCAGGAGGAGATCTCGGATCGCCTGATACGGGCCGGGCGCGTCGATCCCGTTGTCGGCGACCCACTCTGCGACCCGCGCGATGCCCTCGCGCAGCACCACGTTGTTGATCGGCGGGCCCGGCATCAGCGCACGGGGATGCGGCACGTCATCGAGTCGTGAGCTGCGCTTGAGCTCGATGATCCCTCTCGCGTCGTCGAGCGCCACGACCTCGCCGGCCTTCTTGCCGGTCGCGGGATCGTGTACGTCGGAGCCGATCGTGAACTTGTGCTCCTGCGGCTCGAACTTGTACCGGAACACGGTCGAACGGTCGACCGCTCCGACCTTCTCGACGAGCTCGAGCTCGCCGATGCACTCGCGGTCGTCGACGAAGTCGTCGTCGGACGCGAAGTTGATCCGGTGGAAGTACGTCCACCACTCGGGCTTCTCTTCGCGGCGGTGCCAGTGCAGCAGCTGCGCGAGCAGCCAGCGCGCGTGCTGTTCGGCGGTGCGGTGCTCGCGCTCGTCGGGCACATCGTGGGTGAGCCGCGCGGCGAGCGCTTCGAGTTGTTCCTCGCGCGCGGTGAGCTCCTCCGACGCCTCGCCGCTGGCGAGCACGGGCCGCGGGATCTCGCCGTACAGCGCTTCGGCGTCGACGCGCTGGCGTTCGAGCCAGTCGCGCAGCTGGAGCGTGGAGCTGCAGTCGTCTTCGTTGTAGGCGCGGATCTCCTCGAGCTTCTCGGGATCCTGCGAGTCGAGCCAGCCCTCGTAGGCGACGATGCTCCCGCCGGCATCCATCACATCGCTCTCCGGGCGCTTCATGCCGTAGAGCTTCTCGACCTGCTTGAGCGAGTACGACTCGCTGCCGATGCGCACGCCCTGGCGCACGACCGCGTAGAGGTCGACGAACCGCTCGCCGCGCAGCAGCACGTCGACCTCTTGCTCGCGCGTGCCGTGCGCGCCCATGAGCCGCTTCATCGCCGACGGCTCGTACGGCGCGTAGTGGTAGACGTGCATGTTCGGGTCGGCGGCGAGGCGCTGCATCGCGAAGTCGATGAACGCTTCGAACGCGACGCGCTCGGCGTCGCGATCGTGGGCCCAGAACGCGTCGGTAGCGCGGCTCACCGGTGCCGGAGTCGCGGTCGATCACGCCGAACAGGTACTCGAGGCCCTTGTCGAGCGCGTAGGGGTCGCCTTCCATGTCGAAGAAGAGGTCGCCGGGTGACGGCGCGGGCAGCGCGGCGAACCCACGCTTGGGCCATGGTTCGCCGTCGACCGCGGGCGGCTCCGGCGGGAGGAGCTCGAACGGGTAGGGCGGGAGGCCGCGGGCCTTCACCTGGAGCGCCGCCTGGTGGCGGAGGCGGTCGAGTGACGCGTCGGCGATGCCGCTCACCTCGGCGCCGGGCGCGAGATCGGCGAGCTCGGTGGTGGTGGTGATGTTGACCGCGGTGAGCTTGCGGGTCTGGTCGCGGCGCATGCCGGCGACGAGCGAGAGGTGGTCGTCGGCGCGGCGGCGCGTCCTTGCACACGTCGGCCCAGCGGCAGATCGAGCAGTGGTCGACGGGATCGGGATACGTGTCGGTGGGCGCGCCGAGGACGAGCGCCTCGTAGCGGGCCTTCAGCGTGCGGTAGTAGGCGGAGTAGTCGGTGAGCTTGAACGTGTGGTGCTCGCCGTCGCCGGTGAGGACGTGGATGTGCGCGGGCTCGCACTCCTGGAGGCGCGTGAGCTGCTCGGAGTACGCGCACATCTGGAGGATGCGCAGCGGCCTTCACGCGGCGGGCGAGCTTGGCGTCGGCGACTTCGTAGGACCAGTCGCCGAGCGCGCGCTCGGCGTGTCGACGCGGAGGAGGAAGTCGGCGTGACCGCGCCACCGGCCGTCGAAGAAGGTGGCCTGGTAGATGACGTCGACGCCCTTGCGCATCGCGTCGAGGGTCGTCCTGCGCCGCGGCTTCGAGCGCGGCGCGGGTGCTGCGCGGGCATCTCGAACTCGACGACGGTCGTGCCGTCGGCCTTGTAGCGGTCGAGCAGCGTCGGTCTCGTGCTCGGCGCCGCGGCGCGAGAGGACGTCGAGGAGCGGGTCGTCGCGCTTGGCGCGCTCGATCTCGCCGCGTGCGGCCTGGAGCTCGAGCTGGGTGAGGTGCTCGCACGCGGCGAAGCCGGTGAGATCGCTCGGGCTCAGCACGAGATCGCCCTCGAGAACCTGCATCGCGCCCTACCGCCCTTTTGCCCGAAGCCTGAGGCTACGCCCATTGGTCATTCCGCGTCACTTCCTCGCTATGCCGCAAGCGCGTGCGGATCTAGGGGCAGGTAGATCGGGTCGAACTGATGGAGCTGACGGGAGCAGCCGTCGGCCCGGGCGACCACCTGCACCTGCACGCCGAGCTCGCGTGCGCGTTCGGCGCGCGCCGCGAAGATCCAGTCACCGCTGCCGACGACGAGCCGGCCGTAGCGACGGGCGACGAGCTCGGGCGGGGCGAGCGAGAGGAGCATGAGGTCGGCGCCGTCGCGACCGCGGACCGCGTGCGTGTTGCACGGCACCGGCAGGTCGAACGCGACCTTGCCGATGAGGTGCCGGTTCGACGCCACGATCACGTGGTCGCCGGGCTCCCAGCCGGCGAGCGCGAGGTAGTCGTCGAAGGCCGCGAGCGTGGGCGCGGCAGGGCGCGAACGGGTCGCCCACGAGGTTCTCGAGGTCGACGAGATGCAGGCTGCGCCGGGATGTGATCGAGGAAGTTGTCATTGCCGGACCCCCAAGTCGATGTGCTCGATCGAGTGTGACAAGGGGGTGCGACGATTACATCCGTGTAACTCTGGGGTAACTGTCATACCTCGTCGGTATCGTCCGGCTATGTCCGAATCCCTGCCGTCGCTGGACCTTATCTCCGACGAAGCACGTCGCGAACTCGAACGCGCCATCCGCCACGCGGATTCGCTCGAGACGAAGGCAGGCGTCATGCTCGGAGCAGCGGGCGCAGTCGCGGCGATCGGAGGTTCAGCCTGAGCGGATCCCGGCTCCAGGCGTCGCGTGCTCGCAGTCCTCGCGGCGCTCGGGTGCTGTGGCCACTGATTCCGCAGCAGCACCCTCGCGTGGGACTCGTCGCGAGCTTGCGCGACGTATCTCAGCTCCGAGCCTCGTTCACGGAGACTGGCAATGCTGCTTGACAGCGGGATCCGATCGTCCGAGACCTGCAAGCGAATCTCGGGCTTGAGTGAAGTGGCTCCGCTGTGCTCCGCGCGGCTGCGACTCTGCTCGCCCTGGCGTGTTGCACCGCGTCGGTACCATTGTGAACTTGATCGGAGCTGACCGTGGGAAACGACGAGCCGCCCAGATCTCTCGACGTCTGATGACGTCGGAGCACGACGGCGGCGCAAGATCCCGCCGGTCCCCCACCGTTCCGCCCGGATCTCCTGCTCATCGGCGACATGGAGAAACCCGATCGCGAGCAGGGAGGCTGAACCGAGCGCGTGACGTCGCAAGCGAGAAGTGGGACCGTCGACTCCGATGGTTGCGTCGTCAGCACGCGGCGTAGCGCACAAGATGAGCGCGCTTGCCGTTGTCTTGGTCGGAGGTTGACGAATGCCGAAGGACGACGAACACGGTCCACCGCGAGACTCACGTCCGGCTGGTCCGATCCCCGACGGTGGCCCCGAACCTGGCGCGCCGTCGCCACCTCCATTCCATCCGCACGATGAACTCATCGGCGACATGGAGTGGAAGCCGCGACACATGCGCGAGCAGGAGACGCGGGAGCGAGAAGCGCGTGCACGGCGGCGCAAAGAGAAGTGGGGGAATCGGATGCGATGGCTCCGTCACCGTCAACACGCCGCGTAGCGGATCAAGGCGCCCCCATCGGCGGGCTACGCCACACGTCTACGCTCGCCGTGTGCAGGGTCAGGGGTGGCTCGACCGTGTCGCCGCGATCCGACAGTGGACGCGCAACGGAGAACGGGCACCGCACAAGCCGCTGCTGCTCTTGTTCGCGATCGGTCGACTGCAACGGACCGGGTCGAGCCGAGTCGCCTTCACCGAGGCCGAACCTCGGCTGCAGGCGCTCCTCGACGAGTTCGGCCCATCGGGCCGACGCACCTCGCCCGCGTATCCGTTCCATCATCTCCAGACCGACGGGCTCTGGATCGTGCGCACCGACGACGGTAGCGATCCCGGTTCCGCGGTCACGAAGCTCCGCGCCTCGCATGCGACTGGGGAACTCGACCCCGAGTTCGAGGACGCGCTGCTCGCGCAGCCGGCACTGGCGATGCTCGTCGCCCGCTCGATTCTCGACACCGAGTTTCCGGAGTCACTGCACGGTGACATCTGCACCGCCGCGGGACTCGACATCGAAGCCTTCGAGGTAGCCGCGGCGCTCGACAATGTGGCGCGCCTGCCCGACACGCCGACGCCGGGATCCAGCGTTTCGTGATCAGGTGCTCGTTGCGTACGAGTACCAGTGCGCGGTGTGTGGCTACGACGGCCGGCTCGGGAACGAAGCAGTTGGCCTCGACGCCGCGCACGTCCGCTGGTGGGCATTCGACGGTCCCGACACGGTCGACAACGCGCTGTGCCTGTGCACGTTCCATCACAAGCTGTTCGACCGCGGCGCTGTGGGCGTGACCGCTGAACACACAGTCTCCGTGTCTCAGCATTTCGTCGCCCGCGGCACCGCGGCACAACGACTGGTGTTCGATCTCCTGGGTCAACCGTTGCTCGAGCCGCAGTCGGGGATCAGCCCTCCGGATCGCTCGACATCTCGAGTGGCATGCAACCGAGGTGTTCCGCAGCCCGGCGCGCGCACCAGCGACGACATCGCGGTAGTCGAGCTTCGTCGGACCAACGGACGCCCGAGAAGCGCGACACTGTCGGGTCGCTGCGGGAGGGCCGATGAGCGAACAGCAACCAGCCGCGAGGATCCTGGCGCTCGCCGCGTACGCGCGTGACCGCCAGAACTCGGAGCTCACGTTGCAGGACATCGTCGAGGACGTGCCGGGCTACGAGATGCCCGACGGCGCACTCCTGGTGTCCGGGTCTTCTGATTGGGAGACCGTGCGCAAGCGGCTCAGCCGCGACATCGCGGATCTGCGTGAGCACTGGGGCATCGTGCTCGCGTACGACGAGGCGGAGCACAGCTACGCGTTGGTCGCACCGTTCTTCACGCCCAAGGAACGGCGGGCACTGATCGCGGCGGCCGCGGCCGTCGACGTGGAAGGTGTGAACCCCGACGTGCCCGGTGCGCTCGGGAGCGCGGTCGACGACCGCGAGGCGCAGATCGTGCTGCGCGTGCACGAGCTCGTCGGCGTGCTGCGCGACGCGATCAGCACGCGCACGCCCGTGACGTTCGTGCATCACGGCAAGGAACGGCACGTCGAGCCCTACGCGATCGGCACCTGGCGCACGCACTGGTATCTCGCCGGCGTCGACCGTGATGCCCAGACGCTGCGGCGCTACCGGCTCGACCGGATCGAGCCCGGTGTTGCGGACCGTCCTGCGATCGCGGCCGACGGTGATGCCGGTGCCTACGTCATTCCGTCGACGTTCGATCCCGAGGGTGCGTTCGATCTCGATCCCAACGTGTGGGGCACTGATCCACTCGTGCGTGCCCGCGTGCACGTCGGCATCGATCATGTCGATGCGTTCCTGCGCGAGCTCGGTGGTGCAGTCGTCGAGCGCGGTGCGGAGAGTTCGGTCATCGAGCTCGACGTGCGCCACTACGTCTCGTTCCGGAACCGGCTGCTGTTGTTCCGGGGCGCGGCCGTCGTGCTCGATCCTCCGGAGCTGGTGCGCGTCGTGCGTGATCACCTCGTCGCACTGTCGGAGACGCGCTGATGCCCGCGCTGTCGAAGCAACGGCACTTCGAGATCCTGCGCGAGGTGCTGGCGCTCGCGGAGGAGCGAGTGTTCATCGAGCTCGACGAAGCGGCGGCGGCCGTCGACATCGATCCGCAGCGTCTGCACGATCTGTTGCAGCCGGTGCTGTACCTCGAGTTCAAGACGCCGAGAGGCAACATCGTGGGCGCGGAAGAAGAGTTCCTGCTCACCGAGGACGGCCGGCTCATGGTGTCGCAGGACCACTGGCTGCGCAGCCTGTGCGCGGAGCCACCCGATCCCGACACCGCGCTGCGACTCCTGATCGCCGGGCTGGTGATCCAGAGCGTGGCGACGACGAGCGACCGCGACCTCGCACACGCCGTCACCAAGTTGCGCGGCGCAGTCGCGGCGGGGCTGCGCGTGAGCGTGGAAGTGCCCGCGTGCCTTGGCGTCGCGCAGGAGTCGTGGCGCGATGGTCGCTCGCTGCGCTTCGACTACCTGAGCGACAACGCGTCGGTGGTCACCGCGCGCGAGGCGCTCCCCTACCGCGTGTACTGCAAGTGGGGGCACTGGTACTTCCAGGGTCGTGAAGTCGACGACACCGAGCCGAAGCAGTTCCGCGTCGATCGCATGGTGCGCGCCGAGCTCGGCGACCTGCCGTTCGACCCGCCGCCGGATGTGGAGATCCCGGAGTGGTTCGACCTGCACGAGCACGAGCGCACCGTCCGGTTGCGCATCCGCCCCGAGCAGCTCGACGGGCTGCCGCGGCCGCATCGCGCGACGGTCGTCGACGAACTGGCCGACGGGCGCATCGACGCCGATGTGGTCGTGACCGGCAAGCGTCGGCTCGAGTACCTGCTGCTGTGCCTCGACCCCGACGTCGAGATCGTCGACCCGGCCGACTGCGCGGCGCTGCAGCGCTCGGCGGCCCAACGGCTGCTGGCCGCGTACGACGCCTGAGCCGCGCCGACAGCCTCGTGATGGGTTGCATATTTGTTGCGCCTCCCGCACAATTGTGCGGCCCATTGGGCGAGGGATCGGGCGGCGCCCGGGCTGTGTCCCACCCCGGCGTCACAGTGTCTTCGTGCCGTTGCGTTGACGGCAGGAAGGCCGTGTGGTCATGCAACTCGAACTGCTCGTGAAGGATCCCGTCGTCCGTGGCGGACTCGCCCTGTTCCCCGTGTTCTCCTCGTCCCCCTCTGCCGGCCCATACCTCACGGGTGCCGACGCCGACGTGGCGAACGCGCTCGAGATCGGTGAGCAGGACGACGGCCCGACCGTGCCCGAGCTCCTCGTGAAGAACGTGGGCGCGCAGCCGGTGCTGCTCGTGGAGGGCGAGACGCTCGTCGGCGCGTGGCAGAACCGCACGCTGAACGTGTCGGTGCTCGTGGGCGCGGGCACGAAGATCCCGATCCCGGTGTCGTGCGTGGAAGCCGGGCGGTGGGGCGGGGCGGCGTCGATGGGTCGGTCGGGGCGTCACGCGCCGTCCGACCTTCGACGTTTGAAGACCGAGTCGGTGAACGAGTCACGGCGGCTCGGCCGTCCGCATCGCTCCGATCAGAGCGCGGTGTGGGACCGCGTGCGCGCGTACGGCGAAGCCTTCGACGCCGCACTGCCGACCGAGGCGCTCGACGACGTGTACGAGGTCGCGACGCCGGAGCTCGACGCGATGCTCGTGGACCTCGACCCGGCGCCGGGTCAGCGCGGCGTGGTCGTCGCGGTCGGTGGTGTCGTGCGCGGCATCGACTGCTTCGACAAGGAGTCGACGCTCGCCGCGTACTGGCAGGGTCTCGTCGCGGGCTATGCGATCGACGCGCTCCAGGCCCCGGAAGGCGCGCCGACGGTCGAAGCTGCCGAGTCGTTCATCGCGCGCGTGCTCGCGGCGGACGGCGCAACATCGCCGGCCGTCGGACTCGGACGCGACCACGTGATCACCGGCGACGGCATCACCGGGCACGCGCTCGAGTGGGACAACGCGATCGTGCACCTCGCCGCCTTCGCCACTGCGGGATCCGAGCGCCCTCGGGCCATCCGCACCATTGACCGCTCCCACTGGTTCGAGTGACATGGCACCGGTGTGGACCTGTGGCGCCTACCGCCTGGGCCACGACGTGCACTACATCCAGGCAAGACTTTCGGGCGAAGACGGCCCGGGCGAAGCGCGGACGGTCACGTCGGTCGCCGACGACGGCATGATCGCGTTCCTCCACGGTGCGCCGGTCTGGAACCACGACCCGGAACGCCTCCGAACCATCCTCGCCGAGCACGGATACGTGGTGCGACTCGGTTCGAAAGGAGTCCTCCGCGTTCCGCACGATCACGGCGGTGCCTCTTGCTTCAGCGTCACTGACAAACCTGATCCCTGTCGCGAGGAAACGGCAGAGGTGCGTCCCGGCGAATCAATCGTCGACGAGCTCCTCCGGCGCGGTGGCGTCTTGCGAAGCGGCCGCTCCGTTCTCGAGGAATTGAGATCGAAGGACGGGTGACGGCCGCGGTTACGCCTCGGTCCAGTGGTGGGGCGCGGTGGTGAACGAGCGGGGTGAGCCGGGAGGGACCGCTTCGGTGTGGAGGGCACGGCCCGAGCGCGGGTCGAGGTAGGTGCGCTGGGTCCACGGCACCCCGACCGACGAGCGCCGTTCGGTCTCGAGCACCGGGCAGCCGTCGGTCCAGTGGGCAGGTGCGACCGCGAGCGCTGCACCGCTGTCGACCGCGACCGCGACCCTGCCGCGCTGCACGACGCCGTGGTACAGCGGCAGGTCGACGCGGCCCGCGTTGACGGGAACGTCGTCGTCTCCGACCGCGACCGCCGAAGGCAACGCGCGCGCGAGACGTTCGCGCCGGAGATCCGCGCGCCGCTGCTCGGTGCGCACGTCGTCGACGGTGCCGGCGTCGTCGAGCACCACGCCGTAGGTGTCGTCGGCTTCCGCGTGCGTGAGCCGCCCGATGCGCACGTCGACGCGGACGAGCGCCGGGTCGCGGTCGAGCGGGTCGCCCCAGCCGCCGCCGGAGCCCGCGCAGAACTCGAACGCCTCGCCCGGCCCGAGCGTCACGCCCGCGGCGTGCGCGGCGAGCATCTCGAGGTGACCATCGGCGGAACGGATCCCGAACTCGGTGGGCGCGCCGGGGAACCCGCCGGCCACGCCGCCGATGGGCACGGTCTCGCGCATGCCGAACATCGCGCCGGTGAGCCGCTCGTCGCCCGCGACCCGGTAGGCCATCCGGCACCCCGAACCGGAGCGGAACCGGCCGGCGCCGTGCGGGCCGGGCGCGGCGGCCTTCTCGATCACCTGCATCGGGTACCACGCCTCGATGATCTCGATGTCGACGAAGTCGAGCACGTGCTGGGTGCCCACGAGGTTGGCGAACAGGTCGCTGCCGTCGTGGCCGACCCCGGCCGACGAGCCCGGCTGGAAGCTCTCGCTCAGCACCCAGCCGTCGATGTTGCCGTCGGGCGTGCGGTACGACCACGAGTGGTTGGCGAGCGCGGCCTGGCCCGACGGCCCCGCGTAGAGGCGCGGCAGCGTGGCGATCGGCGGTGGCCGCGAGCGCGAGCTGCACGCACTGCGTGGCGAGCGCGGTGCAGTTCATCGCCACGTCGAGGTGCGCCGACGCGATCGGCGCGGGCGGCGTGGAGTCGACGATCGTGCCGGGCGGGCACACCGTCACGATGGGCCGGTAGACGCCCTCGCAGAACGGCAGGTCCTGGCCGAGGAGGTTGCGGACGTCGGCGACCACCTGGCCGTGCACGATGAACGCCTTCGAGTTGATGAAGTGCGGCACCTGCGCGGCCGCGCCGGTGAAGTCGAAGTGCAGCGCGTCGCCTTCCACCGTGAGCGTGCACGGCAGCTCGTACTGCTCGTCGCCCCACTCGACCCAGCCGGTCATCGAGTAGGTGCCGCCGGCGAGACGGGCGATGCGGTCGCGCAGCACCGCCTCCGCGGTGTCGCACATCGCGGCGAGGGTGTGCGCGAACTCATCGACGCCGACGGTCTCCACCACCGCCGCGAGCTTCGCCGCCGACACGTGGCACCCGGCGACGAGCCCGCGCAGGTCCATCTCCACGAGGCGGGGCAGGCGCACGTTGGTGAGGATGAGGTCCCACGTGTCGCGGCACTCGACCCCGGCGGCGAACAGGCGCACCGGCGGGAAGCGGACTGCCTCCTGGTAGCACTCGGTGGCGTCGGGTGCCCACGAGCCGAATGTCATGCCGCCGACGTCGATCAGGTGCGCCGACGCCGCGATCCACCCGACGAGGGTTTCGCCCACGAACACGGGACGGCAGATCTCGACGTCTTGCGGGTGGTTGCCGCCACCGCTGTGCGGGTCGTTGGCGACGAACACGTCGCCCGGTGCCAGCGTGGCCGCGTGGCGCGCCAGCGTGTGCTCGACGAGGTTGCGGGCGCCGGCCCACTTGTACTCGACCTTGCCGCCGCCCGCGAGCAGCTCGCCCGCGGGGCCGAGGATGTTGCACGAGTAGTCCTTGCCCTCGGCGACGATCGGGCTCACCGCGGTCTGCTCGATGGCGACTGCACCCTCGTCGACCACCGACTGGAGCCGGCTGCGGGTGACCTCGAGCAGGATCGGGTCGATGCTCGTGCTCATCGCGCTGCTCCCTGCGTCGCGTCATCGGGCTCGAGGATCAGCGCGCCGCGTGCGTCGGCCCGGGCGCGGTAGCCGCGCTGCACCCACACCGTGGTGTCGCCGGTGTCGACGAGCGCGGGGCCGGTGAGCACCGCGCCTGCGCCGATGCCGTCGCGGTCATGGACGGGGACCGCGGTCGCCGCCGCGTGGCGTTCGAGCTGCACGGGGCGGGTGCGCGACGCGGCGGCAGTGCGCGTGTCGTACGCGGCGGTCGGCGCTTCGATCGTGTCGGCGGTCTCGGCGCCGGTGTCGTCGCGGTGGCGCTGCAGTGTCGTCGTCGGTGGCACTGCCGATGGCGCGCAGGGTCATCAGCTCGACCGGTACGCCCATCGCGATCGCGCCTTCGCCGAAGCGTCGCGCGTACTCCGCCTTGAACCGCGCCTCCAGGCCGTCGATCTGCGGGCGACCGTCGCCGGCCTCGTCGACGGGCACCGTCAGCTCCGATCCCTGACGGTCGAAGCGCAGGTCGGCTTCGAGCCGCACCCGGCACTGCGCGGCGGGCACGCCGTCGCCGTCGAGGTCGGCGAGCACGCCGGCGCGCAGGGTGGCGAAGGTCGCGCGCACGAGCTCCTCGCTGACGGGCAGCTTGGTGGCGAGCGACTGCACGCGCTCGCGGTGCAGCGCGGCCGTCGCCGCGCCGTAGGCGGAGAACACCGACGCGAGGTCGGGGAGCACCGAGCGGCGGGCACCGATGTCGTGCGCGATGTCGCACGCGAACAGGCCACCGCACCCGCCGTAGGCCATGAGCGACAGCTCCGACGCGACGAGGCCGCGGGTGGCGATGCGGTTGCGCACCGCCCGCACCATGGAGGCGAGCGCGACCTCACGGATGCCCCACGCGGTCTCGACCGGGTCGAGCCCCGCGACGCGGCCGACCGCCGCGCACGCCTCGCGCGCACGGTCGGCGTCGAGCGGCATGCGGCCGTCGAGGAAGCGCGCGGGATCGATGTAGCCGAGCACCACGAGCGCGTCGGTGAGCGTGGCCTGCGTGCCGCCCCGGCCGTAGCACGCGGGCCCCGGATCGGCGCCGGCCGACTGCGGGCCCACCCGGATCGCACCGACCGAGTCGACCCACGCGAGCGAGCCGCCGCCGGAGCCGACGGAGTCGACGTCGACCATCGACAGCGCGGCCCAGTGCCCGAGCAGCGAGCCGCGGTTGCGGCGCAGCGCCTGGCCGCCCGCGATGAGCGCGACGTCGAGCGACGTGCCGCCGAGATCACAGGTGACGATGTCGGGGTCGTCGAGCGCGCGCGCCAGCTCGGTGGCCGCGGCCGCACCCGCCGCGGGGCCCGACTGCGCGAGGCCGATCGGCACCGCGCGAGCGCCGTCGACGGTGGTCGCGCCGCCGCTCGAATGGGTGAGCACGATCGGCACCGTGAGCCCGGCGGCGCGCAGCTGCGCCGCGAGCGGGTCGAGCCAGTCGAGCGCGCCGCCGACGTACGCGTTCAGCAACGCGAACTGCGTGCGCTCGTACTCGCGGATCACCGGCGCGAGATCGGAGCCCAGGATCACGGGCATGCCGGGATGCTCGGCCGCGATGGTGGCGCGCACCGCGCGCTCGTTGGCCGGGTTCTTGAACGACCACAGCAGCGACACCACCACCGCGTCGACCTGCTCGACCTCCACCAGGTACTTCGCGGCGAGGGCCACCGCCGCCTCGTCGACGGCTTCGAGCACCGCGCCGTCGCGGTTGACGCGCTCGGGAACGCCGACGATGCGCACCCGCTCGACCAGCGGGGGCGGGAGCAGCAGCCAGCCGTCTTCGCTGACGCGGTTGCCGCGGGCGAGCGGGATGAGGTCTTCGAAGCCCCGCGTGGTCACGAGCCCGAGCCGGGCGCCGGTGCGGGTGGCCAGCACGTTGGTGACCACCGTGGTGCCGAGCCCGAACCGATCGACGCGGGCGAGAAGGCCGGGCAGCCCGGTGCCCAGCTCGGCGGCGATCAGCTCACAGGCCGCGACCACGCCCTCGGCCGGGTTGCCGGGCGTCGACGGCACCTTGCCCCGGGTGACGCGAGTCGTGCCGACGGCGACGATGTCGGTGAACGTGCCGCCGACGTCGATCCCGAGCCGGAGACGAGCCTGGTGCTCCATTGCCGGCGATGCTGACACATCCGTAGCAGGCACTCACATCTCGGACGTCCCGATTTGCGCGGCGAAGTCTCCGGATCAGTGACGCGCCGTCATCGATACCGCTACCGGGCGAATGCCTCAGCCGTTGGCCACTGAGTCGGGGACTCGCGCGACCCGGTTGGCGAAGAGCGTCACGATGTCGGGGATCGTGGTGCGACCGGAAATCGAGGGTTGCGCACCGTCGGACATCGGGAAGAAGACTGCCAGCATGACCCGCCCCCGTCGGAGGTACACCACGACCGACTTGTGGGTCCTGCCCGCTTGGTTCGTGGTGCTCAAGCTGTACGCCAGCCGATCGACGGTCGGGGTCTGCGGCCACGCCGCGTCCGGTGCGGTGCCGGAGACCGTCGTGATGACGGGATCACCGACCGCGCTCGCCAGCGGAGTCTCGGCACAGTGCGCCGTCACCGTCGCCAACTCGCTGAATGCTTGCATCGCTGCCGAGGGGTTGGTGTAGAGGACTGCCTCGGTGCTCAGCAGCGCTCTGCCCTGCGGCTCGACGGCAACCACTTGCAGCCGTTCGCTGCGCAGCGACTCACTCGGGAATGCGCTGTTGCACAATTCGAAGCGTCGGCTGCCCGTTGACGATGTTGCCGTCGGGCACGAGCTGAACACCCAAGGGCGTCGCCACGTCGGCGTTCTCCACGACGAGCAACGCCAAGACCGACGAGTTCGCGCTCGGAACGATCCGGGGTGCACGGTTGGCCGATGTGCTGTCCCGCTGAGGCGCGGACGCGGTCGAGGGTTCGCCGTCGTCTCGCATCGAGGCGCCCACGGCGAACCCGATCGCGCCGACGAGCAGGATGACGACGCCGACGACCGCGACGAGCCACCGAGGAACCGTCACGCCCGGCTGCTTCGGGCGCGGGGGCGGGATGGCGACGGTGCGGTCGAGTGGGGTCGCCACCCACTGCGCGGGAATCACGAAGGTGTACGGGATCTCGCGAGAGTCGGTCAGGTCGCGGCCTCGGGGCGTCGTTTTCGACATGTTCGTGATCTCACGGCCCGATGGGTGAGCCGCACACCTCGATCGACATCGGGCCTTCGAGACCACGCGTCGACACCGCGCTCACCGCATAGCAGCGGGGAGGGGGGCCGGTGCCGCCCGACGGCCAGGGCCAGAAGTCGAACGCATCGACGAGGCCCAGCCGACCGGGAACGATCGCACCGAGCGCGGCGTCGGTGACGACGGCGAGATGCCACCACAGGCCCGTGCCCTTGCGCTCGTAGACACGGTAGAACGCGACCTGCGCAGCAGCCGGGAGCGGGTCCCACGTGACCGTGACCTCACCGCTGCCTCCCCCCGGGCCGGCAGTGACGCCGGTGACGCGGGGCGGCGGCGGGCAACACCGAAGGCGGTGCCAGGACGCGAGAACTCGTTCGAGAACCGGCAAGTGAGGACCTCCTTGGGGGGAATGCACGAAGCTCGGTCAGGCGGCGGCCTCGAGGGCTCGGCGAACGAGGACGCGTGCGAGGTGCTCGCGGAATTCTGGCGTCGCGTTGAGATCGGTCGGCGGCTCGCTCCCGTCGGCGGCGTGCTCGGCCGCGTCGGCGATCGATGCGCCCGACGCCAGCGCGTCCTCCACTGCCGACGCGCGCACCGGTGTGCTGCCCATGTTCACGAGCGCGACACGCGTCGTGCCGGTGTGGACCGCGAGCGCGCCGACGATCGCCCAGTCCTGCGCCCGCCGGTTGAACTTCTGGTAGTTGAAGCCGGTCGCTCCGGTCTTCGGCACGCGGATCTCGGTGAGCAGCTCGTCGGGCGCGAGCGTCGTCTCGAGGAAGCCGACGAAGAAGTCTCGCGCGTCGATCGTCCGCTCGCCGGCCGGGCCGCGCGCGACCAACACCGCGTCGAGCGCGAGGAGCGCGGCGGGGAGGTCCGACGCGGGGTCGCCGTGCGCGGCCGAGCCGCCGAGGGTGCCACGGTGTCGCACCTGAGGGTCGCCGACCTCGCCGGCCACCGCGCGCAGCACGCCGCACTGCTGGGCGAGGAGATCGCTGTGCTCGAGGTCGTGGTGACGAGTCAGCGCACCGATCGCGATGTGGTCGCCGTCGTCGCGGATGTACGAGAGATCCCGGGCGGGACCGACGTCGACGAGCACCGATGGTGTCGCGAGCCGCAGCTTCATCAACGGGATCAGCGACATGCCGCCCGCGAGCAGCTTGGCGTCGTCGCCGTACTCACCGAGCGCGGCGACCGCTTCGTCCGCGGAGCCGACCCGCTGGTACTCGAACGCGACGGGGATCATCGGGCGTCGCCGTTCGCAGCGCTGATCGCGTCCCAGACCCGCTGGGGTGACGCGGGCATGTCGAGCGCGGTCACGCCGTATGGCGCGAGCGCGTCGATGACTGCGTTCATCACTGCGGGCGTGGCCCCGATGGTTCCCGCCTCACCGACTCCCTTCACTCCCATCGCGTTCACCGGTGTCGGCGTCACCGTGGTGCCGAGCTCGAAACTCGGCAGCTCCGCCGCCGACGGCACGAGGTAGTCGAGCATGCTCGCGGTGAGGAGGTTGCCGGCACCGTCGTAGAGGGCTTCCTCGAACAGGGCCTGCGCCGCGCCCTGCACCACTCCCCCGTGCACCTGACCTTCCACGATGAGGGGATTGACCTGGTTGCCGCAATCGTCGACCGCGATGTAACGCACGAGCCGCACATCGCCGGTCTCGGTGTCTACGTCGACGACGGCGATGTGCGCGCCGAAGGGGAAGGTGAAGTTCAGCGGGTCGAAGGAGGCCTCGGCGGTGAGGTTCGGCTCGAGGCCCTCGGGCAGATCGTGGGCGGTGAACGCCGCGAACGCGATCGCCTGGATCGTCATCGCGTTCGCGGGGCTGCCCTTCACCTGGAAGCTGCCCGCCACGAACTCGAGATCGTCTTCGGCGGCCTCCATCTGGTGGGCGGCGATCTTCGCGGCCTTGGCGATGACCTTCTGGCACGCCGCGTAGATCGCGCTCCCGCCGACCGCGAGCGAGCGCGAGCCGTAGGTGTCGAGCCCGAGATGCGAGATCGCGGTGTCGGAGTGGAGCACCTCGACGTGGTCCGCCGGGATGCCGAGCTGGTCGGCGACGATCATCGACCAGCTCGTCTCGTGCCCCTGCCCGTGCGGCGCGGTACCGGTGACCACCTCGACCACGCCCGTCGGCAGCACGCGCACGATACCGTGCTCCCAGCCGCCGGCGCCGAAGTTGAGCTGGCCGAGCAGGCGGCTCGGTGCGAGCCCGCACATCTCGACGTACACCGAGATCCCGATCCCGAGCTGCACGGTGTCACCGCGCGCGCGACGCGCTTCCTGTTCGGCACGCAGGTTCTCGTAGCCGGCCATCTCCAACGCCTGATCGAGCGCGACCGGGTAGTTGCCGCTGTCGTACTCGAGCCCCGCCGACGTCGCGAACGGGAACTGGTCGGCCGCGATGAAGTTCCGGCGGCGGATCTCGACGGGGTCGATGCCCGTCTCCCGGGCCAGCGCCTCGATCGCGGACTCGATCGCGTACGTCGCCTCCGGACGACCCGCGCCGCGGTACGCGTCGGTGGGCGTGAGGTTCGTGAACACACCCGTGCACGAGAACGAGTACGCGGGGATGTCGTACACGCCGTGATAGATGAACGCGCCGAGCAACGGGATCCCCGGCGTGACGAGCTGGAGGTACGCGCCCATGTCGGCGACGATCCGGACGCGCACGGCGGTGATGTGTCCGTCGCCGTCGGCGGCAAGCTCGATCTCCTGGATCTGCCCGCGGCCCTGGATCGTCGCCTGTGCGGCCTCGCCACGCTCTTCGAGCCATCGCACCGGCCGCGCCAACCGACGCGCGAGCGCGAGGCAGATCACCTCTTCGGGATAGACGTCGAGCTTCGAGCCGAAACCTCCACCCACCGACGGTGCCACCACCCGCAGCTTGTGCTCTGCGATCCCCAGGATGATCCCGAGCTGGACCTTCAGGATGTGGGGAATCTGGGTCGACGAGTAGATCGTGAAGTCGCCGCCGTAGGGCTCGGGGACGATGCACACACCGCGCGTCTCCATCGCCGACGGGATCAGCCGCTGGTGCACGTACCGCTCGCGCACCGTGTGTGCAGCTTCCGTGAACGCGCGCTCGATCGCCGCGGGGTCGGGGATGAGCTCCCACGTGTAGCTGGCGTTGGTACCGAGCTCGGGGTGGGCGAGCACGCGATCGGTCGCGGCGTCGGCGAGATCCACCGCCGCGGGCAGCTCCTCGTACTCGACGACGACTGCCTCGATCGCGTCGCGCGCGGCCTCCCGAGTCTCGGCCACGACGACGGCGACGCCGTCGCCCGCGAAGCACGCTTCGCCGACCGCGAGCGGCCAGTGCGGGGGGTTCTTCATCTCGGCCGTCACCGGCCACGCGCACGGGAGCGGCGTCTGCCACTCGGCCTGGAGGTCCTCGCCCGTGAGCACGGCGACGACGCCGGGCACCGCCAGCGCGGGCGCGGTGTCGATCGAGACGATGCGCGCGTGCGCGTGCGGGCTGCGCACGAGCTTGACGTGCAGCGCGCCCGGCACCACGAGGTCGTCGACGAAGAGGGCTTCCCCCGTGAGCAGCGGCGGGTCCTCGCGGCGCAACTGCCGGGTGCCCATCACCGGGGTCATCGTGACGCCGCCGCGAGGACTGCCTGCACGATGTTGTGGTAGCCGGTGCAGCGGCAGAGGTTTCCCTCGAGGCCGAGCCGTACGTCGCGCTCGGTGGGATCGGGGTGCTCGTCGAGGAACGACGCCACCGCCATCACCATGCCGGCCGTGCAGAACCCGCACTGGAGCGCGTGGTTCTCCATGAACGCGACCTGCACCGGGTGGAGTTCGCCGTCGTGCGCGAGGCCCTCGATGGTGGTGACCTCGGCACCGTCCGCCTGCGCGGCGAACATCGTGCACGACTTCACCGACTCGCCGTTCACGAGCACCGTGCACGCGCCGCACGTCGACGTGTCACAGCCGACCTTCGTGCCGGTGAGCCCGCACGCGTCGCGCAGGTACTGCACGAGGAGAACACGCGGCTCGAGGTCGTGCTGCTGACCGATGCCGTTGACGTGCATCGCAATGCGCATCGCCTCACCCCCGGGGTGGTCGATGCCGCCACTCTCGCGCGGAAACCTCGTGGGCGCCACCGTCACCCATCGAGCCGTGTACCCGACCACTCCTGGGCGAAACTGGATCGAGAACTCACAGCCGGCAAGCACCCGCCAGGTCATCGCGTGTCCGCCGGCGAAGCGTGCGCGAACCGATCGCGAACCGGATTCGTGCCGGCGACGTACTGCTCCTCGAACCGAGTCGACAACACGGTCGGCACGGGAGAGAGAAGGAACCCCCCATGGGCAGATTCAGAGCTCGCAGCGCCGGTCCACTCGGCCTGGCCGCGGTCGCGGCGTTGGCCGTCGGTCTGGTATCCGCCGGACCGGCGTTCGTCGCACCGGCGGCTGCCGCCGAGAGCGCAGGCTCGGCGTTCATCGCGAACAACACGCTCACCATCACCGGCACCAATGGCCCCGACATCGTCGTTCTCGACGCCGATGCGACGGAGGTGCAGGTCGCCTTCGGAGACGACCCCGCGAATGTGCACCGTTTCAATCTGGCCGATTTCAATGCCATCTCGGTCACCCTCGGCAACGGCGACGACCAGTTCACGGAAGCTGCGGGCGTACTCGCCGGCAACACGTTGACGGTCGCGGGAGGGAACGGCAACGACACCATCAAGACGGGCGACGGCAATGACGTGATCTTCGGCGGGAACGGCGACGACAGTGTCGACGCCGGCCGGGGCACCGACAGCGTCTTCCTCGGAAACGGCAAGGACTTCTTCGTGTGGAATCCCGGCCAGGGCAGCGATGCCGTCGACGGGGGCAACGGGAACGAAGACGTCATGCAGTTCAACGGTGCCAACGTGAACGAGACCATGAGCTTGTCGGCCAACGGATCCCAGGCTGTGTTCCTGCGCGATCCCGCTGCCATCCGCATGGACATGAACGACATCGAGATCTTCAACCTGAAGGCGCTCGGTGGCACCGACACCGTCACGGTCAACAACTTGGACGGCACCGCGGTCCGCCACGCGAACATCGACCTCTCTGGCGGCGGCGGTGGCGCTGACCAACAGCCCGACCTCGTCACGGTCAATGGCACGAGCCAGGCCGACCGCGTCACCGTCACCGCACACGACGGTCAGGTCGACGTTGCCGGTCTTCAGGCCGACACGCAGGTCACCGGCAGCGAGACGCTCGACCACCTCCAGGTCAACACCCTTGACGGCAACGACACGGTCACCGTCGACCCCAATGTCTCCACGCTCATCGGCGTGGCCGTCGACCTCGGCCTCGGACAGCACTGAGCACATCAGCGAAGCGAACCATGCAATCGGGACCTCACGTTCGTCGGGTGATCCCCTCCGCTACTCCTCCAGGCGGAGGCGGCGGCCGCCGTCGATCAAGCGGACGACGGCGTCGCCGGTGAGCAGGCGGCGGAGCGCGTTGCCGGCGAGCGTGCTGCGCCAACCGGAGTCGAGCCGGCTCGGCCGTCCGTAGACGAGGTTCTTGATGTCGTCGCGCGTCGCCACGAGCTGGCGGTCGATCTGCTCCGACGCCGACAGCTCCGCGACGTACGCGACGAGTAACGCGACGGCGGCGTCGAGCTCGGGAACATCGTCGACCTTCACCGGGGGTCGCAACCGACTCGGGTCCATGGCGCGCCCGGCTTCGACGGCAGCGACCAGCTCCTTCGCGGTCGCGTTCGACATGCGCGAGACACCGCGCAACGCAAGCACGTCGTCGACCGTGCGCGGCGGACGCCCGACGACTGCGGCGAGCGCCAGCTCGGGCAGCACGAAGCGCGGCGGCACATCGAGCTCCTGCGCGCGTCGCTCGCGCCACGCGGCGACGGCCTGCGCGATCTGCGCCTTCTTCCCGCGCAGACCGGTCGCGCCCTTGATCTTCCACCACGCAGTGTCGGGTTCCGGCCGCTTGAGCTCCGACACGCGCAACCGCTCGCACTCGGACGCGGCCCACGACTCGCGGCCGAGGTCAACGAGGCGGTGGCGGAGCGCGACTGCGAGCGGCAGCAGGTGCACGACGTCGGACGCGGCGTAGCTGCGCGCGGCCTCGGTGAGCGGGCGCGTCGACCAGTCACTGAGCTGCTCCGACTTGTCGAGCCGAACGTCGAGCAGGATCGACACGAGCGACGAGAGCGAGGGCGAGCCGAGCCCGACGAAGCCCGCGGCGAGTTGCACGTCGAACAGACCCGCGGGTCGCGCGCCGACGGCGCGCTCGAGGATCGGGAGATCGCTCGCGCCGGCGTGCGCGACCATCGTGGCGGGCGCGCGCAGCACTTCGGCGAGCGCCCGCACGTCACAGGCGAGCGGGTCGACGAGGGCGACGCCGTGCGCCCACGAGATCTGCACGAGGCAGAGCTGCGGCCAGTACGTGCGCTCGCCGAGGAACTCGGTGTCGAGGCCGTACGCAGGTTCGTCGAGCAGCACGCGCACGAGATCGGCCAACGCCCGGTCGTCGTCGACCCAACGCACCGCTTCCCTGGTGTTGTCGATCGGTGCGGCGTTGCTGGTGTGAGTCAGAGCGTCGCATGGTAGGGGGAGGAGCCGCGTTGGTCGGTGTGGCCACAGGTGCGACACTGTCGGCTCGGACACGAGCACGGAACGAGAGCGGGAACAGTGCAGTACATCGGCTTCTTGATCGCGATCGGGCTCGGTTTCTGGGCGTGGTCCGATGCGAAGAACCTGCAGCGACGATCGATTCGAGTGGGCGCGTTCTCGCCGGCGGCGTGGGGATGGCTGGTCGCACTGCTCGCGATCGTGTTCGGGATCATGTACCTCATCCAGCGCCCGAAGGCGATCGCCGACGCGGAGGCGAGGACGCTCAGGGAGTGGCAGAACGCGCCGCGCGACATCGTCGACCTGCCGATGACGCGGTCGGCGCCGATCGACTCCGGCGCGATGCCACCGCCGCCGCCTCCGGGCGCGCCGGCCACCGACGTGCGGTACTGCATCGCGTGCGGCACGAAGATGCGTGCCGACGCGAGCTACTGCCCGGGCTGCGGCCGCGACGTCACGAACGACGCGGTGAACTGAGCCACACGATCTCTTCGAACACACGTCGAGGCTCACCTCCAACACGACGCGATCGTGGCCCTTGACACCGAGCGAATGGGGCGGAAGAGTGGGTGCGTCGGTATCGCCCGTCCTCGGGTGGAAGAGAGGTGATGCCGCGCTCCCGCAGTCGGCGTCGAGCGCCCCGAGATCGGCGAATCCGGACCGGGCAGGGCACTGCAGTGTCGACGCCACAGAAGGAGCGCACCATGCCCGTTGTCGAGACCACCGTCAGCCGAGCAAAGCCCGGGCGCAGTCAGGACATACCCGCCCTCGCCCTCGAAGCGGCCAAGCTCTTCGAACGCCACGGCGCCGGGGAGAGCCGCCTTCTCGTCGCCGGCCTCGCGGGTGAGGCGACCGGCACGTACATCTTCACGACCGAGTTCGCGAACGGCGAGGCGTGGGGCGCATGGACCGACGCCCTCAACGCGGACCAAGAGACCCAAGCCCTGCTCGATCGGGTGAACTCGGAGGCGAGCCCGATCGTGCTGGAGAACATGAGCCTCGGTATCGAGATCCCACTCGGGCGATCGGCCGCAGCCGGCCGTGGTCACGTGATCGAAGCGCACATCTCGCGTGCGCTTCCCGGTCGCTTCGAGGCCGCGCTCGAACTGGCGAGTGTCGCGTTCGACTTCCTCGAGTCGCACGGTGCGGTCGGGTGCCGCCTCATGCAGCTCAACGACGCGGGCCTGATGAGCGAGTGCCTCGTCGCGTCGTGGGAGTTCGAGAGCGCGCGGGCGGCGGGCAAGCTCGCCGACGCGTACTTCAGTGACCTCGCCGCGCAACCGGTGATGCAGCTGATGACCGGCGCCGACGCACCGATCACCACGATCACGAGCGGCATGTACACGGAGATCCCGCTGTAGCGCGGGCACTGGTGCCGGCGCGCGGGTGCCCGTTCCATCACCCGCGCGCCGGCGGTGCCGCACAGTCAGTCGTCAGCGGTGCTGTCTGCTACGTGTGATACGTGACGCGTCGCAGGCGGTCCTCGATGTAGTCGAGGGCCAGGCCGCGCGAGGGGAAACGCAACTCGCGCAGCTGGCCGTCTTGCTGCCAGGCCCACGGCATGGTTCCGGCGTCGTCTCGGAACACCAATCTGAACCCGAAGGCTCGGGCACGGGCGAGTACATCGCGGGTCGCGTGCATACGGGACTCGTGCATTGATCGACTCCTACCTGTCGTCCAATGACCGATTGCAGCATCCCCGACTCTGCCAGGGCGTAAACGGGTGCTCAACCCCAGTTCAACGAGGAACCGTCAGAAGTGGCCGACATGGCTACTGGAACTGACGGGTGTTCGGGTGGGAGGGTCGGTGATGGCGTGAGTGGGGCGGAGGCGCAGCGCTTGCGCGGCCGACGGCGGCCTGGGATGGTGGAGCGAGTCCCGAATCCCAGGAGGCACAGCATGTACGCCGTCTTCGTCGAAGTCGACGCCGATGATTCCGACATCGAGGCCGCGCGGGAGATCCTCCCGAAGTTCGCGGCGCCGAACGCACGCGAGCACGGAGCACTGGGTGGCTACTGGCTCGCGCCGGTCGGTGGCCGCGGCGTGTCGGTCGTCGTGTTCGACACCGAGGAGCAGGCGCGCGGCGCGGCGTCGCAGTTCACCGTGGGCGGGCCGCCGATGGCGAACGCGCCCGGCAACGTGAAGGTGCGGAGCGTCGAAGTCCGCGAAGTGCTCGCGTCGGTGTAGCCGTCGCGCTCAGTGACAGGAGGCCCCATGGCCATTGACCCGTCGACCACCGCCATCGTGCTCATCGAGTACCAGAACGACTTCACGTCCGACGGTGGCGCGCTCCACGGCGCGGTGCAGGAAGTGATGGACAAGAACGGCATGATCGCCAACACGCAACGCGTCGTCGACGCCGCGCGCGAAGCGGGCGTCACGGTGATGCACGCGCCGATCACGTTCACCGAGGGGTACAACGAGATCAGTGCGACGCCGTACGGGATCCTCAAAGGCGTGGTCGACACCAACGCGTTCGTGAAGGGCACGTGGGGTGCCGCGATCGTCGACGACCTCACGCCGCAACCGGGCGACATCGTGGTCGAGGGCAAGCGCGGCCTGGATGCGTTCGCGAGCACGAACCTCGACTTCATGCTGCGGAGCAAGGGCATCACCACGATCGCGATCGGTGGCTTCCTCACGAACTGCTGTGTCGAGTCGACGATGCGCTCGGGCTACGAGAACGGCTACCAGGTGATCACGCTCAACGACTGCGTCGCCGCGACCTCGATCGACGAGCACGACAACGCGCTGAGCTACGACTTCCCGATGTTCTCGAAGCCCATGAGCGCCGACGAGTTCATCGAAGAGCTCGGGTAACGCGCAGGGGCGAGGCGCCGTTCAGCCTTCGATCAGCGCGTGGATGTTCGTGGCGAACGCCGGGTGACGCAGCTTCGACATCGCCTTGGCTTCGATCTGGCGGATGCGCTCGCGGGTGAGGTTGAACTCGTCGCCGACTTCGGCGAGCGTCCGGGGCTCGCCGCGGTCGAGGCCGAAGCGCAGTGAGATGATGAGCTGCTCACGCTCGTCGAGCACGCCGAGCAGCGCGGCGACCTCGCGCGGCAGCAGCGCGAGCGCCGCGGCTTCGTACGGTGACTGCACCGACTGGTCTTCGACGAGATCGCCGAGCTCGGTGGTGTCGTCGCCGATCGGCTCCGACAGCGACAACGGCCCCACCGCGAACCGCATGATCTCGGCGACCTTGTCCTCGGGCAGGTCGAGCGCGGCCGCGAGCTCGGCGCGTGTCGGGGTGCGGCCGAGCGTGATCGCGAGCTCGCCGCGGATGCGTTGCAGCGCGACGAGGTGGTCGCTCGCGTGCACCGGCAGCCGGATGACGCGGCTGCTGTTCGAGATGCCCCGCGAGATCGCCTGGCGGATCCACCACGTCGCGTAGGTGGAGAACTTGAACCCTTTGCGCCAGTCGAACTTCGCGACCGCGTGGATCAGGCCGAGGTTGCCTTCCTGCACGAGGTCGAGCAGCGGGAGCCCCGACGCCTGGTACTTCTTGGCGATCGACACCACCAGCCGCAGGTTCGCGAGCACGAACGCGTCGTGGGCGTCGGCCCCGGCTCGCACCGCGCGGCGCAGCGCCCGTCGCTCGCTCGGGCTCGGGCCGTCGCCCGGCGCCTCGAGCGCCTCGCTCGCGGCGGTGCCGGCCTCGATCGCCTGTGCGAGGCGGATCTCGTCGTCCTTGGTCAACAACGGGTGTTGCCCGATGTCGTGGAGGTACAGGCGGACGAGATCCTCGTCGTCGCGCTCGATGCGTCGCTTGGCTACCGACAATGGGGTCCTTCCCGCGGACCGCCGCGCGCGTGAGTGGCGTTCACCCTAGGTGACGAACCTCGGGCTCAGCCGAAGTTCTCCCAGAGCGACAGGTCGGGCGGCACGTGGCGTCAGCCGTTGACCACAGAGTCCGGGAGCTGCGCGAGCCGGTTCGCGAACACCGAGACGATGCCCGGGATCGTGGACTGCGCCGCGATGGTGGGCGTGCCGGCCGGGTCGGGAAAGTAGAGGCCGAGCAGCGCACGCCCGCGCTTGAGGTAGACCGCGATCGACTTCGACGAGTTCCCCGAGAGATCCGTCGACGTGAAGCTGTAGGCGAGCCGGTCGACAGTGGGGGTCTGCGGCCACGCGCCATCGGGCGCGGGGTCGAACTTGGTGGTGACGGTCGAGCCGCCCGACGGGCTGCGCACCGGTGTGCTCGGGCACTTCGCGGCGACCGACGCGAGCTCGTCGAACGCCTGCGTGGTCGCGGCCGGGTCCTGGTAGAGCACGGCCTCGGTGCTGAGCGGGATGTCGCCCTGCGCGTCGGCCGCGACCACTTGCAGCCGCGCGGTGCGGAGCGACTCACTCGGGAACGTGCCGTTGCAGAGGTCGAGGGTGGCGGTGCCGGTCACCTGGTTGCCTTCGGGGATGAGCTCGACGCTGTACGTCGACGGCAGGTCGGCCTGCCGCACGATGATCTGCGCCAGCGCGGCCGCACCGGGCGTGGCCGGGGTCGTCGACGGCGTGGGAGTCGGCTGCGCCGGCGTCTGCGGCGTGGCCGGGGTCGCGCTGCTCGAGTTGTCGTCCTTGGTCAGCGCGCCGAGGCCGTAGCCGAGCGCACCGACGAGCACGATGGCGACCGCGGCCACGAGCCAGCGCGGGACGTGGAACCCGCGCCGGGGTGCCTGCTCCGGCGGCGCGGGTGGCTCGGGTGGCGCGGAGCGGGGGGTCGTCGCCCGTGGGGGGAGTTGCCTCGTTGATGGGTTCCACGATCCCCCCAGTGTCGCCGATCGAACGGGTCATCGTGGCTGCAGACCGCTGAGTGCCGGCTGAGCGTCGTGTGGGTCGATCTCGATCCCGCGCGTGCGGGTGAGGCGAACAGGCGGCGGCCAGCCGTGATCGTCAGCAACGACGGGGCAAATCGAACGGCCGACCGGCTCGGGCGCGGCGTCGTGACCGTCGTGCCGGTGACATCGAACATCGAACGGATGCATCCGTTCCAGGTATTGCTCCCGGCAACGCGCTGCGATCTCGCGCATGATTCCAAGGCGCAGGCGGAGCAGATCCGATCGGTGGCACATGACCGCATCGGTGCCGTCGTCGGCCGACTACCCGCGGATCTGCTCGTGGAACTGGATCGTGCGCTGCGCCTCCACCTCGCGCTCTGACTCGGTCGCGCTGATCACGGCAGGAGCGGCGCGTCCCAGTGGTCGACGGCGGTAACGGTGCCCACGGGACGACGGCGCACGGGCCCGTGGCCTCCTTGCGGGTAGCCGACCGCGACGAGCGCGGCCATCGTCCAGTCGTCGGGCATGCCGATGAGGTCACGGAGCTCGCGCTCGCGGTACGTGTACCAGCTCGACACCGCGGCACCGAGCCCGTGCGCGCGCGCCGCGAGGAGAAAGTTCTGCAGCGCGGGGTAGATCGACGAACCGACCAGCAACTCGGGAAAGCCGGGCGTGGGGCGCGTGCAGAAGAGCACGAACACCGGCACGGCGTCGACGTGGTCGACGAGATGGAACATGCTGCGAGTCATGCGGGCGCGGCGCGAGTCGTCGTCGTCAGCCGGGCGCTCCAGGCCGTAGAGGTCGACGATGTGCGCGAAGCCGTCGCGGTATGCGGGGCCGAGCACCGCGCGTACTTCGGGTGAGCGCAGCACCACGAACCGCCACGCCTGCTCGTTCGATCCATTGGGCGCCCACGTCGCGGCCTCGAGACAGCGCGCGAGCACGTCGTCGTCGACCGGTGTGTCGCGGAAGCGGCGAACGGTGCGCGCGGTGCGCATCGTCTCCCAGAGGTCCGCGTCGGGGAACTGCGTCACGGGGCGAGCCCGAAGAGTCGCGCGAAGTTGCCGCGCATGACGGTGCGGACGGCCGCGTCGTCGAGCGGCGCGAGCTTGGTAGCGAAGTCGAGCGGGCGCTCGAGACCCTCCGGGTGCGGCCAGTCGGAGCCGAACAGCACCCGCGGGAGCCCGAGCGTGTCGGCCAGCGCGATCGGGTCTTCCTCCGGGAACGGCGACACCGAGAGCTTCGCCTTGAGGATGTCGCTCGGCAGGTCGTCGAACTTGCCGCCGAGCCAGCGGCCGTGTCGCGCCAGCGCGACCGCGTGGTCGAGCTGCGCGAGCAGCGGCGCCAGCCACGCGCACCCGTTCTCGATGCTCAGCACCTCGACGTTCGGGAAGCGGCCGAACAGGTTGTGCAGCACGAGCGCCGCGAGCATGTCGGCGATGGGCCGGTCGGTCATGCCGAGGTACCACTGCAACGGCGAGATGTCGCTCACCTTCGGCGCAGGGTCTTCGCCCCAGTGCACCGAGACGAGCTCGTTGTAGCTCGTGTTGGAGTTGTGCATCACGACCGGGATGTGGGCCTCGTCGATGCGGCTCCAGAACGGGTCGAACACCGGGTCGACGGGCGAGCGCCCGTACACCGGCGACGGCCGCAGGTAGACCGCGCGTGCGCCCCGTGCGAGCACGCGGTCGAGCTCGATCACCGCGAGGTCGATGTCGAGCAACGACAGCAGCGGCACACCGATGATGCGGCCGTGCAGGCCCCAGTCTTCCTCGAGCCACTTGTTGAACGCGACGAAGTTGGCCATCGCCGCCGGCGGGTCGTGGCGCATCTCGTGCTCGACGGTCACGCCGACGCTCGGGAACACGAGCGACGCCGCGATCCCCTGCTCGTCCATGAACGCAAGGCGCGCGTCGCGGTCCATGAACGCGGGGACGTCGCGACCCGACATCGGCGCGGCGCGGATCGAGTAGCCGGTGGTGGATTCGTTGGGGTGCTCGAACACGTCCCGCAACGAGCCGGGCGCGCCGACGATGTCCTCGGGGTGCACGGTGAGGAAGCGCAGCGGCTGGTCGCCGAACCACGGGCGTTGACGGCCCTTGGCGTCGGGACGCGAGTGCACCGCGCGGTCGCGGAACTCGGGATCGATGTGACGGGTGAACGCGTCGTACGGCTCGTAGTAGTGCGTGTCGGCGTCGTACACGCCGTAGCCGAGGCTCGACGTGACGTCGTCGAGCGCGCGTGCACTCATCCCTGGTTCATCCGGGCTCAACCCGTGCCGCCGTAGCGCTCGCGGAGCACGTTCTTGGTGATCTTGCCGCTCGGGTTGCGCGGCATGACGTCGATGAACTCGAGCTGCTCGGGGATCGCCTGCGTGCGGATGGCGCGCCCGCGCAGGAAGTCCTGCATCTCCTGCATGGTGAGCGGGTCGTCGGGATCCTCGAGCGCGACGACCGCGCACACGCGCTCGAACGTTCGCGGGTCGGGCACGCCGATCACCGCGACGTCGAACACCTTCGGGTGCTCGTAGAGCAGGTCCTCGACGTCCTTGGCCGAGATGTTCTCCGCGTTGCGGATGATGACGTCCTTCAGGCGGCCGGTGATCACCACGTAGCCCTCGTCGTCGATGACACCGAGGTCGCCGGTGCGGAAGAAGCCTTCGTCGTCGAACGCCTCCGCGTCGAGTGAGGAGTCGAGGTAGCCGCGCATCACCTGAGGTCCCTTGGCCCGCAGCTCGCCCTCTTCGCCCGGTTGCGCGCGCGTGCCGTCGGCCTTGACTACGACGAGCGTGACACCGGGCATCGCGGTGCCCTCGGTGGTGGCGAGCTTCTCGTCGGAGTCGGTGGTGTGGGAGAAGCTGAGGATGGGAGACTCGGTGAGCCCCCACGACGAGATCACCCCCACGCCGCCGAGCTCGGCCTTCACCTCGTAGTGGATCTCGGGCGGCTTGGGCGACCCGCCGCCGGGGCAGCTCTTCAGGTGTGGGAACAGCGGGACGTCGGGCTGGCTGCGCTGGATCGCGAGGTACGCCATGTGGAACGGCGTGCCCGATCCCGCGTGGGTGACGTTCTCCGACGCGAAGTAGCGCGGCGTGCGCTGCGCGTCGAAGGTCTCGTCGAGCACCAGCACGACGCCGCACTGCAACGTGACGAACAGCCACGTGATGCCGCCGATGTGCGTGTACGGGAACGCGATACCAGAACGGTCCCGGTCGCGCGTGTCGAGCCGCTGCGCCATCGCGCCGGCGATGTGGTCGAGCGCGACGTCGCCGTGACGCGCGCCCTTCGGGTCGCTGGTGGTACCCGACGTGTAGAGCAACCAGCGCACGGGCCCCTCGGCCGCGGTCACCGGCGGCGCAGCGCGTGGCGGAAGGGTCGCGGGGTCACCGACGGGGAGGCCGCCAGTGCCACTTGCTGTGCCGTCGACCACGAGCACGTCGAGGCCGGGCGTCTCCTGGGCGATGTGGCGCGCCATCGCCTCGTAGTCGAAGCCCCGCCACACGCCGGGCACGACGAGGAGCTTGGCGCCGGTCTGGCGCGCGCAGAAGCCGAACTCCCGCTCGCGGTAGATCGGGATGATCGGGTTCTGCACGACGTCGAGACGGCGCAGCGCGGCCGACAGCACCATCGCGTCGAAACCGGTGGGCAGGCTCCAGCTCACGACGTCTTCGGCCCCGATACCGAGCGCGGCGATGCCGGCCGCGACCTCCTCGGCGCGTCGGCGGAACTCGGCGTACGTGATGCGGCGGCCGCGCTCGTCGCACGCCATCTCGTTGTCGGGCGTGGCGGCGGCGCGGGCGTCGATGAGCTCCCAGAGGTCACGGCCGCTCACGAGGGTGGACGGATCGAGCATCTTCAGTCTCTCCAGTCGGGGAGCTCGACGGTAGCGAGACGACCGAGCATCGGCTGCACCAGTGGCGCTTGCCGGGTCGTCTCGTTGCGGAAGAGCTGCAGGAGCGCGTCGGTGTGGTGGCCGTCGTCGAGCGCGCCGGTGTCGATCGCAGTGATGAGCGCGGTCCGCGCGGCGTCGACGTCGCTGAGCTCGACGTCGAGCAGGTCACTGATCTCGCGCGCGTCCTGCGCGCCGACGCGCGGGCCGAATCGGTCGACGAGCGCGAGGTGACGGACGAGCCTGCTCATGGACCGCCCCTGGTGTGTGACCATCGGGTCGTCGATCGCGGGCAGGAGGGAGTCGTCGATGGTGTCGGCGACGAGGTCGAACAGGCGCGTGCGTTCGGTCGGCGCGGTCGCGGCGGGGTCGGGCGTCGATGAGGCCGCACGCACGTCGATGCCGCGGGCGCGAGCGAGCGCGTCGACCGTGACCCGGCGGTGCATCTGCAGCAAGCCGTAGATCATGCCGCGCTCGGGGTTGGCCTCGCCCGACACGGTGACGACGCCTTCGCCGATCACGCAGCGCACGACGGCGAACGCCGTCCACCAGTGGAGACGCGCGTCGTCGACCGCGATGCCCGACAGCTCCTGGTAGCGGCGGAACCACGGGCCCAACGGCACGAAGGGCTGGAGGAGAGAGCGGGTGATCACCCACGCGAGGTCTTCCATCGGGTCGCCGAAGTGCGCGAGCTCCCAGTCGACGACCGCCACGATCTGGCCGTCGCGGTACATGAAGTTGCCGGGACCGGTGTCGCCCTGCACGAGCACGGTGCGATCGACGGTCGTGGGCACGCAGGCGCGCAGCCAGCGCAAGGTGAAGGTGACCAGCGGATCGGGACGCCCACGCTCGCGCTGCAGCTGCTCCCAGACGTCGAGCTCGAGGGTGGCGTGCTCCTCGGGGGTCTCAGGAGTCACGAGGAGCGGCAGGTCGAGCGTGCGTACATCCGTCGTGTGCAGTGCGGCGAGGATCTCGACGAACTGCTCGGCGAGTTGCTCGCGTGCGTCACCCGCGGCCGGGAAGTACGCCTCGCCCTCGATGCGCTCGAGCAGCACGGTGTTGCCGTCGGGATGGCTCGCGACGACCACGGGCACCGGGACGGGCGTGCCCGCGAGCGCGCGGTAGACGGTCGCCTCGCGGCCGATGGTGTACGGCGTGCCCTGCATCGGGCCGGTGCCGTTGTCGCGACGGAGGAAGAGGTTGCACGTGGAGCCGTCGTCACGCACGACGTCGACGAGCCACGCCTCGCGGCTCGCGCCGCCCATGACGCGCGCGGTGCGGACGATGCGGCCACCCGTGCTCACGACCACCCACGCGCGGAGTTCCCCGGGCAGCTGCTCGTGTTCCGTCATCCTCGCGGTGATCTCACCACAGCTCGTCGATGTAGGTGTCGGTTCCGGGGATCGTGGGGAGGAACGGCGATGCGAACACGACGGTGCCGACGCCAGCCGCCTCCAGCGCTTCACCTTCGCGCGCGAACAGCTGGTGCCAGCACGCGGCCGGCTCCACCTCGAGAAAGTACAGGTGGAGCCACCGTCGGGGATCGGCGCCGAGCTTGGGGACGTCGCCCGGCGCAGTCGGGAGCAGCGGACGCGGCGTGAACGACAGGCAGAGCTGAATCGGCGAGCCCGGGAGCAGCTCGGGCAGGTACGTGTCGCGGTACCAGTGCTCGAGCGCGCCGAGATCGTCGGTCTCGCCGACGACGGTCACCATCCCCGCGAACGGGTGGTCGAGCGCGAGCTCGGGCGTGACGCCGTCGTCGTCGCGTGCGACGAACCACTGGAGGTCGTAGAGCTGGGTGTGCACATGCGTGCGCTCGGGGAACATCCGGCCCTCGGCGTGCAGCTCGTTGGCCCGCTTGGCGCCCCACTCCTCGTACCGACCACCGTCGAGCAGCCAGTACACCGAGAGCAACGAACCGCTGTCGCGTGACGGGACGACCGCGTCACCGTCGGGATAGCGGAGCTGCTTGAGCTCGCGGGTACAGGCGAAGCGGCGCCCGGCGAACGCTCCGGGCTCCCGCAACGACTCGTAGAAATGATCGCCCTCGTACCACCGGTTGTACTCGAGCGCCCGTTCCCGCGCCGGTTCCACCAGCGTGTAGAGCATCGCCCCCAACTCGACCGGATAGCGACGAAGCACAGCGACCCTCCCCCCACGGACGCGCGTCCGACGATCGTTCAGGGTACTTCGCGCCGTCGATGGCGCGACCGGGGTCAGCGCGGGTTGCGCGCCGGTCGGGGCCGTAGCGACGCCGCGAAGTCGCGCCACTTGCGCGGATGCCACACATCCTGGTCTTCGCCCCACGCGTCGGCGCCGTCGAGCTCCCAGTGCACGAGGCTGTTCCAGCAGAACATGCTCGGGTACGCGGTGAACACCTGGCGGCTCACCGCGCGACCGACCGCGTGCAGTGGCCGCCCACGTTCGTCGGTGGCGTCGATGGTGATCTGCGCGGGCCGTCCGCGTTCGTCGCGTTCGACCGTGCGCCGACCCGCGACCACGCGGCTCCAGTCGCCGTCGCGCTGGAGGAACCCCGACGACACGAGATCGTCGCCCTGATGGTCGATCGAGATCGACAGGAACGCGTGCTCGGGTGACACGGTGCCGTACGCGTACCCGACCTTCGGTTGCCGGCCGTCCTGCCGCGGGCCCCAGCCCCGGTCGCGCATCGCGAAGCAGTCGACCGCGATCTCCTCGCCCCGAAGGGTCATGATGCCGGTGACGCGCCCGATCTGGTCGATGTGACCCTTGTTGAACGGCGGCGTCGCGTCGGTGACCAGCGGCGGGACCACGCCCTCGTAGCGAAGATCCAGCGCGAGGTCGCGGCTCTCGTACGCGAACTCGAAGACGCGCCCGGGCTCGATCGCCTTGATGCGCATGCCGTTGTCGAGCTGCGCGTCGCGGAGGTCGAGGCCGTCGGGGATCTGCGCGTGCCAGCCGAACTCGAAGATGGGGATCTCCCACGGGAGCTCGGCCGAGTCGTCGACGACGAGCACACCCCCGAACTGCACGCCGACGTTCGGGCGGAACACCGGGTAGAAGTAGCCGAGCAGCTTGCGCTCCGGCACCATCCACGCGAACCACACCGTCTCCGTCCACCACGGGTCATCGGTCGCCTCGTGGAAGTTGTCGTCCTCGGTCGTCAACCCCCGTTCGGCACCCACGGTCGCTCGGCTCGAGCTACACGCTGACGCGGAGGGAGATGGGACCGCGGGGGTTGGGGCCGAGGTCGCAGGTGTCGCGCATGGGCGGGTTCTCGTCGAGCAACGTGAGGTTCGGGAACCGCCGGACTGCGGTGCCGATGGCGATCTCGCCTTCGAGACGCGCGACCGCGGCACCGATGCAGTAGTGGATGCCCGGCGCGAACGTGAGCGGGAGGTTGTCGGTGCGCTCGATGTCGAAGCGGTCGGGATCGGGGAACCGCTCGGGGTCTCGGTTGCCCGCGCCGATCACCGCGCCGACCATCGAGCCCTTCGGCACCGCAACCCCCTCGAGCTCGGTGTCGACGAGCGCGAACCGCGGCACCGCGGTCTGCACCGGCGCTTCGTAGCGCAGGCACTCCTCGACCGCCGAACGGTCGAGTCCGGGATCGGCCCGTAGCTTCGCGAGCTCGCTCGGGTTGCGGAGCAACGTGAGGATGCCGCTGCCGATCAGGTTGCGGGTGGTCTCGGAGCCGGCGCCGATCAGCTCGGTCGCCATGGAGACGAGCTCTTCGTCGTTGAGCCGATCGCCTTCGTCCTCCGCCTGGGTGAGCAGTGTCATCACGTCGTCGGCAGGATGCTTGCGCTTCTCGTCGGCCAACGCGAGGAAGTACGCGTCGTACGCGAGCTGCGCGCGGTCGGCACGCGCGAGATCCTCGTCGGACGTCGTCGGCTCGGTCGCGAGCGCGATGTCCTCACTCCACGCACGACACTGCGCGTGATCCTCGTGCGGGACACCGAGCAGCTCGCACACGACGGTCACCGGGATGTGCTCACCGAACTGCGTGACGAGATCGCCACCACCGTCGCGCTCGATCGGCGCGAGCAGGTCGTCGACCGTGTCGTGCACGTAGCCGCGCAGCCGATCGATCATGCGGGGCGAGAACACCGCGACACGAGGCGACGCAACCGGCTGTGATCGGGCGGGTCGATGAACGTGATCATGTGACTGAAGGCCTGCAGCACCGCACTGTGCTCGTAGCGCGGGTCCTGCCGGATCATCGCCGCGCCCTCGCCCTGCCCGAACACGGTGCCGCGCAGCACGGTGGCCGCGCCTTCGTACGTGGTCGCGAACCACATGCCGCTCTCGGCGTGGTACACGGGCGCGAGCGCGCGCAGCTCCGCGTACAACGGGTAGGGGTCGGCGGGGAACGGCGCGGTCGTGAGCGTCGTGACGATCTCGGCGGCGCGGGCCTGGTCGACGACGGTGCTCATGCGGGGATGCTCGGGACCGCTTTGAGGAGGGCCGCGTTGGGCTCGGCGGGGAGCTCCGTGAGCGGCTCCGACAGCTCGGCGACCGTCGGGCCGACGGTGGCGGCGATGGGCGCCAGCTTGTCGAGGTCGAAGTCGTAGAGCTTGGCCGCGTTGCCACCCAGCAGGCGCTGGAGCTCGTCGGCCGGCGTGTCGTGGAAGAGCTGACGCAGGTGCTCGCGCGTGAAGGGATATGTGCCCTCGTCGTGCGGGTAGTCGCTCCCCCACATGAAACGATCCTCGCCCATCATCGTGCGCACGGCCGCGTCGGCGGGGCCGGGCTGGCTCGCGCCGACCCAGCAGTTCTGCAGGAAGTACTCGGTGGCCGAGTGCTGGAGGACCTGGTCCTCGGTGAAGCGCAGCTCGCCGATCGCGCCCTTGTCGCGCACGTTCTTCACGATGCCGTCGAGCCACGTGAGCATCGGCGGGATCCACGCGCAGCCCATCTCGGTCATCACGAACTTGAGCAACGGGTACCGCTCGAACACACCGGAGAGGAGGAGATGCACGAAGGGCCGCTGCGAGTAGAACGGGACCTCGGCGATGTAGAGCAAGCCGGCGACGGGCAGGCGCCCGTAGTCGGGCAAGCCGGTGCCGCCGTGCGCGTTGACCGGCACCTCGAGCTCTTCGCACACCTTCCACAGCGGGTCGTAGTACGGGTCATAGAGCGGCTTGACCCACTTCACGTCGGGCGCGACGTTCGGCAGGAGGATGCCGCCGCGCAGGCCGTGCTCCTTGATCCACTTCACGTCGTCGATCGCGTCGTCGATGTCGTTGACGAAGATCTGGCCGATGCCGGCGCGGCGCTCGGGGAAGCGGCCGCAGAAGTCGACGAGCCACCGGTTGTGGGCACGGATGCCCGCGAGCCGGTGCTCGTAGTCCTCGGGCTGGGGCGGGCTCGCGAACAGCACGAAGGTCGGGAAGAACGGCGGGACGGTGTTCGGGAAGATCACCTCGCCGACGACACCGTCGCGCTCCTCGTCGCCCATGCGGCGCTCGTCGTCCCAGTTGCGGATGCGGTCGCTCGTGTCACGCAGGTCGCGGAACGGGTTCTTGTACTTGTTGCGCCACGCGTCGAAGTCGTCGAGGTACTGCGGATCGAGGTACTCGCGGTACGCGGCGTGACTCGCGCCGGCGTGCGTGTCGGCCGAGATGATCGTGTAGTGATCCGTCGCAGTTGCGGTTGCCATCGCGGCTCCCCCCGAGCTCGATCGTGCCCCAGTTGTAGCTCAGGTCATCGATGGGGACGAAACGCAGCGAGGCCGTCGACGGCTTCGGCGGAGCGGGCCCAGGGTGCGACGACGAGTCTCGTCGCGCCGGCCTCACGCCATGCGTCGACCGCCCGTTCGTCGGGTTCGCGCACCATGACGGTGCGCTCGATCGTGTCGAAGTCGCGGTCGGCGCGGTCGCACTGGCGACGGAGCCGGTCGACCGCAGCGGCGAAGGGCGCTTCGTCCTGGAGCATCGTGATCCAGCCGTCGCCGAGCTCGGCGGTGCGGCGGAGCGCGCGGTCGGAGTCGCCACCCACGTGGATGGGCAGGTGCGCCTGCACGGGCTTGGGCTCGAACACGACGGGGCCGAACTCGTAGCACGCGCCCGCGTGCGCGACGGTGGGCTCGGTCCACAACCGCCGGCAGATCTCGATGCTCTCGTCGACTCGCGCGCCACGCGTCGGCGAAGTCGAGGCCGACCGCGTCCCACTCCGCACCGAGCCAGCTCGCACCGACACCGAGAATGAAGCGGCCGTTGCTCACGATGTCGACCGTCGCGGCGCCGCGCGCGGTCGTGAACGGATGGCGCAGGCCGATGTTGTAGACGTTGGTGCCGAGGCGGATCGTCTCGGTGACGGCACCGATCGCGGCGAGCATCGCGAAGGCGTCGAACAATGGTGTGTGCGGATCGACGGTGACGTGCGCGTCGTCGGGTGCGGGCGAGCCGACGATGATCTCGGGGAAGATGAGGTGCTCCGGGAGCCAGACCGACTCGTAGCCGAGCTCGTCGCCGGCGCGCGCGAGCTCGAGCCAGAGGCGCGGGTTGCAGCGGCCGAGGTCGACGCCGAAATTCATGGGCGCGGTGTTTGCTTGCCGGTTTCAGGCGCGAGGACGGCCGAAGCGGTCGGACGACACGCCCCACCATCCCGGTCGGGGAACACCCTCGGGCCATTCGCCGTCGAGCCACACGAGCGACGCGACGAACTCCTGGATGCGCCAGCCGTCCGGCGGTGCGCACGAACGTCGAGTCGTAGAAGCCGCCGTCGGCAAGGAGCTGATCGGCGCCGTCGACGATGGAGACCATCTGCGCGAGCGTGTAGTGGCGCGCGGTCGCGGTGTCGCCGCTCACGTCGATGACGAAGTTCATCATGTAGTGCTGGATCGCGGCGAAGATCGAGAGCGACTGCTCGAGGTAGCCCTTGATCTCGGGGAACGTGTCGCGCGCGCCACCGTTGTTCGAGAAGTCGACGATGGCACCCGGCGCGAACACGGTGTCGAGGTCGTCCCACGCGCGGGCGTCGACCGCGAGCGCGTAGCGCGCGAGCAGCTCTTGGATCTCGACCTTGTCGGCGATCTCACGCACCCGGTCGTCGCTCACGCGGTGCTGCTCGCGTCGTCGCCTGCGGTGTCGTCGGTCTTGGCACCCGCATCGTCGTCGGTCTTGCCACTGGAATCGCCGCTGGTCACCGAGATCTTCAGCGCGTCGACGAACTTCGAGGTGAACCCGCCGATGCCCATGAGCGCGTTGGTCTCGAGCTCGAAGTGCTGCCCGGTGGACTCGACGTCGATCACGAACTGCGTGCTCAGGTTGGCCTTGGTCGCGGTGATCTTCAGGTCGCTGCGATCCCAGTCACCCACTTCGTCGACGATCTTGCACGTCGGCCCCCAGCCCTTCGCATTGAACGCGTAGACGCGGTCCTCGGTGACCGCGACGAGCGCGACCTTCGTACGGAACGCGCTGTTCTTGCCGAGGCCACTCGAGCGCTTGTTGGCGTTCTTGCGCATCAGCGAGCCGACGATGCCGCTCAACTGATCGCCACCCATCGCACCCCAGGTGCCCGCAGGCTGCAGCACCCCGACCGCGATCACCGGTTCGGGAACGCGCGGCTGCACCGTCGCCTTCATCTTGTCGCTCATGTCGGCCATATGGACCCCTCCTTTGCGCCAGCGAATGATGCCCGGCAGTCGCCGCCGACGCCAGCGGGTCACCGATTGAAATTGGGGGCGGGTGGGTATACCTGGGCTGTGCACTCACTGAAGTACGTCATCGGGCGACACTGGGCCCGCGCACACACGACCTTCCTCGTGTGCGCCGCGATCCTGATCGGGATCGTGATCTACCTCGTCACGCAGTAGCTACCCGCGGCGAGGGCTCGAACGCGGTCGGGGAGTTCAGGGAACGCTCAGCTGCGCGTCGCGAAACTCGACGGGTGACGCTCCAGGAGCTCGCTCCGCCCCACACGCAGCCCGCCGTGGCCCAGCCGCGGTCGCTCGTGCAGCGATTGACGCGGTGCATGGGCGTGTCGGTGATCTCGACGACCATCAGCGTCGTCGTCCTGGCGAGCGGGACACTGGTGTTCGGCCTCGCGGCATGGACCGCCAACGTCATCGCGGTGGCGTGCGCCACCGGTCCGTCGTACACACTGAACCGCCGGTGGACGTGGGGGCGGCGCGACGCCAGCCATCCGTGGCGCCAGGTGATGCCGTTCTGGGCGATGTCGTTCGCGGGTCTCGGCCTGTCGACGATCCTCGTGGGCGTCACCAGCGCGTGGGCGGCGAGCATGCACCTCGTCCAGCCGTTCGCGACGTTCTCACTGCTCGGTGCGCACCTCAGCGGGTTCGCGCTCCTGTGGGGCGTGCAGTTCGTCGTGCTCGACCGCGTGCTGTTCGGCGCCACGCGCGCCTGACACGCGGCCTCGGATCACCGAGGGTGGAAGCGTCGCCAGGTGGCGGTCATGGCGGCCCGCTCCTTGCCGTCGACCTCGAGCGAGGACGTGACCACGATGACCTCGTCGTCGATGCTCACCGGTGACGCGGTGAGCCGCACTGTGGGACCGAGTGGCGTCGGCCGCAGGAACCGCACGTCGAACCCCGCGGTGATGAAGGGCACCGGCGCGCCGGGCTCCGCATGCCACTCGCGTTGCGCGGACTCCCACATGACGACCGCGGCGCCGTGGCAGTCGAGCACGGTGGCGATGATCCCCCCGTTCAGGAAGCCGAACCCGTTGTCGTGCTCCGGCAGCGGCACGAACTCGGCGACCGTCAGCTCTCCCTCGTGGTAGCTGCGGAGGTGAAAGCCCTTCGGGTTGGCGTGCCCACACCCGAAGCACGTGAGCTCGGGATAGAGCGACTCCTGGATGCTCAACCCATCCGTCATCGGGGCACGTGTGCCGGTCAGGTGTCGATGCCGTAGAGCGCGGCGGCGTTGTCGTGCAGCACCTTGCGGACGTCGTCGTCGGGAAGCCCTGCGAGCGCGCGCTTCAGGTGCTCACGCGGCGGAGTCGCCGCGCTCGCCGGCCCCGGCGTCATCCCGGTGGGGTGGGGGAAGTCGGTCTCGAACAGCACGTGGTCGGCACCGAGGATCTCGATCGCGGCGCGCGCCGACTTCGTCTCGAACCAGAAGCAGCTGTAGATCTGCCGCGCGAAGTACTCGCTGGGCAGGAGCTCGAGCTCGGGGTGCTCCTTGATGACGCCGGTGTTGTGGAAGTTCCAGTCCATCGCTTCGAGGAGGAACGGGATCCACCCGACGCCGCTCTCGACGGACACGAACTCGAGATCGGGAAAGCGCTGGCAGATGCCGCCGAACACGAGTGACGCGATCGCCGACGCGTTCAGGGTGAACAGCATCGAGCTCGTCCACGCGTAGCCGAGGTGCTGGCCGGTGTTGTCGGTACCGAACATCGGGATGTTGCCGGAGCCGATGTGGAAGTTGATCGACAGCCCCATCTCCTGGGCCTGCGCCCAGAATCGGTCCCAGTGCCCGTCGGACAGCGCGGGGAGCCCGAAGTCCTCCATGCGGCCGGGGAACACCACGCCGCGGTGCCCGCGCGCGGCGGAGCGCTCCATCTCGACCATCGTCGCGTCGAGATCCCAGAACGGGACGGTGAGCAACGGGACGTACCGGGTGGGTGCGGTGTCGTGCCAGTCGATGAGGAAGTCGTTGTACGCGCGCACGCACTCGAGCACGAGCTGCGGGTCGGCATGCATGCCGATGTACTCGTTCACCTGGAACACGCCGATGTTCGGGTAGAGCACCTGCGCGGCGATGCCGAACTCGTCCATGTGCGCGAGCCGTCGGACGGGGTCGTAGTTGCGGTCGTCGGAGTCGGTGATGCGGTGCGGGTGATCGGGCGGGAACTCGTGCCACCGCGCGCCGCTCGCCAGGCCCGCCGCGTAGATCTTCTTGTCGCCGAAGTACCAGAGCTCTTCCTGGGTCTCGTCGTCCCAGCGCACGTGGGGCACGAGGTTCCCCCACTTCTTCACCGACACGCGGGACGTCCACAGGTCGGCGGGCTCGATCACGTGGGTGTCGGCGTCGATGATCGGGATCTCGTCGATCAGCACACGAGTGCTCCGGGGTAGGCGCCGTCGACTTCGATGCCGTCGCGGCGGATCGCGGTGCCGCCGACCCACACGTGCTCGATGCCGTTGCTGCGCGAGATGAGGCGGTCGCCGTCGGCCGGGAAGTCGTAGAGGCGCTCGAACGGCGTCTCCCCCACCGTGTCGGGGTCGAACGCGACGAGGTCGGCGATCTTGCCCACTTCGATGGTGCCGCGGTCGGGGATGCCCCAGAGCTGGGCCGGTTGCGCGGCCATGCGCCACACCGCTTCCTCGAGCGTGAGCGCGCCCTCTTCACGGACCCAGTAGCGCAGGGTGTAGCTCGGGTAACAGGAGTCGCACAGCATGTCGATGTGCGCGCCGGCGTCGTGGGCGCCGAGGACGGTGCGGCGGTCGCGCACGAGCTCGGTGAGCTCCGCCTTGGTCGCGCGCGGCACGTTGCGGAAGCGGGTCTGGAGGTCGTCGTCGAGCGAGAGGTCGAGCATCACGTCGAACGGATGCCGGCCGCGCTCCGCGGCGAGCGTCGCGAGCGGGATCCCGCGCAACGCTTCGTGCTTGATCGTCTCCTCGACCGACGTGCGCTCGAAGTAGCCGTCGATGTCGCCGTCGAGGAAGTCGGTCTGATCCGCGATCGCGACGGTCTCCGTGCGCGCGCGAGCGCGCCACTCCGGATCCGCGAACGCCGCCGCCATCGCGTCGTGCCCTCGCCCGAGGATCTCCGCGAACGCGGGCACCCGGCTCCACTGGTACGGGTTCTCGAGCGTCATCTGCGTGGTGATGAAGCGCGTGCTCGTCTGCGGCCAGAGATCACCGCCGGCAGCGACCCCACGCTCGAGCATCGCCATCGCCGAGCCGGGGCCGCCGAAGAGGCCGGGGATCACCGAGCCCCACGTGATGCGCACGCCGTACTCGGCCGAGAGCCGCGCGACGTCTTCGATCTCGAGGAGCGGGCCGTAGGTGATCTCGATGATGCCGCGCCCGAGGTCGTGCAGCGTCTGCAACAGCGCGCGCAGCTCGCGCTCGTCGGCGAAGCGGCTCGGCACCGGGCGGCCATGTGGTCCCTGGTGCGACGGCGCCTGCGACGTGGAGATGCCGATGCCACCGGCGTCGAGCGCCTCGCGCATCGTGCGGCTGATCTCGACGAGCTCGGTGTCGGTCGCGGCGCGCGAGAACGCGGCCTCGGGGCCCATCACATAGAGGCGCACCATGCTGTGTGGCACGAACGCGGCGATGTTGATCCGCTTCGGCAACGCGCGCAGCGTGTCGAGGTACTGCGGGAAGGTCTCGAAGTCCCACGCGATCCCGGTCTGCAGCGTCTCGAGCTTCATGCCTTCGACGAGCTCGAGCGTCTCCATCACGAGCTCGCGATCCTCGGGCCGCGTCGGCGCGATCCCGAACCCGCAGTTGCCCTGCACGACGGTCGTGACGCCGTGCCACGACGACGGCGTGAGGTTGGCGTCCCAGAACACCTGGGCGTCGAAGTGCGTGTGGATGTCGACG
Source organism: uncultured Actinomycetes bacterium (assembly GCA_963721435.1). Classification (GTDB taxonomy): domain Bacteria; phylum Actinomycetota; class Acidimicrobiia; order IMCC26256; family DASPTH01; genus CAVRJC01. The sequence continues at coordinate 624,920 of CAVRJC010000012.1, forward strand.
AAGCCGGGGGCGAGCACGAGGCCGGTGAGGTCGACGACCTCGGCGCCGGTCGCGTCGCCGACCTCTCCTACCGCGGTGATGCGGCCGTCGACCACTTCGACGTCGGCGATACGGCGCGGGGCACCGGTGCCGTCGACGACCGTCGCCCCTCGCAGGATCAGGCGCATGCGCGCAGACTACGCCCGCGTGCTCAGGACGCGTCCGCCCACAGGTGCCCGGAGGCGAGGCGGGCGCCCTCGGCCATCGCCGCGAGCTTGGCCCACGTGATCTTCGGGTCGACCGGCAGCACCTGCGCGAACGTGGCGAACCCGCAGTCGCTCCCGGCCATGACGCTCTCGCGCCCGACGATGTTGGCGAGCCGCTCGATGCGCTGCGCCACGAGCTCGGGATGCTCGATGTAGTTGTTGGTGGAGTCGAGCACGCCCGGGATGAGCACCTTGCCGTCGGGAATGTCGATCTCGTCGAACACGACCCATTCGTGATCGTGGCGCGGGTTCGCCCCTTCGAACAGGAACCCGAGGGGACGCGCCGCGATCACGATGTCGACGAGCCGGCGCAGGTCGACGTCGTGATGGTGCGGGCCCTCGTAGTTGCCCCAGCACATGTGCATGCGCATGCCCTCGGGCGCGATGTCGCGCGTCGCGTGGTTCAGCGCCTCGATGTTGCGGGCCACGATCGGACGGAACTCGTCGATGGTGAGGCCCTGCGCCTCGGCGACCGGCCAGCCGGCGGCGAGGTCGGGACAGTCGATCTGGAGGACGATCCCCGCCGCGTGGATCGCGTCGTACTCCGTCTTCATCGCGTCGGCGAGCGCGGCGATGTAGTCGTCGTCGCTCGGGTAGTACTGGTTCGGCATGAAGAGCGCGATGACACCCGGCGACGCCGCGGTCATGAACACGTCGGTGGCGCCCGAGCCGTCGGCGGCGGCGCGCAGGTTCGCGATGTCGCGCTCGACCTGCGTGGTGTCGCGGTACTCGACGGGCCCGGTGCACGACGGGTTGCTGACCGCCGACGCGATGTCGCGGTAGAGCCGCTCGAAGTACTCGGGGAACTCTTCGGCCTCGGGCAGCGACACCGTCGGCGCGGGCATGCTCTCGAAGCCGGTGAGGCGGCTCGTGATGTACGTGGCGTAGCTCGGCTTGCTCATCTCGCCGTCGTTCACGACGTCGACGCCGGCGGCGACCTGGCGGCGCACGGTGTCGGCCACCGCGTCGCGGATCTGCTCGTCGGTCGCCTCCTCACCGCCGAGGGCGGCGAGCGTTCCCGGGAGCGGGACGCCCGCCGGGCGGGGCAAGCTGCCGGTGTGGGTGGTGAGGATCCGTTCGGTGCTGCGCTGCATGATCACTCCTCTTCCGCGCGGGTGCGCCCCGCCATCTCGATGAGCTCCTCGTGGAGCTGGAACCAGATGGTGTGGTAGCTGTCGAGCGTCACCGACACGAGGTACTGCTCGTCGCCGCGCTGCAGATGGTCCATCGCCGAGTCGAACCGCACGCGATACGGCGCGAGCCGCGGCACCAGCTCGACCGCGCGCGCGACCAGCTCCTGCACCGCGGGATGCACGTCGGCCATGCCCGCGACCGCCCACGAGAAGCGCGTCGGCGCGTCGCTCAGCTGGTACTCGGTGACGAGCTCCTTGAACCTCCGGTCGATGCCGCCGAACCGCCCGTAGAGGTCGAGGGTGACCGCGGGATCCAGGGCGGCACGCTCGGTCGCGAGCGCGTCGGCGACTTGGGCGCGGCCGTCGGCCGTCAACCGGTAGCCCCGCGGCCCCGACGCCACCAGCTCCGCAGCCTCCGCGTCCCGGACGAGCGCGGTCGCGGCGTCGGCCGTCAGCCCGGTACCGCGTGCGACCGCGGCGATCTCCGCGTGGCCCGACAACCCGATCACCCGGAGCACCACGAACGCATCGGTCACGCCGGCGACTCCAGGTTCACCCACAGCATCCCTTCCTCGTACCAGCCCGCGAGGCGGCCGAGTTGGGGCGAGTGCGCCTCGAGGTACATGTCGCGTAGCTCGTAGACGTCGTCCGTGGAGTCGTCGGTGGCGGGCACCGAGTTGGGGTCGAGCAGGAAGTACGTCTGGCCGAACGTGGTCGTCGGGTCGAGATGCACTTCGATGCCGTCGGGGAACGCGAACACCGCCGGCGTCGCGTCACGACGGCGCTTCACGATCACGCCCGAGTCGTAGACGCTCGCGCCGCCGTCGCGGTACGAGCACCCGAGCACGACACCCGGCGGCTCGCTGAAGCGCTGCTCCTTCGTCGACATGAGGTTCACGGTGATGAACGTGTCGGTGTCGATGCCGATCATTCCGATGGTCGAGTGCCGACCGAAGCCGCGGATGTTGCGCGGGCCGAACGAGCGGTCGCGGAACCCGTGCCCGGCGAACGGCTCGCCGCGCACCGTGCCGCGCGCGCGGCCGCCGCCTTCGTAGTGGTCGAGCGAGTTGCCGTCGCTGGTGTGCAACAACGCGCCGAAGTCGATCTCGGGGTGGAAGGCGTGCCACTCCATCTCCCACTCGAGTCGGCGCGCACCGCACCCGACTCACGTTCCACGGCTCGACCACTTCGATGTCGAGCAGCTCGGAGTGGAACGGGTCGGTCACGTCGGCGCGCAGTCGCTGCACACCCGTGGGATGCACCAACGCGACGAGGTGCTGCCCGCTCCCGACCGCGGGACGCCACGAGATGTGCGACCACACCACGGTGCCGGTGTCGACGTCGATCGCGTTCCAGTACCACGTGTCGGTGTAGGTGGGGTCGTCCGACTCGTGCGGACCGGTGTCGTGGCTCTTGGTCATGACGCCTCCCCGCCGGCTTTCGGCATGCCCTCGGTCGGCCGCTCGAGGATCTCGACGGTGCCGGCATCGCCGTCGACGAGCACGCGGTCGCCGGAGCGGATGGTGCTCGTGCCGTTGCCGGTACTGATCACGCACGGGATGCCGAGCTCGCGGGCCACGATCGCCCCGTGGCTCAACATGCCGCCGATGTCGATGACGACGGCCGACGCCACGAAGAAATGCGACGACCAGCTCGGGTCGGTGGTGTGGCACACGAGCACGTCGCCCGGTTCCAGCGCGTCGGGATCGTTGGGATCGACGAGCACGCGCGCGATGCCCTCGGCCTTACCGCCGCTGACTCCGAGCGCTTCGATGTGGCGGGTGGCCGCAACCGCGTCGGTGATCTCGTCGGAGTGCTGCGTGATCTCGGGCATCCCGACCCACTCGAGCGGCAGGTCGACGGCCTCGTAGCGGGCGCGCGTGGCGCGTCGCTCGCGCACCGTCGCTCGCACGTCGGCGGGCCGTCCACCCTGGAGCTCGTCGAGCGTGAGGTAGAAGACGTCGTCGGGATCGTCGATCGCGCCTTCCGCGGCAAGACGCTCGCCGGTCGCGCGCGCGGCCGCGCGTGCGGTGTCGAACACCTGCATGAACGCAGTCTTCGCTTCGACGCGCAGCGGGATGTAGCGGCGACTCAGCGCAAGGGTGACGCGCGTGCGCACACGGTCGATGCCCTTCGTGCGATCGAGCACTTCCCGTTCGGCGGCCTTGCGCTCGCGCGCGGCACGACGCTCCGCAGCCTCGGGCGCGTCGTCGTCGCTCATCGTCTCGAACTTCGCCATCATCGCCTCGATGGGCGCGGGATCCTCGCGCCACGAGTGACTCGACAGCTCGCCCTCGGCGGGACCGTGGAACCCGTGCTCGGCGAGGAACGCGTCGAAGCTGCCGACGCGACTCGTCAACTGGCCAGCGGCGTGCGCGGCGCGCCACAGGTCCTGGGTGAGCTGGATCTCCTGCATCGAGCCGTACCCGCCGATGAGCTTGAGCTCGAGATCGGGGCGGTCGACTCGTGCGAGCAGCTGCTGGACCCGCCCGTAGAACGTGCCCGCGAACGTCGACGCCACGATCTGCATCCCGACCGCAGGGCCGAAGCGCTCCAGCGCCTCGGCGAGGGCACCGGCCGCCGCCGCTGGGGTCGCGAGCGCGCCGGGCGCGGTGGTCGCGCCCCAGAACGCCTTCGACTCGGCGCCGAGCTTGCGCAACCGCCACGGCAGCGTCGCCGCGACGACCGGCATCCACGCGCGCACGAGCCACCGCCGGGCGCGCGCGCCGAGCAGTCCCCCGCCGCCACCGCCACCCGAGCGACGAGCGAAGAAGCCTTCCTCCGCAGCTTCGGCGCCGGGCATCGCGGCCAGGGCGGTGACGAACGTGTTGATGTTGCACGCGCCGTGACCGTAGAAGATCGCGGTGAACTGCTCGTCGATCGAGTCGGGGATCGTGAGCGCGGCGCGCGGCAGCAAACCCAGCTGGTGATAGCCGATGCGGAAGCCCATTTCGCCGCCGGCGTCCCAGAAGCTCCAGCTCAACGGCGTCTGCACCCCGATCACCGACTCGGCCATGTTCACGCGCGACCACGTGATCGTCGGGCCCGACTCCTGATGCAGCACGTCCATCGCGCGGACGTTACTCACAACGCTCGACCGTTGCCGACGCCCGACTCGTCTGCCATGCTGCGCACATGCTGCCCAGACAACAGGTCGTCGACGCGATCATCGAAGCGCACCATCGGTGGAACACGCAGGATCGCGAGGGATGGATCGCGATGTGGCATCCCGACGCGGTCATCGACGATCCGGTCGGCGCGCCGACGAAGCACGGGCTCGCGGCCGTCGAAGAGAGTTGGCGTGCGGGGTTCTCGCAGGAGCCGTGGTTCGTGGTGCCGGGCGAGATCCACGTGTGCGGCAACGCGGGCGCGTTCACCGCGTCGCACCTCAGCATCCTCGGCGGCAAGCGCGTGCTGATGACCGACATCGAGATCTGGGAGCTCGCCGACGACGGCCGCTTCATCCGCGTGCAGGCGTACTACGAGCCCCTGCCCGGCACCCCCGACTACTTCCTCCCCAGCACCGCCGACTGACCGCGCCGGTTACGGCGCTTCCCAGTGCCAGGCCTCGGCGTTCGACGAGCCGGGCTCGGCCCACGCGGGATGCACGAACCCGTACTTCCACGCGTTGGCGACCAGCCACTGGTACCCGGGTGAGTCGAAGGTGAGCTCGCCGAACTGGTCCTCGAAGTCGACGGCCCGGCCCCACCCGTGGATGCTCGTACCCGGCACCGCGGCCATGGCGCAGTTCCCGATCCAGCAGTACCAGTCGCGCCACCACTGCTGCATCTCGTAGCTCCGGTAGCACGACTCGATACGGGGCGCGGACACGCCCGGCGGCAGGTAGTCGGTCGTCTCGGGCCGCAGGGCCACACCCTGCGCGTTCGCGTCCCAGATCAACACGCCGAGCGCGAACGAGATCTCGTTCACCACTCGGCACGTGGGCGCGACCGTCGTCAGCATGCTGTCGGGCAGCCGGCCGTTCTCGGGAGGAGGCGGCGGCTCGGGCGGCAGGCACGCGGTGGCGAGCAACGCGACCCCGGCCACGAGAATCGCCATCCGCCGCATCCGCGCAGCGTACGCCCGATACGGCGCTCTCCCCGCGAGGAACCGTCAGGAGCGGCGAACATGGCTCCCGAAAGTGACGGCTCTTCGCGGGAAGAGAGCGGGAAGAGAGAGGTCTGGTCGGATCAGGCGGGAGGCCCGGCGATCAGGGTGATGGTCGCCTTGTGCTGGCCGCCCGAGCTGTCGACCCAGGTCACCGAGACCTTGTCGCCGGGGTGCGCGCCGTTCAGCGCCGCCCGTAGCTGGTCGGCGGAGCCGACCGCCGTGTTGCCGATGGCCACGATGGTGTCGCCGGCGCCGATGCCCGCGTCCGCCGCGGGCGAGCCCGACTGCACACCCGCGACCGCCGCACCGTTCCCGGTGCTGCGACCGCCGAACGTGGTGGAGTCGCTCTGGATGCTGACGCCGAGGATGCCGCGCTCACCGATGTGGACCGTGTCGGACTCGGTGCCGTTCTCGATCTGCTTGGCGATCGTGAGGGCCTTGTCGATGGTGATCGCGAAGCCTTCGGTCGCCGTCGAGGACGACCCGCGGTAGCCGAACCCGCTGTTCGTCGACGCCGCCGCGTTCACGCCGATCACCTTGCCGTCGGCGTTCACGAGCGGGCCACCGGAGTCGCCGGGCTGGATCGGCGCATCGGTCTGGATGGTGCCGGTGAGCGTCTCGGCGTTGCCGCCGTTCTCGTCGCCCGCGGTGATGGTCTGGTTGAGCGCGACCACCGTGCCCGCGGCCGGCGTGGGCGAGCCGCCCTTGCCGAGCGCGTTGCCCAACGCCAGCACCGGGTCGCCGACCGACACGGTCGACGAGCTGGCGGTGCTGATGGTCGGCAGGTTCGAGACGCCTTCGATCTTGATCAGCGCGATGTCGTCGGTCGCGCTGTACCCGAGCACCTTCGCGGTCTTGGTCGAGCCATTGGCGAGCTCGACACTCACGCTCGTCGCGCCGTTGATGACGTGGTTGTTGGTGAGCACCTCACCGGACGAGGAGATGATCATGCCGGTGCCGGCCGCCTCGCCGCCGTCGAGCGTCGTGTTGATGTTGACGACCACCGGGCTGACCTTGCTCGTGAGCGCGGCGACGTCGAGGCTGCTCGCGCTGCCGGTCGAGCCACCGTTGCCGGGCAGGTTTCTCCCGCCCGTCGAGCCACCGGTCGAGCCGGAGCCGCCGGAGCCGCCGGAGTTGCCGCCGCTCGGCAGGTTGCCGGGGGTGAAGGACGGCTGGAACGACGTGGCCGCCGAGCTCGCCTGCGCCGTGCTGCTCGACGCGGTCTCGCGCCCGAGCCACACGCCGAAGCTGCCGGCCGCGACGACACCGAGGGTCAGCGCGGTGACCCCCAGGCTCTTCCAGTTCCGTCGCGGCCGGCGGGCCCGCGGCGGGCTCGCGACAGGGACGGAGTTCTCGGGCACGCTGGGATCGGTCACCACGTTCTCCTCACGACTGCATCTGCACTGTCCGCAGTTCCTCAGACAACGTCAGATGATCGTGCGCTCGTTCCTGCCGTGGCAGGCGCGGCTCACAGACTTTCCTCAGGAAGCAGCGAGATGGCGCCGGAGCGGGGCGTCGGTGAGGGCGTCGGCGTCGATGCGTTCGGCCTGCAGCAAGGCCTGCAGCCGCCGCAGCCCGCGCCGCAGCGCCTCGCGCAGCGGCAGGTTCCGTGCGTCGGATCTGGCCTCGAACCAGAGCCCGTTGATCACGAGCGTGCCGGTGGGACGGCTGTGCTTGAGGTCGATGCGGCCGACGATCCGGTCGCCCCAGAGGATCGGCATGGTGAAGCGCCCGAACACGACGTCGGCCGGTCGCTTGTAGATCTCCCACACGTAGTCGACGTCGAACAGCACCTTGGCCCGCCCCCGGGCGCTGACCGGGTCGAGGGGTGACAGCAGCACGACTTCATCGTCGGTCGTCGCGTCCAGCGGAGCCCATGGCTTCGGCACTCGACCGCGCGCGACGTCGTCGAGCGCGTCGCGATCTTCGGTGAGCACGAACTGCGGGCGGCTCGCGACGGGCGCATCCGCGTCGCCGACGACGACCTCGGTGAGCACACCCGACTCCACGAGCTCGCGCTCGAGCGCCTGCTCCTCGACCTTCGTGACCGTGCGGCTGAGCACACCGCTCAGCGGGCCCGGTCGGCCGATGCCCGCGAACGCGACCGCCTTGCGGGTCATGAACCGATCGGCGTCGGCGTCACTCGACTCCGTGATGAGATGCGGCGGCGCGATCACCTCGGTGCGCGCGTACACGCGTTCGAAGCCGTCGCGGTGATGCGTCATCGCCTCGCCCGTGCGCCAGAGGTAGTAGAGCGCGAGCGACGAGTCCTTGCTGCCGCGATAGCTGTCGACCGCGCGTCGCTCGGCGGCGGCGAAGTCGCGCCCCGACACGGTGGCGCGCTCGTGCAGCGCGCCACGCATCTCGTCCACCGCCGACCCGTGCTCTTCCGCGATCGCGCGGATGCGACGGGAATCGCGATCGCGACGCATCAGCACGCGCCAGTGCGGGAGCTCGTCCATCGCGCGCACAGCAAGCCACCCGCCCCAGTCGAAGAAGAGCCGGTCGTCGTACGCGAGCGTGTTGAACGACTCGGGCAGATAGTCCGCGACGCGTGCGTGCAGCATCAGGTCGTGGCTCCGGGCGACGATCACCAGCGGGTCGAGCTGGAGGTGCTCGCACGCGAGCACGGCGTCACGCGTGCCCGCAGTGCCGGCAAACCGGCGACCCGGCCACAGGCCCTGCTTGCCGAGGACGAAACGCCGCGCGGCGTCCTTCGAGATGCGCAGCGGCTCCGCCATCCCCCGGAAGCTACCGGGGCATCGGAGCTACAGGGGTGTGCGGGCGGAGCAGCTCAGCACGGTGTCGCCGTTCACCGGCGGCGAGATCGCGGTCAACCAGTCGGGCGTCCCGGCGGCGTGCGCGCGGAGGACGGCGGCGTCGGTGAGCGGCTCGTCGCGCGGCAGGCCGCGCCGGTCGATGGTGAGCACGACCTGGTCACCGACTGCGATCTCGATGACCTCGACCCACGACGCGAGATGGTTGTGCGCGACGAGCGCCGCCGCGGCGATCGCGCCCTGGTCGGGCGCGCGCGCCGGGTCGGCGGTGAGGCGCGCGACGTCGGGATCATCGACGGCATTCGCGGCGGTGTAGGTGGCGGTCCACAGCTTCACCTGGTCGCCGCTGAGGCACTCGGTCGCCGCGTCGAGCTCGTTCGTGACGATCTCGTCGCGCAGGCCGTCGACATCGGCACGCAGCCCCGCGGGGACCCATCCGAGCCCGTCGTGCGCGCGCAGGAAGCTGACGTCGACATTCGGGCCCGCGACCGCGATCGACGCGAACACGATCACGATGCACGCCGTGAGCCCGGCAATGGCGGCTTCGGGGACGCGCCGCGACACACGGTGCAATGCGTTCGCCCGCCGGTCCGCGGTCCGGCCTCCGCCGCGCAGCATCAAGCCGCACGCGGCGAACGCGGCGTACGTGAGGGCGTGCGCCCACGCACCCATGCGCATCGCGGCGAGGATCCCATCGGTGCCGTGCGCGACCAGCCACTGCGCGCCCGCGATCAGCGCGGCCGCGAGCGCACCCACGGTCAGCGCCGCGAGCGCGCCGAGCAGGACTTTGAGCCAGTTGAGCGGGTTGATCGCGCCGAGCAGCATCCGGCCCACGACCCGCGCCGGCACGACGACGACGTCGGCGCTGCCCTTCTCCTTCACCTGACCCTTGATCGACCCGATCGCGAGCATCACCAACGCCGCGATCGAGCACGCGATCACCCACGCCGCGGGGATCCGCAGCGCGGGCACCGCGGCGACGGTCGCGAGAATGGTGAGGAGGTGCGCGTCGAGCCAGCGGCCCGAGTCACTGCGGGCGCGTGCCGGCGTGACCGTGCGGTCGGGGTCGACGAAATGGAACGTCGAAGGGTCGGGCGGTGGCGCGGGCTCCTCGAACCGCGGCGCGGGCGCCGCGACGGCCTCGGGCACCGACAGCCAGTCGGCGTCAACCTCGTCGACCTCGTCGACTGCTTCGACATCGTCGACGTGATCGATCGCGTCGACCTCGGCGACTTCCTCGATGATCTCGGCCGTCATGGCACTCCCCGTGAAGCTGCGCAGGCTTCACAAGGGGTGTCGGCACCCCGGTGACGAGTCTTGAGGAGGCTGGACTACTGGCAGGTGACCACTGCGTAGCCCGAGTCGGCCGGCCATGCCGCCATCGCGACCACGGTGCCGGCGTTCACGGTCGCCGGCATGTCGGTGCAGCCGTAGAGCTCGGCCATCGCCGCGGCCATCGCGCTGAAGAACGGGCCGTACGCGTCGGCGTGCTGCTGGATGTGCTTGGCGTACTCCGACGCGAGCAGCTTCGCCTTCTTGTCGGGCTTGGTCTTGAGCTCGATCACGACGAGGTTGCCCGTGTCGCGATCGACGGCGACGACGTCGACGACCTTCGCCCGACCACCGATGTCGATACGCCACTGACTCGCGATGAAGCGCAGCGTCTCCGGGAAGCGGCCGGGGAACCCGAGCCCGGCGGCGAGCGCCCAGCGCGTGATCTTGGCTTCGACCTGCTTCTCTTCCGATCGTGACGCGGTGCTGCGCTTGGCGAGGAGCACTTCGACGCGGCTGTCGAGCTCGGTGGTGAGCTGCTCGACCGACGCGGTCGGGGGGAAGAGGCCGCCGACGCCGATCAGCGGCTTGTCGGAGAGCTGGTCGAGGTCGACGGGCTGGAACCCCGCTTCGACGAGACGGAAGTAGGTGCCACCGATCCGCGGGTCGGCGTCGAACAACGCCACGATCTCACGGAACTCGGGGGCGGCCATCGCCGACACCGCGAGCTGATGGCCTTCTCGAACTGGCTGTGCGCTTGTCATCACCCTGGAGCCTCTCACGCGCGGGCAGGGACCAGCGCTACTGGGCTCCCAGGCTACGCGACGATGGTGCCGTACATCTCTCGGAGCGGGTCGGAGATGAGCTCGAGGCGCTCGCCGTCGGGGCCGTTGAAGTAGACGGACGAGCCGCTCATCTCCTGCGTGGGAACGCCCGCGGCCTCGAGGTTGGCCTTCAGGCGCGCCCAGCGGGACGGCTCGACCGAGATCGCGATGTGGTGGAGCCCGCCCAGCACTTCGGCGTAGTCACCGAGGTCGAGGCCGGGGAAGTCGAAGAACGCGAGGAGGTTGCCGTTGCCCAGGTCGAAGAAGAAGTGGGTGGAGCCCCGGTAGTCACGGTTCTCGAACAGCTCCGTGAGCGGGAACTCGAGCACCCCTTGGTAGAACTCGATCGTCCGCACGACGTCGCTCGACAGGAGCGCCATGTGGTGCACGCCACGAGCCGACGACTCGGCGCGCTCCCCCGCCGGCTTCAGGTAGCGGGCGCGCAGCGCCTCCCATTCCTCGGTGCGGTCGACGTCGGCACCATGGCGGGACACGCCGACGAATTTACCCGTCGGCGCCGATCATCGCCGCGAGCTCCGTGAGCGACGCGATCGCGCCGTAGTCGGCGTCGGCGTGCACACCGAGCGGGTCGAGCACGAAGGGGGTGATCCCCGCGCGGCGCGCGCCGACGACATCGATCGCGGGCATGTCACCGACGTACCAGGCGTCACGCGCGTCGAGACCCATCGCGGTGAGCGCGATCTCGAAGATGCGGGCGTCGGGCTTCATCACGCCGACGACACCCGAGTCGATCACGCACTCCACCGGCACACCGAGCCCGGGCCCGACCTGCAGGATCTCCTGCGCGCGCAGACGCTCGGCGATCAGGCCGTCGGCGTTCGAGACCACGCCGAGTCGCACGCCACTCGCGGCGAGCGCGCGCAGGCCTTCGATGCATCCCGGCACTTCCGCGTTCCACAACGCGGCATCGGCGAACTCACTGTCGAGATGCAGGTGCACGTCGGCGCGGAAGTCGTCGGGGATGCCGCACGCGTCGACGTACTCCTCGAGGTAGCTGCGCCAGCACGCATTCCAGTCGGCTTCGACGTCGAGGTCGGTCGTGAAGCGTGCCGCGGCGCGGTAGTGCGCGTCGTGCAGGCGGGGATTCGTGGGCGCGCATCCCGCGCGTCCGATCGCGGCCACGATGCGATCGGGCTCGGGCAGCAGGAAGACACCGCCCGCGTCGAGCAACACGGCGTGCGGTCGGGACATCCCGGGAACATAGTCAGCGGGCTGCCGGATTCGGCCCTTCAGTCGTGCCGGCGGCGATCTCCGGTGCACAATGTCGGATCGAGGGGGATGCATGCATGATCTCGTGATCCGCAACGGTCTGGTGGTCGACGGCACCGGCGCACCCGCACGCACCGCCGACGTCGCGGTCGACAAGGGCCTGATCAGCACGATGGGCTCGGTGCCCGCCGACGCCGAGGCAGTCGAGGTGATCGACGCGACCGGCATGATCGTCACGCCGGGCTTCGTCGACATCCACACGCACTACGACGGGCAGGTGATCTGGGATCCCACGCTCTCGCCGTCGGGATGGCACGGCGTGACCACACTGGTGATGGGCAACTGCGGCGTCGGGTTCGCGCCCGCGGCCGCCGACCAGCGCGACTGGCTCATGGGCCTGATGGAAGGCGTCGAGGAGATCCCGCACGCCGCGCTCGCCGCAGGCCTGCGCTGGGACTGGGAGACGTTCCCCGAGTACCTCGACGCCATCGAGACGACGCCGAAAACCATCGACGTCGGCGCGCAGATCCCGCACGGCCCGTTGCGCGCGTTCGCGATGCGCGAGCGCGGCATCCGCAACGAGCCCGCGACGCACGACGAGATCGCGCACATGGCGGCACTGGTCGCGGAAGGCGTCGACGCGGGCGCGCTCGGGATCACGACGTCGCGCACCGTGTTGCACCGCGGTCGCGACGACGAAGTCGTGCCCGGCACGTTCGCGGACGAAGACGAGCTCTTCGCGCTCGGCCGCGCGCTCGCGCGCGTCGGCCGCGGCGTCTTCGAGGTGGCGCCCGCGGGCATCCAGGGCGAAGACCCCGGCGCGCCCGACCGCGAGCTCGACTGGATGTGCCGGCTGGCGCAGGAGATCGGGCGTCCGGTGACCTTCGGCTTCGTCCAGCACGACATCGAGCCCGACGACTGGCGCCATCTGCTCGACGCCGCCGGCGTCGCGGCCGACAAGGGCATTCCGCTGCGCCCGCAGGTGACCGGCCGCCCGGTCGGGCTGGTGCTCGGGCTGCAGACCCGGCACCCGCTGTTCCACCGCCCGACGTTCACTGCGCTGTCGCGCCTGCCCTTGGACGAGCGCGTCGCCCGCCTGCGCGACCCCGACGTACGGGACCGGATCCTGAGCGAGACGCCGACGGTGGCGCAACCCGACTACTACGGCATGGGCCTCGACCGGATCTTCGTGCTCGGCGACCCGCCCGACTACGAGCCACCGCCGGAGATGAGCGTGATGGGGCTCGCGGCGCGCGCGGGCATCGACCCCGTGGAGCAGCTCTACGACCTCCTGCTGGAGGACGACGGGCACGCGCTGCTGCTGCGCCCGCTGCTCGGGTACAGCGACGGCAACTTCGACGCGCTGCACGAGATGCTCGTGGCGCCGAGCAGCGTGCTCGGCATCGGCGACGGCGGCGCGCACGTACGCGTGATCTGCGACGCGAGCTCGCCGACCTTCATGCTGACGCACTGGGTGCGCGACCGCTCGCGCGGCCCCCGCCTGCCGCTCGAGCTCGTCGTGCACAAGATGACGGCGAACAACGCCGCGCTCTACGGCATGCATGATCGCGGGACGATCGCGGCCGGCCTGCGGGCCGATCTGAACGTGATCGACCTCGACACGCTGCGGTTGCACCCGCCGGAGTACGCGAACGACCTTCCCGGTGGTGCGGGTCGGCTCGTGCAGCGCGCGACCGGGTACCGCGCCACGATCGTCGCCGGTGAGGTGACGCGCGCGCACGACGTCGACACCGGCGCGCGGCCCGGCCGCCTGGTGCGATCGTCGTGACCACATCTCGCGCTGACGGCTGCGACCTCGTGCAGGTCGGCGTGACCGGCTTCGGGCTGGCGCGGCCGTCGCTCGTGCCGAAGTCGCGTTACACGTCACCCGAGTTCGCGGCACGCGAGCAGGCACGCATGTGGCCACGCGTGTGGCAGCTCGCGTGCAGCGTCGATCACGTCGCGTCGGCCGGCGACTGGTTCGAGCACCGCGCCGGAGCCTCGTCGGTGCTCATCGTGCGCGGCGACGACGGGGAACTGCGCGCGTTCCAGAACGTGTGCCGACACCGCGGCAACCTGCTGTGCGAGGGCGCGGGCGAGGGGCTCACGCAGCTGCAGTGCCCGTTCCACCACTGGACGTGGGACCTCCAGGGCCGGCTCCGCGAGGTGCCGTCACGCAAGACGTTCGGGGCGCTGCGCAACGACGACTTCCCCCTCGTCCCGGTGCGGGTCGACACCTGGGGCCCGCTCGTGTTCGTGAACCTCGACCCCGATCCCGACGCGGTCCGACTCGCCGAGTACCTCGAAGACGTGCCTGCCGACACCGAGTGGGCGCGTCTCGACGAGTTCCGCTGCCAGGTGACCGCGCGCATCCCGGTGGCGTGCAACTGGAAGGTCGTCGCGGAGGGCTTCTCGGAGAGCTACCACGTGCAGGGCATCCATCCGGAGCTGCTCGCGTCGGTCGACGACGTGAACGGCCCGCAACGCATCTTCGGGCTGCACTCGGTGCTCTACCAGGACTACGGCGTACCCAGCCCCCGTCTCGGCGCCGGCGTATCCGACGAGACGGTGTGGGAGTCGTTCGTGTGCACGCAGGGCGACCGCGTGGGCATCGACCGTGCCGACGCCGCGCCGGTGCCCGAGATCCCTGACGGCACGTCGATGCGCGGACGCGATCGCGGCGCGCATCCGCGAGTACCAGTCGACGTTCGGCATCGACCTCGCGGCGTACGACACCGTGCAACTCCTGCGCCTCTCGCAGTACAACCTGTTCCCGAACTCGAGTGTGCTCGTGTGGGGCGACGAGCTCAACGTGTTGCTCGCGCTCCCCGGCCGCACCCACGACACGGCCGAGCTCGTCGTGTTCGTGCTGCACCGCGCGTCACCCGGCAAGCCACGTCGACGTCCGCGGGACCACGTGTTCCCGCCCGACGGCGACATCGGCCCGGTGTTCAACCAGGACGTCAGCGTGCTCAAGACCGCGCAGCGCGGCCTGGAGCAACCCGGCCTCACGCACGTCACGCTGTCGAGCGAGGAGTGCCGGATCGTGAACCTGCACCGCAACCTCGAGCACTACCTCGACATCTCCCCCACCGAGCTCACCCCTCTCTGACCCGAACGTTCCGCAGACGAGCCCGTCGGCGTACCGTGGCGCGGCGACACGAGGGGGGAACGATGACGGCAACGATCGACCTGGGGTTGATGCCCGATCAGGGCATCGCGGCACCGGACCTGCACCGCGACTCGCACAGCTTCGCGAGTCGGGTGACGTGGTGCGCGTCGTTTGGAACGGCTTCCCCGCGTCGCTGATTCCCGCGGCACGACGCGATCCAAGAGGCGTTCCGCGACGAGGAGCAGTGCGTCGAGGAACCCGACGCCGCTCGCATGGTCGAGGAGTGCCTAGCCGTCGACGAGCCCTCGCGGCGTCGCTCGCCCTGCTGCGCGCGAGCATCACGCCGCTCGCGACGTGCGTGAACGACATGTCGACGATCACCGGGTCGCGCTCACCCGCGGGATCCGACCGCGAACGGCCGTCGCCGAGCAGCGGCTCGTCCACCGAGCGGCGCGACCGCGGGCCGGTCTGCGACAGCACGATGCCGATCATCCCGGCGTCGACGGCCATGGCCACGAACTGCGTGAGCAGCCCGCGCCGCCGTGCGCGCCCACGACGCCGACGCCGAATCGCGCGCGCTCGATCGCGACGCCATCGCGCGCTGCACCAAGCCGGCCACGTGCGCGCCGCCGCTCACGACCCGGTCGCACACGTCGCGACGATGTCGATCGACGCCGCGAGTCGAGTCCCGCGCGCGAGCAGGATGTTGCGGCGAGTACACGACGCCGCGCGCGTGGTCCCCAGGAGCGTCTGGGTCGCCTCGAGAGCCCCCTCGTGTCGATGCCGCGCATCGCGCGTCACGACGGCGAGTTCCGCGGCGCCCCGATCGCGGCAGGATCGTTCTCACTGTTGTGCCTCGCGGCCGCGAACCGCCAACCCGATGTCTACGAGCACCCCGACGACTTCGTGCCCGACCGCTGGCTCCCCGGGGCGAAGACCGCGCCGATGCTGACCTTCGGGTACTCAGCCCACTTCTGCCTGGGGGCACCGACCGCGCGGGCCGAGATCGCGCGTGCTGCTCGACGTCCTCGCAGACCGCCATCCCCGGCTCACGCTCACCCGCGCCCCGGAGATGCTGGGCACCATGATGCGCCGCGCCGACCGGGTCGAAGGCGAGCGAGCGCTGGCACACGACGCGCCGCGCCGACCGGGTGGAAGTGGCCGTGTAGCGCCCTCGCGACCCCTTCCTGACACCGCCGTATGATGCGGCGGAGGCGATGGGGCCATTGCCCTGGGGGAAGGTTCGGCCATGCTCGATCTCGTCCTGCGCAACGGTTCGGTCGTCGACGGCACCGGTGCTCCGGGTCGGCGCGCTGACGTCGGCGTGAAGGGTGGCCGCATCGTCGCGATCGGCGACGTCGACGACAGCGCGACGCGCACCGTCGACTGCGACGGCCTCGTGGTCGCGCCGGGCTTCGTCGACCCGCACACGCACTACGACCCTCAGATCATGTGGGATCCCGCGGTGACGCCGTCGTCGTTGCACGGCGTCACCACTGTGATCGGCGGCAACTGCGGCTTCACCATCGCGCCGATGGAGACGCCGCACGAGGAGTACCTCATCCCGATGCTGGCGCGCGTCGAGGGCATGCCCGTCGACGCGCTGTGGGCGGGCCTCGACCTCGACTGGAAGAGCTTCGGGAGCTGGCTCGACCGCCTCGACGACAACGTCGCGGTGAACGCAGGGTTCCTGTGCGGGCACAGCACGGTGCGCCGGCTGGTGATGGGTGACGCCGCGGTCGGCGAGCAGGCGACGCCCGACCAGCTCGAGGCGATGGTGCGCCTCCTCCACGAGAGCCTCTCGGAGGGCGCGCTCGGATTCTCGTCGTCGCTCGGCCAGGCGCACAGCGACCACCAGGGCAACCCGGTGCCGTCGCGGCACGCCGCGCGCGAGGAGTTCCTCGAGCTGTGCGCCGCGCTCAAGGATCACGACGGCACCTGGATCGAGTTCATCCCGTCGATCGAGCGCCTGTTCACCGAGTATGAGATCGACCTCATGGCCGACATGTCAGCGGCCGCGGGTGGGCGGGTGCTCAACTGGAACCTCATGGGCGTGCGCCCCGGCGCCGACGAGGAGGAGAGCCGGCTCAACAAGCTCGGTGCGTCGGACCGCGCGCGGGAACGGGGCGGCAACGTCGTCGCGCTCACGCTGCCCGAGCCGATGACGATGCGCCTGTCGTTCCAGACCGGCTTCCTCTACGACTCGCTGCCCGACTGGCGCGAGGTGATGCACGCGCCCGACGCGCGGAAGTTGCAGATGCTCGCGGACCCGTCGGTGCGCCGCATGATGATCGAAGGCGCGCGCGCGTTCGGCTACCGCTCGTACACCGACTGGGCGACGTCACGCGTCGCCGACGTCGTGAACCCCGCGCTCAAGCCGCTCGAGGGCCGCACGTTCGGCTCGATCGCGTCGGAGCGGCGCGTCGACCCGTTCGACGCGCTGTGCGACATCGTCGTCGAGGACCGGCTGCTCACCGGCATCGAGCCCGACCTGCAGGGCGACGACGAAGACAGCTGGCACGAGCGCGTCGAGCTGTTCCGCGACCCGCGCGTGCTGATCGGCGGCTCCGACGCCGGCGCGCACGTCGACATGATGAAGACGTTCGGCTGCCTCACCCATTTCCTCGGCGAGTACGTGCGCGACCGCGGCTACGTCTCGCTGGAAGAGGGCGTGCACCTCATCACCGACGCGCCGGCGCGGCTGTTCGGGTTGCGCGAGCGGGGCCGGCTCGAGGAGGGCTTCCACGCCGACGTGTGCGTGTTCGAGGCCGAGCGCATCAACCGCGGGCCGATCCACATGGTGCGCGACCTCCCGTCGGGCGCCGAGCGGCTCACCGCGGAGGCCGACGGCGTGCAGCACGTGTTCGTGAACGGCGTCGAGATCGCCCGCGAGGGCGCGCTCACCGGCGCCACCCCGGGCACCGTGTTCCGCTCCGGTCGCGACACCGACACCGTGCTCGGGGGTGAGCCACACCACAGGCTCGGGAATCAATGACGGTGACGGCGGCGTTGGCTGCCTGAGTCTCTCCCCCCGTCCCGAGATCCCCCAGGAGCCCGCAATGAACGACTGGAACGCCGCGATCATCGACGAATTCCGCGCCAACGACGGCAAGGTCGGCGGGAATTTCCAAGGGGCACCGCTCCTCATCCTGCACACGACGGGCGCGAAGAGCGGGCAGGAACGCCTGGCTCCGGTGATGTACCAGGCCGTGGGTGACAGTGACGATGGTGACGACCTGGCGGTGTTCGCGTCGAAGGCCGGCGCGCCCACGCACCCCGACTGGTACCACAACCTCGTCGCCGACCCGAACGCCACGGTCGAGGTGGGGACCGAGACGTACGCGGTGAAGGCGCGCGTCGCGGAGGGCGACGAGCGCGAGCGCATCTGGAGCACGCAGAAGGAGCGCTACCCCGGCTTCGCCGAGTACGAGCAGAAGACCTCACGCGAGATCCCGGTGGTCGTGCTCGAGCGGGCCGCGTGACCGCAGCGACCCCCGCGATCGCGGTCGTCCGTAACGACGAGAAGTCGCGCTACGAGATCCTCGTCGACGGCAGCATCGTCGGCTTCTCCGACTACCGGATGCGGGACGATCAGCAGGTGTACGTGCACACCGAGATCGACCCCGAGTTCCGAGGCCGCGACCTGGCCGCGACGTTGATCCGGGCGGCGCTCGACGACGCCCGCACCCACGGCAATCGGGTCGTCCCCCGCTGCCCGTACGTCGCCGAGTTCATCCAGGAGCACCCCGAGTACGCGGACCTCGTCGGGGCGTAGAGTTCGCGCATGCGCGAGCTGCCGTGGGTGATCTCGGTCGACGACCACGTCGTCGAGCCGCCGGGTGTGTGGTCGGACCGCCTCTCCGCCAAGGACCGTGAGGTCGGGCCACGGTCGGTGCAGGACACGTGCGAGACGATCATCTCGCCCGATCAACAAGGTGCGCAGTACATCAAGGGTGGCGACGGCCCGGTCGTCGACTGGTGGGTCTACGAAGACGTGCTGCGCCCGATCCCGCAGGTGGTCGCGTGCGCGGGCTTCCCGCCAGAGAGCTTCACCCTCGCGCCGATCCCGTACGCGGAGATGCGCACCGGCTGCTACGACCCCGTGGCGCGCATCGCCGACATGGACATCAACCGCACCGAGCGCTCGCTGTGCTTCCCCTTCATCCCGCGGTTCGCGGGCCAGTTGTTCCTCGAGGCGAACGACAAGGACCTCGCGTTGAAGTGCGTCGCCGCGTACAACGACTGGATGATCGACGAGTGGTGCGGTGACAGCGGTGGTCGCCTCATCCCGCTCGGCCTCGTGCCGCTCTGGGACCCGGTGCTCGCCGCGGCCGAGGTCCGGCGCATCGCCGCGCGCGGCGTGCCCGCGATCACGTTCACCGAGCTGCCCACCAACCTCGGGTTGCCGTCGATCCACCGTGCCGACCACTGGTGGGACCCGCTGTTCGCCGCGTGTGACGAGACCCGCGTCGTGATCTGCATGCACATCGGCTCGGGGTCGAAGATGACCACCACGAGCGTCGATGCGCCGCAAGGCGTCGCGGCCGCGCTCACGTCGATCAACGCGCAGATGTCGATGTCGGACTGGTTGCTCTCCGGCGCGCTCGGCCGGTTCCCGAACCTGAAGATCGCGTTCTCGGAGAGCCAGATCGGGTGGATGCCGTTCCTCCTCGACCGGCTCGACCACGTGTTCACGCGGAGCAGCGGCTGGGGCGACTTCGACCCCTCGCTGACCGAGAAGCCGTCGAGCTACGTCGAGGGCCGCGTCTACGGCTGCTTCTACGACGACCCGGTCGGCGTGGCGGCGCGCCACGAGATCGGGCTCGGGTCACTCGTGTTCGAGACCGACTACCCGCACCAGGACACGACGTGGCCCGACACGGCGAAGATCGTCGCCGAGATCGGCGAGCAGGTGACGCCCGACGAGCTCGAGCGCATCATGCGCACCAACGCGATCGAGATGCTCCACCTCGACCCGAGCGACCTCAAGCCGAGCTGACTCGCCTACTCCCAGTACGGCAGGGTCGCGTCGTGACAGCGGCGCGCGAAGTCGCCGACCGAGGAGGCACGATCGGCCCGCGACAGCACCTCGAGTGACACGACGCCGTTCCAGCCCTTGCCCCGCAACGCCTTGGCGAAGGCGGTGAGATCGAGCGAGCCCTCCCCGGGCACCGAGCGCAGGTTCATGGTGTCGGGCAGCTCGGTGCGGGCCGGATCGACCGGGACGCCGTCGGAGAACTGCACGAACGCGAAGTCGGCGAGATCGAGCGCGTCGATGTCGGGCCAGTCGTCGCGACCGTGGAAGAAGTGCCACGTGTCGATGATGATGCCGGTCTGCGCGAGGTGGCGGCCGTGGCGCGCCAGCGCAGTCGCGTCGCCCATCCAGTCGAGCGGCGTGTACGGCGAGTACTCGATGGCAACACCGACCCCGTGCGTGCCGTACTGCTCGCAGATGCGCACGAACCGATCGCGCACACCGTCGTCGACGGGAACCGTGACGCGCACCTCCATCCACTCACTGCCGAGCGCGATCGCGAACGGCAGCATCTCGTCGGCTTCGGCCTGCGTCGCGCCGTCGCTCCCGCTGATGTTCAGGCCTGCGATGTCGTAACACTCGAGGCCCGACGTCGCGAGGGCATCGGCGAGCTGGTCGTACGTCTGGCCGGTCTCGCGCCACGTGCGGCAGCGAGAAGATGTCGGGCGACACGAACGTGAACCCGGCGTCGGCCGCCGCCGCGAACTGGTCGGGGAGCGTGACCCCCTCGTGCACGAGCGGGCAGTGGTTGAGCGTTGCGAACGCGAGCAGCACCATGCCCCGGACCTTACGCCGCGAAGCACCCGCTGAGGAACGAGACGATCGGCTCGGTCATCACGGTGTCACCGGGTGCGCCGATCTCCGAGTTCACCTGGTTGTGAGTGAGGGACCCGGCATCGATGGTGTCGGCGGCGATGCCGGCGGCGCGCAGGCGCGCGAGGAACTCGGTCTCGATCGCTCGCCGGCGGGGCGTGCCGCGCACGACGCCGATCATCGGCGGGATCCCGATACCGGGCTGGATCCGCAGCGTCGCCGACGTGTCGGTCAGGTAGGCGGGGTCGTTCCCGAGCGCGCGCCGCCACTGCTCCTGTTCCCCGTCGGGGTCGTCGGCCCCGGCCTGCGGCTTGTCGAACCCCTCGGTGTCGAGCGGGCCCGCGGACGCGACCGCGTCGAGGCCGAGGCCGTGGGCGGCGAGGTACGCCGGGTTGGACACCACGTTGGCGACGATGTCGGCACCCGCGGAATGGCCGAGCAGCGCGATCTCCGACGGGTCACCGCCGTACTCGGCGATGTTGGCCTTCACCCACGCCACCGCCGCCGCGACATCTTCGTAGTGGTCGGGATATTGCGCCGACTGCGCCTCACCCGGGCGCGTGAGCCGGTAGTTCACGCTCACGAGCATCCAGCCGTGCGCGTTGAACAGGTGGACCTTGTCGGCAACCTGGTTCTTCTTGTCGCCGACCGAGTAGCCACCGCCGTGCACCCACATGACGACGGGGACGCCGCACGCGGGTGTCGGCGGGTAGATGTCGAGGCTGAGCAGGTTGGCGTCGACGCCCGGGACCGTCTTGTAGACGACGGTGGTCGGCGCGGTGGACTTCGGGCACGGCGCCTTCGACGACGTCGACACGGTCGCGGGCGCGCGTGTCGTGCTCGGCTCGGCGTCGGATCCGTCGCTGCCGCATCCCGCGACGACGGCGAGCACGCCGAGGAGCACCGCGACGCCGACGAGACGACCGGCGCGGACGATCACGCGTCGGCGTCGACGCATTCGAGCGCGAGCGTGGCATCGACGACGAGACGGAATCGACCGCGGCCGGTCTTCTCGATGCGGATCGGCGCGTCGCGTTCGTCGAGCCGGCGCTTCAGGAGGATGAGCCGACTCTCCAGGTTGTCGCGGAACTCGGGCAGCTCGAGCGAGGGGTCGAGCCGCACCTCCTTGTTGGTGAACTCGACGCGACCATCGCGCTCGTACTGACCGAGCAACACCCAGAGGATGCGGCCGGCGACACCCTTGATGAGGTAGTCGTCGTCGAGGAACGTGCTGCCGTCGACCGCGAAGAACCGCACGCGAGTGACCGGCGCGCTCACCGCGACGGCCGCGCGCCGTGGCGTGCCACCCGGCGCGTTGACGCTGCCGGCGCCGGCGCGATCGGCATCGGCGCGCTCCTGCGCCTGGTCGATCTCGATCGCGCTGGCAACGAGCGACGCCACCACGCTCACGAGCGCCTCGTCGATGGGGTTGAACGCGAGCCGCCGCTCGCTCTCGACCGCGACGACACCGACGAGCTGACCCAGCACCATCGCCGGCACCGCCACCTGGCTCTCGGCGTTCGCCAGGCCCGGCAGGGGGATCTCGAGCCCGGGCGCTTCCCCGCCGCGCTCCTCGTAGGCGCGGCGCACGGTGCGAGCGTACGCCAGCATCTGCTTCAGGTTGCCGACCCGCATCGGCTCGGCCCGCGCCGCGGCCATGCCGATGATGCCGTCGCCGACCCGCACCTCCGATCCGATGCCTTCGGTGGGGTACCCATGGCTGGCGATCGTGTAGAGCCGCTCCCCACGCTCGTCGAGCAAGAGCAGCAACGAGTGCTCGTAGCCCAGGAGATCGGCGAGGCCCGCGAGCGCGGTGCTCACGAGCGTGTCGAGGTCGGGGCAGCGGGCGAGCCGGGTGCTCAGCTCCGCGAGGCGGTGCGCCGACGACGCGTCGTTCACCGCGCCGGTTCGCCGTCGTTGATGTGACGAGCCGCGAGCACCTGGTCGATCGAGACCACGCGGTACACGTCGGCGCTGCGGAGCTTGAAGACGTCTTGCATGCCTGTGAGCGCGGCGATGGCGTCGATGTCGCGTCGCATCAGCTCGAACAGTGGCCCGCGTCGCTCGGTGCGCTCGTACTGCAGGATCAGCTTGAAGCTGTCGTATGTGAGGGGATCGATCACCATCACGCACGCGCGCGGGTTCTCGGCGAGGTTGCGGACCGTCTTCGAGAAGAACTGGTTGGAGAGCGCGACACGCTCGTCGTCGACCATGTGCACGCGTGAGAGATGCGTGACGTTCGGGATGCCGTCGGACGACGCGGTCGCGATCTCCGCGGGCACGACCCCTTCGAAGCAGGACACGATGTCGGAGAGTGTGATCCGGCGCTCGGGCGCGGCAGTCATACGTTCGTCTCCACGGGCGCGAGCTTCGCCCCGGCTGCAGGCCCCGGCGTCTGGTCGAACACGCTGTCGACGGTCACGATGCACGCGACGATGCCCGGGGGCAGGAGCCGCCAGATGAGCTCCTCCGGCGAGCCGTCGGCCTCGTGGATCGCTCGCACGCACCCCGCGCAGAAGGTGTCGAAGCGGATGCGATCTTCCGCGGTGGCGGCATCGGTGCGGATGGCCCGGCCCTTGAGCTGGTACGAGACGAACGTGGTGAAGTGCGTCACCGTCAGTGCGAACGCGCCCGTGGTGGCCAGGTTCTCGAGCGATGTCGCAGCGCTCGAGGAGAGGAGCACCCGGACCTCGCACGGCCCCGTCACCTCGAGCCCCCAGCCGCGGGTGGCGTCGGGCAGGCCGTCGGCATCGACGGTGCCGACGATCATGGCGCACGCCGACTCGAGCAGCTCCGCAGCTTCGGGTTCGATCACGGTTCCGGGACCCCAACCTGTTGCCCTGGCCTCACGCCCGCTCCTTCGCCCTCGCGCACAGCTGCCATTCGGGAGTAGCAACTTCTTAGCGTTTCCTCACGCGCCTTTCAGGAGCGCAGGGGGTTGCAGTCCCGGAAGATGGTGACACGAAACCACGGTGTCGCCACGAAGGCAGCACCGGAGCCCCGACACACCTGGAGGAACCGCCATGACGGCAACCACGAACACCACCATCCCGGCCCTCGCCGTCGAGACTGCGGCGCTCGAGACGGTGACCTTCGACTTCTACCGCGACATCCACAAAGGCATTCGCGCCGAGCTGTTCGCAGTGACGCACGCCGCCGGCACCGTCGACCCCGGCAGCTCCGAGGCGATCGCCGCGGTGGCGACCCGCTGGCGCAACCTCTCCGGGATGCTGGTGACCCACGCCGACCACGAAGAGGTCTACGTGCAGCCCGTCATCGAGGAGCACGCGCCCCGCCTCGCGGGTGAGATCATCTCCGCCCACCGTGAGCTCGAGGCCCGGGCCGCCGGGCTCGAGGTGCTGGCGGACCACGCGGTCGACGCGTGCCCGGCCGACGCCCGGCTGGTGACCCACCGCCTCTACCTCGGCCTCGCCGGCTTCGCCTCGGCGTACATGGTGCACCAGGAGTTCGAGGAGCTCGAGGTGATGCCCGCGCTGAGCGCGGCGGTGGGCGTCGACGAGCTGATCGCCATCGACATGGCCATCGTCTCGCAGCTCACGCCCGACGAGATGGTGTACTCGGCATCGCTGATGCTGCCCGCGATGAACATCGAGGACCGCGTCGAGCTCGTCGGCGGGATGAAGGAGGGCATGCCCCCCGAGATGTTCGCCGGGGTGTGGGGTCTCGTCGAGGGCGTGCTGGCCCCCGAGGACTTCCGTCAGCTCGGAGCGCGCCTCGGCATCTCGTAGGTCCGAAAATTCCGTGGACAACCGGCAGTTGGGTGACCTCGACGGCACTCGACTGCCGGTTGTTCGCGAGGAGATCAAGCGGGACGGAATCGCCGCTACGGTGACGGCGCAGGTTCGCGACAACCGAGGAGCAACCGTGGCCGACAAATCGCCCAAGAAAGACAACGCCAAGAAGGCGGGCAAGTCCCTCAAGGAGAAGCGGGCCGAGAAGCACATGAAGAAGCAGGGCAACCGCCCGATCGGGAGCTGACGCCGCGGTTGCGCCGAGTCAGCCGGCGCGCAGCGCGCGCCAGAGGTCGCGGTAGCTGCGGTACTCGAGCTCGGTCGTCACGTAGCCGGCGTCGAGCAACGCGCGGTGATAGCGCGGCAGGTTGCGCATCGACACCCCCGCGTCCACATGGTGCGCGAGGTGCCACCCGATGTTGTACGGCACGAGGAAGAATCGCGTGACCGCGTGCTGGCGTACCGAGTGCGTGGTGACACGGCGGTCGGATGACGCCTGCATGCCCCCGTGCTCCGCGATCGCGCGCAGGCGGTTGATGACGCGCCACACCGTGAGGTAGGGGACGACCCACAGCACCGGGTAGATCCACCAGTACCCGACCGCGATCGCGACCCCGAGCAGCACCGCCTGCACGAGCAGGATCTGCCAGAGCGTGCGGCGCACCTTCGGGTTGTCGGAGCGGAAGCCGGCGAACTGGTCGCGGAACAGGCGGAAGCCGGTGCGACCGGTGCCGTCACGCGTGAGCTTGCGCCGGAAGCTCGCGGTGCTGATCGGGTAATCGGCGTAGAGCGGGATGTCGGGCTCGTCGGGACCGAACTCCTGACGGTGGTGCGCCATGTGCACACGTCGGTACGCATCGGTGGACGTGAAGACCGGGTACCCGAGCAGCCAGCGACCGACGAGATCGTTGGCGCGCCGGTTCGCGAACAGCAGCCGGTGGGCGGCTTCGTGCATCAATGACGCGAACTGGGCCTGCGCGCGCCCCATCAGGAAGAACACGATGACGAAGCCGACCGGGTTGCCCCACCACACCGCGAGCGCGATCAGCCCGACGGTCTGCACCCAGAGGAACGCGACCGACCACGCGTTCCGCCACGACGGGATACGCCGCAACTCATCTCGGAACGAGGGCTGCGGGCGGCCGTCGGCGCGCACGAGCTCGGTCGCGTGACCGGCAGGGATCCGCTCGGGTGGCGGCACCATGCCGCCCAGCGTGCGGGATACACCGGGTGTGCGGGACCCGGTGGCGGCGATCGTGGGATCCGCCATGCAACCAGCGTACGCCCGCTAAGGCGTCTGCGGGCCGAGGAGCAGCGCGGGGAGCAACATCGCGGCGAAGCCGCAGCACACGGTGAACACGACCGTCGACGCGGTCCACCGGTGCTCGAGCCGCGCGACTTCCGCACGCGGGACCCGCAGCCACCGCGCGAGCCCCGACACGGCCCAGGGGCGCCCCAACAGCCAGATCACGACCGCGAGCTGACCGAGCGGGAGCAGCGGCCAGGGGCCGAACGGCACCGCGAGCGCCACCGCCACCGCGAGCACGAGGAGCGGTGCCGCGAACTGCGCGAGCATCAGCAGCGCGCGGCGCCCGCGCGACGCAGGAGTGCCCGCCTCGCCTTCGACGCCGACGGGAACGCCGAGCGCCTCCGAGGCGTCCTCGAGGGTGAGCGGATTGCGCGCGCAGCGCGGGCACGCGGGGACCACGGACCCGAACAGGCGCTTGTGCAACAGCTCGGCTTCGCGCCCGCACCGCACACACCGGCGCGGGATCGACACGCCCCGGACTCGCTGATCGCTCGCGCGGTAACCGTGCTCGTGCTCGATGACCCGCCCCGACAGCTCGACGTCGAGCACGACCAGCTCGGGGTCGCCACCACCGAGCCGCCACAGGTCGTCGTCGTTGTCGACCGCGTAGAAGCCGCACGTGCACCCGGCGTCGGGTGCCGGGTGGGGCTCGCCCAGCTCACACCGTGCGTGCGACGCGGCCGAGTACGGCTCGCTGTTGGCCTGGAAGAACGCCGGCAGGAAGGCGATGCCGTCGCCGCGACGCACCAGCCGGGCAAACTTCCGCGCGGTGATCGGCGTCGCGTAGACGTCCCAGGGCAGGGCCTCGTCGGTCACCGGCTGCCCCGCTGCGACAGCGGCACGGGCGCCGCCGGCGCCGGCGTCTCGGGCTCGGAGGCCGGAATCGGCAGCTGCTCGGGCAGCGCCGGCTCGTCAGGCACGGGGATGAAGATCTCCCGCTTGGGCTCGCCGATCGCCCCCATGGGCATCACCTCCGGCGCGAATGGTGCTCCGGCCCCAGTGTGCCAGGCCACGCCCGGGCCCACCCACTGGTGCGATGATCGGCTCATGACACCGCTGCGCACCGAAGACCCGGCGCTGCTCCGCGGCGAGGCCAAGTTCGTCGACGACCTCGACATGGGTCAGCTGTGGGCGGCCTTCGTGCGCTCGTCGCTCGCGCACGCCCGCATCGGATCGATCGACGGCGCGGCCGCGAGCGCCGCGACCGGAGTCGTCGCCTGCTTCACCGCGGGCGATCTCGGGATCGGCGCGGTGCGCCCGCACCCGATGCTCCCGCCGGTGTTCGACCGCCCGCCCCTGGCCGTCGATGTCGTGCGCTTCGTCGGCGATCCCGTCGCGGTCGTCGTCGCCGACACGCGCGCCCACGCGCTCGACGCCGCCGAGCTCGTCGACGTGCGCTTCGAGCCCCTGGCCGTGACCATCGATCCCGTCGCCGCGCTGGAAGCGGACGCGCCGATCGCGTTCCCGGCACACGGCACCAACGTCGCGTTCGAGCGCATCGACAACGACGAAACCGATGTGCTGGGGGGCGCGGAGATCATCGTGCGCGGCGAGTTCGTGAACCAGCGCGTCGCGCCCGCGCCCATGGAGCCCGACGGCGTGCTCGCGCACATCGACGACGACACCGGTGTGCTCACCGTGTGGGCGTCGACCCAACGCGTGCACCAGGTACGTGACGCGATCGCCGCCGCGCTCGCCCTCGGTGACGACGACGTCCGCGTGCGCGCGCCGCAGGTGGGCGGCGGGTTCGGCGGCAAGTTCGAGCCTGCGCCCGAGGCGGTCGTGGTGGCTGCACTCGCACGCCGCCTCGGGCGCGCGGTCGCGTGGACGCAGACGCGCAGCGAGAACCTCGTCGGCATGCCCCACGGCCGCGGCCAGCTGCAGCGCGGCGCGCTCGGCCTGCGTCGCGACGGCACCTTCGTCGGGCTCTGGATCGACGTGCTCGGCGACGCGGGCGCGTACCCGATCGTCGGCGCGCTGATCCCCAACGCAACCGTCGTGATGGCACCCGGCACGTACCGGTTCGAGCGGGCCGGCGGACGCGGGCGCAGCGCGGTGACCAACACGACGCCGATGGGCGCGTACCGCGGCGCGGGACGGCCCGAGGCGTGCGCGCTGCTCGAGCGCCTGATCGACATCGCCGCGGCTGAGCTCCAGATGGACCCGGTCGAGTTGCGCCGGCGAAATCTCGTGCCTGCCGACGCGTTCCCGTTCACGAGCGCGACGGGACTGGTCTACGACTCGGGCAACTACCCGGCGTGCCTCGACGCGGCGCTCGTGGCGCTCGACTACGACGGGCTGCGCGCGGAGCAACGCGACCGCCGCGCGCGCGGCGACGCGCCGCTGCTCGGGATCGGACTCGCGATGTGGATCGACTGCACGCCGATGAACCGGCCGGGTGAGTACGCGGCCGTCGACGTCGTACCGGACCCGCACACGAAGGCCGGCGTTCGGGTGATCGTGCGCGACGGCGCGAACGACCAGGGGCAGGGGCACCGCACGACGTGGGCCATCCTCCTCGCCGACGCGCTCGGCCTCCCGGTGGAGTGCGTCGAGCTCGAGCTCGGCGACACCGCGCGCGTGCCGACCGGCGAAGGCACCGGCTCGGCGCGGTCGTTGATGCTCGCCGGCAACGCGGTCGCCGAAGCCGGCGCCCTCGCACGCGAACGAGCACGCGCACTCGCCGCCGATCTCCTCGAGGCAGCGGTCGACGACATCGTGCTCACCGACGAGGCCCGCTTCGCGGTCGCGGGGACGCCGGCGAAGTCGGTGTCGTGGCGCGACGTCGTCGACGCCGAGCGCATCGGGGTCGCGTTCGATTTCGAGCAGGCCGGACCGACGTTCCCGTCGGGCGTGCACGCCGCCGTGGTGGAAGTCGATCCCGAGACCGGTGCCGCGCGCGTCCTGCGGTTCGTCGCGGTCGACGACTGCGGCCGCATCGTGAACCCGACGATCGTCGAGGGCCAGCAGCACGGCGGGATCGCGCAGGGCATCGCGCAGGCGCTCTACGAGCAGGTCGCACACGACGATGCCGGCAACCCGCTCACCGCGACGTTCGCGGACTACGGCATCCCGTCGGCGGCCGAGTTGCCGTCGATCGACGCGCGGACCATCGAGACGCCGTCACCGGTGAACCCGCTCGGCGCGAAGGGCATCGGGCAGGCGGGCGCGATCGGGTCGACGCCCGCGGTGCAGAACGCGGTGATCGACGCGGTCGCGCACCTCGGCGTGCGCCACATCGATCTCCCCCTCACGCCCGAGCGCATATGGCGAGCCATCTCCATGGCTCGCTCGAGCCTCGGCCACACGCTCGGGTGATCCGGTTCCCTCGGGCCCGGCTTTCGCTCGCTAACCCAGCGCGGCCCAGGTTGCGGGACCGACGACGCCGTCGGCCGGGCTGAGGTTCTTCGCCTGCTGGAACTTGATCACCGCGGCCTGGGTGCCGGGCCCGAAGCTCCCGTCGGCCGTACCCGTCAGGTACGCGCCGGCGATGAGCTTCTGCTGCAGCGTGACGACGTCCGGGCCGCTCGAGCCGAGCTTCAGCACCGGTCGGGTCGCCGGGTTGATCGTGGTCGTGGTGGTCGCCGGCGAGCCCTTCTTGGTGGTGGCGGTCGCCGGCGTCGTGGTGGTCGCAGTGCCGGGCAGCGTGGTGCCCGGGACGAGGGTGGTGCCGGTGGCCTGCTGGGTGCTCACCGATCTCACGCCACCGAGCGACCCGTCCTTGGGAACGACGGCGAGCAGGATCACGGTCGCGAGCACCGCGAGCCCGATCACCACCATCCCCCGCGAATTGAACTCCGATGTGTCCAAGGCCGTAAGCCTAGAGATCTGCGCCGTGTCGTGCGCGGCGCGCCGTCGCGACCGTGCAGTGGCACGGGACTCGGGTCACGCGACGGCCATCGCGTGCGGCTCGCGATCGGCGCGGCGCCACGACGCGAACTGCAGGTAGATGAGGACGCTCACGACCGCGGCCCACGCGCACCACACCGACGTGAGCCCCTCGGCCTGGATTGCGGCGATGACCGTGACCGCGAGCACGTTGGCGACGCCGAACCAGCGGATCTGCCGGTAGCTCGACGCCAACGGCGCGCCACAGGTCGCGATCACGTAGAGGCCGGTCGCGATGTCGGCATAGCGGCCGGCACCGCCGTACTGGATGGTGTGCTCAGCGATGTGCGCGGTGATGTCGTTGCTCATCACCGCCCCCAACAGGTAGAGGCCGGCGATCGAGCCGAGCGCGACGAAGATCCACATCGCGTTCCGGCGACGGCGGTCGCGTTCGACGAGCAGGATCGCGAGCGGCGCGAGGATCGGCAGCACCACCCACGCGAACACCACGTACATGTAGACGGCGACGCCGTCGCCCTGGTGCGGTGCCGGGTCGCTGAGGCTGCGCCACACGAACCCTTCGACGATCTGGTGGAGCGCCAATGCAAGCGGCAATGCACCGAGTGCGAGCTCGCGCGGCTTCTCCACCTTGGTGAGCGTGGCGACGCCGACGATGCCGATGACCGCACCGCTGACGAAGTCAGCTTCAGCCGAAAAGCACATCCGCGCCGATCATGTCACGACACCCGATGCGACGCCGCTCATGGGACGAGGGCGTTGCGCAGCACTTCCAGCACGTGGTCGCGACGCTCGTCGAGCGCGGCCGGCGACAACGGGTCTTCCCCCGTGAGGGTCTGGATCAACGGCGTGTCGGAGAGATACGACAGGACCGCGCCGTACGCGGTGATGACGAGCTGCGCGGCGTCGTAGCGACGAATGCGGCCCGCCTCCATCTCCGACTCGAGGAAGCTCACTGCCGCGTCGAACATCGGCTGCAGCGTCGCGCCGAGCTCCTCGATGAGCACCGGGCCACCGTCGAGCGCTTCGCGACGCGCGAGGCGCACGAACACCGGCTTGGTCTCGAAGTAGCTGAACGCGGTGCGGAGCACGTGCTCGATCTGCGGCCACCCTTGCTGCCCGTCGATCGAAGTGCCCACCAGCGAGGACCACTCGTCGAAGCTCTGGAGCACGACCGCGCGGTACAGCGCGTCCTTCGACGGGAAGTGGTGCAGCAGGCTCGGCCGCCGGATCCCGACCTCGTCGGCGATCTCGTTCAGGCTCGTGCCGGCATAGCCGTGCTCGGCAAAGCGGTCGAGCGCGGCGGCCAGGATCCTGGTCTTGGTGTCCACCTCGGGCAATTCAGGCGCCGTCCCGACCATCGCGCCGAAGGCTACGCGTCCGGGAATCGGGCGACTGCCACCGAATCAGGGTGATCCCTCCGAACGTAGCACCTCCGCGTCTATCTACCGACCAGTAGGTAGGATACAATCCGCGGGGTGCCCCCCCTTCACCCACTCGTGGCCCTCGTGGTCGGCTTCGCGGTCATGCAGATCTCCGTGCTCGCCACCACCGTGTATCTCCACCGCGGCATCGCCCACCGCGCAGTGACCATCAAGCCCGCCGCCGCGATCCCGCTGCGCTTCATCATCTGGATCACCACCGGGATGCGGCCCCGCCAGTGGGCTGCGGTCCACCGCCGTCACCACGCCAAGGTCGACACGGTCGACGACCCGCACAGCCCACTCATCCGCGGGTTCTGGCACGTCCAACTCGGCAACGTCTTCATGTACCACCGTGCGGTCCATGATCGTGAGCAGGTCGCCCGCTACTCGTTGGACCTCCCACCCGATCGCCTCGACAAGCTGTTCTTCGACCACGACATCCTCGGCCCGTTGCTCGGCACCGGCTTCCTGTGTGTCGTGCTCGGCTGGCCCACCGGCCTCCTGGCCGCGGGGATCCACCTGGCGCTCTACGTCGGCGCGAACAGCGCGGTCAACGCGGTCGGCCACACCTACGGCCAACGCCCCGACCCCGAGACGTCGGCGACGAACAACCAGCTCCTCGCCCTGATCACGATGGGCGAGGGCCAGCACAACAACCATCATGCGGCGCCGACCTCCGCGAAGTTCTCGTTCGAACGCGGTGAGGTCGACTTCGGATGGCGAGTCATCCAGCTCATGCAGCGCTTCGGCTGGCTGACCGTGCGTCACACCGACGCGCGCGTGCTCACGCACTCCTCCTGACACCCGTCCGCGCGCAACCCCCGCGCGCAACATCGGAGCCGCAATGGCCGTCCCCACGTCCACCCTCGATTCGCTCTCCCCGCGCGCGCCCCGGCGCCTGCCGGCACCGCCGCCCATGCCCGCACGGGCGAGTGGAGCGCAGCTCGCGCTGACGGCGCTCATCGTCGTCGGGCCGTTCCTCGGCATCGCGATGGCCGTGGTCGCGGGAGTGCCGGTGGGCTGGGTCGACGTCGCGCTCGTCGGCGCGCTCTACGCCTGCACCGTCCTCGGCGTCACCGCGGGGTACCACCGGCTGTTCACGCATCGCGCGTTCGTCGCGTGCCGGCCGTTGAAGATCGCGCTCGCGGTCATGGGCTCGTTCGCGCTCGAGGGCTCGCTCACGAGCTGGGTCGCCAACCACCGCGTCCACCATCGCTTCTCCGACCACGACGGCGATCCCCACTCCCCATACGCCCCCGCCCGTCGCTCCGCGTTCCGGGGACTGCTGCACGCGCACGTCGGGTGGCTCTTCCGCCCGGCGCCGGTCACCGAGCGCCGCGACGTGGCCGACCTGCTCGTCGACCGCGACCTCGTGGTGGTGTCGCGTCTCTTCCCCTTGTTCGCGGTCGCGACGTTCGCGCTCCCGTTCGTCGTCGGATGGGTCGCAGTCGGCACGTTGACGGGCGCGATCACCGCGCTCGTGTGGGGCGGCCTGCTCCGCATCGTGCTCGTGCACCACGTCACTTGGAGCACGAACTCGGTGTGCCACATGTTCGGGAAGCGACCGTTCCGCAGCGACGACCGGTCGAGCAACGTGGCCGCGCTCGCGGTGCTGTCGCTCGGCGAGTCGTGGCACAACGCCCACCATGCGTTCCCGCGCCTCGCCCGTCACGGCGTCGACCGGGGTCAGCTCGATCTCACGGCGCTCGCGATCCGGGGCTGGGAGCGGATGGGCTGGGCCCACGACGTGCACTGGCCGCGCCCCGAGGCGCTGGCCCGCAAGCGGGTCGCCGGCGAGCTCGCGGTCGCGAGTTGACCGGATCTAGCTGAAGGGCGCGCGGCCGACCAGGCGGAGGACGCCGTCTTCGACCTCGGTCTCCACTGCGGCCTGCGCGGTCTGGCCCCGCCGTGGGTGCGGGTTGTCGACCAGCTTCACGACGTACTTGCCGACCTCGGTGATCCCCGGGACCTCGGAGCCCACGGTCCCGCGGCCGATCCACGTGGGCGAGTCGAGATCGTCGATGTCGATCTCGAGGTAGATGGTGTCGTCGGGCCCGTCGAACGAGACCGTGCCCTGATAGTGCTCCATGGCGGGGACGCTACCCGGCGGAGACGCGGACCGCGCCAAGCGCCTTGTCCGCGTGCACGTTCATGCGGATCTCACTGCGGATCACCTCGAGCACGTGGCCGTCCTGGCCGATCACGAACGTGGCGCGCCTGGCCCGACCGCCGCCGCGGCGCACGCCGAACTGCTCCGCGACCTTGCCGTCGACATCGGCGAGCAGCGGGTAGTCGAACGAGTGCTTGTCGGCGAACTGCTTCTGCTTCTCGACCGGGTCGCTGCTGATGCCCACCCGCTGCGCGCCCGCGCGGTGAACTCCTCGCCCATGTCGCGGAAGTGGCAGCTCTCCTTCGTGCACCCGAGCGTGAGCGCGGCGGGGTAGAAGAACAACACGACGGGCCCCTGCGCGAGGAACTCGCTGAGCTTGCGCGGCGTACCGGTCTCGTCGGAGAGCTCGAAATCAGGAACCTCGTCACCCTTCTCCATGACCGCACCGTAGCTCCCGGTGGCGCCGCGCCCGTGGGTGGGGAAGCATGGGGCCATGAAGGGTGATCGGGTCGAAGTCGTGGTCGATGTCGGTGAGGGCGGCACCCGCACGTACGACATCGTGGCGACGCGCGCGGGACGGCGGGTCGAGACCACCACGGGCCGCGGTGTGGTCGAGGTCGCCGAGGTCACCCGCACCGGTCAGGTCGTGCGCACGGCGCGGTTCATGCAGGCGCGCGTGATCGCGGTCGTCGAGCATCCGATGGACGACCCGTCGTTCGACGGCGACGCGACGACCCGCACACCACCGCGCGAGCTCGGCCTCGCGCTCGATCTCGACCTGGACGAGCCAGCTCAGTAGTAGCGCAGCTCGACGGTGTTGCCGTCGGGGTCGAGCACGTAGAGCGACGTGCCGTTGCCGCGCGCACCGAAGCGAGTTGCAGGGCCGTCGACCACGGTGAAGCGCCCACTGGCCGCGAGCGCGTCGAAGTCGGTCGGCTCGACGACGAGGCAGAGATGGTTCATGTTCTCGCCGGTGCGCGGCTCCGTGACAAAGTCGAGGATCGTGTGCTCGCTGGCGCGCGCGGACGGGAACGGCGCTTCGCCGCGTCGCCATTCGTCGACGCGCACCGGCGCGAGCCCGAGCTCCTCGAGGTAGAACGCAAGCGTGTCGTCCACGTCGCTCACGTGGAGCACCACGTGATCGAACCCGATGACGCGTAGAATCGACTCGGTCACACCATCATCTTTTCGCTCGTGCGCGCGTCCTCAGGTGGCGAGTTGGGGCGACTGCTTCGGAACGAGCACGATCTTGCGCAGAATGCCGAGGCGCATGCCCGCGACGGTGGTGCCCAGGACGAGCGCGATCAACGCCGCCGCCGCGAGGCCCGTGCGCCACTCGGACGAAATGGTGCCGGCGAGCGCGGCGATGGTCGCCAGGTTCAGCACCGCGTGCACGACGGTGGCGGGGAACAACGCACCCGTGCGCAAGACCGCATAGCCCAGCACCACACCGAGGCACGCGAACGGCAGCGCGTGCAGCGTGTCGCTCATCTGCGCGACGTGCCCCGGGAGCAACGTGAACACGAGCCCGGCCGCGAGCAGCGCGACGACGCCGGGAACGACACCCCAGTCTTCGGCGTTGCGCCAGTTCCGCCCGAGCAACTTGGCGCAGCCCGCGCCGACGAGAATCAGAACCGCGAGGCGGTAGACGAGCTCCTCACCGAGTGCAGCGAGGATCAGACCCAGGGCCTCGCGGCCGCCGTGCACGTACATCGAGTAGCGCCAGATCCCGAACACGAGCACGAAGCCCCCGACGATCAGGAACTCACGCCACGCCCGAATGTTGGCGTGGTCGAGGCCGAGCCGGCGCAGGCCGACCATGCACGCGAGCAGGATGCCCAACGGCAGCGCGGGCGATACCGGGACGCGGCCCAGGCTGCCCATCGAGATGTCGGCCCACGCGGTGCCCACGTCGACGGCCACGGTGAAGGCCGCGACGACGAGCATCGCCGGGGTCAGCGGGAGCCGCGTCCACCGCAGCCATTTCCACTCGACGCGAGTGCGCCGGGAGGCGAGCCGCGCGCCGACGACACCGTCGGGATCGCTCGGGTGCGGCGACACGATCCTCCCTCTCCTCGTCAGCCGTGTGCGTCGGGGGCGCGACACATGTGGACAGCAGCTTGCCCGCCCCACGCGGTCGACCACTGGTAGCGTCAGCTTAGACACACTTCGCGGCGGGGATGCCCAGCGGACGCCACTCCGACCCCCAAGGATCGGCCAAGGATCGGGCGGCAACGTGCCGCCACCCACGAGAACGACCCCAGGCTCGGCGGGGTCGGGTCGACGCCGAGCCTCTGGTCAGGGGGTACCAGCCGGAGGCTCGGCGTGACGGATTACGCCTGGCGGATCGCCTCCGCCTCGATCTCGATCGACACCATCTTGCCGACCATCACGCCGCCGCCCTCGAGCACCTTGTTGAAGGTGATCCCGAAGGCCTCACGGTCGACCTCGGCGGTCGCGCTGAACCCCGCCCGAGCGTTGCCCCAGGGGTCGGTCACGCCACCCTCGAAGTCCACGAGCAGCCGCACGGGCTGCGTGACGCCGTGGGCCGTGAGCTGCCCGTCGACGGCCCACTTGCCGTTGCCGGCCGCGGTGACGGACGTGCTGCGGTACGTCATCGTGGGGTACTGCTCGACGTCGAAGAAGTCGGGGGAACGCAGGTGGCCGTCACGCCCCTCGTCGCGCGTGTCGACGCTGGCCATGTCGATCTCGACCTCGACCGAGCTGTCGGCGGGGTTCCCGCCGATGACCACGCTCCCGTGGAACTGGCCGAAGCGGCCACGGGTCTTGGCCACCATGAGGTGCTTCACGAAGAAGCCGACGGTGCTGTGGCTCACGTCGAGCTCGTAGGTGCCGGCGGGAGGAAGCACCTGCCCGTCGACGGTGCGGGTGGTGGGTGCGAGTGCTGTGCTCATGGGGATCTCCTGCTTCTCTGGTTGGCGCCTCTGCTGAGGCGCTTCGGTCGTTGCGCTGAGGATGATTCGATGTTCAACTGTTGCTCGTACACCTACTTTAGCCGACAATCATTGCGAGTGCAAGTACTTTGCTGGTAGAGTGCGGGCCATGAGCAACGCCATCGACGACGAGCGCCTCACGGCGGCGGGGCTGTTCTTCGAGGCCCACGCGGGCCTCACCGCGGCGCTCGAGCGGCGGTTCGGCGAGGAATGCGGGTCGCTCTCGATCCACTCGCTCGAGGTGCTGCTCCGCCTCGCCCGCTCACCCGGCCAGCGCCTGCGGATGAGCGACCTCGCGGCGCAGGTGGCGATGTCGCCGAGCGGTCTCACCCGTGCGGTCGATCGGCTGGAGACCGCCGGACTGGTCGAGCGGACGAGTTGCCCGAGCGACCGCCGCGGCTCCTACGCGGTGCTCACCGACGCCGGACGCGCGCAGGTCGAAGCCGCGATCCCGAAGCACCTCGAGCACATCGACGAGTACTTCACCGGGATCCTCGAGCCCGACGAGCTCGCGCAGCTCACCGCGGTATTGCGCAAGGTGCGTGATCACGTGAACCCGAGCGCGGCCCAGGTGACGGTCGAGAGCGACGCCGCGCACACCTGACGCGCGATGCGCAGTTCCGTCGCGTCGCCACGGTACGTTGGCCCGATGGCGCGACAGGCCGGGCTCGGCAAGAGCCTCCACGAGGTACTCGAGTCGTTGCAGCCCGCGGACAGCTGGCCCGAAGGGCCCCGTCTCGCACGTGCGCAGCTCGAGCGGGAGCTCGATCAGCTGATCGAAGAAGTGCACGCGCTGCGCGAGCGCGTGCAGCAGCTCGCGGCCGAGACCGCGCACAGTTCGAAGTCGTCGCACGCGGGCGGGAAGCACGGGAAGCACAAGGGCAAGGCCAAGAAGAAACACAAGGGATGAGCGCGCCGTCGGTCCTGTCGGTGCTCGACGTCACGCCGGTGACCGCGGGTGCCAGCGCGTCGCAGGCGCTCGCCGACACGGTCGCCCTCGCGCAGCACGTCGAGCGCCTCGGGTACCACCGGTTCTGGCTCGCCGAGCACCACAACACCGCGGCGATCGCCAGCCCGGCACCCGAGGTCGTGATGACCCACGTGGCCGACAAGACCTCGCACATCCGCATCGGGGCCGGCGGCATCATGCTGCCGAACCACAGCCCGCTCAAGGTGGCGGAGACCTTCCGCGTGCTCGAGGCGCTGTTCCCCGGCCGCATCGACCTCGGCCTCGGGCGCGCGCCCGGCACCGACCCACTCGCGGCCCTCGCGCTGCGACGCTCGCGCGACACGACGCCCGACGACTTCCCCGTCCTGCTCACCGAGCTGCTCGCGTTCTTCGACGACGACTTCCCCGCCGACCACCCGTTCGCCGCGGTGCACGCGACGCCACCTGCGGTCGAGACGCCGCCGATCTTCCTGCTCGGCTCCACCGACTTCAGCTATCCGGTCGCGGCGTCACTCGGGCTCGGCTTCGCGTTCGCGCACCACATCAACCCCGAGCCCGCGGTTCCTGCCTTACGCGCGTACCGCAGCGAGTTCGTGCCGTCGGCGCGCAACGACGCGCCACAACCGATCCTCGCGGTGTCGGCGGTGTGCGCCGACACGGACGAAGACGCCGAGGCCCTCATGGCGCCACTCGACCTGCACTGGCTGCGTGTCCTCGCGCAGAACAGCCGCGAGCCGATGATGAGCACCGAGGACGCGCGTGCGTACGAGTACACGCCCGACGAGGAGCGGATCCGGAAGTCGTTCCGCTCGCGTCACGTCGTCGGATCGACCGCGCGCGTCGCCGAGCAGCTGCGCACGATGGCCGACGCCGCGGGCGTCGACGAAGTGATGGTGTTCACCATGCTCCCCGACCTCGAGGCGCGCAAGCACAGCTACGAGCTGCTCGCCGAGGAGTTCGCGCTCAGCTAGCCATGGCCACGAGCGCGGCGGCCACCGCCTCGGGCTGCGTGATCATGCAGTCGTGACCGCCGGGGACGTCGGCACGACGCGCGCCGGGCAGGCGGTCGGCGAACTTCGCGGTGATGGGCGCTTCGATGGTGAGATCGTCGCGGGCGGTGATGTAACCGGTCGGTAGGCCGAGCGCGAGGAACGCCGACAGCCGGCCCGGCTCGGTGAGCGCGTGCGGCGGGTACGGCACGTGCCGGTCGCGCACGAACGCGCGTTGCTCGTCGTTGCCGTCCTGGATGTTGGCGTCGAGGATGAGCTCCGGGTCGGTGTGCGCGGTGCCGTCGGGCCCGATGGTGACAGCCCGCGCGATCGCCGGGCTCTGCGGCACCGCGTCGAGCAACGACTCGCCGTCGACGTTGACGACCGCGGCGATCCAGACGACGCGCCGGATGCGGTCGGCCACGATCTCCGCGACCCGCGGCACGATCACGCCACCCATCGAGTGCCCCACCAGCACGACGTCGTGCAGGTCCTCGAACGTGAAGACGTTCACGACGTCGGTGACGAACGTGTCGAAGGTGACCTGGGAGACGTCGAGGTGCGACCGGTCGCCGAAGCCCGTGAGCGTCGGGGTGTAGACGTCGAAGCCCTGCTCACGCAGCAGCCGTGCGGTCGGCTGCCAGCACCAGCCACCGTGGCCTCCGCC
The DNA here is from genome assembly GCA_963721435.1 of uncultured Actinomycetes bacterium. GTDB lineage: Bacteria > Actinomycetota > Acidimicrobiia > IMCC26256 > DASPTH01 > CAVRJC01. The sequence continues at coordinate 663,471 of CAVRJC010000012.1, forward strand.
GTGCACGAGCACGAATGTCGCTGGGTCCATCGGCCGATCCTGCCACGTCGGGGCGCGCACTTGCCCCGGCCGACGTCGGCGGGCCAGCATCACCGCCATGACCGACATCCAGCTGCCCTACTTCTTCGCGCGTCCTGCCGACGACCCGCCCTGGCCCGGCGTGGTCGTGATCCAGGAGGCCAACGGCATGACCGCGCAGCTCCTGCGCTTCTGCCAGAAGCTCGCCAAGGAGGGCTACGCCGCGCTCGCGCCCGACCTCTACTGGCGTCACGGCGGCACCGAGTCAGCCGACTACACGACGCTCGTGCAGACCATCGACCTCGACGAGCTGCGCGACGACCTCGCGGCGTCGGTCCAGTACCTCCACGAGCACGGCGCCGACAAGGTCGGCATCACGGGCTTCTGCATGGGCGGCACGTATGCGTATCGCGCCGCGATCTGGGACGTCGGCGTGTCGGCGGCGGCGTCGTTCTACGGCAGTGGCATCAACGACCTGCTCGGCGAGCCCGCGTGCCCGGTGCTGATCTTCTTCGGCGGCCAGGACGTGTGGATCCCGACCGAGGCGATCGAGCAGGTGCAGGCCCATCACGGTGACGACGTGATCGTGTACGCCGCCGCGGGGCACGGCTTCATGCGTGACCTCTCCGACGACTACCACGCCGCGTCAGTCGACGATGCCTGGCCCCGCCTCCTCACCTTCTTCGATGAGAACCTGCGGTAGCGCCAGCGATCCGCCGCCAAGCCACAACGCGCGCGCAGACCAGAGCCGAGCGGCTTCACGCGCCGACGTGACGCAGCGAGACACCGCGAGGCGTTGCGCCGGCGGGCGGAGTGCGGCCCGTGAGCGCAGCGGACGAGAGCGGGAATCAGGCAGCGGTGAGGACGCGGACGCTGCGGGCTTCTTCGCCCTTGCGGCCGGGGCCGACCTCGAACTCGACCTCGGCGCCCTCGATGAGGAGGCGGACGGTCGCGGCGTCGATCGACGAGTGGTGCACGAACAGGTCGTCACCGTCACGGCGCTCGATGAAGCCGAAGCCGCGCCGGGTGTCGAACCACTTGACCGTGCCGCGCGGCGCGTTCGCGCTGCGTGACGCGACCACGGGCTCGCGCTCCGGGCGCGGCGCGCGCTCCGTGTGATCCTTGCGATCGGTACGCATCGAACCACCGGCGTCGGGACGGCTCTGCACCGCGTCGGGTGTGAGCGCGGTGAGCTGCTCACGCGTCGGCGCGGAGACTCCCACCGGGAGCTTGAGCGCCTTCTGCATGCGGCCGGTGTCGCGCACCTGGTCGCGACTCACGAACGACACCACGGTGCCCGCGGCGCCGGCACGCGCCGTACGACCCGAGCGGTGGGTGTAGTCCTTCGAGTCGTTCGGCGGGTCGAAGTGGATGACGCAGGCGACGTCGTCGACGTGGATGCCGCGCGCCGCGACATCGGTCGCGATCAACGCATCGACACGACCGCGGGTGAACGACGCAAGCGCGCGCTCGCGCTGACCCTGCGTGCGGTTGCCGTGGATCGCCTCGGTGCGCACACCGACCCGCTCGAGCTTCTTGGCCAGCGCGTCGGTGCCGTGCTTGGTCTTGCAGAACACGATCGTCGGGCCCGCGAGCTTGACCACGTCGGCGGTGAGCTGCACGCGCTCGTCGCGCTCGACCTTCCAGAAGACGTGCGTGGCGCGCAGCTTGTCGGCCGCGGTCTCCGGGAGCACGTGCCGCACCGGATCGCGCTGGTAACGCTTGACGAGCGCGTCGACCGCGCCGTCGAGCGTGGCCGAGAACAGGAGCGTCTGGCGGGTCTCGGGCGTCATGTCGAGCAAGTGCTTCACCGCCGGGAGGAAGCCCATGTCGGCCATGCGGTCGGCTTCGTCGACGACGACGATCTCGACCTCGCGGAGGTCGACTTCACCGCGCTCGATGAGGTCGGTGAGGCGGCCCGGGCAGGCGACGACGATGTCGACGCCACGCCGCAGGTTCTTCAGCTGGAGGCCGAAGCCGGCGCCACCGTAGAAGGCCGCGACCCGCAGCTTGCGCGGGCGGCTCAGCCACTCGAGCTCACTGCAGACCTGGGCCGCGAGCTCGCGGGTCGGAACCAGCACGAGCCCGCGCGGACGACGGGGATTGGCACGACCGAGGCGCGTGACGAGCGGAATGCCGAAGGCGAGCGTCTTGCCCGAGCCCGTCGGCGCGCGGCCGCAGAGGTCGAGGCCGGCGACGCCGTCGGCGATGGTGAGGGTCTGGATGGCGAACGGCTCGTTGATGCCGCGCGCGCGAAGGGTGGAGATGAGATCGGCGGGGACGCCGAGCTCGGCAAAGGATGACATGTGTGATGAAACTCCGGTGTTGTGCGCGCCTCTGGCACGCGAATACGTATGGGTGGTCTCACGAGGGGTGAACGAGAACCCCGAGACGCTGGACCCGATACGGCGGCGCAATGGCGCCAGGAGCCGGAGTCGCGGAGAAAGTGCGTGTACCCGTTGCGACAACTTGCAGATCCGCACGCGTCTCACCAGAGAAGCGGAACGGAATGACAACACCGTAGCACGCGATGATGGTGCGATGGCCACGGCGGAAGAGCGCCCGATCGACACGACGCTCGTGCACACCGTCGACCTCCCGCCCACACCACAGCGCGACCGCAACATCCCCGCGACCGCGTGGGTGGAAGCACCGACGGAGCTGCTCGCGCTCGGGGTCGACATCGACCAGCCGCTCGTCGCGTACAAGCGTCGCATCGGCCGCTGGCTGCTCTGGCGCGCGGGCCCTGCGGTGAAGGCCGACTCGCGCTACATGGCGATCGACGCCGACGACCTCACGCGGCAGTGCACGTTCCGCCTGTTCCCCGACGGGCACGGCGAGGGTCGCGGCCCCGACGGCGTGACCTACGAGCGATTCCGCACGTGGAAGGAAGCGTTGCGCGACTCGACGTAAGTGCGCGCGCTACGGCAGGAGATCGACCTTGCCGCTGTGGAGCCCGTAGATGCCGCCGACGATCTTCAACGCGCCACTCGTGATGCGCTCGGCGAGCAGCGGCACCGCGGCGAGCAGCGTTGTCTGGTTCCGCACGTTGGCCTCCGCGGCGGCTCCGATCTGCTCGGCCTCGGGTACCGAGAGCGTCTGCTGCACCGCGGGGAGGATCGGGTTGATCACCGCGGGGAGATCGCCCGGGTAGACGGTCCCGTTGGTCGCGGTGTCGATCGCGGCCTTCACCGCGCCGCACTCCTCGTGGCCCAACACCATGATCAGCGGCGTGTTGAGCACGACGGCCGCGAACTCGACGCTGCCGACCACGAGCGGGTCGGCCGCGGTGTTGCCGGCGACGCGCACGACGAACAGGTCACCGAGGCCCTGGTCGAAGATGAGCTCGAGCGTCACGCGGGAGTCGGCGCAACTCACGAGGGTGGCGAACGGGTTCTGACCCTGCGCGAGCTCGGCGCGGCGCACGGTGCCCCGTCGCGGGCTGCGCACGCGGTCGTCGGCAAAGCGGCGGTTCCCGGCGACGAGACGGGCGAGGGCTTCGTCGGGCGTCATCGTTGCTTCCTTCGCTCACCCGGCCAACTCGTGTAATGCCAGGCTCGGTGGAGGGACGTTACCGTTACAGCACACACGCAGCACGGAGGCTCCCGATGGGAATGTTCGGACGAGACAAGACCCAGATGATCGACGCCGATTCCGCACTTCCGGGACGCACCGAGGAGATGCCCGTGCCTGCCACGCACTTCGTGAACGACCACCCCATCCAGCCGCCCTTCCCCGAGGGCCTCGAGACCGCGATCTTCGGTCTCGGGTGCTTCTGGGGCGCCGAGCGCATCTTCTGGCAGACCGAGGGCGTCTACAGCACCGCGGTCGGGTACGCGGGCGGGATCACACCCAACCCGTCGTACGAGGAGGTGTGCAGCGGTCGCACCGGGCACACGGAGGCCGTGCTCGTGGTGTTCGACCCCGCGGTCGTGAGCTACGACGCGTTGCTCAAGCGCTTCTGGGAGGGCCACGACCCCACCCAGGGCATGCGCCAGGGCAACGACGTCGGCACGCAGTACCGCTCCGCGATCTACTGCACCACCGACGCGCAGCTGGCGACGGCGAAGGCGTCACGCGACATGTACCAGGAGCGCCTGCAGGCGTCGGGCTACGGCGAGATCACCACGGAGATCCGTGAGGCGCCGGCGTTCTACTACGCCGAGGGCTACCACCAGCAGTACCTCGCCAAGAACCCGAACGGCTACTGCGGGCTCGGGGGCACCGGCGTCAGCTGCCCCGTGGGCCTCACCTGATACCCGTTACCGGCGCCTCCGGCGCCTTGCTCGCCGTCGGCCGCGCGGTCGAGGTGGTCGGACAGGTGGGCCTCGAGCTCTCGAACTCCGACGTCCATGGCGTCACCATGTCCGGATGGAGTGACGACATGGCGGAGAGTTTCTCAGCCGGCGTCGGCGAGCTCGGGGGTGAGGGCGCGGGGCAACTCGGGCTCGACGATGCCCGGCTCGGTTTCCGTCTCGATGAGCTGGGCGAGCTCCAGGGCGCGGGCGGGGAGGAAGCGCCAGGCGACGAACGCGCCGACCAGCGCGATCGCGGCGGTCACGAGCGCGGCACGCGACATCGCGTACACGAACGCCTCGCGCGCCGCGTCGGCGAGTGCCGCGCCGGCGCCGCCGAGGCGACCGCTCACCGCGAGCGCAGCGCCGACCGAGTCGGTGGCCGCGGCCCGCACCTGCGCGGGTGCACCCGCGGGGATCGCGTCACCGACACGCGTCGCATAGATCGACGACAGGAGGCTCCCGATGATGGCGACACCGAGCGCGCCGCCGACTTCACGGCTCGTGTCGTTGACGGCCGAGCCGACACCCGCCTGGTCGCGCGGCAGTGAGCCCATGATCGACTCCGTCGCCGGCGCGACCGCGAGCCCCATGCCGCCACCCATCAGCAGCATGGCGATGGCGATGCGCTCGTAGCCGCTGGTGACCGTCGACGTCGACGCGACCACGAGGCCCGCCGCGAACAGCAACATGCCGGTGACGACCACCCGCTTGGTGCCGAGCCGCTCGACGAGCTTCGACGACGAGGGTGCCATGACCATCATCGCGACCGCGAACGGCAGCGTGCGCACGCCGGCCTGGAACGGCGAGTAGCCCAGCACGAACTGCAGGTACTGCGTCGCGAGGAAGATGAAGCCGAACAGGGCGAAGAACACGAGCGTGACCGTGGTGCTCGCGGCGGTGAAGCGCGGGTTCTTGAAGAAGCGCACGTCGAGCATCGGCTCCGGCGAACGCCCCCGTGGCCGAACGGCAAGGTGCCGCTCCCACCACACGAACAGCGCGAAGGCGGCGATGGCGATCGAGAACCCGGCGACGATCGTGGTGCTCGTCCAGCCCTTGCTCGGCGCTTCGATGATCGACCACACGAGCGAGCCCAGTGCGACGATCGACAGTGCCGCGCCGACCCAGTCGATGCGGTGCGCGATCGCGCTGCGGGACTTCGGCACGAGGAACGCACCGGCGACCAGCGCACCGATCACGATCGGCACGTTCACGATGAACACCGAGCCCCACCAGAAGTGGTCGAGCAGGAAGCCGCCGGCAACGGGGCCGAGCGCGACCGCGACGCCGGCGACCCCCGACCAGATGCCGATCGCGATCGCACGCTCACGCGCGTGCGTGAACACGTTGGTCAGGATCGAGAGCGTCGCGGGCATGATCAGCGCGGCACCGGCCCCCATGACCGCGCGTGCCGTGATGAGCTGACTCACGTCGCTCGCCACCGCCGCCGCGGCGGACGCCAGGCCGAAGATGACGAGGCCGATCGTGAGCGCGCCCTTGCGGCCGAACCGGTCGCCGAGCGTCCCGAAGGTGAGGAGCAGGCCGGCGAACACGAGGGTGTAGGCATCGACGACCCACTGGAGGTCACTGACGCTGGTGCCGAGCTCGCGCACCATCGTGGGCAACGCGACGTTGACGATCGTGTTGTCGACGACGATCACGAGCACGCTCACGCACAGGACCGCCAACGTCAACCATCTCGAATTGCCCACGCCTGATGTCTGGCTCTCTCGCCGACGCTCGCTCGCAGCGGTGAGCAGCCTGCGGCGCATCGGCCTGCGGGTTCTCGGGGCGGGGTCCGCGAGTTGCGTCATCATGATGGGAATCCCTCCTGCCCCCTGGTGGTTGTTCACAGGACGTCGTTATGACATTGTTATATAACAGCGTTATTGCGAGTGTCAAGCGGGAGCCAGGGATTCGGGAGAGACTGGCGATGATGGCGAGCAGCGACGACGAACAGGGCACCGCGATCCTCGAGGCGGCGAGCAAGCTGCTCTCGGAGGAGGGCGCGAGCGCGCTCACGGTGCGGCGCATCGCCACCGAGGCCGGCTGCTCGACGATGGGCCTCTACAGCCGGTTCGGTGGAAAGGACGGCGTCGTCGACCAGCTCTACGTGCAGGGATTCGACCAGCTCTGCGACGCGATGAGCACGCTCCCGAAGACGGGCGACTCGCTGGGCGACCTCCGGCGGTGCGCGCGCAGCTACCGCGAGACCGCGCTCGCGCACGCCACGCACTACATGGTGATGTTCGGTGGCGCAGTCCCCGGCTTCGAGCCGACACCGACCAGCAAGAAGGTCGCGCACAACGCGTTCGACCGGCTCGTGGCGCAGGTGCAGCGCTGCATCGACGACGGGATCTTCCGCGGCGACGCGCCGAAGCTCGCCGAGGTGCTGTGGGGATCGATGCACGGGCTCGTGATGCTCGAGCTCGTCGGCGTGAACCCCGTCGGCGACGACACCGGTCGTCGGTATGAACGTACGCTCGATGCCTTGTTCGACGGACTGAAGGCGAACTGAGCTGATGGGTCTCCAAGTAGTGGGCGCAGGCCTGGGCCGGACGGGCACGATGTCGTTGAAGCTCGCGCTCGAGCAGTTGCTCGACGGCCGCTGCTACCACATGTTCGAGACGTTCTCACGTCCCGACGACGGTCCGGTCTGGGTCGCGGCGTCGCAGGGCGAGATGCCCGACTGGAACGCGTTCCTCCCCGAGTACAACGCGGTCGTCGACTGGCCCGCGTGCGACTTCTGGCAGGAGATGTCGGACGCGAACCCGGACGCGATCGTGCTGCTCTCGGTGCGCGAGAGCGCGGACGCGTGGTGGAAGAGCGCCAACGCGACGATCTTCCAGGCGCTGCGGCGAATGTTGGAACCGAGCGACGAGGAACACTGGCAGGCCGATTTCTTCAGCTCCCGGTTCGCCACATTCCTCGACGAGGATGCGGCCAAGGCGTACTACGAGGCGCACAACGCGAAGGTGCGCGCCACCGCGCGGCCCGACCGCCTGGTCGAGTATCTCGCCGGCAGCGGGTGGGAACCGCTGTGCACCGCGCTCGGGGTCCCCGTTCCCGACGCGCCGTTCCCGCACACGAACACCACCGAGGAGTTCCAAGAGCGACTTGCGGGTACCGAGGACGCGTGAGCACCGACGCCCCGGGCCCGCGCTCGTCGCCCTTCGCGCGCCTCGTCGACTTCCCGCACCGGACGACCGACCAGGTGCGGACCATGGTCGACGGCGCGCTCGACCGCGTGTTCGACGAGCCCTTCGACGTCCGCTCCGACACCGACTTCGAGCGGATCCTGCTCGAGCCCGCGAGCACCGGCCGCCCGGGTGCCGCCGCGAGCGCGCTCGCGGGCTTCGTCGCGATGGCGACGCCGTTCGCGGAGCGCACCATCCGCATCATGCGCACCGGCTCGAAGGCCCCGATCCCGGCGGCGAGAGCCGCCAAGTACGCCGCCATCGCGGTGCCGATCGGCGTGCAGCTCTCGTCGACCGTCCGCCGCGGGATCCGGGAGCTCCAGGCGCTCGCGTCGTTCATCATCTGGCGTCTACGCGACGAGGGCATCGAACCGGAGCGGTCATTCGTGCGGGCCCTGACCGTCTCGCTCTACGTCGATCCCGATCGGCGCCCCAACCTGAACATGCCGTCGCGCCGGGTCGCCGGTTCACTGACGCGCGTGTGGATCTTCCGCGCCATCGGCACCGACTCCGAGAGCCACGTGTTCAAACGCGGTCAGGCCTGGATCGCGGCCCTCGACCGTCTCGACCTCGCCGATCTCGCGCGCCGGCAGGACCCGCCCGCCCAGCTCCTCCCCGCCTAGGACGCCCGCCACGCTCCCGGGTCCCCGCGGCGCTACTCCTCGCCCGCAGGCTCGATGACCTCGGGAACGTCTTCCGGCGCGTTCCGCCGCAGGATCGCGAGCGCGCCGGCCGGGAACGCGCGACGAAGCCGAGCGTCGCCAGCCGCAGCGGTCGTCCGCGCAGGAGCCGGAAGTCGATCTCGAGGCCCGCGAGGAAGAGCAGGAACGCGACGCCGAGCTTCGCCAGGACCTGGATGACCTCGTCGGACTGCACCCATCCGAGCGCAGATCGGCGAAGTCGATCTCGCCGGACATCGTTGCGGAACCTACTCCGGCAGGTGCCGTCCTAACCTGGAAGCTCGAACGAGGAGCCCCACAGGAGGATCCGGCGATGACGACCCAACTTCCCGACACCCCGCGTTGGCGCGGCATCAATCACCTCGCGCTCGTGACCCCCGACATGGACGCCACCGTGCGCTTCTACGCGGGCGTGCTCGGCATGCCCCTCGTCGCGACCACGATGGCAGGGCCCATGCGGCACTACTTCTTCGAGATGGCCGACGGCAACACCATCGCGTTCTTCGAGGTGGCCGGCGCCGAGACCTTCGCAAAGCCGGCCGGTGGCCCGAGCGACCGCGCCATCCAGCTCGACCACATCTCGTTCAACGTGCCCGACGAGAACTCACTCGAGATGTTGCGGAAGCGACTGCTCTCCGCGGGCTCCGAGGTCACCGAGGTGGTCGACCACGAGTTCATCCGCTCCGTCTACTTCACCGACCCGAACGGCATCGCGCTGGAGGCGTCGTGGTGGGTCGTGGACGCGACGGGCCGTCCTGCCGACACGACCGACTCGTTCCTGTTCTCGGATCCCGACCCGGTGCCCGCAGTCGCGGAGCTCACCGCCGGCGAAGTCGACCACTTGCCCACGACGCGACTCACCTGAACCGGGGTCTCCCACGCGTCGCGTGCGGCGCGCCGGGCGCGGGCCGTGAACCGGAGATCACCCACGAACACCGCGCTCGCGATGACGGTCGCGAGGCCGCCGACCGCCATGCCGACGCGCGGGTTGGTGACGCTGCTCAGCCACCCGATGAACGGGCCGCCGATCGGCGTGGTGCCGAGCACCGCGATCGTGTAGACGGCCATCACCCGTCCGCGCATCTGCGGATCGGAGCCGAGCTGCACCATGGAGTTGTTGGCGCCCATGAACGTCATCTGCCCCGCGCCCATCACCAGGATGATGGCGAACGCGATCGCGAGCGTCGGGGCGAGCGCGACCGCTGTCATCGCGAAGCCGAACACGAGGCCGGCGACGAACAAGAGGCGCCGGGTGGCGTGTGAGCGGTGCGCGACGATCAACGAGCCGACCAGCGCGCCGACGCCCATCACCACCGTCATCGCGCCATAGGTGTCGGCGTTGCCGTGGAAGGTGACGCGCGCGAGCAGCGGCATGATCACCGGGAAGTTGATCGCGAGCGTGCCGACCACGACCATCAGCAGCAGGTTCGACCGCAGCATCGGCTCGCGCCAGATGTAGCGGAACCCCTCACGAATCTGCCCCTTGCCGCGAGCAACCGGAACCGATCGACGGAGCTCGTTCGTGTTCATCGCGAACAGCGCGCCGATGACCGCGATGAACGACACCGCGTTGATCAGGAAGCAGTACCCCGTGCCCACTGCGACGATCAGGACGCCGGCCACCGCCGGGCCGACGATGCGCGCGAGGTTGAACAGCATCGAATTGAGGCCCACCGCGTTCGGCACGTACTCGGGCGGGACCAGCTCGGGCGCGAGCGATGCGCGGGCGGGGTTGTCGAAGGCCTGCCCGAAGCCGAAGAAGAACGTGATCACGTAGACCATCCACAGCGTGATCCCACCGCTGAGTGCGAGCGCGGCGAGCAGGCCCGCCATGACCGCCTGGAAGCCCTGTGACGTCACCAGCACCATGCGCTTGTCGAAGCGGTCGGCGATCACGCCGCCCCACGCGCCGAACAGCAACGTGGGCAGGAACTGCAGCGCGATCACGAGGCCGACGGCGAAGCCGCTGTTGTGCGACAGGTCGAGCACGAGCCAGCTCAACGCGACCGTCTGCATCCACGTGCCGCACAACGACACGCCCTGGCCGAAGAAGTAGTAGCGGTAGTTGCGGATGTGGAGCGAGCGGAACGTCGACGACGCGAACGTGTGCAGCTTCGCCATCAGCTGCTTTCCTGACAGTCGTCGTCCTGCAACTTCTCGAGCAACGGGATCGCACGCTCGAGCAGCTCGCGCTCCTCTTCGGTGAGACGCGCGACGCGTTGCGCGAGGAACTCGTCGCGCTTCGTGCGGGTCTGCGCGAGCAGCCGCTTGGCGACGGGAGTCACGCGCACACGCACGATGCGGCGATCGTTCGCGTCGACCTGCCGTTCGACGAGGCCGCCCTCCTCCAGCCGCGCCACGATGCGGGTCATGCTCGGCGGTTGCACCTGTTCGATCGCCGCGAGCTCGCCCAATGTGATCGGGCCCAACGCTTCGATGGTCGTGAGCGCGGCGAGCCGCGACGCGGTGAGGTCGTCACCCGCGCTGGTGCCCTCCTGGCGGACCCGACGCGCCAACCGTGCCACTGCGAGGCGCAGCGCGCTCGCGAGGCCGGCCGGCGAGATCGCGGGGCGGGCCGGCGCGGGGGGCATGCCCGCACTCTAGCCCAATGCTTAGCCAGGCAAACTAACTACTTGCCGACGTTCAAGGTCACCGTCGACCCCTCCGGCGCGGTGCCCCCGTTGGGGGCCTGCGAGACCACCTTCCCGCGAGAGGACGCAGGCGTGGCGACGTAGACCACCGCCACCGTGAATCCCCGGCCTTCGAGCTCGTCGACGGCGGCGCCGGCGGACGCGCTCGTCACCTGCGGCACCGCGACGAGCTTCGGGCCGGTCGAGACCTTGTACGACACGAAGCTCCCGCGGCGGATCGACTGGCCCACCCCCGGGCTCACCGAGAGCACGATGCCGGCCGGGGCGGTCTTGCTGGTCGCGGTCTCCCGCTTGCCCTGCAGGCCGAGGCTCTGCAGGATCTCGATGAATTTGGCCTCGTCGACGTTGACGATGCTCGCGGGGAGCACGACGTACGGGTCGCGCGCGACCACGAGGGTGAACGCCGCGAGCTTGTCGGCGCGCAGGCCGACCTCGGGCGTGGAGCGCAGCACCGTGCCCGGCTGCACGTCGTCGCGGTCTTCCTCGGTGACGACCACGTTGCCGAACCCGACGCGTGCGAGCCGCGCCTTTGCCTCGTCGAGCGTGAAGCCGGCGACACCCGGGACCGTGGCTTCGACCCGGCTGATGGTCAGCGTGATCTCGGAGCCCTCGTCGGCCTGCACGCCGCTGCGCGGGTGCTGGTCGAGCACGACCCCTCCCGGCATCGGGCTGTCGACGAACCGCTGCACGAGCACGAACTTCGCGTCGCGCAGCGTGGCGGCGGCGCCGAACACGTCGCGGTTCACCACCTCCGGCACGGCGACGGTCGGAGGACGATCGAAGAAGAGGAGAGACGCGGGGACCGCCACCGCGATGAGCACGAGCGGCAGGAGCATCGCCAGGATGTGCCGCGCCCGCCACACCCTCCGGCGCGTCGGAGCCGCGCCCGGCGGTGTCGCCGTGGGCGATGCCACGACCGGTGCGGCCACGACACAGGGAGGCACGACACGAGGAGCCACGACACGAGGAGCCACGACACGAGGAGGAGGCGCGACGACGGGGAGCGCGGTCAGGGTGTCGCCGCGAGCGATGCCACCCAGCACGTCGGCGAGCTCGTCAGCACGCTGGTAGCGATCGCCGGGCTCGGGCGCGGTGGCGCGCCGCACCACCGGGTCGATCGCGCCCGGTGCGCCGCCGGTGAGCGTGGCGAGCAGCACACCGAGGGCGTAGATGTCGGTGCGACCGTCGACGCGCGCGCCGCGCACCTGCTCCGGCGCGAGGTAGCCCGCGGTGCCGATCACCGCGCCGGGATCGGTGATGGTGTCGGACTCCGACGCACGCGCGATGCCGAAGTCGGTGACCTTCGCGATTGTTCTGGCGCCGGTGCCGTCGGGCGCGAGCAGCACGTTGCCCGGCTTCACGTCGCGGTGCACGATGCCCTTCGAGTGGGCGTGCGCGAGCGCGGCGGCCACCTGCTCGCCGATGCGGGCCGCCTCGCGAACCGCGAGCGGCCCGCGATCCCGCACGACCTGCCGGAGGCTCGGGCCGTCGACGTACTCCATCACGAGGAACGCTTCGTCGTCGCGCTCCTCCCAGTCGTAGACGCTCACGACGTTCGGGTGGTTCAGGCGGGCCGCCGCCCGCGCCTCGCGGCGGAAGCGCTCCCTCGATCCCGTCCCGGCGTCGAGGTTGGGCACCTTGACCGCGACGTCGCGATCGAGGAGACGGTCGTGGGCGCGATGCACCACCCCCATACCGCCCGAGCCGACGCATTCCCTGAGCTCGTAGCGGCCGACCAGCAGCTCAGCCACTGTCGCCACGACGCGGACGCTACCCAGATCGCCGCCGTTTGTCCGCGCGCGCCAGCCTTCTGGGTCGCTCAAGGTTCGCCGAACGGTTCGGGCTTGTTCGACCAGTCCGGCAGCGAACCTTTCGCTCCCTCAGCCCTCGAGCGCCTGGCGGAGGTCGGCGAGGAGGTCCTCGGTGGTCTCGAGGCCGACGGAGACGCGGACGAGCGCAGGGTCCACCGCGGTGGCGGTGCCCACCGACGCCGAGTGGCTCATCGACGCCGAGTGGCCGATGAGCGACTCGACACCACCGAGCGACTCGGCCAGGAAGAAGAGCTCGGTGCGCTCGACGATCCCGCGGGCCGCCTCCTCGCCGCCCGCGGCGATGAAGCTCACCATCCCGCCGAAGTCGCGCATCTGGCGCACCGCGACCGCGTTGCCCGGATGGTTGGGCAGGCCCGGGTAGAGCACGCGCGCGACCGCTTGGTGCTCGGCGAGCATCGCCGCAACCGCGCGGGCGTTCTCGCAGTGACGGTCCATGCGCACCGCGAGGGTCTTGACCCCGCGCAGCACGAGATAGCAGTCGAACGGGCTCGGCACTGCCCCGGCGCGGTTCTGGATGAACGCGATCCGATCGGCAAGCGCGGCGTCGTTCACCGCGACGAAACCGCCGATGACGTCGGAGTGACCACCGAGGTACTTGGTGGCGGAGTGCACGACGATGTCGGCACCGAGCTCGAGCGGGCGTTGCAGGTACGGCGTCGCGAACGTGTTGTCGACGACCAGCAGCGCGTCGTGCTGGTGTGCCACTGCGGCGACGGCCGCGATGTCGACCACCGTCAACGACGGGTTGGTCGGGCTCTCGGCCCACACCATCGCAGTGTCGGCGGGCCAGTCGCGCACCAGCGCGTCGACATCGGTGAGGTCGATGACCGTGGTACTCACACCCGCGCGCGCGAACACGGTCGAGAGCAGCAGGAACGTCCCGCCGTAGACGTCGGACGAAACGACGACGTTCGCGCCGGGATCGAGCAGTCGGAGCACCGCGTCCTCGGCAGCCATGCCGCTCGCGAACGCGAGCCCGACGTGCGCGCTCTCCAACGACGCGACGCACTCCTCGTACGCGCGTCGCGTGGGATTGCCGGCGCGGGAGTAGAAGTACTCGCGCGATTCGCCGACCGCGGACTGCGCGAAGGTCGTGGCGAGGCTGATCGGGGGAACGACCGCCCCGGTGACGGGGTCGGGCTCCTGTCCGGCGTGGATCGCACGGGTCTCGAAGCCGTCCGCCGCCATCACCAGACCCTATGACGCGGGCCAGGCTCGCGGGCACCGGCGTCGTTGCAGGGAAGCCGGCACCCCGCGATCGACAAGAACGGCTTCTACACCGGCGACGATCAAGGCCGTCGACGCCATCTCCGCGAAGATCACGACGCCGGCGTACAACCGCATGTCGCGCGAGCTCAGCGAGCAGCAGCGCGATCCGGCCGACATCGCCGCCGCGTTCCTCGCCTGTAACAACCTGGACTGACGAGCGCGTTCACGAGTTGAGCAGGCTCGCGATCACGTTGACTGTCGTGGCGAGGATGACTGCGCCGAAGAAGAACGACAACAGCGCGTGCTTCAGGACGTTGCGGCGAATGATGTGTGAGCGGATGTCGGTGTCGGAGACCTGGTAGGTCATCCCGATGGTGAACGCGACGTAGCCGAAGTCCCGGTAGTTCGGCTCGTAGTCCCTCGTCTTGAAATCGATCCCACCCGCGGGCTCGTTGTAGTAGAGGCGCGCGTACCGCAACGTGTACACGGTGTGGATCACGCCCCACGAGAGCAAGATCGTGAGTACGCCCGCGCCCCGCAGCAGCACCTCCATCGTGGTGCTCGCGTTGTTCGCCTCGACGAATGCCGCCGCGACACCCGCGAGGCTCGCGGTGCCCGCGATCACGAGCAGCAGCTCCGACCCCGCGCGGGTGTTGTCTTCGCGGGTCGCGTTCATTCGGGTGGTCGCGGCGTCGAACCCACCAACGTGCGCCCACACGCGCACGATGACGAAGATCCCGGCGACGTCCCAACCGATGAGCACCGTGAGCTCCCACGGCACGAACCACATCGCCGCGAGGGCGGCGACAATTCCGCACGCGCCGGCTTCGACGACCCGCCGCCGTCCCGACAGGGCAGCCGGCCTCAGTTCTTGCGCCACTGGCGGACGGCAAGGAAGGTGAACAAGACCATGATGATCACCCATGTGATGGCAAAACGCGTGAATGCCGTCGACAGGTGCACCTGGCTCACCTTGTAGAGCTTGTCGTCGCCGATGGAGAGGCCCCGTGCGGTGTCGATGGCACTGGTGACCGGGTTCACCTTCGCGAAGGGCTGCATCCATCCCGGGAGGCGCGAGATCGGCGCGAACGCCGAGCTGGTGAACACGAGCGGGAGCAGCGGGATGAACATCGCGGCCTGCACCGTCTCGGGGTCCTTCACCGCCAGGCCGACGAACTCGGAGAAGGTGATCAGCGCCATCCCGAACATGATCGCGATGAGGATCATCGCGCCGCCCGACACGAGCCCGTTCTGGAACCGGAACCCGATCACCAGCGCGGTGACGACGAGGAGCAGCACCTGGAACGTGAGCCGCGCGGTGTCGCTCGCGGTCCGGCCCAGGAGGAAGGACGCGCGGGCGATGGGGAGCGACCGGAACCGGTCGATCATGCCGGTGTTCATGTCGTCGGCGATGCCGATCCCGGACTGCACGCCGGTGAACGTCATCGTCTGGATGATGACCGCGGGGACGACGAAGTCCTTGTAGCTCAGGCCGAGGCCCTTGAGCTGCGCGATCGAGCCGAACACGAACACGAACAGGATGAGCTGCATGATCGGCTGCAGCGTCGAGAAGATGATGAACCGCGGCTTGCGCATCACCTTCATGAGGTTGCGCTTCGCGAGGAGGTGGACGTCGAGCACCGTGCGCCGCAGCGGGAGCGCGGCCCGGTAGCGCGCGACGGCCACGGGATCGGCCGGCGGGGCGACAATCGTCATCAGTCACGTCTCCCTTGGAAGCGGCGGCGCGGCGGTGCCTGCTCCTCGCGCCGTTGCTCCTCGTCGTCGTCGTCGGCGATGCGCCCGGTGAGCTCGAGGAACACGTCGTCGAGCGACGGGCGGCGCAGGCTGATGTCCTCGATGGGCACGCTGTCGGCGTCGAGCGCGCGCAGGGCGCTGGTGAGCGCGCTCGCGTTCCCCGTGATCGGCACGACGATGGTGCCGAGCTCGGGGTCGACGGTCAGCTCGTGCTCACCGAGCGCGAACGCGCGCGTGAGGCTCGCCACCGCCGCGGCCGACCTCGACGCGGTTCTCGAGGTGCACGTGCAGCACGTCACCACCGACGAGTCGCTTGAGCTCGGTGGCCGTCCCCTTCGCGATGATCCGGCCGGCGTCGATCACGCTGATGGTGTCGCAGAGATGATCGGCCTCTTCCAGGTACTGCGTCGTCAGGACGATCGTCGTGCCTTCCTTCTTCAGCTCGTTGATGACGTCCCACAGCGCGAGACGGCTCCGGGGATCGAGACCGGTGGTGGGCTCGTCGAGGAACAGGACCGTCGGGGCGACCATGAGGCTGGCCGCGAGGTCGAGGCGCCGGCGCATCCCGCCGGAGTAGGTACGGAGGTAGCGGTCGCCGGCGAAAGCGAGGTCGAAGAGGCCGAGCAGCTCGTCGGCGCGGATCTTGGCGGCACGGTTGGCCAGCCGGCCGAGGCGGCCCACCAGGACGAGGTTCTCGCGGCCCGTGAGGTCGTCGTCGACCGCGGCGTACTGGCCCGTGAGCCCGATGACGCTGCGCACCATCTGGGGCTGTTGGACGACGTCGAACCCGCCGACGGTGGCGTGACCACCCTCGAACGGCAGCAGGGTGCTCAGGATCCGGATGGTCGTGGTCTTGCCCGCGCCGTTGGGGCCGAGCAGGCCCACCAGCTCGCCTTCGGGCACCTCGAAGTCGACGCCGGCGAGGGCGGTGAAGTCGCCGAAGCGCTTGACGAGCCCCTCGGCGACCACTCCCGGCATGCCAGGCAACATACCGGGACCGCCATAGCAATCACCATTTTCCCGCGCCGGCTCCGTGCCCCGACGGGAGGCCGGTGGCGGGGGGCGCCCGCTCGGCGCAGAATGCGGCATGACCACACTCGAGACACTCGCCGACGGGCATCGACTTCGGCGAAGGGCCGCGCTGGCACGACGACCGGCTCTGGTACTCCGACTTCTTCCAGGGCGCGGTGTTCGCGGTCGACACGGAGGGCAAGCGCGAGCGGATCTGCGCGGTACCGGGGCAACCGTCGGGTCTCGGCTGGCTGCCCGACGGCCGGATGCTCGTCGTCTCCATGCGCGACGAGCGGGTCTACCGCTTCGAACGCGGCAAGCTCGAGCTGCACGCCAGCATCACGCACCTCGCGACTCACTGCAACGACATGGTGGTGGCCGCCGACGGCACTGCGTACGTGGGCCACTTCGGCTTCCGGTTCTACGGCGCGCAGAACGTGCAACGGCGCAGCGCGTCGATCATCGGCGTGCGACCCGACGGCACCGCATGGACCGCCGCGACCGAGATCGACTTCCCGAACGGCTGCGTGATCACGCCCGACGGCTCCACGCTCATCGTCGGCGAGACCGCGGGACAGCGCTACAGCGCGTTCCCCATCGAACCCGACGGCACGTTGCGCACCGCAGACCGTTGGATGTGGGCGTCGGTGCCGGGCACCGCACCGGATGGCTGCACGCTGGACGAGGGTGGCGGCATCTGGTTCGCCGACGCGTCTGCCGGTCAGGTGCTCCGCGTCGTCGAAGGCGGCGAGGTCACACATGTGATCGAGACCCCAATGCGCGCGTTCGCGTGCGCGCTCGGCGGCGACGACGGACGGAGCCTGTTCATCATCTGCGCGCCGAGCACCAGCGAGGCCAACCGCAAGGGCAAAGGAGAGGGCGCGATCTACGTGACCACAGCCGACCTCCCGCACGCCGGGCTGCCGTAGCGCTCACGTCATGGTCGAGTGCGATCCGTACGACGCGTCGCTCATCGACGACCCCTACCCCGCGTACGCCGCGCTGCGCGACGAGGCACCGCCGTACCAACGGCGAGGGGCATTCCCGTGGGTTCAGGAACGAGCGGAACGGCGCACGGTGTCACACCCCCGCCGTACGATCCGCGGGGATGGCGATCGAATGCACCAGCGCGGCCTACGGGCCTCCGGCGGCCCACGCGCTGCGTGATGCCGTCGCGCGGGCGAAGGGGGACGACCCGCTCACTCCGGTGACCGTGATCGTGCCCACGAACTACGTGGGCGTCGCGGTGCGGCGCCAGCTCGCCGGCGGGAGCCTCGGGCCGGTCGCCGGTCGCGGGAACGGGATCGCGGGTGTCACGTTCCTCACGCTCTACCGCATGGCCGAGCTGCTCGGCGCGCCGCGGCTGGCCGCTACGGGCCGGCGCCCGGTGTCGACCCCGGTGCTCGCGGCCGCGGTCCGCGGGGTCCTCACGCGCGAGCCCGGGCGGTTCGCGGCGGTCGCCCAGCACCCGGCGACGGAGGAGGCCCTGGTCGCGTCGTACCGCGAGCTCTCTCGCTGCGACGCCGACGTGCTCGACGCGCTGGCGCGCACGGGTGCGCGTGCGTACGACCTCGTACGCATCTGTCGTGCCGTGCGGGCGTCGCTCGAGGGCGCGTGGTACGACGAGGCCGACCTGATGGATGCCGCGGTCGAAGAGATCGCGAAGGACACACCGGGGCTCGTCGATCTCGGCGCGATCGTCGTCTACCTCCCACTCGACATCGCACCGGCTGCCGCGCGCATGCTCGACGCCGCGTCGGCGCGCACCGCGGTCGTCGTCATCGCGGGGATGGCCGGCGTCGCGCGCGCCGACGCCGCGGTCCGCGACACGCTCGCGCGGCTCGGTCTCGCCGTCGACGAACCTGTCGTTGGTCCAGAGCCGCAGCGGGCCACGCGCATCGTGTCGGTGTCGGACCCCGACGACGAGGTCCGCACCGTCGTCCGCATGGTCGTCGACGCGCTGCGCGACGGCGTGCCCCTGGATCGCATGGCGATCCTCTTCGGCGCCAACGAGCCGTACGCGCGACTGGTCGACGAGCAGCTCGCGGCGGCGGGCATCCCGCACAACGGCGCCGCGGTACGCACACTCGCGGAGAGCGTGCTCGGCCGCGCGCTGCTCGCGCTGCTCGCGCTCCCCGACCGCGACTTCCACCGTCACGACGTGATGGCCCTGCTCGCGTCGGCACCGATCCGCGCCGACGGGCGCCTCGTGCCCGCGGCCCGGTGGGAGCGCATCAGCCGTCAGATCGGGATCGTGCGCGGCGGCGCACGCTGGGACGAGCAGCTCGAACGTCACGTGCGCGGGCTCGAGCGCCAGCTCGCCGAGGAGCTCGCCGTCCCCGACCGCGACCCCCGGCCCGGGTGGTTCGAGCGCGAGCTCGACGCGACGCGGCGGCTCCAGGCGTTCATGCGCTCGTTGCAGCGCGACCTGGCGCGTGGTGCAACCGCCGGCGCCACCTGGCGAGAGCTCGTCGCATGGGCCCAGGGCCTGGTGCGCGACTACGTCGCCGCCGGCTCCGTGCCCGCACGGGAGGGGCGTCCGGAGCGGCAGGCGTGGCCCGAAGCCGAGCAGCAGGCCGCCGACAAGGTCGATGCCGCGCTGGAGCGCCTCGCCGGCCTCGACGCGGTCGAGGGCCCGCCCGGCCTCGACGTGTTCCGCCGTACCCTCGCCCTCCAGCTCGACGACGACCTCGGCCGTGTGGGTCGGCTGGGCGACGGCATCCTCATGGGGCACGTGGCCCTGGGCCTGGGCCTCGACCTCGACCGCGTGTTCCTCTGCGGCATGGCCGAGGGCACGTTTCCAGCTCGCGTCCGCGACGACTCGCTCCTCCCCGACACCGACCGGCGCGCCACCAACGGCGTGCTCCCGCTGCGTGCGGCCCGGGTCGACGCCGACCACGCGCGGTTCCTCGCCGCGATCGCGGCGGCGCAGCACGAGCGCGTGTTGCTGTTCCCGCGCGGCGATCTCCGCCGCACCACCGAGCGCATGCCGTCGCGCTTCCTGCTCGACACCGTGGAGGCGCTCGTCGGCACGCGTCTGTACGCCGACGATCTCGAGCACCTCACCGCCGAGTGGTTCACCGTGGTGCCGTCGTTCGCATCGGGCATCGCACGGGTCCACTTCCCCGCGACCGATCAGGAGTACCGCCTGCGCGCGCTGCTCGAGCACTGGAGTGCCGGCGGCCGCGTGAACACGCACGACGCTCGTCGATCACGACGACGCGCTGGCGAGCGGGCTGACCTGCACGACTCGCGCGCGAGCACGGCCTTCACGAGATTCGACGGCAACCTCTCGCAGCTCGCGATCCCCAGCCCCACCGCCGACGACGTCATCGTGTCGCCGACGCGGCTGGAGTCGTGGGCACGCTCGCCGCACGACTATCTCATGGAGCAGGTCCTGCGGGTCGAGATCCCGGAGCTGCCCGAGGAGACCTACGAGCTCTCGCACCTCGACCGCGGCAGCCTCGTGCACGCGGCCCTCGACGAGTTCCTGCGCGAGGTGTTGGCCCGGCCCGCCGGCGCGCCCGCGCCCGGCGCGCCGTGGACCAGTGCCGACCGCGCGCGGCTGCGTGAGATCGCCGAAGTGCTGTGCGAGCAGTACGAGGCCGCCGGCCTCACCGGGCGACGCGTCTTCTGGCACCGCGATCGGCAACGGCTGCTGGCCGACCTCGACCGCTTCCTCACCAGCGACGACGAAGAGCGCGCCGAGCACGGGCTCACGACCATCGCCACCGAGCTCCGGTTCGGGTTCCGCTCCGACAGCGGCCCGGCGGTCGAGATCGCGCTGTCCGACGGGCGCACGCTCCGCTTCCGCGGCGCGGCCGACCGCGTCGACCGCGCCGCCGACGGCATGCTCTGGGTCCTCGACTACAAGACGGGCAAGCCGTCGGGCATCGACCCGGTCGACCCCACCTCGGCGGGCACGCGGCTCCAACTGCCGGTGTACGCGCGAGCCGCGCGGGCCGCGTTCGACTCGCGCGACTCACCTGTGGGTTCCGGCACGCAGCCGGCTGTGGGCGCGGCCTACTGGTTCGTCAGCACACGGGGTGAGTTCAAGTGGGCCGAGCTCGAGCTCACCGACGCGGTCGAAGCGCGCGTCGACGTCGTCCTGCGTGCGATCGTCGATGGCATCGAGCGCGGCGTGTTCCCCTGCCGGCTCGACCCTCCGAGCTCGTGGCACTCGTCGTGGCGCACGTTCGCCGATCCCGACGGGCGCGGCACGCGCGACCGCTACCGAGAATGGGAGCGCAAGCGGGAGGCACCCGAGGTCGCGGCGTACATGGCGCTGGCCGAGCCCGGCCTGCTCGAGCTCGGCGACGCCGCCGAGGTGCCGGCTCGCCGTTCGGGCGCGGAGCCGGCATGACACAGATCGAGTTCGACCTCGACGGCAACGGCGAGCTGGATGCCGACGAAGCCGCGCGCGCCGCGATCGTCGACGACCGCGACGTGACGTTGTTCGTGGAAGCGGGCGCGGGATCCGGGAAGACCAAGTCGCTCGTCGACCGCGTCGTCGCGCTGACGACGCAGTCGGGAGTCCCGATGCGGGAGATCGTGGCGGTCACGTTCACCGAGAAGGCCGCCGCCGAGCTGCGCGACCGCATCCGCCGTCGGCTCGAACAGAAGGCCGCAGACGGCGACGCAACCGTCGCCGGCTCCGTGCCCGAACGGCAAGCCGGCCTCGCGCGCGCGGCGCTCGACGAGCTCGACGCGAGCGCGGTGTCGACACTGCATGCGTTCGCACAGCGGCTGCTGGTGGAGCACCCGATCGAGGCCGGGCTCCCACCCCGCGTCGACGTCGTCGACGAGATCCAGTCGCAGGTCGCGTTCGACGAGCAGGTGGACGCGCTTCGTCGACCGCCTGCTCGACGACGTGACGCTCGAGCGCACGTTGCTGCTCGGTCTGCACTCGGGTCTGACCCTCGACAAGCTGCGCGACCTCGCGACCGCGTGCAACGCCAACTGGGACCTCGTCGCTCGCCGAATGCACGCCGAGCCCGACCCCCCGCCGTTCGACCTCACCGCGTACATCGCCGAGTTCCGCGCCCTGTGCGCGCTCGCGACCGAGTGCGCCACTCCCGACGACCCCATGGCCCGTCAGCTCGTGATGCTCGACGAGTGGCTCGACCGCCTCGAGCGGGCCCCCGACGAGTACGAGCAGCTCCGGCTGGTCTCCACCCTCGGCGACTACCCGAAGGTGAATGCGCGCAGCGGGCAGAAGCCGAACTGGGCGAAGGCGAGCCACGACATCAACAGTGTGCGCGATCGGCTGAAGGCGGTCCGCGAGCTCGGCGCCGAGCTCGCCGGTGCCGTCACCCAGCAGACCGCGCGGCGCCTCGCCTGGGCGATCGCGCAGTTCACACTCGAAGAGGCACGCGAGCGGCAACGCGCGGGTCGGCTCGAGTTCCACGACCTGCTCGTGCTCGCACGCGAGGTGCTGCGCGATCCCGAGCACGGCTGGCCGGTGCGCTGCTCCCTGCGCGAGCGCTACACGCACCTGTTGCTCGACGAGTTCCAGGACACCGATCCCATCCAGTGCGATCTCGCCGCGCTCCTCGCGTCCGCCGATCCCGACGCCGCGACGCGGCCGTGGGACGAGATCACGGTCGAGCCCGGGCGTCTCTTCGTGGTCGGCGACCCCAAGCAGTCGATCTACCGGTTCCGGCGCGCCGACATCGCCGCGTTCCTCCGGGCCCGCGACGCGTTCGGCGCCACGCCGAAGCACCTCACCCGCAACTTCCGCACGGTCACGCCGGTCATCGAGTTCGTGAACCACGTGTTCGCCGATCTCATCACCGCCACGCCCGACTCGCAGCCCGAATACGTCGCGCTGCAGCCCGTGCGCGGCGCGCCACCCCACGGCCCGGCGGTCATCTTGCTCGGAGCCGATCCCCACGAGGGCACCACGCGTGCCGACGAGCTCCGAGAGGCCGAAGCCGCCGACGTCGTGGGTGCCGTGCTCACCGCGCTGCGCGACCAGTGGCCGGTCGCGCGCCGCGCGCCCGACGGCACCGAGTCGTGGGAGCCATGCCGCCTCGGTGACATCTGCATCCTGTTGCCGGCGCGCACGTCGCTCGGCCAGCTCGAGGACGCGCTGGAGGCCGCCGGCATCCCGGCGCGGGCGGAGACGTCGTCGTTGGTCTACGGCACGCGCGAGATCCGCGACCTGCTCGTCGTGTTGCACGCGGTCGACGACCCCACCGACGAGCTCGCGCTCGTCACCGCGTTGCGCTCCCCGGTGTTCGGGTGCGGCGACGACGACCTCTACACGTTCGCGGTCGGGCATCACGGCCGCTGGGACCATCAAGCGCCGCTCCCCGACTCACTCCCCGTAGACCATCCGGTCGGCCGTTCGCTGCAGGTGCTCGCCGCGTGGCACGACGCCCGGCAGTGGCTCGCCCCGAGCGAGCTGCTCGACCGCATCGTGCGCGAACGGCGCGTGCTGGAGGTCGGGTTCGCGCACGGACGCCCGCGCGATCTCTGGCGCCGCGTGCGCTTCGTCATCGACCAGGCCCGCGCGTTCTCGGAGGCCGAGGGCGGCAGCCTGCGCGACTTCCTCCGCTGGGCCGATCTGCAGAGCGCGGAGGGTGCGCGCGTCGTGGAGACCGTCCTCCCCGAGACCGACGACGACGCGGTGCGCATCCTCACCATCCACGGGGCGAAGGGACTCGAGTTCCCCATCACCATCGTCTCGGGCATGACCACCAAGGCGGTGGGCCGGCGCGCGGGGGTCGAGCTCCTCTTCCCCCACGACTCCGACGGCTACGCGCTCAGGGTGTCGGCGAAGGTCACCACCGAGGAGTACGACCGCTACCGGCCCATCGACGAGCAGATGGGCTTCCACGAGAAGCTGCGCCTGCTCTACGTCGCGGCGACGCGTGCCCGCGACCACCTCGTGATCTCGGTGCACCGGCCGGATCGCGTGCCGCCCGACGAGCCGAGTACGTGGACCCACGCCGAGCTGCTCTGGAACGCGGCACAGGGTGCGCCCCACTGGGTCGCGTTCGCCGACGACGCACGCGACACGCTCGCGGCCCAACGCCCGATCGCGGCGGTCGGCGCGCTTCCCGACTGGAACGAGTGGTCGATCGCGCGCGACCGCGCGCTCGCGGCCGGCTCGGTGTCGCGTGCGCGCTCCGCCACCGCGGTTGCACGCGAGGCGACCGCGCGCGCCGAGGCCGCCGAAGCGGCGGCCTCCGACCCCGGCCTGGCCAAGGACCCGCGCGACCTCGAGCTCCCACCGTGGAACAAGGGGCGCTACGGCACCGCAGTCGGGCGAGCCGTGCACGCGGTCCTCCAGACCATCGATCTCGCGACCGGCGACGGCATCGTCGAGACCGCGGCCGCGCAGGCCGCGGCCGAGGGCGTGCTCGGGCTCGAGGACGTCATCGTCGACCTCGCCCGCTCCGCACTCGCGACCGACGTCGTACGCGACGCGGTCACGCACGGGTACCGGCGCGAGATGTACGTCGCCGCGCCCGTCGATTCGGCTCGGATCATTGAGGGGTACGTCGACCTCGTGTACCGGACACAAGCCGGCTCCGTGCCCGAACGGCAAGCAGGTCTCGTCGTGGTCGACTACAAGACCGACGGGTGGGCGACTGACGTCGACCTCGACGCCAAGGTGGCGCGCTACCGCCTCCAGGGCGCGTCGTACGCGCTCGCGCTGGCGGAAGCCACCGGTGAGCCCGTCGCCCGATGTGTGTTCCTCTTCCTCGCGCCGTCCGGAGCCGTCGCGCGCGACGTCACCGACCTCGACGCCGCCGTCGACGAAGTGCGCGCGCTGATGCGCGAGCCGTCAGCCATGCGCTGACGGGTACTGCTCGGGTACGCCTTCCATCTGCAAGCGCGCGAACACGAGCACGCCGCCGATCGGGCCCGTGAGCACGACGAGCGCGACGTACCCCCACGACCAGCCGATCTTGGGCTTGATGATCACGACCATGGCCACGAACGCGAGCCAGATCATCCCGTGCACCGACCCCACGACCTTCTTGCCGGTGTCGTCCTGCGCGATGAGCCAGAAGTAGGCGAGCAGCAGGTACGACACGGTCTCGACGAGGGCCACGATCTTGAGCGCCTTGGCCATGCGCTCAGCTTCGGTGACGGGATCGTCGGCGAAGTCGGTCACGCTCGAGAAGGTACCCTGCAGGCGTCATGAGCGAGACAACGACCACGACCCCCGTCGTCACGCCCACGCCGGTCGACACCGACGGCGGCGACCACGACCGCTTTGCGCACTATTGCCGTCGTGAGGACGTCGCCCGGGCGTACGTCACCGGCGAGGCGATCGAGGCGTTGTGCGGCAAGAAGTGGGTCCCCACGCGCGACCCCAGCCGCTACCCCGTCTGCCCCACCTGCAAGGAGCGCAAAGAGGCGGGCTGGACCCTCAAGTAGGGATCTCGCCCGACGTCACCGGCGCGGGGTCTCGCGCCGTGAGCTCGTCGTCGTCGATGACGAGGGGGATCGGGAACACCTCGGTCGCGTTGAGGTGATGGTGCGTCGCGCGCGGGCAGCAGCGCGAACGCCAAGGCCGCGCCCGCGAACACGAACACCGAGCCGATGAGGAGCGCCAGGCTCGCGCCGTGCATCCATGACTCGCGCGCGACGGTCGCGAGCGTGGCGCCCGCCTTGCCACCGAGATGATCGGCGTAGCTGATCGCGGCGCCGATCGACTGCTTCGACTGCGCGATCCCGGCCGCGCCGACCTTCAGGCTCGTCAGCCGTCGGCCGAGCTCGGAGGTGAACCCCGAGGCGAGCACGCTGCCGAGCACCGCCACGCCGAGCGCGCCACCGGCCTGCCGGGTGGTGTCGTTCATGGCCGAGCCGACCCCGGCCTTCTCCTTCGGCACCGAGCCCATGATCGACTCCGTCGCCGACGGCATCGCCATCGACATCCCGCCCGACATGCACACGAGACCGATCGCGATGTGCACGTACGAGGAGTCGGCGCGCACGGTCGCCAGGATCAGCAACCCGCACGCGCCGCCGACCAGGCCGAACCCGACGAGGCGCTTCGAGCCGAAGCGCTCGACGATGCGCGGCGCGACGGGTGCGAACACCATGAACATGATCGCAACCGGCAGGAGCCCGATCCCGGCCTCGAGCGGGTCGAAGCCGAGGATGAACTGCAGCATCTGGGTCACGATGAACACCGCGCCCGCGATGGCGAAGAAGGCCATGGTCACCGCGACGTTGGCCACGGTGAAGCGCGGGTTGCGGAAGAACGTGAGGTCGAGCATCGGCTGGTCGCGGTGCATCTCCCAGAACGCGAAGGCGGCGATGACGATGATCGATCCGATGAACCCCGCGATGGTCCCCGCGCTGCTCCACCCGCGGTCGGGAGCCTGGATGATCGTCCACAGCAGGAGGGAGAGCCCGACCATCGACAGCAGCGCGCCGACGGGATCGAGTCGCGGTGTGCTCGGGTCGCGTGACGTGGGCACGAGCGTCCCGCACAGGACGAGCGCGACGCAGACGATGGGCACGTTCACGAGGAAGATCGATCCCCACCAGAAGTGCGCGAGCAGAATGCCACCGATGATGGGTCCGAGGCCGATGCCGATGCCGCTCACGCCGGCCCAGATCCCGATGGCGCGGCCGCGTTCCCTGGGGTCGGTGAAGATGTTGGTGATGATCGACAACGTCGCCGGCATGATGAACGCGGCGCCGATGCCCATGAACGCGCGCGAGATGATGAGTTGCGTGACGCCGTCGGAGAGCGCGGCGCTCGTCGACGCCACCGCGAACATCACCAGCCCGATCATCAACGCGCCCTTGCGCCCGAAGCGGTCGCCGAGGCTGCCGGCGGTGAGCAGCAAGCCCGCGAACACGAGCACGTAGGAGTCGACGATCCACTGGAGGTCCGACGTGGTCGCGTGCAGGTCGCGCACCAACGTGGGGAGTGCCACGTTGAGGATCGTGTTGTCGACGCCGATGACCGTGATGCAGAGACACAGGGTCAGCAACGAGAACCAGCGCCGCCTCGCGACCGGGTCTGGCTGCGCCACGCTGCTCCTCGGGTCTCCGCAGTTCGCGCCTCCGCAATTTCGGAACGCGTCCGTACCCTATCGCGGGCGGAACCCCGCCGCCGTCAGGGTTCGCCCGCAGCCGGGCGGTGCTGATGCCCTGAAGGGATGGCTCATATGTGACCATGGTGGGTATGTCCGGACGCCCGACTCCCGGTCCCCGCGGCCGCTACAAGGTCGAGCGGGCCCGCCAACGCCGACGTGATCTGGCCACCTTGATCACGGTTGCGGCCATGTTGACCCCGGTCGTGCTCGGCTCCCTCTGGGTGCTCTCGAACGTCGAGACCTCGACCAAGGGCAACGCCGACGTACTCGTGCAGGTCGAGCCCGACTGGGGCCCGGAGCAGGTGGCGGCGGAGCTGGCGAAGACCAACGTCGTCAAGTCGGGCCCCGAGTTCCAGGCCTACGCCGAGAGCCAGGGCGTCACCACGTTCAAGCCCGGCCGCTACTACTTCTACGAGAACGAGGGCGCGTCGGCGTCGCTCGCGACGCTCCGTGGCGCGCCGGCCGAGGCGATCCCCGACCAGAAGCTCCTGCTCCCGCCGGGGCTCACGCTCGCCAAGATCGCCGATCGCATCGGCGCGCTGAAGAACAAGAGCCGGGACCGGTTCCTCGAGGTCGCGAATTCGGGCACGATCCGCTCCAAGTTCGAGCCCGCGTCGGTGCAGTCACTCGAGGGCCTCACCTGGCCCGACACGTACTTCATCGGCGCAACCGAGACCGAGACCCAGATCCTCCAGCGCATCGTCACGGAATTCGACAAGCGAGCCACCGCCGCCGGCCTCGTCGCACCCGACGTGAATCCCTACAACACGACCAACATCGCGGCGATGGTGCAGACCGAAGCCGGCAACGATGCCGACATGCCGCTGATCGCGGCGGTGCTGTGGAACCGGATCGCCAAGGGCATGCCGCTCCAGGTCGACGCCACGCTCTGCTACGCGAAGGGTGGCTGCCCGCCGGTGCCCACCAACGCCGACAAGGCCCTCAGCTCGCCGTACAACACCTACAAGGTGACCGGCCTGCCGCCCACGCCGATCGCGACCGTGAGCCAGGCCGCGCTCACCGCGGCCCTCCACCCCGCGGCCGTCGACTACCTGTACTACGTGGCGGACAAGAACGGGAAGACATACTTCGCGTCCACGCTGGCCGAGCACGAGCGCAACATCGTGAAGGCCCGTAATGCCCAATGAGCTCGCGCGAGCGCTGAAGTACGCGTCCAAGCACCACGGCAGTCAGACGCGGAAGGGCAGCGACGTCCCGTACGTGGCGCACCTGCTGGCAACGTCGGCGCTGGTGCTCGAAGACGGCGGGAGCGAGCGCGAGGCGATCGCCGCAATCCTGCACGACGTCGTCGAAGACACCGAGGTCTCGCGACGCGACGTGCGCAAGCGGTTCGGGCGCAAGGTCGCGCGCATCGTCGCGGCCTGCACCGAGGTCGACGCCGACGGCACGCACACCGCGAAGAACTGGATGCGACGGCGACGACGGATGCTCGCCCGCTTGCGCGACACCGGCACGTCGACCTCGGTCGTGCGGGTCAAGGCCGCCGACTCACTCGCCAATGTGCGGTCACTCACCGCCGACCTCCGCCGCCACGGGCCCGAGGTGTGGACGCGGTTCCACGCCGGCGCGGTCGACCAGCTCTGGTACTACCGGTCGGTCGCAGTGATCGTGTCGGTGCGACTTCCCGGGTACCTCGCCGACGAGCTACGGGTCGCGGTGCACGAGCTCGAACGTGTGTCGGGCTGGTGGTTCGACGTGGGCGACCCGCAGGCCGGGACCTCGAGCTAGATCGTCGGAGGCGCCGCAGGTGGGGTCAGGCCACACGCCGCGGCCGCCGCCCTGAACGCCGTGCGCTGCTCGTCGGTGGGCGGCGTCGGCCTGGTGCCGTCAGCCGGCCGCTGCGGCAGGGTGACGCCGTGGTCGGCGAGGCACTCCTTCTGCGCGTCGGTGAGCTGCGGGTGATCACCACGCGGGCCACCGAATCCGGGACCACCAGGACCGCGGACGGGGAGCCCACACGCCGCGGCCGCCGCCTTGAACGCCGTGCGCTGCTCGTCGGTGGGCGGCGTCGGCCTGGTGCCGTCAGCCGGCCGCTGCGGCAGGGTGACGCCGTGGTCGGCGAGGCACTGCTTCTGGTCGTCGGTGAGCGGCTGCCGGTGCGGGCGGATGGTCCCGTCGGGAGCAGCCGCGCCAGTGGCGGTGCCGGAGCCGGTGCCGGTGTCGTCGGCGGCACCGGCGAAGGTCCCGAAGCTGGCGACGGCCAATCCCGCCACGATCACGGTCCCGAGGATCACCCCCCAGGTCCGGACGGACCGGGCTTGGCCTGATCGTGACACGAAGGGGCGGGACCGGTGCTGCTTCGAGTCGTTCACGTGCGCTCCTGTCGATGCCTGCACTCTGGCTGAGCGGATCCTGACCAATCCCGCCTGAGAGGACTCTGAGTAGCCTCACCGCCGTGCCGGGCTCGAACTTCGCTGCCGTCTGGGACGAGATCGCCCGAACCGCCCCCGATCGCACGGCACTGGCCGCCGAGGATCGGCGCGTCACGTGGGGGGAGCTCGCCGAGCGGGCCCGCCACTTGGCGTGGTACTTCCGCCACAGTGCGTCGTTGGCACCCGGGGACCGGGTCGCCATCGCGCTCGGGAACCGCCCGGAGTACCTCGAGGCGTTCTACGCCGCACTCAGCATCCGGTGCGTGCCGGTGAACGTCACCCCTCGGGCGACCGCCGACGAGCTCCGCTACGTCCTCGACGACTCCGACGCGAAGATCGTGATCCACGAGGCGGAGTCGGTCAAGGCGATGCGCACGGCCGCCAAGCGGATCCCCAAGCGGTGGCGACCGCAGCTCCTCGAGGTCGGCGACGCGTACGAGCGGGCCCTCGCGACCGAGACGCCTCCGGGCGAATCGCCACCGCTCACGCCCGACGGCAGCGACCTCGTCTTCCTCTACACCGGCACCGCCGGCGGCGGGCGGCCGGCCGCGGTGATGTGGCGCAACGACGACCTGTACCGCGGGCTCGTGGGCAAGCACGAAGGGATCGTCCTGCCGGTGGCGCCCCTGACACACAGCACCGGGCTGTTCAGCGCGATCGCGGCGCTCATCGAGGGCGGCACCGTCGTGCTCCTCGAGCCGCGCGCCAGCCCGGCGCTCGTGTGGGGAACCGTCGAGCGCGAGGGGGTCACGACGCTTGTCATCGTCGGCGACTCGGGGGCGCGGCCGCTGCTCGCCGCGCTCGACGCCGGTGCGGGCACGTGGGATCTCTCGGCACTCGGCGCGATCACGTCGTCGGGTCAGGGGTTCAGTCCCGAGATCAGGCGTCGCCTCCTCACGCACCTACCGCACGTGGCAGTCGCCGATTCACTGCGGGCATCGGACGGGATGACCGAGCTCTCGGTGAGCGAGCACGTCGCGGTGCTCGGCGAAGAGACCATGCAGCCGGTGCTCCCGGGCAGCGGCGAAGTCGGGTTGCTCGCGATGACGGGCCTCATGCCCGTCGGCTACTGGAAGGACGCGGCGCGCACTGCGGCGACCTTCCGGGTCATCGACGGGACGCGCTACGCCATTCGCGGCGACTACGCGACGGTCGAGGCCGACGGGACCGTGCGCCTCGGCCGCGGGAACGCGTCGATCAGCGCCGACGGCGCGCAGATCGATCCCGACGACGTCGAACGGCAGCTGTCCAAGCACGCGAGCATCGAGGACTGCGTGGTCGTCGGGGTCCCCGACGACCGTTCCGGGGAGAGGATCGTCGCGCTCGTGGTCGTGGTCGAGAACCACTACCTCGACGAGGCGGAGCTCACCGCGTGGTGCCGCACGAAGCTCGGGAAGCACCAGGCGCCAGAGCGGTTCCTCTTCGTGGACACGCTGCACCGGACCGCGTCCGGCAAGGTGAACCACCCTCGACTCCGCGAGCTGGCGATGGAGATCCTCGAGCGGGAAGCTCTCGGGTAGCCGCCCTCACGCACCACGTGCGAGCGGAGCGCGCCACTGCACGCGCCCAACCGCATCCATGCCTTCGGCGGTGCGGGACGACGCGTGGGTGCGGTCACGCCCGGCGCGCTTCGCCTCGTACAGCGCGCCGTCGGCCGCGGCGACGAGCCGTTCCGCGTCGACCGCGTTGTCGGGCATGGTCGCCACGCCGACACTCAGTGTGACCGGCGCGTCGCTGACGTGTTGGGCGACCTCCGCCCGGACGCGGTCGGCGACGCCGCTCGCGTCGACCGCGTTGCAGCCCGGGAGGAGCACGACGAACTCGTCACCGCCGTACCGCGCCGCGACGTCGAACGCCTTCGTGCTGCCCGCGACCGCGGCGCCGATCTCGCGCAGGACCGCGTCACCCGCGGGATGGCCGTACGTGTCGTTGATCTGCTTGAAGTGGTCGACGTCGAGGATGAGCAGGCTGAGGGGCGTGCCGAGCCGGCACGACCTCGCGGTCTCGCGCTCGAGCGACTCCTCGAACAGCCGACGGTTCGCGAGCCCGGTGAGCCCGTCGCGCGTCGCGAGCCGCTCGACTTCGTCGAGGAGCGCGGCGTTGCGCAGCGCGAGCGCGGTGTGTATCGCCGATTGCGCGAACGCCTGCACCGTGAGCACGGGCATGCTCGCGTCGTCGGAGCCACCCCACTCCCCGACCGCGACACCGATGGTCTCGTCATCGGCAGTGACCGGAGCAACGATCGCGTTGCAGGCCCCGGGGAGCACGGCGTCGAGCAGGTCGTCGTCGAGTGAGCGGACGAGGATCGGCGTGCCACGCTCCCATGTCTCCCACACGAGCGGAGCGGGGCCGTCGGACGTCTCCAACATGGTCACCGTCTCGCCGTCGTCGACCACGCCCTGCCACCGGTCGCCTCGGCGCACGAGCACCGCGGCGCGCGCGAACCCGAGCCGGCTGCACGAGTGGTGCACGAGCGCTTCCATGACCTCCTCGAAGCGGTGCGCCCGCTCGAGCTCGGTGCCGAGCTGCACGAGCGTCTCCAGCTGCGCGCCGCTGTGCCGGAGCGCGCGCTCGTTGACCGACGAGAAGATCGCGGCCGCGAACGCGAACAGCAGGAAGGTGGCGGCACTCACCAGCGCGACGCGATTCGTCACCGCGGCGTCGAAGTTCACCAGGTCGGCTTCGGCGGCCGCGTGCGCGAGGAGCAGCAGCAGCGCGCACCAGATCGCGAGCTTGAGCCCGGTGCGGTACGACACGAGCACGGTGACGGCCATGACCTCGAGGAACACGAGGAACAGGAGCGGGCTCGCGTAGCCACCCGTCATCGCGACCGCGAGCGCGACGACGACGCCATCGACCAGCACCGTGCCCGACAGCAGCGCGGCGGCGCGCTCCGGAGTGCGCCGGCGCACGAGCTCGACCGCGCCGGTCACGAGGACGTACGCGAGCGCCAGCGCGACCAGGCCGAACCGCGCGTCCCCGACGACGAGCGGGACGACCAGGATCGCGACGGCACCGAGCAGGCGCACGAGCTGCAGCACCGCCAGGCGGTCACTGCCCGCCGCCAGCGCCGAGGGTCGCTCGCGCGTCATCGGAACCGCGCCCGATCCTGGCGGTCGGCCACCGCTTCGAGCCTCGGGTCCCCGCCGTCGACCCGTCCGTGGAGCGCGAGGAACAGCAGCACCAGGAGCACGAGCAGCACGACCAGCCCCTCGGTCGCGCTCGCGCGCACGACGGGCGGCGTCGCGCCGGTCACGGGACCCGCGCCTGAGGTCGGAGCCAACCCTGCCGCCACCTGGCTGTCGCCAGACGGGGCCGGAGTGGTGTCCGCGGCAGGCGGCGGGGCGTCGGGCGCCGCCGCGGGCGCCAAGGCTGACGCAGGCGCGGGCCCCGTGACCGGCGCGGACGCGGTGAGCTGCACCGCCGGTACCGGAGAGGTCGGTCCGATCGAAGGAGTGCCCGTCGAAGCACTCCCGATCGGAGCAGTGGCAGCCGAGACGGGGGCGGGGGCCGACGCCTCACTGACCATCTCGCCCCCCTTCCCTCCCGGCTTGGTCGCGTGCGCCGACTTGGGCGGCCACGTGGACGGCGTGGTGTCGGGCTCGGTGTCGGACTCGGGCTCGGTGTCGGACTCGGGCGTGGTGTCGGGCTCGGGCGTGGTGCCGGGCTCGGGCGTGGTGTCGGGCTCGGGCTTGGCGCCAGGCTCGGGCGTGGTGCCGGGCTCGGGCTTGGTGCAGGGCTCGGGCTTGGTGCCCGGCTCGGGCCCGGCGGCGGTCGTGGACGGCGCCGCCGTCGTGGGGGCCGACGAGTGGGCCGCCGTCGGCGGCGCCGTCACGGGCTTCCTGGGGGCCGAGGACGCGGCACCACCCCAGGCCGGGAGCGCCAGCGCAACGAGCGCAACGAGCGCAACGAGCGCAACGAGCGCAAGGCCTGCGAATCCACTCGCTGTACGCCGGTGCAGCATGTTCCTCCTGCCAGGGTCGCTGCTTCACTCTGAGCGATCATACGACTACTCAGAGTGAAAGAGGTCACATTCGCGCCGCGATCGTCAAGAAATGTCGGCGAACGGCACCGCCCTTGACCGATCCTTCACCTCGACCTAGCTTTCGTTCCCTCAGCCGATTGTCGTTCTCTCAGTCGAACATAGGGGCGCACCGCCCGCCGACACGCTCGGCTTCCACACCGCGTGGGCCGTCGAGCACCAGGAGAGCCCGAACTTCTCGTTCCCGGAGCGCATCCAGACGCCGAAGCCGTACCAGGACCCACACCCGCCCTGCTGGCTCGCGGCGCACTGCGTGGCCAACGCCGGGCGCAACGGGCTCGGGCTCCTGGCGTTCGCGCCGCTCCACCCGGTCGAGAAGACGGCCAAGCAACTCGACACCTACCGGGACGCACCGCGTCGACGCACGCGCCGCTGCGGCGATCTGACGTAGCTTCTCCGGACCAGGAGCCGACACTCGGGGGAACCGTGAAACTCGACCTGTTGTACGAGATCGACGTGCCGCGCCCGTGGGGCAAGCCCCACCCGTACGGCCAGCGTGAGGGCGAGCAGCGCGCCTACGCGGAGGCGCTCGAGCAGATCAAGCTCGCCGACAAGCTGGGCTTCAACACCACGTGGCACGTCGAGCACCACTTCCGCGAGGGGCGCTCACACTGCCCGGCCCCCGAGGTGCTGATCGGCGCGCTGACGCAGTGCACCGAGAACCTGCGACTCGGCTTCGGCGTGACGCTGCTGCCGCACCCGTTCACACCGCCGATGCGCGTGGCCGAGAAGGTGGCGACCGCCGACATCCTGAGCAACGGGCGCGTCGAGTGGGGCACCGGCCGGTCGACCCCGATGGAGCAGGCCGCGTTCGGCGTGCCGATTGCCGAGAGCCGCGACATGTGGCACGAGGCCATCGAGGCGATCGTGCTCATGTGGGAGGAGGAGTACTTCGAGTTCCACGGCAAGTACCTCGACTTCCCGCGTCGTCTGATCACGCCGAAGCCGGTGCAGGACCCGCACCCGCCCTGCTGGATGGCCGCGACGAGCAAGGGCAGCGCCGCCGTCGCGGGCGGCCTCGGGCTCGGCCTGCTGTCCTTCTCGATCATGCAGCCGCTCGACGTGATGGCCGAGCACATCCGTGACTACCGCGCCGCAGCCGCCACCCCCACGCCGATCACTCGCGTCACCACCAACAAGGTTGCGGCGTACACGCTCGTGCACTGCGAGGAGTCGATGGCGAAGTGCGAGGAGCACGGGATCTGGGACTCCGTGTGGTGGTGGTACAAGAACCTCGCCGAGTTCACCATCGAGTGGGAGTTCCCGAACCTGCCCCAGGAGGCCCGCGACGCGGCCTTCCCGCTCCTGAAGCGGCAGATGGAGGACGACTTCGATCCGAAGGAGTTCAGCGACGGCGACATGATCATCGTGGGCGATCCCGATCGCTGTATCGAGAAGATGATGCACTACGCCAACCTCGGGGTCGATCAGCTCATCTGCTACGTGCAGTTCGGTCACCTCGAGCACGACTCGATCATGAAGACCATCGAGCTGCTCGGGAAGGAAGTCATCCCGGTGCTCGAGAAGTACAACGTCCAGACCGAGGTGCACGTCGGCGACGGGGCGGGCGCATGACCCGCAGCGACAACACGCCCGTCCCCGACTACCAGTCGCTCCTCCGGCTCGACGGCCGGCGCTTCGTGCTCATCGGCGCGGGGCAGGGCATCGGCCGGCAGGCCGCGCACGCGCTCGCCGGAGCCGGCGCGCGCGTGTTCTGCGTCGACGTCGACGAAGGCCTCGCGCACGACATCGCGGAGGAGGTCGACGGCATCCCGTGGAGCGGCGATGCGACGAACCGCGACGAGGTCGAGCGCATGTTCGCGGACGCCACCGCGGCGCTCGGCGGCCTCGACGGCGTCGTCGACATCGTGGGGATTGCGCGGTTTGTCGACCTCGGGGACATCACCGACGAAGACTGGGACTGGTTCATGTCGATGAACCTCCGCCACGCGTTCCTTGCGCTGCAGATCGGCTCGCGTGCGATGACCGACGGCGGCGTGTTCGTCTTCGTGACGTCGGCGTCGGGGCTCACCTCGGCTCCGCGCCACGCGCCGTACGGCGCCGCCAAGGCCGGGCTCATGTCGTTGGTGCGCACATCGGCCGTCGAGCTGGGGCCCAGGGGGATCCGCGTCAACTCGGTGTCGCCGGGTGTCGTGTGGACGCCGAGGGTCAGCAGCCAGCTCGGCGATGCGGGCAAGACCAGCCAGTCGCAGAACGCTCCACTCGGCGACGTCGCGTACCCGTCCGACATCGCCGCGGGCCTGTTGTTCTTCGCCTCCGACCTGTCACGCTTCATCACCGGGCAGACACTGTCGATCGACGGCGGCGTGTCGGCCAAGTTCCCCTTCGGCAGCGGACTCCACGAACGCTGATGGCGGGGTCCGCGCCCGCGGTCGCGCGCACAGTGGCACTGCTCGACTTCCTCGCCGCGCGCCCGACCGAGGCGTTCAGCCTGTC
This sequence comes from uncultured Actinomycetes bacterium, assembly GCA_963721435.1. Taxonomy (GTDB): domain Bacteria; phylum Actinomycetota; class Acidimicrobiia; order IMCC26256; family DASPTH01; genus CAVRJC01. Next base: position 699,081 of record CAVRJC010000012.1, read on the forward strand.
AGAGCTCGCGCGGCGCCTCGATCTCAACAAGTCGACGACGCACGCGATGCTCACCACGCTCACCGACGCGGGCTACGTCGCGCGGCATCCGGTCGAGAAGTCGTACACGCTCGGCCCCGCGCTCGTCGCGATCGGTGAGGCCGCGGCGGCGGCACCCAGCATCGACATCACCCAGTACGCGCGCGACGAGATGCGGGCGATGGCCGACGAGTTCGGCGTGCAGTGCGTGGCCAGCCGGATCATCGGCACGGAGATCGTGATCATCGCCCACACCGGCACTCGCGAGCCGCTGGGACAGACCCTCTCGGTCGGGAACCGGCTGCCGTTCGTGCCACCGCTCGGCACCGTGTTCGTGGCGTGGTCGTCAGCACCCGAGATCGACGCGTGGTTGCGACGCCTCGGGCCGAGCGCGCAGAAATCCGAGCTCGCCCGCTACCGGCAGGCGGTGGCGGCGGTGCGCGAGCGCGGCTTCTCCATCGGTCTCGAGGCTGATGCGCGCCGGCGCCTCGGCCGCGCGGCCGCCGAGCGCGATCCCGACGTCGAGGACATCGTCGAGGAGCTCGGGCACGAGGAGTACATCCTGCTGGAGCTCGAGCGGTCGGGGTCGTACCAGTTGAGCCTGGTCGCCGCGCCGGTCTTCGGCCCCGACGGCGCCGTCGTGATGGCCATCGCGATGTTCGGGTTCCGCAGCCCGCTCGACGCGGTCGAGCTCACGCGCGCGGGCAACCGCGTCGTCGCCGCGACCCGCGCCGTCACCGACGCGACGCACGGCCGAGAGCCTGACGTGGCCGGAGCCCGACGCGCGAGTTGAATGGCGGCATGGCGATCACGGAGATCGAAGCCGACGATGCCGCGGAGCGGGCCGAAGCGGGCGCACTGGTGCTCGACATCCGTGAGCCCGACGAATGGTCCGCCGGTCACGTCGACGGCTCGGTGCACATCCCGATGGGGGAGCTGGGCGCGCGCCTCGACGAGTTGCCGGCCGACCGTCCGATCGTGGCCGTGTGCCGGTCCGGGGCGCGATCGGCCGCCGTCACCGAGGCCCTCAGCGGCCGGGGCTACGACGTCGTGAACCTCGTCGGTGGGCTCCAGGCCTGGTTCGCCGTCGGGCTCCCGCTGGTCGCCGACGACGGCCTCGCCGGGTCGGTCGTGTAAACCCGCCCTTCATCCGATCCTCAGGATTCCCTCAAGAACGAGCGACACAATGGCAGCGATGTCCCAGCGCAGGAAGCTCAGCACGAAGGGTCGCCTGATCGCCGCCGGGCTGAGCATCGGCGCGGCCGGAGTGCTCGCCGGCGCAATGGCGATCAGCGACCACACCGCGAGCGCGTCGCCGCCGACGGTCGCGAACGACGCCGGGCTCTCGAGCCCGAGCGCGACGCCGTACACACCGTCCCAGCAGACGCCGACGCAACCGACGCCCACCCAGCCGACGCCGACGCAACAGACTCCGACGTTCCAGCCACACACGCGTTCCGGCGGGAGCTGATGCCGAGCCACTTCTGGTGGTACACCGCGCGCGCCGGCGGGCTCGTCGCGTGGGGTCTCGTGCTCGCATCGTGCCTGTGGGGGCTGCTGCTCGCACTGCGCGTCGGCGGGCGCCGGCCCGGTCCCGCGTGGCACCTCTCCCTGCACCGCTACCTCAGCACGCTCGCGATCGCGTTCCTCGTGGTGCACCTCGTCGGGCTCGTCGCCGACACGTTCGTCACCTTCACCCTCGTCGACGTGCTGGTGCCGTTCTCGACGTCGTGGCACTCGCTCGCAGTCGCGTGGGGCATCGTCGGCATGTACCTCCTCGTCGCGATCGAGATCACGTCGCTCCTGCGTCACCGGATGTCCAACGCCGCGTGGCGGGGCATCCATCTCACGAGCTACGTGGTGCTCGTCGTCACCACGGTGCACCTGCTCACCGCCGGCACCGACGCGAAGAGTGTCCTGCCGGAGACCATCGCCATCGCCATCGGGGTCGTAGTCGTGTTCGGCGGCGGGATGCTCATCACCTGGCGGAGTGCGCCCAAGGTGCGGCCGGTAGCCTGAACCGGTGACTGGCGAGTTCGATCGCGGCGCGGCCGTGCGCCGGCTGCGATCCGACGATTTCGACGTCCTCGTCGTCGGTGGCGGCATCACGGGAGCGGGCGTCGCTCTCGATGCGGCCGCGCGCGGGTTGCACACCGCGCTCGTGGAACGCAACGACTTCGCCGCCGGTACGTCGTCGAAGAGCTCGAAGCTGGTGCACGGCGGCTTCCGCTACCTGCAACAGCGCGAGTTCCGGCTGGTCTACGAAGCGCTGTACGAACGGCAGCGCGTGCTCGAGAACGCCCCTCACCTCGTACACGTGCTCCCCTTCCTCGTGCCGGTGCTGCAGCACGGTGGTGTGATCGATCGACGGCTCGCACGTTTGCTGGGAACCGCGTTGTGGGCGTACGACGTCACCGGGGGGCTCCGAATCGGCAAGCGTCACGCGCGCGTGTCGATCGACGACGCGGTCGCGCACATGCCCACGCTCGCGCGCGAGCGCTTGGCGGGCGCGTACGTCTTGTACGACGCGCAAGCCGACGACGCCCGTCTCACGCTTGCGATCGCGCGTACCGCCGCGACGCGCGGCGCGGCACTCGTCAACTACGCGCGCGTCGTCGAGTTCCTCAAGCAAGGTACGCGCGTCGTCGGCGCGCGCGTGGATGTGGACCGCGATGTGATCGACGTGCGGGCGCGCTGCGTCGTGAACGCGACCGGCGTGTGGGCCGACGACGTACGCGAGCTCGACGAGGGTGTGCAGGCCGCGTCGATCCGTCCGGCCAAGGGCGTGCACATCACGCTGCCGTGGGACAAGGTCCGCAACGACATCGCCGCCATCGTCCCGGTCGCGGCCGACGGCCGCACCGTCTTCGTGGTGCCGTGGGGTGACTTCAGCTACGTGGGGACCACCGACACCGAGTACGACGGCCCGCTCGACGATCCCGCGTGCACCGCCGACGACGTCGCGTACCTGCTCGGCGCGCTGAACGGCATCGTGCGGGAACCCCTCGGGCCCGACGACGTGACCGGCACGTGGGCAGGGCTGCGCCCGTTGCTCACGGGCGCGCGCCGGGCCCGCACCGCCGACCTGTCCCGCCGGCACACGGTTCGGGTGTCGGCGAGCGGCGTGGTCACCGTCACCGGCGGCAAGCTCACGACCTACCGGAGGATGGCGGCCGACGCGGTCGACGCCGCGGCCGAGCAGATCGGAGATTCGGTCGGCTCCGGGCCCGGACGGAAGGTCGGACACTCGCCCACCAAGCGGCTCGAGCTCTTGGGCAGTGAGGGGTTCGAGCCACCCGCTCCGAACCTCGAACCGGCCGATCACGACCACCTGACCGGTCGGTACGGCAGCGAGGCCGGCGACGTGCTCGACCTCGTGCGCGCCGATCCCACGCTCGGCGAGCCACTGGTCCCCGGGCTCCCGTACCTCAAGGCCGAGGCCCGGTTCGCCGTACGACACGAGATGGCCCGCACGCTCTCCGATGTGCTCGACCGCCGCACACGCGCGCGCCTGCTCGCACGGGACGCCGCCGCGGATGCCGCCGCCGACGTGGCCGCGCTGATCGCGCCCGATCTCGGGTGGTCGGACGAGCACACTGCCGCGGAAGTCGCGGCGTACCGCGCGTCGATCGCGCTCGAGCGCGAGCAGTCCGCATGATGCGACGGGCGATCGTGTTGAGCGTGCTGCTCGCGATCGTGTTCATCGTCACACCCGCGACAGCCTCCGCGAAGAAGCGCGCGACGCCGACCACCACCACGACCACGACGTGGCCGCCGCTCCCCGCGAGCAGCACCACGGTGACCTGGGCCGACTGTGGGTCCGGCTTCGAGTGCGGGACCCTCTCGGTGCCGGTCGACTGGCGCTCGCCCCAAGGCGAGCAGCTCTCGCTCGCGCTGGTGCGCCATCGAGCCGAGGGGCCCGACCCGCGCGTCGGTGCACTCGTCGTCAACTACGGCGGCCCGGGGCAGGGCGGCGTCGACTACCTGCCACGCGTGTGGTCCCGCATCCCCGCGCCCGTGCGCGCCCGCTTCGACATCGTGTCGTGGGATCCGCGTGGCACCGGTGCGTCGCGGCCCGTCGATTGCGTCGACGACGCGTCACTCGACGACTCGATGAACCTCCCCGCGGTACCCGACACCGCGGAGTCGCTGGCCGCAGTGCGCGCGTACAACGACATGTTCGCCAAGGGGTGCTCGGCTCGCTCGGGCGCCTACGCCGGGCAAGTCGGCACCCGCAACACCGCGCGCGACCTCGAGGCGATCCGGCGCGCGCTCGGCGAGCCCAAGCTCACCTATCTCGGCTACTCGTACGGCACCGTGGTCGGCGCGACCTACGCACAGATGTTCCCGTCGACGGTACGGGCAATGGTGCTCGATGGGCCCGCCGACTGGTGGGCGCCGCGGCTCGACTACGTCTATGCGCAGGCGCAGGGGTTCAAACAGGCACTCGACACGTTCCTCGCGTCGTGCGGGCCGACGTGCCCGGCCATGCTCGACGGGCTCATCGCGCGCGTCGCGTCCGATCCGTTGCCCGCGTCGTACGTGCGCAACGGAGTGACGCGCGCCGGGGTACTCACCGGCGGCGCGCTCGAGACCGGCGTCGTGTCCGCGCTGTACGACCTGCGCGCGTGGCCCACGTTGACGAGCGCGTTGCGGTCGGCCGCGGTCGACGGCTGGGGCGGCCCGCTGCTCTCGTTGTCGGACCAGTACTTCCAGCGCTCGACCGACGGGACGTACTCGTCGATCATCGAGTCCAACGCGGTCATCAACTGCGTCGACCATCCCGAGCGGGTGGCGCCGTCACCCGCGCAGGAGCTCGCGGACGTGACGCGGCTCCAGGCCGCGCTCCCGCCGTGGGGCGGGAACTGGGCCGTCGCCGGGTGCCCGGGCATGCCGCTTCCGGCCAAGGGCGACAAGCTCGGCGACGTGCAGGTGAAGGGCGCGCCGCCGATCCTGATCGTCGCCACCACCGGCGACCCCGCAACGCCGTACGCGGCGGCCCAGACGTTCCTCAGCCGCATCGCGGGCTCGTCGCTCCTGACCTTCGAGAGCACGGAGCACACCGCCTACGGCAGCGGCCGCAGCACGTGCATCGACGACCAGGTCGACCCCTACCTGCTCGACCTCGTCATGCCTGCCGCGGGAGCCCGCTGCTGACGGCGAAGGTGCCGCGCGCGTCGACGGGGATGCGTTCCCGGCCGACGAGGAGCTCGCCGATCACGTGATCGGGCGTCTCCCACTCGAGGTCCAGGCCCACGGGCACCCGCTCGGCGCGGTCGGACACCTGCGCCTCCGCGGGGTCGTCGTAGCGGAGGCCGAACGCCTCGAGCCCGAAGCCCCAGTGCTCATCGGGGGTCTCGCACACCAGCTCGGCCCACAGCCCGTCGGCGCGGACCTCGAGCAACGCGCCCTTGGGCAGTGGCACGTCGTCGTCGTGCACGAGCACGAGTGCGCCGGCGACGTACAGCTCGGCGCGGTATGTCGCGCGCGCGTCACCGAGCGACAGCTCCACGGAGCCGCGCGTGCCGTCGGCCTGCGCGAACTCGAGCCGCCACGACGCCGGCGTGATCAGCCTCCGAGCAATCCGAGCGCGCGCACTTCGTCGCGCTCGTCGACGAGCTCCTGCGTGGTGATCGCGATCTTCCCCAGTGCGAACTCGCCGTGCTCGATGCCTTCGACGATCGAGGTCGACGACCCGGTGCTGCGCACGGGAAAGCCGAACTGCAGTCCCTCCGGAGTGCCGTACTCGCCGTGGCTCGCGACCGCGAGCGAGTGCCAGTCGTCACCGGGCGTCGCGAAGTGCACGCTGCGCACGGAGCCGATCGCCGCGTGCGCGGCCGACGCCGCCGACGACGCGCCACGCTTCTCGATGACCGCGGCGCCGCGCTTCTGCACCGTCTCGAGGAACTCGCCCTGCAACCACGCCGTGTCGGTGATCACCTCGGGCACGGGGCGCCCGCCGATGCGCGCGTGCGCGTAGTCGGGGAATTGCGTCGCCGAGTGGTTGCCCCAGATCGCCATGTTGGTGACCTGCCCGTGGTGCACGCCGGCCTTCTTGGCCAGCTGCGTCTTGGCCCGGTTCTCGTCGAGGCGGGTCATCGCGAACCAGCGGTCGTCGGGGACGTCGGGCGCATTCGAACGCGCGATGAGGCAGTTGGTGTTCGCAGGGTTGCCGACCACGAGCACGCGCACGTCACTCGCGGCATGGTCGTTGATGGCCTGACCCTGCGGCTTGAAGATGCCACCGTTGATGGAGAGGAGGTCGCCCCGCTCCATGCCCGCCTTGCGGGGCACCGACCCGATGAGCAGCGCCCAGTTGCTGCCGTCGAACGCGGTCTTGAGGTCGGCGGTGGGCTCGATGCCGACGAGCGTGTCGTGCGCGCCGTCCTCGAGCTCCATGACCACGCCTTCGAGCGCGCCCATGGCCGGCTCGATGTCGAGGAGACGGAGGAAGACGGGCTGGTCGTCGCCGAGCAGCTCGCCCGCGGCGATGCGGTGCACGATCGCGTACCCGATCTGCCCTGCCGCGCCGGTCACCGTCACATGCACAGGTGTCTTTGCCATGGGGGCGAAACTACCCCGCGGGTTGCGCCTCGGCAGAAGCGATGACCGCGAGCAGCGCCTCACGCGCCTCGGCGAGCTCGGCGATCCGGTCCGCCGCGCCCGCGCTCGCCGCGCCCTGGTCGGGGTGGGCGAGGCGGACGAGCCGCCGGAACCGCTGTTGGACGTCGTCGCGGTCGATGCTCATGTTCCCATGGAGGCCGAGCACTTCCATCGCCCACCGCCGCTCCGACGGGACGCCGCGCCACTCGTCGCCCGAGGGTGCCGCCGCGCCGTTGCCATTGGGGACCGCGCCCGGGAGCGGCGGTCGGATACCGGGACGACCCTCGAACAACCGGCGGACCTCGAGGCCCTCGGGCATCACGCCCGGGCGGGCGATGGCCGCCTCCACGAACCGCAGCGCGACCTTGCGCCCGGTCGGGCCCATCCACGACGCGGCCATGATCGCGCCGATCACCTGGGGCGCGGCCGGGCCGTGGCGGTCGAGCTCGAGCACCGGGATCGTCCAACCCTTTTCGACATCCGCGGCCATGATGCGATGACGTGACAGGTCGAGCCCGTGGGTGTCGGTCTGGAGCCGGTAGCGCAGCGCGATGTTCGGCACCGTGAGCCCGTTGCGGGCGTCGTACACCAGCCGGTCGAGCGCGTCGTACTGCTCGTCGTCGAGCCCACCTACGTGCTCCGCGACGACCGCGCCGATGAGCACGCCGCCGAAGGCGGCACCGTTGGTGGGCAGATAGCCGTCGTCGACGGCCACCCGACGGGTCGGCATGTGCCGACGCGTGTGTCGGATGTTCAGTTCGGCGAGCAGCACGCTGGCTCCTCAGATCGCGTCGATGACCGCGTTGAACGTCGTGCTCGGGCGCATGGCCGCAGTGACCAGCTCGTCGTCGGGGTAGTAGTAGCCCCCGATGGCGACCGGCGAGCCCTGGACCTCGTTGAGCTCCCGGACGATCTTCTCCTCGTCGGCGGCGAGGGCGGCGGCGATCGGGGCGAACCGGGCGGCGAGCTCCGCGTCGTCGGTCTGGGCCGCCAGCTCCTGGGCCCAGTAGAGGGCGAGGTAGAAGTGGCTTCCCCGGTTGTCGAGCTCGTGCACCTTGCGCCCCGGCGACTTGCGCTCGTTCAGCACCGATCCCGTCGCACGGTCGAGCGTGTCGGCGAGCAGCTGCGCGGTCGCGTTACCAGTCTTGCGCCCCAGGAACTCGAGCGACGCCGCCAGCGCCAGGAACTCGCCGAGCGAGTCCCAGCGCAGGTGGTTCTCCTTGAGGAACTGCTGGACGTGCTTCGGCGCGGAGCCGCCGGCGCCCGTCTCGAAGAGGCCACCGCCGTTCATCAGCGGCACGATCGACAGCATCTTGGCGCTGGTGCCGAGCTCGATGATCGGGAACAGATCGGTGAGATAGTCACGGAGCACGTTGCCGGTGACCGAGATGGTGTCCTCGCCGCGGCGGATCCGCTCCAGCGAGTACCGGCACGCGGCGGCGGGCGCCAGGATCTCGACGGTGAGCCCCGACGTGTCGTGCTCGGGCAGGTACCGGCGCACCTTCTCGATGACCTGCGCGTCGTGCGCGCGCCTCTCGTCGAGCCAGAACACCACGGGCGCGCCGGTGACGCGGCCACGCTCGACCGCGAGGCGTACCCAGTCGCGCACGGGCAGGTCCTTCACCTGGCATGCCCGCCACACGTCGCCCGCGGACACGTCGTGCTGCATCACGACCTCGCCGGCACGGTTCACGACGCGCACGGTCCCGTCGACGGGGATCTCGAACGTCTTGTCGTGCGATCCGTACTCCTCGGCCTGCTGTGCCATCAACCCGACATTCGGCACCGATCCCAACGTGGACGGGTCGAACGCGCCATGGGCGCGGCAGTCGTCGACGACCGCGGCGTACACACCCGCGTACGACGAGTCGGGGATGACGGCCAAGGTGTCCTGGAGCTCGCCGGCCGCGTTCCACATCTTCCCGGAGTCGCGGATCATCGGTGGCATCGACGCGTCGATGATGATGTCGCTCGGGACGTGCAGGTTGGTGATCCCTCGGTCCGAGTCGACCATCGCGAGCGCCGGGCCCGACGCCAGCGCCGCCTTGATGTCGGCCTCGATGGGCGCCCGCCCGTCGTCGGGAAGGGTCGCGACACGCGAGAGCACGTCGGCGAGGCCGTCGTTCGCGTTCACGCCGATGCGCTCGAACGTCGCGCCGTGCTTCGCGAACACGTCGGCGAAGTACGTGGTCACCGCATGGCCGAAGATGATCGGGTCGGAGACCTTCATCATCGTGGCCTTGAGGTGCACCGAGAACAGCACGTCTTTCGCCTGGGCGTCGGCCATCTGCTCGGCGAGGAACGCGTCGAGCGCCGCGACGTTCATGAACGTGGCGTCGACGATCTCGCCCGCGAGCACCGGGATCGACTCCTTGAGCACCGTGACCGCGCCGTCGCGCGCCGACGAGCTCCACCCGGAGGTCGTCGTCGCCGTCGAAGGTGACGGACTGCTCGTTCGACTGGAAATCGTCGTGCCCCATGGTGGCCACATGGGTCTTGGAATCGGGTGACCACTCCCCCATCTTGTGCGGGTGCGACTTCGCGTAGTTCTTCACCGAGAGCGGCGCGCGCCGGTCGGAGTTCCCCTCGCGCAGCACCGGGTTGACCGCGGAGCCCTTCACCCTGTCGTAGCGGGCCTTGGCATCACGCTCTGCGTCACTGCTCGGCTCGTCGGGGTACTCGGGCACCATGAAGCCCTTGGCCCGGAGCTCCTCGATGGTGGCCTTGAGCTGCGGGATCGACGCCGAGACGTTGGGCAGCTTGATGACGTTGGCCTCGGGGCGGGTGACCAGCGCTCCGAGCTCGGCGAGGGCGTCGTTCACGCGCTGCTCGGGCGTGAGCGCGTCGGGGAACGTGGCCAGGACCCGGCCGGCCAACGAGATGTCGCGGAGCTCGACCTCCACGCCCGCGACGTCCGTGAAGGCGTTGATCACGGGGAGCAGCGACCGGGTGGCCAGCGCCGGCGCCTCGTCGGTGTGGGTGTAGATGATGGTGTGGCGGTCGCGGGGCATGCCCTGACTCCCGAGCTCGTGGAATTCTGAAAGAACGGCCTGCGACGCTACCGCACCCCGCGCACGGCTCCGCCGTCGAGGTCGCTCGGCTCAGCCCGGGATCAGCACCACGATCAGGAGCACGACGAGGTAGATGGCGAGGAGCGCCCCCGCCCACCACCAGAAGGTGGCACGGGAGAACGGACCGGGCCGCCCGTCGATCCCCGCGAGCGTGAGCCCGCACGATTCGCAGCGGGTGGCGGCGGTCGCGACCGACGCGCCGCAGAGCGGACAGACCGACGGTGTGTCAGGAGGTGGCGACGGAGTGGGCTGCGCGCTCACTGGGAAGGGACTCTAGAGCGCGCGGCGCTCAGCGGCTTCGATGGCGTTGCGGAACAGCATCGCGATCGTGGTCGGGCCCACGCCGCCCACCCGGGGAGTGATCGCGCCGGCGACCTCCTCGCACCGCTCGTCGACATCGGGCAGGAGCTTGCGGCCCTCGTAGCGCACGCCCCCGCCGACGACCACGGCCCCGGGAGTGATGTGCTCGGGCTGGAGGATGCCGGGGACCCCTGCTGCCGCCACCACGATCCCGGCCCGCTTCGTGTAGCGCGGCCAGTCGGGGATCCCGGTGTGCACGACGGTGACGGCCGCGTTCGCAGTCGGCCGCTTCTGCGAGAGGAGCAGCGCGAGCGGGCGCCCGAGCGTGGTGCCGCGACCGAGGATGCACACCTCTTTCCCTGCGATCGGGATCTCGTAGAACGCGAGGAGCGCTTCGATGCCCGCGGGCGTCGCGGGCACCGGCCCCGGCATCATCAGTGCGAGCCGGCCCATGTTCACGGGGTGCATGCCGTCGACGTCCTTGTCGGGATCCATCTCCATGATCGCGGCGTCGAAGTCGATGTGCTGCGGCGTGGGGTGCTGCACGAGGAAGCCGTCGACCGCAGGATCGTCGTTGAACGTGCGCACCGCCGCGATCACGTCGGCTTGGGTCGCATCCTCGGGCAGGTGGATGTGCGGTGACGCCCACCCGAGCTCCTGGGCCTTCTGCATCTTCATGCCGACGTAGCGCGCGCTCGCGCCGTCGTCGCCGACGAGGATGGTGCCGAGCCCGGGCGTGTGCCCGTTCTCGACGAGCTTCTCGCTGCGTGGGATCAGATCCTCGAACACCGCGTCGGCAACCGGTGCGCCCGGCATCATCTTGGCCGCCATCAACTCACCTGTTCCCTTCCTTGGGCGTCAGTGCAGGAAGTGCCGTTCGCCGGTGAACACCATTGCGACACCGCGCTCGTCGGCGCGCTCGATGACCTTCTCGTCACCGACCGACCCGCCGGGCTGCAGCACCACCGCGACTCCCGCATCGGCAGCCGCGTCGATGCCGTCAGGGAACGGGTAGAAGGCGTCGGACGCGGCTGCGCCTCCGGACGCGCGTCCCGCGGCCTTCTTCGCCGCGATCTCGCCCGACTCCACGCGGTTCTGCTGCCCCGCGCCGATGCCGACCGCCTGGCCGTCCTTCACGAGCACGATCGCGTTCGACTTGACGTGACCGACGATGCGCCACGCGAGCTCGGCGTCGCGCCACTCGCTCTCGGTGGGCGCGCGCTTGGTGACGACGCGCCAGTCGTCCCGGCCCGCGGCAAAGTGAGCCGGCGACTGCACGAGGAAGCCGCCGGAGATCTGGCGGAAGTCGAGACCGGTGGGCTCGGGCGCCGGGGCCTCGAGGAGACGGGTGTTCTTGCGCTTCTTGCGCAACGCCTCGATGGTGCCGTCGTCGTAGCCGGGCGCGATCACGAGATCGGCCTGGGGGCCCGCGACCATGCGTTCGACGGTGGCGGCGTCGACGGGACGGTTGAGGGCGACGATGCCGCCGAACGCGGAGCGCTCGTCGCACTCGAGCGCGAGCTGGTACGCGGTGGCGAGATCACCCGCGACCGCGACACCGCACGGGTTGGCGTGCTTGATGATCGCGACCGTGGGGCCGTCTGCCCCATTTCCCAGGGCCAGGTCGTGCGCGAGGCGCCACGCGGCGTCGGCGTCGTAGAGGTTGAGGTAGCTGAGCGCGACCCCGCTGTGCTGGGTGACGCCGTCCCACCAGCTCGTGGTGCCCACGGTGCGGTAGCGCGCGCCCGCCTGGTGCGGGTTCTCGCCGTAGCGCAGTTGCTCGTCGGTGCGTTCGAGCACGACGACGATGTGCTGCGGCAGCTCTCCGGCTCCGTGCCCGAACGGCGAAGGCGCGTCTTGCAGCCACGCCACGATCGCGGCGTCGTAGGCCGCGGTCAGCGCGAACGCTTCGAGCGCGAACGCGCGTCGCGTCGCGTCGCTGAGCGTGCCGTCGGCGCGCAGCTCGGCGAGCACGGCGTCGTACTGGTCGGGGCTCGTGACCACCGCGACCCACGCGTGGTTCTTCGCGGCGGCACGCGTCATCGCGGGGCCGCCGATGTCGATGGTCTCGATGTCGGGCGACTCGCGGAACGGGTACAGGTTGGTCACCACGATGTCGAACGGCTCGATGCCATGGGTATCCATGTCGTCGACGTGCGACTGCTTGCCGCGGTCGGCGAGGATCCCCCCGTGCACCTTCGGGTGCAGCGTGACGACGCGGTGATCGAGCATCTCGGGGAAGCCGGTGACGTCGGCGAGGTACGTGACGGGGATGCCGGCCTCGTCGATGGCCCTGGCGGTGCCGCCCGACGACACGAGCTCGACGCCGAGCTCGTGCAGCCCTCGTGCGAAATCGACCATGCCGGTCTTGTCCCAGACCGACAGCAGTGCGCGCATCAGCTCTCCTCCATCAACGAGCGCAGCACCTGCGGGTAGATGCGGCGCTCGACTTCCTTGATCCGCTCGTGCAGGGTCTCGACGGTGTCGTCGTCGGAGACCGGCACCGCCTCCTGCGCCAGGATCGGGCCTTCGTCGACCTCCAGGCGCGCGATGTGCACGGTGCACCCGGTGACCTTCACGCCCGCGGCGATCGCGTCGTCGACCGCGTGCCAGCCCTTGAACGCCGGGAGCAGGGCCGGGTGCGTGTTCACGATGCGATCCGGGTACGCGTCGTGGATCGGCTTCTCGAGGATGGTGCCGAAGCCGGCCATCGCGATCAGATCGATCTCGTGACGGCCGAGCGCGTCGACGACTTCATGGGTGTACGCAACTCGGTCGAAATCGGGACCGTAGGAGCCCCGGGCGATGATCTCGACCGGCACCCCGCCACCCTCGGCGACCGCGACGGCCCCGCACGGTCGATCGACGAGGACGACCGCGATGGGCAGCTCGGCGTCGAGCATGGCGCGCAGAATGGTCCCGCTGCCGCTCGCGAGCACCCCGATCCGCCTCACGCTCTGAAGGTAGCCGAGGTGCCGCAAGCGGGGCGGGCCATTGGGGACGTGCCGAGGGTCCTTGCAATCGGGCGGCCGTCATGGTGGGCTAGACGGCGAGTGCCCCGCGATCGTGGCACCGAAGACGAACAAGAGGGTGGGTAGTGGACCTCAAGAAGTTGACACCAGGCGAGATCGTGACCGCCGCGAGCGGTGTGGCGTTGTTGATCTTCAGTTTCTTCCACTGGTACAGCGTCGACCTCGGTCCGTTCGGCACATACAGCCGCAACGGGTGGCAGAGTCCGGGTGCGTTCTGGTCGATCCTGGCCATCCTGCTCGGCATCGTGCTCGCAGCTCACGTCATCGTCGAGAAGCTCAGCGGCGTCGATCTCCCCGATCGTCTCGGGAGCATCGGCTGGGGTGTCGTGCACCTCGCCGGCGGCGCGCTCGCGTTCCTGTTCCTGATCATCAAGCTGATCAACCACACCGGTGACGAGCGCGATCGGGCTCTACCTCGGCCTCATCGCCGGGGCCGGGCTCCTCGCCGGCGGCTACATGATGGCGAAAGAGGCCGGCGAGCTACCCCAGCAGCTCGGCGGCAAGGGTGGCGGAGCGACCCCCCCGCCTGCGGCGTAGCCGCACACACCGTTTCCTCGACGCCGGCCTCATCCTCGTGATGAGGCCGGTTTCGCGTGCGGTCCGTGCACTCAGGAGGGGGAGAGCATGAGCGACACGCCGGAAGCCGTCGACCTTTCGAAAGCACCACGTTTGGGATGGCGTGCCGAGCGACGACCACCACCGGGCTTCGCGCACGTGCTCGGCGCGGCTGCCGGCGCGTGGGTCGTCATCGCGATCGTCGCCTTCATCGTCGAGGTGGCGAGCGACGATCCAACCGTGCCCGGAGTCGCGTTCAGCGCAGCGTTGGTGATCGCGGCCATCGCAGCGGGCTTCTTCGTGCCGGGGCCGATCCGTTCCGCGTGCGTCACCGTGACGGTGCTGACGGTGCCGATCGTGTGGTACTTCGCGGTCATCCACAACGGCCTCACGCGCGGCGATCTCCGGATCGTCTACATGCTGACCGTCCTGAGCTACCTCGTTCTGTATCTGATGAGCTGGACGAAGGGCAGGGCGATCCTCCTCGCCGGCGCGTTGTTGTTCTTCGCGAGCTGGATCTCCTTCGAGGTGGCCGGGAGCCAGAGCAACGACCTCATCCCGTTCCAGGGGCAGATCGACAACTCACAGATCTCGGGCAACCTGCCGAGCAACAGCTTCACCACATCGGGAAGTGACACGACGAATACGACCGCCGCCACGGCGATGGTGATCGGTCTCGTGTTCCTCGGCACCGGTGCCACGCTCGACCGGCGCAAGCTGCGAGGGGCGGCGACGCCGTTCGTGGCCGTCGGCGCCTACGAGGCAATCATTGGTGCCGTCGTGCTCGGTGCCAACGAGAGCGTGCTGCTCGCAGGCTTCCTCGCGATCGGCGCAGGGACAGTCGTCTCGCTCGTGGGCGGCCACGGTGACCAGCGCCGCGGCACCACGTGGATCGGTGTGCTGACCGTGTTCGGAGGGTTCGTCGCGATCCTCGTCGACATCGCGCCGAGCAGCGCCGCCGCGACAGGTGGCATCGCGCTCGGGTTCGCCTTCATCCTCGGCTGCCTTGCGTGGTACCTGGCGCCGGTGCTCGGCGAGCCCAACGACGGGAACGACAGACCGGTGCCGCCGCCCGCGCCCGCGCCCGGCGAGCGACGCCGACACGCCGACGCCGCTGGCAGGACCACCGTCGACGACGTCGCGGTCAACGGAGCCCGAACCCTCGGTCCCCTCAGGACCGGCGTCGGTAACCCTGACCTCTGGCGGCGTCTAGCACGCCAAAACCGTCGGTCAGAGCGTCGGGACGAGCTCCGCCATCAGCTCGCCGGCTTCCGTCGGGTTCATCCCGACCGCAGCACCCGCGTCGCGCAGCGCTTCGATCTTCGCGGCCGCGGTGCCCTTGCCTCCCGACACGATCGCGCCCGCGTGCCCCATCTTCTTGCCGGGAGGCGCGGTCACACCGGCAACGTACGCGACCACCGGCTTGCTCATCTGCGTCTTGATGAACTCGGCGGCCTCTTCCTCCGCCGACCCGCCGATCTCGCCGATCATCATGACGGCTTTGGTCTCGGGATCGGCCTCGAACGCGCGCAGGCAGTCGATGAAGCTCGTCCCCGGCACGGGGTCGCCACCGATGCCGACACACGTGGTGACGCCGATGTCCTTCTGCTTGAGCTCGTAGAGCGCCTGGTAGGTGAGCGTGCCCGAGCGGCTCACGATACCGACCGGCCCGCCCGCCTTGGCGATGTGCCCGGCGGTGATCCCGATGTTGCACTTGCCCGGGCTGATGATCCCCGGGCAGTTCGGGCCGAGCAGCCGCGTGTTCGGGAAGTCCCGGCGAAGCTTGTTGTAGAACCACGCCTCGTCGTGCGCGGGCACACCTTCGGTGATGGCGACGATGAACTCGATGCCCGCTTCGGCGGACTCCATCACCGCGTCCTTCACCCCCGGCGCGGGAATGAACACGCACGACGCGGTCGCGCCGGTCTCCGCGATCGCATCGGCCACTGTGGCGAACACCGGGATGCCTTCGACGTCGGCGCCCGCCTTCTTCGGGTTGGTGCCCGCGACGACCTGGGTTCCGTACGAGCGGTTCAGCGGGCCGTAGAACTTGCCCTGCCCGCCGGTGAGGCCCTGGTAGACGACCTTGGTGCTCTCGTCGACGAAGATGCTCACTTCGCAACCTCCCCGGCCATCTCGACTGATCGGCGGGCCGCGTCGAGCATCGTCGGTTCGAGTTGCAGGCGGTCGGAGAGATGCGGCTCGAGGATGGCGCGACCCTCGTCGGCGTTCGTGCCGTCGAGTCGGATCACGATCGGCGCGTCGATCTTCACGCGCTCGAGCGCCTGCACGATCCCGTTCGCGACTTCCTCGCCTTTCGTGATGCCCCCGAAGATGTTGATGAAGATCGAGCGCACGTTCTCGTCACTGATGATGACCTCGAGCGCGCCCGCCATCACGTCGGCGTTCGCGCCGCCGCCGATGTCGAGGAAGTTCGCGGGAGATCCACCGACCTGGTTCACGATGTCGACGGTGCTCATCGCGAGCCCGGCGCCGTTCGCGATCACGCCGACGAATCCGTCGAGGCCGACGTACTGAAGTCCGCGCTGGTGCGCGAACTGCTCGCGCGCGTCGCGCACTTGCGTCGCGTCGTACTCGACGTAGTCGGGGTGACGGAACACCGCGTTGTCGTCGAGCGTCACCTTCGCGTCGAGCGCGTGCACGCGACCGTCGGGCGTGAGGATCAGTGGGTTGATCTCGGTGAGGTCGGCGTCGCCTTCGGTGTAGCAGCGGTAGAGCGCGAGCAGGATCTCGACCGCTCCCTCGGTGGCCTTCGGGTTGAGCTGCGCGGCTTCGACCCACGCGCGACACACGACCTCGCTCAGGCCGTCGACCGGATCGATGTGGATGCGGGCGATCGCGTCCGGGTTCTCCTCCGCGACCTGCTCGATCTCCACGCCGCCCTGCGCCGACAGCATCCCGAGGTGCAGCTTGGCGGCGCGGTCGAGGGTGAACGACGCGTAGTACTCCTCTTCGATGTCGCTGGCCTTCTCGACCCAGACGACCTCGACGGTGTGGCCCTTGATGTCCATCCCGAGGATCGCGTTGGCGTGCTCCCGCACTTCCTCCGCGTTGTTCGCCAGCTTGATACCGCCGGCCTTGCCCCGGCCGCCCACCTGCACCTGCGCCTTGACGACGACCGGGTAGCCGATGCCGTCGGCGACCTCGACCGCCTCGGGCACGGTGTCGACCGGCGCGCCAGGTGACACCGGGATCCCGTAGCGCGCGAAGAGCTGCTTGCCCTGGTACTCGAACAGATCCACTCAAGCCACCTTGCCAGGAGAGTCGGAGCACGCGCCGTCGTGAGCGCAAGTCGGGAAATCGTGGTCGATCACGCCGCGGCACACAAACTGTGCGCCGCTGAATTCGCCCGACTGGACATTTGCCGGGCTCACGTCATACACCGTAAGCGTGCCCGCATCCCGATCCGACGCCCGGCTGCTGCTGACGGCCACCGCGGCCGTCGTCGCCGCCGGCGTGATCGTGGCCGTGGTGCTCCTCTTCGCGACCGGGCGATCGGACTCGCCGACGAAGTACAAGCCATTCTCGGCAGGTCCGGCCAAGGCCATCAAGCAGCAGCTGAAGGACGGTGGCCCGTTCTACGTGCCCGACCCGTTCGGCGGGAACAAGAGCATCCTGTTCGCACTCGAGAACGGGCAGGTCGTCGCGCTCTCCAGCATCACTCCCGGCACCACCAACTGCTCGGTCCGCTGGAAGGGCTCGGTGAACCGGTTCCAGGACTGCCACGGCGACCGGTTCACGAGCGAGCAGCTCGACCGGTTCGAGGCGACGGTCGACGAAGCCGGCTCGGGCAAGGGCCTGCTCTTCGTGAACCTCCGCAAGAAGCTGGCGGCCCCGAACCCATGAGCAAGGTTCGCCTCGACTTCGAGGAGCGGGGGTCGGGAGACCCGCCCATCCTCTTCCTGCACGGCATGGCGTGCGTGCGCCAGGACATGGACCTGCTCATCGACGCGTTCGCCGCCGACCACCGCTGCGTCGCGTTCGACATGCGCGGGCACGGCGCGAGCGAGGTCCCGGTCGACGCGTACACCACCGACGACTTCATCGGCGACATCGGCTCGATGATCGACGACCTGGGCCTCGACCGCCCCGTGCTCGTCGGCCACAGCTTCGGCGGCTCGGTGTCGCTCGCGTTCGCGGCTGCGTATCCCGAGCGGGTGCGCGCGCTGGTCATGCTCGACTCGGGACTGCGATCGGCGTCGACGGTCGGCGCCGACCTCAACCCGTTCTACGACGCGCTGCGCGCCGCGACGCCCGACGAGTACCGCGTCATCGTCGAAGATTTCGTGCGCACGCGCCTGTTCGATCCGGTCGACGACCCTGCGATCGTCAAGCAGGTCTCGGCCCAGATGGCGAAGCTGCCGGCGCACGTCTTCCTGTCGATGGCGGAGACGGTCACGTCGTTCGACAGCGCGGAGACCGCGCGCCGGTGCGACGTCCCGTCACTCATCATCCAGTCGTGCCAGCCGTTCGTCGACCCGGCCGCGCTCGCGACACTCGGCCCGAACTGGGAGAACGCCCGAGTGGTCGGGTCCGGGCACTTCATCCAGGTGCTGGTGCCCGATCAGGTCGTCGCGATGATCCGCCGCTTCCTGGAGATGCAGCTCACGCACTGATCTTCTGCAGCGGCGCCCACGCGAGCAAGAGTCGCTTCTCGCCGACGTCGCGGAAGTTGACGACCGCTTCGGTGGTGTCACCGGCGCCGATGAGCTCGAGGATCACACCCTCACCGAACTTGTCGTGGGCGACGTCGTCACCGACGCGCAACCCCATCTGCTCGGCGCCGCGCGCGCCCGCGGGCGGCGCCGGCGCCGTCATCGGCCGCTCCGACGACCGGATCGCCGCCGACACGACCGCTTCACGATGCGCGCGAGGCCCACGCTCGCTCCGTCGCGTCCGCGTCTCGCCGAGCACGTGCACGAGCTCCTCGGGAATCTCCGACAGGAACCGGCTCGGCGGGTAGTAGTCGGTGGCACCGAACAGCGTGCGGCTCCACGCGTGGCAGAGATAGAGGCGCTCCCGAGCCCGTGTGATGCCGACGTAACAGAGGCGGCGTTCCTCTTCGAGCTCGTCGGGATCGCCGAGCGCGCGCACGTGCGGGAAGATGCCGTCCTCGAGGCCGAGCAGGAACACGACGGGGAATTCGAGCCCCTTCGCCGAGTGCAGCGTCATCAGCGTGACCGCGCTCTGCTCGCCTTCCGCACCCTCCGCCGAATCGAGGTCGGTGACGAGCGAGATCGCCTCGAGGAACGCCTGCACCCGACCCAGCCCCTCGGGGATGCTCACGTCGCCCGACGAGTTCTCCGCCGCGCCGACCCCTGCGATCGACGGCAGCCCGGACACGTCGCCCGCGTCGAGCGCTTCGTCGAACTCCCGGCACACCCCCACCAGCTCCTGCAGGTTCTCGATCCGGCCTTGTGCCTCGATCGAGCTGTCGGCCGCGAGCTCGGCCATGTAGCCGGTGTACTCGAGCACCGCTTCGACGGTTGCGCCGACGCCGCTCAGCGCCGCGTGCTCGACCGCGCCCATGAGGTCGAGCAGCTCGCGCACTCCGCCGAGCGCCTTGCCCGCGACGCCGGCCGCCGCAGCGGAGCCGAGTGCGTCACGGAACGTGATGCCCTGCTCCTGCGCGTACACCGCGACCCGGTTGACCGACGTGTCACCCACTCCGCGCTTCGGCGTGTTGACGACACGACGCCAGCTCACTTCGTCGTCGGGGTTCACGAGCGCGCGCAGGTACGCGAGCATGTCCTTCACTTCACGGCGGTCGTAGAACTTCAGGCCACCGACGACGCGGTACGGGATCCCGGCCCGCACCAACGCTTCCTCGACCACACGGCTCTGCGCGTTGGTCCGGTAGAACACCGCGATGTCGCTGAACCGCTGGCCGTCGGTCTCGACGAGGCGCGTGGTCTCGTGCGCGACGAACGCGGCCTCATCGTGCTCGTCTTCGGCGTGATAGCGCGTGATGAGCTCGCCGCCGACCTGCTCCGTCCACAGCTGCTTCGGGTGGCGCGCCGCGTTGTTGGCGATCACCGCGTTGGCGGCGTCGAGGATGTTCTGACTCGACCGGTAGTTCTGCTCGAGGATGATCACCGTCGCGTCCGGGAACACCTCCTCGAACCGGAGCAGGTTCCGGTAGTCCGCCCCCCGGAACTTGTAGATCGAGTTGTGGGTGACGATGCCGTCGGCGACGAAGTTGTGCGTCCGCTCGATGTCGAGGTCGTAGACCGGCGCGTCGAGCTGCACCGGCTCGACGGCGGTCACCACATCGAACCGCCCGTCCTCGTCGACCATCACCATCCCGACCCGCACGTCAGGCGCCGAAACCTGGTGCACGGGGGCACCTGCCCAGAGCGCGAGCCCATCCGATGGGACGCGTTTCTCTGCGCCTGGCGCAGGAGAGTGCGACGCATCACCGGCGAAGTGGACGTGCGTGGTCGTCGACAGGATGCGACGGCCGTGCTCGGTCGTGATGGCGACGCCGACCGATGCAACCGACCGGTGCACTCGCTGAACGAGTGCGGGACCGAAGTCGCCTTCGCCATGACACGACAGCACCTTGTCGCCGACCTCGACGGTCTCGATCGCGCGGCGCGATCCGTCGGCCATCGTGACGAGCGTGCCCTCGACGAGGCATTGATCGGCGTCGCCGACGACCATGAGGTTGCGGTGCTCCTCGGCGAGGAGGCGGACCATCTCCCACTGGGCGGCGTTGGTGTCCTGGAACTCGTCGACCATCAGGTACTGGAACCGGGCGCGCCAGCGGGCGAGCACATCGGCGTCGTGCAGCACTTCCACGGTCTTCGTGAGGAGGTCGTCGAAGTCGAGGGCCGACGCCTCGTGCAGCCGGCGCTGGTACTCGCGGTAGACCTCGGCGATCCGGTGCTCGGGCGGGGTGTACGCACGGTCAGCGGCCTGCTGCGGCGAGACGAGGTCGTTCTTCAGCGCCGAGATCGCCGAGTGCAGGCGACGGGGCGGGAAGCGCTTGGGGTCGAGGTTGAGGTCGCGCCGCACGTAGTCGGTGAGGCGGACGGCGTCGGCCTGGTCGTAGATGGTGAACGACGACCGGATGCCGAGCACCGGTGCTTCCCGCCGCAGGATCCGCGCGCACGCCGAGTGGAAGGTGGAGACCCACATCCGGTGCGCGACCGGTCCGACCAGCGCGGCGACGCGCTCCTTCATCTCGCTCGCGGCCTTGTTGGTGAAGGTGATCGCGAGCAGCCCGAAGGGTGAGACCCGCTTCTGGTCGATGAGGTAGGCGACGCGATGGGTGAGGACGCGCGTCTTGCCCGAGCCCGCGCCGGCGACCACGAGCAGGGGGCCGTCGGGCGCCGCCGCGGCCTCGCGCTGCACCGGGTTCAGCCCCGCGAGGAGCTCCTCCGATGACGAACGAGAGGGCGCAGCCGAAAGTACCTCAGAGGGAGATGCGGCGGGGGCGTCGAACACGCTCGCAAGCGTACGCGTGTTCGGGGCGGTCAATCAGTGTGTTCGCGCAACAATTCGAGCTCGGCGGTCGGGTCGAGATCGTCGGCCGGCTCCTGCCACGCGCGCAGCAACCGCGTGCGGTCGGCGTTCAGCGCCACGGTGAACGAGCCCGACAGGTCGATCTCGAGTGCGTAGTACGGCTGCCACTCGCGCTCGAGCGGGAGCGACGACGGATCGATGCCCTTCGGGATCCGGCAGTACCGCATCCGCTCGGTGTCGAACAGCCAGGTGCTGTGGGTGGAGTCGATCCGTTGCACAGCAAGACCCTACCCGTGAGCACCTGAGATTCACACAAGTGCCACCGCAAGTTGTGCCAAAGTTGATCAGCGCAGGCTCAGGCGCCGACGGACTCCATGTCGGTGGTGTACGAGCCGCTGCGGGCCGCACTGTTGAGGCGCGCCCGGTGCAGGAATGCCGCAGTGCCCGCGTCGCGGTTGGCGGGATCACCCTTCCACGCCTTGAGCGCCGGGGCCTGGAGCGCACGCCCGTACGAGAAGCTCAGCTGCCACGGGTGCGGCCCCCTGCGGTTCATCGCGTCGAGGTGCGCGGTCGCGAGCTCGTCGGACTGACCGCCCGACAGGAACACGATGCCGGGCACCGCGGCGGGAACCGTCCACTGGAAGCAGCGCACCGTGGCGCCGGCGACGTCTTCGACCGACGCCTGATCCGGGCAGCTGTACCCCGACAGCACCATGTTGGGCTTGAGGAGCATCCCCTCGAGCTCGACGTGCTGGTGGACCAACGTGTGGAAGGTCGCTTCGAGCACGCGCGTGGTCGCGATCCACGACTGCTCGATGGTGTGCTCGCCGTCCATCAGCACTTCGGGCTCGACGATCGGCACGATGCCGGCTTCCTGGCACAGCGCGGCGTAGCGCGCGAGCGCGTGCGCGTTGACGTCGATGCAGTAGTCGCTCGGCAGGGTCTCGCCGACGGTGTACGTCGCGCGCCACTTCGCGAAGCGGGCACCGAGCGCGTAGTACTCGGCGAGGCGCTCGCGCAGGCCGTCGAGCCCTTCGGTGACGGTCTCGCCGGAGGCGAACGCAAGCGGCTTCGCCCCGGCGTCGACCTTGATACCGGGGATGATCCCCTGGTCTTCGAGCACCTGCACCAGCTTCGTGCCGTCGGCGGCCGACTGGCGGATCGTCTCGTCGAACAGGATGACGCCGCTGATGTAGTCGCCCGCGCCCGGCGCGGTGAACAGCATCTCGCGGTAGTCGCGACGGTTGGTCTCGTTCGACTCGACCCCGATGGAGTCGAACCGCTTCTTGATCGTGCCGCTGCTCTCGTCGGCGGCAAGGATTCCCTTGCCGGGCGCGACGAGCGCGCGCGCGGTGGCTTCGAGATCGGAAACGCTCATGGCAACTACTCCCACTCGATGGTGCCCGGAGGCTTGCTGGTGATGTCGTAGGCGACCCGGTTCACACCGGGCACCTCGTTGATGATCCGTGACGCCATCCGCTCGAGCACGTCGGCGGGCAGCCGCGCCCAGTCGGCGGTCATCGCGTCTTCCGACGTGACGGCTCGGATGATGATCGGGTACTCGTAGGTACGGCCGTCGCCCATCACGCCGACGGTGCGGACTGCAGGCAGCACGGCGAAGCTCTGCCAGATCTCGCGGTAGAGGCCGGCGCGTCGGATCTCCTCGACCACGATGGCATCGGCGTTGCGCAGGATCTCCAGCCGCTCGGGCGTGATCGTGCCGATGATGCGGACGGCCAACCCGGGGCCCGGGAACGGCTGACGCCACACGATCTCCTCGGGCAGGCCGAGCTCCGCGCCGATGGCGCGCACTTCGTCCTTGAACAGGTCGCGCAGGGGCTCGACCAGCTCGAAGTTCATGTCGTCGGGGAGGCCACCGACGTTGTGGTGCGACTTGATGACCGCGTTGTCGGCCCCACCGGACTCGACGACGTCGGGGTAGAGCGTGCCCTGCACGAGGAAGCGCGCGTCGGACAGGTCGGTTGCGGCTTCCTCGAACACGCGGATGAACGTCTCGCCGATGATCTTGCGCTTCTGCTCGGGCTCGATCACGTCGTCGAGCGCGCCCAGGAACCGGTCGGCCGCCTTCACGTGCACGAGCTCGATCTGGAACTGGCGCTGGAACGTGTCCTCCACCTGCGCGGCTTCGTTGAGCCGCAGCAACCCGGTGTCGACGAACACGCACACGAGCTGGTCGCCGATCGCCTTGTGCACGAGCGCCGCGGCAACCGCGGAGTCGACACCGCCCGACAACCCGCAGATCACGCGCTCCGAGCCGACCTGCGCACGCACGTCGGCGACCGCACGCTCGATGATCGACGTGTTGGTCCACGTCGGACGGCACTCGCACACGTCGAACAGGAAGGCCTTCAACACCTCTTGCCCACGCTCGGTGTGCAGCACCTCGGGATGGAACTGCACGCCGTACACCGCGCGCTCGCGATCCTCGAGTGCCGCGACCGGCGCGCCCGGAGAGGACGCGGTGACGACGAAGCCCGGCGGCGCCTCGGCGATGGCGTCGCCGTGGCTCATCCAGACCGTCTGCTCCATCGGCATCTCGCCGAGCAGCACCGACGGCACGCCGTCGGTGCGCGTGAGCGCGGTGCGCCCGTACTCACCGTTCCCCGTGTGCTGCATGGTTCCGCCGAGCTGCTGCGCAACGAGCTGCGCGCCGTAGCAGATGCCGAGCACCGGGACACCGGCGTCGTAGATCGCGGGATCGGCCTGCGGCGCGTCGTCGATCATCACCGACGCCGGGCCCCCCGAGAGGATGATTCCCTTCGGCCGCTTCGCCAGCATCTCCGACAGCGGCATCGTGCGGGGCACGATCTCGGAGTAGACGTGCGCCTCGCGCACCCGTCGTGCGATCAGCTGTGCGTACTGCGCCCCGAAGTCGACGACGAGAACACGATCCATCACTATTGCGCCGCTTTCCACTCCGCTACTTCCACTCGCTGCGCTCGCTTCATCCGCTGCGTTCGCGGCGCATGCTCGCTCGGCTTCGCTCGCTCGCGGCGGCAAGCCCTCGCGCGATGGATCTCTACCTACCCATCCCGATGCCTTGGGCACGCTGGAGCGACTTGCCCTCGGTCAGCAGTGACGGGGCCACCATCACCTCGGCCTTCTGGAACTCCTTCAGCGTCTCGTAGCCCGTGGTGGCCATCGACGTGCGGAGAGCGCCGCAGAGGTTGAGGGTGCCGTCGTTCTCGTGCGCGGGCCCGACGAGGATCTCCGCGAGGCTGCCCTTGCGCCCGGCCTTGACGCGCGCGCCGCGCGGCAGCGTGGGGTGGAACGTCGCCATGCCCCAGTGGTACCCGCGACCCGGCGCTTCGTACGCGGATGCGAGCGGCGAGCCGATCATCACCGCGTCGGCGCCGCACGCGATCGCCTTGGCGATGTCGCCACCGGTGGACATGCCACCGTCGGCGATGACGTGCACGTAGACGCCGGTCTCGTCGAGGTGCCGGATGCGCGCGCCCGCAGCATCGGCGATCGCGGTGGCCTGTGGCACACCGATGCCGAGCACGCCACGGCTCGTGCACGCGTGGCCGGGGCCGACGCCGACGAGCACGCCGACCGCACCGGTGCGCATGAGGTGCAACGCGGTGGAGTACGACGCGCAGCCGCCGACGACGACGGGGATGTCGAACTCACGGATGAACTTCTTCAGGTTCAGCGGCTCGACCGTCTTCGACACGTGCTCTGCCGAGACCACCGTGCCCTGGATCACGAGGATGTCGAGCTCGGCTTCGAGCACGTGCTTCGCGTACTGCTCGACGCGCTGGGGCGTGAGCGACGCGCACGCGGTGACGCCGGCGTCCTTGATCTCGCGGATGCGGCGACCGATGAGCTCTTCCTTGATCGGCTCGGAGTAGATCTCCTGCATCCGACGCGTTGCCTTCTCCATCGGGAGATCAGCGATCTCCTCGAACAGAACGTCGGGGTTGTCGTAACGGGTCCACAGCCCTTCGAGGTTGAGGCAGCCGAGCCCACCGAGATTGCCGAGCTCGATCGCGGTGCTGGGCGACAGCACGCCGTCCATCGCGGAGCCGATGACGGGCAGCTCGAACTTGAACGCGTCGAGCTCCCAGGAGATGTCGATGTCCTCGGGATCTCGCGTGCGGCGACTGGGGACGATCGCGATGTCATCGAACCCGTAGGCCCGGCGACCGGATTTGCCGATGCCGATCTCGACTTCCACGCACAACCTCCTGAGAACTTCCCAGGCTACCCCGTCGCCTGCTACCAGGCGGGTTCTGGGGGCATTTTCATCGGTCGCTCGCTCCGCTCGTTCCGGTTCCGGTGAGAACCGCGAGAAAATCCGCGAGCACGCGCGCGGTCGCGCCCCACACGGTCTCATCGTCGAGATCGAAGAAGTGCATGAGCCGCGCCTCGCCCCAGAACTGCCACACCTCGGACCGGTAGGCGTCCGGATCGAGCAGCTCCGCGAGCGCGACGTCGAACACCCGATCCACCTCACGCGCGTCGGCGACCAGCTCCGGACGCGGCTCCATGAGCCCGACGAAGGGCGTCATCACGAACTGCCCGACCGCGGTGCCGACGCTCGGCAGCTCCGCGATCACCTCGACCGCGGCGCGCCGGAGGCCGATCTCCTCCTCCGCCTCGCGGAGCGCGGCATCGCGCGGCGTGGCGTCGACGGCGGGGTCGATCTTCCCGCCGGGGAACGCGATCTGCCCCTGGTGCGACGGCATGGTCTCGGGCCGCTTGGTGAGCACGATCCGGGCTTCGCCCGACCCCGTCGCGCCGAACAGGGGCACGAGCACCGCCGCGGCGATGCTGTCGAGACGCGGCGGGGGCAACGGCTCGGGCTCCGGCAGCTCGACGCAGCGGGCCCTCACCTCGGCCAGCGTGAGCGTGCGGCGCGCAGCAGGAAGCCCCGCCCAAGGAGCGGGGCTTCCCAACTGGAATTCGGCCGGCCGCGGGATGACCTGACGGCCTCCCCGGCGGCTCCCGGCGGGGTTCGTGACTACTTCTTCTTCCCGCTGGTGACCTTGGCGAGCACGTCGCGGCTCGACAGCACGAGGAGGTCCTCGCCGTCGACGCTCACCTCGGTGCCGCCGTACTTCGAGTACAGGACGACATCGCCGACCGCGACGTCGACGGGGATGAGCTCACCGGACTGGTCGGAGCGACGCCCGGGACCCACGGCCAGGACTTCACCCTGCTGGGGCTTCTCCTTGGCGGTGTCGGGGATCACGAGCCCGCTCACGGTGGTCTCTTCTGCCTCACCGGGCCGGACGACGATCCGGTCCTCGAGCGGTTGCAGGTTCATGTGCTGTGCCTCCTGGCGGCCATGGTTGGTGTGTCTCGGTTGCAACGACGCACAAGTTGGTCGTGCAAGATCGTTAGCACTCGGCGGCTGCGAGTGCTAAGTCACGGTACCAGGGCGATCACGACTCCGGCAAACGCAGGTTGGGATCCGCCCCGGAGTCGAGCGGGGTCGGGCCGTCGGCCCGGAGCCGCCACCAGGCCGCGGCGGCGATCATGGCCCCGTTGTCGGTGCACAACGCCCGGGGCGGGAGGAAGGCCCGCCGCCCGCTCGCCTCGGCGGCCGCGACCACGCGGGCCCGGAGCCGGGAGTTCGCAGCCACTCCTCCGCCGAGCACGAGGGTGGGTGCCCCGGCCTCGTCGGCCGCGGCGAGCAGCTTCACCACCAGCTGGTCGACGACCGCCTCCTGGAACGACGCTGCGACATCGGCGACCGCAGACTCCGGATGGTGACGCACGTGGTTCACGACCGCGGTCTTG
This sequence comes from uncultured Actinomycetes bacterium, assembly GCA_963721435.1. Classification (GTDB taxonomy): domain Bacteria; phylum Actinomycetota; class Acidimicrobiia; order IMCC26256; family DASPTH01; genus CAVRJC01. Next base: position 725,917 of record CAVRJC010000012.1, read on the forward strand.
AGCCCGGCGAACGAGAAGTTGCGGTCGCCCGGCATCGCCCGCGGGAACGACACCGCGGCGGGATCGCCAACGGCTGCGAGCGCGTCGATCGCAGGACCACCCGGATAGCCGAGCCCGAGATGCCGCGCGACCTTGTCGAAGGCCTCGCCCGCCGCGTCGTCGACCGTCTCACCGACGACGCGGTACTGCCCGTGGCCTTCCATGATCACGACCATGGTGTGCCCACCCGACACCAGGAGCACCGCGAGTGGCGGTTCGAGATCCGGCTCCTCCAGGCGCGCCGCGTAGAGGTGCGCTTCGAGGTGGTTCACGCCGACGTACGGCAGGTCCGCCGCGAGTGCGATCGCCTTGGCCGCGCTCACACCGACGAGCAACGCGCCCGCGAGCCCGGGGCCGTGGCACGCCGCCACCGCGCCCAACTCCTTGATCTCGACCCCCGACTCCACCAGGGCCTCGGCGATCACCTCGGTGATCAGCTCGACGTGAGCGCGGCTCGCGACCTCGGGCACGACCCCGCCGAAGCGCGCGTGCAGATCAACCTGGCTCGACACCACCGACGAGCACACGGTGTGGCCGTCCTCGACGACCGCCGCCGCGGTCTCGTCGCACGACGTCTCGAGCCCGAGGATCAGCATCAGCGCGGGAGTTGACGCTCGATCGAGTCGAGCAGCTCCGCGTACGCCGGCTCGTCGACATCGTGGGCCCACATCACGATCGCGTCTTCGTTCACTTCCGCGTAGTAGTTCTTGCGCACACCGACGGGCACGAAGCCGAACTTCTTGTAGAGGTCCTGCGCGGCGTTGTTGGTGATGCGCACTTCCAACGTGAGGCTCTTTGCGCCGCGCTCGATCGCCTCGCGTGAGAGCCAGAGCAGGAGGCGGGTGCCGATCTTGTTCTCGTGCCACACCGGGTCGACGGCGATGGTCGTGACGTGACCGTCGTCGAGCGTCATCATCAGGCCCGCGTAGCCCACGAGCTCCCGGCCGACGCGCGCCACGATGTAGGCGCGCGTGGAGCGCAGCGCGAGCTCCGACAGGAACAGTGACGTGCTCCACGGGCGTGGGTACACCTGCTGCTCGATCCGCAGCACCGCGCGCAGATGCCGTCGCCGCATGGGGACGATCTCCACGGTCGGTGTGTCTTGGAGCTTCATGCGCGGTTCACGAGGTGGCTCGACGATCCCATTCGATCTCGGCGTCGCTCTGGCGAAGGTACATCGGATGCACGTCCCACGGGGCTTCGAACTCCTCGCGCTGCACCCGGGCCGCCGCCAGCTCCACCAGGGCGGCCGCGCTGGGCCACGAGAACTCGGGCCCCGCGAGCTCGACGTGGTCGAGGGCGGCGAAGTCGGCCCCGTAGGGGGCGACGCCGTCACCCGCGAGCAGCACCTCGTCGTCGGTGGCGCTCAAGTCCGCGACCAGGTCGGCGGGCGTGCTGACCTCGTATTCGGAGACACGCTGCACCCCGCCCGGCACGGGCCGGTACTGCGCGTGGAACACCTCGTGGCGACGGGCGTCGAGCACGATCACCAGCAGGCGGTGGCTGTGGCGGAGCGGGTACGCGACCAGATCGAGGCTGGGCACGCCGACCACCGGGATGCGCAGCGTCTGCGCCATGACCTTGGCCGTGGTCACACCCACGCGCAGGCCGGTGAACAGGCCGGGCCCGAGCCCGACCGCGATCGCGGTGATGTGGTCGAACTCCACCTCGAGCTCATGGCACAGGTACTGCACCGCGGGCGCGAGCTGCTCTGCGTGCCGTCGCCCGCCCGCGAGGTGCACCTCACCGCGCACCGCGTCGGCATCGCCGACCGCGACGGAGACGCGCGATGTCGCGGTCTCGATGCCGAGGATCAACATCGCTACGGCGCGCTTCCGGGAGGGGCTTCGATCGCCGCGGCGAGCTCGTCGCGACGCGCGCTCCACGCGAGACCGACCGCCTCGAACTGCACCCGCCGCGTGTCGTCGTCATCGGCATCGGCGCTGATCGTCACCTCCAGCCGATCGGCAGGCAGCATCGCGCTCGACGCGATCACCCCACTCGACGAGCGTGACCGCGTCGTCGCCCACGAGCTCCTCGAACCCGATGTCGTACAGCTCCTGCAGGTGATCGATCCGGTAGACGTCGACGTGCACGAGCGGCAGCGAGCCCTCGTACTGCCGCACGATGGTGAAGCTCGGGCTCACCACCGGCTCCGTGATGCCGAGCGCGAGTGCGACGCCCTTCGCGAACACGGTCTTGCCGACTCCGAGCTCGCCCGCGAGCACGACCACGTCGCCCGCACGGAGCAACGCACCGACGCGCTGCGCGAGCAGGCCGGTCTCACCGGCCGAGCGCGTGACGGTGGCGACGGTCACGAGCGTCGCAACGCGCGCTTGGCGACCACGAAGTCGGCGCGCGCCTGCGCGAGGGCGGTGCCACCGTTGCGGAGCACCGCCGACGGGTGCAGCGTCGGGACCAGCACACCGTCTCGATACGGGAACTTCTGCCCGCGCAGCTTGGTGATGCCCTCCTTGGTGTCGAGGAGGAGCTTGGTCGCGAAGTTGCCGAGCGTCACGACGACCTTGGGGTCGATGAACTCGACCTGCGCCTCGAGGTAGGGGCGGCAGCTCTCGATCTCGAGCGGCAACGGGTCACGGTTCCCGGGTGGCCGGCACTTCACGACGTTGGCGATGTACACCGCGTCACGGTCGAGGCCGATGCCCTCGATCAGGCTGGTGAGCAGCTTCCCCGCGCGGCCCACGAACGGGATGCCCTGCAGGTCTTCCTGCTCGCCGGGGCCTTCGCCGACGAACAGCAGGTCGGCGTCGGGGTCACCGGCGCCGAACACCACCTGGGTGCGGGTCTCGGCGAGCGGGCACTTGGTGCAGGCAAGCGCTTCGCGTTCCAACCCCTCGAACGACGCGAACACGCTGCGATCCTAAGCCAGCTTCTGCTCTCGGTCTTCGGCCGGGCCGCTCGGCCCCCGCTCGCTGCGCTCACCTCACGGCTGCCCGGATTGCTTCGGCCGTGACGTCACTCGCGATCATGCGCAAGCGGTCGACGTGCGCGTCCACCTGACCGGTGGCCAGCGCGAACGCGATGTCGCCGTCGTGGCGCGAATGCGACGGGTGCACGGCACGCGCCATGCCGTGGTGCGCGCTCTCGGCGACGAGCTTGCACTCCAGCTTGGTGAGCCGCGCGTTCGTCGCCACGACGATCAGCGTGGTGTGCTCGCCCTCCTCGAACGGGAGCGGATCCCCGAAGCCGGGTGTGCCCTCGGGCGCGGTCGATCCCGCGATGACCGCACCATCGGCGCCGATGACGTCGCCGACCGCGTTCACCACCGCGAGCGCGCCGATCACGACGTCGCCGTCGCGCGCGCTCGCCGACCCGAGCCCGCCGGGCACCGCGTACTCGCCGCCCCGCCACTTGCCGATCGTGGCACCGCGCCCGGCGCCGGTTCGACCGAGCGCGAAGGGTCCCGCGGCAGCTGCCTGCAACGCGGTTCGGCCCTCCTCGGGCCCCGGCCGCTCCCCGTCCGACGTGACCAGGTCGAAGATCGCCGCGGCCGGCACGATCGGCACCGGGCCGCCGCGAGTCGGATAGCCGCGCCCACGTTCGGCGAGCGCGTGCATGATGCCGTCTGCGGTCGCGAGCCCGAACGCCGAACCACCGCTGAGCACGATGGCGTCGACGTGCTCGACGATGCGCCCCGGCTCGAGCAGCGCGGTCTCGCGCGACGCGGGTGCGCCCCCGCGTACCTCACACGACGCGGTGGTGCCGGGCGGGACGACGACCACCGTGACCCCGGTACCCGTGCCGGTCCAGTGACCGACCTCGACGCCGGGGACGTCGGTGATCACACGAGGCACTCCCGCGCGAACTCGATGATGACCTTGTCGACGTCGTCGGCCCGCTCGTACATGAGCATGTGCCCTGCGCCTTCGAACTCCTCGAGCCGCGCGTTCGGGACGAGCTCCGAGATCTCGCGACTCTGCCGCAGTGGTGTGATCGCGTCGCGGGTCCCGCCGAGCACGAGCGTGGGCATGGTGACGTTGGGCAGCCCGCCGGTGAGGTCGAGCGCCAGCAACGCACGCGACGAGTCGCGGAGGGTCGCGCGCGAGCACTCCGCGAGCATCTGGCGGGTGGCCTCCACGTGACTCGGGTGGGGATCGTCACCGAAGCCCACACGCGCGAGCAGGAAACCGAGGTTCTTCTGCCGCAGCAGCATCCCGACGTCGGGGGACGCTCCCACCATGCGCTCGAGCGCGCCGCGCACGCGGCGCGCGTCGCTCATCGGCATGCTCGGGGCCGTCGACATCAGCACCATCCCGAGCGCGCGCTCGTGCGCGATGTGCGGGTGGCGGATCACGAACGCCTGGATCGCCATGCCGCCCATCGAGTGCCCGACAAGGATGGCGTCGTGCAGATCGAGCGCTTCGAGAACGCTGCGCACGTCGTCGGCGAGGTTGTCGACCGAGTGCCCGCTCTCACCGACGTGAGATGCGCCGTGACCACGCGCGTCGAACGCGATGGCGCGGAAGCCCGCGGCCGGGAGCGAGTCGAACTGCTTGGCCCACACACGCGACGACAACGTGACGCCGTGCGCGAACAGGATCGGCGGGCCCTCGCCGCGGCTGATGACGTGCAGGACACCGTGATCGTGGGTGTCGATGTCGATCTCGGTGTCGAACACCGGGACGAGCGGCGAGTCGGCATCCGGGTCGTCGCCGTGGCGCATGCGCGCGACGACCGCGCGCTCGGCGCCGTACGCCGCGCCGAGCACACCGGCAGCGACACCGGTGACGACCCCCGCGCGTTTGAGGACGTCGCCCGCGTTCATCCGCGGTACCGGCGCGGGACCCGCGCGCCGATCCCGGTCACGATCTCGTAGGAGATCGTGCCGAGATGGTCGGCCCATTCGAGCGCCGTGACTTCGTCGTCGCCCTGCGCGCCGAGCAGGACGACTTCGTCGCCCGCCTCCACCGGCGCGTCACCGACATCGACCATGAGCTGATCCATCGTCACGATCCCGGCGATCGGGTACCGGCAACCACCGATCAGCACTTCCCCACCCGCGAGGCCCAGGTTGCGCGGCACGCCGTCGGCGTACCCAGCGGGGACGGTCGCGATGCGCGCATCGCGCTCGAGCTCGTAGCGGAGCCCGTACGACAGGCGGGCGCCCGCCGGCAGCGTCTGCACGAACATGACGCGTGACGTGAGCGTCATCGCCGGCCGGAGATCGGCCATGCCCCCGAGCTCCGCGGCCGGCGGGATGCCGTAGACCGAGATACCGGCGCGCACGAGGTCGTAGCGCGACGCCGGCCACGCGAGCGTGCCGGCCGAGTTCGCGGCGTGGACGAGCGCGTCGCCGAGCAGCCCACGGGCGTCGAGCTCGGCGAGCACCGCGTCGAACGCGGCCAGCTGCTCGGTGGTGTAGTCGTGCTCGGGCTCGTCGGCCACTGCGAGGTGCGTGCACACACCGCCCAGGGTCAGCTCGTCGTGCGCGGCGATCTGCTCGACCAGCGCGACCGCGCTGTCGGGTGTGCACCCCACCCGGTGCATGCCGGTGTCGATCTTCAGGTGGACGGCAACGGGAACCGCTTCCCGTTCGGGCACGGAGCCGGTCGCGGTGGCGACGGCCTTGGCGACCGCGTCGATGCCGAACTCGGTGTAGACGACCGGCGTGATCCCGTGCGCGAGCACGGTGTCGGCCGCGCCGGCGGGCGCTTCGGAGAGCAACAGCACCGGCGCGTCGATCCCCGCCTCGCGCAGCTGCACACCTTCTTCGACGCGCGCGACGCCGAGCCACGACGCGCCGGCGTCGAGCGCAGCCTGCGCCACCGGCACCGCACCGTGCCCGTACGCGTTCGCCTTGACCACCGCGAGCAGCTCGGCAGGGCCCGCGATCTCGCGCAGGACCCGCACGTTGTGGCGGATTGCGTCGAGATCGACCTCGCACCACACCGCGCGATCGCGGGGCTCGCCCGTCCGATCGTTCATGCCGTGGTGCCGTCGCTCATGAAGTCGCGGCGAGGAACCGTATGAGATCGCCGCGCGCGACGATGCCGACCAGCACGCCGTTGCCGTCGACGACCGGCACGTGGCTCAGGGCCTTGTCGTGCATCAAGGTGGCCACCGACGCGATGGTGTCGGTCGGCGAGACGGTCTCGAACTCGGTGTTCATGATCTCGCCGACCTTCGACGCCGCCGCCTTGCGCAGCTCCGCCTCGTAACGGTGCATCGAGGGCGGCCAGATGAGCTCGGCCCCGAGGAACTCGATCGCGGTGGGCGCGTGGAGGTTCGACTCGGTCAGCAGCAGGTCTTCGTCCCGCAACAGGCCCACGACCTTGCCGGCGTCGTCGACCACCGGCACGGCACCGATCCGGTGCTCGCTCAACAGGTCGGCGGCCTCGGGAACGCTCTGGTCCGGCGACAGGGTCACGACGCTGGTCGTCATGATCGTGCTTACCGCCTCGTCGTCACCCATGCTCACTCCTGTTTTCTGGTCGCTCGCTTGCGGGATGTCGTCGGGCGTGAAGCGTGGCAAGTCCCGCTACCGCTCGCTCTGCCACTCCTCAATTGTCGTACAGCGCGAGCAGCGTAGGGGCGATGGCCACCACGAGATCACTCGCCACCAGCCCCGTCGGGCCGGTGAGATCCCGCACCGAGTCGCCCGCGGCGCCGTGCACCCAGGCTGCGGCCGCGGTGGCCTCGAACGCCGGGGCGCCCCGGGCCAGGAAGGCCGCGACGATGCCGGTGAGCACGTCGCCGGTGCCCGCGCTCGCGAGCGCCTCACTCCCGGTGCGGTTGACGGCCGCGCGCCCGCTCGGGTCGGCCACCACGGTGCCGGGGCCCTTGAGCAGCACCACCGCGCCGCTGCGGGCGGCGAGCGCCCGGGCGGCCGTGATGCGGTCGGCGCCGACCGGCGCCCCCGCGATCCGTGCGAACTCGGCGTCGTGGGGTGTGACGACGGTGACCCGGCCGTCGGCCCGGCGCGCCTCGAGCGGCGCGAGGTCGCCGCGCAGTGCGTTGAGCCCGTCGGCGTCGAGCACGACCGGCGCCTCCGCGTGCGCGCAGAAGATCGTGCACGAGTTTCCGGACCTTGCCGCCGGCGCCGAGCCCGGGCCCGACCGCGACCGCGCGGAACCGGCTGAGCCCGGCCAACGCGTCGGCGAGCACACGCACGACGATCTCACCCGCTGCCCGTTCAGGCACGGAGCCGGCGCCGCAACTGTTCGCGGCACCTTCACCGGGGATCGAGCACCAGACCATGCCGGCGCCGGCGCGCATCGCGGCGTGGCTCGCGAACATCGGCGCGCCGGTCATCCCCGGAGAGCCCCCGACCACCATCACCGCGTTCGACCACTTGTGCGCGTTCGGCGCGCGTGGCGGGAGGCACCGGGCGACGTCGAAGTCGTCGAAGCACCCGAGCGGGACGGGCTCGGCACCGTCGGGGCCGAGGTCGATCCCGATGTCGGCGACGTGCACGACACCGGCGTGAGAGCGTCCCGGCTCGAGCAGGAGGCCGGGCTTGCGCGCCGCGAACGTGACGGTGCGGTCCGCGTGCACCGCGGTGCCGCACACCGCGCCGGTGAGGCCGTCGATTCCCGACGGGATGTCGACCGCGACGGTGAGGCCGTCCCAGTCACGCAGCTGGTCGACGACCATTGCGGCGTCGCCCTCGAGCGCGCGCTGGATGCCGGTGCCGAACATTGCGTCGACCACCGCGTGCGCGCCCGCGAGCGCACGCGGGAAGTCACGCTCGTCGATGCCCGTCGCGAGCTCGAACACGTGCGTGCGTGCGCCCCACCGCGCGAGGACGCGCGGCGACGACGAGCCCGTCGCCCCCGTTGTTGCCCTTCCCGCACACGACGACGACGCGCTTGCCGTAGCAACCGCCGAGTGCGGCGCGCACGTCCCACGCCACCGCGACCCCGGCGCGCTCCATGAGCGTCGCGACGGGAGTTCCCGCGGCAATCGTGCGCTGATCGGCGCTCGCCATCGCGTCAGGAGTGAGAACCGGCTCCACTGACGCGTTACGCGCTGAGCGCGATGACGACCGCCATCGCGGTGGTGTCGGTGTGCGAGAGGGAGAGCAGCCACGAGGCCGCGCCGCGGTCGTCGGCGATGGCACGCGCCTTGCCGGTGAGCGCGAGCGACGGCTCGCCGCTGTCGGCGCGTCGCACCTCGACGTCGCGGAATTCGAAGTCGCCCAGGCCGACGCCCAAGGCCTTCATCACCGCTTCCTTCGCCGCGAAGCGCGCCGCGAGGCTCTCGGCGGGGTCGTGCTGCGAGAGCCCGTACTCCCGCTCACCGTCGGTGAAGAGGCGCTCCGCCAGCGTGGATCGCCGCTGCAGCGCGAGCCGGAACCGCCCGACCTCCACGAGGTCGGTGCCCAGGCCCACGATCATTCCGGCTCCGTGCCTGAACGGGAGTGCGGACTCGAGTGCCAGCGGTCGGCGAGCACGTACACGGGCTCGGTGAGCAGGTCCACGACGTCGAAGATCGCGAGCAATCCGTCGTCGAACTCCGGCATGGTCTCCGTGACGGCATCCTTCAGGGCGCTGTAGCGGCCCTGGTAGCCCTGCAAGACGGCCCGAGCGACGTCGGCGGGGAGGCGGTCGGCGACGTCCACGTGCAGGAGCGTGAGGCCCACCACCTCGTTGCCCTTCACCTCGGGCACCAGGAGCACTGTGCGACCGTCATTCCGGCCGCGCGCGACCGTGACCTCGCGCTGGGTCGCGACGCGGTGCTTCGTGCCACGGAGCGTTGGATCGGCCAGGGTGCGGGACGGGAATTCGACGGTGGTGTCGACGACGTGCAGCGTGGCCACATCCGAGGCCAGATCGCCTTCGATGCGATAGCGGGTGAACCCGGTGGTCCGTACGACCGCGGGATCGAGCGCGACGAGTGTGCGCAGCGACCGGTAGCTGAGCGCATCCCGCGCGGCACCGGCGGCGAGCACGAGCTTCACCAGCTCGACGCGGAGCAGCTCCTCGTCGGAACGCGAGATGCCGACGGTCACCGTCTTGGCCTGGTGCTTGATGGTGTCGATCGTGCGGGTGAGCTCGTTGATCCCCTGCGTGAGCGCGGCGGTGAGATCCTCGACGACGGTCGACGGCGTGCCGACCTTGCCGTGGTCGATCTCGTAGAGGTCGAGGGGCGCGCTGCCGATCGCGTAGCGCAGCAGCGACGCGAGCTGCACCGCGGTGCCGGCTTCGAGATCACCGTCGTAGCTCCCGGTGCGCAGCCCATCGGTGAACACGCGCGCCACCCGCGTGAGCTCGGGGGCCAGCGTGGTGAGCAGGTCGCCGTCGTGGTGCGCCGCTTCACCCGCGGCCACCACCGCCTGGATCGCGGCGCGCGCCTCGCGCAACGGCCGCGCGGACGCGTCGATCGCCAAGCGCAGCTTCGTAGCCGAAGAGATGCCCGGCCATGGTCGACAGCACGAACCCGAGCGCGGGGTCGACCGACGGCAGGTAGATCGTCTCCAACGCGCTCGAGAAGCGGTCTTCGCCGGCGGTCGTGATCACGATGGGCGCGGCACGGTGCGCGCGGTGGTACGCGACTTCCTTGGCGGTGTCGTCGGCGTTCGATCCCTGGAGGCCGACCGCGCACACGAGGATCAGCGGCTCGGTGCAGAGGTCGATGTGCTTCTTGTCCTCGGCGATGTCGCTCGAGATCGACTTGTAACAGAGCTCGGAGAGCTTGATCCGCACCTCGTTGGCGGCGATGCGGTTGAGCCCGTTGCCGACCACGGTCCAGTACCGGTGCGATGGCGCGTGCCGCTGCGCGATCACCGAGATCGCCCCGCGCTGCGCGAGCACGTCGTGCATCGCGTCGGGAAGCGCGCGCAGCCCGACCAGGATCTCGTGCGCACGCTTCGCCGAGATCGTCTCGAGCTCGGTGGCGATGGCGAGTGCGAGCAGGTATCCGGCCGCCACCTGCGCGTAGAACGCCTTGGTCGACGGCACCGCCATCTCGAGGTCGCGGCCGTCCGACGTGTAGAGCACGCCGTCGGACTTGTCGACCAGATCGCTGTTCCGGCGGTTGACGACCGCGATCACGTGGGCGCCGCGCGCCCGCACGAGGTCGACGGTGCGGTTGGTGTCGGTAGTGGTGCCGCTCTGGCTGATGGCGACGACGACGGTGTCGGACATGTCGTCGCTCACACCGAACCCCGACAGCTCGGTGGCGGCTTCGGCGTCGGCGCGCAGCCGGGAGCCCACGAGCGCGGCGAGCACCGCGGCCAGGCTCTGCCCCGCGATCGCGGCAGTGCCCTGGCCGATGGCGACGACCCGGCGGATGTCACCCGCGCGCAGCCGCTCGAGCAGTGCGAGGTCGAGAGTGTCGGCACCGAGGGTGACGCGGAGGAGCCCGTCGCGTTCGGCGATCTTCCCTCGCAGCGTCTTGCGGAACGACGCCGGCGCTTCGGAGATCTCCTTCAACAGGAAGTGCGGGAACGAGCCGCGGTCGATGTCGCGGGTCGTGATCTCCGCGGTCTGGAGCTCGTCGGCCGACACCGGGAGCACGGTGCCGTCGAAGCTCATACGGGTGATCCCCGCGACCGTGCCCGCGTGCTCGGTGTCGAGGACCACGACCTGGCCGCGTGTCGCGGCGGCGCGGGCGGGATCGGCGGGCGTCTCGCCGTCGAGCCGGAGATACGCGCGCGGCCTCTTCGACCAGGCCGTAGGGCTCGCTGGCGACGACGAACGCGTCGTCGGCGAGACCGACGTACAGGGCCTGGCCACTGCCGCGGAGCGAGAGCAGGAGCGTGCCGGGCGCGTCGGCCGCCTGGGCACCGATGGCCAGCGAGCCCTCGAGCTCGGCCACGGTCGTGCGGAACGCGTCGGCGAGCGGCAGGCCGGCCTCGAGGCGACGCGCCACGAGCGCGGGGATCACCTTGGCGTCGGTGGTGATCTCCGCCGGCGCGTGCAGGCCTTCGAGCGCCGTGAGGTCGGCGTAGTTGTCGACGTCGCCGTTGAGCGCGCCCACGACGTACGGGCCGTCGACGCGGTCGGTCTCCTCCTGGTTGAGCGGGTGCGCGTTGGCCTCGGAGATGATGCCGACGCTCGCCCACCGCGTGTGGCCGAGCACGACGACCTCGGCGGTGTCGGCCGACAGCGCACGCGCGAGCAGGTCGTCGGCGAGGATCGCGTGACGCAGCACCGCGGTGTTGTCACCGAGCTCGCCGATCTCCGCCGCGGCCTTGTACACGAACGACAGCGCGCCGCCGTCGACGACGCGCACCGATCCCGATCCGAAGAGAGGATCGGCGGCCCGGGCATCGATCGCGCTCCGCACCGTGGGATCATCGAGCGCGAGCTCGTGGTCGCGCACGAGAAGGTGCAGGCCCGCGGAGTCGCGGCCGCGCACCTCGAGCCGGTCGATGGCCGCCAGCGCGATCTGCACCGACAGGAACGCCTCGATCGCGGCGATCGACGCATCGGGGCCCGCGAGCTCGGCGACCGCGCGCGCAGTGCGCAGGCGATCGCGCCGCACGGCCCACGCCGCATCGCGGGCGCGCACCAGGGCCGCGTTGACCGCTTCGAGCTCGGCCGGGGACATCGCCGCGCTCGTGAACGCGTCGAGCCCGAGCTCGAGCTCGTCGAACTCGGCTTCGAGCGCGGTCAGGCGCTCCTCGAGCGACGCCACCAGCGCGGGATCGGCGATGAGCACCTGCACGCCGGGTACCCCGCGGAGGAGGCCGTCGACCTGCTCGAGGGGCTCAGCGGTTCGACCGAGCCGCTCGGCGATCGTACCGGGCACGTCGAACGCCGCCTCGGCCGTGGCCACGAGCCGGTACAGCTCCGTCGGGTCGGGCGCGTCCCGCTGCGCGCGCCGCCGCACGACCCCGACGATTCCGCACATAGAACAGCCAGGTTAGGAGCGAAAGGCGGGTCGAGGCGAAAGACGGTCACCATGGCCCACACCGAGGCTCGAGCGACCCGGAATCAGGGGGTGCCCAGGCTGTTCCGGTTGGCGACGTGCTCGACCAGCTCGACGAGACGGTCGGCAGCTTCACCGGCCGCCTCCGGGTCGAGCGCCTCGACCATCACCCGCACGACCGGCTCGGTGCCCGAGGGGCGCACCAGCACCCGGCCTTCGCCGCCGAGCTCCGACTCGATGGCCTGCACGCGGCTCCAGAAGGTCGCGTCGCCGTTCAGCAGCGCGGGATCGCTCACTTCGACGTTGCGCAGCACCTGCGGGACGAGCTGCATGACCGCGGCGAGCTCCGACAGCGGGCGACGCCGCCGGCACATGGTGTCGAGCAGCAGGATCCCGGTGAGCGCGCCGTCACCCGTGGTCGCGTGCAACGCGTTGATCACGTGGCCGGACTGCTCGCCGCCGAGCACGAGGTTGCGGCGCTCGAGCTCGTCGAGCACGTTCCGGTCGCCGACCGGCGTGCGGATGAGCTCGATGCCGTAGGGCGCGAGCGCCCGCTGCAACCCGAGGTTCGACATCACGGTGGCCACGATCGCTTCGCCACGCAGGAGATGACGGTCCTGGAGGTCGAGCGCGCTGACCGTGAGCATCTGGTCGCCGTCGACGATGCGACCCTGCTCGTCGACCGCGATCACGCGATCGGCGTCGCCGTCGAGCGCGAGACCGGCGTCGGCCCGGTTGTCGAGCACTGCCTGTTGCAGCGCCGCGGGATAGGTGGAGCCGCACTGCTCGTTGATGTTGGTGCCGTTGGGCGCCGCGTTCAAGACCTCGACGGCCGCACCCAGCTCTCGCAGGGCGGTGGGCGCCGACCGGAACGACGCGCCGTTGCCGCAGTCGACCACGACCCGCATGCCGTCGAGACGACGGCCTTCGAGCGCGTCGACGAGATACGCGACGTACGCGTCGCTCGCACCGCGGTACTCGCTCGCGACACCGACCTTGGAGCCCGAGGGCCCGCCGCCGGGATCGCTCATCGCGAGGTCGCGCAGCTCGCGCTCGACCTGCAGCTCGACCGGCTCGGAGATCTTGCGCCCACCGGGCGCGAACAGCTTCACGCCGTTGTCGGCGAACGGGTTGTGGCTCGCTGAGATCACTGCCCCGGGCGCGCCGCGATCACGGGCGATGTGGGCGACTCCGGGCGTCGGGATCACGCCGAGGAGCACCGCGTCGGCGCCTTCGGCACAGATGCCGGCGACGAGCGCGGCCTCGATCATGGGCCCGGAGCGACGAGTGTCACGGCCGACGACGAACGGCTGCTCCGCGCCCATGACGCGCACGACCGCGCGTCCGAGGGCAGTGACGAGCTCGACGGTGAGCTCCTCGTTCGCGACACCGCGGACGCCGTCGGTGCCGAAGCGCAGAGTCATGACCGCGACGACGCGAAGCTCAGCGCTTGGAGTACTGCGGTGCCTTCCGGGCCTTTTTGAGCCCGTACTTGCGCCGCTCCTTCTCACGCGCGTCACGCGTGAGCAACCCGGCCTTCTTCAGCCCCGGGCGCGCCTCTTCGTCGAGCGCGATCAACGCGCGCGCGATGCCGAGTCGCAGTGCGCCGGCCTGCCCACTCACGCCACCACCGTCGAGCGTGGCGTCGACGTCGTAGACGTCGGCGGTCTGCGTGAGCCGCAACGGCTCGAGCGCGACGACGCGGTGCGTGAGGATCGGGAAGTACTGCTCGAAGTCCCGGCCGTTGACGGTGACCTTCCCCGTGCCGGGGCGGAGCCGCACCCGCGCCACCGCTTCCTTGCGGCGACCGGTGCTCTGGATGAGGGGCTTGCTCACGAACGCTCCCTGGAGATCAGTTCGAACGGCTGGGGCTGCTGCGCCGAGTGCGGGTGCGTCGGGCCGGCATAGATCTTCAGCTTGCCGATCATGCTGCGGCCGAGGCGCCCCTTCGGGAGCATGCCCTTGATGGCGAGGCGGACGACCCGCTCGGGGTCACGCGCGAGCAGGTGCTCGAGGGTCTCCTCCGTGAGCCCGCCCGGGTACCCGGAGTGGCGGCGGTAGAGCTTGTCGGAGCGCTTGCGGGCACTGAGGTCGAGCTTGGACGCGTTGATCACGATCACGTGGTCGCCGGTGTCCATGTGCGGCGAGTAGATCGGCTTGTGCTTGCCCCGCAGCAACGTCGCGACCTGCGACGCGAGACGGCCGAGCACGGCTCCGTCGGCGTCGACGACGTGCCAGGCGCGGTGGATGTCAGCAGGCTTCGGGGTGTAGGTACGCACGGGTCCTCGTGAACGGTGAACGAGCAGTGAAGGGGTGGCGTCGGGCGCTGAACGGGCTCCGAGCGCGAGGGACAAATCTAGTCGGGGCGGCCCCTCCCGGGCAATCGGAGGGCCCAGCGGCGCACGGGGAGCGTGCGGATAGCGTCAGACCATGCGGGCGTGGCAGGTGACGGCGATCGGCGACCCCGCCGACGTGCTCGAGGTGCGCAGGGTGCCCGATCCGGTCGCCGGCCCCGGTCAGGTGGTCATCAGGGTCGCGGCGGCCGGGCTCAACTTCGCCGACATCCTCATGTGCCAGGGCCGGTACCAGGAGCGGCCCGCGCTCCCCTTCACCCCCGGTCTCGAGCTCGCGGGCACGGTGCTCGCGGTGGGCGACGGCGTGACCGGCCTGGCGCCGGGCGACCGGGTGGCCGCGCTCACGACCGGCGCTCCCGGAGCGACCATCGGCGGTGCCCTCGCGGAGCTGGCCACGGTCGGGGCCGAGTGGGTGGTCCCGATCCCGCCCACGATGTCGTTCACCACCGCCGCCGCGCTCCTCATCAACCACGGCACCGGCTGGTACGCCCTCCACGACCGAGCGGCCATCGCCGCGGGCGAGTGGCTGCTGGTGCACGCGGGCGCGGGCGGCGTGGGCTCCGCCGCGATCCAGCTCGGCCGCGCCGCGGGTGCCCGCGTGATCGCGACCGCCGGCGGCGACGACAAGGTCGCGTTGTGCCGCGAGCTCGGCGCCGAGCTCGCCGTCGACTACCGCACCGACGACTTCGTCGCGCGTGTGAAGGATCACACCGATGGGCACGGCGTCGACGTGGTCTACGACCCGGTGGGCGGAGACGTGTTCGACAGCTCGCGCCGCTGCGCGGCGTGGGACGCGCGCATCCTCGTGATCGGGTTCGCAAGTGGTCGCGTGCCCGACATCCCGGCCAACCACGTGCTGGTGAAGAACTACAGCGTCGTCGGTGTGCACTTCGGCGGCGCGGTCGCGCGCGACGTCACGCTGCTGCCACGCGTTGCGTCCGCCCTCGCGCAATTGCACGCCGACGGCGCGATCGACCCGCTCGTGTTCGCGGAGATCCCGTTCGCCGACGTGCCCGACGCGTTGGCGCTCCTCGGCGCGCGCGGCACGACGGGCAAGGTCGTGGTGTCGGTAGGCTGACCCGATGCATCACCTCGACGTGCTGCTCGACCCCGCGCTCGGCGCCATCGTCGACATGGTGCTGTGGTCCCCCGAGCCGGACGTGTTCGAGGCCGCGTCGTGCGAGGGCAGCATCCGGTTCCGCCGCGACGGCACCCACTTCGAGGTCGTCGGGGTCACGGGCGAGAGCCCGTTCGCCGATCAGGCGCCCGACCGGTTCACCGGGCTCACCACCGAACGGGCCAACCCGTTCCCCGACCGCGCGCACAACTCGTACCCCTACGCGTTCGAGCAGGTGGCCCAGCTCTTCGATCACCCCGCGGCCCCCGACGTGTGCGTCGTGCACTCCGCCGCCCACAACTGGGAAGGCCAGGGCGGTCACATCGGCGAGCACGGCTCGCTCGGCGTGGTCCAGGCCCGCGCGCCGTTCGTCATCGTGGGCAAGGGCGTGCGCGCCGACGGGCCCGTCGATCGCGTGTGCCGGCTCGTCGACGTCGCGCCCACGCTGGCCGCGTTGCTCGGCTGCGATCCGCCGTCCGGTGCCGACGGCGTCGCGCTCACCGACGTGCTCGATCCCGCCGCCGGGCGCGCCGAGCACGTCGTCGGCCTCCTCTTCGACGGCACCAACGCGAACGTGCTGTACGCGATGGCGCGCGCGGGTGACGCGCCCAACGTGGCGCGCCTGATCGAGATGGGCACGGCGTACGAGTGGGGCGCGATGTCGTCGTTCCCGACCGTCACCCTCGCCAACCACACCTCGATCCTCACCGGCCGCTTCCCCGGCCACCACGGGATCCTGCACAACGCGTGGTACGACCGCGCGCGAGGCGAGCAGGTGATCACGAACTCGATGGCCACCTGGCCGTGGGCCATGAGCCACCTCGTCGACGGCGTCGAGACGCTGCACGCGCCGATCCACCGTGCGTTCCCCGGTGCGTTCACCGCGTCGGTCAACGAGCCGTGCGACGTCGGCGCCGACTACTCAACGTTCGAGTTCTTCCGCAACGGCGACGTGTCGGCGATCCCCGATGGTCCCGAGGGCATCCCGCACGCCACCGAGCGGTTCGTGCGCCCGTCGAAGGACTACGCGTGGTCCACCACCGTCGACCACTTGTGTGTCGACCAGGCGGTCTCGATCTGGGCGGGCGAGTACCGCGACCAGACGTACCCGCACCCGAAGTTCATGTGGTGCAACTTCACGTTGACCGACGCCGCGTTCCACGAGGGTGGCCCCTACTCCGAGATCGCCGCGGCATCGGTGCGCGACTCCGACGCCCGCCTCGGCGACGTGCTCGACGCGGTCGAGCGCGCGGGCGTGTTCGAAGACACCGCGTTCGTCCTCGTCGCCGACCACGGCATGGAGGAGACGAACCCCTCGGTGCAGGGCGACTGGGACGTCGCGCTCCGCGACGCCGGGATCAAGTTCCGCGACGAGGGCTACTGCTTCCTGTACCTCGACGAGGAGTAGCCCGTCAGACCGTGGTACCGACCGCGCTCCCGATGCCGTAGGTGACCAACGCGACGATCGCGCCGATCGCAGCCATGCGGAAGCCGGCGCGACCGGCGTGACGGCCGGTGAAGATCGAGGTCGCGGCGCCGGTCGCGAACAGCGCGGCCAGCGAGATCACCGCGGCCACGACGATCGGCGCGGTACCGCTCCCGAAGAAGAACGGCAGGAGCGGGATGAGCGCGCCGAGGCCGAAGGCGAGGAACGACGAGACCGCCGCGACCCACGGTGAGCCCAGCTTCCCGGGGTCGAGGCCGAGCTCTTCACGCGCGAGCGTGTCGAGCGCGATGTCGGAGCGGCTCATGATGTTGTCGACGAGCGCGCGTGCCGCGTCGGGCGTGATCCCCTTGGCGCGGTAGATCAGCTCGAGCTCTTCGCGCTCCTCCTCCGGGAACGCCCGCAGCTCTTCCTTCTCGATGCGCAGCTCGTTCTCGTACAGCTCCCGCTGTGAGCGGATCGAGATCCACTCGCCCGACGCCATCGAGAGCGCGCCCGCGACCAGCCCGGCGATACCCGCGAGCAGCACGAAGCTGTTCTGGCTGGTGCCGCCGGCGACGCCCATGACCAGCGAGAAGTTCGACACCAGGCCGTCGTTCATCCCGAACACGACCGCCCGCAACGTGCCGCCGACGTTGGCACGGTGACGACCTTCCGACGCGGCGATGCGCCCACCGGTCGGCATCCCCTGCATCGCGGCGATGGTGCGGCCGGCCGCGGCTTCCTGTTGCGCCATGGCCGCGGTGGCCTCGTCGTCGTCACGGTAGCGGTCGGCTTCCGCCGCCTCGGTGCGCAACATCAGCGGCAGCACCGCCTCCGTACCGAACCGTCGCGCGAGGAAGCACAGCGCGCGAACGCGGAACGGCAGCCGCGGCTTCTTCGGCTCGATGCCGTCCTTGCGCAGCAAACGGGCCCAGTGCTCCGCGTGACGCTCCTCCGCGGCAGCGAGTTGCAGGAAGACGTCGCGACGGTCGGCGTCGGCGTAGTCGGCGAGCCCGCGGAACAACGCGCCGCCCGCGATCTCGTCGGCGTACATCTCCTCGAGCCGCTTGCGCCGCTTCGCGTCGTGAACCTCTACCTCCGCCACCCCGTCACGGTACCCAGTGCGATTCGCACACGCGTCATGAGGGCAGCCGTACTTCACCTCTCCTCCGCCCCCCACGAACACCCGGCAGTTGAGTGACCTAGAGACCACTCGAGTGCCGGTTGCTCGCCGAGGAACGTGCGTTCAGTAGCCGACTTCCCAGAGGCACAGGCCTTCGGGGGGCGCGACGCGGCCGGCGGCGGCGCGGTTGCGTGCGCGCAGGATGCGCAGCACGTCGCCCGGGGTGAGCTTGCCGATGCCGACGTCGACCAGCGTGCCGACGATCGAGCGCACCATCTGCCAACAGAACGCAGTGGCACGGATCTCGTAGCGCAGCACGCCTTCACCGCAGTCGATCCAGCGGGAGTCGAGCACGCGGCGCATCGTGGTGGAGCCGGCCGGCCCCGCGCGGCAGAACGACGCGAAGTCGTGCTCGCCGAGGAAGGGGTCGGCGCCCAGCCGCAGCAACGACAGGTCGAGCGGCGTGTGCACCCACCACGTTGTCGCGCGAGGAACGGGTCGGGCGCGTCGCGGTTCACGATCGTGTACCGGTACTCACGCCACTGCGCGGAGTGCCGCGCGTCGAAGTCGCCGTCGACGACCTCCGCGCTGCGTACCACGATCTCGGGGCCGAGCTGCCCGTTGATCGCGCGCGGCAACTGCGCGACGTCGACGCCTTCCGGCGCGACGCAGCTCACGACCTGTCCCCACGCGTGCACGCCGGCATCGGTACGCCCCGCGCACGTCAGCTCCACCGGCGCGCGCAGCACGCGCGCGAGCGCCTCGTGCAACTCGCCTTCGACCGTGCGTTGATCCCGTTGCGCGGCGAAGCCGTGGAACCCGGTGCCCTCGTATGCGACGACCAGCTTCAAGACCCGCTGCGTTGCCTCCAGCGGGAGCTGTGCGGTCACACCAATTCGATGCGCGCCATGGGCGCGTTGTCACCGGGGCGCGGGCCGAGCTTGAGGATGCGGGTGTACCCACCGTTGCGGTCCGTGTAGCGAGGCCCGATCTCGGCGAAGAGCTTGTGGGTGACGTTCTGATCGTGGATCTTCGCGATCACCTGACGGCGCTGGTGCACGCCGCCCTTCTTCGCCTTGGTGATGAGGCTCTCGGCGTACGGCCGGAGCATCTTCGCCTTCGGCAGCGTGGTCTCGATCGCGCCGGCCTCGAAGAGGTGGGCGGCGAGGTTCGCCATGATGAGACGCTGGTGCGCAGGGTCGCGCCCGAAACGGGCACCCTTCTTGGGCGTCGGCATCGCTTACTCCTTGACCCGGAGCGACAGACCGCGCTCGTCGAGCTTCTGCAGGACCTCCTCGAGCGACTTCGAACCGAAGTTCGTGATCGCCAGGAGGTCGTCTTCGGTCTTCTGCACGAGCTGGCCGATGGTGTCGACCCGAGCCCGCTTGAGGCAGTTGCGCGGCCGCTCCGACAGCTCGAGCTCTTCGATCGCGAGCTCGAGGTCGGGCGATGCGGTCGACGGCGCGACCTCGCCGAGCTCGAGCCCACGCGGCTCGTCGCTCAGGTCGGCGACCAGCGCCACGAGGTTGCGCAGCGTGTCACCCGCCGACGACAGCGCGTCACGCGGCGAGATCGAACCGTCGGTCTCGATCTCGAGGGTGAGCTTGTCGTAGTTGGTGGCCTGCTCGACGCGGGTCGGCTCCACCGTGAACGCGACGCGGCGCACGGGCGAGAAGATTGCGTCGACCGGGATCACACCGATCGTCGACGTGCGCTTGTTGCGCTCCGCCGAGAGGTAGCCGCGTCCCTGCTCGACCGTGAGGTCGATGGCGAGGCGGCCCTTGGCGTTGACCGTCGCGATGTGCAGCTCGGGGTTGAGCACCTCGACGTCGGCGGTGGTCTGGATGTCGGCGGCAGTGACATCGCCGGGGCCGCGCTTGTCGAGACGAAGGGTGATGGCCTCCTCGGCCGAGCAGCGCAGTACGAGGTCCTTGATGTTGAGGATGAGGTCGGTGACGTCTTCCTTCACACCGGGGATCACGTCGAACTCGTGGAGCGCTTCGTCGAAGCGCACCTGCGTGACCGCGGCGCCCGGGATCGACGAGAGCAGGGTGCGCCGCAGGCTGTTGCCGAGCGTGTGGCCGAAGCCGGGCTCGAGCGGGCCGACGGTGAACTGCTGCAGGTTGCCTTCGGGCTCGCCCGCTTCAACTTGGGGACGTTGGATGATGAGCATGGTGTACGCCTCTGCATCGGGCCGCCGGGACGGCCGTCGGGGGAGTTACTTGGAGTAGAGCTCGACGATGAGCTGCTCGCGCACGGGAATGTCGATCTGCTCCCGCAGCGGTAGCTCGCGCACCGTGGCCTTGTGGCTGGACGCCTCGACCTCGAGCCACATCGGCACCGCGCGGTCGATCGTGTCGAGGTTGTGGCGGATGACGATCATCTTCTGCGCCTTGGCGCCGAGCTCGATGACGTCACCCTTCTTCACCATGTACGACGGGATCGTCACGCGCTTGCCGTTGACGTTCACGTGCCCGTGACGCACGAGCTGACGCGCCTGGTTGCGGCTGGCCGAGAAGCCGGCACGGAACACCACGTTGTCGAGGCGCTGCTCGAGCATGCGAAGGAGGTTCTCGCCGGTGATGCCCTTCTCCCGCGCCGCGAGCGCGTAGAGGTTGCGGAACTGCTTCTCGAGCATGCCGTAGATGCGGCGGCACTTCTGCTTCTCACGGAGCTGGAGCAGGTACTCGCTGTCGCGGATGCGACCACGGCCGTGCTGGCCGGGCGGGTACGGCTTGCGCTCCACCGGGCACTTCATGGTGTCGCACTTCGCACCCTTGAGGAACAGCTTCATCCGCTCGCGACGGCAGAGCCGGCAGACAGGACCCGTGTAGCGCGCCATTGCTTCAGACCCTCCGTCGCTTGGATGAGCAACGGGTGCGACAACCGTTGTGACGTGCCTTCGACATCCTCAGACCCTCCGTCGCTTCGGCGGGCGACAACCGTTGTGGGGGATCGGGGTGACGTCCTTGATGCCGACGACCTCGATACCGGTGTTCTGGATGGTGCGGATCGCGGTCTCACGACCGGAGCCCGGGCCCTTGACGACGCAGTCGACCTTGCGCACGCCGTGCTCCATCGCGCGTCGCGCCGCGGTCTCCGCCGCGAGCTGCGCCGCGAACGGCGTGGACTTTCGCGACCCCTTGAACCCGACGTTGCCCGCCGAGGCCCACGCGATCACGTTGCCCTGCTGATCCGAGATGGTGATGATCGTGTTGTTGAACGACGACTTGATGTGCGCGATCCCGTACGCGACGTTCTTGCGTTCACGCCGCTTCGGGCGTCGACCGCCTGCTGCCGGTTTTGCCATGTGTGCTGACTCGCTCCCTGATTACTTCCGGGCCTTCTTGCGGCCGGCGACGGTCTTCTTCGGGCCCTTGCGGGTACGTGCGTTGGTACGGGTGCGCTGCCCGTGCACCGGGAGGCCGCGGCGGTGACGCAGGCCCTCGTAGCTCCCGATCTCGACCTTGCGCTTGATGTTGGCGGCGATCTCACGACGGAGGTCACCTTCGACCTTGAGGTTCGCGTCGACGTAGCCACGCAGTTGCGCGACCTCCTCGTCGGTGAGGTCACGCACGCGTGTGTTCGGCGAGATGTTCACGCCGTCGCAGATCTGACGCGACGTCGTGCGACCCACACCGAAGATGTAGGTCAACGAGATCTCGAGGCGCTTCTCGCGCGGGATGTCGACACCGGAGATACGAGCCACGTTGCTCCCTTAGCCCTGGCGCTGCTTGTGGCGCGGGTTCTGGCAGATGACCCGGACCGCGCCGTGGCGGCGGATCACCTTGCACTTCTCACACATCTTCTTCACCGAAGGACGGACCTTCATCGTTGCTCTTCCTCGCAGGGCGACGCCGTGCGCTTCTCTACTTGTAGCGGTAGGTGATCCGGCCGCGGCTGAGGTCGTAGGGGGTGAGCTCGACCTGCACACGGTCACCAGGGAGGATCCTGATGTAGTGCATCCTCATCTTGCCCGAGATGTGCGCGAGCACCTTGTGCCCGTTCTCGAGCTCGACGCGAAACATGGCGTTCGGGAGCGGTTCGACCACTGTTCCCTCGACCAGGATCGTGTCGTCTTTGGGCTTCGTCAGAACCAACACCTACTTCGTATTCCGCGCGCGAAAAAACGCGCAAACCCACCGGGAGCCGACCGACAAGATTACACCAGCGCTCTCAGGAGTGGCAATCGGACATTTCGCGCGTTGTGCAGGATCGGCGACGGGGTCAGGTGCGGCTCAGGACGGTGGCGGGGCGGGCGCCGGTGAGGTCGCCGGCCACCTGAGTGAGCTCCCCCGAGGCGAGGGTGTAGCGGTACCCACCGGGCGGGCGGCGGAAGCGGCCGCCTCCCGCGGGCAGGTCGTCGACGAACACCTCGGGCTTCCAAGCCAGCTCGTCGAGCGCGAACACCGTGATGTCGGCGACGTTGCCGGGCGTGATCACGCCCCGGCCGCCGAACCCGAACAGCTCCGCTTGGCGACCCGTGAGCTGCCGGACCGCGTGCTCGAGCGTCATGTCGGCGCGGTCCCGCACGTGGCGTGTGAGCAGCAGCGTGCTGTCGCCCGACGCGCAGAACATCTGGAGGTGTGCGCCCGCGTCGCTCGCGCCGACGAGTGCAGCCGGATGGGTGAGGTGGCCCGCGACGCCCGCGGCGTCGTCGTTCCCGATCACCACCACCACGCCCGCCGCGCAGTCGTTGGCGAGCATGAAGTCGGCGAAGACGTCGGAGAGATGGACGCCGGGGCGCGTCGCCGCGAGCTCGGCCAGCGTCTTGCCCACCCAGTGCTGGTCCTCGGGCCGGGTCACCGAGATGAACCGCACCTTGTCGGGCCGGTGCACCGGGAAGATGCTCCCCTGCGTCGCGTCCCACTCCGTGCGCGCGGTCGCCCGCCACTCGGGATCCTCGAGCATCGTGCGTTTCGCCGGAGCGTCGGAGTGCACGAACCGGTGCCACGTGGTCGCGAGCGGCATGAACGCCATGCTGCTCGCCCAGTTGACCTGCGCGTCGAGCGTGCGCGGCGACACCTGCGGATGGATCGACACGCCCACGGCCTGCAGCTCGGCGGCGCGATCGAGGATGCGCATCCCGCGCTGCGGGCGCTGGTCGTCGAAGATCACCGCGTTCCACGTGCTCGTGATCCGGCGCGGGCCGGTGAGCGCGGCGATGTGCTCGATCTCATCCTTGGCCGACGGGCTGTAGAGGTTGGGGATGAACTCGACGAACCCGCCATGATCACTCAGCACGTCGAAGAGGGCGCCGAGCTCGTCATCGTCGGCGAGTCGTGACGGCACGGGACGGCTCGCGGCGTCCTCGTCGAAGAACGACGTCGACATTCCGAACGCCCCGGCGCGCATCGCGTCGTCGAGCAACGCGGCGATCCGCGCTCGCTCATCGACGGTCGCGGCGCGCTCCCACGCGGCGTCGCCCATCACGCACAGCCGCAGCGGCGTGTGACCGACAAGGCACGCGACGTTCACGCCGAGGCCGCCGCGCCCCGTCGCGTCGCGGTACTCCGCGTAGCTCTCCCATCCCCACGGCACGTCGTCGAGGAACGCGGGCAACGGGATGTCCTCGATGTAGCTGAACACCGAGCTCAGGCCGTCCTGCAGCTCGGCGCGCATGGGCGCGAGCGACAGGGAGCAGTTCCCGATGAGCACCGACGTGACACCGTGCTGCGGCATCGGGTCACAGAACGGGTCCCAGAACAACGACGGGTCGAAGTGGGTGTGGTTGTCGATGAACCCCGGCGTCACCACTGCGCCGCCGGCGTCGAGCTCGGTGTCACCGTCGACGGCGAGCGACGGCCCCACCTCGGCGATCATGCCGTCGCGCACCCGCACGTCGGCGACGACCGGCGCCGCGCCCGTGCCGTCGACCACTGTCCCGCCCCGGACGATCACGCCCACGGCGCACCTCGACGAGGCGGTCACGGGAGGGTGAGGACTTCGGGGCCGTGCTCGGTCACGGCGATGGTGTGCTCGAAGTGGGCGGAGCGCTTGCCGTCGCGGGTGATCACGGTCCAGCCGTCGTCGAGCGTGCGGGTCTCGGCGGTGCCGACGTTCACCATCGGCTCGATCGCGAGCACGTGCCCGACCTTCAGCTTCATGCCCCGTCCCGCGGGGCCGTAGTTGGGCACTTGCGGGTCTTCGTGCATCGCGGTGCCGATCCCGTGGCCGACGTACTCGCGCACGACGCTGAAGCCGGCCGACTCCGCGATCCCCTCGACCGCGGCGCCGATGTCGCCGAGCCGGCGACCCTCCACCACTTCGTCGATCGCCGACTCGAGCGACCGGTGGGTGACCTCGAGCAGCCGCGCGGACTCGGCGTCGATCTCCCCCACGCCCACGGTGACCGCGGCGTCGGCGTGCCAGCCCTCGATGATCGCCCCGCAGTCGATGGAGATGATGTCGCCCTCGTCGAGCACGACGGTGTCGCTCGGGATGCCGTGCACGATCACGTCGTTGGGCGACGTGCACACGACCGCGGGGAACCCGTGGTAGCCGAGGAAGTTGGAACGGGCGCCGCGGTGTTCGATCACGTCACGCGCGGCGCGGTCGAGATCGGCGGTCGTCGCGCCCGGCACCGCCGCGCGCACGCAGACCTCGTGCATCTCCGCCACCACTTTTCCGGCGCGCCGCATGAGCGCGATCTGCTCCCGGGACTTGCGCGCGATCACCGCGACTCGGAGGCGAAGTGCTCGTCGATCTCCGTGACGATGCGCTTGAAAACTTCGTCGCCGTTCCCCACACCGTCGACCACGACCAGCTTGCCGAGGCCCTTGTAGAAGTCGACGATCGGGACCGTCTGCTGGTCGTAGAGCTCGAGGCGACGGCCGACGGCTTCTTCGGTGTCGTCGGCGCGCTGGACGACCGCGCCGCCGCACTTGTCGCACGTCCAGTCCACCTTCGGGGGAAGGTTCACGTGGTAGGTGGTGCCGCAGTTCTCGCACACGCGTCGCCCGGCGATGCGGTCGAGCACGACATCGGTGGGGACGTCGACGTCGATCACGAGGTCGAGCGGTCGGCCGTCGAGCACGCGCTCGAGCGCCTCGGCCTGCACCAGCGTGCGGGGGAAGCCGTCGAGCACGTAGCCGTCGTCGAGTGGACCGCCCACCGCGAAGCGGTCTTCGACCACGCGGATCACGATCTCGTCGGGTACCAGCTCGCCGCGGTCGAGGAAGCCCTCGACCTCGTGCCCGACCGCAGACCCGGCGGCGACGGCCGCGCGGAAGAGGTCACCGGTGGAGAGATGAACGACGCCGTAGTGGTCGGACAGGCGCGTGGCTTGAGTGCCCTTGCCGGCTCCCTGCTTGCCGAGCAGCACGAGACGGGGGCCTGAGACGCTCATACCTCAGGCCAGGAAGCCTTCGTAGTTGCGCATCATCAGCTGGCTGTCGATCTGCTTCATGGTCTCGAGCGCGACACCCACTGTGATCAGCAACGCGGTGCCCCCGAACGGGAACTGCTTGATGTCCCAGAACGCGAACACGAGGAGCGGCGTGACCGCGATGACCGCGAGGAACAACGAGCCGGGCAACGTGATCCGGTTGAGCACCTTCGCGAGATAGCGCTCGGTGGGTGGCCCCGGCCGGATGCCGGGAATGAACCCACCCTGCTTGCGGATGATGTCGGCCTGTTGCACGGGGTTGAACGCGATCGCGGTGTAGAAGTACGAGAAGAAGATGATCAGCAACGTGTAGAAGCTGATGTACCACCAACCGTGGCTGTTCACCAGGTTGTCGTTGATCCAGTTCTGCACGCCGATCGCGCTGCTCCCGAGCGCCGACGCGATCAACGCGGGGAACGCGAGGATCGAGCTCGCGAAGATCACCGGGATCACACCCGACTGGTTGACCTTCAGCGGGATGTAGGTGCTCTGCCCGCCGTACATGCGGCGGCCCACCACACGTTTCGCGAATTGCACAGGGATGCGGCGCTGCCCCGATTCCACGAACACGATGCCGACGATCATCGCCAGGCCGATGAGCAGGATGGTGAAGAACTGGAACTTCGTGCCTTCCGACCAGATCGCCGCACCCTGCGCGGGGAGACGCGACACGACCGACGCGAAGATGAGGATCGACATGCCGTTGCCGATGCCGCGCTGGGTGATGAGCTCGGCGAGCCACATGACGACGGCGGTACCGGCCGTCCACGTGAGCACGATGAGCGCGGCCTTCCCGGCGTCGAAGCCCGGGATCATGTCCTGGCCCTGGAAGCCCGCGAACCCGAGCAGTCCGCCCTTGCCCTCGTGCAGTGCGAAGACGAAGCCGGTGCTCTGGATGATGGCGAGGCCGATGGTGACGTAGCGGGTCCACTGCGTGATCTTCTTCTGCCCGACCTGGCCCTCGTTCTGCCACTGCTCGAGCTTCGGGATCACCACGCCCAGCAACTGCATGATGATCGACGCCGTGATGTACGGCATGATCCCGAGGAAGAAGATCGCGACGTTGGTGATCGCGCCGCCGGAGAAGAGGTCGAGCAGGCCGACGACACCACCGGCGTCGGCGTTGTTCTGCAGCTCTTTGATGGCGCCGAAGTTCACGTACGGGACCGGCAGGTGCGCGCCGATCCGGTAGAACGCGATGATCAAGATCGTGAAGAGGATCTTGTTCCGTAGGTCGGGCACCCGGAACATGTTCCGCAGGCGGGACAGCATGGCGGGGTGCGACCTCCTTCCGGGCTTTTCCGCGTTTGGCGAGAGGAGTTGCGAAGCTTACCGGTTGGTCAGGGCGTTGCCCTTGGCGGGCGGGCGGCCCTCACCCCACGGCGCGGGGATGATCTCGGTGCTTCCACCGGCGGCTTCGATCGCCTGGATCGCGCCCTTGGAGAACGCGTGGGCCCGCACCGTGAGGGCCTTCGAGACCTCACCGCGGCCGAGGATCTTCACGAGGCCGCGCTTGGCGACGAGGCCGTGCGAGCGCAGCACACCGGGGTCGACGACCGTGCCGGCGTCGAAGTCGTCGAGGTGGTCGAGGTTGAGCACCACGTACTCGACGCGGAACGGGTTCTTGAAGCCCTTCGACTTCGGCGTACGGCGGTGGATCGGGGTCTGACCACCTTCGAAGCGCGGCGAGATGCTGCCGCGCGCGCCGGCGCCCTTGGAGCCGCGGCCGGCGGTCTTGCCGCCCTTGCCCGCGATGCCCCGGCCGACCCGCTTGCGCGAGGTCTTCGACCCGGGAGGCGGCGCGAGATCATGGATCTTCATGACGAAACCTCTTCCACGACCACCAGGTGGGGGACCCGGGCGACCATGCCGCGGATCTCGGGGCGGTCGGGTTGCTCGACGGTGTGATTGATACGGCGCAGGCCGAGCGCGCGCAACGTGCCGCGCTGCTTCGGCTTGATGCCGATCGTGGAACGAACCTGGGTGATACGCAACGTCGTCGTCATTTCGGGTCACTCCGTTCCGCAGTCCCGCTCTCCGAGCACTGCTCCACTGCGTTCATCCTCACGCGACCTCGGTGACCTCGGGCTTGCGCGAGTTGCGCTCGCGGTAGGCGCGCAGCATCCCCGGCATCGACACCTCTTCGGGCGACTTGCCGCGCAGCCGCGCAACCTCTTCGGGGCGCCGCAGCTCGCGCAGGCCCTTGATCGTGGCGCGCGACACGTTGATCGCGTTCGACGAGCCGAGCGACTTCGCGAGCACGTCGTGAACACCCGCGGCTTCGAGGATCGCACGGGCCGCGCCACCGGCGATCACGCCGGTACCGGGTGCGGCAGGCTTCAGCAGCACGCGTGCGGCGTCGTGCTCACCGATGATCTGGTGGGTGATGGTGTCGCCGGCGAGCGGGACGGAGAACACGTTCTTGCGCGCCTCCTCCATGCCCTTCTGGATCGCGGTCGGCACTTCCTTTGCCTTGCCGTAGCCCAACCCGACGTTGCCGCCGCCGTCGCCCACCACGACGAGCGCGGTGAACGAGAAGCTCCGGCCGCCCTTCACGACCTTGGCGACCCGGTTGATGGCGATCACTCGCTCTTCGAATTGGCCGTCGGCCATGTTCAGTCCCTCAATCCTCGTCTAGAGCGTGAGCCCGGCTTCGCGCGCGCCGTCGGCGATGCCGGCGACGCGACCGTGGTAGCGGAAGCCACCGCGGTCGAGCACCACGATTTCCACACCGGCCTGCTTGGCGCGCTCGCCGACCGTCTTGCCGACCTTCTTGGCGGCTTCCACGGTGGCGGTGCCGCCGGTGAAGTCCTTCTCGACGGTGGACGCCGACGCGAGCGTGAGCCCGTTCACGTCGTCGATCACCTGCGCGTAGATGTGCTTGTTGGAACGGAACACCGCGAGGCGAGGCCGCTCGGGGGTGCCCCGAACTTTCTTGCGGACCCGCCGGTGTCGGCGCTCCCGTGCAACTTGACGGTTGTGCATGATCGTCGTTCCTCTACTTCGCCGACTTGCCGGCCTTGCGCAGGACGCGCTCGTCGGCGTAGCGAATTCCTTTGCCCTTGTAGGGCTCGGGCTTGCGGATCTTGCGGATGTCGGCCGCGACCTGGCCCACGAGCTGCTTGTCGTAGCCCTTCACGGTGATGCGGGTCGGCGCGGGCACTTCGAACTCGACACCTGCGGGCGCGTCGACCGCGACCGGGT
Source organism: uncultured Actinomycetes bacterium (assembly GCA_963721435.1). Taxonomy (GTDB): domain Bacteria; phylum Actinomycetota; class Acidimicrobiia; order IMCC26256; family DASPTH01; genus CAVRJC01. The sequence continues at coordinate 754,402 of CAVRJC010000012.1, forward strand.
GCGAGTAGCCGACCTGGAGCTCGACGCGGTTGGGCCCCGCGGCAGTGGCGCGGTACCCGACGCCGACGATCTCGAGGTCGCGGCTGAAGCCGTCGGACACGCCGGTGACCATGTTGGCGACGAGCGAGCGCGTGAGCCCGTGCAGTGCACGGTTCTGACGCTCGTCGTCGGGACGCGTCACGAGCAGGGTGTCGCCGTCGCGGCTCACGGTGATGGTGTCGGGCAGGTCGTGCTCGAGGGTGCCCTTGGGCCCCTTCACCGTGACGTGCTGCCCGTCGAGGGAGACGTCGACGCCCCCTGGGATCGTGATGGGCTGCTTGCCGATTCGTGACATCGTTCGCTCCGTTACCAGACCTGGCAGAGGATCTCGCCGCCGACGCGACGCCGACGCGCCTCGCGGTCGGTCATGAGACCCTGGTTCGTCGAGAGGATGGCGATGCCCATGCCGCCGAGGACGCGCGGCACGCCGTCGGCCTTCGAGTACACGCGCAGTCCGGGCTTCGACACACGCTTGAGCCCGGAGATCGTGCGCTCACGATCCGGCGAGTACTTGAGCGTGATCTTGAGCTGACGGCCGGGGCGCGACGAGTCGTCGCCGACCTCGAAGCCCACGATGTAGCCCTCGCTCACGAGGATCTTCGCCAGCGCTTCCTTCTGCTTCGACGACGGCATGAGCACCTCGTCGTGGAACGCAATGTTCGCGTTGCGGAGGCGCGTGAGCATGTCGGCGATCGGGTCGGTCATCATGGCTTCACCACCTCACCACGACGCCTTCGTGACACCGGGAACTTCGCCGGCGTGCACCATCTCCCGCAGGCAGATCCGGCAGAGCCCGAAGTCGCGGTACACGGAACGCGCGCGGCCGCAACGCTTGCACCGCGTGTATCCACGAACCTTGAACTTGGGCTTGCGCTGCTGCTTCTGCACCAAGGCTGTTTTCGCCATGTGGTCTTACCCCTGGTTCTCTGTGTCGCGACGAAACGGGAATCCGAGAGCACGGAGCAGTGCCCGGCCCTGGTCGTCGGTCACACCGGTGGTGACGATGGTGATGTCCATGCCCCGCACGGTGTCGATCTTGTCGTAATCGATTTCCGGGAAGATCAGTTGCTCGGTGACGCCGAACGTGTAGTTGCCGCGCCCGTCGAACGAGTTCGGGTTGAGGCCGCGGAAGTCACGGATACGAGGGATCGCGATGCTCACGAGCCGGTCGTAGAACTCCCACATGCGGTCGCCCCGCAGCGTGACCTTGGCGCCGATCGCGTTGCCCTCGCGGAGCTTGAACCCGGCGATCGACTTCTTGGCCCGGGTCACCAACGGCTTCTGCCCGGTGATGATGCCGAGGTCGTTGACCGCGCCGTCGAGCAACGACGACTGCTGCGTCGCGCGGCCGACACCGCAGTTGATCACGATCTTCTCCATCCGCGGCACCTGCATCACGTTGCCGAGCTCGAGCTCCTGCTGGAGCGCGGGGCGCAGCTCGGTGAGGTACCGCTCCTTGAGACGCGGCCGCTCGCGCGCAACCTGTGTACTCACAGCAGTCCTCCGCACTTGCGGCACACGCGCGTCTTGTTGCCGTCGGCGTCGATCTTGTAGCCCGCCTTGACGGGGCCGTCCTTGCTGCAGAGCAGCATGAGGTTCGACACGTGGATGGGCATCGCCTTGTCCTGGATGCCGCCCTGCATCGTCGCCCGCGTGGGCTTCTGGTGCTTCTTGGCGACGTTGATGCCCTCGGTGCTCTCGACGATGACCTTGTTGCGCTCGCGGAAGACGAACGCGACCTCACCGGTCTTGCCGATGTCCTTGCCCTGGATCACCTGGACGCGGTCACCCTTCTTCAGCTTGAGCTTCGGCTTCGCCTGTGCCGTCATCACAACACCTCCGGGGCGAGCGAGACGATCCGCATGAACCTGCGGTCACGCAGCTCGCGGCCCACTGGGCCGAAGATGCGCGTGCCGCGCGGCTGGAGCTGCTCGTTGATGAGCACCGCCGCGTTCTCGTCGAATCGGATGTAGCTGCCGTCGGGTCGACGGCGCTCCTTCTTGGTGCGCACGACCACGCACTTCACGACGTCGCCCTTCTTCACCGCGGCGCCGGGAACTGCGTCCTTGACCGTGGCGACGAAGATGTCGCCGATGCCGGCGTACCGCCGGCGCGTGCCACCGAGCACCTTGATGCACAGCACCTCGCGTGCACCCGAGTTGTCGGCCACCTTGAGGCGGCTCTCCTGCTGGATCATCGGGCACGCTCGAGGATCTCGGTGACGCGCCAGTGCTTGTTCTTCGACAGCGGCCGCGTCTCGGTGATGCGCACGCGGTCGCCCTCGCGCACGTCGTTGGTCTCGTCGTGCGCATAGAGGCGAGCCGTGCGCTGCATCGTCTTGCCGTAACGGCGGTGACGCACCGCGCTCACGATCGCGACGACGACCGTCTTGTCCATCTTGGTGGAGATGACGATCCCTTCCCGGACCTTCCGCGGGTTCGGCCGGGTCTCGTCGTTGGCGTTGCTCATTGCTCTGCCTCGTCTTCTTCGGCTTCGGCTTCGGCTGCCGCGATCTCGCGCTCACGGAGCAGCGTCTCGATGCGGGCGACCTGTCGACGCATCTGCGGGATGCGGGTGATGTTGTCGAGCTGGCCGGTCGCGTTCTGGAAGCGGAGGTTGAACAGCTCTTCCTTCGCCTCGTTCAACCGGTGCTCGAGCTCGGTGTCGTTGAAGTCGCGCAGCTCCTGCGCCTGCTTGGTCATCGCGGTTACCCCTCGTCCTGACGCAGCACGAAGCGGGTCTTGATCGGGAGCTTGTGCATCGCGAGGCGCATCGCCTCACGCGCGGTCGCCTCGGGCACACCGGAGAGCTCGAACATCACGCGGCCGGGCTTCACCACCGCGACCCAGTGCTCGGGGTTGCCCTTGCCCGAGCCCATACGGGTCTCGGCCGGCTTCTGGGTGACGGGCTTGTCCGGGAAGATGTTGATCCAGACCTTCCCGCCACGCTTGATGTACCGGGTCATCGCGATACGAGCGGCTTCGATCTGACGGTTCGTGATCCAACCCGGCTCGAGCGCCTGGATCCCGTAGTCACCGAAGGTCACGCGCGTGCCACCCTTCGCGAGGCCGGTCATCCGGCCCCGTTGGGTCTTGCGGTGGCGCACCTTGCGCGGCATCAACATGTCGTTCTCTTCCTCAGTCCTCGTCGCCGTGGAACTTCGGCGCCTCGTGGTGCTGGCGCGTGCGGCGCTCGATCTCTTCTTCTTCGGCGAGCAGCTTCTCGAGCTCGGGATCGGCTTCCTTCACGAGCGGGGCTGCCTCTTCGGTGAGCTCGTCCTCGCCTTCACCGTCGGTCGCGACGCCTTCACCCTGCGGGCGACGACGGCCACCACCGGCGCTGACGACCCGGCGCTGCGGGCCCTGGCCCGACGTCTCGCCGATCGCCATCGCGGCTTCCTTCTGGATCTTGTCGTCGGCCGCCGACTTGTAGGGCAGGATCTCGCCCTTGTAGATCCACACCTTCACGCCGATGCGACCGAATGTGGTGCGGGCCTCGGCGGCGCCGTAGTCGATGTCGGCGCGCAGCGTGTGCAGCGGCACCCGACCCTCGCGGTACGACTCCTTGCGCGACATCTCCGCGCCACCCAGGCGGCCGCTGCACTGCACACGGATGCCCTGGGCGCCGGCCTTCATCGCGGTCTGCAGCGCACGCTTCATCGCCCGCCGGAACGAGACGCGACCGGTGAGCTGGTCGGCGACGCCCTGCGCGATGAGCGTGGCGTCGAGCTCGGGCTTGTTGATCTCCTGGATGTTGAAGTGGATCTTCGGGTTGCCCGTGATCTCGAGCAGGCCCTGGCGCAGGCGGTCGGCCTCGGCGCCGCGGCGGCCGATGACGATGCCGGGACGCGCGGTGTAGACGTCGACGCGCAGACGGTCACGCGTGCGCTCGATCTCGACGCGGCCGACGGCCGCGCGCATGAGCTGCTTCTTCAGGTAGTCGCGGATCTTCCAGTCCTCGACGAGGCAGTCGCGATACTCCTGGTCCTCGGCGAACCACCGCGACTTCCAGTCGGTGGTGATGCCGAGACGGAACCCGTACGGGTTGACTTTTTGTCCCATTATCTTGGCTGTCCCATTACTTCGTGTCCTGTTCCTGGTCGCGCTCGCTCGGCGTCGGGGTACCCGCCGCCGCCCCTTCGGGGTCGCTCGCCTGCTCCGCGTCGGCTTCGGCCTCCGCCACTGCCGCGTCGTCGATCTCTGCGTCAGCTTCGACGTCGGTCTCGGCCTCAGCCTCGGCTTCGGCCTCCAGCTCGTCGACCAGCGACTCGTCGTCCTCGTCGTGGTCGTGATCGTGGTCGTGACCCTCGTGGTCGTGATGGTCGTGGTCGGCTTCCTGACGCCGGTCGTGCTCCTCGGCCTCGGCGCGACGGCGGCTCGCCGACACGCGACGGCTGCGGCTCTGACGCTGCGGGGCACCGGCTTCGGCCTCGCGACGGCGACGGCGCTCGAGCTCGTCGTCCTCGTAGCGCGCCACCACGATCGTGAGGTGGCTCGAGCGCTTCTTGATCCGGCCGTAACGACCGCGTGCACGTGGGCGGCCGCGCTTCATGGTCGGGCCTTCGTCGGCGAACGCTCGCGCGACGTACAGCTCGTCTTCCGGCATGTTGTCGTTGTGCTCTGCGTTGGCGACCGCGGAGTCGAGCACCTTCATCACGGGCTCGGCCGCGCCGCGCTCACAGAAGCGCAGGATCTCGCGCGCTTCGCTGACGTTCTTGCCGACGATGAGGTGCATCACTTGACGCACCTTCGACGCCGACGCCTGGTGGTAACGCAAACGCGCAACGGTCTCGGGCATCAGCGTCGACTCGATCGCTCTTGTCCGGCGTGGAACCGGAACGTCCGGGTGGGCGCGAACTCGCCGAGCTTGTGGCCGACCATCGCCTCGCTGATGTACACGGGCACGTGCTTGCGCCCGTCGTGCACCGCGAGGGTGTGCCCGACCATGTCGGGGGTGATGGTCGAGCGACGCGACCAGGTCTTGATGACCTTCCGGTCGCCGGCGTCGTTCGCCTTGTCGATCTTCTTCTGCAGGTGCTCGTCGACGAACGGGCCCTTCTTCAGGCTGCGTGGCATCTCGTTACCTCCGTGCCCCGCGGCCGCGGCGGCGGCGGATGATCATCTCGTCGGACTTCTTGCCCTTCTTGCGGGTGCGGCCCTCGGGCTTGCCCCACGGCGACACCGGGTGGCGCCCACCGGAGCTCTTGCCCTCGCCACCACCGAGCGGGTGGTCGACCGGGTTCATGGCGACGCCACGCACGTGCGGACGCTTGCCCTTCCACCGGTTGCGGCCGGCCTTGCCGATCTTGATCAGGCCCGCCTCGCTGTTGCCGACCGAGCCGACGGTGCCGCGGCAGTCGATCGGGACGCGCCGCATCTCGGTGGACGGGAGGCGGAGCGTGGCGAACTGGCCTTCCTTGGCGACGAGCTGGATCGCCGCGCCGGCGCCGCGCCCGAGCTTGCCGCCCGCACCGGGCTTGAGCTCGACGTTGTGCACCACGGTGCCGACCGGGATGTAGCGCAGCGGCAACGCGTTGCCGGGACGGATCTCCGAGCCCTGGCCGCTCTGCAGCATGTCGCCGACCTCGAGGCCGTTCGCCGCGATGATGTAGCGCTTCTCGCCGTCGAGGTAGTGGAGCAGCGCGATGCGCGCGTTGCGGTTCGGGTCGTACTCGATCGACGCGACCTTCGCGGGCACGCCGTCCTTGTCGCGACGGAAGTCGATGACGCGGTACTTGCGCTTGTGACCACCACCGCGGTGACGCGAGGTCATGCGGCCGTACGAGTTGCGCCCGCCGGTGCGCGGCTTGGGCTTGGTCAGTGAGCGCTCGGGCTTGTCGCGCGTGATCTCCGAGAACGTCGAGACGGTCTGGAACCGGCGACCCGGGCTTGTCGGCTTGCGCTTGCGGACCGGCATCGTCAGCTCCCGAAGATTTCGATCCGGTCGCCCTCGGCGAGAGAGACGACGGCACGCTTGGTGGACGGCCGCGTGCCGTACCCACCACTGCGGCGGTTGCGCTTGCGCTTGCCGGCGCGGTTCAGCGTGTTGACGTTGGTGACCCGCACCCCGAAGATCAGCTCGATCGCGTGGCGGATCTCGATCTTGTTGGCGTCGTTGGCGACGACGAACGTGTAGATGTTCTCGTCGAACGCGGCGTACGACTTCTCCGACACGACCGGCCGGATGATGATGTCGCGGGGGTGCTTACTCGGCATCAGAAGTCTCCTCGACCTCGCCCGCGTCAGCCGGCTTGTCGCCGAAGCGCTCGACTGCGCCTTCGAGGGTGGCCTTGCTGAACACGAGCCAGTCGTTCACGAGGATGTCGTAGGTGTTGAGCTCGTTCGGCGTGACCAGCTGCACACGCTCGCCGAGGTTGCGGAACGACTTCCACGTGTTCTCGTCGATGGGGTCGACGACGATGAGGATCCGCTCGTCACGACGTCTTCCCCGTTCCGGCACGGAGCCGGCCGCGGTGCGCAGGCCCAACGAGCCGAGCACCTCGAGCGCGTCCTTCGTGCGGGGCACCTCGAACGCCCACTCGTCGACCACGAGCACCTTGCCGTCGGACGCACGGTCCGACAGCGCCGAGCGCAGCGCGAGGCGGATCATCTTCTTGGGCGTGCGCTGCTTGTAGCTGCGCGGCTTCGGGCCGTGGGCCACACCACCACCACGCCAGTGCGGCGCGCGGATCGAGCCCTGGCGGGCGCGGCCGGTGCCCTTCTGGCGCCACGGCTTCGCACCACCACCGCGCACCTCGGCGCGCGTCTTCGTGCTCTGCGTACCCGCGCGTGCAGCAGCGAGCTGCGCGGTGACCACCTGGTGCATCACCGCGACGTTGGGGGTGATGCCGAACAGATCTTCGGGGACGTCCACGCTGCCGGCCTTGCCGCCTGCGGGCGACTTCACGTCGAGCTTCATGCCGCGCTCCCCGCACCCGCGCTGCGCACGCGCTTCTTCACTGCGCTGCGCACGAACACCAGGCCGCCGGCCGCACCGGGCACTGCGCCCTTCACCAGGATCAGGCCACGCTCGGCGTCGCCTTCGATCACCTCGAGGTTGAGGGTGGTGACGCGCTCGTTGCCGTACTGGCCGGCCATCTTCATGCCCTTGAACACTCGGGCGGGCGTGGCGCACGCGCCGATCGAGCCGGGCGAGCGGTGCTTCTTGTGGTTCCCGTGACTCGCGCCCTGACCCTTGAAGTTGTGGCGCTGCATCGCCCCGGCGAAGCCCTTGCCCTTGCTGATCGCGGAGACGTCGACGCGCTCGCCGGCGTCGAAGAGGTCGGCGCCGAGCACCTGGCCCACTTCGAAGCCCGTGAGGTCGTCGACGCGCAGCTCGGCGAGATGCTTCACCGGCGGTGCGTCGGCCTTCTTCAGGTGACCGAGCTCGGGCTTCGAGAGCCGCTGCGGCAATGTGGCACCGAAGGCGAGTTGGACCGCGGAGTAGCCGTCGCGCTCCGGGGTCTTCAGTTGGACGACGCGACACGGCCCGGCTTCGATCACCGTCACCGGGACGACGCGGTTTTGGTCGTCCCAGATCTGGGTCATGCCGAGCTTGCGCCCGAGGATGCCCTTGGCAGCCATCAGTGAATGTCCCTGTCTCACGCGAACGCTCCGCCCGGCAAGTCCCGGCGGAGCGCTGATCGGTTGTGCCGTGTGGTTCTGCGCTCGGTGGCGCAGCCTGCACAGACGTCGGTTGACGAAAACGGTCAGATCTTGTGCCGCGGATGACCCAGAAAAGGGCCTCACGGCAGACGGGAAAGACTACCGGAGCATTCTCCCGTCTGCCAATGCGGGGCTCGGGCGTGACAAACCACACCTGACGGCGCGTCTACCACCACGGTATGATTCAGCGCATGACGGCAGCCAAGTTGGCGATCTCGCTCCCCGAGAACGATCGGATGCATGAGAAAAACGCCGACGAACGCGAGAACATCTATCAGCAACCCTCCACGATTTCGGGGGAAGCCCAGCGGCTAACAGGGTGCTGAAAATCGGCTTGGGGGACGTGTCGATGGCCGATCGGTGTGTTTCGGGCGGTCGGTCGGTTGCGATGTCTTGCGCGGGTAGCCGTCGGGACCGTCGCTGCTGATGGTGTTGGCGGGTCTTCAGGTGGTGGTGGCGTCCAGTGCGGTGATTCGGATGATGTTGTAGACCGCGCCGGTCATGAGGAACCAGGCTCGGTTGCGTTGTCTGCCGATGTAGCGGAGTTTGCGTCCGCCGGCGATGGTCTTGATCCAGCCGAAGGGTTCCTCGATCCGTTTCCGGATGCGTTGGCTGACCTGATGGCCGCCGTGTCGGGTGGTGCGCCCGTCGATCGCGCTGGCCCGGTTGGTGGTGTTCGGCGCGACATGCGGCGTGATCCCGAGCTCACGCACGTCGGCGACGAAGCAGGCGGTGTCGTAGCCCTTGTCGCCAGCGACGGTCCGTCGTCGCTTCGTCGCGGGGAGCCGTGAGAGCATTTCGAGTGCGGTGTCACGCTCGGCGTAGCCGTTCGCTTCCGACAGTTCGATATCGACGAGCAACGCGTTGCGGTGCTCCATCAACAGATGACCCGCATACGACAACTTCGCCGCGGTCGCGTTGCTCTTGCGGGCCATCCGGGCCTCCGGGTCGGTCGTCGACGCATGCGTCTGGTTGGAGCGACGTTGCCCGTGGAAGCTCACTTCGGCGTTGCGGCCCGGCGGCAACGAGCTCGGCGGCCCGTCTTCGGGTTGGAAGCTCTTGTGCGACGCCCACGCCTCCAACAACGTCCCGTCGACGGAGAAGTGATCACTCGACACGTAACGACGCAGCTTCGCCTGCGCGACCACCGCAGCGAAGAACCGGTCCGCGATCTCATGATCCAAGAGCCGTTGGCGGTTCTTCGAGAACGTCGTCGCGTCGAACGCTCGGGCGTCGATCGGAAGATCCAGGAACCACTTGAACAACAGGTCGTAGTTCAGCCGTTCGCAGAACGCCCGCTCGGACCGGATCGAATACATCGCCATGAGCACTGTCGCCTTGAGGAGCTGCTCCGGCGGGACACTCGGTCGGCCCGTCGACGCGTACATCACCGAGAACTCTTCGTCGAGCTCCGCGAGCACCGCGTCGACCACCCTGCGGATGCGACGGATCGGATGATCCACCGGGATCAGATCCTCCGGACTCAACGTCGTCAGCATCGCCATCTGCCGTTCCGGCATCCCACGCACCAGCCACCTCCACATCGGTGACCACAGCATGAGCGAACCCGCGACCAAACGCGAGCACCTACAAGGCCTTTTTCAGCACCCTGCTAACAGCGAGCTCGATCACCCTCCGGAACGGGGCGTGCCGTCTTATCGCCCACGCGCTGTCGACACGCACCCAACGAACCTCAGTGCAACAACAAGTCAGACGAACACGAAGACCACGCCGACCGTCACGGCACGCTAACTAACACGACGGTGGACCCCACGAACTGGCACCCGCCCATCCTCACTGGGCATTATGCGCACACGCTGTGTTGACGGGCGCCGACTGGTGCGACTCGGGCGCGGTCAAGCGAGCGCCCGGCGGATCTGAGTGGGTCTAAAGCCTCTGGTCTCCTCGATGGGTCATGGTGAGGATGTCGGGGACAGTCGCGCTCATTTTCGGAGGAAGGACGGGCGGTATGGTGCCACGGTTCTGCGTTCAGTGTGGCGCACCACTCGTCGAGGCGGAAGCAGCGTTCTGCGCGGAGTGTGGCCATCGGGTGGGTTCGGCGCCGACGGCGGCGGGGATGGCCGCGGTTTCGGACCCAGATGGGACCGGGGCAACGACTCCCGGATCCGCGGAAGTGAATGTGGCCGAGGCGGCCGCAAGTGCCGTTACCCCTCATCGCGGACGCGGCGGTCGGCGTGCCCTGATCGTATTGGCAGCCCTCGGCCTTATCGCCGGTGGGGTCGCGGTCGGGTTCGCGTTTGGCGGCGACGACGAGTCTGCCATGAACCAAGTGATCCCCAGCGACAACTCGGATCAGGGCGCGCCGACCGGCGGTACCGGTGTGTCATGCGACACGGCCGAAGGTGCGGCGCAGAAGGTCGTTGCAGCATGGAAGGCCAACGATCGTGCGGGCGCATCTGCGTGCGCTTCCGACGCTGCGGTCACCCAGTTGTACTCGCTCCCGCGCACGGCTGACATGCTTGAAGTCGTCTTCCAGAACTGTGCTGCGGTCGACTCAGCGAACGAGGACTGCGTCTACACCGACGTCGACGGCGGCTTCCTGGCCATGGGTGTCTCGCGTTTGGCGGGCGGCTGGACAGTGCAGTGGGTCACTGGTCACCCCGACTGACGACGAGCGCCAGAGGTACCGCTGAGGTCGTCTGACGCACGCCATTGCTCGCGCCCATATCCGTTCGGCACTCCGTGAGGTCGCGGGTGAGGGGTGGGTGCCGGGGGCGAGCGGGTCGCGAGCGAGTGGGGCGGCGGCTCGCGCTGTACGGCTACCGAAGTGATGGGCTGTCGCTTTAGTCGAGATAGCTGGCGGCGCGCTTCTTCACGGTGGTGTCCATGGGGTCGAGGTAGGACCGCATGGTGGTGGCGGGGTCGGCGTGGTCGAGCACCTTTGGATGTCGAGCAGGTCGAAGTGATGGGCGCCGTGTTCGTCAGTGGCGTGGTGAAGGATTCCTGCGGCGCTGCGGCGGAGGTCGTGGGGGCTGAGGTGGCCGAGGCCTGCCGCGGTGGCGCGTTGGTGGACGATGCGTTGCACGGTGCATATCCGGGCGATGGGGTTGCCCCAGGAGAGTTGGCCGGTTCCGCCGCCTGGCTTCTGACGGCAGATGAGCGGGTCGGATGGTCGGAGCGGGCGGCCGATGTTGGCGGCGTAGTCGCTGAGGTACTCGCGGAGTAGGTCGAGCAGTTGCGGTCCGGGGACAATGCGCCGGGCGCGGCTGGCCTTGCCAATCCAGGCGATCGTCGGCGGGTCGTCGTCCAGGTGGAGATCGCGTTGGCGGAGGCCGATGATTTCGGCTGCGCGCATTCCCGCGAGTCCGAGCCGTAAGAGCAGTTCGTCACGCATTCCGGGCGCGGTGCCGTCGTGGCAGGCTGCGAGCAAGCTGCCGAACGCTTCGTCGTAGGTGAGCCAACGGGCCGGGTACTTGCCTTGGACCTTGCCGTAGAGACGCGGTGTCCGTCGGAGCGGGTTGTCCCGGCTCATCAACGCTTCGACCAGAGCGGCGTCGCCTTCACCGGCTCGGACACACCAGCGCAGGAACGTGCAGACACGCGACAGGCGGTTGCGCTTCGTGTTGTTGGCGAGGTGTCGTTGTCCCGCCCACGCGAGCACGTCGGCTTCGGTCAGTAGCTGCGGGTGATCGCGTCGGGAACGCTCGAAGAGATCGGTGAGTTCAGCGACGTACTGGCTGCGCGTCGTACGATTGCCGTAGCGGCGTGCGAACTCTTCGATCACGGCCGTTGCAGCACCGGGGCCGTCCCGAAGCGGGACGACCACGGAGCGTGTTATCAGGTCTGTATCTTGATCTCGATGTCGACGCCGGCGGGGAGGTCGAGGCGCTGGAGCGACTCGACCGTCTTGCTGGTGGGCTCAACGATGTCGAGGAGGCGCTTGTGGATGCGCATCTCGAAGTGCTCGCGGGAGTCCTTGTCGACGTGCGGTGACCGCACCACGCAGTAGCGGCGGATCTCGGTGGGCAGTGGCACCGGTCCCCGCACCTTCGCCTGCGTGCGCACGACCGTCTCGACGATCTTCTTCGTCGACTGGTCGATCACCTCGTGGTCGTAGGCCTTGAGCCGGATCCGGATCTTCTGACCCTTTGCATCTGCCATCTGAAACGTTTCTCTCCGGATCCTGCGCTCGTCTGCCTGCTACGTGCTACTTGATGACGCTCGTGACAACGCCCGAGCCCACGGTGCGCCCACCCTCACGGATGGCGAACCGGAGCCCGTCGTCCATGGCGATCGGCTTCTGGAGCTCGACGGTCATCTCGGTGTTGTCGCCCGGCATCACCATCTCCACACCTTCGGCGAGCACGATGCTGCCCGTGACGTCGGTGGTGCGGAAGTAGAACTGCGGGTGGTAGTTCTGGAAGAACGGCGTGTGCCGGCCGCCCTCCTCCTTGGTGAGGACGTACACCTGCGCGGTGAACTGCGTGTGCGGCGTGATCGAGCCGGGCTTGGCCAGCACCTGGCCACGCTCCACCTCTTCCTTCTTCGTGCCGCGCAGCAGGGCGCCGATGTTGTCGCCCGCGCGACCCTCGTCGAGGATCTTGCGGAACATCTCGACACCGGTGCAGGTGGTCTTGGTGGTCGGACGGAGGCCGACGATCTCGATCTCCTCGCCGGTCTTGACCATCCCGCGCTCCACCCGACCGGTCACCACGGTGCCGCGGCCGGTGATCGAGAAGACGTCCTCGATCGGCATGAGGAACGGAAGGTCGATGGCCCGCTCGGGCTCGGCGATGAAGGTGTCGACGGCCTCCATGAGCTCGAGGATGTTCGGCGTCCACTCGGCGTCGCCCTCGAGCGCCTTCAGCGCGGAGACGCGCACGATGGGCGTGTCGTCACCGGGGAAGTCGTACTCGTTGAGGAGCTCACGGACCTCCAGCTCGACGAGCTCGAGGATCTCCTCGTCGTCGACCATGTCGGCCTTGTTGAGCGCGACCACGATCGACGGCACGCCGACCTGACGGGCGAGCAGCACGTGCTCACGCGTCTGGGGCATCGGGCCGTCGGTGGCGGCGACCACAAGGATCGCGCCGTCCATCTGCGCGGCGCCGGTGATCATGTTCTTGATGTAGTCGGCGTGGCCGGGGCAGTCCACGTGCGCGTAGTGACGGTTGGCCGTCTCGTACTCCACGTGCGTGATGGCGATCGTGATGCCGCGCGCCTTCTCCTCCGGGGCCTTGTCGATCTCGTCGAACGCCGAGAAGGTGTTGTGCGCGGGGTCCGCGTCGGCCAGCACCTTCGTGATCGCGGCCGTCAACGTGGTCTTGCCATGGTCGATGTGACCGATGGTGCCAATGTTGAGGTGCGGCTTGTTGCGCTCGAACTTCGCCTTCGCCATAGCTGTCCCTTGCTCCTGCTTTCCGTGAATTCGGCTTTCGGATGTTCCGTAGCCGGGTGAGTGCGCGGCTACTCGCCCCGCACTCGCTTGATGATTTCCTCGGCGATCGACTCGGGTACTTGTTGGTACGAGTCGAACTGCATCGTGTATGTCGCGCGACCTTGGGTGCGCGAACGAAGGTCCGTAGCGTAGCCGAACATCTCCCCGAGGGGCACTTGCGCTTTCACCACGTGGGAGGTGCCGCGCTGCTCCATGCCCTCGACGCGACCACGCCGTGAGGAGAGGTCGCCGATGACGTCGCCCATGTAGTCCTCGGGGGTCACCACCTCGACCGCCATGATGGGCTCGAGCAGCACCGGCTTGGCCGCCTTGGCCGCCTTCTTGAACGCCATCGAGCCGGCGATCTTGAACGCCATCTCGCTCGAGTCGACGTCGTGATAGGAGCCGAAGGTGAGGATCGCGCGCATGTCGACGAGCGGGTAGCCCGCGACCACGCCACCCTCCATGGCCTGCTGGATGCCGGCGTCCACCGCGGGGATGTACTCGCGGGGGATCACACCGCCGGTGATCTTGTCGACGAACTCGTAGCCGCCGCCGGGGCCGGTGGGCTCGAGCGACAGCACGACGTGGCCGTACTGGCCCTTGCCGCCGGTCTGGCGGATGTAGCGCTCCTCGATCTTCTCGACCGGCACCGTGATGGTCTCGCGGTACGCGACCTGGGGCTTGCCCACGTTCGCGGCCACCGAGAACTCGCGCACCATGCGGTCGACGAGCACGTCGAGGTGCAGCTCGCCCATGCCGCCGATGATGGTCTGGCCGGTCTCCTGGTCGGTGTGCACCTGGAAGGTCGGGTCTTCCTCCGACAGCGCGTTGAGCGCCTTGCCGAGCTTGTCCTGGTCGATCTTGGTCTTGGGCTCGATGGCCACCGAGATCACGGGCTCCGGGAACACCATGCGCTCGAGCACGATCGGGTGCGCGGGGTCGCAGAGCGTGTCACCGGTGGTCGTGTTCTTGAGGCCGACGGCCGCGACGATGTCACCGGTGAAGACGGCGTCCTTGTCCTCACGGTGGTTGGCGTGCATCTGGAGGAGGCGGCCGATGCGCTCCTTCTTGTCCTTCGTCGCGTTGAGCACCGGGCTGCCCGCGGAGAGCTTTCCGGAGTAGACGCGGAAGTAGGTGAGCTTGCCGACGTAGGGGTCGCTCATGATCTTGAACGCGAGCGCGGCGAACGGCTCGTCGTCGCTGGCTTCGCGCTCGACCTCTTCGTCGTCGCGCACGCCGGTGCCCTTGATCGCGTCGACGTCCACCGGGCTCGGCAGGTAGTCGACGACCGCGTCGAGCAGCGGCTGCACACCCTTGTTCTTGAACGCGGTTCCGCAGAGCACGGGCACCACTTCGCCGGCGAGCGTCGCAGCGCGCACCGCGTGACGGAGGTCCTCCGCGGTGATCTCCTCTTCGCTCACGTACTTCTCGAGCACGTTCTCGTCGAACTGGCTCACGACGTCGACGAGCTCGTGGCGCCACGTCTCGGCGTCGGCCTTCATCTCGACGGGGATCTCGACGGTCTCGTAGCTCTCGCCCATGCCGTCTTCCCAGACGAGCGCCTTCATCTCGAGCAGGTCGATCACACCGAGGAACTCGCTCTCGGCGCCGATCGGCAGCTGCGTGATGGCGACGGTCGCGTCGAGACGGTCCTTGATCATGTCGACGCAGCGGAAGAAGTCGGCGCCGACGCGGTCCATCTTGTTGACGAAGCACATGCGCGGCACGTTGTACTTGTTGGCCTGGCGCCACACGGTCTCGGTCTGCGGCTCCACACCCGCCACCGCGTCGAACACCGCCACCGCGCCGTCGAGCACGCGCAACGAGCGCTCGACCTCGACGGTGAAGTCGACGTGGCCGGGCGTGTCGATGATGTTGATCCACGTGTCGCGCCACTTGCAGGTCGTCGCGGCCGACGTGATCGTGATGCCGCGCTCCTGCTCCTGGACCATCCAGTCCATGACGGCCGCGCCCTCGTGCACCTCGCCGATCTTGTAGGTCTTGCCGGTGTAGTAGAGGATGCGCTCGGTCGTCGTGGTCTTGCCCGCGTCGATGTGGGCCATGATCCCGATGTTCCGCACCCGGTTGAGCGGCACCTCACGAATGAGCGCGCCACCCTTCCCCTTCAGCTGCTGTTCCTGAGCTGCCATCTCTCGACTTCTCTCTTCTCTTCTTCTCTTCACCTGGAGCGGGGGGATCCGACCCAGGTACGTATCCGAGTATGAACGCCCCGACCCACCCAGACGTTCCATTTGCCTGAACTTCAACGACCGTTCGCCCGTGCGCCCGTGAGCGCAGCGAAGGCGCCGGAGAAGCGACCCGTCGGTCGCCAGCAGGAGGCGGCCGTTCGGCCGAGACCCGGCTCGAAGAGCCACGCCGAGCGAACGCGAGGCGTGCAGGGGCTCGGCCGTGAAGGACGCCGGCTGGCGACCGCTACGGGCGCTTCACCGGCGCCGCCCCGAAGGACCTACGAGGTCGGCGAGGAAACGCGTAAACACCTGAGCGGAAAAGACACCGGAATCAAACGCATCACCACCGGTAGTGGGCGAATGCCTTGTTCGACTCCGCCATCTTCTGAAGGTCGTCCTTCCGCTTGATCGACGCCCCCAGCCCATTGCTCGCATCCAACAGCTCGTTCGCGAGCCGCTCCGCCATCGTCTTCTCACGACGCTGCCGCGAGTACCCGACGATCCAGCGCACCGCGAGCGTGGTCGCGCGCCGCGGCCGCACTTCGACGGGCACCTGGTAGGTGGCACCACCGACGCGCCGGCTGCGCACTTCCAACGCGGGACGCACGTTCTCGACCGCGCGCTTCAGCACTGCGACGGGGTCGCCGCCCGACTTCTTCTCCATGTCGGCGAGCGCGTCGTAGACGATCTTCTCGGCGATGGAGCGCTTGCCGCGCTGCAGCACCTTGTTGACGACCTGGGTGACGACGACCGACCGGTACACCGGGTCGGGCATGAGGTCACGACGGGATGCAGGGCCCTTGCGAGGCATGGTCAGTCACCTCGCTTCGCGCCGTAGCGGCTGCGGGCTTGACGACGACCGGACACGCCGCTCGCGTCGAGCGCGCCGCGCACGACCTTGTAGCGCACGCCGGGAAGGTCGGACACGCGACCACCGCGCACGAGCACGATCGAGTGCTCCTGGAGGTTGTGGCCCTCACCCGGGATGTAGGCCGTGACCTCCATACCCGACGTGAGCCGCACTCGCGCGACCTTGCGCAGCGCGGAGTTGGGCTTCCTCGGCGTGTGCGTGAACACGCGCGTGCAGACGCCGCGGCGCTGGGGCGAGCCCTTCAGCGCCGGGGTCTTCGACTTCTCGGCCTTGGTGCTCCGTCCCTTGCGGACGAGCTGTTGGATCGTGGGCACAAAATCTCCGCGTGACGCGTCAGGTGAACAGGACGTACGGGTCGTGGACAGAGGCAGGCTCGACCGGCGGGGACAGCCCACGAGCCAACGTGAAATCATAGTCGCCCGATGCCCTCCCCACGCAAGGCGCGCCTGGTGCCGTTGGCGGAGGCATTCGCCGTCCAGCATCCCGCCCGCAGCGACCTCGCGGCGCTCGTCGCGGCCGGTTCCGTCTTCGTCGAGGGGCGCCCGGTCACCAACGTGGACGCCCGCGTCCCCCGGGATGCGGCGGTCCAGGTACGGGCTGCCGTCCCGCTCCGGGGCAGCGCCAAGCTCGACGCCGCCCTGGCCGCGTTCGGAGTCACTGTCGACGGCCGCATCGCCCTGGACGCCGGTGCCGCCGCGGGCGGCTTCACCGCCACCCTGCTCGCGGCGGGAGCCGCCCGCGTCTACGCCGTCGACGTCGGCCACGGGCAGCTCCGGGGCAGCCTGCGCCAGGACCCCCGGGTCGTGGTGCTGGAGCGCACCAACCTCGGCGACCTCGACACCACGCTCGTCCCCGACCCGGTCGACGTCGTGACCCTCGACCTCTCCTACCTCTCCCTTGCAGGCGCGATGCCCCAGCTCGAACGCGTGCGTCTCGGCCCCGCCGCCGACCTGATCGCGCTGGTGAAGCCCATGTTCGAGCTCGCGCTCGCCGAGCCGCCGTCCGATCCTGCCGAGATCACGCGGGCCGTCGACCTCGCGCGCGCCGCCATCGAGCGGGGCCGGTGGACGGTCGTCGCCACCATCGAGTCCCCCGTCACCGGCGCCCACGGCGCCGTCGAGCACCTCGTCCACGCCCACCGCGCTCCCCCTTGACGATCGGGAGCTACGCGGTGGCGTCTCCGACGTCGCCCTCAACCGCTGTCACCTCGGCCAGGGCCTCGGCGATGGCTTCCGCGACGACTGCGTCCTCGACGGCTTCTTCGCCGGCGGCACCGTCACCGAACCCGGCCAGGCTGAGCCCTGCGGCCGGCTCGAGCGCACCGGCGCTGGAGTCGGCCAACCAGGCCGCGAGGTCGAGGTCGCCGTCGATGTCGCTGTCCGACGAGTAGAAGGGCAGCGGCTCGTAGTCGGGGGCAAAGGTCGAGATGTCGCGGTAGCGCATCATGCCGGTACCGGCCGGGATGAGCTTGCCGATGATCACGTTCTCCTTCAGCCCGACCAGGCTGTCGCTGCGACCCTCGATCGCCGCCTCGGTGAGTACACGGGTGGTCTCCTGGAACGACGCCGCCGAGAGCCACGAGTCGGTGGCCAGCGACGCCTTGGTGATCCCCATGAGCTCGGGACGACCTTCCGCCGGCTGCAGGCCATCGGCCACGAGGTGCCGGTTGGTGTCGGCGAACTCGCGTGCGTCGGCCTTCTGGCCCGGGAGGTACTTCGAGTCACCCGACTCCGACACGCCCACCCGGCGCAGCATCTGCCGGACGATCACTTCCACGTGCTTGTCGTGGATCGACACGCCCTGCTCGCGGTACACCTTCTGCACCTCGTCGCTGAGGTACTGCTGGGTCTCGCGGATGCCCTTGACCTCGAGGATCTTCTTCGGGTCGAGCGGGGTCTTGAAGTCGCCGGTGAGCTGCTGGCCCGCCTGCACCTCGACGCCGTCGGCGATGCCCGGGTAGAGGTGCGTGCGGCGCATGACCGCGTGCTCCTCCTCGGTGCCGTCGTCGGCGACGATCGCGAGGATGCGCTCGCCCTTCTCGTTCTCACCGATGCGCACCACGCCGCTCGTCTCCGCCATGATCGCCGCGCCCTTGGGCGTGCGGGCCTCGAACAGCTCGACGACACGGGGAAGACCGTTGGTGATGTCTTCACCCGCGATACCGCCGGTGTGGAACGTACGCATGGTGAGCTGCGTGCCGGGCTCGCCGATCGACTGGGCGGCGATGATGCCCACCGCCTCACCCTGGTCGACGAGCTTGCCGGTGGCGAGCATCATCCCGTAGCACAGCGCGCACACGCCGCTGAGCGAGTCGCACGTGAGCACCGAGCGCACGCGCACACGGTCGACGGCCGGGTCGGCCGCCAGCACACCGAGCTCGATCTCGCCGACCTCGGTGTTGCGCGCCATCTTCGTGGCGTCGGACAGCGTGACGTCTTCCGCCAACGCACGCCCGAGCAGCTTGGTCTCGAGGATGCGCATGACGTCGGGGTCGTCGCTGACCTTCTCGACCCAGATCCCGCGCGTGCTCTCGCAGTCGTCCTCGCGCACGATGAGCTCCTGCGCCACGTCGACGAGTCGCCGCGTGAGGTAGCCGGAGTCGGCGGTACGCAGCGCGGTGTCGGCGAGGCCCTTACGGGCACCGTGGGTGGAGATGAAGTACTCGAGGACCGAGAGGCCTTCACGGAAGTTCGACTTGATCGGCCGCGGGAAGATCTCTCCTCGCGGGTTGGCGACGAGGCCACGCATACCGGCGATCTGCTGCACCTGCAGCAGGTTGCCGCGGGCACCCGAGCCCACCATCATGTCGATCGGGTTGAAGGTCTGCTCACGCATCTCTTCCTGCATCGCGTCACGGACGCGGGCCGTGGCCTCGCTCCAGACCTCGATCTCCTTCTGACGCCGCTCGTCGTCGGTGATGACGCCGCGCTCGTACTGGCCCTCGACCTTCTCGGCTTCGTCCTCGAACTTGGCGAGGAGAGCGGCCTTGCTGTCGGGGGTCTTGACGTCGGCGATGGAGATGGTGAGCCCCGATCGCGTCGCGAACTCGAAGCCGAGGTCCTTGAGCTTGTCGAGGCTCTGCGCCACGACGGCCCGCGGGTGCGACTCCACGAGCACGCTCGCGATCTCGGTGAGGTCGCGCTTCTTCACCGTCCGGTTCTGGAACGGGAAGTCGGGCGGGAACGCCTCGTTGAACAGCAGGCGCCCGAGCGTGGTCTCGACGAGCACGCGACCGTCACCGTTGCTGCCGCTGCGCGACAGCACGATGGAGTCGGGGCTCTCGTCGCTGCGGTCCGGATAGACGTCTTCCGGGAACCGCGCCGCGGGCATGCGCACCTTGATGAGGCCGTGCAGCGAGAGCTCGCTGCCGTCGGCATCGGCGGCGAACCGCTCGTCGTACGCGAGCACCGCCTCGTCGAGCGACGAGAACGCGCGTCCGTCACCGGGCGCGGAGTCGACGGTCTCGGTGAGGTAGTAGGCGCCGATGATCATGTCCTGGGTGGGCACGGTGATCGGACGACCGTGGGCCGGCGACAGGATGTTGTGCGCCGACAGCATCAGGATCCGCGCCTCGGCCTGCGCCTCCGACGACAGCGGCAGGTGCACTGCCATCTGGTCGCCGTCGAAGTCGGCGTTGAACGCGGTGCACACCAGCGGGTGGATCTGGATCGCCTTGCCCTCCACCAGCACCGGCTCGAACGCCTGGATGCCGAGACGGTGGAGCGTCGGGGCGCGGTTCAGGAACACCGGGTGCTCCTTGATGACCTCTTCGAGCACGTCCCACACCTGCGGGCGCGCGCGCTCCACCATCCGCTTCGCGGACTTGATGTTCTGCGCGTACTCGAGGTCGACGAGCCGCTTCATCACGAAGGGCTTGAACAGCTCGAGCGCCATCTGCTTGGGCAGACCGCACTGCTGGAGCTTGAGCTGCGGGCCGACGACGATCACCGAGCGACCCGAGTAGTCGACGCGCTTGCCGAGCAGGTTCTGGCGGAACCGGCCCTGCTTGCCCTTCAGCATGTCGGACAGTGACTTCAGCGCGCGGTTGCCCGGGCCGGTCACCGGACGCCCGCGGCGGCCGTTGTCGAACAGCGCGTCGACGGCCTCCTGGAGCATCCGCTTCTCGTTGTTGATGATGATCTCGGGCGCACCGAGGTCGAGGAGCCGCTTCAGCCGGTTGTTCCGGTTGATCACGCGGCGGTAGAGGTCGTTGAGGTCGGACGTCGCGAAGCGGCCACCGTCGAGCTGCACCATCGGGCGCAGGTCGGGCGGGATCACCGGCACCGCGTCGAGCACCATGCCCATCGGCGAGTTGATCTTGCGGCCGTCGGCGTTCTCGCGGTTGAACGCGGAGATCACCTTGAGGCGCTTGATCGCCTTCGCCTTGCGCTGGCCCTTCGACGTGATGATGGTTTCCTTGAGGAACGCCTCCTCGGCCTCCATGTCGATGCGCGAGATGAGGTCCTTGATCGCTTCGGCACCCATGCCGCCGGAGAAGTACTCCTCGTAGCGGTCGCGCAGGTCGCGCCACACGCGCTCGTCGTCGATCAGCTGCTTCGGCGTGAGCGAGCGGAACGTGTCCCAGACCGTCTTGAGGAAGTCGATCTCGTTGTCGCTCCGAAGCCGGATCTCCTCGTAGTCCTTGTTGCGCGCCTTCTCGGCCCGCTCGAGCTCGACCTTCTTGGCCTCGCGGCCTTCGAGCTCGCCGAGCTCGGTCTCGTACTCCTCGTCGCGCTTGCGCAGCTCGAGGTCACGCTGCTTCTCGACGTCACCGATCTCGGCGCGGATGTCGCCTTCGAGCTCGGCGAGGTCCTTGTGCCGGCGCTCTTCGTCGACCCACGTGATCGTGTGCGCGGCAAAGTAGATGACCTTCTCGAGGCTCTTCGGCGCGATGTCGAGCAGGTAGCCGAGACGGCTCGGCACGCCCTTGAAGTACCAGATGTGCGTGACGGGCGCGGCCAGCTCGATGTGGCCCATGCGCTCGCGGCGCACCTTCGAGCGCGTGACCTCGACGCCACACCGCTCGCAGATGATCCCCTTGAAGCGCACGCGCTTGTACTTGCCGCAGTAGCACTCCCAGTCCTTGGTCGGGCCGAAGATCTTCTCGCAGAAGAGTCCGTCCTTCTCGGGCTTGAGCGTGCGGTAGTTGATGGTCTCCGGCTTCTTCACCTCGCCGTTCGACCAGGTGCGGATCTGGTCGGCGGTGGCGAGCGCGATCGAGAGCTGTGCGGAGTCGTTGACGTCGAGCACTTGGCTGCTCCTCATTGCTTGGTCGACTCCGCTCCGCCGTCCCGCTCATCCGAGCACGGCTTCGCTTCGTCTCTGCTACCTAGTACGGGCGGTTCGCCGCGGCCTCGCGGCGACGCTGTTCGTCTTCTTCGTCGGTGCCGCGCTCGGGCCTCGAGAGGTCGATGCCGAGCGACTCGGTGGTGCGGAAGGCGTCTTCGTCGAGCTCGCGGATCTCGACCTCTTCACCCGCTTCGTTCATCACGCGGACGTTGAGGCAGAGCGCCTGCATCTCCTTGATGAGCACCTTGAAGCTCTCGGGGATGCCGGGCTCGGGGATGTTCTCCCCCTTGACGATCGCTTCGTAGACCTTCACGCGGCCGAGCACGTCGTCGGACTTGATGGTGAGGATCTCCTGCAGCGCGTACGCCGCGCCGTAGGCCTCGAGGGCCCAGACCTCCATCTCACCGAAGCGCTGGCCACCGAACTGCGCCTTCCCACCCAGCGGCTGCTGGGTGATCATCGAGTACGGGCCGGTGGACCGGGCGTGGATCTTGTCGTCGACGAGGTGCGACAGCTTCAGGATGTAGACGTAACCCACCGTGACCTGGCGGTCGTAGGCCTCGCCGGTGCGGCCGTCGTACAGCGTGGCCTTGCCGTCGTTGCCGACGAGCTTGCCGTAGCTGCCCTGGCCGTCGTCGTGCATGGTCTCGAACAGCTGCTGGATCGTGCGGTGCGGGCCCGACTGGTCGACTTCGTCCCAGTGGGCGCCGTCGAACACGGGGCTCGCGACCCAGACCGCCGGCTTCGTGACCGTGCGGGTCTTCGCCGGGTGCGGCGGTGCCGTCGGCTGGCCTTCCCACCCGTGTCGGGCCGCGTAGCCCAGGTGCGCTTCGAGCACCTGGCCCACGTTCATCCGGCTCGGCACACCGAGGGGGTTGAGCACGATGTCGACGGGCGTGCCGTCGGCCATGTACGGCATGTCTTCCACCGGGAGGATCTTGGAGATCACACCCTTGTTGCCGTGGCGGCCGGCGAGCTTG
The DNA here is from genome assembly GCA_963721435.1 of uncultured Actinomycetes bacterium. Taxonomy (GTDB): domain Bacteria; phylum Actinomycetota; class Acidimicrobiia; order IMCC26256; family DASPTH01; genus CAVRJC01. Next base: position 776,835 of record CAVRJC010000012.1, read on the forward strand.
TCGCCCTCGCTGATCTTGCGCTTCTGGCCGACGTACACCCGCACGAGCTGGTTGACGCCCGGCGGGAGCTCGTTGCCCTCTTCACGCGAGAACTTCTTGACGTCGATCACCTTGCCGGTCTCGCCGTGCGGGACCTTGAGCGACGTGTCACGGACCTCGCGCGCCTTCTCACCGAAGATCGCGCGCAGCAGGCGCTCCTCGGGCGTGAGCTCGGTCTCGCCCTTCGGCGTGACCTTGCCGACGAGGATGTCGCCGGGGCCGACCTCGGCGCCGACGCGGATGATGCCGTCCTCGTCGAGGTCCTTGAGGATGTCCTCCGAGAGGTTCGGGATGTCGCGCGTGATCTCCTCGGCACCGAGCTTGGTGTCGCGGGCGTCGATCTCGTGCTCCTCGATGTGGATCGACGTGAGGACGTCGTCCTTCACGAGGCGCTCGGAGATCACGATCGCGTCCTCGTAGTTGTGGCCCTTCCACGGCATGAACGCGACGAGCAGGTTCTTGCCCAGTGCGAGCTCACCCTCGTGGGTGGACGGCCCGTCGGCGAGCACCGTGCCCTTCTCGACCTTCTGGCCGATGTCGACGCGCGGCTTCTGGTTGATGCACGTGCCCTGGTTGGAGCGACGGAACTTGTAGAGGCGGTGCGTGGTCGGACGACCGACGCCCTCGTAGTCGACGACGACGGTGTCGCCGGTGACGTCGACGACCGTGCCCGGGCCCCTGGCCAGGACGACGTCGCCGGCGTCACGCGCCGCGCGGGCCTCCACACCGGTGCCGATGAACGGCGCGGTGGAGCGGAGGAGCGGGACGGCCTGCCGCTGCATGTTGGCGCCCATGAGCGCGCGGTTGGCGTCGTCGTGCTCGAGGAACGGGATGAGCGCGGTGGCCACCGAGAGGATCTGCTTCGGCGACACGTCCATGTAGTCGACCTCGTGCGGGTCGACGTACGCGACCTCGCCCCCACGGGTACGCACGAGCACCTTCTCCTCGAGGAACGAGCCCTTGTCGTCGACGGCCACGTTCGCCTGCGCGATGACGTAGCGGTCTTCGTCGTCGGCCGCGAGGTACTCGATGGTGTCGGTGGCGACGCCCTTCACGATCTTGCGGTACGGCGTCTCGATGAAGCCGAACCGGTTGATGCGGGCGAAGGTGGAGAGGTAGCCGATGAGGCCGATGTTCGGGCCTTCCGGCGTCTCGATCGGGCACATGCGGCCGTAGTGGCTCGGGTGCACGTCTCGCACTTCGAACCCGGCGCGCTCACGCGACAGACCACCGGGCCCGAGGGCCGAGAGGCGGCGCTTGTGGGTGAGGCCCGCGAGCGGGTTGGTCTGGTCCATGAACTGGCTGAGCTGGCTGGAGCCGAAGAACTCCTTGATCGCCGCCACCACGGGCCGGATGTTGATGAGCGTCTGCGGCGTGATCGCCTCGACGTCTTGCGTCGTCATGCGCTCGCGCACGACCCGCTCCATGCGCGAGAGGCCGACGCGCACCTGGTTCTGGATGAGCTCGCCGACCGAGCGCACGCGGCGGTTGCCGAAGTGGTCGATGTCGTCGCGGTAGTAGTCGGGGTCGTTGTTGTGCAGCTTGATGAGGTACGAGACGGTGGCGAGGATGTCGGCCTTCGACATCTGGTACTCGACCGGGCCGGCCTCGGGGTCGGCATTCGGGACCGTGAGGTCGTACTTCTTCAGCGGCAGCTTGCCGTACTCGTCGCGCAGCTTCTTCGACACCTTGTGGCGGCCGACCTTGGCCATGTCGTAGCGCTTCGGGTTGAAGAAGAGGTTCTCGAGCAGCGCACGCGCGGAGTCGGGCGTGGGCGGCTCGCCCGGGCGCAGCTTCCGGTAGATGTCGATGTACGCCGCGTCGGCGTCCTCGGTGTGGTCCTTCTCGAGCGTGTTGCGCATCGACTCGTAGGGGTTGCCCTGCGGGTCGAGCACGAGGTTGAGGAGCTCGTCCTCGGTCTCGCCGAAGCCCAGCGCCTTGAGCAGCACGGTGACCGGCTGCTTGCGCTTGCGATCGATGCGGACGTAGACGACGTCCTTCTTGTCGACCTCGAACTCGAGCCACGCGCCGCGGCCCGGGATCATCTTGGCGTCGACGATGTCCTTCTCCGGCGACGTCTTGTCGGGGTTGATGCCGAAGTAGACGCCGGGCGAGCGCACCAGCTGCGACACCACGATGCGCTCGGTGCCGTTGATGATGAACGTGCCGCGGTCCGTCATCATGGGGAAGTCGCCCATGAAGACGGTCTGCTCCTTGATCTCACCCGTCTGCGCGTTCATGAACCTCGCGGTGACGAACAGCGGGCGAGCGTAGGTCATGTCGCGCTCGCGGCATTCGTCTTCGGAGTACTTGGGCGGGTCGAAGATGTGGTCGGACAGCTCGAGCTTGAGCTGGCCGGTGAAGTCCTCGATCGGCGAGATGTCGTCGAGGACTTCCTTGACCCCCTCTTCGAGGAACCAGTCGAAGGACAGGCGCTGCACCGCGATGAGATCGGGCAGTTCGAGCACTTCGCGAAGCTTCGAGAACGAGAGACGTTCGCGGGACGCGAGAGAAGGCAACGTCAACTCCCTAAATGATTGGAGACGCGCGCGGACCAGGTTGAGATGATCAGCGGAGGCACGGCCGGGCAGACACGACTGAAAAGAGACTAGCGCGTCAAAATGCCCCGTGCAAGGGACACCAAAGAACAGACCCCGCCGGGGTCCTGTTCTCTAGGTGGGCAGGTTAGGGCATGGTGGTGGCGGGGTCAAGGTTTCCCACCATATCTGTACAGGTTCCTGTACAGTTCGGTGCCGTGGCCGGCCTGGAGCGGGAGCACATCAGCGTCACCGAGGCGAGTGCCCGGGGCGTGGCGCGGCTGGTGGCCGACGCCGCGCACGGCGCCGAGGTGGTGGTCACGCGGCGGGGCGCGCCGGTCGCCGCCGTTGTGTCGGTGGAACGGCTGGCGGCGCTCGACGAGCTGCGGCGCGACCTGCGCGACCTGGCGCTCGTGATCGGGCGGTCAGCTGACGACGACGGCCGGCGGGTCGCACTCGACGACGCGTTCCGCGCGTTCACCGGGTCGTGAGCGGCGTCGTGCTGACGGGGTCGGCGATCGAAGACCTCCGGCGGGTGGGGCCCGTGGTGGCGCCGCGGGTGCTGGCCGTCGTCGCCACGCTCGCCGACGAGCCCGCGGCAGGTGCGCCGCTCCTCGACGAGGCGACCGGTTACCGGGTACTCGCCGCCGAGGGCGGTCGGTGGCGCGTCGTGTACTCGGTGGCCGGTGACGTCATCACGGTTCACGAGCTCTGGGTCGACGGCGCCCGCCTCGACGGCGAGGCCTACGCCGAGGCGCTCGCCTGCATGCAGGGCGCCGACCAGCCCGACGTCGTGCAGTTGGCCCGCATCCTCCGGCGCCTCGGCCGCATCACCGGCACCGTCCCCGTGCCGCGCGGGCGCCTGCGCACGCCCGTCCCCGACTGGCTCGCCGACGCCCTCGTCACGCTCGCCGGCGTCGACCCGTTGACCGTCGCCGCATTGGACGCCTCAGCTGCCTTCGACCTCTGGAACACGTTCCGCCCATCGCCCCCCCCAGCAAGTGTCAGTTGAGGTGGCTATTTCCCACTCGAGTGACACTTGCTCGTGAGGACTATCCCGTCCAGGTGGAGCTCTCGGGGTCGTCGACGCCCCAGATGAGGCGGCCGCCGGCGGTCATGAGCTCGACGGCCTCCGCGCGCGGCATGGTGCGCAGCTGATCGAAGAAGGGGTGGAGCTTCTCGGGGACCCACACCGGTCCGTCGGCGAGGTGCTCGAGGCCCTCACGGGCGACGTCGTCGGGATCCATAGGGTCGAAGAGCTCGACGCGGCAGCCGCTGCGCTGCATCGCCGGTGTGAGCGTGGCGCCCGCGATCAGCGCGACCACGTCGACGCCCTGGTCGTGCAGCTCGGACCACATACCTTCTGCCCACACCTGCACGAACGCCTTCGACGCCGCGTAGGCGACGGTGCCGGACGCGCCGCACACCCCCGACATCGAGCCGACGAACAGCAGGCCGCCCCGGCCCCGCTCGACCATGCGGGTGCCGAAGTGGTGTGACACCTGCACCGGCCCCGCGCAGTTGAGCTTCACGAGGTTGAGCGCGAAGTCGACGGGATTGTCGAGCACGCTGGCGCCCGAGTGCACCGCGCCCGCGTTGTACACGACGAGGCCGACGTCGAGATCCTCCGTGGCCGACACGATCTCGTCGATCGCACCGCCGGACGTGAGGTCGACGGCGAGCGTGCGCACGTCGACGCCCAGCGCCCGCGCCTCGTCGGCCGTCGCGCGCAACGGTTCGGGGTTGCGCGCGACGAGCACGACGTCGACGCCGTCGGCCGCGAGCTGGCGCGCGAACGATGCGCCGATGCCCTCCGACCCTCCGAGCACGACGGCCCAGGGGCCGTAGCGCTCACGCAGCGTCATGGCCGCGTCGAGCTACTTGAGCTCGACGGTGGCGCCGGCCTCTTCGAGCTGCGCCTTGGCCTTCTCGGCATCTTCCTTGCTGACCTTCTCCAGCACGGGCTTCGGCGCGCTGTCGACCAGGTCCTTGGCCTCCTTGAGACCGAGGCCCGAGACGATCGCACGGACCTCCTTGATGACCTGGATCTTCTTGTCGCCGGCCGCCGTGAGGATCACGTCGAACTCGTCCTGCTCCTCGGCTGCGGCCTCGCCGCCGCCACCGCCGCCACCGGCGACGGCCGCGACTGCGACCGGAGCTGCGGCGGTCACGCCGAACTCCTCTTCGAAGGCCTTGAGGAAGTCGTTGAGCTCGAGGACGGTCATGCTCTTGAAGACGTCCAGCAGCTCTGCAGTGCTCGGGGTTGCCATGGTGTGCTCTCTCCTGTTCCTTACTCGGACTCTGATGCGGACTCGGTCGCCTCGGCCTCGGGCTCTTCCTCGGCGGGCGCCTCGGCAACCTCTGCTTCGGCCTCGGCAACGGGGGCAACCTCGGCGACCTGGGCGGGAGGAGCGGCTTCGCCACCCTCGATGCGCTGGTCGATGAGGGCCTTCACGCCGTACGCGAAGTTGCGGGTGAACGCCTGGAACAGGCCGGCGGCCTTGGTGAGCGGGGCCTGGAACACACCGGCGACCTGCGCCAGCATGACCTCACGCGACGGCAGGTCGGCCAGCGCCTCGAGATCCACCGGCGTGAGCACTCGGGTGCCGAGCAACCCGCCCTTCAGGATCAGCGCAGGGTTGTCCTTGCCGAACTCGCGGAGTGCCTTCGCAGCCGCGGCCGCGTCACCGCGCACGAACGCGATCGCAACCGGCCCGACGAAGAGCGACGCCACGCTCTCGAGGTCGCCACCTTCGACGGCTCGCCGCGCCAGCGTGTTCTTGAACACCTTGTACTCGGTGCCGGTCGTACGCAGCGACGCCCGCAAGCGAGCCAGCTCGTGCACGGTGAGGCCGCGGTACTCGGTGAGGACGGTCGCGTCGGCCTCCGCCACCTTCGTGCGGATCTCTTCGACGACCGCAACCTTTTCGGGTCTTGCCATGCGTGCGCTCTCTCCAACAAGAAACGGGACGCCGCAGACACGCGAAACGTCCCGTTGCAGAGAGCGCCTCGTCCGGCGGAACCCGATCCGTTGACCGGAAGCTCCATTACCTCGATGAGACCGGAGGTCTGTGGCAGATGAAGTTGTGAACAGCGAAAGGTACTACACCGCCTCGGCGAGGTGCGCGTCGAGGCGGGTGAAGGCGGGGTCGACGTGAACGCCGGGACCCATCGTCGACGACAGTGCAATCGCCTTGAGGTAACGGCCCTTGGCCGACGCGGGCTTCGCCCGCAGCAGCTCGTCGAGCACGGCGTGGTAGTTCTCGAGCAGCTGGCGCGCCTCGAAGCTCGCCTTGCCGAGCGGCACGTGCACGTTGCCGTGACGGTCGGTGCGGTACTCGACCTTGCCGGCCTTGAATTCGGCGACGGTCTTGCCGACCTCGTTGGTGACGGTGCCCGTCTTCGGGTTCGGCATCAGGCCACGCGGCCCCAGGGTGCGGCCGAGCTTGCCGACCTGGCCCATGAGGTCCGGCGTCGAGATCGCGATGTCGAAGTCGAGGAACCCGCCTTCGATGCGCGCGACGAGGTCGTCGGAACCGACGACGTCGGCACCCGCCTCTTCGGCCTCACGCGCGAGGTCGCCCTGCGCGAACACCGCGACCCGCACGCTCTTGCCCGTGCCGTGCGGCAACGACACGGTGCCGCGGATCATCTGGTCGGCCTTGCGAGGGTCGACGCCGAGGCGGAACGCGGCCTCGATCGTCTCGTCGAACTTGCGCGTGGCGAGCGACTTCACGATCTCGATCGCCTCTTGCGGCGGGTAGAGACGTTCGCGGTCGAACTTGCGCATCGCGTCGACGTGCTTCTTGCCGTGCTGTGCCATGTCGCTCTCCTTCGAGGAAGCTCCCTCGGTGGTACCCGTCGATCCGGTGGCGAGGTCGTCCGCCGGCAGGCCGTCTACGCAATTCTCCGAGGGGGTGGGCAGTGCAGTCTCAGCCCTCGATGGCGATGCCCATGGAGCGGGCGGTGCCGGCCACCTGGAGGATGGCGCCGTCGAGGTCGATGGCGTTGAGGTCGGGCATCTTCGTCTCGGCGATCTGGCGCACCTGCGCCGACGTGACCTTGCCCGCCTTGTCGGTGCGCGGGTTCGCCGCGCCCTTCTCGATCCCCGCGGCCTGCCGGAGCAGGAACGGGGTCGGCGGGGTCTTCGTCACGAAGGTGAACGTGCGGTCTTCGTAGATCGAGATCTCTGCCGGGATCACCAGCCCGCGCTGGCTCTCCGTCGCGGCGTTGTACGCCTTGCAGAAGTCCATGATGTTGATCCCGTGCGGCCCGAGCGCGGTACCGACCGGCGGCGCCGGCGTTGCCTGCCCCGCGGGGATCTGGATCTTGACGATTGCAGCGAGTCGTTTCTTGGCCACGTTCTTCCTCTACAGCTTTGCGACTTGGCCGAGCTCGAGCTCGACAGGGGTTTCACGACCGAAGATGTTCACGAGCACGGTGAGCTTCGAGCGGGCGACGTCGATGTCGGAGATCGCACCGTTGAAGTCGGCGAACGGGCCCGTGATCACACGCACCTGCTCGCCCTCCTCGAACTCGAGCCGCGGCCGCACCTTCTTCTCCACGCCCGGCTCTTCCTTGCCGACGCCGAGCACGTTCTCGACTTCCTTGCGCGACAGCGGTGTGGGCCGCGCGCCGTTGCCGACGAAGCCGGTGACGCCGGGCGTGTTGCGCACGACGTACCAGGAGTCGTCGTCGAGGTCCATGCGCACGTAGAGGTAGCCCGGGAAGAGCTTCTTCTGGGCGACGACCTTGCGGCCGCCCTTGAACTCGATGACGTCTTCCATCGGGATGACGACCTCGAAGATGCGGCCTTCGACGTTCATCGAACGCACGCGGCTGGCGAGGTTCTGCTTCACCTTGTTCTCGTAGCCCGCGTACGTGTGCACGACGAACCAGTCGCCGGGACGGTCGTACGGGCTCGGCTCCGCCGGCTCCGAGGGCTCGGCGTCTTCGTCGTCGAGCTCGCCGTCGATCGAGATCACGTCGATGAGCTCGGCGTCGGCGAGGTCGCCGGAGTCGGCCTCGGCGATCACCTCGATGATGGTCTCCTCGACGAGGGTCTCCTCGCCGTCGTCACCCACCTCGACTGCTTCGATGACGAGCTCTTCCACGATGAGGTCTTCTTCCGTCGACGGGTCGACGCGCGCCCAGTCAGGGAGCGCGGCGTCGCCGTTGCTGGTTGTGGTCGGTTCGAGGTCGTCCATGAGCACGCGGTCAGTCGAAGAGGAACAGCACGAACTTCGCTGACGCGTAGTCGAAGCCGAAGATGAGGGTGGTCATGACGACGACCGCGATCAGCACGATGATCGAGGAGTTGATGACCTCTTGCCTGCTGGGCCAGGCCACCTTGCGCATCTCCGAGCGGACCTCACCGAGGTACTCACCCGGGCCGATGCGCTTGTCCTTGTGCGGCGGTGCCGCGACCGCGCGGTTCGTCGAAGCCTTGGGCTTGTCGGTGCCCTGCTTCGCCATCATGCGCTTGGTCTGTCGGTTCATTGCCACGGGGGCAACCTCTGGTCAGTTCGGATTTTGGACGTGCTTCGCAGTGCAACGTGCTTCGCAGCAGGGCAGGAGGGACTCGAACCCCCAACCGCCGGTTTTGGAGACCGGAGCTCTACCAATTGAGCTACTGCCCTCCGGGCGTCGGTCGGGCCGGAGCCACTCAGGATAGCAGCGAGCCACGCGAGCGCTTCGGGCAGGCCCCGCCGGCGCGACGAGCACCGGCCTTGGGAGCCGGGCGAGGTACTCGTCGGTCGCCTTCCTCGCGCCAAGGTGATGGCCGGAGTCGTCGATCATCAGGACTCCGCCCGGCGCAAGCAACGGGGAGAGGTGTCCGAATTCGTGGCGTGCTCTCGTACCAGTCGGTATCGAGCCGCAGCAGGCTGATCTGGTCAGGCAGGGTCTGCGGAATCATCTCTTCTCCCCGACGGAGGTCGCGAGGAACGACAAGCCCACCTCGGGCCGGGTTTCGTCGTTTCAAGCTCAAGCTCGGCGCGGAGGCGCCGATGACAGCGTGTCGAGGCGGCGAGTTTGGCCTCATCTGGGCGCGACTCGAGTCGTGGAAGGTGGGAATCCGTGGAACGCATTCAGGGCGAAGCGGGCGAGATGGTGCAGACGAGCGGCTGGCAATCACGGTGGCTCTACTGTCAGCACCAGTCGCAGGACTTTCCGGTGTGCAACGCCGCGAAGATCTCGCACCACGGTCTGCTCGTGTGCCCGGTCCACGACGCGCCTGCGCTTGCGGTGCGTCGCGCCGACATTCACCGCTTCAGCGCGTAGGCCGCGGCGGTTGCCGCGCCACCGACTCGCTCCGCGTCGACGTGCACACGGCCCCTCAGGGTTGCTGTCGACGGGTCCCAAGTGCCTCGTCCTTGCGCAGACACTCGAAGCTGTGCCAAGCGCGCTCGGGCACTTCGGGAAGAGGGTCACCTTCTGCCCACTTGGACCAGGACTCGATGCGTGCCTGACCCCTTTCGATGGGAAGACCGCATCCCGCACACTTGGTCGGTCCTTGGGTCGGGAGGCTCTTGACCGTCGCCAGCTCAGGGCGTTGCTCGCTCTTCCTCATCGCGAGGGAGGCTTCGAAGGCCGCAGACTCTTCCGGCGTCCAGCGACGCGTCGGGACGCTGTCGAATGACTTCTTCCCGATCCGCATCTGCTTCCCCTGCTCTGGAATTGCCCTGACTGGCGGTCCAGGCAACGCCGACGCCGACGTTCCCAGAAGCGCCGACGCGAACGCGACGCCTCACGAACTACCTATCGACACGCCTCGGCGGTGATTGAGGCGGAGAACGGCGAATACGCCCACCCCACGACGAACTCTCGCTTGACAACCCCGAAACACGACCCCAAACCACGCAACCCCCCAACGAAATCGTTGGGGGGTTGCGGTGATCGGAACGTTCCTGACCGAACGAGTTCGGCGACTAGCTCAGCGCGGCTCGCAGCGCCGCGAGATAGGGGCCGTAGTCGAAGCCTCCGTCGGTGAGGTGCTGCTCATAGATGACCACGGGGCCTGTGGACAATCTGCTGGCGATCGCGATGGCTTCGGCAGAGCTGGAGCCGCCGTTTTCGGGCCAGACCATGATGGAGGCGTCGACGCCGGGGAAGAGGCCTTCCATGAGGCCAACCGACTCGGCGATGGCAGCATCCCACGAGCGGTTCGGGAGTTGGATGCCTGCCGTGAACACCGAGTCAAGCACGGTGACCCTGGCGCCGCCCGCGAGGAGCCCGCGGAGGAAGTCGGGGAACATGTTGTCTGCGTACACATTGGTCCCGTTCCCGGCATAGGTCTGCACCGCGTCCTGGTAGGACCCGGGGGCAGCCGCGATCGAGGACGTATAGATGACGACGTTGCCCACCGACGCGAAGATCGGTGCGATCTCCTCACCGCGTTGGAACATCTTCGCTCTCGTTGTGGTCGCGTCGTGGGTGTTACCCGGGTAGCTCACGGACCACATTGCTTCGGACACGCCGTAGTTCTCGAGGTCCAATGACAATCCGGCCGCCCCGGCTTGGCTGGCACGACCTGCGAGGTGGCTCAGACCAGCGCGGACTGCTGCCCACTGACCGTCATCGAACAGGTCGGCGAACGGCGATGTGGGAGACGAGGCGTAGACGCCGGGATAGATCTGTTGGCCGCGACTCGTGACGCTGCTCCATTCGGAGACCATCCAGTCCGGAATCGGACTGCCTCCGAAGCCTTCGATGGAGCCCGTGATCACGGCGTAGCCACCGATGCCCGGCCTGTTGGAGGGAGTCGAGATTCTGGGGACCACTTCCGTCGAGAGCTGATCCAACTCGTTGCTCGAAACCCAGAACAGGATGGGCTGACCGCTTGCAGCGACCACGGGCGGCGGCTGTGACTCTGGAGCCGGGGCCGCAGGCACGTCAATCGGCGGCGTCGCATCGACCGCCGCAGCCACATCAACCGGCGGCGTCGCATCGGCCGCCGCAGCCACATCAACCGGCGGCGTCACATCGGCCGCCGCAGCCACCTCAACCGGCGGTATCACATCGGCCGCCGCAGCCACCTCAACCGGCGGTATCACATCGGCCGCCGCAGCCACCTCAACCGGCGGTATCACATCGGCCGCCGCAGCCACCTCAACCGGCGGTATCAACGCGTCCGGCTGGACGCTCGCGGGGCAGGCGCCGCCTCGGCGATGGTGGCGCCTCTCCGCGGGCGCCGCAGCCACGTCAACCGGCGGTATCAACGCGTCCGGCTGGACGCTCGCGGGGCAGGCGCCGCCTCGGCGATGGTGGCGCCTCTCCGCGGTCGCGACATCGCTCGACAGAGCGAAGACCAGCACCCCAAGTCCCGCCGCGAAGAGCATCGCCAGCGCGAGGCCGCACACGCGGGACCGCGCGGGGCGGGACCTTCGAGGGCGACGAGGAGGAGGGGACCGGCGACGGTTCGACGCCAGGCACGATCGCCGGGGCCACGACAGCGGCTACGCCCTCGATGCTCGGCGCCTCACCGAGACTTTCGTCCACGCTGGCGCGTGATCGCTTGCGGCGACCCAGGCCAGTGAGAGACCAGAGTGTGGTCACTCCGAGGAGAAGAACGAGGCAGCTGGTGAAGAATCCGGGCGCGCTCGCGCGCTTGATTCGTGGCATATGTGGGCTCCTGTTTCGCTTCGCTTCGCTGGCGGACAAGGCCGTGAGGCCCGCTATTTGGATTGCGCTTCGCTGGGAGGCACGATGTGCACCGATAGGTGCGCTGTGCCGATCGACCGCGTCCACCCACAGACCGGGATGACAAGCATGAACGACGAACAGACCCCTGATATCAAGGAACTCGAGCGCTCGCTGTGCTCTCTTCCGGACGTGGAGGCAGTGCGTGTCGTGGTCGATGATAAGGGTCGCCCCGCCGAAATTCACGTAGTTGTGACAGCGTTGAAGGAGCCGAAACGGGTTTCGCGGGATATCCACTCCTTCGCCCTTGCGTCCCTCGGAATCGACCTCGATCGGAGAATCATCTCGGTCGTCCAGAACAGTGCCGAGCGCATCGAGCAGGGTCAGCCGAGCGCGACTGGCGTCGTCGAGGAGCGGCCGACGATCGGCGCGATCGAGACACGCACCGCCGGCGCGCGCACCAATGTTCAGGTGGTGCTCACCCGAGGCGGCGCTGAGGCCGCAGGGACCGCGGAAGGCACCGCAGCATCGGAAACGAGAGCTCGCCTGCTCGCCACGGCGAGCGTCGATGCCTTACGGAAGCTCGAGCCCGCGGGTGAGGCTTTCGACGTCGCGACCACGCAGATCGTCCGGGCCGGGAGCGAGGAAGTCGCGGTCGTCACGCTGGTGTGTATCGACCCGCCGACGGAGCAATTGCTCGCTGGTGCCGCAATTGTGACAGCAGATTACGATCAGGCGATCGTTCGCGCAGTCCTGGATGCGACCAATCGTCGATTGCCTCATCTCGCAAAGTGCTGGTCCGTTCATGCACCGTGAGGGAAGCCGTCTTCGTCGGCGATCTATATTACAATGTAATACATCGAATCCCAAGACCTGGGAACGTTCGGCTAACGCAGCGGCGAATCGTCGCGTCGTCGCGGCACGCATTCGCGGCACCGGCGAAATCCGATCGGCGGGTAGACACCTTGTCGTCGGTACAGCCTCTTGATCCGGCGACCGATCCCGCACCGAGTCTCGGAGTGAAAGAGCTCCGGATCGTAGGTTGCGCCCGACCAGTAGTACTGCCTCATCGCCCTCACCCCTTCTTCCAGACGGTCTGGCTTCGTGGGGACGATGCATCGTTCGAGCTGGGGCCAGAAGGACACCCGAACGACACCACCAGCTTATTGGCACGATGTGCCGCGATCAACGCCGAACTGCGTCGTCGACCGCGAGTGGGTTCACGGCTGGGATCGCGGGGACGTTGACCGCTGCCCTCGCTTGGGGACCTCGCCGAGCATGTCGAGCAGCTCCGCCCGTCGCCGGGCCCGGTCCGCACGTCGGCCGGCCCCTGCGACCGGCGCGTGGACTGGACCGAGATCTGTGAGACGCGCCGTCGTCGGTGGGCAGTACCGTCGGGAACTCGGATGTACTGTTCACTCATCGTGAACGCCTTCGCACTCCAGGTGGTTCCCGGCAGGCGAGCGAATCCGGGCTGCGGATTCTCACAGCAGCTCGGCAACCACAACCTCATACGCACCCTGTTCTTCGACAAGGTCCGCGTTCAGCTCTACGAGCGCAAACCTGAACGAAGGGTCAACCCGCGATCGGGACGCCGCGGCGGCGGGTGCGGTGCACGATCACGGCAGCCGCGGTCGCGGACGCCGCAAGGGCGGCGCCGCCGATCGCGCCGGCGTAGGCAATACGTCTCCCACTGAGCGCGGATCGCACCGCCCGGCGCTCTCCCTCGGCTTCGATCGCGGCAAGGGTCGCGGCGAACAATCCCGGGGCCGGCTCGAGGTAGCGGGTACGGAGAAGCTGGAGGCCGCGCAGCATCTTGCGGTAGCGCGCGAGCTCGGCCTGGCAGCGCAGGCACGACTCGATGTGTCGCTGCATGAAGAGGTCGACGGTCGCGTCGCCGTCAACGACTGCGGGCAGGACGCGTGCGACGTCGTCACACTGCATTGGCCATCCCCTCTTCGTCGTAAAGAAGGTCACGAAGCTTTCTTCGGCCTCGATGGAGTCGGACTTTCGCCGCGGCCACCGAGATTCCGAGCTCGTGGGCGATCTCTTCGTGGGACAAGCCGTACACGTCCTTGAGCACGACGAGCACGCGCAGCTTGGGGGGCAGCTGCTCGAGCGCCCCGGAGAGCTTCGCCAGCAGCGCCTGCGTCTCTGCCGCTTCCTCGGGCTGCGCGTCGGGATGCAGCTCGATCACGTCGTCGACGGTGTCGAGTGATTCGGCGCGATTGCGCTTCTTACGCTTCACGGAGCTGTACGCGGCATTCGCGGTGATCCGGTACATCCACGTGGAGAACTGCGCGTCGCCGCGGAAGCGGTCCAGGCCCTTCCAGGCTCGGAGGTATGCCTCCTGCACCACGTCGCGTGCGTCCTCCTCGTGAGCCGTGAGTCGCAGTGCGAGCGTGTAGGTGTCGACGTAGGTGCGGCGCACCAGTTCGTCGAACGCCGGCCGATCCCCACCCTTGGCGGCGAAGACCAGCCGGTCCAGCTCGGAGAGCTCCCGCGGCAGTTCGTTGGTCGTCATCTCCGACTCATGTCGCCGCCGTGGGGTTACTCATGAGTAGGGGGAGCTACCGAGTTTCCTTGTGGAGGGTGTGCTGGCGGTCGAAGCGGCAGTACTTCTTCATCTCGATGCGCTCACGGTCGTTCGTCTTGTTCTTCATCGTGATGTAGTTGCGCCGCTTGCAGACCTCGCAGGCGAGGGTCACCTTGACCCGCTTGTCACTTGCCATCGATCTCTCCTGGTACCTGGTGCTACGAGTGAGTAGCGGTGGCGGGACTCGAACCCGCGACGCCGCGATTATGAGCCGCGTGCTCTGACCAACTGAGCTACACCGCCTGGCCTTGCTACACGCCGAACGGCGCGGAGCCCCCTTACGGACTTGAACCGTAGACCCCTTCCTTACCATGGAAGTGCTCTGCCGACTGAGCTAAGGGGGCGGAGCCGAACAGGATAGCTGGTCATGCCCGCGAGCTCCGAGGCCTTCGAGCCCGCGCGTGCGTTTGCGATGCAATCCGGTGCACACGGCCAGAGCAGTGCGAGCATGAGCCCCACCGAGCGCGACGTTGTGCGTCCGTCGCGTCCTTCTCGATGCGGCTGGGAGGGGCCCAGTTCGCGTCAGACGGTACCCCGTGCGCGGTCGGATCCCGGCCCACGAGCCTCCCTGGCATTCCCTGGTAACGATGGCCATAGGAGCCTGACGACCTCGTCGCTGAGCTGCGCCAGCTCGCCCGCGGCCTGGCGGTACACCCGGATCGGCTGGCCGATCGGGTCGCGGAAGTCGTCGACGGGCGAGTCGCCGAGCAGCTCGTCGAGCGCCCGGCCGGCGGTGAGGGTCGCGAGCCATTCCGACAGCGATGTCGTGGTGGGCCGTGGGCCTGCGGCTGCGGCGCGGCGGGCGAGCTCTTTGAGGGTGAAGGCGCTCGGCAGAAGTGTGGGTTCCATCACCACCGCCTCGCGGACGTGCTCGCGGGTGAGCCCGATCACGAGATCGGATGCGCCGGGCTGCGCGAGCTGGCGTGCAAGGTGCCCGGCGACGTCGAGCCCGTGCTCGCTCATGACCGCGACGACGTCGGCCGGTGGAGGGGAGTTCACCATCGCGTACACGCCCGCGGATGTGACCGTCGCATTCTGACCGACACGGTCGAGCGCACGGACGAGGAACGCCTCGGTCATCACCGACCGGCAGATGTTGGCGGTACAGATCACGAGCACACGAGCCGGTTCGATACCCCGGCAGGATACGGTGCGCGGATGACCGGTCCGGACGATGACAACGGCGAGCTGCTGATCCGCCCGGCCGAGCGCCGTGACGCGGCGGCGCTGCGCGACATTTACAACCACTTCGTGAACACCTCGACCGCGCTCTTCGACCTCGTACCGCGCACCATCGACCAGCAAGCGCAATGGATCGACGAGCACTCGGGTGGCCACCTCGCCGTGGTCGCGGTCGATGACGGACGAGTGGTTGGATTCGGCTCACTCTCGACGTTTCGGGAACGGCCCGCGTACGCGACGACGGTTGAGGACTCCGTGTACCTCCTCGACGCGTATCAGGGTCGCGGCATCGGGCGGCTCGTGCTCGAGGAGCTCGTCCGGCTCGCCGCCGCGCACGGCTTCCACTCGATCATCGCCCGCATCGTGGGGGGCAACGACGCGTCGATCCGGCTGCACGCAGCCTGCGGCTTCGCGATCGTGGGCACCGAACGCGAGGTCGGCCGAAAGTTCGGTAACTGGCTCGACGTGGTCGAGATGCAGCGGATGCTGTAGGCGCTGGTCGGCTACGTGCCGCCGAGCGCCCTGCGGGCCCGACGCCGTGTGCTGGACGAGGTTCCGGGGTGCTCCGCAACCGCCCGCAAGACATCCGGATCGGTGTCGCGCGCAAGTTTGCGCAGCCCCTTTGCCGGAGTCGCAGGATTTCTTGCGACTGCTTCACGGAGACGTGACACGTTGACCGAGCTCCCCGCGACCAACAGGCTGGGCGCTGCGTTCGGGTTGGCCAGCACCGAGCCCGGCACGATGCTCACGAGCTCGCTCAAGACCTCCGGTGGGCACGCGGAGTTCTGCGCGACCGCTTCACACACCATTCCGTCGGGATCGCGCGCGAGCGTGAGCAAGGTCTCGGTGGAGATGTTCTCTCGAAATGCGACCGCGGCACGCACCGACGAGTCGTGATCTTGGGCGAGCTGGTCGAGGAGATCCCCGGTTGCCTTCGGGTTCGACGCGAGATGCGAGCGCACGTGGGGAACCGGATCGTGAGCAAGTTGCTCCGCACCCTCGGCAGGAAGGGACGGATTGGACGCAGCAGCGGCGCGCACTACCGCTGAGGTATCGGCGATCGCCAACTCGATGGCCTCCGCGCTGATGCTGATGTTGGACGCAGCAGCGGCGCGCATCGCCTCGGTCCCGTCGTTGATCAGATCGTCGATCACCTCGGGCGGGAGAGCCGGGTGCGCGGCGGCGCGTCGTCGGGTGTAACCGACCCCGACCTTGAGGATGTGCTCGAGCTCGGCAGGAGTCGCGTCGAGCGACAACGCGTTGACGAGCTGTGTGACCTCGTTGCCCGGAGTGCTGCGCCGTTCGATCACCGTCGGCTCGTCGTTCTCGCCGAGCCCCAGCAGCCGACCGACGATCGTCATCTCCTGGTTCCCGGCCACCGTCCGGACCTGCGTCGACAGGTACGGGAAGCCGCCGATGCTCACGAGCTGCGCGGCGGCGGCCTTGCGGTGCCGCAGGTAGCCGAGCAACTCGGGCGCGACGAAGAGCCGTCCGGCTTGGGTCTCGAGCACCAAACCGAGCCGCTTCGAGGAGTCGAGGTCGATGTGTTCGATGGGCCTGCGGTCGCCATCGAGGAGCGGGACGTCATCGGAAGGCTGGGCGAGGAGGAGGTGATTGCCGATGGTTGCGCCGTTGTCCAGCGTGATGTGCACATCCGTGCTCTCGCCGAACCGGCCGGTCACCTCGAGCGCCTCTCGAAGCTCTTCGAGATCGACCACCACGGACGTGGCCAGGTCCTTGCCTCCGGCTACGGGCACCTCGCCGCACTTCCACCATCCGGCCGTGTCGTAGGTGACCAGCTGCACACATGTCGATGACGCGGGGTTCGCCGCCGAGTGAGCGATCGAGATGCGCACCGATGTGTTGCCGGTGCGTGCCAGCTCCTCGACCAGTCCCGTGAGGCCCGAGAGGGGCGCAACGACCGTCACCGGTCCAGCGGGTGCGGTGGGGGTCGACGCCGAGATGTCCGCGACCGGCGTGTCCAGGATCGGGTCGAGGAGGGCGATTCGCTGTGCCGGTGCACCCTGTGGATCGCCGTCGACGGGTCGGGGTGTGTCCCACCCCGCCGGACCGGAGTCGGAGTCGTCGATGCCACCCGGGAACTCGTCGCGGTCGGGTTCGGATCGAAGATCTTCCGCCAACTTGCCGAAGAAGTTCTCGTCGAAGGGCTCGTCGAGTCGATCCCCGAGCAGTTCGTCGTCCCCGCGGTCGGGCCGCGGATCCGTGGAGTTCTCGGACGGGACGCCGGCGTCGCGGTCTGGACTGAGTTGCGCTTCGAGCCCGGCGGCGGAGGCGACGTGCTCGCGGAGCTGATCCAGGGCCTCGTGGGCGTCGGCCGCGCAGCCCCGCGCTTCGGCTTCGAACGCGATCAGCGAATCGGCGAGTTCGTCGTACTCGATTCGGCGTCGGTTGACGGCTTCGGCGTCGGACCGGGCCTGAGCAGAGACCTCGTCGAGACTGCCGAGAACCGCGGCGGACCGCGCATCGACCTGCTCACACAACCCATCGAGACGACCCAACGCCGCGACCGACCGCTCATCCACCTGCTCACACAACCCATCGAGACGACCCAACGCCGCGACCGACCGCTCATCCACCTGTTCACACAACCCGTCGAGACTGCCGAGAACCGCGGCGGACCGCTCCTCGACCTGCTCACACAACCCATCGAGACGACCCAACGCCGCGACCGACCGCTCATCCACCTGCTCACACAACCCATCGAGACGACCCAACGCCGCGACCGACCGCTCCTCGACCTGCTCACACAACCCATCGAGACGACCCAACGCCGCGACCGACCGCTCCTCGACCTGCTCACACAACCCATCGAGACGACCCAACGCCGCGACCGACCGCTCATCGATCGTCGCGACTGCGCCTTCGATGCGCAGCTGCGACAACTCTTGCAGCTCGCGCGTCTTTCGATCCACGTCCTCCAAGAGCTCGGCAAGGTCACGGGACACGTGCTCGCCGAAACGACGAGCCTGCTCATCGACCAGTCGTTGCGACTCGGTGATCCGCTCGGTGGCCTCGCGTTGGGCCAGTTCGAGTGCGTGTTCGCACGTGACCGCGTGCTCTTCCACGCGGTGGTAGACGTCATCGATCCGCGCTTCCGCACCGGCGCGCAGTTGGGTGACGAGACCGTCGAGGTCAGCCGCGATTTCCTGGCTGCGCCGATCTGCCTGCTCGAGCCGCTCGCGCTCGCGCGCGTCGCATTCGTGTGCGGAGGTTTCCGCCGCGGCGCGAGCGTCGTTGAACTGCGCGAGTCCCTCACGGAGCTGGACGCAGCCATTGCTCACCTCGAGGAGTGCCTCGTTCATGTCGGACTGCACCATCGCGTGCAGGCCGCGCATCGCGACCGCCGTCTCCGCGGCGTCTTCGCGTGCGCCACTGAGGATCACTTCGAGCTGATCCGACGCCTCGTCTTCGACCCGCAGCAGCACGCGGTCGAGCTCGCCGCGCACGTCCTTCTTGAGCTTCTTCTTCGTCTTCTTCTGCTTCTTCTGTGTCGCGTGCTTCGCCACGAAGCCCTCCACCGGGCCACGCTCTCGCGCGGCCCGTGATCCCAAGTTTTCCCTGCCGTCCTTATCGGCGCTTCAGCCGCGGAGTTGATGACGTCATTTGTGACCAAGAACACCTTTAGCGTGATGGGCCATTGGCCGATCTTCACCGCACTATGGGGCGGCAAACAGAACACACGGCCAATGGCGACGTCGGCGAGAGGCTGCGACAGGTCCGCCGCACACTCGGAAAGTCTCGGGGGCAGCTCGCTCGTACATCCGGCCTGACCCGGCGCAAGGTAGCGGCGTTCGAACGCGGGAAGTCGTCGATGTCCGAGGCTGACCTCCGCACGCTTGCGGACGCTTGCGGCGTCGACGTCGGCGAGTTCGCACCACCGAACCTTCGGCTGGCGCTCGCCGCGCACGCGTTGTCCGACCGAGGGGCCGTCCGGCTCGAAGGGGAGGCCGCGCGGGATGCGCTGCTCCGCGAGTACGTGTTGATGCTCGTCGACCTTCGTGGATCCGCCGGCGTGCCCGCGAGCTCGCTCCGCCAAGACGACCTCGCGGAGCTCGCCCGTGTCGTCGGCGGCACGCCGGAAGCCATCGAAGGCAGGCTCACCGATCTGCTCGAGGCCAGCTCGGCTCATTCGCAGCCAGGATCATGACCACGGAGTGCCGCTCCTGGGTGACCGGGCGGGATACTTCCGACGACGCGCGCGTCGCCGAGCTCTGGAATCGCTACAAGGCCGACGGCGCGCGCGACGCCCGCGATGAGCTCGCGCTGTACTACCGGCCGCTCGTGAAGTCGGTCGCTGACCGCGTTGCCGTCTCGATACCACGCTTCGTCGACCGAGCCGACCTGGCGAGCTTTGGACTGTTCGGCCTCTTCGATGCGATCGACAAGTTCGACCCGGGTCGCGGGTTCAGGTTCGAGACGTATGCCATCACAAGGATCAAGGGCGCGATTCTCGACGAGCTCCGTTCAATCGACTGGGTGCCACGCAAGATGCGAGCGAGTGCACGCGCGGTCGAGCGAGCAGAATCGGAGCTCCGGAACCGGCTCTTGCGATCGCCATCAGACGACGAGCTCCTCGCTGAGCTCGGAGTCAGTCGTGATGCGCTCGAGCGCACGAAGATCCTGATCAATGCCAGCCGGGCCCAGCTCTTCGAAGACACCATCGACGTCTTGTACGACGTCGACGGCTCCGTCGCGTCGGTGAGCAACCGTTCCGATCCGTACCAGGATTTCGATTCGAGAGAATCGCTCTACACCGCGATGAAGTCTCTCTCGTGGCGCGAACAAACGGTGCTCGTGTCGTATTACGTCGACTCCATGACACTGGCTGACATCGGTACCAGGCTCGGTGTCACCGAGAGCCGAGCGTGCCAAATCCACAGAAAGGCGATCACTCGCCTACGCGCGTGGCTCGAGCGAGAGGAAGCCCCTCTTGCTGTGCGATGACTGAAGTCCGCACGGCGACGGTCGCCGAGGGCGACGCCCTGCACCTACAGCAGGCGTCCGATCAGGTCACCGAGCGCCTGCGCGGTGGTCCGGTTGGTCAGGTTGCCGCGGCGCTCGCGTCGCACCCGAGTTTCCGCGCGCTTCACGACGTTCCGGCGTTCATCGAGTGGATGGCGCGCGAGATCTCTGGTGGTCGGAGTCCCGTGATCACACTGGACACTCGTTCCGCGCGTTCGGTCGACGCGTCAGGAACTGATCGGGCAAGATGGCCCAGGCTCAGCTCACTCCCCGAACCGGGCGTGGACATTCCGAGTACCGCGTGGGACGACCTCTTGGACCACGTGCTGATCCACCAAGACGTCGAGGTGTTCTGGCAACCGATCATCGATCTCCATGGGCCGACCGTCGTCGGATATGAAGGCTTTGCACGTTTCGCCGGGGCGACCGGGCTCTCTCCCGATCGCTGGTTCTCGGAAGCGGCGACGCGCGGTCGCCGCAGTGAGCTCGAGGGCCTCGCTCTGCGCGCCGCGCTCCGCCGTCTCGGCGACGCTCCACGGAATTGCTTCCTGTCGGTCAACGTGAGCCCACACGCCCTTCTCGACGACCACGTGCAGCGCGCGCTCTTCGACGTGCCGGACCTCACCGGTGTCGTGATCGAGCTCACGACGCCCACACAGCCTGAGGACATCGACGAGTTGGCGCGACAAGCGGGGCCCCTCAGGAGAGCTGGCGCGGCGCTTGCACTCACGTACACAGTCGATGACACGACACCCGAGGAGCTGCTCTCCTTGCGGCCCAAGGTGCTCAAGATCCCGGAGCAGCTCGTCGCCGACATTCGACGCGCGAACCGCGATCACGACCGTGACACCGGCGAAGCACTCTCACGGCTCGCAGGCTCGTTCGGAGGTCGCATCGTGGTGCAGAACGTCGAACGGATGCAGGATCTCCTCGATCTCCAAGACGTCGGGATCCGATTCGTGCAGGGGTTCCTTGTGGGCGTTCCCACCACGTGTTGGCAGCCGCTCGCCAGCGAGATCGGTGTCTCGAGTGTTGGGTAGGAAGCGCGGTCGAGATCGACGCCGCGGCGACCGCAGATCTGTGCAATGGGACGCTCTTTCGTGGATCGAGGGGCGCCGAGACGAGACGTCATCGCCGTGCACGGTCTCGGACGTCACCCGTGCGGGCGCCGGGCTGGTGCTCCTCGGAAGCATGCCGGTCACGGTGTCCGACGCGATCGCCATCGAGGTCGTGAGGATGGGCGGCACCGCGGTTGAGCTCACGCTGCACGGAATCGTCGAATACGTCGACGAGACCGTTGACGGCGACGGGGTCCGGATCGGCGTGAGCCTCACGTTCTCCGGGCCGCACGAGCAGCGCATCGCACAGACGCTGTTCTCCCAATGAGCTGACCGGAAATCGCGCGTAGCCAGGACGCGCACCCCCTGGGCAGCAAGACAGCCCGCCACTGGGGCGGGCCTGGTGGGCCGGGTTGGATTCGAACCAACGTAGCTTGCGCAGCAGCTTTACAGGCTGCCCCCTTTGGCCACTCGGGTACCGACCCCGGGCCGCGTACAGTATCAGGCCGTCTCCCGCGTCCTTCCTTCGAGTTCTCACCAGCACCCAGAGGTGACCATGCCGTCGTTCGACGTTGTCTCCGAGCTCGACATGCAAGAGGTGCGCAACGCAGTCGACCAGGCGCAGCGCGAGATCGCGACGCGCTTCGATTTCAAGAACACCGGCTCGTCGATCGAGCTCACACCCAAGACGATCGACCTCGAGACCGAGAGTGAACCGCGACTCGTCGCCCTGCACCAGGTGCTCGAGGAGAAGCTGGTACGCCGCAAGGTGTCGCTCAAGGCGCTCGAGTACGGCAAGGTCGAAGAGGCGTCGAAGGGCGCGGTGCGCCAGACCGTCGCGCTCAACGTGGGCATCTCGAGTGACAAGGCGCGTGAGATCGGCAAGTTCGTCAAGGACCTCGGGCTGAAGGGAGTGCAGCACCAGGTGCAGGGCGACCAGCTGCGCGTCATGGGGAAGAAGCGCGACGACCTGCAGGCCGCGATCGCGGCGATGCGCGAGCACGACTTCGGCGTGCCGCTGCAGTTCACCAACTTTCGCGACTGATCACCCCGCTGAGACACAGAGAGTGGCTGAGCGTCGCGCGCGTCTCGCGTAGCTCTGACGGTGCGGTCGAGTTCAGCCAACGGCGACGAACGAGCGGCCCGTCTGCGAGCGAGGCGAAGATCGCCCACGCAACGTGGAGGCTCGGCGCGCCGAGCGTCGATACTCGCCTGGGCCTTCCTGACATGCTTCGACGTGGGTATCGAGGGTTGCCGCGGCGATCGGCGCGGTCGTGGTGTTCGTAGGAGGTTTCGGCATCGCGCGCGCGACGAGCGACGCCCACGGGAGCCATGAACGTGACCGGCAGAGCGCGGTCGAGCGCGGCGGCGACAACCGGAGCCACCGCAGTGCTGACGACGCCCGGGTGGGAAACCGGGATGACTCGGCACGGTCCGGATCGTCGGGGAGCTCGCAGCAGGGGGGCGGCGCCCACACCGGTACCCGCGGGAGCTGACCGGGCCCTTACAGGTAGTCGTGGCGGAAGAGGTGCTTGGTGGCGAACCAGCCGGGGATCGCGGGGAAGTACGAGTAGACGAGCTGGTTCATCAGCGCCGTCGCGACCGCGACCTCCTCGGGCACGCCGAACGACACCAGGATCGCGGACAGGCCGACGGTCCCGACCGCAGTGCCGCCACCCGGGATCGGGACGATCGACGCGACGGTCATGACCCCGATGTTGGCGGCGAGCAGCGACCAGTACGACACGCTCCCGCCGAACGCGAGGAGGCAGGCCTGGAGGCACCACGTGGAGAGCAGGGTCGCCAAGGCGTAGCCACCGATCAGCAGCGTGAGGCGTCGCGGTGAGCGGAGGACGATCTGCATCGTCGCCGCGGCGCGTCGCATCGGCGGCAGCGCGGCGTGGCGGACGCGAGCGACGGACATCACTGCTGCGCTTGCGATCGCGACGACCGCGACGACGATGGCGGTGAGCTCGATCAACCCGGTGGTCGGGAGGAGCGAGAGGTTGGCCTGGGACGGCTCGATCACGACCGCGACCACGAACAGGCCCAGCACCGCGACGAGGTTCCCGACCGTGCTGAGCGGGCCTCCGGCGGCGATCGCCGAAGCCAGGTCGACGCCCATCTGCTGCAGGTACCGGATCTGCATGCCCTGGCCGCCGATCGCGGGCACCGCAAGGTTCGAGAACGACATCGCGACCTGCACCTCCGTGGTGGGCCACAGTGGCAGTCGAACCGGGACCGTCCCCATCAGCCCGACGGCGAAGCCGATGTTCGCGGCGAACGAGAGGACCAGCGCGACCGCGATCCACGCCCAGTTCGCGCTCTGCACCGTGTCCCACACCTTGGTCGGATCGCCCACCTGGTCGAGGAGGACCGCGATCGCGACCAGCCCGCCGACGGCCATCGCGGCGTTGACCGGGTCGATGCGCCGCATCCGGGTCAGCTCGGGCGTCGGCACGCGCGCGGCGGCGGCCCCGGCGTCGCGGAGTCGCGCGAGGCTGCGGGCCCGGTCGCTGCGGCGACCCCCGGCGACGTCACGCGTTGCGCGCGTGAGGACGGCGGGCTGGAGGAACGGCAATGCGATCGCGACCCGCTCGCTCCCGAGCCCTTCGGTTGCCGCGCGCGCGGCGCGTTCCTCGCCGACGATCGCGGCGGTCGCCGCGAGGAGCTCGGCGACGTCGAAGGCCCGGTGTTGGCTGCTCACGCTCGCTCGCGCGTTGTCGAAGCCGACGATCCACGGCCCGGCCGGTGACACGACGACGTGCTCCGCGTCGAGGAGTCCGTGGGTGATCCGCGCGCGATGCAGCGCGGCGACGCTTTCCCAGATCGCGGTGAGGAGCTCGTCGGTCACCAGCTCCACGGTGAGGTCGGCGAGCGGGACCGCACCGACCGTTCCCACGACGAGGCACGCCGAACCATGTCCTGCGCTCCCGACGAGGATCACCGGCGGTACCCGCACGCCAGCCTCGCGCGCGGCCAGCATCAAGTAGGCCTCGCGCTCGAGCGCGTGCAAACGGGTGAACGTCAACGGCGGCCCCGAGTCGCGGTACACGACCGTGCGCCACAGCTTCGCGAGGAATCGTGCGTCCGCCTCGTCGCGACCGATCACCTTCACGCGCACGAGCGCGTCATCGACCTCGGCGAACATGAGCGTCGACCCAGTGGGCTGGAGCTCGGCAAGACGCAGGTTGTAGGCGTCGATCCCGAGTTGCGCGAGCGCGACGCGCACCTGCTCGACGGTCGGGCGACCTCCGGGAGAGCCGAACACCAGATGGACCGCGGCCGCGACCGTCCACCCCAGCACCACCGCCGCGAGGAGATCGTTCGGGTACGAGCGGGTCAGTGAGAGCGCGGCGAGCGCGACCGCGAGCACGAGCGCGCGTCCGACCGCGCGGGTCGGTCGGGTCACGTACGGGCCGGCCGCGCAGATCACCGCCACGACGACTGCGACCCGCACGGCGGGGAACGGGGGCGTCGCGCCGAAGCCCGTGGCGACGCGGACGCCGCGCCCGAAGGTCTCGTGCGCGACCACGAACTCCCCGATGAGCCGCGCCGCGAGCCAGGCGACGACTCCGGCAAGGAGAAGATCCCGTCCGAGACGCCAGCGACGCCCCACGAGCGCGGCCACGACGACGAGGCCCACCGCCCACAGCGCACCGAGCCGGTAGATCGCGAGGAACACCGGGTCCAGCTGGTCGGGGATGCTGACCACGAGGTCGTAGAGCGCGCGTTCGCTCTCGCTCACGTCACCGGCGTGGCGCGCCGCGATCACCAGGATCACGATGCCGACCAAGAGCCTGATCCAGTCGCTCGTGCGCCGCTGCAGATGCCCTTCTTCCGCCCGCCCGAACAATCGGTCCCGCACGCGAGCGTTCACGGGCTCACGACGACGAGCCGGGCTCCGGCGACGCGAGCGGGAGCTCGAGGACGAACGTCGCCCCCTGATCGCGACCGGGTGAGGCAGCGGTGATGTCACCGTGATGCGCGCGCGCAATGCCGCGAGCGATGGTGAGGCCGATGCCGCTCCCTCCGGAGGGACGGGGCAGATCGGGCACGCGGTAGAAGCGCTCGAAGATCAATCCCAGGTCGTCGGCGGCGATCCCGACTCCCGTGTCGCGCACTGCCATCGTCGCCGCGCCCGCGCGTTCCCCGCACTCGACGACGACGCGGCCTCCCTCGGGCGTGTACGTCAACGCATTGCCGAGCAGGTTGGTGATCACCTGGATCACCCGGTCACGGTCGACAGCGACGGGGAGTGCCGCGCCGTCGTGCACATCGAGCGTGACGTGCTGGTCGTCGAACTGGGGACCGAGACGCGCCGCGACCATCGCCGCGAGCTCGGCGAGGTCTTCACGCGTGATCTGCAGCGGGAGCGCGTTCTCCTCGGCGCGCGAGAGGGTGGCGAGATCCGACGCGAGGCGCTCGAGCCGGGCCGTCTCTTCCGACACGGTCGCGAGGAGCTCGTCGGTCGGTGAGAACACACCGTCGATGACTCCTTCGATGTAGCCGCTGATCGTCGTGAGCGGCGTGCGCATCTCGTGCGCGACCTCGGAGATCAGCTGCGCCCGTCGTCGCTCGGTCGTCTCGAGCGCGGCGGCGAGCTGGTTGACGTCGGCGGCGAGCGCGGCGAGCTCGAGCTCGCGGGGTGCTGTGACGCGCTCGTCGTAGTGGCCCGCGGCGAGGCGTCTCGTGGCGCCACGGACGGCGTTGATGGGTCGCAGGATCCGTCGCGTGACGAACAGGGTGACGATGCCGGCCGCGCCGACGCTCAGGACGAGCGCGATCGGGAGCGTGCTCCACAGCGCGTCGACGAATGCCTGGTGCGACTGCTCCTCGATGTGACCGCTCTCCTCGCCGCGGATGCGGTCGTCGAAGTCCGACGTCGCGCGCAAGCCGAACGTGAGCGCGAACGCGGCGACGACGACACCGACCACGAGCGCGTACGACACGAACAGCCGAACATCGAGTCGGCGCAGTCGCTTCATCGGGAAGGCAGGAACTTGTAGCCCACGCCGCGCACGGTGCCGATGAGTTGGGGCGCGTCGGCGCTGTCGCCGAGCGCGCGGCGGATGCTCCGGATGTGCACGTCGACGACGCGCTCGTCGCCGAAGAAGTTCCAGCCCCAGACCTGCTGGAGCAGCTGGGCTCGCGTGAACACCCGCCCGGGCGCGCGAGCAAGGGCGACGAGCAGGTCGAACTCCAGCGCGCTCAGCTCGACCGGCGTGCCGTTGCGCGCGACCTCGTGGCGGGTCACGTCGATGACCAGGCCGTCGAACTCGAGCCGTTCGCTCGCGTCCGGCGGCTCCGTCCCGCGGCCACGCCGCAGCACCGCGCGGGTCCGGGCGACGAGCTCGCGGGGGCTGAAGGGCTTGGTGACGTAGTCGTCGGCACCGACCGAGAGCCCGACCACCTTGTCGACCTCGTCGGAGCGAGCCGTGAGCATGATGACGTAGACGTCGGACTCGGCCCGGAGCTGGCGCAACACCTCGATGCCGTCGATCCCGGGCATCATCACGTCGAGGAGCACCACATCGGGCCGGCACTCACGAGCGGCACTGAGCGCCTCGGTGCCGTCACGGGCAAGGGTGACCTCGAAGCCCTCGGCCTCGAAGTAGCCCGCCAGGAGCTCGCGGATCCGGGCTTCGTCGTCGGCGACCAGCACTCGCGGCTTCGACGGTCCCGGCACGCTCCGAGACCGTAGCGCCGCCTCCGGGCCGCGACCGCGTGCTTCACGGAAGCTTCATCCGAGCCCTCCGACGACCTTCATCCCCGTCGAGTTGTCTCCTGTGACAGATCGCTCGTGATCCCCGGAGACGGGGTCCGTGAACGAGGAGCAGGACATGGAACGAAGGACGGCATTGGCCACCGCGGCTGCGATCACCATGGGTGTGACCTCCGCGCTGTTCGCCGTCGGCGCCGGCACCGGTGTGTTCGGGTCGGCTGCGGCGACGGCACCGACCCCCGCGGTGCAGGCCGCTTCCACCGCAACCAACTCGACGGCGACGGGCTCGAGTGCGACGAACTCGGCCTCGACGGTCGGCGCGACTTCGGGCGGGCATTCCGACGACCAATCGCGCGCGTCGTCGAACCAGAGCCAGAGCAGGGGTGAATCCGATGACTGACCAGCGTGAACCGATCGACCAGGCGGAACGACTGCGCCGGCTCCAGGAGCGCCGGGCCGCGTCCACCAAGAGCCCTTCCACGAAGGGGCAGGGCACGAGCTCCGGTGCGCGCGCACGCGCCCGCCGGCGTCACCCGGCCGGCGCATCGCGCATCTTCCTCGCGGGCCTCAGCGTGGCGTCGTTCTTCGGCATCGGCGGGACCATGCTGCTGGCGGGCAACAACGCAGCGTCGGTGGCGACCCCCGCGGTCGCCCCGCCGGCAGTCGCGGCGGTGCAGTCGTCGACGAGCGCCACCGGCACGGTGGCAACGGCGGCGACGGCCACTCCGGCCGCGGCCACGAGCGCGAAGTCGACCGCTGCGAGCGCACCCGTGGTGCACACCAAGACCCGGGCCAGCTGAGCCCGGTGCTCGTACACTCAGCCGATGCGCTCCCAAACGTGGTGGTACGCCGCGCGCGCGGGAGGCATCGTGGCCTGGGCGCTGCTCACGCTCGCGGTCATCGGCGGGCTACAGCTCTCCACCCGCCTGGTCCGCCGCCCCACCCCCGCGTGGGTCCTCGACGTGCACCGCTTCGTAGCCGGCTTGTCGGTCGTCTTCGTCGCGGTGCATCTCGTCGGGCTCTGGGCCGACACATTCGTCCAGTTCACGGCCGCGGACCTGTTCGTGCCGTTCGCGAGCAGCTATCAGACCTGGGCCGTCGCGCTCGGCATCGTGGCGATGTACCTGCTGCTGGCGATCGAGATCACCTCACTGTTGATGAAGCGCATGTCCCGTCGGGCATGGCACGCCGTCCACCTTTCGAGCTACGTGCTGTTCACGGTCGCGACGATCCACGGGCTGCTCGTCGGCACGGACCGCCACAGCACGCTGTTCCGGGGCTTCTGCCTGCTCGCGGCGATCGTGGTGCTCTACATGTCGCTCGTGCGCGTGCTCGCGCCACGTCGGGGCGCGAAGGCCTCGTCCTGACGCTGCCTCCCGGAACTTTCGGGGACACGCGCACGTTTCCCAAAGAGTCGTCGCGCCCGTGCGACGCCTGATCGTCTGACCGGAGATCGTGATGACCGGATTCATCCTGCTGCTGCTGCAAATCTTCCTGCTCGTGCTCGTCGGCCGGGCCGTGATGTCGTGGTTCCCGCTGCGGTCGGGCGGGGTGGCCGCGTCGGTGAACAGCGCCCTGTTCACGGTGACCGAGCCCGTGCTTCGGCCGGTCCGCCGGGTCGTGCCACGGACGGGCATGATCGACCTGTCGTTCCTCGTCGTGTTCTTCGGCGTGATCATCCTGCAGCAGATCGTCCGGAGCCTTTGATCGCGCACACGTAGCCAGCCTCTTCGGACTTTGTCGAGGTGACGGACTCGGTGGATCGAGGAAGCTCAGGCGTCGCAGAGATGACACACGAACCGCGATACGGAAGCCCGACGGCGTTCCGACGCGCGCTCGCACTGAGAACTCGGACGTGCCCAGGAGCCGCGCGGTTCTCTCAGAACGTCTTCGGGAACGAGAGCACGACGATCGACGCGGCGACGAACATCGCGACGCCGGTGCCGAGCAGGAACAGGCGCGCGCGTTTCGTGTCCATCTTCGACGAGATCCCGGCGAAGAAGAGCACGGATGCGAACAGGATGGTGACGAGCACGTACTCGTCGGAGCGCTCGTTCGCGGTGCGTGCCTTCGTGGAGAACTGCTCGGCCTGACGCTCGAAGCGCGCCGCCTCCTGCGTCGCGGCGAGCTTGTACTCCTTCATCGCGAACGGCGTGGGTGGCGCGTCGGCGTTCTCGAGTGGGCGAAGCTGCAACCACGCCTCGGTCGCGGTCTTGAACTCCGCGCGGAACCGCTCGTACAAGAACCCGGAGAGCTGGTTGGGGTCGGGGATGTACGAGCCGTCGGCGGTACGACTCGCATTCGGGTCGACGCGGCGCTCGTTGGCGAGGGCGTTGAGCCACGACGTGAACGAGTTC
Source organism: uncultured Actinomycetes bacterium (assembly GCA_963721435.1). Taxonomy (GTDB): domain Bacteria; phylum Actinomycetota; class Acidimicrobiia; order IMCC26256; family DASPTH01; genus CAVRJC01. The sequence continues at coordinate 805,952 of CAVRJC010000012.1, forward strand.
ACGTCGATGGTGGTCTGCTGGCCCGCATGGGTCGACGCCCTGGTTGACTCAACCCTGGCGGCGCCGGCCCGGGCGTAGGCGTCGGCCTGCTCACCGTTCCACTTGGCGCTCTGGAACGCGGCCCACGCGACCATCACGGTCGCCGCCGCAAGGAGTACGGCTTCCCAGATCTCGAACCGCCGGTCGAGGCGCGCGCCGGTCGATTCGGTCACCGGAGGCCGTCCACCGGGCAACAGTACGGCCGTCGGGCTGGTTGCCTTCACCACCAAGGGGTGGGCGTGCACCCTTTCGCGGAGTCGAGGGAGTGTGTTCTGCTCTGGGTATGAGCAGGAGCAGGTGCTCGTGACCGCGGTGCGGATGTGGGCGCGTGCCGAGCTGCGGGCGCGGTGGAAGGCGTGGGCGCTGCTCGGGCTGCTCGCCGGCGCCACGTTCGGTCTGTCGGCGGCGGCGGTGGCGGGTGCCCGCCGCACGCAGGACTCGATCCCGGCCTTCGTGGCCGCATCGCACATCCCGTCGGCGGCGATCCTCGCGAACGACCCGAGCTTCGGTGCCGACCAGCGTCGCGCGGTGGGCGCGCTGCCGGAGGTGACGCGGGGCTATCCGTTCCTCGTGGCCTTCGGCACCGCGGTCGTGAGTCCGCAGGGCCTCGACTCGACGATCCTGCCGATCACCCCACGCGGCACGCGCTTCTTCGTCGGGCCGCTCGTCGAAGGCCGCGCGCCCCGGGGCTCCGACGAGGTCGTCGTCAACGAGGTCGCGCGCCACAAGCTCCACCTCGGCGTCGGGTCGACGATGGTCGTCGGCCAGTCGGCCGAGAGCCTGGGGACGATTCCCCCCGAGCTGTTGCCTGAGCTGCCGTCGCTCGAGTTCACGCAACGCATGCGCGTCGTCGGCGTCTCGAAGGCGACCTCGAGCGACCCGGACTGGACACCGTCCGACGCGTTCTACAAGAAGTACCGGGCGGTGCTGCCGGGGTTCGTGAACATGTTCGTCGACCTCCACCACGGCGACGCCGACCTGGCCACCCTCCGCGCCGACGTCGACCGCATCGCCGGGCATCCGGTGAACGTCGAGAGCTCCAACGACCTCTTCGGGATCCGCAAGGCGAAGAGCGTCACCGACATCGAGACCGACGGCCTGTTGCTGTTCGCGCTGGCCGCGCTCGTCGGAGGTGGTGTGCTCGTGGGGCAGGCGCTGGTGCGGACGGTCACCGCTGGCGCGGCCGACCTCCCGACGTGGCGCGCGATCGGCGCCGACCGTCGGATCGCGATCCGGGCCATGGTCGCGCCGGCGTTCTTGACCGCGGTCGTGGGCGCGGTGACGACGGTGATCGTGGCGGTCGCGCTGTCGTCGCGCTTCCCGATCGGCACCGCGCGTCAGTACGACCTCGGCCTCGGGACGCACGCCGACTGGCCGGTGCTCGCGGTGGCGGTGCTCGCGATCGTGGTCGCCGTGGTTGCGACCGCGGCACTGACCGCGTGGTGGCGCGTGACACGGCGCCAGCCGGCGTACGACGAGCCGTCGACCGCGGGACGGTGGGCCGCGCAGTTGGGATGGTCACCGGCGCTGGTCATGGGCTCGCGCCTTGCGGTGGAGCCCGGTCGGGGGAGGCGCGCGGTCCCGGTGCGCTCGGCGCTGGTCGGCGCGATCGTCGGCGTGCTCGGTGTCGTGGCGTGCTTCACCTTCCGCGCCGGGATCGAAGACGCGCGCAGCACACCGCAACGTTCCGGCGTCGTGTGGGACTTCGAGCTCGCGGCAGGAGGTGGCACGATCCCCGCCGACACCCTCGATGCCATCGCCCGGAACCACGAGGTCGCGGCGGCAGTGGAGGCCGGCTGGCATCGCGCGGTGCCGGTGAACGGCACGTCGGTCCCCGTGTTCGGGACCAGCGTGGTGAAGCGCACGCTGCCGTTCGTTCTCATCGAGGGCCGTCGACCCGCGAGAGCCGATGAGATCGCGTTCGCGCCCACGACGATGAAGGAGCTGCAGCTGAGCGTCGGCGACCGCGTGCGCGTCGGCGACACCAGCTCGGTGCGGGTCGTCGGGGAGGTGCTGCTCCCGGCGACGTCACACACCGACTACGACGCGAGCGGCTGGATGACGAAGCCAGGACTCGAGCGCGCGATCGGCACCGGCGACGACGGTGGCGAGGACTACCTGCTCGTGCGGTGGGCCCCGGGGACCGACGTGCAGGCCGCGACGCGACGACTGGTGAAGCTGGGCGGCCCCGATCTGTTCTCGCAGCCGGCGGTGATCCCGAGCGCGATCCTCGACCTCGGCAAGCTGACCGACCTCCCCTTGGTGCTCGGCGTGTTCTTCGCTCTGCTCGCGTGTGCGACCGTCGCGCACGCGCTGGTGACGACGGCACGGCGACGGCGGCACGACTTCGCGGTGTTACGGTCGATCGGCTTCACCCGCCGGCAGTCGCGGATCGCGATCGCGTGGCAGGCGACGATGCTCACGGTCATCGGTGTGCTGATCGGCGTGCCACTCGGGATCGCGGTGGGTCGCATCACGTGGCGGTGGCTCGCCGACGACTACCCGATCGTGTACGTGCCGCCGCTGGCGCTCGCGGCGATCCTGCTCGTGGTGCCCGCGGCATTGTTGCTCGCGAACGCGTTGGCCGCGGGACCGGCGCGCTCCGTCGCGAAGATCCGCCCCGCGGAGGCCCTGCGCGTCGAGTGAGAACGCGCATGGGGTGCGCCCGACCCGCCGTTCGCGAGCGACACCATCACGTCGCCCGGGGTCGTGAGCGCCTGATCGGAGAAGTCGCCGCTCCACGTCGAGCACAGCGTCGTCACCCAGAGGGTCTGGGAGCACGTGATCACGATGGTGCCGCCCTGCTCAATCCGGCCGACCCTGCCGCCACCGCTCGTGGTCGTGTTCCCGGCCTTGTCGGTGACGACGACACGCAGGTCGTAACGATGGCGCATGCGCGCCGGGTGCGCCTCAGTACTTCTCGTTCCGGAGGCGCGCGATGCGGTCGGCAGTCGGCGGGTGGGTGCTGAACAGGCTCTTGAACTGCATCTTGCGACCGGTGAGCGGGTTGATGATGTAGGCGGACGTGTGCGCGGGGTCGATCTTCATCGGCGTGGTCTTGGCGGCCGCTTCGATCTTCTCGAGCGCGCGGGCGAGGGACTCGCCGTCGTGCAGGAGGTGCGCGCCGCTGGCGTCGGCCTCGTACTCACGGGAGCGGGAGAGCGCGGCCTGGAGGCACATCGCCGCGAGGGGTGCGAGGATGACCATCGCGATGGCGCCGATGGGGTTGTTGTCGTCGCCGAAGAAGAGGGCGAACCGCGACACGAAGAGGATGCCCATCGCGACCGCGGCGGCGACCGAGCTGATCAGGATGTCGCGGTTGCGCACGTGCGAGAGCTCATGGGCGAGGACGCCGCGCAGCTCGTCGTCGGTCAGGACCTGGAGGATGCCCTGCGTGACGGCCACCGCTGCGTGGTTGGGGCTGCGGCCGGTGGCGAAGGCGTTGGGCTGCGCGTCGGGCGACACGTAGATCTTGGGCATGGGGATGTCGGCGCGCTGCGCGAGGTCTTCGACGATGGCGTAGACCTGCGGCAGCTCCTCCCGGCTCGCAGGCACCGCCCTCGCGGCCTTGATCGCGAGGGTGTCGCTGAACCAGTAGGAGCCGCCGACGAACACGAGGCCGATGGCGAGGCCGATGACCAGGCCGGACGTGCCTCCGAAGGCGAGCCCGATGCCCATGAACAGGGCACCGAGGAGCGCCAGGAACATTGCGGTCTTGACTGCGTTGCGCATCTCGTTTCACCTTCTCGGGCCCGGGGGTCCGGCCCTGCGTAGTGAAGAAACGCTACGCCCCTCCCCCGCGTTCCACCCATCGGCATTTCTCACGATCTCCTGACGAACAACCGAAGCTGTCACACCTCGCGGCCATTCTTGAATCATGGCTTTTGCAAAGATTGCACTGTTTACCCGAATCCAGTACGGGCTCGTCACCCACGCTCAGGCGTTGACGGCCATCAAGCGGGACCGAATCAAGCACGAAGCCCGGACCGGGCGGCTCGAGCCCGTGCGGCGGGGGGTGTACCGGGCCGCTGGGGCGCCGGAGAGCTGGCATCAGCGCGTGCTGGCGGCGTGCCTCGCCCGCCCAGGTGCGTGCGCGTCCGGATCGGGAAGAAGGCGATCCGCCTCGACATCGCATACGTCGACGCGCGGTTCGGGTACGAGTACGACTCGTATGGCTTCCACGCGAGTCGCAGCGCGTTCGAAAGTGATCGTGAACGCGACATCGAGCTCGACCTCATCGACTGGAGAGTGCCGCGACTCACCGCGAAGACGAGTGACGCGAAGATCATCGCCCTCGCACGCAAGCGCCTCGAGCAGGCCGGACTGCGGCGGGGTCGCGGGGTCAGTCGAAGTAGCCGGAGTGGAAGTAGATGCAGGGGATGGACTCGGAGCGGAACATGTCGACGTTGCGGCGGTCGTCTTCGATGGCGAGGCGGAGGTCGAAGCCGTAGTCGCGCAGCTCCCAGACGCACGACTGCTTGAAGTCGCGGGCCCACTCATGGTCCCCGAACGGGCGCATGAGGAGGACGTCCCAGCGGATGTGATAGCGGCGCAACCACGCCTCGGTGAGCTCGTGCACGCGCGCGGGACGGGCGGTGAGCAGCACGACCCGGAGCGTGGGGTCGAGCAGGTCGAGGAGCACCCGCACCTCGTCGATGACGTCGTCGTCGCCGCAGGCCTCGAAGAAGCCGTCCCAGTCGCGGCGGGGCCACTCGAGGTAGTGCTGACGGCTGGCGGCGTCGGAGAGCACGCCGTCGATGTCGATGACCGCGGCGGGCCCCGGCTCGACCGGCCCGTCGTGCCAGGTCCAGTGCTGCGGGACGCGCTGCTCGGCAGGGTTGGCGCTCACTCCTCGTCCGCGGTGGCGTTGGCGAGGTAGCGGGCTTTGATGCCTTCGACGACGGAGGGGTCGGCGAGGGTGGTGGTGTCGCCGAGGGACTGGTCTTCGGCGACGTCGCGCAGGAGCCGGCGCATGATCTTGCCGGATCGGGTCTTGGGGAGGTCTTCGGTGAACAGGATCGTCTTGGGCTTCGCGATGGGGCCGATGTGGTGGCCGACGTGCTCGCGGAGCTCGGCGACGAGCGCCTCCGACGGTTCGTTGCCCGCGCGCAGGATCACGAACGCGCTGATCGCCTGACCCGTGGTCGCATCCTTGGTGCCGACGACCGCGGCCTCCGCGACCGCGGGATGCCCGACGAGTGAGTGCTCCACCTCCGCGGTCGAGATGTTGTGGCCCGCGACGAGCATCACGTCGTCGACGCGGCCGAGGAGCCACGTGTAGCCGTCGGGGTCGTACTTGGCGCCGTCGCCCGCGAAGTAGCGGCCCTCGAACCGCGACCAGTACGTGTCGCGGTAACGCTCGGGATCACCCCAGATACCACGCAGCATCGACGGCCACGGCCGCGTCAACGTGAGGTACCCGCCACCCGGCACCCCGACCAGCCTGCCGTGATCGTCGACGATCTCGGCCTTCACGCCCGGGATCGGGAACGTCGCGGAGCCGGGCTTGAGCGTGCTCACACCCGGCAGCGGACTCACCATGATCGCCCCGGTCTCGGTCTGCCACCACGTGTCGACCACCGGGCAGCGCTCGTGACCGATGTGCTTCCAGTACCAGACCCACGCCTCCGGGTTGATCGGCTCCCCCACCGTCCCGAGCAACCTGAGCGACTCCAACGACCGTCCCGCGGGGAACTCGTCACCCCACTTCATGAACGTGCGGATCGCGGTCGGCGCGGTGTAGAGGATCGTGACGCCGTAGCGGTCGACGATCTCCCAGAACCGGTCCTTGGTCGGATGATCCGGCGTGCCCTCGTACAGCACGCTCGTCGCCCGGTTCGCCAACGGCCCGTACACGATGTACGAGTGCCCCGTGACCCACCCGACATCCGCCGCGCACCAGTACACGTCGGTGTCAGGCTTCAGGTCGAAGACATGCTTGTGCGTCCACGCGACCTGCGTGAGATACCCGCCGGTCGTGTGCATGATCCCCTTGGGCTTCGCGGTGGTGCCGCTCGTGTAGAGCAGATACAGCAGGTCTTCGGAGTCCATCGGCTCCGGCACACACACCGTCGACTGCTGGGACACGAGGTCGTGCCACCACACGTCACGACCATCCGTCATCTCGACGCCCTGCGCCGTGCGCTCGAGCACCAGCACCCGCTCGATCGACGGGCACTCCGCCAACGCCTCGTCGGCGATCTCCTTCAACGGCACCACCGTGCCACGCCGCCACGCACCATCACCCGTGATCAACACCTTCGCCTGCGCGTCGTTGATGCGATCCCGCAACGAGTCCGACGAGAACCCACCGAACACCACCGAGTGCGCGGCGCCGATCCGCGCGCACGCGAGCAACGCCATCGGCAGCTCCGGCACCATCCCGAGATAGATGTTGACCCGGTCGCCCTTCTGCACCCCGAGCGCCTTCAACGCGTTCGCGAGCTGCGACACCTCGTCGAGGAGCTGCCGGTAGGTGATCGTGCGCCCCGGGCCGGTCTCGGCCTCCCAGTAATAGGCCACCTTGTCACCATGACCATCCTCGACGTGGCGGTCGAGGCAGTTGTACGCCACGTTGAGCTTGCCGCCGACGAACCACTGCGCGAACGGCAGATCCCACGCCAGCACCGTGTGCCATGGCTCGTACCAATCGATCAGCTCGCCGGCCGCCTTCGCCCAGAACGCCTCGTAGTCGGCGTCGGCCTCCGCGTAGATGTGGGTGTCCCGGATCAGCGCATGGTCGACGAACGAAGGCGGCGGCGGGAACGTCCGGCCCTCGGCCAGCAGGGATTCGATGGTGTCGTGCGTGTCGGTCATACCCGGACCCCCGTCGGTGTTACGCGGCGGCGGTCAGGCTATCTCCGGTGGCTACGGCACGAACCGGGCGGAGCTCGCGATCTGATCGACGATCGCCTTGTCGGCGTCGTAGCCGGCACCGGGATTCCCGAGTGCGGTGATGATCAGCGTCCCTTCGGGGCCCCAGTCGATGGCGACGGTGTACGCACGGAACCCCGCCGGGAACAGCCCCCCTCCGTTGTATTCGGCCTCGAACACGACCGCGGCACGGCCGTTGATGGTCGTCGGTTGCGAGGACAGCACCGTCGCCGCGTCGCCGAGCAAGCTCTGGGGAGCGACCGGGAAGGCATCGCCGGACAGTCGGATCATGACCGGAGCCGCGATCGCGTCACTCTGCGGGGTGAAGACGAACGGCGCGGCGTCGAAGAATCCGCAGGCACCCCAGAACGCGGTCGTGTCGGTGAACCATCCCGTCGGGATCGCGACCTGATAGTGCTGCGGCTGGTTGACGCACGTCGAAGGACGAGGCGCCGGCGCCGGGATGTCGATGAACAGGCTGGCGCCGTTCGCGCTCCGTGTCACTCTGAACGGGCGCTTCGCGTCGAGACCGATGACGTACGTGACGACGCCCTCGAAGTCCTGGGTCTTGCGCACCTCGCGCACCCCCGAGGGCGTGACCGGGAAGGTGTCGTCGTCGCCGCCCTTGATGTCGGCGCTCGCGCCCGAGTGGCCGAGCCGGACGACCAGGAACGCGTTGCCGGCGACCGTGATCGTCTCACCCTTGGGCTCGAGCGAGAAGGGGCCGGTCGTGTACTCCACCGACCAGGGCGTGTCCTGGTACAGCAGGAACCCGACCTGGTCGAGGCAGTCGCTCGCCAGCACCTGGAGGCCCACGAGTTGGGCAACGGTGAGCGACGAGGACGCACCGCCCGACACCGCGTCGGTGCCCGCACCGTCGACCCCGGGGCAGGTGGACGGGGCCGGCGGAACCGTGGTCGTGGGCGCGGTCGTCGGGACCGCGGTCGAGGCGGGGGCGCCGGAGCTCGACGGGACGGCGACAACGCGCGGGTTGTCGTCGTCGGTGCCGCCGAAGAGCAGGTAGCTGCCACCTACGAGCAGCGCAAGGATCAGCGCGGCGACAGCAAGGAGCGCGCCCCAGTTGCGGCCGTGGCCGCGGTCGTCGTCCGCCGACGTGAGCGACGGTCGCGTCGAACTCGGGGACCTGCGACGCGCGGTGCGCGGCGAGGTCGCGGAATTGGCGCTCGAGCTCATCCATGCTCGGGCACTCCCAAGCGCGCCCGCAGGTGCTCCATGCCGCGGCTCACGTGCGTGCCGACCGTCGACGCCGACACGTCGAGCGCGACGGCGGTCTCCGCGTACGTCCACCCGCATCCGTGCACCAACCACACGGCGAGCTGTTGCGACGGCGACAGCTCCTTCAGTGCGGGCGCGAGCCCGGGCTCGTAGTCGGGGATCGCGGAGTCGGAAGGCCAGGGGAGGAAGCCCTGCTTGCGCGCACGCGACTTCGACTGCGCGACGCGGAACAGGTAGCCGGCCGGGTTCTCCATCAGCTGTACGCGTGACCAGTGCTCCCACGCGTACGCGAACGACTCGGCGACCGCGTCGGCAACCTCCTGGGCGGGAAGGTGCCCGGACAGCGCGCGGCGGAGGTGCGGGTCGATCGTGCTCACGAACCCTTCGAAATCGTCGGTCATCCGTTCCTCTCACTCCCGCGAACCGACGAACCGCAGCTTCGCGCCACATCGCCGGGCCCCTCCACCCCGTGAGCAAGTGTCAGTTGAGTGGGAAATAGCCACCTCAACTGACACTTGCTCGAGAAGAGAGGCGGGCGCTACATGCGGAAGACGAGGACGCGGTGGGCGCCGAGGCCGCCGGGGTCGAGCAGGGCGTCGGCTTCCGACACCCGGCTGCGGTGGCGCAGGGCCTCGAGGTCGCCGATGTGGGCCCGGGACTGCCACGCGGCGCGTGCGTCGTCGACGAGCGCGTCGATGCCGAGCGAGTGCAACCACTCGGACTGCGACACGTCGAGCTGCACCGTGAACCCCGCTCGCTTCGCGGCGTGCACGACGTACTCGATGGGCAGGTCGATGGTGATGTCCTGCTCGCCCGGCGCGACGAGGGGCGACGCCCCGCGCTCGTGCTCGCGGTACGTGCGCAACCAGCCGCGCTCGCCGCGAGCAACGAGCTCGGCGGCGGTCGCGCCGTAGTCGACGACCGCGAGCACGCCGCCTCCCAACGCATCCGCACACGCGTGCAGCCAGTCGCCCGCGCTCGACGGCACGGGCAGGCGCGCGCCAACCGACGCCGCGCCGCACGCGACGACGTCGGCCTCCGCGCTCAGCTCCTCGGCCGCGGGCACCAACACTTCGAGGAAAGCGCCGCCGGCATGACCGACGCGCACCTCGAGCCAGCCGTCATCGGTGCGCTCGACCACGCGGAACGGCAGGTTGTCGAGCAGCTCGTTGGCGAAGACCACACCGGTGGTGCGCACCGCGGGCAGCTCGGCCAGTGACGTCGCGATCGGGCCCATGCCGACCACGGGCGTGTGCACGACATCGTCGTCGTCGTACGCGCGCGTCGCGGGGCCGAGCGCATCCTCCACCGGCTCGAGCGCGACCAGCTCGCGCTGCACCTCCCGCAGCGCCGGCGAACGCTCGACCAACACGAGCCGCAACGCCGGCGCGCACGCGGGCGACGCCGCGAGCACGTCGGCGGCGAGCCGCCCCCGGCCTGCGCCCGCATCGACCACCAGGTACGGGTCGGGCTCACCGAGGTCGTGCCACCAGCCGTCGACGGCCCGCGCGACCAGCGCCCCGAACAGCTGCCCCACCTCGGGGCTGGTGACGAAGTCACGTCCCGCCCGTCCGGCCCCGCGCGCCCGGTCGAAGAAGCCCCCGGGACCGTAGAGGGCGAGGTCGACGAACGCGTCGAACGGGATCGCGCCTTCACGATGGATGCGCTCGGCAATCAACCCCTCGAGCGCGCCGGTCACCTGGGCAACGCTACGCGAAGGCGAGCTCGCCGATGTGGGCGAAGAACTGCGGGTAGACCCCGATCACGACGACGATGGCGGCGGTGATGCCGATCGCGACCATGAGCGCGGCCGGCACCTGCACCTTCACCGAGCCCTCGGCGGGCGCGTCGAACCACATCTTGCGCACGACCCGTGCGTAGTAGAAGAACGCGATCACCGACGCCACCGCGGCGATCACACCGAGGATCACCGCTTGCGCGGTGTGCGCATCCAGCGTCGAGCGGAACATCACGAACTTGGCGAACCACCCTGCGAACGGCGGGATGCCGGCCAGCGAGAACAGGAAGATCGTCATCGCGCTCGCGAGCCCGGGCGACGTGAGCCCGAGCCCGGCGTACGTGTCGATCTCGGCCGAGTGCGTGCGCCGCGCCACCGCGATCACCACCGCGAACGCGCCGAGGTTCATCGCGCCGTAGATGAGGATGTAGATGAGCACGGCCTCGAACGACGACGTCGCGGCCTGGCCGTCGCCCGACACCGCGAGCGGCACCAGGATGAAGCCGGCCTGCGCGATCGACGAGTACGCGAGCATGCGCACGATGTTGGTCTGGCGCAGCGCGACCAGGTTCCCGAACAGCATCGACGCGGCCGCGAGCACCCACAGCACCGGCTCCCACGAGTCCTGGGACGGGAAGAATCCGAAACGGATGATGGTGAGCAGGGCCAGGAACCCACCGGCCTTCGACGCGACCGACAAGTACGTGGTGACCGGCGTGGGCGCGCCTTCGTAGGTGTCGGGCGTCCAGAAGTGGAACGGCACCGCACTGATCTTGAACGCGAACCCGGCGATGGTCATGAAGATCGCGACCGCGAGCAGCGGCGTGGTGTGCGCGGGCTTGTCGAGGTAGCGGAAGATGCCGCTGAGCAGGGTGGTGCCGCTGTCGCCGTAGACGATCGACATGCCGTAGAGCATGATCGCGGTCGACAGCACACCGATGAGGAAGTACTTGATCGCCGCCTCGTTCGACTTCTCGTCGTGCTTGCGCCATCCGGCGAGGATGAACGTGGGGATGGTGATCGTCTCGAGCGCCACGAAGATCGAGATCAGGTCGCGTGCCGAGGCCATCGCGACGAGGCCCAGCAGCGACGTGAGCATCAGGAAGTAGAACTCGCCCTGGTAGTAGTCGCCCTCACTGATGTAGTCGGTCGCGATCAGCAACACGATGTAGGTGACGACCAGGAAGAAGCCGTCCCATGCGAGCGCGTACGCGTCGATCACGAACGCGCCGCCGAAGAGGCTGCGCGTCGAGCCGTCGGACGCGAGCGTGATCACCGGGATCAGCGCCGCGAGCACCACGATCGACGCGATGCGCGACGACGTGAAGCGTGACCGCTCGGGCCAGACGAGATCGGCAAGGAGGACGACGACGATGCCGACGCTGAGAACGATCAGCGGCGCGAACGCATGGAAGTCGACGGTGGGGTTCTCGAACACTTAGAGGGCCCTCGACATGCCGTGGACGAGCTGGGTGACCGCGGGGTCGAACGTGGAGAAGAGGATGTTGGGGTAGAAGCCGAGCACCACGATGAGGGCCAGGAGCGGCGCCCACGCGATCCACTCGGGGCCGTGCACGTCGTGCACGTGGAGGTCGGCGAACTCGCCCTTGGGCTCGCCCATCGCGACCCGCTGGAACATCCAGAGCAGGTAGCCGGCGGCGAGCACGGTGCCGACCGCGCCGATCACCATGAAGGTTCGGAACGTCCAGAGCGTGCCGCTGCTGCCGCCCCACAGGCCGAAGGGCAGGGTGGGGTCGTACGACGAGAGCAGCGCCGGGAACTCACCCCAGAACCCGGCGAGACCGGGGAGGCCGAGTGACGCCATCGCGGTGAACCCGAGGATCCACCCGAGGTGCGGCGCCTGCGTGAGCATGCCGCCGAGGCGACTGAGCTCGCGGGTGCCGTAGCGCTCCTGCACGGAACCGGCGACGAAGAAGAGCATGCCGGTGATGAGGCCGTGCGCGACCATGCCGAACAGCGCGGCGTTGATGCCGAACGTGGTGAGCGTCGCGATGCCGAGCATCACGAAGCCCATGTGCGCGATCGACGAGAACGCGATGAGGCGTTTCATGTCGCGTTGCGCGAGGCAACCGAGCGCGCCGTAGATGATGCCGATCACCGCGAGCAGGCCGATCCACGGCGCCCAGGAGCGCGCCGCGTTCGGGAGGATGGGGAGCGCGATGCGGATGAACCCGTACGCGCCGAGCTTCAGGAGGATGGCCGCCAGCAGCACCGAGCCGACGGTCGGCGCCTCGGTGTGCGCGTCGGGCAGCCACGTGTGGAACGGGAACATCGGCACCTTGATCGCGAAGCCGAGGAACAGTCCGAGGAACAACAGCAGCTGCGTGCCATGCACGATGCCGGCACCGTGCAGGCGCGTGAGCGTGACCATGTCGAAGGTCTGCACCTTTGACAGGAAGAACAACGCCAGGAAGCTCAGCAGCATCATCGCGGAGCCGAACAGCGTGAAGAGGAAGAACTTGATCGACGCGTACTCGCGGTTCGGTCCGCCCCACACGCCGATCATGAAGAACATCGGGAGCAGGACGATCTCGAAGAACACGAAGAAGAGGATGAGGTCCTGCGCGGTGAAGGTGCCGTTCATGCCCACTTCGAGCAGCAGCACGAGGGCGAGGAAGCCCTTCGGGTTGTGCGGCTCGGGGAAGTGGTTCCACGAGTAGATGATGCAGACGACGGTGATGAACATCGACAGGATCAGCAGCGGGAGCGAGATCCCGTCGATCCCCATGTGGTAGCGGGAGTGGATCACGGGGATCCACTGCTTGTTCACCACGAACTGCAGGCCGGCTTTGTCGTAGTCGAAGTCGGCCATGATGCCGATGCCCACCGCGAGGGTGACCAGGCTGGTGAGCAGCGCCACCACCTTGATCAGCTCTTCCTCGGCCTTCGGGATCAGCAGCACGATCGCCATGCCGACCAGTGGGACGAAGACCGCCAAGGTCAGCGCCCAGTCGTCGAACCAGTTCATCGCAGGATTCCCCTCAGCTATTCGCGAGTAGCAGGGCGAGGGCGAGGATGCCCACGGCCCCGAAGAGCAACAGCGCGTAGCGCTGTACCCGGCCGGATTGGAAGTAACGCAGGAGCCCACCGGCGTCGCCGGTGGCTTCGGCCACGCCGTTGTACGCGCGGTCGATCCCCTTCTGGTCGATCGTGTTGTAGGTGAAGCGACCGAGCTTCACCGAGACGGCACCGATCACGTTCACGACCTTGTCGATCACGTTCTGGTTGACCCAGTAGGCGCCGCGGGCGATCGGGCCCTTGATGCCGGCGACGATGACGTCTTCGTAGAGGTAGTCGAGGTAGTACTTGTTCTCGAGGAACGTGTAGCCCGCGTGCGCGAGCTTGTTGCGCTCGGTGAGGCCCCGGAGCGGCCCCAGCTCTTCCTTCTGGAACCAGAAGTAGGCGGCGATCCCGATACCGAGCAGCGCGATGAACAGCGACAGGCCCGCCTTCGGATAGTCGAACTCGGGATGCACGAGGTGCGGGAAGACGAAAGTGGGCTCGACCCACTCCTTGAACTTCTCGAGGCCGAGCGGCGCGGCGTTGACGAGTCCGGCGAGCACCGAGAAGAACGCGAGCACGATGAGCGGCACCGTGATGAGCGGCTCCGACTCGTGCGGCTGGTGCCCGTGGCCGCGGTACTCGCCGAAGAACGTGAGGTACACGCAGCGCGTCATGTAGGCCGCGGTGAGGAACGCGCCGACGAGGCCGACGACGAGGAACGCGTCGAACCCGCTCGCGCCCGCGGTGACGAGGATCTCGTCCTTCGACCAGAAGCCCGCGAACGGGAAGATCCCGCACAGCGCGGCGGTGCCGATCATGAACGTCCAGAACGTGATGGGCATGAACTTGCGCAGCCCACCCATGTCGTTCTTCATGTCGAAGGAGTGGTGCGAGCCGGAGTGGCTCACCGACCCGGCGCCGAGGAACAGCAGCGCCTTGAAGAACGCGTGGGTGAAGAGGTGGAAGACCGCGGCGGTCCACGCGCCGACACCGAGGGCCATCACCATGTAACCGATCTGGCTGATGGTCGAGTACGCGAGCACCTTCTTGATGTCGCGCTGCACGAACGCGAGCACCGCGCCGATGATGATGGTGATCCCGCCGATGATCGCCATGAAGTTCATGCCGCCGGCGCCGATCGAGAAGCCCTTGAAGAACACCGGGTACATGCGCGCGGCGAGGAACACGCCGGCGACGACCATGGTGGCGGCGTGGATCAGCGCGGAGACCGGCGTGGGACCGGCCATGGCATCGGGGAGCCATGTGTGAAGTGGGAACTGGCCGCTCTTGCCCATGACCCCGACGAACAGGCAGGCCGCGCCGGCGAGGAGCAGCGCGTGGTCGGCGCCGTTGCTCAACGCGTACGTGTTGATGCCGGTGATGTTGAAGGTGCCCGCGGCGAAGAACATGATGATGATGCCGATCATCAAGCCGATGTCGCCGGTGCGAGTGGTGAGGAACGCCTTGAGCGCGGCGGCGGAGTTGACGCCTTCTTCCCACCAGTGCCCGATCAGCGCGAACGAGCAGAGGCCGACGCCCTCCCAGCCGACGAGCAGCTGCAGCGTGTTGTCGGCGACGACGAGCAGCAGCATCGACGCGGTGAAGAGGCTCAACATCGCGTAGTAGTGCGTGTAGCGGATGTCGTTGCGCATGTACGCGACGGAGTAGATGTGCACGAGCAGCGAGATCAGGGTGACGACGAAGAGCATCATCACGACCAGGCCGTCGACCCTGGTGCCGACGCCGAACGAGATCCCGGCGTTCTGCCACCACGTGAACGAGTGCACGACGGGCGTGACGACGGCCTCGTGGCCGCCACTGCTCTCGCCGGTGAACACGCCGCGCCCGAGCGCGCGCAGGCCCTGGGAGTGGCCGGTGGCGTCGTCGACGCGCTGGATCCACTGGACGACCGCGACGATCGAGAGCACGAACGACGACGCGAGGGCGAAGATGCCGATGGGCGCGCCCTTGCCGGGCGTGCGCTTCCCGAAGAACAGGATCACCACGAACGATGCCGCGGGGATCGCGGGGAACAGCCAGGCATGGTTCAGCACGGCGCGCTCAACCCTTCATCTCGTCGACTTCGTCGAGATCGGCGCTGTGCGAGTTGCGGTAGATCAGCAACACGATCGCGAGACCGACGCCCACCTCGGCGGCGGCGATCGTGATCACGAACAGGGCAAAGACCTGGCCCGACGCGGCCTGGTGGATCGACTGCGACGGCGAGTTGAAGGCGGAGAACGCGATGAGGTTGAGGTTCACCGCGTTGAGCATGAGCTCGATGCTCATCAGCACCAGCACCGCGTTCTTGCGCGCCAGCACACCGTAGATACCGGTGCAGAACAGGAACGCGCTGAGGATGAGGAACTGGTTGAGCGCCACGACTCAGTCCCTCCGCGCGATCACGACCGCGCCCACGAGGGCGGCGAGGAGGAGCATCGACACGACCTCGAACGGCACGAGGTAGCTGCGGAAGATCGACGACGCGATGTTGTGGGAGTTGCCCACCGCCACGAGCTTGTCGTTGAGCTTGATCTCCTTGTCGCTGTACGCGTCGACCATCAGCGCTGCGATCACACCGAACAGGAACAGCGACACGACGGCCGCGGCGATGCGTTGGTTGTTGTCGAGCTTGCCGCTGGCGCGCATCGGCGCGCGGGTGAGCATGATGCCGAACAGGAACAGGATGACGATGGCGCCGATGTAGATGAGCACCTGCACCCACGCCACGAACTCGGCGGCGAGGAGGATGTACTGCGCGGCGATGCCCGCGAGCACGACCACGAGGAACAGCGCCGCGTGCACGACGTTCTGGGACCGCACGACGCCGATGGCGGCGACCGCGATGGTGATCGCGAGGATCCAGAAGACGACGTCGACGGCGACGTTGGTGGCGAGGATCACTTCTTCTTGACCTCGGCGCCGATCTCGAGGGGCTCGGGCTCGGGGACGGTCTCCATCCACTCACCGAGCTTGCGCTTGTCGTGCAGCAGCTTCGAGATGTTGGACTCCGAGTACTCGAACTCGGGCGACCAGAACAGCGCGTCGAACGGGCACACCTCGACGCAGATGCCGCAGTACATGCAGAGCGCGTAGTCGATGTCGAAGCGGTCGAGCACGCTGACCGTGCGCTCGCGTCCACCCTCACGACGCGGCGGACGCTTCTCCTTGTGCCCTTCGATGTAGATGCACCAGTCGGGGCAGGAGCGGCCGCACAACATGCAGACGGTGCAGTTCTCCTCCTTGAGCGCGATGACGCCGCGCGCGGGTGGGCGGGTCTTCGCGCTCGTGCGGGTACTGCACCGTCACCGCGGGCTTCATCATCGTCTTGAACGTGATGCCGAGCCCGCTGACGACGCCGGGAAGCTTGGGCTTCTTCATGGAGAAGGCCACCTGTTCATCTACAACGCCACCTTGAAGATCGCGGTCGCGAGGATGTTGAGGAGGCCGAGGGGGATCAGCACCTTCCAAGCGAGTGACTGCAGCTGGTCTTCCCGGAGCCGCGGGTAGGTGAACCGCACCCAGAACATGAGGAAGGCCACGAACATGATCTTGACGAAGAGCACGCCGGGCCCGAGGAGGCGCATCAGGCCGATGTTGTCGATGCCGGGGAGCGTCCAGCCGCCGAGGAACAAGGTGGCGGCGATCGCCGCGAACGCGAACGCGGTGCCGAACTCGCCGATGAAGAAGAAGAGGAACCGGAAGCCGGTGTACTCGACCATGTAGCCCGCGACCAGCTCGCTCTCGGCGACGGGCATGTCGAAGGGGGTCTGCGTGAGCTCGGCCTGCGATGCGATGAGGAAGAGGCCGAAGCCGATGAACTGCGTGATGATGAACGGGAAGCCGACGCCGCTCCACCCGAGGATCTCGCCGTTGTGCTGCGCGAGCACGATCCCCTGCAGGCTCATGGTGCCGGCCTGGATCACGACACCGACCACCGCGAGCAGCAGCGGCAGCTCGTAGGCGATGAGCTGCGCGGCGGCGCGCAGCGCGCCGATGAGCGAGAACTTGTTGGCGCTCGCCCAGCCGGCCATGAGCACGCCGATGACCGACAGGCTCGACACCGCCAGCGCGTAGAACACACCGACGTCGAGGT
Organism: uncultured Actinomycetes bacterium; assembly: GCA_963721435.1. Classification (GTDB taxonomy): domain Bacteria; phylum Actinomycetota; class Acidimicrobiia; order IMCC26256; family DASPTH01; genus CAVRJC01. Next base: position 822,958 of record CAVRJC010000012.1, read on the forward strand.
TCTTGACGACGAGGTCGGGGCCCGTGGGGATCACGACGAACACGAGGAACGTCGACACCACGACGACGACGGGCGCGATGGCGAAGACCCGCCGGTCGGCCTCGCTCGGCATGATGTCTTCCTTCTGGATGAACTTGATGCCGTCGCCCACGAGCTGGAACCAGCCGTGGAACCCGCCGGGGTCCATCGGGCCGAGGCGGCTCTGCATGTGGCTCATCATCTTGAGAAGGAAGACGTACCCCAGGATCAGCGCCGTGGCCGGCACGATCATCAGGATGATGATCGTCTTCAGCGCGAGGGTGGTGCCCCACCCGACGTCGATCGCGAGCAGGCCGTGCAGGATGGGCAGTGCGCTCATCATGTCTGGTCGTCTCCGCTGCGGCGTCCCGGGCGTCCGCCCACGCCTCCGCTGCGCCTCACCGGTCGATGTCCCCGAGGATGAAGTAGAGCGACGCGAGGATCGTGACGACGTCGGCGACGAACGTGCCCTTCAGCAGCCAGGGCAGGATCGACACGTTGCTGAACGATGCGGAGCGGATCTTCACGCGGAACGGGCCGGTCGCGCCCTTCGACACGATGTAGTAGCCCATCTGGCCGAGCGGGTTCTCGGTCTCGACCCAGACCTCACCGGCGGGCACCTTGATGATGCGCGGCACCTTGGCCATGATCGGCCCGCTCGGCATCTGCTCGAGCATCTGCAGCACCATGCGCGCCGACTCGCGCGTCTCCTCGAGCCGCACCCAGTAGCGGGCGAAGGAGTCGCCGTCGGGGTGCGTCCACACCTTGAAGTCGAGCTCGGGGTACACGAGGTACTGCTTGCCGTCGCGGCGGAGGTCCCAGTCGACACCCGAGGCGCGCAGGTTGGAGCCCGACACGCCGTAGGCGGCGCCGAGCTCGGCCGGGATGATGCCGATCGAGCGGGTGCGGGCCTCGAAGATCTCGTTGCCGGCGACGAGGTCTTCGAACACGTCGCACGCGTCGAAGACCGTCTTCATCGCGGTGCGGGTCTCGTTGACCCAGCCCCACGGCAGGTCTTCCTTGAGCCCGCCGATGCGGTTGAAGTTGGGGTGGAAGCGGCCGCCGGTCGCGCCCTCGATGAGGTTGAGGATGTGCTCGCGGTCGCGGAACCCGTAGAACGCGGGCGTGAGCGCGCCGACCTGCAGCCCCATCTCGCCGAGAAACAGCAGGAACGTCGCGATGCGGCTGAGCTCGGTGAGGATGGTGCGGATGTAGAGCGCGCGCGGCGGGGCCTCGATGCCCATGAGCTGCTCGGCGCCCGCGATGAACGGCACCTCGTTGGCGAAGCTCGACAGCCAGTCGATGCGGTTGATCAGCGTGGTGATCTGCGGGTACGTGCGGAACTCGGTGAGCTTCTCGTAGCCGCGGTGCATGTAGCCGATGATCGGGTCGGCGGTGAGCACGCGCTCGCCGTCGAGACGCACGACGATGCGCAGCGTGCCGTGGGTCGCGGGGTGCTGCGGCCCGAGGTTGAGGATCATGTCGCCGGTGTCGAGCTCGACGCCGACGGCGGCGTCGGCGAGGTGGCGCAGCGCGCGGGGGTCGACCTGGATGTCGGGCACGTTGGGGACGTCGGTGGTGCTCACTCTGTGACCTCTGCCGCAGCTGCCTCGTCGGGCGCGTCCTCACCGGGCATGGGCTCGACGTCGACGAGGCCCGGCCACGGCTTCACCACACGCGAGAGCAACGGGAAGTCCTTGCGCAGCGGGTGGCCTTCGAACTCGGACGGGAGATAGAGGTGACGGAGTGCGGGGTGGCCGTCGAAGGCGACGCCGTACATCTCCCAGCACTCCCGCTCGTGCCAGTCGGCGCCCGCGTAGACGGGCACCCACGACTCGACCAGCATCGCCTGCTCGGCGACGTCGGCCTTGACGACGAGCCCGACGTGGTGGCGGGTGGACTGGACGAACGCGAACACCTGGAAGCGGCCCTCGGAGCCGGCGACGCCGTAGGTGAGCTCCTGCGGCTGCACCGGCGACGACGTGTCACCACTGGCGTCGTCGCCCTCCTTCGGCGCGGGCATCCAGTCGAGGCCGGCGATGAACGAGAGGTAGTCGCAGTCGAGGCGCGTCTTCGCGACCTCGGCGGCATGGCGCCACGCGTCGCGGCGCACGCGCACCACCGGCGTGCCGTAGGTGGGCGCGCTCTCGATGACGGCATCGCCGAGCTCGCGCTCGAACCGCTCGAGCAGGCTCGCGTGCGCAGCATCGAGCGCATGCGGGTCCGCAGGAGCGTCCGCGACTTCGGCTGCTTCGACCTGGCCGGTGCCGGCGGTGTCAGTCAACGACGATCGGCTCCCCGCGCCAACGCTTCTGCAGGTCGTCGTTGCCGATGCCTTCGTTCTGGATCCGCTGCTGCAGGAGCACGATGCCCTGGATGAGGGCCTCGGGGCGCGGCGGGCACCCGGGCACGTAGATGTCGACCGGGATGATCTGGTCGATGCCCTTGGTGACGGAGTAGGAGTCCCAGTAGGGGCCGCCGCAGTTCGCGCACGAGCCCATCGAGATCACGTACTTGGGATCGGGCATCTGCTCGTAGAGGCGCTTGACCGCGGGCGCCATCTTGTCGGTGACGGTGCCCGACACGCAGATGAGGTCGGCCTGGCGGGGCGAGGCGGGGAACGGGATCACCCCGAGGCGCATCACGTCGTAGCGCGGGCTCGCGAGTGACGCCCCCATCTCGATGGCACAGCACGCGAGGCCCCACTGGAACATCCAGAGGGAGTACTTGCGGCTGTAGTTGAGGAGCCAGGTGAGCGGCTTGAGCGCGGGCTTCGAGAGGTAGCCCTTCTCGACTATGCCCACCGCAGCACCCCCTTGCGCCAGGCGTACACCAGGCCGAGAGCGAGGATCGTGATGAACACGAACATCTCGATCAGGCCGAAGACGCCGAGCGCTTCGAGATCGACGGCCCACGGGAAGATGAACACGGCTTCCACGTCGAACATCACGAAGAGCAGTGCGTAGATGTAGTAGCGGACGTTGGACTGCCCGAACCCGAGCACGGCGTCGGAGCCCGACTCGTAGGGCAGCAGTTTCTCGGCGCGGGGGCGCGACGGGCGGACCAGACGTCCGACTCCGAGCATCGCCCCGACCATGAGGAGCGCGGCACCGATGAAGACCGCCACGGCGAGATAATTCCGATAGAACTCACTCACGCGTGGGCCTCCCGCCCCCTCGCTGGAATGAGGCTTTGGTGTGGGGGGTTGGATTTCGGGCGCAGCATAGCTCCGCCTTTTCCGGGCACGACAAACTGTGCGCGGCCTTCCTTGGTGACGTCATCCGCGGGCGCGAAGGGACGAAAATCATCCGGTGAGCATCTCGATCAACCAGCTGCGTCGACGCGCGTCGCGAGGCACTCGGACCGCGTTCGTGCTCGCCGGCGGCGGCAACCAAGCGGTCAGCGAAGTGGGCATGCTCCGCCGCGCTGCTCGAGCGTGGGATCACCCCCGACGTGATCGTCGGGACGTCGGCGGGCGCGTGGAACGGGTCGGTCCTCGCGGCCAACCCGACGGTCGGCGGCGTCGAGTCACTGATCGAGATGTGGGAGTCGATCCGAGGCGAGGACGTGTTCCCGGGCGGGAAGCTGTCGCGGGCGTGGAACCTGCTCACCCGGGACGACCACCTCTTCTCCGACCACGGCCTGCGGACGCTGCTGGAGAAGGCGGCGACCCCCGACACGTTCGAGGAGCTCGTGGTGCCGCTCCGAGTGGTCTCGTGCGACCTCGACAGCGGCGAGGAGGTCGTGTTCGCACGGGGGCCACTGGTGCCTGCGTTGCTGGCGTCGGCCGCGTTGCCGGGCCTGTTCCCTCCGGTTCGTCACGACGGCCGCACGCTGGTCGACGGCGCGGTCGTCAACACGGTGCCGCTGTGGCACGCGCTGTCGGGGCCGGTCGACCGGATCTACGTCCTCACGGTGACCGGCGAGCTGATGCGCCGGCCGCTGCGGTCGCCCATCGACGTCGCGATCCGCGCGTTCACCATCAGCCGGAAGCAACGCTTCGAGCTCGAGCTGCGGAGCGTGCCGCCGGGCATCGAGGTGCACGTGCTACCCGGCCCCGTCGACGACCGCGAGTTCTTCGACTTCTCGGATCCGCTGATGCTGATCGAGGAGGCCCACCACATGGCGGAGCGCTACCTCGACCAGGCGGAGGTCGACCGCGCGGAGCGATCGGCCATGCGCCGCTCCTGGTGGCGCCGCCACGTCAGCTGAGGGGCTGACCACCGGGCGGCGACGCCGCTGCCTCCGAAGACCCGTCACCTTCGGCGGAGACAGCTGCCATTTCTGACGGTTCTCCACGTGATCGTCGGGATGGGCGGGTGTCTGCTTGACATAGTTTGCGAATGCTTGCTAGAGTGGCGGTACACCCCCGAGACACTCTGACGAAAGGCCCTCTGCAATGCCGACTGCAACCGCACCTGCGGCAGCCATCCAAGACGCTGTCGTGTCATCCATCAAGCAGGGCCAGGAGCTCGCGCTCACGAGCATCAGCGCCTGGACCGACCTCGCCGGGAAGGCCTTCCCCCTCCCCGCGTTCGACTCCCTTCCCTTCGCGACGGCGATGCCCGAGGCTCGTGAGCTCGTGGACGCCGGCTTCGGCTTCGCGGCCGAGCTGCTCGCGGTGCAGAAGGAGTTCTCGGACAAGCTGCTCGACTCGATGACCCCGAAGAAGTCGTCGAAGTAACCCTTCTCTGTGGGGTCCCGGTCCGGCTCCCCCCGCCGGTCCGGGGCCCCACAGTTCTTCTCCTCCTCTCCCCTCGCCCTCTCCCCTCGCCGCTTCTCGTAACTTCATCTCGTGGACGACCGCAACGAGCAGCTGCACGCGCTCGGCTCCTTCATCCGGGCCCAGCGCCAGCTCGCCAACCTGTCGCTCCGGCAGATGGCCGACATCGCCAAAGTGTCGAACCCGTACCTCAGCCAGCTCGAGCGCGGGCTGCACGAGCCGTCGATGCGCGTGGTGCAGGCAATCGCGTCGGCGCTGAACCTCTCGGCCGAGACCCTGCTCGAGCAGGCGGGCGTGATCGATCACGACGCCGCGCACGCGACCACCGTCGACACCGAGACCGCGATCCGCAGTGACACGCGCCTGACCGACGAGCAGAAGCAGGCGTTGCTGACGGTCTATCGCAGCTACGTGCAGACCAACTCGCCGGGTTCGGCGCAGCCGGCGGACGGAGATTCGGCGACCGACACCTCCGGCTGAACATCACCGAGGAACTCGGTGATGTGCGCGGCGGCTTTCTCCGTTCCTTCGCGGACGAGGAACCAGTGCTCGCCCTCGACCACCGCGAGCTGCGCGTTCGGGATCTCGCGCGCGAGGACCCGCGCCGCGTTGACCGGCGCGACGCGGTCGTGCGCGCCCGCGAGCACGAGCGTGGGCTGCGGCAGCTGCGAGACCCACGGGAACGACGACCACGTGGAGATCGCGAGGAGCTGCCACCAATAGCCCACGGGATCGGGCCGCGGTACGAGTGACGCGCCGGAGGCGGCCGCCGAGAGCACCGCGAAAGGATCGCCGAGGGGTGAGCCCCACCCGAAGTTCGTCGCCGCGAGCACGAGTCGGGTGACGCGGTCGGGCGCAAGCCGGGCGAGCTCCTGCGCGACCGCCCCGCCGAAGGAGTACCCGAGCACGTCGAATTCCGGTCGGGCAGATTCGGCGACAGATTCTGCGGAATTGGCGACGGCGAGGGCGAGGTGCGCGAGGTCGCGGATGGTCAGGGGGCGGCGCGGCGTGCTGGAGCCGCCCGTGCCGGGCGCGTCGAACACGATCGTGCGACGCTCGCCGAGCTCGGCGCGCAGGGGCTCCCACGTCTCGAGCGGCGCGCCGAGGCCGTTCAGCAGGAGCAGTGGACGGCCTTCGGTGCCGCGCACCGACACCCGAATGCCGTGGTCGCCGACCTGCATCGAATGCGCATCGGCGTCAACTCCTGACATACGTGCCCGGCGCGTCGGCGATCGACGGATGGGACGCGTCGCCCATCGCGGGCGGCGCGACGCGCGCTCCCGCGCGCTCGGCGATCCAACGCGCCCAGTCGTCCCACCACGATTCCTTGTGCTCCACGGCCGACGCGCGCCACTGCTCGGGATCGCTCGGCAGGTCGTCGTTGGTCCACAGGCGAGCCTTCGGCCCGGGTGGGTTCACGATGCCGGCGATGTGGCCCGCCGACGTGAGCACGAACCGGATCGGGCCCTTGAACAGCTGCGTGGACTTGTACGACGAGGACCACGGCACGATGTGGTCGTCGACCGCGGCGACGATGTAGGTGTCGGTGGTGATGTTCGACATGATGAGCCGCTCGCCCAGCGCCTCCATCTCGTCGTGCGCGAGCGCATTCTCGATGTACATCTTCCGCGCGAAGTAGCTGTGCGCCTTGCCCGGCATGCGGGTGCCGTCGTCGTTCCACGCGAGCAGGTCGAACGCCGGCGGGCTCTCACCGAGCAACCAGTTGTCGACCACGTACCGGAACAACAGGTCGTTGGCGCGCAGCATGGTGAAGGTGCGGGTCATGTCCTTCGCCTCGAGGAAGCCGGACTCCTCCATGCGGCGGCACATCACCTCGATGGTGCCGGGATCGGTGAACACGTCGGAGAGCAACCCGGCCCCGGCGTAGTCGGTGGCGGAGTTGAGCAGCGTGGTGACGTTCACCAGATGGTCGCCCACGGCCTCGAGATACGCGAGCGCCATCGTGTTCAGCGTGCCGCCGAGGCAGATCGCGAGCGTGTTCACCACATCGGTGCCGGCGATGGCGCGGGCGACGTCGATGGCGGTGAGCGGGCCGAGCCGGAGGTAGTCGTCGAAGCTGGTGTCGCGCATCGACTCGTCGGGGTTGCGGTAGCTGATCGCGAACGTGGTGTGCCCGTGCCGCACCGCCCACTCGATCAGGCTCTTCTTCGGTGCGAGGTCGGCGATGTAGTAGCGGTTGATCCACGGTGGGCACACGAGCAACGGGATCTCGTAGACATCGTCGGTCTGCGGCGTGTACTGGATGACCTCGATGAGCTCGTTGCGGAACACGACCTTGCCCGGTGTGGCGGCCATGTTCTCGCCGAGGGTGAACGCCGAGCGGTCGACCTGCCGAGGCCAGCCCTCGTTCTCCATCAGATCGAGCATGAAGTTGCGGCTCCCGCGCAGCACGCTGAACCCGCCGGTCTCCAACGCGCGCTTCAGCGCGGTCGGGTTGGTGAGCAGCAGGTTCGTGGGCGCGAGGGTGTCGGTGACGAGACCTGCTGCAAACGCGGCCTTGGGCGCGGTCGCGTCGTCGAGATCGCCGGCCTCCACCAGCTCGAGCAGCAGCTTGGTGGTAGCGAGGTACCACTCGAGCAGGGCGCGGAACAGCGGGTTCTGAACCCACGCGGCGTCGCGGAAGCGCGCGTCCTTGCCCACGGTCGCAACCGGCTCGTCCAGGCGCGCGCCGAGGGTGCGGACGGCGACGTCGATGCCGCCCTTGACCACCCGGGTGCCGAAGCGCGCGAACGCGGGCACCGCGGCCCGGGGCCGGAACGCGGCGCGGCTCAGGGCATGACGGAGCGAGCGCATGATCGCGATCGGATCCGCGGTGTCGAGTGCACCTTCGGCCACGCCGAGTGCATCCTGCAGGCCCGCCGGGATGTCGTCGAGCAGCTCCACCTTGGCCATGCGCGACCCCCTGTGCTCGGTACGACGCGCGCGCCGCAACGTTACGTGATGCAGCCCGGGGCCGCGCCCGACGGCGTGCGAAGCGACGGTGGACGGGAGATGAAGACTGCGCTACAGGATCAACGTCGCGTCGCGGGCCCAGTGCACGAAGGTCTCGGGCACCACGCCGAGGGCAAGAGTCATGCCGAAGGCGACGAGCAGCGCGATCCCGAGCCACAGGTCGAAGCGGCGGCGCAGCGCCACCGTCGGCGTGGGCTCCGCGGCGTCGGGGTACGCGGCCGAGAGCGCGACCCGCAGGTACCCGAACGAAGCGACCACTGTCGCGACCGCGGCGATGGCGACGAGCGCGTACTCGTTGGCGGCAGTCGCGGCTTCGAAGACCTCGACCTTGGCGATGAACCCACCGGTGAGCGGGATCCCCGCCTGGGCGAGCATGAAGAAGACGAGCAGGCTGCCGAGCACGGGATGGCGGAACGCGAGGCCGCGGTAGCTGCTGATGGTGTGGTCGGCGTCGCCCTTCAGCGACAGCGCGGTGACGACCGCGAACGAGCCGATCACCATGAACGAGTACACGAGCAGGTAGAAGAGCGCGGCCTCGCGGCCCTGCGGGGTCGCGGCCTGGAACGCGATCAGCACGTAGCCCGCGTGCGCGATCGACGAGTACGCGAGCATCCGCTTGATGTCGGTCTGGAGGACCATGCCGATGCTGCCGACCGCGAGCGTGAGCACCGCGAGCACCCACACGATGGGGCGCCAGTCGGTGCGGTAGAGCGGGAAGGCGATGTAGAAGATTCGGAGCAGCGCCGCGAATCCTGCGGCCTTGGTGGCGGCGGCCATGAACGCGGTGACCGGCGTGGGCGAGCCCTGGTAGACGTCGGGCGTCCACGTGTGGAACGGCGCCGCCGACACCTTGAAGCCGAGGCCCACGAGCAACAGCCCGAACCCCGCGAGCAGGGTCCCCTGCTCGAACAGGGTGTTGTGCGCGAGGAACTGGAAGATCCCGGTGAGCGACGTGGTGCCGGTGGCGCCGTACACGAGCGCGATCCCGTAGAGGAAGATCGCCGACGAGAACGCACCGAGCACGAAGTACTTGATGCCGGCTTCCTGCGAGCTGAGCCGCCGACGGTCGAACGCCGCGAGGACGTAGAGCGGGATCGACAGGACCTCGAGCGCGATGAACACGACGATGAGGTCGTTGGCGGTGGTCATCGCGACCATGCCGAGCGCCGAGAACAGCATCAGCGCGAGGTACTCCGGCCGTTCGAACTCCTCGCGTTTCAGGTAGGACACCGCGACGAGCACCGCGAGCGCGGTCGCGCTCGACGACGACCACGCCGAGGAACACGCCGAACCCGTCGACGCGCACCATCCCGGTCATGGTGCTCATGGGGCCGTCGTCGCGGATGCGCTGCCACTGCCAGAACAGCATCACGCCCGACGGTGATGATGCCGACCGCGGCAAGCGTGTACGCGGCGGGCGTGGTGGCGGCGCGGCGGCGCAGCAGCGCACGCGACAGCACGATGAGCACCGCGGCGCCACCGAGCGCGAGCTCCGGTGCGATCGCGAGCCAGTCGACGTGCGGCGTGGTGATGTCGGAGACGGCAAGGATCACTTCGACCCCACCGCTCGTCGCTTGGCTTCGCGCTCTGCCCGAGAACCGAGGGCGGCTTCGGCTCGCGGTAGTCGGTCTTCTGCTCGAGCCGTGCGATCTTCGCCTTCACCGTCGGCTCGATGCGGTCGAGCACGGGCTTCGGGTAGAGGCCGAGGAACAGGCTGAGCACGAGCAGCGGGGCGACCACGACCACCTCGCGCAGGGTCACGTCGCGCATCTTGGCGTTCTCACCCCGAGGCTTCGCCGGTGAACACACGCTGGAACACCCACAGCATGTAGACCGCGGCGAGGATCACGCCGAAGGTCGCGACGATCGCGTACGACCGGTCGTACGATGAACGTGCCGAGCAGCGACAGGAACTCGCCGATGAACCCGGAGAAGCCGGGCAGGCCGATACCGGCGAACAGCGCGATGAGGAAGATGCCGCCGAGCACCGGTGCCGACTTCCAGATGCCGCGGTACGCGCTGATCTCGCGCGTGTGCCGGCGCTCGTAGAGCATGCCGATGACGAGGAACAGCGCACCGGTGGTGAGCGGGTGGCTCAACATGGTGAACGCGGCGCCGTCGATGCCGATGATCGTGAGCGAGAAGATGCCGAGCACGACGAAGCCCATGTGCGCGACCGACGAGTACGCGATGACGCGCTTCATGTCGCGTCTGCATCGCGGCGACGATCGCGCCGTAGATGATGCCGATCACCGCGAGCACCAGCAGGATCGGCGCGAGGTCGACGGACGCCTGCGGGAACAGCTCGAACGAGAAGCGGAGGAAGCCGTAGGCGCCCATCTTGAGGATCACGCCGGCCAGCACGACGGAGCCCGCGGTCGGCGCCTCGGTGTGCACGAGCGGCAGCCAGGTGTGGAACGGGAACAGCGGCGCCTTGATCGCGAACGCGGCCATGAACCCGAGGAAGAGCACCACCTCGGTGGTGCCCGACAGGCCGTTCCATGCCGCGAGCACGCGGTAGTCGAAGGTGAGGACGCCGGTGTCGGCCTGGTGGATGAACCCGAGCACGAGCGATCGACGCGAGCAGGAACGCCGAGCCCGCCGCGGTGTAGATGAAGAACTTCATCGCCGCGTACTCGCGCTTGCCGCTCCCCCATCCCTGGATGAGGAAGTACATGGGGACGAGCATCAGCTCCCAGAACACGAAGAACAGGATCAGGTCGAGGGAGAGGAAGATCCCCATGATGGCGCCCTCGAGCAGGAGGAACCACACGATGTACGCCTTCACGCGGTGAGTGATGTACTTCTCCGACGCGAGCAGCCCGATCGGGAACAGCAGCGCGGTGATCGCGATCATGAAGATGCTGATGCCGTCGACGCCGACGATGTAGCGGACGCCGAGCGTCGGGATCCAGCGCTCGTTGCGACGAACTGGAAGCCCGGGTCGTGGGGCGAGAAGTTCCAGAGCAGCCAGGCGGCGAGGCCGAGCGTCATCATCGACGCGGCGTAGCCGACCGCCTTCGCGACCTCGGGACGCTCGGACGGCGTGAGGAGGCAGACGAGCGCGCCGATGATCGGCAGCGACGATGATCGCCGAGAGGATCGGGAAGTCCACGGCTACCGCCCCGCCCACAGCACGAGGTACAGCAGGATCGCGACGGTGCCGAACGCGATGCCGAGCGCGTACCGCCGCACGAGGCCGTCCTGCAGGTGACGCAGCGATCCCGCGGCGCTGCTTGAAGAGCCAGCCGACGCCGTTGACGGCGCCGTCGATGATCTTGGTGTCGACGACGCGGTCGAGGAAGCTCGCGAACCAACGGAGCGGGCCGTCGACCAGGCGGGAGATCCCCTCGTCGTAGTAGTACGCGTGGCCGAGCACCGGCGCGACGGGCCCGAGCTTGGACGTCGAGCGGGTCACGATCCGGGCGCTCGAGGCCGCGCCGGTAGAGCAGGTACGCGATGCCGATGCCGGTGACGGCGAACAGCACCGCGACGATCTCGAGCGTGGCGCCCTGCACGAAGGACGACGGCTCGGGCGCGTCGACACCGCGGAACACCGGCTCGAGCCACTGCGTGAGGAACTCGGCGCCCTTGAACGGGAGGTCGAGCACGCCGATCACCGCGGCGAGGAACGCGAGCACGACGACCGGCAGCACCATGATCCATCGGCGCCTCGTGCGGGGGCTCGGGCTCGGCGCGGTAGTGGATCGGATCGCCGTACGCGACGGTGGGCGACGGGTCGCTGTCGGCGTAGGGATCGTCAGGGTCGGGCGCGCTCGCGTCTTCGACGGCGCGCGCGTCGGCGACGAGCACGTCGTCGGAGCCACCGGACACGACCGGGACAACGGTGTCGTCGACCGCAGGCGGCTCGGTGAGCGACCACCGCTCGTTGCCGTAGAACGTCAGGAAGATCAGACGCGTCATGTAGAAGCCGGTGAACACCGCGGCGACCAGCGCGACGATCCAGAGGCCGTAGTCGCTCGCTTCGTAACGCGCTCGAGATGATCTCGTCCTTCGCCCAGAAGCCGGAGAAGCGGAGGCACGCCCGCGATCGCGAGCCACGCGACCACCATCGCGAACGCGGTGTACGGCAGGAACTTCTTGAAGCCGCCCATGAGCCGCATGTCCTGGTTGTCGTGGTTGCCGTGGATCACCGATCCGGCACCGAGGAAGAGGCAGCCCTTGTAGCAGGCGTGGCAGATCACCATGAAGACCGCGGCCGAGTACGCGTGGATGCCGACCGCGAGGAACATGTAGCCGAGCTGGCTGACGGTGGAGTACGCGAGCACCCGTTTGATGTCGGGCTGCATGATCGCGACGGTGCCCGCGAGCAACGCGGTGCCGCCGCCGACCCACGCGACGACCGTCATCGCGTCCGGGCTCGCCTCGAGGAACGGATGCGCGCGACAGAGCAGGAACACGCCTGCGGTCACCATCGTCGCGGCGTGGATCAGCGCGGAGACCGGCGTGGGGCCTTCCATCGCGTCGGGAAGCCAGAGGTGCAGCGGGATCTGCGCGCTCTTGCCGATGGCCGCGACGAGCAGCAGCAGCGCGATCGCGGTGGCGGTGCCGCTGTCGATGACCTTCGCCCCGACGCCCATCGTCGCGTAGTCGAGCGAGCGGTACGACGCGAAGATCAGGAACATCGCGAGCAGGAACCCGACGTCGCCGACGCGGTTGGTGACGAAGGCCTTCTTGCCCGCGACCGCGGCGACGTTGCGCTCGAACCAGAACGAGATCAGCAGGTACGAGCAGAGCCCGACGCCTTCCCAGCCGAGGAAGGTCACGAGGAAGCTCGAGCCGAGCACCAGGATCAGCATCGACGCGGCGAAGAGGTTGAGGTACGCGAAGAACCGCGAGTAGCGCGGGTCGCCGTGCATGTAGCCGATCGAGTAGAGGTGGATCAGCGACCCGACGCCGGTGACGAGCAGGATCCACGTGATCGAGAGCGGATCGGCGAAGAAGCCCATCTTCACGTCGAGCGTGCCCGCGGCAACCCAGGTGAAGATGTTGTGGACGTTGGCGCGCAGCTCGCTCGGGAGGTCGAGCATCGCGAAGAGCATCACGACCGACCACACGAACGCGAGCCCCATCAGGGCGGTGGCGATCCAGCCCGCGATCGGCTCGCCGATGCGCTTGCCGACGAGCAGCAGGACCGCCGCTCCGAGCAGCGGGAGCGCGGGGACGATCCAGATGAGGTCGAGCAGGTCGCGCGCGGTCATGACGGCGGCCCGGCGTTGGGACGGTCGCGCAGGAGGTCGAGGTCGTCGGCGGTGGCGCCGCGCCGGCGACGGAAGATGGCGACGATGATCGCGAGACCGACCGCCACCTCCGCGGCGGCGACGACGAGCGTGAAGAACACGATCACCTGTCCGTTGATGTCGTTCAGCTTGTTGGCGAACGCGACGAACGTGAGGTTCACCGCGTTCAGCATCAGCTCGACGCACATGAACATCACGAGCACGTTGCGACGGGTGAGCAGGCCGACCGCGCCGATGGTGAAGATCATCGATGCCAGCACCAGGTAGTAGGTGTCGGTGATCCTCACGGCATCAGCTCTTCGCCGATCGGGCTCGCGAGCTCGGGCTCGGGCGTGACCTCGAACTTCTCACCGCTCCGGCGCGCGAGCACCACTGCGCCGACGACCGCGAGCACGAGCAACGCCGCGGTGAGCTCGAACGGCCAGAGGAAGTCGGTGAAGAGGACGCGCGCGACGCGCTCGATGTTGTTCCCGAGGTGACCCGGCGTGGTGAGGCTGGTACCGCGAATCGGGACGTCGCGGGCGGCTTGATGCCGGTGGCCCACGTGTGCCCGCCGAGGAACAGGAGCTCCGCGAGCAGGATCACGCCGAGCGCGAGAGCCGTGGGTCGTTGGAAGCGGACGCGATCGTGCAGCGAGTCGGCGCGGTCGACGCCGAGCAGCATGATCACGAAGAGGAACAGCACGACGATCGCGCCGGCGTAGACGATGATCTGCACGGCCGCGAGCAGGTCGGCGTCGTTCTGGAGGAAGAACACCGCGACGCACACCAGCGTGACGACGAGCATCAACGCCGCGTGCACCGGGTTGCGCATGAGCACGACGCCGAGCGCGCTCACCAATGCGAGCGCGGCGAACACGAAGAAGATGACCGCGTCCATCATGGTGCCCGTGCTCTTGCTCGGATGGCTCGCTCGCCGGCGCTGCTCGGTGTCGCGGGCGCCGACCGGGTCCTCGGGCGGCGGCGTGAGGTCGCCGAGCGGGAGCTCGGCCGACTGCCCCTGCTCCGGCGGGCGCACGCCGAAGCCGAGCTCGCCCGACCAGCCGACGCGTCCCTCGTAGAGCGCGTTGCCGGCCGGCGCGGTGGCGCGCATCCACGCGCTCGTGTGGTCGTCTTCGTCGCCCAGCCACAGCTCCCACGGCTGACGGCGGGCGCGGCCGTCGTCACCGACGAGGAGCTCGGCCTTGGTGTAGATCGCGTCGCTGCGGTTCGTGAAGGAGAACTCGAACAGCTTGGTCTCGGTGATCGCCTCGGTGGGGCACGCCTCGACACACAGGTCGCAGTGGATGCAGCGGAGGTAGTTGATCTCGTAGACGAACCCGTAACGCTCGCCCGGCGACACCGGCGCGTCGGGCGGGTTGTCGGCGCCGCGCACGTAGATGCACTTCGCCGGGCACACGGCCGCGCAGAGCTCGCAGCCGATGCACTTCTCCATGCCGTCCTCGTAGCGGTTCAGCACGTGGCGACCGTGCTGGCGGACGGGCTTGGGCGCCTTCTCCTTCGGGTACCTCTCGGTGACCTTCTTGCGCCCGATCTGGCGGAACGTCACGCCGAAGCCGCGCGCCAACGCCGAGAGCCCGCCCATTACTTGATCTCCTCGAGGACTTCGCCGCGGCGGGGCATGGAGGCGTAGAGGGTGCCGCCGAGGACCAGGGCGCCGCCGACCGCGGCGGGGATCACGATTGCCATCTCCCAGCCCTCCTCCTTACCGACGACGATGACCGCGGAGACCATCACCCAGAGGAACGCGATCTCGATGAGGTACTTCCAGCCGAGGCTCATGAGCTGGTCGTAGCGCAGGCGGGGCAACGTGGCGCGCAGCCACACCGTGGCGAACAGCAGCACCAGCACCTTGGCCATGAACCAGAACACCGGCATGATCCAGACGTTCACCCAGTTGTCGGCGCCGAGGAAGCCGAGGCCGGGACCGGCGGGGCCACCGAAGAACAGGGTGACCGCGATCGCCGACATGGTGATCAGGTTCATGAACTCGGCGAGGTAGAAGATCGCGAACCGGATGCCGGTGTACTCGGTCATGAACCCGCCGGTGAGCTCCTGCTCGGCCTCGACCAGGTCGAACGGCGGGTGGTTGGTCTCCGCGACCGCAGCCATGACGAAGATCACGAGCGCGACGATGGCCGGCAGCCAGTACCAGTCGCCGTTGAAGATCGAGCCGATGCCGGTCCAGTGCAGCGCGCCCTGCTTGTTGACGATGCCGCGCGTCGAGAGCACGTTGGCCTGCACGAGCACACCGACGATGGCGAGGCCGAACGCAGCCTCGTAGCTGAGGAGCTGCGCCGACGCGCGCACCGATCCGAGCAGCGGGTACTTCGATCCCGACGACCATCCCGCGAGCATCACGCCGTAGAGGCCGAGCCCCGACATCGCGAGCAGCCACAGGATGCCGAACGACGGGTCGAAGAGCTGGAGGTAGGTCGGATGGCCGGCGATGGTGACGAGCCCGCCGATGGGCACGATCGAGAACGCGAGGAACGCAGGGATGATCGCGAGGTACGGCGCGAGCTTGAAGACCCACTTGTCGGCGGTGGTCGGTGACGACTGCTCCTTGAAGAACAGCTTGATGCCGTCGGCGAGGCTCTGGAGCAGGCCGAAGGGCCCGGCGCGGTCGGGCCCGATGCGGTTCTGCATCTCGGCGATGACCTTGCGCAGGAACCAGATGTACATCAGCACCGAGAGCAGCAACAGGATGAAGACCGCGATCGTCTTGCCGATGACGATCAGCACGACGGTCGTGTCGATGCCGTTGTGGAACAGCGGGTCGGAGCTCGATCATCCGAACCCGATCTGGTGGTCTCGACGCGCAGATCGGTGACCGCGTCGGTGACGGTCACGAGGTCGTTGGGGCCGACGGCTCCGGGCTGGGCGACGGCCATGAACGCGGTACCGGGAGCCGTGGCGGCGTCGGTGCGCACTTCGATGGTGACGGTGCCGCGGGGGCTCGTGACTCGCACCTCGTCGCCCTCGGCGGCGACGCCGATACGGCTGAGGTCGCTCGGGTGCACCACGAGCGCGGCACCGGGGGCGAGCGCCGCGAGCGACGTGCCCGACGCGGCCGTGCGTCCGGCGTCGTACAGCGTGCGGGCGGCCACGAGGCGGAGACTGTACGCGTCGATGGGCACGCTCTGCGTCTCCGGTGCGACCCGGTCCCACGAGTAGAGGGGCGGGCCGCTCTGGGCCGCTTCCGCGGCTGCGCCTACGATCGCGGCAGCGGCGGCTTCGTCGTGCTCCGCCTCGCCGGTGTCGAGGCCCGGCTTGATCGTCGCGGAGGAACCAGTGCCGCTCTCGGCGACCGCGCCGGTGCCGAGCGACGACAGATGGGTGTCGTCGGACGCGATGCCCGGGCGGATCGGCTCCCAGGAGACGCCGGCGGTGAAGCCCTGAGATGCGTGGAGCACGATCTCGCCGGGGAACTCGCTGATCGGGCAGCACCGCGCCGTCGCGGGCACGGCGGATGAGCGCCGCGTCGACGCCGGCGTGCGCGGGGGCCGACGCGGGCGATCTCGTCCTGCACGTCTTCGACGGTCTCGAACCCGAAGTCGACGCCGAAGCGCAGCGCGAGCTCGGCGGCGATGCGCCAGTCGGGCATCGTGGTGCCGTCGGGGGAGACGAGCCGCGCGAGGCGCAGCACACGACCTTCGAGGTTGGTGGTGCTGCCGGCCTTCTCACCCCACACCGACGCGGGGAGGAACACGTCGGCGCGCTCGGCGGCGTCGGCGGTGAACGCGCCGACCGCGACCACGAACTTCACGGCGTCGAGCGCGCCGTTGACGACCGTGCGGTCGGGGAAGTCGGCGATCGGATCGGTGCCGAGGAGCACGAGCGTGTCGATGGTGCCGTCGGCCGCGGCGGCGAGCGCGCCCGCGGTGTCGAGCCCGCGCGTCTCGGGGACGCGTCCCCACGCAGTGGCGAAGTGGTCGCGCCCGGCGTCGAGGGTGACGCGGCCGGGCAGGAAGCCGGGCGTGAGCCCGAGGTCGAGCGCGCCGCGCACGTTGCCACGCCGCAGCGCCGACAGGAACTTCGCACCGGGCAGCGCGGCCAAGGCGGCCGCGGCCTGCACGACGGCATCGGCAGACTCGGCGACCGACTGCCGACCGAGGATCACGACGATGTCGCCTTCACGGCCGTCGAGCGCGCCGGTCGCCCGTTCGATCTGGCCGTCACCGGACGCGGTGCCGTCGCCTGCGACCGCGCGGCGAACTGCCGCGCGATCGAACCGGCTTCGCCGGGCGCGTGCCGCAGCACCGCCGACGCGTACTTGGTGAGCCCGGACGCGCGTGGCGAGATCTCGATCACGGGCACACCGAGGTCGGCCGCGGCACGACGCACGCGGAGGTAGAGGACCGGGAGCTCGTCCTTGAGGTCGGGGCCGAGAAGCACGATCGCCGCGCGCGTGATCGACGTCGGCGATGGTGGCGATCGGCAGGCCGAGCACGACTTCCGCGGGCAGGCCGTCGCCGAGCTGCGCGTCGACGTTGTCGGTGCCGAGCACGCCCTTGGCGAACCGCGCCCACACGTACGCGTCTTCGTTGGTGCCGCGCGCGCCGCCGATCACGGCGGTGCGGCCGGCGGTCGCGCGCTGCAGGCCGGCGGCGGCGGCGTCGAGCGCCTCGGGCCACGACACCTCGACCAGCTCGCCCGCCTTGCGCATCATCGGCGCCCGCACGCGGTCGGCGCGGTGCACCCACTCGTAGCCGTAGCGACCCTTGTCGCACAGCCAGCCCTGGTTCACCGGCTCGGAGTCGACGCCGAGGAGGCGCACGATCCGGTTCGACGTGCTCTGCAACGCGCCGCGGCACCCGACCGCGCACGTCTGGCACGACGTCTCGACGGTCTCGAGGTCCCACGGGCGGGCGCGGAACCGGTACGCGCTCGCGGTGAGCGCGCCGACCGGGCAGATCTGCACGGTGTTGCCCGAGAAGTACGACGAGAACGGCTCGTCGGGGTACGTGATCACCTCGGTCGTGCCGCCGCGTCCGCCGAAGTCGATGAGCGGGTCGCCCGCGATCTCCGCCGCGAACCGCGTGCAGCGGCCGCACTGGATGCAGCGCTCGCGGTCGAGCAGCACGAGGTCGCTGATCGGGATCGGCTTCTCGAAGTGACGCTTCTCCTCGACGAAGCGCGACTCGCCGGGGCCGAACGCGAGCGTCTGGTCCTGCAGCGGGCACTCGCCGCCGCGGTCGCACACCGGGCAGTCGAGCGGGTGGTTGATGAGCAGGAGCTCGAGCACGCCGTCCTGCGCGCTCTTCACGTTGCGGCTTCTGCGTGTTGACGACCATGCCGTCGGCGACGGGCGTCGCGCACGAGATCTGCAGGCCGCGCATGCCTTCGACCTCGACGAGGCACATGCGGCACATGCCGACCGGCTTCATGCGCTCGTGCCAGCAGAACCGAGGGATGTAGGTGCCGTGCTCCTGCGCGACCTTGATGAGCAGCTCGCCGCGCGGGGCCTGCACCTCCTTGCCGTCGATGGTGAGCGTGACGACGTCGGGCCCGGGCGCGACCGGGATCACGTAGCCGTGCTCCGACGGCCACTGCGACATCGGGATCGAGTTCGCGGTCATACGGCCGTCACCTCGAGGGCGCCGCGGCGCTCGGTGTCGTGCGTCATGCGCTCGATGATCTCGTCGCGCCACCAGCGGTTCAGGCTCACCACGGGCGACATCGCGCTCGGCCCGAGCTGGCAGATCGTGTACATGCCGGGCGGCCAGTTGAGACCGGGCGCGAGGTTGTTGCCGAACGAGAGCAGGAGATCGAGGTCGTCGGGGCGGCCGTGCCCGTGGGCCATCCGGTAGAGCACCTTCTCCACCCAGCCGGTGCCCTCACGACACGGCGTGCACTTGCCGCACGACTCGTGACTGAAGAACTTGGCGATGCGCCACGCGATCATCAGCGGGTCGACGTCTTCGTCGAACACCATCACCGCGCCGGAACCGAGCATGGTGGTCGCGCCGGTCAGCTCGGTCTGCACGTAGTCCATGTCGAGCGCGACGTCGAGGTGCTCCTCGAGCAGCCACGGCGACGACGCGCCGCCGGGGATGAAGAAGCCCAGCTTCTTGCCGCCCTTCACGCCTCCCGCGAGGCCCTCGATCAGGTCGCGGAACGTGATGCCGAGCTCGATCTCGTAGTTGCCGGGCTTCTCGACCTGTCCCGAGACCGAGAAGAGGCGCGTGCCCTTCGAGCGGTTCACACCCATCGCCGCGTACCACTCGGCGCCGTTGCGCAGGATGTGCGGGACGGTCGACACCGTCTCGATGTTGTTGACGATCGTCGGTGCCGCGTACACGCCCTGCACCGCGGGGAACGGCGGCTTGATGCGCGGCATCGCGCGCTCACCTTCGAGACTCGAGAGCAGGCCCGTCTCGTCGCCGGCGATGTAGCAGCCCGCGCCGCGGTGCAGGATGATCTCGAGGTCGAAGCCGGAGCCCTTGATGTTCTCGCCGACGAAGCCGCGCGCGTACGCGTCGGCGAGTGCCTGACCGAGCCGCTCGGCGCCGAGCGCGAACTCACCGCGCAGGTAGATGAACGCGTGGTGCGCCTGGATCGCGTACGCGGTGAGGATCACGCCCTCGATGACCTGGTGCGGGTCACGCTCGACCAGCATGTGGTCCTTGAACGTGCACGGCTCGCCTTCGTCGCCGTTGATCGCGAGGTAGCGCGGGTAGACGTCCTTCGGCAGGAAGGACCACTTCTGACCGGTGCCGAAGCCGGCGCCGCCCTTGCCGCGCAGGCCCGACTCCTGCACCAGCGTGATGAGCTCCTCGGGCGTCATCGCGAATGCGGCGTCGAGGGTGCCGTACGCGCCGTTGGCGAGCGCGGCGTCGACCGTCCACGAGTCGTCGGGGTGCTCCCGCAGGAACTTGGTGACGACCGGCGTCTCCTGCACCACGTCAGCTACCCACCGGCTGCGTGCCCGAACGCAAAGCTGGCGTGCCGGAGATGGTGCGGGCGACACGCGCGCCGCGCTTGTAGTCGTCGATCAGCTGGTCGGCCGCGTCGTTGGTGAGCGGGCCGTGGAACTCGTAGTTCACCTGGAGCACCGGCGCCAGATCGCAGGCCGCGATGCACTCGACCTCCTCGACGAGCACGTCGTCGTCGTCGGCGTAGCGGTGCTCGAGGTGCTCGAGCAGGCCGTTGCCGCCGTTCACGAGACAGCTGACGTTCGTGCACACCGACACGATGAGCTTCCCGACCGGCTTGCGCTTGAACATCGTGTAGAAGCTGCACGTGCCGAGCACGAGCGCGGGCGTGAGATCGAGCAGCTCCGCGACTTCGACCATGGCGTCGGGCGTGACCCAGCCGTCCTGATCCTGCGCGAGGTGCAGCAGCGGCAGCACCGCCGACTTCTTGTGCGGATAGCGAGCGATGATGTCGCGCGCCTTGTCGAGGTTGGCGGCGTCGAACGCCATTAGCGGTCCACCTCCCCCATGATCGGGTCGATGCTCGACACGATCGCGACCGCGTCGGCAAACATGCCGCCCGGCACCATCGCGTCCATCGACTGCAGGTTGTAGAACGACGGCCCGCGGATGTGCATCCGGACCGGCTTCGCGGTGCCGTCAGCCACGAGATAGCACCCGATCTCGCCGCGTGGGGACTCGACCGCCATGTAGGTCTCGCCCGCGGGCACGCGGAAGCCTTCGGTGAAGAGCTTGAAGTGGTGGATCAGCGCTTCCATCGACTCGTCGATGCGGGCACGCGGCGGCGGGGTGACCTTGCGGTCCTGGGTGCGGTAGTCGCCGAGCGGCATGCGCTCGACGCACTGGCGCACGATCTTGATCGACTCGAGGATCTCCCAGAGCCGGATCTGGTAGCGGTCGAAGACGTCGCCGTTCTGCGTGTAGATCACGTCGAAGTCGACGTCGTCGTACGCGAGGTAGGGCTGCGCCCGGCGCAGGTCCCAGGCGAACCCGGTGGAGCGCAGGATCGGGCCGGTCGCGCAGAGTGCGAGCGCTTGCTCGGTGGTGATCACACCGATGCCCTCGGTGCGCTCGCGCCAGATCGGGTTGTCGGTGAGCAGCGCGTCGTACTCGGCGACACCCTTCTCCACGAGGTCGCAGAGGTCGAGGATGTCGCGCTGCCAGCCGTCGGGCAGGTCGGCCGCGACACCGCCCACGCGGATGAAGTTGTGGTTCATCCGCAGACCGGTGATCTCCTCGAGCACCCGCAGCGTGCGCTCGCGCTCGCGCCAGCCGTAGATCATCATCGAGACCGCGCCGAGGTCCATGCCGTTCGTCGCCTGGAACAGCAGGTGCGACGACATGCGGTTGAGCTCGACCAACAGCATGCGGATCCACGTCGCGCGCGGCGGCACGTCGATGTCGAGCAGGCGCTCGGCCGCGAGCGCGAACACCAGCTCGTTCGACAGCGGCGACGCGTAGTCCATGCGGGTGACGTTGGTGCCGCCCTGCACGTAAGTGAGCTCTTCGCCCGTCTTCTCCATGCCGGTGTGCAGGTAGCCGATGACGGCCTTCGCGCGCAGCACGGTCTCGCCGTCGAGCTCGGCCATGATCCGCAGCACGCCGTGGGTCGACGGGTGCTGCGGCCCCATGTTGATGATCATCGTGTCGGCGGCGTCGGGCCACGGGCCGCCGGTGAGCACGAGCTCGCGCTGCTGCGCGGCGCCCGTGAGCGGACGGAGCAGCTGCGCGCCTTCGTCGGTCTGCGCCGCGAGGCGGATGTCCTCCGGGCTCTGCAGGTCGGTGCTCTCGTCACTCATCGCGGGCCCGGGTCTTCCTTGAACGTGACCGGCACGCGCGCGGGTGGGTCGTCCTTGCGGAGCGGGTGACCGACCCAGTCGTCGGGCATGAGGATGCGGGTGAGGTCGGGGTGGCCCTCGAAGCGCACGCCGAAGAGATCGAACACCTCGCGCTCGGGGAACGAGAGCCCGGGATAGAGGTCGACAAGGCTCGCGATGCCGGTGTCGCCGTCGGGCAGCTCGCAGATCGTGCGGATACGACGGTTGCGCGGGTGCGACAGGAAGTTCGCGACCACCTCGTAGCGCTCGCCCTGCACGCCGTCGGGCAACGCGCGCTCGACGTCGACGAGATGGTCGACCGCGGTGATGTCGACGCACTGCGTGAACTGCTGCTCGTCGCGCAGGAACGCAGCGACGTCGTGCCACATCTCGCGCCCGACGTAGACGACGGCCTGCCCGTGCGACTCGTGGAACACCGCGTCGGGAAAGCGCGCGACGATCGCCGCCGCGACCTCATCTCCGTTCATGCACGGAGCCGGGTCACTCGGCGGAGCCGCACTGGGATCGTGATCTTGTTCACGAAGTTCGGTGTCGTCGGCCATGACGTGCTCGGTGGGCGGGGTCAGACGGCGACGGAGCCGTCGCGCTGGGCGATCTGGATACCGGCCCCGCCCGTGGCGGACTCGGCGCGCCGGCGGAAGATCTCACCGTGCTGGATCTGGTCGTGCAGGGTGAGGATGCCGTGCATGAGGGTCTCGGGCCCCGGAGGGCAACCGGGCACGTAGACGTCGACGGGCACGACCTGGTCGACGCCCTGGACGATCGCGTAGTTGTTGAACATCCCGCCCGAGCTCGCGCACACGCCCATCGAGATGACCCACTTCGGCTCGACCATCTGGTCGTAGACGTGGCGGAGCACCGGCGCCATCTTCTGGCTGACGCGGCCCGCGACGATCATGAGGTCGGCTTGACGCGGGCTGGCGCGGAAGATCTCCATTCCGAAGCGCGAGAGGTCGTAGTGCGCGGCGCCGGTGGCCATCATCTCGATCGCGCAGCACGCGAGCCCGAAGGTCGCGGGCCACACCGAGCTCTTGCGCGCCCAGTTCACGAGGTCTTCGACGCGACCGGTGAGGAAGTTGTGGTTGACCGACTCCAGACCCATCAGGCCGCCTCGTGCGCGTCGACGTCGCGCGCGGGCTCGAGGCCGTCACGACCGGGCGCGCCCGACGCCCGCAGGATGGTGGTGCCGGCGCGCGTGATCACCTGCTTCACCGGGCCCCACTCGAGCGCGCCGGTGGAGAGCAGGTACGCGAACGGAACGAGCAACACGATGAGGAACACGCCCATCACGATGAGCCCGTACGTCGCGAGATCTCGGAGGATCGTGGTGAACGGATACAGGAACACGATCTCGACGTCGAGGACGATGAACGCCATCGCGACCAGATAGAACTTCACCGGGAAGCGCTCGGCGGGCCGCGACTCCGGGACGATGCCCGACTCGTACGGCGCCTCCTTGGCCGACGTGGGTCGCTTCGGCGCGAGGAACGTGGACGCGATGAACGACAAGAGCACGAAAAGGACGACCAACACGATCATCGTGAGGATCGGGAGATAGACGCGCACGCCCAGTTACTCCATCGTCATGCTGCTTTGCGGCCCTTGCCCGCGCAGGCTATCCCAGCGACGCGCGCGCTTGCCTGCTGGCGCACTCACACGAGGGAGAGGTCCTGCACGTCTTCGAAGCGGCGCGCGACGTCGGGCCAGTTGACCAGATGCCAGTAGGCCTCGACCCAGTCGGCCTTCACGTTCTTGTACTGCAAGTAGTAGGCGTGCTCCCACATGTCGAGCACCAGCAGCGGCGGCCCGCCCTGCCCGATGTTGCCCTGGTGGTCGTAGACCTGCTCGACGATGAGGCGCTTGGCCATCGGCTCCCACGACAGTGCCCCCCACCCGGAGCCCTGCACGTTCATCGCGGCCTCGGTGAGCTGCGCGGCGGAAGGCGTCGAACGAACCGAAGTGCTCGGAGACCGCGGCCGCGAGCTCGCCCTCGGGCTCACCGCCCGCGTCGGGGGCGAGGTTCTTCCAGAACAGTGAGTGGAGGACGTGGCCAGACAGGTGGAAGGCCATGTTCTTCTCGAGCTGGTTGATGGTCCCGAAATCACCGGATTCGCGGGCCTCGCGCAGCTTCTCGAACGTGGTGTTCGCGCCCGCGACGTATCCGGCGTGATGCTTGCCGTGGTGCAACTCGAGGATCTCCGCGGAGAGGTACGGCTCGAGTGCGCCGTACGAGTAGTCGAGCTCGGGGAGTGTGTACGTCGCCATGGGGATGTCCTTCTGCAGTGGTCTGCATGTCATTGCACGCGCGATGGCGTGTCGCGGGCTGTCCCGCCTCGCTCCGAAGGTAGCTGCTAGGTTGCCCGCCAACCCCGGGCGTCAATCCTCGGAGCTCATGGCTGCCTTCCGCCGAATTCCCGCCCTGGTCTTGACCATGGCAATTCTCCTGGTCCCCGCACTGCTTGCAGGTGCGGCCGGTGCGGCGACCGCAGACGACCTCGCCGCCGCGAAGGCCAAGCTCGCCGACGCGCGCGCGTCGGCGCAGAGCGCGGCCGCGGCGTTCGCCGACCAGGAATCGAAGGTCGCGGCGACGCAGAACCACATCGACGAGCTGAAGGACGCGATCGAGAAGCAGAAGGCGCGCGCCGCGGTGCTCAAGGACATCGCAACGCAACGCGCGCTGTACGCGTACACGCACAAGGGCGACGAGGTCGACCTCCTCGTCGGCAGCGGCAGCGCGGTGAAGGCGATCCGCCAGACGCAGCTGATGCAGCAGGCCAACCAGACCGACGTGAACGCGATCCACAAGCTCGCCGCGATCAACGCCGACCTCAAGCAACAGCAGAGCGAGCTGGAGCAGGAGGAGAAGCAGCAGGCACAGGTCGCCGCGTCGCTCGACGCGAAGAACCGCAGCCTCCAGGGCGCGCTCGCCGACGTGCAGGCAGCGACGAACGCGCTCCAGGCGAAGTACGACGCCGAGATCGCAGCCGCCAACGCCGAACAGGCCCGACTCCTCGCGGCGGAGAAGGCGGCGCTGCAGGCTTCACAGCCGCAACCGGTCATCAGCGGCGGCCCGGGCGGTCAGATCCTCCCGGGCCAGGTGATCAACGGCTTCCGCTGCCCGGTGTCGGGCGCGGCGTACACCGACGACTTCGGCGGCGCGCGCCAGCACGGTGGCATCGACATGTTCGTGCCCCAGGGCACGCCGGTCGTCGCGGTGAAGGCGGGATCGGTCTCGTACGTGCCGAACGAAGGCGCCGGTGGGAACGCCATCTACCTCAACGGCAGTGACGGCAACACCTACTACTACGCGCACCAGTCGTCCTTCGCCGGCGGCGCCCGCTCGGTCGCACAGGGCGAGATCCTCGGCTACTCCGGCATGACCGGCAACGCCAGCGCGCCTCACGTGCACTTCGAGATCCGCGTCGGTGGCCCCAACGGCGGCAAGATCGACCCGTACCCGACGCTCAAAGCCTCGGGTTGTTGAGCCGACACTCTCGGTATGGCTGATCGACACACTCGGAGTGCTCACGTGCTCGACCCCGCTTACCTGGCCGGTCTCGACACGCGCCCGGTCGAGGACCTACGGACGATGCACGCCGAGTGCCTCGAGCTCGAGACCGAGGTCTCCTACGTCCGCCGCCTGAGCCAGGCCCGCATCGACATCCTCGAGGCCGAGCTCGCCCGACGAGCGAGCGGCGGCACGCTCGAAGACCTCATCAACGCCCTGCCCCAGATCCTGGCGGATCCCGGGCCCCGCGCCGACCCCGCGAGCAGCCGGCTGCCCCAGAAGATGGCTCCCGACCAGGAGAGCGAGTGGGCCGGCGACCTCGAGGAGTCCGACAACCTCCTCGCCAACCTGCCCGCGCTGAGCGACGACGACCTCCGCTCGGCGATGGAGCGCCTGCGCACTCTGGAGCGTGACGTCTCCGACGAGCGGCGAGCGCTGTTCGCCGTGATCGACCGCATCGACCTCGACCTCGCGGGCCGCCTGAGCAAGTAGCACACCCGGTGGGGTTGGCCCGATGCGGTTGGCCCGATGCGGCCCGATGGGGTGTGCCGGCGCAGCCAAGTAGCATGACCGCGCTGTGCGACAGGTGGCCATGTTGAGTGTCCACACGTCGCCGCTGGCGCAACCGGGCAGTGGCGATGGTGGCGGGATGAACGTCTACGTCCGCGCTCTCGCGTCGTCACTCGCGCGTGCCGGTGTCGGGGTCGACGTCTTCACCCGCGCCGAGCATCCCGAGCAGCCGCCGCTGGTCATGGTCGAACCCGGTTTCCGGGTGCTCCACGTCGAGGCGGGGCCGTGCGCGCCCGTCCCACGCCACGTGCTGCCCGATCTCGTCGGGCCGTTCACCGAGAGCGCGCGGGCGCTCATCGAGGGCAACGGCGCTCCCTACGACGTGCTGCACGCGAACTACTGGGTGTCGGGTGCGGTCGGGCACCGGTTGAAGCACGAGCTCGACCTGCCGCTCGTCACCACGTTCCACACGTTGGAGCGCGTGAAGGCGGAGGTCGGCATGGCGAGCGACGCTGCGCTCCGACCGCGCATCGAAGCCGAAGTCGTGCGCTGCGCGGACCTCGTGATCGCGTCGACGGTCGAGGAACGCGCGCAGCTCGTGCACTTCTACGGAGCGGATCCGGATCGGGTCGAAGTGGTCGCCCCCGGTGTGGATCACCTCGTGTTCTCGCCCGGCGACCGCGGCGCGGCGCGGCGCGAGCTCGGCCTGCCCGACCGGCCGGTGTTGCTCTTCGTCGGTCGCATCCAGCGCCTCAAGGGCGCCGATCTCGCCATCGGCGCGCTCGCGGAGCTGCGCGACCCGCGTGCCGAGTTGGTGATCGTCGGCGGGCCGAGCGGTACCGACGGCGACGCCGAGCTCGCGCACCTGCACGCGATGGTTGCGGAGCTCGGGCTGGAGAGGCGCGTGCGCTTCGTCGCACCGCAGCTGCACGAACGTCTCGTCACGTGGTACCGCGCCGCCGATGTGTGCGTCGTGCCCTCGCAAGCAGAGTCGTTCGGGCTCGTCGCACTCGAAGCGGCCGCGTGTGGCACGCCCGTCGTCGCGTCCGACGTCGGCGGCCTGAGCTCGCTCGTCGACCACGGGAAGACGGGTTATCTCGTCGAGCAACGCGATCCGGCGGAGTTCGCGCGCGCGATCGAACGCGTGCTCGCCGGCAACACCGTCGCCCTGCGCGCGGGCGCGATCGCACGCGCGGCCGGCTACCGGTGGAACATCGCGGCGGCGCGACTCCGTCGTCACTACGACGACCTCGGAGCGCGCGAGCCCGTGCAGTGCAGCTAGACCTCGAGCAGCAGCTCACGCTCGCCCACGAGCTCGTCGGCGCGCATCTCGAAGGCACCGTCGCGCACGAGCCGTACATCCAGCACGTCGAGTACGACCCCGAGTTGCGGCGCTGGTACGTGCGCTTCACGTGCGACAGCCGCGACGCGACCACGATCTACTTCGACCTGCACGAGCGCACACTGCGCTACGAGGTCTACTTCCTGCCGGCGCCTGATTCCCGTTCGGGCACGGAGCCGGACTTCCGTTCAGGCACGGAGCCGGAAGCTCGCACGCTCGAGCTGTACGAGTACCTGTTGCGACGCAACCACTCGATGTACGGCGCGCGCTTCTCGCTCGGTCCCGACGGCGACATCTACCTCGTCGGGCGCATCGCGCTCGAGCACCTGACCGTCGACGAGCTCGATCGCATCATCGGTGTGCTCTACGAGCTCACCGAGCAGTGGTTCCAGCCCGTCGTGGCCCTCGCCTACGGGAAACGGCCCTTGCAGCCGCGTGAACCGAGGGCGTAATGTCCATTTCGCGCAGTCACGGATCCGGCTCTCCCGAGAGGGCGGTCGGACGGTAGATTGCGTCTCCCGGCATCGACGGATGCCGGCGCGAGAGGCCCGAGGTGCAGGAGGGCCGTATCCACTCGGGGAAGTGTGGATGCGGCATCGAGCGTTCCTCGGGCCTTCTCGCGCAAGTACGCAGAGTGAGGACGTGGCCACCGTTACTCTCTGCCGATGAACCTCGCGCTGCTCGGTGGCGGACGGATGGGCGAGGCGCTCGCGACCGGCCTCGTGGAAGCCGGCTGGGAGCCCGAGTCGATCGCCATCGCGGAGGTCGATGCCGACCGCCGCCGGGTGCTCGAGGAACGCCTCCCGGGAGTGCGCGTGGTCCCGAGCGGCGCATGGGCCGCGGCCGATGCCGAGATCCTCGTGGTCGCGGTGAAGCCGGACGACGTGCCCGCGGCGCTGGAGGCGTCGGCGTCGGCACTCGCGGAAGGCGCGCTCATCCTGTCGATCGCGGCGGGCGTCACGATCGACACCATCGAGGCTGCGCTCCCCGGCCACCCCGTCGTGCGGGCGATGCCGAACACCGGCGCACTGGTCGGTCGCGGTGCGGCCGCCATCGCCGCCGGCACGCTCGCGGGCGATCCCCAGCTCGCACTCGCCGAGCGGGTGCTCGGCGCGGTCGGGATCGTCGTGCGGGTCCCGGAAGCGCAGCTCGACGCGGTCACCGGCCTGTCGGGGTCCGGTCCCGCGTACGTGTTCCTGCTCGCGGAGGCGATGATCGAAGCCGGCGTGCTCGTCGGGCTCCCGCGGCCCACCGCCGCCGCGCTCGTCCGGCAGACCCTCCTCGGCGCGAGCGCGCTCCTCGGCGACGGCACCGAGACTCCCGAATCGCTGCGCGCCGCGGTCACGTCACCGGGCGGCACCACCGCGGCCGGGCTGCAGGTGCTCGAGGCGCGCGGCATGCGCGCCGCGATCCTCGACGCGGTGGAAGCTGCGACCAAGCGCTCGCGCGAGCTCGGCGAACCGAAGGACGGCTCGTCGACGTGACGCGTCGTCCGGCGTCTCGCCGTCCACCGAAGCTCGACGATCCCGCGCGCGACCGCGCGGCGGAACCACCGCAGGGCCCGAGCGTGCGCGACCGGCTGAAGACCGCGCACGTGTCCGGTCGCAGCACGCGGTTCGGGCGGGATGAAGTCGTCGCGGTCATGCGACGACTCGTCGAAGGTGACGCGCGTGTACGACTCGGGCTGCCACCGTTCCGCGCGCTCACGATGGAGCAGGTCGAGTCGGCCGTCACCGCGACGTTCGGATGGAAGGGCGACGGCCCACGAGCGCGCATCGCGCCCGCGTGCACGCTCGACGGTTTCGTCGCGGCGCGCACGCGCATCCGTGAAGTCGCGCGCGCCGGCGGCTCGCTCGCGTTCGCGACCGGGCGCCCCGCGTCGCTGCTCGGTCTCTACGGCGCGCTCGCGGCGATGGCCGTCGACGAGGGCGGCATCGTGCTCGAGCACACGGAGTCCGGCGTGATCGGACCGGGCGGGCGCCGGCTGTGGTGGGTCGACCGCGTCGCGGTGCTCACCGACCACGAGAGCCTGCTCGCCGATCCGGGCACCGATGCGGCCGACGAGCTCCTGTTCGCCCTGCCCCGACCCACGCTGGTGGTGGCCGACCGGTCCTTCGCCGGGGTGGCGCTGGCCCAGGGGCTCGAGGTGGTGGCGTTCGCCGACCTCGACTCGGTGGCGCTCGCAGTCGCCGCCTGGCGGGGGCTCGGAGCCCGCATCGTGCCCCTCGACCAGCACCGTCCCCCACAGGCCTACTCCCCGTTGGTGGAGCAGGTGCCGGAGGACACGCCGGCGATCCCCGACTTCGGGCTGGCCGAGCTCCCGGTCGTCGACGACGACAGCGTCCCCTCGCCTGCCCCATAGGGCCCAGGTCCACCGCATTCGGCCCATCGTGGGCTTCCGTGGCACGGCCCTTCACTGGTTGCACTCGCGCCTCACTTGTGCACTCGGGTCGCACCGGCGTACGCTCGTGACGCGGAAAAGCGGGCACGGAAGGGGTGAACAAGTGGCGCAATCCTTCGCCACCGCGCGGTTTCTGACCGTGCAGGAAGTTGCCGACATCATGCGCGTCTCGACAATGACCGTCTATCGCATCATCAAGTCGGGTGAGTTGCCCGCGGTGCGAGTCGGACGATCGTTCCGGGTGCGTGACGTGGATGTCGACACGTACCTCGGCGCGCGATACACACAAGCCGGCTGAGCGGGGCGGGCATGCCGCCCGCGCTTGCTCATCCGTTCGGGCACGGAGCCGGCTCATCCGTTCGGGCACGGAGCCACTTCGGCCGTCGTGCGTCCTTCCCCGTAGCCTGACGTCGTGCTGATCGCCTTCGCATCGGACTACGGCCACGACGACGAGTTCGTCGGGGTGTGCAAGGCCGTCATGCTCGGCCTCGCGCCCGACGTGCGCATCATCGACCTCGGCCACGACATCCCACCGCACAACGTGCGCGCCGGCGCGCTCCTCCTCGTGCGCTCGGTGCAGTACCTCCCCGACGACTCGATCGTGGTCGCGGTCGTCGACCCCGGGGTCGGCACCGATCGCCGGCTCATCGGCGTCGAGGTCGCGGGCGGGATCCTCCTCGGTCCCGACAACGGGCTCCTGGCACCGGCCGTCGCCCTCGCGGGCGGGGCCCGGACGGTGGTGTCGCTCGAGAACACGGAGTACCACCTGCCCGCGCCGGGCCCGACGTTCTCGGGTCGCGACATCCTCGCCCCGGCGGCCGCCTACCTGGCCGAGGGCCTGGCCCTCACCGAGCTGGGGCCGACCGTCGACCCCGCGGGCCTGGTGCCGGGCCTGGTCGGCCTCCCCGAGACCGGTGAGGGCGGTGCGATCGTCGGCGAGGTCTGGTGGGTCGACCGCTTCGGCAACTGCCAGCTCAACATCGACCCCGCCGAGCTCGCAGCAGCGCGGGTCGAGCCGGGAGACCCCGTCGAAGTGCATCTCGGCAACGGGATCCGGGCCGCGCGGTGGGTGCACACCTACGCCGACGCCAAGCCGTCGGAGCTCGTGCTGCTCGTCGACTCCTACGGCCTGCTGAGCCTGGCGCTCGACCGGGAGTCGGCAGGCGCCGCGCTCGGTCTGCGGGCCGGCAGCGCCGTCACCCTCGTGCCCGAAGGCGCCACCCTGACCGCGAGCACACCATGAGACCCGGCACCACCATCGCCCTCGGCATCCTCCTCCTCCTCATCCTCGGCGCCGCCGCCGCCCAGTTCGTCCTCCACTTGGGGCCATAGAACCCGCGCGAAGAACCAGAGGCGAGCGGGTCCGCCGGACCGGACCGACGCAGCGCCAACCAGCGAGCCGTGGCCCGAGCGGCCCGGCGGCGCAGCCGCCAAGAGCGGAAGAAAGGGATCCGGTCGCGTGGGCGCAGGCGGGCTTGGGGCGGGCTGGGAGGCTTCGCAAACACCGGCAAGCCGATGTTCACGCCGCCCACACCCACGCACCGGATCAGTTCGAGCTTCCCCCCGGGGGACGCTCGTGCTCCTCAATCGGCGCTGCGTCGGAAGTGCTTGAGGAATTCGACCACTCTCCGTGAGAATTTGGGGATTCCCGAACGCGACCCGAGGCGAGCACGAATCCGGCGTAGATGATCGTCACGCCAACGGCGAGGCTGAGCGCGAACGCCTCGTCGTGACCGACCAGGCCCTGCACCAGGCCGCCGCTCGAGAGCACCAGCGTGCCGAGCGCGATGAGACCGTTGGCGGCGGCCAGCCTTCCGCGGTCGGGAACGCCGGGATCACGGGCGAACCGTGCCGCGGAGACGACCGCGCCGACGAAGATCACCATCGCGGCCACGCCGCTGCCGACGGCAGCGAGGACGCGTGGCAGTGCGCCGAACACCTCGCTGCCCTGGGGGATCGCGGTGCCGTGGATGGGGTCGATCGGGGCGCTGAAGACGACTCCCGCCGCGAACATGCTGAAGGAGACGACCACCCACTGCGCGCGGCGGGCCGTCTTCAGGGTGCAGAGGAGGAAGACGGTGCCGAGGGCGAGCCAGGGCACGTTCACCACCGCGCCGAGGAGGAAGAACACCCGGAAGGTGCCCTGGTCCCAGCCGGTGGAGGTGCCGGTGGCGAGCGCGGCCGACGCCAGGGCGAACAGGGCGAGCGAGATGGCCCACGCCCGGTACTCCGGGCGGTGCGTGCGGGTGTAGCGCACGAGCATGGCCTGGGCGAACAGCGACGACACCGCCGTGGCCACGAACGCCAGCGCTACCACCATGACTCTGGCTCCCTCGAGGCTCTGAGTGACTCCGTCTCGCGCGGCGGCTTCGGCACGCCTTTCGCTCGCGATTCCCCTCACTATGGCTCGCTCAAAGCTTTGAGTGACACTCGGCTCGAGTCGGGTCTTCGGGCACGCCTTTCGCTCGCGTGACTTTGAGAAAATGTGCACAAAGTCGGTACCCTGAGACTCATACGCACTCGCCCGGCCGCACGTCAACCGGGTGGAATTCTGGAGGGCACCATTTCCGACTCGCGCCGAATCCCGGAAGCGACGGTCGCGCGGCTGCCGCTCTACTACCGGGCGCTCCTCGAGACGGCCGATCAGGAGATCGGCACGGTCTCGTCCGAGCGGCTGGCCGAGCTCGCCGGTGTGAACGCGGCGAAGGTCCGCAAGGACCTCTCCTACCTCGGGTCATACGGCACCCGGGGCGTGGGCTACGACGTCGACTACCTGCTCCACGAGATCTCCCGCGAGCTCGGCCTCACCCACGACTGGCCGGTCGCGATCGTGGGGATGGGCAACCTCGGCCAGGCCCTCGCCAACTACCGCGGCTTCGGCGCTCGCGGCTTCCGGATCGTGGCGTTGGTCGACACCGACCCCGACAAGATCGGCCGCCCGGTCGGCGACCTCACGGTCGAGGCGCTCGACGACCTCCCTGCGATCACCCGGGAGCGCGGCATCGCCATCGGGATGATCGCGGTGCCGGCGCACGCGGCCCAGGAAGTCGCCGATCGGCTCGCCGACGCCGGCATCCGGTCGATCCTGAACTTCGCGCCCACGGTGGTCACCGCGCCCGACGACGTGTCGCTGCGCAAGGTCGACCTCGCGATCGAGCTCCAGATCCTCTCCTTCTACCAGCAGCGCCGGGAACCGTCGCCCAAGCGCTCGGTCGCGTCGGCGAAGGCACGATGACGGCCCGCGCCGCGATCACCGGCTACCCGGTCAACCTCGTGCTCACCGGACGCCGTTGCGTCGTCGTCGGCGCCGGGCGCATCGCGGCGCGCAAGATCGAGGCCCTGCTCGACGCGGGCGCCGACGTGCACGTGATCGCACCCGACGCGAGCGCGGAGGTCGAGGCCTGGGCGGATGCACGCCGACTCAACCTGTCGCGCCGGGCGTTCACGGCCGCCGACCTCGAGGGTGCGTGGTTGGCCGCCACCGCGACCGGCGACCCGGCCGTCGACCGTGCCGTGTTCGCCGCAGGTGAAGAACGCGGCATCTGGGTGAATTCGGCCGACGACCCGGAGAACTGCTCGTTCACGCTGATGTCGGTGGTGCGCCAGGGCGACCTCGTCGTGACCATCGGCACCGGCGGCCGGAGCCCGGCGCTGGCCACGTGGTTACGGCGCCGGTTCACGACCGAGCTGGGCCCCGAGTACACCGTCCTCCTCGACATCCTGTCCGAGGCGCGGGAAGAGGTTCGGGCCGGCGGCCGTTCGTCCGAGGAGCCTGATTGGCAACAGGCCCTCGATTCCGGCATGCTCGACCTGATTCGCGCCGGGCGCGTCGCAGAAGCCAAGGAGCTGCTCCGGGCATGTCTCTCGTCGTAGTCGGCCTCAACCACCGGACGGTTCCGGTCGAGCTCCTCGAGCGCATGGCGGTCGCGCCCGAGGGCATGCCCAAGGCGCTCGAGGACCTGGCGCGCCGCGAGCACCTCGCCGAGGTCGTGCTGCTCTCCACCTGCAACCGCACCGAGATCTATTCGCACGCGACGCTCTTCCACCCCGCGATGCAGGACGTGCGCGACTTCCTCGCCGACACGTCGGGCGTCGACCCCGACGAGTTCGGCGACCTCCTCTACGCGTACTACGACGATGCCGCGGTGGCACACCTGTTCGGTGTGGCTGCGGGCCTCGACTCGATGATCATCGGCGAAGGTGAGATCCTCGGTCAGGTGCGCGAGGCGTGGACGATCGCGGAGCGCGAGCACGCGAGCGGGCCGCTCTTGTCGCGCACGTTCCGGCACGCGATCGAAGTCGGCAAGCGGGCGCGCACGGAGACCGGCATCGGGCGCAACTCGGTGTCGGTGTCGACGGCTGCGGTCACGCTCGCGGCGAGCAAGCTCGGCACCCTCGACGAGCGTCGTGTGCTCGTGCTCGGCGCGGGCGGGATGGGTGAGAGCGCGGCACTCGCGCTCGCGGGAGCCGGCGTCGGCGAGATCGTGGTCGCCAACCGCACCGCGTCCACCGCGGGCGCGCTTGCGGGTCGTGTGAACGGACGGTCGATCCCCCTGAGCGGGCTCGCCGATGCGCTCGACGAGTGTGACCTCCTCCTCGTTTCGACCGGCGCACCCGAGGTGCTGGTGGAGCGAGGCGCGATCGAGGCGGCGATGGAGCGTCGGAACGGCCGCGCGCTGCTGATCGTCGACATCGGCATGCCGCGCAACGTCGACCCCGGCGCGGGCGAGGTGTTCGGCGTGGATCTCCTCGACATCGACGACCTGCGGGGCGTCGGCGAGCAGTCGTTGTCGGAGCGCCGGCAGGAGATCGGCAAGGTCCGCGACGTCATCGCCGAGGAGCTCGACAAGTACCGCGTCGAGAAGTCGGCCCGCGAAGCCGCACCGCTCGTCACCGCGCTGCGGGCGCGGGCGGAGGACATCCGGCTCGGTGAGCTCGAACGCGCACGGGCGCGGCTCGGCGATCTCACCCCGGAAGCGTGGGAAGCACTCGACGCGTTGACACGCAGTGTCGTCAACAAGCTGCTGCACGAGCCGACCGTCCGCATCAAGGACGCCGCGGGCACCGCGCGCGGAGATCTCTACGCCGACGCGTTGGCCGATCTGTTCGCGTTACGCGACGTCGATCCCGAACCCGACGCTTGATGCCCGCGCTGCGCGTCGCGACGCGCGGGAGCGTGCTCGCCCGCTGGCAGGCCGAACGCGTGGCGACGTTGCTCGGTGGCGAAGTCCAGCTGGTGATCATCACGACGACGGGTGACACGCGCACCGACACTCCGATCCACGAGATGGGTGGGACGGGCGTGTTCGTCAAGGAAGTGCAGCAAGCCGTGCTCGACGGCCGCGCCGACATCGCGGTGCACTCGGCCAAGGATCTCCCAGCGTCGGCATCGCCCGAAGGCTTGGTGCTCGCGGCGGTCCCCGAGCGCGCCGACCCGCGTGACGCGCTCGTCGGGTCGACGCTCGACGCACTCCCCACGGGCGCAGTGATCGGCACCGGCTCGGTGCGGCGCCGCGCGCAGCTCGCCGCGCACCGGCCCGATCTCACGTTCGCAGAGCTGCGCGGCAACATCCCGACCCGGTTGGACAAGGCCGGCGACTTCGACGCGATCGTCGTCGCGCTCGCCGCCCTCGAGCGGCTCGGCACGAGCGATCGGGCGACCGACGTGCTCGACCCGTCGGTGATGTTGCCGATGGTCGCGGCAGGGCGCGCTCGCGGTCGAGTGTCGTGGCGACGACAACGAGACGCTCGCACGGGTCGCCGCCATCGACGACTCGAGCGCCCACCGGGTGGTCGACGCCGAGCGTGCGTTCCTCGCCGCGCTCGGCGGCGGTTGCGACCTGCCGTGCGCGGCGCTCGCACACGCCGAAGGTTCGGAGATCACGATCGCGGCGCTCCTTGCCTCGGCCGATGGCCGCATCGTGCTGCGCTCCTCGCGGCGGGGACCCGATCCCGCGCTGGTCGGCACCGAGGTGGCCGACGACGTGTTGGAGCAAGGCGGGCGCGAGCTCCTCGACACGGGAGTGGGCGCGTGACCGTCTACCTCGTGGGCGCGGGGCCGGGGGATCCGGGACTGCTCACCGTGCGCGGGTTCGCGGTGCTCACCAGCGCCGACGTCGTCGTGTACGACCGCCTCGCGTCGCCGACCCTGCTCGAAGTCGTGCCCGCAGGCGCGGAGCTGATCTCGGCCGGGAAGGCACCCGGCAAGGTCGACATGAGCCAGGACGAGATCAACGCGGTGCTCGTCGACCGCGGCAAGACCGCGAACACCGTCGTGCGGCTCAAGGGCGGCGACCCGTTCGTGTTCGGGCGGGGCGGCGAAGAAGCCGAAGCGCTCGCCGCTGCGGGGATCCCCTACGAAGTGGTGCCGGGCGTCACGAGCGCGATCGGCGCGTTGGCCTACGGGGGCATCCCGATCACCCACCGCGGGGTCTCGACCCACTTCACGGTGGTGACCGGGCACGAAGACCCGGTGAAGGGCCGCACCGACGTCGACTGGGACGCGCTCGCACGCGTCGGCGGCACCCTGGTGATCCTCATGGGCGCCGGCAAGATCGGTGACATCGCGCAACGACTGATCGACGGTGGGCTCGACGCGGCCACGCCCGTCGCCGCGGTCCGCAACGGGACGCGCCCCGACCAGCACACGGTGCGCGCCACCCTCGCCACGATCAAGGACGCCGGCGTGCGAGCACCGAGCGCGATCGTGGTCGGCGACGTGGCCGCGCTCGACCTCGCGTGGTTCGAGTCGCGACCGCTCTTCGGCCGCTCGGTGGTGGTGACCCGCGCGCGAGCAGGCCAGCGAGCTGCGCGCCCGCCTCGTTGCGCTCGGTGCCGACGTGATCGAGCTCCCGACCATCAGCATCGAGCCCCTCGACTTCACGATGCCGCCACTCACCGAGCTCGGGTGGCTGGTGTTCACCTCGGTGAACGGCGTCGACGCGTTCTTCGACCGCGGTCTCGATCGGGCAGGGCTCGACTCCCGCGCGCTCGCGGGAGTGAGAATCGCGGCGATCGGCCCGAGCACCGAGCGCGCGCTGCTCGCCCGCGGCATCCGTGTCGACATCACACCCGAGCGCGCCCGTCGCCGAGTCACTGCTGGACGCGTTCCCCGATCCTGCCGTCGACGGCGAGCGTGTGCTCGCTCGCGCGCGCCGAGCAGGGCCGCGACGTGCTCCCCGAGGGGCTCACGGCGCGCGGCTACACCGTCGACGTGCTCCCCGTGTACCGCACGGTGCGCGCGGAGCCCGACGCCGATGCCCTCGCCCGCGTGCGCGCGGGCAACGTCGACGCGATCACGTTCACGTCGTCGTCGACCGTCGACAACCTGTGCGACGTGCATGGGCGCCGTGCCCGACCCACAGCCGGTGGTGGTGTCGATCGGCCCCGCCACGTCGGAGACCGCCCGCGCCCGCGGCCTCCGCGTCGACGTCGAAGCCTCCGATCACACCATCGACGGCGTCGTGACCGCCCTCCTCTCGGTTTTGGCGTCGGTTCGGACCGCCTGAGGTACCCGTGAGCAGACGCCAAAACCGGGGGTGGAGGCAGCGCGTACCATTTGCGGATGAGCTTTCCCGAACGGCGGATGCGCAGGTTGCGGCGCACGCCGGCGTTGCGCCGCCTGGTGGCCGAGGCACGGCTGTCGGTCGACGACCTCGTCGCGCCGTTGTTCGTGAAGGAAGGCATCGACACGCCTGAGCCCGTGTCCTCGATGCCGGGCGTCGTGCAGCACACCCAGGAGAGCCTGCGCAAGGAAGTGCGCGCGCTCGCCGACCTCGGCGTGCCCGCGGTGATCCTGTTCGGTGTCCCCGCCCGCAAGGACGCGACCGGCTCGGGCGCCGACTCTCCCGACGGCGTGGTGCAGACGGCACTGCGGCACCTGCGTGACGAGGTCGGCGACGACCTCGTGCTCATGGCCGACGACTGCCTCGACGAGTACACCGATCACGGCCACTGCGGCCTCCTCACCGCCGGCGGCGACGTCGACAACGACGCCACGTTGGAGCGCTACGCGTCGATCGCGATCGCGCAGGCCGACGCGGGGGCAGACGTGATCGCGCCGTCGGGGATGATGGACGGCCAGGTCGGTGCGATCCGCGACGCACTCGACGAGAGCGGCCACGCCGACGCCGCCATCCTCGCCTACGCGGCCAAGTACGCGTCGACGTTCTACGGGCCGTTCCGCGACGCCGCCGAGTGCGCCCCGCAGTTCGGTGACCGACGCGGGTACCAGATGGATCCCGCCAACGCGCGCGAGGCACTCGACGAAGCCGCCCTCGACATCGAAGAGGGCGCCGACATGGTGATGGTGAAGCCCGCGGTGCCGTACCTCGACGTGCTCGGCGCGCTGCGCACCGCCTTCGACGTGCCCGTCGCGGCGTATCACGTGAGTGGTGAGTACGCGATGCTGAAGGCCGCCGCGCAGAACGGCTGGCTCGACGGCGACGCCGCCGCGCTCGAGACCCTCACCTCGATCAAGCGCGCGGGCGCCGACTTCGTGCTCACCTACTTCGCACGCGAGTTAGCCGTTCGCCTCGCGTGAGCTCGCTGTACGAGCGCGCACTCGCGCGCATCCCCGGTGGCGTCGACTCGCCGGTGCGGTCGTTCGCGTCGGTCGGCGGCGAGCCGTTCTTCGTGGCGAGCGCGCAGGGCTCGCACCTCGTCGACACCGACGGCAACCGCTACCTCGACTACGTGCAGTCGTGGGGCGCGTCGATCCTCGGTCACGCGCACCCGGCCGTCGTCGAAGCGGTGCAGCGCGCGGCCGCCGACGGCACCTCGTACGGCGCACCCACCGCGCGCGAGGTCGAGCTCGCGGAGGCGATCGCCGCACGCGTGCCGTCGGTCGAGAAGGTGCGGCTGGTGTCGTCGGGCACCGAAGCCGGGATGACCGTGGTCCGGCTCGCACGCGGGGCCACCGGACGGGCGAAGATCCTGAAGTTCGCCGGCTGCTACCACGGCCACGTCGACTCGCTGCTCGTGGCCGCCGGGAGCGGCGTCGCCACCCTCGGCCTCCCCGGTTCGGCGGGCGTCACCGCCGGCACCGTGGCCGACACCGTGGTCGTGCCCTACAACGACGACGAGGCCCTCGACCGTGCGTTCGCGGAGCTGGGCGACCAGCTGGCGGCGGTGCTGGTGGAGCCGATCGCCGCCAACATGGGCCTGGTCGCGCCGGCACCCGGCTTCCTCGAGGGCCTGCGCCGGCGCTGCACCGATGCGGGCGCCCTCCTCGTGTTCGACGAGGTGATCACCGGCTTCCGGGTCGGCCCCGCCGGCGCGCAGGGCCTGTACGGCATCACTCCCGACCTCTCGATGTTCGGGAAGGTGATCGGCGGCGGGCTCCCGCTCGCGGCGCTCGGCGGCCGCGCCGACGTCATGGACGAGCTCGCGCCGCTCGGCCCCGTCTACCAGGCGGGCACCCTCTCCGGGAACCCGCTCGCGACCGCGGCCGGGCTCGCGGTGCTGGCGCAGCTCGACGACGCCGCCTACGCCGATCTCACCGTGCGCGCCACTCGCTTCGCCGACGGCCTGCGCGACGCGCTCGCCGGCTCCGTGCCCGAACGGGAACCGGCGCGCCGGTGAAGTCACAGGTCACGCAGGTCGGCACCCTCACCGGGCTGTTCTTCTCCGACACACCCGTCACGCGCTTCAGCGAGGCGCAGGCCGCCGATCACGCGCAGTACGCACGCTTCTTCCACGGGTTGCTCGATCGCGGTGTGTTCTTTCCGCCGAGCGGGTACGAGGCGATGTTCGTGAGCCTGGCGCACTCCGACGCCGACATCGACCGCACCATCACCGCGGCGGGCACCGCGGCGGGCAGCCGCGGCGGAGTAACGAGGAGCTACTCGGCAGTTTCCTCGTCGGGCACGCGGCGCTTGCGCACGTGGTCCATGAAGAACAGCGCACCGGCGATGATGAACACCATCACCGCGAAGAGCACGAAGGCGAGCCCACCGCCGGTGCCTTCCTTCCCGCCGTCGACGAGCTGCTGCGCGCTCGCGGGCGCCGCGAGCACGGCCAGCGCGGCGAACGACGCGACCGCGAGTGCGAACGGGCGACGGAGTGCACGCAGCATGATCAGACCTTTGCCGGGACTCGGACCGGACCGACGGCAGGCTTCTCGGCTTCCGCCTTCGCCGCGGCTTCGGCTTCCTGCTCGTCGCGCTCACGCCAGTGCAGGAAGAGGAGACCGAGGATGAAGCCGATGAGGAACATGAAGAAGGCGACGAGCGCGGGGATCTTCAGCGACCCGAGATCACGCTCGAGGATCACGAACCCGGCCTTGCCGTCGGGGTTGCACTCGGGCGGCAGCGGCGGAAGCCCGAACGGTTGCTCGACCTGCTGCACCTCGCAGAACTGCACCGCGGCGTAGTGCGGGGTGTGCGTGAACTCACCCTTCCAGAACTGCGGGTTGCTCCCGCCGATCTCGTAGGTCTCGAGGACCATGTACTTCGTGACGTCGGCGAAGGCGGCGAAGCGGTTGTCGTTGGGTGTCACCTCGAGGGTCGGCGTCGCGACCTTGGTGACGAGCGCGGCGTCGACCGCGGCCTTCACGTTCGCCGCTTCGGTGGCGTCGACCTTGTTCTGCTTCTTGCGCGATGTCCGTGACCTCGTGCGACCTTCGCCTTGTCGAGGTCGGTGACGACCTGCTGCACCTTCCATTGCGGGATGCGGCCCTTGAGCGTGTTCAGCGGCGACGCCGTGGTGATCCACAACGTCGAGAGGATCAGGAGGAAGCCCATGAGGCCGGTGAACGCGACCAGGAAGCCGAGCCGGGCGCCGAGGTTGGTGCCCAGCAGCAGGTAGACCGAGCCGCAGAACAGCCCGACCGCGCACACCACCACGAGGACACCGAGGATCGTCGGGTACCAGAGGCTCTTGTTGACCAGCTCGGAGGCGAGCACGGAGGTTCACGTCAGGCTCCTACAACGACCGCTCGTACGCCATGATCAGGTTGATCTGGTCCTGGGTGAGCACCGCGCCGAAGTGCGGCATGCGGCCCGACGAGATGCCCCGGATGCCGTACTGCTGGTTGGCGGGCACACCAACCGCGATCCACCCGAAGAGGTCGGTTTCACCGGTCGGCGGTGGGAACTGGCCGTCGACGTCACCACCGGTGAGGTTGGGCCCGTACGCACCGCCGCCCATCTTGCCCATCGGCGGATTGGCCTCGGGAGTCGGTCGGATCGAAGTACGACCAGCCCGCGCGTATGGCACCGCGGCACAGTTGTTCATGAAGAGGACCTGCCCGTCGCTCGCGTACTGCGTCGTGTCGTACCAGCTCTGGGCGACGTCGAGGACGCCCTGCATGTAGACGACCGTCTCCTGGTTGGTCGCGTTGGTCGGATCCGCAGCGGCGACCGCGGCGGCCGCGTCGCGGTCGGCAGTGGCGTCGGCGAGCCACTTGGCCGCTGCCGCCTGCACCTCAGGCGTCTGCAACTGCGTCCGGCGGTCTTCGAAGTCCTTCTGCGCCTGCGCCTGCGCCTTGTCGGGAGTGGTCACGATGCTCTCGACGTAGGCGACGAGGTCGGCGACGCCCTGCGGGTTCAGCACGCCCTTGCCGCTGGCGACACCCCACGCGGGCATGGGTGTGCCCGGCCGCCCGTAGGTGATGATGTTGGTCAGCTGCGCGCGCGAGTACCGCAGGCCCGCGAGCTGGAGGCTCGGCGCCTGCCACGCGACCTGCTTCGGCAGGCAGTAGGGCTGCTTCGCGGCGAGATCGGCGTCGACGGTCTGCTTCGGGTCGCAGCGCGGGTCCTCGCTCTTCACCACGAACTTGGCCGAGCCCGCCGCCGCCGTCGGCGCCGTGGCAGTCGGCGCAGAGCAGCGACTTGGTGGAGTCGTACACC
Source organism: uncultured Actinomycetes bacterium (assembly GCA_963721435.1). GTDB lineage: Bacteria > Actinomycetota > Acidimicrobiia > IMCC26256 > DASPTH01 > CAVRJC01. Next base: position 864,318 of record CAVRJC010000012.1, read on the forward strand.
GGTGACTCTTTGTTGGCGAAGAGGATCGCGCCGCGCTCGACGGAGCGGTCCTTGAAGGCTGTGGACGCGTCTGCGCCCCGGAACGGCTCCCAGATGAAGTAGGCGATGAACGCGACCACCGCGATCACCAGCGCGATGAGCGCGACGCCGAGCACCCGCTCGAGGTGCGGGCCCTCGAGCACGTCGTCGTCGTAGAAGCGCTCGAGGTTCTGCGGCGCCTTCTCGCCGGGGTTCCGCCGGAGGCTGATGATCCGGTACGCGATGAACGACGATGATGCCGACGACGGCGACGATGTTGAGGAGGATCAGGACATCACGGAACTTGCTCATGCGCGGCGGCTACCTCCGCAGTCACGCATGCACGGGGCGTCAGACACAGGGCGCTCCCTCAGGGCTCTGGCCGGTGGTGTTCGTACCGATGGGCGGGCCGATGATGACGTTGGCGGTGTCGACGACGATGTTGCCGCCCGACACCTCGAGCACGAACCGGTCGAGGCCGCGCGGCGCCGGGCCACCCTGCTTCTCGCCGACCCGGTTGTACTTCGAGCCGTGGCACGGGCACTCGAACCACTGCGAGCTCTGGCACCACGGCACGCGGCACCCGAGGTGCACGCACTTCTGGTACAGCGCGACGTAGCCCTGCTCCATGCCCGCGAAGATCGGCGCGTACGCGGGGATCTTCTTGGCCTTGGGGAGGTCCTGCTTCGGGTAGGCGACGATGTAGGTCTTGGCGCCGGCGTTGTAGAACGGGATCTTGTTGTCGAAGGCGGCCTTGGCGTCGGCCTCGGAGCCCACGGTGATCTTGGTGCCCGCGCCGCCCGCGGCCGGCGGCCACAGGAACGCGATGGCGGCCACACCGAACGCGCCCAGCCCGAGGCCGGATGCCGCGAGGATCGAGCGGTTGAAGAACTGACGGCGACTGACACCGAGCTCTTCCTCGTCGACCGGCTCGTAGCGCACCGGCGCCGTCGAGGTGGCCGTCGCGACCGGTGCCGACCGCGGCTCCCGACTCGATGGCGCGACGGGCGTCGTCGGCGCGAGCCCGGGCGTCGCCGCTCAGCGCCTCGACCGACTCCTCACCAACCGGTGCCGCCTCCGCGGGCACGGTCGAGCCGCCGGCCTGCGTGTCGCGCTTCTGGGTCTCGCGGCTCAGGCGACCCGTGGTCGCGCGGCGTCGACCGGTGACGAGCAGCGCGACGACTGCCAGCCCCAGCACCACCACAATTCCGACCGCGATTGCCACGTCTTGCTCCTACAGATCGAAGAACACGCCGTCTTTCCACGGGAAGGTGAAGTTGAACCCTGGTCCGCGGAAGAACGAGCCGATGATGACGAGTACTGCCCACAACATCATGAAGAGCGTGAAGATCGAGATCGCGAACTTGCGATCCTTGGGCTTGTGCGAAGGGTTCTTGTCGACGAAGGGCGCGACCATCAACAGGAACAGGGCAATGCCCGGGATCGTCACACCGGCGATCATCGGGTGGAACATGGTGAGCAGTTCCTGGAGGCCGAGGAAGTACCACGGCGCCTTCGACGGGTTCGGGGTCTTGTTGAAGTCGGCGAGCCCGAGCAGTGGCGCTCGGACCATGGCCGAGAAGATGGTGAGCGCGGCGGTGACGATCAGCAGCGCGGCGAACTCGACCACGAGCAGGTGCGGCCAGGTGTGCACCTTGTCCTGCGCCTCGGCGCGGGTCTGCTGGATCGAGCCCGACTTGACGACGGTGAGCAGCCGCTGCGTGTGACCGCCGGGGCCGGTCGCGGTCGGTGCGGGCAGGGTGGCCGTGGCCGTGGCGGCAGCCGCACCGGCCGCCGCGGGAGCGACTTCACCGCCCTCGCCACCGACTGTCGCCCGCCGGCGCTTGGAGCGCTCGAGCAGGTGGGCGGGGATCTTGGCGCCGCTCGCGGTCTCGACGTCTTCGGCCGGGGCTGCAGCTGCGGCCGCCGGGGCTTCGGCAGCAGGCGCGGCCGCGGCGGGGGCTTCCGCCTCCGGCGCGTCGCCGGTGGGAGCTTCGTCCTCGCCCTCCTCACCGGGCACGGGCAGACCGAGCGCGCGGCGGCGCTCCTTGCTCCGTTGCAGCAGGTGTTCGGGGATCTCGGGCATCGTCAGCTCACCTCCCTTCGGACAATTGGCTACAACGGACCGGAGATGCCGCCGTCCTTGCGGACGCGCCAGAAGTGGACAGCCATGAAGATCACGATGACGAATGGCAACAGCAGCACATGGAGCACATACCACCGCAACAACGTCTCGTTTCCGATGTTCTGAGAACCCAACAAGACAAATTTCACCGACCCACCGAACACCGGCGTGTAGCCCATCATGTTCGTGCCCACGGTGACGGCCCAGAGTGCAAGCTGGTCCCAGGGGAGCAGGTAGCCGGTGAAGGAGAGCAGCAGGGTGAGCGTCAACAGGACGACGCCGATCACCCAGTTGAACTCGCGCGGGGCCTTGTAGGCGCCGTGGTAGAAGACGCGCGCCATGTGCAGGAAGACGGTGAGCACCATCAGGTGCGCCGCCCATCGATGCATGTTGCGTACGAGTGAGCCGAAGGTGACCGCGGTCTCGAGCGTCTTCACCGTGTCCCACGCCGACGCGGCGGTCGGTCGGTAGAAGAACATCAGGAAGATGCCGGTGACCGTCAGCAGGATGAAGAGGAAGAACGACAGGCCACCGAGACACAACGTGTAGGAGACCTTCACTGCGTGCCGCTTCACCTTCACCGGGTGAAGGTGGTAGAGCACGTTGTTCATGATCACGTAGGAACGGTTGCGAGGGCTGTCGGTGTAGCCGCGGCGGAACACCGAGCCCGGACGGAAGATGGCAGTCCACGCCTGCGAGCCGCGGACCTTCTCGTCGGCCTTCTCCAGCGCCTGGCCGACCTTCACCCCGACGCCGCCGCTTCCGTTGCTGCTACTGCCGTTGCCGTTGGCCACGAACCTGTCTCCTCGGACCTTGCTCTGTCTTCGTCGCTGGCGTCAGAACCGGACGCCGTAGGCGTATCCGTGCCGGTTCGTTCGGTCGTGGGGATCGCCGTCGGGCGTGATCGGCGCGAGCTTGCCGAGCACGATCACACCGGTCGGGCAGCGGTCGACGCACAACGCGCACCGCGTGCAGATGTCTTCGTCGACGATGAACGCGACGTGGTCGCGCGGGTCTTCGCCGGGTTGCTCGGTGTTCACTGCGTCGGTGATCGCGCTCACCGACACCATGTGGATGCACTTCCAGGGGCAGATGTCGACGCAGCCTTCGCACAAGATGCACTCGGCCTGGTCGATGTGGAGGAACTGCTTCGGCTTCACCGCGCCGGTGAGGTACGACGCGTCGACTTCCTGCAACTCGTAGTTGGTCGCGAAGTCGGGCATGGGCGGGTTGGCGTCGGTGCGGGCCATTACTCGGTCTCTCCACCCATGCCGCCGTTGGCCACGCCAACGGTGACGGGCTGCTTCGTGCGACGCAGCGGACGGCCGAAGCGCGACACCTTGGGCTTCTCGGCGGCTTCGGTGGCCTCTTCCTTGCCGCGCTTCTGCCACTGCGCGAACAGGTACAGGTTGAGCCCGAAGAGCACGACGTAGATGCCCACCACGATGATGTCGCGCACCGCCTGCTTGTTCATGCTGAACGGCCAGTCGAGGATGCCGAGGCCGAGCAGGTCCTGGTGCGTGCGGAACACGAAGTGCGTCGTGTCCCACTGGAGGTACTTGTCGGAGAAGTTGATGTACTCGCTGGGGATGACCGCGTACGCCAGCGTCATCATCGCGAACACGCCGACCGCGCCCCCCATGCACTCGGCCCACGTTGCCGGACGATCGGGCTTCGGCTTCCTCAAGTAGTGGAACGTGATGCCCAGACCGATGATCAACAGCAGGACAGCCCAAATGAGGCGACCGGCGGGTCGGAGAAAATGCCAGTCCGGGATCAGGTTGGCCAACGAGCCCATGGTGCTCCGGGTCGAGGAAGTGCTGGGAAGGGGACGCTCGAATGTCGGCAGTTTCTTAACACGCTATCCCGCTCCCGTGCCCATCGCGGGTTCGGAGAGCAGGGATTCGCGCACCCGTACGCTACGGGTTCGTTCGAGCAAACCGCAGCCACGCGCGCGACCATGCAGAGATGCGTGCATCGCACTCGATCACAAGCGCACAAGCGTCGTGACGACGACGGGCACGTCGACCGGGACGTGGGACGCGCTCGTCATCGGTGGGGGTCCCGCGGGCGCCGCCTCCGGGTTCTGGCTCGCGCAGGCCGGCCATCGCGTGCTCGTGGTCGAGAAGAAGCAGTTCCCCCGCGAGAAGACGTGCGGTGACGGTCTGACGCCGCGGGCAGTCCGGCAACTCCACGACATCGGCCTCGCCGAGCCGCTCTCGCACTCCCTGCGCTTCGACGGCCTGCGCTCGATCGCGCACGGCCTGACCCTCGAGCTCGCGTGGCCCGAGCACCCCGACTTCCCGGCGTACGGGTACGTGGTGCGGCGCCGTGATCTCGACAAGCTGGTCGCCGACCGGGCGGCGGAAGCCGGCGCGGTGGTGTGGTCGGGCGCGGAGGCGGTCGAGCCAGTCATCGAGGGCGGGCTCGTCACCGGCGCGGTCGTCAAGCGTGACGGCGCCAGCCAGGCGGTGCCCGCGCGCTACATCCTCGTTGCGGACGGCTCGAACTCGCGGTTCGGGCGATCGCTCGGTGCAGCCCGAGACCGCACCTATCCGATGGGGATGGCGGTGCGCGGCTACTTCACCAGCCCGTTCCACGACGAGCCGTGGATCGAGAGCCACCTCGACCTCCACGACCGTGACGGCAACAACCTGCCGGGCTACGGCTGGATCTTCCCGGTGGGCGACGGCACCGTGAACGTGGGCGTCGGGCTCCTGTCGACGTTCGCGGGTTGGAAGTCGGTGAACACGAGCAAGCTGATGGACGCGTTCGTCGCCACCGCGCCGGCGCGCTGGGGGATCTCACCGGAGACGTCGTGCGGGCCGCCGACCGGCGGGAAGCTGCCCACCGGCGGATCGGTCATGCCGAACGTCGGGCCGAACTGGTTGATCGTGGGTGACGCGGCCGGCTCGGTGAACCCGTTCAACGGTGAAGGCATCTCTCTCGCGTACGAGACCGGCCGATGGGCGGCGGAGTCGGTGGGCGTCGCGCTGTCGACCGGCGACGGCCTCGCGCTGCAGCTGTATCCCGAGAAGCTCGAGGAGATGTACGGCCTCTACTGGAAGGTCGCACGCGCGTTCGTGCGTGCCATCGGCAACCCCGCGGTGATGCGCGAGCTCACGCGCGTCGGCATGCAGTCGCGCACGCTGATGGAGTGGGTGCTGCGCATCATGGCGAACCTGCTCCGCCCCGACGAGCTCGGGCCGGCCGAAGCCGCCTACAAGCTCGTCGCCGCGCTCGTGGCCATCGCACCCGAGCCGTAACTCCTCGCGTGCGAGCACCCTCACCAGGTGCGAGCAAGTGTCATTCGAGTGGGAAATAGCCACCTCAATTGACACTTGCCCCGGATGACGGGGGGCGAACCCTCCGCGCGTCGGTTGATGTCGTATCCCCGCGGCACCCTTTCTGCATGTCTGATGCAGAGATCGCGCCCATCACAAGGCGACAACTCGGCCTGCTCACGCACGTTCAGGCACTCGACGTGCTCTCGAGGCACGAGCTCAAGGAACGGCTGCGCTCACGACGGCTCGAACCGCTGCGGCGAGGCGTGTACCGCGTCGCGGGCGCGCCCGAGTCGTGGGAGCAACACCTTCTCGCTGCTTGCTTCGCGGCTGGGGAGGGCGCGGTCGCCTCATTTCGCGCCGCGACCGTCTTGTGGGGCCTCAACGGCTACTGCTCGGCGACTCTCGAGATCACCGTGCCAGGTCGGCAACGCACGCGGCTTGACGGTGTCATCGTCCACGACAGCACCGTCACGGGATCGTTGCACGTCGCAACGCGCTGTCTCGTTCCGGTGACGTCACCTGCGCGGACGCTGTGTGACATGACGACCTGGCTCCCTCCGTGGGCAGTCGCGAACGCCGTTGACGAATCCCTACGACGAAGGCTGACGACGCTCCGCAACCTGCGCGCGGTCGCCGCCGCCCTCGACGGCCCGGGGCGTCGGCGCAGCACCGTGATGCGCGAGGTGCTGGAACGCAGGCAGCGCGGATACCAGCCGGGCGACAGCCAACCCGAGGTACGCATCGCCGAACTGCTCGAACGGGCGGGGCTACCACGACCCGAGCAACAGGTCCGCATACCGCTCGGGAATCGGACGGCGCGCGTCGATCTCGCATATCGCGAACTCATGATCGTGATCGAATATGACAGCTTCGAGTATCACTCGCCGCGCTCAGTGTTCGACAGCGATCGTGCTCGTGATCGCGCGCTCGAGCTTCGTGGCTACATCGTGCTTCGCTACACGTCGACCACACCCGACCCGCTCATCGTGGCCGAGGTGACGCAGGCAATCGAGCACGCAGAAGCGCGCTGCCTCCTTCTCTCCCGTGCAAGTGGCAGTTGAGTGGGAAATAGCCACCTCAACTGACACTTGCTCTGGGAAGGGGCGAGGGGTTTACCCGCCGCTCACGGGCGGGAGGACGGCGACCTCGTCGTCGTCGTGGAGCACGGTCGCGTCACCGGCGATCGCGTCATCGCCGTTCACCCACACTCGCGCCTTGGCGAGCACCGCGGTGAACTCGGGCCCGTAGCGGGCGCGGGCGGCGTCGAGCATATCGCCGAGCGTCGACGCGTCGAACTCGTCGTCGGCGCGGCCGGCGGCTTCCCGGGCCTGCGCGAACATACGCAGGCGCACGGTCGTCATCGTTCGATGTTGGTCCGTGCCGCGGGGAGCGCGTCGAGCCGGGCCGGATCGATGGGCTCGCCGGTGTTCTCGTCGATGCCGTAGGTGCCGTTGTCGATGCGCTCGAGCGCAGCCTGGAGCTCGAGGAGCTCGTGCTCGAGCTGCTCGAGGATGCCGAGGTCCTTCTCCCGCTCGGCGGTGTCGCTCGCCGAATCCGCCGGGTGCTGGTCGTAGTCGGAGAGCTCGGAGCCGTCGTCGGTCTCGGTCTGGCCGAACTCGGCGCGGAAGTCGTCGGCCAGCGCCGCGACGCGTGCGCGCTCGGCCTCGATACGTGCTCGCTGCTCGTTCAGATCCACGCAGCGAGCGTAGCGGGAGGCTCCGTCAGCCGCCCGAAAGCCGGAACTCGAACATCTCGGCCGCGTCGGCGAGGAGCACCGCGAGCTCGTCGAACCGGGCGCACGGATCGTCGAGCTGCAGCAGCCGGTACGCGTCGAGCGCGCCGATGGGCGCGAGTGCCGCGGCCTCGTACGACGCGCGCAGCGGGTCGGCATCGAGATGCACGGCGTCGACCGACGGCCCGCCGAGGTCGAGCTCTGCGCCCAGCGCGATGACGCGGATGAGCTGGCGTTCGATCTCGGCGCGTTGCTCGGTCGCGCGCGCGTCGACGCGCTTCGGCTCGGCGACGATCTCGATGTCGGCGCGCGGGTACGGGTCGTCGGGCAACCACTTCTTCACGCGGAAGCGATCAGTGCCGACGGTCGCGAGGAGATAGCGGCCGTCGGGTGTGCGCGCGGCCTCGGCGATGTGTGCGACAGTGCCAAAGTCGAAGCGCGAGTCGCCGCCACCCACGTGACTGCCGCGTTCGATGAGCACGACCCCGAACCGGCCGTCGCCCCGCAGGCAGAGCTCGATCATGGCGCGGTACCGCGGCTCGAAGATCCGCAGCGGCATCACGCCGTACGGGAACAACACGCCTTCGAGCGGGAACATCGGAACCGAGCGGCCTGCCACACCTGCACGCTACCGGCGGGGCTCGCCCGGTCAGTTGGCGCGCGCGCGGAATCTGGCGGCGGTGCGGCGCAGCTGGTCGCCGCGCGCGTCGTCGACTTCGCCGGCGACCGCGTCGATCACCGCCGCTGCCTCGCTGAAGCGCCCCAGCCGCCCGAGCACCCCCGCGAGCTCGACCCGCACCGCCGCCGGCAGGTCGGGAAGGAGGAGCCGGAGCCGCACCGGCCAGGCCGCCGCGGCCGGGAGCCGCGCGAGGTAGCAGTGCTGGAGGTTGTTGAGCATCCGGTCGACGATCAGGCGCGGGCCGACCGGTGCGAGGAACTCCGGCCGGAACGCTTCGCGCGGCTGCGTCTGCGCGAAGCGGTCGACGCACGCCGCGACGTCGAGTGCGGCGCCACCCGCGAAGGCGTCGAAGAAGCCGTCGCCGGCGCCGACGAGGAAGTGACCGGGCATACCGACACCGTGCAGCGGGATGGCGAGGCGACGGCCCACTTCGATCATGAGCACGCTGAGGGTGATCGGTATCCCGAGCCGGCGGTCGAGCACGTCGTCGAACAACGAGTTGCGGGGATCGCCGTAGTCGACGGTGTTGCCCGTGAACCCGCGTTCCTGGAACAGCACGCGAGCGAGCCCGGCGGCGTCAGTGGCGTGCGAGCCGGCGGCGAGCTGGTCGAGCTCGCGGAGACGGGCGTCGAGTTCGAGGTCGGGGTGCGCGTGCGCGGCGATGAGGAACGCGGCCCGGTCGAGGGCGAGGTCGGCTTCGGGCCCGGCGACGAGCGCAGCGAACTGCTCGGTCGACTCCACCCCAGGACGGTACTGGCCGCCCGCAGGGCCCCGGTTGGCCTCGGGTACGTTGCAGGCATGGCGAAGGGCACCGACGACGTGCGCGCGGTCGTCGCCGAGCGGCTCCGGGGCGTCGGTCAGCGCCTGACTGCGAACCGGGAGGCGTTGGTGACCACGCTCGCCGAGGCGCCACGCCCGCTGACGATCCCCGAGATCCTCGAGACCCGCCGCGGCCTTGCGCAGAGCTCGGTGTACCGCAACCTCGTGGTGCTCGAGGAGGCCGGCATCGTGCACCGGGTCGTGGGCACCGACGAGTTCGCGCGCTGGGAGCTCGCCGAAGACCTCACCGGGCACCACCACCACCTCATCTGCGCGTCGTGCGGGCGGGTGGAGGACGTGCCCGCGTCGGCGGGGCTCGAGCGCTCGGTGGCCGCCGCGGCCGCCGCGATCACGCGCACCACGGGCTTCCGCACCCAGCGACACCGCGTCGACCTCGTCGGCGTGTGCAGTGACTGCGGCTGACTCTCGTCGCTCCTATCTGGAGGAGCTGGCGCCGCCGGTGAGGTCGGGGGACGTGCCGGCCACGAGCGCCTTGACCGCGGCGACGATGTCAGCGTCGTCGAGCTCGCCCTCGGCCCGGTCGACCACCTTCCCCTGCGCGTCGACGAGCAGGAAGTAGGGGTAGCCGGTCAGCCCGTACGCGGCGGCGGCCGTCGACTGTCGCGCTGTCGACCATCGTCGGGTACGGCCAGTCCTCGCCCTCCAGCCACGACGACGGCGGGTAGTTGTTCAGCTCCTTGTGACCGGCGGCGGCCACCGCGAAGACGTCGATGCCGTCGAGCTTGCCCGCCTTGGCCAGCGCGACGATCCGCGGGACCTCGGCCTGGCAGTGCGGGCACCAGTGCGCGAGGTACACGACCGCCATCGGCCTTCCGGTGGGCGCGATGGTCATGTCGGAGCCGTCGAACAGCGACTGGCCCGTGAGCGTCGGCACCGTCATGCCGATCGCCTTGTCGTTGCCGCTCGAGGGGAAGTCAGGGAGTGCGGTGCCGGTGACCTGCACGGGGGCGACCTCGACCGCCGTGCCCTTGTTGCCACCCTTGCCGCTGGTGCTCGTGTCGGAGCCACCCGAGGCGACCACGGCGATGATCACGGCGACCACGACCAACGCGGCGATCCCGCCGAGGATGATCCACGTGCGGTTGCTCTTCTTCGGCGGCGGGGGCGGAGGTGCGGGCCTCCGGCGCGTGTTCGTACGCGAGCTCATGCGTTCACCGTAGTGACGGGCTCCGCATCGACACGCGCGCGGTCGCCGTCGTCGCCGGCTGCGCTGCGTGACGACGTGACGAAGAACGCGAGCAGGCTGCCGATGAGCAGGAAGCTGCTCATGCACATCCACGCCAGCGTCACGAAGCCCAGCTTCTCGAAGTAGGGCGCGGAGCAGGGCGCGTCGATCGAGCACGACGGTGCCCTCGGCGAAGCTCGGGACCCGCTCGACCAGCCAGTGGTACAGCGAGAGCGGCACGCCGACCACCACGAACGGCAACGCGGTCATCCAGACCGCCTTGTCGCGGCGGAACCAGCCCACGCCGAGCACCACGACGAGTGGGTACATGACGATGCGCTGGTACCAGCACAGCTCGCACGGCAGGAAGTGGAAGTGCTCGGAGTACCAGAGGCTGCCCGCGGTCGTGACCAGCGCGACGATCCACGCGCAGAGCAGCGCCTGCGGCCCGAGGAACGTCGCGACCGCGCGCCACGCGCGGCGCGCGCCCGCCGAGAACGCGCACCCGAGTGCGAGGAGCGCGGTGAGGACGACCGCGGCGTTGGCCACGATCGTGAGCACGAGGAAGAAGTTGGTGGTGACCGTGACGTCGGGCATGTCAGCGCAACGAGAACTTTCCGGTGACCACGGTCTCCTCGGTTTCGGTCAGGCGCACCCGCACCGTCATCTGCCACTCGCCCGGATAGGGGATGTCGAACAGTGGGGCGTAGTAGTGGCCCTCGCCGAGCTTCTGCAGCGGCACGTCGAAGGGCGGGAGGTCGGCATCGGTCTTCACGAGCTGCATCTGGAGGTCCTGGATGGTCGTGAGGCCACCGCCGACCGGCAGCGCGGTGACGTGGATGTCGTTCCCGCCCGCGTTGCCCGGTGCCAGCGTGACGTCGACCCACACCTTCGAATTCCGGAGCGCGAGCGACACCGGCTCGTTGGTCACGGTCAGCGCGGGCGCCGCGTTCACGAGCACTGCGGTGACCGCGAGCACGAGGGTGGCGATGACGATCTCGACGAGCAGCGACCGCCGGAGACGCCGCACGTCGCTGTCGAGATCCGGCGGCTCGTACTCGTCGTCGTCGTCGCCAACCGGCCGGTCGTCGGCGGCGTCGGGCAGTGACCACCCACCCCCGAAGAAACGTCGCGGCCCCGACCCCGCGCCGACCACGACCGGTTCCGCGTGTGAGCGCTCAACGACGTCGTCGTGCACGTCGGACCCGGCGCGCTCGTCGTCCTCGTCGTCGTACGTGCGGAATTGCCGGTTGATCACCTCACGACTGAACGCGGCCGCCACGATCAAGCCGGCGAAGACGATCAGCTTCACGATCAGGATGCGCCCGTAGTCGGTGTCCTTGAGCGCGTTGATGCTGCCGATCTGGCGGTAGCCCTGGAACGCGCCGGTGACCACGAGCGCGACGACGCACGCGAGCGCCAGCCCGGAGAAGCGGACGAGGACCGCGCGCATCTCGTCGGGGTCCTTGCGGGGCATCACGACCGCGAACACCACGACCAGGCCGCCGAGCCAGCACGCCATCGCGCCGACGTGGATGGTGTCGGCCGGGATCGCGACCGGGATCCACCGCCCGCTCGACGCGTGACCGGCGAGCGCGGGCGTGAGCGAGAGCCCGATCCCCACGAGTGACGCGAGCCCGATCCACCACGCCGGCGGTCGTGCCTCGCCGCCCCGCAGGAGGCGCCGGATCAACGGGTACGCGATCACGAGCAGGACGAGCCGCAGCAGCGCGACCCGGCCGTAGCGCGTGTCGAGCGTGTCGCTCCACACGCTCGGGTCGAAGAACTTCGTGAGCGGCAACGCCGATGCGTACAGGCCTTCGAGCCCGATGCCCACCACGGTGCTGACCGCGACGCTGATCCACCCTGCCCAGACGATCACCCGCGCGCGCTTGATCGACCGGCCGCGCGGGAACACTGCGGCGAGGAACACGACGCTGCCGATGAGCAGCGCGAGCGCGCCGAACACCGCGGCGCGGTCGACCGCGTACACCGCGCCGACCGCCGTGCTGCCCTTCTGGTTCGACAGGAGCCGCGCGGCCAGGCCGTTGGCGTTCTTCACCGTGGCCGTTGCGCCGACCTGGAACGTGAACGCCCCCTCGACCGGGTGGGTGTCGGCCGAGATCACGCGCCAGGTGACGACGAACGTGCCGTCGTCGAGCTTCGGGATCGCAACCCGCACTTCGTTGCCGTTGCCGTTCGGATGCTCCGGCGCACCGGTGACGATGCGCTGCGCGCGGCCGTCGAACACGCGAATGTCGCCCAGGGACACCTCGACGGGCTCGTTGAACCGCAGGTCGATCGCCTTCGGCGACGTGTCGTAGGTGCCCTGCGGCTGGGGCTCGGTGGTCAACAGCGTCGCGTGCGCGAACGCGGGACTCGCGATCGCGAGTACCAACGCGATGGTCACTCCGACGAGCGCGAGCGCGCGCTTCGCGTGAGTCGTCACGCGATTTGCACCTGACGCGTCGCGGGACGGCTCAACAGCCACACCACGACGAGCCCCGCGAAGTCGGTGACGTGATGCGCTTCCGAGAGCGCGGCGGTGTTCCCCGCGATCACGTCGAGCATCGACGAGCCGACCAGGCAGGCAACCAGCGCCACGACGACCGGCAACAGGCCCGGGATCCGCGACGGGCGCCACGCCGCGAACAGGAACCCGACCGCGAGCGCGACGTCGAACGAGCCGAGGTGCCGCGCGGTGTGCACCGGGAGGCCGGCATCGGAGCCGAGGATCAACGCGGGCACCGCGATCGCGATCTGCACGAGCGCGATGACCGCGAGGACCCAGCGGAGCGCGAGCTGGGTGTCATCGCGCGTGGATTCGGCGCCGATGGCAGCGAGGATGCCGGGCGTCAGATCGGGGATCTCGGGCGCCGGCGCGAGACGCATCGCGCCGTGGAGATCACCGGCGGCGACCGCGAACGCCCGGCACTCGGAACACGACGCGAGGTGCGCGTCGAGCGCATCAGGATCGATGCCGAGCGGCTCGCCGTCGAGGCGGGCGGAGATGGCCTGACGGATGTGAGTGCAGTTCATGCCCGTTAGTCGACTGGGAGCGCCCCGGAGTTCCCCCAGTATCGTCGGCGGCAGTGGACGATCTCACGCGGCTGTTCCTCGCCGCTCGCGACGGCGACCGCATGGCCCTGTTCCATGCCGTGCGGGAGAGCCAGGCCGACGTGTGGCGGTTGGCCGCACACCTCGTGGGCCGCGATGACGCCGACGACGTCACCCAAGACACCTTCGTACGGGCGTGGCGCGCGCTTCCTGCGTTCCGAGGCGACTCGAGCGCCCGCACCTGGCTGCTCGCCATCGCCCGGCGGGCGTGCGCCGACGCGATCCGGGGCCGTGTGCGCCGGCGCCGGCTGGCGGAGCGCGTGGCGGCGGCGATACCCGACGCCGACGGTGGCAACCACGACCCGACCGGCGTGCACGATGTGCACGCACTGATCGAAGGGCTCGACCGCGATCAACGTGATGCGTTCGTGCTGACCCAGGTGGTCGGGTGCTCCTACGAGGAGGCGGCGGCGATCTGCGGTGTCCCCATCGGCACCATCCGCTCCCGCGTTGCGCGTGCGCGCGAACGGCTGCTCGTGCAGCTCGGCGAGGCCGAGACCGGATGACGCGCGCGGGGCGCTCGCCGTCGCACGCCGCGCGCTGCTCGCGGTCGGGCTCGCGGGTGCGTGCGTGGTCGCCGCCGCCCAGCCCGCGAGCGCGCACGGGCTCGGCGGTATCGAGCCCACGAACTACCAGTCGAGACTGCTCAGCGTCAGCCCCGAGGTCCCGGGGATCACGCTCGAGGTCGTCGACCTGGGCGGGAAGCTCGAGCTCACCAACACGACGAAGCAGGACGTCGTCGTGCTCGGGTACGACGACGAGCCCTACCTGCGCGTCGGCCCACGCGGCGTGTTCGAGAACACGCGCTCACCGGCGACGTACATCAACAAGTCGGCGACGGTGGCCGGGGTCGCGCCGAAGTCGGCAGACCCCACCGCTGCGCCGCGGTGGAAGCAGGTGTCGACGGGCCAGACCGCGCAGTGGCACGACCACCGCGCGCACTTCATGGGCACCGAGGTGCCACCCCTCGTGGAGCGCAACCGTGACCACCGCTTCGTGTTCGACCACTGGAAGGTCACGATGCGCCACGCGGGCGAGACCATCACCGCGAACGGGCGAGATCGCGTGGGTGCCCCCGCCGTCGCCGTGGCCGTTCGTGATCGCGGCGCTGGTGCTCGCGGTCGGGCTGTTCGTCGCGTGCCGGTCGAAGTGGTGGAAGCAGCTGATGGCCGGCGCGCTCGCGGTGATCGTGATCACCGAGGCCATCCACGTGATCGGTCTCTGGGACGCGAGCACGGCATCGGCGGGTACCAAGCTCGTGCAGAGCGCCTACTCGCTCGGTGGCATCGCGCTCGGTGTGCTGGCGCTCGTGTGGATGGCGCGACGCGGGGCGCACGCGGCCGTCCCGTTGATCCTCGTGGCCGCGATCGTGCTCGTGGTCGCCGGCGGGCTCAGCGACGTCACCACGCTCGGCCGCTCGCTACTCCCCACGACGCTGCCGTTCACGCTCGCACGGGTGCTCGTGACGATCACGCTGGGTCTCGGCGTGGGGCTGGCGGCGGCGGCCGCCATGCGGCTGCGTGCGTCCTCGCCGAGCCGCCCTGCCCGGAAGGCTGTGCCGCGCCCAAAGACTGCTTCCCGTTCAAGCACGGAGCCGGACTTCCATTCGGGCACGGAGCCGGTCGCTACCAGTTGAGCTCTTCGCACCCGTTGTGATCGTCGGGCTCCACCTGGATGGTGGCGTGCGCGATCTCGTGGCGGAGGAGCAACGACCGGGCCTGGTCGAGCACGCCGTGCGTGTCGGCGCCGGCACCGACCATCACGTGCGCGCTCGCGACATCCATCTCCGACGTGAGGGTCCACACGTGGAGGTCGTGGACGTCGACGACGCCGGGCAGCGCGCGCAGCTCACTGCGGATCGAGTCGAGATCGACGTGCTCGGGCGCGACCTGCAGCAGCACACGGATCGCACGCGCGCCGAGCTTCCACGCACGCGGAATGATCCAGATCGCGATGGCCGCGGCGACGATGGGGTCGATCGGCTCCCACCCGACCGTGGCAAGGATCACCGCGGCCGCGATCACACCGACTGACCCCACCGCGTCGGCCATGGCATCGACGTACGCACCCTCCACCGCGAGGCTCGCCCGCGCACCGGCCCGGAGGATCGCGAACACGACGAGGTTCACCACGAGCCCGAGGATCGCGACCACGAGCATCGGCCCGGCTTCGACGTCGAAGTTGCCGTTGATCAACCGGATCGCGGCCTCGATCAGCACATAGGCGGCGACGAGCATCAGCAGCACCGCGTTGACCAGCGACGCGAGGATCTCGAGGCGGAACAGCCCGAAAGTGCGTACGCCGTCGCGTGACGCTCGGTTGGCGATCACGATCGCGCCGAGCGCGAGCCCGATGCTCACGGCATCGGTGACCATGTGGGCCGCGTCCGACAGCAGCGCGAGTGACCCGGTGAGGATCGCAGTGATCGTCTCGACGATCACGAACACGGCCGTCAGCCCGAACGCGAACCAGAGCCGCCCGACGTTCTGCGCCGCGGTGCGGCGCATGGCGTCGGAGTGATCGTGGGCGTGCCCGTGGCCGCTGGTCATGACCCTTCATTCTCGCCGCCCATGGCGCGGCCCCGGCGCCGAGCGGCCATAATGAGAATCATGCTCAACAAGCCTCCGGGGTCAGACGGGAAGCCGGCTGAATGCCCGAACGGGAATCCGGCTGAGTGCCCGAACGGGAATCCGGTGCTCGCCGCGCACGGCGTGTCGTTCCACTACGGGAACGACCCGGTGCTCGACGACGTGAGCTTCGCCGTGGGCGCCGGCGAGTTCGCCGCCCTCAGCGGCCCGAACGGATCGGGGAAGTCGACGCTCCTGCGGGTGCTGCTCGGCCTGCTCGCCCCGGCGAGCGGGAGCGTCGAGCTGTTCGGGGTGACCCCGGCGAAGCTCCGGGAGCGCTGGCGGGTCGGCTACGTCCCACAACGCCTCCGGATCGCGCCCGACCTCCCGGCAACCGTCCTCGAGGTGGTGCGGAGCGGTCGCCTGGCGAAGCAGGGCTGGTGGCGCCGCGCCCGGGCCGTCGACCGCGAGGCGGTCGACCATGCGATCGAGTCGGTGCAGCTCACCGACCTGCGTGCGCGCAAGCTCACCGAGCTGTCGGGCGGGCAGCAGCAGCGCGTGCTGATCGCGAAGGCACTCGCGTCGGAGCCCGAGCTGCTGGTGCTCGACGAGCCGATCGCGGGCGTCGACGTCGAAGCCCAGCGCCTGTTCCGCGATTCTCTCGTGCATCTGCGCAACGAGCACGGTGCCGCGGTGCTGCTCGTGTCACACGAGCTCGGCGCGGTCGCCGACGACCTCGACCACATGATCGTGCTCAAGCGGCGCGTCCTGTTCGACGGCTCACCGGCGGAGCTCGCCGCGACCGGCGTGAGCCTCGGCGTGCACCAGGACGACCTCCCGCTCTGGCTCGAGGAGCTGCGCTGATGGGCGGGCTCCCGGGCATGCCGTGGGATTTCCCGTGGCCGTTCGACCGCACCTACATGCAGCTCGCGCTGCTCGCCGGGATCGTGGTGGGCGCGACCGCGCCGCTGATCGGGGTGTTCATCGTGCAGAAGGGGATGTCGCTGGTCGGTGACGGCCTGGGCCACGTCGCGGTCGCAGGCATCGGTGCGGCGCTGCTGTTCGGCACCTCACCGACGTGGACCGCGATGGCGTTCGCGATCGTCGCCGCACTGGTCATCGAGTGGCTCCGCGCGCGCGGCAGCGCGACCGGCGACCTCGCACTCGCGCTCGTGTTCTACGGCGGCATCGCCGCGGGTGTCGTCCTCGCGAGCCGATCGGGGACCAACACCAACCTGCAGCCCTATCTGTTCGGGTCGATCCTCACCGCTACGGCCAACGACGTGTGGACGGTGCTCGCGCTCGGCGCGCTCATCATCGTGGTCATCGCGTGCATCGGCCGCGCGCTCCTCGCGGTGGTGCTCGACGAAGACGCCGCGCGGGTGAGCGGGATCCCCGCCGGTCTGCTCAACACCGTGCTGGCCGTCCTCACCGCGGTGACGGTGGTCGCGGCGATGCGCATCGTCGGTGTGCTGCTGGTCGCGGCGCTGATGGTGCTGCCGGTGGCGACGAGCCGACTTCTGGCCCACTCGTTCCGCGGCACGCTGTTCGGCGCGGTCGGCGTGGGGATCGCGTCGGCGGTGTTCGGTCTGGCCGCGGCCCGCCAGTGGGCGCTCGCGGCCGGCGGTGCGATCGTGCTGGTGGCAGCGGCACTGTTCGCGATCGCCGCGGTCGTGTCGGGAGTCCGGCGAGCCGGTGTGCACGCAGGCTCCCTCCTGTCCGGACCGCACTGACACCTCTCACCGGCCGTCTCACCGGCCATCTCACCGGCACATCCCCGGCACGCGTTTCCGCACGCTCACCTACCCTTCTTGCCCATGCCGTCGATCTTCACGCGGATCATCGAAGGAGAGCTCCCGGGCACGTTCGTGTGGCGTGATCCCGAATGCGTGGCCTTCCTCTCGATCAACCCGATGCACGCGGGCCACACCCTCGTGGTACCCCGCATCGAAGTCGATCACTGGATCGACCTCGAGCCCACGCTCGCCGGGCACCTCTTCCAGGTCGCGCAGCTCATCGGCCGGGCCCAGGAGGCGGCGCTGTCGCCGCGCCGGATCGGCGTGATCATCGCGGGCGACGAAGTGCCCCACGTGCACCTGCACGTCGTGCCGTTCGACTCCGTGCGCGAGCTGTCGTTCGCCAACGTCGATCCCGACCCGCCCGCGGGCTCCCTCGACCGCGCCGCGACCGCGATCCGCGCCGCGCTCACCGAGCTCGGTGCAGAGCACGTCGCGGGGTGAGTGTGGGCCGAGTTCCCGCCCCGGTGATCACCGAGCACGACGAGTGGATCGCGCGCGACGCAGCGCGCGGTGTGGCACGGCTTCACCCAGATGGGCGCGTACGCGGAGAACGCACCGATCGTCGTCGAACGCGCGGAGGGCCACGAGCTCATCGACGTCGACGGCCATCGCTACCTCGACGCGATCTCGTCGCTCTGGGTCAACACCCTCGGGCACCGTGTGCCCGAGCTCGACGACGCGCTGCGCGAGCAGCTGGAGCTCGGCGCCCACTCCACCATGCTCGGCAACGGAAACCGCGCCGTGATCGAGCTCTCGGAGGCACTGGCGCGCGTGGTGCCGGTCGACGACCCGCACTTCCTCTACGCGTCGGACGGCGCGGCCGCGGTCGAGCAGGCGCTGAAGATCGCGTTCCAGTACTGGACCAATCAGGGCGAGCAGAGCCACACGACGTTCCTGGCGTTCGGCGGCGCTTACCACGGCGACACCATCGGCGCGCTCTCGGTCGGTGACGGCGGCTTCGGCACCGACGTGTTCGATCCGCTCCGCTTCCCCGTGTTGCGCGCGCCCGACTTCGGTGACCCGCGTTGCTTCGACGTCGCGATCGCGATGGTGGCGGAGCACGCGACCGAGCTCGCGGCCGTCATCATCGAGCCGCTCGTGCAGGGCGCGGCGGGCATGCAGCTCGCGAGCGCCGACGGCGTCGCCGCGATGGGAGCCGCGTGCCGCGCGCACGACGTGCTGCTGATCTGCGACGAGGTCGCCACCGGCTTCGGCCGCACCGGCACGCTGTTCGCTTCCGAGCAGTGCGACGTTCGCCCCGACCTGCTCGTGGTCGGCAAGGGCATCACCGGCGGGTATCTCCCGCTGTCCGCCACCGTGGCTTCAGGACGCGTGTTCGACGCTTTCCTCGGCGCCGACCTCAGTGCGCGCACGCTGTACCACGGGCACTCGTACAGCGGGAACGCGCTCGCGGCCGCGGTCGCGCACCGCCACCTCGAGCTGATCGAGGCATGGGACGTGCTCACGAACGTGCGGGAGCGGTCAGAGGAGCTGCGCGGGCTGCTGAGCGATCGCATTGCGCCGCATCCGGCGGTGCGCGAGATCCGCCTGTGTGGGCTCATGGGCGGCGTCGAGCTCGCGCCGCCGAGCGACGACCTGCGCTGGGGCCGGCGGGTGTGCGCGGCGGCGGTGAAGCGCGGCGTGCTCCTGCGCCCGCTCGGCGACGTCGTGGTGCTGATGCCGCCGCTCACCGTCACCTCCGAGGAGCTGCACCGCATCGTGCACACGCTGGCGCTCGCGCTCGACGACGGGACCGACGCGCCGTGACCGGCTGGCGCGACTGGGCCGACTCCGAGGCGGCGCGGGTGCGCGCGGCCGGCCAGTGGCGGGCACCGCGCGATCTCGACGCCGCCGGGCCGGAGGGAAAGCTCGCGCCCGACGGCCGCCCGGTCGTGTCGTTCGCATCGAACGACTACCTCGGCCTCACCCAGCATCCCGAGGTGGTGCGGGCGGCGCACGATGCCATCGACCGTTGGGGCACCGGATCGGGCGCGGCGCGCCTCATCGTCGGCTCGCGTCCGGTGCACTCCGAGCTCGAAGCCGAGCTCGCGCGAGTGGAAGCACACCGACGACGCGGTGCTGTTCACCACCGGCTTCGCGGCCAACCTCGGTGTGCTCACCACGTTCGCGGGCCCCGACGTGCTCGTGGTCTCCGACGAGCTCAATCACGCGTCGCTCATCGACGGCCGGCGGCTCGCGCAAGCACCGCTCGCGGTCTCCCGTCACCGCGATGTCGCGCACGTCGACGCGCTCCTCCGCGATTCCACCGCGCCGCGCGCGGTCGTCGTCACCGAGACGGTGTTCTCGATGGACGGCGACGTCGCGCCACTCGACGACCTGCTCGACGTGTGCGCGCGACGCGGCGCGCTGCTCGTGATCGACGAAGCGCACGCGGTGCTCGGCCCGACGCCGGATCTCGCGCGGGCACCCGACGTCGACGTCCTGCGCGTCGGCACGCTCTCCAAGACCATGGGTGCCCTGGGCGGCTTCGTCGCCGGCTCGCAGCGCTACACGCAATTGCTGGTGAACTGTGCGCGCTCGTACATCTTCACCACCGCGTCGAGTCCCGCCGACGCCGCCGCCGCACTCGCCGCGCTACGGATCGTGCGCTCGGCCGCAGGCGACACGCTGCGCGCCCGGCTGCGGGCCAACGTCGACCGGTTGGCACCGGGTCACCCGTCGCCGATCATCCCGTACATCTGCGGTGAGGAGCAGCGCGCGCTCGATGCCGCGGCCGCGCTGCTCGAGCTCGGCCTGCTGGTCACGCCGATCCGGCCTCCGACGGTGCCCGCGGGCACGTCGCGCCTGCGGGTCACGGTGTCGGCCGCCCACAGCCCGGAGCAGGTCGACACGCTCGCCGAGGCGCTGCGCGAGCTCTTCCCCGAACGCGGATGAGCCGCCCGGGCACGCTGGTGCTCGTCACCGGCACGGGCACCGACGTGGGCAAGACGTGGTGGACCGCGCACGTCGCCGCCGAGCTCCGCGCGGCCGGTGTCGCGGTCTCGGCGCGCAAGCCGGCGCAGTCCGGTGACGGCTCGGCACCGGACGACAGCACGGTGCTCGCGGCCGCGACCGGCGAGGCCGACGAGCAGGTCACGCCCGCGCACCGCCGGTACGCGTTGGCGTGGGCACCGCCGATGGCAGCGCGCGAGCTCGGCCTTCCCGCGTACACGGTGGCCGACCTCGCGCGCGAGACCACGTGGCCCGACGGCACGCGCGTGGGCCTGGTCGAGGGTGTCGGCGGTCCGCACTCACCGATCGCGTTCGATGGTGACAACGTCGACTTCGCGCACGCGCTCGCACCCGACGTCGTGGTGCTGGTGGCCGATGCCGGGCTGGGCGCGATCAACGCGGTGCGGCTCTCGGTGACTGCTCTCGGGGCATGGCCGGTGGTCGTCGCCTGCAACCGCTACGAGCCCGACGGCCTGCCCCGGCGCAACCACGACTTCCTCGTGGACGCGGGTTACGACCTCGTCACGACTCCGACGGCCCTGGCGCGTCGCCTGGTGTGAGCTGGAAGTCGAGCAGGCCTTCGCTCACGTACTCGGGGAAGTCGTACGACGCGAGCGTGCGCGCGACCTGACCCGGGTAACCGATCCTCGTGCACACGTCAGGGTGGTGGTAGTAGCCCGCGACCACTGCGAACACGATCGCGTGATACGCGTCACGGTCGTCTCGCTTCAACGTCGCCAGGGCAGCGTTCGCGTCGGTGACCTCGACCTCGAGCGCGCGCGTCACGGCCTGGGCAAGGTCGGGGCGAGCGGTCAGCACCCAGTCGACGAGGTCGGCGGCGATCCCGACCTCGCGCGCGCTGGGCATGCCGTCGGCGGCGGGGATCATCACGTCGGCGAGCCGTGCCAGGTTGTCGCGGTGCGCCGCCGTCAACCGGATCGGTCCGGCGGTCGCATCCGCGTCACGAACGCGCGTCGACGACAACGCGACCGCGGTGCCAACGGCGAAGTGCCGGCTCGGCTCGGGCACGCGCACGTCACCGCGGTGTTCGATCAAGTGCTCCACCGCGCGCAGGGCCAGCGCGCAGATCGTGCTCGTCGGGTTCACCGCGCCCGCGGTGACGAACACACTGCCGTCGATGACGCCGAGATTGGGCACGTCGTGGGTCATCCCCCACGCGTCGACCACCGACGTACGCGGATCGTCGCCCATGCGCGCGGTCCCGAGCAGGTGGCTGCTGTTGGTCGTCGACAACGGCTCGGTGAACACCGCACCGGCTTCGAGCAGCGACTCGACCGCGCGCTCGGCGTTCCACGCCATGACCTGTGCGGAGTTGTCGTCGAGCTCGTACGTGAGCGCGGGCGCGGGGATCCCCGACGAGTCGGCAAGGTCCGTCGACAGCTCGACGCGGTTGTGCTCGTGGGGCTGGTCTTCGCACAACATGATCCACTGCGCGCCGCGCCCGAACCGATCACGTACGAACGCGTGGTGGGCGGCGCCGAGCACCGGGCTGCGACCGGGCGGCAGCGCCGCGCCCAGCGGCCCACCCGTCGGCGCCAGGCTCCACTTCGACCCGCCGGCGAAGTCGCGCTCGGCCGAGGTGCCATAGAACTCGAGCGACTGGATCAGCGACCCGAACTGGCCCTGCCAGCTCTCCGTGCTCTCGGGGAAGTAGCCCGCGACGCGCGCGCACGGGTGGAGCATGAGGCGCCGCCCGACCAGGCCCGACGAGTTGGCCAGGCCGTCGGGCGCCGCGGCCGTCGCCGACAGGAGCAACAGCCGAGCAGTGCCGACCCCGTTCGCCGCGCAGAGCACGACCGAGGCCTCCTGCACGTGCTCGCGGCCGTCGGCATCGACCCATTCGGCGCCGGTCGCGCGGCCGCGACCGTCGACCACGATGCGCCGGCCGCGCGCGCCCGTGACGAGTCGCGCGCCGTGCGCGATCGCGACCGGCCAGTGCGTCAGGTCGGTGGAAGCCTTGGCGCCCTCGTTGCACCCCGACGAGCACGTGCCGCGCTGCACACAGGCGTGACGACCGTCGAAGTCGACCGACGCGATCGCGTTGGGCTCCGGCCACCAGTGCCACCCGAGCCGCGCGTGCGCGCGGGCGAGCAGCAGGCCCGACTTCCCGATCGGCAGCGGTGGGAGCGGTGGGTCCTCACCGGGCGGGTACCGGGGATTGCCACCGAGGCCCGACACGCCGAAGTCGCGGTCGGTGCGCTCGAAGTACGGGAGGAGCTCCGCGTACGAGACCGGCCAGTCGTCACCCACCCCGGCGAGAGACCGGGTGCGGAAGTCCGACGGCAGCAGGCGGGGCCACACCGCGTTGTAGAGGACGGTGCCACCACCGACGCCGTTGAAGTTCCCGATGCCGAGATCGCAGTGGTTGCCGTCGATCGGGTAGTCCGACGGGGCCTGGCGCAGGTTCGGGGACGACGTCCACTGCTTGCGGATCGTGACTTCCCACTCGGGCGTCGCCCCCGGGAACTCGGCGCGGTCGGGCCACTCACCCTGCTCGAGGCACACCACCGAGAAGCCGGCCTCCGCGAGACGGCGTGCCGCCACGCCGCCCGACGCGCCCGCACCGATGATCAGCACATCGGCGGTCCCGGTCACGACGAGGAACGTACTCGGCGCCGTTCGCCGGTGAGAGTGGCCGCGCGGGCGAGAATGAGCACATGCCCCTGGTCGTCGGCGTTCCCCGCGAGCTGAAGGAGGGGGAGCACCGCGTCGCGATCACCCCCGACGGTGTCCACGAGCTCCGCGCTCATGACGTGCCCGTGCTGGTCGAAGCCGGCGCGGGCGCAGGCTCGTCGTTCACCGACGACGACTACGCGCGTGCCGGCGCGGACGTGGTGGCGACTGCCGACGAGCTGTGGGGACGCGCCGAGCTCGTGCTGAAGGTGAAGGAGCCCCAGCCCGACGAGTTTGCGCGGCTGCGTCCCGGTCTCGTGCTGTTCACGTACCTCCATCTCGCCGCCGCTCCGGACGTTGCCGACGCCCTGCTGGAGCACCGCGTGACGGGCATCGCGTACGAGACGGTGCAGCTCGAGTCGGGCGCGCTCCCGCTGCTTGCGCCGATGAGCGAGGTCGCCGGCCGGATGGCGACCCAGATCGGCGCGCACTTCCTCGAACGCGACCACGGTGGGCGAGGTGTGTTGCTGGGCGGCGCGCCCGGAGTGCGCCCGGCGCGAGTCGTCGTGCTCGGCGCGGGGAACGTCGGCTGGAACGCGGCGTGGATCGCCCAGGGCATGGAAGCCGAAGTGCTCCTGCTCGACAAGAGCCTCGACCGCTTGCGCTTCGTCGACCAGATCCACCGCGGCCGGATCATGACGCTCGCGAGCACGCGGCTCGCAGTGGAACGCGCGGTGACGGAGGCCGATCTCGTGATCGGGGCGGTGCTCGTTCCCGGCGGGCGCGCGCCGGTGCTGATCACGGACGGCGCGGTGCAGAGCATGAAGCCCGGTGCGGTCATCGTCGACTGCGCGATCGACCAGGGCGGCTCGGTCGAGGGGATCCGCGAGACGTCGCACACCGAACCGGTCTACGAGCACCACGGCGTCCTGCACTATGCGGTCGGCAACATCCCCGGCGCGGTGCCGCACACATCGACGTACGCGCTGACCAACGCCACGCTCCCGTACGCGGTCGCGCTCGCGACCCTCGGCGTCACGGCCGCGACGGAACGCGACTCCGAGCTCGCGTCGGGCGTGAACACCATCGACGGACGCGTCATGAACCCCGCGGTCGCGGAGGCCCTGAACCTGCCCCTGGGTTAGGGGGTGCGGCCGGTGAGCGCGGCGAGGCGGTCCGCCTTGGGCGCGTCGGCGGAGATCGCGACTTCCTCGGCGACCAGGCCACCCGCGCGCATGTTGGGGAGCATGGCCTGCGCGAGCTCGTACGCCGCGTCCAGCACCTCGGGGTCGAGCTGCATCGTCTGACCGGTGCCCTTGGCGAGATCCCACGTGTGCGTGGCGACGTCGAAGATCGCGATGTTGATGGCCATGCCCGCGGGCATCTCGCCGAAGGGCAGCTTGACCATCTTCTCGGCGGCACCGGGCTCGTCGAACGCGTCGAGCGCCGCGGCCGACGCGGCCCGGAACGCGCCCTTGTAGTCGCTCCCGAGGTTGTCGCCGGCCATCACTTCACCGAGCTGCTCGTCGGACATCGAACCGTCGCGCACGCACACCGCGAACATCGTGGCCCCGCCCGTGATGTGGTTCAGCACGTCACGCACGGTCCACTCGTCGCACGGCGACGGGTTGTCGAGCTGCGACGGCTCGATGCCGTCGACCACCCGGTTGGTCTCGCCGAGCACCTTGGTGATCATCGTGACCTGATCCATGAGACCCCTCCTACGCACTTCCTGCACACTGCGAACTCCACTATGACGTCTCTTCGCTCCCGCGGACCAGGCGGATCATTTCTTCCGGGCTCACCGACCCGGCGCCCCACTGCTCACGCGCGGCTTGGTTGGCGAGTCGTTGGAGCGCGGCGTTGACCGGCGTGGGGACGCCGTGGAGCCGACCCAGCATGACGATCTCGCCGTTCAGGTAGTCCGCCTCGATCGACCCGGTGCCGCGCGCCAGGCTCTGCCACGATGACGCGCCCGGCCGGGACTTCCCGCCGCCCGGCTCCCAGCGGATCACGTCGCCGCGCCGAGCTCGGTCTTCCTCGCGGTCGACGAACGGGATGCCCGCGGCGTCGAGGCACGCGCGGGCTTCTTCGCGCGCTTCCTTGTCGAGCTCGTTGCCGCGCGCGCCGGGCCCGCACAGCGCGTCGAGCGCGTTGCTGAGGTTGTTCATCAGCTTCCCATACTTCCACCGCATGATGTCGGGTCGCGGGACCGAGTGGAACGTCGCGGTCGTGACTGCGTCGCTGACCGCCTCGGCGCGCGCGTCGACACCGTGCGGGTACCGGCCGATGTCGAGGATGCCGCTCACGGGCGCCGAGCTCGCCTCCACGATTCCCGGCTCGAGGTGCACCGCGGGGCACATCACGCACATTCCGTAGACGTTCGCGAACCAACGCAACGCAGTCGGCTCGTTGGCGACGCCGTTCTGCACCGACACGACTCCGATCGTCGGCGGGGCGACCGCGGCGAGCGCGCGCACCGCGTCCGCGGTGTGTTGGCCCTTCATGCAGAGGAAGACGACGTCGTCGGCGCGGAACTCGATCTCATGCGGATCGCCGACGGCGTCGGCGTGCACCGTGACCTCGCCGAGGCGCGACTCGATGCGCAGGCCGTCGGCCTGGATCGCGGCCAGGTGAGCGCCGCGGGCGATGAGCACCACCTCGTGGCCCGCCTCGTGCAGCCGCCCGCCGAGCACCCCGCCGATCGCACCTGCGCCGTACACCACGAACCGCACGGCTGCAGCCTGCCATGACCGGAACGCCACGTGCGCAGCCGGAACCGACGTGACAGAATGCGGTTTCAGCCTGGGGGAAGGTTCCGGGGGGAATCTGTGGATTCGTCGAACAGCGGGTGGCGGGAGCGTGTGCTCGCGCGCCTGACGACACCCGACAACGGGGCGACGACCGAGCGGGCGCTCGACCGTCGCGCAGCGTGTGATCGACGCGGCGCGGGAGCTGCTGCTCGAGACCGGTGGGCCGTCGTTCACCGTGCCCGAGCTCGCCAAGCGCGCACGCACGTCGCTCGCGACGCTGTACTCGTACTTCTCGGGCAAGGACGAAGTGCTGCTCGCGGTGATCGAGGTGGCGGCGCGCACCAGCCGGACCAGCGCCGATCCCGAGCTCGACCTCCTCACCGACCCCCTGGCGCGCCTGCAACGCGTCGTGCAACGACCGATCCTCCGTACCGGCGAGGTCGGCGGACGCGCCGGCCTGATCTTCTTCCGGGAGGCGTGGCGCCTGGCCGAGATCTACCCGGAGACGCTGCAGTCACTGACCGACCCCGCGACGATGCAACTGCAGCTCGAGCTCGACGCCTCCGTGGCCGCGGGGATCGCGGTGTCGAACGACACCTACCGCGATGCGATGAACATCCGGCTCTTCGTGTGGGCGCTCATCCAGGCGATGCAGGTCGGCTGGGGCGACGACTTCCAGATGGTCGCCGACGACGCGTGGGAGTTCTGCTCCCGCGCGCTCGCGATCCGCCAACCCAGCCCCGCGCTCTGACCCGGTGCGGTCAGCTCTTCTGGAGCACGTGACCACAGATGCCGGACGAGACCATCACGGTCTCGACACCCGCGACCTGGTTCACCGCGGTGCCGCGCAACTGACGGACCGCTTCGGTGATGAGGTTCATCCCGTGGATGTATGCCTCCCCCATCAGCCCGCCGTTGGTGTTCACCGGGAGGCGACCGTCGATGCGGATCTCGCCGTCGGCAATGAAGTCCTTCGCCTCACCCGGCTTCACGAACCCCTGGCGCTCGAGCGCCATGAACACCTGCGGGCTCATCGCGTCGTAGATCATGGCGGCGTCGATGTCGTCGGGCCCGACACGGGCGGCGGCGTACAGGGAGTCGGCCATGTTGCGCTCGCCGATCGCCTGGGCCGCGCCGAGCACGACCGCTCCTCCTTGCTTGCAGTCGCGCGCGCGTTCCGCGCTCGTGACCACGACCGCGACACCGCCGTCGCTCTCCTGGCAGCAGTCCAGGAGGCGCAGGACCGGTTCGACGATCCACCGTGAGCTCTGGTGGTCCTCGATGGTGATCGGCTTCTCGTAGAACCATGCGTTCGGGTTGCGCGACGCGTAGTCGCGGATCACCACCGAGTACTCGCCGAAGTCGCGGTTCGTGTAGCCGTGCTCCTCCATGTACGGGAGCAAGTTCAACGAGAGCGTGGCCATCGGCGACATCACACCGAAGGGCAACATCCAGTTCGTGTGGTTCCACCCGGTGCCGCGCACGGGCTCCTCGGTGGTGGCGCGCGCGCGACCGAAGCGCCGGCCGGAGCGCGCGTTCAACGCCCGGTAGCACACCACGACCTCGGCGGCGCCCGCCGCGATCGCCGATGCCGCGTGCAGGATGGTGCCCGCGGCCGCGCCCCCTCCGTGCGGCACGCGCCCGCTGTAGCCGAGCGCGCGGATGCCGAGCGTGCGCATGAGGTCGTTGTCTTCGGTGGGGTCGATGGTGAACGTGACCATGCCGTCGACGTCGTCGGTGGTGAGGCCGGCGTCGTCGAGTGCGGCGAGCGTCGCCTCCGCCGTGAGCTGGAGCTCGCTGCGCCCCGAGCTCTTCGAGAACTCGGTCTGGCCGATCCCGACGATCGCGGTCGTGCCGCGCAGCGAGGTCACGCGGCACCGGCTCCGTGCCCGAACTGCGAAGGCGCGCCGTCGAACGAAACCCCGGAGGCGATGAGCTCGTCGATCTCGGGTGCGGTGAGGCCGATCGACCCGAGGATCTCGCGAGAGTGCTGCCCCAAGCGTGGTGCGGGCCCGGGAACCCGCGCCGGCGTGTCGGAGAGCCCGACCACCGGCCCGACCGGGCCGTCGGCGAACACGTTGCTCGACACCTCGGCGGGAACGCCGTGGTCGTCGAGGAGCTCGCGCCACTCCGCCGCCGGGCGTTGCGCGAACACGGACTCGAGGATGCGGGCCAGCGCGCCGTCGTAGATCGCGCGTCGGGCCGCGGTCGTGAACAGCGGATCGCGCGCGAGCTCGGGCCGACCGATCGCGGGGGCGAGCCCCGCCCACTGCGCGTCGTCGACGCACGCGAGGCAGAGCCAGTTGTGGTCAGAGGCCTCGTACAAGCGGTACAGCGCCGAGAGCCCGAGCTGCATCGCGTCGAGGCGAGGCCGCGGGGCCGGCGTGCCGTCGGCATCGACGAACGCGTACGACGCCGACAGCAGGCACGCCTTCATGATCGCGGTGCCGACCTTCTGGCCCTCGCCGGTGCGCGCGCGGTGATAGAGCGCTTCGATGATGCTGATCGCGCTGAGGTAGCCGTTGCCGAGGTCGCCCATCGACGTGCCGAAGAACGGGCGACCGCCGTTCGCGCACCCGCCGTCTTCCCATTCCTGACCACCGAGCGCGGAGCCCGCTTGATCGGTGCCCGGGAGGCGGAGCGCGCTGCGCGTCTTGTCGAAGCCGAAGCTCTGGCAGTAGATGATGCGCGGGTTGACGGCGCGGAGCGACTCGTAGTCGATGCCGAGCTTCTCGGGCGTGCCGTAGCGCATGTTGTGCGCGACGACGTCGGCCGTCTTCACCAGCTCGTGGAGCACCGCGAGGCCACGCTCGGTCTTGAGGTCGAGGACGACGCTGCGCTTGCCGAAGTTCGCGCTCTGGCCCATCGCGGTGTGCAGCCACCACGAGTCGTGCGGCGCGTTCACCTTGATGACGTCGGCGCCGAGGTTGGCGAGCTGCACGTTCGCGAACGGGCCCGCGAGCGCGACACCGAGGTCGAGCACGCGGATGCCCTCGAGCGGACGCGCCAGGCTCGAGCCGGCTTGGCGTTCAGGCACGGAGCCGGCTTGCCGTTCAGGCACGGAGCCGGCTTGCCGTTCAGGCACGGAGGACGCCTCGGCCTTCACGGCGACGGTGTGCTCGCCACGTCGGGGCGCGGGGCCCTGCACACGACCCGGGGTGAGGCCGAAGTCCTGGATGACGCCCACGTGCCGGATCGGCCCCAGCTCGGGGTCGAGCACCTCCACGACGCAGCCGTCGTCGAGGCACAGCGGGTCGATGAGCGCTTCCTCCGGCGCGCGTACCGGCTGCACGCCTTCCTTCACACGCGCGCCCCACGCGACCCACTCCTCGGCAGTGAACTTCTTGAACGCCTCCACCATCAGCGGGAAGTAGTAGAAGATCTCGACGATCGCGTCCGGCTGCATGCCGATGCGGTTGGGGTCCTGCATGCGGCTCGCGTAATCGGCCGCCGGGGCATCGTCGAGCTTGCCGTACTCCGCGGCCTGGATGATGGTGAGCGGCTTCAACGCCCACTGGTGCACCCACCGGCCGTCGGCGCACTCGAACAGTCCCTTGGGCGCGCCGCGCATCTGCATCCAGCTGCCGGCGATCGGCGCGCGCGACGAGTTGGGGTCGCTGGCGCGCCCTTCGGCGTTGGCCGCGGCCTCCTCGGGAGTGATCTGACGGGGTGGCGCGAGCGATGCCTCGACCCACTGGCCGCGACCAGTGGTCTCGCGCGCGAGCAACGCGGCCGCGATGCCCATCGTCGCCTGGTAGCACGCGGTGATGCTCAACCACGGCGACGACACGAACAGCGGTCCCTCCGTGCGCGCGCCCTGCTCCGCGCCCTCGGGGATCTCGATCGGCGGCAGATCGAAATCGGTCGCGCTCATGATCCCGCCGCGTTGCGCGAACTGGCTGCCCGTGCGCGCCGCGACCAATGCCTCGTACGCGGGCCGCTGCTCGTGCACGTTGCCGCGCCCGTAGCCGGTGATCGAGCAGTACACGAGCCGCGAGTTGTGCGCCGAGAGCGTGTCGAAGTCGATGCCGAGCCGCGTGGTGACACCGGGTGTGAAGCTCTCGAGCACGACGTCGGCGTCGGCGACGAGCGCGAGCAACGCGGCACGGTCGCCGTCGTCGGTGAGGTCGAGCACCGCGCTGCGCTTGCCGCGGCTCCAGACGCGCGTGCCGGCGTAGTCGTCGAACGGGCCACCGTCGGGCCGCTCGATCTTGGTGACCTGCGCGCCCTGGTCGGACAGCAGCATCGAGGTCATCGGCCCCGCGATCCCCCACGACAGGTCGAGCACCTTCAGGCCATCGAGCGGACCAGCCATGTCCCTCCTCCCCCTGCTCTCCGTTCAGGCACGCAGCCGGCTCTCCGTTCAGGCACGCAGCGCTCCGTTCAGGCACGCAGCCGGTCGTCGTAATGTACCTCCATCAGCACCGGACCGAGAGGGGCCCACGGCGATGACTGACTCCCCGAGCGAGGCGCGACTGCGGCCGGCACCGGTGCTCACCGCCGAGAACGAGTTCTTCTGGCGGGGCGCCGCCGAGGGCAAGCTCCTGTGTCACCAGTGCGCGAGCTGCGGGCAGCTGCAGCACCCGCCGACGCCGCTGTGCCCGCACTGCCACGCCAACGAGTGGAACCTCGTCGAGCTGAGCGGGCGCGGCACTGTCGCGAGCTTCATCATCATCCACCACCCGCCGAACCCGTGGTTCGAGCTGCCGATGGTCGCGGGAACCATCGACCTCGAGGAAGGTGTGCAGGTGATCTCGAACATCTGCGACATCGACCCGCACGACGTGCGCCTCGGCATGCGCGTCGAAGTGTTCTTCGCCCCGACCGAAGACGACCTCGCGGTGCCCCTGTTCCGTCCCGCCTGATCCGCGGTCGCGAGCTCGCGGACGGTTGATCACGGACGCTCGGGCGGTCCGCCTTCCTTCGCCCACGCGGGCTTCGCGCGCGATCGTCGACTGGCTCGCGGTGCCGAGCAGCTGCCCGTCGCGCGACCAGAGGTGCACGTTGCCGTGGGCGTACCCGTTGGCGACGCCGTGCACCCGGATGTCGAGCAGGATCCAGTCGCTCGGCACGAGCTGCACGATCCGGACGGTGTTGTCGAGGCTGCTGCCGTGCGACCAGTCGCCGATGGCCTGGCTCACGCCGAAGCCGACAAGATCGCCGAGGATCGCGAGTGCAGTGGTGCACACGCCGAGATCGGGGAAGCGCGCCCACATCGCGGTACGACCGTCGCCCGGCGCACCGGGGAACTCGCTGATCGGCCGGGCCTTGGCGACGCGCACCTCCATCGTGCCCATCACCGTGGTGGCAGGATCGAAGCGGAACTCGCGCGGCGGGCAGTCGTCGGGCGCGGGGACGTCGGGGAATTCCACCCACTGCCCTTCGAGCTCGTGGGGGCGCAGTCCCATGGCCGCATTCACGGTGAAGATCTCTTCGCCGTCGACGCTGCCGATCGCGCGCGCCTGACTGGTGAAGTGCCCCGTGACGGGCTCGTGCACCGCGATGTCGACGGCCGACGGCGGGCGCGCGAAGGCGAGGTACTGCGCGGTCGCCCACACGGTCGGACGGCCGGTGGTGAGCTCCATCGCCTCGCACGCGGCGCCGAGCCCGCACCCGCCGAAGAGGAAGCCGCCGCCACTCGTGAGCCGCGGCAGGACCGGAAGGCGCCAGTGGTGCGGGTGCTCCGTGGCCTCGAGGCCGAGAAAGGTGCGGCCGTCCATGGGCGGCAACTGTAGAGGTGAGCCGGTTCGCTACCTCGGGTCGGCTCGGAGCGCGTCGGCATCGGCGGCGAGCAGCCAACGGTGGGCGATCAGCTCGTCGATGGAGCGCTCCCACGCATCGACGAACGCGGCGCGGTCGGGGTAACGAGCCGCGAGCTCCGCGTCGGTCAACGGGGTCATCGTGCCGGTCACCGGGCTGCAGGTACAGCGCGACGCATAGCGCGCGGTCGGGACGTCGAGCCACGGCGTGCGGAGCCCGCCGCGCGCGTTGCCGTATTCGTCGCGCGCGATGCCGTCGGGCGCGTCGCGATCGCGCGTGATGCGGGGCGCGACCGGCATCGGGATGCCGTCGCGCACCCAACGATCGACGTTGTCGAGGATCGCGTGCACGACCACGTGCCAGGGACGGTCGTTGTGCACGTCGTCGTGCTGCGCGTCACGATGGCCTTCGACCGACTGGCTTGCCGTTCCGGCAAGGAGCCGGCGTTGCGCGCCCGGCTTCACCTCCCAGTGGTGGAACGAGCCCGGCACCTCGTAGCCGCGGAAGCGCGGCGTGTCGGTGTCGTCGGCGACGGCGAACCCGGGGTTCAACGTGCCGACGACCTCGCCCTCACTGAGCAGGTTCACGAGCACCGCGTCAGCGGGGCGGTGGTCCGGCGCGGGGCCCACCGCGATGAGATAGCCGTCGACGACGCCGGCTCCGTGCCGGAACGGTCCGGCTCCATGCCCGAACGGCGGAGCCGCAGCCATCGCCTCGTGGTAGCCGCGGTCGAGGAACTGCTGGAGGAAGAGACCGGTCTGCGACCAACCGGTCGCGTAGACGCGCTCGACCGCAAGCGCGGCAAGCGGGCTGCGCGGCGTCGTTGCGCTTCAGCAGGCCGAACAGGCCCGCGGCGATGGCGTGCCCCTGCGCGGTCGCGATCGCAAGCCGCCAACGCATGAGCTCGGGATCGAACCCGCCCGGCCCCGGCGGCGCGGCGCGCGTCGGGCCATGCTCGTACGCGAGCAAATGCAACGCGCCGTACCGCTCGGCGTCGAACTCGCGCAGTTGCGCGACGCCGCCTCCACGTGACGTGCCTGCGGGCCCGAACGTCCCCGAGTTCACCGTCAACCCGACCCAGGCGTGACCGTTGCGGATGAGGTACCGGTACTCCGAGGTCCACGCGGGCGTGTCCTCGTTGAGGTTGTGGAACGTCTCCACGAACACTGCGCCGCTGAACCCGCTGGGATCGCGCGGTCGGCGCACGAGCACGCGAGTCATGTACGGCGCGTCGGCTTCGAGCACCGTGCCGTCGGGATCGATTGCGTCGGCGGTGCCGTCGAGGAACCACTCCTCCTCCACGTACCCGACCGCGTCGAGGTCGACATAGAGGCTCGATTCGCGGGCGAACGCAGAGCGAAACGGCACCGATGTCGCGGTCACCGGGATCGGCCCCGTGACGGTGGGAACCGGCCCCAGCGAGCGGGGCGGAGACAGCGACATGGGGCTTTCCTAGCACGGGGGCCCTGACGGTCTTCTCACGACACCACCGGCCAAGATGGTGCGCGTGGCCGAAGACCCGACACCGCGCCCGTTGCGCGTGTTTGCTCGCCGCGAGGCGCTTGCGCTGCTGGGTGCCGCGGGAATCACCGCGGTGGCAGCGGCGTGCTCGGGCGACTCCGCGAGCTCCGCGGGCGGAAATGGGGGGCGGCGCGGGTCGTCGTCTTCGGCCACGACGTCTCCCGCGGGCGCGACTGCGACCACCGCGCCGAACGCTACCTCCATCTCGTGCATCCTCACGCCGGAGATGACGGAGGGGCCCTACTACCTGACCGGTGAAGCGAACCGGCGTGACATCACCGAAGGTCGGCCGGGAACGCCGCTCGCACTCTCCCTCACGGTCGCGAGCGTCGGCGCGTGCAAGCCGCTCGCAGGTGCCGCCGTCGACATCTGGCACGCCGACGCGACCGGCAACTACTCCGGCTTCGGGAGCACCGCGTCGAACAAGACGTTCCTCCGCGGCGTGCAGACCACTGATGCGAACGGCGCGGTCACGTTCACGACGATCTACCCCGGCTGGTACCAGGGCCGCGCGGTGCACATCCACGTGAAGGTCCACGCCGGTGGCTCCGAAGTGCACACGGGTCAGCTCTTCTTCGACGACACCGTCAACGGCACAGTGTTCGCCGCGGCGCCGTACAACACGCGCGGCATCGGGTGGCTGCGCAACGCTCAGGACGGCATCTACAACAACGGCGGGTCGCAGTCGCTGGTGCAGCTCGCCAAGGATGCGAGTGGCTACACCGGCACCATGACGCTGGGCGTCCGAACTTCACTGACCTGATCGGCGCCCGGCTGCCACAAGGGGCGTATGGTGACGGGGGCCCGAACGCTGGGGGCGCGCTGGGAACGCATCCGGTCGGCCCCCCGCCACCACTTCGGCATCGAGCGAACCATCGGGAGCGCGTCATGTCGATCAACGCAGGTTCAATTCGGTCCCGAGACCATGTCAGCAGGCGGCCGCGAGGTCGAGGACCGCGTCCCACTCCGCCGGGGTCGCGGTGAGCTGCCACCGCGCCTTGATCTCCGTCCACGCCTGCGCATACGCGCACCACGCGCGGCGCGACGGCGGGCGCCACTGCTCGGGGCCGTCGTCGCCCTTGGACCTGTTCTCGCCGAGGAGGATCGCGTCGAGGTGCGGCGCGTCGGCGAGGTCGTTCGCGTACGCGACGCGTTGCTCGGGGGTCCACGCCCACGCGCCCGACCGCCACGCGTTCGCGAGCGGGACGGTGTGATCGATGTCGAGCCCTCGCGCACTCGTGGTCACCGTGCCCGACCACGGGTCGGTCCACTGCCCTGTCGCAACGGTGCAGTCGTGGGCGGTCGTGAAGGTGACGGGCACCGACGATTCCTGGATCAGCACCTCCGCGCGAGTGTCCTGGCAATCGTGGTCGGCGTCGATCCAACCGCTCGCGCCGAACAGCTCGCGCGCGTACGTGTCCTCATGGGATTCCGGCGCGATTCTGAGCTGCACCACGCCCACGGGAAGCGCGGCGGTTGCTCCAGTCGACGTCACGCCCGTGGTGTCGTTGGTCTCGGTCGTCTCGGTCGTCTCGGGCCGATGGACCGCGGTCTGCGAGCTCTTCGTGGTGCCGGTCCCGCGCACCACCGCGACCAGCACGACCACGACCACGAGCAGCGATACCGCCGAGACGAGCCGGCGTCGCCGCGACCACTCCCGAGGTCGATCCCAGAGGTCGCGCAGCGGGTTCCCCAACGAGATGCGAGCCTACGAGGCGCTGTGACACCCCGACGCGCACCGCCACATCGTGATCGGCAGATCCCGGTTCGACGAGAACTCCCCGCCGAAGCGCGTCGTTGTATGCGTCGAGGTCGAGCGAGAAGTGCCGACCATCACGAAGCAATCCGAGCGCACCGCCGGCGCACCCTCGCGGAGTCTTCGCGCGTCCTGACTCGCAAGCCGTCGGGCAGCTCACCATGCAGGTCGAGGCCATCCTCCGACGGTGGCCTTCCCGAAGTCCGTGTCGGTGCCGGCTGCGGCGCTTCCTGCCCGGTAGCCGTATGCGGGTGCCGACACGGGCCATCCAGGCTTCGGCGTCGATCGGTGGGTGAAGAGTTCACCGTTCCGCCCGCCAAGGGGCTGCCCGGCAGGTTGCGCAGTAAGCCTCAGGTATACCGCGTGCCTGAGACCAGGGGCTCACGGACCGTCGGGATTGTCAGTGGCCGGATGGACGCACTCGTGGGTGATCTCGAACCACGGGTCGAGTGGTATTTCCGTCGGAATGGTGCTCGGTCTGTGTGCGCGAGGCGCGCGCCGACCCGGAACCAGGGGTCCGGCACCGCGGGAGGCACGGATGGGCCAGAGGTCCCGGTGTCGGGGATGGTGTCAGGGCGCGGGGGTCAACGGGACGGCCCATTCGAGGATGGTGCCCCCGTGCTCGCCTGGTGTGATGTGGCACGTGCCGCCGAGGTTGGCGGCGCGAGTTGTGGTGTTCCGGACGCCGTTGCCCGCGGGGATGTCGTGCGGGATCCCGATCCCGTCGTCTTCGACGCGCAACGTGAGGTTGTCGTCGGCGGTGATGGTGATGTGTGTGGTCGTGGCGTGGGCGTGACGGGCGATGTTCGACAGTGCTTCGCGGAGGGTCGGGAGGAGTTGGGCAGTGATCGGCTCGGGGAGCACGTCGATCAGGCCGTCGAAACGCACGTGGGGTTCGAAACCGAGCGCGGGTCGTTCGTCGGCGACAATCCGCAGGATGTCGGCGCGTACGCCGCCAAGGGGCCGGTGGGTGTCGAGGCCGAAGATCGCCGCGCGCAGCTCGCGGATGGTGTCGTCGAGATCGCCGATCACCTGGTCGAGACGGTGCGCGTGATCGGCCTCGCTGGTGTTGGAGCGCAGTGCCTGAAGACTCATCCCCGACGCGAAGAGCTTCTGAATCACGATGTCGTGGAGGTCGCGGCCGATGCGTTCCCGGTCTTCGACGACACGCAGGTCTTCTTCGGTCCGGCGAAGTCGTTGCTCGGTCGCGAGACGTTCGCGGACGTCACGGGCGATCTTGACGTACGCGCGGGCTCGCCCATCGTCGTCCGGGATCGCCTGCAACAAGATCTCGACGGGGATGTCGGTGCCGTCACGGTGTCGATGAGTGGTCGTGAACGTCGCCGACGACTGCTCGCCGCTCGCCAACGGTGCCAGCATTGCACGCAACGTCGCTTCGGTGTAGCCGGGGGCGATGTGCAGCATCGTCATGTCAACGAGCTCGTCGCGGCTGTAGCCGACCTGGTCCGACGCGCCTTGATTCGCGTAGCTGAACCGCAACGATGCCGCGTCGAGAATCATCACCGCGTCGCGCGTCGCGTCGAGTACCGCAAGAATCTCGTGGGTCTTCGCCTCGGCTTCGACGCGTTCGGTCACATCGCGCACGACCACCACAACCTGCAACCCCGCGTCGGTCCGCAGCGGGCTCAGGCTGATCTCCACCGGGAACTCTCTGCCATCCCGGTGTCGCGCGAACAACGCCAGCCCCGCGCCCATCGAACGCGTCTGAGGCTCCACGCGATAGCGCGTGCGATGCGCACGATGCACTTGACGGAACCGCGTCGGCAACAACTCCTCCACCGAGCGGCCCAACAGCTCGCCACGGTCATAGCCGAACAACTCTTCGGTCCGACGATTCACCAACAAGATCAGGCCCGACTCGTCCGCCAGCACAATCCCATCCGGTGCCGCATCGACCAGGCCCCACACGGTCCGATCATCAAGACCCGAATCCGACAACGGACGCAGCGCATCGCCTGACACCGACGGAGGCTCGACCCGAACATCGCCCCGAACGACCGGCTCGTCCATGAGCACCTACTTCCTCAACGGAATCTGGGCCTTTGGGAGAGGCGGATGGCTCGGGACGAGCGAAGAGGGCATCTCAGGTGCGACTGGACCGAGGCGTCGCTCCCAAAGAGGACTGACGAAAACAGATCGTACGCCTACCAAAGGGTAGGCAGCCACCTCGAAGCGCCTTCTGAACGAGAGAGTGAGTGAGTGAGTGAGTTGAGTGGGCCGCCAGGGACTCGAACCCTGAACCTGCGGGTTAAAAGCCCGATGCTCTGCCAGTTGAGCTAGCGGCCCGGCACGCGACACGGAGACGTCGCCGTCGAAGACCCCGTGCCGGCGTCGACATTACGTCGACCGGCACGATCGAGCCGGGGAGATCGCCGTCCAGGCTCCCGGTCATCCGGATTGCAGCGTGGAGCCGGGCTGGCTTCCGTCGGTCGTGAGACGGGCGGCCGCGGCTTGATCTCCCTCGAGGGAGGAGCGTAAAGAAGTCGACATCACTCTCGCGACCTGTGGTTCCTACGGTGGGTCGACGTACACCCCGAGGTGCGACCCGCCCTCGATGGTGAGCAGGCACTTGGGTGACTGGGCGCGTGCGAAGATCGAGGTGCTCCCGCTGTAGGGGTTCACCTCGTCGGCGGTGGCGTGCACGAGGCCGGGTTGCGCTGACCGGTTCATCATCGACGTCGCGACCGGAAGTGATCACGACCACCCCCGACGAACGCGATCACCGTGCGCGGAGTACTGCGAGACAGCTCCGAGCCGGCGTCGAGATGACGTCGGCCGAGGAGCTCAGGCGGGGTTGTCTCCGGATCGGCGACGAGGAAGTCCACGGCAAGGACGACGGCTCCGTCGATCATGAGGTGATGGGGCACCAGAGGTGGGATCGGCTGTGCGCCACCGGGGGTGAGCCAGCGGTCGATGGGCGGTGTGGTCGCGATCTGGATTCCGGCCCCGCCTTCGATCAGCCTGAGCACGCCCCACGTTCCGCCGGCGATGCGATGCGCGGTGCGCAAGGCTTTCGGCACGCTGCCCGCGTCGAACGGCCCGGCCGTGCGAACGATGCGCAAGCCCTCCGGCAACTCCGCGCGATCGCAGAGCGGACAGTCGATCTCGGACCCGATCTTCTCCACCCGCCCGGCCGGTGTCGTCACCCACTCCCGCTGGCGAAAGGGTGGTTGATGACGCACGTGCTGGCTGTGCAGACAGGACAACTCGGCCACCCACTCTCCCGATTCGTCCGCGTGGAAGCTCACGATGGCGCGAATCACGAGTTGGCCAGCGCCGGCGACCAGACGAAACCGAACACGCGCTTTGCCAAACCCGCCATCAATGCGGCGGCGTAGCTCTTGGCTCGTTCGGCGTTCGGGCCTTCCCAGCGTTCGTCCACGCTGCGGGTCCACAGCGAGAACCAGTCCAGGGCGGCGGCGCACGAACGGTAGCGGAAAGCCGTCACGTCGCGCGCGCCTCTCGGCTCATCGGTCGGTCCCCATCACTCAGCTCGCGAGGTACCGGGTTCCAGGTGCAGGCGCAACCGGCACTTCGCGCGCCGAGGATCGTGCGGCACCAACTCGTCGACGACAATGCGCCCGCCGGTCAGTTCAACGACGCCGTGCGCGATGCCGAGGTGGAGCGAACACACGGTGCCCGGATCGACAAGTGCAGTCGTGACGAACGGGCAGGCTCGCAGCACGACCTCGACCTTGTCGCCACGAACGTCAACGGTGGGGTCGAAGCCTTGACTCGTCATCGCGTCGACGACAACTGCGACCGGATCGCCGTCATCACCCACGCCGAGACGTCGTGGACGGACCGAACGCCGGCCGACTTCGACGGCCCCGTCACCAGTCTCGAGCATCTCGGCGAGCAGGACGCTGAGCCGCTCGTAGGGACCCGTGACGCCCCACCGGCTGTCCGCCGCGGGATGCAGGCAGTAGTTCAGCCGGGGCCGCCCGCGACCCGTGCTCGGAGCATGGCTCTCGGTGACGAGTTCGGCATGCACCAACTTCGCGAGGTGCTGGCGGATCGCGTTGTGGTTGAGACCGAAGTGCGACGTGAGCTCCGCGACGTCGACCGGTCGCCCGGCGTCGGCGACGTACCGGAAGATCTCATGACGCGTCGGATCGCCGAGCGCTCTCGCTTGTTCCTGCAGTGTCGTCGTCATCCGAGTGCTCGACCTCGTCGATCGTGCTTCTTGACCTACGCCGTGTGATGAACCCATGACCTCGACGTCGGCATCGACCATAGATTCACTCTAGTTCTTGCTAGAAAAAATGCGCTGGACGTCGGATGAGGAAGCCTGGTTGTTCAGGCCGAGCGGGTCGACTTCTCCCGGTGACCCGGCTGGTCGTCGGGGGCAACGAGCACGCAGTGGGTGCCTTGGTAGATCGTGGGCATGCACTTGTTGCAGTGGACGCACAGGGCTTCCGAGGCACGCCCGGCCTGCCAGCGCGCGAGAAGGTCCGGCTCGCGGAGCAGCGCCCGGCCCATGGCGACGAACTCGAATCCTTCGGCGAGCGCGCGCTCGACGGTGTCGAGCCGGTTCACGCCCCCGAGCAGGACCAGCGGCATCGAGAGCGCCTCACGGAACTGCCGGGCGTACGGGAGGAAGAACGCTTCTTCGAAGGGGTACGACGGGAGGAACCGACGGCCCATGAGCTTGAACCCGGTGCGGAGCGGCTGGGGGAACGCGGCCGCCATCTCTGCGATGGGCGCTTCGCCGCGGAAGAGGTACATGGGGTTCTTGAGGGAGCTGCCCCCGGTGAGCTCCAGCGCGTCGAGGACGCCGTCCGACTCGATCAGCTTCGCCGCCTCGATGCTCTCGTCGAGCCAGATGCCGCCCGGAAAGCCATCGGCCATGTTCAGCTTCGCAATGACCGCCATCGAGGTACCCACTGCCTCGCGCACCGCCCTCGTGACCTGACGCGGGAACTCGGCTCGGTTCGCGACGCTCCCACCCCACCGGTCCGTGCGCTTGTTGAGACCGGGGCTGAGGAACGCGCTCAGGAGGTAGCTGTGGCCGAGGTGCACCTCGACCGCGTCGAATCCGGCGTCGCGGAGGAGGCCTGCCGCGCTCGCGAAGTCGCGCGTCACACGTTCGATGTCGGCGAGAGTTGCCGCCTTGGTGAACTTCATCGCCATGGGGCTGAAGATCCGTGACGGCGCGAGACCGGTGTGCCCGGTACCCACCGCAACCGGTCCGGCATGGCCGAGCTGGGCGGAGATCGCGGCGCCCTCGGCGTGCACCACTTCGGCCAGCCGACGCAGCCCCGGCACCGCCTCCGGCCGAACGACGATCTCGGCCGGCGCGCCTTGACCGTCGGGCGACACCGCGAGGTACGCCACGGTGGTGAGGCCGACGCCGCCGGCTGCCACGGCCCGGTGGAAGTCGATCAACCGGTCGGTGACCAGATTGTCGACGGCCATGCCTTCGAAGGTCGCTGCCTTGATGAAGCGGTTCCGCAGCTCGATCGGCCCCAGGTGGGCCGGAGCGAACGGATCGGTCGTGCGCATCAGCGCAGGCCGGCGAAGAGGTCGGTCTCGGGGACGGGCTCACCCGTGCGGTCGAACGCGCGGATGAAGGTCTCCTCGGCGAAGACGTCAGCGAACGAGTCGGTCGGCATCTTCACCCACCACGACTCGTCGAGTTGGCTGGCATGCGCCGCGAGCGCGGCGCGCTTCTGCTCCGCGTACAGGAACGTGTCGATGGTCGTGGTGATGAGCTGCTCGACCGCCGCCATCCGCTCCTCCCACTGCTTGCGCTGCTCGTCGTCCATGTTCTGCATCGGAGTCGGGATGTCGATGCCCCGCGCCAACAGCGCTTCGCGCATCTTCTCCCAGTCGCGGCGGCGGCGGGCGATGAAGTAGAGCTTCGACGGGATTCCCGTGCGCTCGCACGCGGCCACGGTGATGTGGTGGGCCCGGAGATGGTCGGGATGGTTGTAGCCACCGTTGTCGTGGTACGTGATCACGACGTCGGGCCGGTGGTGCTCGAACAGCTGCACGAGCCGGCCCGTGCTCTCCTCGAAGGGGACGGCCGCGAATACATGGTCGGCTTCCTTGAAGCGCCAGTCGGCCATGCCGGAGTCGTGGTAGCCGAGCAACTCGAGGTGCGCGATCCCGAGCTCCGCGACCGCGACGTCGAGCTCTCCGAGGCGCGTCGTCGCGACCTCCTGCGGGTCGTGGCCGTCTTCGTCGGGCTTCACGTGCTCGGGGCCGTCACCGAGCTCACCGTTGGTGCACGTGACGAGCACCGTGTTGATGCCCTCTTCGGAGTAGCGCGCGAACACGCCACCGGTGCTGGAGGACTCGTCGTCGGGGTGCGCGTGCACGGCCATGAGCGTGAGGTCGGACATCGTCATCAGTCCCGCAGGTGGGCGAGGGCCTCGGCGATCGGCTCGAGGACGTCCGGGCCGTGGCGCGGCGAGAGCGTGACGATGCCGTAGGTGAGTCCGGCGTCGGCCATCTGCTCGGTCTGCTCGACGAGCGCCGCGATGTCGCCGTCGTCACCGAACCGCAGGTGCGTCGACGTAACGATCTCGTTCACGTCGCGCCCGATCGCGTCGCAGTGCTGCGCGAGCACGGACCGCTTCTGCAAGAAGAACTCCGGAGTGCCGCCGGGGAAGTTCCAGTGCTGCGCGTACCTCGCGACGGAGTGCAACGTGCGGCGCTCGCCCGCGCCGCCGATCACGATCGGCGGGTGCGGCTGCTGGACCGGCTTCGGGTTGCACATCGCGTCGGTGAGCTGCACGAAGCGCCCCTGCAGCGTGGTGCGCTCGTTCGTGAGCAGGCCGACGATCGCTTCGAGGCCTTCGTCGAATGCGTCGAAGCGGTCGGTGAGTGTCGGGTGGATGTCGATGCCGTACGCGCCGGCCTCTTCCTCGTTCCAGCCTGCGCCCAGGCCGAGCTCGAGCCGCCCGTCGCTGACGATGTCGAGCGTGGCCGCCATGTTGGCGAGCACCGCGGGATGCCGGTAGGGCATGCCGGTGACGAGCACGCCGACGCGCAGCCGGCGCGTCACCGCGGCCAACGCGGTGGTGACCGTCCACCCCTCGAGGCAGTTGCCGGTGGAGTCGGAGAAGATCGGGTAGAAGTGGTCGAACGTCCAGCCCGACTCGTAGAAGTCGATGTCGTCGGCGGCCTGCCAGACCTCGAGCATCGTGCCCCACGTGGTGTGCTGCGGGGCGGTCTTGAAGCCGAATCTCATACGTTGCAGGCTACCCAGCCTCTCTGCCGTTCAGGCACGGAGCCGGGCGGGGGTCACACGGTGCGTTTGGGTGGGAGCGGGAAGAACCCGCTCGTGCGCGCGACGTAGTCGGCGTAGCCGGGTCGGCGATCCGCCATCCCCTGCTCGAGCAGGGGCTTCCCGGTCTTGCGGGTCAGCGTCCACG
Source organism: uncultured Actinomycetes bacterium (assembly GCA_963721435.1). GTDB lineage: Bacteria > Actinomycetota > Acidimicrobiia > IMCC26256 > DASPTH01 > CAVRJC01. The sequence goes on from CAVRJC010000012.1 coordinate 906,426, forward strand.
TCATGAGCAGCGGCGAGAGGATCGTGAGCACACCCGCCCACTGCTGCGCGGCGATCAGCCAGAGGCCCCACCACACGGTGGCGTCGCCGAAGTAGTTCGGGTGCCGCGTGTAGCGCCACAACCCGCGGTCCATCACCTGGCCCTTGCTCGACGGATCGGCGCGGAACCGGTTGAGCTGCGCGTCACCGACGGTCTCGAAGAAGAGCCCGACGGCCCACACCGCGGTTCCCACCCACAGGAGCACTCCCGGCTCGCTGCGCTCGAACATCGACACCTGCACCGGCAGCGAGATGAACCACAACACGACGGCCTGCGTGAGATAGATCGACCGCAGCGCGTATACGCCCGGGTCGCTCTTCGCCCGAGCGAGCATGTCGGCGTAGCGCGGGTCTTCGCCCTTGCCACGGCTACGGAGCGCGATGTAGCCCGCGAGCCGCAGTCCCCACACCGACACCAGTACCGCGACGAGCAACCGTCGCGTGTCGTTGCCCTCACCCGCGGATGCGCCGTACGCGACCCACGCGACGACAACGAAGCCGAGCCCCCACGCGACGTCGATCACGTTGAAGCGGCCGATCGCGTGACCGATCAACCAGGTCACGAGCATCAGGAGCAGCACCGCGACCCCGGTGACCGCGAGGCCGTCGATGAACGCGCCGGACGAGAAGTCGCTCACGCGGGCTCACCGTTCGGGCACGGAGCCGGACGCGCGGTCGCGAGGATCTGCTCCACACCCATGCGACCTTCTTCGAACGCGAGCGCGCCACGGACGATGTAGAGGCGCCACACCCGCGCGACTTCTTCGCCGACCAAGTCGACGATCCGGTCGTGGTTGCGGGTGAAGTTGTCGTGCCACGCCCACGCAGTCGCGGCGTAGTGCTCGCGTAGGTCTTCGACGTCGAGTACGTCGAAGCCACCGTCCTCGAGCAGCGCGACCGTCTCCTGCACCGGGCGCATGTGCATGTCGGGCGCGACGTAGGCCTCGATGAACGGGCCGCCGCCGGGAGAGCCCGAGCCGCGCGACATCTGATGCACGAGCATCCGGCCACCAGGGCGCAGATGACGGTGGAGGCCGGCGACGAAGTGCGGGTAGTTCGCGGCGCCGACGTGCTCGCCCATCTCGATCGAGGCGGCGACGTCGTACGGGCCGTCATCGATGTCGCGGTGGTCCTGGAGCCGGACGTCGACCTGGTCGTGCAGGCCGCGGTCGGCGACGCGCTTCCGCACGAAGTCGAGCTGCTGCTGCGACAGGGTCATGCCGGTGACGCGTGCGCCGCGGTGCTGCGCCGCGTACAACGAGGGTGATCCCCACCCGCACCCGACGTCGAGCAGGCGTGCCCGCCGCTGCACGTCGAGCTTCCGGTGATGCGCTCGAGCTTCGCCTCCTGCGCGTCGGGAGCGACCGGCGGTCGAGGGATCGGGACGGTCGGTGAAGTACGCACGAGTAGGCCATGTGGTGGTCGAGGATCAGCTCGTAGAAGTCGTTCGACAGGTCGTAGTGGTGGGCGATGACGGCCCGGTCGCGTCGCTTGGTGTGCAGGCGGCCCTGGACCCGTGCCTCGGACGCCGGGGCGAGGGGGCAACCGATGGCACGCAGGCGAAGTGCCAGCGCCGCGGCCCGCATGCGGTCGGCGAGTGACATCCGCAGGGACGTATGACGTCGCGCGAACTGCCAGACGCGGCGGAAGCCGTCGTCGAGGTCGCCGTCGACGTCGAGATCACCCGTCACGTAGGCGCGAGCGAAGCCGAGCTCGCCGGGTTGCCAGACGAGGCGGCGCAACGCTCGCGGCGAGCGGATGACCGCCACCGGACCATCAGCACGAGCGGCCTCGCTGCCGTCCCACGCACGGATGCGCACCGGAAGCGGCGCGTCCAGGACACGTTCGAGGAGGTCGGCGAGCTGCTCGGCTACGGGTGGCACGTCGACCTCATCTCGCGTCACCCTCGCTTCAGCCGGCGCGCGCGAGCACGACTTGCTCGACGTCGAGGTAGCCGGTCGCGAACCCGGCCTCGCAGTACGCGAGGTAGAAGTCCCACATCCGCCGGAACCTCGTGTCGAACCCGAGGGCTCCGACCTCGTCGGCGTGCGTGTCGAACCGCTCGCGCCATGCGCGCAACGTCTTCGCGTAGCTGCTGCCGAACGCGAACCTCTCGGCGATGCGCAACCTGGTGTGCTCGCGCACGTTCTCGGTGATCGCGCGCACCGATGGCAGCGCGCCACCCGGGAAGATGTACTTCGAGATCCACGTGTACTGATCGCGCGTCGCTTCCATGCGGTCGTGCTCGAGCACGATGGCCTGGAGACCGACCTTGCCGTCGGGTGCCACGAGCCGGTCGAGCGTGGCGAAGTAGGTGGGCCAGTAGCGCTCGCCCACCGCCTCGATCATCTCGACGCTCACGACCGCGTCGTACGTGCCGTGCGCGGCGCGGTAGTCGCACAGCTCGATGTCGACCCGATCGGCCACACCCGCTTCGTCGACACGCTGACGCGCGAGCGTCTGCTGCGCGCGCGACAACGTGAGCGACGTCACGCGCGCCCCGCGCTTCGCGGCGCGGATCGCCAGTGCTCCCCAGCCGGTCCCGATCTCGAGGAGGCTCGTCTCGGGTCCGACGTGCACCGCGTCGAGCAGCCGATCGACCTTGCGCATCTGCGCTCGCTCCAACGTGTCGCCCTCCGCGAACAACGCCGACGAGTACGTCATCGACTCGTCGAGGAAGAGTGTGAACAGGTCATTCGAGAGGTCGTAGTGGCGCTCGATGTTGTGCCGCGCGCCGGTGAGGGTGTTCTCGTGGTGCGCGGGGACCCGATGCACGTAGAAATGGCGCAGTCGCTGCATCCACGCCGGCACGAGCGTGGCGAGCCGAGCCGAGAGCGGTTCCAGCACCGCAGCGGGATCGTCGGCGTCCCACTCGCCCGCCATGTACGACTCGCCGAACCCGATGAGGCCATCGGCGCCGAGCCGATCGAAGAACGCCCGATCGTCGACGATGCGCATCACCGGCGCGTCGGAAGACCCCGCGGCCGCGCCGACGACCGCGCCGTCCGGCAACTCGACGCGGAGCGGTACCCGCCCGAAGGCACGGTGGAACAACCACTTGGCGATCGCGGCGTGCACCGGCTTGTGGTGCGGCGCCGCGAGCTCCCGCCACGGGCCGTCCTGCACGCCGGCGACGTCGTGCTGCTCTGCGGTGGCGCTCATGCTCATCCCCCCGGTTGCGCGTGCGCCGGATCCCCGTTCCGGCACGGAGCCGGAATCCCGTTCCGGCACGGAGCCGGACGTGGCACGAGCGGGACCCGGCGCAGCCAGAGGCGGATCCCCTGCCACCGGATGAGCGCGATGACCTTCCAGCTCCCGCATGCGTGCCGCGCCGCGGCGCGGCTCACCGAGCGAACTCGCGCCACCGTGCGGTGACCTGCCAGCTTCGCCCGGAACACGGGCTCCATGTTCTCACCTCGGCGCAGGACGATGCTGACCTCCAGGTCCTCACCGGGCTCGGAGAAGCGCATCTCGTAGCGGCCGTCGACCGCGAAGAACGGCGACACGAAGAACTCCTTGGCCACGTCGGCGTGACCACCGGCGTCGGGCGCGAGGAGGTAGCAGTGGCGGCCGCCGTAGGTGTTGTGCACCTCGGCGATCACGCAGCGCGGACGGCCGGCTCCGTGCCCGAACCGAGATTGGGCCGGGTCGTAGCACCAGTAGATGGAGAGCGGATTGAACACGTACCCGAACGACCGGGGGTTGGCGAGCATGAGGACATGACCACCGTGGAGGTCGATGCCGTGCTCGGCGAGGTAGGCGTCGACGTTCGCGCGCAGGGTCGCGTCGGGGTCACCGAAGTGATCGCGGGCCTCGAAGGTCGCAAGGGGTCGGAGCGCGCGCGGCAGCTCCGGAACTGCATCGAGGTCGACGAGCCACATCGTGTGCCGGTAGTGGAAGGCGTGACGCAGCGGCGTGCGCCGCTCGTGCTCGATCGTGGTCGTGTACAGAGCCGGCTCCGTGCCCGAACGGCAGACCGGCTCCGTGCCCGAACGGCAGACCGGCTCCGTGCCTGCACGGGAAGAGGCGGTCATCGCGTCACCACGTGACGCCGAGCGACGCGGCGGCGCGCACGCCGGAGGCGCAGCCGTCTTCGTGGAAGCCCCATCCCTGGTATGCACCGGCGAACGCGATGCGGCCGTCGTTCAACGCGGGGAGCCTCTCCTGCGCGGCCACCGACGTCGGCGTGTAGATGGGATGCGTGTAGCTCATCCGCGCGAGCACGGTGTCGTCGTCGATGCGCGAGCTGCCGTTGAGTGTGACCAGGTAGTCGACCGGCTCGTCGAGGCGCTGCAGGCGGTTCATGTGGTAGCTCACCTGTACCCGTGAGGCATCGCTGTCACACTCGTCGAGCAGGTAGTTCCACGACGAGTGCGCTCGCGCGCGGCGCGGGAGCAACGACGCGTCGCTGTGCAGCACGGTGTCGCTCGTCGAGTACTCGAACGCACCCAGTGCGGCGTGCTCCGCATCGGACGCGTCGGCGAGCAACGCGAGCGCTTCGTTCGCGTGCGTCGCGACCACGACACGGTCGAAGCGGCGCAGCGCATCGGCATCGTCGCGGATCTCGATGCCATCGGTCACGCGGCGCACACTCGTGACGGGCGTCGAGATCTCGGTGGCCGTGAGCTCCTTGGCCGCGCGCTCGACGTAGGTGCGAGACCCGCCGACGACGGTCTGCCACTGCGGCGAGCCATTCACGCTCAGCATGCCGTGATGGTCGAGGAAGCGGAACAGGTACTGCGCGGGGTACACGAGCGCGGTCCGGGGCGCGCATGACCACACGCACGACACCAGCGGCACCATGAAGTGCTGCTCGAAGTAGCGGGAGAAGCGGCCGCGTGCGAGGAACTCGCCGAGAGTCATCACGTCGTCGTGGGCGTCGAGCAGGCGACGGGCCCGCCGGTGGAACTTCTTCACCTCGACGAGCATGCGCAGGAACGCGGGGCTCGCACCGCGGCGGGCGTCCGCGAACACGCCGCCGAGACCGCGGGCGCCGGCGTACTCGAGACCGCAGCCGTCGCACCGCACCGACAGGCTCATCTCGGTGGGCTGGGTCTCGACTCCGAGCTCGCCGAACAGCCGCAGGAGATGAGGGTAGGTGCGGTCGTTGCAGACGATGAAACCGCTGTCGATCGGGAGCACGCGGCCGTCGGCCGAGAGGATCTCGTGCGTGTGCGCGTGGCCCCCGAGGCGGTGCTGGGCCTCGTAGAGGGTGACGTCGAACCGTCGTTGCAGCAGGTAGGCAGCGGTGAGCCCCGCCACTCCCGCACCCACCACTGCCACCGTCGGCCTGCTCACGGCATTCCGTCCTTGCTCGCGTCATGAGTGTTCGTCGCGAGCAGGCACTCCGGATGGCTCATCGCCTCCGTTCAGGCTTCGGAGCCGGCAGTCGTCAGATGCCGTACCCACCGTCGACGAGGAGGTGGACGCCGCTGATGAAGTTGGCCCGGTCGGAGGCGAGGAAGCAGACCGCTTCGGCGATGTCGCCGGCGTTCCCGAAGCGCCGGAGCGCGATGTTGCGCTTCGTGACCGCCAGCGCGGCGTCGTCGAGATCACCCGACGCCATCAGCCGCTCGGCCATCCCGTCGGTGAGCATCCCCGGGCCCACGCAGTTGGCCCGCACGCCGAACCGGCCCTCCTCGGCCGCCAGCGCGCGGACGAGGCTCTCGATCGCCGCCTTCGGACCCGACGACAAGCCGTCGCGCACCGGGAACCGGTGGGTGGCCGCGGTGGTCACCGCGACGAGGTTGCCCGAGCCCTGCCCGGGCGCGAGCGCCGCCGAGGCGCGCAGGTGCCGGAGCGCGGGCTGTGCGACCGCGAAGAACCCTCCGACCTCCTGGTCGACGGCGTCGCGGAGCTGCGCCGGGGTGACCTTGCTCAGGTGGAGCTGCGGCACCGTGGGACCCGCTGCGTGCACCAGCGTGTGCACGCCGCCGAACTCCTCTGCCGCGTCATCGACGAACGCGCGCGACGCGGCGTCATCGACCAGATCGAGCGAGACCGCGCGCGCGCGATGCCCGAGTGCGATGACGTCGTCGACGACCTCCTGCGCGCGCGTGGCGTTGGCGCGGTACGAGAGCACGACGTCGCTGCCGCGCGCCGCCAGCAGTCGACAGACCGCCGCACCGAGCCCACCGCTGCCACCGGTCACGATCGCAACTCCCGAGCGGGCCCCGAAATCATCCATCGAGCCACTCCCGCGATTCGTAGAGCGGGTCGGCCGAGCCGCGCGCGCCGACCAAGAGGTGATCCGGGATCGGCCAGCGGGTGTCGGCACCCCACGATCGGCACCAGTCGGTGACCGCGACCCGCTGCACGATCCGCCAGCCGCCTTCGTCTCGGCGCTCGAACCGGTCGAGGTAGCGGAACCCCACACTGAGGTTCTTGGTGGGGTCGGCGGCGTCGCCCTCGTGGGACGCGATCCCGTAGGTCTCCACGTGGGCCCGGTCGCCGTGCAGCTCGATCAGCAGGTTGCCGACGAAGTGCTGGGTGCGCTCGTACCGGGAGAGCACGCGCCACACCCAGTCGAGGTAGCCGTCGATCGTCCCGGTGAAGGAGCCGTGCACCTCGGTGGCGTCGTCGTGGTAGCACGAGCGAACGAGCTCCCGTTCCATGCGGTCGACGCCGCGGCAGTACGTGAGCACGACGTTGCGGATGTCGCGCTCGTCGAGCAGTTCGCGGTCCATGCCGTCAGCTTGGCACTGACGTCGTGCCAATGCGGCCTCAGGCGTGGGCCGCGACCGCTCCGGGCTCGTCGGGATCACCGAGGTGCTCGATCCATGCCGCGTACATCTCGGCGTAGCGTCCACCCCGGGCGACGAGCTCCTCGTGAGAGCCGAGCTCGGCGATCCGTCCGTCGTCGACCACCGCGATCCGGTCGGCGCGCATCGCGGTGGAGAGCCGGTGCGCCACGATGATCGCGGTGCGGCCCTGCAGCAGCGCGTCGAGGCCGGCTTCCACCTGAGTCTCCGACTTGAGGTCGAGGTTCGACGTGGCCTCGTCGAGCACGAGGACGCGCGGCCCCGCGAGGAAGGCGCGCGCGAGCGCGATGAGCTGGCGCTCGCCCGAAGAGAGCGACACGCCGCGTTCGTGCACGCGGGTGTCGACACCTTCGGGAAGGTGCGCGATCAGCTCGTCGAGACCGACGCGGTGGACCGCCTCCATCACCTCGTCGTCGGTCGCGTCGGGTCTCGCGAACGCGATGTTGTCGCGCACGGTGCCGGCGAACAGGAACGGCTCCTGCGGCACGACGCCGAGCTGGCGGCGCAGCGACTCGATGGTCACATCGCGCAGGTCGAAGCCGTCGATACGAACGCTCCCGGCGGTCGGGTCGTAGAAGCGAGTGACGAGCTTGGCGATGGTCGACTTGCCCGCGCCGGTCGGCCCGACGAAGGACATCGTCTCGCCCGCTCGGATGTGGAGGTCGACATCGCGCAGCACGGGGACGGCCGGGTCGTAGCCGAACGACACGCCGACCAGCTCGACGTCGCCCTCGATGGGCGGGAGCGGTGCGGCGTCTTCGGCCTCTTCGACCGACGGGTGCGTCGACAGCAGCTCGTTGAGCTTGACGATGGCCGCCTGACCCTGCTGGTACAGGTTGTACTGCTGCACCAGCTGTTGGATCGGTTGGAAGAACGAGTTGAGGTACAGGATGAACGCGACGAGCTGGCCCACCTGGAGCGAGCCGTTGCGGACCATCGTGCCGCCGATGAGCAGCAACATCGCCTGGCCCATGATGCCGATCCACTCGGTGGACGCGCCGTACTTCGCGTTGATCTCCGCGGTGTAGTCGTTGGCATCGCGGTACTCCCCGACCACGTTGCGGTGATGGAGCACGTTGTGGCGGGTGCGGTTGAACCCGGCGACGACGCGCACGCCCGACAGGCTCTCGGACACGTCGCTCAGCACCCCCGCGATGCCGTCGCGCACGCGCAGGTACCCACGGTCGGAGGCGGACCGGAACCAGAGCGTGAGCCCGAGCAGCAACGGCACGATCATCAGGAGCGTGATCAGCGCGAGCTGGACGTTCATGACGAGGAGGATGACGGTGACGACCACCATCGTGAGCCCCTGCAGGAAGAACTGCACCAGACCGTCCTGCAGCAGCTGCTGCAGCGACTCGACGTCGCTCATGATGCGGGTCATGATCACGCCGGCCTTCTCGTCGGTGTAGTAGTCGAGCGAGAGGCGTTGCAGGTGCGCGAACACGCGCACCCGGAGCTCGAACATCACGCGGGACGCAATGCGACCCGTGATGCCGACCCGGAACCCGCTCGCCACCGCCGAGACCACGACCGCGATCACTGCCGCGATCGCGCAGGCAAGGATCACCGACCAGTCGTCCTTCTTGATGCCGTCGTCGATGCCGATCGACGCCAGCAACGGGCCCAACTGGATGGTGAGCGCCTCGATGACCACCAGCACGGTGGCGATGCTCATGAGCCGCTTGTGGGGGATCAGCATGCGGCGGAGACTGACGCCGCTCTGCGTCATGCGGTGCGAGAACGTGCTGTCGGGGGTGGGCCACTCGGGCTCGTCGGCCACGAGCTCCTCGACCCGCTTCTGCATCTCGGGGGGGATCCCGGCGAACGGCAGCCCCCCACCCGGGTTCCCCGAGTGGACCTGGCCGCCGCCCATGCCGCCGCCGCCCATCATCCCGCCGCCGCCGCCCCAGCCCATCAGTCCATCCCCCCACGCGGCGCGACCCGCGGGTCGAGCTCGGGATCGAAGTCGGCCGATTCGCCGACATCGGCGTCGAGGTCCCGGCTGCTGATGACGTCGGCGTCGACTGCACGGGCGATGAGGCGCTCGTCTTCGCGTTCGTGCTCGGCGCGCGCCACCTCCCGCTCTTCGGCGCGACGAGTGGCGTCCTCTTCGGTCTGGGCGAGGATCTCCGCGTAGCGGGGTTCGCGATCGAGGAGCTCGGTGTGCGTGCCCTGCGCGATGACACGGCCGTCCTCGACCACCGCGACTCGGTCGGCGAGGCTGATCGTCGAGAGCCGGTGGGCGATGATCAGCGTCGTCCGGTTCTCCATCAGGTCGCTCAGCGCGGCGTGGATCTGCTGCTCGATCTGCACGTCGATGGCCGAGGTCGCGTCGTCGAGCACGAGGATCGGAGGGTTCACGACGAGCGTGCGCGCGATCGCGATGCGCTGGCGCTGGCCGCCCGACAAGGTGAAGCCGCGCTCGCCGACGACGGTGTCGTACCCCTCCGGCATGGCGCGGATGAAGCCGTCGGCACCCGCGGCCTTGGCGGCGGCGACGACATCGTCCATCGACGCGTCGGGCCGACCGTACGCGATGTTGTCGCGGATCGAGACCGAGAAGAGGAACGGCTCGTCGAGGACCATGCCGATGTGGTGTCGCAGGCTCGGCAGCGTGAGGTCGCGGATGTCGCGGCCGTCGATCCGCACCGCGCCCCCGGTGACGTCGTAGAAACGCGCGAGCAGGCGCGCGACCGTGCTCTTGCCGGTGCCGGTGCGTCCGACGATGGCGACGGTCTCACCGGGTTGCATGTGAAGGTCGAAGTCCCTCAGCACGTGGGTGCCGTTCGGGTAGTCGAAGGTCACGTGGTCGAATTGCACGTCGCCGGTGCACTCGACCATGTCCACCGCACCTGGGCGGTCGACGACCGTGGGTTGCTCGTCGAGCACCTCGAAGATGCGCCCGGCCGACGCCGCGGCGCGCTGGCCCATCATCATCACCATGCCGAGCTGACGGAACGGCGGCTGGAGCATCAGGACGTAGGCGTTGAACGCGACGATGTCGCCCACGGTGGCCTGGCCGTGGATCGCGAGGTAGCCGCCGTAGAGGAGAACCAGCGCCTGACCGAGACGGGGAAGGTTCTCGATGAGAGGCGCCCAGTGCGCCCGGATGTCGGCGTCCTTGACGTTCGCCCACTCCGTCCGGCGCGCCGCCGCGGTGAGCTTCCGGAGCTGCTGCTCCTCCGCCGCGAACGACTTCACGACGCGCACACCGTTGATGTTCTCGTCGACGACGGTGGCGACATCAGCGAGGCGGGCCTGCGCGAGCCACGAGACGGGGAACATGTAGCGGCGCATACGGATCGCCACGATGAAGACGAACGGCATGGTCGACATCGCGACGAACGCGAGCGGCACGTTGATGGTGAGCATCAGGATGAAGGCCAGGATCGCGACGCTGCACTGCACGAACACGATCGGCGCCATCGAGAGGTACATCTGCACCTGGCGGATGTCGGAGTTCCCGCGGGAGATGAGCTCGCCCGACTGCACGCGGTCGTAGAACGAGAACGACATACGGCTGAGGTGCTCGTACATGATGTTCCGCAGGTCGTATTCGACGCGGTAGGCCGTCTTCAGCATGAACAGGCGCGACGTGTAGTTGAGGGCGAAACGCACGCACGCCAGCACGACGATGATGCCGACATACATGGTGAGGTCGCCGTGGTGCTTGAGCCCCTTGTCGATCGCCTCGGCCACGACCGCGGGGATGAGCACCTGCACCGCGAGCCCGACGAACGACGCGACCAGGGAGATGACGAAGATCTTCTTGTGCGCGAACAGCACCGGGAGCACGCGCTTGAGCCACGAGCCACCCTGGTCGGGCTTGATGTTGGCGCGCGGCGCGGGATAGCGCGGCGTCACGCCGACGGGCACGAACGGCGACGAGAAGTCGGTGCCGAACGCGCTCTTTTCCGCCTTGTTCGCCTTGTCCGGCGACGTCATCGTCATCGTGATGCCGTTCCGGCACGGAGCCTGATCGCCGTTCCGGCACGGAGCCTGATCGCCGTTCCGGCACGGAGCCTGACTTCGACCTCGCGTCCGCCTCGCGTCGGCGTTCGTCGCGGTAGGCGTCGAGGGCGTCGTGCCACTCCTCGAGGTCGGCGATCGCCTCCGCGGGCCGCTCGTTGACGAGGTGCGCGGCGATCTGGGTCAGTCGCTCGTTCACCGAGTCGTCGGCCGCGACCAGGATGCGGCGGCCGGCCTCGGTGAGCTCGAGGTTGAGGCGACGGCGGTCGGACGGGTCGGGGATGCGCACCACGAGATCGCGTGCGACGAGGCCGTCGACGACAGCAGTGACGCTCGGCGGGCTGACCGTCAACCGGTCGGCGAGCCACGACGACGCCGCGGGGCCACCCGCGAGCAGCGCGAGCACGCGGTACTGCGGCACCGAGAGGTCGACGGGCCCGAGGCCGTGCTCCAGGTGCTTGGCCAGGCGGGCGATCGCCCGTCCTGCCCCCCGTGCGGCGCGGGCGGCGCTGTCGTCGGTGGCGACTGCATGCCGTTCGGGCATGGAGCCGGCTGCGACCGTCTTGCTCTTCGGGGGACTCATATTTCCAGCGCCATATGGTTAGGGTACCGAACGTCTTGGCGAAGGGGCAACATTCATTCCGGAGGTCCCGCGCGATGGGGCTGAACCGGGACTGAATCGGTGACTGCAATCGGCGACCCTCCGACCGGCATCATGCAGTGGTGGTGCGACCCCGGAGTCTTGGTGCGGTCGCGCTCGTCGTGCTCGTGGTCGCCGTCGCATCGATCACCGCGACGCTCCCGGCCGGCGCAGCCTCGATGAAGCCGGCTGCCGCCGGCACCGGCAAGCCGCACCGCAACATCCTCTTCGTGCTCACCGACGACATGGCGCTCGGCGACCTCGCGTACATGCCGAACACCCTCGCGCTGATCGGCGACCGGGGCGCGACGTTCGACAACTACTTCGTGAACAGCTCGGTGTGCTGCCCGTCGCGCGCGACGACGCTGCGTGGGCAGTACGAGCACAACACCGGGGTGCTGTCGAACGGCGGGAGCAACGGCGGGTTCGAGAAGGCGTACCGGTCCGGTATCGAGAAGGACACGATCGCGACCCATCTCCAGGCCGCGGGGTACCGCACCGGCCTGTTCGGCAAGTACCTCAACGGCTATCCGAACGGCGCGCCGGAGACCTACGTGCCGCCGGGATGGACCGACTGGGCCAGCCCGGTGCGCGGCAACGCGTACGGCGAGTACGACTACACGCTGAACGAGAACCGCGTGCTGCACGAGTACGGGCACTCGCCCGGCGCGTACGGCACCGACGTGTACGTCGGTCTCGCCGACCAGTTCATCCGCGACGCGAGCACGGCGGGTAAGCCCTTCTTCGCGTACGTGTCCGTGTACGCGCCCCACGAGCCCGCGACCCCCGCGCCGGGTGACGTGGGCGCGTTGCCCGACGCGCACGTGCCGCGCACCGCCTCCTTCAACCAGGCCGACGTCAGCGGAATGCCGAAGTTCGTCAACGAGCTTCCGGTGCTCACGCCCGACGAGATCACATCGATCGACACGCTGCAGCGCCTCCGGCTCGAGTCGCTCCAGGCCGTCGACCGCGGCGTGGCGACGCTCGTCGACACCCTGCGCGCCACACACCATCTCGCCGACACCGACATCGTGTTCGCGTCCGACAACGGCTTCCATCTCGGGCAGCACCGGCTCCCCGCCGGCAAGCTCACTGCGTACGACACCGACATCCGCGTGCCCCTGCTCATCCGCGGCCCGGGCATCGCAGCCGGCCGCCACGTGCGCGCGCTCACCGGCAACGTCGACCTCGCCGCGACGTTCGCGGCGATGGCCGGCATCAAGCCGCCGCACTTCAGCGACGGCCGCTCGCTCGTCGCCGCCGCACGTGGGCAGCGCACCGCGCACGAATGGCGGCAGGCGTACCTCGTCGAGCACCGGAACGTCACCGGCACGTCGAGCCCACCTCGTGCGCGCAACAAGCAGACTCTCCCGCTCGAGCCCACTGACCCGGACCAGGTGAGCACCGCAAACGCGACCAAGCTGCACGACCGGACCAACATGGCGAGCGACGCGCACATCCCCGACTACGACGCGGTGCGCACGCGGCGCTACCTGTACGTGAAGTACGCGACCGGCGAGCACGAGCTGTACGACACCCGGACGGACCCCGAGGAGATCCACAACCTCGCCGGCACGGGCGCCGACCGGCGGATCGAGAGCCTGCTCGACCGTCAGCTCGAGGAGCTCCGGCAGTGCGCCGGAAACGGTTGCCGGGTCGCCGAAGCCCGCACACCCCAGCAGCTCGCCAGCTGATGGCTCGGATGGTCACGGACGCCTGCTGCTACGATGCCCTGCCTCAGGTGAACCGAGCCCCCATCGTCTAGTGGCCCAGGACGCCGCCCTTTCAAGGCGGTAACGGGGATTCGAACTCCCCTGGGGGCACACGAACTCGTCCGGTGCACACCGGTCGGTTCAATCTGGTCCTGTGGTGCAGTTTGGAGTGCACGCCGCCCTGTCAAGGCGGAGGTCGCGGGTTCAAATCCCGTCAGGACCGCCGAGTTTCCGCAGGAGCCTCCATCCCGCGGGCATCCCGCGAGGCCGGTTGTGCGCTCGCCGTTGCTTCTCGGGTGCGGAGCGGATGCGCCCCGTTGCTAACTAACTGCTGACTGCGGTTTTGATTGCGGCGAGCCATTGCGGCCATGTGCCCGACAGCCCGGCGAGGGTGTGCTGGTAGAGGAACACTGGCCCGGTCGAGTACTTGGTCGCCATGTCGAATGCGTACTGCATCTCGGCGGGTGAGAACGGGCCGTGGCCTTCGTCGTTGTCGGGCCAGAGCATGACCGACGCCGAGAAGTTCGGGGACGGGAACCGCTGCTTGGCGAGCGCGACGCTGCGTTGCACACCGGTCTGCCAGGTGTCACCCCGGAGTTGCGGTCCCCAGTGGAACGATGCATCGGTGAGGTTGACGCGTGCCCCACCGGCGAGCAGACCGTCGATGAAGTCGCCGAACGAGTTGGTCGCATACGTGCCGGGCTCCCCGTTCTGCGCACGGATCAGGTCGTTGTACGAGCCAGGCCACGACGCATTGCTCGAGGGGTAGATCTGGATCTGGCCGAACCCAATGACCGGGACGAGCGACTGCGCATACGCCTTGAGCCCAGTGATGTTGTTCCACGCGGTATCGCCGCCGCCGTATGGCTCCGCGTCCAGCGCGAAGCCTTTGGCGTTCGCGCTCCTGGCTGCCGTCGCGACAACCTGGAGCGCGGCTTTCTGGTCGGCCTGTGCGGCCGACGTCGTCGCCGGAGTGGGAGCCGCGAGGTAGCACCCGACGTAGAGGTCCGCTCGGGACGACACCCACTTCCACTCGGTGATCTGCCATGCCGGGATCGGGTTGGTCGTACAGGTACCGAGCATGACGACTGCACCACCCACGCCGTTCTGCACGAGCGACGCGATGCCTGCCTGGCCCAGCGTGTCCAGGTCGACGGTACCGAGCCACGCGAGCACCGCTTGACGCGCACTGGTCGCCGCCGCCGACACCAGTGCCGGACTTGTCGTGGAGGTGGTCGTCGGTGCCTTCGTCGTCGTGGGAGCGACCGTGGTGGTAGCGGGTGGCTGCGTTGTTGCCGTGGGAGCGATCGTGGTGGGGGGTGGCCGCGTGGTCGTCGTGGCCGTCGCGACGACGCCCCTTTTCTTTTGGAACCAGCTCGTGCGCGCAAACGCGGTCGTCGACCCGGCCAGGACGCAGATCAACACTGCGAGAATGACCCATGGCGGCGCCACCGGCCCGGCCCTACGGTTTCGATCAGGACCGGAAGTAACAGAATCTCGCATGCCGCGGCGCTCCTCGTTCTCCAAGCAGCCCCGACGCTCTTTCGACCGCACGGCCGAAAAAGTTGAATCGGCGGGCCGACGAACAGCAACGCCAAACAGCACCCACCTCCCATTGGGGCCCTAATCGACCAGCTCACTTCCGAGGACACTCCAGAGCGGGCCTCAAGGCCGAGTGTCGAGAACTCGCCGAAGTGATCGCCATGCAGCCCGCTTCACAGCGAAGACCCACACGGAGCACCGAACCGCGTTCGCATGCCTGGCGAAACAACAGAACACGCGACCCGAACACTTGAAACGGGATCGCCGATATCCGCGCGTCTACGCACCGGAGTCCCCGCGTCACGCGCGAAGGGGGTGGCCGGCGCGGCGGGTGGGGGGTCGACGAGGTACCCCGCGCCGTCTCCCCGGTCACACGCGAGCATCAAGGGGGTCATCCCGCCTGTGATGGTGCGGCGACCGCCCTCCTCGGCGCATGGGCTCACCACGCGCTTGGTGACGTACCCGTATTCAGGACCAATCGGGGATGGCAGTCTGACCCCGACTGTCCGATTGCGGGCAGCTTCGACAGCACCGAGCGAGCAAGACCGCCCCTCCGCCTTGTATGGCACGAGAGCCCACGCGACGCCCTCGAGCACGAGGAGAAGTCCGACGAAGATCGCGACGTGCTCACCTGGGGGGGGGTGGGGCTAGCTGGAATCGAACCAGCGACCTCATCCTTATCAGGGATGACCGACCGAGCGCTGTGCTCCTGCCGCCTCGCCCTTCAATACGAAGTAGTCCGATCGACCGAGCGGGTCACACTTATCGTCTCTGAGATTCCTTCGTGTTCGCTCACAGGCGAGCTGAAGCCCTGGCCGTGATTCTGGTTGACGGCCGTTGTGAGACCCCCACCGTTTCAAGGTGCCGGTCCCGCCGTTGTGAGCGAGCCGAACGGACGTCAAGAAGTTCGATGACCTTGGTCTTGGAGTTGACGCCTTGTTTGGACATGGGTTGTTGCGCAGCCATGAGCATGCCCGTTCTCCTGAGGTCACGGCCCTAGTCGACGTGAGTTGGTATCGACGTCACAACCGTCCCTTTGCGTAGCAGTAGCCGCGCCTTCAGGAGGAGCGCGCTTTGATTGTGGAGCAGCGCGTCCCACCAGTGGTGTACGACGAACTCGGGGACGATCACGGTGACGATGTCGTGTTGCCATTGCTCGTCGAGAGCGTCGACGTACTCGAGAATCGGTCGCGTCAACGCTCGGTAGGGCGACGACACGATGTCGAGCTCCACGTCGAAGCCGTACTCATTCCATTTGTCGACCATCTGCTCGCCAGCGTCAGAGTCGAACGCGACATGGACCGCATGGAGGTAGTGGGGTCTCAGCGACTTCGCGTAGGCGAGCGCTTCAAGCACTCCGGCGTGAATTCGGGCCGGCACTAGGACGACCACGGTGTGCACGATTTCGGGAAGCGGTGTGCCTGGTGGGCAGGCCAGCGCGGCGTCGACCCGGCGGTAGTGGCGGTGAATCGACCAGAAGAGGAGGACGAGGAGCGGTATCACGATCGTCGGGATCCATGCTCCCTCGGTGAACTTCGAGACGACGACGACGATTGTCACCACCGCGGTCGCGACGGCGCCGACGGCGTTGACTACGAGGCGGCGGGCCCACCCCGGGTCGTGTCCTCGCCAGTGGTGCACGACCATCCCTGACTGCGACAGCGTGAACGACATGAAGAGGCCGACCGCGAACAATGGGATGAGCGCGCTCGACTTCGCCGCCGAACGCGAAGAGCAGGATGCCGGCGGCCAGCATCAGCACAAGGATCCCGTTCGAGAGCACGAGCCGGTCGCCCCGGTTCGCGAACTGGCGGGGAAGGAACTCGTCGCTCGCGACAATGCCAGACAGGCGCGGGAAATCCGCGAACGCGGTGTTGGCGGACAGTGTGAGAATCGCTGCGGTCGACACCTGCAAGAGCACGTACAGCGCGCCGTTCCCGAACACCTCGCGGCCCATGATGGAGAGCAGGGTCTGGTCGGGGCTGAGTGTGGGGCGCAGATGGGACGCAAGTACCGCGATTCCGAGGAAGAGCGCGCCGAGGATCACGGCAACCCAGGTCAAGGTGATCGCGGCGTTGCGGGACTCCGGTTTCCGGAATGCCTGGATGCCGTTCGAGATCGCCTCGACACCGCTCAACGCGACCGCGCCTGACGAGAAAGCGCGGAGCAGCAAGAAGGACGAAGCTCCCGTCAGCACCGCGTTTGCCCCGGTGAAGTGCTCCAACGCCTTGTGATCGACCGGAAGTCGACCGAGCGAACCGGTCGCTACTCCGACCAAACCGACGACGACGAGAAGCGTCATCATCACGATGTAGGTGTACGTCGGTGGCGCGAACAGCCGTCCCGACTCTCGCACCCCGCGGAGATTCGCAACTGCGATCAGGGCGAGCAGCACGAGACAGAGTTCGACCTCGTAACCCTGCAGGGCCGTCGCCGCCGACGTGATCGCGGCCACACCCGCTGCGATCGACACCGACACGGTCAGTGTGTAATCGACCATCAGTGACGCCGCAGCGACGAGCGAAGCACCGGTGCCGAGGTTTTCCCGGCTCACGATGTACGAGCCGCCGCCATTGGGATACGCGTACAACGTCTGGCGATAGCTCGCAGTCACAATCACGAGGAGCAGAATCACCACCAGCGAGATCGGCACTAGGTAGTCGAGCGACGCGATCCCTGCCGCCGGGACCAGCACCACCAAGATCTCCTGTGTCGCGAACGCGGTCGACGCGATCGCGTCCGTCCCGAACACCGCGAGCGCGACGCGCTTCGTGAGCCGCTGGTCCTCGAGCTCCGCCGACGACACCGGCGACCCGATCAGGAGGCGCTTCAACACCGAATACACCCCGCAAGACTGACACGGCAACGACCCCGCTCCGAGGAACGACATCGCTCCTGCGTGTCCGTTGACCGTGATCAGTCAACGTCGGAAACACGCGTCCGAGCTGATCGCGTAGCAGCACGCGACTCGGACCCCGAACGGCCTCGCAACGGCTACCTCGTTCTCATCGGAAGCACCGTCAGAATCCCTTCGAGCGCGGCGAGAAGTCGCTGCAATCGTGGAATCGTCAACTAGACGAGAACCACTGCGCAGTCTGAGCGATGCGCTAGGCGATTCGATACTGATCCAAGGAATAGGTCGAGAACCGTCGATGACCCGCGGCGTCCAACGACGACGAACGTCGCGCCTGTCTCTGCTGCGACGTTACAGAGGACCTCGGATGGCTCTCCTTCACGAACTAGGACTTTCCACAGCAGGTGTCTGTCTCCGAGCACGCCCTGCGTCCGATTGCGGGCTTCGCGTTCGGCCTCGTTGAGGAAGTCGTCGAACATGTCCTCCGCCGCGTTCGGGCATGAACACGTACGCGTACCGAGCGAACACAACGATAAGTTCGGCGCCGTAGATGTGTTCCGCGAGGTCCGCAGCGAATCGGAGTGCGCGGAAACTCGGTTCGGATCCATCGACTCCTACGACGATTGTCTGCATGCTCGCTTCCCTATCAGTCTCTGCGCCGGCACGCTACCGAGATCGCAGGAAGTCCTTAGAGCCGAAGGGCACAGTCAAGCGCGTCGGTACGAGTGCCATGGCTCGGTGAAACCGGGAGGCGGATGTCGGCGAGTGTTCGTGAGCGCGGGCCTATCTCGTGATCTCGAACTCGCACTCGACGAGCGCCGCCAGCAGCGCGGCGCGCTCGGACGGTCCCGAACCGTTCGGGGAGCGGCTAGCCCCCATGTGCCGTGAGTCGCGCCGGCGAACCTTGGCGCCGCCGCGGTCGCACTCGACGAAGACTTCGTCCCTCGGCAAGAACTTCCGTTTCCCCAGCCCTAACCACAACGCGATCCCTGTCGGGGTCACCGCGAAACGCCCGGGAATCAACGCGGCGAACTTGAGCGCGAGCGCGGCGCACAAGGCCGCGGCTCCGAACAGGCCGATCGAGGCCTGCACGAGCGCGGTCCCGATCACGGCGGGCGGCCACCACCGCAGCAACAGATTCTCTCGGCTGTACAGAGCATCGCCCTGCGACATCGCATCGGCAGGCGGCGAGTTCCCTGATGAAGACTTGCTGACGTCCATGGGCCCAACTCCTCGCATGAACATGAACAGCGGGACATCCCGGTTGTTGAGTCAACCATGCCCTGATCATCGGGACTCGAGACGCAGGGCGCTTTGGCGGTTTCCTCACGTCAGGGCGACGCGAATTGACGCCTCCTGAGCCCGTGGCCGATCTGACGACACCAGCGTCACCCAGTCGAAGCTCGACAAACGGACGCGTCGTGGGCGGTACGAGCAGTTAGGATTTCACGCTGGTGAGCCGGGAAGCCTGGTCGGCACGTGATTCTGTCGACTCCTGAGGTGTGTGCCAGTGAACGCCGTGAGCGCTTCCCGAACCGTGTCGTGCCGGATTGACAGTGCGATGACACGGTCACAGCGAGCATGCACCTGACAGCCCGTCTCCCTCAGCTCCCGGCGTGGCGGCGCGAAGCGCTGCGCACGACGTTGTGGTTCATCCCGACGATCGAGGTGTTCCTCGCGGTCGCGCTCTTCATCGTCACGTACACGATCGATCGAGCGGCGTACAACGGTGATCTGACGCTGCCGTCGTGGGTGAACAACGGCTCCGCCGATGCCGCCCGCCAGATCCTGATCGGGATCGCCGCCGCGGTCATTACCGTCGTCGGCCTCGTGTTCTCCATCACGATCGTCGCGCTCACGCTGGCGTCGACGCAGTTCGGGCCCCGCATACTCCGCAACTTCGTCCGTGACCGCGGCACCCAGATCACGCTCGGGACATTCGTCGCCACCTTCGTGTTCTCGGTGCTCACGCTCGGGTCGGTCGCGCACGGCGCGCGAGGTGACTTCGTCCCGCACTTGTCGATCACGGTTGCCATCGCCCTCGTGCTCGTGGATCTCGGCGTGCTCATCTATTTCATTCATCACGTGGCGAAGTCGATCCAGCTGCCCGAGGTCATCGCGAGCATCGCGCAAGATCTTTCGAAGGCGATCGCGGAGGAAGCCGTCGCCTCCGATCGGCGCACTGCGACGGTCCAGCCCGAGATCGGGCTCTCCCCCGCGGAGCTCGACCTCCGGATGCGAGATTCGGGCGCGGTGGTGACCGCGACGCGGAGCGGCTATCTGCGGTTCATCGGGTACGAGGACCTGGTCGACATCGCGCTGCGAGCCGACGCGGTGATCGGCCTGCTCTACCGGCCGGGCCACTTCCTGGTCGAAGGGCTCCCGATGGCGGCGGTCTGGCCGCCCGAGGCGGCGGTCTCCGTCACGAAGGGGCTCGAGCGCGCGCACGTGACCGGACCGCAACGCACGCTGATGCAAGACCTCGCGTTCGCGATCGACCAGCTCGTGGAGATCGCGATCCGCGCGCTCTCGCCCGCGGTGAACGACACGTTCAGCGCGCTGGCGTGCATCGACTGGCTCTGCGACGCGCTGTGCCGAATGTCGGCGAACTGGATGCCGTCCAGCGTGCACCGTGACCGATCCGGAAGCGTGCGGGTCATCGCCGCGGGACTGCCCTACGACCGGGTCGTCGGGAGGTCGTTCGACAAGATCCGTCAATCCGGCCGCGGGATGCCCGCAGTGATGATCCGGCAGCTCGACGCCCTGGCCAAGATCATGGAGTACACGATCTCCGACGAGCAGCGCGCCGTTCTCTGGGCGCAGGCCGCGATGATCCTCCGCGCGAGCGACGAGTCAGTGCCCGAAGCATCCGACCGCCGCGATGTGCAGCGTCGATTCGACGCAGTGACCGGCGCCGCCTCGCGGAAGAGTGGTCCGGCCGAAGCCCTCTTCGCTGCTCCGGTCTCGAGCTCGCCCGATCACGAAGCAGCCCGGTAACGCGGGCGAGGCTCGATCCGTTCGGCTCGTCGGTTGTCCCGGCGAAGGCCGGTGATGTGCGCAGTCGGTCCGTGCAGGGTCACATTCTGTTTCGCGTCGACCTGCATCAGGAGCGGTGTCTCGGCCGCAAACCAACGCTGCATCGTCGCGACCGCAGCGCTGGGCAGGGACGCGCCGACGATCGTGGTGGAGTCACGAAGGCGCGCGCCGCGTTCGACCACGCACATCTCGACGTCGTTCGCACGCCGGGTGGCCGCCACGATCCTGACCTCCCGGAGTTGCGACGCCGGGTGGAGTTGGCTTGCGGGATCAAGTGTCTGCGCGGTCACGAGCCAACGCGCGTGCTGCGGCCAGGCAAGGAACAACGGGGCGAGCACGAGCGCCAGAACTGCGGTGATACCCAGCACCAGGAGCAGTGCATCCATGGTCGACTCCGATCGCGTGATGGCTCGATCTGCCGACCAGACTTCCCGGCGCTCCACCCACGACGGTAGAGGGCGGTTGCGACATTTCGCGTCTGTTTCCCGCTAAATCTGCCGTGTGACGCGTCAAGAATTCGAGGACTCGCCGGCGACGCCAACGCCGGCTACTCCGTTGAGCGCAAGACGTAGCCGCGCTGCTCGCGGCGGATCGCGAGGTGCACTTCCCGGACGTGGGACCGCAGCCGACGAATCTCGCCACGCAGAGAAATGGGGGGCGCCGCGGTACCGCGACTCACGGCGTCGAGCAGCTCCTGATCGGAGACGACGGCGCCAAACCGTGCAGTGAGGGCTTCGGCAAGTCGGGCCTCGGCCGCGCTCAGGGCGACGACTGAGCCCCCGCGGTGCAATCGACCGACGTTGTCGACGAATGGTGGTGCGACGTGGAGTGCGGCGCGCATCTCAAGCGCCGAAATCCGGGCCTGCATGTCGCGGTCATCCCCCGGCAAGCGAACCCACTCCTCGAGACATGTTGTGGGGATCGGAAGGTCGTCATCTGCCCGAACGAGATACAAGACGGGCACACCAGCCGCAATCACGCGGGCGGCGGCGGCGCGCTCCTCCGGCCAGGCGATAACGACGACTTCAGCCATCGCGATCGCCCAGTTCGTCATCGTCGGGCAGTTCGAATCGGAAGCCGAGCCCAGGCTCGGTGATGAAGTAGCGGGGTGTGTGGGGTTCGGGCTCGAGCTCCTTGCGGATCTGGGTCATGAAGACGCGCAGGTAGTTGGTCTCCTTCCCGTAGGTCGGACCCCAGACTTCCTGGAGGAGCTGCTCGTGCGTGACGAGACGACCGGCGTTGCGCACCAGGACCTCGACGATGTGCCATTGCGTCGGCGTGAGCCGGATGAGCTCTCCGTGGCGGCGCGCCTGCTTGGCGGCGAAGTCGAGCGTGAAATCGGGTGTCCTGACGACTGCCCTTCCTTCGGGCAGCACCGCGCGACGCACCGCGGCACGCAGGCGCGCGAACAGTTCGTCCATTCCGAACGGCTTGGTGAGATAGTCGTCAGCACCGAGGTCGAGCGCTTCGACCTTGGCAGACTCGGACCCACGGCCCGACAGCACGACGATCGGCACCGGAGTCCAACCTCGGAGACCGCGCACGACGTCGAGACCATCCATGCCAGGGAGCCCAAGGTCGAGGATGACCACGTCGGGGTGATGGCGGGCGACGAGCTGGAGGGCTTGTTCCCCGGTGACGGCCAGATCAGCTTCGTATCCGCGCGCCCGGAGGTTCACTTCGAGGGTCTTGAGGATGCGGGGATCGTCTTCGACGACGAGGACCCTCACTACCGGGCCTCCAGCGTGATGACGACGGTCGTGCCACCACCAGGCGTGTCCTCGAGGTTGACCTCGCCGCCCATGGCTTCGACGAATCCCTTCGTGACAGCGAGCCCGAGGCCGATGCCGTCGTAGATGGCTCGCGGACCGTCGCCGAGGCGTTGGAACGGCTGGAACACCGCCTCGCGCTGGTCGCGTGGAATTCCGGCACCACGGTCGACGACCCGAATATCGACATGCGCTCCGAGCCGAGCCGCTTCGACGCGAACCGGCGTCCCGACCGGAGCCCAGTTGAGGGCGTTGCCGATCACGTTCGCGAGCGCGCGCTCGAGCAGCGCGGAATCGGCCGAGGCAAGCAGGACATCGTCGGGAATTCGCACATCCACACCGGACACGTCGACGGACAGGCTGGCGAGTGCCGCGTAGACCGCGGCGTCGACGGCAATCGTTTCGATCCGCACGCCGAGCATCCCCGTTTGCAGACGGCCCATGTCGAGGAGGTTGGACACGACCGAGTGCAGCCGATCGGCTTCCGCGTCGATGGTCTTGCTGAACGACTGGACATCGACTGCGGACCACTCGACGTCTGTGCTCAGCAGGCTCGTGGCGGCAGCCTTGATGTTGGCAAGCGGCGTGCGGAGATCGTGCGACACGGCCGCGAGCAATGCGTCGCGCACGTTGTTCGCTTCGGCCAATGCGGTCGGCGGACGCGGCCTCGGTCTGGAGTCGCAGGACGGTCTGCACGAGCTGGAGCTGGGCGACGAACGCGCCCAGCAGCCGGCGGTCCTCAGCGGCGAGCGCACGGCCCGAGACCGCCAGCATCGAGCCGTTCACGAACTCGGCCGCATAGGAGGCGTCGTCAGGTGTCGACGGTGCAGGCTCGCCGGCCGACGCGAGGCTGCGCCACCCGTCGAGGGTCGGTGCGAGCACCGCGACGGAGTCGAGGTCCAGAGTCAGTCGCAGCTCCGTGACCAGCCGGTGCTGTGCCTCGCCGTCGAGGACGGCAGTGACCGAGGCCAGCTCAGCGAGTGCCTCGACCTCCGCTTGACCCCGCGCCAGCTGTGCGCTGCGACTCGCGAGCCGGTCGACGAGCACGCTCACCAAGGCCGACACCGCGACGAACACCACGAGTGCCAGAGCGTCTCCGGCGTGCGCGAACCGGAAGCTGTGGGTCGGCGCGATGTAGAACCAGTCGGCGAGGAGGAAGGCCACCAGCGAAGCGACGATCGCCGGAAGAAGCCCACCCAATACCGCGACCGCGACCGGCCCGAGCAAGAGCAGGAGCAGCGTGCCGGGCACACCCATCGCGTCTCGAAGCGGGATCAGTGCGAGCACGACGAGCGGAATACCGAGGAAGGCGCAGGCCCAGGCGATCGCCCGCGATCGCGGGGAGCGCCACGCCGGTGACCGGCCTGCCCGCTCTCCGCATTCCGACTGCGGGCCGGCACTTCGTCGGCTGAGATGACGTGGACGTCGATGGGACCGGCGGCCCGGATCACCTGGTTGATCACCGAGCCCTTCGTGAGCTCGGCCCAGCGGGAACGATGTGACGATCCCAGGAGGATCTGTGTGGCGTTCTCGGCTCGGGCGAAGCGCACCAGCGCATCCGCCGGATCGGCGCCAGTGACCTCCGCGAACCGGCCACCCAGCTCGTCGAGCAGCCCGCGATGTCTCTCCAGGAGACCGTCATCGGGGCTCACGAGCCCGTCCGAGCTTCGGACATGCACACCCACGAGCTCGGCGTGCGATCGGGCCGCCATTCTGGCGCCGCGTCGAATGAGCCGCTCCCCACCGGGCGCGCCGGTGAGGGCGACGACCACCCGTTCACGGGTCTCCCAGGGCTCGGTGATGCCGTGCCGTTCGCGGTACTCCTCGAGCGATTCGTCGACGCGATCCGCGACCCACAACAGGGCCAGCTCTCGCAACGCACCGAGGTTCCCGACGCGGAAGTAGTGACTCAACGCCGCGTCGACCTTCTCCGCCACGTAGATGTTGCCGTGGGCCATGCGCCGCCGCAGCGCTTCGGGAGTCATGTCGACGAGCTCGATCTGCTCGGCGCGCCCGCACGACCGCGTCGGGAACGGTCTCGCGCTGGACGACCCCGGTGATCTGCTCGACGACGTCGTTGAGGGATTCCAGGTGTTGGATGTTGACGGTCGAGATGACGTCGATGCCGGCCGCGAGCAGCTCGTCGATGTCCTGCCAGCGTTTGGTGTTGCGGCATCCCGGCACGTTGGTGTGCGCGAGCTCGTCGACGAGCGCGACCTTCGGGGCCCGGGCCAGCACCGCGTCGAGGTCCATCTCCTCGAACTGCTGGCCCCGGTACTCGACGATCCGGCGCGGGACGACTTCGAGGTCGCGGAGCTGGGCAGCGGTCAGTGCCCGACCGTGGGTTTCGAGGAACCCCACGGCCACGTCGGTACCGCGCTCCCGGCGGCGCCAACCCTCGTTGAGCATGGCGAACGTCTTGCCGACACCGGGGGCGGCGCCGACATAGATCCGCAACGTGCCACGCGCCATCGCGACGACTTCCTTCAGCTCATGAGCTCAGCTTGTCGAGCGCAAGGTTCAGGTCGAGGACGTTGACCGTCTTCTCCCCGATGATGCCGAGCGGTCGACCGTCGGTGTGCTCGTTGATCAGCTTACGGACCCGAGCGACGCTCAGACCTCGGGCGTCGGCGATGCGGTGGGCCTGCAGCCGCGCATTGGCCACCGAGATGTCGGGGTCGAGCCCCGATCCCGACGCGGTCACGGCGTCGACGGGGATCTTCGACGCCCTCGGTGAGGTCGTTGAACTCGCGGTAGGCCTTGGCCCGCTGGGGCACCGTGTTCGGGTCACACACCTTGGAGCCATCCTCGTTCGTCTCGTAGACGGGGTTGCCCTTCGCGTCGACGACCGGGTTGCCCTTCTTGTCGGTCTTCTGCACCGGCAGGCACTTGGCGATGAGCGCCGGGTTCAGGGGCCCGAGGTTCGAGCCGCTGCTGTACGTCGGGTCGTAGTTGACGGCCGATGGTCTCGGCTGGAAGTAGTCGGGCACGGGGTTGCCCTTCTTGTCGACGAACGCCTGCGCGATCTGGCTCGACCCGACCGCCTTGCCGTTCTTCTCCACGAGGGAGCCGTCGGCCTTGTGCTTGAAGGCGGCTTGCGCGATGCCGGTGACCACCAACGGGTAGGCAAGGCCGAGCAGCACGGTAAAGATGACCATGGAGACGATCGCCGGGATGATCTGGCGTCGCATCTACTTCACCCCCAGGGCAGTGATGATGATGTCGATGAGCTTGATGCCGATGAACGGTGCGATCACGCCGCCGGCTCCGTAGATGAGGAGGTTGCGGCGCAGGAGATGCGCCGCGCTCGTGGGAATGAACTTCACGCCGCGCAACGCCAGCGGGATCAGCATCACGATGATCACGGCGTTGAAGATCACCGCCGAGAGGATCGCCGAGCGAGGCGACTGCAGATCCATGATGTTGAGGTCGTTGAGCACGTGCACGCTGGCGAAGCCCGCGAACATGGCCGGGATGATCGCGAAGTACTTCGCCACGTCGTTCGCGATCGAGAACGTGGTGAGCGACCCGCGGGTGATGAGCAGCTGCTTGCCGATCTCGACGATGTCGATGAGCTTCGTCGGATCGGAGTCGAGGTCGACCATGTTGCCGGCTTCT
This sequence comes from uncultured Actinomycetes bacterium, assembly GCA_963721435.1. Taxonomy (GTDB): domain Bacteria; phylum Actinomycetota; class Acidimicrobiia; order IMCC26256; family DASPTH01; genus CAVRJC01. Next base: position 932,368 of record CAVRJC010000012.1, read on the forward strand.
TTTGCCGCCTGCGTTCCCGTGTTCATGGCGACGCCGACGTCGGCCTGCGCGAGCGCTGGCGCGTCGTTGGTGCCGTCACCGGTCATCGCCACGAGCCGCCCACCGCGCTGTTCGTTGCGGATGAGCTGCATCTTGTCTTCCGGTGTTGCCTCGGCGAGGAAGTCGTCGACGCCGGCCTCCTGCGCGATGACTGCCGCGGTGCGCGGGTTGTCGCCCGTGATCATCACGGTGCGGATCCCCATGCGCCGCAGGTCGTCGAAGCGGTCGGCGATGCCGGGCTTGACGATGTCCTTCAGGTAGATCACGCCGAGCGCGCGCGGTGGGAGGGGGGATCCCACCGCGCCCGCCTCGGCAACGACGAGGGGGGTGCCCCCCTGCGCCGAGATCGAGTCGACCGTGTCGCCGAGCTCGGTCGGGACCGTGCCACCCTGATCCTCGACCCAGCGGCGCACCGAGTCGGCCGCCCCCTTGCGCACGAGGCGGTCGGGGAGGTCGACGCCGCTCATGCGGGTCTGGGCGGTGAACGGCACGAGCTCGGCGCCGAGGAGCTCTCGCTCGCGGAGCCCGAAGTGCTCCTTGGCGAACACGACGATCGAGCGGCCTTCGGGCGTCTCGTCGGCGAGGCTCGAGAGCTGCGCTGCATCGGCGAGCTCGGCGTCGGTGACGCCGGTGACGGGGAGGAACGCGTCGGCTTGACGGTTCCCGAAGGTGATGGTGCCGGTCTTGTCGAGCAGCAGCGTCGAGCAGTCACCGGCCGCTTCGACGGCGCGGCCGCTCATCGCGAGCACGTTGCGGCGCACGAGCCGGTCCATGCCCGCGATGCCGATCGCGGAGAGCAACGCGCCGATCGTCGTCGGGATGAGGCACACCAGGAGCGCGACCAGGATGACCACGCTCTGCTCGGCGTTGGCGAACATCGCGAAGGGCTGGAGCGTCACCGTGGTGAGGAGGAAGATGATCGTGAGCCCCGCCAGGAGGATGTTGAGCGCAATCTCGTTCGGCGTCTTCTGACGTTCCGAGCCTTCGACGAGCGCGATCATCCGGTCCAGGAACGTCTCGCCCGCGCGGGCGGTGATGCGCACCACGATCTCGTCCGAGAGCACGCGAGTGCCGCCGGTGACCGCGGAGCGATCGCCACCCGACTCCCGGATCACCGGTGCCGACTCGCCGGTGATCGCCGACTCGTCGACGCTGGCGATGCCCTCGATGACTTCGCCGTCACTGGGGATGAGCTCACCGGCGCTGACCACTACCTCGTCGCCGACGCCCAGCTCCGTGCTCGCGACGTCCTCGAGCACGCCACCGGCGCTCCGGCGATGGGCAAGGGTCTCCGACCGTGTCTTGCGCAGTGTCTCGGCCTGGGCCTTCCCCCGGCCCTCGGCGATCGCCTCGGCGAAGTTGGCGAACAGCACGGTGAACCACAAGAACACGGTGACCAGCGCGGTGAAGACGTTCTGGTTCGTCGTCGACGAGCCCAGATCCTTGAAGAACAGGATCGTGGTCAGGACCGCGCCGACGCCCACGACGAACATCACCGGATTGCGCATGAGCGTGCGCGGGTTCAACTTCACGAAGCTGTCGCCAACCGCGCGCCGCACGATCTCGGGCTCGACGAGCTTGGTCTCACGAGGCATCGGTACTGCTCCTCTTTCGTCAGATCTTCAGCTGCTCGACGATGGGGCCGAGCGCCAGAACGGGAAGGAACGCGAGGGCCGCCACGATCAGGGCCACCCCGACCACGAGCACCACGAACAGCGGCGTGTCGGTCGGGAACGTCCCGGCCGTCGCGGGCACGCGCCGCTTGCGGACCACCGAACCGGCGAGCGCGAGCGTCGGGATGATCAGGAAGAACCGTCCGAACAGCATCACGACACCCAGTGCCGAGTTCATGTAGCCCGTGTTGGCGGTGATGCCGGCGAAGGCGGACCCGTTGTTGTTCGCCGCGGAGGTGAACGCGTACAACAGCTCACTGAAGCCGTGCGCGCCCGGGTTGTAGATCGAGACGTTCTTCACCGAGCCGACGAAGGTGGAGATGGCGACACCGATCATCACGATGGCCGGCATGATCAGGATGTAGATCGCGACCAGCTTCACCTCGGCCGCCTGGATCTTCTTGCCCAGGTACTCGGGTGTGCGCCCGACCATGAGACCGGCGATGAACACCGACAGGATCGCCAAGATGAGCAGGCCGTTCAGGCCGACTCCCACACCACCGGGACTGATCTCGCCCAGCTTCATGTTGGCGAGCGTCACGAGGCCGCCGGCCGGTGTGAAGCTGTCGTGCATCGAGTTCACCGAGCCGTTCGACGTGCCCGTCGTCGACGCGGCCCAGATGCCCGAGGCGACAGGCCCGTAGCGGACCTCCTTGCCTTCCATGTTGCCGCCGGGCGATGTCGCACTCACCGCCTGCGTCACGCCGCCCGTGTCGAGCTTCGGGTTGCCACCCGACTCGATGATGGGCGCGGCGAGATTCGCGCCGAGCCAGAGCACGGCCATGACCGCGAACACCGCGTAGCCCTGACGCTTCTGCTTGATCATCCGACCGAACGTGAACGCCAACGCGAACGGGATGATCAGGATCGCGTAGAGCTCGACGAAGTCGCTCAGCTTGCTGGGGTTCTCGAGCGGGTGGGCGGAGTTGGTGTTGAAGAAGCCGCCACCGTTGGTGCCGAGCTGCTTGATGGAGATCTGGCTCGCGACCGGCCCACCCGGGATCTGCTGGGTGGCCCCGGTGACGGTGTGCACCTGGGTGAAGCCGTTGCTGTTCTGGATCACGCCGCAGGCCACGAGGATGATCGCGACCACGAACGCGAGCGGCAGCAGGATCCGCAGCGTGGTGCGCACGAGGTCGACCCAGAAGTTCCCGACCGTGCGCTTCCCGGCCCGTGACAGCCCGCGGATCAGCGCGACCATCACCGCCATCCCCGCGGCCGCGGAGACGAAGTTCTGGACCGTGAGGCCCACCATCTGGCTGAAGTGGCTCAGCGTGTTCTCACCGCCATAGGACTGCCAGTTCGTGTTGGTCACGAAGCTGACCGCGGTGTTGAACGACAACGCCGGCGCGACGTTGGCCATGTCGGTCGGGTTGAACGGCAGACTGCCCTGGAGCCGCTGGATCACGTAGAGCAACGCCACCCCGGCGATGCTGAACGCGATCACCGACAGCGCGTAGATGCTCCAGCGCTGCTCACGCTCGGGGTCGACACGCATCGCCCGGTAGATCAACCGCTCGACCGGCCCGAACACACGGTCCAGGCGCGACGGGCCGCCTTCGTAGACGTGCGCCATGTAACGGCCCAGGAGCGGAGCCGTCACCACGATCGCGACGATCAACGCGAGGAGCTGACCCCAACCCGCGAGGCTCATCAGAACCGCTCCGGGACCAGGAGCGCCGCAACCAGGTAGAGCCCCAACAGGACTGCCAGCACGAGGCCGGCGATGTTCTCGCCGTTCATCGGACTGCAGCCTCCGCCGTCATGTCCTCCACGTCGGACGCATCCGAGTCTTCGAGATCTGACGCGTCGTCGGGACCTATGATCCGATCGCAACCGAACACCAGACCGACGCAGAGCCCGAAGAACGCCACGATGGTCAACGCCACCCACAGATCAGCCATGCCGCTTCTCCACTCTCACTCGGGTCGCCTCCCTGTGCGTCGCCCGCTCACGTACCGCACGCCATCTTCCAGGCGCGCACCCGCGCTGAACAGAGCCTTTCCGCCGTCTTAGCGGTCTCCGTTCCCGGATTAGCTGGTCGTTAACGCGGCTCCGGGACTGCGCGGCTCCGCGACTCATCGCGAGCAAACCGGTAGCCCTCGCCGACGTTACGATCGGTCGTGCGCGTTAGCGTGAGGGGTCGGGAGGTGCGATGCGTCGAGTCTTGATCGTCGACGACGAGCGCCCGATGCTGCGCTCGTTGGGTACTTCGCTGAAGGCGCGCGGCTACGAGGTTGATCTCGTGGAGACAGGTGAGGCAGCCGTCTCGCGTGGAACGACCAAGTCCTACGACGTCGCCATCGTCGACCTCGGGCTTCCCGGCATCGACGGCATCGAGGTCGTGCACGCGCTCCGGGACTCGACGTCCATCCCGATCATCGTCCTCTCGGCGTGGCACGACGAGGCACGCAAGATCCGCGCACTGGACGCCGGCGCCGACGACTACGTCACGAAACCGTTCAGTGTCGGAGAGCTCCTGGCTCGGATGCGCGCGGTGATGCGACGTGCCGAGCCCGATGATCCTGCCCTACCGGTCGTCAAGACCGCGGACTTCCAGATCGACTTCACCGCGAAGCGCGCGATGACAGCCGACGGCGTCGAGATCCCGCTCACGCCCACGCAGTGGCATCTCGTCGAGATCCTGGCTCGGAATCCCGACCGGCTCGTGAGCCAACGCCAGCTGCTCGAAGAGGTGTGGGGCCCGGGGTACGCGAACCAGACGAACTACATCCGTCAGTTCATGGCGCAGGTGCGTCACAAGTTCGAGCCCGACCCGGCACGGCCTCGATATTTCCTGACCCAGCCCGGCATGGGCGTGCGCTTCGTGCCCGACCTCGAGGTCGAAACCGACGCCGAAGCGACGGTCAGCTGAGCTTGTCGAGCGCGAGATTCAGCGCGAGCACGTTCACCGCGGGCTCACCCAGGATCCCGAACGTTCGCTCGTCGGTGTTCGCGGCGAGTATTGACAGCACCTTCCGGCGCGGCAGGCCACGGGCCGCCGCGACGCGCGGCGCCTGAAGCTTCGCATTGGCCACGGAGATCTGGGGATCGAGCCCACTCCCCGACGCGGTGACCGCGTCGACCGGGACCAGCGCGTGCTTACCGAGGTGGTTCTCCTCGCGATACGCCTTCACCCGCTGAGCAACCGTGTTCGGGTCACACGCCTTGGAGCCGTCGGCGTTGGTCTCGTACACCGGGTTGCCTTTCGAGTCGACGACCGGCGAACCGCTCTTGTCGGTCTTCTGCACCGGAAGGCACCTGGCGACGAGCCGCGAGTCGGTGGGCCCATAGTTCGACCCGAAGCTGTAGTCGGGTCCCGCCGCGTAGTCGTCGGCGGCCGGGCGTGGGTGGAAGTACTTCGTCTTGGTGAAGTTCTGGCCGATCAGGCTCGAGCCGACGATGTGCCCGTGCGCGTCCTTCACGAACGAGCCGTCCGCCTTGTCGGGGAACAGGACGTCGTCGAAGAGCGTCGTACCGACCACGTAGATGACCGTCAGCGCGGTGAACAGCACAACCGCCATGAGCGCGGGAAGGAGTTGGCGTCGCATCATTTGACTCCCAGGGCCGTAACGACGATGTCGATGAGCTTGATGCCGATGAACGGCGCGATCAGCCCGCCGACGCCGTAGATGAGCAGGTTCCGCTGCAGGATCTCCGTGGCGGTGAGCGCCACGAACTTGACCCCGCGCAACGCGAGAGGCACCAGCAGCACGATGATGATCGCGTTGTAGATCACGGCCGAGAGGATCGCCGAGCGCGGCGACTGGAGATCCATCACGTTCAGCCGGCCGAGCGCGGGGAGCACGCCGAGGAACATGGCGGGGATGATCGCGAAGTACTTGGCCACGTCGTTGGCGATCGAGAACGTGGTGAGCGAGCCGCGGGTGATGAGCAGCTGCTTGCCGATCTCGACCACCTCGATGAGCTTGGTGGGGTCGGAGTCGAGGTCGACCATGTTGCCGGCCTCACGCGCGGCTTGGGTGCCGGTGTTCATGGCGACACCGACATCGGCCTGCGCGAGCGCCGGCGCGTCGTTGGTGCCGTCGCCGGTCATGGCGACGAGATTGCCGCCACGTTGCTCGCGCTGGATGAGCGCAAGCTTGTCCTCGGGCGTCGCCTGCGCGAGGAAGCCGTCGAGTCCGGCTTCCTCGGCGATCGCGGCCGCGGTCAGTGCGTTGTCCCCGGTGATCATGATGGAGCGGATCCCGAGCCGACGAAGCTCCTCGAAGCGCTGACGGAGGCCGGGCTTCACGATGTCCTTCAGGCGAATGACCCCGAGGATGCGGGTGTTCTCGGCGACGACGAGCGGCGTCCCGCCCTCGCGGGAGATCGACTCGACGAACTCCGTGAGCTCAGGCGGCACAATCCCGCCCTGCTCGATCACGTATTCGCGTATGGCATCGGCCGAGCCCTTCCGGATCCGGCGCCCGCCATCGGCAAAGTCGACGCCGGACATACGCGTCTGCGCGCTGAACGGCACCAGCTCCGCGTCGGGCGGCTCGGTGGCGGACATCTGGTAGCGCTCCTCGCAGAGCCGTACCACCGACCGGCCCTCCGGCGTCTCGTCGGCGAGACTCGACAACAACGCGGCAACCGCGAGCTCTTCCTCGGAGACCTCGTGCACGGCGATGATCTCGGTCGCCTCTCGGTTGCCGATGGTGATCGTGCCCGTCTTGTCGAGAAGCAGCGTGGACACGTCGCCTGCCGCCTCGACCGCCCGGCCCGACATGGCGAGCACGTTGTGCTGCACCAAACGGTCCATACCCGCGATGCCGATCGCCGAGAGCAAGCCGCCGATCGTCGTCGGGATGAGACAGACCAACAGCGCGATGAGCACGATGATCTGCTGCTCGGCGTGCGCGTAGATCGCGAAGGGCTGGAGGCTCGCCACTGCGATGAAGAAGATGATGGTGAGCCCGGCGAGGAGAATCGACAACGCGATCTCGTTCGGGGTCTTCTGGCGCTCTGCGCCTTCGACGAGCGCGATCATCCGGTCGAGGAAGGTCTCACCGGGCTTGGCGGTGATCTGGACCACGATCCGATCCGACAGCACGCGGGTGCCGCCGGTGACCGCGCAGCGGTCACCGCCCGACTCGCGGATCACCGGTGCGGACTCGCCGGTGATCGCCGACTCGTCGACCGACGCGATGCCTTCGATCACGTCACCGTCGGACGGGATCACCTCGCCGGCCACGACGATGCACTCGTCGCCGACAAAGAGCTCACTGGACGACACCTGCTCGACGGTGCCGTCGGCCCGGCGACGATGCGCGACCGTTTCGGTGCGAGCCTTGCGCAACGAGGCGGCCTGCGCCTTCCCCCGCCCTTCGGCCATGGCCTCGGCGAAGTTGGCGAAGAGGACCGTCGCCCACAGGAACAGCGTGACCAAGCCGGCGAACACGTTCTCGTTCGTCGATGAACTCGAGAAATCGCGGAGGAACAACACCGTCGTATAGACGCTGCCGATCTCCACGATGAAGATCACCGGATTGTGCAGCAGCTCCTTGGGATTGAGCTTGCGGAAGCTGCCGAGGATCGCGGGACCGACGATGGCGGGATCGAAGATGTTCGCCTTGCGCCCGGCCGGATGCGCAGCATGCGGCTCCGGAGCCGGAGGCGGGGTGGGAGTGTCGACTGCAGTTGTCACGGAAACCTCACAGGTGGAGCTGCTCGAGGATGGGACCGAGCGCGAGTGCGGGGAAGTAGGTCAAGCCCGCGATGATCACGACAACTGCGACCACCAGGCCGCCGAACAGCGGCGTGTGGGTCGCGAGCGTGCCCGACGTCGTCGGAACCTTGGGCTTGCGGGCGAGGGACCCCGCGATCGCAAGGACAGGAATGATGAGGAAGAAGCGACCGACGAGCATCGCGAGACCCAGCGTCGTGTTGAGCCACTGCGTGTTGGCCGTGATGCCCGCGAACGCCGACCCGTTGTTGTTCGCGGCCGAAGCGAACGCGTAGAGGACCTCGCTGAACCCATGCGTGCCCGGGTTCCAGATCGACACGTGGAGCACGGAGTCGACGAACATCGACGCGCCCGTGAAGCCGAGCAGCACCGCCGGCACCGCGATCAGGTACAGGACGATCAGCTTCGTTTCTCGGCTCTGCAGCTTTTTCCCGAGGTACTCGGGTGTTCGCCCGATCATGAGACCGGCGATGAACACAGCAAAGAGCACGTTCACGAGCAAGCCCATCAGGCCGACGCCGACGCCGCCGGGCGTCACCTCCCCGGTGAACATGCCGAGGAACGGCACCAGCGAACCGACCGGCGTCCAGCTGTCGTGCATCGAGTTCACGGAGCCGTTCGAGGTCAGCGTGACCGACGCACCCCAGATGGCCGACGACGACACGCCGTTGCGGACTTCCTTGCCTTCCATGTTGCCGCCGCCCTGATCGACGGTGACCGCCTGGTTGGCGCCGACCGCGGTGAGACGGGGGTTGCCGTTGGTCTCGGCGAAGCTCGCGAACACCGAGCCCACGACCCAGAGGATGACCATGATCCACAGGACGAGCCGGCCTTGGCGCTTGTCCTTCACGAGCACGCCGAACGCAACGGCGAGCGCGAACGCAAGGAGCACGGTGAGATAGAGCTCCAAGAAGTTCGAGAGCTGCGTCGGGTTCTCGAACGGGTGAGCCGAGTTGACGTTGAAGAACCCGCCGCCGTTGCTCCCGAGTTGCTTGATCGCCATCCAGGCGGCGAGGGGGCCACCGGGAATGAGCTGCTTCCCGCCCTGGACCGTGGTGACGGCACGGAAGCCATGGAAGTTGGATATGACGCCCTGGCTGCCGAGCACGATCGCGAACAGCAACGAGATCGGCAGCAAGATGCGCGTCGTGCCGCGGACGATGTCGACCCAGAAGTTGCCGATGAGCGACGTCCGGGACCGGGTGAGGCCACGGATGAGCGCGATCACGATCGCGAGCCCGACCGCGGCGGAGGCGAAATGCTGCACCAGCAGGCCACCAACCGACGTCAGGAGGCTCATCGTGTTCTCGCCGCCGTAGCTCTGCCAGTTGGTGTTGGTGACGAAGCTCACCGCGGTGTCGAACGACAGATGCGTGCCGACCGCGGGGACGTGGGTGGGATTGAACGGCAGGTGGGCCTGGAGCCGCATGATCCCGTAGAGGACGACCGCCGACGCCGCGCTGAACGCGACGAGGCTCATCGCGTACGCGGTCCATCGCTGCTCGTGCTCGGGGTCGACACGGAGCAGTCGGTAGATGCCCCGCTCGACGGGAAGGAAGAACCGGTCCCCCGGCGCGCGACCTTCGGGGTCCGAACCATAGACCTTCGCGATGTAGCGGCCGAGTGGCGGGACGGTCACCGCGAGCAGGAGGAGCAGCGCCAGGAATTGCAGCAGTGCGGAGGACGACATGGCTCAGAACCTCTCTGGGAAGACCAGCGCGAGCACGAGGTACACCACGAGCACGGTCGTCAAACCCAACGCCACGAGATTGTCCGCGGTCGACGTTGCCAGCACGTTCACGCCGCACGCTCCGCCGGCGGTGCACCTACCGGCGTCGGGGCGCCGTGCTCGAGGTCCGCGTCGAGGTCAACTTCGGGCTCGTCCGCGGGTCCAATGATCCGGTCGCACCCTCGGATGTACGCGACGCACAACGCGAAGAACGCGAGGATCGTCAAGAGATAGATCGTGTCGTACACCTGGCTCGCTCCTCTCGCGGCAGTTGCCTGCGGTTCTACGAGCCGGGAGCGTCGCTGCCAAGCGCATTCACGAACTTGCGACGCGCATACGTCGCGGATTTGACATCCGTTGCCCACGCTTTGCCGTCGTGTTTCGCGCGTGTTTCGCCGCTCGCGCAGAAGCTTCGCGCGCGGTCACCACGCGCTCTGAGCTCGTCGCTGCCCGACGTCCGCAGATGTGCGCGCTAGTGCGACGCCGTGGACGACGTCGTACCCGGGCCCGACGGGACGTCGAGCACCCAGGGGCTCTCCTCGAGCGTGTAGCCCACGCGCTTCTGACATCGCAGCGCGAGACCCACGGTGGCGAGCCTCCGGCGAAGACGCATGATGCTTCGCGTGCGCGCGATATCGCTCGGCGCGGCGGCAGGCCACAGCAACTGCGAGAATTCGGCTGCCGAGATCGGGCGCGGAAAAGAGTCGAAGAGAGCGGTAACGAGTGCTCGCTCGCGACTCCGGAGCTTCAATTCGCGGGCACCGTGGACAAGAAGGTCAGGCCCGACGAGCTCGGCGCCGAGTGCTCCGTGTGGTCGGGCCGCTCCCGTCGTCTTCTCCACCGCGGTCATTGGTGGGCGTGCACGGGCACGAGGACACCGCGCGCACCCGGTACGCGGTTCACCGCGTCGCGGATCGCCTCCGCGGTGCGGTCATGGAGCACCCGCCGAACCAATCCTCGCGTGGAGAGACACCCGGCAAGGACGACGACATCGTCGAAACCGGCAGCATGCTGCACGCGCGCCATTTCGCTGATGCTCGCGGCGACGCCACCTCGATTGTCGATTACTTCGAGCTCGAGCCCGTGCGGCTGGACGTCCGCCCACCACCGGCCCAACGCGTCCACCTCGACCGCGCCGGTCGCGACGTGGACTCCTCGATGATCCGCCGCCGCAAAGCGCGACGCGTACCAAGCAGCAGCCGTCACGCGGCGATCCGGCGCACCCACTGCGACGATCACCAACCGTCGACCGGCTCCCAACGATCGGCGTCCTTCGAGCCGGTGCCAGTCCCACGCGGCGCGTCATGAGACCGACTTCTACGGCCTGGGTGAGATCCCGTCGAGCGTCTTCACAGGATCTCAGCGGATCTCCGTCGCGAATTAGCGGCTTCTGAACACGACATCCGAGAAGGCCTCCCTACACTTTTTTTTCCGCGGAGAGCCGGGAATCTGGCCGGCACCGCGAGGCGTCGACGCCTTCCGATGGGGGCTGACTGTGAATGGACTCCTGTTCCTCGCAATCCTGACGGCCGGGATCGCGGTCGTCGTCGCGGTCCGCCAGGCGCCGAACCTGCTCCCGTGGCGGGCACGAATGCGGTGGCTGCTGGTCGCGCAACTCAGTGACCCGATCTTCGGCTTCTGCGATCCGCTCGGGCTGCAGATGCGTGAGGTCGTGCTCATCGCGGTCGAGCAACACACCGACGGGCTCCGGCTGGTCGTGCAGGACGCGGGGCGCCGCGACGTACAGCCGACGGCGCTCGAGCGAGACCGTCCCGACGCCACCGTGGTCGCAGCGTTGCACGACTGGTGCGCGTTGCGGACGCCGCTGCTCCTCGTCACCCGCGGCGACGAAGAGACTGCGCTGCACGGACCGACCATCGCGGTCGTCGGATTGCGGGCCGTGCAGCGCACCCCCGAGCCGGCCTCGCCGGGGCCGCGTTCGGCCCGACGCGCCGAACTTCCGAACCGGGACCACGATCGCCGATGACCCAATTGATCGTCTCGTTCCTCCAGATCTACCTGCTCATCCTGATGGGACGAGCCATCCTGTCGTGGTTCCCGCTCCGTTCGGGTGGCATCCCCGCCGCGATCAACAGCGCGCTCTTCACGCTCACCGAGCCCATACTCCGACCGGTGCGCCGAGTCATCCCACGTACGGGCATGATCGATCTGTCGTTCCTCGTGGTGTTCTTCGGGATCATCATCCTCGAGAACCTCGTGGTCAACTCGTGACGCCCAGAAGAGAGGCTCCCCACGAATCCAAAACACACCGTTTCGTCCGTACTTTCCGCCGTCAGAGCCGATCACTGCCAGTGATCGCAGCCTTATCGTCAGCGCCAACAGCGGGTCTCGGCCTTCTGGCCCCTTTAGAAGTGATAACTCCGCAATTCGACACGTCGTTCGGCGCTCCTCCTCAGTCGCGGCAGTCGTTGTGGTCGCCATGGCGCATCCGGGTCGCCGCCGGGAGCAGTAGAGAAGGTCCCAATAGCGAGTCGCGGATGGCAGAAAGGTCGGTGCACGAGACCCGGCTTGGACAGCTGTGCACATACACCTGTCCGGGTGAGTTTGTCATCGCGCACCTCTTTCTCCGGCGGAACGCTGTGGATAGCCAGATGAGCGATGACGTTGTGTCTCACCGGCTGCGTCGCGCCCAATGGACCGCGCACGCCTGCATGTATTCGTCGAGCACGTCGGGCTCAGGTACCGCGGCGTCGAGGTCGGGTCCCACTGAGTTGAGCTGTTCGTGTAGGTAGCCGGCGAAAGCTCCGAGGAGTGCAGACGGATCGAAGCCTTCGTTCTCGGCCCACTTTGAGAAGCCGTCGAGCATGGACCGGGCGTGCACAGCGGTGCTCGATGCGATCTCGTCGAGATTGCCGAGAGCGCTCGCGATTGCGGCGTCGACCTGTGCGGTGTCGGTCTCATCCAATTGTCTGAAGTCCTTGTCTTCAACATCGCACTCGGAGTCGTCCTCGCTTTCGGCCGGAATTGGCGGCGGGTCGTCGCGACCCGCTCGCGTCCACCCCCAGCGCGCACCCTCTCGGAACGCACGCAGCGATTCCAGGAAGAGCGCTGAAAGGCAATCGTCGAGAACTATGGCTGTGTATGAACGCATGGCGTGAACGAGTGCGAGGTTGCTGAGCAATCTCCCGATGTCGAGCGCGAACACGGTCGTGACAAATTCGGCGGCGCTCATTCGATCAAGGAATGCGGCGTCCAGTTGCTCGTAACGGAGCCGTGGGCACGCGCGACCTAGACGATTCACTTCCTCATCGTCAGCTCGTGCCAGCGCCGCGATCGTCGCTGCCGCGCGCTCCTGCGCGGCGAGTCGGTCATAGTGCAGGCCGAGTTCGCGGTTCATGCCGATCTCGGTCGTGCGCGGAGGGCATCTTCGAGTGCTTCGAGGCGGGCCGCGAGCTCGGTGGTTTCGTGGAAGCGACTCGCTTGGGTGAGCACAGCTCGGGCGGCGCCGAGACGTGCGCCTGGCGGCTGGTCGGCACCGAGCAACTCCTCGAGGGTTTCAACCGCGGCCACGGTAAGACCGCTGAGGCGATCGGCAGCGCGCGCCAGGGCTTGGCGGCGGAGAGCGTCGAGCTGGGCGCGAAAGGTCGGGTTCGCGAGTCGTCGTGCGACGGTTCGCCGTGACAGATGCGCGGTGTGCGCTGCTTCGTCTTGGGTGGCACCGCCGAGGAGTGCTGCGGCGAGTGCTGCGTCCGCTGCGGAACGCCCAGGGAAGGTGCCGTCAGGTGCCATCGGGTGCCATTTCGTTGGGGTCCCATGGGCATGGCGGCCAGCCATCGAGTCGGTCAAAACGCGCAGCGACGATCTTGCAGCAGGCCGGACACAACAAGGGACCCCAGTAGGCCGGGACCAGGTGCTCACTGACGGCGCCGCATTGATCGCACCGGGCTTCCTCGGCGAGCAGATCTTCAGCTTCGAGGAGCACAAGCACTTCATGTTTCGCGGCGCCGAGTTGACGCGCGAGGTCCTCGAGCCGGCGTGGCCCAACGACGACGAGCACTCCACTGTCGGCATGAACGCGCATCCCGGCGCTTCGCGCCTCCCGTAGCAGGGTCACCACGTCCATCGGCCCTGCTCCTCAGTGTCCTGGTCAGGGTCAAGATGGAGCTGGGCTGGTTGCAGCTCGAACTTGGGGACACTCGTCTCGGCGCGGGGGCTGACCGCGTCCTCACTCGGTCGACCGTGAGCCATCTCACCTTCTGGCGACCCGACCAGCCCGACCACGAACCGTGCGACCAGTCCCTTCTGGCCCTCGCCTTCGGTATGGTGCGGTGTCGTCAACGGCACGCCGCCCTCGGACCGGGCTTCCGACCGCCGGGTCGAGGTTGAGGCTTGAGCCTCGTGGTCGGGTTGGTCGGGTTCGTCGTTATCGTGAGATAGCCCGAGCGCTGCGGCGTGGAGGTGCAGGACGGCTTGGCGTCGTCCTTCGATAATGCGGCGGACCTTGAGAGTCTGGCGGTTCTCGTCCGTGCTCACGAGCAGCCCGCGCTCATGAAGGCGCTTGTACAGGGTGCGCTCGGTGACCGCGAGTCCGTCGGATCCGTTGGCCATCTCGCGTGCTGCCCGGTACGCCGCGGCCGCGTCGAGGTACAGGTCGTCGTTGTCGATCCATCCGACTCGCGCACCCTGCGGAACGAGCTCCTCGTCGTCTCGGATCGGCCGGGAACGCCATCCGCATGCCACGTGATCTGACGGCGCAGAGCCGTGGATACTGCTGAGGTGAGCCCGGCCAGACGCCAGCGCGGAGGCAAGCAGGCCGAGAAAGCGTTGCGTCGGCTCCGCATCGCGTTGGTGCGCTTGCTGCATGTCGGCGGCACCGACGAGTGCGCGCAGTGCACGCTCGCGCAGCGCTTCGGCTTCTCGGGCGTCCAGCACGCCGGCGTCGCGCGCGAACTCAAGGAAGACGTCGAAGCCAGCGAGGAGCTCGCCGACGATGCCCGCAGTACGCGGGTGTGCCGCCCTCACCTCTGCGCGGATTTCTTCGACTGTCTGACGGCGGATCGCCGCAACCATGTCTCGGTGTTCTGCGATCCAGCGCACGTACGCGGACATTGCAGCTGCGAGGAGCCCGTCCGCTGCGTCGGCTTGGGCTGCAGTCAACGCGTTCCAGTCGAGCGCGTCAGGCGCGACCTCGACGACGAACATCCGGGCGCGCAGGGACTGGCCGGTCGGGACATCCTCCCCGGTTGAGACGACGAACCCGCGGGGTGGTTTCACGGGTCGAGAAGATGTGTCCGCGCGGAGTCGCTGACGCCCTGAGCGATTGCCTTGAGCGCGCAGCAGCCGGTCTGCGTCGCGATGTTGACGCGCCACGTCGTATGTGGTTCCCGTCGGCGCGAAGTCGTCGACAACGAGCAGGGCGTCCTTCGCCACGAACGCGAGGATCTCGAGTGCGTTGCCAGTCGAGGACCACGATCCCGGCAGGTTGCGAGCGTCCATGCCCGCGCCCGAGTGTTGCTGGGCTAACGCTGCGATCTCTGTCTTGCCGACCCCAGTGCTACCGGCGAGATGAAGACAGAAGTCAATGGGTATCCCAAGCGGCGTCCGGTAGACCGACGCCAAGACGGGCACCGTGATCGTGTCCGACGCCAGGTCGATGAGCCGTAACGACGCAGCAATCGCGCTCAGCAGCGCGTCACCATCGGGTGGCTCGGGGAGCACATAGCGATCGAGTGGCGGGGCCAGCTCAACGTCGATGCCCTCGACCGCACCGCCGGCTCCGATGGCGCCGCCAGCGTGGAGATAGACGTCGCCGAGGCCATCGATCCGGCGCCATCCGGTGTGCGCGTAAATGGTGCGTTTCATCGCGTCGCCACTGCACTCCTGCACCGCGGTGCGCGCGTGGTCGCGCATCATCGGGCCCGGATTCACAATCGCCCCGATACCGAGCGTCTCGATTGCCCAACGGTCGACCGCGCCCAGACGGTCCGCCGGAATGCGGTGCGTGATCCGAGGTGCGTCCTCGTCGCCTCGCCAGAGCTCGAGCTCGAGCTCTCGGCGCTGCTCGGCCCCGTCATCGTGCAAAATGTCGGTGACCACTCGCGCGTTGAAGTTCGTGAGTACGACATCGACCGTGCCCTCGGCAGTCGGTTTCTGCCAGACCATCCCCGACGATGTGAGGCGATACCGCCGGTCGGCATCAGGGTCCCGCGGGGGGTGCCGGAGTTCCGACGACGCAAGCGAGAACAGCTCGTCGACCGAGTGCCCCGCAGCGAGGTAGTCGTCGAGCCCGACCTTTGCACCCGCTTCACCACTGGGCAGGTAGATCAGCTGAACGTCCGCGCCCTTTGACTCGAGGAAGGACTTGAGGCGCACAAGTGCGTCGTAGACGGAGCCGTTTGTCATCGCGTCTGAATCAAACGCGATGAGGACACGACGACCGTTGAGCGCAACTGCTTCCCAATCCGCGAGCGCGGTCTTGCCTCCCTGGCTGTTCGTGCCGCGCCAGTTCCAGACGCCGAGTAGCGCGATGCAGTCGAGTCCTGCCGTGATCGCGGCGTCGGCCTTGCGGATGCCCTCGGTGATCAACAGAGGGCGCGCGGGGTCGCCGAGGTGCGCACGCACGCGGGGGTGGCAGTCGAGCACCATCCGCTGGCCGCTCGGGGTCTCATACTTCACCGGTTTGCCGTTCTTGCCGATGCGCGGATGGTTCGGCCGTAGCTGGTAACCGACGATGTCACCGTGCACGCCGTACAGCGGGATCAGCAGAGCGGGCACGATGCGCTGCGCGCGACCGAACCCGGCAGCTTCGAGCCGCACCTTCGTCTCCGCGCTCTCGTATCCGCGCTCGCGGGCGACGTCAATGGAAATCGCCGACGCTCGCAGCAGCTCGCGGTGCTCGCGGAACAGACCCATCTCGTACTCGGCGGAATCACCACTCGCAGGGCTCATCGCCCGGCCTTCTTTGTCCGACAGCGCTCGCGCCGACTTCAGCGCGAGATCGGTGAAGTAGGCCTTGCGGGCGTGATGAGCGCGACGCGTCCGCTCCGCGGGGAGAGGACCCCCTCCGGATCGACTTCGCGCTCGAACCGGTCGAGGAACGCGAGCGCGAGCTTTGGCAGTTAGTTCACGGCTGTCTCGTTGAGCGTGGAGCGTGTGAGCCGCGAGGCGAGCGCGCAGAGAACGTTCGGACGGTGTTTCGGCATGCATCGCCAGCCCCTCCTCGGGGTCAGGCGGCGCCGCCCGTCTGTCGCGCCACGCGCTTCTCCGGGCACCGGGAGGGGCGAAACCCTTGCCGATTGGAGAGCCCGGGAGGCTGTTGAGTCCAAGACTACAGCTCTCGCACAGGCGCTACACACTGATGCTGCGTCGGCCAGCTTGGATCGCCTTCACCGCCCGGAATAGGTCGATGTGATGGCGGTGAGACTTCTTGCCGGCACAAGACGCGCGAAGCCGGAGCTGGGTCTCGGTAGGCCGCGGGTTCGGAACGAGCACATTGAGTTCCATACCGCCGATGCCCCGGTCGAAGTTCCACTGGCCGTCGATATAGATGAAATGGCCGACAAGCGCGCGGCAGCGTCCGCATCGAACCTCAACCAGGTCCACGGGCGGATCGGCGAGCGCCGCCCCGACCTCGGTGACCCACAGCTCAGGATTCTGCTCGGGTTCCGGCTGAGGACCACCACGAGCACGGACGTACGCTGCCGCGGACGCCCCGGCACCCGCTAGTTCGACGCGTTCGTCGCCATCTCTCAAACCCGTAGCCCTTGGCTCATGCGTTAGCCCCTTGCCTCACAGCCGATCGCCTGGTGAAAGGCGCCGGTGGGCATCGCGGGCCCGCTCGTCGGCGGTGGATGCGGCATAGCGCTGCAGCATGGTGCGGGATTGCCAGCCGGCGAGACGCATGAGGTCGTTCTCCGAGCCGCCACCAGCCAGCCAGGCGTGAGCGAAAGTGTGCCGGAGTTGGTGAGGATGAATCGGCCCCAGTCCCGCTTGCTCTCCGCGCCGCCGGAAGATCTGGGCGATTCCGGAGTCCGTAATCGGACCCTTCGCACCAAGCCACAGGGCATCCGTGCGATCCGTCCACGGGTGCGCTCGCCGGGCTCGGAGATATCGATCGAGCGCCTGCGCAGTGTTTGCGCCGAACGGGCAAGCGCGCGGCCGACTGCCCTTTCCGACGACGTGCGCGACGTCGTTGTGCCAGTCGATATCGCTGAGCCGAAGGCCAGCGACTTCGGCGCGACGCATCCCGGTATCGAAGAGGAGCAGGACGAGGGCGCGGTCGCGGCGCTCGTCGAAATTTCTGCCGTCAACAGTCTTGAGGAGGCGGCGCAGTTCTGCGTCGCCAAGGACTGCGACCGGCACGTCGGGCACCGTGGGCGGGCGCATCCGCTCCATCGGCGAGCGTTCGATCTCGCCTTCTTCGAGCAACCACCGAAAAAACTGCTGAAGCCCTCGATAGCGCGTTGAGACTGTGGACGCGCTGCGCTTCAAAGCAAGGTCGACCGTGAAGGACTCGACGTGTTGACGAGCGATCCACGCGGCGTCGGTCGGCATGCCGTGAGCGCTGAGGAACTCGATGAATTGCGTCGCCGCCATGGTGTAGTTGTCGATCGTCCGCGGGGACCGTCGTGTCGCTCGAAGTGACCGCTGCCACGACGGTAGAAGCGCTTCGAGAGTGCCCGCGCTGGGATTGGCAACTGCTTGTACAGGTTCCGCCACACCTCCAAGTTATCGCCTGTATGTGCGCTGTGCAATGCGCCGACCGCGGCGCAAGTCGCCCGGGATCCGTTGGTGCAGCTGGGTTTGTGGGGCTAGCTGGAATCGAACCAGCGACCTCATCCTTATCAGGGATGCGCTCTAACCGACTGAGCTATAGCCCCGGAGAGCCGCCGAGCGTAGCAAAGGCGCGGCGCCGGGCTTCCGTGCTTACAGGCCCGTGCTACAGGGTGGTCTCGTCCTCGGTGATCGTGAGCTCGATACCGCCGAAGAGCTCGGCGAACATGTTGTAGAACGCCGCTGCGATCACCGTGATCACGACCGCGAGCACCACGAACACCGCGGCGATGAGCAACGCGCCCCGCAGAATCTCCTGGTCGAGGAACGTGAAGTCCTTCGTCTGCAGCAGGTCCCCGAAGAACTTCTCGACGCTGTGCACCACACCCGCCGCGTCGGCGATCGTCCACAGCGAGACCAGCGCGACCATGGTGACCGCCATCCCGCAGATGTAGAAGCACACCGACATCTTGAGCACCGACCAGAGGTCGACCTTGGTGACGGTCTGTCGGTACCGACGCTCGCTGCTCGGAGCCGGGGCACGCGGTGGCAGCGCGGCCTTGGCGGCACGACGCTCCGACCGCGTCGGACGGTCGTACGACGACGTCGCGGCCGCACCACCGTCGTTCCGGTCCCCGTCACCGTCGAGGTCGTCGGCGATGGGCGACGCCGCGCGCTGGGTGCGCGCGGGAGGCCGCACCGGCGCTGGCGCCTGCGTGTCGGTCGGGCGCGGCGCGGGTGGCCACGCGTCGGGCTCCGGAGCAGCCTCCGGGCCCAAGTCGTCGGCCACACTCCCCATCGTCTACGTATCCTCTCCCGCTTCCGGCTCGAGGACCGGGGCAACGGCGCTGACGGTCTCTCCCGCTTCCAGCCGGGCAACTCTCACGCCGGTGGCGTCGCGACCTTGGGACGAAATCTCCTTGGCACCCATGCGGATGATATTTCCCCCTGATGAGAACACCAGAATCTCATCATCCGGCGCAACTGTGAACGCGGCCACCACTTCGCCCCTGGAAGCGGTGATCTTCATACCGCGTACGCCCTGTCCGCCCCGCTGCTGACGGTGGAACTGCTCGAGCTTCGTGCGCTTCCCGTGGCCGCTCGAGCTCACGAACAGCATGACGGCACCGTCGCGGGCGACGTCGGCGGCCACGACGGCGTCGTCGGCGTTCTTCAGCTTCATCCCACGCACGCCGGCGGTCGCGCGGCCCATGGGGCGCACGTCGGCCTCGGAGAAGCGGATGCTCATGCCGTTCTTCGACACCATGATGATGTCGTCCTCGCCGCTCGTCTGGATCACCCGCACCAGCTCGTCGTCGGCATTGAGGTTGATCGCGATGAGGCCGGTGCGCAGTGACGAGTCGTACTCGCTCATGCGCGTCTTCTTGACCTGCCCCTTGCGGGTGGCGAAGAACAGGTACGCGCCGTCTTCGTAGGTGCGCGTGTCGATCACGGCTTCGATGCGCTCGTCGGGCCCGATCGAGATCAGGTTGACGATCGCAGTGCCGCGCGCGGTGCGCTCCTTCATCGGGATCTCGTGCGCGCGCAATCGGTACACACGACCGCGGTTCGAGAAGAACAACAGGTACGAGTGCGCGGTCGTGGTGAGCAGGTGCTCGACGTAGTCCTCGTCGCGCAGGTTCCCACCACGCACACCGCGCCCGCCGCGCCCTTGCGTGCGGAACGCGTCGGCCGCGACCGTCTTCACGTAGCCGGTGTGCGACAGCACGACGACGACTTCTTCGTCTTCGATGAGGTCCAGTGTGTCGAGGTCACCGGTGTCGACGGTGATGGGCGTGCGGCGAGCGTCGCCGTACTGCTTCCGCACTTCACCGAGCTCGTCCTTGATCACCGCGCGGAGCTTCGTCTTGCTCGCGAGGATCGACTCGAGCTCCTTGATCGTGGCCTGCAGCTCGGCGAGCTCCTCGCGCAGCTTCTGGCCCTCGAGCTGCGTGAGGCGCCGCAGCTGCATGTCGAGGATGTAGTTGGCCTGTACCTCGGAGAACTCGAAGGGCTTGGCCATCAGGCCGGCCCGGGCGGTCTCGACGTCGGCCGCGCCGCGGATCAGGGCGATGATGGCGTCGATCATGTCGAGCGCCTTCACCAGGCCCTCGACGATGTGCTCCCGGTCCTTGGCCTTGCGCAGGCGGTACTCGGTGCGCCGCTGCACGACCTCCATCTGGTGGAGCACGTAGACCTTGATCGCGGTGGAGAGGTCGAGCAGGCGCGGCGCGCCGTCGACCAGCGCCAGCATGTGCACCGGGAAGCTCGTCTGCATCGGCGTGTGCTTGTAGAGCTGGTTGAGCACGACCTGCGCGTTCGCGTCGCGCTTCAGCTCCACGACGAGGCGCACGGTGTCCCCCGACGACTCGTTGCGCACGTCGCGAATGCCTTCGATCTTGCGCTCGTTCACGAGCTCGGCGATCTTCTGGCCGATCACCTCGACCGAGGTCTGGTACGCGGTCTCCGACACGACGATGCGCTGGCCGTTCTTCGTCTCCTCGATCTCCGCGACCGCGCGCATCTTGATCGAGCCGCGACCAGTGCGGTACGCGTCGTGGATCCCGCTCCGACCGAGGATGACGCCGCCGGTCGGGAAGTCGGGACCGAGCACGAACTGCATGAGGTCGTCGTTCGTCGCGTCGGGGTTGTCGAGCACGTGCAACGTCGCATCGATGACCTCACCGATGTTGTGCGGCGGGATGTTGGTCGCCATGCCGACGGCGATCCCGCCGCCACCGTTCACCAACAAGTTCGGGAAACGCGCCGGCAGCACGACGGGCTCGACGGTGTTGCCGTCGTACGTCGGCACGAAGTCGACGGTCTCCTCGTCGATCTCTCCGAGCAACTGCATCGCGAGCGGAGCCAACCGCGCTTCGGTGTTGTGGTTGACGAACCCGCCGGCGAGGAAGGCGTGGTCATCAGAGTCGACCCGGATCGAGTACACGGGCTGCACACCGGCGTCGGTGACCGAATCGACGGTCGCGTAGTACCAACCGCTCGCAACGAGCGGCGCGATCACCTGCTTCACCTCGAACGACTTGATGCGGCTGAGGATCGGGTGCCCGCCCCGCTCCCAGTCGTCGACACGGTCGACGCTGTGCTTCTCGAGCCACACCTTGTCGGGGCCTCGTGCGCCGTGCTCGGCGCGGATGTACTCGGCGACGAACGGGATGCGGTCGGTCGCGTTGCTCGACGGTGCACCCGAGAGCTCGTCGAGAATGCGCTCGAGCTTCTCCTGCTTCGCGCCCCAGAACCCGACGTTGCGGGCGAAACGTCGGGCGTCGCGCCGGTTGCCGATGACGAGCTTGATCTCGCCGTTCTCGTACCGCGCCTGCCTGGCGACCACGCCGAACTCGAGCAGCAGGGTCTGCACGTCACGCGCCAGCTGCTCGCTGCGGGTCGAGTACGAGATCTGGATGGTGTTTCGCCCGAGCGCCGACACACAACCGTCGCCCTCGAACAGCGCCTGGAGGAACGCCTGCTTGACGTCCGCGCCGCGTGTCCACACGAACTCGGGGACTCGCTTGTCCGCGCTCTTGAGGCCGACAAGTTCATCGAGTTCGCTCGCTCGGAGCGAGCGCGGATGGCCTACATCGAATCGATGCAGCTCCTTACCCGATGGCAGTCGTTCGATCCTTGTGTGGCGAGCGCCACCGACCAACTCGTCGTACGCGGCGAGGGTCGCGTCGAAGAAGTGGGCGTCCGTATTTCCGAAGCCCACCGAGGAGTCGGTCGCCCAACCTTCAGAGATCAACGCCCCTGCGAGGAATGCAGTCCGAAGTTCACGCGGATCAGCATCTCCCATCTCGGACAAGACTGAGCGAGACACGACGACGCGCGTTCCAGGCTCGATCTCCTCGAGAAGGCGCCACTGGATCATCGGTACGCCCGCGACGGACTCGACGCACAGCACAGGGTGGTTGTGCGAGCCCGGTGAGCTCGAATCCTTCGCGCGTGCGGAGCTTCAGCGTCGGATGATCGCCACTGTGGAAGAACTTCGATGCTCGAACCGCATCGCCTTCGCGGTCAAGGACCTTGAGATCGACATCGACGTCAGAGTTCGGTCCCGCGTCAGCGAGCGAGTCGATGCGCCGCGTCGTCCCGTCTGCGAGGCGCACTCGCATAGTGCCTGCTATACAGTATCTCATGGCCGCGGCGCGGTCGTTCGGGTCGGGGGAGCCGAAGTTGCCGTGACCGTCCACGAGTGGGTAGCGCAGCGAGAAGTCCTGGGCCATGCGTGCGAGCGCGTCGTAGATCGCCTGGTCGCCGTGCGGGTGGAACTTGCCCATCACGTCGCCGACTGCCGACGCGCTCTTCTGGTGCTTCCGGTCGGGGCGCAGCCCGCCGGCGTACATGCCGTAGAGGATGCGGCGGTGGACGGGCTTCAGGCCGTCGCGCGCGTCGGGGAGTGCGCGCGCGGTGATGACGGAGACGGCGTAGTCGAGGAACGACCGCTCCATCTCCTCTTGGATCTCGATCGGCTCGATGTTGGGCTCGAGCGTCGGCTGGGTTGCGTCAGGCACTCGTCTCCTCCTCGGATGCGGTGCAGATCATGAACGGGGCCGCGGGATCCGGCGCCTCTAGACGTCGACGAACCGGACGTCTTTCGCGTTGGCCTGGATGAAGAGCTTGCGCGACTCGACGTCGTCGCCCATGAGGCGTGAGAACACGTCGTCGGCAATGGCGGCGTCTTCGACCGACACCTGCAGCAGCGAGCGCGTCGCGGGGTCCATCGTGGTCTCGCCGAGCTCCTGCCAGTCCATCTCACCGAGGCCCTTGAAGCGGCTCACTTCGATCTTGCGGCCCTCGTGGTCGGCTTCGAACGCGCGTAGCGCGGCTTCGTCCTTGAGGTAGTTGCGCTCCTTGCCGAGGTCGGCGCGGAACAACGGCGGCTGCGCGACGTAGACCTTGCCCCCGCGCACGAGCTCGCCGAACTGGCGGTAGAAGAACGTGAGCAGCAACGTGCGGATGTGTGCGCCGTCGACATCGGCGTCGGTCATCAGCACGATCTTGTGGTAGCGCAACTTCGAGATGTCGAACTCTTCGCCGAGCCCGGTGCCGGTGGCCGAGATCAGCGCCTGGATCTCCTCGTTCTTGAGCATGCGATCGAGCCGCGCGCGCTCGATGTTGAGGATCTTCCCCCGGATCGGCAGGATCGCCTGGAACTCCGGGTTGCGCGCCTTCTTCGCCGGCCCACCCGCGCTGTCACCTTCGACGATGAACAGCTCGCAGAGCTCCGCGTTCTTCGACGAGCAGTCGGCGAGCTTGCCCGGCATCGCCGACGACTCGAGCAGCGACTTCCGCCGCGTGAGGTCGCGCGCCTGCCGCGCCGCCATGCGCGC
This sequence comes from uncultured Actinomycetes bacterium, assembly GCA_963721435.1. Classification (GTDB taxonomy): domain Bacteria; phylum Actinomycetota; class Acidimicrobiia; order IMCC26256; family DASPTH01; genus CAVRJC01. The sequence continues at coordinate 955,576 of CAVRJC010000012.1, forward strand.
ACGCGCGGCCTGCGACGCCTTGCCGACCGCGAGTCGCGCCTCGGTGGGGTGCTCCTCGAGCCAGTCGGCCAGCTTCTCGTTGGTGACCTTCTCCATCACCGATCGCATCTCGGTGTTCCCCAGCTTGGCCTTGGTCTGGCCCTCGAACTGCGGGTTGCGCAGCTTCACCGACACGATTGCGGTGAGGCCCTCCCGGATGTCTTCGCCGAGGAGGTTGTCTTCCTTGTCCTTGAGGAGGCCCTTGCCCTTCGCGTAGCGGTTCACGACATTGGTGAGGGCCTTCTTGAAGCCCTCTTCGTGCATCCCGCCCTCGGTGGTGGCGATGTTGTTCGCGAAGGAGTGAATGCCCTCGTAGTACCCCGTGTTCCACTGCATCGCGACGTCGACTTCGTAGTTGTCGCCGGTGTCGTTGTAGGCGACGACCCGCTTGAAGAGTGGCTCCTTCGACTCGTTGAGGTGCTTCACGAAGTCGGTGATGCCACCCGAGTACTTGAACTGCTGGTCGAGCACGGGGTCGACGCGCTCGTCGCGGAAGTTCATCTCGAGGCCCTGGTTGAGGAACGCCATCTCCCGCAGGCGCTCCAGGAGTGTCTGGGCGCGGAACTCGATGGTCTCCTCGAAGATCGTGGGATCGGGCCAGAACGTGATGGTCGTGCCCTGCTTGCGCGATGGCTTGCCCTTGGTGAGCTTGTCCTGGGGCTTGCCGCCCTTGGCGAAGTGCTGCGTCCACGTCGAGCCGTCGCGGTGGATCTCGAGGTCGAGCCGGCTCGACAGCGCGTTGACGACCGACACGCCGACGCCGTGCAGTCCGCCGGAGATCTTGTAGCCCTCGCCGCCGAACTTCCCGCCCGCGTGCAGCACGGTGAGCACGACCTCGGCCGCGGACTTGCCCTTGTACTCGGGGTGGTTGTCGACGGGGATGCCGCGTCCGTTGTCGGTGACGCGACAGCCGCCGTCAGCGAGCAGGACGACGTCGATCTTCGTCGCCTCGCCGGCCATCGCTTCGTCGACGGAGTTGTCGACCACCTCGTAGACGAGGTGGTGCAGGCCGGTGATGCCGGTGGAGCCGATGTACATACCAGGGCGTTCCCGGACCGGCTCGAGACCCTTCAGAACCGTGATGTCTTTGGCCTGGTAAGCCACGCGCGCAACCTCTCAGAGACTGGAGAAAACGGTCGGGGAAATCCGCGCCCAAACGTGGGGGCAACTCTGAACCGAACGACCGGGGAAATTTCCGTGAAACCGCAGGTCAGAGGCCTTTTCTCGGGTCACTCCAGTGTACCAGACCGACCCCCGGAATTCGGTGGTTTCCGCGGCTATTTCGCGCCCGATTCCGGGCGTACGCGCACGGTGATCGCGTGCACCGCGTCGCGGCCGATGACGGCGTTCGCGTGCTCGATCAGGGTCGCCTCGAGAAAGCGCAATTGCGTCGCCCACGGGGTGCTGTCGACGGCGACGGAGATGACGCCGTCGCGCACCGCGAGCAGGTGCGCGTGCGCCGCGACGTCTTTCCCGACGATCTCCGACCAGCGCCGGTCGAGGACGCCGAGCACGTCGCCGGCGGGCAATCCGAGCTCGGCGCGCACCGCCGCGAGCGCGTCCCCGATCGGGACCGGGTCATCGTCATTGGGTCGCCGCGGGCGCGTCATCCTCACACCGCGCCAGTTTTCCGTTCGGGCACCGAGCCGGCGACGTGCCCGGCTTCGACGTGGAACACGCGATCGGCGTGCACGCCGTCGGGCACGTGCCCCGCAGTCGTGATCAACGTCTGGCCTTCGGTGAGATGTGCGGTCAGCGCCGACGCGCGACGTTCGTCGAGCTCGCTGAACACGTCGTCGAGCAGCAGCACCGGCGGTGTCCCGGTGAGCTCCGTGCACAGCTGGTGGCCGCCGAGCCGCAGCGCGAGGGCAAGGGTGCGCTGCTCGCCCTGCGATGCGTGCGTGCGGCTCTCGAGGCCCCCCAGCCGAAGCCTCCACTCGTCGCGGTGCGGCCCGGCCAGCGTGGTGCCGCGGTCGATCTCGGCACGTCGGCGCGACTCGAGCGCGGCCCGGAGGATCATGTCGATGTCGTCCTCCTGGGTGAGGGGCACGTCGGACCACGCGCACTCGTAGTCGGCGTCGACGGTCGTCGCGGTGCCTGCTTTCCGTTCGGGCAGGGAGCCGGCCAGCTCCGCGTACGCGCGCTCCACCGCGGGCACCAGGCGCTCAAGGAGACGCAGGCGTCCCCGCACGAGCTCGCTGCCCGCGCGCGCGAGTTGCGCGTCGAAGACGTCGAGCGTGCTCGATGCGTCGGGTCCCCGCATGCCGCCGCGCAACAACGCGTTGCGCTGCTTCAACACCCGGTCGAAGTCGGCGATGATGGCCTCGTAGCGCGGCGCGATCATCATCAACAGCTCGTCGAGGTAGTCGCGCCGACCCGCGGGACCGCCCTTCACGAGCTGCAGGTCGTCGGGCGCGAACACCGACACGAGCATCAACCCGCGCAGGTCGCGCGTCCGCGTGACGTTCTGGCGGTTGAGCTGCACCCGGTTGCGCCCCTGCACGCGCAGCTCCGCTTCGAGCAGTTGGCGGCGTTCGCCGTCGGTGACCTCGGCCCGCAGGATCGCGCGCTCGACAGCCATCCCGCACCAACGCGGCGTCGGGCACACCGCGGAACGACTTGCCGCGTGAGGCCCACGCGACCGCTTCGAGGAGCGTGGTCTTCCCCTGCGCGTTGGCGCCGGAGATCACGGTGACACCGGGCGAGAAGAGGAGCTCGGCCTCGTGATAGCAACGGAAGTCGGTGAGCCAGAGGCTCGAGACGTACATCGAGGACGCCGGCTCCGTGCCCGAACGGGAACCCCGCGCTTCCGGGCTCACGAAATGCGCACGGGCATCAGCAGGTAGAGGAAGTCAGGGGTGTCGGTGGCACGCAGCACGGCCGGCTTCAGCGGATCGATCGACTCGATGACGACCTCTTCCGACGCCGCGGCCTCGATGCCGTCGAGCAGGAACTGTGAGTTGAACGCGACCGTGACGTCGGTGCCTTCGTACTTGGCCTCGACCGCTTCGTGGGCTTCACCGACGTCTTGCGCGGTGGCCGACAGCTCGAGGCCCTCCGCGCTCATCGCGAGCCGGATCGGTGCGGCGTCGCTGCGCTGTCCGACGAGGCGCACGCGATTCACCGCGGCCTGCAACGCGTCGCGGGACACCTGGAGCCGGTTCGGGTACCCGCTCGGGATGAGCTGCTGGTAGTTCGGGAACTCACCCTCGATCAGGCGCGTGGTGATCTCGGTGGTGCCGACGCGGAACAGGACTTCCCGCTCCCCGAGCACGACTTCGATCTCACCCGACCCCGACAGCGAGCGCTGGACCTCGCCGAGGCCTTTGGCCGCGACGAGCACCTTCTGGCCCTCGTTCAGCATGCTGACGCCCTGGAGGTCACGCAGCGCGAGCCGGTAGGAGTCGGTCGCCACGAGACGCAGCCCGTTCCCGGACGCGGTGAGCAGGACCCCGGTGAGGATCGGGCGGGCGTCGTCGCGTGACGCACCCGGCACGACCTGGCGCAACGCCTCCGCAAACGCGGCGGCGTCCACCCGCACGCCGGCTGCAGCCGACTCGGGAAGCCGCGGGAACTCCGACGCCGAGAGCGTGCGCAGCGTGGTGGCAAACCGGCCGGCTTCGATCTGCACATCGTCGTTGGTCAGCTCGATGTTCACGGTGGGGCCGTCGAGCTTGTGCACGATCTCCGAGAACAGCCGTGCGGGCAGCACGGTGCTGCCGTCCGAGTCACCGTCGACGGGGACCCGCACGCGGATCGTGAGCTCGAGATCGGTACCGACGAGCTCCAGCTCGCTGCCGGTGACGGTCAGGCGCAGGCCCGACAGCACAGGCATCGCGCCGGTTCGTGACGCGACTGCGCGTCCTGCGGTGGTGACCGCTTCCGCGAGGGTGTCGCGTTCGCAGCGGAACTTCACTCGGGCCTCCTACGAAGAAGCATTGTTCTTCTCGTTGTTGTAGTAGGGGTTGTGCAATTGCGGAAAACGTTCGTTTTCCCTGGTCGGGACGGTATGCGCTGTCCGTCGGTTGTCCACCGTCTTCCACACCGCACGACAAGCGGGAGCGAGGACTGCGGAGTTATGCACAGAAGGATGGGGATTGCGAGGTGTCCTCCACAGCATTATCCACTGCTCCCCAACCGGATCCGTGCCATGAGCTCGTTGACCTGGTCGAAGATCACGTGTCGTTCGGTCATCTGCTGCTTGATCTTGTCGACCGCGTACATCACCGTCGTGTGATCGCGGCCACCGAACACCTCGGCGATGCGTGGGTAGCTGTAGTCGGTGAGCTCACGGAACACGTACATGCCGATCTGACGTGCGGTGACCAAGGGCCGGCGGCGGCTCTTCCCGCAGAGGTCCTCGATCGTCCAGCCGAACATCTTGGCAGTCTCGTCGAGGATGAGATCCGGGGTGATGACGCGCGGTGTGGTCGGTGGGAGGAGGTCCGCGAGCACTTGGTGCGCGACCTCTTCGGTCAGCGTGGCGCGGTTGAGGCTCGAGTAGGCGGCGACGCGGATCAGGGCGCCTTCGAGCTCGCGGATGTTGTCGCTGATGTTGGTGGCGATGAACGCGAGCACTTCGGGTGGAATTCCACCGAGATGCTCGGCCTCGGCCTTCTTGCGGAGGATGGCGAGCCGGGTTTCGAACTCCGGTGGTTGCACGTCCGTGATCAGGCCCCACTCGAAGCGGGTGCGGAGTCGGTCCTCCAACGCGGCGATCGACTTCGGTGCGCGGTCGGAGGAGATCACGATCTGGCCGCCCTCACCATGGAGTTGGTTGAAGGTGTGGAAGAACTCCTCCTGGAGCTCCTGGGTGCGTTCGAGGAACTGGATGTCGTCGATCAGGAGCACGTCGAGGTCGCGGTAGCGCCGCTTGAACCCCGGCATGGCCTTGGCGCGGATGGCGTCGACGAACTCGTTCATGAACGTCTCGGTGGACACGTACCGGACGCGCTTGTTGCGGAAGACGGTGCGCACGTGGTGGCCGATGGCGTGGAGCAGGTGGGTTTTCCCCAGGCCTGCGGGCCCGTAGATGAACAGAGGGTTGTAGGACCGACCGGGGCTTTCGGCCACGGAGAGTGCTGCCGCGTGCGCGAACCGGTTCGAGGCCCCGATGACGAACTGGTCGAAGGTGTAGCGCTCGTTCAGCGTGCCGGACGCCCACGCGGCGAAGGCCTCGTCGGGCGCGGCGGTGCCGAGCTGCGAGGGCGCGAGAACGGGATCGACGAGCGGGAGCGGCGGCGCCGGCGAGCCGAGAACGGGGTCGCGGACGTCGGTTTCGATGAGCAGCTCGAGCTGCACGGTCTCGCCGGTGACGTCACGGATGGCATCGGTCAGCATGCCCGAGTAGCTCGAACGGATCCGCTCTGCGGCAAGGGAGCTCGGGACCGACAGCATCAGCACGTCGTTCGCGAACTCCACCGGGCGCACCCCGTGGAACCAGGCGGCCCAGGTCGCGGGCGCGAGTTGCGCGCGGAGAGCGGCGGCTCCCTGGTCCCAGATTTCGTCGGCCGTCACGGCGCCCCAGCCTCCTCTGTCCACAGGAGCGTCCACAGGTGTGGAGATCGATGGACGATGCAAACGCGCCGTCCTGAAATTTGCGTCGGGTGGACCCCGCCGCGTGGTCTCCGTGTCGGCCTGGTCAAGCCCCTGGGGGCCCGCCGGGGAAGTTCGCAAACGGCCAGGCCGCAGCCGTGCGAGGCGCGCAACGTAGCACCCGCGCGCACTGTCCACAAGGGGCGGAATTCGCTGCGGCAGGGCGCGGGACAGGCCGCGAGCACGCCGTCTTCCCCCGCGTTGCGCCTGGAATCGGGCGGCCTCTACACTGAATCGTTCGTCGCCTCCCGCGCGGAGCTCCGATTCGCTCCGCGCGCGGCCACCTCGAGGAGGCCTTTCGTTTGAAGCGCACCTTCCAGCCCAACAATCGCAAGCGCAGCAAGACCCACGGCTTCCGCGGCCGGATGCGGACGCGCGGAGGGCGAGCGGTGCTCCGCGCCCGCCGCGCCCGCGGCCGGAAGCGTCTCTCCGCCTGATCTGGCGCATTCGCGACCGTGCAAGCTTCGAGGCCCTCGCTCGGGCCCGCCGGCGCAGGGCCGGCTCCATTACGCTGCGGTTCGTCCACGACGGCTCGGCCGTGCCCCCCGCGTGCTCGTACGCAGTGGGGAAATGGGCAGGTTCGGCTGTGACCCGCAACCGGATCCGGCGGCGGCTCCGTGCCGCGGTCGCGGGCGCGGCCGACGAGCTCCAGCCGGGCGGGCTGTACCTCTTCAGCACCGACCCGGGGGTCGAGTCCGCCGAGTTCGCGGTCCTCGAGTCGTCGGTCGCCACGCTCGTGCGACAGGTCGGGGAGACGCCATGAGGGCACCGACGGCCTCCCCCACGACCACGCCGGCGGCCACCACGCCGGCAGGGACGCTGCCGGCCCGGGCGCTGATGGTCCCGATCCGAGCGTGGCGGCTGATCAGCCGGTACCTCCCGCCTCGCTGCCGGTTCTACCCGTCATGCTCGCAGTATGCGCTCGAGGCGCTTGCGACCCACGGCGCTCGGAGGGGCTCGTGGCTGGCGGTGCGGCGGGTCGGGCGGTGCCACCCCTGGCATGAAGGCGGCCTCGACCCGGTGCCGGAGCCGAACGTACGTTCGCAATCGAGACGAGCCGTCGCGGTCGCGGCGGAAGAGAGCAGATCAGCATGATGGTCTTCGCCAACGGCGGGTCACCGTTCGACCCGATCTACAACTTCTTCGGGTCGATCCTCGCCTTCTTCTACGGCTTGGTCCCGAACCTCGGGGTCTCGATCATCATGCTCACGGTCGTCGTGATGCTGGCGCTGTTCCCGCTGACCGCCAAGCAGGCGAAGTCGATGATGGCGATGCAGCGCGCCCAGCCGGAGATCAAGAAGCTCCAGGCGAAGTACAAGGGCGATCGCCAGAAGCTCAACGAAGAGATGATGAAGTACTACCAGGAGAACAAGATCAACCCGCTCGCGGGTTGCTTGCCCCTCCTGGTGCAGATGCCGATCTTCTTCGCGCTGTTCCGCGTGATGCGCACCCCGTACCAGCACGTCCCGTCGAGCTCGTCGCTCTACGCGGCGTTCTGCACTCCCTCCGGCGCGAACCATGCCGTCAATCAGACGTTGTGCGGCAAGGGGAACCTGCCAAACCCGCTCTACTTTCTCGGCATCGACCTCTCGCAGAGCGCGACCGGCGTGACGGGCGGCTTCCTCGACGCCCTCCCCTACTTCATCCTCGTCGGCCTGGTGATCCTGACCGGTTTCCTCCAGGCCCGTCAGAACCGGCGCAACTCGCCGAACATGACGAACCAGATGGCGATGATCACGAACATCCTCCCGATCGCCTTCGGCGTGTTCTCGCTGCAGTTCCCGGCCGGCCTGGTGCTCTACTTCCTGGTGAGCAACCTGTGGCGGCTCGGGCAACAGGAGATCATCCTGCGCAAGATCACCAGACCGGGGATGGCCGCCCATGCGGCCGCGTCGGGTGGCGCGATCGACGTGAAGAGCGAAGCGGCCCCGGAGACCCGGGGCCCGGGTGGCCTGCGCAAGCTGTTCCAGCTCCCGGCCGCCACGAATGGCGACGCGACGAGTGGTGGCGCCGGCAACGGCACGAACGGGGGATCCGGCAAGCCGGATGCGACACCCACGAAGTCCTCGGGACCGGGGGGATCCGCCAAGGGCACCCCCCCGAGTGGGACCGCCAAGTCCGGTGGTAGCGGTGCTCAGCAATCGTCCAGCGGGCCGTCGGGTCGCCGGAGCAAGAAGCGAAAACGGCGATAGCCGGCAGAGCCATTCCGCCCATCGGCGGAGACGGGTGTGGTCCCATGGAGTGGGTGGAGACAACAGGACGGACGATCGAGGCGGCACTCGACGCGGCACTCGACGAGCTCGGTGTCGACGAGAACGACGTCGAGTACGAGGTGCTGCAGGAGCCCAAGACCGGGCTCTTCGCGCGCTTCGGCGGCGGTGAGGCCCGGGTTCGTGCCCGGGTGAAGCCGATCTCGCGGGAGAAGCCCGGCGAGCGCCAGCGCCGGAATCGGCGCGGCTCGAGCTCACGGTCCCGATCGGACGCACCCGCGGGTGATGCCGGTGCGGCCGAAGGACGGGCGGGCACGCGCCCGGGTGGTGGTTCGCCGTCGTCGCGATCGCGGCGGCGTGGCGGCAGCGGCGGTGGCGGTGGCTCGCGCAACGCGGGTGGTTCCGGCACCGGCACCGGCACCGGCAAGTCGACCGGGAACGGCGACACTCCGAAGAAGTCCGGCCAACGCGCAACGACGAGCGCGCGCACACAGCCTCGTCGAGAAGTTGAGGGGAACACCGTGGAAGCAACCGAGCACGAGGTGCCGATCGAGGAGCAGGCCCAGGCGGCCGAGGACTTCACCCGAGGACTGGTCGACGCGTTCGACCTCGGTGCTCAGGTCGACACCGTCATCGGCGACGACACGGTGCTGGTCGAGGTCACCGGCGACAACCTGGGCCTCCTCGTCGGCCCCCGTGGGGTGACCCTGACCGCGATCGAGGAGCTGGTGCGCACGGTCGTCCAGCGTCAGACCGACGGCCGTGGCGCACGGATCCACGTCGACGTCGCCGGATACCGCGCCAAGCGCCGGGACGCGCTCGAGGAGTTCACGCGAGCGCTCGCGGCAGAGGTCGTCGAGAGCGGGCGTCCGAAGCGGCTCGAGCCGATGTCGGCGTCCGACCGTAAGATCGTGCACGACACCGCGGCCGAGATCGACGGCGTCGCCACCGAGTCCGAGGGCGAAGACCCTCGTCGTCGGGTGGTGCTGCGCCCGGCGTGACCGGCACCGGCCTCGACGCGCTCGTCGCCGAGGCGCAGCGTCGAGGTTTCGTCGGGCCAGGGCCCGTCGGCCGCCAGCTCGAGCACGCGGCGGATCTTGCCGCGATGTTGGACCCGTCGGCCGGCCGGATCCTGGATCTGGGCTCCGGTGGAGGACTTCCCGGGCTCGTGGTCGCGGCCGCATTCCCGGATGCGTCACTGGTGTTGCTCGATGCCCAGCACCGACGGTGCGAGTTCCTCCGCGAGGCAATCCAGGCCCTGGGCCTCGGTGATCGGTGCGGAGTCGCGGAGGGGAGAGCCGAGGAGCTCGCCCGCGATCCGGAGCTGCGAGGCGCGTTCGACCTGGTGACCGCGCGATCGTTCGGCCCACCTGCGACAACCGCAGAGTGCGCAGTCGGGTTCCTGAGCGCCGGTGGGCATTTGGTCGTGACGGAGCCCCCGGCTGCCCCACCGTCGGCGCAGCACGCCTCGCGCCATCGGTGGCCACCAGAAGGGCTGGCGTTGCTGGGCCTCGAGCCGGCCGAAGCGATACACCGTGGGGGGGCGACCGCGGCAAGAATGATGCTCCTGGAGCCCGTTTTGGAGCGCTGGCCGCGTCGCGTGGGAGTACCATCCAAGCGACCGCTCTGGACGGCCTAGTCGAGACGTTCCACGTGGAACGTGGCCCGATCTTGACAGCCCGTTGAGGGTTTCACGTGAAACGTTCTTGACCCGGACGACGTCTTGGTTGACGATGGCCCCTCAGGGCTGACTCCCTACTTGGATGGTTGATGGCCGACGACATGCACGATCAGCGCCAACGTCGACGCCTTTTCGGGCGTCGACGAAGCGAGTCCGATCCCAACGAACCCGTGTCGCCGCCGCCTGAATCGGAGCCCGAATCCGTGGTCGAGTTCGCGCCGACACCTGACCTTCCCACCACCGAACCAGCTCCTGCGGCCGAGTCCGAGCCCGAGCCCGAAGCGCTCCCTGTCAGCGCGGCGAGCGAACCTGCCGCTGCCACACCTCGACCCGAGCCGATTCCGGAGCCCGAGCCGGAGCTGGAGCCGGAGCCCCTTGCGGTCGCCGAGCCCGAGCCCGAGTCGGAGCCGGAGCCCGCTGCGGTCGCCGAGCCCGAGGCGGACGACGCCACTGGCCAGACCGAGGCGATGGCTCCGCTCGTGCTCCCACGAATCATCGCGATCGCCAACCAGAAGGGCGGCGTGGGGAAGACCACCACCGCGGTGAACCTCGGTGCCGCGCTGGCCGAGGCCGACTTCAGGGTCGTGGTCGTCGACCTGGATCCCCAAGGCAACGCCACCACCGGCCTCGGGGTCAACGCGCGCGACGTCCAATACTCGATCTACGACGTGATCATGAACGACACCCCGGCAATGGACGCCGTCGAGCCCACGAGCCTGAAGAACCTGTTCGTGATCCCCGCGACCCTCGACCTCGCGGGAGCGGAGATCGAGCTGGTCCCCGCCTTCAGCCGTGAGCAGAAGCTCAAGCGGGCGCTCGACACCATCCGGGACGACTACGACATCATCATCATCGACTGCCCGCCGTCGCTCGGCCTCCTGACCGTCAACGGCCTGGCCGCCGCCGACGATGTCATCGTTCCGATCCAGTGCGAGTACTACGCGCTGGAGGGCCTCGGGCAGCTCCTCCGGAACGTCGCGAGCGTCCGTAGCGTCCTGAACCCGACGCTCGACGTGCGCGGAATCGTCCTGACCATGCACGACACACGGACGCGCCTCGCCGATCAGGTCGAGACCGAGGTACGCGAGCACTTCGGGGCTCGCGTGTACAAGACCGTGGTACCCCGGACGGTCCGGCTCGCGGAGGCGCCGTCGTTCGGTCAACCGATCATCGTCTTCGACCCGACGTCGAGGGGCGCGAAGGCCTACCGGAAGCTGGCGAAAGAGGTGAGCAGTGGCGCGACGCGGCGGACTGGGTAAGGGGCTCGGGGCGCTCATCCCACCGGGGACCGAGTTCGCCGTCACCGAGCGTGGCGGGCTCGAGATGCTGCCGGTCGCGTCGGTGCGGCCCAACCGGTACCAGCCTCGGGAGTACTTCGACGAAGACGCGCTCTCGGCGCTCGCGGAGTCGATCCGCGAGGTGGGCGTGCTCCAGCCGATCCTTGTCCGGCCGCTCGGTGACGGGGAGTACGAGCTCGTCGCGGGCGAGCGGCGCTGGCGCGCCGCGCGGCGGGTCGGGCTGGTGACGATCCCCGCGCTCGTGCATGCGACCGACGACTCGGCCGCGCTCGAGCACGCACTCGTCGAGAACCTCCACCGTGACGATCTCAACGCGCTCGAAGAGGCCGCCGCCTACCAGCAGCTCATCGAGGACTTCGGCCTCACCCACGACGAGGTCGCGACCCGGGTGGGTCGCAGCCGGGCCACGGTCTCGAACACTCTCCGGTTGCTCCAGCTCCCGCCGTCGATCCAACGCGCGCTCCAGGAGGGCAAGCTCTCGATGGGCCACGCCCGGGCGCTGCTCGGCACCCCCGACCGCGCGTTCCAGGAGCAGCTCGCCAAGCGGGCGATCGACGACGACCTCTCGGTCCGATCGGTCGAAGAGGCGATCCGGGAGCACGAGACCGGCGAGCCCGACGCGACCCCGGATCCCGAGAAGGGTGACGCTGCGGAGAGCCGCCGCCGTCTCCGACCGCCGGGCCTGGTCGAGCTCGAGGAGCTGCTGGGCGACCGCCTCGACACGCGGGTCAAGATCAGCATGGGGGTGTCACGCGGCAAGGTCGTCGTCGAGTTCTCGACCCTCGAGGACCTCGAACGCATCTACCGCGTCATCGTCGAGGGCGGTCCCGAAAACTAGTTGCACGCGCAAGAAAAGCGTGACGCGCCGGTCAGGCGGTTCCGCCGCCGACCCCGCGCTGGACGCCTGCCACGATGGCCCTCGCCAACTCGGGTCCGCGGGTGACGACTCGGCGCACGCCGTCGACGTCGTCGCCGGCCGCCGGCTCGCAGATCACGGCCGCCATCTTCGTCTCGCGGAGCACCGCGTAGGCGCGGCCGCACACGCCGCCCACCTCGCCCAGCAACGGCTCGAGCTCCTGGCGGATGGCGGTGGCCACGCGGTACCCGGCCTCGGACCGGAAGCGGCCCGACTCGAAGTAGCTGCACCGGCACCCCGGTGCGTCGCCCGGGCCCACCGCCAGGAACAGGTCGGCGGAGTAGCGGTTGGCCTCGGACGCGATCTCCGAGCCGTCGCCGCCAGTGGTGTCGAGCACTGCATCGGCGCCGGCGGCGAGCAGGGCGTGCACGATGCCGGTGCCGAGTGTCTCGAAGCCGGGGGTGGCAGCGACGAACACCCGCTTGCCCGACAGCTTGTGTTCACCTCGGCGCAGCTCCTCGCGCTCACGGACGCTGGCGATCTCGCCTTCCGCCAGGCCCTCGAGCGGAGGGCGGTTCAGGCGGTCGAGTGCGGCGATGGTCTCGGGCCCGCAGATGCCATCGGCGGTGATCCCGACGTTCCGCTGGAACTCGATGAGCGCGCCGGAGGTGTCGTCACCGAGGATGCCGTCCTCCCGGCCGGCATCGAAGCCGAGCGCGTTCAGCCGGCGTTGGAGCTCGGCGACGTCGTCGCCCCGCAGCATCGGCCGGCGGCGGTAGAGCATGCGGTCGCCGAGGCGGAAGCCGCTCTCGACGAGCGCAGCCCATGTCTCGCGGCCGCAGATCCCGTCGGAGCGCAACCCTCGGGCGTCCTGGAACGCCGAGACCGCGGTGAAGGTACCGCTGTCGAACCGGCCCGCTTCCTCCGACGGCACGTCGAAGCCCAACGCGCTGAGGCGCTGCTGGAGATCCCGGACGGCCTCACCGCTGCTGCCCGGCCGGAGTACGGCCGGATCGCTCAACCGATGTACTCGGCGAGGTCCTGGAGGAGCTGACCCTTGCCCTTGGCGCCCACGATGCGCTTGACCTGCTCGCCGTTCTTGAAGACGAGGAGCGTCGGGATGCTCATGACGTCGTAGCGGCGGGCGGTGTCAGGGTTGTCGTCGACATTGAGCTTGGCGATGGCGAGCTTGCCACGCTGCTCGTCGGCGATCTCGGCGAGGGTGGGCGCGATCATCTTGCAGGGACCGCACCACTCGGCCCAGAAATCGACCAGTACCGGCGTGTCGGATGCGCCGATCGCCTCGTCGAAAGTGCTGTCAGACAAGGTCACAATGTCGTCGGCCACCGAATGTCCTTTCCTGGGGTCGGTGCGGAAGTGTACCGACCGGGCGCGTCTGGGATGGCTGTCGGGCTTGCAACACCCGCAGGGCGGGCGTCATTCCGGGCTATTCCCGGGCGGCGAGCCAGCGTTCGACTTCGATCGCGGCCATGCAGCCGCTCCCGGCGGCGGTGATCGCCTGCCGGTAGACGTGGTCCTGGACGTCGCCGGCGGCGAAGACACCGTCGACGGACGTGCGGGTGGAGTCGGCGGCGGTGATGATGTAGCCGTCGTCGTCGAGGTCGAGCTGGCCGCGGAACAGCGTCGTGGTGGGGTCGTGACCGATGGCGACGAACAAGCCGTCGACCGCGAAGTCGGACTCCTCACCGGTGACGACGTCGCGGACGCGCAACGCCTCGACCGAACCGTCTCCCAACACGTCGTCGACGATCGTGTTCCACAGGAACTCGATCTTCGGGTTCGCCAGCGCCCGGTCCTGCATGATCTTCGACGCCCGCAGCTCGTGGCGGCGGTGGACGATCGTGACCTTCGTCGCGAACTTGGTGAGGAAGATCGCCTCCTCGAGCGCGGAGTCGCCACCCCCGACGACCGCGATCGGCTTCTCGCGGAAGAAGAACCCGTCGCATGTCGCGCAGGTGGAGACACCGTGCCCGAGCAGGCGCTCCTCCGACGGGAGGCCCAACATCCGGGCGGTCGCGCCGGTGGTGATGATCATCGCGTCGCCGCGGTACTCGGTGCTCCCGGCCCACGCACCGAAGGGCGAGCTCGTCAGATCCACCCGGTCGGCATCGGCGGTGACGAACTCGGCGCCGAAGCGCTCCGCCTGCTCGCGGAACTTCATCATCAGCTCAGGGCCCAGGATCCCGTCGGGGAAGCCGGGGAAGTTCTCGACGTCGGTGGTGAGCATGAGCTGGCCGCCCGCGCCGATGCCCTCGATCACGATCGGCTTCAGGTTGGCGCGCCCGGCGTAGACGGCCGCGGTGAGACCCGCGGGTCCGGAGCCGACGATCAGCAGTTCACGTGCGTCAGGCATTCGTGTCCTCGGGACGCATGAATCGCAGTGTCCACACGAACGCGCCTGCGATCACGAAGATTCCCCCGAGGATCAGGTAGGCCATCCAGACGTCGCCGGTGAGGACCACCAGCACGCGGAAGATCGCGATGCCCAGCATCGTGACGGCGACGAACACGAAGAACCCGACGAGCAGCCCGTACACGACTGCCCGGGTCGCTCGTTGCGCGGGCACGACCGTCTTGTCGCGCACCGTGTCGACGATCTGCTCGAGGGTGTCGACCGCGTCAGTTGTCCAGTCGGTCATGACCGCTCCCACATGTTTCGCGCCGCGCCCGTCGGCGTGCGACTGCGGCAGGTTACCCGCAACGCCCGCTCGAGACTCAGGACAGGCGGTGGACCTTGCAGGTGTCGGTCTCGATCGCATGGAACGAGTGGGCGCCACCGGGCGCTCTCGAGGTCGACGACGATCACCGGGTGGCCGTGGATCGTGCCCGAGGCGAGCGCGACCACGGTGCCGGGCGGCAGCGTCGAGGGCGAGCAGCCGAGCGCGCGGAAGCGGTTGACGAGCGCGTCGGAGCTCGCCGAGTCGCTCGCGGTCGTCTGGCCCGGGGCGCCCGCAGCGTTGGTGGGCGTCAAGGGGTTCGCCGCGACATCCCCGGTGGCGTCGAAGGCGCGGCGGAGCCGTTCGACGTTCGCGGCGGTGCCGAGGTCGCCGAAGTCCCCGACGCTCCGCGCGCTGCCCGCGACCACTTCGTTCTCGGTCCCGTTCGCGGGCAGGGCTCGAGCGGCCTTGTCGCGCGCCGCCGTGGACGAGGAGCTGCCACCGCCACCCCCGACCGCGATCACGACTCCCGCGCCGGCCACGAGCACCACGACGACGACGGCTGCCGCCATCAGCCGGCGCGCCTGGCGCGCGGTCCCGGTGGTGCGCATCGCGGTGTTCACCAGGCGCCGCCGGGTGACGTCGTCAAGTGGTTCGACCGCGAGGAGCGCGGCAACGCGCTCGTCGCGCCCGTTGTGCGCTTCGGGAGAGGTCTCGTCGTCAGGCATGGTCGGTGGTGTGACGTTCGTCGGCGGGGTCGGGGTTCCCGAGCAGGTCGGCGAGCGCGGCCCGACCGCGCGAGATGCGCGAGCGCACGGTGCCGGCGGGCAGGTCGAGCACGGTCGCGATCTCCGCGTAGTCGAGGTCGCACAGGTCGCGCAGCACGACGGCGACGCGGAAGTCCTCGGGGATCGCGGCGAGCGCGGCGTCGATGTCGACGCGGGCATCGACCTGCTCGTCGATGCGTGACCCGGTCGCGGGGCGTTCTGGGAGGTCGGCGGGGACGGGCCGGCGGTTCTTGCGGCGCAGCTCGTCGAGCGCCGCGTTGGTGGCGACGCGGTAGAGCCACGTGGTGAACGCAGAACGGCCGTCGAAGCGGCGGATCCCGCGCACGACCGCGATCATCGCCTCCTGGGTCGCGTCGAGCGCGTCCTCGCGGTGCGGGATGATCCGTCGACACAGCGCGTGGATGCGGTCGGCGTGACGGTCGAGCAGTGTCTCGAGCGCAGCGCGGTCCCCGCGGGAAGCGCGACGCGCGAGGTCGGCGTCGTCGTCACGCAACCGTGACATCGGTGATCTGGAGTTGGTACGAGTCGCCCACTTTGGGGAGGACGGTCAGCCAGATCAGGACGTACTTCCCGCGCGCATCCATGGTGAATGTCTTGCTCATGCCGAGCTCGGCGCCGCCCGCCTGGGGAGTGCCCCAATCGGCGAGCGTCGAACCCGGATCGCTCGATACGTAGATGTCGCCGCTCCATCCGTCCTGGTTCGTCTTCACCGTGACCGACGAGATCTTCGCGTCACCTTCGAGCTCGATGCGGAGGCCGACCCCCTTCTTCGTGTTCTGGAGGGGGTCGTTGTAGTGCTCGGTCGACCACGCCGTGGTGACGTCGCCGTCGACCGCCTGGCCGGTGTGCGCGTCGTCTTCCTGACCGTCGCCGAATGGGTCGAATGCGCTGGCGCCAACGACAGCCGGCGACGCGCCAGCGGCCGAATTGGCGGAACCCGATCCGCCGCTGGAGTTGTCCTTGGTGCCGAGATAGACGGCCGCGGCCGCGAGGCCGAGCACGACGAGCACGGCGAGCACCACCCAGATCCACCCCGAGCCCTTGCGCCGTTTCACCGCCACCGGCGCAGGACGCACCACTGGGACGACGGGCGCGGGCTTCGCCGTCGGACGCGCGGTTGCGGCGGCGGGCCTGGGTGCCGGCTGCGTGCCCGAACGCGGAGCCGGCTGCGTGCCCGAACGCGGAGCCGGCTGCGTGCCCGAACGCGAAACGGGTGTGCGCAGCCGCGCCAGTGCGTCGTGCACGGCGCGCGCCGACTCGTACCGCGCGTCGGGCTTGCGCGCGAGGCAGCGGTGCACGATGTCGTCGAGTTGGGCCGGGGCGTCGGGCCGATCGGCGCGCACCGACGGCGCGGAGGTCGTGAGGCGGGCCATGGCGGTCGCGATCTCGGTGTCGCCGCCGAACGGCGGATGGCCGCACAGCATCTCGAACATGAGCAGGCCGAGCCCGTAGACGTCGGTGCGGGCGTCGGTCGCATGCCCGTTCACCTGCTCCGGCGAGAGATAGCGCGCGGTGCCCATCACCGTGCCCGTGCGTGTGAGGTCGTCGGTGCCGATCGCCTTGGCGATGCCGAAGTCGGTGACCTTGACCGGGCCGCTCTCGGGCACGAGCACGTTTGCGGGTTTCACGTCGCGGTGCACCAGGCCCGCGCGGTGCGCGGCGTCGAGCGCGTCGGCAACCTGCTCCCCGATGCGGATCACGTCACGCACCGGCAAGCCGCCGACGTCGTCGATGATGCGCCGCAGCGTGGGGCCGTTGACGAGCTCCATCACGATGTAGGCGGTGCCGTCGTCGTCGCCCGTGTCGTAGGTGGCGACGATGTTGGGGTGCATGACCTTGGCCGCGGCGACCGCTTCGTTGCGGAAACGGGTGCGCAGGGCGTCGTCCTCGGCGAGGTCGGCCCGAAGGATCTTCACTGCCACCCGACGCGACAGCACCCAGTCGTCGGCCACCCAGACCGTCGCCATGCCGCCGCGGGCGAGAGGCTCGACGAGCTGGTAGCGGCCACTGAGCACGCGCCCGGGGCTCGTGAGTTCGGTCACTGCTTCATTCTGGCCGAGGGCCGCGACCCTCCCGGTTCAGGCACGGAGCCGGACTCCCGGATCAGCCCCGGATGACCTGGTAGGTGACGCCGATGACGCGAGGGCCGGCATGGGTGCCGATCACCGGGCCGATGAGTCCCGTGATGATCTCGTCGCGGGGGAAGATCGGCGCGAGGAGATCGAAGAACTCTTCGAGATCGGGCGCGTTGCCGTGCAACACCGAGAGGTGCTCGATCTTCTCCTCGCTCGCCTTCGCCGCGAGCATGCGCAACGCCTTCGAGCGGGTGCGCACCTTGGCCGTCTCCTCGACGACGCCGGCGCGCAGCTCGATCACTGGCTTGATCGACAGCATCGTGCCGACGAGCGCACGCGCGTTCCCGACTCGCCCACCCTTCTTGAGGAACTCGAGGGTGTCGAGGGTGGCGAAGAGCTTGGTTCGATCCCGGCGGTCGACGACCTCTGCGACGATCGACTCCAGCGAGTCGCCGTCGGCGGCGCGGCGCGCGGCAGTGAGGCACAGGTTGCCCTGTCCCATCGACGCGCTCTGCGAGTCGATCACCTGAACCGGGCACACCTCCACGGTCGCGGCCGCGGCGACCTGGGCCGACTGCATCGTGCCCGACAAGTGCGACGAGAGGTTGATGCACACGATCCCGGTCGCGCCGCGCGCCGCGAGGTCGCGGAAGCACGCCTCGAACGCGCCGGGCGACGGCGCGGCCGTCTCGGGGAGGGTGTCGGAATGCTCGAGTCGGTCCCAGAACTGGTCGGCGCTCAGCTCGACACGGTCGACGAACTCCTGGTCACCGAAGCGGATGGTGAGAGGCACGATCTCGATGCCGAGCGCGTCGATGAGTGGTGCCGGGAGATCGCACGCGCTGTCGGTGACCACTCGTATCCCCATGGGCAGTGACGCTATCGGTCCTGACGCGGCGACGGTGTGTGGAGCGCGCTTTCCCGTTCAGGCACGGAGCCGGTCGTTTCCGTTCAGGCACGGAGCCGGGCCGGTATGAGCGCGTACAGGGCGCGGAGCTCGTCGAGGCGGACGACCGTCGCCACACCCACGTAGACCGCGACTCCCGCGAGGCCGCCGACCACGAGCGACGTCAGCGCCTCGCCGGCCGTCGACCACCCGATCGCGTCGGCGACCAACCAGCTCGCGCCGGCGGCGACGGCTCCCGCCCCGACGCTCTTCACCATGGTGGTCGCGAGCGCGCGGCCTTCGATGCCGTGGAGCCGGCGGTCGACCACGACGAGGGCGAGCACGGCGGCGCAGAGATACGCGACGGAGAACGCGAGGGCGAGCCCGGGCACGCCGAGCCAGGCGTAGAGGCCGAAGGCCAGCGCGATGTTGATCGCGTTCTCGATGCAGTTGATCCAGAACGGCGTGAACGTGTCGAGGCGCGACGTGAACGCGCGCAACGAGAACAAGTAGATCGAGAATGGCACGAGCCCGACCGCGAAGGCGACGAGCGTGTCGGCCACGATCGAGGCGTCGCTCGCCGAGAACGCGCCGCGCTGCAGGAGCGTGACGATCAAGGGGCGCGCGAGCCCGATGTAGAGCGCGGCCGCGGGCACGATCACCGCGGTCGTGACCCGCAGCGCGCGTGACAGCTGCACGCGCATCGCCGGGATGTCCCCGCGTGTCGCGGCGCGTGCGAGCTCCGGTGAGTACGTGGTCATCAACGACACCGCGAACAGGCCGTGGGGCAGCTGGAAGAACGCGTATGCCGCCATGTAGACGAACGGGCCACCCTTCGTACCGACCGCAAGCACGGTCACGACGAAGAGCGCGACCTGGTTCGCGATCACGTACCCGACCGTCCACCCACCGACGCGCAGCATGGTGCGGACAGCGGCGTGTCGCCACGCGGGGAAGAACCGGAGGTGGAGGCGTGCGTGCCGCAATGCGGGGAGCAACGCGAGCGCCATCACCGCGACGCCCGCGGTCGTGCCGACTCCCATCAACAGCACGAGCGCGTCGTCGTCGAGCGCGGAGTGCACCGAGAGCGACTCGCTCGCGATGCGCGGGAGCATGAGGAACACGGCGATGACGACGACGTTGTTGAGGATCGGCGCGAACGCCGCGGCGACGAACCGCCGCTGCGCGTTCAGCATTGCCGTCGCGAGGGCGACGATGCCGTAGAACAGCATCTGGGGCATGAAGAGGCGGAGGAGCTCCGTTGCCAGCTCCTGCTGGTTGGCGCGTCCGGGTCCGTGGACGTCGAGCGTGTAGAGGCGCACGATCAACGGCGCGAAGAGCACGCCGATGACGGTGACCGCGAGCAACGCCAGCATCGAGACGGTGGTGACCGCGCTGGCGGCGTCTTCGTCGTCGGATTCGAAGTACTTCACGAACAGCGGGACGAGGGTGGCGGTGAACACACCGCCGAGGAGCAGCTCGTAGACGATGTTGGGTGTCTCGTTCGCATAGCTGTAGGTGCCCGCGAGCGCGGTGACACCGAGCGCGTATGCGAGCGCGGCGATGCGCACGAACCCGGTGAGGCGCGAGAGCGCGGTGCCGACCGCGACGACCGCGCTCGACCGCATGATGCGGCGCGACTCGTCGGTGACGAACTCCCGTCCTTCGAGCCCGGCGTCGGGATGGGGGAGCGGGAGCGGCTCCGGCTCCGTGCCTGAACGGGAAGTCGGCTCCGTGCCTGAACGGGAAGTCGGCTCCGTGCCTGAACGGGAAGTCGGCTCCTCGTCGCTCACTTGTTCATGCTGGCGCGGGGCCAACCGCCGGGCGGGGACCGTCGGGGCCGTCGTCCGGGTTCGCCTTGGCGTGCGCTTTGGCGCGCCGGCGCTTGCGGATGTCCCAACCCCACCACAGCGCGAGGAACAGGACCGCGGCGACGGTGAGGAAGATCCCGACGCCGCTCACGAACGTGGACCGCACGCGCAGCTGCGTGCTCTGGATCGGGATGTTGCCCGCGGTCGTGACGGTGATGATCACGGGGAACGTGCCCGAGCTGCGGGTCTCGACCGTGAACTTCGCGGTGGTGCTGCGCGGTGGGAGCTCGATGTCGCGTTCGTTGCCGTCGGGGAAGAGCAGCTTGTCGCTCTCCAACGTGACGTGCACGCGCACCTTTTGATCGGTGTCGTTGCGGAAGGTGATCGGGATCTCGGCGCGACTCGACGTGATGGTGACGGTCGTGCTCGATGGGATTCGGATGCGCGCGAGGAAGTCGTCGGCCGACGTGCCGATCGCGGTGAGGAGCGCCAGCGCCTTGACGCGGCCACCGGTGGACTCCCAGGCCGACGTGAGCGACGAGAACAGTGCCCGCTCGCCGCGTGCCACGCGGGCGTCCTCGGGCCCGAACAGGTTGGTGATGGCGCCGAGGCTCAGGTACCCGAGCCCGAACTCCTTCGCCGTGACCGGCGCGGTGGTGGTGGAGGCGCGGGTCTGGAAGGTGCGGGGAGCGCCCTCGGCGACGGGGACGTCGGCGATCAGGCCGTCGACGGTCGTCGCGTGCACGAAGGGGTTCTTGCGCAGGCCGGCCGCGAGTGCGTCGAGCATCGCCTGGGGTGCGTCCCAGCGACTCGGGTTCACGATCGCAACGCCACGAGTGAGACCGGGCTGCTCCCGCTCGATGAAGGCCAGCGCCGCGAGCACGTGGGCGGCGCGCAGCGCCGGGGCCTCGTCGCCGCTGAGGAGCCGTTGGATCCCGGCGTCGGCGGTGACGACAGTCAAGGCCGTGCTGTCGTCACCGGGCGTCGCCTGCACGGTGTAGGGATGCGCGGGAGTAAAGGTCTCGGGCGCGGCCGTCAGCACCGTGGGGTCGTCGACGACGAGGCGGTCGACACCGCGCTGGCGCAGCATCTGGGCGGCACGCTGGTCGAGGGGCCCGGGCAACGCGGTGCGCGGGTCGAGCCGCGTGCCGATGACGCGGTCGAGGGTCGTGGTGCCTCTCGTGAACTCGGAGTCGAACGAGCCGTCGAGGCCGGCGGCGGTCAACGCTGGGAGGTCGAGTGGCACGAACGGGCCGGCCAGGATCTCATTGCGGGACGCGGCCCGCTGCACCGCGGCGATGCCGCTCGCGAGATCGGTGCGCTGGTGCGCGATGGAGAGCCAACCGTCGAGTGTCTCGGGCGACGGCGCGAGCGTGAGCGGCAGGTCGGTCAGCGAGTCGATGAAGGCGGCCTGGCGGCCGAGCCGGCCGTTGGGCGCGAGCTGGTCGACGACCGCAGGGTCGGCGGTGCCGTCGGGGAGGAAGGCGGGGTCGGCCGACAGTGGCCAGACCCAGGCCACGTCGAGGGGACGGCCACTGGACAGCGCCGGCGCGCCGGCGTCGACGGATCCGGCGGCGACGTTGGCCACGACCACGTGCGTGACGAACCCGTCGACCTTGTGGTCGTCGGCGTCACGGAGCTGCACCTCGAGGGGGTACACACCGCCGTCGGGGCGCCGCGCCGCGAGGCGATCGGCGGACTGGTCGGTTGCGGTCTGCAACGCGACCGAGAAGACGCGGTTGCCGTCGGCATCGATCGCGAGGCTGTCGAACGGCGCGCTGATCGTGCTCCCGATCGTCGAGGGGAGGACCGGCTTGCCGGCGTTCAGGGTGTCGTCGAACGCGGAACGCGTGGTGACGGTGTCGTGGAGTGTGAGCGTGAGGTTCAACCCGGAGGGCGCGCTTGCCCCGGTGCTGTCGACGCGCAGGTGCATGGTGAACACGCCACCGGTCGGGACCCAGGCGTCCTGGGCGACGAGCACGAGCGCGGGTAAGCCCGCCGTCGTGGTCTGGGTCTGCGCGGCCGCGGGCACGACGAAGGTCCCGAGCACGATGAGTATGGCGGCGGTGACCGAAGTCACGCGTCGGCGAACGGCGCCGGCTCCGTGCCCGAACGGAATGCGGCCGCCGATCACAGCGCGCCGCCGAGCACCAGCAGGCCTTCGGGCATGAGCGTGAAGCCCGTCGCCGCGTACAGCTCGAGCGCGGCCTGGTTCTCGAGTTGGGTGTTCACGTAGACGCGCGCCGTCCCGTGCTCCCAGAGCCAGAGGAGGGCGTCGGCGACGAGCGCTCTTCCCCAACCCCGCCGACGGGCGTCGGGGTGGACGGCCACGCGTTGAAGGTACCCGTGCTCGCCCGCGCGGCCCGTGATCGCGTAGGCGGACACACGCGGGTCGCCGCGGCCCACGCGCATGCGGCTCTTCGGCGTGGCGTCGAGGGCGTCACGGATGCCCGCCGCACCCAGGCGCCAAAAGGGCTCGAAGGCCGCGTCGTCGAGGTCGACGATCGCCTTGCGGTCGAGGAAGGTCGCGCGTACCGTGCCGCGCCTCGGGACGTCCGGCTCGGCGGTGAGGTCGCGCGCGAGGAGGTGCAGGTGCTCGTGCACGGTGAGCCCCGCCTCGAGGAAGGGCGCACTGTCGTCATCGGTCACGGCGCCGGTCACGATCGATCGATATCCGCAGGTTCGGGCGCGTTCGAGGCATTCATGCACGGACTGGGAGGTGGCGTGGGCATCGGGGCCGATCACCAGCTGAGCGATGTCGGGATGACCCCGCCAGGGTGCGAGCCGGGCCCAGCTCTGCCCGAAGCGGAGCGTCTCGTGCCTCACGGTTACGCCAACGTAGCGGAGGCGGTGGCCCCGGCTACAGCGCCCCCGCCCGGGCGCCGATACACCGGGAGTCCTCGTGTGGTGCCGCGGCGCGTCGTCACGTGGGGCGCGCCAGACCGGAGCCGTGGAGAGGACGTGGAGCAGGCGTGTTGGACCTGGACCAGCTGCTGCGGTTCGCGGTCGAACAGGGTTCGTCCGACGTCCACGTGAAGGTGGGGTCGCGACCCCGACTGCGCATCGACGGGCACCTGAGCGAAGCCGCCTTCGACACCGTCGAGCCGGCCGACACCGAGCGGATCGCCGCCGCGATCATGTCGAAGGCCCGGCTCGTGGAATTCCAGACGGTCGGCGAGGCCGACTTCATGTACGGGATCGCCGGCCTCGGCCGGTTCCGGGTGAGCGTGTTCCGCCAGCGCGGCTGGGTCGGCCTCGTGCTGCGCCGCGTGCTGCCCGGCATCCCGGGCTTCGAGGCGCTCACGCTCCCGGCCGCAGTCCGCGGGCTCGCCGAACGCACCCAGGGTCTCGTCCTCGTGAGCGGGCTCGCGGGCTCGGGGAAGACGGCAACCTTGGCGGCGATGGTCGATCACATCAACACCACGCGCGAGTGCCACATCGTCACCATCGAAGACCCGGTCGAGGTGTTGCACGCTGACAAGCGCGCGATCGTCGACCAGCGTGAGGTCAGCACCGACACGCCCACCGCGCACTCCGCGCTCGGGCACGCGCTGCGCCAGGACCCCGACGTCATCATGGTGAGTCATCTCCCCGATGCCGAGACGGCATGGTCGGCGCTGCAGGCCGCGGAGACCGGGCACCTCGTCCTCGCGTCGCTGTCGACCACGAGCGCCGTCGACACCGTCGACCGGTTGGTGGAGATGTTCGAGCCGCACCGCCAGCGCCAGGCCCGTGCGCTGCTGGCCGCCGCGTTGCAGGGCATCGTGTCGCAGCGACTGCTCCCTCGAGCGCGCGGCCGTGGCCGGGTTCCCGCCGTCGAGGTGCTCGTCGCCAACGCGCGAGTCTCCGACCGGATCCTCGACGCCGGCTCGAGCAACGAGCTCGAGCACGAGATGGCGAACGGCGACCTGTACGGGATGCAGACCTTCGACCAGAGCCTGATGCACCTCTACCGTGCCGGCCTCATCGGCCGTACCGACGCGCTCGCGCACGCCAACGAGCCTGCCGAGGTCCGCTTCGAGCTCGACCGGGCCGACTTCGAGCGCGAGGCCCACGCACCTCCCGATGGCGCGGTGCGCCAGCCGGGTGAGCCGCTGCGCAAGCGCACGGTGTCGCCGGGTTAGCCCTCCCGGGTCCGTACGGCCTGGAACGCGCGAGTGAGCAGTGGGCTACGCGCGTCGAGCAGCCGCTCGAAGTCGTGGGCGTCGTCGAAATCGGTCGTGGCGTCGACGGTCTCGGCGACCGGCTCCGTGCCTGAACGGGAAGCCGGCGGACTCTCGAAGGGCAGTGGGTCGGTCGGCTCGGGCGCGTGGAACGGCCGACGGCCGTGCGCCGGCACGGAAGCAGCGCGCGGACGGCGGGTCGTTGGCCTGCCCGGCGTGGAGATGCGAGGGCGGTCCGCCCAGAGGCGTGGTGCGCGCGACGCGTCGGTCCTGCAGCGTCCATCCGCGGAGTGGCGTGAGCGTGTCGGCGTGCGCCGCGCACAGCATGCCGGCGCCCTTCGCTCGCCCGTCGAAGGGATCGAGCCAGACGAGCGCGGCGGCGGCGTCGAAGCCGAAGACCGCGGCTGCCGGCTCACCGCAATCGACCCGGGAGCACAACGCCGTCATGCCTGCAAGGTATCGGAGCCGAGCGCGATCATGGGGGCACCGACGCGAAGAGAGCACGGTGGGCGCGGACCGAGAAGTTTGTGCCGCGTGCGACGGCAACCGGCGAGAATGGGCGGCGTGACCGACGCCCCTGCCCGATTGCGCGCGTACCTCGACCCGGCATCGCCGGTGCAGCAGCTCGCGCGCCGACTCGCTGACGCCGGTCACGAGTGCTATCTCGTGGGCGGCAGTGTGCGCGACGCGCTCCTCGACCGCGTGCCGCAGGACATCGACGTCACGACGGACGCGCGCCCGGACGTGATCGAGCACATCGTGCGCCCGTGGGCGGATCACGTGTGGCTCCAGGGCCAGCGCTTCGGCACTGTCGGCTGTGAGAAGGACGGCGTGACGATCGAGATCACCACGTTCCGCGCTGAGGTCTACCGCGCGGAGAGCCGGAAGCCCGAGGTCGCGTACTCCGACGATCTCGAGACCGACCTCTCGCGACGGGACTTCACCGTCAACGCGATGGCGATCCGGTTGCCCGAGCCGGAGCTCGTCGACCCCTTCGGTGGTGCGGCCGACCTCGCGGCCCGGCGCCTGCGCACGCCGCTCGGCCCCGAGGTGTCGTTCGTCGACGACCCGTTGCGGATGCTGCGCGCGGCGCGGTTCGTCGCGCAGTTCCAGCTCGAGCCCGCGCCCGACCTCGTCGTCGCGGTCGAGACGCTGCGGCACCGGCTCGAGATCGTGAGCGCCGAGCGGATCCGCGACGAGCTGTCGAAGTTGCTCATGGCCGACGACCCGAGCGCCGGGCTGTGGTTCCTCGCCGAGACCGGTCTCTCCGACGAATTCCTGCCCGAGCTCAACTCGATGCGCCTCGAGCAGGACCCGATCCACACGCACAAGGACGTGCTCGCGCACACGATCGCGGTCGTGAAGAACACGCGACCCGAACTGATCCTGCGGTTGGCCGCGTTGTTCCACGATGTCGGCAAGCCCAAGACGCGCTCCTTCGCTAGCGGCGGCGTGAGCTTCCATCACCACGAGGTTGTCGGCGCGCGCATGACCGAGGAGCGCATGCGCGCGTTGAAGTACCCGAACGACGTCGTCGACGCGGTCGTCAAGCTCGTGTACCTCCACCTGCGCATCCACACGTACGCGATGGGATGGACCGACAAGGCGGTCCGCCGCTACGTACGCGACGCCGGTGATCTGCTCGACGAGCTCAACCACCTCCAGCGCTGCGACTGCACCACCCGGAACAAGAACCGCGCACGCGTGCTCGCCCGACGCATGGACGAGCTCGAGGTCCGCATCGCGGAGCTGCGCGAGCAGGAGGAGCTCGACGCCATCCGTCCCCCGCTCGACGGTCGTCAGGTGATGGCGTACCTGGGTGTGCCGCCCGGGCGCGTCATCGGCGACGCGCTCGACTTCCTGCTCGAGGCGCGTCTCGACCACGGCCCGATCGACGAGCCCGATGCCTACGCGCGGCTCGACGCGTGGGCGCGTGCCCGCGGCATCGAGCCTGCGGGCACCATGATTGCGAGCTCGAGCTAGGTGCCCTCTTTGCGCGCGCGCCACACGATGGTGGCGGGCAGCTTCTCGCTGTACTGCGCGGGCCGCGGCTCGAGGATGGTGTCGACGCGGAAACCCGCGCGCCCGAGCTCCGTGAACAGCTCGCTCACGTTGCGGGTGTAGAGCTGGCGGGTGCCGCCGCTGCTGTCGTCGACTCTGATGGGGCCCGGATCGAAGTACGAGTGCTGCACCTCACCACTCGGGCCGAGGCACAGCGCGATCGGATGCTCGTGCACGAATACGAACGACGCGTGCGGGCGCAGCACGCGTTGCACCTGCCGGAAGACACGCGCGATGTCTTCGACCTCTGCGAGGGCATCGGCGCTGAACACCGCGTCGATGGAGTCGGCGCGCAGGAACGCGAGATCGGCGAGATCACCTTCCCGGAACTCGACCTTGGCCTCCTCGGCCTCGGCGCGCTCCCGAGCCCGCTCGAGCTTTTCCCGCGAGCCGTCGACCGCGATGACGACCGCACCCTGCTTCGCGAACGTGATCGCCGCCTGACCGGTGCCACATCCGAGGTCGAGGACCCGCTTACCCGCGACCGTGCCGACGAGCCGGAGCTCGCGGTCGGTCGGGCCACTTGCCGTGTTGTTCATGCGGGGATCATCCCACGCGCCGAACGCCGCGGGTCGCGCCGCTACGCGTCGCCGCGGATGAAGGCCTCGACGAGGTCGCGGGCTTCGTCGTCGTGGTGCTGCACCGCGGGTGACTTCATGAAATACGACGACGGGCCGTCGAGCGGGCCGCCGATGCCGCGGTCGAGCGCCAGCTTGCAGCAGCGCACCGCGTCGATGATGACGCCGGCCGAGTTCGGGGAGTCCCACACCTCGAGCTTGAGCTCGATGTTGAGCGGGACGTCGCCGAAGTTCCGGCCCTCGAGGCGGATGTAGGCCCACTTGCGGTCCTCGAGCCACGGCACGTGGTCCGACGGGCCGATGTGCACGGAGTCCGATTCGATGCCCGCCTCGATCTGGCTCGTGACCGACTGTGTCTTCGAGATCTTCTTGGACTCGAGGCGCGTGCGCTCCAACATGTTCTTGAAGTCCATGTTGCCGCCGAAGTTGAGCTGGTAGGTGCGGTCGATGGTCATGCCCCGGTCTTCCATCAGCCGCGCGAGCACGCGGTGCGTGATGGTGGCGCCGACCTGGCTCTTGATGTCGTCGCCGACGATCGGCAGCTTGGCGTCGGTGAACTTCTGCGCCCACTCGGGG
Organism: uncultured Actinomycetes bacterium; assembly: GCA_963721435.1. GTDB lineage: Bacteria > Actinomycetota > Acidimicrobiia > IMCC26256 > DASPTH01 > CAVRJC01. The sequence goes on from CAVRJC010000012.1 coordinate 982,871, forward strand.
TCGGACGCGATGAACACGGGGATCGCGTTCACGAAGCCGACACCCGCTTCGAGGCACGCGGCCGCATAGAAGCGCTGCGCCTCCTCCGACCCGACGGGGAGGTAGCTCACGAGCACGTCGGCCTTGGTGTCGCGGAGCACCTGCACGACGTCGACGGGCTCGGCCGGCGACTCCTCGATGGTCTCGCGGTAGTACTTGCCGAGGCCGTCGAACGTGGGTGCGCGGAGCACCTGGACCCCGAGGGAACCCACGTTCGCGAACTTGATCGTGTTGTTGGCGCCGGCGGAGATCGCCTTGCCGAGGTCGAGCCCGACCTTGGCCGCATCGACGTCGAACGCGGCGACGAAGTCGACGTCACCGACGTGGTAGCCGCCGAGCACGACGTGCATGAGCCCCGGCACGTCGTCGGCGGGGTCGGCGTTGCGGTAGTACTCGACGCCCTGGACGAGGCTGCTCGCGCAGTTCCCGACTCCGGCGATGGCGACGCGGATGCGACCACTCATGATGCGGTGGCTCCTCCTGTTGAAGATTCGGCGGTCTGAGAAGAGGGTTCGGTCTCGGCCTCGATGAGTGCCTCGACCCACTCGAGATCTCGTTGGGTTGCCTGCGTACGGTGCTCGAACAGCGAGCGCGCGTACCGATCGCCACGGCCAGTACCCAAGCGTTGCGCGCGCGTGAGGCGATCGGCAAGGGCACTGCGGCGGCGCTCGAGGAGCTCGACCCGCGCGACGGGGTCGAGGTGGCCGCAGAACGCGAGCTTCATCGCGAACGTGCGCTCGTCGTCGACGGTGCCGGAAATGTCGTCGAGCAGCAGCTGCTGGAGCCGGGCCTCACCGATCGGCGTCAGGCGGTAGACCTTGCGGGTGCGGCGGCTCGGCTTCGTGCCGCGACGCGCACGGGCGGCGGCGAGGTCACCGGCGAGCGACCCGGTGGCCGGGATCGGCGCGACGAAAGCGGTGGTCTCGGGGTCGACGCCCTCGATGGCGCCGTCGCGTTCGAGGCGCCGGAGGGCCGGGTAGAGCGACCCGTACGAGATGCCCCAGAGCGTGCCCAGCGTCTCGCCGACGCGCTTCTTCAACTCGTAGCCGTGGAGCGGCTGATCTTTCAGCAGTCCGAGGATGGCGAGCTCGAGCATGGTCGACGTCCGGTTGGTGTGGTTCGGTGACTTGTTGCCGCCGATATATCGGTGCGATATATCGACACGAGTATACATACCCGGGACCGTCAGGACCAGCACGGCACCCCGGTACACTGCGGCGGTGCGCCGGCACACCGACTACGCGCTGGCTCGAAGGGCCGTCCTCCGTGACCTCGAACGAGGCCGCGTGACCCGGCTCGACGTGTGCGACGCCCACCCCGAGCTCCTCCGGGCCGGCCGCCACCTCGGTGAGCCCGCGCCGGTCGCGTGCCCGGTCTGCGAGGCCCGCAGCCTGCGCTACGTCTCCTACGTCTACGGCAACGACCTCCGGCAGGCCAACGGCCGCGCCATCACGAACGCGTCAGAGCTGGAACGGCTGGGCGCCACGCACGACGAGTTCGCGCGGTACGTCGTCGAGGTGTGCCTCGAGTGCCGGTGGAACCACCTCACCCGGCGCGAGCTCCACGGCCGTCGGTACGATGCCGCGCCGAAGCGACTCCGACGGTCGCAGCGCGAGCCCGCGGCGGAGCCCGGCGCTCGCTAGCACCTTCACACGGGGGAGACGCCGGGAATGTTGACCCACGAAGAGAACGAGCGGTTGACGCGCATCGACGGCGACGCGCCGATGGGCGAGCTCATGCGGGAGCACTGCTGGATCCCCGCGGTGCTCTCGGTCCAACTCCTCGCCGACGGCGCGCCGCGCCGCGTTCGCCTCGTCGGCAAGGACTACGTCGCCTTCCGTGACAGCAACGGTGAGGTCGGCTTCCTGGACGAGGGCTGCCCGCACCGCAACGCGTCGCTCGTGCTCGCGCGCAACGAGGAATGTGGGCTGCGCTGCATCTTCCACGGCTGGAAGGTCGACGTCACCGGCCAGGTGGTCGACGCGCCCACCCACAGCCCGAACCCCGAGGCGTTCGCAGCCAAGATCACGACCCGTCGCTACCCCACGGTCGAGGGCGGCGGCCTCGTCTGGGTGTGGCTCGGCGAGCGCGAGGCGCCGCCCTTCCCGCACCTGCCCTTCACGATGCTGCCGGACAGCCACGTGTGGGTCACCGCGACGAACTGCGCGTGCAACTGGCTACAGGGTGTCGAAGCGACGCTCGACACCGCGCACATCGGCACGTTGCACAAGGCGTACATCGAGGCCTACTCCGAAGCCGACGCGGGAAGCTCCATCAAGAACTCGCTCGATTCCCTCGCGCCTCGCTACGACGTCGAGCACACCACGTACGGCCTCGACGCCATCGGTACGCGTCCGATGCCGGATGGCAGCGCGTACGTGCGCACCACCAAGTACGTGGTTCCGTTCGTGAGCCTCGTGCCGGGCTCTCCCGGTTCGGCGGGCGGTGACGTCGACGGCGTGATCTTCATCGTGTCGCCGGTCGACGACACCCATCACGTGCTGTTCTTCGGCTTCTGGTCGGTCACGCGCGAGATCAACGACGGGCTCTACCTCGGCGTGCCGCCCGCGCAGCAGTCGATCGTCGGTGACCGGCCCTTCGACGTGAACAACTTCGGTGGGTTCTCGGGGGGCCGCGACGAGAACTGGGGCCAGAACCGTGAGGCCATGCAGCACGGGCACTTCAGCGGCTTCACGGGGAACCTCCTGCAGGAGGACACCGTCACTCAGCTCAGCATGGGGCCGATCGTCGACCGCACGAAGGAGCACCTCTCGAGCAGCGATGTCGCGATCATCCACGCTCGCCGGGTGCTGCTGGACGCGCTCGACAACGTCGCGGCCGGCAAGGCGCCCGTGGGCCCGGGGCCGGCGGCCGACCACCTCGACGTGGTCCCCACCGACGTCGTCGTCCCACCGGAGCAGCCCAAAGAGGCGGTGAGCGCGAGGTAGCGGCTATCGTCCGCACTACCGCCGGGAGCCGTGTGTGCCCTGGACGGTGGAGGTAGCGAGATGACCGCTTCTCGTCCTGTCAGCGCGCCTGACGTCATGGCGCGTAAGGGTGGCGAGGAACCGCTCGTGATGGTCACGGCCTACGACGCGCCGTCGGCGCGGGCCGTCGACGAAGCGGGTGTCGACATGATCCTCGTCGGCGACTCTGTCGCGATGGTCGTGCTCGGGTACGACGACACCCTCCACGTCACCGTCGACGACATGGCGCACCACACCGCGGCCGTCGCGCGCACCAAGCCACGCGCATTCCTCGTCGCCGACCTCCCGTGGATGAGCTACCACCTGTCGCGCGACGACACCGTCCGCAACGCCGCGCAGCTCGTGCGAGCGGGCGCGGGCGCGGTGAAGCTCGAGGGCGGCCGCAAGCGGCTCGACGCGGTCCACGCGATCCTCGACGCCGAGATCCCGGTGATGGGTCACCTCGGCCTCACGCCGCAGTCCGTGAACGCGTTCGGTGGGTTCAAGGTGCAGGGCAAGACGCTCGATGCGGCTCGCGTGATCGTCGACGACGCGATCGCGCTCGCCGACGCCGGGTGCTTCGCGCTGGTGCTCGAGTGCGTGCCCGACGCCGTCGCGCGCATGGTCACCGACGCGGTCCCGGTGCCGACCATCGGCATCGGCGCGGGCCGGCACTGCGACGGCCAGGTCCTCGTGTACCACGACATCCTCGGGTTCGAGAACCGCGTGCGACCCCGCTTCGTCCGCCGTTACGCAAACCTCCACGACGACGCAACCGACGCGATCGCGCGCTTTGCCGACGACGTGCGAGCGGGCCGGTTCCCGTCGAGTGACGAGACGTATCACGCGTCCGAGAACGTCAGCGAGGCGCTGGGCCTCTACGGCTCCGCGGCCGAGGAGCGCGTGGGAGCCGATACCGTCAACGCGTGACCAATCGCCGCTGGGTGGCCGTCGCGCTCATCGCGGTCGGCGCGGTCGCCGCGGTTGTCGGCGTGGTGAAGCTGCTCTCCGACTCCTCCTCCGACGCAACGGGCGGCGGCACGGGAACGGTCGCGAGCGCGATCGCGGGTGCCGGGCCCGCGACGGATCCGTTCCCCGAGCTCACGGCCGTGCGGCTCGCGGTGGGCGACCGGTGCATGCGGATGGTGGTCGCCGACTCACTCGACGAGCGGGTGGCGGGACTGCGCCAACGCCGCGACATCGGCGGCTACGACGGCATGCTCTTCGTGTTCGACGGCGCGACCGACGTGGGCTTCACGATGTCGACGGTGCCGGTACCACTCGACATCGCGTTCTACGACGCGAACGGGAAGCTGGTGTCGGCCCGCCACATGAAGCCGTGCGCCAAGGTGGAGGACCAGTGCCCCGTGTACCGCTCCGAGGAGCAGTTCACGTACGCGCTCGAGACGCTGAAGGGCAAGCTCCCCTCGGGCGCGCTCTCGACGTGTCCGTCCTGATCGGTCCTGGCCCTGACCCGGGCCCGTCCCGACCCTGGATAACTGTCACAGCCCACTTGTACGATCGCCCTCGATAGATCACGTCGAAGTTGCCCTGCTAGCCTCGACGGGCTTGGTCTTCTCTCGCGAGGGAGGGCCGGGTCCAATCGAATCCTGCGCCCGCAACCGCCAGCGCGGTCCCACGGTCGCCCGCAGCACGAGCTGCGGTCCGAAGGAGGTACCGGCCCATGAGGCCGTACGAGGTCATGGTCATCTTCGACGCGGATCTGGAAGAGGAGACGATCCGGTCCGCGGTCGACCGCTACACCCAGCTGATCCAGTCGAAGGGCGCCGAGCTCGGCCCCGTCGACTACTGGGGCAAGCGACGATTCGCCTACGAGCTCAAGCACCGCTGGGAGGGCTACTACGTGGTCCTCCAGGCGAAGGCCGAGCCCGCGGCGATGGAAGAGCTGCACCGGGTGCTCTCCCTCGCTGACGAAGTCATGCGCCACAAGGTTCTCCGGATTCCCGAGCAGGTCTACGGGAAGCTGGGGAGCGCGTGACCGGCGCGTAGAGCATCAGGAGGAAGCAATGCCCGACAGCACAGTCACCATCGTCGGAAATCTCACGCGGGATCCCGAGATCCGGTACACGGCAGGCGGCGCCGCCAAGGCGTCGTTCGGCATGGCCGTGAGCCGCCGCTGGCAGAACCGCCAGTCCCAGGAATGGGAGGAGCAGACGAGCTTCTTCAACGTCGTCTGCTGGCGTGAGATGGCCGAGAACGTCACCGAGTCACTGGGCAAGGGCTCGCGCGTCGTCGTCACGGGCCGGCTCGAGCAGCGCAGCTGGGAGACCGAGAACGGCGAGAAGCGCAGCGTGGTCGAGATCGTCGCCGACGAGGTCGGCCCGAGCCTGCGCTGGGCGACCGCCCAGGTCACCCGCAACGAGCGTCGCGGCGGCGGCGGCGGCGACTTCGGCGGTGGCGGCGGCGGTGGCGGCCGCGACGGCGGCGGAATGGGTGGAGGTGGGGGCGGTGGTGCTCCCGCCCCCGACAACGACGACTTCGGCGAGGAGCCTTTCTGATGGCACGTGACCGGCGCAGCACCAGCAAGAGCGCCGCGGCAGACCGACGTCGGCCGCAGAAGAAGAAGGTGTCGATTCTCAACACCGAGAGCGTCACCTACATCGACTACAAGGACGTGAACCTGCTCCGGCGGTTCATGTCGGAGCGCGCCAAGATCCGCGCCCGCCGTGTCACCGGCAACTCGACGCAGCAGCAGCGTGAGGTCGCGCGTGCGATCCGCGTCGCCCGCGAGATGGCGTTGCTTCCCTACAGCGTTCGTCAGGTCACGCAGCGCAAGGGCGGACGACGCGAGCGCGGCGACCGCGACGACCGCGAGCTCCGTGAGATGCCCGTGCCGCCCACCGGCACCGGGTTCGACCGCAGCGGTGGTGCCGAGCGCGAGGAGATCCTCGACGAGTTCGTCGTGGCCGTCGACGAGACCGGTGAGCCGGTCGCGGCCGAGGTGATCGACGACGTCGAGATCGACGACGTGGACGCCGGTGCCGCCGGTGAGGAGGAAGCATGAGGGTCGTCCTCCGAGACGATGTCGAGAGCCTGGGCAAGAAGGGCGATCTCGTCGACGTTGCCGACGGCTACGCGCGGAACTACCTCGTGCCGCGTGGGCTCGCGATGAAGGCGACGCGTGGTGTGGTCGCGCAGGCCGAGTCGATGCGCCGCAACCGTGACGCGCGTGAGGTGCGTGACCGCCAGGCGGCCGAGGCGTTGGTGCCGCAGTTGGCGGCGAAGCGGGTCGAGGTGAAGGCACGTGCGGGCGAGGGCGGCAAGCTCTTCGGCTCGGTCACCACGGCCGACATCGTCGCCGCGGTGCTGGAGCAGACGGGTGTGACGCTCGATCGTCGCAACGTCACGCTCGAAGAGCCGATCCGGGAGCTCGGGTCGGTCGAGGTCGCGGTGAAGTTGGACGCCGGGGTCGAGGCGACCGTTGGCGTCGACGTGATTTCTGAGTAGTTCCGGCTCCTCACTCCGAGTCGGCGTCGGGTCGCACGCTGGACTTCGTCCAAGCGTGCTTCGGCAGGTCGCGGGGTGGTTGGCGTAGCTGTCACACCCCTCTGGTTGGGTGACTGGATGGAACGCTGCGTCGTCCACAGGGGTGGGGAGAAATCGGGGCCGTATCCCCAGGGAAGACACAGGGGAATGCCACTACCGATCCACAGGGCTGACCCTGCATGCTGCATGGCTCGCGTGTCATGAGCGGGGCCGGGGTCCAGGCGGGAGGGGCAGTGGTACAGACGATCGAGTCGGCGCGCAGGCGGCCGGCAGGGGGGCGCATACCGCCGCACAACATCGAGGCGGAGGAGTCGCTCCTCGGCGCGATGTTGCTGTCGCGGGATGCGATCGTGGCGGCGGTCGAGGCGCGGGTCGAGGCGAACGACTTCTACAAGCCCGCGCACGGTCACGTCTTCGACGCGGTCATGGGCTTGTACGGCCAGGGCGAGCCGGCCGATCCGGTGACGGTGGCCGAAGAGCTGCGGCGCGCCGATCTGCTCGACTTCGTCGGCGGCCGCGCCACGCTGCTGTCGATCCAGGCGGGCACGCCGGCCTCGGCGAACGCGAGTCACTACGCGCGGATCGTCAACGAGCTCGCGCTGCTGCGCCGGCTGATCGCGGTCGCGGGTGACATCACCGAGATGGGGTACGACGTCCCCGACGACGTCACGGAGACGCTCGACCGCGCGGAGTCGCTCGTGTTCGAGGTCGCGGAGCGGCGCGTCACCGACACGATGGTCGGCATCCACGACGCGCTCCAGGACACCCTCGACAACCTCGAGAGCCGCTACGGCGACGACAGCGATCTCGTGGGCGTGCCCACGGGCTACCACGAGGTCGACCGCATCCTCTACGGGCTCCAGCCGTCGAACCTCGTGATCCTCGCGGCGCGGCCGGGCATGGGCAAGACCAGCCTTGCGCTCGGCATGGCGCGCAACGTGGCCACCCAGACCGGCCGGCCGGTCGTGTTCTTCTCGATGGAGATGGGCACGCTCGAGCTCACGAAGCGCCTGCTCGCGATGGAAGGCAACGTCGAGGCCAGCCGCCTGTGGACGGGCAAGCTGCGCGAAGAAGACTGGACGCGCGTCGCGCACGCGGTCGGTCGGCTCGGCGACGCGAAGTTGTTCATCGACGACAACCCGCACTGCACGATCATGGAGATGCGCGCCAAGTGCCGGCGCATGCGCGCCCGTCACGGTGATCTCGCGCTCGTGCTCGTCGACTACATCCAGCTGATGACGCCGAGCACCACGCGTCGCATGGAGAACCGCCAGGTCGAGGTGTCGGAGATCTCGCGTGGCCTGAAGATCCTCGCCCGCGAGCTCGACTGTCCCGTCGTCGCGCTCTCGCAGCTGAACCGCCAGGTCGAGTACCGCCAGGACAAGCGCCCGATGCTGGCCGACCTCCGTGAGTCGGGGGGTCTGGAGCAGGACGCCGACGTCGTCGCCTTCATCTACCGCGACGACGTCTACAACCCCGAGTCCGACGACCGCGGCAAGGCCGAGGTCATCATCGCCAAGCACCGCAACGGGCCCACGGGCAAGGCCGAGCTCGCGTTCCGTCCCGACCGCGCCGAGTTCGTCGACATGGCGCGCGACTAACCCGACCCGGCTCCGTGCCCGAACGGGACGTCGGCGCCCACCCGGTCGGGCACCACGTGGTCGATGCCGTCGAGCAGCTCGTCGAGGTCGGGCCACCAGCGCCCGGCCCCGAGGCGCGCCAGCGCCACTTCCGCGTCGCCCGCGGCGACCGGGACGACCCGCACGGGCGCGGCGCTGTGGAGCACCCCGAGGTACCAGTGGCGGCGCGTCGGGCCCCACGTCTCGGCGTCGAGCACCAGGTAGTAGTCGGGGAGCTCGATCGAGGCCGGGCGCCAACGCGCGAGCGTCTCGCTCACCGCGACCTCGAGCTCACCGCGCGGCCCGTGCTCGTCGTACAGCCGCACCCACGCGTCGGCAACGGCCGCGAGCGGGTCGGCGTCGTGCACGAAGTACGGCGCGTGGGCAGCGCGCGGCGTCGTTCCACGCCGCGACCGCGCGATCGAGGGAAGGGTCGTCCGGCACCACCACGAGCCCGACCACGTTCGCCGCGTACCCGAGCCGTTCGACGCACGCGCGGGTCGTCTCGGGATCACCTACGACCGCGACCACGGTGGTCGACGTCCGGCGGGCGGTGGCGCGCATCGCGGCTGCGTCCTCAGAACAGCCGGAGGTCGACGGGCACGCCGGCGCGCAGCTCCTCGAGGTCGATCTCGACGCACTCGATGCCCCGGCTGAGCGCGAACACACGCGCTTGGGGCTTGATGCGGGTGGCGACGAACATCCCGCGGGTTGGCGCGAGGTTGGCGTCGAGGTCGAGGCGCTCCTGGTAGCGCAGCAGCTGCTCGACGCCCGCGATCTCGCCCACTCGCTTCACCTCGATCACGACCGCGGCGCCGTCGCCGTCGCGGCACAGGAGGTCGACGGGGCCGATGTCGGTCGGGTACTCACGACGCACGAGCAGGAGGTCGTCACGCAGCGCCGCCACCCGCTTGGCGATCAGCTCCTGCAGCTCCGCCTCGACCCCGTCCTTGTGCAGGCCGGGATCGTCGCCGAGGTCGACGGTGTAGTCGTGCACGATCTCGTGGAGCTCGATGGTCAGCTTCTCGCCGCCAGGGTTCGTCGCCACCAGCTGGCTGTCCTGCTCCCGGACCGTGCACGGCGGCGTCATCCAGTTGAGTGGCTTGTAGGCCTTGGCGTCGGCGTGCACCGCGATGGAGCCGTCGGCCTTCAGCATGATGAGGCGCAGCGCGGGCGGCAGGCGCGCGCCGAGGCGTCCCTCGTACTCGACCGAGCAGTTGGCGACGAGCATGCGCACGGCCGCGTTGTACCACAGGTGCGTGCGTGCGGCCGCTCGCGACCTCTACGATGCCGCCCTCGGAACGAGTGAGAGGGGTTGTCGCATGCTGGTGCTCGGTACCTACGGAAACGATCTCTACAAGGTCGTGCTCGTCTCACACATCTTCTGTGCGATCGTCGGATTCGGTGCCGTCTACCTGAATGCGCTGTACGGCAAAGAGGTCCAGAAGCGCCCAGGGCCCGAGGGAGTCGCGGTCTACGACGCGAACTACCAGGTGTCGAAGGTCGGCGAGTACTTCATCTACGCCGTGTTCCTGCTCGGCCTCGTCGCTCGTGGGGCTCAGCGATCCCGTGTGGAAGTTCTCGCAGACCTGGGTGTGGCTCGCGATCGTCCTCTATCTCGTCTCGCTCGGCATCTCGCACGGCGTGCTGTTCCCGGCGTTGAAGCGCATGCGGGTGCTGATGGGCGAGATGGTCGCGGCGGGGCCACCCCAGGGCGGGCCGCCGCCGCAGGTCGCGGAGATGCAAGCACTCGGGAAGCGGGTCGGGGCGGCCGGCGCCACGCTCGACGTGATGGTCGTCGTGATCCTGGTGTTGATGGTGTTCAAGCCAGGAGTACCCGGCCTCGGTTTCTGAGCACGAGCGCGTCGTACGCTGGCCGCGATGTTGCACCTGGCGGCGTTCTACGACGAGGTCCTGCGCGAGCTGATCGCGGCGATGGGCGCCGCGCTGCTCTTCGGCAACGCGTACGCACTCGTCAAGCGCGGCCGGGACAAGGAGCGCATCCGCGCCACCACCGTGGCGCGTGCACGCCCGGGCAGCCCAGTGCGCGGTCAGGCGAATCCGAGCGTGAAGCGCGAGCTTGCGCAGGCGCCGGTCGGCCGCACGATCGTCTACATGGTGCTCGGCTTCGTGATCATGGTCGCCGGGATCGCGTCACTCACCAACTGAGTCGAGTTCGTCGATGCGCGAAGTCCCCACCGGCAGCGCGCAGCTCCGTGCGACCGTCGACGGCGGCATCGGTGAGATCGTGTTCGACAACCCCACGCGACGCAACGCGCTCACGCTCGACATGCAACGCGGGGTCGTGAGGGCCTTGACCGCGTTCGCCGACGATCCCGACGTGCACGTCGTGGTCGTCTCGGGTGCAGGGGGCAAGGCATTCGCGTCGGGCGCCGACCTCGTCGAGTACGAGCGATCGCGCGCGACGCCCGACGGCACGCGCCGACTACGACGAGGTGCTCGACGCGTTCTGGGCGTCATGGGATGCGTTCGACAAGCCGACCATCGCGATGATCCGAGGCGCGTGCGTCGGCGGCGGCCTGTTCGTGGCCCTGACGGCCGACATCCGCGTCGCCGCCGACGACAGCGAGTTCGCGGCGCTCGCCGCCGCGCTCGGTGTGGGGCTGGTCACCTGGGGAGTCGACGCGGTGCTCACCGCCGTCGGACCCGCCTACGCATCGGAGCTGCTGTTCTCGGCGCGCCGGGTCGCGGCCGCGGAAGCGCTCGGGATGGGGCTCGTCAACCGGGTGGTGCCGGGTCCGGAGCTCGCAACGACGGCATTCGGGCTCGCCGCGCAGATCGTGGCGACCGCGCGCACGTCGACCTGAGGCCGCGCCGTATCGCGACCGCGCCCCACGCCGCGGCCGCGAAGGCTGCCACTGCGCCGACCAGCACGCCGGCACGTGGGCCCCACTCGTCGCACACCGCGCCCAGGATCGGGCCGCCGATCGGCGTGCTCCCGAGGAACACCATCGACTGCAACGCCAGCACCCGTCCCCGCATCTGCGGCTCGGCGCGCAGCTGCACGATCGCGGTCGCCGACGTCATGAACGTCATGCTCGTCGCGCCGACGAGCACCGCGAGTGGGAACGCGATGGCCAGGGTCGGTGCGCCGGCGAACAGGAGCATCGCGGAGCCGAACGCGGTGGACGCCACGATCACCTGGCGCACGCTGACGCTGTAGCGCCACGCGGTCGCGAGCGCGCCGATCAGCGAGCCGAAGCTCAGAGTCGTGAACAGCAACGTGAAGTCGGCGTCGGTACCGCCGAAGGTGCGCTTCACGAACAGCGGGAACACCACCTGGAAGTTGAACGCGAACGTGCCCACGATTGCCACCATCACGAGTGGGATCCAGAGATCAGGGGTCCTGCGCACGTAGTGGAACCCGGCGCGCACCTGCCCCTTCCCGCGCGGCGTGACCGGCGCGGGCCGCAGCTCGCTCGTGCGCATGAGCCAGTAGGCCGCGATCACTGCGATGTACGAGAAGCCGTCGATCGCGAATGACCACCCGAAGCCCCCGACCGCGATGACGACACCGGCGACCGCCGGCCCGACCATCCGGGCGCCCATCATCAACGCGCTGTTCAGGCTCACCGCGTTCTGCACGTAGTCCTCGGGAACCATCTCGACGACGAACGAGCGCCGCGCCGGGTTGTCGAACGCGGTCGCGAACCCACCGGCGACGGCGAGGAGGTAGAACGCGGTCAGCGGCGGCTGGTCCATGAACGCGAACGCCGCGAGCGCGAACGACTGGACCATCGCGAACGTCTGGATGCCGATCAGGAGCTTCCGCTTGTCGGAGCGGTCGGCGACCACACCTGCCCACACGCCGAAGAGCAGTACGGGGAGGAACTGCGCTGCCGCCATCAACCCGACCGCAACGCCGTTGTGGGTGAGGTGGAGCACCAGCAGCGTCTGGGTGATCAACGTCATCCAGTTGCCGGCTTGCGAGACGATCTGCCCGCCGAAGAAGAGGCGGAAGTTGCGGATGCGCAGCGAGCGGAACGTCTCGTTTGCAGCGCCCCGCACGCGGCCCTTGGGCTCCGGGGTAATGCTTTGCATGGCTAACTAATCTTATACCCGGCGTTCGGCTCCGTGCTCCGAGGGATCGGCGGCCCCCGGCCCGGGGCGGGCGAGGATGGCGGCGCCCACCAGCGCGGCCGCGATCGACGCCACGAGGATGCCGATCTTCGCCTCGTTCTCCAGGGGATACCGGAACGCGAAGCCGGCGACGAAGATCGACATGGTGAAGCCGATACCTCCGAACGCGGCCGCTCCGAAGAGCGAGCGGGTCGTCATCCCGTCCGGCAGCTCACCGACCCCGAGCCGGACGGCCACGAGCGCGAACAACGAGATCCCCACGAGCTTCCCGACCACGAGCCCGAGCACGACGCCGTGTGTGATCGGTGACGACGCCGCCCGGCTCACGGACCCGCTCGTGAGCACGAGTCCCGCGTTGGCCAACGCGAACACCGGGACGATGAAGAACGCCGACCACGGGTGGAGCTTGTGCTCGAGCCACTCCACGACCGACACCGACTCACGGGCGATCGCGACCGACTCCTCGGCGGCCTCGACCGTCGAGAGGTCGAGCAGGGCGTCGACGTCGATCATGTCCTGCTGGCGGAACGGTTGCGTCGGGGCGAGGAGCCCGAGGATGAGGCCCGCCAGTGTTGCGTGGAACCCCGCGTCGTAGATCGCGAGCCACAGCGCGATCCCGACGACGGCGTACGCGGGGACGGCGCGGATACCGACGTGCCGCATCACGATGACGACGATCACCAGCCCGACCGCGAGGAGGGTCGTGCCCCAGTTGAAGCGGCCAGAGTAGAAGAACGTGATCACCACGATCGCGCCGATGTCGTCGACGATCGCGAGTGCCAGGATGAACAGCTTCAGCGGGGGCGCGGCGCGCCGTCCCAACAGTGTGACCATGCCCAGTGCCATCGCGGTGTCGGTCGCGATCGGGATTCCCCATCCACCGGATCCGGCGCCGCCCGCGTTGAATGCTACGTAGACGAGCGCGGGCACGAGCATGCCGCCGAGCGCGGCGGCGACCGGCAGCATCGCCTTCCGCGGCTCGCGGAGCTCGCCCTCGACCAGTTCCCGCTTGATCTCGAGCCCGATGACGAAGAAGAAGATCGCCATCAACCCGTCGTTGACCCACCCGCGGAGGGTCAGCGAGATGGAGTGATCGGGGAACCCGATCGTGAGCACCGACGTCCACAGCTCGTGGTACGAGTCGCGCAGCGGGGTGTTGGCCCAGATCAACGCGGTCACCGTGGCCGCAACGAGGATCACGCCGCCGGCGATCTCGGTGTGGAGGAAGTCGCGGAGCGGCGAGATGAACCGGACCCCACGCGCGTCGTCCCGGGGGGCGGCCATCCGATTCATCGTAGAGTCGAGGGATGGAGAGCAAGGAGGTTGTCGTGGGCTTCGACCCGTTGGTTGCATCCCCTGATGATCCGGAGATGGTGCGGCTGCGCACCGACGAGATCGTCACGCAGAATCCCGACGGCGTGTGGTTCCTGTCGCGTTTCGACGACGTGCTCGCCGCCACCAAGAACATCGACACGTTCAACGCCAGCTTTCGCGAGCCGGGCATCGTCGTGCCCGACGAGGAGCAGTTCATCAACGAGATCCCCGAGCCCCGGCACGGGCAGATCCGGCGGATCATCAATGGCGCGATCGCCACCCACAAGCTCGGCGGCGTCGAGCCGTTCTGCACCGCACTGTGCCACCAGCTTCTCGACGACCTGCTCGCCCGCGATGGTGTCGTCGACCTGGTCGGGAGCTACGTGATGCCCGTCCCCACCAGCGTGATCGCCAACCTGCTCGGCGCCCCGCCGGAGGACTTCGAGAAGTGGGCCGCGTGGTCCGACGAGGTCGTGCAGGGCACTTACCCCACCAAGTACCGCAACGAGCGCGGTGAGGGCCTCGTCGGGGCCCATCCCGAGTTCACCGCGTACGTCGATCATCAGATCGCGATCCGACGCGCGGAGCCCCGCGACGACTTCATGTCGCTGCTGCTCGAGATGGAGGTCGACGGTCGGCGACTCACCGACGTCGAGGCACGAACACAACTTGTGTTCCTCCTCATCTCGGGGAACGAGACCACCCGTCACCTCATCAGCAACCTCTTGTGGACGATCGCCACCACCGACGGCATCATGCAGCAGCTGCGCGACGACCGCGAGCTGGTGAACACCGCGATCGAGGAGTCGCTCCGCCTCGATCCGCCGATCCAGTTCCTCATGCGCACGTGCACCGCGCCGGTCGACGTGCGCGGTGCGCAGATCTGCCCGCACGACAAGGTTGCGTTCGGGATCGCGTCGGCGAATCGTGACGCGACGATGTTCGAAGAGCCCGATGCGTTCCGCCTCGACCGCGCCGATCCACGAGGGCACCTCGGTTTCGGCGGCGGCCCGCACGTCTGCCCCGGCGCCGCATTGGCACGCCTCGAGGCCCGCATCGCGGTGAACGTCTTCCTCGATCGGGTCGCCGCGGTCCGTACCGTCGCCGACACGCGGTACGAGAACGTGCCCGTGTTCTGGGCCCACGGGCCACGGGAGATGCTCGTCGAGCTCGACTGAGTCGAGCGCGGTCTATGCGACGACGGCCACCGCGTTGCATGAACGGCGCGCACGCTCGCGTGCGCCGTGGCGAGCACCCGCGGTGCGTTCTGGGTCGGCTGCCCGAGGGTGGTGCCGACCCCTGCGAGTGGCTCTTCGGCGTCGGCGCAGCGCGTCGCCTTTCGGATCGAGTTGTGCAGCCGGCGAACGATGCGCTCGACCGCGTCCTCGTGCGCGAGGTCGTTGCAGAGCACGACGAACTCCCGCTCGCCGACCCGCGCGACCGTGTCGTCGGGCCGCACCGCTTCCTGGAGCCCGCCGGCGAGCGCCCGCACAGTCGCGTGGGCCGCTGTCGGGCGCGGGGGCACGATCTCGAACCACATCACGAGCACCCACCGGTTGAACCGCCGGGCCCGGGCGAGGCCGACCGCGAGGCGGTCGCGCAGCAGGAGATCGCCGGGCAGGCCGGTCTCGGGATCGAACGGGTCTTGGTACTCCCGTTCGAATTGCTGCCGGCGTCCACCACCCGCTGCATCGACACGTCACACGCCTACGACCGGCGTCGGTCACCGGCTCTGCATGGGTATCGGACAGTGCACGTTGATCCTGTATGCCTAGTTCATGTGCACTACCACAACTCGGGACGGGACCCGAGCTGCCCGGTGAAGTCGGCCACACGTGCCCGGTCTCCGACGCGTCAGCTCGCGACCACGCACGAACAGTCGAGACACCGGTTGTCTTCCGTAAGTCCCCGACCTACCTGGGCACATGCACGTGAAGAGCACGGCAATGCCGGACGCGCGCAGCGCGGAACCTCCGCCGAACCAGCGGTACGTCGGTTCGGTGATGCGGAGCAGAACCCTGCATACAGAATGTCAGCTCCGGGGCGTTCCGGCGAACGACACTTCCCGACGCGTGCCGCTCTGGCACACTGACGGCGCTTGACCCTCGAGGGAAAGGAGAACGCCGTGGCCGGCAAGGTGGTCCATTTCGAAATCCCCGTGGACGACAGTGCACGAGCGATTTCGTTCTACAGCCAGGTGTTTGGCTGGAGCCTCGAGCAGTGGGGTCCCGTCGAATACTGGCCGACAACCGCGGGCGAGGGCGACGGTATCGGCGGCGCGTTGACGAAGCGCAGCGACGATGCTCCGTCGCTGATGTTCTACATCGAGGTCGACGATGTCGATGCGACCCTCGAAGCGGTGGAAGTCGCCGGCGGAACTCGCTTGACTGATCGGATGCCCATTCCGACGGTCGGCTGGTCCGCGTTCTTCGAGGACTCTGAAGGCAACAAGGTCGGTGTGTTCCAAGCCGACCCGGAAGTGCCGATGCCTACACAGGCGTGACAGCTCTGAGGGCCGTGTGGGCGTGCCCGCTACGAGCTCCGCGCTTTGACGATCCGCGTTGCGATGGCGTAGAGCGCTGCTCCGACAGCGAGTCCGACAATGACGTCACCTGTGAGCACGCCGATGGCGATGCCGACGCCGGCCGCGATGCCGATGAGCGCGGTATTCGTCCATCGGCCTGTCATTCCGTCCGCGCTCGTCGTCCGTGGCTTTCCCGCCGCCATCGCGCGGGCCTGCCGCATCCATGTGCTTGTGCTCGCGTGATGCGCGCGGGTCACGGCGCTCGGATTCTGGGTCGTGGTACCTCGCCAGGCTTCGCGCAACTTGAGCGTCGCCCCGGTGTGGAGGACCGCGCCGGTGTAGACACGGCCGGCGAACAGCACCAACGCGGTGATGGCGGCGAGGGTGAGCGCGACGGCGAGCGCTGGCTCCCACCATGCCGCTGCACCCATCGCGATGCGGCCGGGCATGGCCATCGGGGCAGTAGCGGGGAAGAGCGCGATCACGCGCGCCCAACTGCTGTCGGGGCTCCCGATCGCAAGGAACGAGGCCCAGTACGCCACGAGCAGCACAGCGGTCACTGGACCAGTGACGCTCGACGCGTCCTCGGGGCGTGACGCCAGCGATCCGAGCGCGCCGAAGAGCGTGGCGTAGAGCGCGTAGCCGAGCACGAACCACACGACGACCCAGGCGATCACGCTTCCGCGCGCTGCGGGGACGTCGACGGAATCGACTGCAGCCATGGCGACGACCGCGACGACAGCGGTCGCGCCGATCTGGGCCAACCCGAGAAGTCCGATGCCCGTGATCTTCCCGGCCAACAGACTGCGGGCCGGCATTCGAGCGAGCAGCACTTCCACCACCCTGCTGCCCTTCTCTTCCACGACGCCGGCCAACACCAAGCTCCCATACGTGGCGATCGCCACCAGCAGGATGACGCCCATGACCATCGCGACGGTCTCGTCGTCGGGGCTGCGTCCCGCCACGGTGCCGAGTTCGACGTTCCGAACCCGGACGGGGGCGACGATGGCGCGCAGCGCGTCGGGGCTGATCCCCGTAGCCGTGGCCCGCTCGCGCACCGCGAGGAGCTGTATGGCCCCGGTCACGACGGCTCGCAGCTGCTCGTCGGTCCGGCGCGGCCACTCGAGCCGTCGAGCGTCGATCACGAGTACGTCCACGTGGCCGTGGCGGACCGCCTCCTCACCCGCGGCAACGCTGTTGTAGCGGCGTACACGCGCCTTCGTGCCCACCGCGTTGCTCTGCGCCTTGATGGTTTCGGCCAGCGCGTTCGGGGTGGAACCGCTCAGCCCGATGTCTCTTGTGCCGCCGCCGAGGTCGACCACGCTCGGCACGATGACGACCGCGGCGACCAAGAGCATCATCATCACCAACGACGCGCGGAACGCACGAGAACGGCTGCGTTCGCGCATCTCCCGGGCCGCTACCAGCCAACCCTGACGCACGCCGTTCATGCGACCACGGCCTGGCGGAAGAGTTCCGACAGCGTCGGGGGCGCGTAGGTGAACGACACGATGTCAGTGGTACGTCGAGCGAGGGTCACCAACGCGGCCAGGTCGGCATCGCGCTCGACACGCAACCGTGCATGGCCGTCCGTCGACTCGACGAGCGTGACGGACGACAGCCGTGACCACTCAGGTGCGGTACCCCGGTAGCGGATGTCCACGAACCGCTGCGGGACCGCGGCCCGTAGCTCGGCGAGGTCGCCTGCCAGGACTACTCGGCCGTGGTCGATGATGACAACGTCGTCGCAGAGCTCCTCGACAAGGTCGAGCTGGTGGCTGGAGAACAGCACGGTCGCGCCCGCGATCGCGACCTCTCCGAGCAGCGCTGCCATGTTGCCGATCGCGATCGGATCGAGCCCGGAGAACGGCTCGTCGAGCACGAGCAGATCGGGTTCGTTGACCAACGCGGCGATCAGCTGCACGCGCTGCTGGTTACCGTGCGAGAGGGTGTCGAGGCGGCTCCCAGCCCGATCGGCAAGGCCGAGGCGCTCCAGCCAGGTATCGACGGTCCGACCCACCTCGCCGCCTGTCCGGCCGCAGAGCCTGCCCAGGTAGACGAGTTGGTCGCGCACCCGCATCCGCGGATACAGCCCTCGCTCCTCTGGCATGTAGCCGAACCGCATCCGCGCGTCCGACCCGATCGGTGCACGACACCAGCGCACCGCGCCGGCGTCCAACTCGACCAATCCGAAGACGGCCCGCATCGCAGTGGTCTTGCCCGCCCCGTTGGGACCGAGGAAGCCGGTCAACCTTCCGGGCTGTGCGGTGAACGTGCAGGCGTCGAGAGCCGCCAACTCCCCGAACCGCTTGCTCGCGCCGTCGAACTCAAGCATCGGTGCGCCTCGGCATGTCTTGGCACTGTTTCGGCCCCGCGTCCACGTGGCCCCGGTCCCGGGAGGGGCCTGGTCCTCGCGTTGATGGTGTGCATGACCGCGGCCGGTCGCCAGGGCCATTCGGCACCACTACGACCGCAGTCCTCCACACGCGGACATCCCTGAGGACATTGCCGAACGCAGACGCTCGCTCGTGCTCCGCGCGATGAAGACGCGCGACCAGTCGTCGCTACCGGCGGTACGGGTGCCGGTCTCAGTAGAGCCGGAATGCCCTGGCCGTTCCGGCCGGGAGCGATCACGATCTGGGAGTGAGCATGGAGCCCGACAGAACCGCGGTGAAGCAGTCGCCGGTCGAACCGCACCCCGGCCACCGACCGGGCGCGCCCACGATCGTGAAGCTGGAAGGGGTGTCCCGCAGCTACCACGTGGGCGAGAGCGCGGTGTACGCCCTCCGCGACGTCGACCTCGAGGTCGATCAGGGCGAGTTCGTGGTGGTGCTGGGCCCGTCGGGGAGCGGCAAGTCGACCCTGCTCAACATCATCGGTGCCCTCGACACGCCGACTGAGGGGCGGGCCGTCGTCGCCGGACGGGAGATCACCGGCATGGGGAGGGGTGAGCTCTTCGACTTCCGACGCGAAGTCGTGTCGTTCATCTTCCAGACGTTCAACTTGTTCCCGACGCTCACCGCGCTCGAGAACGTGCAGTGCGGCGCGGAGATCGGCGTCCCGGCAAAGGAGGCCCGCCGGCGGGCGAGCGAGGTGCTCGACCAGGTCGGGCTGTCCGAACGGCTCCACCACTACCCGAGCGAACTGTCTGGTGGCGAGCAGCAGCGAGTGGCCATCGCCCGGGCTCTCGCCACCGGCAACCCGCTGCTCGTGGCCGACGAGCCCACGGGCGACCTGGACTTCCGCACCGGCGTCCAGATCCTGCAGCTGCTGCGGGACCAGGCCGAGGCCGGCCGCACTGTCATCGTCGTGACCCACAACCGGGAGATCTCCCGGGTTGCTGATCGGGTCGTCGAGCTGTCGAGCGGTCGGGTCGCCAGCGACGGCCCGCCCCCGGGCGGACGGGCCGCGATCAGCGACCTGCACTGGTAGACCGCGGCCGACATGGGCTTCCTGTTCACGCTCCGTTGGGCGGTCAGGGACTTGCGGCGCCGCTGGGTCCAGGTGCTGGTCATCGCGCTCATCATCGGCATCGGCACCGGCGTCTACGCGGGCCTGGGGAGTACCGCGGAGTGGCGGCGTCAGTCAAACGACGAGTCCTTCGCCATGCTGCACATGTACGACCTGCGGGTGACCACCGCCGAGGGCGTGGACGCCCCTACCGGCGAGATGGCGGCCGTGCTGGCCGCCCTGCCCGATCCTGGGATCGTGGCCACCGCCGAGGAGCGGTTCATTGCCGACACCCAGGTCGACGCCAGCACCGCGGACCAATCGGTCCTCGTGCCCGGTCGCCTCGTCGGAATGGACCTCAGCAACGGCGGCCCGCACGTCAACAGCACGTTGGTCCCCGAGGGCGAGGGGCGCCCGCTGTCCGAGTCGGACATCGGCCAGCCCGTGGTGCTGGTCGAGCACAACTTCGCCGACTTCTACGACCTTCCGCCCCAACGCACGCTGCGGGTCGCTGCCAACCAGGAGGTAACCAGCGTCGGCCACGCGTACAGCCCTGAGTACTTCTTCGTGATGACCGAAGAGGGCGGGTTCTTCGCGGAAGCCAACTTCGCGGTCCTGTTCACGTCGCTGGAAACGGCGCAGCGACTGGCGGGGCGACCGGGCCGGGTGAACGACCTGGTCCTCACGCTGGCAACGGGAGTCGACCCCAAGGCCGCTGCCCGCGCAGTCGAGACGGCCTTCGCCCAGTCGGGCACCGGCCTCGCGGTGACAGTGACGCAGGCCAAGGACGACGAGGCGTATCGAGTGCTCTACGACGACATCAAGGGCGACCAGCAGTTCTGGAACATCCTCGCCGCCCTTATCCTGGCCTGCGCTGCCTTCGGGGCGTTCAACCTGGCCAGTCGCATGGTGGAAGCGCAACGCAGGGAGATTGGAATCGGCATGGCCATGGGCTGGTCGCGCCGGCGTGTGGCTGTTCGCCCTCTGCTGGTGGGCGCCCAGATCGCCTTCTTGGGCGCGGCCCTGGGTGTGGTGATGACCTTCGTGGTGATGACTGCGATCCTTCCGGTCTTCAAGTCGATCCTGCCTCTCCCGGTGTGGCGGGCGCCGTGGCAGCCGGGCATGTTCGTACGGGGCGCGGCCATCGGATTCGTGCTGCCGTTCCTCGCCACTGCCTGGCCGGTGTGGCGGGCGGTGCGGGTCATGCCCGTTGACGCCATCAGCACTTCCCACGTCTCGGCCCGCAGCGGGCTGGCGCCGCTGTTGCGCCGCCTGCGCTGGCCCGTGAGCGCGTTCCGCCGCATGCCGCTCGGCAACGTCCTACGCGCTCCACGCCGCACGGCGCTGACCGCCCTCGGTATCGGCGCCGCGGTCGCCGCGCTTGTCGTCGTCCTCGGAATGCTCGACTCGTTCAACGTCACGATGGACCGCAACAAGACGGAACTCCTCGGCAAGCACCCCGACCGGGTCGCAGCCACGCTCGACGGCATCGTCAACGAGGGCGGTCCGCAGCTGACCGCGCTGGCGGCAGCAGGCTCGGTGGGTGCCGTGGAGCCCGTGCTCCGCCTCGGCGGCACCCTGTCGACACCGGGCCATCAAGCCGTCGGCGTGTTGCTCGAGGCCATCGACCTCAACAGCGGCCTCTGGGCACCCACCTTCGTGGAGGGAGGGCTCCCCGACGACCGCGCTGGCCTGGTGCTGTCCCGCAAGGCCGCCGACGACCTCGGCGTCACGGTTGGTGACACCGTCACCCTCGAGCACCCGGCGCGACAGGACGACGGATTCGCCGTCGTGCGCACGCCGATGCCAGTGGCTGCGATCCATCCCGGCCCGTTCCGGTTCACTGCCTACATCGACCGCACGCAGCTCGACGCCTTCGGCTTGCCGGGGGCGGCCAACGCGGCCTACCTGTTGCCGGCCGCCGGCGCTACGCCCGACGACGTGGAGAAGGAACTGTTCAACATCCCCGGCGTGTCCTCAGTGCAGCCCGTGGCAGTGTCCACCAAGGTCGCAGAGGACAGCCTGCAGGAATTCACAGGGATCTTCCAGGTCCTCGAGGTGTTCATCCTCGTACTCGCCCTGCTCATCGCCTACAACGCCACGAGCATCAACGCCGACGAGCGCGCCCGGGAGCGGGCCACCCTCTTCGCCTTCGGCATGCGGCCGCGACGGGCCCTGAGCCTCGAGATGGCGGAAGGAGTGCTCATTGGGCTGCTCGCCACCGCAGTCGGCGTGGGCGCCGGACTGCTGCTGAACCGCTGGCTCATCACGTCCACGATGAGCACAACCATGCCCGACATGGGCCTGGACATCGTCGTGTCCGCCAGCACCCTGCTCACCGCCCTCGCGCTCGGCGTGATCGCGGTTGCCGTTGCTCCGCTGTTCACCATCCGGCGGCTCCGTCGCATGGACATCCCAGGCACCTTGCGCGTGGTCGAATAGTCGACTCACGCGGCAGGCGCGGGATGTGAGCTTGGCCAGGGCGTGCTTGTGTGGTTGACGCCGCAGCGCGGATCCAACGGGCATCGCGCGAGTTCACGGGAAGAGTTCCTGTGGTGCGAGCGCCGCGCGATCAACGCGCGATCAACGCGCGATCGAGGTACTTCGTGATTCGGCAGCCGCCGGTCGCTCGGCGACGACGCCCTTGCGCGTCAAGGACCCTGACCTGGAGCGGGTGACGAGAATCGAACTCGCGTTCTCAGCTTGGGAAGCTGATGTTCTGCCGCTGAACTACACCCGCGCACCCGCGCACCCGCGGGCAGCGGAGATCGTACCGGCCGCGGGGTCGCGTTCGTCGAGCGGTTCAGCTCGACTCGCTCGGGGTCCGTTCGGGCGCGACCCGCCAGCGGTTCCACGGCCACATGCCGTCGATCTCGACCTCGAGCGAGAAGCTCAGCACGACTCTGATGACCACGATGATCCCGAGCACGCCGACGCTCTCGAGCGACTGGTCGACGACGATGGTGCGGATGATGTCGGCGATGATCAGCACCTCGAGGCCGAGCAGGATCACCCGGCCGAGGTTCTTGCGCAGGTCGCCGAAGGCATCGGCGCCGCGCTTGAGTGTGATCTCGTACGCGTAGCGGGCGAACGCGCCCAGCCCGCCGGCGACGAGGATCGTCGCGCCGACCGCTTCGACGACGTCGACGACGTGGGAGAAGAACTCCCGGTAGCTCATGCGGGCACCGTAGCGAGCCGCGGTTGACCGGTGATGCACCCCGGTCCGATGATGCGGCCGTCACCGAGACGGGGGGATCGTCGTGAGCAGTGAAGTTGTGGTGGAGGTGCAGGGCGAGTGCGTGCCCGAGTTCGACTCCGTGCGCGAGGAGTTCACGCGCAACTTCGCCGAACGCGGTGAGATCGGTGCGTCGGTGTGCATCACGCTCGACGGCGAGACCGTCGTCGACCTCTGGGGTGGCGCCGCCGATCCCGACACGGGCGCACCGTGGAACGCCGACACGATCACGGTCGTGGCGTCGTCGACGAAGGGTGCGACCAACCTCTGCGCGCACGTGCTCGCCGCACGGGGCGAGCTCGACATGCACGCGCCGGTCTCGCAGTACTGGCCCGAGTACGCCCAGGCCGGCAAGGAGGACACGCTGGTCTGGATGCTCTGCGCACACCAGGCCGGCAACGCGGCGATCCGCACGCAGCTCGAGCCCGGCGACGCGTGCAACTGGGATCTGATGGTCGACCTGCTCGCGCGGCAGGAGCCGTTCTGGAGGCCGGGCCACCGGCACGGCTACCACGCGGCGACGATCGGCTGGCTGGTCGGCGAGGTCGTGCGCCGCGTGTCGGGCAAGTCGCTCGGGACGTTCTTCCGCGAGGAGATCGCCGACCCCCTCGGCCTCGAGTTCTGGATCGGTTTGCCCGTGGAACTCGAGCCCAAGGTCGCGCCCAACGTCCATCCCGAGGGTGGCTTCCGGCTCGGTGGCGACGCGCCGCTCGAGATCGACGAGCACACCTCGCTGCCGCTCCTCGTGTTCGGCAACCTCGGCACGACCGACGACACGCGGGCCATGCACGCGGCGGAGCTCGGTGGTGGCGGTGGGATCGCCAATGCGCGCGGCATCGCACGCATGTACCGGCCACTCGCGCTCGGCGGCTCGCACGACGGCGTCGAGCTGGTCGATGCCGACACGCTCGCGAACATGGGACGGGTCGCGTCGGCGGGATGGGACGCGTCGCTCAACCTCTATTCGCGGTTCACGTGGGGCTTCTACAAGACGTGGCCGTCGCAGACCATCCTGTCGGAGGAGTCGTTCGGGCACCTCGGCGCCGGTGGCTCGACCGGGTTCGCCGACCCGTCGACGGGCATGTCGTTCGGGTACGTCCCCAACGCGATGGACATGCTCCTCGACACCGGCCGCGCCCAGAGCGTCGTCGACGCCGCCTACCGCTGCGCCGGCTACCGCACTCGCGCCCCCGGCACCTGGACCCGCTGATCGTGGAACGATGAAGGAAGGAAGGTGTGCCCGGTAGCCTCGCACCATGGCGGTCGACGGGCTGGGCCTGGATCTCGCAGCGGGCGCATGCGGCGTGCTCCCCGCGCAGTGGATCGAGAAGGCGATTGCGTCTGGAGTCGTGAAGGCTCCGAAGACTGATCCGATTCCGAACCGAAATGTGCAACCCGCCAGCCTCGACCTGCGGCTCGGTCCGCGAGCGTTCCGGATTCAGGCGAGCTTCCTGTCCGACAAGGAGCCAGTGCGCTCGCGCTTGGAGGATTACGCGCTTGAGGAGTTCGACCTCACGAAGGGAATGGTGCTCGAGCCCAACTGTCCCTATCTGATTCCGCTCGTGGAGCAGCTTGCGCTGCCGGACTCACTGAGGGCGCGCGCCAACCCCAAGAGCTCGACCGGCCGGCTGGACATCTTCACCCGGGTCATCACCGACCGGAGTTACCAGTTCGACGAGATCCGGGCTGGATACCGCGGGCCGCTGTATCTCGAGGTCGTCTCGCGCACCTTCACAGTGCGCGTGCGCTCTGGTCTGTCGCTCAATCAGCTGCGTCTGGTAGTCGGACAGCCTCAGGTTTCCGACGACGAAGTACCTCGCGATCACGTCTTGTTCAACGACCGCGGGTCGCTGTCGGAGCAGCGAGTGCTGGTCGACCGGGGCGGCCTCTATCTCACACTCGATCTCGACAGTGACGCATCGGGCGTCGTTGGACTTCGAGCAAAGCGCAACAGCCATTTGTTGGATCTGTCGTTGACCGATCACTACGAGGCCGAGGACTACTGGGAGCCCGTGAGGCGCGACCGCGGCGCGCCGCGAGTTGTTCTCGAACCCGAAGAGTTCTATTTGCTCCTGTCCGCGGAGGCCGTGCGTATCCCGGCGGACTTCGCCGCGGAGATGACGGCATACTCCGCCGCGACGGGCGAGTTGCGCACGCACTACGCGGGCTTCTTCGATCCCGGATTTGGCCAGGACCCGAATCATTCCCTCAAGGGGAGTCGTGCCGCGCTTGAAGTCCGCTGCGCACGACGTGCCTTTCGTCGTGGAACAGCATCAGCCGGTCTGTCAACTCACGTTCGAGCGCATGCTCGAACCGCCAGCGTTCTTGTACGGCCAAGAGTTGGGTTCGAACTACCAAGCGCAACGACTCACGCTCAGCAAGCACTTCCGCTTCCCGCGGCGCGAGGAAGGCGATCAATTGAGCCTGTGGACCCGCTCGTAGGTCCAATTGCGCGGGATATCGAACGCCACGCGTTCCAAATCCCGCGCGTTTGACTCGCATGGCCACCCCGCCGGATCGCGTCCGCTGTGAGTGGGCGGGCACCGACCCGCTCATGGTCGCCTACCACGACGACGAGTGGGGCACGCCGACGCACGACGACCACGCGCTGTTCGAGCTGCTGACCCTCGAGGGCGCGCAAGCCGGGCTGTCGTGGACGACGATCCTGCGCAAGCGCGAGGGGTACCGGGCGGCGTTCGCGGAGTTCGATCCCGCGGAGATCGCGCGCTTCACCGAGGCCGACGTCGAGCGACTGCTGACCGACGCGTCGATCGTGCGCCACCGCGGCAAGATCGAGTCGACGATCTCGAACGCACGCGTACTGCTTGCCGTGCAGGACGAAGTCGGCACGTTCGACGACTATGTGTGGTCGTTCGTCGATGGTGCCCCGATCGTGAGCCACCACACGACGCTCGCCGGGCTCCCCGCGTCGACCGACGAGGCGAAGGCCCTGGCGAAGGACTTCAAGCGCCGCGGGTTCCGGTTCGTCGGCCCGACGACGGTCTACGCGTTCATGCAGGCGGCCGGCCTCGCCGACGACCACGTCGTCACCTGCTTCCGCCGCACCGGATAGGTCCGCAGCTACAGGCCAGGCTGGAAGTCCGCGATCGCTGGTGCCGGCGCGCGCTCGCCGGCCTCGATCGCTTCGATCAGGAGCTCGGCGATGTCCTGGACCTTGACGTCTTCGTCGCGGCCCTTCTCCTTCACGCCGTCGTCCATCATCACGTAGCAGAACGGGCACGCGACCGCGATGCGTTGCGCGCCGGTGGCGAGCGCCTCTTCGGTGCGCTCGATGTTGACCTTCTTGCCCGTGTGCTCTTCCATCCACATGCGCGCGCCGCCGGCGCCGCAGCACATGCCCTTGGTGCCGTTGCGCGGCATCTCGACGATGTCGATACCGCCCAGCGAGCCGATCACGTTGCGCGGTGCGAGGTAGACGTCGTTGTGGCGGCCGAGGTAGCAGGAGTCGTGGTAGGTGACACGCTCGTCGAGCGTCGCGCCGGCCAACGACAAGCGGCCGTCGGCGACGAGCTGTGCAAGCAGCTGCGAGTGGTGCACGACCTCGTAGTTCCCGCCGAGCTGCGGGTACTCGTTCTTCAGTGTGTTGAAGCAGTGCGGGCACTGCGTGATGATCTTCTGCACGCCGAGGCCGTCGAGCGACTCGATGTTCTGCATCGCGAGCATCTGGAAGATGTACTCGTTGCCCGAACGGCGCGCGGGGTCGCCGGTGCACAGCTCGCTCGGCCCGAGGATGGCGAAGTCGATGTCGGCACGCTGCAGCAGCTTCGCGACGGCTCGGCTGGTCTTCTTGTTGCGGTCGTCGAACGATCCCGCGCAGCCGATCCAGTAGAGGTACTCGTGGCCGAGCGGTCCCGAGCCCGCTTCGACGATCTCGACACCCTCGAGCGACTCGGCCCAGTCGCCGCGCTCGCCCTGGTTCATGCCGTACACGTTCGACGAGTTCTCCATCGCGCGGTACGTGTTGCCGAGCTCGACGGGGAAGTCGCTCTCCATCAGCGACAGGTAGCGACGCATGTCGAGGATCTTGTCGAGGATCTCGATGTTGACCGGGCAGATCTCGTCACACGCCTTGCACGAGGTGCACGCCCACAGCTCTTCCGCCGTGACCCGCTCGAACACCGAGTTCGCGGTGATCGTGATGTCGTGCGCGACGCCGACCGGCGGCGACACGACGGGGTTGCCAGTGGCGGCCATGACCTCACCGACCTTGAGCACGATCTCGCGCGGGTCGAGCGGCTTGCCGGTCGCGTGCGCCGGGCACACCGACGTGCAGCGCCCGCACACCGTGCACGCGTCGGTGTCGAAGAGCTGCTTCCAGGTGAAGTCCTCGACCGTCGACGCGCCGAACGTCTCGAGGTCGGTCTCCATCAGGTTGGGCATCGGCTTCATCGCGCCCTTCGGACGGTCCGACGCCTTCAGGTACATGTTCATCGGCGAGGTGATCATGTGGCGGAGCTTCGTCGTGGGGAGGATCACGAGGAACGCGACGAATGCCGCGAAGTGCACGGCCCACAGCGAGCGGTGCGCGTTCTGGAGCGCGGCGATCGACCACGAGTCGAAGAGCGACGACACTGGGTATCCGATGAACGACCACTTCTCGAACGAAGGACGGCCGACCAGCGCGATGCGCAACGCCTCGGTGAAGAAGCCCGTCAGCGCGATGACGAGGAACGTGACGAGGATGACGGCGTCCTCGGGCTTGGTCTTGATGCGGATGCGGTACGGGCGCTCGATGTAGCGCCGGCCGATCGCCCAGACGATGCCGGCGGTGAAGACGATGCCGCCGAGGTCGGCGGCGAACGCGTACCCCTCGTAGACGCCGCCGTGTAGGAACTTGAGGTTGTCGGGGAGCTGGTGGTCGATCTCGAGCACGACGGTGGCGATGAAGAGCCACATGAACCCGAAGTAGATGAGCGAGTGCATGATCCCGGCCGCAGGGTCGCGCAGCAGGGTCTGCATCCACACGCCGGCACGGAAGTCGCGCATGCGTCGGTGGAGGTTCTTCTTCGTGGTGCGCCGGTCGTCCGGGGCGCCGCGCTGGTAGTTGCGCACGCGCAGGCTCACGAGCCACGCGCAGATGAAGAGCATCGTGGCCGCGGTCACGTAGAACGCCCAGTAGAACGCGTCCGGGACGTCGATGAACGACTCCCGGGAGATCTTGGAGTGCTCGCTCCACTCGGTGAGCCGGGGCACGTAGCCCGAGACGAGCGTGAAGATGGCGACCAGCGCGCCGACGACGAGGACGAGCTGGTGCGGCTTGGGCCACTTGAGTCGACGCACGTCGTGAACCTACCGCGACACGGGTGCCGGAGCCCGAACTACTGGACGGCCTTCAGGTCTTCCTGGCGCAGCCGACGGGCCAGCCCCGCGAGGAGCTTCTTGTCGAACTTCGGGACCGAGTCGAGCAGCGAGTCGAACGCGCGCTGCCCGAGGACGACGAGCTCCACCGCGGTCTCGGCGATGACGGTCGCGTTCCGCGGCGCGCGGTCGAGGAGCGACAGCTCGCCGAAGTAGCTCCCGGGGCCGAGAGTGGCGACCTTCTTTCCGTGCCGCTCGACCCGGGCCTCGCCGTCGAGGATCACGAAGAACTCGGCACCGACGGAGCCCTCCGACACGAGGACGGTGGCCGCCGCGGCGCTCCGGTGCTCGCCCTGCTTCTCGATGAGCTGGAGCTCCTTGCGCGAGCACGCCGCGAACAGGGGCACCGAGGCCAGCGCGTCGAGGAACGAATCTGACCGGGCCATTTCCGAAATCTAGGCGCGATGTCAAGGTGAAGGGAATGCCCAAGGCTCGCCCAAAGTTGACACTCTCACGCTCAAGCTTCTAGCCTGAGTGCCGTTCAAGTTCTTTCCGGGTGCTCTGCATCCCTTGTTCCGCAACACTGTTCCGCAACACCATCAGCACAACAGCAGGAGGCAATCCCCATGCCCAAGGCCGTCGGTATCGACCTCGGCACCACCAACTCAGTCGTCGCCGTCCTCGAGGCCGGCGAGCCCGTCGTGATCCCCAACGCCGAGGGCTCGCGCACCACGCCGTCGGTCGTCGCGTTCTCCAAGACCGGCGAGGTCCTCGTCGGTGAGGTCGCCAAGCGCCAGGCGATCACCAATCCGGATCGCACGATCCGCTCGGTGAAGCGCCACATGGGCACCGACTGGAAGATCGACATCGACGGGAAGAACTACAACTCCCAGGAGATCTCTGCCCGCATCCTCCAGAAGCTCAAGCGCGATGCGGAGGCTTACCTCGGCGACACCGTCACCCAGGCCGTCGTCACCGTGCCCGCGTACTTCGGCGACGCCGAGCGCCAGGCCACCAAGGAGGCCGGCGAGATCGCGGGCCTCGAGGTGCTGCGCATCATCAACGAGCCCACCGCGGCCGCGCTGGCCTACGGGCTCGACAAGGACAACGACCAGACCATCCTCGTCTTCGACCTCGGCGGCGGCACGTTCGACGTCTCGGTGCTCGACCTCGGCGAGGGTGTGTTCGAGGTGAAGTCCACCGCCGGGAACACGCACCTCGGTGGCGACGACTGGGACCAGCGCGTCATGGACTGGCTGGTCAGCGAGTTCAAGAACGCGCACGGCGTCGACCTCTCCGCCGACAAGATGGCCGTCCAGCGGCTGAAGGAAGCCGCGGAGAAGGCGAAGGTCGAGCTCTCCTCGTTGCAGGAGACCACGATCAACCTGCCGTTCATCACCGCGACGAGCGCCGGTCCTCTCCATCTCGACCTCACGCTGACGCGCTCGAAGTTCCAGGAGCTCACGAGCGACCTGCTCGAGTCGTGCCGCGGCCCGTTCGAGCAGGCGATCCGCGACGCCGGCCTCTCGAAGGACGAGATCCACCGCGTGATCCTCGTGGGTGGCTCCACGCGGATGCCCGCAGTCGCGGACCTCGTGCGCGAGCTCACCGGTAAAGACGCCGACAAGGGCGTGAACCCGGACGAGGCGGTCGCGGTCGGCGCGTCGATCCAGGCGGGCGTGCTCAAGGGCGACGTGAAGGACATCCTCCTGCTCGACGTCACGCCGCTGTCGCTCGGTATCGAGACCAAGGGTCAGATCATGACCAAGCTCATCGACCGCAACACCACGATCCCCACCAAGCGGTCCGAGGTGTTCACCACCGCCGACGACAACCAGCCCAGCGTGGAGATCAAGGTGCTGCAGGGCGAGAGCGACATGGCATACCGCAACAAGCTCCTCGGCACGTTCCAGCTCGTCGGCATCCCGCCGGCACCGCGCGGCGTGCCGCAGGTCGAGGTCACGTTCGACATCGACGCCAACGGCATCGTCCACGTGTCGGCCAAGGACCTCGGGACCGGTCGTGAGCAGCAGATGACCATCACCGGCGGCACCGCGCTCGGCAAGGACGAGATCGACCGCATGATGAAGGAGGCCGAGGCGCACGCGGAGGAAGATCGCGTACGGCGCGAGGAGGCCGAGGTCCGCAACAACGCCGACTCGCTCGTCTTCCAGACCGAGAAGCTCCTCAAGGACCAGGCCGACAAGGTCCAGCCCGAGGACAAGGAGAAGATCGACGTCGCGCTGAAGGAGCTGAAGGACGGCCTCGCCGGCACCGACATCGACGCGGTCAAGCGGGCGCACGAGAACCTCAACGTCGCGCTGCAGGACTTCTCGCAGAAGCTGTACGCGGCCGCGCAGGCGAGCCAGTCGGCCGGCGGCGCGGGCGACGCCGGCGCATCGGCGCCGAACGACGACGAAGTCGCCGACGCCGAGATCGTCGACGACCCGGGTGAGGAGACCGCGTGACGTCGTTCGACGGCGTCGACTCCGGTGACGAAGACCAGGAGCTGCTCGACGACGTGACCGCGGCCGAGGAGGCCGCGGACGTCGTCGAGTCGGATCTCGCCCAGCTCGAGAGCGAGCGCGGCGAGCTCGTCGACACGCTGCGCCGCGTGCAGGCCGACTTCGAGAACTACCGCAAGCGGGTGCTGCGCGAGCAGACCGCGCTCGTCGACCGCGCCACCGAGCGGCTCGTGCAGGAGCTCCTCCCCGTGCTCGACTCGTTCGACGGTGCGCTCGGCACGGCCGGTCTCGACACTCCTGAGATGGAGAAGGTGCGCGACGGCGTGAACGGCATCTACGCACAGCTCGTCGCGGTGCTGGAGAAGGCCGGCGTCGAGCGCATCGACGCCGACGGCCTCCCGTTCGACCCGAACGAGCACGAAGCGGTGATGCAGGACGACGGTCCGGCCGAGCCGCGGGTCGCGCAGACGATGCGCGCCGGCTACCGCCTGAACGGTCGCGTCCTGCGGCCGTCGATGGTCCGCGTGACGCGCGAAGGGTAAGACCGGTGGCACCGCAGCGCGAATGGTTCGAGAAGGACTACTACTCCGTCCTCGGCGTGCCCCAGAGCGCGACCGACAAGGAGATCGCGCGCGCGTACCGGAAGCTGGCGAAGGAGTTCCACCCCGACGCCAACGCGGGCAACAAGGACGCCGAGGAGCGCTTCAAGGAGATCTCCGCCGCCAACGACGTGCTCGGCGACGCGGAGAAGCGCAAGGAGTACGACCAGGTCCGTGAGATGGTCGCGTCGGGAGCGGGCCCCGGTGGGTTCGCCCCGGGCGGCTTCGGCGCCGGTCCCGGCGGGCAGGGGTTCGGCAACATCCGCTTCGACGACCTCGGGGATGCGGGCGGCCTCGGCGATCTCCTCGGCAACCTCTTCGGTGGCGGTCGTGGTGGCGGCCGGCGCGGGCGAGGCCCGGTCGGCCCGCAGCACGGCCACGACCTCGAGACCGAGCTCCACCTCGACTTCCTCGACGCGGTCCACGGCGCGACCACGTCGGTGAGCATCACTGCCGAAGCACCGTGCTCGGTGTGTGGCGGGTCGGGCGCCAAGCCCGGCACTGCACCCGACGTCTGCACCACGTGCGGTGGTTCCGGCGCCGTCGCCGTCGACCAGGGCCCGTTCTCGTTCTCGCAGGTGTGCCCCACGTGTGGAGGCCGGGGCACGGTGGTCAAGGACAAGTGCAAGCACTGCAAGGGCCGCGGGATCGAAGTGCGCCCGCGCACCGTGAAGGTGCGGATCCCCGCCGGCGTCGACGACGGCCAGCGCATCCGCGTGAAGGGCCGCGGCGCGCCCGGCACCAACGGTGGCCCACCCGGCGACCTCTACGTGGTCGTGCACGTCGCGCCGCACCCGATCTTCGCTCGCAGCGGGAAGACCGACCTCACGGTGAAGGTGCCGATCACGATCCCCGAGGCCACACTGGGCGCCCAGGTGAAGGTGCCGACGCTCGAGTCGCCGGTCACCGTGAAGGTCCCCCCGGGCACGCAGTCCGGCAAGACCGTGCGCGTGCGGGGCAAGGGCATCCACCGCGGGTCCGGTGATCCCGGTGCACTGTTGGTCACGTTCGACGTCGTGATCCCGACCGAGCTCGACGACGACGCGAAGAAGGCAATCGAGGAGCTTGCCGCGGCGCTGCCCGGCAACCCGCGTGAGCACCTGGGGGTCTGACCATGGCGGAGAACCGGCAACCGGGCCCGATGCCCGATCGCGCGCTCTACATCATCTCGGTGGCTGCCGAGCTGGCAGGCGTCCACCCGCAGACCCTTCGTATCTACGAGCGCAAGGGTCTCATCGAGCCGAGCCGCACCTCGGGCCGGAGCCGTCGCTACTCCGACCGCGACATCGCGCTGCTCCAGCGCATCCAGGAGCTGACCAACGAGGGCGTGAGCCTCGTCGGGGTGCGCAAGATCCTCGCCCTCGAGGCCGAGCTCGCCGACCTGCGTGACCGTGTCGACGAGCTCCAGGGTGCGTTGGCGCGTGCCGCCGACGAGCTCGAGCGGACCGTCCACGAGGTCCACCGGAGCTACCGCCGCGACCTCGTTCCGATACGCGAGTCCGTCGTGGCCCGGAGGACGGTCCGAAGGGGTTGACACGATCGCCGCATCCGTCTGCTCCATGTGGTAATCACCCGCAACTTCTTTCTGCACATGGAGCAGGTCGAGATGGGACACGTGAACACCGCGCGCTCGTGGTGTCGAGCACTCCGTTGGCGACCATTGCGGCGCTGTTCGATCCTCGAGACTGATGCCGAGCTCATCGAGAACGCCTTCGTGTTGCCCGACGAGGCGCTTCGGGACGTGCCGGAAAGCGCCCGATCCTGAGCGTTCGGTGCACGCGTACCAGGAATAAAGTTGATGGCATCGCTGTCAACTTTAGGGACTCGTTCGACTTCCTGAGGTAGGCCCATGCCGCTCGATCCCAACAAGTTCACGCGCAAGACCGGTGAGGCGCTCGGCGCTGCGCAGGCCCTGGCACGTGAGCAGAACCATTCCCAGGTCACGCCCGCGCACGTGCTGGCGGCACTCGTCGCACAGCCGGAGAGCGTCGTGCTGCCGGTGCTCGAGCGCCTCGGCGTCGCGACCCGGATCGTGCGCGACCGCGTCGACGAGGAGCTCGGGAAGCTCCCGCAGGTCTACGGCCAGACCGCGCAGCAGGCGCAGCTGTCGCCGGAGGCGTTCCGCGTGTTCGAGGCCGCGGACGAGCAGCGTGCCGACCTCGGCGACGACTACCTCTCCACCGAGCACGTGCTGCTGGCGATGACGGAAGTGGTCGGTGGCATCGGCGATCTGCTCCGCGCGCTCGGTGTCTCGCACGATGCCGTGCTCGGCGCGCTCAAGGAAGTGCGCGGGAGTCACCGCGTCACGAGCGAGAACCCCGAAGAGCAGTACCAGGCGCTCGAGAAGTTCGGCCGCGACCTCACCGAGGACGCCCGCAAGGGCAAGCTCGACCCGGTGATCGGGCGCGACGAGGAGATCCGGCGCGTCATCCAGGTGCTCTCGCGCCGCACGAAGAACAACCCGGTGCTCATCGGTGAGCCCGGCGTCGGCAAGACCGCCATCGTCGAGGGCCTGGCGCGGCGCATCGTCGAGGGTGACGTTCCCGAGAGTCTGCGCAACAAGCGCCTCATCGCGCTCGACATCGGCGCGATGGTCGCGGGCGCGAAGTACCGCGGCGAGTTCGAGGACCGCCTGAAAGCCGTGCTCAAGGAGATCACCGACAGCAACGGTGAGGTCGTCACGTTCGTCGACGAGCTGCACACGATCGTCGGCGCGGGTGGTGCCGAAGGCGCGGTCGACGCCGGGAACATGATCAAGCCGATGCTCGCACGCGGCGAGCTGCGGATGATCGGCGCGACCACCCTCGACGAGTTCCGCAAGTACATCGAGAAGGACCCCGCGCTCGAGCGGCGTTTCCAGCAGGTCTACGTCGGCGAGCCGTCACCCGAAGACACCATCGCCATCCTGCGCGGGCTCAAGGAGCGGTACGAGGTGCACCACGGTGTGCGCATCCAGGACGCCGCGCTCGTCGCGGCCGCCGTGCTCTCGCACCGTTACATCCCGGGTCGGCAACTGCCCGACAAGGCCATCGACCTCGTCGACGAAGCCGCGTCGCGCCTGCGCATCGAGATCGACTCCATGCCGTTCGAGATCGACGTCGTGGAGCGACGCATCCGTCAGCTGGAGATCGAGAAGGCCGCGCTGGCGAAGGAGACCGACGCGCAGTCCGCGCAGCGGTTGGCCGCGCTCGACGCCGAGCTCGCGGAGCTGTCGGAGGAGCGCGACGCGATGGTCGCGCACTGGCAGAACGAGAAGGACGCCATCGCCGAGATCCGCGCGCTCAAGGAGCAGCTCGAGCAGGCGCGCACCGACGCGGAGCGAGCCGAGCGCGAGGGCAACCTCGAGGTGGCGGCACAGCTGCGTTACGGCACCATGCGCGAGCTCGACGCGGAGATCGCCGCGCGCACCGAGCGGCTGAACGAGCTCCAGGGCGAGCACAAGATGCTGAAGGAAGAGGTCGACGAGGAAGACATCGCGGAGATCGTCGCCAAGTGGACGGGCATCCCCGTCTCGCGCCTCATGGAAGGCGAGATGAGCAAGCTCGTGCGGATGGAAGAAGTGCTGCACGCGCGGGTCGTCGGGCAGGACGAAGCAGTGACCGCGGTCGCCAACGCGATCCGTCGCTCGCGCGCCGGCCTCTCCGACCCGAACCGGCCGATCGGCTCGTTCCTGTTCCTCGGGCCGACCGGCGTGGGCAAGACCGAGCTGGCGCGCAGCCTCGCCGACTTCCTGTTCGACGACGAGCGGGCGATGGTCCGCATCGACATGTCGGAGTACCAGGAGAAGCACAACGTCTCGCGCCTCGTCGGCGCGCCTCCCGGGTACGTCGGCTACGAGGAGGGCGGTCAGCTCACGGAAGCGGTGCGCCGTCGCCCGTACGCGGTCGTGCTGCTCGACGAGATCGAGAAGGCCCACCCCGACGTCTTCAACGTGCTGCTGCAGCTCCTCGACGACGGCCGTCTCACCGACGGCCAGGGTCGCACCGTCGACTTCACGAACACCGTGCTCATCATGACGAGCAACCTCGGTGGTGGCGCCGACGAGCGCACGGTGATGAACGTGGTGCACAACCACTTCAAGCCCGAGTTCCTCAACCGCATCGACGAGATGGTCGTGTTCCACCGCCTCGACGAGTCGCACATCGAGCGCATCGTCGACTTCCAGGTCGAGTTGCTGCGGGAGCGTCTCGCGGAGCGAGACCTCGGCCTCGAGCTCAGCGTTGCGGCACGCGCGCGACATCGCGCACGTGGGGTACGACCCCGACTTCGGGGCGCGGCCGTTGAAGCGGGTGTTGCAGCGCGAGATCAGTGACCCCGTCGCGCTCGCCCTGCTCAAGGGCGAGTTCCACGAGGGCGACATCATCGTGGTCGACGCCAACGCCGACGGCGAGCTCGCCTTCAGCGCCAAGAAACCCGTCACGATCGACTGACGTCGCTCGTCGAGGAATTCGGGTTTGTCGACTACGATCCCGTCAACGTGAATCCCTTTTGTGGACGCGTTCTCGTGAGGTACCTGTGCCGGGCACGGTGATCGTCGGAACCCAGTGGGGCGACGAGGGCAAAGGCCGCTTCACCGACTACTTGGCCAAGGAAAGCCACCTGGTGGTGCGCTATCAGGGTGGCCACAACGCGGGCCACCGCATCGTGGTCGACGGCGAGGTGTTCGCCTTGCAGCTGGTCCCGAGTGGCGTGCTGTACCCGCACGTCACGCCGGTGATCGGCAACGGCGTCGTTGTCGATCCGGCCGTGCTCATCGCCGAGCTCGACATGCTCGAGGCGAAGGGCGTGAGCACCGCGCAGGTGAAGCTGTCGGGGAACGCGCACTTGATCATGCCGTACCACCAGGAGCTCGACCGCGTGACCGAGCGCTTCCTCGGCAAGAACAAGTTGGGCACCACCAAGCGCGGGATCGGGCCGGCATACGCCGACAAGGCGCTGCGCGTGGGGCTGCGCGTGCAGGACCTGCTCGACCCCAAGATCTTCCGGGAGAAGCTCGATCTCGCGCTGCGCGAGAAGAACGGCGTGCTCGCCAAGGTCTACAACCGGCTGCCGCTCGACCCCGAGCAGATCTGCGCCGACTATCTCGCGATGGTGCCGCGGCTCGAGCCGATGATCGACGACACCGTGCACCGCGTGCACGAGGCGCTCGACGCGGGACAGCCGGTGCTGTTCGAGGGCGCGCAGGCGACGTTCCTCGACCTCGACCACGGCACGTACCCGTTCGTGACGTCGTCGAACCCGATCGCCGGTGGTGTGTGCACCGGCGCGGGTGTCGGGCCGCGCGCGATCGACCGCGTCATCGGCGTCACCAAGGCGTACCTCACGCGCGTCGGCAGCGGGCCGTTCCCGACCGAGCTGCACGAAGGTGATCCCGTGGGTGACGAGCTCGTCAGCCGTGGGCGGGAGTTCGGCACGAACACCGGCCGGCGCCGTCGCCCGGGCTGGCTCGACGCCGTGATGCTCCGTCACGCGGTGCGGCTCAACTCGTGCTCCGAGATCGCGATCACCAAGCTCGACGTGCTCACGCCGTTCGCCGAGATCAAGGTGTGCGTCGCGTACGAGGGTGACGACGGCACCCGCTACGACCACGTCCCGTATCACCAGTCGGTCATGCACAAGGTGCGTCCGGTCTACGAGACCATGCCCGGGTGGCAGTGTGAGATCGACGACGCGGAGCGCATCGAGCAGCTGCCCGATGCCGCGCGCGACTACGTGAAGTTCGTGGAGTCGCTCGCGGGCGTGCCGGTGTCGTTCGTCGCGGTCGGCCCTGACCGCGCCCAGACCGTCGTGCTCCCGAACGCCGCGTGAAATTCGTCGTCGTCGGGGCAGGTGGGCGCGAGCACGCGCTCGTCTGGGGGTTGCTGCGATCGCCGAGTGCGCCGGAGGTCACCGCCGCGCCCGGGAATCCCGGTATCGCCGCGATCGCCCGATGTGTGCCCGTCGACGCCGGTGACCCGGCTGCGGTCGCGGCGCTCGCCGACGACCTGGATGTCGACGTCGTCGTCGTCGGTCCGGAGAGCCCGCTCGTGGCCGGCGCAGCCGAGGCGGTGCGCGCACGCGGGCGGCTCGCGTTCGGTCCCGACCTCGCGGCCGCGCGGCTCGAAGGCTCGAAGGCGTGGATGAAGGAGGTCGCGGCCGCCGCCGGCGTCCCCACCGCCCGCCACGCGACGTTCGGCGCCGGCGACGAGCCCGCCGCGCTCGAGTATCTCGACACGATGCCGGGCTTCTACGTGGTCAAGACCGACGGCCTCGCCGCGGGCAAGGGCGTGCTCGTCACCGAGTCGATCGCCGACGCGCGCGACGCGGTCCGCAGCTATCTGTCCGGCAGCGCGTTCGGTGACGCGGGCCGAACGGTCGTCATCGAAGAAGGCATGACCGGTCCCGAGCTCTCGTTGCTCGCGGTCTGTAACGGTGATCCCGACGGTGCCGTCCCGCTCGCGCCTGCGCAGGACTTCAAGCGCAT
This sequence comes from uncultured Actinomycetes bacterium, assembly GCA_963721435.1. Classification (GTDB taxonomy): domain Bacteria; phylum Actinomycetota; class Acidimicrobiia; order IMCC26256; family DASPTH01; genus CAVRJC01. The sequence continues at coordinate 1,020,472 of CAVRJC010000012.1, forward strand.
CGGCGAGCACGACGAGGGACCGAACACCGGCGGCATGGGGGCGTACTCACCGGTGCCCCTGGTCGCTCCGGGCGACGAAGCCGGCCTCATGGAGCAGTTCGTGTTCTCGACCTTGCGCCACCTCGCGACGGAGGGCGCGGAGTACCGCGGGGTGCTCTACGCGGGTCTGATGTTCACGCCGACGGGGCCCAAGCTCGTCGAGTACAACATCCGCTTCGGCGACCCCGAGTGCCAGGTCGTGCTGCCTCGGCTCACGTCCGACCTCGCGGAGCTCCTGCACGCGGCCGCCGCCGGCGCACCCCTGCCCGACCCGAAGTTCTCCGGCGACGCCTGTGTCGGGGTCGTGCTCGCGGTCGAGGGGTATCCGGCCTCGCCGCGCACCGGCGATGTGATCACCGGCCTCGATGCCGCGGCTCGTGTGAATTCGGTCACGGTCTTCCACGCGGGCACCGAATTCGGCGCGAATGAGACACTCGTCACCGCCGGCGGCCGCGTGCTCGATGTCGTGGCCACGGGCCCGACGATCGCCGAAGCGCGTGCGCAGGCGTACGAGGCTGCGACCACGATCGAGTGGCCCGGGGTCTACTTCCGCCGCGACATCGCGGCGCAGGTCTCGTGACCTCAGCGACGGCGGCGGGTCCGCACTCCGGCCAGCACGAGGGAGCATTGGATACAGCGCAAGGGCCCGCTGTCACGCGGGGGAGGGACGAGGCACTGGACACACCAGTGCTCGTGGCACGTCTCGCACTTCGCGACGGCGTGTTCTGTCCAATGCTTCGCGCAGTTTGCCACCCCCTATCGCCCTCCTCGCCAATGGCCGCCCGCCGTCACCGGGAGATATGGGCGGTGTCCGCCATACCCGGCTCGTACAGTGTTCGGCAGGAGGAAGGACTCCCTTGATAGAGCGCTACGCCTTGCCTGAGATCGCCGGGCTCTTCACCGACGAGGCGCGGTTCGCCACCTGGCTGGAAGTCGAGATCCTCGCCAGCGAGGCGTGGGCAAAGTTGGGCGTCGTCCCGGTCGAGGACGCCGTCGCGATCCGGGAGCGGGCCGCCTTCACCCTCGACGAGATCCGTGCCCGCGAGGCGGTCACCGATCACGAGACCGCTGCCTTCGTCGACGTCGTCCAGGAGCACATCGGGGGCCCCGCCGCCAAGTGGGTGCACTACGGGCTCACGTCGTACGACGTCGTCGACACCGCCATGTCGGTCACGCTCGTCCGGGCCTGCGACCTCATCATCGAGGCGGTCGACGAGCTGGAGGCGGCCGTCTCCGCTCGGGCCCGGGAGCACCGCACCACCCCGATGGCCGGCCGCACCCACGGCATCCACGCCGAGCCGATCACGTTCGGGAGCAAGCTCGCGCTGTGGGCGCTCCAGCTGCGCCGCGACCACGTGCGCCTCGTGCGCGCGCGCGAAGCCGTCGCCATCGGCAAGGTGTCGGGCGCGGTGGGGAGCTACTCGAACGTCGACCCCCAGGTGGAGGCGTTCGTCTGTGAGCGGCTCGGCCTCCGACCGGTGCCGTCCACGCAGGTGCTCGCACGCGACGCGCACGCCGAGCTGCTGTACGCGTGCGCGGCGGTGGGCGCGTCGATCGAAGCGTTCGCACTCGAGGTGCGTCACCTCCAGCGCACCGAGGTCGGCGAGGCCGAAGAGCCGTTCGCGACCGGCGCGCAGAAGGGCTCGAGCGCGATGCCGCACAAGCGCAACCCGTGGCGCTCCGAGCAGCTCTGCGGTCTCGCGCGCGTTCTGCGCGGCAACCTCACCGCCGGGCTCGAGAACGTCGCGCTCTGGCACGAGCGTGACATGTCGCACTCGTCCGTCGAGCGCATCGTGCTCACCGACTCTCTCGTCCTCACCTACTACATGGCCAAGCGCTTCCGCGCGATCGCCGCGGGCCTCGTCGTCCACGAGGACCGAATGCTCGAGAACCTCGCGATGTCGCACGGTCTCGTGTTCAGCGAGTCGGTCATGCTCGCACTGGTCGAATCGGGCCTCCCGCGAGACGACGCGTACCGCATGGTGCAGCGCGCCGCGACCCGCACGTGGTCGGAGCGCCGCCCGTTCCGCGACGTGCTCGGCGAAGACCCGGAGATCACGACGCACCTCTCGACGGAACGACTCGACGCCTGCTTCGACCTCGATCGCGCGGTTGCGCACGCGGCCCGCGCGGTCGACGCGCTCGACGCGCCATGAGTCACATCGCGCTCCCTCACCACTATTCGGGCAAGGTCCGTGAGCTCTACGAAGTCGATCACGACCGCATGCTCGTGGTCGCGTCCGATCGCATCTCGGTGTTCGACGTCGTGCTCGACGACCTCATCCCCGACAAGGGCCGTGTGCTCACCGCGCTGTCGACGTTCTGGTTCGAGCAGACCGCCGACATCGTCCCGAACCACCTCGTGTCGTCGGATCCCACCGACTTCCCCGAGACGGCCGGTGCCGACGTCGCCGGTCGCGCGATGTTGGTGAAGGCCGCGCAGCCCGTGCGCCTCGAGTGCGTCGCCCGCGGCTACCTCTTCGGGTCGGCGTGGTCCGACTACGAGAGCACCGGCTCCGTGTTCGGGCACGCGATGCCACCCGGCCTCCGGCAGGCCGAGCGTCTTCCCGAGCCGATCTTCACGCCCACCACGAAGGCCGAGAGCGGTCACGACCTGCCGCTGACCCCGCTGGAGGCCGCCGACCTCGTCGGCGGTGAGCAGTACGAGCTGCTGCGTGAGCTCACGCTGCAGGTCTACGCGTTCGGCGCGGCGCACGCGGAGGAGCGTGGCCTCGTGCTCGCCGACACCAAGCTCGAGTTCGGGCAGGTCGGCGACGACCTCATCGTGATCGACGAGTTGCTCACGCCCGACTCGTCGCGTTACTGGTCGGGCGACGAGTACCGCGTCGGCACGTCGCCACCCTCGTTCGACAAGCAGTACGTGCGCGACTACTACCGATCGCTCGGCTGGAACCTCGAGCCACCGATCCCGCGCCTCCCGGCCGATGTGATCGCCGGCACGCGTGCTCGCTACGTCGAGGCCTACGAGCAGATCACCGGCGAGAGCTTCGACTCCTGGTACGGAACGGAAGGGTAAAGACCCGCACACATGATGTTCTCGGTTCGCATCGACGTCACCCACCTCCCCGGAGTGCTCGACCCGCAGGGCGCGACCGTCGAGCGCGCGCTTCCGGCCCTCGGCTACACGAATGTCACCGCGGTGTCGATCGCCAAGACCATCCGGCTGCTCGTCGACGCTGCGTCGGAGGACGCCGCGTTCGCGCAGGTCGACGAGATGTGCCAGCGCCTGCTCGCGAACCCCGTGATCGAGCGCTACACCGTCGAGATCGAGGAGCTGGTCGCGTCGTGAGCACCCGGATCGGCGTCGTGCAGTTCCCCGGCACCAACTGTGAGCTGGATGTGGTCTGGGCGGTCGAGCAGCTCGGCGCCGACGCCGTGATCCTGTGGCACGGCGACGCGACCGTGCAGGGCGTCGACGCGGTCGTGGTGCCCGGTGGCTTCGCCCACGGCGACTACCTGCGCACCGGCGCGATCGCCCGGTTCTCGCCGGTGATGACTGCGGTCGGCGAGTTCGCCGCGAGCGGCGGCCCGGTGGTGGGGATCTGCAACGGCTTCCAGGTGCTCACCGAAGCAGGGCTGTTGCCCGGCGCGTTGCAGAAGAACGCGGGGCTCACGTTCCTCTGCGAGCCGGCCGAGCTGCGGGTGGAGACGAGCCGTTCGGTGCTCACCGCCAAGGCGACGCCGGGAACTGTGCTGCAGATCCCGATCAATCACTTCGAGGGCAACTACGTGTGCGACGCCGACACGCTGCGCCGGCTGCGCGACGAAGACCGCGTCGTACTCCGCTACGTGCGGAACCCGAACGGCAGTCTCGACGACATCGCGGGCATCGCGAGCGAGTACGGCAACGTCGTCGGCCTCATGCCCCACCCCGAGCGAGCGAGCGACGCGCTCCTCGGCTCGGACGACGGCGTCGTGCTGCTCGAATCGCTGCTCGCGTCCGCACGCGCGTCGGTGGCCGCGGGCTGACCATGCGCGGGTGGGCTCGTGCGCACTGGTGGCGCCCGCCGCTCACCGCGCGCCTGCTCGAGAGCCGGCTCTTCGGGTGCAGTCCCCGTGACGCGGCCCGAATCGTGCTGTGGCTCGCGATCGCGGCGGTGGGCGCCTCGATCGCCGTCGGCGTGTCCATCGGCTCGCTCGTGGGTCAGGAACATTCGTTGTGGGTGGCCGCCGTGGTCGGCGTCGCGCCCGCGCTCGCGCTGCTCCCCGTGGCGTGGGTGTTCGCGTGCGCGGTCTGGACCGAAGGGCGCGCCGACTCGCCGTCGGAGCTGGTGCGGGCCCGGCGACGGCTCCAACACGCCAGCGCGTGGGCAGAGGTCGACGGGTGGCTCGCGTATCAGCTCGAGACCGCGCTCGACGACGATCCGCCGTTCGACCCCTTCCCCCGCGAGTACGTCGACGAGCGCTTCGACGGGCCCGGTCGCAGGGGCCAGGTCGGCTCGTACGCGGCGTTCCTCGTGCAGGTCTTCCTCGCCTCGGGGAAGCTGACGGCCGCCCGCGCCGAGCTCGACGACATCCGGCGATCGCTGCCGCGTGCGTCAGCTCGCGCGCGAGCGCGGCTTCGTCACCTGTCAGGCCTGCTCGCCCGCGTGGAGAAGGATCTCACCGCGGCCGATCGCGCGCACCGCGCCGCGCTCACTGGTCAGCTCGCGGGCGAGCACTGGTCGGATCTCGCGGCATCGCTCGAGGCATTGGCCGGCCTGTCGCTCGCGCGCGGCGACGCGGAATCGTGCGCGCTGCTCGCCGGCGCGGCGGCCGCGTTGCGGGTGCGCGTCGGCGCGACCACCCGGCAGGCGTTCGAGGACCAGTGCCTCCAGCGCGATCTCGTGCACGCGCGGGCGGCGCTCCGCGATGACTTCGAGCTCCGCTACGCGGAAGGATGCGCGTTGGACGCCGACGCGGCCGTCGCCTTCGCGCTCACACGCTGACCTGCCGACCGCGGCAGTGCGGGATCAGGGCGCGCCGAGCGTCGGCTCGTTGTTCCCGAACGACACCGACGCCACCGTCCCGGCGCGTGACAGCACGCCCTCGGTGCCCGCGGCGAACGACGCGTAGACCGCCATCGGTGACCCGTTCTCGTCGAGGAAGAAGCTCAGGCCGCCGGTTCCGGTGCGCCCGTTGTTCTTGTGCAGCCACGATCCCCACGGCTGCGAGGAGCATGCGCCGTACGGAGTGGAGCAGCGGGCGATGCCGGTCACGTAGTCGGGCCCGAACCAGTCGCCGCCGCCCGAGTACGCGAGCAGGTAGGTGTTGCTGCCCGGGTCGTAGATCATCGAGGGGTTCTCGATGAAGTTGCCCTCCCAGGACCACGTGCGCCCGTAGACCGGCCACGTGTAGTACGAGCCGAGCCCGTAGTAGTCGCGCGCCTGATCGGCGTTGGCGTCGAGTGAGAACACGTAGATCGGCGCATTGGTGTCGCCGAACGCGGCGTAGAGGTACCAGTGGCCATCGTGATCGTGGAACAGGAACGGGTCCAGCGCGCCGCCGACACCGTTGAGCCCGCAGGTGAACGGCCCCGGCTCGGCGACGAACGGTCCGGTCGGCGAGCTCGACGTCGCGCGGCCGATGCACTGGCTGTTCCACGGCTGCGGAGGGTTGGGGCGGTTGGCGGCGAAGAACGCGACGTAGGTGTTGCCGACCTTGGCGACCGTCGGCGCCCAGAAGATGCCGTCGTTCACTGCCCACGCGGGCTTGGTCGGCATGCCCTCGATCCGCGAGTTGAACCACTGCGGATCGGAGTAGACGGTCGTGAGGTTGGTCACGTCGTGCACCGGCATGCGGTTCTGCGCGGTGTTCGATCCGTACACGTAGTAGTGCCCGCCGTCGGCGAGGATCGCGGGATCGCTCAGCACCGGGTACTGCGGCGCGGCGGCCGGCTGCGTGTTCACGATCCCGAGCGGGGGCGCGGGCATGCACGCGCTCGCGACCAGCGCCACCGCGACACACGCGACCGCGACGGTGCACTTCCGGCTCCGTGCCCGAACGGAGTAGTTGTGGAACCCTGCCCTGACGACGTGCAAGCTTCCTGCCTCCGTGCCGGTGGCGGGTACGGTACGAGGGCCGATGACGACTCCTCGTTCTCTCCATCGCGAGCTGGGGCTCACCGACGATGAATTCGGCGCAATCGTCGAATTGCTTGAGCGCGAGCCCACCGAGCTCGAGCTCGCAATGTATGCGGTCATGTGGTCGGAGCACTGCTCCTACAAGTCGTCGAAGCGCTACCTCTCGCGGTTCCCCGTCGAGGCCCCGTGGGTGGTCGTCGGGCCCGGCGAGGGCGCGGGAGTGATCGACGTGGGCGACGGCCTGGCGGTGGCGATCCGCATCGAGAGCCACAACCATCCTTCCGCGGTGGAGCCCTACCAGGGCGCGGCCACCGGTGTCGGCGGCATCATCCGCGACGTGTTCTCCATGGGCGCGCGGCCCATTGCGCTGATGGATCCGTTGCGGTTCGGCCCGCTCGACGAGCCCCGCACCCGCTATCTCTTCGAGGGCGTGGTGTCGGGGATCAGCGGGTACGGCAACGCGGTCGGCGTGCCGACCGTCGGCGGCGAAGTGGTGTTCGACGAGTGCTACCGCGACAACCCGCTCGTCAACGTGCTGTGCCTCGGCCTGCTCCCGAAGGCGCGGCTCGTGCTCGCGAAGGCCGAAGGCGTCGACAACCTTGCCGTGCTGCTCGGCTCGTCCACCGGGCGTGACGGCATCGGTGGTGCCAGCGTGCTCGCGTCGGCCGGGTTCGAGGAAGGATCCGATGCGAAGCGCCCGTCGGTGCAGGTGGGCGATCCGTTCGAGGAGAAGCGCGCGATCGAGGCGTGCCTCGAGTTGCTCGACGCGGGGCTCGCGGTCGGTGTGCAGGATCTCGGTGCCGCGGGTATCTCGTGCGCGGCGTCGGAGACCGCGGCGAAGACCGGCGCGGGCATGGACGTCGACATCGCGCGCGTCGCCAAGCGCGAGCCGGGGATGAATCCGGTCGAGGTCATGACCTCCGAGAGCCAGGAGCGGATGCTCGCGATCGTCACGCCCGCGAACCTCGACGCGGTGCTCGCGCTCTGCCGACGATGGGAGATCCGCGCCTCGGTGATCGGGCGCGTCACCGACACCGCGCGGTTCCGCGTGTTCGACGGCCTGTTCGATGCGGTCGGTGTGCCAGGAGCGAACCCTCCCGCGCCGCGCAGCGACACGACACCCGAGGTATCGTCGGATCGGCTCCCGATCGCCGACGTGCCGGTCGAGAGCCTCGGGGACGGCCCCGTCTACAACCGGCCCGCGGCGCGTCCCGCCGACCTCGATGCGCGTCAGGCCGCCGATCCCGCACCCGTGCTCGCGGCGCAGTTCCCCGCGGGCACCGACCTTTCGGGTGAGCTGCTCGCGCTGCTCGCGTCGCCGACGATCGCCGACACATCGTGGGTGTGGCACCAGTACGACCACCAGCTGTTCCTCAACACCGTGGCCGGTCCGGGGAGCGACGCCGCAGTCCTCCGCCTGAAGGGCACCACACGCGCGCTCGCGCTCACCACCGACGGTGCCGCGCAGTTCTGCGCGCTCGACCCGCGCGTCGGCGCGCAGCTCACGGTGATGGAGGCGGCGCGCAACGTCGCGTGCGTCGGCGGTGAGTCACGCGCGCTCGTCAACTGCCTGAACTTCGGCAACCCGGAGCATCCCGAAGTCATGTGGCAGTTCGCGGAATCGGTCGACGGCATGAGCGACGCCTGCCGCGCGCTCGGCATCCCCGTCGTCGGCGGCAACGTGAGCTTCTACAACGAGTCGCGCGGACGCGACATCGACCCCACGCCCGTGGTCGGCGTCGTCGGTGTCATCGAGACGCTCGGCGCGATTCCCCCGGGGCCGACTCTGGTCGACGGCGCGCACGTGGTCGTGCTCGGGGCCACGCATGCGGAGCTCGGTGGATCGGAATGGGCACGACTTCATGATCAGCGCGGTGGTACGCCGCCGGTCGCGGATCTCGACGCGGCCATCGTGCTGCACCGTCTCGTGCGCGCGCTCGTCGCGGAACGTGTCGTCGCCGGCGTGCACGACTGCGCCGAAGGCGGGCTCGCGGTCACGATCGCCGAGATGGCGATCGCCGGTTCCTGCGGTGTGCAGCTCCGTGCGGTGGCGCCCGCCTTCGAGCCTGCTCTCCGTTCGGGCACGGAGCCGGCGCTCGCGTGGTTCTCGGAGTCAGCCTCGCGTGTCGTGGTGGCGGTGGAGCCCGCGCGCCTCGACGCCGTGCTCGCACGGGCCGCGAGCGCAGGGGTGCCGGCAACCGACCTGGGCGTCGCCGGCGGCGACCGGCTCGTGGCCGAGGATGCCTTCGACGTGTCGGTTTCCGAGGCCGCCGCGGCCTGGCGCGAGGCGATTCCGCGGCTCCTCGGCCGGGAACCGGCAGTTGCGCCGTGAACGGGACCTCTGCATGACGGGAAGCTCACACCCATCGTCCGGGTTGCTCGCCCTGTGCATGGGATACTTCCGTTGTGAGTAGTGAGGCGATGAACCACGCGTGTGGTGTGTTCGGCGTGTACGCGCCGGGTCAGCCCATCGCGAACCTCACCTACTTCGGCCTGTATGCGCTGCAGCACCGCGGCCAGGAGTCGGCCGGCATCGCGGTGAGCGACGGCGAGTTCATCACCGTGGTGAAGGACATGGGCCTCGTCGCGCAGGTGTTCGACGAGCGACGCCTCGCACCGCTCGACGGCCACCTTGCCATCGGCCACGTGCGCTACTCCACGACCGGCTCGAGCAGCTGGCGCAACGCGCAACCCGTCTACCGGTCGGTGGGCGACGCCGGCTTCGCGCTCGGTCACAACGGCAACCTCACCAACACCGCCGAGCTCGCCGAGCACCTCGGCATGCTGCCCGGCATGCTCGCCGGCGGTCGTCCGCTCGACTCCACCACTGACTCCGCGCTCGTCGCGGAGCTCATCGCGCAGGAGTACGCCACCGCACCGCGCTCCGACGGCCGCGACCTCGAACGCGCCCTCGAACGCGTCCTGCCGCGGCTCGTTGGTGGGTTCTCGTTCGTGATGATGGACGAAGCCCATCTGATCGGTGTACGCGACCCGCACGGCATCTGGCCGCTGGTACTGGGTCGCCTCGGCGACGCCGGGTGGGTGCTCGCGAGCGAGACCGCCGCGCTCGACATCGTGGGCGCGCACTTCGTGCGCGAGGTAGCGCCGGGCGAGATGGTCGTGATCGACGCGTCCGGCCTGCGGGAGTACCGGTTCGCGCCGCCCGACCCGAAGCTGTGCCTGTTCGAGTTCGTGTACTTCGCGCGTCCCGACACGATGTTGTACGGCCGCAGTGTGCACGCGGCGCGCCAGCGCATGGGCGAAGAGCTCGCGCGTCAGTCGCCCGTCGAAGCCGACATGGTCATGCCGGTGCCGGAGTCGGGCGTCCCCGCGGCGCAGGGCTATGCGCGCGCGTCGGGCATCCCCTACGGCGACGGCCTGGTGAAGAACCGCTACGTCGGCCGCACGTTCATCCAGCCGAGCCAGCAGCAGCGTGATCAGGGTGTGCGGGTGAAGCTCAACCCGCTGCCCGAGAACATCCGCGGCAAGCGTCTCGTCGTGGTCGAAGACTCGATCGTCCGGGGCACCACCACCCGTCAGCTCGTCGCCATGCTGCGCGAGGCCGGCGCCGAGGAGGTGCACTTCCGGGTGTCGTCGCCGCCCTACAAGTGGCCCTGCTACTACGGGCTCGACACCGGTCGCCGCTCGGAGCTGCTCGCGGCCGACATGTCGGTCGGTGAGATCCGGGACTTCCTCAAGGTCGACTCCCTCGCCTACCTCGACCTCGACCACCTCATCCGCGCCACCGGTGCCGCGTCCGACGGCTTCTGCACCGCGTGCCTGTCCGGGAACTACCCGATCCCGGTGCCGGTCGCGCTGAGCGACGCCAAGCAGGTGCTGGAGCTGCCGCCCGGCGACACGCTGTCCGACAGCTGGGATCTCCCCCAGGAGACCGGGTCGTGACGTCGGATCGCCACTCTGACCCGCTGACGTATTCGGACGCCGGCGTCGACATCGCGGCCGGCGAGAAAGCAGTCGAGCTCATCAAGGAGCACGTCCGCTCCACGTTCCGGTCCGAGGTCATCGGCGACATCGGCGGCTTCGGTGGGCTGTTCGCGTTCGACGGTCGGCACCTCACCGATCCGGTGCTCGTCTCGTCGACCGACGGCGTGGGCACGAAGTCGATGATCGCCCGGCTCATGAACAAGTTCGACACCATCGGCATCGACCTCGTCGCGATGTCGGTCGACGACATCGCGGTGCAGGGCGCCGAGCCGCTCTTCTTCCTCGACTACATCTCGATCGGCAAGGTCGTCCCCGAGGTGATCGACGAGATCGTCGCCGGTGTGGCACGCGGATGCCGCGAAGCGGGCTGCGCGCTCCTGGGTGGCGAGATGTCGGAGCACCCCGATCTCATGGAGCCCGGCGAGTTCGATCTCGTCGGTTTCGCCACCGGTGTGGTCGAGCGCACCCGCATCCTTCCCGCGGGCGTGCGCGCGGGCGACAAGGTCGTCGGCATCGCGAGCCCGGGGCTGCGCAGCAACGGGTACTCACTCGCACGTCGCGCACTGCTCGACCGCGCGGGCCGTCGGCTCGACGAACCGGCATGGCGCGGCGCGCACCACACGCTCGGCGACGAGCTGATCCGACCGAGCACCATCTACGCGCCCGCGATGCGCAAGCTCCGCGAGAAGGTGAACGTCCACGCGTTCGCGCACGTCACCGGTGGCGGTATCCCCGGCAACCTCGAGCGTGTGCTTCCCGCCGACTGTGACGCGCGCGTCGATCGCGGCAAGTGGGACGAACCGCGGATCTTCGCCGAGATCCAGAACGCCGGCAGCGTGCCCGACGACGAGATGCGGCACGTCTTCAATCTCGGTCTGGGCATGCTTGCCGTTGTGACCCGAGAGGACCTGTTCGCTACCCTGGACCTGGTGCGTTCGGCTGGTCACGATGCGTGGCCGGTCGGGGAGATTGTCGAGGGTCGCGGGCGAGTGTTCGTGGCCTGAGGTGAAGGCGGGCGCGGTACACAAGCTGCTACTCTTCGCATACGGGACCGATCCCCGCGAGTTGCCCCACAGCGAGGATCCCAACCAAGCGAGGCCCCCATGGACGAGAACCCCCAGCCTGAACAACTCCTGACACCGTCCGAAGTCGCTGCGATGTTCCGCGTGAACCCCAAGACCGTCACACGGTGGGCTCGCGCCGGCAAGATCTCGGCCATCCGCACCCTCGGCGGTCACCGCCGGTTCAAGGCGTCGGAGATCCGCAAGTACCTCGAGCAGGTCGACGAAGCCACCGAGCTCTAGCTCGCGTCGTCGGGTTCAACTCCAGTAGCGACTGGCCGCGGCGAATGCTCGCCGCGTGAACTCGCGTACGTCCATGTCGCGCATCGCGGCGCTGAGCACCTCGATGCTCACGACCCCGTCGAAGCCCTTGGCGCGCATGTGCTCGCAATACGTGTCGAGGTCGAACTCCCCCTCGCCGGGGAACACTCGCCGCGACACGGTCTCGTCGACGATGTCGTCGCTCGTCATCGGGAGCGCGTCGCTGAACTGCACGTAGGCGATCGCGTCGAGCGGCAGCGCGTCGAGCTCGGCCCAGGTGTCGGGGCCGCGGAAGTGGTGCCACACGTCCGGGAGCACCCGAGCACCGGTGGCCGGCACCGAGGCGACGAGATCGAACGCCACCGCGGCCGACGCCACGGGCGTCCACGGGAGGTATTCGACCGCGAGGCGCGCCCCGCGTCGGCCAACACCGCGGCGCAGCGCACGAACTCGTCGCGCACGCCGTCGTCGACCGGCGCCATCACGTTGGTGAGCACCCACTCGGGCCGGAGCACCGATGCGTACGCCGCGATCTGTTCGGCCTGCGCCTCGGCGTCGTCGGTGCCCACCATCAACGCCGCGATCTCGTAGCAGCGCACCCCGCTCGCCTCCAGCACCTCGGCGAGCTGCTGGACGGAGCCCCCGCGTTCGACGTGCGTCGTGATGGAGAACACGTCGGGACCAAAGAGCGGGAAGCCTGCCTCGCCCGCGGCGCGGATCTGCTCGGGCAGGAGCGGATCGACCTCGAACCAGGCCGAGCGGTTGAACGCGTTGAAGCAGAGCTGGGTCACGCGAGTGCGCCGAGCGACGGGTCGAAGTACGGGCGCTCGCCCTCGACGGTCACGCGGTTCATCACCCGGCGTTGCCCGGTGTAGTCGGGGATCGCGTAGTGCTGCGTGCAGCGGTTGTCCCACAGCGCCACGGACCGCTCGTCCCACGTGAAGCGCACCTGGAAGTCGGGGCGTTGGAGATGGCGGAGGAGGAACTCGAGCAGGGTGTCGCTCTCGGCCTGCTCGAGCTGGCAGAGCCGGGTCGTGAAGTTGGCGTTCACGTACAGGGCGCGCCGGCCCGTCCACGGGTGGGTGCGGATCACCGGGTGCTCGACCGGTGGCCATTCCTTCTGGAAGCGCGCGAGGTCCTCGCTGGTGGCGTGACCGCCGGCGATCGCCTTCTGGAGCGTCGCGGTGAGGTCGTGCATCGCGGTCATGCCGTCGAGCATGTCGCGCAGTCGCGGCGACAGCGCTTCGTACGCCGCGTACATGCTGGCCCAGCACGTGTCGCCGCCGATCGCGGGCAACTGCACCGCGCGCAGCATCGAGCCGAGGGCGGGGTGCTCCATGAACGACGAATCGGTGTGCCAGTTGTTGGCCCCGTCGGTGCGCGGCGTGGTCTGGTCGAGCACGATCATCTCGGGGTGATCGGGGTGCGGCTTTGCGAACGCGTGGTACTCGAACGGGCCGAACCAGCGCATGAAGTCGACCTGCTGCCGGCCGGTGATGTCCTGGTCGCGGAAGAACACCACGAGGTGCTCGGCCAGCACGACTTCGATCTCGTGCATCGTCTCGACGTCGAAGGGGGCGTCGCGCAGGTCGATCCCCGACACCTCGGCCCCGAGGGTCGGCGTGAGTGGCCGCACCTCGAGCTTGGTCGCAGTCCTCGCCATGCCCGAAGTCTCGCGCGCCGCGGAGGACGTGACGCAGACGCGGTACCCGTGAGCGCAGCGAACGAGGCGCTCGCAGGTGAGCCGGCGGCCGCGCCGCAGGTACCCTGCGGCGCAGCCGGCGAGCTCATGGTGCTGGTGGCCGGGACCGGCGTCGATCCGGTGACCCCGCGCTTTTCAGGCGCGTGCTCTGCCGACTGAGCTACCCGGCCGGGTTGGGGACGGAGTCCCCTGCGGTCCTGACGGGATTTGAACCCGCGACCTCCGCCTTGACAGGGCGTTCAGAGGGTTCGTAACCGTCCAGGAGGGTCCGTAGAGGCCTTTGTCTCCAAGGGCAAGATACACGGCTGACCGTGCACGTTCATCAAAGTTCGGCAGTGCGCGTGGGATGGACGCGGGATGTGATGAAGCAGGCGGCCTCGGCCGCCCGTCCTGAACGGCGAGTCACGCTCGGCAACGATGACGAGGGGCAGCGCTGACTCCGCGCCCCCACCCGCCAACGCTGCTCATCCGGTTCACGCGATGTCGTGCAACCGCTCAGTCGGCAAACAGATCGGCAATCCTGGCGCAACGCGAGTTTCCCCGGGATCGGTGATCGCCGACGGCTCAGCCTCAAGACGCGCGGGCGAGAAGAGAAGGCGGAGCGCCACCATGAGAAGCACAAGCACAGCAGCAGTGTTGTGGGTAGAGACGACTCGGAGGAACCAGTCGCCCCGGACCTCGGACGGTAGCGGGTAGCTCGGCCAGAGTCGTGCCGTCAGGATTGCCGTACCGAGCGCGCCCAGCAGTAACCAGACCTCCAACCACGAGCGGTGGGCGAACCGGGCTGGGTCAGCGAGCAGCACGAGGACGACGAGGCTCCACGTCATGTAGTGATCCCACGAGATCGGCCCCGCCAGTAGAGCCACAAGAACAAGCACCCCGAGCTCCAGCGGATCGACCGGACGGCGACGGCGGAACCACCACAGCGCAGCGAGCCCGATACCCGCGATCACGAGACTGACGACGCGCCACGCTCCGAGAGGGGCCTGCACGAGGATGTCGTCGAATCCGCCGAAGAGACGTGCCAGTGCGGCGGGCACCGACTGGTTGTCGACGTTGCGAGCACCGTTCGCCACCTCCTGAGTGGCTATGCGGATCCAGTCGAACAGGTCGGCAGGGCGGCCGATCGCAGCCGCGAGCACGAGCAGACCCACCATCGTCGCGAGCGCAACCCACACCGCGCGCCACTTGCGTCGGAGCGCGAGGTAGACGATCAGCAGTATCGGACTGAACTTCAAAAGCGTGGCAACGCCGAGACCTATCCCTGCCAAACCCCATCGCTCATGCGCGACACCCACGAGCGCAAGCGCGAGCCCGATCATCAGAAACCCGTCAACTTGGCCAAGTGAGATCGAGCGCAATACAGGGATCGACACGAGCATGGCACCCGTGCCGATGAGGCCTGCCGGCAGGCGCGACTGTGATGGCAGCGCGAACAGGGTAATGAGAAGCGCGATGAATATCCCGAGCGCGTCGACGAGTCGGAACGCCTGAGCGGCAGGGCGGCTGTCGAGTGCAGTGAACGGCGTGTACAACAATGCCGTCGCCGGCAAGCCGATGTAGCTCGAGAACGGTCCTTGGTTGGTTTCGCGCATCTCCGGGCCGATCAGTCGCACCCCGTCGGCGCGCGAAGCCGCACGGTCATAGAGCGGCTCACGCGCTACCAGCCTGTGCGCAGCTACCCAGTTGAGGTCGAAGTCGTACGGATCTTCTGCGGCGACAAGAGACCTCCAGTCGTACTTGACAACGTTTCCGATGCCCACACACACGGCGAGCACACCGATCACGACGAATACGCCGCGCAGGGTCCGCAACGACGGCACGCGCATCAGACGGAACTCGGTCGACAACCCAGGATCTCCTCCCGCGTCTCCCACACTGCGCCCAGCCGCGTTCACGACCCCGCTACTCGCGGCAGCACCATAGAACCCTCGACCCACGTCATCGCTGACCGCTCATGACCCACAACCAGGACGCGCACGATCCAACCTCGCGCCACGGATGCACGCACAAACGAACCCAGAGCCGCACGCGCATCGTTTCCGTCGACCGTACAGACTGCTCGATCAGGAGTGCACCGAGCGCCTGATACACGGGTGATCTTTGGGGGACATCCGCGACATGGTTGAAGTCTGCTGGGAGCCTGCATGGATGACCTTCTCCCCGTGTCACCGATCGCTGCGGGACCGTTGGCGTTCGGGGGTGCGTCGTGCGAGGCTTACCCGCTCGTGACGGGGAGGGATCGCCATGAACCCCAAGAAGCTTGCCGCGTTCGCGGTCACCGTGATTGCCGTCTTCGCTGCGTTCGCTTCGCCGGCGAGTGCAGCGCGGGACGGTTCCGTCCATGCCGATCGGCGCATCAGCGTCACGGGCGGGGTGGTGGTCGCTGAGGGCGAGGTGGTCAACGGTCCGGTGGTGTCCATCGACGGCCCGGCTGTCATCGACGGTACGGTCAACGATGATGTGTTTGTCGGCAACGGCCGGCTCGTCATTCGTGGGCACGTCACCGGCGATGCCCTCGTCGTGCACGGCAACGTGCTGATTGCGGGCCGCCTCGATGGCGATGTCATCGCCCTCGACGGCCGCGTCACAACGCGTGACGGCGCGCGGGTGAATGGTGATGTCAAGTCGCGCAAAGAGCCGAATGTCGCGCCGGGCACCGTGCGCGGTGACGTGAAGAAGCTGAACGTCGGGAACCTCTTCGGCGGTTTCCTCGTCGTGTTCCTGATCCTCTTGTGGGTCGCGGTCACAGTGTCGGCTGCCATCTTGGGCTTGCTGTTCGTGTTGCTGTTCCCGCGTGCGGCCGACGCCACCGCGGCCGCGGGGCGAAGGTTCTGGCCGACGGTCGGGTGGGGCGCGCTCATCGGCATCGCGGGGCCGATCCTCGGCGTGCTGGTGCTCATCACCGTCGTGGGGATCCCATTCGGGCTTGGGATCCTCTCGGCTCTCAATGTGCTCGCACCCCTCGGCTACGTCGCGAGTTCGCTGATCTTGGGGCGTCTCATGGTGAAGGGCACGAGCACCGGTGCACGCGTCGGCGCGTTCTTCGCCGGGTTCGGAATCCTGCGGGCCGCCGCGCTGATCCCGGGCCTCGGGTTCATCGTGTGGTTCCTCGTCTGCATCTACGGGCTGGGCGCGCTCGCACAGGCGGCCTGGCGTGCGGGGCGACGCGCTCCCGACGCGCCACCGTCCACACAACCCCTCGAGCCGCGGCCCCCCGCAACGCCTGTCGGTCCTCCTGCGGAGGAACCGCCGACGCTCAGGGACGACACGCTCCCAGCCGCCACTGCAGCGCCCATATCGGCTGAATCTCCGGCAGACCAGCCACCGAGGACACCGGCACGCGACTGACTCGCGTTGGACCTCGCCCGAGGCAGCAATGCTGCGACAACAAGGTCGAGCTGGACAAGGGCAAACGGCTGCCCCCTCGACTCAGCCCTGTGTCGGCGATCCGGTCGGTGCGATGACCGATGCTCCGAGCCGTCGCACGTCGGCGAGGTGTGGGACGTGTGCCGAGACGCCTCCGTCGACGCAGAGCAGTTGCCCGGTGATGAACCGAGCCCGGTCCGAGCAGAGGAACACGATGGCGTCGGCCACGTCGGCCGGCGAGCCGAGCTCCGGGAGGAGGCACTGGTCGCGCATCGCCTCCGCGACCTCTGGGGGGACGTTGGCGGTGAACGACGGGCCGGCGATGGCGGCCGGCGACACAGTGTTGGCGCGGATCCCCTGCTTGCCATAGGCCGCGGCGATCGAGCGGGTGAGGGCGTTCACCCCGGCCTTGGCGGCAGCGTAGGCACTGAGCGTTTCGTCGCCGAACAAGGAGGCGTTGGACGACACGTTCACCACCGCCCCCCTGCCGGCACTCACCATGACCGGCAGCACGTGCTTTGACGTGAGCATCGATCCGATGAGGTCAACCGCCAGCGTCCGTTCCCATATCGATACTCGAGCGTCACCCACCGCTCCATCTGCCGCCTGGTGAGCCCGATCGGTCACCGCCGCAACGTTGGCCAGTATCGACACGGCGCCCCAGGCGCTCGTAACCGCCGCCACCATGGCCGCCACGCGGGTCTCGTCCGCCACGTCGACCGCCACCGACATCGCCACCCCGCCCGCCTCGGCGATTTGCCCGGCGACCGCGGCGGCGCCGTCGTCGTTGAGGTCGGCCACCGCCACCGCTGCACCGGCGGACGCCATGGCCAGTGCCGTCTCGTGGCCGATGCCCGACGCGCCGCCGGTGATGATCGCGACCCTGCCCACCAGCGCGCCGGTCGACTGAGGGGTCACCTCGCGGCCTCGAACGCCGGCAGTTCTCGGTATGCACCAAGCTCGGGCAGATACTGGCGGCGCACCGCGCTGAACGGGCCCCGGGCCACGAGCAAGGAGGTCGTGCGAGGCGCAAGGGCCGTCACCGCGTGGATGTCGTGAGGCGGAGCAGGCAACACGGTCACGTCGCCGTCGGTCATGACGCGGCTCGTGGCCACCTCCAGGTCGGCGCGATATGGGCAGGACTCGTCGTCGAGGCGGCGGTAGGCACGGTAATGACAGGCGCCGCGGTAGACCGCGAAGATGTTCCATGCCCCGTGATCGTGCGGTTCCTGGACGAACCCGGCCCGCATCCGGCCGCGTACGATCCGGAGGTCGCCGTCCTGGTACAGCCACCCAGTGGACACGTCGTCGTCCATGTCGCCACCGGCGGGGGTGGCGTCGACGTCGTCGAGCCATTCGACGAGCAGCAGCTCCTTCATGATCGCTTCTATCTCGCCCTCGGCCGCCCCGACGTCGTCGCCCACGCGGTCGAGCACGTCGAGTAGACACCTTGCTGCCGTCCGCAGAGGACTGCGGTCGTACGTCATGGCACGTCCCCTTTCCGTCCTCGGTCTCTGCCTGTAATTGTCTTGCGTCGCTTCTCGGCCGGAGCCAGATTGGGGCACGGTTCAGTCAGCGATGAATCGCCGCGATGCTCACAGACGATAACCATGCCCTTCACGCTTCGGGGCAAGCGAGGTAACAGCAGGGCAGGGACGGATCCAGCACAGCGCTCGAGCGGACTCCCGATGAGGATGATGTCGCTCCTTCGATTCCAGCCACCACCCCAGCCAGCTCCAACGCCTGCTATGATCGACTCAGTTCTCTGCGTCTTGTCGCGGGAGCGCTGCACTGCTCCAGACCTCGGTGGTGTGTCACACGACAACCCACCAGACCGAGGTTTCCCCACATATGCAGGCAGAGACGCACGCGCCGTCGTCGATTGACGAAGACTCACCCGTCCCGATCCCGACTGCGCTCACGCTCGTGCCGCCGCGCGAGAAGGTGCGTAGTGCCGCACTGCGCCAGATCATCACCAGCACGATCATCTTCGGGCCGCTCCTCGCGCTCGCCTATGTCGTGGCCCAGGCGGTGGGCGGCACACTTCCGTCCGTCCCGGTGCTGCTCTTCGCCGTCGGCTGCTACTTCGTCGTCGGTCACGGCGTGACGGTCGGCTTCCACCGACTGTTCACGCACCGCGGCTTCCAGGCCCGCCGCCCGTTGAAGATCGCACTGGCCGTCGCCGGCTCGATGGCACTCGAGGGCTCCATCATCGGCTGGGTGGCCGAGCACCGCCGCCACCACCAGTTCACCGACAAGCCGGGCGACCCGCACTCCCCGGTCCGGCCGGCGACGCAACCGTTCTGGCGGCTCCGCGGGTTCTTCCACGCGCACGTGGGGTGGTTCTACGAGAAGCAGTACACGTCTCGTGAGCGGTTCGCGCCCGACCTCCTCGCCGATCGCGACATCGTGCTCATCGACAAGTTGTTCATCCCACTGTCGGTCGTCACGCTCGGGCTGCCGCTCGTGTTCGGATTCGCGATCACCGGCAGCCTTGCCGGCGCGCTCGTCGCGTTCCTCTGGGCCGGCGTCCTGCGCATCGCACTGCTCCATCACGTGACGTGGTCGACGAATTCGGTCTGCCACATGTTCGGCAAGCGCCCGTTCCGCGCCGGTGACACCAGCACGAACTTCGCGCCCCTCGCGATCTTGTCGATGGGCGAGGCGTTCCACAACGCGCACCACGCGTTCCCGGCGATGGCGCGGCACGGATGTGATCGGTGGCAGTTCGACAGCTCCGCGCTCATGATTCGCATGTTCGAGCGGTTCGGCTGGGCGACAAAGGTGCGCTGGCCCGATCCCGCTCGGCTCGACGCTCGTCGCGCGCTGCAGCCGGTGACCGTCGGCGCGAGCACTTTGTCGTGACGACCCTCGTCGCTGACCCGGTCCTGCCCGCGCACGATGCGTCACACGCGGTGACGATCCCGTCGCTCGTGCAGCTCGGGCGCCGCGCGGTACCTCAGGCGATCGAGGGCGCGATCATCCCGGCCGCGCTCTTCGTGTCCATGCAGCAGCTGTTCGGTCTCGGAGCCGGGATCGGCGCCGCGCTCGCGTGGTCAGCCGTCGCCGTCGTCCGTCGGGTCCGCTCGGGGCGTCGGGTCCCGGGCATGGTCATCCTCGGCGCAGTCACGATGATCGGCCGATCGATCCTCGGACTCGCGACAGGGAGCGCATTCCTCTACTTCTTCCAGCCGACCATCGGCGCGGCGTGCGTCGCTGCCGCGTTCCTGGTGTCGGTCAAGCTCGATCCCACGCTGGCGCAGCGGTTCGCCTCCGACTTCTGCCAGCTTCCCAGCCACGTCCTGGCTGATGTCCGGGTCCGTCGGTTCTTCCGGCGGTGCTCGGTCATGTGGGGCACCGTCGGCCTCGCGAACGCCGGCGTCACGCTGTGGCTGCTGATGACGCAGCCAACGGCGGTGTACGTGGTGGCGAAGACCGTCCTGTCGGTCGGGGTGACGATCGGTGCTGTCGTTGCGTCGTTCGTCTGGTTCCGCCGCTCGATGACCCGCAATGGCCTGCTGGTCACGGTGGCCTGACCGCTGGGTGCCCGAGCACCACACACCCGTGCGCTTGCCTACGCTCTTCCGAGTAGCCGGCGACACCAGCCGAGGAGGTGGCGTGCCCGAACGCGAGCAGCTCCTGGCGCGGACCTTCGTCGACGTCGCCGACACGTTGGTGAGCGACTTCGACGTCGTCGAGTTCCTCTCGCTCCTCACCACTCGCTGCGTCGAGCTGTTCGACCTCGGGGCCGCCGGGCTGCTGCTGATGAGCCCATCGGGTGGCATCGAGGTCGCGGCCGCGTCAGACCACAGCATGGAGCTGCTCGACCGCTTCGAGCTCGTCCACGACGAGGGACCGTGCGTCGACTGCTTCCGGAGCGGCGAATCCGTCCTGAGCGACGACCTGCGGGTCGAGTCGGCGCGCTGGCCCAACTTCGCCCCCGAGGCGCTCGCCGCGGGCCACGTGTCGGTCGCGGCAGTGCCACTGCGCCTGCGTGGGCAGACCATCGGTGCGATGAACCTGCTGCGCAACGAGATCGGCGCACCGGGGCCGCGTGATCTCATCGCCGCGCAGGCGCTGGCCGATGTTGCCACCATCGGGCTGCTCCAACAGCGTGCGAGCGCGGAGCAGCGGCTGCTCGCCGAGCAGCTCCAGCACGCGCTCGACAGCCGCGTCGTTGTCGAGCAGGCGAAGGGCGTGCTGGCGGCAGGCACCGGCCTCGACGTCGATCGAGCGTTCGCGGCCCTGCGCCAGTATGCGAGGAACCGGAACCAGCGGCTGTCGGAGGTCGCCCACGCCTTGGTCGCCCGGACGCTCTCGCCCAACGTGGTGATCGACGGGGGTACCTGAGGGCTCGAGGCCGCCGGACTCAACCGCCGGTCTTGGAGAAGTGCTGATAGTCGGGGGTTCCGGCCCACCGGCCGCCCCACTGCCAGCCGACCGACGCGAACGCGGCGACCAGCACCCCGCCGTCGACGGCCATCCCCGGTCGCACGTCGGCACGATCCAGATACACGGAGCCAGTGGCGGGTTGCACCGCGTCGCCCTGGAGGTACGGGTTCTCGACGGTGTTCACGTCGATGGCCTGGCCGTACGCGTGCGCGGACCACTGCGGCGGACCGTCGGCGACCGCGTAGCGGCAATTGCCGGGCGCGTACGGGTTCGACTTCTTCTTCGGTGTGCAACCGGATCCGGGCGTGCTCTTCGCCTTTCGGGTGGTCACGAGCAGTGCGATCGTGTGGGACGACGATCCCGGCAGCGCCTTGAACAACGAATGGGTCGACACGACGAGCCAGAACGCGGGCGTCGACCCCGAGCCCATGTACAACGTTCCCGCGCATTCGTATGGCGCGGTGATCGCATACAACAGCGCCCGTACTCCGGTGCGGGGCAGCGCGATCTTCCTGCACGTCGGGAGCGGCGGACCGACCGCGGGCTGCGTGTCGCTTCCTGTGTCGCAGCTGCTCGAGGTGTTGCGCTGGCTCGATCCGTCCCAGCAGCCACGCATCGTGATGGGCACGACCGCCGGCGTCACGTCGTGAGCGTGTGCTCCACGTGCTCGCACGGCGTGTCGGCACCGAGCGCGAGATCGAGGAGTCGTGCCGCGTTCGCGTGGGTGATGCCGCACGCGGCCTCGCTGCCGATCCCGGCCACCGACTGCCGCGCCCGCTCCTGACTCGTGGGCCAACTCGTGTCGGCGTGAGGGTAGTCGACCTCCATCACCACGTGGTCGAGGCCGACGGAGGCCGCGAGCGCGTGG
Organism: uncultured Actinomycetes bacterium; assembly: GCA_963721435.1. Lineage (GTDB taxonomy): Bacteria > Actinomycetota > Acidimicrobiia > IMCC26256 > DASPTH01 > CAVRJC01. The sequence goes on from CAVRJC010000012.1 coordinate 1,042,192, forward strand.
ACCGCGGTCGGCTCGTCGAGCGCGCAGAACCAGAAGTTCCGCTGGAGTACCTCGCTGGGCAGCAGGTCGACGCCGTCCCAGGTGTGCGTCCAGTCGTTGTGCGTCGCCGCGTTGTGGTCGACCCAGTCCACGACCAGGGGGAGCCAGCCGATGCCGCCTTCGGGCATCGCGATGTCGAGCTGCGGGAACCGGACCGGGACACCCGACCACAGCCAGTCGACCGCGGCCACCAGCCCACTCACCGGGAACAAGCTCTGCGTGACCTCGATCGGGGAGTCCGGTGACGTGTCCAGCACGCTGCCCTTCGACCCGCCGTGCAGGAACACGACGGTGCCGGTCTCCTCGCACGCGGCGAAGAACGGATCCCAGTGGCCGGAGTGGATCGATGGGAGTCCCTGTCCGGTCGGGTTCTCGGTGAAGCTGACCGCGACGAAACCCCGCGCCGCGTTGTGCCGGATCTCGGCCGCGGCCGCCGCGGGGTCGTGCAGCAGCGGGAGTTGCAGCGGCAGGACTTTTCCGTCCGAAGGCCCGGCCCATGCCTCGAGGTGCCAGTCGTTGTACGCGCGCACGAGGGCGGCGCCGAGCTCGAGGTCACCGGCCGCGCGCCCAGCGCAAGGAACGTCGAGCCGCAGAAGCCGACCCACAGCGACGGGAAGCACACCGACGCGACGACCCCGCAGGTGGCCATGTCCTCCAGGCGGGCGTCGAGCGCCCAGCTGCCTCGCCGCATCTCGTCGTACCGCAGCGGCTGCATGCACCACTCCGACGCGGGGCGACCGGCACAGGAGTCCATCGAGTAGAGCGGGAAGAGCGCGTCGCCGACCTTCCAGGCCTGACGGGGCGCGCTCGGCTCGATCAGCCCGCGTGATCGGGCTCTGGTCGGGATCCCACTTCCAGTGGGCTTCCCCGAGCGATCCGCTGACGCGGTCCGCTTCGATGATGCGTGGCGTCTGATCTTCGTACCGATGGGGAAGCCGTCCGACGAACAGGTCGGGTGGCTCGACGACGTGGTCGTCGACCGACACGATCCCGTACGACACCCGCTCGGCCGGCGGTTCGGGAAGGAAGGTGTACGCGGTGCGAGCCGCCTCCATACGAGTCGGCACCCTACTCGGGGTCTGTGGCGGGCCATCATGAGCGCCGGACTGGTACCGAGCAGGAGAGAGGGACGGCGAATGTCGGCATCGGAGATCCTCGTCGCGGTGACCTACCCGCGCTGGATGGAAGTGCGCCCGGAGGCGGAGACGCGGCGCGACCTCGAGCTGGTGGCGGAGATGGATCCCCGGATTCGCGTCGTGCGGGACGAGTACGAGGACACTGAGGAGCTGCGAACCCGGCGCGGCACGCCGCCGTTCGACGGGCTCGAGGAGCAGCAGGCACCGATCCCCGAGCGCGTGCGCGAGCTGCTCGGCGAGGCCGAGATCATCCTCGGGCTGGACCTTCCCTTCGAGCTCCTCGTGTTAGCTCCGAATCTGCGATGGGTCCAGTGCATGGGCGCCGGCGTCGGGCCGTTGATCTCGTGCGGGATCCCCACCGACCGGGTCCGTCTGACGACGGGGAGCGGGAACAACTCCGTGTCGATCTCGGAGTTCGTGATCGCCCGCCTCCTGGGGATCTGGAAGCGCTTTCGGGATCTCGATGCCAAGCAGCGCGCGCGTGACTGGTCCGGAACGTACGGACGCGAAGCGTCTCGGCGAACCCTCGGCCTCGTCGGCCTGGGCGCGATCAACTCGCACGTCGCGCGGCGAGCACAAGCGTTCGACATGACCGTGCTGGCGACGCGACGTAGCTATACGCCGGGTGCGACCGCGGCGCATGTCGACGAGCTCTTCGCGCCCGACCAGCTCCAGGAGATGCTGGCGCGGTGCGACGCGGTGTGCTCTGCCGTGCCGGAGACCCCGGAGACGGTCCGCATGTTCGGTGCCGCCACGTTCGCGGCGATGAAGCCCGGATCGGTGTTCATCAACGTGGGCCGAGGGACCGCCGTCGACGAGGAGGCACTCGACGCCACCCTGCGCGCCGGCCACCTGAGCGCGGCGGCGATCGATGTGGCGGAGGTGGAGCCGCTCGCGGCCTCGAGCCCGTTGTGGGACACGCCGAACCTCTACATCTCTCCGCACTCGGCGAGCTCGCCGGACTACTTCTTCGCGACGCTGTACGAGACGTTCCGCGAGAACCTGCGTCGCTACCTCGCCGGCGACGGACCGATGGTCAACGAGGTGAGTCGCGACGCGGGCTACTGACGTGGGGACGCGCTCCGCCTAACGTCCCGGCGTGGACGACGACGGCTTCCCACCGGGGTTCTTCGATCGACAGGACCCGGGATCCGACGAGGCCTTCTACAGCTTCCCGCGCCTGGTCACCCACATCGACGACGGTGCGATCGCGGCGGTGGGCGCGCTGTACGAGGAGCTCGGCATCGACGGTGATGTGCTCGACGTCATGAGCTCGTGGGTGTCGCACTTCCGGGCTGCGCCGCGTCATTTGACCGTGCTCGGCATGAACGCGGCGGAGCTCGACGCGAACGCGATGGCGAGCGCGACGGTCGTGCACGATCTCAACACCGATCCGCGGTTGCCGTTCGACGACGACTCCTTCGACGCCGCAGTCTGCTGCGTCTCGGTCGACTATCTGGTCCGACCGATCGAAGTGTTCCGTGACGTCGCGCGCGTCGTGCGGCCGGGCGGGCCCTTCGTGTGCACCTTCTCCAACCGCTGTTTCCCGACCAAGGCGATCCGTGGCTGGCTGCTGTCGACCGACGAGCAACACGGCGAGATCGTGGCCGAGTACTTCCGGCGGGCCGGTTCGTACGACGAGCCGACGATCGATCGGCGGACCCACGTGGGGCATCGGGGTGACCCGCTCTACGCGGTGTGGAGCCGTCGTAGACTCAGCCCGTCATGAAGGCCTTCCAGCGTGGACTCCTCGTTGCCGCCGCTGCGGTCGCCGTGAGCGTGGTGGTGAAGGTGCGGGGCAAGGGCCATGTGCCGCCGACGTCCGGCGGGTGGCGGGAGCTGCAGGGCCCCGACTTCCGGTGAGCACGGTGCTCCTCGCCGGAGCCGGTGAAGTGGGGGTGCGCGCCGCCCGGCAGCTCCTCGACACGCCGGGCGTCGACCGCGTGCTCGTCGGGGCCCGCAACGGAGCCCGGGCACGCGAGGTGGCGCGCGCGCTGGACGACGGCGCCGAGAGCGTCGAGCTGCAGCAGGGCACCGCATTGCCGAGTGGTGTCGATGCGATCGCGAGCGCGCTGCCCGGCGACGCCGCCGCGTGGATCGTGGACGCGGCCGTCGAGCAGGGAATCGCGATCGCGACCGTGTCCGAGGACGCCGATACGCTCGCGACCCTCGACACCGCCGCGCGCACGAGCGCCGCGCGCGTCGTCACCGGGTGCGGACTTGCGCCGGGTCTCTCCGACGTGTTGGCGCGTCACGCGGCGAGTGCTCTCGACAGCGTCGACGAAGTGCACGTCGCGCGATTCGGTGTCGCGGGCGACGCGTGCCTGTCGGCGGCGCGCGCGGCCCAGCGAGAGCCGGTGCTCGAGTGGCGCGACGGCGCGCTCGTGAGCGAGCGAGGTCACGGTGCCGAGCTGATCTGGTTCCCCGACCCGGTCGGTGCGCGCGAGTGCGAGCTCGTGTCGGCCGGGGTCGAGCAGCTCGTTGCCGCAGTGTCCGGGGTCAGGCGCGCGTCGGTTCGCCTCGGCCTGCCGCACACACCGCGCGTGAAGCTGCCCGGACCGTTCGGCGTGTTCACGCGGGGCCGTCAGGATCCCGGTGTCGGGTGGGGCGCGGTGCGCGCCGAGGTGTGGGGATCGCGCGACGGCACCCGGGCGACCGTCGTCTACGGCGTGATCGAGCGCACCGCGGTCGCCGCGGGCACCGTCCTCGGTGTCACTGCAGCGTGGCTGGCCGGCGCGCTCCCGAGCCTGGGCGCAGTGCCCGAGCCGGGCGCCTGCGGGCTCGGCAGTGTCGCGGCGCCTGTTCCATTCCTCGCCGAGCTGGCCCGCCGGGGCGTGAAGGCGGCGGCATTCGAGGGGGTACCGGTCGGATGAGCGACGCGGAAGACCGTCAGGCGCTGGCGGAGCTCGTCGCGGCCTACGCACGTGGTTGCGACCGTCGACGGCCGGAGGAGGTCGCCTCGCTCTACACGGAGGACGGCGGGTTCGCAATCGTCGACGCCGGCGTCGAGCCGATGGAGATCAGTGGCTACGACCGCATGGTGTCGGGGTTCTCGCGACTGTCGCGCTATGAGCACACGTTCCACATGCTCGGGCAGCAGACCGTCGACCTCGACGGCGACCGCGCCACCGGCGAGTGCTACTGCCTCGCGCACCACGTGGAAGTCGCCGACGACGGCTCGCGCTCGGTGATGATCATGCACATCCGCTATCAGGATCGCTACGCACGCACCGACGCAGGGTGGAAGTTCGAGCACCGCACGCTGATGGTCGACTGGCGTGAGACCCGCCCCCTCGTCGACCCCGCGTAGCACGTTCGGCGCGTCTTTCCGCCTAGACCCGTAAGAAGCGGCGGATAGCTACCGGAACTGACTGTTCCTCGCGTGGCGCGCCGCGTTACGAGCGGCCGACGGTGGCGCGGAACGCGGCGACGAGCTCGCTGAGCTGCGCGTGCGCGGCGCCGCGGTCGTCGGGGAGCTGCAGGTACGCAGTGAAATCGGTGATGCCTGCGGCGACCATGTCGGGGACGTCGGCCATGGTCGCGTCGAGGTCGAGCGAGCCGTCGTCGCGCATCGTCGCACGCAACGTGCCTCGGATCTCGAAGCCGTCCCAGTCGCGCCCGGCTGCGTTGAACGCGTCGCGTATCACTGCGATGCCGTGTACGACGTCACCGGCCCACTCGCCCCACGGGATCCAGCCGTCGGCGTACCGCACGAGGCGATCGAGCACGTTGCGGTTCAGGCGCCCGCTCACCCACATCGGCACCCCGCCCGGCTGGAGCGGCTTCGGTTCGCACCACACCCGCTCGAACGCGAGCCCGTCGGAGCGGTAGTCGACGGGGCTCTCGGTCCAGAAACGACGGCACAGCTCGAGGGTCTGGTTGAGGAGGCGGCCGCGCTCGGCGAAGTCGAGGCCCGCGGCCGCGTACTCCTCCTGCTGCCAGCCGACGCCGACACCGAGGTCGAGGCGCCCGCCGGAGAGCACGTCGAGGGTGGCGGCCGACTTGGCGAACACGACCGGCCGCCGGAGCGCGGCGAGGATGATGCCGGTCGAGAGGCGCACGTTCTGGGTCATGCCGGCGATGACGCCCATCGTGGTCATCGGCTCCAGCCACTGGCCGTCGGGCCCGGTGGGGAAGCGGCCGCCGTCGTAGGCGTCGATGTTCTCGCCCATCACCACGTGGTCGACGACGATGATCCGGTCGATCCCGGTCTCGTCGGCGAGGCGGGCGCGGTCGAGCAGGGCGTCCCACGGCTGCGGAGCGGGTGCGAAGTTGGCGAGGCCCATGGTCAGGGTCGGAAGCCCGTCGGCATACGTGCGCATCATCGGTCTCCTGGTGCTGAGGCGTTGCTGAGGCGTTGCGAGGTGGCGGGCCAGGCTAACGGAACTGCGTCGTGCTCGAAACCCGGCGGTCGGTACCATGACGGGTCCCGGGGACGTAGCTCAGTTGGCTAGAGCACCTGCTTTGCAAGCAGGGGGTCGTGGGTTCGAGTCCCATCGTCTCCACTCTCAAGGGTGCAGGTCAGCGCTCAGATCAGAGAGCGATCTCGTCTCAGCGCCTTCTGCGGCGCGGTGGCACATCGCACATTCATCGCACAGACGAGCGAAAAGCGACGGACCTGCACAGCCTTCTGCAAGTGTCATCGCGCGCCGAGCGATGGTCGTGTTGGCTTCGGCGGGCGGCAACGATGTCGCGGTGATCGCTCGGTTGGTGGCGACCAGTCAGGACCGGGTGCGGGAGATGATCCACCCGTTCAACGAGCTGGGGATGGCTTCGTTGGACCCTCTGTGGGCGGGTGGCCGGCCCCGCCGGATCACGACAGCTGATCGTGAGTTGATCGTCAAGACGGCCACGAAGCGTCCGCGTTCGGTTGGTTGCCCGTTCAGCCGGTGGTCGATCCGCAAGCTCGTGGACTATTTGGCGACGAAGAAGCACCGCAAGGTGGTGGTGTCACGCGAGCGGCTCCGTCAAATCCTTGCCGAGGAACACATCGCGTTTCAGCGCACCAAGACCTGGAAGGAATCACCGGACCCTGCACGGGAGGCGAAGCTGACGCGTATCGAGTGGCTCGTGGAACACGAGCGGGACCGGACGTTCGCGTTCGATGAGTTCGGGCAGTTGGCGATCAAACCGGAGGGCGGGTCGTGTTGGGCGCAGCGGTCCAAGCCGCAGCGGCTGCGGGCGAACTATCACAAGCCGCACGGCACCCGGCAGTTCTTCGGTTGTTGGGCGCTCGGCGAGGACCGCCGGTTCGGGACGATCGAGCACCGCAAGGGCGCCGAGCCGACGTTGCGTGCGCTCGAGTCGATACGCGCGGCGCGACCTGACGGCAAGCCGGTCCATGTGATCTTGGACAACTTGAATCACCACCGCGGACCCATACTCCGTTAATGGTGCGAGGACAACCAGGTGGAGTTGGTATTCACCCCGACGTACGCGTCGTGGGCGAACCCGATCGAGGCGCACTTCGGTCCGTTCCGTCAGTTCGTCATCGCGAACAGTGACCACGCCGATCATCGTGCGCTCAGCGCGGCACTGCGGGTCCATCTCCGCTGGCGGAACGCGAACACCCGCGATCCCGAGCTGTTGGCGCTCGAACGCAAACACCGTGCCCAGATGCGCGGTGAAGCACAACGTCGTTGGGGACAGCCTCGGTCTCGCTGCGGCCTGAACTCCGTCAGTCACGCCCGCGTGAACGGCCCACGCTGACATCGCACGCCCGAAAACGGTTGCGCGGAACCGCCTCCGCCACCGCCGCCACCACCAGGCCCGACAACACGCTCGTCACGAACCCCAACGCGCTCACTCACCCCGACGCGCGCGAACCTTTGTGGTCAGGGCACTAGCTGGGCCGCCGCGTCAGACGCGGACCCTTGGAATCACTCGTCCAGTCGTTGGAGTCCTGCTCAGCGCGCGCAGCGCTGAGCCGCTCGGCTTTGTCGATGATCGCGTCAAGATCGATGGTCGCGGTCGCGACGTTGGCGGTCGATTCACCGGTTTCGAGGCGGCCGATGCTGTAAAGGATCTTCGCTGTCTCGGCCAGACGAAGCCTGTCAAGGGGCGTCTCAGGGACCGGGATCTCGCCGTCAACTGCCGCCACCATGAGCTTCCCGGCCGCCGCGAAACGCGACAGGCCCAAGCCGGTCACGGCCCCCGAACGTCTCGACCAGCTCGTCGATCAGACGCGCATACGCCAACCGGTCCGCCTGCTGCGCGCGGCGAACCTCGGCTGAACGACGGGCGGCATCACGCGCGGTTGCGGGAGTGAATGGACGCCCGACGAGTTCGTTGGTTGTCATGGCGTCAAGTGTAGATGAGCCTGAATCATCCCGAGTTATGGGTGTACTGTCCAGCTTGCCTATTTGGGCGAGTCGCGCGCCGCCGGGCCGGCAGGATCGGCGAGACGGATTTGTTCAGCTGCGGTTCAGGGTTCGGTGGGTAGCAAGGCCGAGATGTCTGATTGGTCGGTGCTCGATGGGTGGCTTTCGAACGTCGAGAGCGAGAACCCCGTCGCGGTGGTGTTGGGTGGGGGAGCCCATGGCCTGAGTTTCGCGCGGAGCCTGGGTCGCCGCGGGGTGCCGGTGTTGTTGGTCGAGAGTCCGCAGGGGTTCGCGGGCAAGTCGCGGTACGTCCGGTCAGTGACATTAGGTGCGCCGTCCGAGAACGCCGAAGAATGGGTCGAGCTACTCGTTGCTGTCGGGAAGTCCCTCGCGCGCCGTGGCGTGTTGTTCGCCGTGAACGATGTGCTTGTTGAGCTCGTGGCTCTGCATGCGGAATGTCTTCAGGAGTGGTTTCAGTTCATTGTTCCTGACGCGGGGGTCGTGCGATCGATTCTCAACAAGCGCCGTCAGTACGAAATCGCCCGCGAGGCGGGTGTGGCAGTCCCAGCGACGTTCTTCCCGGAATCAGTCGCCGAGGTCGCCGAAGCCGCGGCGATGGTGCGGTATCCGTGCCTGTTCAAGCCCTACGAAGCAGCGTCCGGGCGCGCCCAGATCCGCCTGAAGGCGCTGCGGGCGCACAGCGCCGATGAACTCATCGCCTTCTTCGGTCGCTTCGCCACGTCGGACACGAAGTTCATGGTCCAGGAGTTCGTGCCGGGTGACGACCGCGCGCTCGTCGGCTACCTCGCGTTCTGGGATCGTGACGGGCGCGAGCGCAGCTGGATGACCAAAGCAAAGGTGCGCCAGTATCCACGCGGGGTCGGTGACGGGTCGTTCCAAATCTCGGTGAGCGCGCCCGAGGTCGCTGAGCTGTCTCGCCGTCTCCTCCGCGCGTTCAGGTATCGAGGACTGGTCAGCGTCGAGTTCAAACGCGATGCCCGTGACAACACGTATCAGCTGATGGAGATCAACCCGCGTACCGTGCTCGGCAACCCACTCGCGATCAGCGCAGGCGTGGACTTCCCTTGGATCGTGTACCGGTATCTCACGCGCCCAGACGAACGCGAAGCTCCAACGCAGGGTTTCCAGGTCGGCGTCAAGCACGTCAACGAAGAACTCGACCTCCGGGCCTTTCTCGCGCTCCGCAACGACGGGGATCTCACCCTCTGGCAATGGATCCGAGAACTCGCCGGAACGCGGTCCTGGGCAGTCGCATCCATACGCGACCCACAGCCGTTCCTCCAACTAGTCCGCACGCACCTGCACCGCGCAACTCTCCGACAACGACGTCCCTAAACCACGGAGACACGGCCCCAGGTTCGATCGCGCGCACCGAACACGCAGAAGCGGGATCGCCGATATCCGCGCGCTTCGTAACTGGAGTCCCGCTCAGGAACGACGAAACCCCGCCCGAAGGCGGGGCAACGTCGCGTGCGTCAGGGTCGGGATTAGGTGCCGCTGTTGCTGAGCTGGCTGCCGGCGTCGCTGAACTTGCTTTGCACCTGGGTGCGCAGGAACACGACGGCGGCAATCACGGCGAGAGCGATGAGTGCAACGAGGAGGATGTACTCCACCATGCTCGCCCCACGCTCATCGTGGGAGAACTTGGCCTGGAGCCACGTCTTCAAGACGAACAGATTCATGCTTGCCCCTTTGGGTTGTTGACGCCCGCACCGCTCAATTCGTCGACAGAACGGACACCCTTGGTTGATCAAATTCTTGAACAGCGCCAGGCAAGAACGACGAAACCCCGCCCTCCATGCGCAGAGACGGGGTCTGTCGAGCCAACTGTTGGGGCAGTAGCTACCTCGTATCTACCATCGACCACACTTGAAACGACGAAACCCCACCTTGATGCGACGCACCTCGGCCGCGGCTCTGGTGGCAGAAAGGTTCCTGGACAACCACCCTCGACGAGGTGACACAACATGGTGTGGAGGCGGCCCAGATCGCGCGGGTGCGATGCGCGACCAGGTCATGGTGACGCTCCGCGAGGAGCCGCAACACCGCCGTGTGATCCTCGAGTGAAATGACACGCAGCTTCGAGTGCCGCAGCGCCACGACCGCGGAGCGGGCATCGTGCGCGTCGGTCTTGTCGCTGCGCGCGTTGTCGAGGAGCCGCACCCGCGCGGAGAGCGCCGGCGGCACGTCCAGCACGCGCTCGCCCGCGGCGGCGAGCTTCTGGGCCAACGACGCGCCAGTGCCGGTGACACCCTCGATCGCCCAACACCGCGGTTCGAAGCTCGCGGCGAAGTCCGAGTAGTCGATCGCGTTGCGAACGATCCGCACGGACGCGGACTTCGCTCACGAGTTGTTCGTGGCAGTCGAGCACCGCCGCGTTGTGTGACGCCTTGTGTGGATCGATACCAATGAAGAACACGGAGAACCTCCTCGACGAACTACCCGGATAGGTGACACCCCGGCGGGCCGCGACCGAAGGACCCGCTCGCGACCGTTCGAGACCGTCAAACGAAGGTCTCGCGAAGGTCTGAAACGCGGAGTGGACGTCTGTTCGAGGTCTGAAACGCGCCGACGTTGCCGGGGCACAGGCGAGCGTCGGAGGCTGACGAGGTCCCGGGTCCGTCGGCTCTGAGACCTACAGGGTCGGGAAGTTTGGCGATGTCTTGGGTTGCGGGTTGCGGCTCCCCAGTCTATGTGTAGGGGTACCAGCACCGGGGCGGGCTCTTCGCCATGCGGAGGGCATCCGATGCGGACAGGTCAGTGGTCGAAGACATGGCGTCTTGCGCTCCTTGGGGTGACGGTCGTCGCGCTCGCAGGTTGGACCATGTCGGCAGCCGCGGCTGCCGTTGACCCGATCCCCTCGGCGCCAGCGCCGCTGAATCAGACGTGGATCGTCACCCTTGTCGGCACTGCCGACGCGCCGCGTGAGGCCCCGCAGCTCGCGGCACGCGAGGGAGGCAGATTGCTGGCCGTGTACTCGCATGTCCTCGATGGGTTCGCGTTTTCTGGGTCTCCTGATGCTGCGGCTGCGCTCGCACGGGATCCTCGCGTTGTGCACGTGGAGGCCTCACGCACGCTGCACGCGGTGGAGATCGCGCCGAATGGGATCCTGCGTACGAGCGCGTGGGCGGCGCATCAGGCCGGATACACGGGCGTCACCAGTGACGGTACGCCGGTGCGGGTCGCGGTCGTCGATACCGGCATCAAGCTGGACCACACGGACCTCGCAGCCAACATTGCTCCGGGGCTCGGCACCAACTGCATCACGCCGGGCAAGCCCGCGAACGACGACCACGGACACGGCACACACGTCGCGGGCACGGTGGCGGCGGCGTTCAACGGTCAGGGGGTCGTCGGGATGGCGACCAACGCGCAGCTGATCCCGGTGAAGGTGCTGGACTCGACGGGCTACGGGACGGACGCGCAGGTGATCTGCGGGCTCGATTACGTCGCGGCCCTCGCGCAATCCCAGCCCGGTCCCTACGTCGTGAACATGAGCCTCGGTGATCCCAACCGCCCGGGCGAGACAACCTGTGGTTCGAGCGCGTTGCACCAGGCGATCTGTCGTCTGACGAGTGCGGGCGTGACCGTGGTCGCGGCTGCGGGCAACGACGGCGTCGACGCCGCGAGCTTCGTGCCCGCGGCGTACGACGAAGTCATCGCAGTGTCGGCGTTCACCGATTTCGACGGTCAGCGCAGCTTCGCAGGATGCCAGGCCGATTTCTCCGACTACGGCTATCAGTGCGACGACACCCTCGCCGACTTCAGCAACTACGGGTCGGTGATCGACGTCACCGCGCCGGGCGTCCACGTTCTCTCCGACTGGATTGACGGAGGCCAGACGACGATCAGCGGCACAAGCATGGCCGCGCCGCACGTGGCGGGCGCAGCGGCGCTCGTGCTCGCAGCGAATCCCAGCCTCAGTCCGGCCCAAGTACGAGCTCTGCTCGAGTCGACAGGGGAATGTCCCGACGGCATCGGTCGCCAACGCGCCGACATGCGCCGGTCACGGCCAGTGGGACGTCGGCGGGCTGTTCGGCACCGCACCCGACAAAGACGGGATCCCCGAGCCGCTCATCAACGCCCTGCGCGCCGCGCAGGCCGCCGGGACACCCCCACCCCCACCCCCACCTCCGCCGCCGGTTGACACGCAGCCGCCGACTGTCGCCTTCACCGCGCCCGGCGCCAACGCGACGATCCACGGGATGGTCAACGTGTCGGTGAACGCGAGCGACAACGTGGCCGTCGCGCACGTCAACTTCTACGACGGCGCAACACTCATCGGCACTGATTCCACTGCCCCGTACTCAGTGTCGTGGACCACGAGCGGCGACGGTCCGCACACGCTGACCGCGACCGCCTACGACACCGCCGGACTCACGAGCAGCGACACGCGCTCCGTCGCCGTTGACAACACCCCACCGACAGCAACTGTCACGAGTCCGGGTGGCGGCACGGTGTCGGGGACGGTCTCGCTCACTGCCGACAGCACCGACCCCGCACCGGGAAGCAGTGTGGCGTCCGTGCAGTTCCTCATCGACGGCAACGTCGCGGCGACCGACACGACCGCGCCGTACTCGACGAGCTGGAACACCGCCACGACCACCAATGGTCCGCACGCGATCGCGGTCCGCGCCACGGACGGAGCAGGGAACGTTACGACGTCACCAGCGGTGCAGGTCACCGTCAACAACGTCGCGCCCGTCGTCGTGATGAGCATCAACAACCTCACCGGCAACGGGCAAGTCGGCTTCTCCTCGTGGACCTCATGGGTCGACGTCAGCGTCGCCGACCAGAACGGTCAACCGGTCGCCGGTGCCACCGTCACCTTCGCCGTCAGCGGAGGGACGACCACGACCCGTACCTGCACGACCACCGCAAACGGCACGTGCTCCACCATCAACGCAAAGGTGAGCCTGTCGAAGAACAAGAAGAGCGTCACCTACACCACCACCAACGTCACGCAAGCCGGGGCGACCTGGGACGGTGCACGCTGGGCGGTCACTCTCCGGCTGCGATAGCCCGACCCCGCCGCCCGGGAGCGCATCGATGAGGCGAGACGAAGAGGCGACCAGTCGGCGGATCGACTCCTAGTTCATGAAGCGCGCCGGAACGGAAGAGTTGGATGGCATCGTCGGTCGCGCGGCTCCGTGCGTTGCCGTGGGGCCTACCGTGAAGCGTGTGGCGTGCATTGCTCCTCGTGGTGATCGTGGCGACGGCCTCGGGGTGTGGCGGCTCCGGACCGGCGTCGAGCGCGGCGACACAGCTCACCATCGTGAAGGAGTCCGGTACCTCGGCCGGTGAATTGCGGTCGTCGACGGCGACGTTGGCCTGCGATGGGACCGCGTCCGCGACGGGGTTCTTGCGTGGGGTCGCCGCGAATGCGTGCGCGCTCGTCCGCGATGGCGTGACCGACCAAGTCGCCGCCAACCGGCGCAGTCGGCGTCTCTGTAGTCAGATCTATGGGGGGCCTCAACGCGCGCACATCACCGGGACGGTCGAGGGCCAGCGCGTCGACCTCACTGTGACTCGTACCGACAGTTGCGGAATCGCCGACTGGCAGACGCTCGAATCCCTTCTCGGCGACCCGCAACAACAGGGTGGCCCACCCGCCACTTCTCCGACTGCCGCCACCAGCACAACTGCCCCGCCGATCGCCTACCAAGTGAAACCGGGCGACACGCTGACATCGATCGCGAAACAGTTCGGCGTCCCTGCCGCGACCATCGTGGCCTTCAACCAACTCGCCGACCCGGACCATCTCGTCGCGGGACAAACCCTTCTCATCCCGCGAGTCCCCGCGGTCCAGCTCGTGATCACACCCTCCGACGCCCCACCGGGCACGCGCTTCGAGCTCAGGTTGACCGGCGCGCAGCCGTCGGAAGCGGTCACCTTCGAGGTCGACTCACCCGATTCCAAGTTCACCGGCCCAGCACACGCGGCATCAGCCGACGGTGTCGTCACGACCACCTACCAGAGCTCAGCCGCCGACACACCAGGCACGTACACCGTCGTCGCGAAAGGCGACCAGGGAACCACCACCCAAGCGACCTTCCGCGTCGACCCCACGAGTACCGGTCAGACAGTCACGACCGCCTCGTAGTGCTGTTCGGTGCGCGCTGCCGTTCGCGCAACTGTGACACGTGTCTCTCCTGCCCACGCGGGTATTGACCGAAGGTCACGAAGAGTGTTCACTCAATACCACGGAATGCAGTCAGTTGGGGGTTGGCGGCCATGCGGCTGGGGCGAACACCTGAGGAGCGGTTCACATTCGTCGGGTTGTTGCCGATGGAGGACCGGCGTGTCGGGACCGTGTCAATCGCCGTCGAAGTTCTCGACCGACTTCGGAACGTCGAGACGGAAGAGCGTTGTAAGGCTGCGAATCGGGGAACGCCGCTCGCGTCGCAGGCGCGTCACGAGGGAGTGGCAACAGGAATTTCGATCGCGCTTGCGGCGATCGAGGCAAGCGACATCAGAGGCCGGCCTGCTGAATCGTGCTCGGTCCAGCACCGTCCGAGCAGCGACGCCCGCTGAGCTCCTTCGACGGTGCTCGACCGCCGCACCCCGCGTGCGTGACGCGAGAGCCGATCGCGGTGGCGCGCGCTTCGATCATCACCCGAAGAGCGGCCCTACGCCAGATGCCGAGAAGATCCTGGGATCGGTCGTCACACGGTCATGAGGCGCTCCCGTGTTACGCCTGTGCTGACGTGTCGGCGTGCCGCGTCTGAGCACTGGCTGCCATCGACTCCCGTACACCGCGTGCTGTCACGACTTGAACAACGTCGCCGTCCGGCTCGGGAGGTGCTCAGACGGGTCGGTCGCCCTTGATGCTCACGCGGTGCAGCACACGCCGCTCGTCGTAATCGGCCACCGCCGAGTGCTGCGCAGCGCGGTTGTCGAGGAGCACGAGCGAGGATTCGTCCCACCGGACGCGGCACTGGAACTCCGGTGACTTCACGTGCTCGTACAGGAACGCCAGCAGCATGTCGCTCTCCGCGTCGGGCAGATCGACGATGCGCTCGGTCGACTGCGCGTTCACGAACAGCGCGCGCCGACCCGTCGACGGGTGCGTGATCACTACGGGGTGCACGACGGGTGGGAGTCGTTCCTGCGTAGCGACGAGATCGAGGTTGGTCTGCCCTCGTTGGATCGCGCGTCGAAGCGATCGTGTGATGTCGTGCTCAGCGCGCAGCCCGTCGACGAACTGCCGCATCCCGGGCGACAGCGCGTCGTACGCCGCGTACATGTTGGCGAAGCAGGTGTCACCGCCGGTGCTCGGTACCTGTACGACGTGGAGCACGGAGCCCATCGCCGGGGTCGCCGTGTACGTGTTGTCGTTGTGCCAGCGGTCGGCGTCGCCCTTGCCCGATGTCTGATCGAGCACGTTGATCTCCGGGTACTCGCCGAACTTCGTGCGGAGTGGCGGCATCTGGATCTCGCCGAAGTTGCGGGCAAACGCGATCTGCTGCTCGGGCGTGATCGTCACGTTGCGGAACACCAGCACGAGATGCCGGAGCCACGCGGCGCGGACGGCGGCCACCGTCGCGGCGTCGAGTGGCGACGCCGGATCGACACCTGTGATCTCCGCACCGATGGTGCCCGTGATCGGTTGCACTGCGATGGTCACGTCGTTCGTCCGTCTCCGTCGGTCGTGGCTTCGTGAATGGTGGTGAGCATGGTCAGCACGTTGCTCAGTGTGCCGCGGACTCCGGCGTCGGCGACGAGGCCATCGTCACCGACCGCGCGGCGAACGACGGGAATGTTCGCACACGCGTCGTCGATGATGCGCGTCCCGCGTAGGCCAGCACGATCCGCAGTGACGCATGCGCGTCGGCCGCGGCGTTCGGCGCGGTCGACGGGTTCACCCATGCAACCGGCTTCTCGTAGATCTCACCGCCGCCCACGGTCCAGTCGAGCAGGTTCTTGAACGAGCCCGGGAGCGCGCCCGCGTACTCAGGTGTCGAGAACAACACTGCGTCGGCCGCTCCGATCGCGGCGCGGAGCTCGGACACCGGCGCGGCGAGTGGCTCGACATCGTCGTCGGGGTTGAAGTGGGGGAGCGACGCGACGCCGTTGTACAGCACCGCGGTGACGTCGTCGGGCGCGACCGCGGCCGCGGTCTGCAACACCGCGGTGTTCGTCGAGCCTGCACGCAGGCTTCCCGAGATCAGCAACACACGGCGCGACACCATCGACGGCGAGGCTAACTGAGGCTCCGCTGAGAACAGGACGCGGTCAGCGCGAGGGCTGACGTGATCCCAGCCCGGAGGCCTCGTAGACCGCGTCGATCACGCGCATGGTGGCGACGGCGTCGGCGGGACCCGTGAGGATCGGATCGTCCCGCAGCACCGCACCACAGAACGCCTGGAGCTGGTACCAGAACGTCGGCAGTCCCTTCACCCGCTCGCGGCGGGTGGTGCCGCCTGATCTCCGTTCAGGCACGGAGCCGGTGTGCGTGGTGATCCACGCGAGCTCGGGGCGCGTCGGGAAGTGCACCAGGACCCGGCCCTGTTCGCCGGTGACCCGCAGGTCGGCGATCGGTGCGCGCGCTTCGAGCAGCGCGCACTCCATGCTCGCCGAGGGACCGTCCGAGAACGAGAGCGTCGCGCGCATCGCGCGGTCGATCCCCGGCGTCAGCGTCTTCGCCCGCGCGCTGACGACGACCGGTTCGGAGCCGGCACTACTCCGTTCAGGCACGGAGCCGCTTTCCCGTTCAGGCACGGAGCCGCTTTCCCGTTCAGGCACGGAGCCGGCGACCGAACGGATCTGGTGGATCGCGTAGCAGCCGACATCCATCGTGGCGCCGCCCGCGAGATCGAGGCGGTAGCGCACGTCCCTCCGGTTGGGCAGGACCGCGATCATCCGAACCGAGATGTCGTGCAGCGCGCCGAGCGTGCCGACGAGCTCCAGCACCCGGGCGAACAACGGGTGATAGCGGTAGTGGAACGCCTCCATCACGACCTTGCCGCGCGCGCGGCGACATCGGCGACGACCTGCGCCTCGATCGCGTTCGCGGTGAACGGCTTCTCGCACAGCACGTGCTTCCCCGCTTCGAGCGCGGCGATCGTCCACTCGCCGTGCAACCCGTTGGGCAAGGGGTTGTACACGGCGTCGATCTCGTCGTCGCCGAGCAACGCGGCATAGTCGGTGTGGACGCGCGGAATGCCGTGCTTGCCGGCGAACTCCTGTCGCGCGAGCGGTCGCGGGCCGCGACCGCGACGACCTCGGCATCGGGAGTCGTGCGCGCCGGCACGACGACGGCCTTGGGTGCGATGCGCGCCGCGCCCAGGATGCCGATGCGCACGGAGCCGCCCATCAGATGAGGCCCGAGTGCGGTTCGGCGAGCGCGATCACGAACACCACGACGATCCCGACCCAGATGGCGAGGTAGAGCGGTACGAAGCGGTACCGCAGCTCGAGCCATTCGGGATGTTGGATCTCCTTGCCCGCGAACTTGCCACGCGGGGTGTTGGGCTTGAAGAACGTCTTGTACGTCTCCAGCGTGGCGACGGTGTACCCGAGCGCGCCGAACGCGGCGTAGACGGGGTCTGTGGTCAGCGCGGCGAGCAGGAGCGCGTAGCCGAGGGCTACGAGCGGGCTGCGCACGAACTTGAACGGCTGGAACCCCTCGACCGGCGCGTCCTTCCACGCGCCACCGAACGCCGAGATCCATCCGCCGAGGCTGCCCACGACCAGCACGACCGCGAGGCCGCCCGCGCCCTGGTCACCGATCGCGTCGATGACGAGCACGACCGCGAGCACGCCGACTGCGTACCCGAGGCCCGCGAGCAGCCGGGTACGGCGGTCGGTCACGACCTTGCCGCGCACGCTCAACTGCATCGGGATCGAGTACTTGCTCTGATCTTCCTCGCGGAGGAACGTCTTGTAGAACTCGTTGATCCCCCGCTCGATCACGTACGTGAGCCCGAACAGCACCGCGATGCCGGCCGCACTCGTGGACGGGAAGTCACCTGCGGCCGCGACGACCACCGCGATCACCGCGGCGATCACCGGGCTCCGCAAGTAGGTCTGCCACGTGAAGCCTTCGTACGGCGTGTCCTTGAACATGCCCCACGTCGCCGTATGCAGCCCGGCCGCGAGGCCGACGACGAGCGCGACCGCGAGGTTCATCCGCGCGCGATCGCGGCGCCGACGCGCAGTGCGTTGGCGGAGATGGTCAGGCTTGGGTTGAGCCCGGCCGAGGTTGGCATGAAGCTCGCGTCGACCACGTAGAGATTGTCGACGCCGCGGAACCGGCATCCCTCATCGAGCACCGAGGTTTCGGGATCAGCGCCGAAGCGCACGGTGCCGACTGCGTGCGAGAACGTCTTGATCTGGTGCACGTAGCTCACCGGGGCACCGGCCCGGCGGAGGATTCGCTTGCTCTGCTGCACCAGCGCCCCTCGGGCGCGCCGGTCGCGCGCGGAGTAGTGGTGCTCGATGGTCAGCTCGGGCAGGCCGTAAGCGTCCCGGGCCGCCCAGTCGACCCGCACGTGGTTGCCCGCTCGGGGCTGGTCCTCGGCCATCACGAGCAGGCCGGTGAGGTGGTCGACGGCCGGCCCGACGAACGGGCCGAGCGCGCTCGGCAATTCCTCGCGCACGAGGCCGGCCGGCGGCGTGGCGAGCTGTTGGATGCTGCCGAGCTTTCCCGTGGGGTCTCGGACGTCGGCGTGCCCGAAGTAGAAGTCGTGGATGCCGATCTGCTTGTGGAACTGACGGCGCGGATTCGCGCGACCCGGGAACACGCCGAACACGATCGCGTTGCAGTGCCGCATGAGGTGACGGCCCACGAGGTGGCCGGCGGGATTGACGGCGTCGAGCTGCGATGACAGCAGGAGATGCGGCGTGCCGAGCGCTCCCGCGGCGACGAGCACCGTGCGCGCCTGCTACCAGTTCCAGGCGGCCCGATGCCTTGTCGTAGCACTCCACGCCCTCGGTGTGACCTCCACGGAGCACGAGGTTCGTGGCGACGGTGTTGGCGCGCAACTCGAGGCCGCGTGCAACGAGCGCGGGCAACACGGTCGTCGCGAGGTCGTTCTTGGCTCCGATCGCACACGCGAACGTGTCGCACGTGGTGCACACGACGCACGCGTGACGACCGTCGCCGGACGCGTAGTTGATCGCGAGCGGGAGCCGGAACGGAGACAGCCCGAGGTCGCGTGCCGCGCGCGCGATGCGGGCCGACGTGTCCGACAGCGCACCGGGATCCTGCGGGTACGGCGTGCTCCGGCGCGGCTCGGTCGGGTCTTCGTCGGCTTCGCCCGCGACGCCGAGCAGGCTCTCCGCGCGCGCGTACCAGGGCTCGAGCTCCGTGTAGTCGTAGGGCCACGCCGCGCCCGAGTCGCCCACGATGTCGGGGTCCGCGACGAAGTCGTCCTCGCGAAACCGGATCGAGACTCCGCCGTAGAACACCGACGGTCCACCGACACAGCTGTAGGAGCCGAGCGACGGGCCGTTGCCCCCTGCGGCCACTCGGTACGGCGCCTCGTGGGAGTAGAAGGGCGTGAGGTCGACCGATCCCGTGTCATCCCAGTTGTGAGGACCGCGGGGCACCCAGTCGCCGCGCTCGAGCATCAGCACGTCGAGGCCGGCGGCCACCAGCTCGTGCGCGGCCATCGTCCCGCCGAAGCCGCTCCCGATGACCACCGCGTCCCACACGCGCGTCAGGGTACGAGTTCCCTGTGGGCCGGTACGTCCTGCTCGCGCGCTCGTCGTCGCGCGAGCGTGCGCTCGATCGCGATGGCGACGCCGTACGCGATCGCGACCTCCGCCATGCTGCCCAGGAGGTCGATGAACCGATGGTTCCCCGTCGCGATCACCGCGGTGAACGTGAGCAGGGGGTACAGCAGGAGCAGGTTCCGGAGCCGTCGCCGGCGCACGACGGGCCACAGCGCGAGCGCGCACCACAAGGCCCATGACAAGTGGTGGCTCGGGATCCCGCCGTACAGGTTGCCCTCCAACGCGACGCTCTCGGCCGAGGGCTCGCCCTTGCCGTTGGGGCCGTCGTACTTGATCGGGTCCTGCGGCATGATGTTCCAGAACTCGGCCTCGGTGTCGACGAAGCCGTACCGCGCGGGCATGAACTTCGGCGGGGTGACCGGGAAGACGCCCCACACGAACGGCGCGGTGAGGAACAGCATCACGAGGAACGCGTTCCGCATGCGGACGTAACGGCCGGGGAACTTGCGGTAGAGGTACACCGCGACGACGAGCGGGACGATGAAGTGCATCGTCTCGAACCAGAAGTTCCAGAACCCGATGAACGGCGTCCCCGCGTCGATGAAGAACCGCTGCACCCCGAGCTCGTGGTAGACGCCGAAGAAGCGCTCGATCGACGTGAGGGTCTTGGCGTTGTCGAGCGCGGTGTACCGCGCGCCCATGACTGCGTTGCGCAGCGTGTCGTGGAGGAGTAGCAGCGACGACCAGCACCGCCCCTTCGACCACCCAACCGAACCGGAACCGCTTGGTGACCGGGAAGTAGGCAGGGTCGACGGCGGTCGCGGGCGGCGACCATGTGGGTGCGGGCATGCTGCGTGCGGTCTCTTCGAGGTGTGGTGCCGGAGCCGGAAGCGTGTCATCCTGCCATGGGGTCGCCGGAATCGCCGATCGACGGCCTCGGAGCAGCCCGATCGCCGGATCGATCGCCAATGCGATCGAGGAGGGGGCGCCATGAGCGATTCGTTCTTCGGACCGGCCTGGGTCGACGTCGACGAGTGGCGGGACGCCCCGGTGCCGCACCGGTGCGTGCACGGTGGCTTCGAGGGCACCGACACCCGGTTCTCCTTCTACTTCCCACCGCCCGGCCAGTGGCAGGGACGACTGCTCCAGACGCTCGAGGGCGGCAACGGCGGGCACGAGAACACCGCGCAGAGTGGCGTCGGCACGATGGGCGGCATCGCGTTCGCGGCCGCGAGCGGCGCGTACCTCGTGGAGTCGAACCAGGGTCACATCGGCAGCGACCTGTCGATCATGTTCAGCGAGCCCACCGTGCACGCGTACCGCGCGAGCGCGCAGTCGGCGCGGTACTCGCACCAGCTCGCGGCCGAGATGTACGGCGCGGCACCGCAGCACGGGTACGTCTACGGCGGGAGCGGCGGGTCGGCGCGCGTCATCCTGTGCCTCGAGCAGTGCCCCGACGTGTGGCAGGGCGCGGTCCCGTTCATCACCGGGCACGCGTCGTCGTGGTCGCTCGGGTTCTCGGTGCAGGCGCACGCAGCTCGTCTGCTCGGTCCGCAGATCGCGTCGGTCGATCGACGCGGTGGAGCCGGGTGGCAGTGGCGATCCGTTCGCCGGGCTCTCCGGCGCGCAACGCGACGCGCTCGCGGCGATGTATCGCGCCGGGTTCCCGCGCGGTGCCGAATCGTCGTTCGGGACGTCGGGCTACGCGGGCACGTTCGCGTCGCACATCGCCGCGCTCGAAGCCTTCGATCCCACGTACATCGACGACTTCTGGTCGGTGCCGGGCTACGCCGGCGCCGACGGGGAGCTGGCGACGAGCCTGCTCGAGGACAAGACGACGGTGACCAGGCTGGTCACGGGGACCGAGCTCGCTGCACTCGCCGCGCGAACCGGTGAGGGCGGCCTCGCGGGGTTGTTCGCAGCGGGTGCCGGCGACACGCCGGTGGGCGCGGTGCTCGACGGCATGGAGCCGGCGTTGATGATCGGCGCCGCCCTGCGCATCGTGACGGGCGCGGCCGCGGGGCGGAAGCTGTTCTGCACCGGCACTGTCGGTGAGGTGCTCCTGGGCGCGGCCGACATCACGGAACGCTTCGAGTCGGTGCAACCGGGTGACGAGATCGTCGTCGACAACCGCGAGTACCTCGCGTACACGTACTTCCACCGCCATCAGGTCGACGCAGTCGCACCCGAGTACCGGCAGTTCCGCGTCGACGGCCGCGCGGTGCATCCGCAACGCGAGAAGGACTTCTCCCGCTCGGGGCTGCTCTCGGGCGCGAACGCAACTGGTGTCTTCGACGGCAAGATGATCGTCGTGCAGAACGCGCACGACGCCGCGTGCTGGCCGAACGCCGCGATCGCCTTCCGACGCACGGTCGCCGAGCACCATGGCGACGCCCTGGCGGAGCACTACCGACTCTGGTTCAACGAGCACGCCGCACACCTGCCCGCGTCGTTCAACCCTCCGGGTGCCGCGCCCGTCGCGACGACCCGTCTGATCGACTACGGAGGGTCGCTCGAGCAGGCGCTCCGCGATCTCATGGCGTGGGTCGAAGACGGCGTCGACCCACCGCAGGAGTCGGGCTACACGCTCGATGACGACCAGCGGCTGACGCTCGCCCCGGACGCCGCGGCGCGTGGCGGTGTGCAACCGGTCGTGCGCGCCGCGGCCAACGGCGCGATCCGTGCGGATGTCAGTGCGGGGTCCTCGGTGGCGCTCACCGTGGATGCCGAGACGCCTCCCGGTGGAGGGACGATCATCGGCGTCGAGTGGGACTTCGACGGCACGGGCGAGTTCCCGTTCTCCCACGAGGCCGTCGACGGCTCTCAGCGCGCGCTGCGGCTCGAGGTCGTGCACGCAGTTCGACGAGCCGGGTACCTACTTCCCGTGTGTGCGCGTCACCGCACACCGCGAGGGCGACGTCACGTCGCCGCACTGCCGGCTGGTCAACCTCGGCCGGGTGCGAGTCGTGGTGACGTGAGCCGCGCGAGTCGATGCGTTGCAGGTGCTCGAGCAGCCCGTCGGGCCGCCAGCGCCCGAGGTCGGGGGTGCGGAAGCCGCGGCGACCGTCCGGAGTGACGAAGAAGTGTGCCACGGTGAGCTCGGCGGCCCTCCTCAGGCCTTGCGGCGCACCGCCCATGTCGCGGAGGCACGCGCGATCACGTCACCGGCACCGTCGGTGATCCGGGACTCGACGAAGGCGACGCTGCGCGCCGCACGCACGACGTCGGAGCGCACCGCGAGCGCGGTGCCCGCTTCGGGTGCGCGGACGATCTGGTACGAGAGGTCGAGCGTGGAGCCGCGGTCACCGGATTCGAGCGCGCTGTTCACCGCGAAGTTCATCGCCGCGTCGAAGACCACGCCGTACACGCCACCGTGCACGCCTCCGACGGGATTGCACGCGAGCTCGGTGGGCGTCCACGTGGCTTCCACGTACCCCTCGCCGTAGCGGTCGAAGTGCAACCCGAGCTGGGCGAGGAGCGGCATGCCACCGTCGCCGAGTGACCGGTCCATGTTCCGCATGGTCGCTGAGGTTACCGGTGGCCTCGAGGCCTACGCTCCGGAAGGTGGTTGCACGACCGGGGAGCACGACGTGACTGACGCCGTCATCATCGATGCAGTACGGACGCCGCTCGGGCGCCGCAACGGCAAGCTCGCGGGCTGGCATCCCGTCGACCTCGCTGCCCACACCCTGCGGGCGTTGGTGGATCGCAACGATCTCGACCCCGGCGTGGTCGACGACGTCGTGATGGGGGTCGTGATGCAAGTCGGGGAGCAGACGCTGTGCACCGGGCGCAACGCCGTGCTCGCGGCGGGCTTCCCCGATCACGTGCCGGGCACGTCGATCGACCGTCAGTGCGGCTCGTCACAACAGGCGATCCACTTCGCCGCGCAGGGGGTGCTGGCGGGCGCCTACGAGGTCGTCATCGCGGCCGGCGTCGAGAGCATGACGCGCGTCCCCATGGGCTCGTCGTTGCTCGCCGGTCAGAGCCCGTTCGGCCCGAAGCTGCACGAGCGGTACCCGAACCTCGTGCCCCAGGGCATCTCCGCCGAGCTGATCGCAGAGAAGTGGGGCCTGGCGCGTGAGGAGCTCGACGCGTTCGCGCTGGAGTCTCACCGGCGCGCCGCGCGCGCCACGGACGAAGGTCGCTTCGATCACCAGATCGTCCCCGTTCCCGTGAGTACCGCAGACGGCAGCGAGATGATGACGCGCGACGAGGGCATCCGGCCCGACACGTCGCTCGAACGCCTCGCCGCGCTCAAGCCGTCGTTCCAACCCGACGGCGGTGTGATCACTGCAGGGAACTCGTCGCAGATCACCGACGGCGCGGCCGCGGTGCTCATCACGAGCGAGGAGGCGGCCGTGCGCCTCGGGCTCACGCCGCGCGCGCGGTTCCACACGTTCGCGCTCGCGGGCAGCGATCCGATCCTCATGCTCACGGCGCCGATGCCGGCGACGGAGAAGGTGCTCGCCCGCAGTCACCTCACGCTCGACGACATGGATCTCATCGAGATCAACGAGGCGTTCGCGTCGGTCGTGCTCGCGTGGGAGCACGACCTGCATCCCGACATGAGCACGGTCAACGTGAACGGCGGCGCGATCGCGCTGGGGCACCCGCTCGGCGGCTCGGGCGCGCGCCTCGCGACCACGTTGCTGCACGAGCTCGAGCGCACGGGTGGCCGCTACGGGCTCCAGACGATGTGCGAGGGCGGCGGCATGGCCAACGCGATGATCGTGGAACGTCTGTGACGCCATGGGCCGTGATCCTGCGTGTGGTCGTCGCGCTCGTGATCGGGATCACGATCTACCTGATCGGCGCGTCGCTGCTCCGGAAATTCTGGGTCGCGCCCCCGGCCGAGCCCGATCCTGACGACGTGCACCCCGTGAACCTCCGCTACCGGTGCACGATCTGCGGCGCCGAGGTCACGATGACCGCGGCGCACGGCGACGAGCCCGAGGCGCCCCGGCACTGCCGCGAAGACATGGACCTCGTGGGGTAGAGGGCCCGTCGAGCAGTTTTCCACAGCTGTGGAAAAACCTGTGCGAAGTTACAGCCGTGGCGTTCGGACAAACCGCGCGAACTAGCGGAAGAACGTCGAAAAGATGAAGCCGGCGATCAACAGCACCAGCCCGATGAGCAGGTTGACGTTGCTGGCCTCACCGCCCGGCAGGATCTGCAGGTAGTTGCCGGCGATCACCACGATGCCGAGGAGCAGGCAGGTGAACATCGTTACCGGTACCCACAGCTTGCTCGGCGGCGCCTTCTTCGGCGCCGGCGGCGTGTAGCGCGAGCGCTTGCTCTTCGACTGCGGCACGAGCGGAGGTTAGCGAACCCCCGGGAGGCGGAGCTCCGCGCCCAAACCTCTGGGAGGGCACCGTCGGCACCCGGGTACGGTGACGGCGTGCGGGTGCTCGTGATCGACAACTACGACTCGTTCGTGTACAACCTCGTCCAGTACCTCGGTGAGCTGGGCGCGGCGCCGATCGTGTACCGGCACGACGCTGTGGGCATCGAAGCGCTTCGCGCGCTCGAGCCCGACGCGGTGCTCGTGTCGCCCGGCCCGGGGCGTCCCGAGGACGCCGGCGTCTCCAACGACGCCATCCGGGAGTTCGGCGCCGCCGGGATCCCCGTGCTCGGTGTCTGCCTCGGGCACCAGTGCATCGGCCAGATCTACGGCGGCGAGGTCGTGCGCGCGCCGCACGTGATGCACGGCAAGACGTCGAGCATCACTCACGACGGCCGCGGTGTGTTCCAGAACCTGCCCAACCCCTTCACCGCGACGCGCTATCACTCGCTCGTCGTCGCGCGTGACACGGTGCCCGACTGCCTCGAGGTGACGGCGGAGTCGGAGGACGGTCTCGTCATGGGCCTGCGTCACAAGGACCTGCCCGTCGAAGGGGTGCAGTTCCATCCCGAGTCGATCCTCACCGAGGCCGGTCACACGTTGCTCGGCAACTTCCTCGGCCGCACGGGTATCGAGCGCCAAGTCGCGCGGTAAGTCGTCACGGAAGCGCGGCGTAGCCGTCGGCGATCTCCGCGAGGCCGTCGGCAACGAGTGACGCGAGCGCGTCCGTGTCGAGATCGGCCGCGCGCGCCGGCCCCTCGCGCAGCCGACGCAGCACGCGACCACGACGTTGACGAAAGCTGCCCGCGAACGGCGGCTGCCGCGATCGAGTCTCATCTGGAAGCACACCGCGCGTCGTGCACCGGCGACGCAGCGGGCACGCGGTGCACGACGGGTCGCGCGGGCGGCACAGCAACGCGCCGACGTCCATCAACGCGAGCAACCGGTCACGTCCGTGCAGCGGCCGTCCGAGCTCGACCATCGCCGCTTCCGCCTCGGTCGTCGTGAGCCGACGGCCGCGCACGCGTTCGACGACGCGACGTACGTTCACCTCGATCGCGGGAAGGTCCTCGTCGTCGGCCTGCGCCACGATCGCAGCGGCGGTGTAGCGCCCGACGCCCGGAAGATCTGCGAGGTCGTCGGGCCAGCCGTGCTCTGTGATCACCGTCGCGGCTTCCCAGAGCCGCCGCGCTCGGCGTGGGTAGCCGAGGTTGCCCCACGCCGCGATCACCGCACCGGGCCCGGCCGCAGCCATCGCCTCGGGCGTGGGGAACTCGGCCAGGAAGTCGTCGTACCGCGCCGCGACGCGCGGCACCTGCGTCTGGTGGAGCATCACCTCCGACACGAGGATCGCCCACGGGTCACGCGTCGCGCGCCACGCCAGGTCGTGACGCCCGTGCGCGCGGTACCACGACTCGAGAGCGCGCGTCAGATGCCCACCGAGATGGTCACGGTGTCCAGCCGCTTCAGCTTGGTACCGGCGGGCGGGGACTGCGAGATGACCTTGCCCTTGTTGGCCGGCGTCGACGGCGTCTGCGCGATCGTCACGTTGAAGCCGAGCCCGGTCAGTTGCGCCGCGGCGGCGTCCTGTGTCTGACCGACGACGCTCGGGACCTCGATCAGGTCGGGGCCGGTCGAGACCAGCAGCTTGATGGGCGCAGTCTTCTGGGTGGGCGTGCCGGCGGGCGGGTCGGTGCCGATCACCATGCCGACGGGAACTGTGTCGCTCGGGCTGTCGGTTCTGGTCACGGTGAGGAACCCGGCCTGGTTCAGCGCGGTCGTCGCGGCCGCGGGGTCCTGGCCCTTGACGTCGGGAATCGCGACCGGCGGTTCCTGCGCCACGTACACGGTGATGACGGGGTTCGCGGCTCCTGGCGGCGGCTTCGGGATCTTCCCGCCCGCGACCGGGAGCGTCTCGACGACCGTCCCCGGGGGCTTGTCCGGAGTCGGTCGTTCCACGAAGAACGGCGTCAGGTGCTTCGTCTGCATGATCGCGGTGGCTTCTTGCGTGGTCTTCCCGATGAGGTCCGGCATCGTGATGGTGGTGCTGCTGACCGTGAGCGTGACGGTGCTGCCCTTGCCGACCCGGCTCCCGGCCTCGGGCGTCTGCGCCAGCACCTGATCGGCCGCCTGGTCGCTGCCGTCGTCGTCGACGCGCACGACCTTGAACTGCAGGCCAGTCAGCGTTGCGTTGGCCTGGCTGAACAGTTGTCCGACCACGGGGGGGACGTCGGCCTTGGGTCCGGCCGCGGTCGTCTTGCCGAAATCGGACTGCACGAGGAGCACGCCGATCAACATGAGCAGGAGCACGAACGCGATCGCGACGGTGACCACGGCACCCCAGCTGCGTTTCCGGCGCGGCGGAGCGGGTGCAATCGGGCGCGGAGAAGGTGTCGCCGCCGCGTACGGAACCGACGCCGCCGGAGGCACCGGCGGCAGGTTCGGCCCGCCGACGAGGGGGCGCCCGCGTTCGAAGCGGAGCAGGTCGGCGCGCAGGTCGTCGGCCGACTGGTAGCGCCGGTCGGGGTCCTTCGTCATCGCGGTGAGCACCGCGAGATCCATCGCGTCGGGAACCGCAGGGTTCACGCGCGACGGCGGTACCGGCGCTTCACGCACGTGTTTGTACGCGACCGACACGGGGTTGTCGGCGATGAACGGCGCGACACCGGTGAGCATCTCGTAGAGCACGACGCCGAGCGCGTACACGTCGGCGCGTCCGTCGAGATCGAGTCCCTGCGCCTGCTCGGGCGAGAAGTACGTCGCGGTGCCCATCACCAAGCCGGTCTTGGTGAGGTCGTCGCTCTGCTCGGCGCGGGCGATGCCGAAGTCGGTGACCTTCACCTGCCCGGCCGGCGTGAGCAGCACGTTGCCCGGCTTGATGTCACGGTGCACGACGCCGTTGCGGTGCGCGAACGAGAGCGCATCGGCGATCTCGGCCGCGATGCGCGCGGCCTCGAGCGCGGGGAGGCGCGTGTACTCGCGGAGCACCTCCCTCAGGGTGCGACCGGCGACGTACTCCATGACGATGAAGTAGTTGCCGCCGTCCTCACCCCAGTCGTAGACCGCGACGATGTTCGGGTGGTTCAGGCTCGCCGCCGACTGCGCTTCGCGGCGAAACCGGGCGATGAAGGTGGGATCCGTGGCGAAGCCGGGTGACAGCACCTTGACCGCGACGTCGCGGTCGAGGAGGCGGTCGCGCGCGAGGAAGACCTCGGCCATCCCGCCCCGCCCGATCTCGGGTCCGAGCTCGTAACGGTCGGTGAACATCTGACCGTCGGCCGGCATCGCAGCAGGCTACAAGTCTGCTCGGTCAGTTCTTCGGCGGTCCGGGATCACACGCCGAGCAGCGCCTGCAGCACCTGCTTGGCGATCGGCGCGGCGATCGCGCCACCCGTCGCGTCGTCGCCACCGTTCGTCCCGCCGTGCTCGACGATCACCGACACCGCGTACTGCGGGTTGTCGGCCGGGGCGAACGCCACGAACCACGCGTGGGGCTTGGACCCGGGCGTCGACTGCGCGGTGCCGGTCTTGCCCGCCACCTGGATCCCCGGGATCTGGGCGCCGGTACCGGTGCCACGCTGCACGACCTGCACCATCATGTCGGTGAGTGCCCGCGCGTTCTGCGGCGTGATGCACGTCTTCCAGGGTGAGTTCTGGATGGTCTTGACCGTGGCGCCATCGGAGTCCTGGATCTCGTGCACGACGTGCGGCGCCATGATCACGCCACCGTTGGCGATGCCCGCGGCCGCGAGCGCCATCTCGAGCGGGGTGACCGCGACGTCCTGCTGGCCGATGGCGTCCTTGGCGAAGAACGACTTGTTGGCGTCGTAGGACCCCGCCGCGGGGCCGGTGCTCCCGACCGCGCCGGGCAGGTCGAGCGGCGGCGGGCCGACGCCGACGCCGCAATTGTTGATCGCCGGTACGAACGCGTTTCCGAGGTCGAGGCCGATCTGGCCGAATGTCGTGTTGCACGAGTGCACGAGGCTCTCGGTCAGGTTGCCCCCGCAGAGCTCGCCGCCGAAGTTGAACAGCCGGTCCGTCGTCTGCGGGAGCGGGATGGATTCGACGACGGGATAGAAGGGGTCGAGGGGTGTCGCGAGCCCGGTGTCGAGCGCGCCCGCGCTGGTGATGATCTTGAACGACGATCCCGGCGGGTAGATCTCGCTGTACGTGCGCGCCAGCGCGGGCTTCGTGTCCGAGTTGATCGCGTTGTACGTCGCTTGCACGACCTGCGAGTCGTGGCTGGCCATCAGGTTCGGGTTGTAGGTGGGGTTGGAGAACATCGCGACGATCTCACCGGTGCGCGTGTCGATGGCGACCACCGCGCCGCGCTCACCGCCGAGGGCGTCGGCTGCGGCCTGCTGCGCCTTCTGCGAGATCGAGAGGACGACGTTCCCGGTGTTGTTCTTTCCGGTGAAGATCCCGCCGAGGTCGCTCAGCTGAAAGCCCTGGTCGCGGCCGGTGAGGATCTTGTCGTAGCTCTCCTCGACACCGGTGTTGCCGACGAGGAACGACTGGTAGCCGCTGATCTGCGCGAACAGGTCGGGGAGTGGGTACGTGCGTTGGTACTTGAAGTCGCCGCCGCCGGTCGTCTTCGTCGACGTCGCCACGATCGCCCCGTCCGCGGTGAGGATCTGGCCGCGCGGACGGTTGAACTCGTCGATCTGGTGGCGCACGTTGAGCGGGTTGTTCTTCAGGTTGTCGGCGTCGACGACCTGAAGGTACGTGAGCTGCGCGACCAGGATGAGGATGAGCACGCTCACCGCGATGCCGACGCGGCGGATGGCGCGATTCACCGGCCGGCCCGGCGCGCCGGCGCGACGACGGCGTCCGCCGGGCCCGTGCGCGCGGTCGCGACCGGGCGCGGCATCTCCTGTTGCTCGACCGTCTCGTCGGAGATGCGCAGCAGCAGCGCGACCAGCACGAAGTTCGCCACGAGCGACGACCCTCCGTACGACACGAAGGGCAAGGTGACACCGGTGAGCGGGATCACACGGATCACGCCGCCGATGATCACGAAGGCCTGGACGCCGACGATGGTCGTGAGGCCGGCGGCGAACAGCTTCGAGAACGGCCGTTCTGCCTGGATCGCGATCCGGAAGCCGCTGCCGACGAACAGCAGGAACAGCAGGCAGATCGCCACGGTGCCGATGAGCCCGAGCTCCTCGCCGATTGCCGCGAACACGAAGTCGGTCGACGCGTTCGGGATCTTCTGCGGGCTCCCGAGCCCGAGTCCCGTCCCCGCGAACCCGCCGGTGCCGAACGCGAACAGTGACTGCACGAGCTGATAGCCCGTCGTCTGCGCGACCGACCACGGGTCGGCCCAGCTCTGCACGCGGTCGGAGACGTGCGCGAACAGCTGGTACGCGATGGTCGCACCGACGACGAACATGCCGAACGCGACGACGAGATATGCAGACCGCTCCGTGGCGATGTAGAGCATTGCCGCGAACACCGCGAAGAACAGCAGCGACGAGCCGAGGTCCTTCTGACGGACCATCACCAGGATCGACACGCCCCACGCGAGGAGGAGCGGGCCGAGGTGCTTCGGGTCGGGGACCATCAGGCGCCCGATGCGACGGCTCCCGGCGGCGAGGAGCTCGCGCTTGTCGACGAGGTACGCCGCGAAGAAGATCACGAGCAGCACCTTGGCGGCCTCACCAGGTTGGAAGTTCACGGGCCCGGCGCGCACCCACAGCCGCGCACCGTTGATCTCGCGCCCGACGCCGGGCAGCAGCGGCAGCAGCAGCGCGACGACACCGATGAGAAGGAAGGTGTAGCGGTAGCGCTCGAGCGTGCGGATCCGGCGCACGACGAACAACGTGATCACGAACGCAGCGATGCCGATCGCCGTCCACACCGCCTGCACGCGCGCGAGGTCACGATCGAGGCGCGAGATCGTGACGAAGCCGATGCCGTTCAGGATGAACGCGATCGGGAGCAGGGTCGGGTCGGCGCGTGGCGCGAAACTTCGCACCGCGAGGTGTGCTACCAGGTAGAGGCCGAGCACCGCGCCGAGGAACAACCACAGGTCGGCGGGGATGTCGGGCTTGTCGGCGAGCAGCAGCAGCACGTAGCCACCGCCGGTCACGAGCACGGCCATGAGGCCGAGGCCGAGCTCGTTGCCGCGTCGGCGGCGCGCGACGGGCGATCGCAGGGCCATGGTCAGCTCGTGCTGCGGGCGCGCAGGCGCGCCACGTAGGCGTTGGCGTCGTCGATCGACGAGAACTTCGGCTCGTCGCGCACCGACGAGAGCTCGGCCGGTCGAAGGT
This sequence comes from uncultured Actinomycetes bacterium, assembly GCA_963721435.1. Taxonomy (GTDB): domain Bacteria; phylum Actinomycetota; class Acidimicrobiia; order IMCC26256; family DASPTH01; genus CAVRJC01. The sequence continues at coordinate 1,073,003 of CAVRJC010000012.1, forward strand.
CACCGGCGCGGAGTGTGGTCGCGCGTTCCACGGTCGGGTCCCACACGAACACGCCGCCGGGCACGCCCTTGAAGACCGTGACCCGCCCGTGGTCGAGGGCGACGAAGTAGTCCTTGCGCGCGTACCACCCGACCGCGGCCACCGCGATGCCCAGCACCAGCACGATCGGGATCACCCAGAGCGAGATGCGTCCCCACTTGCGCCGATGACGCTCCTCGGGCGGCTCGGTGGGCGGTGTCTCGGGCTCGGGCAGCGGAGTCTCGGCCGCCGCCGCGACCAGTACCGCGGGAGGCGGCGCGTCGTCGCGCACGGGCTCCTCGTCGGTGACCGCGATCACGACGACCGTGATGTTGTCGACGCCGCCCGCGCGATTCGCGGTGTCGACGAGCCGCGTCGCCGCGCGCGTCGCGTCGCTCTCGCGGCGGAGCTCCGCCGCGATCGCGTCCTCGTGCACCATGTCGGTGAGGCCGTCGGAGCACAGGACGACGAGATCGCCCGGAGCGAGCTCCACGGGGTACACGTCGACGTCGACACTCTCGTCGATGCCCAACGCGCGCGTGATCACCGAGCGCATCGGGTGCACCGCGGCTTCGTCCTCGGTGATCTTGCCGTCGCGAACGAGCTCTTCGACGTGGCTGTGGTCAGTGGTGAGTCGGCGCAGGTCGCCGTCACGGAACAGATAGGCGCGTGAGTCGCCGACGTGCCCGATGAGCAGCGTGCCGCCACTCACGAGCGTGCCTGCGGTGAGCGTGGTGCCCATGCCGTGCAGCGACGGGTCGGTGAGCGACTTGGCGTAGACCGCGCGGTTGGCTTCCTCGATCGACTCGCGGAGCGGGTTCCCCGACGTGACCCCGGCGCGCAGGGCCTCCAGCGCGGTCGCGCTCGCCACCTCGCCCCCGAGGTGGCCGCCCATGCCGTCGGCCAGCGCGACGAGCCCCATGGCCTCGTCGATCAGATAGCCATCTTCGTTGCCCTCGCGCACGCGCCCGACGTCGGTGGCGGCGCCGTAGACGAGCCTCACTTCAGGGCCTCGGCGACGGTCGAGCCGAACTGCACCTGATCGCCGCGCCGCAGCCGGGTCGCGCCGCCGATCGGCTGGCCGTTCACGAACGTGCCGTTGCGAGACCCGAGATCTTCGACGTAGACGTCGCCGTCACGGCGGTACATCCGCGCGTGCACCTGCGACACGAACGTGTCGTCACCCAGCACGATCCCGCACCCGCCACCGCGGCCGACGGTGAGCTCGTCGGAGAGCGCGAACGTCTCACCGCGCCGCGCCACGGGATCGACGATGCGCAACCGCGTCGGCCCCCGCCCGCCGCGGGTCGAAGACGAGCGCGCCGCGGGGGCTGCCGCCGGAGGGGGCACCGCGTCGATCGGCGCAGCCGCAGGCGCGCGCATCTCCAGCACGACCACCCTCACCACCCGGAACAGGAACAGGTAGAGCAGCGCCAGGAAGCAGAACTTCAGGATGGTGAGAACGGATTCGGGCACTACGACGCCTCGAACCGCATCGCGGTCGCGCCCACCGAGATCTCGTCGCCGTCGCGGAGCAGGTGCTCGTGCACCGGTACGCCGTTGACGCGGGTTCCGTTCATCGAGCCGAGATCGACCACGACGAAGCCGTCGTCGCGCGGTCGGATCTCGGCGTGCCGGCGCGACGCGCGTGGGTCGCTGAGTGCGACCGTGCACTCCGAGGCGCGCCCGATGACCGCGGCGTCCTCGCCGAGCGGGATGCGACGGCCGTCGCCCAGGATCAGTGAGCCGGCCCGGCCCCCGGCGCCCTCCAGGATCTCGGCGACGACGTCGAAGTCGCCCTTCTTCAGCGAGTCGTCGGGCACCAGCGTGACGGTCACCGCACCGACGAACTGGTACCCCTCGTCCTTCGCATGCGCGCGTGCCGCTTCCGCGAGCTCGCGGGCGAGCGCCTCGGCGAACGACGAGAAGCGCTCGAAGTCGGCCGGCGCGAGGTAGACGCCGATGTTGTTGGGCGCCACCGGTCGGCCGCTGACACCGAGTGTGCGGCCCGCGTCGAGGACCCGAGTGACCCGGTGACCGATTTCGACGGGCTGGAGTCCGCTGCGGAAGGCCTTGTTGAAACCGCCTTCGACCAGCCGCTCGAGCCTGCGCTCGAACCCCTGGAGTCCCACGGATCGGAGTGTACCGGTGCCCCCTCTCCGGGAAACGGGCACCCGTGTCACGTGACGGCGATTCTTCGCCGCCTCCTCAGTGATTCCTCAGCCGATTCTTCGGGAGGCGCGCGAACCCTCACTGCTACCCTGACGCGCTCTCGGGCGAGTGGCGGAATTGGCAGACGCGCAGGCTTCAGGTGCCTGTGTCCGCAAGGACGTGGGGGTTCAAGTCCCCCCTCGCCCACGGGACGGAATCGCATCGGGCCGGCCGGTTGCCGAGCCCGTGGAAGCGGTTCCCGCTCGATCCGTGGCGTTTCGCGTGCCGAAGAAGGGGCGCAAGCCCAATCCCCGCCTCCTTCGTACGTCTCTGATGTGCGTGGGGTAGGTGAAAAGGTGCACAATGGAGGGTCCAGTCCCGCGATACTGCTGGGGCGAATTCCTCGATTTCACCGGATTGGTTGTCCGGAACCCTCTGGAATGCAGGGACTCACAGGAACGCACTCGAACGCACGGAACAAGGACGGTTCCCCCGTCGTTCTGTATCGATACGCCGTTGCTCACCCCCGTGTGACGGCGCCCCAAGTCCTCGGGAAGGCACTGTGGCACGAGTACGCAATCGCACTGAGCGTGACAACGAAGACCTCGTCCGGCTCTATCTGGAAGACATCGGCCGGCACCAGCTGCTGACCAAGGAAGACGAAGCGCGCCTCGCGCAGGACATCGAGGCGGGCAAGGCCGCACAGGAGACCCTCGATTCCGTCGACAAGGGCCTCACACGCGCGGAGAAGCGCGACCTCACGAAGCTCGTCCGTAAGGGCGAGGACGCGCAGCGCCAGTTCGTGCAGTCGAATCTCCGGCTCGTCGTGTCGATCGCGAAGCGCTATCAGGCGTCGGGCATGCCGCTCCTCGACCTGGTGCAGGAGGGCAACCTCGGCTTGATCCACGCGGTCGAGAAGTTCGACTGGCGCAAGGGCTTCAAGTTCTCGACGTACGCGACGTGGTGGATCCGTCAGGCGATCCAGCGAGGTATCGCGAACGCGGGCCGCACGATCCGTCTCCCCGTGCACGCCGCCGACAACCTCGCGCGACTCCAGAAGGAACGTGCGGGGCTCGAGGCGCGTCTCGGCCGTCCGGCGACCCTCGACGAGCTGGCCGCAGAGCTCGACCTCGCGCCCGAGCGCGTGAAGGAGCTCATCCCGCACCTCGCGGAGCCGGTGTCGCTCGAGACGCCCGTTGGTGAAGACGGCGAAACCGAGCTCGGTGACCTCGTCGAAGACCGCGGTGCCGAGTCGCCGTTCGAGTCGGCGGCGCGGGCAATGCTGCCGGCCGAGATCGAGAAGCTGCTCGCAGTCCTCGACGAGCGTGAGCGCTACATCCTCACGCTGCGCTTCGGACTCGACCGTGGTGAGCCCCGCACCCCCGACGAGGTCGGCCAGCTGGTCAGCCTCAGCCGTGAGCGGGTCCGCCAGATCGAGGCTCGTGCGCTCGCACGGCTTCGCCACCCCTCGGTGGAGATGGGCGCGCGCGCACTGCTCGCCGGCTAGCTCAACTCGCCAAGGCGTCGCGCCTGCGCGACAGCGCGCAATGCCTGCATCGCTCGATACACGCGCTGTCGCGCGGCGTGCTCCGTGATGTGGAGCCGTTGCGCGATCGCCGCGTTGTCGAGCTCTTCACCGAAGCGAAGTCGCAGGATCTCGCGGTGTAGCTCCGGAAGCTCCGCCATCGCCGCGCGCGGCTCGGCCCAGTCGTCGGCGCGCGCGAGCATCTCGTCGACCGCCTCGTCGGTCGACGGTGCTTCCGGAAGCTCGGCGCGCGGCTCCATCACGATGCGGGCGCGACGGCGCGCCTGGTCGGTGGCGAGGTTGCGCAGGATCGTGAACAGGTACGCCTTGGCGCGCGCGGGATCGCGTAGCGCGTCCGACTCGAGCGCGCGGAGAGCCGCGCTCTGCGCGAGGTCTTCCGCGTCGGCGTCGTTCCGGGACAGTGAGCGAGCGAACCGGAACATCTCGACGCGGTAGCGCACGACGACCTCGCGGGTCGACGTGTCGGTCGTCGTGCTCCTCGTTGCCGAGCCGGTCGCCCCAGGCCCGCATCGCCCCTCCCACCGGGTCCGCCAGATCCCGATTCCTCCCGGTGGCCCACCTCCCGGGAAGAGTGGCGTAAACGTACATTTCCCCCCTCGGTGGCGCAACGGGCAGTTTCCGGGCTGGAGTCGATTGGCTACGTTGCGCCGATGGCCCGCGTGCTGGTGACCCGTTCCCTCCCCGAGGCCGGGCTCGAGGTGCTGAGCCGCGCCGGTCACGAAGTCGTGCGGCCGGTTTCGGCGTTGTCGCACGCCGAGCTCGCCGCCGCCGCCCCAACCTTTGACGGGATCGTGTGCCTGTTGTTCGATCCGATCGATGCCGAGGTGCTCGAGGCCGGCGCGGTCGGGCGGCTGCGAGTGGTGAGCAACGTTGCCGTCGGTCATGACAACATCGACGTCGCCGCCGCGCAACGGCTCGGCATCGCGGTCTGCAACACGCCCGGTGTGCTCGACGACTCCACCGCCGACCTCGCCTTCCTGCTCATCCTCGGCGCGGCCCGTCGGGCATCGGAGGCCGAAGCCGATCTGCGCGGCAACCGGTGGGAAGGCGGGCGCTTCGACACGTACTACGGCGTCGACGTTCACGGCGCGGTGCTGGGTGTCGTCGGATTCGGGCGGATCGGTCGGGCGGTGGCGCGCCGTGCCGCGGGATTCGGCATGGAAGTGATCCATTACACGCGTCACGACACCGGTGTCACCGGATGGACCCCGGATCTCGACGTCCTGCTCGCGCGCGCCGACATCGTCACGTTGCACGTCCCGCTGACCGACGACACGCGCCTGCTCATCGACGCGCGCCGGCTCGCGCTCATGAAGCCGACCGCGGTGTTGGTGAACACCGCGCGGGGTCTCGTCGTCGACGAAGAGGCGCTCGCGATCGCGCTCGAGGAGGGCCGGCTGTTCGGCGCCGGGATCGACGTGTATCAGCGCGAGCCCGAGGTGCACCCGCGGCTCCTGGCCGCGCCGCACACCACACTGCTGCCGCACATCGGGAGCGCGACGGGGGCCACTCGCCTGCGCATGACCGAGCTCGCGTGCGAGGGCGTGGTCACCGTGCTGGCCGGCGGCCGTCCCCCGAACCTCGTGACGACCTGAACCGGGACGGCACCCGACGGCCGGCAACCGGCGGTACCCGTGTCTCGACGCGCAGGTCTGCCGGTTGTTCGACGAATGTGGTGCACAGTCTCGAGATTTGGCGGAGGGAGAGGGATTTGAACCCTCGAAGGAGCTCATCGCCCCTTACTCGCTTAGCAGGCGAGCACTTTCGGCCGCTCAGTCATCCCTCCGTTGTAAGGAAGCGAGTGTACGCGTGGGCAACAGGTACCTTCGGGGTGATGGATCCGGTGGAGGCACTCGACCGCATCGCCACGCTGCTCGAGCGGGGGCGCGCCGGTCGCTACAAGGAAGAAGCCTTCCGTCGCGCCGCCGACGCGATCCGCGAGCGTCCCGTCGACGAGCTCCAGGCGCTCGCCGCACAGGGTCGCCTCGGATCTCTGCCCGGGATCGGGTCGAGCACCAGTCGGGTGATCGAAGAGGCGCTCGCGGGCGAGGTACCCGAATACCTCGCGCGCCTCGAAGCCGAGGCCGCGCCCGATGCCGGGCCCGGCGCCGCGATCCACGCCGCGCTCCGGGGCGACCTCCACACGCACTCCGACTGGTCGGACGGTGGCGCCGCGATCGAGCAGATGGCGCACAAGGCGGCCGAGCTCGGTCACCAGTACCTCGCGCTCACCGATCACTCGCCGCAGTTGACGGTCGCGCACGGGCTCGAGCCCGAGCGGCTGGAAGCGCAGCTGGAGGTGGTCGCGCGTCTCAACGAGGAGCTCGCACCGTTCCGCATCCTCACGGGCATCGAAGTCGACATCCTCGACGACGGTCGCCTCGACCAGAGCGAGGATCTGCTTGCAGAGCTCGACGTCGTCGTCGCCAGCGTGCACTCCAAGCTGCGGATGTCGCAGCAGCCGATGACCGACCGCATGGTCGCGGCGATGGCGAGCCCGCACACCGACGTGCTCGGCCACTGCACCGGCCGGCTCGTGCTGGGCAAGGGGCGGCCGGAGTCCACGTTCGACGCCGACCTCGTGTTCGGCGCGTGCGCGCACTTCGACAAGGCGGTCGAGATCAACTGCCGTCCAGAGCGTCTCGATCCACCGATGCGCCTCCTGGAGAAGGTCGTGGCCGCGGGGTGCAAGGTGTCGATCGACAGCGACGCGCACGCCGTCGGCCAGCTCGAGTGGCAGCCGTACGGCTGTGCGCGCGCCGCGGAGGCGGGCGTCGCGGCCGAGTCGATCGTCAACACGTGGCCGGCGGAGCAGCTGCTGGCGTGGACGGCGTCACACGCGTCGTAGCGAGCGCACATGACGCGAACCGGAGAGCGCGGCGGCCGCGAGTCGGGTATCACTGGGCGCATGGCACTGACGACCACTTCCACTCCGCGTGTCGCGCGCGTCGAAGCTGCGTGCCGGACGCTCGCCGACGACGGCGAGCGACCGCCTCCCCTCAACGACCTTGCTGCGGCCGTCGGCGTGTCGCCTGCCTCGCTCCGCCGCGACTTCATGGCCGTGCTGGGTGTCACGCCGAAGCAGTACGCCGATCAACTCCGCGTCGAGCGACTGCGCGCGGGGCTGCGGTCGGGACGTGACGTCACCGCCGCCATGTACGACGCGGGCTACGGCTCGAGCAGCCGCCTCTACGAGCACTCGGACTCGCGCCTCGGGATGACGCCGGCTTCGTACGGCGCGCACGGCAAGGGCGCGACCATCTCGTTCACCACGTGCGAGTCGCGGTTCGGCCCGCTGCTCGTCGCGGTGACCGAGCGAGGGATCTGCCGCATCCTGCACGGTCCCGATCCCGCGGTGCTCGAGGCGATCCTGGGCGACGAGTTCTCGTGCGCCGACATCGCGCGCGACGACGCACTGCTCGCTGACACCGTCGCCGAAGTGCTGCGGCGCATCGAAGGCGATGTCCCCGCGCGTGAGCTCCCGCTCGACGTGCAGGGCACCGCCTTCCAGCGGCGGGTCTGGCAGGAGCTGCAACGCATCCCGCTGGGCGAGACCCGCAGCTACGCCGAAGTCGCGGAAGCGGTCGGCGCGCCGAGGGCCGCGCGTGCCGTCGGCTCCGCGTGCGGCCGGAACCCCGTGCTGTTCGTCGTGCCCTGTCATCGGGTCATCGCGTCCGACGGCGGGCTCGGTGGCTACGGCCTCGGCCTCGACATCAAGCGCCGCCTCCTCGACAGCGAGGAACCCGCGGCTACCTGATCGCGTTGCGGTAGGCCTCGCCGCGGGGCGAGAGCATGTAGCCGACGGGCAGGCTGAGCGTGAGACCGAGGTTCTTCAGCTTGCGGACGTCGATCTTGAACGGCGCGGTCTCCCGCCCGAACGCTGCCGCGAGATCGGGAGCGCGCGTCGCCGGGTGCGCGGCGATGACGTCGAGTACCGCACGCGTCCACGGGCCGTGCGAGCTCGCGCGGTCGAGCCGGTCGAGGCGCTTCGTGATCTCCGCCGCGTCGTCGGCGGTCAGCGCCGCGTTCGCCGCGAGCTCCCGCGCGGGTCGGGCTCGGCGACCGCGTGGAACGCGATGCGGTAGACGGGCGACGCGGGATCGCCCCGCAGATCGCCTCGAACCGCCGCGGCCGACGGGTAGCCCGACCGCCGCGCGTCGCGGTGCGAGATCTTGTCGGGGTCGATCTCGCGAATGTCGTCGACCTCGATGATCCCGGCCGGGGTGCGGTAGCGCCGGCCCGCGAGGGCCTGGCGCCTCCGCCAGCGGCGGAACGTGACCGTCACCGAGCCGTCGGCGATGGCCGGCCAGAAGCGCTGTTCGAAGAGCATGCGACGTCAGCCGGACGCGGGTCTTCGGTACATGTCGCACTGGCGGATGGTCTCGACGTACTCGAAGTGCGTCCGCACCCAGTGGCGGATGTGCTGCGGCTCCAAGATGCCGTTCGCCTTCTCGTCCACGGGCTTCACGCACACCCACGTTGCCTCACCACGCTTCAGGCGAGCGATCACACCGTTCTGGCCGTCGGCGCCGAAGTCCGAGATCTCCGGGATGTCGAACGGGAGCGGGTTCTCGGTACCAGTTGTCAGATACCAGAATCCTGCGTCCTCGCGCAGGATGAACACCTTCCCCTCGGTGTTGTCCCGCACGAACTGCTTGATGTCGGCGACACCGGTCCGGAATCGTTCCGGCACGGGGATGCCCTCGAGATGGTCGAATCCATCGCGCGCCACGAGTGGGTCGAACTGGCCGGCGACGCCGTGCACTGCGATGACGACGAGGGCCGCGACGACCGCCGACACGACCACGCCGAGGGCAACCGCGTGCACGGAACGGGAGACGGGTCGACTGCGCGTCGACACGATGACGGCGCCCACGGTGGCCGGGAATGCGAGTGGCCAGACGCTGGCAAGATGGTTCGACCCGGGCCGCGGGAACATGCTCAACAACGCTGCCGCCACGAAGATGACGAACAGCGCGATCTGTGGTCTGCTCTCCCGGCGCGCGTGCACCATCGCCCATGCCGACACCGCCACGATGACGATGGGCAACATCACGACGACCGCGTGCAGGATGGTCAGCGCGCGTTCACCGTCGGTGACCGCGGCGACGAGGACATCGAGCTGGGTGTGCACGACCGTGAAGTAGGACGAGCCGACGCGGAGATAGTCGCCCTTGTCGGCGAACACCTGGCTGATGAACGCCGACCATGATCCCGTGGCGAGGATCGGGATCACCATGAGCACGAGTACGACCGCGAATCCGCCGCCGACGGGCAGAAGGGTGCGGGCGAGTGAGTCGCGGCCCTCGGTGGGCGTGCTCCGGAGGTTGATCCAGATCGAGGCGACCGCGGCCGCGAGTACCAGCAGGCCGATATTGGGCTTCGACGCGAATGCCAGCCCACACGCTGCACCGGCGACGGCGAGCGCCCGCACACGGCCGGCGCGACCGTCGATCCAGACGAGCAGCATGCGCAGCGTGACCATGCCGAACAACACCGCCACCGACGAGTACACACTGACCCACTCGCTCGCGGGGGCACCGACCGCGAACATCGCACCGCCGACCAGCACGAGCGTCCACGTCGAGACGCGACACCACCGCGCGATCGAGAGCGCGATGAGGAACTCGGCGACGAACACCGACACCTCCAACACGCGCAACACCCAGAGTTGCACCCCCCCGACGAGGGCGAACGCCGCGCTCAACCAGATCCCGAGCGGCGTCGACACGTAGTACACGTCGGAGTAGAGCCGGTCGCCCGAGGTCACCCGCTTGGTGACCCAGAGCATCCATGTCTCGTCCACGAGGTTGGCGCGATCCTCGAGCACGACCGCGAGAGTGATCACGAACACCGCGACGGCGAGGCCGGCCCACGCCGCGACATGGCGCACGGTGCCGGCAGATCGTGCGCCCGTGCCGGCACTCGTGGTTGCGATCGAAGTGGAACTGTCTGTGCGCATCACGCCCCCGCCGGACACGATGGCGCACCGGCTGCTGAGTTTCTACACGCCGCCGCGGCTCCGACGTCACGGCGCTGGAGTTCCGCCACATGGGCCTCGCGCCGAATTGAATCGTGGGCTCGGACTGGCGGAGGGAGAGGGATTCGAACCCTCGGAGGCTTGCACCTCAACGGTTTTCAAGACCGTCCCATTCGGCCGCTCTGGCACCCCTCCGCCCGTCAGGCTAGAGCGCGCAACTGCACGTGCCGTCTCAGTTGAACTGGATCGGGAGTCGATTCGGGCCGCGGAGGATCTGCGCGACCGAGCCCTTGATCCGCACGTCGCCGTCGTCGACGAGGCGCATCTTCGGGAGACGGTTCAGCAGCACCTGGAGTGACACGTCCATCTCCGCACGCGCGAGGTGCGCGCCGAGGCAGAAGTGCTGGCCGAAGCCGAACGTCATGGTGGTGTTCGGTCGGCGCGCCACGTCGAAGGTGTCGGGATCGTCGAACATCTCGGGATCGCGGTTGGCGGCGACGATCGCGAAGATCAACGGGGTGTCCGCCGGGATCGGGATGTCGTTCCAGACGACTTCCTCGGGGCAGTGGCGCGGCAGCATCGCGAACCGGCGCGTTCCACCGCACGCCCTCCTCGGCGGCCCAGCGCGCTTCGCCCTCGGGATCGGCGAGCACGGCCTCGAGCTGCTCCGGGTTGGTGAGCAGCCCGTAGAGCGTGTTGCCGAGGCCGAGGTACGTGGTGTCGGCGCCCGCGGGGAACAACAGCTTGAGGAAGTTCATGATCTCTTCGTCGGTGAGCCGGTCGCCGTCGATCTCCTCGGTGGCGAGCTTCGAGATGAGATCGTCGGCGGGATCGGTGCGCCGCTCCTGCAGGATCGGGTCGACGAAGGCGGTGAACTCCTGCGAGCAGCGCACCGCGTTCTCGTAGTTCAACTGGATGTCGAGCATCCCGAGCGCCCAGCGCGTGACGTCTTCCTCCGCGGCCTGCGGGAGCCCGAGCATGCGGAGGATGATCTTGAACGGGTAGCGAGTCGTGAACTGCTTCACGAGGTCGGCTTCACCGTCGGCCTCGAAGCGGTCGACGAGCTCGTTGGCCACCGGCTCGAGCACGGGCGTCACGAGATCCTGCACGAGGCGCTGCCGGAACGTGGGAGACGCGAGCGCGCGGTTGCGCCGGTGCTCCTGCCCGTACATGCACTGGATGTTGTACCCGAGCACGTCGGTGACGACGTTGGAGTAGAACGCGCGCGACGGGAACGTCTCCTCGTCCTTGAACGCCGCGTTCACGAGCTCGTAGCTCGTGAACATCACGCCCGGCCTTCCGAAGATGTTCACCCACGCCGCGGGCGCGCGCTCACGCAGCGCCGCGAGGTGACCGTGCAGGTCGGCGACCTCGTCGAGTGCGAAGTCGGTGGTGTCGTCGAGCGTGCTCGGCAGCGTGATCGTCATGGTGATCCCCCTCGCGGTATTGGATCGTGTTCTAGTACATGTACTACTTTTCGGCAATGGCCCGTGCCGCCGCCCGCCGCAACCAGATCCTCGACGCGGCCCGGAGTCTGGCCAGCCAGCAGGGCTACGAGGCAGTCACCATGCGGGCGATCTCGGTGCGGGCCGGCGTGGCCGGTGCGACGGTCTACAACTATTTCGCGTCGAAGGACCAGCTCCTGTACGAGCTGGTGCTGGAGTGGGCGACGAACACCGTCGAGAAGCTGCAGTCGACGGTGCCGGTGGGCGCGACCCGGGCCGTGCGCACGGCCGAAGTGCTCTCCGCGGTCATCGACACCGGCCTCACCGACATCGAACTGCTGCGCGCCGCGTGCGCCGCGTACTCCTCGCCCGACACCGCGTCACTCGGGCTCACGGAGTGGCAGCAGATCTGGGAAGGCTTCCTCGCCATCGCCGGCACCGCCCCCACACCGGAGGACGCGCGCGAAGAGGCACTGCTGCTCGGCCTCGTGGTGAGCAGCTGCTTCTCCGACATCGTCTCCGGCCGCACTTCGGCCGACAGTGCGCGCCGGATCGTGCACGCCGCGGCGCGGAGGATCGTGCGCGATGAGTGACCGCGCGCTCTAGCGCGCGGTTTCACGTGGCCGAAGCCGGTGAACGGCCGCAGCACCTCGGGCACCGTGAAGCCACCGTCGGCGTCCTGGTAGTGCTCGAAGAGGAACGTGAGCGTGCGCGAGATCGCGCACCCCGTGCCGTTCAGCGTGTGCACGAGTCGCGTGCCGGCGTCGTCGCGGAAGCGCGTACCCAGGCGACGAGCCGAGTAGTCGAGGTAGTTCGAGCAGGACGTGATCTCGCGGTACTTCTGCTCCGACGGTAGCCAGACTTCGATGTCGAACTTCTTCGCCGCCGCCGGCCCGAGATCGCCCGCCGCGATGTTGACGACGCGGTAGGGAAGGTCGAGTTCGGTGAAGATCGACTCTTCGATGGCGAGGATGCGCTCGTGCTCCTCCCATGACTGGTCGGGATGGGCGAACGCGAACATCTCGATCTTGTCGAACTGGTGCACGCGGAAGATGCCGCGCGTGTCCTTGCCGTAGGTGCCCGCCTCACGGCGAAAGTTGGTCGACAGCCCGGCGTAGCGCAGCGGCAATGACGCCTCGGTGAGGATCTCGCCGCGGTGGAGCGCGGACAGCGGGACCTCGCTCGTGCCCACGAGGAACAGCTCGCCGTCGTCGACCTCGTAGACCTGCTGGCGGTCGGTGGGGAAGAAGCCTGCTTCCTCCATTGCGTGCTCGCGCACGAGTACCGGTGGGGCCACCGGCGTGAACCCCTCCTGCACGAGGCGGCCGAGCACCCACTGCACGAGCGCGACCTCGACGAGCACCGCTCCACCGGTGAGGTACGCGAAGCGCGAGCCGCTCATGTCGACGGCCTTGTCCGAGTTCACGAAGCCGCTGACCTCACCGAACGTGGCGTGATCGAGCGCGGGGGCGGGGCCGGTGGCGCCGACGGTCCGCAGCACCTCGCCGTCGTCCTCGCCGCCGTCGGGCACCGACGTGTCGGCGGGGTTTGGCAGCTGCAGCGCGAGCGCGCGCAGCGCGCCATCGGCAGTCGCGAGCTCGGCTTCGAGCGCGGTGAGTGCTTCTTTGCGCTCGCTACCCGCGGCGACCAGCGCGGCGCGTGCATCGGGCGCGGCCTTCCCGATCTCCTTCGACGCAGCGTTGTGGGCGGCGCGGAGGTCTTCGACACGACGCTGCAGCTCCCGGTGTGCGGCTTCGGCTGCGAGCACGTCGTCGATGAGGCCGGGGGTGACCCGCTTGCGCACGATGCCGCGGCGGTACTCGGGCTCGTCGCGGAGGCGCTTGAGATCGATCACAGCCCGTCCTCGGCGCGTACCTGCGCGCGGAGCCCCTCGAGCCACGAGTTGGCGTCGCGCCATGCCTTGGTCGCGGCGCGCCGTCGCACGTGACCCTCGTCCCCGGCGACGGGGTACGAGCCGAGGAACTTCACCTCGGCCTGCTTGGCCGCGAGCGTGCGGAGGCAGTCGGCGACCAGCTCGTCGTCGAGGTGGCCCTCGAAGTCGATGAAGAAGCAGTAGTCACCGAGGCTGCGCTTGGCCGGCCGCGACTCCAGCTTGGTGAGGTTGATCGCGCGCGCGGAGAACTCCTGGAGGATCGCGAGCAGCGAGCCGGGCTTGTCTTCGCGTTGGAAGCACACGATCGACGTCTTGTCGTGACCGGACGGTGCCGGGATGCCGTAGCCCACGATCACGAAGCGGGTCAGGTTGTCGGGGTGGTCCTCGATGTCGCGGGCGAGGATCTGCAGGCCCGCGTGCTTGGCGCCCTGCTTGGTGCCGATCGACGCCATGCCCTTGCGCTTCGACCGCGCGACCTGGTTGGCGGCCTCGGCGGTGGAGTTGGCCGCGACCGAGGTGGCATCGGGGAGGTGCTTCGCCATCCACATGCGCACCTGGCCGAGCGGGTTGGGATGCGACACGACCGTGGTGACGTCGGCGATCTTCGTGCCCTTCGGCGCACACAGGTTGAGCGAGACGGGAAGATCGACCTCCCGCTGCACGAGCAGGTCGGTGTCGAAGGCGAGGGTGTCGAGGGTGACGCTGATGGAACCCTCGATGGAATTCTCGATGGGCACGATCCCGACGTCGACGTCGCCGCGCTCGACCGCAGTGATCACCCGCGGCACGTCGCGGAACGGCACCGCCTCCCCGGCCGCGAGATCGGGCTGCGTGAGGAGTGCCTCCTCCGCGAACGTGCCGTGCGGCCCGAGAAACCCGACCCTGGTCATGGACGGTGAGAGTACTTGCGCGATCTCGTACGACTCTGGTGATTGGAGGCGGCCTACGCGGCTTCGGGAGTGGGGTCGCCGCCTCCCTGCCGCACCGCGGAGAAGCCGGGGGGGACGGCCACGGGCGGCGGGAGGCGGCGAGATCGATCATGGATGCCCCACCGCGTGACGAGCGCGAGCGCCTCCACCACGATCGCCATCGACATCTTCGACGCGCCGGCGACGCGCTCGCGGAACACGATCGGCACCTCGATGATCCTGCCGCCACCGCGGGCAATGCGGTACGCCATCTCGATCTGGAACCCGTAGCCGCTCGCTTCGACGGTCGTGAGATCGATGCGCCGCAGCGCGTCGGCGCGGTACGCGCGGAACCCGGAGGTCGCGTCGCGCACGGGGAGGGTGAGCATGTGCCGCGCGTACCAGCATCCGCCGCGTGACAGGGCGCGGCGCTTCGGCGACCAGCCCGGTGTCGCGCCGCCGCGCACGTAGCGCGAGCCGATCACGAGGTCGGCGCCGGCGCGCACGCCGTCGACGAGTGAGGGAAGAGCGTGCGGATCGTGGGACAAGTCGGCGTCCATCTCGACGAGCACGTCGTAGCCGTCGGCGAGCCCCGCCGCGAAGCCGGCCCGGTATGCCGAACCGAGCCCGCGTTCCCCGACTCGACGCACGACGTCGATCCCACCGAGCTCTCGACCGAGCGCGGTCGCGGCCTCGGGCGTGCCGTCGCGGCTGCCGTCGTCGACGACGAGGACGTGTGCGTCGGGGAGCGCGGCGCGCGTGCCGCGGAGGACGGCCTCGATGTTGGCGCGCTCGTCGAGCGTCGGGATAACGACGAGCGTGCTTGGCTCGCGTGCCCACGTGAGCCGGCCGTCGGGTGACGTGTCGGACTCGTCGTCTGCGCGCGGGCTTGCCGCGCGGACCAGCAGCACGAGGATCACGAGCATTCCGAGTGGCCCGCCGATCTCGGCGACGTTCATCAACGACGTGCCGAGCCAGCCGGGGAACGGATGGCGGAGAACCTGGTAAACCGCGACGAGCAGCACCGCTTCGGCCGCCGCGAGGCGCGCGACCCTGCTCTCGTGGTCGAGCGCCGCGGTCGGGAGCGCCCAGCCCACGTACCCGGCGAGGGTGTACGCGGCGCCCGCCGACAGCGTGGCCACCGCGGCGGTCACCGCGATCGCCGGTCCCTGTCGAGCCGATCGCGTGATCACGAGCAGCACCAGCACCGCGAGGATGGCGAGCACGAGGTGCGTGCTGGGAAGTGAGCGACCGAGCCGGGGCAGGAGACGCCACAAGGATCCGGCCGAGAAGCGCGCGCCCGCGGTGTCGAGCGGCGTGAACAGCGCGGCCGTGCCCGCCAGCGCGTATCCGAGCACGACGACGCCCGCGCTCGCGAACGCGGTCTTCGACGCCGGGCGGCGGCCGCGCGCGACGTACGTCGACGCGACCAGCGCGACGAGGCCGACCACACCAGTGAGCTTGATGAGGACACCGAGGCCGAGGACGATCCCCGCCGCGGTGTCGCGTTCCCGGGACGCGAGCACGACCGCGGCCAGCAGCGCGACCCCGACGATGATGTCGTTGCGCCCGCCGTTGACGAGGTACAGCGCGACGACCGGGTTGAAGGCAAGGAACGCCACCGCGCCGGCGGAGCGCGTGCGCCGCCAGATGATCACGCACGCGGTGGCCAGTGCCGCGACGGCGAGGCTCTGGTAGAAGAGACGCGTCGGGAGTACCGCGGTGCCGAGGGCGAAGGACGCGAGGCTGGAGACGCCGGTGAACAAGGGCCCGTAGACCGACGGCACGTGCGACCACCCGTGACCGGCCCAGACGAGCAGCGGGTCATGAGGGAAGGTCGCGGGCACGTGCGTGTACGGGCTCGCGTGGTACACCGCGACGATGCGCCCGTAGATCGCGTACCACCAGAGGTCACCGGTCGCACGGGGCATCACCAGCAGCGACACCGCGGTCTCCGCGATCACGACCGCACTCACGAACTTGATCGTCAACGTCGGGTGCCGTCGCTCCGCGATCGTCATCGTCACGAACGCCGCGCAGCTGGTGAGGACGAGACCGACGAGTGCGGCGTTGCCGAGTTGGGTGTCGAACCCGATCACGAGCGCCATCGTGAGCGCCGAGACCACGAGTGCCGCCGGCGCGAGCCTTCCGTGCCGATCCATGCCGCGAGCTTGGGCGCGCCGCGCTGAACCGCCGCTGAAGTCAGGCTGGCGGCTTCGTGCTGAACGGCCGGCGGCTTCGTGCCTGAACGGCCAGGCTCGTACTCGATCGACGCGCGACCATGGGAGTCGCGCACGGTGCGGGTCATGACGAGCGCGTCGCGCGTTTCACCCTTCAGGTAGGTGTTCCAGAACACGGTCGTCGTCGTGTCGACGAGCGGTGCTTCGTCGCCGCGCGGCACTTCGAACGGCGCCGAGTGCAGTGACCCGTGCAACGTGATGAACCACTTCGGGCCCGCGAGCTTCGGGTACGCCTCGACACTGTTGTGGTAACCCTTGTCGGCGTCGCCCTGCACGAGGAGCACCGGTACGCGCCACCGCACGTACCGACCGTGCGGGTA
Source organism: uncultured Actinomycetes bacterium (assembly GCA_963721435.1). Lineage (GTDB taxonomy): Bacteria > Actinomycetota > Acidimicrobiia > IMCC26256 > DASPTH01 > CAVRJC01. The sequence continues at coordinate 1,089,505 of CAVRJC010000012.1, forward strand.
GGGGCGGTACACGCCGGCCATCGAGATCGCCGCGGTCACACGCGGGTCGCGGCAGCACGTGTTCGAGATGAGGCCGTAGACCGTCATCCCTCCGAGTGACATCCCGACCGCCCCGATGTGTGCGGCGTCGATCCTCCCCGACAGCGGGCTCCGCGGGTCATGGCTCTGCTCCACGAGCTCGTCGATGACGAAGCTGACGTCGCCGGCCTGGCGTTCGACCTCTTCGCCCTCGGGCTTGTCGTCGGGATCCTTCCGGGTCACCGGAAACGTGGGTGCGGCGACCACGTACCCCGCGGCGGTCCACGTGTCGAGCAGCGGGCGCAGGCTCCTCGGGTCGCCGTCGCGCCCGTGGACCACGACGATCAGGGGCAGCGGGGCCGCCGCACCGATGGGCAGGTGCACCGCGACCGGGAGCACGCGGCATGGCGAGGCCGGCGTGCTCGGGGTCTCTTCGGTCGATCGGGAGCCATCGACGAGTGTCTCGGTGAAACGAGCGGAGCCCGGCGTCGCGTCGGTGTCGGGCGTCGGGCCGTCGACGACGGGCCCCGAGCCCGGGCACGCGGGAGCGTCAGTGGCATTCGCCGCCGACAGGAGGCCGGTCGTCGCGCCGACTGCGAGCCCGATGACAGCGGCCGCGACGACGCCGCAGCGGAGCACGATCAGTCGGCGTGACCCGCGGGCGACGACTGCGAGTGCGCGATGGCGGCCCCGACGATGCCCGCGTCGTTGAGCAGTTGCGCGGGAACGACCGGGGTCTCGTTGGAGAGGTGCGGGAGGAACTTGTCGGCCTTCTTGCTGATGCCGCCACCCACGATGAAGAGATCGGGCGCGAAGAGCGCGTGCAGCAGGTCGAAGTACTCGTCGAGTCGCTTGGCCCACTTCTTCCACGACAGGTTCTCGGCTTCGCGCACGCTCTCCGCGGCTCGCTGTTCGGCGTCCTTCCCGCGGACCTCGAGGTGACCGAGCTCGGTGTTGGACACCAGCACGCCGTCGACGAAGAGCGCGCTGCCGATGCCGGTGCCGAGCGTGATCATCATCACGACGCCACTCGAGCCGACACCGGCGCCGAACTCCATCTCCGCGATCCCCGCCGCGTCGGCGTCGTTGACCACGGTGACCGGTGCGCCGATCGCGCCGCCGAAGATCTCGGACGCGTCGGTACCGATCCAGGTCTTGTCGACGTTGGCGGCGGTCATCGTGACGCCGCGCTTGACCACGGCGGGGAACGTCGCCCCGGTCGGGCCCTTCCAGTCGAAGAACGCGGCGAGCTCGCCGACCACCTCGGCCACGGCCTTGGGGGTCGCCGGACGGGGCGTGAGGATGCGGTGGCGATCGGCGAGGAGCTTGCCGGTCGTGGTGTCGACCGGCGCGCCCTTGATGCCGGTCCCGCCGATGTCGATGCCGAGCACGGTTGCCATGCAGGCATTCTCGCCCAGAATCGGCCGGGGTGGCACACGGGAACCCGATGCGAGTCGATCGACGGGTAGCGTGTCGACACATGCCGCTCCGTTCGTCGCTTCGGCGCGCTGTTACCGTGCTCGGTGTCGGCCTGGTCGGGTTCTTCGGGATGGCCGCCATTGTCATCACGGTCCGCGGCGACGGCTCGACCGTGCAGGTTGCCGACGCGACCTCGGCGCGATCGTTCGCCACCGACGCCGAGATCGCGACGACCACCCCGGCCGACACCGAAACGCCCGCACCGACGGCACCGACGGCACCGACGGCCCCACCGACGGCTCCGATGACGACCGAGGCACCCGTGCCTCCCCCTGAGCCTGATCCCGCCCCGACACCTGCGCCACGTGCGGAGAACGCAGTTGCTCCGCAGCGGACCGCCGTCGTGGCGGCGCCTGCGGTGGCACCCGCATCCGCTCCCGTGGCCTCGTCCTGCCAGGCGCTCTCCGCCGGTGGGCTGATCGCCGCCCACCAGAGCGTGCATGCGTTCACCGTCGACGGCGGTCGCAGCGCTTCCGCTCAGGGGTTCGCACTGACGCTGTGCAATGCCCACGTTGAGGGCAACCTCTTTCATTCCGGCCAGGCGGCCGGCGAAAACCTCGCCTGGATCCAGTCGACAGGGGGCTGTCTGAACGACGGCAACCTCGTCGTGCAGACATGGCTGGGTAGCCCGGCACACCGCGCCAACCTCGAGCAGTTCAGCGTCGTGGGCGCGGGTGTGGCGTGCGACGGGAGCAACGCGTACTTCGTCGCGCAGTACGGCTAGTAGGAACGTACGCTCTCGGGCCATGAGCCCGATCACCGAAACGTCGGAGTGGCACGCACTGGCTGCGCACCGCGACGAAGTCGAAGACGTCCACCTCCGCGACCTGTTCGCCACTGACACGGAACGCGGCGAGCGCCTCACGGTCGAGGCTGAGGGCGTGTACCTCGACTACTCCAAGAACCGCATCACCGACGAGACGGTGCGACTCCTCCTCGAGCTCGCGCACCGCGCCGGTCTGCGCGACCGGATCGACGCGATGTTCCGCGGCGAGAAGATCAACGTGACCGAAGGCCGCGCCGTCCTGCACGTCGCGCTGCGCGCTCCCGAGGGCGCGGTCATCGAGGTCGACGGCGAGAACGTGGTGCCGCAGGTGCACGGCGTGTTGCGCAAGATGGCGGACTTCAGCGAGCGCGTGCGTTCGGGCGCGTGGACGGGCCACACGGGCAAGCCGGTGAAGAACGTCGTGAACATCGGCATCGGTGGCTCCGACCTCGGGCCGGCGATGGCGGCGGAGGCATTGCGCGACTTCAGCCGGCGCGACATGACCTTCCGGTTCGTCAGCAACGTCGACGGCACCGACTTCTGGGAGTGCACCCACGACCTCGACCCGGCCGAGACGCTGTTCGTGGTGTCGTCGAAGACGTTCACCACACTCGAGACACTCACCAACGCGCGGAGCGCGCGCGAGTGGCTCGTCGCCGGTCTCGGTGACGAGCACGCGGTGGCGAAGCACTTCGTCGCGGTGTCGACGAACGCGGTCGAGGTCGAGAGGTTCGGGATCGACCCCGCCAACATGTTCGAGTTCTGGGACTGGGTGGGTGGCCGCTACTCGTACGACTCGGCCATCGGCCTCTCGTTGATGATCGCGATAGGCCACGAGCAGTTCGGCGAGATGCTCGCGGGCTTCCACTCGATCGACGAGCACTTCCGCACAGCTCCGTTCGAGCAGAACCTGCCGGTGCTGCTCGGCCTGATCGGCATCTGGTACGACGACTTCCTCGGCGCGCAGACCCAGGCGATCCTGCCGTACAGCCAGTACCTCGCCCGGTTCCCGTCGTACCTCCAGCAGCTCGACATGGAGAGCGACGGCAAGTCGGTCGACCTCGACGGCAACCCGGTGACCACGCAGACCGGCCCGATCGTGTGGGGCCAGCCCGGCACCAACGGGCAGCACGCCTTCTACCAGCTGATCCATCAGGGCACGAAGCTGATCCCCTGCGACTTCATCGGGTTCGTGCACCCGAACCACGAGGTCGGCGACCACCAGAACCTGCTGATGGCCAACTTCTTCGCACAGACGGAAGCGCTGGCGCTCGGCAAGACGCGCGCCGAGGTCGAAGCCGAAGGTGTGCCCGCGCGCCAGGTGCCGCACCGCACGTTTGCCGGGAACCACCCGACCAACACGATGCTTGCTCGAGCGCCTCACACCGTTCACGCTCGGCCAGCTCGTCGCGGTGTACGAGCACAAGGTGTTCACGCAGGGGACGGTCTGGAACATCAACTCGTTCGACCAGTGGGGCGTCGAGCTGGGCAAGAAGCTCGCCACCAACATCATCCCGGAGCTCGACGCGCCGGGCGAGCCCGATCTCGCGCACGACAGCAGCACCAACACCCTGATCCGTCGCTACCGTCGCCTGCGGACGTGACCGAATCGGATCCGTTCTTCGGTCGTGACGCGCGCTATTTCAGGGAGGAGCAGTACATCGACAGCTCGAACCTCGCGCCACGGTGGTTGCTGCACGAGGAGTACAGCACCGCGTCAGTTCCCTGGTTCGAGTGGGTCGCGCTGCAGATCGAGTGGCCGCGCGGCGCGCGGGTGCTCGAGATGGGATGTGGGCCCGGACTGTTCTGGGAACGGGCCCACGCGATCCTTCCGCGCCTGCACGTGACCCTCACCGACCTGTCGCGCGGGCATGGTCGACGTGCGAACGCCCGGTGGCGTGTTCATCGCCGGGACCAACGGTCCCCGTCACCTCCGGGAGCTGATGAAGATTCGCACCGAGGTCTTCGGCGGTCGCGTCCACGGAGTCGCCGCGGCGATCTTCGGCCCCGACAACGGGCTCGCGATGCTGCGGGACCACTTCAGCAGCGTGGTGTGGGTCCCGTATCCCGATGAGCTCGCCTGCACGAACCCCGCCGACGTGCTCGGGTACCTCACGTCGTTCCCGCCCGCGCAGGGTGCCGGCCCCGACGAGCGACGTCAGTTGGAGGACGCGATCGATGCCGCGTTCGACGCGGGCGACGGCGTGTTCCGCGTCACCAAGGAATCCGGCGCCTTCGTTGCTGCCTAGCGTTCGATGACTTGGACGGCGACCCAGATCGGGAGCAGGTGCTTCACGTAGAACGCGTGCACCGTGACGCCGCCGGCCACGAGGTCTTCGTACTCCTTGATCTGCACGCGGTCGTCCTTCGCCTGCCACGTTTTCGCCTTCGCCAGTCGCTCGTCGATCTCGGCGCGGTCGTCGAACAGCAGCCCGAGGTGGTCGTAGCCCTTCGACTGCATGTACTTCGGCGACTCGGCGCACCGGATGAACTGGCCCTCGTCGACGCTGAGGAAGAAGCACTTCTGGTCGAGCAGCTCGATGTCGTGCCCGAACCACCCGAACATGTCGCCGTAGAACTCGTTGATGTCGTGGCGGCACTCGGCATCCAACGTGCCCGGCTCGAAGGTCAGTTCCATGTGGTTGACGCGCATGACCCACTCCGTTCCTGTGCGAGAAGCCGACTCCGTGTCCGAACGGGACACGGGAGCGCAGGCCGTCGGCGCCTCGGCCGCACCTGGCAAGCTGGGGCCGACGACTGCGGCAATTCGATGACAGGAGCAGGACGATGCAACTCGGCATGATCGGACTCGGCCGGATGGGGGCGAACCTCGTCAGGCGCCTCATGCGCGACGGCCACGAATGCGTCGGGTACGACGTCAGCGCAGACGTCGTGGCGTCGCTGGCGAAGGAAGGTGCCACCGGTGCGTCGTCGGTCGAGGATTTCGTCAGCAAGCTCTCGAAGCCGCGGGCGGTCTGGATCATGGTGCCGGCGGCGTTCGTCGACGGCGAGATCGCCGAGCTGGAGAAGTACCTCGAGGCCGGCGACATCATCATCGACGGCGGGAACTCCTACTACCGCGACGACGTCGACCGTGCGGCGCGCCTGAAGCCGAAGGGCATCCACTACGTCGACTGCGGCACGAGCGGCGGCGTCTTCGGGCTCGAGCGCGGGTTCTGCCTCATGATCGGCGGCGAGCACGACGTGGTTGCGCACCTCGATCCGATCTTCAGGACGATCGCGCCCGGGGTCGGCACCGCCGAGCGCACACCGGCGCGCACCGGCGACCCGACGACGGCGGAGCACGGCTATCTGCACTGCGGCCCGAACGGCGCGGGTCACTTCGTGAAGATGGTGCACAACGGCATCGAGTACGGGATCATGGCCGCGTACGCGGAAGGGTTGAACGTGCTGGCCAATGCCGACGTCGGCACCCACGAGCAGACCCATGACGCGGAGACCACGCCGTTGCGCGACCCGCAGTACTACCAGTATGACCTCAACCTCCCCGACGTGGCCGAGGTGTGGCGGCGCGGCAGCGTCGTCGCATCGTGGTTGCTCGACCTCACCGCGGACGCGTTGGCCCAGAGCCCCGACCTCTCGGGCTTCGAGGGCCGGGTCTCCGACTCGGGTGAAGGACGCTGGACGGTGCACGCGGCGGTCGACGAAGGCGTGCCCGTCGACGTGTTGAGCGCGGCGTTGTTCGCGCGCTTCTCGTCGCGCGGCAATGCCGACTTCGCCGACAGGATCCTCAGCGCGATGCGCAAGGAGTTCGGCGGGCACGACGAGAAGCCAGCTGCCGGTTCAGGCACGGAGCCGGCGTGATGGCTGCCAAGAACGAAATGTCCGACGCGTTCGTGTTCTTCGGCATGTCCGGGGACCTTGCGAGGAAGAAGATCTTCCCCGCGCTCTACTCGATGGTGAAGAAGGGCGACCTGACGATCCCGCGTGATCGGCGTCGCGTCGTCGACGTGGACGGTCGAAGACCTGCGCAAGCGCGCGCACGACAGCATCACCGAGTACGGGGGCGGCATCGACGACCAGGCCGCGTTCGAGAAGCTGACCGGCCTGCTGTCCTACGTCGACGGTGACTACACCAACGCCGACACGTTCAAGGAGCTCAAGCAGACGCTGGGCAACGCGCAGCGCCCGATCCACTACCTCGCGATCCCTCCGAGCCTGTTCGAGACCGTGACCGAGGGCCTTGGTGCGTCCGGCTGTGCCGAGAACGCGCGCGTGATCATCGAGAAGCCGTTCGGCCGTGACCTCGAGTCGGCCAAGGAGCTCAACCGCGTGCTCCACTCCGTGTTCCCTGAGCAGAACATCTTCCGCATCGACCACTACCTGGGCAAGGAAGCCACCCAGAACATCATCTACTTCCGCTTCGCGAACTCGTTCCTCGAGCCGATCTGGAACCGCAACTACATCCGCCAGGTGCAGATCACGATGGCGGAGGACTTCGGCGTGCAGGGTCGCGGTCGCTTCTACGAGGAAGTCGGCGCGTTGCGCGACGTGATCCAGAACCACCTGTTCCAGACCGTCGCCCTGCTCGCGATGGAGCCGCCGGTCGGTCCCGGCGCCGAGCAACTGCGTGACGCCAAGGAGAAGGTGTTCAGCGCGATGGAGACGCTGCGGCCGTCCGACATCGTGCGCGGGCAGTTCGAGGGCTACCGCGACGAGCCGGGCGTCGCACCCGACTCCGACGTCGAGACGTTCGCGGCGGTGCGGTTGCACATCGACTCGTGGCGTTGGAACGGGGTGCCGTTCTACGTGCGCGCGGGGAAGGAGATGCCGGTGGAGTGCACCGAGGTGCGGGTGGAGTTCCACCGTCCTCCCCAACGCGTGTTCTCGGAGTACGAGAAGATGCCCCACGACACCAACTACATGCGCTTCCAGTTCAACCCCAAGATCGCGATCGCGATGGGGGTGCGCGCGAAAGCAGCGGGCGACGGCTTCATGGGCGAAGAGGTCGAGCTGTTCTTCTGCGACGACCACCTCGGCGAGGAGCCTCCTTACGAGCGGCTGCTCGGCGACGCGATGGAGGGTGAGTCGCTCCTCTTCGCTCGCGAAGACGGAGTCGAGGCTGCATGGCGGGTCGTGGATCGCGTGCTCAGGGAGCACAAGCCGGCGATCCCGTACCCGAAGCACACGTGGGGACCGGCGGGCGAGGACGACCTGATCAAGGACCCGGACAAGTGGCACAACCCGACGCCCGACCTCAATTGCTGACCGCCCTGTTCGTTCGGGCACGGAGCCGGCAATGAGCGTGCGCCCGGTGCCCACGCCCTCGGCCCCGCCGGTCGCGGGGCCCTACTCGCCCGCGGTCCGCGCCGGCGATTGGATCGTGCTCTCCGGGCAGCTGGGGCTCGGCGCCGACGGCGCGTTGGTGACCGGGGGTACCGAGGCGGAGGCGCGCCAGGCCCTCGCGAACGTCGCCGCCGTGCTCGGCGACTGCGGCGCCGCGTGGGCCGACGTCGCCAAGGTCGCGATCTTCCTCAGCGACCTCAGTGAGTTCCCGAGCGTGAACGCGTTGTACCAGGAAGCGCTGGGCTCGCACCGTCCGGCGCGCACGACGGTTGCGGTCGCGGGGTTACCCGCGGGCGCGAGCATCGAGATCGAGTGTTGGGTGTACCTCCCGGAGTAACGACTGGCGGGTCTGCGAGACGAATCATCATGAGGAAGTTCTGGCGAAAGAAGGTTGACGCGATGCCGCGTGAGATCGAGAAGACCGAAGCGGAGTGGAAGTCGGAGTTGTCGCCCGAGCAGTACGAGGTGCTGCGGCAGGCCGGCACGGAGCGCGCGTTCACGGGCAAGTACTGGGACTGCCACGACGACGGCGTCTACCGGTGCGCCGGGTGCGGCGCCGAGCTGTTCGATGCGAGCACCAAGTTCGAGTCGGGCACCGGCTGGCCGAGCTTCACCGAGCCGATGGTGGCGGATGCCGTCGACGTGATCACGGATCGCAGCCATGGCATGGTGCGCACCGAGGTGGTGTGCCGGAAGTGCGGTGGGCACATCGGCCACGTTTTCGACGACGGCCCGGGCCCCAACGGCCTTCGCTACTGCATGAACTCCTGCTCGCTGGAGCTCGATCCCAGGTAAGGGATCTCGCCCGACGCTCCCGGTTACTTCTTGGTGCCGGGAGCGTCGACGATCTTGGGGTCGGCGAGGAAGGCGAAGAAGTCGCGCTCGCCGGGCGAGAAGTAGCGGTCGCCGCTGCGCGACATGCTGTCGAGCAGCTTCTGGCCGATGGTGGCCGACGACGGGTTGGCGATGTCCTCGGGGACGTACGTGAACGCGCTGACCCAGTCGGTGTTGATGTCGAGCTCCATCGCCCGCACCGCGCCCGCGTTCTGCAGGGTTTTGGCGAGGGAGAGCACCGACAGGGCGGGGCCACCGGCGTAGATCAATGCCCCGTTCGCGTCCACGCCGACACCCGAGCGCCACACCAGCGCCTTGTTGCCGAGCGTCGCGCCGAACACGCTGGTGTCGTCCTCACGCGCGGCGGGGTTCACGACGTGGTTGTCGACCAGGAGCTCGAGGTTCTGGCGTACGGCCTGGATGTCAGGCCCCATCACGTAGTCGCGGCCCCAGACGCCCACGCCCGCGCTGCCGTCCTTCTTGATCACGAACGACGCGGCATTGGCGACGAGCGGCTTGATCTCGGTGCCGTCGAGCCAAGCGCCCCCCCGCGCGGAGTCCATCTTGAAGCCGGAGTTGAACGCGGCGATCGACATCGGGCGCAGGTTGGCGGGGATCTGCGAGTTCCAGGGGTTCGGCCCGCCGCCGGGCTCGTTGAGACCGACGACGTAGGAAGCGCGGAGCAACTTGGTGTCGAGCCACATGAGACCCGTGTAGAACGAGGTGTTCACCGAGTTCGGACGGACGTAGGTGGTGTAGACCGCGGGGTAGCCCCCGACGGTGCGACCCGTCGGCTGCCACACGCCTTCGTTCTGCTCGACCACCGCGGCCGGGGTGGGCACGCGGTTCGTGGGCGGCGGGAGGCGCTGCACGAGCGACGGCGTCGTCGCGATGCCCGGCACGCCGACGTACGAGGGGATGATGGGCGCGGTGTCGCCCTTGACGCCGGCGATCTTGATCTCGCCGGGCGTGCCACCCTCGGGCGGCGGGTTGTTGGTGTACCACCACCGCTCGATCGTGTTCACGATGCCGTTGCCGCCGTGGTCGCGGACCCACTCGACGGTGCGGATGCCGAGCGAGTCGGTGCCGGGTGCCTGCAGCGCGTGCACGTACGAGATCCCGACCGGGATCATCACGATGACGATGACGATCGCGATGCTGCGCCAGATCCAGGGTGAGCGCTTGCGCGTGGGCCGCGACGCGGCGACGATCTCGGCCCGTGTGCGCGTGGGCTCCGGGTCGCCTTCGGGCTCGAGGACCGCAGTGGAGCCAGTGGGCTTGACCACCACCGATCCGCCGGCGTCGCTCGGCGCGCGACGCGGCACGCGAGCAGGCCCGTACTCGTCGGGGAGTTGGTACTGCTGCCCGTTTCCCTCACCGGGGCGGGGCGCACGGTCGGACAATGTTCCTCCGGTTTGGCCGACGCACCCACCGGCGGTGGCGGCATTCCAATCTAGTGTGCCGGACAAATCCCTGACACGTCGCGCGGCGGCCGGCACCCGACCGGGTCAGAGGTAGGGCTCCCCGGGGTCGCGGGGGCGGATGACGTTTGCGGGCTCCGCCGACGCGGTCGCGCGGTCGAGGCCGTGCTCTGCGATCTGTTCGCACCCCCGGGTGACCCCACTGTCGCACCGGAGCTGATGCGGGCGCTGGGGCGTGGCGCCGTGGCCGGCTACGTGATCCGGATCCCCGACGGCGTGACACGCAAGGGTTTCGTTCGTCTTCCTCGGACAGGTCCAGTGCTCGCTTGCCGCGCGCTCGACGGCCCTGACGGCCCCGCCGGCCCCGCCGGTTGGGTGCCGCCGGCGCTCGGAGTGTGGGCACTGACCATGGGGGATGTCGAACTGCTCTGAGCCGCGACGGGGGTCGGGTCATGGAGCCAACGGTGGGGCCCGGGCCACGCGTGGTCGCTCTCGCCCCCGCGCGCGCGGGCGCTCGCGGTGTCCAGCCTCACGACACGTGGTTGGTGTGGGTGCTGGCCTGCGCACTCGTGGTCGCGGTGGTCGGGATCGGAGTGGCGCTCGTCGCGCGCGGCGAACCTCTCCCCCCGATTGTCCCGACGGTGGCGCTCGTCGTGGTGCTGGCCGTCACCGTCAACCGGGGTGCGTTCTTCCCGACGGAGCTCGTCGCGACCGCGGAGGCGGCGGTGCTGTTCGCGGCGCTGGTCGGCTTCTCCCGCGACGCCGCGTTCCTCGGCCCGCTGATCGTCGCGTTCGCCGTCGGTCCTCTCGATGTCGTGCACTGGCGACAGCGCGCGGTCGTGCGCATGGCGTACAACTCGGGAAGCCAAGGGCTCGCGGTGCTGGTCGGCGCGGCCGCATTCCGCGCGGCCTCCGAGGCGTTCGGTGGGTCATTCCCCGCGGTGGTCGCAGCCGCCGCGGTCGCCGCGGTCCCGTACGCGCTCGTCGACTCGACATGCGGGGTGTTGCTGATGCTCGCGCGTGGAGGCTCCCGTCTGCGCGACGCCGTTCGGCACCAGTGGTCCCTCAACGGGTTGGCGATTCCGCTCGGGTGCGTGGGCGCGCTCGCGGGCTTCCTCGTGATCGACGTCGGTTGGTGGTTGGGCATCCTCGTGATCCTGCCGATGCCCTGGATCCCCGAGCTGGTGCTCGTGCGGGCGCGATCCGCCCAGCGGTCCACGCCGGGCACGCGCGTGCGAGTGCTCGGCGGGAGCACGATCGGCGCCGCAATCACGGTGGCGACGATCGTCGCATGGTCGTCAGGTACACACTCCTTGCCCGTCGTCGTCGTCTTCGCGGTTGTGTTGGGTGCAGAGATGCGCGTGAGCGCGTCGCGCGCGATCCCACCGCTCGCCGCCGCGGCTGTTGTCGCGGCCGTGATCGTCGACGGATCCGACTCGGCGTTCGGGCACGCAGCCGGCGGCGTGCTGGTGACGGCGGGCCTCGTCGGCGCGACGGTCACTGCGACGTCGTGGGTCCTCGCGCGCGACGCGCGAGTGGTGCGGGCATCGCTGGCGATCCTCGGTGCCGCGATCGGCGGTGCGCTGTGCGGAGTCGCGGTCGTGGCTGCTCCCAACGGCGGCTCGTTGCTCGCGGAGGTGTCGAGCGTCGTACTCGGTGCGGCGCTGTTCGCCGGGCTGGCAGTGCTGTTCAACGGACCGCGATCCGAGGCATGGATGTCGGTGGCCTGGACGGCTCCGGTCATCCTGGTGGCAGTGCTGCTCGCATCGGCGTGGCGTGTGCTCGGCACGCCGGGAGCGTTCGTGTTCGTGGCGGGTGTCGGCGTCGCGCTCGCGGGCCCGGCGTGGGTCGCCGCTCCGGCGTGGGACAGCCGCTTCCTCGGCCACGCCGGAGCACGTCACCGCTGCCGTGCGCGCGGCATGGTCGTGGCTGCGAGTGTGACCGCGCTCGCGCTCGCGTGCACGGCGAGCCGGGTCGAGTCGGGGCGGGGACGGACCTCGTACGTGCTCGTCGCGGCCGCGCTGGTCGAAATGCTGCTCGCGGTCTCGCTGGGTGCCGTACGGCAATGGCGCTTCGCGCCTGCGCCGCGCGCGCGCAGCGCCACCGCGCTCGGCGTGCTCGCAGCCCTCGTCGTTGCGGTCTACGTGCCTCTTGCATACGACGGCACAGGGTGGTCGGTCCCGGTCCTCGGTGCGCTGCTGGTCGCGGTCGGCGCGATCGTGTGGCCGCTCGCGCGTCTCACCGATTCCGTGGTCGTCACCCGATGACGAACGAGGGTGCGAGCGGGACCGGGGCCGCGCTCGGCGCCGACGGCAGACGGGACGCCGACGCGGTGCACGACCCGACCTCCCGCTGGGAGCGGCGCTTCTGCATCGCGGTCTTCGCCGCGGCCATTGCCGTCGGGGCCGCGTTGGTCGCGCGCGGACAGCCTCTGCCCGGGATCGGGCCGGTGCTGCTCCTGGTGGTGCTCGTCGCCCTCTCGGTGAACCTGGGCGCGCTCTTCCCGTCAGAGTTCTCGGCGACGGCAGATGTCGCGATCCTCTTCGCTGCCGTGGTCGGGTTCGCAGTGGACGCACCGCTGCTCGGCCCGTTTGTCGTCGGGCTCCTCATGGGGCCGTTCGACTGGGTGCACTGGAAGCAACGGATCTTCTACCGGATGGCCTACAACTCCGGGAGTCAGTCGCTGTGCATCCTGCTCGCGGCCCTCGTGTTCCGCGCGGTCTCACCTCCGATCGACGACCTCGTCGCCGTGCTCGCGGTTGCCGCAGCCGCGGCGGTGATCTGGATGCTGGCCGACATCGCGCTGGTGACCCTGGTGCTCGTGCGGCGCGGCGGGACCTCGACGCTTGCCGCGGCGCGCCACGTGCTCGTGCTGAACACGATCACAGTTCCCCTCGCGCTCGTCGGCGCGGCCGCGGGGTTGGTCGCCCTCGACGTCGGGTGGTGGGCCGCCGCGCTCGTCCTCGCGCCCATGCCGTTCGCGCCCGACCTCGTGCTTGTCCGCGCCCGGCAGCGTTCCGCTCGCGCGTGTGCTCCGGGCGATCCGCTTCCCGGTGCTCGTGACCGCGCTCGTCGCCCTGGGCGTCGTCGCCGGCGACGTCGATCACACAACCCTCGTCGCCCTCGCGGTGATGAGCGTGCTCGTCGGTGCGGAGGCTCGCCCCGGCCCCGGCGAGTTGGTCGCGCCCATCCTCGCGACGGTCGTCGCCGCCGCCGCGGTGGTGGTCGACGGTCGCGACGCGTTCGCGGTCGCGGCGCTCGTCGCGATCGGCGGTGTCGGGGCCGCACTGCTCAGCCGGCGCAACCGGTTCGGGCACGGTGCCGGATCCCCGTTCGGGCACGGAGCCGGTGCGCTCGTGCTGGGTGCCGGCGCGGCGATCGCGAGTGTGGGGGTCTACGAAGCGTTCGATCAGACGGAATCGTCGCCGACGCGCGCGGTGGTCGTCGCCGTGGTGGCCGGGATCGCGTTCCAGCTGGTGGTCGTCGCGGTCGGAAGCCGCGCACGCGGCGCGGCAATCGAGCGCGTGGTCTGCTCCCTCCCGCTCGTTGCGGTCGCGTCGGCGCTCGCGGTGGCGTGGGTCGAGCTCGGATCGGCGTCGGGTGCCGTCGTGTTCGGAGCCACGCTCGGCATCGCGATGGGGGCCCTTGCAGTGTGGGCCACACCGCCATGGACGAGCGCGTGGCTTGCGCACCTCGCCGAGCGCACCCGTCGGCGCCGGGCGGCGCTCGCCGTCGCAGCGGTAACTGCAGTCGGAGCTGCGATCGTGGCCGTCGCGGTCACCGGCGCCGCCAGTGACCGCACCACTCTCGTGATGATCGCGCTCGCGGTCGCGCAGACCGACGTGGGCATGGCGGCGGCGGCGGTGCGGCAGTGGCGGTTCGCGCCGCGCCGACGTGCGCGGGACGCCATGGTGCTCGCGGTCGCCGCTTGTGGCCTCCTCGCGGGATATCCCGTGCTCGCGATCGACGGCCGCGTGTGGTCCGTCGTCCTGCTCGTCGGGTTGCTCGTCCCCGTGCTCGCAGTCGCATGGCCGCTCGGCGCACTCGCCGACCGCGCGGTTCCTCGACGCGACGATCAGCGCATGGTGGAGAGCCGCCCTGCACGAGGGCGATGACCTCGTCGTACTGCCCGGATGCGGTCGACGGGTCCTCGAACTCGAACGCGTTGCCGGAGACGAACAGGGCAACGGTCAGGAGTGTGGGGTTGCCGACCCGCCGGGCGGTCTCCAAGCTGACGCGCGCGTACTCGCGAGCGCTCTCGATGTCACCGGTGTACGAAGCCCATACGGTGGCGACGCCTTGGAGGGCCGGGATCGCGAAGGAGTCCTCTCCTACTGCCGCCGTGGCCAGGGCGATGCCTTCGCGGATCTCCTCGTAGCTGAGCTCGTCGCGAAGCCGTGGTCGCCACTCGAGCTCGTCAGCGCTCACCATCGCCGGACCGGCGCGTTCCGCGAACGCTGCGTAGTGCTCGGCGTGGGCGCGACGCCACGTGTCACTCGCATCCGCTTCGTCGAGCCGCTCGCGTGCGTAGGCGCGCATCGTTTCGAGCAGTTGGTACCGCGTGCCGGACACGGCGTCACCGTCCCGGAGGGCAGCTCGCTCATGCGATTCCCCCTCTTCGTCGTCCTCGGATCGCGCGTGGGCAAAGCAAATCAGGCAAAGCGGACGACCGTCACCTTCGTTCTCTACTCTGGCGCCCGTGACCTGGGTGCGGGCGGGCGTTGTGGTGTCGGTGAACGTCGGCGCGGTACGCACGGTCGAGTGGCACGGGCGCCAGGTCGAGACCGGCATCTGGAAGGCCGCCGTCGACGGGCGCGTCGCGGTGCGGGGCGTGAACCTCGACGGTGACGAGCAGGCGGACCTGCGCGTGCACGGCGGCCCCGACAAGGCGGTGTACGCGTACGCGGTCGAGGACTACGAGTGGTGGTCCGAGGAGCTGGGCCGTGCGATGGATTCGGGCACCTTCGGCGAAAACCTCACCGTGCGCGCCCTGGACCTCAGCGCGTCGGTGATCGGCACGCGATGGCGCGTCGGCACGACGGTCCTCGAGGTCGCGCAGCCCCGGCTCCCGTGCTTCAAGCTCGGCATGCGCATGGGTGACGCCGCGTTCGTCGAGGAGTTCGAGCTCGCGGGGCGCTTCGGCGCGTATCTGCGCATCATCCAAGAAGGCGACGTCGGCGCGGGCGACGTGATCGAGGTCGGCGACGCGCCGGCGGACGGGATCACGGTGCTCGAGCTCGGGCGAGCGGAGCACCGCGCGTTCCCCGAGCTGGTGGCGCGAGTGCTCGCTGATCCGTACGTCCCCGAGACCTGGAAGCACTGGGCCGAGCGCCAGCAGCGCCACTCACCGAGAGAGAGTTGAGCCGATGAGCATCGACAAGGAATTCGCGAACTTCGGGGTGCCGTCGGAAGGTGAGCGCTACGGGTTCGCGCAGGCGGTGAAGGTCGGCAACGCGATCTACCTGTCGGGGCAGACCGCGTCGGGCGACGAGCCCATGGGGGACATGGAGGCGCAGATGCGGAGCGCCTACGCCAAGGTCGCGAGCGCACTCGAGCAATTCGGCGCCACGCTCGAGAACGTGGTCGACGAGATCCTGTTCGTCGCCGACTACATGGCCGCGGCGATGGTCGCGGGCAAGGTGCGCCACGAGGTGTACGGCGGCACGCCGCCGGTCGCGAGCACGCTCATCCCGGTCGCGCCGTTCGCGGGCGACATGCTCATCGAGATCAAGTGCACCGCGCACGTGTGACGGGCGCGGTGCTGCTCACCCGAACGTCGCCGTGGTGACTTTCCCGTTGTCGATCTCGAACTGGACGCGGTCTGGGTTGTAGTCGAGGGTTCCGGGGAACACCTCGCCGTCTTCCCGGGTGATACGCCACGGTCGGCCCTGGCTCTTCGCCTTCGCGATCGCCGCGCTCTTGGTGAGGCCGACGTAGTCGGACTCCTTGCCGGGTCCCAACGACGTGGTCGTCTCCTTCGCGTTGTCCTTGGCGGGTGCGGAGCTGTCGGAGTCGTCGCCGCATGCGGTCATCGCGACCGCGCCGATCACCACGATGATGCTGCACACCAGTGCGCGGAGACCGCGTGCTCTCACGCGGTCAACCTACGTCGTCGGCATGTTCGGTCTCGGTCACGTGGCGCCCCGGCTCCGTGCCCGACAGTAGGAGAGTCGCCGGACGGAGCGCAGAAAGCTGCGCTGCGGCCCCGGCCGCTGTCGTTAGCGTCGTGGGATGCGCCTGTTCCGAGTGTTGCGGGTGCGCGGGTTCGGCCTGCTGCTCGCGGGGCAGGCGATCAACGCGACCGGGAGCTGGGTCGCGGTCATCGCGATCTGGGGCTTCGCCGCGTTCAAGTTCGACGTCGGGCCCGGCGACCTCGCGCTGCTGTTCGTCGTGCTCTCGGCACCGGGTGCGTTGCTCGGACCGCTCCTCGGTGTCCCGATCGACCGGCTCGGGCCGCGGCGCACCCTCATCATCGCCAACCTGCTCGGCATGCTCGACGCGATCGCGTTGACCCAGGCCAACAGCTACATCACGATCATCCTGCTCGCGTTGCCGCTCGGGCTCATCGAGGCGATGGCCGCCGCGTCACTCGATGCGATCCCGCCCCGTCTCATGCACGACGAGCAGCTGCTCGCGGGGAACGCGCTGCTCGGTGGCGCGCAGGACCTCGCGATCATCCTCGGCCCGATCATCGCCGCGGTTGTCAACGCGCAATGGGGGCTCGAAGGCGCGTTCCTCGTGGACGCGGCGACGTTCCTCGTCGGCGCGCTTGTCGCGATCCCGTTGCGCGTGCCCACGGCCGACGCCGCGCCCGAAGCCGAATCGACGTGGAAGGAGCTGCGCGCCGGGCTCTCGCTCGCACGTCGGACCGACGGCCTGCGCTGGACGCTCTGCGTCGTCGGCAGCGTCTACCTGTTGTGGGCGCTGTTCGGGTTGCTCGAACCGCTCTACGTGCGCGACGTGCTCGGGGAGTCGGACACCGTGTTCGCGATGTTGCAGACCGTGTTCGGCGTCGGGCTCGTCGGTGCCGGCCTTGCCCTCGCGACGATCGGCGACCGCATCGCGCGTCCCCGCTACGTCGCGATGGCCGTGATCGCGTCGGGTGCGACGGCCGCTCTGTACGTCGGCACCGAGTCGGTGGTCGTCGCGTTCATCGGTGTGTTCCTCTGGGGCATCGACGTCGCGTTCTTCTACATCCCCGCGAAGACACTCCTGCAGCGGTACGCGCCGACCACGTTCCACGGACGGATCTTGTCGTTGAACCAGTCGCTCGAGCCGTTGGCCGGGATCGTCATGACCCCGCTCGGCGCGGTCGCGCTCGGGTTCGTCAGCGTGCAGGCGCTCGGGGTGATCGGTGGGGCGTTGGCGACGATCGGCGGGATCGTGGTGCTGCGTCTCGCCCGCCGGCTTCCCGTCCCGACGGCGGTGCCCGTCGACCCGAATGCCGGTACGGCCAAGGATGCGATCGCCCTGGGCGGCCCGGCACCGGTGTGATTGCCGGGTGCATGAGCAGGACTCGGTGGTGCAACATGCACCGAGCTCCCCGGAGGTTGCGCAATGGCGTTCATCCTGACTCGTATCCAGGTCGGCAACTACGACGCGTGGAAGGCGCTGTTCGACCAGGACGTTCCGGGCGCGCGCCGAGACGCCACCGAGCATCGCGTGTTCCGCAGCCTCGACGACCCGAACGAGGTCTACATCGAGATCGAGTTCCGGTCCGTGGAGGACGCGCGTGCTGCCCGGGGTCGGCTGCTCGCGTCCGGTGTGCTCGATCGCTTCGGTGACCACTCGGGGCCGACCGTCGTCGAGCTCGCGGAGCGTGTGATCCACGCGGCCGACTGATCTCGTCGACGGGGCGGAGAGCGCGGCCGTACGCTCGCCCCATGCGCGTTGTGCGAAGCTCGCGCGACCCGGCGGATCGGATGCCGCCCGACGTTCGTCGTGTCGTCACCGGCCGGGCGATCAGGGGCTTCGCTGACGGGTTCGTGAGCGTGCTGCTCGCGCAGTACCTCACGGGCCTGGGGTTCTCGCCGGTCGAAGTCGGTGCGATCGTCACGAGCACGCTGCTCGGGTCCGCCGTGCTCACGCTCGCCTTCGGCTTGACCGGTCATCGGTTCACGCTGCGCGCCCTGCTGCTGGTCGCGACGGGGTTGATGTTCGCGACCGGGCTCGGGTTCGCGAGCGTCACCGCGTTCTGGCCGTTGTTGGTGATCGCGGCGGTCGGGACACTCAACCCGTCGGCCGGCGATGTCAGTGTGTTCTTGCCGACCGAGCAGGCGCTCGTCGCCGGCCACGTCGAGGCGCCGCGCCGACCGTGGGTATTCGCGATCTACAACTTGTGCGCGATCTTCGCCGGTGCGATCGGCGCGCTTGTGTCGGGTGTGCCCGAAGGGCTCGCGCACGCATTCGACTGGGACGTCACGTCGACCCAGGAAGCGAGCTTCCTCGTGTACGCGTTCGCCGGCGTGGTGATCTTCTTCGTCTACCGACGACTCACCCGCGATCACGAAGTGCTGCCGCGCATCCCGCGTGCGGAGCGTCGGCGGGCGTTGCACACGTCGCGACGCATTGTGCTCGAGCTCACGGGATTGTTCAGCCTCGACGCGGCCGGCGGCGGGTTCGTGGTGACGTCGCTTCTCGTGCTGTGGCTCCATCTTCGCTTCGACCTCGCCGCCGGCACGACCGCCGCGGTGTTCTTCGCCGCCGGCGTGCTGGGTGGCTGCTCGCAACTTCTCGCGCCACGGCTTGCCGCGCGATTCGGGTTGATCCGCACCATGGCGTTCACCCACATCCCGGCGAACATCTTCCTGGTGCTCGCCGCGTTCGCGCCGACCGGTGGCATCGCGATCGCCCTGCTCCTGGCGCGTTCGGCACTGTCGTCGATGGACGTACCGGCGCGCCAGGCGTTCGTGATGGCGGTCGTGCCTGCCGACGAACGCGCTGCGGCGGCCAGTGTGACCAACGTGCCGCGTAGCCTCGCGTCAGCGGCGACGCCACTCCTCGCGGGCGCGCTCCTCACGCGGACGACCTTCGGGTGGCCGCTGCTGATCGCCGGCGTGGTGAAGATCACCTACGACGTGTTGCTGTTGGTGCTGTACCGCGACGTCGCCGAAGAAGTAGGTGCGTCGCGCGCTCGGCGTGGCGTCGTCACCGACGGCGGGTGACGAGGGTCGCCGTCAAGAGCACCGCGCCCGGGATCAGGACGCTGGGGTTGCCGAACTGATCGATGCATTCGCCGCCGGCGATCGCGCCGCCGAGGAACGCGACGGTGGTGAGGCCCAGGACGCGGAGGAAGCGCAGCTCGCGCTCCCGCCCGTCAGGGTGCAGGAGGTCGCCGAGCGCCTGCCCGAGGCGACTCATCACACCGGTCACGAAGGTGGAACAGACGGGGATTTCGCCGACTTGACGGATGGCCGGAGTCTGGAACGCCATCGCGGTGGCAGCCATGACGATGCCGGCGTACCGCAGCGCGCCCGCCGGCCGTTGCCACTCGAGTCCCGCGCCGATGAGCACGAGCGCCGCAAACGTGAGCAACAGACCGGTCGCGCACGCGAGCAGCCGTCGCTGGAGGTCCGGTGACGGACCGGAACCGAGGCGCGACACGATCGCGGCGACCGCGCTGCCGATGATGAACGCGCCGACCGAGATCGCCGTCGCGCCGAGCTCCCGGAACGCGCCGTTCGTGGCCCCGAGGCCGATGAGGACCACGTTTCCGGACTGGAACGCGACGAACGTGCCGGTCAGCCGAGCGACGCTGATCGCGTCGAGGAACCCGGCGACCGCCGCGAGGGTCACGACCAGGGCGAGCGATCCGCGCAGCGGCGTGAGCGGCTCCGCCGCCGACCTCGACACGGACGGGAGGTTAGGAACGCCTGCCGGCCAGCAGGTGGATCGCGGTGGGCGACCGCGTGCGCCTGCCCTCTACACTTGTGCCCGCTTCACAAGCGCTCGTAGCTCAATGGATAGAGCATCTGACTACGGATCAGAAGGTTGGGGGTTCGACTCCCTCCGAGCGCGCTGACAAAGGTGCTGGTCACGGGAGTGCGCCGGAGCGGAGAGCTCAAGCTGGCGTCCGTTTGACCCCCGAACTGACCCCCTAAGTCCCGAGGGCCAATCAAGTCCGGCCGGGTAGGCGCGTCGTCGGTCATGCGCCAAGCGCACGATGCATCGCGTCGGCGGCCTGCTGCTGGAGCACGGGTCGCACATTCCACCGGGTCGAGACGCGGCGGCTGAGACTCTCGCTCCGCGCCGTAGCGACGTTCGCGCTCTCAACTGGGTCAAGCATCGATAAGAACCTCGACCGCATCGCGCACCGTGCCAAGAGCATGCATCACGGGAGTGGGTGTTTGTCGGTGATGGATACGAACGTTCTTGAATGTTTCGGTGACGCTGCTTCGGATGTCAGGTTGTCGTGGAGCGGTCTGCACTGCGGCAGGAGTTGGCGTGGCAGCGACGGAGGTGGGCGAGCTGTCTGGCGAGTTCGTGTTCGAGGTGGGGATCGTTCCCGTGCACGTTGTGGATCTCGTCGGGGTCGATGCGGGTGTCGTAGAGCTCGCGTTCTCCGGTGGCGTATTCCACGTAGAGGTGGCGGCGGGTGCGGAGAGCCGAGTATTTCGGGATGTGGGCGATTCCGTTGAGCGCGTTCTTGTCACTGACTTGCCCGATAAGGGTCCCACCCTCGTCGGCGTCGCTGGGTTCGAGCGGGGTCGGAGTCGCTGCCGTCGGACCGGGCGAACTGCTCGCGGCTCCGGTCACGCGCCAGAACTCGAGGAGGTACGCGTCGCGCCAAGGTGTGGACGCGCGGGGCTTCTTGTGGAGGAGGCCGAGCAGCGATCGGCCGTCAGTGAATGCCGGGGCTCTGGTGTCTGCTATCGCCGCGAATGTCGGGGCGAGGTCGATGTTGCCTGCAAGTGCCCGGACGTTCGTGCCCGGCGTCACTCCTGGTCCTCGCACAAGCAGCGGGACGTGCGTGTCGGTGTCGTACGCGAGGAGTTTCCCGGCGGGCAGACGGTGCTGACCGAGGTGGAACCCGTTGTCGGAGGTGAACACGATGTACGTGCGTTTGAGCTGCCCGGTTCTCCGCAGCGTGTCGACCAACGTCGCGACGCCGCGGTCGACGGCCTGGAGGGACTGCAGGCGCTTGCGGTAGAGCTGATCGACGCCAGCGATCTGCGCGTCGGAGAGCGCGGGGAGCGCCTGGATGAATGATGGCATCGCCGCGACGTCAGGCTGATCGAAGCCGGGAGTGCGTGGCGCTTGTAGGCCAACGAACAGTCCAGTGTCCTCCGGTGCCGGGGTCGCGGGTTCATGCGGCGCGTAGACGGACAGGTACGCAAAGAACGGCTTGTGCTCGCTCGCGCTCTGCTCGATGAACTGAGCAGCCAAGCCGACGTAGACGTCGGTGCCGTAGCTGGCGCGGTCGGCGCCATAGGTATGAAGGGCACCATTCTCGTTCAGGGTGTAGTTGAACTCGCCGTACGGGTCGCCCGCGACGGGACTCGCCCAGTCGTTCCACCCTGGTGGTACATACGTGTCACCCGCGGTGCCCGGATAGCCGTTCAGATACTTGCCGAACAGCCCCGTCCGATAGCCCACATGTTGCAGGCGAGTCGCGATGGTGACACGTTCGAGGTGGCGTCGGTACGCGGTCTCGAACCCGCCGTTCGTGCCGCCGTTGGATTTCACCTTGGTGTTATGGGCGTACTGCCCGCGCAGCATCGTGACACGCGATGGACAACACGCCGACGAACTCACGAAATAGTTCTCGAACGTCGCGCCACGCCCGGCGATCAAGCGGCGCGTGTTCGGCATCACCTGCAAGTCATCACGAGCGAGATCATCCGTCAGAACAAACAAGACGTTGGGTCGCCCTGGCAGTTGAGCGGCGGCGTGCGCAGTATCGACTCCCAACGCGGGCACGACGATCATGACAGCGAGCAAACCGGCGGACAGGTGTCTGACCAACGAGAGGGAGCACATGTGGTGAGATCCTGCACTACCGCGAACCACGGACACGGAAACAAGGGTTTCTCAGTACGTCGCGATCGGAAGCGGCCTTGACCCGCGGCAAGGCTTCCTCCGATCGAAAGAAGCACGCGCCCGGCTGATTCTCGACGGCTCGACCGGCACGCGCCACGCGGGGTTCTACCCGCTCGCGATCGTGCCCGCCTTATTGCGGTTCGTCATCCAGGGGAACTGGCGCCGTGTTGCGACCGTCGGCGGTATTGACGTCTTGCGTTCGAGGTAGGCGGCGTAGACCGCGGAGCCGAGGAAGTAGACCGCGAATGCGTAGAGCCATCCGAGCACGATGTCGAAGAAGAAGTGCTCGGCCGTGTAGATCAGGGTGAATGACATCGCGAGCGGGTACAGGGGGAGCAGCCAGCGGCGACGTCCGGCAGCGCTCCAGAAGAACAACATGATGAGGACCGGGTACGCGGTGTGCAGCGACGGGACCGCGGCGACGGGGTTCGCGAGATGACTCGTGGCCGAGAACACTTCTGCGCCGCTCTTGAGGCCCACGTGGACCCACATGTCGTCGATGATCTTCGAGGTGGGGGCGATGAGCCCGTTGCGGCTCGCCATCCATGGGGGGACTGCCGGGTAGAGCAAGTATGTGAGGAATGCCGCCAGTGTCAGCGTGACGAACAGGAACACGTAGCGACGGAACTTCTCGTGCGCGACTTTCCACAAGACGGCGGCGACACCGATCGGGACGATGAAGTGGCTCATGTACGTGAAGAACACGAGGTAGTCCCAGATGTGCGCGGTGCCGGGGGTGTACAGCGCGTGTTGGAGTTGCACCGTCGGGATCCCGC
This sequence comes from uncultured Actinomycetes bacterium, assembly GCA_963721435.1. Lineage (GTDB taxonomy): Bacteria > Actinomycetota > Acidimicrobiia > IMCC26256 > DASPTH01 > CAVRJC01. The sequence goes on from CAVRJC010000012.1 coordinate 1,112,145, forward strand.
CGAACAGGAATCGGTCGAAGTCGAGTTGCGGGTACAAGTGGGGGGTAAGCCAGCTGTCGGCGACTCCGCGGAGACGGTCGTAGAGGTAGAGCACGACGAACAGCGGGAACCAGTCGAAGACGACACGGGACCAGACGCCGTCGCGCCCCGTGCTGGCCGCGACGAGTCCGGTCGCGATGATCGCGAACACTGGCGCGCGCTCCATGGGCATGTGGAACGAGGCTTCGTAGACGACCACGGCGACGAACCAGATCAGGAGCCACTTCCGCGCGAGGAGGACCTCGCCCACCCGTGTGGCTCGGGTTGGCGTCGCAGGAACCTGCACGATCACTGCCTCGGCCCGAGTCGGCCCGGCTTCCGGCACGCTTCCCGCGGTCACTGGGAGTCGAAACTACCAATCCCAGCCTGAATGGCGCGGACTGCCTTCTCACGAACCCGTGATCTCCGACACGTTCTCGTCGTGCACATCGTCGAAGACCTTGGGATCGTTCTACCGGAACAACTCACCCATTGGTGTTTCTCACCGATTTCGCACTCGCGACGGGCACGGTGTGTGGAGGTTCGTCGTCGTGCTGTATCGCGTCGGTCATCACCAACCAGATCAGGGTCGCGTTGAGCACGGTGAGCATGACCGCGGGGATCGCGATGCCTGAGTCGTTTAGCGCGTAGCCGAGCACTGCGAGCACCGCGAACCCGATGAGCGTGGCGCGGATCTCGGGGATCCTCGCGATGATGCGCGCGAGCCACTTGCGCTTGCCGAACGCGAGGTAGGCGATCAAGGCGAGCACGATGGGTACGATCGGGCGCCACTCCGAGTTCGTGAGCGTGATGAGGTTCTGGTCGAGCTTGCGTCCGATCACGCTGAAGAGCTTCGAGGGGCCGTTGTCGCCGATGCTGCTGATCAGGCGACCGACGTGGGTCTGATCGTTTGTCGGTCGCGACAGGTCGATCGCGGCGGCGACCACCAGCACAAAGAAGGTGGCCAGGCCGGCGATGACGACCGTGCGGAGCCGGATCCGGATACGGATGCCGAGGAGGAGCAGCGCCATGACGCCGAACGTGGGGACCATCGAGAGAATGCCACCGAAGTCGGCGCCCCAGAACGGTGCGATGTCGATGACGAGGGCGGCGCCGAGGATCGCGATCGCGGCGTAAGCACCGCGGCGGCCGCCGAGCGTGTGTGCCACGAGGCCGGCGAGGAGCACTGCTGCAGAAGCGAGGAAAGAGTAGCTGATGTTCCCGAGGCCGGTGACGCGCACGCCGACGGTGGCGGAGTAGCCGAACGCGCTGGCGAACTGGAGCCGGGCACCCAGCAGCACGTCGCCGATCTGCAGCGCGACGATCGCGGCCAGCGCGAGCATGACCGGGCCGTGCTCGAATCTGCGACCCAAGACGTCGTAGAGGATGGCGAGCACGAGCCCACCGGCGATCAACGTGAGCCAGTACGGGCCCGTGCCGTAGTCCTGGAACGGCACCAGTCGGGCGAGGTAGACCATCGGCACGAAGCCGAGCGCCGCGAGCGCGCCGTATCGGGTCAGGGCGCGAGCGCGTCGCCCGCGTCGGAACCGCAACACGACGAACGCGAAGAACGCCAGGGCCGCGCCGATGATCGAGTAGTCGATCACCACCTGGAGTCGCACGGTGTCGCGGAAGTGCCCGGCCTTGCTCTCGGTGATGAGCCGGTGTCGCCGGTGGGCGGCATCGCTGTCCACCGGCTTTCGCGACGAACGGGCTACCCGACATTTCTTTCGGGTGGGGCAGGCCCACGAGGTCGACCACAGTCGGGCCCACGTCGGCGAGGAGCACGAAACCAGCGCGGCGCGTACTGGCCGAGTGGAGGAAGCCGGGGTCGACGCCCGGGGCACGCAACGCCGCGATGGTGAGCGCGTCGCCCGAGTTGCTCGGACCCGGCGCGACCACCATCACGGCATCGCGGGAGGGGTCGACCTCCGAGAGCAGGCGACCGACAAGCTCATCCGTACGCTCCAGCGCGGCGTCCAGCACCTGCTTGACCTGCGACGGCGACGCGAGCGGAGCGAAGTCACCGACACGCGCCAGGTCAGACGCTTCGACGAGGACCACCGACCGGGGCTGCCACGCCGTCCGAAACGAGTCGACCGTCGTGTCAAGATCGGCTCGCACGCCGAATGGTGCAGTGCCGTCGGGTTCCAGGAGCGACGCGTCGACCTGACCCGCGGGCACCGTGCCGTCAGAGCCCATCAGCGCGTCCACCGCGAACCGGCGGTAGGTCGCGACATCGGTGTCGACTTCGAGCCCATCGCCGTTCCCGATCACCGCGCGCCCAAAGCCACCCTTCGCCAACGTGTCCCCCAGCGAACCGACCGTGACGTCGACGTCTTGTGCATCGTTGGCCCGTGTGATCGTCGCGATGCCGAGCTGTGCGACCGCGCTCGACGTGTGCTCGCCGGTTCGGAGGGCGAAGGCCTCGCCCGCGCTCAAGGTCCCAAACCTCTCACCGGGCGTGAGGCCTTCGCCGTCGTCGGGAAGCCCAGTGGAAACCGCTCGAGTACCCGCGCCGATCGTGAGATACGAGGCGGCGAGGTCGCGCTTGCCAATCGTGCGGTTGGTCATGTCGGCGATGGCCGACTCCGCGAACAGCCGATCAAGATTCGGGAGCCGCAGCCCCACCAGGTCACGCCACGCGACGTGAGGAATCGAGATCACCAAGACGCGATCGACCGGCGTCGTCCCACTCGCCGTCGTGGCCTCCGTCTGGCTTGCCGACGTGGCTCTCAGGCGTCGCGCGGCATCAGCCCACGCCGGGAAAGTGGCGATCCCCACCGCCGCGAGGATCACAACAACGAGAACACTCGAAGCGACCCTGCGCTGCATGCCGAGGCGGATCGTAACCGTGGCTACTCGTTCACGCTTATCGGCCCCTTCGGGCATCGTCCGAATCGCTCCATGAGCCCACAGACACCGACGACGCCCCTCCCGCGCCACCCCGGACGACCGCGACCGGCCCCCCGAATCGACTGGCTAAGACACTCACCGATCAGCAAGCCACGAGATCTCCGATGTCGGCGGCGATCCTCGAACGCGCCAGGTCGCTGTGGCGGCGGACGGTCATCATCTTCCGTCAGACGCGGACCTTCGGTCGCTAAGGAAGCGTGTACCCCGACAGGGCAATGTTCGGGTTCTGACGCATCAATAGCTCCACAACCGAACGAGCCGTGAGCGTGTTCAACATCTCGAAACGGCCGCCGTCGAACTCGACGCCGAACTCCTCCGCACCGGCATCCAGCTCAATCGTGGACACGACATCCGCACGCGTCTTCCGGTTCCCAAACAAGTAATGCAGGATGAGCTCACCATCCGAACGCAACGTGACCCGATAGCAGTAGTTCCGCGCCCCGAAACCACACACCAACGCACTCACACACAACACGACGGCAACCGCGACCTCTCCCTCCACCGCCGCGCCAAGAGCAACGACAACCATCCCAACGAGACCAACCACAATGAGTGGAGCCCGGACTCCTTCCTTGTACGTCGCCGCACTCTCCACCGCCAAAGTCTGCCGGGCTCGCGCTCGGCTCGCTGGGAAGCTCGTGATCGCGTCGCACGCATGAGGGCACTGCGAGTCGGGCTGATTGTTCGGGACTCGACTCGTCTGGTCTGGATTTCCGAACTAGGCGGGGTCGCGTGCGATGCTGTACCGCCCCCGGGGAGGACTGATGCTGTCGCTTGCTGCGGCGCCACTGACGTATCTGCAGGCGATCGTGATCGGGATCGTGCAGGGGATCACCGAGCTGTTCCCGATCTCGAGCCTCGGCCACTCGGTGCTGTTACCGGAACTGCTCGGGTGGGACAAGCTCGTGACCGGTCAATCCGCCGACGAGTCGTTCTACCTCGCCTTCCTCGTCGGCCTGCACGTCGCGACCGCAATCGCGCTGTTGATCTTCTTCTGGCGCGACTGGAAAGAAGTGATCAAGGGCTTCTTCTCCTCGCTGCGCAAACGGCGCATCGAAACACCCCCGGAGCGCATGGCATGGCTACTCATCGTGGGAACGATCCCCGTCGGAATCGTCGGGCTCGCGTTCGAGCACAACCTCCGCACGATCTTCGCGAAACCCACCGCGGCGGCGATCTTCCTCACCATCAACGGGCTCATCCTGTTCGCGGGTGAACGACTCCGTCGACGCGCCGAAGTACGCAAACTCGTGACCACCCATGAGCACCACAGCGATCCGGGCAACGACGTCGGCCGCGATCTCGACACGCTCGAACTCCGGGAGGGAGTGTTCGTCGGCTCGTCTCAGATCCTTGCGCTCTTCGCCGGCATCAGCCGCTCGGGCGTCACCATGGTCGCCGGTCTGCTCCGCGGTCTTGACCACGAAGACGCGATGCGATTCTCGTTCATGCTCGCGACGCCGATCATCTTCGCCGCAGGGTTCTACAAGCTGCCTGACCTCCTCGGACACAACGGAGACGGCATCCGCGGACAGGTACTCGCAGGCAGCGTCGCGGCAGGGATCGCGGCATACCTGTCGGTCCGGTTCCTGGAACGCTATTTCCGCACTCGCACCCTCATACCCTTCGCCATCTACAGCCTCGTCGTCGGCATCGCGATGATCATCTACACCACCGTCTGAGACTCGCCGCGAACCACCGTCCCCGCGTAACAACTTGACCCGCGCCGGATCTGCCTGATGGATCTGAGTTCGTCTTTTGCGCCACGAAACCGCGGCCCGACGCAGCGGAAGCGCTCCCGGGCGGGCAGTCGGTGCTACCTCACGACACGGCGGTCGGGAACCGATCGCGCATGCCGATGCCGCTTCTGGCGCGGCCGGCTGGCCGTTGAGCGCGCGTTCGGTCGCGCGCGTTCTGGTGCGCGCGCCGTTGGCCGTCGATGGCTCGTACGGTGGTCGGGTGAGGGTGACGGCTTTGAAGGGGTCTCGGTGGTGGAGAAGTATCGAACGGTGTTGGTCGTGGGTGTGTTCGTGCTTGTGTGCGTGCTCATGACTGCGGAGTCGAGCGACGCGGCGGCGGTTCGCGCCAATAAGCCGTTGACGACGAGCCAGTTCGTCAATGCAGGGAACCGGATCTGCAAGCAGGCGAACATTCAACGTGACGCGTTGTTGGCGAGCTACGTCGCCAAGCTCGGCGGCAAGCTTCCTGATGCTGGGACGCTCGCGGCTGCTGTCGCCGAGTACCAGCCGATCTTCCAGCAAGAGATCGATTCACTCGGTGCGCTGCGGCCGCCCAAGGCTGTCCAGAGCAAGTACAAGCGGCTGCTCAACTCGGCGCGGACGGCGCTTGCCGGGGTCGTGGCGAACCCGTCAGGTCTTCTTGCTCTGGCGACCGGCGCTAAGAGCCCCTTCGATGATCTGTCGAGCAAGGCCCGCGCGATTGGCCTACGCGACTGCGCTGTGTAGATCCGCGTCGCTTCGGCGCGGGTCCGCTCCGGAGCGGGCACTGGGTGTGGGTCAGGGTTCGTGGTGGTTCGGTGTTGCGGGTCTTCGTCGGGCAGTGTGTGTGAATGAGGGATCCCGGCTGGAGCGACGATTGAATCGGCGGGAGTTCCTGACCCGCGCGGGGTTCGCGGTTCTCGGCACGGCCGCCTCGACGAAGTTGCAGCGGTTGGGCGGAGTCGTTGGTGGCTCGGCACCGAGCAGCGCAGCCTCGACGTTGCCCGGGAGTGTGCTGTCGGCTGGTGCGAGTGAATGCCCGATCGACACGGTTGTGATCGTGATGATGGAGAACCGGTCGTTTGATCATTATCTGGGCTGGCTAGGAGACGATGACGCGTATCTCGAGGCGGGCCGCACGCGCTACGGGTCCTCGTTCTTCGTGGACGGACTCGTGGACCAGTCGTTCCCCAACGTATTGGGACAGCTCGTGGCGACTCGTTCGGCGGATTCGTACAGCCCGGAGAAGGTGGAAACGCGGGGCTGCATGTTCGGTGATCCGGGCCACACGTGGGATGCCGGACGTGCGCAGCGTGACTCGGGGTTCCTGGGGCCGGGTAGCAACAACGACGAGTTCGCGCTCATCTATTACTCCGCGCGAGACCTTCCGATCTATGCCGCGCTCGCGCGTCGCTTCACCGTCTTCGACCGTTGGCATGCACCGCTGCTCGGCCCGACGTTCCCCAACCGTCAGTATTTCCTCTCTGCGCAATCCGAAGGACGAAAGACCGACAACGTGCACGGCCGCGCCGGCTCGTTCCACGCGGAGACGATCGTCGAGCGGCTCGCACGAGCTGGCGTGTCCGTCGGCTACTACCACACCAACGTTCCGCTCCTCGCGCTGTGGGGCGTGCAGCGGATGGCGCCCTACATCCGGTCACTCGACCGGTATTTCGAAGACGCCGCAGCGGGACAACTGCCACACGTCGCGATTGTCGAACCACAGTTCGGCGGCACCGATGCGCTCCGCACCGACGACCACCCCCGCGGCGACATCGGGCTCGGTCAACGCTGGGCCCGCGAAGTCTTCGGCGCATTCGCCACATCACCCCAATGGCAACAAGGCGCATTCGTACTCACCTACGACGAATGGGGCGGCTTCTTCGACCATGTGGACCCACCCATCCTCGCCGACGCACGTGCCAGCACCAACGACGCGAACAACTTCGGCCAAGCCGGATTCCGAGTCCCGACACTCCTCGCGTCTCCCTACGCGCAGCCAGGAGCGGTCGATCACCGCACCTATGACCACACCTCGATCATGCGATTCCTCGAATGGCGGTTCCTCGGCGCACCCGCCGAAGGCCACGGACGAACCGCGGCTTGGGCGCTCACCACACGCGACCGCAACGCCCACAACATGGGCAGGACCCTGCTCTCGGCGAACCCCGACCCCGAACTTGGATTCGACGTCGCCATGACAATCCCCCAACCCGCCCCGGCCTGCACCCCCACCCAAATCGCGACACGACCACCCGATACCGACAGCCACCACGACCCCTTCAAAGGCGCGAACCTCCAAGACCTCACATACGACCAGTTCCCCGGCGCCACCCACACACCCTGGCTCGACGACATCACCGTCAAACTCGCATGAACGAACCGACCCATCCGCGCCCCTCGTCGCGGACTGTGCTTGTTACGCGCGTTCGAAACAGGCGACTCGTCCATCCGCGATTCGAGCGCGCTGCACGCGGTTCCTGGACCGATCCGATAGTAAGGGCTGCGAAGATTGGTGTCCCGTGTTGCTGGTTCGCGGCGGGGCAGGATCTCACCTCATGCGGTATTTCTCGTTGTGTCGAGTGTCGTTCGTGTGTTTGCTTGGTGTCGTGATCGCTGTGCGTGCCTTGAGGATGGATGCTGCCCGCGCCGCTGCTCAGGTGCCAGGGCGACCAACGTCGTGTTTGTTCTGACCGATGATCTTCTCCGTGATGATCTTCAGGTGAAACCCGGCGTTTGATCGGCGCGCGTGGCGCGACGTTCGAGAGCTACTTCGTGAGTTCGTCGGCGTGTTGTCCGTTGCGTGTCACGACGCTGCCGATTCAGGCTCTTCCGGCAAGTTGCGGGATTGTCGCGAAGGTGTAGCCGCGTTCGCGGAGTCCGGCGATGATCGCGGGCAGGGCCGCGGCGTCTTGCGAAGCTGAGCCGACGTGGAAGAGGTAGATCGCGCCGGGCACCGCCTGATCGAGACAGCGTGCAGTGATCGCTTGAGCGGTGAGGCCCTTCCATCCGAGCGAGTCGATCGTCCACATGACCTCGTAGCCGTACCCGTCGGCGGCGACGTCCGTCTGTACTGACGAGTCGGTGTCTCCGTAGGGCGGCCGGAACCACGGCTTTGTGCTGCGTCCCGTCGCTGCGACGATCGCGGCCTCGGCCCCGTCGAGCTCGGCGCGCCGCTCCGCAGTGGTCAGTGCTGCGGTGTTGGTCGAGACACCGGTGAACGACCGGTGATCGTCGGTGTGGTTCATCGCGAGGTGGCCTTCGGCAACGATGCGCCGTACCACGTCGCCATGCGCGCGGACCCACGCGCCGGTGAGCCCGAACGCGGCGGGAATCCCATTAGCGCGGAGCGTGTCGAGGATGGCTGGCGCGTTGCCAAGATCCGACCCTGCATCGAAGGTGAGCGCCACCACCATCTGCGAGGGGTTGCCTCGGCTGATCACGGACGCGGGACCGGGAGGAGCCGTCGGTGCCGCGCCGGTGGTCGTCGGAGGCGGCATCGTCACAGTGGTGACCGGCGCGGCCGTGGTCGCAGTCGCGCCGGCCGTCGCGGTCGTCGACGCCGGGCTCTTGCCTGTGGTCGTAGCCGCGCGACTGGACCCACGTTCGCTTGCATTGCCGCCACAGCTAACGAGGACGAAGGCGACGACTGTGAGCGCGAGCACGAGACCCGCCACGCGCCGGCCGGACCGCACGCCTCGAGCAGAGCCATTCATCGTCCTCACCTCATCGGAAGCCTCGCACCCATCCGACCGCGCCATTGCCGTACTCAGCCAGAGGCTTCGGACCCGTGTCCGGTTCACGACCGAGGAGGCCCGAGGCGTATCTGGCTGCTCGGCGGGTGAGCGGTGCGGTTCAGAGGGTGGCGTTGCGGTTGGAGACTGTGAATGCGAGCCATCCGGGGAGGACCGGGAGCCAGTAGCCAATGACGCGCGACATGAGCACGGCGGCTACGGCGGGTGATGAGGGCACGCCTACCTGTCCGAGTCCGGCGACCAGCGCGGCTTCGATTGCTCCGAGCCCACCAGGTGTCGGCGCGGCGGCCGCGAGCGCGGAGCCGGCGAGGAACACCGCGACGACGGTGAGGATTGGGAGATGCACCCCGATCGATTCCAGGCACGCGACGAGCACGAAGGCTTGCGCGATGGTCACGCCGAACGAGCCGCCGAACAGCATGAATGCCCGGTGGGGTTGTTGGACGACGTTACGAACGTCGCGGACATGTGGTCGGACGCGCTCGAAGACAACACGCAGCCCATGGCGCCAGTACCACACGCCGGCGATCGAGAGCGCGAGGATGATGAATGCCGCGATCGGCCAGTAGTCGGAAAGGTCAGCACTCGGCAATCTGACGGTGGTCCTTAAGCCCGCGATTGGAACCACCGTGAGGAGCAGGACAACGTGTGCGACGCCGCCGGCTGCCGCGTTGACCCCTACCGCGGTGGCAGCGCGCGCCCTGCGGACCCCGGACCGTTCGAGGTATCTGACGTTCGTCGCCATAGCCCCAAGACCGGCTGGAGCGATGCGATTCGTGAACGCGGCGGCGAACTGCACCACCGTCGTGCGACCGAGCGCGAGCGCCTCGGGTGCTGCACCCATCAACGACACCGCAGCCATGACATAGCCGCAGCCGGTAATCAGCACCGCAGCGGCGATCCACGCAGGATTCGCGCTTCGTGCCGCGTCGAGCGCGAGACGGAAGTTGCCGATTTGCGCGAGCAACAACACGAGCGCGACCGCGCCGAGCACGAGCGGCGCGAGGTTGCGACCCACAACCCAGAGAGGCCTCTCGGTGCGAGTGCCCGGCTCCGAACCGAGCGCGGCGACTGTGTTGCGGAGCTCGTCGATGCCTGAAGGCGCGGCGCGCAGTGCTGCCCGTGTCTCCGAGGAGAGCGCTAGGGGTTGGAGGACGGGAAGGGCGTCGAGGAGCGCGTCGGAGCCGAGTGCTTGGCACGCACTGTGGACGGCGGCGTCAGCGCCGACGACTGCAGCGCTGGATGCGAGCAGCTCGGCGACGTCGTGTCGGATGTCCGCCGCGGACGCGCGGAACTGCGCCCGTGAGAGCCGAATGACGGCGACGCCATCGTTGGTTACGAGGAAGCTGTGCATGTCGGCGGCGCCGTGGATGATGCCTTCTTCGTGAAGCCGGTGGAGCACACACCAGGCAGCCACAAGTGATGTGGTGTCGTCTGGTGTGATCGCGGTCAGGTTCTGGCCGTCGAGCCATTTGCGCACGAGCACGCTCTCGCTGTCGGACACTCGCTGCGTCCAGAGCACTTCGGGAACGGCGATGCCGCGGCGTCCCGCGAGGGCGAACGCCAACGCTTCGTGTTCGACAGCATGGTCGGTGTCGCGGATGCCACCGTTCTCGCCTGCATCACGGAACGCCAAGAGTCGCCATACTCGGTACAGCCAGTCGGTGTCGCCTCGATCACGGTCGGCAACCGTGACGTGTAAGAGGGTGCCGTCATCGGTCTCGACACGAAACGAACCGTGCTTACGGTCGACCGCGATGATGTCGTGAACGTCGAGGCCGTGTTCCTCAAGGCGCGCTGAGACGACAGTCGGGTCGGGAAACCCACGCGGTGCACCGAACACCAGGTGAATGGCGGATCCGACGACCCATCCCACCGCGAAGCCGCCGACGACGTCGGCAGGGAAATGCGCACCGACGTAGATGCGTGCGATGGCGATCAGCGCCACGAGCAGCCACGTCGTGCGGCGCGCCGAGCGACTGAGGTACGGGCTCGCGACGGTTGCCATCGCAGCCGCGACCGCGACGTGCGTCGACGGAAACGAAAGCCCGGGTGTGACCGCGCCATGCAGCAGCACCCCCGACACGCTCTCATCGGGCGGGCGCTGCGCGACGATCGGATCGAGCGCCTTCGCGATCAGCCACGCCGCAACACCGGCAAGCACGACCAATCGCGCGAGGCGCGGTCGCCGGCCCAGCACACACACGACCGCAACGACCGGTACGGCGGCGAGCGCACCCAGCTGCATGACGCCCACGAGCGGCGCACCAGCCGGATCGGGAAGCTGGTTGATGAGCCGGAACAGGTTGATCTCGGCGCGGCTCGGATCGGTCGAACCGGCCGCGATCGCGGCCCAGACCAGGATTCCCAGCCCCAACGTGAGCCGCAGCACGTCGCTCGGGTGTCGCCGCGTTGTCGTACGAACTGACGCGTCCGCACGCATCGTGCTTGGCACGCGGCAAACCTAGGCTCTGCGTCCTTGGTTGGAGCTGCTCGACGTTCATGGATCGTGACCTGTGCAGTCATTCTCGGGCTCGCTGGGTGCGGTGGAGGCGCCAGCCCCAACGGCGCGACGCGTGACGCAACCTCGTCATCGGGTGCCGTGGCCACGCTCAAGCCCGCGCTGCTACAGATCGCCGACGCTCCTTGGAAGCTCACCGCAGCGATCGCCAACGAAGTCCTCGCGGTCGACGGACGCCAGTTCCTGATCCTCGGAGGCCTCGACGCCACAAAGCTGTCGACCGCCGCGGTCGTGCGCGTCGACCCCGCGACCGGGTCGAGCCAACCCGCTGGGTCGCTACGCGAAGCAGTGCACGATGCGGCAGGAGCCCCGCTCACTGGGGGCATCCTGGTCATTGGTGGCGGCGGCCCGAGCGAAAACGGCACCGCAGACGCCCAGCTGGTGTCGCCGAGTGGATCGGCGACAATCGTGGGAAAGATGCCCCAGCCGCGCTCTGACCACGTCGCCGCGCGGGTCGGCGGCAAGATCTATGTGCTCGGCGGCTACGACGGTGCGAACATCGTCGCCGATATCGTTTCCACCGTCGACGGTTCCTCGTTCACGACGGTCACGCGATTGCCGGTACCCGTCCGGTACCCAGCAGTCACAGTGATCGGAACATCGATCTACCTCTTCGGCGGCGTCGCCAACACTCAAGGCACAGACACTGCGGCAATACAACGACTCGACACTGCTACCGGCGCGATCACAATCGTCGGACAATTGCCGTCGACTCTGTCCCACGCGAGCGCGATCCAACTCGGCAACGAGGTACTCCTGCTCGGCGGGTACATCAACAACACGCAACTGAGCGACCAGATCCTCCGCTTCGACCCTACGACCAACACCATCACGAGCGCCGGACGGCTCCCAGAACCGAACTCCGACGCGGCAGCCGTCGTGATCGGGAACCGGGGATACCTCGTCGGCGGCAAGAGCACCGCACGCGATCCACTCACCAGCGTCATCACTCTCACGCTGAACTAAGCAGTGCGCACCCTTGGAGCGACGAAACCGCGCCCGAAGGCGTCACACCTCGGCTGCACCTTCCGATGATGGAGGTCCTCATCGAAGCCGGACGGCAAATGTTCACTCCTGAGGAAATGAATTGCGTCGCGACGCGTGCGTGCGGCTGGTCACGGGACGGCGACGACCGTGCGCCGTGCTTCCTGACGTAGCTAGCGCGAGGAGTTGTCTTGGATGGATGACCCGCCACGGGCGTATCGGGGTGTTCGCTCGCTGAATCATTGGGAAGCAAGCGGCGTAGGCTCGTTGCCCGATGGCTGCGGTCGGGCGACAACGCAACGCGTGTTCGTATATGCGTGCTTGATGGCCCCAGGCCTGATCGCGGTCGGCGCCGTGGTTCTCGTAGCGGGGACCTCGTGGGGCTACGTACCGCTTGCTCTTGTCATCATGCCGTTTGTCGTCGGGGGACACGTGGAGGCAGGCAGCTGGACCGGCTGGTTCTGATAATGGATGGGAACACGAAAGCGCAACGGCTGGGCTTGCTGCTCGACGAAGGTGTCGTGGATGGACCGTCAGCCTGCGGGGTCGGCGTGGATCATCGGATCCGATCTCCGTTGAGCGGGGCACGCCCTTCTGTGGGGTGTTGTAGAAGTTCAGGGTGATGCGTCGTACTGCCCCGTCGGCGTGCGCACGCGCAGCATTCAGTCGGCCCTCGAGCTCTTGGTGTGGGTCGGCGAGCATGCGGTCATGATGGGTATCGGTGAGACGCTTTTGGTGACAAGGGAGCGACACATGATCGTGATTCCCCTTCACGCTGCTGAAGGGATCGACTGGGCGCTCCGTCAAAAATGCTTCAATCCATATCACCACCCAGCCGTGGTCAATGCGCTGCACTTGGCTGGCTATCACGACACCGACGAGTGGATCGACACAACCACCTGCCTTACATCCAGGGCGTCACGCAAGGATTCATCGTCGATCTCGCGAGCGAAGAACACGACGAGCTTGCGGCGGCGTAGATCGGCGGTTCGTTCACTCGAACACACCGAAGCGTCGTAGCCGGTCATCCATCCAACTCAGCGCTTCGCGTTCAGTCCGGAAGCATGGCAAGCGTTCGTTGCCAACGTGTGAGAGCACGCGTCACCACGCAAGCGTTCCTTGAGCACGAGATCCTCGAGTGTGAATCCGTGCCGTCGAGCGTGCGCGATCACGTCCAACGCGAGGACCGTAAAGGCGACTCCAGTTCGACAGCCATCGCCAAGCGCCTTCGAGGTCATTCGTCACCCTGCCGGACGTGTCGTGGTGCCTTCGGCTCCGCCGATGGCTTGTGGGAGAAGGTTGAGCCCATATTCAGGAACCGCGTACCGGTTCAGGGTTGCGTCTGCATAGCCTCCTAGGCTGTGAACACCCAGCGTCCCCCCGTGCGGGCGCTGTGGCGGCGGGTGCTCGTGGCTGGCGCGCTGATTGCGTTCCCGTTTACGGTCGCGGCGGCGAACAGGTGGCGTTTGGCCCACGCCACGGTGAGGTTTCTCGTCAGCTACTCGCCCAAGCGGTTTGTGCACGGCGCGGCGTGGACGCTGCCGCTCTCAGCGCTGATCACCGCAAACTTGAACCGCGTGAGCGTCGCCGTCGGGGTGATGATCCTTCTGATGGTGCCGTACCTGATCCTGGCGGGCTTCCCGCGCACGATCGTGCGGTTCTTCGCGGGTCACATCGGCTGCACGCTTGTCATCCTGGTGGCGATTGTCGTCACGAGCACCGCCGGGTGGGCCACCGCAACGAAGCTGTACTCGAAGTCCGATACGGGCGTCTCCGCCGGTGCTGCCGCCGTGGGCGGCGCGTTCGTGGTGCTGCTCTGGCGGACGCGGGCCCGTTGGTTCGCCCTGCCCGCACTCGCGATCCCGTTGTACTTCTACACGTACCGCTTCGGTTCGGAAGCGGCCCCGGGAATCATGGCCGACATCGAGCACCTCATCGCGTTCGCCATCGGCATCGCGATCGAGGTGCATTGGCCGATGCGGAAATGGCCCGAGCGGATCGCGTCCGTGCCCGCCGGGCGGCGCCCACCTGCCAGGAAGCAGCAGGACTAAGGTCCGGCCTCCGGTTGATTCCGCACGAGCGGGTTGATCAGTCAGCCGCGACCGGGGTCCGGTCCCCCGGGGGCTCGGGAGATGCCGCGCGTGGTGGAGCGCCTGGGTCCTCGACCGGCCGCTCCGGTGTGGGCCGTGACCACCACCAACCGAGGAGCGCCCCCGCGGAGGCTGCCACAAGCTGCTGGGCGCTGGAGAGATCGCGCATGACCGCGAATGCCGCGATCAGGACCGTGAACACTGCGGAGGCCGCGATCCGGCGCCAACGCGACGACCCGATTGTGAACGCCAGCGCGGCGGCGAGCGCCCAGCATCCCTCTGAAGGACCCGCGTCGTGGGCCAGCGCGTTCGCGAGAGCCACCTGGTTGCCGAGCGCCCCGACGAGTCGCAGTATGAGCAGCACGGGAACCGACGCGACGAAGTCGCCTACGAAGAAGATCACGGCGGTGCGCCACGTCCCCAGCCGTCGTTCCGCCACCGGGAGTGCGAGCACGATGAGAGCGAGGTTCATCCACACGAATCCCGCCCGCGGCTCGATGATCGGAGACGTGACCGCGCGCCACCACTCGAGGTGCACGAGGTCGCGATAGGAGAGTCCGAACCGGTATCGGAGCACGTGCTCGATGACCGGATCGAGGTTCGTAGCGATCGACAACCACAGCGTGAGCCCGATCATCGCGAGCGAGAACGGGTATCGCTTCGCCGCGCCGACGAGCCGGTTCTCTTTCTTCTTCGGCTGGAGCTCGCCGGCGCGCGTGATGCCCACTGCGATCCGCGGGAGATCGACATCGCGCTCGTACGCGATGTAGCGCGATTCCCAGCGTGGCCGCCACTTTGCTTTGAACTCCTGCAGGCCTTCGAAGTTGAACGCGGCGCCGCCGTAGTCGCGCACTGCGCGCAGCACCCGCGATACGACGCCATCACCCTCGACTCCCGCCAGCGGAGCGAGTCCGAGGCTCATTCCCGTCAGTCCCTGCGCGCGGAAGTACTCGATCAGCGACACGAAGAGGAACTCCATCACGCCGTTCACCGAATCGGGTCGGCGGCGCATGAGGTCGAAGTTGCCCTCGCTGGAGTGGTAGCTCGGAAGGATGTTGGCGAAAGCCACGATCCGATCGTTGCCGTCGCGCACGACGGCGATCGTTGTGGCTCGGAGGTACGCGGGGTCGAAGCGCCCGACGGTGAAGGTGCGTTCGCGGTGCCCCGACGCGCTCATCCACGAGTCCGACACGTCGCGTAGCTCGTCCATCGTGGCGTCGTCGATCGGGCTGTCGAGCACCTCGAACCGGCTCCCCACTCGCTGCACACGCTTGAGCGTCGATCTCAGCGACTTCATGTGCGAGCCCTCGAGGCTGAACTCTTCGAGCGGCACGATCGCCTCTTCTCCGATCTTGAGGAGCCGCAGCCCGCCGCCCTCGAGCACGGTGCGGTCCGTGTCGCGGACCTGGTGGAAGACCGGCGTCCACCCCGAGTCGACGCATTGGGTAAGGAACTCGCGCAGCCCCCGCGCGCACGACTCCGGCGCGCCGATAGGCGCTCCCAACACCACCGCGACCGAACCGATCAGCCGAAAGCTAACCACTGCTTCGCCGTCAGTGGCGAAGAACCACGTCTTGTCGTCGAGAAGGTGGAACGGCGCGAGCGACGAGTCCGCGTGCTGTCCGAGCAGCCGCTCGACGTGGTGGCGCGCGGTCTCATGGATCGACGGTCCTAGCGCCGCTGGCGCGAGGGCGCGGGCGAGTCCCGCCATGATGACGACGACCGCGAGGACGCGAATCGAGCTGATGAACCAGAAGCCGTGTCCGGTGGAGGGCTCGACCGCTGCGGTAGGTAGGAGCAGCACCAGCCGCGCGGATTCGTAGAGCGAACCGAAGAGGGTCGTGGACTCGCGGAAGTTCGCGTCGAGGTAATAGATCCCCACCGCACCGTAGACGAACACGAGGCCGAGGCCGATCGCGATCGTGCTCAGTCCCTGCGTGATCCGCGCCGGATTTGCACGCGCCCCGAACCGCGACCGGGTGACGAGCACCACCACCAAGAAGACCACCGAGAGCACAAGCCCCGCGTCGTGGAGCTGGTCGACCGCGTGCCCGGCCACAGAGCCGACCGCGGCCGCGAAGGCCACCCACCATGCACCGCGACGGCCGCGCAGCAGGCCCGGCACCGCGGCCAGCAACGCGAACGCCGAAAGGAGCAGGACGAAGCGGGCTTCGCCGAGCCGCTGGAGGTCGTGGAAGTGCGGTTGGTTCATCCGGGGCAGCCGGTCGCCATGCCTGGCCTCCTGCACCGAAAGCGACAAGAAGTTCGATCCCGCGGCGAGGAAAGTGTTGGCGACCGCAACCGCGACCGCGAGCGCGCCGATGATGCGACGAACGGTGCGCGTACTCACGTGGGCCCGACAGTTGGTCGCCACACGTACCGGTGCGAGACGATCGCACCGATCGCGAGCGGAATCCAGAACTCTGCGACGCGGAACAACACCACCGCGGCTGCCGCGAGCGCAAGGGGAGTCCCGAACGAGTGAAGGACTACGCCGGTGGATAGCTCGACCACGCCAATACCACCGGGCACGATGCCGACAAGCGCGAACAGCGTGGATACCGAGTACGCGACGAACGGTTCCGTGAGGCCGGCGTGCACCCCGACCGCGCGCAGCGCGACCCAGAGCTGCAGGATCGCCAGCACGTCAACCGCGACGGCGGCGAGAGCCGCGGGGACGGCAGAGCGCAGCCGACCCTTCAGCAGCGTGATCGCGTCGAACAGCTCGTCGGCCCGTTCCTCGTCCGGTTCGAACTGGATGGTGCGGCGAAGCACCACACGCTGCAACCAGGTGGAGAAGCGTCCGGGCAGCGCGTACAGCGCATGCACGGAACCGCGACCGCGTGTAGCCGCGACTACCGCTGCGACGGTGACAGACACATACACCGCGAACACGGCGGTCGCCACGCCGTCGCCCGCGCTGAACCGCCCGTCGAGGAACAACACGAGAATGGCGAAGGGCAGCACTATCGCAAACGCGAGTTGGTCCAGCACCGCGACAAGCAGCGCCGCGGCAATCACCCGACCACGCGGCTTGTCAGACCGCCGCCCCTCCCCGGTGAGCACGGCAATCCCCGCGAGGCCGCCCGACTTCGAGATCGCGTTCACGAAATGGGCCACCCACGCCGCAGGCAGCATCGACCCCCAGCGCGGGATGAGCCCGACAGCCCGCTGGGCGACCATGTGACGCAACCCCTGGTCGAGCAAGTACAACACGACGAGAAGCAGCAACGCCAGCAGCCACCCCGGCTCCGCGCCACGTAAGGCCCGCCACGCAGTAGGCAGATCCGACCGGTTCGCCACGACGACGAGACCTGCAGCCAGCGCCACGAGCGCAATCAGCGCCCACCGCCTCCCCGTCGACAATCCATCAACGGTCACGACCACATCAAACCAAAAGCGCGCCCGCAACAAAGCGCATGCCATTCAGCCCTACTTCAGCGGACCGACGGCTTGACGCCTTCCACGAACCCCCCGCGAGGGGCGGTCGCCGTCGTCTGGCGCGAGGTTCGTCGTCGGCGCCGGAATCGGCTTGCGAGCAGCTGCTCTTCACATCCCAGTGGAGAGCACTCGCAGAACCGCTTCTGATCCGAGCGGCCGGGGGCTTCATGTCATGCTCTGGATGTGTGCAGTGCGATGAGGTGACGAAACGGCTCGGCGTGACCCTGGCGTCGACCGGTCGCTCTGATCGACGTTGTTCCAAGATTGCGGTGAGAAGCTGGGGCAGCGCAGCACATTAATCCCTCTACGGGTGATGTCCCGCCGTGCTGCCAACTGGTCGTATCCCTCTTGTGCCTCGTTACCAAAGAGGACGAATACAGCCAGCCGGTCGTACTTGTCGACTAGGTCCATAAGCAGTCGTGCTGCCAGCGGACGAGCAGCCGCGTAGGTCGGCGGCGGTCGCGTTGGGTCGACGGGACGGCAAGCAACTGTTCCGGTCGGACTTTTGGGGGCGAATCGTACGACGACTTGGAACTCGCGACGTGTCCGAATCAGTGATGGTCACTGTCACTCATGACGACCCGCGTGGAGATGTTGTCTCAAGCCCAGCGGAGAACACGGGCACTCGCGCCCGGCGCGTTGCCCTCGCGAAGCCGCGATCATGGCGTCGGGCACTGCGCTCTATGTCTGAAGAGTGCCTGAAGAGTAACTGAAGAGTTGATGTGACTTATTGCCCTATTTCGGAATGCCGTTATGACCTCAACCTTGGATACAAGGTCATCTAGCGGTGCTCCTTCGGTATGAAGGATTGCCGCGGATCGGGGAACGCGTGATGGCGGCCAATCGTTCACTGCGCCTAGTCGGGATCGGGGCTTTCGGACGGGTCGCCGGGCTGATGAGCGTGGTGGCGGCAAGTCTTGTTGTGTCGTCTGGATCGGCTGTCGCCGTCGACTCGGCGACGACAACGACAACGTTGCCTGCCTCGACCGCATCGCTTAGCCCCTTGCTGCAAGGCTGCACCCAAATCGTCGACTTTCATGATCAGTTGACGACCGCGAAGGGCAAGCAGACCAAGACACCGTTCAGTGCCAAGAGCGATGCCAAGACGTTGACGGCGATCGCCAAGGAGCTAGCTGCAGCGCCGGGCGTGGGAAAGCTGGCTGTCAACCTTCGCAAAGCACAGGCCGGGACTCAACGTCGCACGGCAATCAACAAGGTCTATCACTGGTGTGACGGTCAGGGTGCCTTCGAGCCGACCAAGATCACGCTCCAAGCGCGTTTCGATGTCGTTGACTCGGACACGGTGCAGATCACCGGAACCAGCGAGCCAGGCGCAGCGATCTATGTCACGAAATCGGGGGTGTCGGCCTCGGCCCCGCTCGCCCACACGACTGCGGATGCAAACGGTGCGTTTACGGTTGTAGTGCCCGATATCCCATTGAATCAGGACGTGACGGTGTTTGTGTCGGCGACCGCACCGGGGCGCGACGCAAGTGGTGCCACGACGGTCGTGAAGAGAACCCAAAGCCCGGCTGCAATCGCGGCGGCGGCAGCGGCGGCGGAGGCGCAGGCCAAAGCAGCAGAGGCCGACTTCAAAGCCCAAGCGGTCCAGATGCCATACAACGAACTGATCAAGTACGCACCAGGCACGCTAGGAAAGGCCGTTACCTACCGCGTGCAGGTCTTCCAATATGACTTCAATACCGGCCCCACGAAGTTCCTCGGATATGTGACGCCAGGAAACTACTTCTGGAGTGACCTCATCCTGTTCACACTCCCGAACGCCGCGCTCGGCAGCGGCGTCGTCAAGGGCGGCTACGTCCGAGTATGGGGAACCGTCGGTGCCCCCTACACCTACTCGACGGCCATTGGGAGCAACTCTGTGCCGACGGTGACCATCAAGTACATCGAACCTGCTTAAGTCCATCACGAGCGCAACTACTAGCGGACCTGGCCCACGAATGCCCCGACACCGACCGGTTGTCCTTCGAACGAACCGCCGGCCCGCCGCTCCAACACCGTTCGGCACCGCATGGCCTCATAAGAGCCTGCCCTCACCCGAGTGGCCCATCACTGGTCTGCCAGCACCGCCGAAAACAACCCTTGACAAACATAGGAGCTTCGCTCTGGAGCGTTCTTGCTGCGGCAGTCGAGGGAGTAATAGCCCGACTCATCGAGAGTGCGAATGCACCCTCTATCCGCCGCGGGCGGGGTTTCGTCGTTTCGAGTGCGTTTGGCACCCGCTACTACGGGTCTTGCCTCCGATGTCGCCACTTCATTCGGCGGGGCTTCTTTGTTTCGGGATCGGCGGCGAACATGGCGGGATCGAGTCCGACCGTCTCACACCACAGGTCGAATTCCGAAGCGTAAAGAATCCCACGCTCAAGAAATCCCTGTATGCGCTTAACCTCAGGGTCTCGGTCAACGCACTCGTAGCTATGCCACTGACGAGGCATTGAATCGTCCGACGCAGACACCGAACGGCCGACGTACGGAGCCTCTCGCTCAATCTCCTTGCCGCAGCCGGAGCACAGCATCACTCGCGGATAGTACGCCGCGCACCACAGTGACATCGCTGTGTACCGGCTTTCAAGCGGCGATGCGCGCGACACAGTCGTTGCCCGCCTTCGGGCAGGGGTTTCGTCGTTCAGGTACAGGGGAACGACTCGGGCCACAGTTCCGCCCGGATCATGCACCTCTGAGAGAGGCAAATGTCTGACACGCCTTGTCTGTGGTGAAGGCGGCATTGAGGTCAGGCGCTGCGTGCGTTACGACAAGCCCCGCGGCCTTCCACTGTTCGTTCGCCTTGGCGAGTTCGCCTGCTTGGGTCGTCACCAGCGTCGAATACTGCTGTTTGAAGACGGCGTCGTCGGTGGAGGCCAACGCGGCGATGCCGTCACGGATCCTCGAGAACGAATCGCGCTGCATGGTGACGTAGTCAATCCAGTACGCAGCGAACTTGCGGCCGCCCTTTCCGGTCGGTGTCCCGAGCGCAGTGAGTCGCTTGATGAGCGCGTCGGTCATCGCGATGCCCGACCCGAAGCCCGCAATGCTCTGGGCTTTGCGATCGGTCGCGCTCGTGACAGTGGACGCGCTTTTCGAGCGCGCTTGTAGGAGCCACCATATCCATCGCCCACCCCACGAAGTCGTTGCACATTGCGTGCACGTACTTGGGCGGCCTCACACCCGCAGCCGCGGCTGGCCCCACCGTTGCGAACGACAACGCGCCGAGCAACACGGCGGCCAAGGCAACGCGAAGCAATCTTTGCCGCACGATGGCCTTCCCTCCCGGACCGTCGTCTTGCCGCATTTCGCGACCGTTTGCGTTCTTGCGGACTCGTACCCGCCCAGACGCCGCTATTGAGTGTCTCGAAGCTACTCAACGCGAACTTGAGGCATTCCTGCTGGACGAGACAACGGGCGCATACCGCGCGCGGGTTCGACGGACACGCCGCTTGTAGGGAACCAACACGGCCTGCCGTCGCGCTGCGTGTCGTCCTACCGCAGCCGGTCGGGCCGTACGCCACACTGACACCAACCCAAGAATTTGTTCGCACCGACACGCAAATGTTGCGTCTAGGTGACCGTCGTTGACGTGCGCGCGCACGCATAATCGGGCACTTACCCGGTGTCATGTGGAGGGGTCATGCGGTTTTCTGGCGCGAGTGGGCGTCTGCGCGGATCGGTCGCAAGTCTGATTGTCGTGGTCCTCGTTGCGGGCGGGCTTGTCGCGGGCTCGTCGCCTGCGGTGGCGGCGTTCCCGGGATCGGTGGGATTGATCGCGTTCCAATCGGACCGGGACGGCAATTTCGAGATTTACACGATGAGATCTGATGGCTCGAATCAGACCCGCCTTACCTCCGTTTCCTCGGATGACTTTGATCCTGCGTGGTCGCCTGATGGCACCAAGATCGCGTTTGGGAGTTTCCGCGACCTCGGCCCTCCCCAGATCTATGTGATGAATGCCGATGGGAGCGCGCAAACACGTATCTCGACGAATACAGCGTGGGCGGACCTCCAACCGGCGTGGTCACCGGACGGCACCAAGATCGCTTTCATGACCAATCGTGATGGCAATACGGAGATCTATGTCATGAACCCGGATGGGTCGGGGCTGGTGAACCTCACGCACAGCCCGGCGGGGGAAGCAGCACCTGCGTGGTCGCCTGATGGCACCAAGATCGCGTTCTCGAGCGATCAGGACGGCGACTATGAGGTCTATGTGATGAACGCCGACGGCTCGGGATCCCACAACGTCACGAACAGTCACGCAAGTCCCGATCACACGCCTGACTGGTCACCCGACGGAACACGGATCGCGTTCGCGAGCAGTCGTGACGGGTTTGGCAACTTTGGGGTCTGGACCATGAATGCGGACGGCAGCGGCCAGGCGCAAGTCTCTGGCACCAAATCCGGTACCGAGCCTGCCTGGTCTCCTGATGGCGCACACATCGCATTCAGCGGTTATCAACACTTCAACGCTGAGATCTACTCGGTCGATCCCGACGGATGCACGGCCGTGGCGAGACTCACGAACAACGCGCCGCCCGGAAATTCCGTGCCGCAGGACGTCGCACCCGACTGGCAGCCCCTCGCGGCGCCGGTATCGAATAACCCGAGCGGCGAACTCACATCGCTGACGCCTGCACGGGTCCTCGATACTCGCGACGGTACCGGGCGCGGAGGCGTCATCGCGCCGCTCGGTGACGCCGCCACCTTCGACGTGCAGATCACCGGTGCCGGAGCGGTGCCAGCATCGGGGGTGCTCGCCGTGGTGCTGAACGCGACCGTGACCGATCCGAACGCGCCGAGCTTTCTCACGGTGTGGCCCACGGGAGTGACCCGACCGGGAATCTCGAACCTCAACTACGTCCCCGGTCAGACGGTGCCGAACCTCGTGACCGTCGCAGTCGGCACTGGCGGGAAGGTGAGCGTCTATAACCACCACGGCTCCACCCACGTGATCTTCGATGTCGTCGGCTACTACGCCACCGACACCGGCAACCCGGGTAGCCGGTTCCATGGCGTCGCGCCCTCGCGGTTGTTCGACACGCGTGACGGCACCGGAGGAGTGCCCGTCACGCCCGTCGGGGAAGGTGGAACCTTGAAGTTCGCGGTGAAGTGCCGCGGGGGCGTACCCACCGGCGTCACCACCGTCGTGATGAACGTCACGGTGACGGCACCGACAGGCGAGAGCTTCATCACCGTGTACCCCGACGACGTGACCCGGCCGCTGGCATCGAACCTCAACTTCGTCGGCGGGCTCACGGTGCCGAACCTGGTGATCATGCGCGTCCCCGCGAGCGGAGTGATCGACTTCTACAACCGGTTCGGCAATGTGCACGTCCTGGCGGATGTCGTGGGCTACTTCGACAACGACAAGAGCACAGAAGCGGGACGCCTCATCACCGGAACACCCGTGCGCGTCTTCGACTCGCGCGTATCGAGCCCGTTCAACCCGCCCGGCTGGTTGCCGCCAGGCGGAACTCTGATCTTGGGCAACACGAGCCCGAACGCAGGGACCATCGGCGCGTGGGTGTTCAACGTCACCGTGACCGAACCGACCGCGGCCGGCTACGTCACGGTGTCTCCCGACCCGCCACCGCCGCCGCTCGCGTCCAACCTGAACTTCACCCCCGGACAGACGGTGCCAAACCTGGTGATCTCCCGAGCGGGCCCGACGAATGCCCGTGTCGACTTCTACAACAAGTTCGGTTTCACGCATCTCGTCGTCGACGTGTTCGGAATCTTCACCAACGCCAACACCACCGCGTTCTCTGTCCAAGGATCAACACTCGGCGAAGAAGCGTTCACGGCCAGCGCCGCGAGGTAACCAACCACACCGGCGCGGACACAAGGATGCGATCGTGACAAGTCTCAAATACGGGTGTACTCGACGGCTGGTCCCCGCGTCGCTGATCGCGACGGCGGTAGTTCTCGCGCTTGTGGTCTCGACGGCGTTGGTCGTCTGTGGAGGTCCGCGAACTTCTGCGGCGGCAGGGGTGGTCGATCGACCCGCGTCAGCGTCGAGCCCGATCGTGAACGGCCGCTTGGCGTTTGTAGCCGAGCGTGATGGTGCCGCTGACATTTGGGTGATGTATCCCGATGGTTATGGCGCGCAGAACATCACGCATGACGTCGCGATCGAGGCTTCGCCGGCCTGGTCACCGGACGGCTCACACATCGCGTACGCGGACTTGACCGACGCGGCGAATGGTCACGCTGACATTTGGGTGATGGACGCGCTCGGTGGCAACCGGACCAATCTAACGGCGCTGGCGGGCGGGTTGAACAATCGGCCGTCGTGGTCTCCGGACGGGACGCAGATTGCCTACGAGAGCAGCCGGACGCCCGCGAACAATGCGAGTGCGATCCGGGTTATGAATGCCGACGGCACGAATGACCACGTCGTCGTCACGGTCGGGCTGGGAGCGAACAGTCCGGCATGGACTCCGGATGGCACGAAGCTCGCGTTCATGTTCGCTCCCCTGAACCCGTTGCAGCCTGGTGACGAGATCGCGGTGGTCAATGTTGACGGCACCGGCTTTGCGGATCTCACGAACACCAACGGCGCGAGCGAGAGTGATCCGGCCTGGTCTCCCGATGGCACGCAGCTCGTGTACGTCAGTGATCAGGTCAACGTGTGGGTGATGAATAGCGATGGCACAGACCAACACGTCATCACTGGTGGCGTCGAGCCGGAGTGGTCTCCTGACGGCACGCGGATCGCGTTCTCGACGTACCAGGATTCTCGCTGGGGGATCTGGACAGTGCATCCCGATGGTTCCAGCCGGGAGTTTCTGACTGGGAGCTGGCACGGCTACATGGACTTCGCGAACGATGGGCAACCAAGCTGGCAGCGCCTCTCGGTGACGTCGCCTGATCCATCGGGGGAGTTCCACCCCCTGACCCCGACACGCATTTGGGATCAGCGCCCCACTTTCGACGTTCCTCAGGGCTATTCCTTCATGCGGCTACCGGTTGAGGGCATGGGGGGGCTTCCCGATCACGGGGTCCGCGCCGTTGTCCTCAACGTCACGGTTGTCGATCCGACCGAGGCCGGCTTCGTGACGGTCTGGGCCGGGGACACGCGCCCGACGGTCTCCAATCTCAACTTCGTGCCCGGCCAGACGGTGCCGAACCTGGTGACTGTCGCGCTTGGCTCACACGGACACGTCAACTTCTACACGTTGAAGGGCAGGGTCGGCCTCGTCGTTGACCTCATGGGTTACTACAGCAGTTCGACCGGAACGGCCGGTTCGCGTCACCACGGCGTGAGCCCCGCACGCTTGTTTGATACGAGGGACGGACTCGGCGGGATCCCCGCATCGCCAATCGCTCCCGACACGAGTCTGCGCGTGCAAGTCACGAACCGCGGTGGTGTCCCAGCATCTGGTGTCACCGCCGTCGTCATGAATGTGACCGTCACCGACCCCACCGACGCCAGCTACGTCACCGTCTACCCAGATGACGTAGCACGACCGATCGCCTCCAATCTCAACTTCGTCGCCGGACAAACCGTCCCGAATCTTGTCACGGTCCGAGTCGCCGCCAGCGGTGTCCTCGACTTCTACAACCACACCGGCACCACCCAGCTCATCGCCGACGTCGTCGGCTACTACGACGATGACCGGTCCACCAACGCGGGCCGCTTCGTCCCCGTCGATCCCGTCCGGCTACTCGACACTCGCGACGCCAACCGTCCCTTCGGTCCCGGAGAAATCCGCCATGGCGGAGTCCCGAACGCTGGCGCGTCCGCCGCTGTACTCAACGTCACCGCGACAGAACCGACAGCGCCCGGATACCTGACGTTGTTCCCGGCCGACGCATGCGATCCGCCCTTGGCCTCGAACCTCAACTTCGTCACTGGCCAAACCGTGCCGAATCTCGTCATCGTCCGCGTGTCAGCCCAGCCGGCTTGCGGTGCCGGAACAGGCGAGGTCGGCATCTACAACTTCACCGGCAACACACATGTCGTCGTCGACCTCTTCGGCTACTTCACCAGCGGCTAAGCAACCCATCGCGCCCGCCGCAAAAAGCAGTTGTGAGACGCGCACCGAGTAGCTGACTCCCGAGGATTCGCCACTTCGGCTCGACCTACACGCATATCCCGACGTCCTATATCGCGTCTTCATCGCAATTTGCGAGTCACCCCGGTTGCGACTCCCACCCCCACACTGGCCGCCACCATTTTCGCGACGCACGCGGGACTCCGGTGCGAAAGCGCGCGGATTTTCGGCGTTTCGATGAGCACACGTGTTCGAAAGCGCGACGCCAGATCAGGCAGTTCTGGCGCGTAGCCGTGCGTCCTTGATCCGGCGATAGGTGACACTCGAGAGGTCAGCCAGCATCGTCGGCCGTTCGCGGTGGGCGGGCGGCCTGTCGCTCCGCGCGCGCCGCTTTCAATGCAAAGAGGAGCAACTTCGCGAATGCACTCTCGACCGCCCGGTACCACGTCTGCCCCACGTGGGCGACGGCGAGCCGCCCGACATCGAAGTAACGGCGGACATCGCGATGTGACATGTAGTCGCGTACCTATCGAAGCGCGTCAACGCGGTGTGAATCCTCAAGCAGGGAGGTGACCGCGTCCAGTTCGGCTGGCACAAGCCTGCGTAATTCGTCGAGGTACGGAGCTGGTGACGAGTTGAAGGCCTCGACGAGTACATAGAGGTCTCTCATCGCTGCACGTTCGAGTCGACCGCGCGGCGACGTCATGAATTCCGTTGCGCCAGGGACGACAGGCTCCTTGTCCATCAGGGTGCGCATCAGCTGTGCATTCATGAAGACGTCGTGGACGTTCGAGAGCCACTCGTCGAAGTCGACGACCGTCGGTTCCGGCCTGCCTGCCATCGGGCCAGTGTTACCCGGAGCCGGCGTTGCGGGATAGTTGGTTTAGCTATGAGCTGTTGCCGTAGATCCGTTCCGGGTCGACCAAGACCGCGACGCGCCGCTCCTGTGCCATGACACGGTCGTACTCATCCCAGTTGTCGTGGGTACCGCCGGCCGCGGAGAAGATCTCGCGGAGCAGGACGCGCCTGCGCTTCGCGTCGATACCCTCGAGAAGATCGTCCGGACCGGCGAGCTCGGTCGGCCCTTCCACCGATGCCCACTGCCAGCCGATACGAACCACCACGGTGCAGCGCGGGCGAGCCCGCAGGTTCGTCAGCCGCCGAGCCGACCCAGCCGCGACGAAGGCCACGACCGGGCGACCAGTCACGGGATGATCAACGATCCCGGCGTTCACCACCGACGACTGGATGGTCCCGTCCGCGCGAGCGGTCGACACGACGACCAGGCCATGGTCGAGCGGAACTAGGTCCGAGAAGGCGGAGAGGTCGCTCACCAAGTGATCATCGTCCAACGCCACGGCCTGCGTCCATGGAGCGGCGATATGGGATTGCGCGACTCTGTTCGGATGCTGGTGATCGACGCGGCCAACGTGATCGGGTCTCGTCCAACCGGCTGGTGGCGCGATCGGCCAGGCGCTGCACGAGCCTTCACCGAACGAGTGCGGGCGACGGTGACTGCGGGAGGTCTGCGCCCACCCGTGACCATCGTGCTCGAGGGCCGAGCCCGGCCCGGAGCCGCTGAGGCGGACTTGGACGGCGTGGAGGTTGTGCATGCGTCCGGCGAAGGCGACGACAGGATCGCTGCCATCGCCGAGGCCAATCGTGACGTGGTCGTGGTCACGGCCGACCGTGAACTGGCCAGACGGGTCCGAGCCGCCAACGCGGAGGTCGTCGGGCCGCGCTGGCTGCTCGACCAACTCGTCGACTGAACCGGCGTTGAGGGGCAGGGCAGGCACGGCTTCGGATAGAAGATTGACGGCGCGCTCGTCTCGCTGACGGGCCAATATGACCTGGGCACCGTCGGTGCCGGCGACATGCCCGCATTGGGTGCGCTGGTGACGGTCGGCTGGAGGAGGTCTTGTGGCCGTCACCACTCCATTTCACCGGATAGCTCGTCCACACAGTGACGGCAGCTACACGCGAGACGGACGCTGGGCCATGATCCGCCATCCCGCGTACGCGGACGGGCCGCATCGCTGGGTACGCGCCTACGTGCTGCTTCAGCAGGATCTTGTGCAATACCTGGAGAACGTCGAGCCGGCCGACGGAAACCTCCCGACCTACTCGCTTCGCAGCGCTGACCTCCTGGTCCGTACCTGTGTCGAGGTCGAGGCCAACCTCACAGCCATCCTGCGAGCGAACACATACACGAAGACGGGCAGTCTCAACATGGCAGACGACTACTTCAAGGTCGCGAAGTCGCACTTCCTGTCGCAGTTCGAGGTTCAGTTCCCGTACTGGGACGGCTCGAAGCGGATACGACAGCCCTTTGGAGAGTGGGGAAATGGCAGCTACGCACAACTCCCGTGGTACGGCGCCTACAACAAGGTGAAGCACGATCGAGCAGAGAAGCTGCCGGAGGCGACGTTCATGCAGCTCACCGACGCGTGGTGCGGCCTAGCCGCGATCCTCACCGCCCAGTTCCTCTTCGAGGATTTCGCTCCAGGTCACGACACACTCGCACTCGAGGGCAATGGCGGGATCTTCGACCGAGAGTTCGAGCCAGCGATCGGCTCCTTCCTCGGAGTCAAGCTGCCGCGCGACGTCCCGGTCAGCGAGCGGTACGAGTTCGCTTGGAGCGATCTGCGGGGTCAGGACAACCCGTTCGCCAAGTTCGACTACGACAACGCATGAACTGAAGTGAGGGGGTGAGATTTCCAGCTCGAATGCTCGGTCCCGGCGATCGGGGACACGCTGCGCGTGGCGGTGAGGGTGATCGTGGTCGGCGGGCGGGCGGTTGGCGACTGAGCTCCTCGATTACGCCGCTTCGCCGTCGGGGCTGGCCAAAACCACTGCATAGCCGTGAGGGTCACGAAGCCAGAGCTCTCGGTGCGCTGGTCCACCTGGCCCGTCCGGTGGGTTGCGCACAGGGCCCAGCTCGATCGCGGCTCCGAGCTCTTGCGCCCGAGCCACCGTCGCGTCGAAATCGTCCACTTCGAACCACAGCAGCACACCGTGGCCCAAGGGTCGGACGTGGGGCTCGCCCAACGAACCGTGATGATGTTCGACTTCCCAGCGGTGCAGTTGGAGAACGAGCTGTCCATCATCATCGACCAGCCGTTCGTAGTCGGGTCCGCCGTGGTCACTCCGAACGCCGAGCAGCCGCTGAAACCACAGGCTTGTGGCCTCGACATCGTCGACGGCGAGGAGTGGCTGTGGACGCATGACCAGACGGTACCAACGGCTGCTCACTGTGAGGCGGTCCTCAGGGAACGGAATGCATGAGGCCGTCGCTCGTGTCTCGCGGTCCCGTCGGTCTGGGGCATGGTCACGGCGGCATCTCCGATGGACTCCGGCGCGCTGCTACAGCAGAGTGTTCAGCGTGGCGATGCCTCAACGGATCAACTCCGTCACGCTCGGTGCCTGCTCGGTCCCCTCGCTCCGTGCCTTCTACCGAGCATGGGGCTGGTCCGAGAACGACGAGAGCAACGACGAGTACACATCCTTCACCGCCGGCACCACTCGGCTCGCGCTGTACCCGATCGAGCTCCTGGGTCACGAAGCCGCTCCCGGCAGTCCAGAGCCAGACCGCGGGACGTGGAACGGCGTGACACTCGCGATCAACTTCGCGAGCAGCGCCGACGTCGACCAGGCGGTCGAGGTCGCTCGCCTCGCAGGTGCAGAAGTGGTCGCGCCGCCCTCCGATCGGGCATGGGGCGGGCGCTCCGGCTACATCGCTGATCCGGAAGGAAACCGCTGGGAGCTGGTGTGGGCGCCGTTCTTCGACCCGAGCTGACTCGGAGCCGGCGTCCGAGGACTTGTCGCACGCCGCGGCTGATTGAATGTCGAGCCATGGTCGCGATATCCGAATCGGCCCGGTCACTGCTGCTGTCGGGACGGCTCGCTCACCTCGTGACGATCAACCCCGACGGCTCACCGCAGATCTCCATCGTCTGGGTCGGCGTCGATGGTGACGAGATCGTTCTCGCGCACCTCGGTGCGGGCCAAAAAATCAGAAACGTCGAGCGCGACCCGCGGGTCGCGCTATCCGTCGAGGGGACCGAGATCGAGCCGCCCGGCTTGCAGCAGTATCTCGTCGCGCACGGGACGGCGCGAATCACCGAGGGTGGTGGACCACAACTGCTCCAAGAGCTCGCGCACGTCTACCTTGGGCCCGACGTCAAGTTTCCGGCCTTCGACAACCCGCCGCCCGGTCGCATCGTGCACCTCACCGTCGAACGCATCGGCGGCGTCGGCCCCTGGGCACGAGGAGACTGATCCCAACAGTTGCCCCTCGGCCGAAGAACCACGAGCCGATCGAAGCCACGGCAACGAGCCGGCGTTCTGGGGCACCGGTCGGGCGGGTCCTACCGGAGCGCAGCCTCGAACTTCGCGAGCGTGTCGGCCCACCAGCTGCCGCGACGATCGAACCGCGCCATGCCGCCGATCTCGGCCCACATCTTCACAAACCCGGGATCTCCCGCTTCGGCTCGGCGTCGCACGAACTCGCCGCCGGACGCGATGGACTCCGCGAGCAGGTGCAGCACCTCGCAACGGCCATCGGCGTCGAGTTCGTAGGTGTCGCACACGAGCCGCAGGCGTCCAGGACGGTCAGCCGGTCGCCATCCCTGCTTCGCCGCGTTGATGGGGTCGTCTACGGGCACGCACATCCGACTGAAGGCCGCGAGGTCGAACGTACGTCGACCTGGCGCTGCGAAGTCGAAGTCGAGCAGCGCCACAGCTTGACCATCGCGAAACACCACGTTCTCGAGGCAGACGTCGTTGTGGCAGATGACGGGTCCACCGTTGAGGTCGGCCATCTCCGAGCTCCACGTCATCCTGGTCGTGTCGACGAGTTCGGACGCGTCGTGCAGCGCCCGAATCAATCGCGTCATCGACGCCAGCGCGTCGTCGGCTTGCGCCCAGTCGGGGAACGGTGGGATCGCGACTTCACCCGGGACGAACCGCAGGCGCTCGCGGCCGTCGGTCTCGAACCCCACCGGTGACGGCGCTCCGTCGAACCCCACGCGTTCGAGCTGGGACAGGAAGCCGAGGATCGAGTCCGAGTGCTCGTTCGACGGTCGTAACACGTGATCCCCGGAACGAACTACGGCGCCAGCATTTGCCACGCCACCGTGCAGCACCACCTCTTCCATCGACGACGAGCCTCTCACAGACCAAGGTCATCACCGTCACCGCCGGTCACCGAACGCCGCTCGGAACCGGCTTTCGGAGACGCCCACGCCGCCGTCGACGTGTCGAGTGCTCAGAGGTTGGCTTCCGCGACTGCGCGGAAGGTGGAGTCATCACCGAGATGGAAGAAGATGTGGCCGCGGAGTGATCCGTCGGCCTCGATCTCTGCCCAACCTCGACCCGATACGTGGCTTCCCTCGTCGTCACCTTCCCAAGTGAACTCAGCCCGCGCCTCCGGTCGGCGATCGTCGTACCTGCAGTCGAGATCGCCCGCTACCGCGATGAACCGGAAGCTGCCGGTCCCGTCGACTCTGAGTTCGATGAAGGCGGGACCGAGCAGCTCGATCGCATCGCGATCCCACAGATCCATTTCGACGATGCGCCAGCGACCGACCGGACGTCCCATCTCCGCAAAATACGCGGTGCCCGACACCGGCGGTTGGGGGCACTCTCAGCGGCGGCAAGGGCCGAGTGTTATGGGCGCACGTTGGTGTATCCGACTCTCAGCTGCACCGCACGCGTAGCCGTCGTTCCGTCGCGAGGCAGCGGCCAAACGTGCCAGGACAAATCACGTCAAGCCGTAACTCGCGTGGGCTGGTATCGCAGGGCGACCGCCCCCGACCGGAACGCATGGCGATCCACGAGCTCGAGCTGGATGCGCTCGCGGCAGACCGGCGAGCAACGTCGGCCCGTGTCCGGCAAGGACCGGCTGCACAAGGAACTCGTACTCGTCGATCAGTCCCAGATCTGCCAACGCCAGGGGGAGCGTCACGCCACCCACGAACAGGCCCTCGCCTGGCTCCTGCTTGAGCCGCTGAACCGCTTGCCCCAAGTCGCCTCGCACCAGCTCGGCATTCCAATCGACCCCGCTCAGCGTGCTCGACACGACGTACTTCTTCGCCCGGTCGATGGTCTCGGCGAACGGGATCTCCCACTCATCCATCCAGTCAGGCCACGTGCCCGTGGCCGGCTGCCGCCACGCCGACTCCATCATCTCGTAGGTCACCCGGCCGAATAGCAGGGCATCGGCTCGTTCCATCTCAGCGGTCCAGTAGCCCATCGACTCCTCGTCCGGCGGGAGCCCTGCCTCGTGATGGCAGCAGCCGTCGAGCGTGACGTTGATCGAGTACCGAAGCGGTCTCACCTCGTTGCTCTCCCTTGATGCGCGCCGCGCGTTCACCGGACCGTACTCAGACGACTGCCGGCGCGATTTCTCATCAGCGCCCCGATCGCACGCTACTCAACACCGTCGTGGTGCGAACCAGACCGCAGAGCCGAGCGCGCGACCGATTCGGCGATGTGTACGAGCGGCCTGCCGTATGAGAGCCATCGGCGCGGCGAACAGATCGTCGCTGTCGATGCGCTCGCTGCCGGCGATATGGGCGGCAACGATCTGAGCGGAGTGGAGGGGTCGAGGGAAGACCTACCATCGCCCGGTGATCTTCATCACGGCCAAGTTCAGGGTCCGGCCCGAGCACGCGGCGCGGTGGCCGGACATCAGCAGGGAGTTCACTAACGCGACGCGAGCGGAGCCGGGCAACCTCTGGTTCGACTGGTCACGCAGCCTCGACGACCCCACGGAATACGTGCTCGTCGAAGCCTTTCGCGACGAAGAGGCGGGCGGGGCACACGTGCGCTCGGCGCACTTCAAGCAGGCCATCGCGACACTGCCGCCCTACCTCGTCGGTACACCCCGCATCGTCAGCCAGACGGTCGACCAGGACGACTGGTCGGAGCTGGCGGAGATGCGAGTCGAGTAGCAAGCGCCGCCTTTACGGACCGGGACGACGCCGAGGTAGCGCGGCGCGCGGCCCATCACTGCGGCGAGTTGACCTGCGCGCCATCCCAAAAGTGCCGCTTGCGGTCGTGCGCTCAGCCTCCTGCGACGAAGGCAACGACGACGTACGCGGCGTGCCGGTCGAAGTTCTGGCGCCGCCGGTCGTAGATCGTGGTCGTACGGGGGTCGGCGTGGCGGGCCGCGATTTGCACGTCGCGGAGTGGGACGCCCGCGTCGAGCGCGGCCATGATGAACGCGGCGCGGAGCATGTGTGGATGCACTGGGCCCAGCCCGGCCCGCTTGCCGATCGATCGCACCCACCGATGGGCGGTCCGCCGGTCGAGGCGTTCACCGTCGCGGCGGCGCAGGATCGGGCCCTCGCAACGTTCACCGACCGCAAGGTCGCTGGTGCGCGCCGTGCGCGGCACCAGCGGAATCACTGCCGGCTTGTTGCCTTTGCCGATGATCCGCAGCGTTCGATGGCCGCGCTCATTGCCGAGGCCTTCGACGTTCGTCGCGCACGCCTCGCTCACTCGCAAGCCGTTGAGACCAAGCAGAACCGCCAGCGCCGAGTGCTGGTGGTCATAGTGCTCAGCAGTGAACAAGAACACGCCGAGCTCCGAGCGATCGAGGCCCCGTGCATCGGTCGGGTGCACCTGCGGGCGGCGGACGTACTGAGCCGGATTGGAGCCGATCCGACCGTCGATATGAGCGAACCGATAGAAGCCGCACACGGTGGAGAGCCGTCGGTCGATGGTCGACGCTGCGAGGCCACGCTCCTCCATCCATGCCCGGTACAGCTCGATGTGCGGACGAGTCGCCTTCAGTACCTCGAGGTCGTTGTCCGCAGCCCATTGGAAGAACCCTCGGAGGTCGTGGCGATACGCGTCCAACGTCCGGCCGCTGTAACGAGCCAGGAACGACACCGCCGCCAGTTGCGCATCGTCGATCTCGGACGTGTGCCGTGGCAGCTCAACAGTCGTAGTGATGGACTCGATCGTGGTCATCGCTGAACCTCCTAGTTTCGGGAGATCCAGCGAAGCCGGTGACCACACCCGGCGATAGGGGACGCTGCGCAGCGCTGATCTGTGCGGCTCACGAGCATGGCGGATGACGCCACTCCGGGCATTATGCATCGGGCCCTCAATGCGACGGCAGGCCGTTACTCCGTGAGTGTCACCTCGTAACCGATGCGCATGAGGCCGGGCGCACGCACGTTGGTCCAGACGCCGAATGTGGCGCGGTGGTGGCGCGCGAGCGTCTTGAAGACGTCGAGATCGCGATCGAGGCCTTGTTGTGGCCGTGTCACCATTGTGCAGCGCTCGCACGGCACGGCCGGTTGCACCGCCGCGGTGCCGATGTGGACGGTGCGTCCGCACCACGCGTCCTCGACCCAGCCATCTTCCTCGACGTCGACCACAATGTTGGGCCGGAACCGTCGTGTCTCCCACGCGCCCTTGGGGTGTAGGGCGCGGCCTTGACGCAGGCTGGCGGTCGTGATGACGAGCATGGGGAGCGCGTCGACGAACCGGCCCGGTGGCATCGTCCACGACACGACCCGCGCTGGTGTCATCGGTCGCGTCTTCGAAGTATTCGCCGACGCCCGAGCCGAACGATTCGGCGTGCACCAGCGCGACGCGGCGGCCGATCCAGTTCGATAAGACGTCGTCCGCGTGCGCGCTCGGCGCGATGAGCACGTCTCCGTGCGGCAGGAGGATATCGACCCCTGTGGCGGTGAGCCGGGAACTCGCAAGCAACAGGCTCGGCACGCGCCGTGCCGTCAATACCGTGCCGGTCTCGCGGTCGACGATTCCCCATCGTCGGTCACCCGACACCCCTGAGTCCTCGACCACCGCCTCATCGATCGGCTCACCTTGCAGCGACTTCACTGGATGGCGCCACAGCTCTGCGACGTGCATGCTGTCCTCCTTCCACGCGTGGCCTGACGAGTTCCCAGACGCCGCAACGATCGACGCGCGATCTGTGCGCGCTCATTCACAGTGATGGAAACACCGCAGACGCTACGAAGCAAAGCCGGTCTCGCCCACGAGAACGTCGCTGCGCCAAATCTGCCGCTCGGTATCGCACCGGATCGAAGCGTTCTGGCGTCGCCGTATAGGGCATCAGCCTTCGGTGCATTGAGGACGGTGCTCGGGTGGCGCGCTTCGCGCGGATTTCGAGGCTTGACGGTGTTCTGCTCGCTTCGTAACCTCCGTCTGGGGGGAGGACGACGCAAGGGGGGCGTCATGGAGGACAGCAAGTGGGAGCGTTGGGGCGCGCTCGGCGGAGTGTTGTTCGTCGTACTGGTGATCGGCTCGATCGTCGCGATGAGTGGAAACGCGAAGCCGTCTGATTCACCGAGCAAGATCTTGAAGTACTTCAGTGACAACAAGGACGGCATCAAGGTCAGCGTGTACCTGAGTGTCATCGCCGCAGTGCCGATCATCTGGTGGGCGGGCAGCCTCTGGGCGCGGCTTCACCGGGTGGGTGACCGTCACAACCGCCTCGCCGTGATCGCGGTGCTCGGGCTCTTGATCGTGGGCGTCGGGAACCTCACGCAGAACGCCGTGAGCGTGGGTGTGGCACTTGATCTGCGGAGCGTGGGCGCGTCGCAAGCAAAGTTCTTCTACGTGATGTCGGGCGCGTTCGGTGCGGGCGGCCTCGTGGGCATCGCCGTTCTCGTCCTTGCCGTGTCCGTCGCCGCGTTTCGGCTCCATGCTTTTCCGGCCTGGGTGGGTTGGTTGGGTGTCGTGGACGCGATCGTGATGCTCGTGGCCGCGTACTCGATTGCCACGACGAGTGACTCGATCAACACGTTCGGCTTTCTCGGCTTCATCCTCTGGGCAGTGTGGATCATCGCGACGAGCATCGTCATGTATCGGGCGACCTACACGGAGCACGCGCCAGCACCAATGTCCTCCTGAGGCACGCCACATCTGCCCACTGTCTGCATAGGCGGCCTAGCCATTGACGCTACCGCGATGGCTCGCAAAGCTGAGCGCACGCGCCAAACGGAAGGAGCACCTCATGCCTGAGTTCATACAGATCGTCACGTACGAGTCGGACGACATCGACGGTGTCATCAACGCGGCGAACAGCGTGCCCGTCCCTGACGATGTCCCCAAGCCGTCATCCGTGGTGGTGGTCCGGGACCGAGACCGTCCCGGACACTACGCGACGATCCTTCGTTTCGACTCCTACGAAGACGCCATGAAGCACTCCGAGAGCGACGCTACGCGTGAACGCATCGCGAACATCGGTCCGCTCATGAAGGGTGAGACCGCCTTCTACAACCTGGACGTCCTCGACGAACTTCATCCGTAACCTAGGGACGCCGTCCTCTCGGAGAGCCACGCACGCGCCATAACTCTGCCGCTACGCGCTCCCCAGCCGACTGCGTACTCGCGCCAGAACGCGCGCACAGATCACCAGACCCGGAGCCGGCGATCCGGGACACCAACGCCGCGCCGTGGGCAACTCGGCTGAAGCGCCCTCGTGCTTACGAAGGGACCGCGGTCTGCCTACAAGCGGTCTGACGACGCGGCTGTTACTCGGTGCCACCCGATCGTCGTCGGGTCGATCGCGCGCGGCCCCGTCGGCGGGGCTTCGGGGTCGAGGGTGGCTGGCTCGCCAGCACGTCGAGGCGAGCCCGAATCGTCGTCAACGACGTGATGAGCTGCTCCCGATCGGCCTCGGCGAGGTCGGCGAGTGCCTCGGTGGCCGCAGCGTGAACAACGGGCAGCATCTGATCGACAATCTCTCGGGCCTCGTCGGTCAAAGAGATCAGGACCTTGCGTCGATCGGTGGCATGCGGGTGGCGGTCCACCAGACCGCGGCGTTCAAGGGTGTCGAGCAGCGACGTCATGCTTGCGCTGCTCACGAGCAGCCGTTCGGCGATGACGTGTGCGGCGAGTGGCTCCTGCGCACCTTCGAGGATCGCGAGTGCCTGAAACGCGCTCGCGGAGAGGTCGGCGATTCCCCGTCGTCGTCGCTCGACCTCGGCCAGGAACGCGTCGGCAGCCCGCACGAGGTTGGCGGCGACTTCGGCCGCGGATCGGCTGGCACCCGGGAATTCCTGCTGGAAGTCGGTGGGCACTCGGATGGCGGTCACGTCGGACATCCCCACAGAATAGCTCGATCTCTAATCACTAGACTTCTAGGTACTTTGGGGCTAGGGTTTGGTGCATCCGGCCGGCGTCAGGCTCGGCCCACCGAAGGGAGCCCTGTCATGGAAGCGCATCCCCCTCCCGTCCAGATGGTCCAGCTGCTGTCCGGTTTCCAGGTGTCCCAGGCGCTCTACGTCGCGGCCAAGATCGGTGTGGCCGACCGTCTCGTCGACGGCCCGGTGCCCGTTGCGCAGCTCGGCTCCGAACTCGACACCGATCCCCTCGCCCTTTCGCGACTTCTGCGGACCCTCTCATCGCTCGGCGTCTTCAGCGAGACCGAGCCCGGTACGTTCGGGCTCACCCCGCTCGGCACCACCCTCGTGAGCGACCGCGAGGGCTCGATGCGCGATCTCGCGCTCATGTGGATGGAAACCCATTACGCACCCTTCGCGGGCCTCCTCGACACGGTTCGCTCCGGCCAGTGCGCGGCGACACAGCACTACGGCCAGCCGTTCTTCTCCTGGCTGGCCACCCGACCCGAGCAGGTCGACCGGTTCAGTCGGGCGATGGCCAACTTGACCGACGGCATCAAGGCCGGCGCGATCGCGGGCTACGACTTTCCAGACACCGGCACGATCGTCGACGTGGGTGCCGCAGATGGCGCGCTCCTCGCCAAGGTGCTCGAAGCTGCGCCGGACGCGACTGGCATCGCGTTCGACCTCCCCCACGTCGTCGCCGAAGCGGCCGCCACCTTGAAGGGCTACGGACTCGGCGATCGGCTCACCGCAGAAGGCGGCGACTTCTTCGAAGCGGTGCCCAGCGGCGCCGAGACCTACCTGCTGTCGATGGTGCTCCACGACTGGAACGACGCCGACGCGACCCGCCTGCTCACCAACATCCGCACCGCCGCGGTACCCGGCGCCCGCGTCATCGCCTTCGAGCTCGTCATGCCGACCGGCGACCAGCCCCACATGTCGAAGATGATCGACCTCACGATGCTCGGAATGCTCGACGGCCGAGAGCGGACCGACTCCGAGATGCGGGCACTCTTCGAGGGCGCCGGACTCATCTACGACGGCGCGACTCCAACCCCGACCCCCATCGCGATCGTCGAAGCTCGAGTCCCCTGACTCGACCGCCAGCGGTGATCCGATCGCTCCGCACCTCGGCAACCAGGCGGGCTCGACGGCCCCTCGGGAAGGTTCGCCTGTCCACCGTCCCCGAAGTGCCGATCGGGGACGCGCCAGATTGTTGCCCGTTCTGGTGCGCCCACGTCACGCACCACAACGACGGCGTCCGGGGAGAAAGCTGGCTACGAAGGGGGGCCCGTCCAGTATGAGCGAGCCCCTATGGGCACAACTACCACTCCTTACGGTGCCGCCAGCGGAACCACGCCGCGATGGTGATCACCATCAGGTCCCCGATCGCGAAACCCGCCAGTACGGCTCCAACGATGTCCCACCCCTGCGTTCCCTGGCTAAACGCAAGAGCGGCGAGCACAGCATTGGCGACAAGGGTCGTTGCCCGGTAAGAGACCGCCGTCGAGAACCGCAACCGGGACTTCCCCTACGGGTAGATCGTCACGCCGAGCGCTTCAAGACTGTCGACGAAGCTCTGGATGCTCGACTTGAGCTTGGGCCACGCTTCCCGCACCCGCTCGAGACGAACACTTTCCTTCCACGTTTCCGGGTAGTCAGGACTCACGACCGTGCCCACCATTCTCTGCGGTTTCGGCAGCGAAGCGGCGACTGAGTTCAGCGGCCGCTCCGCTGTCGGGCGACTGCTGTCCGAGCCAACCGATGAACACTCTCCCGCCGCTAAAGAAACCGATGACGGTGCTGGGAACGCCGGGCATAAGGCGACGGCGCTTGATCATGAGGCTCTTCTGCCCGAACGTGACGTAGAACCGTGGATCGGCCTCGAAGACGCTCTTCACGGCCCGCACGAAGTCGATATCGGTGTCGTCCAGCCGGTCGACCTTGGCGAGATCCGCGAAGAACCGGTCTTCATCAAGCTTTGCTCTCGTTGTTGCCGCATCGTTCCCTGGGACTGTGACTTGGACCTCGACCCGGGTCTCGGGTGCGACGTTGACCTCGACCACGGAACGTGTGACCTCCGCCGTGCGAGCGATGACCGAAGGCACCACGAGTCGTTCGTTGCGACCGACACGTTCGAAGATCTGTAGCTCCACCATGCCGAGCGTGAATTGAAGCTGTGGTTGTGACTGCACGAAGCCGACCATCTGCTCGACCTCTTCTCGAATGCCGTCGCCGACGAGAAGGAGGAGGAATCGGCCCTGCCGGAGGTTCCGCACGGCAGCGTCGACGAACTCGCCTTCGGTTCGTGCTTCCCCGGGTACACCAACGCCTTGAACAAGTTCCCAGAGGGACTTGTGCTGACACGCACGGGTGACTTCGTCGAGGTGCTCATAGGACCAGCGGGCGAGTGCAGCGGCGTAGTCGATGATCTGGGCGACGACTTGTCGCCGGGACTCTGGATTTCGCCACAGCTTCGTTTCGACGATCGTCAGCGTGGCGCTGGGTGACACGAGCAACACGTCAATGGGGCCTGCGCCGGATTCCACCTCACGGCCGATCGGGATCAGTGGCCGGAAGGACTCGTCGAAGTCGTCGATCGGCAGCACGGACGGATGTTCGAAGACCAGCTGTTGGAGCCACCCCTCGTTGATGGTCTTGTCGGTGAGGTCGACCCTGTCGAGGAGTTGCGCCGATTCGAGACCGCCGACGACAACCACGGGACGGCCGGTGTCACGTGTTGGCATGCTCCACTCCGGTTCCATGTCGGCCTAGAGGACAGCCTGTCACCTAACGCTGCTCAAGCTCCGTGAGGCAACACGATAACGAGACGTCCCGGTCGAACGCAGAGGTAGTCGAACTGCGAAGCCACCATGTTGCGAACGCGATGCGGCCGTCGTTTGATCGAGTTGCTGATCGCGGCGAGAGCTGACCCCCAAAGTTGACCCCCAAACCGGCGGTCGTGTGCGGACCCTGGTGGACGTATTTGCCGCAGAAGCCCTTGTCTTAAGCCGTCGTGGACATCAGTGGACGACGGTGAACACCGACCATCGCAACTACGGATCAGAAGGTTGGGGGTTCGACTCCCTCCGAGCGCGCTGCACATCGTTCCTGGTCGGACGGGGTGTCTGCCCCGACCTGGCGCTCGCGGATCGGTTTTCGGCGAGCTCCATGAGGGCTTCCTGCTAACCAACTTCTGATTCGTCGCTGTCGCGTTCCTGGTTCGCGGCGCGCTTTCCCGTGCTGGGAGGTACGCGGTGACAGTGATGCGACGAGGAAACGGGTGGTCGTTCGCCGTCTGGGTGCGTAACGGCGACGGCACGCGCCGGCAGGTGTGGCGGGGCGGGTTTCGGACGAAGTGGGACGCGACTGCAGCGGAGCGGAGGCATCACGCCCACCCGACCACCCGCGCTTCCACGCGCCCGCGAACAACTTCTTGACGCAAACAGGCCACGCACCGCGCTCGACGCGCCTGCACCATCACCGCAACAGAACGTCGGGGCTTCGGCCTACGGCTTGGTCGGTCAGCCCGTGTTGGAGGACAGCGCGCCGTCGCGTGGGCGCGTGCCGCTCGCGTCCTGTTTCGTTCCCACGATGCAGCGCGCCACCCCCGGAACCCGGACCTTGCCGTCCTTCTCGAACGCGCTCACCTTCGCAATGGCGTTTGTCCGAATCCGCTCCCGCGCCGGATCGTCGACCTGCTGAAGCGCCGCAACGGCGAGCGAGACGTGCTCGCTGATCATCTCCCAATACTGCTCGGGCGATCGCGTCACGAGTTCGACGTCGACGTCCCACTCGGCAACGTCGCGCAGCCCCGCGCCCTCGTACAGGGCACTGACATATCCCGGGGCAGCGCACCGAAACATATTCGGCCCGTCCGGGTCGGGTGGCGCCACCACCGCCTCGGTCGCGATTGCCTGCATGACGATCGTCGTCCACGGGTTTTCCTCGGGCTTGACCCATACCGACGAGCAGAGACGTCCGCCCGGCTTGAGCACGCGCGCGAACTCGGCCGTCGCCTTGGCCACGTCGGGGAAGAACATGTACCCGAAGCGCACAGAGACGCTATCGAATCTGGCGTCGTTGAACGGCAGATCATCGGCGCTGCACACCTCCGTCTCGATATTGGCGACCCCTTGCGCCCTGGCTCGTCGCGCGGCTATGTCAAGCATCTCCGCTACGAGGTCGGTCAGGACGACACGTCCCTTCGGCGACAGTCTCGCGATGCTCAAACCCGGCTCACCCGTGCCCGCGGCAATGTCGAGATGCTGCTGATCTTCAGCGATGTCGAGACGCTCGATCATCGCTGCGCCGACCGGGCCCAGCTGCTCCATGATGACCGAGTCCCACTTCTCCCAGCCAGCGGAGAGCCCGGCCCATGTCGCTCGCTGAACGTCTCGGATCTCATCGGCGCTCGGCATCGGCCCTCCCGCTCTCGATGCATCCACCGAACACGAAGGCGCTCCTTGGCAGGATGCCCGCACCGCGCTCACCGCGCCAGCACGTTCGCCGCGACATACGGACGGCGCGACCGACCGGCAGATCGGTGCTACCCGAGCGGGAGACGAAAGCGCTGGCGTGTGCCACCGTGCGGTCCCTCATCGAGGTGCTCGGCGGGCACGAAGCCGAACGACTCGTGGAGAGGGCGCGCTGCATGGCCTTGTGGAATGTCCTCGCCGAACCGCGTCGCAGGTCAGGCGCGGTAGTCGATGAGGACCGCAGGAGGCGGGTCGTCCGACGGTGTCCCCAGGTCGACCCCGGTGACGTCGAGGACCCGAGCACGGAACCACGTCGTGTACTCGGAGTCGTCAGTGGCGAGGTCGGCGAACGCCTTCTCCACATCGCCTTCGAACCACACGAGCATGAGGCTGCCCATGCGAGTCTCCTGCAGCGCCCACGTCTCCCGAGTGACGCCGGCGCGCGCGAGGTGCGCCTCGAAGTCCGGGCGCCGAGCGCCGAAGGTCTCCGCCGCGAACGCTCGAGCGTCCTCCTCCTTGCCGGCCTGGATCGGGAAGACCCCGTTGAACACACCCATGTCCGCCTCCACTGGCGTCGAGCTTTGCGATCGCAGCGTCACATCGCACCGTAACAGCAGCGCGTCACCCAGGCGACCAGCAGCGAGCGCCCACTCGAGAGTGCAGCGTTCCGAGCGGCAGGGCGGGCGCTTGGGGGTGACTCAGCGTGCTCCTGGACCCCGTCGTCCGTACAGGATGCCCGCTGGTGGCGACGGAGCGGCATCTCTGAAGCAGTGGTGACCGGGTTGGCCGCGTTGTGGTGAGTCGTTGCTCGAGGTCGCGTTGGCTCGCGATCGGGCTGGTGGCCTTCGGTCAGGCGCGGATCAGAGCGGGGCTCGGAGGATGCCTTCTGAATGGCTGAACGCACGCCTGAACGACGACCCCCCGCGAGGCGTAGCCACAGCGGCGCGATGGACGCGAGTCAGCCCCGGAAAGCGGGGCGTGCATCCGGGGCCGACTCATGCGACGCGGCCTGGTCGCCTCGGAGGCGTAGTGGGGGCGGCGTCTGTGTCCCAAGAAATCGTCTTCGGACACGCCGGGCTTGATTCAACGCTCGGCAAACGCTTCCCCATCGGAAGGCCAAACGACGAAACCCCGCCCGGGGCGGGGCCGTCGGCGAAGATTCGGGTCCACCCCGCAGACCCGAAGCTGTGCGCCATCATCATTTCGGCCCGCGTACCCGAACAGCTTGATCCAATGTCCTGTGGGTGTGACATCAGGCGCGATCAACCCCACTGCCCAGAAGACGAAACCCCGCCCGAAGATGTGGGTGCACGGCAGCGGCTCAGAGCTTCCCGATGACCGGTGGATTCTCGCCGATCCATACAAGGTGGTCGTGATCGACGGGTGCCTCGTTGCCGTAGTAATCCCATCGCAGAGGCACCACCGCTCGCCGTTGGCGTCTCGATGACGTTCGTGACCATGCCGACCGATCCGACAGGGACAAACTCGTCGAGCCACTCATCGTGTTCTCGCTTGCCCACCGCGGAATCCGCTCGCCGAGCGCGCAGACCCGGTCGCCGTTGCGAAGAGCACTCCGCTTGGAACGGGCGTCGAGGGTCGAGGGCTACGCCGCGACGCTTCCGCGCTCCCCGCGCTTGGTTTGAACCGCCCACCAGAGATAGTCCAGACGCCAAGCCAACACAAGCTGGCGGGTGCGCACGTCCGCACTCGCGGTCCAGTCGTTTTCGAATACGTCCGTGTGCGCCTGACGCTCGTTCTCGAATGGGTCCGTGTGCGCCTGGCGCGGCGTCAAACCTTGCATGCCATGCTTCCGATCTTTCGCGACGGTGTCCACCTCGCGGAATCGGCATGCACCGACGACGAGTGAAGGGAAAGGGTCATTGGTCACAGTCCGATCTGCGTCGCGTCATCTGGTTCACCGTGATGCGTCGCGAACAAGGGGCGACCTCAAGTCCCGCGCCAGCGACGCCGACATCCGGCGTATGAAGGCCATCATCCGGCGTTTGCTCGTCCGCTGCTGGGAGGGCCCGCCCGATCTGGACGCAATCCCGACGACACGCGGGACGACAATCGTCGGGCCGAAGACGACACGGCGCGAACTCCTGAAGGCCGACCGTCGATAGATTTCCCGCGCCAGATCTACCGCACTGCGCTGCAGCTCTCTCAGTGCCCCGCGTACGGGTTCAAGACAGGCTTACCGTGATACGCCGTACTGCCATGTCGGGCGTGCGCGCGAGAGGGCCGCGTGGCTCTGACGCTTTGTCGTCGGCATCGTTGCAGTGTTGACGGCATCGGGAGCGCCGCAGCCAGAGATCCGCCAACGAGTCCGTGTATCGGTTCGCGCGTTTACATGCGAGGGTCTCGATACCCGTCAGGCGAAAGCTCGTCTGCCCACATGAGGAGCAGAGCGAGCGTCACGAGATCGTGATAACGGGCTTCGGCTTCCTCGATCGGATCATCGGCGGATCGGATGTCAGCCCGTCGCATGATCTCAGTGAACGGATTGTCGCCGCCGCCGGAGGTGACGCCTCGAAAGCTTCCGAGTTCGTCGGGAAAGTTGCCGTCGTGGACGAATACCGTGAGCGCCCGCGCGCGTTCTCGACGCCAGAGGCGCTCGATGAGCGGTCCAAGCTCCTCGCAGAGCCGGTCTGCCTCGTCACGCAACTCGAGTTCGACCGCTGTGCGCTGTTCCTCGCTCGGTTTCGTCAAGTGGGCGACACGG
Organism: uncultured Actinomycetes bacterium; assembly: GCA_963721435.1. Lineage (GTDB taxonomy): Bacteria > Actinomycetota > Acidimicrobiia > IMCC26256 > DASPTH01 > CAVRJC01. Next base: position 1,155,908 of record CAVRJC010000012.1, read on the forward strand.
CCGTGAGTGGCCGCATCATGGAGCGCCTGTTCGTGGAGCTGTCGGAGGATCGCTCGCTGTTCCCAGCGCCTGTGTACGAGATCAGGCGTCGACAGCGGATCATGGAATCGTTCCTGGGGAAGCTTCGTCATCGAACGAAGTTCGCGCGCGCGATGTCGGTCGTCAACCTCAACACGACGAAGTCCTAGCTGACGGCGGACCCCCCAGTCGCAGGAGCGGCGCTCGCGCTGGGATTGCCCAGGTTCTCAACCGCTTGGCGTCTGAGTAGTGAACTGACGGTCGCTACGGGCGCTCGAAGGCCTCGGCGCGCGGCGTTGCCCGTGAAGGCTCTCAGCGGGCCTCGCCCGGGGTTGGTTGTTCAGCGTTGGTTCAGGTCCGCTCCTTACAGTCCGAACCCAGAGCGAGTGCGCCGGGCAGCCCGGGGTTCTCGGCCCTCGAGGGTGTTTTCGGCAGAGGGAGTGTGGTCCGATGCCAAAGACGATCACGTTCGTGCTCACGGTCGTGCTGGGCACGGGACTGACTGCGGCGCTCGCGAGCCCATCGACGGCCTCGGTGGCGAGCAACAAGAATCAGTTCTGCAAGGCGGTGTCTGAAGCCGGCGGTTCGACCCTCTTCGCTCAGGCCGCGGCCTCTGGGCAAGGCGCGGCCAGCCTGGCCGCGCCTCTCCAGACGCTCGGCAAGGTCGCCCCGTCGAAATCCCTGAAATCGACGCTCAAGACCCTGACGACGACCTTCAAGGCCGTTGGTCAGGGCAAGAACCTCAGCGATCTCGGCGTCAAGAACGTCGCGACGTTCAACAAGGCCATGACGAGCTTCACCACCTTCGTCGCCTCGCACTGCACGTCCACCACCTCTCCCTCGACCACACCAGCAACAGCGAGCGGGCTTTCGGGGACGTGGTCTGGGCAGTACACGGGTGCGAGCCAGGGCACCTTCAGCCTCACCTGGCAGCAGTCGGGATCGGACCTGACCGGCACGATTGATATCTCTGAACTCGGCTCGACGATCAACATCACCGGGAAGTTGACGGGCAACAAGATCACGTTCGGCACCGTCGGCTCGTTGGCAATCACCTATGCAGGGTCGGTCTCCGGGAACACCATGTCTGGCACCTACCAGGCCCCGACCGGCACTGGCACCTGGAACGCCACCAAAGCACCGTAAGCCACGTTCTCGGCCATCCACACGGTCCGAGACCGTTCGGCGCAGACGCCCGCTGCGCGCGTATGGGGACGGTGAACGCCGCGCCTCCGCGGCGGTGGCCGCCGGCATCGTCGAGTACTACGAGACGAGTCTGGAATTCAACCCGCCGATCTGATCGGGGAGTCGATGAGAGCTACGCGTCGCCGGGCTCGGGGATGTCGCTGATGTCGAGCTCCTCGATCTCGATGGCGTCGGGAACCCCGTCACCGTCGATGTCGACAGCCGTCGCGCGCGTGATCGTGATCGCGTCGGCAGTGCCGTCGCCGTCCACGTCCATGGCCACGGTCTCGGTGACCTCGACGATGTCGGCCTGACCGTCGCCGTCGACGTCGATCTCGACCGTCTCGGTCACCACGACGATGTCGGCCTGACCGTCGCCGTCGACGTCGATCTCTTCGACCTCGACCGTGACATGCGCGTCGGGCGTGTCGTCACCGTCGATGTCGACGTCGGCTTCCGCCACCACCTTGGTGTTGCTCGGATCCGCCGTCTCGTCTGCCATCACGCGCTCCTGCTGTCGAGTGGAATGTGGCACCGAACGTTAGCGCCCATGTGCACGGAACTTGTCGGGACGCGGGAACTCGTCGACCGGTCGCGTCGTCAGAGTGCGCATGTCGAGTCCCGGAGGGCATCATGCGCAAGCGAATCCTCGTGCCGTCGATCAGTGCGGCGGTTGCCGCGACCGTGGTGTATCTGCTCATCGGCGTCAGTGCGCCGGGGGCCGCGGCGACCGACCCGACCACGTCGTCGACATCAGGGCCGTCGACGACGGGCACCACGGTGACGCGGACCATCACCGTGACGGGTGACGGCGAGGCAACCGGCACGCCTGACGTCGCGGAGCTCAGCATCGGAGTCTCGAGCCGGGCGAAATCGGCCGCCGACGCCCTCGGCACCATGAGCGACCGCGCGAACAAGCTCATCGACGTGATCAAGAACGCGGGCGTCCCCGACAAGGACGTCCAGACCGTAGGCCTGTCGTTGCAGCCCACCACCGACGATGCCGGTCAAATCACCGGCTACGAGGCGAGCACGACCGTCGTCGCGCAGATCCATGACATCGCCAAGGTCGGGCCCGGCATCGACGCCGCGAGCAAGCAGGTCGGCGACGACGTCCGCCTCGACGGCGTGAGCTTCTCGTTCTCCGACACCGGCTCGCTCATGAGCGCGGCGCGCACCGATGCGGTGAAGCGCGCACGCGCGCAGGCCGACGAGCTCGCCAAGGCGGCCGGCGTCGAGCTCGGCGAGATCCTGTCGATCAGTGAAGGCTCGACGGCGAGCCCGGTGCCCGACTTCCGAGCCGGTGCGGCCGACACCGCGTCCGTCCCGGTGCAGCCGGGCAGCCAGTCGGTGTCGGTCTCGGTGACCATGGTGTTCGCCGTTCGTTGATGCCGCAGCACCGGGTGCGCCGCCCGCGCCGAGTCTCACGGCGCCGAGCGAACTGCGCGAGGCTGACCCGGTGCGCCACATGCTGCCGCTGATCGTCGGTGTGAACCCGGTCCCGTGGGCGCGGGCGCAGATGGCATTCACGCTCGCGGTCCACATCATCCTCGTGCCGCTCGGCGTGGCGTGGGCGTTCATGGCCCTCATCGCGAACTACCGCGCGATCAAGAAGGACGACGCCGACGCGCTGCTGCTCGCGCAACGGTGGTCGAAGTACATGGCGGTCACGTTCGCGGTCGGCGCGGTGACCGGCACGGTGCTCACGTTCGAGTTCGGCTTGCTGTGGCCGACGTTCATGGGTCGTTTCGGCGACGCGTTCGGGATTCCGTTCACCATCGAAGGCTTGTTCTTCTTCACCGAGGCGATCTTCCTCGCGATCTACATCTACGGATGGAAGCGCCTGAAGCCGTGGCCGCACTTCTGGACCGGCGTGCCGATCGTGATCGCAGGGATCGGCGGCACGATCTCTGTCGTCGCCGCGAACGCGTGGATGAACGAGCCCTCCGGCTTCACGCTGAACTCTGCCGGGAAGGTAATCGACGTCGACCCGATCGACGTGATCTTCAACAAGGCGATGCCGTTGCAGTCGCTGCACATGCTCGTTGCCGCGTATCTCGTCGGCGGGTTCCTCGTCGCCTCGGTGTACGCCTGGGGCATGTTGCGCGGCCGGCGTGACCGGTACCACCGGCTCGGCTTCATCATCGCGTTCACCGTCGCCGCGGTCGCGACGCCGATCCAGATGCTCGTCGGCGACGAAATGGCGCGCTGGGTCTACAACAACGAGCCGACGAAGTTCGCGGCCATCGAGCTCGTTCCCAAGACGTCCAGCGATGTGCCGGAGACGTTGTTCGGGCACCTGAATTCCGACGGGACCGTGAGCGGGGGGATCGCCATTCCCGGCCTCGCGTCGATCCTCTCGGATCCGGCCGACGGCACGAGCACGGTGATCAAGGGGTTGGACTCGGTCCCCGCGAGCACGCGGCCCACCACACGCCAGGTGAACGTCGTGCACCTCGCGTGGGACCTCATGGTCGGGCTCGGCACGATGTTGTCGTTGCTCGCGGCCTGGTACGGCCTCACGTGGCTCTTCCGCCGCCGGATGCCGACGAGCAAGGCGTTCCTGATGCTCGCCGCGGGCGCCGGGATTGCATCGGTGCTCGCGCTCGAGGCCGGGTGGGTGGTCACCGAGGTCGGTCGACAACCGTGGATCGTCGTCAACTACCTGAAGGTCACGGCGGGAGCGACGACCAATGGTGGAGTGTGGATCACGTTCCTCGTGATCGCGGCGCTGTACACCGGGGTCGCGGTGACGCTGGTGCTGATCCTGCGCAAGATGAGTGCGCGCTTCCGTGCGGGTGACGCCGAGCTCGACCGCGGCGGTCCCTACGGCCCGCGTGAACCGGTGCCCGCGGGCGTCGATTCGGGTGATGGATCATGAGCGACGTCATCGCCGTCGTCCTGTTCTTCGGCGTCACCGCGTACGCGGTGTTCGGCGGCGCGGACTTCGGCGCGGGCTTCTGGGACCTGGTGGCGGGTGGTGCCGAGCGCGGCGAGCGCCCGCGCGATCGCCGCGCACTCGATCGGCCCGGTGTGGGAGGCGAACCACGTCTGGCTGATCTTCTGCCTCGTCGTGCTGTGGACGGGCTTCTCGGAAGCCTTCGCGTCGATCGGGCTCACACTCTTCGTGCCGTTGTCGCTCGCGGCGTTGGGCATCGTGTTGCGCGGGTCGAGCTTCGCGTTTCGCAAGGAGGTGACCCAGACGTCGAGCCTGCGGAACTTCGGCGCGGCGTTCGCGATCTCGTCGGTGATCGTGCCGTACTGCCTCGGTGCGGTGGCGGGCGCGATCGCGTCGGGCCGCGTGCCCGCGGGCGGCAAGGCGGGCGATCCCTGGGACAGTTGGGTGAATCCCACGTCGATCCTCGGCGGCGTCTTGGCCATCGCGGTGTGCGCGTACCTGGCGTCGGTGTATCTGTTCTTCGACGCGCGACGGTTCCAGGACGACGAGATGGTCGAGTACTTCCGTCGACGGGCGGTCATCGCCGCGATCGTCACGGGCGTGATCGCGATCGCGGGTGTGTTCGTGCTGCACTCGGACGCGCGCTACATCTTCGACGGCCTGACGTCGCGCGCGTTGCCCCTCGTGATCATCTCGTCGATCTGTGGCATCGGATCACTCGTGTTGCTCCTCCGCAACTCGCACCGCTTCGCTCGCGTCCTCGCCATCGGCGCGGTGGCGTCCATCGTGATCGGGTGGGGTGTCGCGCAGTGGCCGTACATGTTCCCGACGACGTTGAAGGTGTCGCAGGCGGCCGCACCTGACCCCACGCTCGTTACGATCCTCGTCGTGTTCATCGTCGCCGCGATCGTGATCCTGCCGTCGCTCGGGTTGCTCTACGTGCTCGACCAGAAGAGCCTGCTCGAGGTCGAAGCGGCTGAGGCGGCTTCCCGTTCGAGTACTCAACCGGCGCCGAGGTCGCCGGCGTCGTGACGATGGGCTTCACGTGCAGCTTCCCGCCCGGGCCCCGCAGCGTCGAGTGGGCGCAACGCGCCGAGGAGCTCGGATACGGGCGCGTGTACCTGCACGACTCGCCCGCGTTGTACTGGGACGTCTGGGTCACGCTCGCGCGCGTCGCCGACAACACAGAGCGCATCGGGCTCGGCGCACTCGTCATCCCTCACCTGCGCCACGTGCTCGCCACCGCGTCGGCGATCGCGACGATCGAGGACATCGCGCCGGGTCGCCTCGCGGTCGTGGTCGGCACCGGCTTCACTGCGCGTGCCATGCTCGGGCAGCGACCGTTGCCGTGGAGCCGCGTCGACGCGTACGTGCGCGCGTTGCGCGCGTTGTTGCGCGGCGACACCGTCGAGGTCGACGGCCGGAAGATCGCGATGCGGCATCCCGACGACTGGGCACCGGCGCGGCCGATCGACGTGCCGATCATCGTTGCCGCGAACGGGCCGAGGGGCCTCGAGGTCGCGCATGCGGTGGGTGACGGTGTGTATTCGCTCGCGCCGGTGAGCGGCTTCGACTGGTGCATCCTCGGCACCGCGGGCACCGTGCTCGCGCCGGGCGAGGCGGTCACGTCGCCGCGCGCGTTCGACGCGCTCGGGCCCGCGATCGCGCTCAACTACCACTACACGTACGAGATGGCCGGCGCGGCCGTCGACACCCTTCCCGGCGGCGCCGAGTGGCGCGCCAGCGTCGAGGCGATCGACCCCGACGTTCGACACCTGCACGTGCACGAAGGTCACGGCGTCGCGCCCAATGCGCGCGAGCTGCCGTTCCTCGATCCGAACCTCGCGCAGTTCTCGACGTCGGGCACCGAGGACGAGCTGCGCGCGAAGTTCGCGGAGCTCGAGGCGATGGGTGTGACCGAGCTCGCCTACGCGCCGATGGGCTCCGACGTCCCCGGCGAACTGGCGGCGATGGCGCGAGCTGCGGGACTCACCGCCTGACACCCTCTCGGGACCGCCGAGGACACGCACCAGCGCGGGACAGTGTCAGTGACGGATGTTCGCTCGAATCACCGACGGGCCGTCCTGAGCACCGGCGACTGACTACTCCTGACCGGGCTGGTGGGGATCGTCGAGCGTGAGACCGAGCTCTTCGAGCTCCTTCTGGTCGAGCTCGAACATGTCGTCCTCGGTCTGCTCGTCCACGTCGACCGCGTCGGGTTCGACGAGCTCGCTCAGGTTGTCCTGGGCCGCGTGCGCAGCTCGAGCCAGGCTCACATCTTCGTCGGCGGCAACTCCGGGGTCGTCTTCGCGGTCACTCATCGCGCAACCTCCTGTTGATCCTCGGCAACGCGATCGTCGATCCGCACATAGTGCCCTGAATGAGGACAACACCCGGCAGATCTTCGCGAGCGTTCAGGCCGTCAGCTGTCGCTCTTGACGCTCTCAGCGAGAGTTCCTGCACGGAAGGCCGCAACCACACCGGACGCGACATCCTCGGGCGTCCCAGTTGCCTCGACGACGTTCCGCTCGTGCTCGCCGAGGTCGACGAACCTCGCGTGAAGATCGGCGAACGTCGCCGGATCATCCGGACGCTCACCAATCCTCCGACTCGTCGCACGTTCCCAGCAGGCGCCGAGGTCGGCTCGGAGGACCACGTAGTGCAACGGCACATCCCGATGACGGCACGCCTGAGCCAGCTCTGCAAGCGCATCGGGGAACACGTGGCCGTCCAGCACCACGACGTAGCCACCCTCGGCGAAGTGCATCGCGGCCATCAGAACCGCGCCGCCGAGCACCCGGTTCTGTTGTGCCGATTCAGGCAGCCACGGCTCGACCCATCCGTTGACAACGAACCGGATGAAGTCGTCCATGCGAATGTGGACGCTCTTCTCGCCGAGCGTTGCTGCAACGAGGCGGCTCACTGTCGATTTCCCGACGCCCGACGGCCCCGTCACAACGAGAATCGGTGCCCGTGCTTCGCGCATACGACCATCGTTGCCGAATCGCGGCCACCCTCGCGGGAGGCAGCACGTCATGCCCGCTCGAGGACAGGATGGTGAGAGTCAGCGTTTCGGCGAGGGGAAGCGTTTCGGTGCGGGCAGGTTCGATGGTGCGGCGAAACGCGGTCCGTAGACGGTGGCGTCGGCGAGGACGTCGTCGATGGGGGCGTTTCTGCTCCAGGTGACGAGCAGCCCGGCCCCGGGCGTGTTGATGAGTTCTGCGCCGTAGCTGAACTCGTTGCCGGTGAGTGGAGTGGTGGCGATGGGTCCGACGAGTGCCCAGGGCCCGACGGGGCTGGGTGACGACCACGCGTAGACCGTGGTGTTGGCGACCGGGGTCGCGGGGTCCGGGATGTCGCTGCCCTTCGCGATCGCGAGGTACCCGCGCCCGTATTGCACGACTTCGATTGGCGCGACTGGTTGCCCACCAGTGACGAACGGTTGGAGGGTCATGGGTTTCGCCTGGCCGGGGTCGGTCGTCCACGCCCACGATTGGTTGACCGTGGCGCCGACGCCTCCTCGCCAGTACTGCCAGGCCGTGAAGTCGGTCATGCGGTTCAGCGGCACGCGAGCGACCATCTGCTGCAGATTGATGAAGCCGTAGAGGTAGGCATAGCCACCGACAGCTGTGAGCGCGCCACCGTAGGGAACGACGGTGTTCGGCACGTCGCTTTGGAACATCGGAACCGGCGTGATCGATTCGACTGAAAGATCGCTGCGGCGCAGCGTCGCGATCTCGAGACCCACGATGAAGAAGTTGAAGGCGACGACACCACCGTTGTCGATGTGCTCGACCCTTTCGAGCACCACTTCGATCGTGTCCCCGGTCGCGACCGCGCCACCGACCCAGTACTGGTAAGGATGAGGGCTCGGAATCCATTCTTCGGGAGTCCCGCCCGCCCCGGCGACTTGGAAGTCGAAGCACGGGCCGGACTGCACCACCAGCGAGTTGTTCACGAAGCCCCACCCTGGAGCAACGGAACCGTCAGGACGAACGCTGCCGACGAACGTGTCGCCGAACACCCAGAGCGTACGATCGGGGCTGTCATCGATGACATCGTTGAGATCAGCACCGATCCACGGGAACGCACGAGTGTCGAAGACGGCTTGATACTCCGCTGCGGTCGTCGGCTTCGTCGGTCGGCACACTGGCGCCGTGAGGCGAATCGCCGGTTGCGCCGTCGCGGGCTCGGACACGACCCCGGCCGCAGACACCGACGCGAGGAGCACACTCACAACGGCCGTCCTGAATCTGCGCCCGCGCGTCGACAACCAACTCTTCGCGATGCTTCGCCCCACACGGCAAGTATCGCCCGAGCTCACCATCGGGACGGATCAAGCGTCGAGACATCGACGCCATCGATGACTCGCAGCAGGCACTCGCTCAGCCGGCGTCGAGGAACGTGCCCGGCAGCGCGCCGGTCGCCATGCCGTCGTTCTGCGTGACGACCCCGGCGACGACGGTGGCCCGGAAGCCGCCCGCGGGACGGCGGAGACGGGCGCCGCCGCCCGGGACGTCGTCGACCAGCACCTCGGGGAGCCACGCGAGCTCGTCGAGGTCGAAGACCGTGAGGTCCGCGTGGGCACCCTCGGTGACGGTGCCGCGACCGGTGAACCCGAACAGCTCGGCCTGACGACCGGTCAGCTCCCACACCGCCCGCTCCAGCGTGAGGTCGTCGCGCTCGCGCACGTGACGACTGAGCAGCAGCGTGGTGTCGCCCGCGGCGCAGAACATGCGCAGGTGCGCGCCCGCGTCGCTCGCCGACACGATGGTGGCCGGGTGGCGGAGCATCGCCCGCATGCCGTCGGCATCGGCGTTCGCGAGCACCGCGATCAATCCGGGGTCGAGGTCGTTGTCGAGCACCCAGTCGGCGAGCACGTCCGATGGATGACCGCCGCGCTCGGCCACGAGGTCCGCGAGGCTCGCGCCCAACCAGCGCTCGTGCTCGGGCCGTGTCACCGACGCGAACCGCACGTACTCGGGATGACGGTGCGGAAACGCCTCGATCATCGTGGTGTCCCACTCGTCACGCGCGACCACGCGCCACGCAGGATCGCGGAGCAGCTCGGCCATGCGCGTCGCATCGGCACGAATGATCTGGTGCCACCCGTCGGGGAGATGCGTGAACAGGATGCTCGACGACCAGTTGACCTGCACGTCGATCGTGCGCGGGCTGACCTGTGGGTAGATGCGCACACCGGCGGCGTGTTGCGCCGCCGCCTGCTCCAGGAGGAAGTCCGCGAGCGCACCTTTGTCCTGCACCTGATGCGCGAGCAGGTTCCACGTCGCGGTCACACCGCGCGGGCCGAGGAGCGCGGCGTACCGCGCGACCGTGTCACCGAGGTCGGCGCTGAGCAGGTCGGGGATGAACTCGAGGAAGCGGCCGTGTTCCGCGAGCACGTCGATGAGCACACCGAGCTCGGCGTCGTCGGCGAGCGACGACGGCACCGGCCGATTGGCGCGGTCGTGGTCGAAGTGCGACGTCGTGAGCCCGAACGCACCGTCGCGCAGGCACTCGGCCAGGAGTGCAGCCATCGCGACGCGCTCGGGCTCTGACGCCGGGCGTTCCCAGGCGTCGTCGCCCATCACGAACATGCGCAACGGTGTATGTCCCACCATGCCCGCCGAGTTCACCGCGAAGGCGCGCGCCCGCATCGCGTCGCGGTACTCGGCCCAGCGCTCCCACGACCACGGGACGCTGATGTCGAACACGTTCACCGGCACGTCTTCGACGTAGCTGAAGACGTCGACCAACAGCTCGCGCTGGTCGGCGCGCACCGGCGCGAGGGAGAGCGAGCAGTTCCCCAGCAGCACCGTGGTCACACCGTGCTGCGGCATGGGATCGGCGCCGGGATCCCAGAACAGCGACGGGTCGAGGTGCGTGTGGGTGTCGATGAACCCGGGCGTCACGACCGCGCCCGACGCGTCGATCTCCGGTTCGCCATCGGGGCGCAGGTCGTCGCCGATCTCCGCGATGTGCCCGCCCCGTACACGCACGTCGGCGCGGCGGGCGGCACCGCCGGTGCCGTCGACCAGCGTGCCTCCGCGGACCAGCAGATCACCCATCGCGTGCCTCCCCCTGACGGCGCGAAGCTATCCCGTCAGCACACCGTCGGTGATGTGCACTGTTCGGTCGGCGTAGTGGGTGATGCGCTCGTCGTGGGTGACGAGGATCGCGGCGATGCCGCGTTTCTTCATCTCGGTGCGGATGAGATGTGTCACCTGATCGCCGAGCTTGGTGTCGAGTGCCGACGTCGGCTCGTCGAACAGCACGAGCGTCGGGTCGTTCATCAATGCCCGCCCGATCGCGACCCGCTGGCGCTGGCCACCCGAGAGCTCCGCCGGGAGATGCCCCGCGCGATCGGCAAGCCCGAGCTCGTCGAGGAGCTGGTCGGCGCGTGCCCGTGCCTTGGCGCCGGTCCTCCGACCGATCTCGTCGACCACGAGCAGGTTCTCGCGCGCGGTCAGGAACGGCACGAGGTTCACCGACTGGAACACGAACCCGATCTCGTCCCGCCGGAACTCGGTCAGCTGCTTCGGCCCGTAGTGGGAGATGTCCCGCCCGCCGACGACGATCCGGCCCGACGTCGGCGAGAGGATCCCTCCCGCGATCGAGCACAGCGTCGTCTTGCCCGATCCCGACGGCCCGACGAGGGCAATGATCTCGTCGTTGGCAAGCGAGAGCGTCACGTGGTCGAGCGCGACCACTTCGTTGTCGCCGCTGCCGTACACCTTGCGGACAGCTTCCATCTCGAGCGCCGGCGATCCATCGTCGGGGGAAGCGGCTGCCGATGGGTCGAGGGTGATGTCGTTCATGAGCTGGTTCCGATCGCTGAAGCAGGATCAATGCGCAGCACGCGCCGCAACGAGAATGCGCTGCCCGCAATCGCGGCAACCACGAGCGCGAGCGCGCTGGTGAGCAGGCGGCTGGGCAGGAGTTGGTAGGGAAGCGCTCCGGCCGGGATGAGCGCGTCGAACAACAGCGCGAGCCCGCCGCCGAGGACGGCCGCGATCGCGGCGACGACGACGGCTTGGAGCATCACGCCGCCGAACAGGGTTCGTGAACGTGCGCCGATGGCCTTCAGCACGCCGTAGAGGGCGGTGCGCTCGACGGTCAAGAGCGCGAAGAACAGCGCGATGACGACGACCGCGATCACGATCGTGACGCCGATGATCTGATTGAACACGCTGCGCTGCTGGCGCACGCCGCCGACCGAGTCGGCCGCGTCGGAGATGGATACGGTCTCGGTCGTGCCGTCAGTCGTGCGGTCGATCGCGCGGCGAGCTCACCGGCGCTTCTGGTGCCGTCGACGACAAGCGCCTGGAACACGCCTGGTGCCACTGCCGCGTTCGGCTTGTTCGCGTTCTGGACCATGCGCCACGTCGCAGGGGAGGTCCAGATCGTCCCTGATCCCGAGTAGCTGACGTCATCCACCATGCCGACGACCTTCACGGGTGTGCGCGCCGGGCCGACGAGCAGCGTCTGGCCCTCGCGCACGCCGTCGCGCTCGAGGACGCGATCGGCGTACCCCTCCCCGGCGGCCGGTGCGCGCGGAACCCCGTCGGGTGGCAGCTGGTAGCCGACGACGGCGACATCGGCGAGGTCACGAGGTCCGTTCCCCGGCACGCGCGCGCCGGCCTGCAGCACGCCGAGCCCGCCCACCCGGGTGACGCCCGGGACCGCCGCCACCACCGCGCGCGTCTCCGGCGTGATGCGACTCCGCAGGAACGACTTCTCCGCCGTCGCCGAGAAGACGATCACCTTGCCGGGCTGCGCTTCGATCGCGGCAGTGGAACGCGCGATCAGGCCGTCGAGGAGTCCGCCGAGCAGCATGAGCAGTGACGCGATCAGCGTGAGCAGCACGACGGCGATCACGAAGCGTCCCGGCCGGCGGCGCATCTCTCGCAGCGCGAGCTTCACACCTGCACCCCGGCGCCGGTGGTTGCCTCGATCGGATCGATGGCGAGCACGCGCGCGCGCCGCGACCAACGAGCTCGCGAGGCCGAGGACGAGCAGCACGACGGCCCAGAGCACAACTGCGGTCGACTCGAACCGGAGTGGGATCGAGCCGATCCGCTGGAACGCGACGGGCGCGTACAAGGCGGTGCCCAGCGCGATGCCGAGCCCGAGGACGACGGTGACCTGCACCACGAGCGACTTCACGAGCCGCGAGCCGGGTGCGCCGATCGCCCGCAGCAGCGTGAGGGAGCTCGCCTTCTGGAACGTGATGATGAGGAAGAACAAGCCCGTGACGAGGGGCACGACGAGCCCGTACAGCAGGAAGATCACGAGGAACGACGACTTCACCTGCGACACGCCGGGAGCCTTGGCCGCGGCGTCGGCGCGAGTGAGCGCCTCGACGTCGGGGCTCGCGGCGTTGACCCGGCGCACGAGTTGGTCGTCGCTGACACCCGGAGCCGGCGACAGCGCGAGCGCGTTCGGTTGCAGCTCGCGCGCGTCCGGGTTCGCGGAGCGCACCGCGCTCTCCCAAGTGGCGTACTGCGTGAAGATCGTCGGCGTCGCTTGGAGGTTCGAGTCCCGCGCCTGGCCGACGATCGTGATCTCGTATCCGCCGGGTTGCACCCGCACGACGTCGCCGATGCCGAAGCCTCGATCGGAGTCGGTCTCGTTGGCGACGCCTTCACCGTCGCTCGTCGGCAATCGCCCGGCGACGATCTTCCGTGGAGATCCGAGCCCGACCTTCTCGTACCCGATGACGGCCGCACCGGTGATGTCCCGGTTCGCGCGCACGCTCAATGTGCTCTGGCCGATCTCGCCGGCTCGCCCGACGCCGGGCACCGCGAGCACCTTCTGCTCGAGCTCCGGAGTGATGGAGCTGCTCTGCAGGTTCCGGCGCCCGTCGGTCGAGAGCACGAGAACCGGTGCCGACTGCTGCTCGATCGCTCCGACGAAGGACGTGAGCAGCCCGTTCTGCAGCGTCTGCTGGAAGAGGATCAGGAAGACGAGGAGCGCGATCGCCGCGACGAGGAGGCCGAAGCGGGCCGGCGCTCGCCGCATCTCCTTGAACGCGAGGAACACGCCACCTCCATGGGATCGGTGCTCAGCGTACGGATCGCACCGCTCGACGCGGGAAAGGTGCCGGTCTTCAGCTTCCCGGGGTCACGACGCCCGACTCGTAGGCGATCATCACGAGCTGCGCGCGGTCACGAGCGTAGAGCTTCGAGAGCAACCGGCTCACGTGGGTCTTGGCCGTGGCGTGTGAGATGAACAGCGTCTCCGCGATCTCCGCGTTCGACAGCCCGTTCGCCACTGCGATCAGGATCTCGGTCTCGCGATCCGTCAGGCTCTCGATGCCCGGTTGCGGCGCGCCGCCGCGGGTGTGGTGGCCCGCGCGAACTGCTCGATCATGCGGCGGGTCACGCTCGGCGCGAGCAGGGCATCACCCGCCGCGACGACCTTGACCGCGTTGAGGAGCTCGACCGGCAGGGTGTCCTTCAGCAGGAAGCCACTCGCACCGGCGCGCAGCGCCTCGAAGACGTACTCGTCGAGATCGAACGTCGTGAGGATGAGCACGCGCGTCGCGGTGGTCGCTTCCGCGCCGACGATCTGGCGTGTGGCCTCGAGCCCGTCCATGACCGGCATGCGGATGTCCATCAGCACGACGTCGGGACGCTCGCGCCCCACGAGCGCGACGGCCTCGGCACCGTCCGACGCCTCGCCGACCACTTCGATGTCGGGGTCGGAGCCGAGCAGGACGACGAACCCGCTGCGCACGAGGGCCTGGTCGTCGGCCACGCCGACGCGGATCACGCGCTGTCCTCATAGGGGAGCGATGCCGCGACGCGGAACCCGCCGCCGACGCGCGGTCCGGTCTCGAGCGTCCCGCCGTAGACCGCGACGCGTTCGCGCATGCCGACGAGGCCATGTCCGCCGCCGTTGGAGCGCCCGTTGACACCGCGACCGTCGTCGGTGATCTCCACGCGCACTTCGCCCGGCTCGTACCGCACGAGCACGGACGCACGCGCCGGACCGGCGTGCTTCAGCACGTTGGTCAACGCTTCCTGCACGATCCGATACGCAGTCAGGTCGACGCCGCGCGGGAGCTCCACCCGGGTGCCTTCGAAGGAGACGTCGACGGGCAGGCCGACGCCGTCGAGCTCACGCGTCAACCGGTCGAGCTCGTCGAGCCCGGGTGCCGGCGAGTAGTTCGCGGCGCCGTCTTCGCCTTCACGGAGGACGCCGAGCATGCGCCGGATCTCGGCGAGCGTGGAGCGGCTGACGTCGGAGATCGCCTGCAACGCGCGCTTCGCCTCCGCCGGGTCGGTGTCGATGACATGCTCACCCACGCCGGCTTGCACCGCGATCACACCCATCGAGTGGGCCACCACGTCGTGCAGCTCGCGCGCGATGCGGAGCCGCTCGTCGGCGACCGCGCGCCGCGACTCTTCTTCCTGCTCTCGTTCGACCGCGAGCGCGCGTTGCTCGAGCGCCTCGACGCGTTGACGTCGCGACTTGATGGTCACGCCGATCATGAAGACCGCGGTGAAGAACGCAAGGTTGGCGGCGAGGTTGGCCGCAGTGAAGTTCGCCTCGGAGAAGAAGTAGAGCGCGACGAGCTCGGCGAACACGACGGTGGCGCCGATGCCCGTCTGCACGCTGGTGCTGTTCGCGGCGAGGCTGCCGGCGGCGAGCATCACGAACAGGGGCGTGAGGCCCTCGTTGTAACCCCTCCCGCTGATGAGCACGACGGCGGTGGCGGTGACGACGAGCACGAGGAGCGGCGCCCGCCGTCGCACGAGGAACGGCAAGGTGGCCGCGAGGATGAGGATGACGTTCAGCGCGTCGCGTGCCCGGAAATCCGCCTTTGCGATCGTGCCGCGTCCGGAGGTGCTGACGAACCCGAGGACGACGAGCACGGCGGTGAGGACGGCATCGACGACGAAGGGGTTCAGGCCCCGGTACCAGGCACTGAGCCGCTGCCCCGCCGTCTGCTCCTTCACGAGATCACGGTACCGGTATCCCTCGTCGGTCGCATCGGTCCTGGGAGGTACTGACTCGTACATCTCCAGACGTACTCGCGGCTCGTCGTGGCCTCCCGGGATCATCCGCACGGCTCCGAGTGAATGGTCCACCGGCCGACGCTTTCGCACCGTGATTCCCGCATTCTGCGAGGGAGCCCGAAGCCCGGGCATCACCCCGGTCCGCGGAGCGGGCCAAGAGCAAAGGAGCACGCACATGACTGCAACCCTGGACCGGGTGCCCGCTCCGCAGCCGAACGGCGCGGAAGCAGCGGCACCCGCCGCACGAGCCGTCGGCGCGGTGAAGGTGTACGGCCGCGGCGAGGCCGAGGTCCGTGCGCTCGACGGTGTGACCGTCGAGTTCGCGGCCGGCCAGTTCACCGCGATCATGGGCCCGTCGGGCTCGGGCAAGTCGACGCTCATGCACTGCCTGGCCGGTCTCGACTCCCTCAGCGAGGGCTCGGTGTCGATCGGCGACGTCGAGCTCTCGTCGCTCAACGACCGGAAGCTCACGCAGCTCCGGCGTGACCACGTCGGGTTCGTGTTCCAGTCGTTCAACCTCATCCCGACCCTCACCGCGGCGGAGAACATCACGCTCCCGAGCTCGCTCGCCGGGCGCAAGCCCGACCGCGAGTGGGTCGACCAGGTGGTGGCGACGGTCGGTCTCGGCAGCCGCCTCACGCACCGCCCGTCGGAGCTCTCCGGCGGGCAGCAGCAGCGCGTCGCGGTGGCGCGGGCGCTCGCGAGCAAGCCGGCGATCATCTTCGCCGACGAGCCCACGGGCAACCTCGACTCCCGCACCGGCGGCGAGATCCTCGCGTTCATGCGTCAGGCCGTGCGCGAGCTGGGTCAGACGATCGTGATGGTCACCCACGACCCCGTCGCCGCGTCGTACGCCGGCCGCGCGGTCTTCCTGGCCGACGGTCGCATCGTCGACGAGCTGCTCGACCCCACGTCCGATTCCGTCTTCGACTTCATGCGCACCCTGGGGGGCTGAACATCATGTTGCGTCTCACTCTGCAGACCGATCCGAGCCCGCAAGGCCCGGTTCATGCTCACCGCCGTCGCCGTCGTTCTCGGCGTGGCCTTCGTTGCGGGCACCTTCGTGCTCACCGACACCATCGGCAAGGCGTACGACGGCATGGCCGCCACGAAGTACGCAGGCACGGACGCGGTCGTGCGTTCGAGCAGCGGCGTCCACCGCGAGCTCGGCGGCACCGCGCACGGCACCATCGCCCAGACGGTCGTCGACCAGGTGCGTTCGGTCGACGGCGTCGCCAGTGCCGACGTCGCCGTCGAGGGCGTTGCCCGCCTCGTCGGTCGTAACGGCCGGCTCCTCGACGAGAGCGCCGAACAGGCGACGCCGATCGCGATGGCGTGGCAGGCGAGCCCGGACGTGAACCCGCTCCGGCTGGTCGCCGGTCGTGCGCCCCGCGCCGCGAACGAGATCGTCATCGACCGTGCGTCGGCCGAGGCCGGCAAGTTCGCGGTCGGCGATTCGGTCACCGTGCTCACCGCAGCCGGAACCGGTCAGTACGCCATCGCGGGGATCGCGACGTACGGCGATGCCGAGGACGCGGGCGGCGCGTCGGTGGTGGCCTTCACTCCGGAGACCGCCGCCGCGACCGTCGGTGACGTCGGCCGTATCGACGCGGTGCAGGTCGTCGCGGCACCGGGCATCTCGCAGTCCGAGCTCGCGTCACGGATCACGAACGCGCTGCACGACCCGAGCATGCGCGTGCTCACGGGAACGGCAGTCATGGACGAGGCGATCGCCGACAGTCACGAGCAGATGGCGTTCCTGAACACGTTCCTCATGATCTTCGCCGTCGTGGCCCTGGTCGTGGGCGGGTTCGTGATCTTCAACGCCTTCTCGATCACCGTGGCGCAACGCACCAAGGAGACCGCAATGCTGCGGGCCATCGGGTCGACGCGTACCCAGGTGCTGCGCATGGTCGTGCTGGAGTCCGTCGTCGTCGGTGTCGTCGCCTCTGCCGTCGGCACCGTGCTGGGCATCGGGCTGGCCGCAGGGCTGCGGCAGCTGCTCGAGGGATTCGGCGCGGAGCTGCCGCAGGGCGCGCTCGTGATCTCGAGCCGCGCGATCGTCATCTCGATGGTCGTGGGCATCGTCGTGACCGTGCTGGCCGCGTACGTGCCGGCACGCAAGGCGTCGAAGGTGACGCCCATCGCAGCACTGCGCGACGTGTCGGTCGACTCGTCCGGTACTTCAGTGAAGCGTGCGGTCATCGGCTCGATCGTGACTGCGTTCGGCATGGTCCTCCTCGTCGTCGGCGTCGGTGGCGGTGGTGGCGCGGCGGTTGGCCTGGGTGCACTCGCGCTGTTCGTCGGCGTCGTCGTGCTCGGCCCGATCGTCGCACCCCGCTTCACGCGGGTCGTCGGTGCGCCGGTGGCGGCGTTCCGTGGGATGACGGGTGTGCTCGCCCGCGACAACGCGTCGCGGAACCCCAAGCGCACCGCGGCGACTGCGTCGGCGCTGATGATCGGCGCGGCCCTCGTGGTCTTCATCTCGGTGTTCGCCGCATCGGCGAACGCTTCCATCGAGACGTCGGTCAACACGTCGGTGAAGAGCGACTGGATCATCGACACCGTGCAGCAGCAGGACGGCGTGAGCCCGAACGTCGCACGGGCGATCGATGCACTCCCGGAGACCGGTCCCGTCACCACCGTCCGGTACGCGCCGGTCGAGGTCGCGGGTGAGGCGTTGCAGCTGTCGTCGGTGGATCCGGCCGCGATCGGTCGACAGCTCGACGTCGACGTGAGTCGAGGATCGATTGCCGACCTCGGTGATCACGGCGTCGGCGTCCGAGACACCGTGGCGAAGGCCGACGATCTGCACATCGGTGACGACGTGGCGATGACCTTCCCGGAGACGGGTGAGCAGCACTTCACCGTCGCTGCCATCTACGCGGTGAAGGACCCGCTGGGCGACTATGTGGTCTCGCACGTCGCACTCGCGGCGAACGTGGCCCGTGTGACCGACAGCTACGTGCTCGTGACCAACGGCCCCGGCGTGTCGTCCGACACCGCTCGCGCGGCCATGACCAAGGCACTCGCTGACAACCCGGCGGCGCGCCTGAACACGGTCGAGGAGTTCACGCAGAGCATCAAGGCTCAGATCGACAAGATGCTGAACCTGATCTACGTGCTGCTGTTCCTCGCGGTGGTCATCGCGCTGTTCGGCATCGCCAACACGCTGGCCCTGTCGGTGGTCGAGCGGCGCCGGGAGCTGGGGTTGCTGCGGGCGGTCGGCATGCAGCGCAGCCAGGTGCGTGCCGGTGTGCGCTGGGAAGCGGCGCTCATCGCGCTGCTCGGCGTCACCCTGGGCACCATGCTCGGCCTCGGATTCGGCTGGGTCACGATGCAGGTGATGGCGAGCCAGGGGCTCGGCCAGATGGCGGTCCCGGTGACCCGGCTCGCGGTCGTGGTGATCGTCGCGGCGCTCGCCGCAGTGGTCGCCGCGGCGCTGCCTGCTCGCCGGGCCGCTCGGCTCGACGTGCTGCAGGCCATCGCCGGCTGACGCCGGTCACGACCATGTTCGAGTGCGCCGGGGCCCAGCGCCCCGGCGCACTTCGTTGTGCGACGTCGGAGCCGACGAAGCTGTCGTACCCCGCGGATAGAACATCTGGTATGAGCACCGTGTCCGCTTCGGAGCGCTTTCAAGCTGTCGTGCGTCATGAGTTCACCGCCGACGGCGCCGGCCACCTCCAGAACCTGGAGCTGCTGTGCGCCGCTCCCGCACCGGGTGTTGCCGCCGGTATCGCGGCTGTACTCGAGGTCGAGGTCGCAGGCGCGTGGGAGCGAGGGTGGCAGCCTGCGGATCTCGCGCGGTACATCGACCACAGCCTGGGAAAGATCGACTCCGCAGTGATCCGTCGCGTGATCGCGTCACAGTCGGAGTCCTACGCGGCGCTCGGCGAGCGCGTCGCTCCGGAGTGGATGGCCCAGCTCGATCGCATCGACGCAGGTCCCGGTCGTGCTTCGCAGCCGGCCTCGCTCGCGCACGTCCGTGCGGCGTGGCGCGACGTCGTGCTCGCCGCGGTCCGGTTGATGCACTGGCTGCGCCTGCTGCCCAGGCTCCCGCGCCTGGTCGACCCGCCCACGGCGTGGCGCGCGGGCATGACGGTGTCGGATCAGTCGCTGCCGCGCGGGATCCTGCACAAGGTCCGTGCGCTGCTGGCCAAGGCAGAGTCCACCACCTTCGAAGCGGAGTCGGAGGCCTTCACCGCCAAGGCGCAGGAGCTCATGGCGCGCCATCGCATCGACCGCGCAGTCGTCGGCGCTTCGGGGCGCGATGCGGGTGAGACCCCGGTGGGCCGTCGCATCGGAATCGACAGCCCGTATTCGAACGCGAAGGCGGTGTTGCTGTTCAACGTCGCCACCGCGAACGGCTGCGACGCGGTGTGGTCACAAGCCCTCGGTTTCGCGACCGTGTTCGGGTACGCCGGCGAGCTCGACGCGGTCGAAGAGCTGTTCACGTCGCTGCTGCTCCAGGCCACGGCCGCCCTGCAACGGGAAGGATCGAAATACGACCATCGTGGCCAGAGCCGCACCGCGCAGTTCCGCCGGTCGTTCCTCGTGGCGTTCGCGTACCGGATCGGGCTTCGGCTCCGCACCGCGGTCGACGAGACCGTCGAAGCCGCGACTGCAGAGACCGGCACCGCGCTCGTCCCGATCCTCGCCGCGCGCACCGAACGAGCGGTTGCAGCCCGACGCGAGGCCTTCCCGCGCACGCGCGGCCTCTCGACGCGTGCGTCCGACGGCGAAGGCTGGGCCGCGGGCACCGCGTTCGGTGATCGCGCCGACCTGTCGATGGCTCCGAAGCTCACGGAGCGGGTCGCGTGAGTCAGGTGCGCACGTAGCGGAGGAAGAGGTAGCCGGCGTCGTCGCAGAAGCCGTGATGCAGCTGCCATGGCGTCGCGTCGGCGGCGGGGCCGTGCGCGAGGCGTGCCGACTCACCGGAGATCGCCATCGGCGCGACGGTGTGGAAGAACTCGTCGACCAGGCCGAGTGCGAGCATCTCGCCCGCGATGCGTGGTCCGCCCTCGAGCACGATCACGTGGCCGTCGAGGTGTGCGACGAGCGCGCGGAGATCGACGAGCCCTCCGGTTCCGAACCGAAGCTCGGTCACACCAGGCGGCGCCGGTGCTGCGTCCTCGGGAAGCACCAGCGTGCCGCGGCCCGATGCGAAGAGCTCGGGGTTGCCCGAGACGTCCGGCCCGGTCGCGATCACCAGCACTTGGAGGTCGTCATTGTCGGGCGCCTGGTAGTGCTCCGCCACCACGGTCGCCATCCCCACGAGCACCGCGTCGGCGCGTTCGCGCAATGCGGCGAACACCGCGTGATCGTCGCGGTTGCCGAGACCGCCCGACACGCCCGCGATCGCCGTGCCGCCATCCGACGACGAGATCATGTTGAGGCGCACGAGTGCGCGGTCGTGCGGTCGGGACGCGGGCAACGCGACATGCGCCGCGATGACGTCGTCGTCCGACGGCCCCGGCGGCATGAGGACACGCATGTCAGCCCTTCCGTTCCGCCGGCGGAACCCCGAAGTGCGCACGTACGTCGTCGAGCTGCCACTCCGCGAGCGCGAGGTGATCGGCCTGGCTGAAGTCGGCGGTGCACTGCGCGCCCCGCCACAGGGCTTCACCCATCAGGTCGGTCGCGCCGGGGCGCGCGAGCGTGCTGTTCTTCGGCATGATCGCGCCGTGCTGGATGATCCCAGCCTCGTGGATCGCGAGGTTGGCGATGAACTGGATCCAGTTGGCGTCGTTGTTGTTCATCGCGAGCGTGAACGCGCCGAGTGCGATCTCGCCCGGGCCGGTCGGCTCGTAGCCCGCGATCACATGGTTCATGTCGTGACTCACGTAGTGCGCGGGGGTGTGCGTGTCGGCGCCCGGCACGGTGATCTGGTTCCGGCGGTAGAACTCGATGTACGCGTACCCGAGCGTGCCCTCGGGCAGGTCGTGCAGCGCTTCGAGTCGTTGCGCGAGCTCGAGATCGGCCTCTTCGATCCGGAGGTAGTCGTCTCGTAGCGTGGGCTCGGAGAGCTCGGGGAGCCGCTCGGCGTAGAACCGGTCGAAGTCCTCGGTCGCACGCGCGCAGCCTTCGTCGACCCACCGTCGTGCGATCACCATCGACGCATCCATCTCGTCGAGCGCGCGCGCATAGTCCTCGACGCGCGCGATCTGCGCCGGTGACTCGGGATGGCGGCAGAGCTCGAGCGTGACCATCAGCTCCTTGAACCGGCGACGCGCTTCCGGATCCGTCACGACGGTCGTAGTGTCGCCCGGGCTCAACGGTGTGAGCGCGTCGAGCTCGAGATCAGGACGCTGCCAGAGGTGAGTCACGACCGCGCGCAACACCGCGGACTGCTCGTTGGTGGGGCCGCTGTCGACGTCGATCGCGCCGAGCAGCGCGCGGGTGACCGGCTCGACCATCTCGGGGGTGACCATCACTGCCATGGACCGAAGCTACTTCGACTCGCTCGAACACCCGCTCAATGCATGTGGCCCAGATGAGCATGAGCGCCTCCCGAGCCGGAGCGGGTCGTCTCACCCGAAGCGGTCGACGAGCTCTTTCTTCAGGACCTTGCCGGTCGAGTTGCGGGGGAGGCGGTCGACCAGCTCCACCCGCTCGGGGATCTTCTGGCGGGCGAGGTGGTGCTCGGAGCAGTGGCGGATCACGTCGTCGAGGGTGAACGCCTCCTGCTCGTCGGCGAGCACGATCACCGCGCAGCACAGCTCGCCGCGCTCCCGGTCGGGGAGCGGGATCGCGGCGACATCGAGCACCGCGGGGTGCAGGTAGAGCACGTCCTCCACTTCCTTGGCGCTGATGTTCTCGCCCTTGCGGATGATGATGTCCTTCACCCGGCCGGTGACCCGGAGCAACCCGCGCTCGTCGAGCATGCCGAGGTCGCCGGTGCGGAACCAGCCGTCGTCCGTGAACGCACCGTCGTTCTCCGCCGGATCGAGATAGCCCTTGAACAGCATCGGGCCGGTGCACTCGATCTCGCCGATCTCGCCGGAGGGCACCGACTCGCCGTCGGGCCCGGCGATCCGCACCGCGGAGTCGTCGAGCGGGTAGCCGTCGCTCTTGCGCGTCGTCTCGGTGTCCCACACGCCGCAGTGCGCGACGCCGGGGCACTCGGACGACCCGTACCCCGTGACCAGCGGGACCCCGAGCACTTCGAGGACTTCGTCGTTGAGCGTCGGCGGCTTGGCCGCGCCACCACCCACGAGCGCGCGCAGGTTCGGGAACGCCCTGACCCTCGGATCGCGGCGTTGCTCCGCGACGTACGCCATCCAGAACGCGGGGCCCGATCCCGCGATCGTCACGCCGTTGCGTCGCAGCACCGCGCACGACGTCTCGGGATCGAACGCCTCCACCATGATCTGGCGGTACCCGGCCATGAGGCCGCCCATGAGCCAGCTGATCCCGCCGATGTGCGTGACGGGGAACACGAGTGCGTTGCGATCGTCCTCGGTCATCTCGAAGCGGCGATTCAGCCGGAGCGCGGCCGCGCCGACGGTGCGGTCGGTGTGCAGCGTGCCCTTGGGATGCGCGGTGGTGCCCGACGTGTAGAAGACCCAGCGGATCGGGTCGGACCCGGGCTCGGGGCGGAGTGTCATCCACGGCGGTAGCTCCGAGAGATCGGCCTCCGGCAGGCCGCGGTCGACGACGGTCAGGTGGATCACGCTGCCGCGCGCCCCGAGACCGCCGATCGCCGACTCCGCGAGCGCGGGGTAGTCGACGCCTCGCCACGTGCCGGGCACCACGAGGTGGGCGGCCGCGCTCTGGCCGAGGATGAACCCGATCTCGCGCTCGCGCAGGATCGGGAGCAGCGGCACCTGCACGGCACCCAGACGCGCCAGCGCGCCGGCGAGCACCAACGACTCGATCCACGTCGGCAGCATCCACGCAACCGGCGTGCCGAAGCCGATGCCGTCGCGCGCGAAGGCGGCGGCGACGCGCTCGCACTGATCGCGGTACTCGCGGAAGGTGAGCTGACGGTCCGATTCGTCGACGGCCAACACCGCGTCAGGTGTGAGGTCGGCCCGCCAGGTGACGAGATCCCACAGTGCGAGCTGGTCGATCGCGGTCTCCACTACTTCTTGAACCGCTCCATGCTCTTCGCGAACTCGTCGAACGTGAGCCCGACGAGCATGCGGTCGATATGACGCTGCACCGTGCGGTCCTGGACGTCGGTGTACATGTCGACGGCCAGCTTCGCGATCCCGAGCACCTCGGGTGAGATCTCCATCATCGAACGGCAGAACGCGTACACATCGTCCATGAACGTCTCGGCGGGGAAGATGTCCTGGACCAGGCCGATGGCGAGCGCGCGCTCCGCGCTCACGCGCATGCCGGCCATGGCCATGTACTTCGCCCACGCGGGCCCGACGATGCGCGCCAGCCGGCTCGTGCCGCCGCTGCCTGCGATCGCGCCGAGCCGCACCTCGGGCACGCCGAACTGGGCCTCGGGCGTGCAGAACCGGAAGTCACACGACCCGCCCATCTCGACGCCGGCGCCGAGGCAGATGCCGTTCACCGCGAGCACGATGGGCTTCTCGACCGCCTCGAACTCGTCGTAGAGGAGGTGGTGGCTCCGGTAGTTGCGGCGGAAGTTCCAGCCCGGGTGGAGATGCTCGGTCTCGGGGTTCCCGGGCCGGTTGCCGCCCGGTCCGGAGAGGTCGAGCCCGGCGGTGAAGTACTTGCCCTTGGCGGTGATCACCATGCAGCGCAGGTCGTCGCGGTCCTCGAGTCGCGTGACGGCCTCCCAGTAGGTCTCGGTGACCTGGGGGCTGATCGCGTTGAGCTTGCCCTGACGATCGGTGGTGACGGTGATGATCCCGTCGTCCTCGGTGATGGTGGCGTGCGGCAGTTCATCAGTCATGTCAGTGAGACCCCTCCGTCGATGGTGAGCACTGTCCCCGTGACCCATGCGGCCGCGGGGGAGGCCAGGTAGATGGCGGCACCGGCGATGTCATCGGGCACGCCGATGCGCTGCATCGGGACGGTCTTCGCGATCGCCTCGGCGTGGCGCTCCAGGATCGGCGCCATCATGCGCGAGTCGAACGGCCCCGGTGCGATCGCGTTGACGGTGATCGCCGGCGCGAGCCGGCGTGCAAGATGCCGTGTGAAGTGGTGCAGCGCGGCCTTCGACGACGTGTACGCGTAGTTGTCGAGCTCGCCGACTCGCTCGCCGGAGATCGAGCCGATGTTGATGACGCGCGCCGGCGCGTCGTCGCGCGCGGTCACGCGCAGCGACGGGAGCAGAAAGCGCGTGAGATGCGACACGCCCTTGAGGTTCACCGACAACACCGACTCCCACGCCTGTTCGTCGAAGTCCTCGAACGGCCGCATCGATGCGCCGCCCGCGTTGTTCACGAGCACGTCGAGGCCATCCTCATGCTGCGCGTACGTGTCGGCGAGCGAGCGACAGCCGGCTTCGGTGGAGACGTCGGCGGGCAACGCGACGCACGTGCCGCGCGGAGAGATCACGCGCACGGTCGGCCAACGCAGCTTCGTCTCGCCCGCAGATGAACACGCACGCGCCGGCGTCGGCGTACCCGCCCGCGATCATCGCGCCGATGCCGTGCGAGCCGCCGGTGACGAGGATGCGCTTGCCGGCGACTGAGAACTGGCTCATCCCGCGCCCATGGTGGCGCGCGCGATCAGGTCGTCGGGAGGAAGCGGATGCCGGTAGAGACGGCACGCGTTCTCGAAGCACACCTTGGCGATCACCGCGCGCGGCAGATGCGAGAGCTCGCCGCGGATCATCGCCTGACAGCCCGGCCAGGTGCTGTCCATGTGGGGGAAGTCGGTCTCGACCATCACGCGGTCTTCCCCGATGATGTCGAGCATCCGGAACCCCGACGGATCCTCGAGCGACGCGAAGTGGAAGTTGCGGTGCAGCAACTCGATGGGATCGGGATCGTCGGGTGCCCACGTCTCCGACGCGGGGAGGTGCCGGTACGCGCGCCGCAGACGCTCGATGATCATGGGCACCCACGACACACCGGCTTCCGACAACACCACCTGGAGGTCGGGGTGGCGGATCGGCACCTTGGCGTAGATCCAGTCGACGACCGTCTCCATCCCGCTCAGCGGGAACAGCGCGGCAATCGCCTCGGGCGGTGAGTCGGCCGACGGGTTGGGCGTGCGTCCCGACGAGCCGACGTGCAGGTTCACGATGGTCTCGGACTCCGCGCACGCGGCGAAGAATTGGTCCCAGCTCGCGTCGTAGATGCTGGCGAATCCGAGGCCTTCCGGGTTCTCCGAGAAGCTCACCGCGCGGAACCCGCGCGCCGCGTTGCGTCGGATCTCGTCGGCGGCGAGCGCAGGGTCGGCGAGCCACGGAAGTTGGCAGGGGATGAACCGATCGCGGTCGGTGGCGCACCACTCTTCGATCATCCAGTCGTTGTACGCGTGCAGCGCCGCGAGCCCGAGCTCGGGATCACGCATGCGCGCGAAGCGACTGCCCGCGAAGCCCCACAGCGTGGAGCCGAAGCACAGCGAGGCCCAGATCCCCGCCACGTCCATGTCGGCGAGACGCGTGATCGGCTCGCTCACCGACGGGCGGAACTCCTCGTACGAGCAGCGCGAGGCGCCCTTCCACTCCTCGAGCACGCGGCCGGCCGCGCCGTTCGCGAACAGGATCGGCATGCGCTTGTCCTCGAGGATCCACCACGGCACGCCGTCGTCATCGGTCTCGACGTGGGGCGCGTCCGCCACGAACTTGGCCGGCATGCGCCCGGCGAAGGTGTGCGGCGGCTCCAGCACGTGGTCGTCGACCGAGACGATCGGGCAGAACAGCTCGTCGGGCTCGGGATCGGGGATGAACGTGACGGTCGTGGTGCGCTGCTGATGCTCGGCGAGCTCGGCAAGGTTGCTGCGGCGGGTGTTCACGGCGTGCGGCTCAACCTTCGTCGAGCACGTGCGGGTCGAGCTGGATCTCCTGGCGCGCCATCGCTTCGAACAGTCCCGGGTACCCGCGCCGGTCGATACCACGCGCGAGTCGCTGCGACGCTTCCGCGGGCATCGGCGCGGCGCCGCCGACCGCTTCGACGTGCCATGCCATGCGCGACCGCCATTCGAGGCTCATGCAACGCGCGTAGGCCTGTCCGATGTTGTCGGCGACGACGAGCACGCCGTGGTGCGCGAGCAGCGCGGCCTTGGCCGCGCCGAGTGACTCGACGACGTCGCGCGCTTCGTCGGCGTCACCCACCGGCTTGCCGTAGTCGTTGTGCAGCACGATCTCGTTGTCGACGAGCGACGACGTCTGGTCGTGCACCGGCGGCACACGCTGCAACGACGCCCATACCGTGCCCCATCGGGGGTGGTTGTGCACCGCGACGGTGACGTCGTCGCGTGCCTTGTGCAGCTCGAGGTGGAGTTGGATGGCGAGGCTCACGAACCACGCGCCCTCGAGCACGTTGCCGTCGAGATCGATGCGGCAGATGTGCTCGGCGCGCACTTCGTCCCAGCGGAGGTGGAACGGGTTCACCAGCAGCGTGCCGTCGGGCTGCTTGTAGCTGATGTGGCCCGCGATGTGCTCCTCGTATCCCTCGCGGTACAGCGCGCGCGCCAGGCACGCGAGCTCGGCCCGCGGGGTGAGCGGGGGGAGGATCTCGTCGGGCGTCGGCTCGAATCGCTCGGCTCGAGTCGTCGGGATCGAGGTCATGCCACCACCATGCCGCGTCGACGGCCCGAATGTCACATCTTTGGTGGCAGGTTCCCCGGCGATCCGGCGTCAGATGACGAGGCCGCCGTTGGGTGAGATGCACTGGCCGGTCACGAACGCGCTCTCGTCGCTCGCGAGGTAGACGGCCGCGTTGGCGATGTCGGTGGCCTCGCCGAACCGGCCGAGTGGCGTCATCATCCGTAGCGGCTCGAGCAGCTCCGGCGCCACGCCCTTCGTCATCCCCGCGTAGATCACGCCCGGCGCGATCGCGTTGGCGCGGATGCCGAGTGATCCCGAGAACCGCGCCATCGCGCGGACGAAGCCGAGCAAACCGGCCTTCGCGGTCGCGTAGTGCACCGGGCCCCAGCCGGCGGTGCCCGCGATGCTCGAGATGCAGATGATCGAGCCGCCTTCTCCCGCGTCGACGAGCCGACTCACCATCGCACGCGTGCAGAAGAACGCGCCGTTGAGATGGATGTCGAGCATGCGCTGCCAGCCCTCGTCGCTCATGACCGTCACTTGGATCTCGGTGCCGGTGTTGCCCTCACCCGATCCGTCGTTCGGCGTGTGATCGACGCCCGCGCAGTTCACGAGCACGTTGACAAGGCCGTGACGCGCGGTCGCGGCCTCGAACATCGAGTCGATGGCACCGCTGTCGCTCACGTCGCACGCCCACGCCATCGCCTCCGGGCCACCGGCCGCCGCGATCGCGTCGACGGTCGACTTCGCCGCGCCCTCGTCGAGGTCCTGGCACACCACCGACGCGCCCTCGGACGCGAACGCCTGGCTCATGGCTGACCCCAGCCCGCCGCCCGCACCCGTCACCAGTGCGATCTTGCCGTCGAGTCGTCCCATGGCTTCCCCCATTTCTCGGCCCACCGTCGATCTGTGCCCCGACGGACCCTAGACCGAGATCGGAATACGCTCGCCCGATGACCGTTCACAGCGTTTCCCACGTGGCCGTCGGCGTGCGCGACATGGACCGATCGCTGGCCTTCTATCGGGACCTCATCGGCCTCGACGTGCGCAACGACTGCATCGAGGAGTTCGGTGCGTCCGAAGGTCACCCCGCGGTGCGCCGCCGTGGCGCGTACCTCCA
The DNA here is from genome assembly GCA_963721435.1 of uncultured Actinomycetes bacterium. Classification (GTDB taxonomy): domain Bacteria; phylum Actinomycetota; class Acidimicrobiia; order IMCC26256; family DASPTH01; genus CAVRJC01. The sequence continues at coordinate 1,183,795 of CAVRJC010000012.1, forward strand.
GTGGAGCGACGATCCCCACGCTCCGTTCATCGTGCTCGACCAGCAGATCTCGCCCGGCGTCGCGGGGACGCGAAGGAGCTCTACGAGCGCGGCATCCATCACTTCGGGTTCTGGGTCGACAACGTCGAGGATGTGGCGACGCGCGCGCGGTCGGCGGACGTCCCGTTCGTGTATGGGCCCGCCGACACCGACACGTCGACCTACGGCGAGAAGCCCGGCGGCACGATCCGGCTCCTCATGTTGCGCGATCCCGACGGCAACATCGTGCAGCTGGATCAGCGCGTCACCAGCTGACGCGCGCTCCTACTCGGGGTCGCGCTGTACCAGCTCGATGGTGTAGCCGTCGAAGTCCTTGATGAACGCGACGACGACCGTCGTGCGCGAGCTGAAGACGCGAGCCACCGTCGTTGGACGCCAGCACCACTTCCTTGATCGTCCCGAGATCGGTGTGCAGCTGCACGTCGAGGCCCATCAGGGTCTCCCAGAAGTGGACCACGCGGTCCATGTCGGTGACCCAGATGCAGTAGCTGCCGAGTGTCTGACCCATGAGTGCGGCTCCGTTGTCGTGAGTGGAAGTGGGTTACGCGAGAGGCGAGAAGTCGGTGGGCGCCAGGAGCCGGTTCTCGATGTGGTGCACGATCGCGCCGTCGGCCTCCGACTCGACGGCCACCTTCTGCCATTCCGGATCGGCCGCGAACGCGGCCCAGGCGGCTTGGCGGGCGGCGAGATCCTCGTAGCCGAGGATGTACCAGAGCTCGTCGCTGCGGCCGCCGATCGCGTTGACCCAGTAGCCGACGTTGGTCATGCCGTGCTTCTCGAAGAGCGCGCACGTGTGGTCACGGAAACGCGCCTGCAGGGCCCGCATGCGGCCGGGGTGCACGGTGTAGATGCGCAACTCGTAGATCACGGCCGGTCCCCCCATGGAAGAGGCCGCATCGTATGAGATGTCAGGCCCGCACGCTACGGACTGCCGGTGCCCGGGACGTCGACTGCGCACGCGTCGATGCGGCCGGTGCGGGTCGCGGTGACGATGTCGCGTCGCCAGTGCGCGGCGACGCACATGAACAGGGTGCGCCGGTCGTCGCCGCCCAGCACGCACGCCACCGGGATCACGCCGTCGAAGGCGATCGAATCGGTGACCTCGCCGCCCTCGCGCACCCGGAACACCCGTGCGCCGATCGGGTCCGCGACCCACACCGCACCCTCGGCGTCGAGGCAGATGCCGTCGGGCGGCGCGAACGCGAGGTCCTCCTTCTCGGGTACGAGCTCGGCGTAGGTGCGTCGGTTCGCGAGCGTGCCGTCGGGCTGCACGTCGAACGCGGTGAGACGCGACGCGCCGCTCTCGGCCACGATGAGCGTCCGGCCGTCGTCGCTGAGGATGTGGCCGTTCGGCGACGCGAGGTCGTCGGCCGCGCACGACACCGATCCGTCGGGCGCGACACGGATCGACTGACCGGGTACTCGTTCGCTGCCCTCCACCGAGAGTCGAGCGCCCATGTCGCCGACGTAAGCGGTGCCGTCGGCGGCGACGATCATGTCGTTGACCGAGCCGCGCGCGAGGCCCGAGAGGTCGGCGTGCTCGACGAGCGTGCCGTCGGGCTCCTGGCGGAGGAGCTTCCCGGTTTCCATCGCGACCACGATCAGGCGCCCGTCGGGCAACCACCCGAGCCCGGATGGCTCGTCGTGGGTGACCTCGGCGACGGTGGTGGTGTCACCGTCGACCGTGCTCCGGATCACCTCGTGACCGTGCATGTCGCTGAACCAGAGCGCACCGTCGTGCCAGCGGGGACCCTCACCGAAGGCAAGACCGTCGATGATCGTGCGCGGTGTCGAGGTCGTCATCGCCGCCTCCGGAGCGTGGCGTGCAGGATCGCGGGGGCTTGGAAGTAGGCGTCGCGCGCGTCGACGTCGGTGCCGGGCGGCGCGAGCTCGTCGATCCGATCGAGCATCTCGTCGTCGAGGGTCACGTCAGCGGCACCGAGTTGGTCCTCGAGCTGTTGCATCGTGCGCGGCCCGACGATCGCCGCGGTGACCGCGGGATGCTGGAGCACGAACGCGAGCGCGAGGTCGATCAGCCTGATCCCCGCGTCGCTCGCGAGCTTCGCGAGCTCCTCGACGAGGTCGAGCTTGCGCTGGTTCGTGGGGCTCTCGGTCTTGTACAGCGGGTTGGTGCTCGCGAGGCGCGCCAGGCGCGAGCCCGCCGGGATCTCTGCGTCGCGTCGGTACTTGCCGGTGAGCCAACCGCCGTTGAGCGGGCTCCACGGGATCACACCCATGCCGTACCGCTCACAGGTGGGGAGGACGGCGTGCTCGACCGAGCGGGCGAAGATCGAATACGGCGGCTGTTCGCACATGAAGCGCTCGGTCGAGCGACGCGTCGCCGACCATTGCGCTTCGACGATGGCCTCGGCCGGGAACGTCGACGAGCCGATGCTGCGGACCTTGCCCTGGTGCACGAGATCGTCGAGCGCGCCGAGCGTCTCGTCGATGTCGGTGCGCGGATCGGGACGGTGCATCTGGTAGAGGTCGATGTAATCGGTGCCGAGGCGACGCAGGCTGTCGTCGCACGCGCGCATGATCCAGCGGCGCGACCCGCCGCGGTGGTTCGGGTCGTCGTCCATGGCGTTGAAGAACTTCGTCGCGACGACGACTTCGTCGCGACGCCCGCGGAGCGCCTTCCCGACGATTGTCTCCGACTCGCCCTTCGAGTAGACGTCGGCGGTGTCGATGAAGTTGATGCCCGCGTCGAGCGCGCGGTGGATGATGGCGACGCATTCGTCGTGGTCGGTGTTGCCGTAGCCGCCGAACATCATCGCCCCGAGGCACAGCTCGCTGACCGCCATCCCCGAACGCCCGACCACGCGTGTCTTCATGACCCTGTTCTATCCGACAGACTCCCCGGGATGCCCGTGACCGTGATCCCCGTCGCTGCCAACTTCACGCCCGCGGCAGTCGCCCTCCTTGTCGCCGGCGGCATGCTCGCGCTCGTCTGGGCGATCGCGTTCGCGATCCGGTTCGCGACGAGCTTCCCTGCGCTCGCACGCCCCGGGCCGGAGACGTCGGACCTGGGCCCCGATCCCGAACCACCCGCGATCGCGAACCTGCTCGTGAACCGGTGCAACGTCACGAGCTCCGCGGCCGCCGCGACCCTGATCGACCTCGCGGCCCGCGACCATCTCGAGCTCTCCGAAGTTGGGCCCGAGCGCTACGTCGTGCGACTCCGGACCGCACCCGCCGAGTCGCTCACCGAGTACGAGCAGCAGGTCGTCGATCTCGTGCGTCAACGCGCGACCGGCGGCTCGGCGCCGCTCGAGGCCATCGAGCTCGACGAGTCGCAGGCAACGGGTTGGCGAGATCGGTTCGCCAAGCGAGTGATGGCCGATGCCAAGTCACGAGGGCTCCTGCGCGGCCGATGGACTCGCGCGGACTGGATCGGCTTCGGCCTCCTGGCGGCGGCGGTGCTGTTGTTGCTCGCCGCGGGTCTCGTGGTTGCCGACGTCAAGCAGACCAACCAGGACGGCAGCAGCTTCGGTGAGGAGGACTGGTTCTTTGTCGCGCTGGTCGCGTGGCTCGGTGTCCTCGCGGTGCTGCGCTCGCTCCGCTCCGTCCGCTACTCGGCAACCGGCGATGCGGCCGCCGCGCGGTGGCTCGGCGTCAAGCGGTATCTGCAACACGACAAGCAGTTCGGGGACGTCGCGCCGGCCGGCGTCGCGATCTGGGACCGCCTGCTCGCGTACGGCGCCGCGCTGGGGGTCGCGCGCGGCGCGGCGGCGGCGATCCCGCTCGAGATCGAGGACCCCGACGTGGCGTGGAGTCGCGTGGGCGGCGACTGGCATCAGGTGCACATCGAATACCCCACGCGCCTCGGCTACGGCGAGCCGCCGTTCACCGTGCTCGTCAACGGCGCGTTGCGCACCCTGTTGTTCGGGGTGCTCGCGTTCCTCGGGCTCCCGATCGTCATCGACATCGTGTGGAAGGCGGGGTCCGACGCGCTCGACCAGACGAGCAACGCCGCCACGTTCGCGTTCGTCGCGTTGTTCGCGGCGGTGGCCGGCGCGATCGGCGTGAGCCTCGTCGTGCGCGTCGCCGACGGTGTGATCTGCGCGTACCGGGGTGCTGCCGACCTACGCGCGACGACCACGGTCGTCGGGCAGGTGGTCAAGCATCACCAGGTCGAGTCGGTGTCGTGGTTCGCGGTCGATCCTGGCAACGTCGACGACGTGCGTGCGCTGCGGCCCGTTCGTGGCGGCGTACTCCCGCCGCGGGGCGCGACCGTCCGCGTCGTGATCACTCCGCACCTTCGGCACGTGGTGTCGGTCGACGTGGTCGACGACGTCGCGCCGCAGTCGGAAACGACGGGCTAGACCTAGCTAGATCTCCGTGACCGCGCGCTCGTGGACCTCGGTGGCCGCGCGCACCCCTGATTCGATCGCGCCCTGGATCCACGCGTGCGCGAGTGACGCATGCTCACCGGCGAAGTGGATCCGCCCTTCGGGGGCGACGATCGCGTCGTAGAGCAGGGTCTGCTGGCCGGGATCGAAGAGCGCGAACGCGCCGCCCGCGTACTCGTCGTCGTGCCACATCTTCGACGCTCCCACCTCGAACTCGGTGACCGCCTGCGGGTGGATGCGCGCCACATCTTCGAGCGCCTGCACGATCCGATCGTCGGGCGACAGGGATCCCCACCGCTGTGCGTCTTCGCCCCACGTGTAGCTCGCGAGCATCACGCCGCGGCCGGTGTTGCGCCCGTGATCGGGGTAGTAGACGTTGCGCACCGCGAGGTCGGTGACGCTGCCGCCGCCGATGATGCCGTCGTCCTCTTCCCAGAACCGGCGGCGAAACTGCAGGAACACCTTTGCCGACGCGTCGTAGTGCAGCTGGCGGATCGCGCGCTGCTTCAGCCGGGTGAAGGGCTTCAGCACCTCCATGTGGCGCAGCACGGGGAACGGTGTCGTGAGCACGAGGTAGTCGGCGGCTACCGACCACCGGTTCCCCGCGTTCCGGCAGTGCACGGTGACACCTTCGTCGGACTGGTCGATGGCGACGACCTTGGCGCCGAAGCGGATGCGCGACGCGAGCTCGGGGAGGAACGCGCGCGGCAGCAGGTCGGTACCGCCGTCGATGTAGACGAGGTCGGTGTAGTAGCTCCCGAGCTCCTCGCGCAGCAGCTCGAGGAACGAGGAGTTCATCAGCGCTTCCTGGTTGAAGAGCAATCCGAACATCTCGATCGCGCCTTCCGACCAGCCGCGCAGCTCGAGGAACTCGCGCACGCAGTACTGGTCGTACTCGGTTGCGATGTCGGGCCACGCGTCGTCGCCGTGCTCCTGCACGCGCGCCGCGAACGGTGCAAGCTCGGCGTTCCAGAGCTGCGCGGGCGGGACGCATTCCCGGTCGGTCGTCTCGAAGCCGAGTGCCCGAGGGTTGCCCGCGAGCTCGCGGTGACGGACGAGCAGGCCGCTGAAGAAGCAGTAGGCCTCGGCGTTGTCCATCGTGAACGGATGCGTCGTGAGGCCGTAGCGCTGGATCAACGCCTGCGTCAGCGCGTGCGAGCGAGGGATCCGCATGGCGCCGGCCTCCGCCCACAAGCCCGGTGCGAAGGGCTCGCGGAGCGTCAGCACCCGCCCGCCCACACGCTGTTGCGCTTCGAGCAGGATCGGATCGTGCCCGGCGCGCAAGAGCTCGGAGGCCGCGACCAGGCCTGCCATCCCGGCGCCGACGACCGCGACGCGTGCCGGGCACGTCGCGCGCGGCTGCAGGCCGTGCGTGAGCACGTCGAGGTGCTCGGAGGCGCGGGTGGGGATCACGACGCGATCGGCCGGGCGCGCACGACGAGGAGCTCGTCGGCGGCGGCGAGCACGGTCGTGGCGGGCGGGTTCAGCGTGCAGCTCCCGTTGGTGAAGACGCCGACGAGCAGTGAGTCGTGCATGTCCTTGAGGTCCTCGAGCGCGTGGCGCACGCTCTGCCCGCGAGCTCGGGCGGGACGGGGACCCGGTAGAGCTCCTGGCCTTCGGGATGCGTGAGCAGGTCGGCGATGACCGCGGTGAGCCCGTGGGTGCGCGCCGACGCCGCGAGCAGCGACCCGGTCAGCTCGGCGGTGACCACGAGCTCGTCGGCGTGCGTCCGCTCGAAGTGCTGGCGGTTCTCGGAGCGGATCACCTCGACGCACGAGTACGCGGCCGGGTTGATCGACTCGACGGCCAGTGTCGTCAGCAACGACCGCGCGTCCAGGTCGTCGGGCTCGTCGCTCGCGTTGGAGCTGTCGGCGAGGACGATCACCGTCGACACGCGGTCGAGACCGGCGCGGAGCAGGTCGGGCCCGTTGCTGGGCGTGCCGCGCACGAAGGTCACGCCGTCTTCGTCGACCGGATCGGTCTCGAGGTCGGCGAGGATCACGATCTCGCGCTCGTCCTCGACCTCCTTGGCCCGTAGCTCACGGATGATCTCGAATCCCTTGGCGCTCCACCCACAGATCAGGATGTGGCCCGAACCCTTGTACATCCCCATCCCTGCTCCTTGTCTGATGACGGTGGCGACGAACCGTGACGCGATGGTCGCGGTCGCGAACGCAACGAGGCTCACGCCGGCGACCCGCACGGTCCAATACGACAGGAAGCCGAACTGGCTCTTCAGCTTGTACGGCGTGCTGTTCTCGAACAGCGTGCGGAACAGCCAGCCGTAGGCATCGCCCACCGAGTGGATGTCGTCGCTGCGCCCGTGCTCGACCACCCAGAGGAAGATCGGCGCGAACACGAGGACGAGGAACGAGAGGCCGGTCGCAATGAGCAGGCGCCGGCTCACGCGGTCCACGATCCGCGGTGTTGCTGCGCGCTGCACCACTCAGGACCAGTTGTCCTCTTCGCCGCGTTCCCGTACCGGTGCCCCGGGCGGTGCCTCCCACACGGGGTTGGGGAGTCGCTCGATCCCGCGCTCCGCGAGGAGCTTGAAGTAGCCGTCCTTGTCGACGGGCGCAGGCCGCACGTCGTCGCCGTAGCACTCGAGGAACGTGCAGCCGTCGGGCCCCGCGATCAGGGGGCCGAACGCGGCGCCCTTCTCCAGCACGATGAGCGTGCCGGGCGGGCACGGGTGCCCGCCGACTTCCACGTCACCCTCGATGACGAAGACGAGGGCGTCGCTCTCGTGCGCGTGGCGCTCGAGGATCAGGCCCGGGTCGTAGTAGGTGAACGCGACCATCCGGTCCTTCGTCCACTCCAGGAACTTGAGGTGCACGCCGACTCGTCGGTCGCCGTGCATCTGCGCGACCACTTCCTGCGCCTCGACCTCGTCGACGTGCACGAACTTGAGGGCGGGGCCACCGGGTGTCTCGCGGATCTCTTCCATGTCTCCCTCAGGTCGTGGGGTCGAACTCGACGTCGAGCGCGACCGGCCCGCGCATCATGAACATCTTCACCCGCTGGTACTCGAAGCCGGGTGCGAGCCGCATCGACGGGATGCGGTCGAGCACGGCGTTGAGCACGTGCGCGCCCTCGAGCCGCGCGAGCGGCGCACCGACGCAGAGGTGCACGCCCCAGCCGAACCCGAGCTGACGCTTGACGACGTCACCGCGGTCGAGGTCGAACTTCTCCGGGCACTCGAACACGGTCTCGTCGTGGTTCGCCGACGAGTAGCCGAGCGCGACGGTGGAGCCCGCCGGGATGGTGACGCCGGCGATCTCCTGGTCCTCGGCCGGGCGCCGGAACAGCACGTTGACGACGGGACGGTGGCGCAGGCACTCCTCGACCGCGATCGGCACGAGCGACCGGTCGTCGCGCAGGCGCTCGTAGGTGCCCGGCGTCGTGAGGATGTCGTAGAAGAGGTTGCCGACGAGATGGGTGGTCGTGTCGATCCCGCCGGTGACGAGATCCTTCGTGAGGTGGAGGAGCACCTTCTCGTCGGAGAGGCCGTTGCCGTCCTCGTCGCGGTACTCGATGAGCGCGGTCATGGCGTCGTCGGGCTTGTCGGTCGTGTCGCGGCGCTCGCGGATCACGTCGAGGAAGTGCGCGTCGAACTCGGCGACGCGGTCGATCGCGACCTGTTGCAGCTCGGGGTCCTGCTCCTGCACCGCGTGCGACGACGAGGTCGGAGTACTCGTGGAGGAAGTGCGGTCGTCGTCGGGAACGCCGGTGAGCTCGCCGATCACCTGGGCCGGGAGCGGCCGGCCGAGGTCGGCGATGAGATCGGCCGAGCCCTTCGCCGCGAACGCGTCGACGAGCTCCGCGCACACCGGTCGACGAAGCGGCTCCAGCGCGCGGATGCGCGGAGGGCTCAGCACCGACGCGAGGATCTTGCGCATCTTGGTGTGACCGGGCGGGTTCGACTCGCCGAGCTGCAGCTCGTCGGGCGTGCGGGTGTCCTCCTCGAGCGGTCGGAACGGCGCCTGCGGAAAGCGCTTCGCGTCGCGGCTGATCTCGACGACGTCGTCGTAGCGCGTGACGTAGAAGACGCCGGGCATCAGCTCGACGACGCGGCGTCTCGTGGCGGAGCTGCGTCGAGCACCTCCTCGGTCGTGGTCGACCTGCGTCGGGATCGAACGGGTTGTACGAGACCGTCATGACGTCTCCTGCGGGTGAGTGGGTCTAGGGAGTGGCGGCAGCATGTCGCGCCAGCCCATCGTGCCGAGCTCGATGAGCTGACCGTCGGGATCGCGGACGAAGGCGACCATGTCGTTCTTCGTGTCGAGCAGCACTTCGCCGCCGTAGTCGGCGACGCGGTCGAGCACACCCTCGAAGTCGTCGATGCGCGATCGAGATGTGCGTGAGCCCGGGCTCGTTCATGACGCGCTCCTGCCGTTCGGCCTGCGCGCCGGGCGCCGCGAACTGCATGAGCTCGAGCACGAAGCCGTCGCGCACGAGGTAGACGGCCGTCATCTCCATCGGCGCGGGCACGCGCAGCACCGGGCTGGCGAGCTCGTCGGGCACCTCGAACTCCCACCAGTACGTGAACCCGAGGAGCTCCTCGTAGAACCGGCGGGCGCGCGCGAGGTCGCTGACGACGTGACCGACGTGGTTGAAGACGATCTGCGGCTCCGGCATCCGTCAGCCCTCGGCGGCGAGCGGCCCGGAGCCGAGCGTGGTGAGCCGCTCGGGGTCGCCGTGCGGTGACGAGCACCATGTCCTCACCGAAGTAGCCGCCCGCGTCGCCGGCTCTCGAAGTGCCGGACCGCGATCACCATGTTCGGCTCGACGCGTCTGCGCCTGCTCGAGCTCCGGGCTCATGCCGGGCCCGGCGATCGGGCCCGTCGTGGCCGAGACCGACGGCGTACGCCGATCGTCATCTGCGGGTCGGCGCCGCCGGCCTTCGTGAACGCGGCGTGGAGATCGGCACCCGTGCGCCCGGGCCGGCACTCGGCGATGACGGCGTCCATCACCGCGCGCCAGCGTGCGAACGTGCGCGTGTTGCTCGGCGCCGGGGAACAGCTCGTCACCGCACCACCACGTGCGGGCGAGCGAGCCCTCGTACCCCGCCCACAGCACGCCGCCCGCGAGGGCGACCGCGTCGCCCTCGCGCAGGACGCGGTCGCTGGTCGTCCACCGGAACGGCGCACCCGGATCGATCACCGTGAACGTGCCCTGCTGCGCGAACTGCGACGTGCCGAGCGTCGCACATGCGATTCGAGGAACGCCGCCCGCAGGTGGTGCTCGGTGACGCCGGGCCGCACCTCGGCGATCGCCGCGTACAGCGACGACTCCGCGATCGCGGCCGCGGTACGGAGGCAGGTGATCTCCTCGGGCAGCTTCACCCGCTCGAGCGCGCGCATCATGTCCTCGACACCGACGAACTCGGCCTCGGGCAGGGTCTGGCGCAGCATGCCCTCGAAGAACGGCGAGAGGCCGTCGAACCCGATGCGGCGGGCGTCGAGCACGCCTGGCGTCTTCTGGAACCGGTCCATCATGTTCATCGGGTTCCACGTGACCGGGAAGAAGTGGTCGGGGCCGACCTCGTCGGGGATGTCCTCGTAGCTCGCAGAGAACGACAGCAGCTCGACGATCGGCGCGGTGTCCGCACCACCAGGCACGCGGGCACGAACGGGCGCGACTGCGCGGTCCACAGCCGGCGGACACCCGATGACGTAGCGGGCGTTCGCCTCGCGGCCGAGGAAGCAGCGCGTCGAGATCTCGCTCGTCCATCGCGTCGAGCACGCGCGCGAGCCGGGCCGCGCGCAGCGCGGTGAAGTCGACGCGGTCGCGGTGCTCGAGCGCACCGGTGCCGAGGTTGGGCGTGGCCAGCAGGTCGGTCATGAGCTCGCTCCGGGTCTGGTCACGCGAACGGCGTGTAGCCGTAGGTGGTCAGCTTCTCGAAGCCGTCGTCGGTGACCACGACGATCTCCTCGCTGCGGTAGCCGCCGACACCGTCGCGCCACACGACCGGCTCGAGCACGAAGACCATGCCCGGCGAGAGCTCGACGGTGTCGTCGAATTGCGATGCCCAGGTCGGAGCCGATGAACGGCGCTTCACCGCTGTCGCACCCGCAGCCGTGCCCGAGGTAGAAGTGGCGGAGCGCGTGCTTGGGCTCGACGCTCGCGGCCGCGCGCACGAGGTCGCCGCAGGTCACGCCGGGCCTGATCGTCGCGTAGACGGCCTCGATCACCTCACACCAGCGCGTGTAACAGGCGCGTTGCTCCGGCGGTGGGCTTCGGATCGACGCTGCAGATCCAGGTCTTGCCGAAGTCGGAGTGGTACCCCATCCACGTGATGCCGGTGTCGCACAGGATCAGGTCGCCCTCGCGCAGGAACCGGTCGTTGCTCGCGAGCGGGAAGCCGACGTCGTCGTTCGCGGTGCGTGTGCCGCTCGCGACCGACAGCGGCGTGATGTTCCAGATCGGATCGATGATGCTGCTCGACGCCCCGTACTCGAACACGTTGCGGAGGAAGATCGCCGACAGCTCGTTCTGCCGCACGCCGGGCCGCAGCGCGGCCTCGACGTCGTACATCGCGACCTCGTTGATGTGCTCCGAGTAGCGGAGGCACGCGACCTCGTCGGGGGTCTTGATGATGCGGGCCGCGCCGGTGGCCAGCGTCGCATCGGCCAGCTCGATGCCGGGCAGGAGGCCGGGGAGCATGCCGATCATCGGCGACGTCATCTCGTCGAAGGCGATCCGCCGCGCGCCCGGCGCCACCTCGCGGATCGCGCTCGGTGAGCGCGTCGACGCCCTCGGGGAACTCGAGCAGCAGCGGGACCGTGCACCTGTTCCGCGGGAACGTCGTCGGGGACGCCTTCGGGAAAGCCGGTCCACACGAACGGCGCGTCGCCCTCCGCGGTGACGATCACCACGACCGGCTCGTGATGCATGCGCATCGCGTCGTTCGGCGGTTGCCGGATCCCCGCATACTCCTGATTCGACGGACCGACCAGCACGACCGCGTCGAATCCGTTCGCCGCCATCGCATCCCGCAACCGCGCGCGACGTTCGCGACGCATGCGGGCGAAGTCGACGGCGGGCGCGTCCACCAGCGCACCTGAGCTCATGGGCCGCAACCTACCGCGGGTGCGAACCCGCGCAACAGACCGCTGCTGAGCGGCCGGGTCAGAAGGAGATGACGGTGCGGCCGTGCACGGTGCCCGCCTCGAGGTCGGCGAGCGCCTGCGGGACGTCGTCGAGGGTCTTGGTCGCGCCGACCATGCCGTCGAGGTCGAGTCGCCCCGCCATGTAGTGGTCGACGAGGATCGGGATGTCGGCCACGAACCGGTTCGAGCCCATCATCGACTGCTGGACCCGCTTGCTCATCATGAGGTCGGCGCCGGAGATCGTGATGGTCGCGGCGTGATCGAGGATGCCGACCACGGTCAACGTTCCTCGCATGCCCGTCATCGCGAGCCCCTGCCGCGCCGCGGTCTCGTTCCCGATGGCCTCGAAGACGAAGTCGCCGCCGCCACCGGTCATCTCCACCACCTTCGCGACCGGTTCGTCGACGATCGCGTTGACGGTCGCGGTGGCACCCATCTCGCTCGCGAGCTGCAGCTTCGTGTCGTCGAGGTCGACGGCGATGATCGCGTTCGCGTTGGCCAGGCGCGCGCCCTGGATCACCGAGAGCCCGACGCCACCGCACCCGATGACGACGACCTTCGCGCCCGCCGGCACCTGCGCGGTGTTCAGGACCGCGCCTACGCCGGTGAGCACACCGCACCCGAGCAGGCACGCGCGGTCGAGCGGCATCTCGTCGCGGACCCTCACCACGTTGTTCTGCCCGACGAGCATCCACTCCGCGTAGCTTCCGAGGCCGGCGAACTGGGTGACGGCTTCGCCGTTGCGCTCGATGCGCGCAGCTTCGCCGGGCTGGCGCGCCCACTCGTCGGTGAAGCACTGGTAGGTGTGCCCGGTGACACAGCGCGCGCAGTGCCCGCAGAACGCCGACAGGCACGCGACCACGTGGTCGCCGGCCTTCAGATGACGTACCCCAGGCCCGACCGCTTCCACGATCCCGGCGGGCTCGTGGCCGACGACGAACGGTGTCGGGATCGACATGCCGGTGCCGTGCAGCGCGTGCAGGTCGCTGTGGCACACGCCAGTCGCGACGGTGCGGATCAGCACCTCACCCAGGCCGGGATCCGAGATCTCGACGTCCTGGATCGTCGGAACGCCGGGCACCGAATCGACCACTGCCGCGCGCATGCTCTGCATCTCGCTCCCCCCGGTTCGGCTTCCCCGAAGCCGCATCACAGCCGACGGTACAGTGCGCGCCCGGAGGTGCGCCGCCCGACAAGACGTCGAGTCGTTCGAGGCGGCGCCGCAGCTCGGGTACGTCGACGATGGTGTCGGCACGGATTGCCACGTCCACCAGCGTTCCGGGGAGCGGGCTCGGTGCCCATGATCAGGCGGTAGCTCAGGTCGACGCCAGGCGAGAACGCGTACATGTCCGAGACCGTGTTCCGTCCCATGAGCTCGACGACGACCGTGCCCGGACGCGCGAACACGAGATTTGGCGAGGGCGGCGCCATGGGTCGCCACGATCACCTCGGCGCTCGCGAACATCGCGTATCGGGGAGCCCCGAGGCACCCGGACGCGACGATGTTGCAACACGTGTGGCTGCAGGTGCTCAGGGGGTCGTTTTGCGCGACGAACATCCGGTGCGGCACGCTCCGGGGCGCATGAGCACGATGAGCGCGACAGCCACAGGGGATCGGCACACATGACGGCCACGGAGCAGGTCACTTTCGAGTTCGACCCGTTCGATCCCCGCTTCTGGGACGATCCATATCCGTCCTACAAGGTCATGCGGGACGAATACCCCGTGTACGACGGCGGTGATCCTGCCTGCTACATGATCAGTCGCTATGCCGACATCGAGCCGGGGATGTCGGACTGGCGCACGTTCTCGTCGGCGCGCGGTGTGCTCATCGGTACCGACTCCAGCGTGCTCCCCACGAACATGTTCAACATGGATCCGCCGCGTCACGACCAGCTCCGTTCGGTCCTGTCGCGCGTGCTCACGCCGTCGCGCGTCGCCGGCCTCGAGCCGTTCGTGCGCGGGCTGGCCCGAGGTCTGATCGCGCAGTTCCGCGAGACCGGGCGCGTCGACGTGACCACCGAGTACGCGCAGGTGATCCCGTCGACGGTCGTCGGCGAGCTCATGGGGCTGAACGCGGCCGACCGCGAGAAGTTCCTCGAGTGGAACCTGGCTACCGTCGGGTCACAGGACTTCGTCGGCCCCGAGGCGCTCCAGGCGTACGTCGAGATGGACGCCTACTGGCGCGAGACGATCGCGGCGCGCCGGGGCAAGCGCACCGACGACGTGGTCAGTGAGATCTTCCACGCGCAGATCGGCGGCGAGAACCTCACCGACGACGAGATCTACGGCTTCTGCTCGCTGATCCTCCCCGCGAGCCAGCACACCACGATCAACATGATGTCGAACACTGCAATCACGCTCGCGCGCTACCCCGAGCAGCGGGAGATGCTGCGGCGGAACCCCGAGCTGTGGGCCGACGCGATGGAAGAGCTGATCCGCTACGAGTCCCCGGTGCAGGGTCTCGGCCGCACTGCCATGCGTGACGTCGAGCTGCACGGCGTGACGATCCCCGAGGGTGCGTGGGTACTCATGCTGTTCGGCTCCGCCAACCACGACGAGCGCGTGTTCGAGAGCCCCGATGTGCTCGACATCACGCGGCAGGGCGCGCGTCCTCACTACTCGTTCGGCCACGGCATCCACTACTGCCTTGGCAACGCGGTCGCCCGGCTGCAGACGCGCGTCGCGCTCGAAGAGCTCGTCAGCGCGCTCGGTGAGTGGGACGTCGACGAAGGCAATGTCGTGCGCAACCAACTCGTTCCCGGTCGGGGCATCGCGCACACCCCGATCACTTTCGATCCTTCAGGAGTGTGATGGGACAGCACGACGGCAAGGTGGGCATCGTGACCGGCGCCGGCTCGGGAATCGGGCGGGCCACCGCGCAACGACTCGCCCAGGAGGGCGCGCGCGTGATCGTCGCCGACATCAACGAGGAGTCGGCACAGGCGACGGTCGATCTCATCACCGAGGCCGGTGGCGCCGCCCGCGCCCAGTGGGCCGACGTCGCCCAGGAGGATGCGGTGGCGGACATGTGCCAGGCCGCGGTCGACGAGTACGGCGCGCTGCACCTGTTGCACTCGAACGCGGCTGATGTCGTCATCATCCAGCGTGACATCGACGTGACGACGATGGAGATCGACGTGTGGGACCAGACCCTCGCGGTGAACCTCCGCGGTGGACTGCTCGGCGCCAAGTACGCCATCCCCCACATGATCGAGGCCGGCGGTGGGGCGATCGTCTACATGTCGTCGTGTGCGGGTCAGTTCGGCGACCTCTCCCGCGTCGCGTACGGCGTGTCGAAGGCCGGGATCGAATCGCTCACTCGATACGTCGCGACGCAGTACGGCAAGCAGGGCATCCGCTGCAACGCGGTTGCGCCCGGTGTCGTGGCGACGCCGGCGCTCGTGGCCAACGTCCCCGTCGAGGAGATCGAGCTCTACGAGCGGAGCGCAGTGACGCCCTCGCTCGGCAAGCCCGACGACATCGCGGGTGTCGTGTCGTTCCTGTTGGGTGACGACGCCCGCTTCATCACCGGGCAGGTCGTGAACGTCGACGGCGGGATGCGAATGCACACGCCGCTCTACGGAGAGCAGATCGCGCAAGGTTGATCGCACGTTCGCGTGCCGACGAAGACAACCAGGGGGACAGCATGGGACGGGTCGACAACAAGGTCGCAGTGGTGACGGGTGGCGCGTCGGGAATTGGCCGCGCCGCGTCGCGACTGCTTGCCCGTGAGGGCGCCGATGTCGTGGTTGCAGATCTCGACGAAGCCGGCGCCGAGCGCGTCGTCAAGGAGATCAAGGCCGACGGCGGTCGTGCGGTCGCGCAGCAGTGCGACATCGGTGAGGAGGCTGCGGTCAAGGCGATGATCGACCGCGCGGTCGAGTCGTTCGGCGGGCTCCACATCCTGTTCAACAACGCGGCCGACACCAGTCTCAACGCGATGATGCTCGACAAGCCGATCCACGAGATGAGCGTCGAGTGGTGGGACCACGCGATGAAGATCGACCTCCGCGGCGCGATGCTCGGCTGCAAGCACGCGATCCCGCACATGATCGACGGCGGCGGTGGGTCGATCGTGAGTACCGCCTCGAACCAGGGCCTCGCCGGCGACCTCACCCAGAGTGCGTACTCGTGCGCCAAGGCCGGTGTGGTGCAGCTCATGCGCATGGTGGCGACGCAGTACGGCCACTACAACATCCGCGCCAACACCGTGTCGCCGGGCGCGGTGCGCACGCCCGCGTTCGAGCGTGCGTGCCCGCCCGAGATCGTGGTGGAGATCGCCAGGCACAGCCTGATCGGCCGCGTCGGCGAGCCCGAGGACCTCGCGAATGCGGTGCTGTTCCTCGCGTCCGATGATGCGTCGTACATCACCGGGCACGTCATCCCTGTCGACGGCGGCCAGCTCGCCCACCTGCCGCACTACGGGTACATGATGAGCACCGGCAGCACCACCACCCACCAGGAGACCGAGTGAGCGAGAGCGAAGTGAGCGAGAACGCGTCCCAGGACGACCTCAGCTTCAACCCCTTCGACCCGTCGCAGACGCAGCACATGTGGGGCCTGATGGAGCGCCTGCGCTCCGAGTGCCCGGTGTCGCGGCCGATGGAGGGCTTCGTCTACACGTCGACGTACGCCGACACCGCGGCGACGTTCAAGGACGCGAAGCGGTTCTCGTCGGCGGAGGGCTTCCGCGGGGCGGGTGTCGTCGTGCCCGACGAGGAGAGCTTCCTCGGTGAGATCGACCCGCCGCTGCATCCTCGCGTGCGCCGGCTGTTGCACCGCGCGTTCACGCCCCGCACGGCACTCGAAGTCGAGCCGTTCACGCGTGAGCTGACCGCGGAACTGCTCGCGCCGATCGTCGCCAACGGCGGCGGCGACCTGATGGTCGGCCTCTGCACGGTGCTTCCCGTCGCGGTGTCGGCGGAAGCGCTCGGCATCCCGCGCGAGCAGCACGCCGAGGTCGCGCACTGGTGCCAGGAGCTGCTGCACAGCACGTGGCCGGAGACCAACGCGACCGAGCGCGGCGTCGGCGTCGGCGGCGGCTTTCCCGAGTTCGCGGAGATCATCGACGCCCAGATCCGGCTCCGTCGCGAGTCGGCGAATCCGCCCGACGACCTGCTCACCCGGATGGTGCAGGCGGAGGACAACGGCGACCGGCTCACCGACCTCCACATCCGTACGCTCACGGTGAACACGCTCGCTGGCAGCCTGTCGACTACGTACATGCTCGGCAACCTGCTCTACCGCTTCGCGCGCGACCCGGAGTTTGCGGCCACGTTGCGCGAGGACCGAACGCTCATCCCCGAAGCGGTCGAAGAATCGCTCCGCCTGGAGCCGCCGGTGCTCTTCCTGTTCCGCACGGTGAAGGAAGAGACCACGATCGGCGACACGCCGGTGCACGCAGGAGAGCGTGTGATCCTCGGCATGGCTTCGGGCAACCGCGACGAGAACGCGTACGAGTGCCCCGCCGAGTACCGCCTCGACCGCGGCATCACGAAGGGCGACGCGCCCGACCACCTCACATTCGGTGTGGGCCCGCACATCTGCCTCGGTATCCACGTCGCGCGGATGGAAGGGCGAGTTGTGCTCGAGACGATGCTCGACCGCTTTGCGCCGGGTCAGGTCACGTTGGCGGACGGCTACGAGCTCAGCTTCGTGCCCATGTTCCTCGAGTACGGCCCCGAGACCCTGGACGTCACGATCACCCCCTGATCGGTGGTACCCGTGGGGCACCGATCAGGAGCCGTACGTCGCACCGCAGATTCGAGTGCCGTGGGCACCTCGAGATGCCCTCATCGGGATCTCGAGCCTGCAGCCGGCCTGATCCACATCACGCGCCGACTCGTCGACGCGCCTCGAGTCCGGTTACGTCACCTGAACTATTGACCCTTTCGCGGGCGCCGGTGATCATCGTGGGATGAAGCCGATCGTCATACACACGCGCTGCCGGGGAAATCGTCTCTGCCAGCGCATCGCGCCCGAGGTGTTCGAGGTCGACGACACCGGGATGGCATGGGTCATCGACGACGATCCTGCCCCCGAGCTGCACGACAAGGTCCGCGACGCGGTGTACCGATGCCCGGCGAAGGCCTTGATGGTCGACGATGGCTGAAGCGAAGCTCGCAGAGCACGAGCGGGTGTCGTACGAACGTGACTCTCTGCCGAGCGACGAGTACCGCAGCGCGCTGCTCGCGGTGCTCGGCCTGCACGCGCTCCCGGTGTGGGGTTGGGGCCAGCGCGACGCGTACGCGCGCTTCGCGATGGACGGGCCGAGCCTGGACCACTGGGTGCGCACCACCAACCTCTGGGCCGAGGAGGAACGCGACCTCTGGGAGTGGGAGCAGATGGTCGCGTCACTCACCGACGCCGGCTTCGACGAGGTGGTCAGCGCTGCAGTCGGCGACCTTGCCGCGCGCACGATCGGGACGATCGAGCAGTGGGTCGACACGGTGCTGCTCGCGGTCTGCGTCGACGGGCTCGGTGAAGAGCTGATGCGCACGGTTGCCGCGTCCAACTACGGGCCGCTCGAACGGCACGCGCGGCGCATGGTGATGTACAAGCGAGGGCAGTGCGCCGACGGGTGCGACTCGCTGTCGGAGCTCGTGACCAGCGCGCAGTGTGATCGCGCGGTCCTCACCGATCGCGCCGCGCTCTGGCTCGACGTCGCGCGCGACTTCGCCGCATCCGGACGCGTGCTCGAGCAGGCGGTCGGGTGGGTGCAGCTCGGCCTCGCCGAGGCGCTCGACGTCGACGGCGCGCTCACGCGGGTCGGCGCCCGTCTCCACCGTCATCTCGAGGAGCGCTGATGGCCGTCACCGACACCCCTCAGAAGCCGGAGCGCTTGTACGCGCCGATGCAGTTCGAGGCGCGCGACGAGATGCCCGAGGACTACCGCCGCATGGTGCTCCGCCTGCTGCGTGAGACCAACGAGATCGGCTCGGTGCCGGTCTGCCACCAGCAGATGCGCTCGATGACGCACAACGTGAACCTCGCGCCGGACCCGGTGTCGCGTGTCCGCATCGTCGAGTTCTTCGCCGACGAGATGCGCCATCAGAAGATCTTCGACGGCGTGGTTCGATCCATGGGTGAGGTACCCGACGACGACTTCGTGTCGAGCATCGACGGGCTCAATGCGACCGACAGCATCGGGAGTTGGCTCGACCTCGCGTTGCTCAACATGTTCATCGACCGCGTCGGCGGCTTCCAGTTGTTCGACTACGCGGAGTCGAGCTTCGCGCCCCTCGCACGCTCGGGCGTCGCGGTCGCCAAGGACGAGATGGGTCACTGCGCAATGGGCTTCCAGCACCTGCGCGAGTACTGCTCGACGCCGCGAGGGCCTCGCGGAGGCGACCGAGCGCATGCCGAGGTGGTACGGGTACGCGCTCGACATGTTCGGCACATCGACCGGCACGCGTCAGTGGAAGTACATCGAATACGGGCTCAAGACCAAGTCGAACGAAGAGTTGCGCACCGCGTACCTCGAGCACATCGCGCCGTACTTCGACGCGTTGGGGATGCCGCAGCCCGCGCCCGACGAGGTGCCGCGGAAGTACGCGTAGGGGGATCGACATGACCGGCGTCTCCATCATCGGGAGCGGGATGACCCGCTTCGGCAAGTTCCCCGAGCGCTCGCTGCGGGACCTTTCGGAAGAGGCGGTCACTGCCGCGCTCGCCGACGCGGGCATCGATGCCTCGCGGATCGACGCGACCATCGTCTCCAACTCCGTGGCGGGCATCGTCACCGGCCAGGAGTCGGTGCGTGGCCAGACGGTGGTGCGCGGCCTCGGTTTGATGGGCAAGCCGATCTTCAACGTGGAGAACGCGTGCGCGAGCGGGTCGTCGGCCTTCTACTTCGGCTGCCAGGGGATCCGCGCGGGAGACTGGGGCACCGTGCTCGTGCTCGGAGTCGAGAAGATGGCGCACCCGGATCGCAAGATCACGTACCGCGCGCTCGAGAGCGCAGCCGACATCTCCGACCTCGGCGAGCTCGGCAACGCCGAGAGCTCGATCTTCATGGAGATCTACGCGGAGAAGGTCAAGAAGTACATGAAGGCCACCGGCGCGACGCCCTCGGACTTCGCGTGGCTGGTGGTGAAGAACCACGACCACGCGGCGCTGAACCCGGTCGCCCAGTACCGCAACCGGCTGACCGAGCAGGAAGTGCTCGAGTCCGGGGAGGTCGCGTGGCCGCTCACCCGCTACATGTGCTCGCCGATCGGCGACGGCGCCGCCGCTCTGGTCCTCACCAGCGAGCCCGACGACCCGGCCCGAGCCGTCCGCGTGCTCGGCTCGGCCTTCTCGTCGGGCGATCCTGATCACGACCACGGCGAGCACCACCCGGGTGTGGCGCGCGCGGCGCACGCCGCGTACGAGCAGGCCGGCATCGGGCCCGAAGACGTCGACCTCGCCGAGGTGCACGACGCTGCCGCGCCCGCGGAGATGGAGAGCTACGAGAGCCTCGGGCTTGCGGCGACGGGTGACGGCGTGCGCCTCGTCCGCGACCGGGTCACGATGCTCGGCGGTCCGCTCCCGGTGAACACGAGCGGGGGCTTGATCTCGCGCGGTCATCCGGTGGGGGTCACGGGTATCGCGCAGCTCGCCGAGATCGTCGAGCAGCTTCGCGGCGAGGCCGGTGGGCGTCAGGTGGAAGGTGCCCGTATCGGCGTCGTGCAGAACGCGGGTGGTGACATCGGTGGAGTGAGCGCGGCTTCGGCGGTCCACGTGCTCGGGAAGTAGCGCGTGGCCGTCAGCACGCGCGGCGTCGCCGCGATCGTCGGCGTTGCCGACGAGGTCTCACCCACCGGAGTGCTCGAGCGCTACGGCCGCGATCTGCAGACGTCAGTGGCGCGCGCCGCGCTCGAGGACGCCGGCCTGACGTTCGCCGACGTCGACGGCATCGCCGCGGTGGGGAACCTGATGCAGGCGTCGGAGCTCGCGGAGCATCTCGGCGTACGGCCGCGCTGGGTCGACAACACGATGACCGGCGGTTCGAGCTTCGAAGTGCTCGTCCAGCACGCAGTCGCCGCGATCGCGTGCGACATGGCCGAAGTGGTGCTCGTCGTCTACGGCGAGACGCCGCGTGGCGACCGGGCACGCGCCGGCTCCGTGCCCGAACGGCGAGCCGGGGAGATCCCGTACTGGGTGCAACAGGACACGAACATCCAGGAGTGGGAGGGCCCGTACGGGATCCGCCCGTGGCTCGGGCCGTACGCGCTGGCGATGCAGCGCCACATGCACTGCTTCGGCACGACGCCCGAGCAGTTCGCCGAGATCGCGGTGTCGACGCGCGAGTGGGCGGCGATGAACCCGAACGCCAAGTTGCGGGAGCCGATCACGATCGCCGACGTGCTCGCGTCGCCGTACGAGGTCGCGCCGGTGCACCGCACCGAGGTGTGCCTCGTGACCGACGGCGGTGGCGCGTGTGTAGTGACGTCGGCGGCCCGTGCCCGTGATCTGCGCCATCCGCCTGCGTACGTGCTCGGCGCAGGCAGTGCCCAGACGCACAGCCTGATGATCTCGGAGATGCCCGACCTCACGGTGACCGCAGGCGTGGAGTCGGGTCGGCAGGCGTTCGCGATGGCGGGCTGCACGCCGTCCGACGTCGATCTCCTCATGACCTACGACAGCTTCACCGTGACCGTGCTGCTCGCGCTCGAAGACCTCGGGTTCTGCAAGAAGGGCGAAGGCGGCGCGTTCGTCGAAGACGGCAAGCTGCGGCCAGCCGGCTCCGTGCCTGAACGGAGAAGCGGCTCCGTGCCTGAACGGAGAAGCGGGTCGTTGCCTACGAACACAAATGGCGGCGGGCTCTGCTACACGCACCCCGGCATGTACGGGATGTTCCTCATCACGGAAGCTGCACGTCAGGTGCGCGGCGACGCGGGCGAGCGCCAGGTGCCCGGGGTCGAGATCGCGGTCGCGCACGGATGCGGTGTCGTGCTCTCGACCTTCGGCACCCTCGTGCTCGGGAGGGACGCGTCGTGAGGCTCCCGTGGCAGCCACCCGACCTGATCGCGGCCGAGCCGTTCTGGGCCGCCGCGGCGCGGGGCGTGCTGTCGGTGCCGTGGTGCCCGCACTGCGAGGCGCCGGTGCTGTACCCGCGCGACTTCTGCCCACGGTGTCATGCGACTGATCTCGCGTGGCGTGACCTCTCGGGGCGCGGTTCGGTCTACTCGTACGCAGTCGAGACGCGCTCGCTCCCCGGCTGCGACCTCGAGCCTCCTTTTGTCATCGCGCTCGTCGACCTCGACGAAGGCGGACGGCTCCCGACCAACGTCCTCGCCTCACCGGACGACGTCGAGATCGGTACCGCCGTGGAAGTCGTGTTCACCGAGATCGACGACGGCCGCCACATCCCCCGTTTCCGCCCAAGCTCGGCGAGCTGATCGAGCTCGGCCTGCAGGGTCACGTTCGAAGCACGGCGAGGATGTGGGTGCCGCTGTCGAGGGCGCCGGGCTCGCGGCACAGCTTGAGCTCCCAGTCGAGGATTTGCGCTCGTTCCGCGTCGGTCGCGGCGTCGAGGGCGTCGTCGTGTTGCGCGGTGACGAAGTTCGCCGCGGAAGCGCACACGATCTCGCCGTGTGCCGACAGCAGGTCCGACAGCTCAGACCACCGGTACATGTGACATTCATGCCCGCGGTTGGTGGCACGCGCGAGATCACCGGTCTCGAGGACCTCGTCGTTGTGGGTCGGTCCGAACTCGCGACCCTCCGCGAGCACTTGGGGGAGGAACCTTCGAACCACGCCGAGGCTCGACATGACGCTCACGAGCACGTGACCGCCTGGCCGCGTGACTCGGCAGAGCTCGGCGACGGCGGCATCGGCGCGATCCATCGTGTAGCTGATGGGCCCGCCGAAGCATACGACTGCGTCGAAGGTATCGTCGGCGAATTCGGAGAGGTCACAGATGTCAATGCGCGTACGAGCGACGACAGCGTCCTCGGGCCCAGCTGTCCCCACTCGTTCAGCGTTGAGCCGCAACTGCACCGGAGAGATGTCACCGACGTGCACACGTGCCCCCAGGTTCGCGAGCTCGATCGTGAACCGGCCCGGTCCTGCACCCACGTCGAGGACGAGATCGCCGGCGTGGACGAACTCCGTGAGTACTCGTTGATGGACCGCGAAGCTCGTACGGGCGGCCCAGGACGCTTCGTGACGATCCCATTCGAGCTCGCCGTAGGCGTCGTAGTGCTGCGCCGTGTACTCCGGATCGTGCGACAACGGCATCACCGAAGCCTACGAAGCACCCGTCTGCGCGTCCTGCCCCATTTCTTCTGGCCTTGGATACCGCTCAGCATGATCAACGGCCACAAGAACGGCGGTTACCACGTGGTTGCGAGCTCGAGGGTGCGTTCCGCGGTCCAGTCGAGGCTGGTCCAGTCCCCGGTGAACCCCTGGTAGCTCATGGTGCCGAGCCCGACGTGGATCTCGTAGTAGCGCACACGCTCGTCGAAGTCGGGGACATCGAGTCTCTTGTCGTCGTAGAGGAAGTCGCCGTACAGAGCGCACTGCCAGTCGAACACGGCCGCGACGCGGTCGTCGCCGACGAGCACGTTCCGGTGCAGCAGGTCCGAATGCACGACGTGCCGGATCTCCGGGCACACGTCGACGAGTGATGCCAAGCGAACACACGCGTCGTTGAACGCGGCTTCGGCATCGGGTTTCGTGGCGAGCTGTTCGCGCCACCCGTAGGTCCGTCGATCGGGATGGTCGGTCGCAACTCCGAGGAGGTGGGCGCGCCACGACGAGCGCTCGGCGACGCCTTCGCCGCGCCAACTCCCCGCTCCCACGATCGACGCCAGCGGCACCGAGCGCATCGCGTCGAGCATGCCGAGCACGGAGGGCAGCGCCCGCCGGAGCCCGGCTTCGTCGAGCTCCTCCAGGAAGTCGCCGAACCCGCTTAGGCCGTCGACCACTCGCCTCGCGGCACCGCGGTGACGTCGCCGGCCCTGTCGCCGAACCGCGTTTCGAGGAACGCGGCCGCCATCTCGCTGTCGATTGGGGGTGCGTGCACGATCGTCCCTCCGCTCCGACGATCATCGCAGGACCGGTCCGTTCGCACACTCGTTCAGTTGAACGATTGAATGGGGTGCGGCCGGGAGGTCAGGATCTCCGGAAACGTTGGGGGATGCGCACATGACGGATGCCGCGGTCGGCGAACGGCCACCGATACGGGCACAGGGGACCACTGCGATCGACCCGTGGCTGGCACGCGAGTACGCCCGCCTGCTCGAGGTCGAGAATCCGCTCTACACCGACGCCCGCGAGGCGCGCGCCGCCGGGTTCCGTGACGCGCTCGTCCCGGAGGGTCAGCTCTTCCTCGCCTGCCGCGTCGGCGACGAAGGCGCGCCGCCCCGCGACGCCCTCGGGTTGCCGGAGGGATTCGGGTCGGTGGTCACCGGCATCAGCACCGAGTACCTGCGGCCGGTCGAGGCGGGCCAGGCGTTCACCGTGCGCGTTCGCCGCATCGACGCGGGCATGAAGCCCACTGATCGCGTCCGTGAGTTCCACGTGATCGAGTACGAGCTCACCGACGTCGACGGCGAGGTCGCGGTGCGCCAGCGCCTCACCATCGCCGAGTTCCGCACCTGACCATGCCTGATTCCCGTTCGGGCACGGAGCCTGATTCCCGTTCGGGCACGGAGCCTGATTCCCGTTCGGGCACGGAGCCGGCCGTCCTGGTCGAGCCCGGACGCGTCGCGACGGTTCGCATCAACCGACCTGAGAAGCGCAACGCGTTGCGAGCGCGCGATGCCGTCGAGCTCGCGAGCACGATCGACGCGCTCGGCCGCGATCCCGAGGTGCGGTGTGTGCTGCTCGGTGGCACCGACGGCTGGCTCTGCGCGGGCGGGGACCTGTCGGACGACGCCGCGGTCACTCCCGACGACGCCGCGCTCCAGATCGAGCAGTACCAGAGCGCGATGCGCGCGGTGCTGGACGCCGACGTGCCGGTCGTCGTGGTGCTCGAAGGCGCGGCAGTCGGCGCGGGAGCTGCGTTCGCGCTCGCGGCCGACGTGTGCGTCGCCGCACCCGACAGCCGGATCACGGTGCCGTGGATCACCCGTGGGCTCGTTCCCGACACGGGAGTCGCCTTCTTCCTCGCCCGCCAGGTCGGCGCGGCGCGGGCGAAGGCCTGCCTGCTCGCGGGGGGCGCCATCACGGCCGCACAGGCCGTGGAGTGGGGGCTCGTGGCCGGGGTGCACGACGATGTGTGGATGGCTGCACGGGAATGGGCCGAGCGCCTTGCCGCCGGGCCACCGATCGCGACCATTCTCACCAAGCGACTCCTCAACCACGCGCTGTTCGACGACCTCGACGGCTATCTCGAGCGCGAGCAGGCGGCGATGGTCGACGTGTTCGCCTCCGGCGAGCCCGCTGAGGGATTCGCCGCGTTCATCGAGAAGCGCCCACCGAACTTTGACGACCTGTCAATGAGCGACACGCACTGGACGCGCGACGACCTCGAAGAAGAGTTCCCCCTGAGCTCGCGCTCGAATCGGGCGACGGTGTCTCCGTCGTCACGTTGCGCGGGCGAATCGTGTCGTGGAACGCCGCCGCCGAGGAGTCGTTGAAGATCCCGCGCGACAAGGCCGTGGGCGCGCTGATGGCCGACATCTCGCGCACGCCGGAGACGTGGGAGGCGAACTGGGGCCACCACATCACAACAGTCGGCGCGCACCTCAGCGGGAACCCGCCGGTGCGGCGCGTGCTCAACACGCGCGACAACACCAACACCCCTGTGCTCGTGCACGTGTCGTCGCTCATGCTGTCGCTGGATCGCCGACTGCCACTGCTCGTCTACTCGTTCACCGTCGAGCACCTGGCCGAGGGTGACGAACCGCAGTACCAGCCGCCGCTCGGGCTCACCGCGCGCGAGTGGGAGGTGTCGTGCCTGCTGATGAGCGGGCTCGGGACGAGCGAGATCGCGCGTGAGCTGTCGATCGCGTACGCGACCGTCCGCGCGCACATCCGCAACATCCTGGTGGCGCTGGACGCCAACACGCGGACGCAGGCGATGATGCGGCTCTGGAGCCGGTACGGCATCCCGGAGATGGCCGAATGGCCCCAACGCCCCCTCTGAGCGAGGTGGGACGATGCGTCAGGGGAGCATGCCGCCGTCGACGATCAGGACGGCGCCGGTGATGAAGCCGGCGTCGGGGCCGGTGAGGAACAGCGCGGCGCCGACGATCTCGTCGGGGTCGGCGATGCGGTGCTGGGCCATCGAGCCGAGCATGACGGCGCGGTAGTCGTCCTGCGCGAAGAGGCCGGACACCATCTCGGTGGCGAACGGGCCGGGTGCGATGGCGTTCACGCGCACGCCGAGGTCGGCCCATTCGAGTGCCATGGCCTTGCTGAGCGTGATGAGCGCGGCCTTGGTGGCCGCGTACGGAGCGAGCTGCGGCTCGGGTGCGAACGCGGACCGGCTGGCGATGTTGAGGATCGCGCCGCCGCCCTGCTCCGCCATGTGCCGCGCCGAGAGGCGCGCCAATCGCAGCGGCCCGATGACGTTGACCGCGAACAGCTTCGTGACGAGCTCGTCGGGGAAGTCGAGCAGTGGCGCGACCACCGGATTGGTCGCGGCGTTGTTCACCACGACGTCGATGCGCCCGAACTCCTGCATGGTCGTGTCGACCAGCGCGTCGATCTCTTCGGGGTTGCCCATGTGCGCCGCGACCGCCAGCGCGGTGACGCCGTCGGCGCGGAGCTCCTCGGCCACCACGTCGCACCGGCCCTGATCGCGGCTGGTGACCACGACCCGCGCGCCGTCACGACCGAAGCCGCGCGCCATCGCGCGCCCGATTCCCTTCGATGCGCCGGTGACCACGACGACCCGACCGTCGCTCATCACGTCACCGGATCAGCCACGTCGATCAGAACGCGTAACGGGTCGGGAGCTCGGACGCGCCCTGCATCCACTCCTGGCACGCCCGTTCGAGCGTCAGAATGTCGCGCACGACCTCGGGGACGGGGTTGGCGGCGAGTGCCGACCACCGCTCGGCCGCACGCACGTATCCGTCGCCGAGCTGATCGATGCGCTCGTCGTCGAACTCGTCGCCGGCGTCGAGCAGGAACCGCCCGACGAGTCGTCGACTGTCGGCGAGGTCGTCGAGCAGCGCGTTGCACGCGTCGGGCTCGTCGTCGAGCGCGGCGAGGAGGACGCCGGCGTCAGGCACGTTCCCGAGCGCGGCCTCGAGGTCGCTCGCGACTTGCGCGAAACGCGTGCGGAGTGCGGTGGCGCGCTCCGACTTGGTGAGCTCGGCGGACTCCGCGTCGAATGCATCCTGCACGCGCGTGGCGAGATCCTCCGGCACACCGCTGACGAACTGGCCGTGCCCGATCGCCACGATGTGCAGATCGATCGCGACGGGCACGCCGAGCACCGATGCCGGTGGTTGGTCGAGCTCCGCGGCCAGCTCACCGACGAGCTCGCGCAGGGTGCTCATTCACCGGCTCCGTGCCCGAACGGCAAGGTTGCGAGTACCACGGTTGCGACCGCGACGACACGCGGTTCGGCGGTGCCGTCGCTCGCACGCACTTCGGCGCGGAGCGCGTCGCCGTCGACCTCGTAGTCGATCGTGACGGTGTCACCCACGAGGAACGGCGCACGGAAGCGGAGGTCGATCGCGCGGACTCGTGGCGCACCAGCTCGCCGTTCCGGCACGGAGCCGGCTGCGGATCCGATGTCGGAGAGGATCCAGCCCTGGAGCAGGGTCCCCGGCCCGATGACGCCGGGCATCCCGATCTCGTGGGCGAAGTCGAGGTCGTAGTGCGCGGGGTTGTAGTCGTTCAGCAAGGTGGCGAGGCGCACGAGGAGCTCACTCGTGACCGGGCCGTGCTCACGCTGGAAGCTCGTGGTGTCGGACATCGCGCCGAGATCATTGGTCGCGACGGGCGCGCGGTCAATCGTCCAATTGGGGTATTGGCCCGCCGGCGAGCGTCGTGGGAGAGTTGGTGCTGATGAGCGACTTGTTGACATGGCCCAAGGCGATGAAGGGCGTCGGCCGTGAGCTGAGCCCCCAGCAGCAGCTCGCGTGCCTCCTCCGGATCACCGCGTCGGAAGGCTGGACCGAGAACGTGGCCGGCCACATCACGGTGATGCAGGAGGGCACCGACAACTTCTGGGTGAACCCGTGGGGCATCTGGTGGGAAGAGGTCTGCGCCTCCGACATCATCGTCGTCGACCGCGACGGTCATGCCGTCGACGGCCGCTGGGACGTCACCCCCGCGATCAACATCCATACCGAGATACACCGTCGCCGCGCCGACGCCAAGGTGCTCGTGCACAACCACCCCTACTACGCGACGCTGCTCGGGATCCTGGGAGAGGCGCCGCGACTCCTGCACCAGAACTTCGCCGCGTTCGCGGGTGACATCGCGCTGGTGGACGAGTACTCGGGCGTCGTGAACTCGATCGAGGAAGGCGAGGTGTTCGCCGATCAGGTGGGCGACGCGTCGGCGGTGCTGCTGCGCAACCACGGTGCGATCATCGTCGCGCCGACCGTCGAAGAGGCGGCGTGGAAGTCCGCCTTGTTCGAGCGCATGTGCCACATGACGTACGACGCGTTGATCAGCGAGCGCCACGCACGCGAGCTCGACCTCGACCCTGCGCAGCTCGGGGCGATCAAGGCGCAGCTCCACCAGAACTGCCCGCAGTACTACTGGGACGGCGCGTGCCGTCGCCTCATCGCCGCGGAGCCCGACGTCCTCGACTGATCGAGGCGACCAGTTCAGCCGTAGAGGGGCTCGATCAAGTCCGCGTAACGGGCTTCGAACTGCGGTCGCTTGATCTTCATGGTCTGGGTGAGCTCGGGATCGGTGATCGCGAGCTGACGCGGCAGGATCGCGAACCGCTTGATCTGCTCCGGCCGCGACAGGCCCTCGTTGACCGCCTCGATCGCCGCACCGACCAGCTCGGCGACTTCTCGACGCGCCACCATCTCTTCGAACGACGGAGTTGTGATGCCCTGCGCGGCGAGGAACTCCTGCACCGGGATCGCCGCGACCTCGACGACCGCGACGAGGTAGTTGCGGTCGTTGCCGATCACCACCGCCTGGTTGATGTACGGGTCGCGCGTGAGCGCGTTCTCGATACCGCTCGGGTTGATGTTCTTCCCGCCCGACGTGATGATCACTTCCTTCTTGCGCCCGATGATCTCGAGCTCGCCGTCGCTCCACCGCCCGAGGTCGCCGGTGCGGAGGAAGCCGTCGTCGGTGAAGAGGGCCTTCGACGCGTCGGGATCGCGGTAGTAGCCGAGGCACAGGCCGTCGCTGCGAATGAGGATCTCGCCGTCGCCGTCGACGGTGATCTCGACGCCCGGGAACGGGATCCCGCATGTCTCCGGTCGCGGCGTGCGGTCCCACGGGCACGCGATCGCGCCGCCCTCGGTCATGCCGTAGGTGTTGCACAGGCGCAGGCCATGACCGAGGAAGAACGACACCGTCTCCTTGGGCAGCGGCGCACCCCCGCACACCGCGACCCGCATGCGGTCGAGGCCGAAGCGAGCGAGTGGGTTCTCGCCGGGCGGTGACGGGTCCTCTTCGATCGCGGTGCGCACTTTCTCGAAGATGCGGGGCACTCCGAACATGATCGTGGGTCGCACGTCGCACAGGTCGTCGGCCAGCGTGGCGGCGGAGCGGGCGAAGCTCATCGTCCAGCCCACCTGCGAGCCGATGACGACGGTGTACGTCTGCTCCGCGGTGTGGTTCAGCGGCAGGTGCACGATGTACTCGTCGTCGGCGCGGTAGCCCATCGCCGGGATCACCGTGCGGGCGCACTGGCTGATGCTGCGGAAGCTGTGCAGCGCGCCCTTCGGCTCGCCGGTCGTACCCGACGTGTACACGATCGTGCAGAGGTCGTCGGGGTCGAGCGTGGCGGTGACGTCCTGCAAGTACCGGCGGCGGCGTCGTCGTCGGACAGATCCGCGCGATCGAGGAACGTGGCGAGCGACTCGAGACGACTGCCGTGCCGTTCGGGCACGGAGTCGGTGAGGTCCTCGATGCCGGTCGGGTCGAACACGATCACGCGCTCGACCTCGGGGAGGTCGTCGAGCACCGCGACCACGTTGGCGAGCAGCGCCGCGTTGGCGACGAACAGGAACCGCGCGCCGGAATGCCCGAACACGTACCGGAGCTGCGGTGGCGCCGAGGTCGGGTACGCGCCGACGGTCACACCGCCGGCCGCCTGCGCGCCGAGCGCGGCGGTGAGCCACCACGGGCTCGACGGCCCGACGATGCCGACACGGTCACCGCGTTCGATCCCGATCGCCGCGAGTGCGGCGGCCACGCGTCCGCACTGCACCGCGAACTCGCGTCGGGACTGCGAGCGCCAGGTGCCGTCCTCGTTCCAGCGCAGTGAGGTGCCGTCGGGATCGCGGCGCGCCCATACCGCGATTGCCGCGGGATGTGTCGGCGCGAGCTCGGGCGGGGCCTCGGCAGCAGGTGTCATCGCCCGACAACCTGGCCCGCGCGGCGAGCCGCGGTCAATACGCCATTTGGGGTAAGGAGCGAAGGGCGAGCTTCGAGCGGACAGGAGGGCAAGCACGCGGGCGAGCCTCGAGCGACCAGAGATAAGGTCCGCGATCGTGATCTGGCAGCGCATGGGTCGAGTCGAGATCCACGACACCGATGCCTCGGGCCTCATCTTCTACGGCGCGCCCACGCAGTGGTTCGCGGTCGCGGAGCAGGAGCTCTACGACGCGCTCGACATCCGCTGGCCCATGGGGGAGTCCGAGCACGGTGTGGCGACTGCACACCTGGGGCCATCGGCGCCGACCCGCTCGTACGAGATCCATCTCGACGGGCCGCTGCGATTCCGGGAGCGGTACCTGCACGAGGTGTGGATCAGCGCGGCCGGTCGGACGAGCTTTGCGATGAGTCACGAGATCTCGGTCGAGGGCGACGTGCGCGTCCGCGGCGTCGTGCGGCGGGTCTACGTCGTGGTCGACGCCGCCGGGGTCATGGTGCCGACGGACGTGCCGCAGCAGCTCCGCGACGCTGTCGTCGACCGCGATTCTGTGCCACGCTGAGCCCATGCCGTTCTACAGCCCGCGCGAAGAAGGCTTCTGGGAGCTGCAACCCGACTTCCTCAAGCCCATCCAAGACGTCTGCAGGCCGCTCGACGTCAACATCCTGCACTTCCTGCTCGGCGACAAGGACGTCGACACCACCCCGGTGGCGGCGATGTTGAAGATGCCGCCGAACTTCGTCCTGCCGCGTCATGCGCACCCGGTCGAGCGCTTCGAGGTGGTGGTGCTCGGCACGCTCGACGTCGGCGAGCGCGTGCTGCGACCCGGCGATGTGATGGTGAGCGCCGCGAACGAGTTCTACGGTCCGCACACCGCCGGGCCCGAGGGGTGCACGACGATCGAAGTGTTCAGCTCGATCCTGGGTGTGGGCAATGCGGTGCAGGAGAGCGACGACGGCACCCGCACCGAGGTCCACTACCGCGACTGACCTGCCGTTCGGGCACGGAGCCGGCTCGCCGTTCGGGCACGGAGCCGGCTTGCCGTTCGGGCACGGAGCCAGTTCACCACGCGACGCGGAGCTCGGCGGGGCCGCGGTTGCGCAGCGTGGTGCGCCACTCGAAGGTGTCACCGGCGGGACGCAGCGTCGGGAAGTGGTCGAGCAGCGAACGGAGCGCGACCTGCACCTCCGAGCGCGCCAGCGCGTTGCCGATGCAGTAGTAGGCGCCGAACGCGAACGCGACGTGTTGCGGTGTCGGCCGCGCGAGCTGCAGCACGTCGGGATCCGGGAACTGTGCGGGATCGCGATTGGCGGCGCCGATCACGATCGCAACCTGCTCGCCGGCGGCGATCGCAACATCTCCCACCTTGACGTCGTCGAGCAGGAGCCGGTTGTTGAACTGGTTGGTCGAGTCGTAGCGGAACAGCTCCTCGACCGCATTCCGTGTGAGGTCGGGGTTGTCGCGCAGGAGCGCGAGCTGGTCGGGCGCACGCAGGAGGGCCACGAGCGCGTTGCCGATCGAGTCGGTGGTCGTCTCGTGGCCCGCCTGCATGAGCAGCACGCTGGTCGCGATCACCTGCTCGTGGGTCAGGCGTTGCCCGTCTTCCTCGGCGTTGACCAGCGCCGACAACACGTCGTCCCCGCGGTCGTCGCGGCGACGGGCGATGAGATGCTCGAAGTAGTCGCGGAAGCCGAGCGCCGCCGCGTCGGCGCGACGGGTACGGTCGGTCGCGACGGTCGACGGCTCGGAGCCGCGCGCGAAGTCGAACGCGTACCGCTCAATGGTCGGGAAGTCGGCCTCGGGCACGCCGAGCAGGTGCGCGATGACGCGCAGCGGGAGCTCATAGGCGAACTCCGTGACGACGTCCATCTCGCGCCGGTCACCGAGCTCTGCGAGCAGGCGATCGGCATACGCCTGGGTGATCGGGCGCACGCGCTCGATCGACTTGGGAGTGAACGCCTTGACCACGAGCCGGCGCACCCGCGCGTGCTGCTCCGAATCGAGGAAGAGCATCATCTCCTTGAGGAGCGCGTAGAACGGCCCGCCCTCGCCGCCGTGGTTGAAATGCTCGGCGGTCGCGGGGTCGCTCACCGCGCTTGGGTTCTTGTAGAGGTCGAGCGCGTCCGCGAACCGCGTCACGAACCACACGCCGCGCATCGCGGGGTGCTCGGTGCGGTGGACGGGCGCGACCGCGCGTAACCGGTGGTACAGCGGGTAGAGCGCGCCGCGTCGCTCCGGGTCGAAGATCCGGGCGATGATCTCCTCGGGGTCGTCGGGCAGGTCGACCGGGTCCGGCACGACGGTGAACGTGTCGACGATGCCCGGCTCTCGCGTCGGCACGTCAGCAGCCCATCCGTGTCGCGAGATCGACGAAGTCCTCGACCGCGAGATCGACGTCCGGTCCCGCGGTGTCGTCGCGCTCCGTCGGCCGCGGGACGAACGCGGTGCGGAGCCCGCACGCGCGAGCGGCGTCGAGGTCGAAGTTGTGGGCTGCAACCATCAGCACTTCCTCCGGGGCGAGGTCGAGCATCGCGCACGACGCCAAGTAGGCCTCGGGTTGTGGCTTGTACGCGCGCGCGGGCTCGGCGCCGAGGACGACATCCCACGGGAGGCCCGCGCGCTTCGCCATGTCGACGATGAGCGCGATGTTCCCGTTCGAGCACGGCGCGATCACGTACTGCGTCTTGAGGCGCGTGAGGCCGGGCACCGCGTCGGGCCAGGGGTCGAGGCGGTGCCAGGCACGGTTCATGTGGTCGATGTCGGCATCGGTGCAGCCGTCGACGCCGTACTCCGCGAGCAGACGCACGAGGCTCTCGCGGTGGAGCACGTCCAGGATGGTCCACGGCCGGCGGCCGCTGCGGACCTCCTCCATCGCCGGGTTGTAGAGCCGGCGCCAGTCCTCGGTGAAGCGCACCCAGTCGACGCCGGCTCCGTGCCCGGACGGCGAGCTCGCGATCCCACGCCCGGCCGCGAAGTCGGCGAGGTCGCGGCTGACGCTGCCGTGCCAGTCGACGACGGTCCCGAACACGTCGAACAAGCAGGCGCGGATGTTGTCGATCATCGTGGGTGGCGAGTCCCTTCAGCGGCCAGTGGGTCGGAGCGTTGTCGTGTGCGAGCATTGTGGCCCATGAGCCTGACCGACGCCGACGACCTCCCGTTCGGGCACGGAGCCGGCCTTCCGGATCGTGACGAGGTCGACGACACGATCACGCGCGTCCGGAACGCTGCCGACAGTGTCCTCACCTGGAACTACGAACGCGAACGCGACCAACTGGTCACGCTGTACGACAAGGGCGTCACGTCGCAATGGAACGGCGCCACGGATCTCGACTGGTCGATCGACGTCGATCCGGAGTCGATGGTGCGCCGGGCACCGTCCCCCACCGACGCGATCGTTCGCGCCGCCGCGGCCGAGCCCGGGTCACCCATCGCATCCTGGGGTGAGCGCGAGTTCACCGCGATCGCGATCGAGATGCTCATCGCGTCGCTCAGCCAGTTCATGCACGGGGAGCAGGGCGCGATGCTCACCGCGGCCAAGCTGGTCGAGACCGTCCCGTGGATCGACGCCAAGTACTACGCGGCGACCCAGACGATGGACGAAGCGCGGCATACCGAGGTGTTCGCGAGGTACGTCGACACCAAGCTCGGCGCGGCCTATCCGATGAGCCCGTACCTCGAAGGGCAGATCACCGTGCTGCTCGAGGACAGCCGGTGGGACATCGCGTACCTGGGCATGCAGATCGTGATCGAGAGCCTGGCGCTCGCGGCATTCGGCGACATGCTCCGCCGGATCGACGAGCCGCTGCTGCACCAAC
This sequence comes from uncultured Actinomycetes bacterium, assembly GCA_963721435.1. Classification (GTDB taxonomy): domain Bacteria; phylum Actinomycetota; class Acidimicrobiia; order IMCC26256; family DASPTH01; genus CAVRJC01. The sequence goes on from CAVRJC010000012.1 coordinate 1,217,576, forward strand.
TGCTGCGCTACGTGCTCGCCGACGAAGCGCGCCACGTGGCCTTCGGCGTGCTGAGCCTCCAGGAGCTCTACCGCGGGCTCACCGAGGCCGAGCTGAAGGAGCGCCAGGAGTTCCTGGTCGAGGCGACGCTGTCGTCGCGTGCCCGGGCGACCACGCCGGAGGTGTGGGAGCGGATGGGCGTCGAGGTCGACGACGTGCGCCCGCACCTGCGCGCCGCCGCGGGCAAGATCGGGATGCCGCAGGGCACGCTGCTGCACGGCTTCTACACCAAGCTCGTGCCCAACGTGCGCAAGCTCGGCCTGCTCGACGCCAACCGTGGGTACCTGCGTGAGCGGTGGGGTGAGGTCGGGCTGCTCCAGTTCGAGTTCGCCGACGACACCGGCTCCGACGACGAGCAGTACGACGCGGTCGCCCGCGATCGCGCCGCGGCGCCGCCCGTAGCCGTGCGCGCGGCCGCGGCGATCGTCGGCATCGCCGACGATGTCTCACCCACCGGCGAGCTCGATCGGTTCGGCCGCGCGTTGGAAGCCGGGATGATCCAGGAAGCGCTGGCCGACGCCGGTCTCACGCTCGCCGACGTCGACGGCGTGACGCACTGGCAGTCGTCGATCCTCTTCGCCGAGTACTTGGGCATCCACCCGCGCTATACCGACTCGACGAACACCGGTGGCTCGGCGTTCGAGGTGCACGTCGAGCACGCGGCCGCCGCGATCGCGGCCGGAGTGTGCGATGTCGTCGTCGGCGTCTACGCGATGACACCGCGCAGCGACCGCAAGCGCAACATCCCGCGCCCTCGCTACCAGGGCACGGTCCCGAACCCGGCGCTCGAGTGGGAGATGCCCTACGGGCTGCGCCTCCCGATGGGCCCGTACGCGATGGCGGCCAGCCGGCACATGGCCGTCTACGGCACGACCGCGGAGCAGCTCGCCGAGATCGCGGTGAGCACGCGCGCCTGGGCGTCGCGCAACCCTCGTGCGCGGTACCGCGAGCCACTCACCGTCGAGGAAGTGCTCGCGTCGCCGTACGAGTGCGAGCCGCTGCACAAGCTCGACTGCTGCCTCGTCACCGATGGCGCGGGCGCGTTCGTCATGACCAGCGCCGCGCGCGCACGCGATCTCGCGAAGCCACCCGTCTACGTGCTCGGTGCGGGTACGTGCCACGACCACATGATGATCAGCCAGATGCCCGATCTCACGACGACGCCGGGTGTCGTGTCGGGCGTGAACGCGTTCCGCATGGCGGGAGTTGCTCCCGACGACGTCGACGTGCTCATGGGCTACGACAGCTTCACCATCACCGCGCTCCTGCACCTCGAAGACCTCGGGTTCTGCGGCAAGGGTGAAGGCGGCGCGTTCGTCGAGAACGGCCGCACCGCGCCGGGTGGCGCGCTCCCGATGAACACGAACGGTGGTGGGCTCTCGTACACGCATCCCGGCATGTACGGGCTGTTCCTGATCGTGGAGGCGGTCCGTCAGCTGCGCGGCGAAGCCGACGCGCGCCAGGTCGACGGCGCCGAGATCGCCGTCGCGCACGGATCGGGCATGGTGCTGTCGTGCATGTCGACGTTGGTGCTCGGCACGGAGGCAACGCGGTGACTGACGCCCGTCGCTTCGAGCCCCCCGCCTCGAACCTGACCCAGCCGTTCTGGGACGCCACACGGGAGCACCGTCTCCTCATCCAGTGGTGCACTGCGTGCGACGCGCCGGTGTGGTTCCCGCGCGAGGTCTGCCTGGAGTGCCTCGGCAACACGCTCGAATGGCGCGAGGTCGCGGGAACGGGGTCGGTCTACGCGTTCCTCGTCGAGCACCGGCCCAACCTGCCCGGTGTCTTCGGTGACGAGCCGTACGTCGTCGCGCTGGTGGAGCTCGACGAGGGCCCGCGGTTGATGACGAACGTCGTCGGTTGCCCGACCCGCGACGTGGCGGTGGGCATGCCGGTGCGCGTCACCTGGGAGTCGCTCTCCGACGGCCGCAACCTGCCGCAGTTCGAACCGGCTCCGTGCCCGAACGGGAAGCCGGCGTAGCGCCTCAGAACAGGTCGCCGGTAGGGAACGGGAACGCACCGCCGTCGGGTGGCGTGCGCGCGAGTGAGTGGTAGCGCCGGCGCGCGAACCACCAGCGGCCGTCGATGCGCGCGAAGCGGTCGTGGTACACGCCGTACGACGTGGTCCATTCCTCACTGCCGGCTTCACGACGGAGCTCGGCGATGTACATGCGCCCGATCGCGCGGTCGTCGTCGTTGTCGTGACGCAACCACACCGGCGCGTTGAGGATCACGAACTCGAAGAAGTCGAACCGCTGGATCGCGCCGTCGATGAAGCCGCTCACCTGATCCGGCCCCGAAGCGGTGATCAGGTCGCCCTTGCGGGTGTCGATCACGACGTCGATGTCGGGGATGAAGATGTCGTGGAACTCGGCCCACGCACGACGAGTGACGATGTCGGCATACGAGTCCTGCAACCGGTGTACCGCGACGTAGTCGACGGTCTCCTGCATGTTGGGTTCCATGCTCCCAACATAGAGATCCACGGCGCGGTTGGCGACTTCCCGGATCGCATCGGCGCCGGCGATCAGCCCGGTGAATCGGTCCTGGAAGCTTCTTCCTCCGAGCAGGAGGGCAGCATGGCCGACGCGCGTGACCACCACAACGGATACGAGCCGCCGATGCTCAGGATCGACGCGCCGCTCATCGGCCGCGGCTCGATCGTGGCCTGCGCGGTTTTCAACACCCAGTAGCGGCACGCTCCGACCTGCGCACCACCGATCTCGCGACGAGGCCCCGGCTCTTCCGAGCCGGGGCCTCGTGCGTTGCGCGCTCGTTCGCAGTTACTTCGCGAGCGTCGTCGTCGGGGTCGTCGTGGTCAACTTCGGTGCCGCGACAACCGGGAACCATTCCTTGCCGTTGACCAGCACCGGGATGAAGCAGGTGCGCGGCGCCGGGCAGCCGTTGTAGAGGCCCGTGGCCGGGTCCTTGGCGGTACCGGTCGGCACGTTCTGGATGGTCTCCAGGTGCACCTTGGTGGCGTAGTAGTTCTTCTTCGGGCCGAAGCTCGCCCTCACCGTCGGACGCGTACGCGATCGGGCCCTTGGTGATCTTGAGGAAGCTGTCGTAGAGCGACGCCGTGGTCGGGTTCTTGCCCGCGCCCTTCAGCGCCTGCACGAACAGGTACGACATCGTGCACTCACCCGCGGGGATGTCCTCGAAGAGGAACGTGCCCGACGGGTCGGTCAGGCCACCGGCCGGGACGCCCGGGATGGACTTCGCACCGAATCCGGCGTCGAAGATCGTGCGGCACTTGGCCTCGAACGCCGATGTCGGCCTTGATGCCGTTCTTGGTGGGCGTGGCCTTGGTGTCGAAGATCGTCACGCACGACATGCCTGCAGCTGCCGCCGTCGCCGGTACCGAGGAGGCACCGAACTGGGTGCAGAGCGACCCGCCGTAGTCGACGAGGTTGTAGTGGAAGTCACGCCGGAGTGCGCGGCCTGGTTGAAGAAGCCGGTGTTCACCGTGAAGGGCACGGTCACGATCACGTCGGTGACGCCGGCAGCCTGCATCGTGGCCACGGCTGCGGTCGCGTCCTTCAGCTGGTCGGCGGTCGCCTGGCCGGTGACGTTGATCTCGGTCTTGTTGGCGATGTTGTAGCCGGTCTTCTTGAACACGGCTTCGGCGGAGTCGCCGGCGGCCTTGATCGCCGGCTCGTTGCCGCTCAGGATGCCGATCTTCGCCGTCTTCGGGATCTGCTTGGTGTTGATGAGCACGCTGGCGGCGCTCGCGGCCGAGACCTCAGCCGGCAGGCCCATCGTCACCAGGTTCTTCCCCGACGCGGTGATGAGCTGCGAGTACGAGGAGTCGCCGTAGAACATGAACGTCTTGTTGTCGACCGTGATGCAGCCGACGCTCGACGCGCGGTAGCCGGTCGCGTTCAGCACCGCGAACGGCTTGTTGTCCTGGGTCGCCTTGATGCAGGTCTTGTCGAAGCTCGTCGGGTCGGCCGGGTTCCACGTGACCGGGATCACGTTGATGGTGCGCCCGTTGACGGGTCCCCACGCCTTGAAGTACTCGACCCAGCGCTTGGTCAGGTTCCCGGTGGTCAGGCTCGCCGGGAGGTTCAGGCCCAGCGCGCGGAGCCCGTCGAGGTCGGCGATGAGCACCGCGACGTCGACGCTGTCTTTGGTGACGCCCTGTGCGGTCGCCTTCGGCACCGAGGCGTTGCTCGGTCCGGCGATCAGTGCCGCGGCCAGAGCCGCGGTACACGCGAGAGCTATCAGGCGTAAAGGCCTACGGAGCATTCGTTTCCCCCCAAACGTCCCGCGTTCCCGATGTTTCGGGCTTCCGCGACTGGACACAACACTACGAGTCGCTAACTTATCCCGCTATCGCCGGCGTGTCAGCGCGCCCCGGCCGTCCGTGGGGGGAATCGGTCGTGCCAGAGTCGAGTGACGTTTCTGCGCTGACCGCCGTCGTCCTCCGCGAGGAGGAGGTGCGCCGGGAGGCGCAGGCCGAGGCGGAAGCCGCCGAGATCCTCCCCGACGATCTCCTGCCCGGCGTGGGCGGCGCGGTGATGCCGCTGCGCGAGGGCCTCCGCGCCGGCGGGACCGCGATGATCATCTCGCTGCTGCTCGTCGCCATGATCGAGACCTTCGACCAGGTGGCGGTGCAGGTGCTGGCCCCCGACATCCAGCACTCGCTGGGCGTCGACAAGACGACCCTGCAGGGCATCACGTCGTTCGGCGGGGTGGTGCTCGTGGTGGCCACGCTCCCGTTCGCCTGGCTGGCCGACCGCTACATGCGCACCCGGATCCTCGCGAGCGCGACCGTGGTGTGGTCGCTCGCCATGGCGCTCACCGGTGCGGTGTCGAGCGCGTTCCAGATGGTGATCGTGCGCGCGGGCGCCGGGTTCGGGGCGTCCGCCCGGATCCCGATCTCGCCGTCGCTCATCGCCGACCAGTACCCGATCGGCGTGCGCACGCGGATGTTCGCGGCGGAGAACCTCGGCCGACCCGCCGGACTGGTCCTCGGCCCGTTCTTCGTCGGCGCGGTCGCCGGTTGGGCCGGCGGCGCCGAGGGCTGGCGGTGGGCGATGGTCGCGGTCGCGATCCCCGCGCTGGTCGTGGCGCTGTGGTTGTTCTTCCTCCGGGAGCCCAAGCGCGGCCAGAACGAGCAGGAGGCCGTCCTCGGCAGGCTGCTCGACGCGTCGGACGACCCGCCGGTGCGCCTCAGCGCGGCGGCGGCCCGGCTGCGCAAGGTCAAGAGCTTCAGCTACCTGATCCTCGGCATCGGCGTCCTCGGGTTCGCGTTGGTGAGCGTTCCCGTGCGGCTCAGCTTCCTGCTCGACGAGGGCTACGGCTTCGACGCCTACAAGCGGGGCTGGCTCCTCTCGCTCATGTACCTCCCGGCGCTCCTCGTGATCCCGTTCGCCGGTCGCTACGGCGACCGCGCGTTCCGCCGCGACCCGCGCAACTCGGTGCGGATCATGGGCGCGCTCGTGATCGCGTACGGCGCGTTCCTCACCGTCGGCTCGCAGCTCGACTCGATCACGCTCCTGGTCGTGCTGATCGCGATCGCCAACGCCTGCCAGCTCGCCGCGTTCACGCAGGTCGGCCCGATCATCTCGGCGGTGGTCCCGTACCGGATGCGCGCGCAGGCGTTCGCGTTGATCGGCTTCTACATCTTCCTGCTCGGCGGGTTCTTCGGCGGCCTCGCGGTCGCGGCGATCGCCGACGACTACGGCGAGCGCACCGCGTTGCTCGTCGTCGTGCCGTTCGCCGCGCTGGTCGGCGGCATCCTCGTGCTCTCCGGCAGCCGGTTCATGAAGCGCGACATCTCGCTGGTCGTCGAGGAGCTGCTCGACGAGCAGGAAGAGCAACGCCGCGTCGCCGCCAACCCCGAAGACGTGCCCGTGCTCCAGGTGCACAACCTCGACGTGAGCTACGGCCCGCTGCAGGTGCTGTTCGGCGTGAACATGGAGGTGAAGCGCGGCGAGGTCCTGGCGCTGCTCGGCACCAACGGAGCCGGGAAGTCCACGCTGCTCCGCGCGGTCAGCGGGCTGGTGCTGCCCGACCGCGGCGTCGTCCGGATGAACGGGCGCACGATCACGCTCACCGATCCCCAGATCCGGGTGGCGATGGGCATGACCCAGATCCCCGGCGGCGAGGCGCTGTTCCCGAACCAGACGGTGGCCGAGAACCTCAAGGTCTGGAGCCGGCTCATCGAGGATCCCGCGCTCCGGGCCGAGCGCATCGAGGCCGCCCTCGAGACGTTCCCCGCGGTGCGGGCTCGGCTGAAGTACCGCGCCGGATCGCTCTCCGGCGGTGAGCAACAGATGCTCGCGCTGTCGAAGGCGGTGATGCTCGACCCCGAGATCCTGCTCATCGACGAGCTCTCGCTCGGGCTCGCGCCACTCGTCGTGCAGCAGCTCCTCGCGGTGATCGAGCGCCTGAAGGCGCAGGGCCTCACGATGGTGATCGTCGAGCAGTCGGTGAACGTCGCGCTCGCCGTCGCCGATCGCGCCGATCTTCATGGAACGCGGGCGCGTGCGCTTCGAAGGCCCCGCCCAGGAGCTGCTCGAGCGCGGCGACCTGCTACGGGCCGTGTTCCTGTCCGGCGAAGGCGCCTGACGCAATGTCGCTCGGCTTGCTGATCAGCGAGCAGATCGTCTTCAACGGCATCGTGCTGGGGATGCTGTACGCGCTGCTCGCGCTCGGCGTCGTCCTGATCTTCCGCGCGTCGGGCGTCATCAACTTCGCGCAGGGCGCGTTCGGCGCGTTCGGCGCGTCCGTGCTCGCGGTGCTCTACGTCAACGAGGGCATCCCCTTCTACCTGACCATCCCGCTCGCGATCATCAGCGGCGCGCTCTTCGGCGGGCTCACCGAGCTGTTCGTCGTGCGGCGGCTGTTCAAGCAGCCGCGTCTGCTGCTCTTCATCGCCACCATCGGTGTCGCGCAGATCGTCCTCCTGCTGCAGCTCCAGCTCCCCGAGGTCGACCAGCCGGTGTCGTTCCCCACGCCGATCCAGGACTACTGGAACATCGGCTCGTTGACCGTGCGCGGCGACCAGTTGATCGTGCTCACCGTGGTGCCGATCGTCGTGATCATCCTGACGTTCCTGCTCCAGCGCACGAACTTCGGGCTCGCGGTCCGCTCGTCCGCCGACAACCAGAACGCCGCGTCGCTGGCGGGCATCCGCGTCCGGTCGGTGTCGACGCAGGTCTGGGTCATCGCGGGCGTGCTCTCGGCGATCAGCGGGCTGCTGGCGCCGTCGATCCTGGGGTACAGCGCCGGGAACATCACCGAGAGCTTCGGGCCCGGCCTGCTGCTGCCGACCTTGACCGCCGCGCTGGTCGGCGGCATGACGTCGTTCCCGCTCGCGATGGTGGGCGGAGTCGCGGTCGGCGTGATCGAGACGGTCGTGCTCGCCAACGAGGACCGCGGCACGGTCACGCTGGTGATGTTCATCCTGCTCTTGCTCCTCGTGCTCGTTCGCGCCCGGGCGGAGTCCACCGACGACTCCGCGTGGACGCTGACGCCGCGCGGCCGCGCCGGTCGTGCCGAGCTGCTTCAGCATCCGCTCGCGCGGGTCGTGCGCTACGGCGGGATCGGCCTGCTGCTGGCCATCGGCATCGCGCTGCCGCAGTTCGAGAGCCTGCCGAGTCGCCTCATCGACTACTCCTTCGTGCTCGTGTTCCTGATCGTCGCGGTGTCGGCGACGGTGCTCACCGGCTGGGCCGGGCAGCTGTCGCTCGGGCAGTTCGCGTTCGTCGCCATCGGCGCCTACTTCACCGCGTACTACGCGGGCACCGCCAGCGACCTGGTCGACATCCACCTGCCGGGGGGTCAGGGGCACGGCTACCTGGTGGCCGTCGCGATCGCGGTGGCCTGGGGCGTGCTGATCGCGATCGTGATCGGCATTCCCGCGTTGCGCGTGCGCGGCCTCTATCTCGGCGTGATCACGCTCGGCTTCTCGTTGGTCGTGAGCAACTGGGTGCTCAATCTCGACTTCCTGAACAACTCGTTCAGTGGCGCACGGAGCCTCGCTGCAACCGCCGACGGTGGGGCCGTGGAACTTCCTCGACGACAAGAAGGGGTACTACTACTTCTGCCTGATCGTGGCGGTCCTCGTGATCCTGCTCGTCACCCACTTCCGCCGGACCGGGTTGGGCCGCTCCCTGCTCGCGGTGCGCGACAACGAGACCAACGCGGCCGCCTACACCGTGTCGCCGACACGGGCGAAGATCATCGCGTTCGCGATCTCAGGTGGGGTCGCGGCACTCGCCGGGGGCCTGTTCGCCGCCGGCCACACCACCAGCGTCCCCGACTACTTCACGCCGCAGCAGTCGCTCAAGGTGCTCGCAGTCTCGGTCGTCGGCGGCCTCACGTCGGTCACGGGCGCGGTGATCGGCACGATCGTGGTGGTCGGGATCCCGACGGTCTTCGAGGGGAGCCCGCAGCTGCAGCTCTTCGCCAGCGGCGTCGGCATGCTCATCCTGTTGCTGTACGTGCCGGGCGGGCTGATCTCCGTCGTCGACAACGTCCGCGACCAGCTGCTGGCGTTCATCGCCCGGCGCACCGACTGGACGCCGCCGCAACGCCGCGCCTCCGCAGGGCGTGACCGGTCTGTCGACGCGCGTGAAGACGGAGCACGCAGCCGGCGAGAGCGCCCCGTTGCCGCTCGTCACCCGCGACGTGCAGGTGCGCTTCGGCGGACGCGCCGCGGTGGCGGGCGTCTCGATCGAAGTTCGCCCGGGCGAGGTCGTCGGCCTCATCGGCACCAACGGTGCCGGCAAGACCACCCTCATGAACGCGATCTCCGGGTTCGTGAAATCGTCGGGCGAGATCGAGGTGTTCGGGCGCCGCGTCGACGGCATGGCGTCGTACCGCCGCGCGCGCCGGGGAATGGGTCGCGCGTTCCAGAACGCGCGGAGCTTCAGCGGGTTGACCGTGCGCGAGACGGTGATGGTCGCGCTCGAGGCGCGCCAGCGCTCGTACCTGCTGCCGGCGCTCACCGCGCTGCCGCCGTCACCGATGATGGAGCGGAAGAAGCGCAAGCAGGCCGACGAGATCATCGGGTACCTCGGGCTCGGACGCTACGCCGACACCCTGCTCATCGAGCTGTCGACGGGGACGCGCCGCATCGTCGAGCTCAGCTGCCTGATCGCGCTCGACGCGCAGCTCATCCTGCTCGACGAGCCCACCGCGGGCGTCGCGCAGAAGGAGACCGAGGCCTTCGGCCCGTTGATCACGACCATCCAGCAGGAGCTGGGGTCGTCGATCCTGATCATCGAGCACGACATGCCCATGGTCATGTCGATCAGCGACCGCATCTACTGCCTCGAAGCGGGTGCCGTGATCGCGGAGGGCTCGCCCGAGGAAGTCCGCAACGACCCGACGGTGATCGCGTCGTACCTCGGTACCGACGAGCGTGCGATCCAGCGGTCGGGCACGCGGTCGACGGTCATGCCCGACGACGCGGAGGCGGCCGCCCCGGCCGAGCTCGAGCCCGCGCCCGCACCGGGCGGGCCGGAGCCCGCGCCGGAGCCCGAGCCCACGAGCTGAGCGCTCCCCGCCGAGATCCCCGCTCGCGGGGAGAGGGTTGTTACGGTGATCCCGGATCCCGGGCGGAACGCGTCGAGTGCCGGGAATGCACCGTGTGCCACCCAACGAGTCGCCGCGAGCGGCGCCGCCTCCGGCGCCACCACCGCCGGGTCGCCGGCGCGATCGGGACCGCGTTCTTCCTCGCGGCCGGCGCCGTGGTGGGTGCCGTCGTGTGGTCGGGCGCCGGTGACCCTGCGGGGCCGGCGTCGGCGCAGAGCGGCGCGCTCACGAGCGCAGCCGCGGGCGAGCCGGACCCGCCGACATCGGCGACCACGACCCCGGTGTTCACCGGTTGGGTGAACCCCGCGTCGGTGTATCAGCCGTACCCGGGCGCGAAGGTGTCCGGCCTCCTCACCTTCCGCGGCAACCCGACTCGCAATTTCTACGGCGCGGGCCCGGTGCCGCAGCAACCGAAGGTGACCTGGCAGTACCCCGACCGTCGCATGTGCGCGGATTCGTGGGAGGGCACCGAGGTGCACAACTGGTGCGGCAACGGGTGGACAGGACAGCCCGCGGTGTTCGAGCGTGACGGGCGCACGTGGGTCGTGTTCGGCGCGTACGACCGCGCCATCCACGTCGTCGACGGTGTCACGGGTGAAGACATCCTTCCGCCGTTCTTCACCGGCGACATCATCAAGGGGTCGGTGACCATCGATCCCGACGGGTATCCGCTGATCTACACCGGCTCGCGCGACAACAAGTTCCGCGTGCTCGCGTTCGACCGGCCGCAGCTCACCGAGCTCTGGTCGCTCGACGCGAACGCGGTGTCGCCGACACTGTGGAACGACGATTGGGACAGCAGCGCGCTCGTCCTGCACGACTGGCTCTTCGAAGGTGGCGAGAACAGCCAGATCCACGCGGTGAAGCTCAACCGGGCGATGGGCGCCGACAAGCTCGTGACCGTCGCGCCCGACCTCAGGTGGCACGCGCCCGGATGGGACGCGGAGCTGCTGCACGACTTCGCCAGCACCGACGTGTCGATCGAGACGTCGGTGGCGGTGTACGGCAACACGCTGTACTTCACCAACTCGGGTGGCCTGGTGCAGGGCTGGGACATCGGGCCGCTGCTCGACGGGTCCGGCGAACCGCAACGCGTGTTCCGCTACTGGGCCGGTGACGACACCGACGGCACCATCACCGTCGACGAGCAAGGGATGCTGTACCTCGGAGTCGAGTGGGAGCGGCACCTCCAGCGCGCGTCGGAGGTCGGGCAGATGTTGAAGCTCGATCCGTCGCGTCCGGACAACCCGCTGGTCTGGTCGGTGCACGACGACCAGATCGCGCAGGCGGGCGTCTACTCGAGCGCGGGGCTCGTCGGCGACCTCGTGATCTACACGACGTACTCCGGTCGCGCCATCGGTATCGACCGCGTGACCGGCGTCGTGCGGTGGGAGAAACATCTCCCTGGCCCCTTGATGGGCTCGCCGGTGATCGTCAACGGCATGTGGCTGCAAGGCGACTGCTCCGGAGTGCTGCACGCGTTCGACGTTCGCAACACATCCGTCGACCCTCCGGAGATGTGGGCGGTCACGCTCGGCGGCTGCATCGAGGCGACACCGGCGGTGTGGAACGGTCGCATCTACGTCGGTACGCGCGCGGGCTTCGAGTACGCGCTTGCCGATGCGTGACAGGATGTCGGCATGTTGATCATTGCGGGAACCTTCGAAATCGATCCGGCCCGACGCGCCGAGTTCATCGCGGCCAACGTCGACGGCATGCGCGAGTCGCGGGCCGAGGCCGGCTGCATCGACTACGTCATGAGCGCCGACCCGGTCGAGCCCGGTCGCGTGTACCTGTTCGAACGCTGGGAGAGCAAGGAGCACCTGGCTCCCCATTTGGATCGGGTGCGTGCTCCGAAGCCCGAGGGCGCCGCGCCCACGGTCACGCCGCTGTCGGCCGACGTGCAGCAATACGAGATCGCCTCCGTCGGCCCCATCGGGAGTTGACGATCGCGGCCCTGGAGTGGGCCGACCGCGCGGAAATCGTCGAGAACGTCACGCGGTACGCGTACGCGGTCGACTTCGGGGAGTTCGACGCGTTCCGCGCGGTGCTGGCCGACGATGTGCGCACCGACTTCGTCATGCGCGCGTTCGGGCGCGACGACATCGCAGTATCCGGTGCCGACGCGCTCATCGAGCGGATGTCGTCGCGCGGTGAGCCGCCGATGGTGCCTCGTCACGCGATGGCGAACCATCTCGTCGACGTCGACGGTGACCGCGCGCGTTCGCGCACGTACCTCGCGAACGGGAGCGCCGTCTACACCTGCGAGCACGAGCGCACCGCCGACGGGTGGCGCATCCGAACGCTCGAAGTGCTGATGTTCGGCTAGCTCCAGGCGCCGACGGTGCGGAAAGCCTGGGCGCTGCCCTCCTCGGGGATGGCCTCGAGCGGCGTGCCGAGCTCGGTGAGCGTCGGCGCGCCGATGCGGGCCGCGATCTTCGCGAGCTCCTCGCGGTCGAGGCCGTAGACCCGCACCGCGTTCTCACCGGCCATGTCGCGGATCGCGTCGTCGGGCAGCCCGGCGAACGTGTAGCGCATCGCCATGCGCCCGACCGACGGCTCGTCGAAGCTGCGCGGGTACTGGAACGTGCCCTCCATGTGCGGGTAGTCGGAGCCCCACATCACCTGGCGCGTGTAGCCGTCGCGCACCGCCTGCTCGGCTTCGTAGCGCGCGAGGAAGCTCGCGCCGATGAACACGTTCTCGCGCGCGTACTCGCTCGGGCGACGCGGGGTCTGCTCGGCCAGGCCGGGCGTGTGGATGGTCGCGAGGTACGTGGAGTCGAGGTCGTTGACCGAGCTCGTCCACCAGTCGCCGGGTTGCTCGGTGAGCACGAGCCGCAGGTTCGGGTGACGCTCGAACACCCCGCCCAGGATCATGAAGTGCATCGCGCGGCGCGCGGGCCAGCCGCCGCTCTCGAGTGAGAGGAGGCTGACCGTCTCGGGGCCGCTCCAGCTCGACGGGTCGCCCGCACCGGCGTGGGTGGTGAGCGGCATGTCGAGGTCGGCGCACGCCGACCAGAACGGCTCCCACTCGCGGCTGTTGTACGGCGGCAGGTTCGCGCGGGGGGCCGGGAAGTTCACACTCCGCGAGGCCGGCTTCGCGCGCCCACTGCAACTCGGCGATGGTCGGCGTCGAGGTCCCACCAGGGCAGGTGCACGAGCCCGACGTGACGGGCCGGCTCCTGTGAGCAGTAGTCGGCGAGCCACGAGTTGTAGATGTGCAGGCCGACGGCGGCGAGCTCGACGGTCGTCGGGGAGCTCGCCGAAGAACGCGCGCGCGGCCTGGAACGGGATGATCTCCGAGTTCTGGCTCCCGTGGAAGATGACCTCCGCGGCGATGCCGTCGTAGTCCATGTCCCGCAGGCGCGCGGTGATGTCGTAGTGCCCTTCGGTCTGCCAGTTGCGCCGGAACACGACGCCGCGGTCGGTGTCGGGATCGGTCTCGTCCGCGAACGCCTTCCCGAGCGCGATCAGCGCTCCCGCGTTCCCCGTGACCGCATCGTCGAACGCCTCGAGGTACTTCGCGCGGGCAGTACGGCCGCAGGTCAACGTGGACGCGGGGACCGATGTGGGTGTCGGACGACACCACCACCAGCGGCTCGTCGCGGTCACTCGGGGTCGGATCAGCCATGACGGCCTCCTCGTCGGTATTGGCCGGATCAGTGCCGGCTCTGTCAGCGCGGTGCGCGGCCTCCGCCAGGACCCGCTCGGTCGCGGTGAAGGACGCGAGCGCGGCGTCGTCGGGCTCCATCGCCCAGAGCGCGTCCGAGAACACCTCGACGCCGATCGGCGCGGTGCACCCGATCGCGTCGAGGGTCCGCACGATCTCGACGACGTGCGCGGCCCCTTCACCGGGCAGCAGCCGCGCGTGCATGGTCTCGTCGGTGACGTCAGGCGATGCCTCGGGAAGCGCGTCACTGAGCTGCACCGCGAAGACGCGTTCACCGGGGAGCGCGGCGATGTCTTCCAGTGTGGTGGCGCTGCGCGCGCAGTGCCACGAGTCGATGATGAGGCCGCCGTTCGGGCGGTCGGCGATGCGCACGACCTCCCACGCGGCGTTCACGTTCGGGAACGCCGACCACGGGAGGAACTCGAGGTGCACGAGCAGCCCGTGCTCGGCGGCGCGGTCGCACACGCGAGCGAACGCCTCGACCGCGGCGTCGAGGGACGTCTTGCTGCCCCAGATCTCGGCGATGTTCACCGAGCGACCACCGATCGAGTCGGCGATCGCGAAGAACTCCTCGTCGGACGCGCGCATCGCATCGTCGACCTCGAACGGCGCGTCGGCAGGGGGGCCCGAGCCCGGCAGCCACGACGTGAGGCAGTCGAGCTCCGCGATCTCGAGCCCGTGGTCGTCGAGCAGCGCGCGGATGTCGGCATCGCTCATGCCCTCCGCGCGGGCTCGGTGGACGTCGGCCATCCACAGCGACACGCCCGTGTACCCGGCCGCCTGCGCGGCCTTGGCGCGCTCGGGGAGGCCGGTCGGTAGCAGCGTCCCGGCACAGAGCACGAGGTCTTCGCGTCCGAGCATGCGGGGACAGTATCCGAGTACGGTCCTTCCGGCGAGAGGCCCTGCTGCGGGACGAATCTGGAATTGTCTGGAGGAGAAGGAACCGATGGACACGGGTGTCGTGATCGTGGGCTCCGGGTTCGGATGTCATACGCACCTGCGGGCGATCCGGGGCGCCGGGCTCACCGCGGCGGCGCTCGTCGGCCGTGATCCCGAGCGCACACGGGTGCGCGCCGAGCGCTTCGAGATCCCGCTCGCGACCACGTCGTTGCAGGAGGCGCTCGAGGCCCCCGGCGTCGTCGCCGTCGCCATCGCCACACCGCCGCTCACCCACCACGACCTGGTGCTCGAGGCGGTGGCCGCCGGGAAGCACGTCGTCTGCGAGAAGCCCTTCGCCCGTGACGTCGGCGAAGCGCAGGCCATGCTCGTCGCCGCCGAGGCCGCCGGTGTCGTGCACTTCCTCGGCACCGAGTTCCGGTTCGGCACTGCGCAGGCGCTGTCGAACCGGCTCATCGCCGACGGCGCGATCGGTGACCCCCGTATCGCCACGTTCCTCATGCTCATGCCGTTGTTGGCCGACCCTGCGTCGGAGGTGCCCGACTGGTGGGCGAGCGCGGAGCAGGGTGGCGGCTGGCTGGGTGCCCACGCGTCGCACGTCGTCGACAACGTGCGGAACACGTTCGGCGAGTTCGAGGGTGTCAGCGCGAGCCTCTCGATCACGTCCGATCGCGACATGACCGCCGACGACGGCTTCAGCATCATGTTCCGCACCCGGTCGGGAGTGGAAGGGATCATGCAGAGCTCCGCGGGCACTTGGGGCCCGCCGGTGATCCACCGGCGCTACTCGGGGACGAAGGGCACGTTGTGGTTCGAGGGTGACGACATCTGGGTCGCCGACGCCGACGGCCAACGCAAGATCGATCCGCCCCCCGACCTGCTGACCTTGCCGCCCGAGTCGCCGCCCACCGATTTCATGGTCACCTCGTACGACTGGTGGCACGCGCACGGCACCGACCTCGGGCCCTACACGCGCCTCTACGAGCGGTTCCGCGACGTCATCGGCGGCGCGCCGTTCCCGACCGACCCCACACCCGCGACGTTCGCCGACGCGGTCGCCGACATGGAGGTGATGGACGCGATCCGGCACTCGTTCGCGACGCGGTCATGGGTGGAGATCCCGGCTCCGGGCCCGAACGGGAAGCAGGCGCGTGGCTGAGCTGATCGGCGCACGCACCCCGCGGGTCGAAGACCCGCGTCTCGTCACCGGTCGGGGCCAGTACGTCGACGACATCCGGATCCCCGGCATCCTCCACGCGGCGTTCGTGCGGAGCAACATCGCCCACGGCCGCATCCGATCCGTCGACGTGAGCGCGGCGCGCGCCGCGCCGGGTGTGCTCATGGCCGCGAGTGCCCGCGAGCTCGACGGGCTGGTCGGCATGCTGCAGCCGCTCGGGCCGCCGGAGTTCCTCGCGCCGGCCCACCCGGTGCTCGCCGAGGACAAGGTGCGGTGCGCGGGCGAGCCGCTGGCGATCGTGGTGGCCGAGAGCCGCGCCCTCGCCGAGGACGCGTGCGAGCTGGTCGACGTCGACATCGAACCGTTGCCCGCAGTGGTCTCGATCGACGACGCGCTCGACCCTTCGCGCGCGCTGCTGTTCGAGGAGCTCGGCACGAACATCGTGTACCAGCGTTCCGACACCTACGGCGACGTCGACGCCGCGTTCGCGCAGGCGCACGTCGTCGTGTCGGAGACGTTCACCCAGGAGCGCATGGCCAACGTGCCGATGGAAGGCCGCGCGATCCTCGCCGACTTCCGTGGCGACACCGGCGAGCTGATGATCGACATCGCGCACCAGAACCCGCACGCGTTGCGGGTCTCGGTGGCTGCGCTCCTCGATCATCAGGCCGATCTCGTCACGGTACGGTGTGGTGACATCGGCGGATCGTTCGGGCAGAAGGCGTACACGAGCCGCGAGGAGATCGCGGTCTGTGTCGCGGCGCGTCAGCTCGCGCGGCCGGTGAAGTGGATCGAAGACCGCGTCGAGAACCTGCTCGCCGCCGGGCACGCGCGCGACGATGTCATCGCGGTCGATCTCGCGGTGGCGGAAGATTCGACGATCCTCGGTGCACGTGTGCGCATGTGGGTCAACCAGGGCGCGTACCCCATCACCGTCTTCCCGCCCACGATCATCCTGAACCTCGTGCGCGTGCTCTTCCCGAACGCGTACCGCATCGCCAACTACTCGTTCGAGGGCACGGTCGTTGCTTCGAACACCGGCACGTACATCGCGTTCCGCGGCCCGTGGGAGTCGGAGACGTGGGCGCGCGAGCGGATCATCGACCTCGCCGCGCACGCGCTGGGGATGGAGCCCGCCGACGTCCGCTCGCACAACCTCATCGGCACCGACGAGCAACCCACCACCA
Source organism: uncultured Actinomycetes bacterium (assembly GCA_963721435.1). GTDB lineage: Bacteria > Actinomycetota > Acidimicrobiia > IMCC26256 > DASPTH01 > CAVRJC01. Next base: position 1,234,098 of record CAVRJC010000012.1, read on the forward strand.
TGGTCACCGGGCCGACGATCGACCACATGACCGCGCGCGACACCCACGAGCGCGCGCGCGAGCTCGCTGACGTCACCGCGTTCCGCGCCGCGCAACGCGACGCGCTCGCGGCCGGGCGCTACCTCGGGATCGGGTTCGCGACGTTTGCCGAAGCGGCACCCGGCCCGCCCAACTACGGCGCCGCGCTCGGTGCCGGATCATCTCCCCGATCGGCGCAGCAGGCGCGGGCTCGGCTCGAGCGTGACGGCACCGTCAGCGTGTTCACCAGCCAGCAGCCGCACGGCCAGGGTCACGAGACCACCCTTGCGCAACTCGCGGCCGACGGGCTCGGTCTCCCGGTCGAGCGGGTGCGAGTCGTGCACGGCGACACCAGCGTCACACCGTTCAACGCGGTGGGCACCGGGGGCAGCCGGTCGGCGACGCTCGCCGGCGGTGCGGTCGTCGGGGCCGCCGCGATGCTGCGCGATCGTATCGCCGAGCTCTTCGCGGAGCGTCACGAGCTGGATCCGAGCGATGTCGAAGTCGGAGGGGGAAGCGTGAGCGTGCGCGGCGTGCCCGCGTCGGCCTGGGATCTCTCGCGGATCGCCCAGCTCACCGACGACCACGTCGAGGTGCTGGCCGACTTCGCGATCCCCGACGGGGGCTGGACCCAGGCCACCCACTGCTGCTGGGTGGAGGTCGACGTCAACACCGGGATGGTCAGCATTCCCCGCCACCTCGTCGTCGAGGACTGCGGCACGATGATCAACCCGACCATCGTCGAGGGCCAGGTCAGCGGGGGCGTCGCGCAAGGGCTGTCGACCGTGCTCTACGAGCGCTTCGTCTACGACGACGACGGCCAACCGCGCGCGATCACGCTGCTCGACTACCTGCTGCCGACCGCGGCCGAGATCCCCGACATCGAGATCGAGCACCTCGAGTCGCCGCCGCAGGGCCCGATCAACTTCCGCGGCGCCGGCGAGAGCGGCGCGGTCGGCGCGCCGGCGGCACTCTCGAACGCGATCGAAGATGCTCTTGCCCCGTTTGGGGTGAGAATCACCCAAAAGTACCTGTCGCCGGATCGGATCCTGGATCTCGTCGGCAATTCTCCGTGACACGGGGCCGCCTGGTTCGATAGACGGTTGGTGATCACTCAGGCGTTGCTTCCGCCGCTCGTCGAGCGAGCCAGGACCGCGGATCCCGATGCGTGGGAGATGCTCTATCGACGCGCGTACCCGGGCTTGCTCGCGTACGCGTCAAGGCGCCTCGGTGCCGACCGTGGACGAGACGCCGTGGCGGAGACCATGGCGCGTGCCGTCGCGAGGATCGCGACATTTCAGTGGCGCGATGGCGGGTTCGATGCGTGGTTGTACGGGATCCTGCGCCACGTCGTCATCGATGCGCAACGTGCCGATGCTCGCGAGTTCCGTCGGCGCGTGCCCGCCGAAGCGAGTGCCGCGTCACCGCTCGACTTCGTGCTCGAAGGCGAGGAGGCGGAAGCGGTCCGCGGTGCGTTCGCGGAACTGCTCCCCGCCGACCAAGAGGTCCTCCAACTCCGGGTCGTCGCGGGATTGAGCGCCGAAGAAGTTGGTGTCGTGCTCGGCAAGCGGCCGGGCGCGGTGAGGATGGCGCAGTCGCGCGCACTCGCGCAGCTGCGCCGGAAGCTGGGACGATCATGAAGCAACTCGACGACGAATCGATGCTCAGTGCGCTCGGTGTGGCTCTGACCCTCGACGTGACCCCCTCGCAACAGGAGATCGACGATCTGCGCGAGCTCGTGGGGTCGAGCGACATGTACGCGGTCGTCGTTCCCATCTCGACACCGCGGCGTCCGCGCGCGACTGTCGCGCGTGGCGGCTGTCGCAGCCACGGTCGTGCTCTGCGCGGTTGGGATCGCGGCTTTGGCCGGCACCTCGATGCCGGGCTCGATGCGGGATCCGGCCCGAGCTGTCGGCTTCCCCGTTCAGTCGCAGGAGATGGTCGAGGCACGATCGGCGCTTGCCCAACTCCGTGTGGCGCTCGCGGGCGGCAACGGCGTGCACGTCGCCGCCGCCGCCGATCTGCTCAGGGCCCGCTTGCGTGCAGTCTCCGAGGACGAGGCGCGCCAACTCGAGCCGGAGGCGGCCGACCTGCTGCGCGAGGCCGAAGCCCGCCTGACGCCCCCTGCTCCGGTTGCCGCCGACACCGCCGACACCACGCCGACCGGGTCCGATGTCGCACCGGCGCCTCCGACGACCCCGACGACCCAGGCGACTCCGACGTCCGCAGCCACTCCAGCCCCCTCCGTCACGAGCGGATCCGAGGAGGAATCCGCCAAGGACGAGAGCGCGTCGAAGTCCGAAAGGGGCACCGGCGCCGAGGACTGAATGATCCGCACCGTGTGACATCCGTGGTTCCCGAGCGATGGAGGGGGTGAGGTGCACGTCGCCTCGCACCCGACCATCACAGGAGGAACCACGTGGAACGACGACGGGCTCTCGCAGTCGCCGGATCGCTCACGATCACCGCATTCGCCGGCGCCATCGCCGCCGGCGCCAGCACCGGGCTGTTCGGTCTGGGAACGGTCGGTGGCGCGGCAACACCGAGCGCGAAGGTCGCACCGGTCACGCGCCCGGCGCCGAAGGTCGTCGAGGTCACGGTGCCTTCCGGCCGGGTGGCCAAGGCGGAGAGCGGCTCAGGTGGCGCAGCCCCCGCGCCGTCGGCGGGCTACGCGGCGGCTGCTGAGGCCCCGGCCCCAGCTCCGGCCCCGGCTCCAGCTCCGGCCTCGGCTCCGGCCCCGGTGGCGGCTCCGCCGGTCCGGAGCTCGGTGAGCGAGCCCGGAGACGAATCCCACGAACCGGAGCATTCTTCGGAAGGGCGTGAGCGCGATGACTGACGTCCCGGCCCGCCCGAAGCGTCCGAACGCGCCGCGCCGGTCCCGGCCTGCGGCCGCAGCGCGGATCATCGTTGCCGGTCTCAGCGTGTCGTCGTTGTTCGCAGTCGTCTCGCTCATCACCCTGCGCAACCCGGAGCCCGCTGCTGTCGCCACCACACTCTCGCCGCCGCCGCCGACCATTCCCCCGCAGGAGGTCATCGTCATCGTCCGCGAAGTCCCCGCCGCGGATCCGGAGCCGGCCGCAGCGGGTGCCGATCCCGGGTCCGACGCCACATGGTCGTCTTCCGGAGGCGGCGGATCGGACGCCGGGTCGAACTCCGGATCGGGGAACGGTGGGAGTGGCGCCGCGCCCGCCGCGCCCGCCGCGCTCCGCCGCGCCCCAGGCCGCGGCTCCCGCGCCTGCGCCGGCGCCGAGTCCTGCGCCCGCGCCCGCTCCTGCTCCCCGCACGGCGACGAAGGCGAGTTGACGTGAGCTCGCATCTCCCGTGGTACGTCGCGCGCGCGAGCGGATTCGTGGCCTGGGGCCTGGTGACCGCGTCGGTGGTCTGGGGGCTGGCGCTCTCGAGCCGGATCACTCGTCGCCCGAAGCCGGCGTGGGTCCTGGACCTGCACCGGTTCTTGGGGGGCTTCGCGGTCCTGTTCGTCGGCGTCCACCTCGTCGCGCTCGCCCTCGACGAGTACATCGGGTTCGGCATCACCGATCTCTTCGTGCCGCTGGCCTCCGCATGGAAGCCGACTGCGGTCGCGTGGGGCGTGCTCGCGTTGTATCTCCTGCTCGCAGTGGAGCTGACCTCACTCATGATGCGACGGCTACCGCGACGGCTCTGGCGTGGCATCCACTTCGCGAGCTACGCGGTCTTCGGGCTGACGGTGACGCACGCACTCACGGCGGGTACCGATGGCGGCGAGACCGTCGTGCAGTGGCTCGCGCTCGTCTCCGTCGCGCTCGTGGTGTTTCTTTCCGTGTTCCGCGCCCTCGCGGATCGTCGGGCACCGCGCTCGAGTGTCCGGCTCACGAGCGCCCCGGACGCACGAAGCCGCGTGACCGACTACTCCTGGATGCCTTCGCCGGCGGTGACGGGAACCGTGTGGTCGCCGACCGCGACCTCTTCACCGAGGTACGACGCGACGAGCGCCGAGCGGTCCTGCAGCTCGTCGGCGGAACCGGTGAGCACGACCTTGCCGGCGACCATCACACACGCACGCGAGCAGAGCCTCAGCGCGAGCGCGGTGTTCTGCTCGACGAGCAGGATCGGGGTGCGCTGCGCGATCTCGGCGAGCGCGGCGAACAGCGTCTTGGTGACGATCGGCGCGAGACCGAGCGAAGGCTCGTCGAGCAGCAACATGCGCGGGCTCGCCACGAGCGCGCGTCCGATCGCGACCATCTGCTGCTCGCCGCCCGAGAGCGCCCAGCCGTCGCGGTCGCGCAGCGGTACGAGTGCGGGGAAGAGCTCGAAGACGTCGTCGATGGAGTAGGTGTTCTCGCGGCCGCGGCGGGCGGTCTCACCGACGAGGAGGTTCTCCATGCACGGTGAGCGACGGGAACACGCGTCGACCTTCGGGGACCTGGATGAGCCCCCGACGGGCGCTGCCCTGGACGCCGAGCTTGCGGCATTCGGCGCCGTCGAAGGTGATCGAGCCGCGGTAGGGGACGAGCCCCGAGATCGCGTTCAGCGTCGACGTCTTGCCGGCGCCGTTGGGCCCGATGAGCGCGAGGACTTCGCCGTCGCCGACCGTGAGGTCGATCCCGAGCACGGCCTCGACCGCGCCGTACGAGACTTCGACGTTCTTGCAGCTCGAGCATCAGAGGAGATCCTCGTCGACACCGAGGTAGGCGTCGACGACGCGTTGGTCGGCGAACACGGTAGCGGCGGGGCCGACCGCGACCAGATGGCCGAGCTCGAGCACCGCGACACGGTCGCACAGCGACGTGATGAAGTCGAGCTTGTGGTCGATGAGCAGGATCGCCACGCCTTCGTCCTTGAGGCCCTGGAGATAGACCGCGAGCTGGTCGGTCTCCGCGGCGTTCAGGCCGGCCGACGGCTCGTCGAGCATCAAGGCCTTCGGCTCACCGTCGATCACCCGTGCGAGCTCGAGCAGGCGCCGTTGCCCGTACGACAGGCGCGCGTGGTCGACGCCTCGGCGAGATCGGCGAGACCGACCCGCTCGAGCGCGACCATCGCGCCGGCCCAGCGGTCGTGCTCGTGGTGATCCATCGGCGGCCGGGCGAACCACGACGACGTGATGCCCGGTGTACTTCCGGTCGGTCGTCGACAGCAGCGACGTCCTCGATGCAGGTGAGGTGCGTCGTACGTCTGCGGCGCCTGGAACGTGCGCAGCACGCCGAACCCGCGGATGCGGCCGGGTCGTCCGAGGCCGACGGGGTTGCCCAGCACGCGCATGGTCCCCGTCGCGTCGACGACACCGGTGAGCGCGTTCAGGAACGTGGTCTTGCCACTGCCGTTCGGGCCGACGAGCCCGAGGATCTCGTTGTCGTGCAGGGAGAGGCTCACGCCGTCGACCGCCACGACCCCACCGAACTGCACCCGGATGTCTTCCGCTTCGATGACCGTCGGTGTGGTGGGTTCCTCGCCCTCGACGCCGCGGTTGAACGCGCGCGTTGAACTTGGGCGCCCGGCGCGCGGCGCGGCCGGGCGGTCCTTGCGCTTCGGCGTGAGCCCGAACATGTCGCTCAGCCACGTGCGCCGCTCGGGCTGCACCTTCCCGAACGTCGCCGCCTTGATGCGCCGACCGATGCCGACGAGCCCTTCGGGGAACGCGATCATCGTGATCACGAGCAGCGACCCGAAGAAGATGTCGCGGAAGTCGCCGAACCGGTGCTCCTGGCCGGAAGACGGTGACGGTGAAGTCGAGGCCGGAGATCCCGAAGATGCCGCCCTGGAGCCATTGCGGCACGAACACGTAGAAGGCTGCGCCGACGACCGGTCCCCAACGCGAGTCGATGCCGCCGATGATCAGGATCACGAAGATGCCGAGACCCAGGGTGATGCTGAAGTCTTCCGGGTTGGCGAAGCCCTTGGTGTGGACGAACAGCGCACCGGCCGCCGCCGCGATCCCCGAGCCGAGCACGAACATCGTGACGCGACGCTTGAGCGTCGGGACACCGAAGGTCGCCGCGACCTGAGGCTGGTCGCGCATGGCGATGGTCTCGCGTTGCACTGGCGAGCGCGCGAGCCAGATCGCGATGATCATCACGATCGCGAACGCGACGAACCAGACCCAGAACTGCGCGTACTGGTTGAGCTGACTGACCTCGTGCCCGAACCAGTAGTCGATGGGTTTGATGCCGCCGCTCGACGTCGCCCGACGACCCCGTGAAGTCGTTCCACTTGCGGAGTATCTCGAGGATGATCTCCGACAATCCGAGCGTTGCGATCGCGAGATAGAACTCTGACGCTCGGCGCATCAGGAAAGAGAAGCCCGCCGCGAGGATGCACGCGACCACGACGCCGACGATGATCCCGACCCAGAACGTGTCGGTCCCGAACACCTCGTTGCGAATCGCCCACCACGACGTGTAGCCGCCGACCGCGGCGAACGCCGCCTGTGAGAACGCGAACTGGCCGCTCACACCGAAGACGAAGTAGAAGCCGATCACGAGCACGCTGTAGAACAGCCAGCGGTTGCAACAGGTCGGAGTCGCCGGCACCGAAGCTGCCGAACTGACGAGTGAGACCGACCACCAGCAGAAACACGGCGAGCCAGAGGTACGGGGAACCGCGCATGGCGGGCGGGCGCGCGAGCGCGGTGCGCCGCGTCTCCGGGGGAGTATCGGGGGGTGAGGTCGCCGCCGCGACCCGGGTCTCGGTCATGTCAGAGGCGTCGCGCCTGGGCGCGACCGAACAGGCCCTGGGGGCGGAGCGCGATGACGAGGATCATGAGGAGGAACGGGAAGATGTGCTTGTAGTCGGTCAGTGAGCTCCCCATGACGTCGGTCAGGAACCAGCCGCCGAAGAGCTGCTCGGTGAGGCCGATTGCGATACCGCCCGCGACGACGCCTCCGATGCTCCCGAAGCCGCCCAGCACCGCGGCGGCGAACCCGAGCAGCATCACCGTGAAGCCGAAGTTCAGGTCGACCGCGCCGAGCGGTGCGAAGAGCACCCCGGCGAGGCCGGCGAGCGCCGCTGACATGCCGAACGCGAGCATCGACAGCATGTTGACCGGTACGCCGCACAGCCGGGCGGTGTTCCGGTCGGCTGCGGTGGCCCGGAGCTGGCGGCCGAACTGCGTTCGCTGGAAGAGCAGGATCAGGGCGACGACGACGATCGCGGTGATGATCACGATCACGCCGCGTTGCCACTCGATGTTGGCACCGAAGATGTGGATCAACGACGCGTCGATCCCGAGCTCCGCCGGGCTCACGGGAGAGCCGAGATATCTCGGTGTTGTGCCCTGCCAGAGCCCGATGAACGCGATGAGCACGATCGAGGCGCCGAGGGTGGCGATCACGACCACGTGCACCGAACGGCCGCGCAGCGGCGCGTAGGCGAGCCGCTCGATGATCACACCGACCACGAACATGATCGCAATCGTCACGATGTAGCCCGGGATCAGGCCCAACGCACCCCAGCCGAAGATGCCCCCGCCCTGCGTCGCCCAGATCGCGATGTACGCCGAGAACGTGATGAGGGATCCCTGGGCGAAGTTGACCACCCCGGTTGCCTTGTAGGTGAGAAGGAACCCGACCGCGGCAAGTGCCGCGATGGCGCCTTCGGCCAGGCCGCTCGCGAGGAGGGCCGTGAAGTTACCCACGGCACCCGCTCGCGAGGGCCTGGTTGTCCCGAAGGCTTCCGATCACGGAGCTTTGGTCGTGGTGGTCGGAGCGACCGTCGTCGTCGGCACGGTGGTCACCACGGTGAACGGAAGCGCGCCCGGCGCGAACGTCAGGTGCTTCGCGATGCTCACGGTGCCGGTGCTGTCGAACTTGGTGATGTCGACTGCGTGCGACAGCACCTGGATGGCGTCCGCCTTGTAGTTGGCACAGATGCCCGGCCAAGTCTGGGTCGCGAGGCCCTTGAGGATCGCCTTGGGGGTCACGGACTGCTGCTTGGCGGCGATCGCCGCTGCAAAGTTCACCATGTCGTAGGTCTGGGCCGCCGAGTAGATCGGGTTGTACCCGAACTTGGTGGAGAAGGCGCTGACCCACTTCGTGACGCGCTTGTTGGTGTTGGCGACGGGGACGCAGTCGTCCGCGCCGTTCAGGTTGGTCGCGGCCGGACCCTGCACCACCTTGGCACCGGCGATGATGCTGGCGCTGGCGCCGTCGACGTGCGGCACGTTGACGCCGTTGGCGACGAGCTGGTTCGCCATCACACCGAGCGGGTTCGGGAAGTTGAAGTCGAGCACCACGTCGGCGCCCTGCATCGCTCTCGCCTGGTTCGTCAGGTCGGTGTCGGCGGTCCCGTTCTTCTGCTGGGTGAAGACGGACGCGCCCTTCTTGGCATCGATGACCTTGATCGCGGCGTTGCAGCCGTTGTCGCCGGTGGCGTTGTTGACGCACTCGAGGCCGATCTTCTTGGCCTTCAGGGTGTCGAGGACGTAGTTGGTCTCGGCGACCGCCACCAGAGTGTCGACCGGCCGGATCAGGAAGATGTTGGGTGCGCCGTACGGCCCGTTCGCGACCAGCTGCTCACCAGACGACAGGCCCAGGAACGGAATGCCCGAGTTCTTGATGGTCGGCTGGAGCGCGACGATCTGCGCGCTCGACGGGAACCCGATGATCAGGTCGGGCTTCTGGTCGATCGCCTGGAGCAGCGCGGTCTGCGCCTGCGCGGTCGTGAGCGGCGCCGGGATGCGCGTCAGCTGGACCTTGGCGCCCAGTTCCGACGCCGCCATTGCCGCGCCGTCGGCGTAGTACGGGACCGCCGCCGAGCTCTCGCCCTTCGTCTCCGCCAAGAGCACGATCTTGACGACCGGGGCTGTCTTCGCCGCCCCCGCGCTGCTACTTGCAACTGCGCTCACGCCCAGCACGAGTGCCATGGCCACGAACGCGCACGCCGACCTTCGGATCTTCAAGAGTTGCTCCCCCTCGATCGGTGGCCATGATGGCCGACCGGAAATGACCAAGCGAGCGCTAGGTTGTCTCAACTCGCGGTCCATTGCAAGCCGCCCCCCGAAATTTCCTCCGCCGGCCCGAACGGCGGCCCCTCACGGGTCCGTCGTCTCCTCTCCGAGCCGGTAGATGGCGTTCTGGTCGGAGAAGTAGAGGGCGTGGTCGGGGCCCTGCTTCACGTCGAAGAGGCATTCGTCGGGTCCCTGCAGCACCGACGCATGGGGCGCCCCAGGTACGAACACGCGCATCCCGGCGAAGGCGTTGCAGAAGACGAAATGGCCGGCGTAGGGAGCCGGGCCGTCTGCGTCGACCCACGTCGCGCCGGTCGGCACGAGCGTGTCGGACTCGCTGCTCCAACTCGGCTCGGGCCGGTCGAGGCAGGACGTCGCGCCGGGCACGAGGTGGCTGTACCCGTAGCAGGCGGGCCACTGGTAGCGACCGCCGCGGTCGACCATGAACGCGAGGTCATACCCGTGCGCGGGCGTGCCGATGTCGCCCGTGGGGCCGTTCGGGACCGCGAAGAGGTTGCCCGCGGGGTCGAAAGCGAGCCCGTACACGTTGCGGAGGCCGGTCGCCCACGCCGGCGTTCGTCGGGCCGAAGGGATTGTCGGCGGGGATCGAGCCGTCGGCGTTGTAGCGGAGGATCTTGCCGCGCACGTCGGACGGATCCTGCGGCACCGACGTCTCGCTGTTGACCGACGCCGCGCTGGTGGCCAATTCGTCGCCGAGGGTCACGAAGAGCTTGCCGTCGGGCCCGAACACGAGTCGGCCACCCTTGTGGCAGCACCCCGATCCCGACGGGAGCGTGATCAGCGTGGTGGGCTCGCTCGCGGTGCCCGCGCAGTCGGCGAAGCGCACGACGACCTGCGTCGAGTCGTCGTTGCGCGAGTAGAACGCGTACACGAAGTGGTCGGTGGCGAACGACGGGCTGAGCGCGAGGCCGAGCAGGCCGCGCTCGCTGTATCCACCGCCGCGCTCGGTCGTGACCGTCGGGACGGTGGCGAACGTCGTCACCTTGCCTGCACGCGCGATCTTGATCGCGCCGCCGCGCTCGGCGAAGAACAGCCTGCCGTCGGGCGCCCACGCGAGCGACGTGACGAAGTTCGCGTCGTCGACGAACACGGTCTGGCCCGCGGGGCCGGTCACCGTGATCGGTGCGACCGCGCACGGATCGGGCTTTGTCGTCGTGGTCGTTGACGCGGCGGCTGATGCGGGCGTCGACGGCACGGGCGAGCTGCGCGGCGCACGCGACGCGTCGCTGCCGTCCCCGCTGCACGACGCGAGCGAGATGGCTGCGAGCGTCGAGCAGCACCACGAACGGTCCTCGAGCCCGTCGCAACCGCCGCATCAGGCCCATCACCCGTCGGCGCCCGCCGTTCCGCCGATCAACGCTGCAAGCAGTGAACGATCACATCCCCCACGGACGAGATCACGCTGATCGGCGGCGATGTTCTTTTTCGACGGCGCGGCGTACACGAGCGCAACGACGGAGAACGCGCAACCGAGGAGGAAGAGTAGGTACTCGCCGGTGGCGAAGGACGCGACGAACGCCATGAGTGCCGGCACGTTGCCGAACGCGACGCGGAGGAAGAAGCGCGTGCGGTACGTGCCCGCGAGGTTTGCGTCGTTGCTGCAGCTGAGCGGCCGGCTGATGAGCCGCGGGCTCACGAGGCTCACGATCCCGACGACGATGACAACCGCCGTCCATGTCGCGACGCCCTTCGTCGGGTGCGAGCTCGTGGCGTCGAGCACGACGAGCACGAGCCCGATGACGACCAACATCGCGCAGTACTGGATGAACATCACGCGGACGAACGTGAGGGAGTCGGCATCCGGCCCCGAGCTCTGCTGGAACTGACGAATGCGCAGACCCGGCATGAACACCGTCCACAGCGAACGCACGGAGGCCCCGAACTTCGGCCATCCGGGATCGTGGGGCACGCGGTTCACGCCGCACGGTACCGAACCGCTTTCCCCTCCGCGCATCGCGGCGACTGCGGTACCTTGCCCTGGTGCCCGGCGGATTTGATATTTCCTCCAACTTCGCGATCGGAGGGCTCGGCGTGAGCCGGCAGGGCCGCCACCTGGGGGCGAGCGTCCGCGAGCTGCGCCTCGAGGCCCTGGAGCTCGCGCTGGCCGACGCGGGCCTGAGCCGCCGCGACATCGACGGCCACATCGGCGCGTCGTCGACCGGCATGTTCGACGACATCCGCCACATGGGGTTGTCACCGCGCTTCTCGTACTCGATGCAGTCGGGCGGCGCGACCGCGACACTCTCGATCATCGGCGCAATCGGCGCGATCCTCACCGGCCAGGCCGAGGTGGTCGCCTGCTCGTACGCGGCCGCACCGTCGAGCGCGCCGGTGCGCAGCGCGATCGGTGCGTCGCTGCGTGGAGGAGAGCGCGGTCCCGGCGTGATCGGCTACGGAACGTACTCGTACGGCTACGCGAACATGTACGGCATGGTCGGCGCGGGCGCCGCGCACGCGTTGCACGCGCTGGCGGCACATGGAGCGCTACGGCACGACGTCGTTGCATCTCGGCGCGGTCGCGGTGCAACAACGCGAGTACGCGTCGGTCCGCCCCGGGACGATCGGGTACGGCCTCCCGATCACGATCGAGGACCACCAGAGCTCGCGCATGGTGGTCGACCCGTTCCGGCTGCTCGACTGCTGCCGCGACACCGACGGCGCAGTCGTGGTGATCGTGACCACCACGGAACGGGCGCGCGACCTCGCGAGCACACCGGTCTGCGTGCTCGGCATGGGTACGGGTCACAACATGCGGAACTGGTGGACGGGCGACGTGTTCGATCTCCACGACGACATCGCGCCCGCCAAGGCGACCGCGTTCGGGCAGGCGGGGATCACGCACGCCGACGTCGACGTCGCGGCGCTGTACGACCCGTTCACCATCTCGCCGATCATGCAACTGGAGGCGTACGGCTTCTGCGCGCCGGGCGAGGGGGGACCGTTCGTCGCCGCCGGGAACACGCGGCTCGACGGTGTGATCCCTACCAACACGGGCGGCGGTCAGCTGTCGGGGTTCTACGCGACCGGGTTCACCGCGCTCGTCGAAGGGTTGTGGCAGCTCCGGAGCGAAGGCGGCGCAACCCAGGTGGCCGATGCCGAGGTGGCGTTGGTGAGCGGGCACGGCGGGAACGGCGGTGTCCAGAACACGTGGGCCCACGGCACGATGGTGTTGGGCATCGACCGGTGAGCGCGCACCCTGATCGCCCCGTTGACCGACCGGCGATCCTCCCGTTCCAGGTCGCGCCCGACGACCTCGACGACCCGTTCTGGGAAGGATGCGTGCGCCACGAGTTCCTCGTGCACCGCTGCGCCGAGTGCAACCGCGCGTACTGGCCCGCCTCGAGCTGCCTCGACCACGGGAGCGCGTCGATGCACTGGGCTCCCGCGGCCGGCACCGGCGCGGTGTTCACCTACACGGTCTTCCACCACGCGTACGACCCCCGGTTCGCCGATCGGGTGCCGTACGCGCTCGCGGTGGTGCAACTCGACGAAGGCCCGTTCTTCCACACCGACGTCGTCGAGTGCGACGCTGGTGACGTGCACGTCGGGATGCGCGTCGAGGTCGTGTACGAAGACGTCGCCGTCGACCTCGTGATCCCGCACTTCCGCCCCATGAGCTCTTCCGCAGAGACGCCTGATGAGAAAGAGGCACCGTGATGGACCGCTACGGGTTCGAGACCATCCTCACCACACTCGACGACGACGGCATCCTCCGCGTCACGCTGAACCGCCCCGACAGCCTGAACGCGATCAACGACGTGATGCACCGCGAGATCCGTGACCTCTACGCGCGCATCGCCGGCGACGCGGAGATCGAAGTGGTGGTCGTCACCGGCGCCGGGCGCGGATTCTGCGCGGGCGGTGACTTCAAGCAGATGCAGGAGAACAACGAGGGCGCCACGTACGACGACGGCTTCTCCTCGCTGTTCGTCGACTCGGTCGCGATCGCGCGCAACATCCTCGCGGTGCGGCGCCCGATCATCGCCGCGGTCAACGGTGACGCCATCGGTCTCGGCGCGACGCTCGCGCTGTTCTCCGACATCGTCTACATGGCCGACGGCGCGCGCATCGGCGACCCCCACGCGCAGGCGGGGCTGGTCGCGGCCGACGGCGGCGTCGTGCTGTGGCCGCTGCTGCTCGGCATCAACCGGGCCAAGGAGTACCTGCTCACGGGTGACCTGCTGCGCGGGCCCGACGCCGAGCGCATCGGCCTCGTGAACCACTCCGTCCCCGACGAGGAGCTCATGGACGCGGTGATGAAGGTCGCCCGCAAGCTGGCGAAGGGCGCATCCCTCGCGATCCGCTTCAACAAGCAGCTCGTGAACAAGGAGCTCGAAGACCGCGTGAACCGCATCTACGAGATGGCGCTCGCGATGGAGGCGATCACGTTCGGCAGCGCCGATCATCTCGAAGCGGTCCGCGCGTTCGGCGCGCGCGAGATGCCCAAGTTCACGCGGGGCCACCGATAGTGCCAGCATGCGCGGATGAAGATCGCCTACAACTTCCCCTTCCACAGCTGCCCGCCCGTCGCCGAGCTCGTCGCCGGCGAGGCAATCGCCGGGCTGGCCCAGCTCCTCGAGACCCACGGGTTCGCGTCGGCGGCGCTCACTGACCACCCGGCGCCGAGCGAAGCCTGGCGCCAGGCCGGCGGTCACGACACGCTGGACCCGTTCGTCGGCCTCGCGTTCATTGCCGCCGCGACGAAGGAGCTGCGGCTCCTCACGTACCTCGCGGTGCTCCCGTACCGCAACCCGTTCCTCATCGCGAAGACGGTCGCCACACTCGACGCGCTGTCGGGGGGCCGCGTCGACTTCGGCCTGGGCACCGGTTACCTCAAGTCGGAGTACTTCGCGCTGGGCGTCGACTTCGACGAGCGCAACGCGCTGTTCGACGAATCGCTCGAGGTGATGAAGCTGGCGTGGACGGGCGAGCCGGTGAGCTACCGGGGCCTGCACTTCTCGGCGCGTGACGTGACCGCAATGCCGACTCCGCTCCAGAAGCCGTTCCCACCGATCTGGCTCGGCGGGAACAGCAAGCTCACTCGGCGGCGGGTCGTCGAGCAGGCCACCGGCTGGCTGCCGATGCTCAACCCGCCCGAGTTCGCGACCGCGCGCCGCTCTGCGGTGCTCGAGACCATCGACGACTTCGCGGTGATGCTGGCCGATCTGCGTGAGCACGCCGAGCGCATCGGGCGCACCGAGCCGATCGAGATCATGTTCTGCCCACCGGACGTCCCGCTCGACCACGACGCCGCCGACCTCCGCGCGCACGTCGAGTTCACGAAGCAGCTCGCGGATCTCGGCGTGCAGTGGATCGCGATCAACGGCCAGGGTCACTCGCTGGCCGACGCCACCACGTACATCCAGCGCTACGCCGACGCCGTCGTCGGCGAGATCACCGCACTCTGACGCGTCGGCGCTACTCGCTGCGGATCATCTCCGCGGCGCCCTCGGCGACCGCGATCGCGCTGAGGTTCGTTGGCGCGCGGGGAATGGTGCGGAACACCGACGCGTCGGCGACGCGCAGGCCGTCGATCCCGTGCACGCGCAGTTGGTCGTCGACCACTGCGGTCGCGTCGGAGGACGGGCCCATCCGGCACGTGCTGCACGCGTGATACCACGGCGCGACGAAGTTGCGCGCGTACTGCTCGAGCGCAGCGGGGTCGTCGAAGTCGGCGTCGCTCAGCACCAGCGTGCGGTCGATGAAGTCGGCCATGTCGCCCGACGCCGCGATCGCGCGAGTGAGCTGCAAGCCCTCGACGAGCCGGTCGAGGTCGGCGCGCTCGTCGAGCAGGTTGAACTCGATGCCCGGCTGCTCGCGGGTCAGTCGAGGTGAGCGTGACGCGCCCGCGACTCCGCGGCTCATGCACGCCACACGTGACCACGACGACCATCGGCACGCCCAGGAACGACTGGAAGTCGGGCGACGTGCTGAGGTCCCAGTAGTTCATCATGCTCACGAGCAGGTCGTTGTCGACGCCACCACTCGCCGACGAGCACCGCGCGCCGAGCTGGAACTGCGTGGCGTCGGTGTCGGGGCCGTGGCTTCCGGGCGCGAGGAAGAGGAAGAGGCCCGGGTGGTCGGTGAGGCCGGCGCCCACCGCCGAGTTGTCGACCACGCAGTCGATCCCGAGCGCGCGCAGGTCGTCGGCGGACCCGATGCCGGAACGCATCAGCAGCGCGGGAGTGTGGATCGCACCGGCGCTCAGGATCACGTCGCCGGCGTCGACGGTCTCGAGTGTGTCGCCCCGTTCGACGAGCACCCCGGTGGCGCGACCGCTGTCGAAGATCACCTGGTGCGCCTGCGCGCGCGACCACACGGTGAGGTTGGGGCGCTCGCGCGCCTCGACGTAATAGGTGAGCGCGGTCGACATGCGGCGGCCCGCGTCGCGGTTCATCGGCAAAGGGCCGATGCCGGTGGAGTCGGGCGCGTTGTGGTCGTCGACCCAGGGCAGCCCCACGGCGGCGGCCGCGGCGGCGAACGCCTGTTGCACCGGGAGCAGCTCGTCGCGGTGCCAGCGCACGATCGGGATCGGCCCGCTCGCGCCGTGGATCGCGCCGTCGTCGCCGTAGTCGAGGTCGTGCTCGAGGTTCCGGAAGCGGCGCAGCATGTGCTCCCACGACCAGCTCGGGTTGCCCGCCGCGGCCCAGCCGTCGTAGTCGGACGGGCTGCCGCGGAAGGCCAGCCCACCGTTCACCGACGACCCACCACCGAGGAACTTGCCCTGCGGGTACTCGAGCCGGCGCTCGCGCGTGACCTGCGCGTGCATGCCCCAGTCGCGCGCGGTCAACGCGAAGTTGATGTTGGAGAGGAGATCGGCGTCCGAGTCGAGCGGCCCGGTGTCACCCGCCTCCAGCAGCAGCACGTGACGGGCGGGATCCTCGGTCAGGCGGGCCGCGAGCGTGACGCCCGCGGATCCGCCACCGACAATGACGTGATCGAAGCTCATGGTGCCGGAAGCTACTGCGCGGCCTTCTCGCGCAGCTGGTACTTGAGCACCTTGCCCGACGCGTTCAGCGGGAACGCGTCGACGACCTCGATCCGGCGCGGCACCTTGTAGTTCGCCATGTGCTCCCGGCACCACGCGACGAGCTCGTCGGGCTCGATGGCCGCGCCGGCACGGGGGACCACGAATGCCACGCCGACCTCACCCATGCGATGGTCGGGGACGCCGACGACCGCGACCTGGCCGACCGCCGGGTTGGTCATCATGATGTTCTCGATCTCGGCCGGGTACGCGTTGAACCCGCCGACGATGAACATGTCCTTGAGGCGGTCGGTGATCTTGAGGTTCCCGGCGTCGTCGACGATGCCGATGTCGCCGGTGTGCAGCCAGCCGTCGGCGTCGATGGCCTCCGCGGTCGCCTCGGGGTTGTTGAAGTAGCCCTTCATCACGTTGTACCCGCGCACCTGCACCTCACCGGGCTCGCCGGGCGGGAGCGCGTTGCCCTGCTCGTCGGCGATCTTCAGCTCCATGCCCGGGATCGCACGGCCCGCGGTGTTGGCGATGATCTCGATGTCGTCGTCGTGACGGCACATCGTCGCGATCCCGGTGCTCTCGGTGAGCCCGTACCCGGTGACGATCGTCTCGAACGCGAGCTCCTCACGCATCCGCCGGATCATCTCGACCGGCACGGTCGCGGCGCCGGTGACGGAGAGGCGCAGCGTCGACATGTCGAACTGGGAGAGGTCGGGGTGGTCGAGGATGGTCTGGTAGATCGCGGGCGGGCCGGGGAGCATCGTGATGCGCTCCTCGGGCACGCGCCGCATCACCGAGGGGACGTCGAAGACCGGGTGCGGGATGATCGTCGAGCCCTTGATCAGGCTCGCGAGGATGCCCGCCTTGAGGCCGAAGGCGTGGAAGAACGGGTTGATGATGAGGTAGCGGTCGCCCTCGCGCAGGCCGACGACGCTCGACCACGTGTCGAACCCGCGCACGCTCGCACCGTGCCGGAGCATCGCGCCCTTCGGCGCGCCGGTGGTTCCCGACGTGAAGAGGATGTCGCAGAGGTCGTCGGGCTGCACTGCGTCGGAGCGCGCCCGCACGATGCCGGCGTCGACGTCGTCGCCGCGCGCGATGAACTCGTCCCACGGCGTGGTGTCGGCGTGCGTCGGGGCCGCGCAGCACCACGATCTCCTCGAGTGTGGGCACGTCGCCCGCGCTGCGGATGAGCTCGACGTAGTTGGTGTCGAGGAAGTCGGTGACGGTGAAGAGGATGCGGGCGCCCGCGGTGCGCAGGATGTAGGCCGCTTCGTCGCCCTTGAAGCGCGTGTTGAGCGGCACCACGACGGCCCCGCACCGGTGCGCGCCTTCCGCGGCGAAGACCCACTCGGCGATGTTGTGCGCCCAGATCGCGACCCGGTCGCCGGGCTCGACGCCGGTGGCGATCAGCGCCGCGGCCGCCCGGTCGATCTCCTCGACCATCTCGACCCAGGAGAGCCGGAGCTCACCGTCGACGAGCGCCTCCGCGGCCCCGAACTTCTCCGCGGCGCGATCGAGGATGCCCGGGATGGTGCGGGGGAGCGTGTCGTCGAAGTCTTCCGATGCAGCCATTCTGATACCTTATTCATCCGCCTGTGACGCCCGGTCAGGCGTGCCCGCAGTCTGGCGCGCGCAACCACCTGTGTGCACGAGCCGAGCACGAGAACGGCAACGGGAGCGACGGTTGAGCGAGAGCGGCGTCATCACCGACGAAGGCGTCGAGCGGCTGCGGGCGCGCATCGGCGTGCCCGAGCCCCACCCCCAACCGCCGCACTACTACCGCCCCGGCACCGACGCGTTCCGCAACGTCGCGGTGGCGTACGGGGACGACAACGCCCTGTGGTGCGATCCCGGGTACGGACCCGCGACGCGCTGGGGATCGCCGATCGCGCCGCCGCCGCTCGTCGGGGGTGACACCCTGATCGGTGAAGACGAGGTGACGCGCGTCGATCCCGCGGTCCGCGACCTCATGAAGGGCGACCCACTGCGCGGCGTGCACGCGTTCTACTCCGCGAGCGCGCGTGAGTGGTGGGCGCCGCTCTTCCCCGACCGGCGCGTGCTCCGGCGCAACGCCCTCGTGGGCGTGCACGACAAGTCGAGCGAGTTCGCCGGGCGCGCGGTGCACGAGTGGTCGGGGCAGGTGTTCCGCGAGGCGGACGGCCCGATTCTCTCCGCGCAGTACCGCCTCATGATCCGCACCGAGCGGCGGAAGGCGCGCGAGCGCAAGAAGTACGACACCATCGAGCTGACGCCGTACACCGACGAGCAGATCGACGAGATCGACGCGCAGTACGCGTCGGAGGCCGCGCGCGGAGGCGAGCTGCGCTGGTGGGAAGACGTCGAGGAGGGCGACGCCGTCGGCCCGATGGTGAAGGGGCCGCTCACCGTCACCGACATGATCTGCTGGCACGTCGGCATGGGCATGGGCCTCTACGGCGTGCGGCCGCTCCGGCTCGGCGCGCGCAACCGCGCCCGTATCCCGAACTTCTTCTACCGCGACGATCTCAACGTCCCCGATGTGCAACAGCGCGTGCACTGGGACCCCGAGCTCGCGCGGCGCGCCGGCAACCCGACCACCTACGACTACGGGCGCATGCGCGAGACCTGGCTCATCCATCTCTGCACCGACTGGATGGGCGACGACGCGTGGCTGTGGAAGCTCGACTGCCAGTTCCGCTTGTTCAACTACGTGGGTGACACGCAGTGGCTGCGCGGCACGGTGACGCGCAAGTACCTGACCGACGGTGACCGTCCGGCGGTCGACCTCGACATTGCGGCCACCAACCAGCGCGGCGACGTGACCACCCCCGGCCACGCCACGATCCTCCTGCCGAGCCGCGAGCGCGGCGCGGTCCGGCTTCCCGAGCCGCCGGGTGGCGCGACCGATCTCCAGCCCGCGCTCGTCGCCATCGCCGATGACTTCGCCGCACGCGACGTCTGAGTTCCTGCGCGTCGCCGTCGACGCCGGCACGCCGCTCGACGTGCTCCGCGAGGCGGTGCGCGCATGGGTCGACGAGCACGTCCCCGCCGCGTGGCGCGACGCGGCCGGGCGCGGTGGCGCGGCCGCGATCCGGGAAGTGCGCTCGCGGCGCGAGTACGAGGAGTGGTACCCGGTGTTCGGCGCGTCGGGCCTCGTGGTTCCCACGTGGCCGGGCCCGTACGGCGGGCTCGACCTCCCCGCGGCGAGCGCGCGGGCCGTCGACCTCGAGCTGCGCCCGTACAACCTCGGCCGATTGAACCCACTCGGCCTCAATCTCTGCGCGCCAGCGTTGTTCGCGTACGGGACGGAGGAGCAGCGGCTGCGCTACCTCCCACGCATCGTGCGCAACGAAGAGGTGTGGTGCCAGCTGTTCAGCGAGCCCGGCGCGGGCTCGGATCTCGCGTCGCTGGCGACGCGTGCCGAGCGTGACGGCGACGAGTGGGTCGTCACCGGTCAGAAGGTGTGGACCACGTGGGCGCACCTCGCCGACTACGGCGTGCTGCTCGCGCGCACCGACGCCGACGTCCCCAAGCGCAACGGGCTCACCTATTTCCTCGTCGATCTGCACCAGCCCGGCGTCGACGTCCGTCCGTTGCAGCACATCGGCGGGGAGGTCGACTTCAACGAGGTGTTCCTCGACGGCGCGCGCGTGCCCGACACGCAACGAGTCGGCGAGATCGGCGACGGGTGGAAGGTCGCGGGCGCCACGTTGTCGGGCGAGCGCCAGATGGTGTCGGGCGAGGGCTCCGGTGGTGTCGATCGTATCGGCGGGTCGGGCACGCGACGGCTGCTCGACCTCGCGCGCCGATCGGGTCGCGCCGACGACGCCACCGTCCGCCAGGAGCTGATGAAGGTGGTCAGCGAGGAGCGCATCCGCGACTGGACGAACCAGCGCGTGCGGGCCGGGCTCAAGGCGGGCCGGTCGCCCGGTCCCGAGAGCTCGATCGGCAAGGTGCATCAAGGCGCATTGAACCAGCGCATCCAGCTGCTGGCGTTCTCCTTGCTGGGCGCAGGGGCCATCGCGTTCGAGAGCGCCGATCACGGTTACGCCGAGACGCTGCCGTACGAGGTGCGTGGGATGCTGCGCAGCCGGGCCAACACGATCGAGGGCGGGACCACCGAGGTGAACAAGAACGTCATCGGCGAGCGCGTGCTCGGGCTGCCGCGCGAGCCCGACCCGTTCCACGGGGTCGCCTGGCGTGACGTGCCGCGCAGTTGACCCTTCCTCGACCGACCCGCGCGAGGATGGGTGGATGGCGATCGAAGTTCGTCCCCTCACCGGTTGTATCGGCGCCGAGATCCGCGGCGTCGACCTGCGCGAGCCGCTCACGCCGAAGACGCGGGATGCGATCGAAGACGCGTTGCTCGAACGGCTCGTCGTGTTCTTCCGCGACCAGGAGATGACCGACGAGCAACACCGCGACTTCGCCGCGCAGTTCGGCGAGCTGGAACCGTTCGTGCTCGCGCCTGCGGCGAACGCCGACGTTCCCGAGATGCACAAGCTCACCTTCGCCGACGGCGCCGCGGCACGCGGGTCGCGCACCGACTCGTGGCACACCGACGGGCCGTTCATGGAGTGCCCGCCCATGGCCACGGTGCTGCGCGCGGTGGAGCTTCCCGAGTACGGCGGCGACACCTGCTGGGTGAACATGTACGACGTGTTCGAGTCGCTGTCGCCCGCGATACGGGAGATGCTCGAGGGCCTGACCGCGCAGCACGACTTCATGAAGGTCACGTACACCACGTTCGACGCCATGCCCGATCCCGAGGCCGAGCTGCGCAAGATGCGCGAGCGGTACCCGGTGATGGAACACCCGGTCGTGCGCACGCATCCGGTCACGAAGCGGAAACTGCTCTACGTGAACCGCAACTACACGACGCGCCTCGTCGGTGTCACCGAGGACGAGAACGACGTACTGCTGCCGTTCCTCTTCGAACGGGTGAAGGATCCCGCGTACCAGGTGCGGTTCCAGTGGGAGCCCGGCTCGGTGGCGTTCTGGGACAACCGCGCCACGCAGCACTACGCGGTGCCCGACTATCCCGGCCGCCGTCTCATGCACCGCATCGTCATCCAGGGCGACAAGCCCTTCTGAATCATGGCCACGCAGACGATCCGCTTCGGCACCGGCACCACGCCACACCACTTCGACGACTACCGCCGCTGGTTGCGCGAAGCCGAGGCCTCGGGCTTCGACATGCTCACCACCGGCGACTCGCAGTCGTTGTGGGCCGAGTGCTTCTCGCTGATGACGTTCGCGGCCGAGCTCACCACGCGCCCCGACCTCGCGATCACCGTGTCGAACCCGATGACGCGCCACGCGGCGGTGGCGGCGTCGGCGTCGGCCTCGGTGCAACAGATCGCGGAGGGTCGCTTCCGTCTCGGTCTCGCGTCCGGCGACAGTGCGCTGCGCAACATCGGGATCCGGCCCGCGCGTGTCGACGAGATCGAGGAGTACACCGTCGCGGTGCAGCGCGCGACCGCGGGCGAGGTGGCTGAGTGGCAAGGCGCCGAGTTCGGGTTGCACTGGCTCCCCGAGCCTGCACCGGTGCCGGTGTGGATCGCGGCCGAAGGCCCGAAAACGCAACGGATGGCCGGGCGGGTCGCCGACGGCGTCGTGCTGTCGAACTGCCTCACCGAGGAACGACTCGCGATCGCGCGGGAGAACATCGCCGCCGGCGCGGCCGAATCAGGCCGCTCGGTCGACGACATCGAAGAGTGGCACATGGTGAACCTGATCTTTGCGCCGACCGAAGACGACGGCATCGACTCCATCGCGTCGGTGCTCGCGGGCACCGCGAACCATGTGTTCCGGTTCACGCTCGACGGCAAAGGCCTTCCCGACGAGCTGCGCCCGCAGGTGGAAGGGCTCATGTCGGAGTACCAGTCGCGCCATCACGCGCACCCCGGCGCGACGAACCCGAACGAGCAGCTGCTCGACAAGTACGGCCTGCGCGCGTACCTCGCCCGGCTCGGCACCATCGCCGGTCCTCCCGAGCACTGCATCGAACGGGTTCGTGAGGTGGCGGCGATCGGGGCGACCAACCTGATCGTGAGCCAGTTCGTGTCGGACCCGTACGACTGGATGCACACGTTCGCCGAGGAACTGCTGCCCTCGTTCCGCTGACGGCGTCGACGGCTGGCCGGTTCGGCACCGGAGTAGGCTTCTGGGCGAACATCGCGCTCGCTACGGGGGGAAACCAGATGGTCGCGACCTTGCACTCGAAGCCCGGAGCCGCTCCCGGCGTCGACAACCTGATCCTGGTGTCGTCCGACACCCACATCGGGCCGAAGCTCTCGCAGCTCCGTGAGTACTGCCCCGCGCAGTACCTCGAACAGTTCGACGAGTTCGCGGCGGCGAAGGAAGCCGAGATCAACGCGACGATGGCCCAGGCGCGGTACGCGCTCGCGCTGATCAAGGGCGAAGAGGTCGACATCGCGGCGATGATCGAAGCCGCGGGCGCGTCGGGCGGTATGGGCGCGCGCCAGGGCGGCGCCAACCGCGGGGTCACCGCGGTGCTCGCCGACAGCGATCCTGACCGGGCCCAGGAGATCGCGGCGCGCATGGGCAACGCGATGCCCACCGCCAGCATGATGGGCGCGATGCAGATGATCGCGAACCGCCTCACCGACGGTCACCACGACATGCACACGCGCCTGCGCGACATGGACGACGACGGCCTCGCCTGCGAGATCATCTTCCACGGCAGCCAGAACGGCGAGCCGATCCCGTTCATCACACCCCACGACCTCCCCGCGGGTCTCACCACGCCGTTCACGTTCGAGGGCCTCGACCTCGACCTCGCGTACGCGGGCATGCACATGTACAACGAGTGGCTGGCCGACCAGTGCTCGATCGAGCCCGAGCGCCACGTGGGCCTCGTCTACATCCCCGCGTGGGATCCCGCGAAGTGTGTCGAGGAGGTCGAGTGGGCACGGTCGCGTGGCCTGCGGGGCATCAACTTCCCTGCGTGGCGCCCCGGCATGCCGGTGCTGCAGGACGAAGCGTGGGAGCCGCTCTACGCAGCGTCGGCTGCACTCTCGATGCCGCTCACCAACCACGGCGGCGCGGGCGACGAGCGCTACTGGCCGGAAGGTGAAGGCGTCATGCTCCGGTTCATGGAGTCGGCGTACCACAGCCGTCGCCTGATCTGGTCGCTGCTGTTCCACGGCACGTTCGAGAAGTACCCGTCGCTGCGTCTCATGATCTCGGAGATCCCGGGCGAGTGGTGGCCGTACCTGATGAAGGAGCTCGACTCCATCACCGGCATGCACGGAGGCTCGGGGAACGCGAGTCAGATCTGCGCCGAGCACGTGTACCACGGCGCGACGTTCATGTCGCGCGACGAGGCGCAGGACGCGTACCGCGAGGGCTACACGCGCAACATCGTGTGGGGCTCCGATTACCCGCACGTCGAAGGCACGTGGCAGCTCCCGATCGACGAAGCGGTCGAGCCGCAGACGCATCTCGCGATCCGCGAGGCGTTCGCGGGCATCCCCGAGGGGCCGGTGCGCGACATGCTCGGCCTCAACGGCGTGCGCGCCTACGACCTCGACCTCGAGGGTCTGCAGAAGGTGGCGAACCGGATCAGCGCGCCGTCGTACGACGAGATCAAGGACGAGCTGCCCGCCGACGACGTACCGGCCGCCCATGGCCTGTTCGCCTTCCGCCGGGTCGGCCCCTGGAGTTAGATCGCCGGGTCCCCGCTTCCGATTCATCGGGCCTCAGCGTCCGAATATCAGCCCCAAAAGCGGTGTGAATCGGGTTTGGTCCGCGCGCACTGGTGCCGATTGAGATACTGATTCGGCATCGGCGCGGAGGGGTGGATGAAGGTCAAGAGCGGGCACGGGCACGAGGTGATCGTGCCCCCGCCGCCGCCCTCCCCCGATGCGACGGTCATCGCGCCGCCGCCTTCACGGCGCCAGCCGCCGCCTCCACCGGGATCGCCGGCGCCTCCCGGGCCCGCGCCGACGGTCGAGGTGCGGGTGAACGGCTTCGCGATCGCGTCGATGGTGCTGGGCATCTTCGGGGTGTTCGGGATCACCGCGCTGCTCGCGGTCGTGTTCGGGCACCTCGCACTGGCGCAGATCAAGTCCGCGAAGGGCTGGCAGCGCGGCACCGGGATGGCGTTGGCCGGAGTGATCCTGGGGTGGGCCTTCGTCGCGATCTTCGTGATCGCGATCGTGTTCGAACCGGTGACCGGGTGAGCATGTCGCCCACGGTCGTCGAGTACCGCCTCGACGAGTGGGCGCCCGACGACCGCACCGCGCTCGCGGCACTGCTGGACGGCGCAGCGGTGCCGTCGACGTGGCGGGACACGTCGTTGCTCGTGCCCGACACCTACCGATCGCAGGTCGACCGTTCGATCACCCTGCTCGTGCCGCCCCCGGTGAGCCAAGAACCGGGCGCGCCGGCGGGCTGGTACGTCGATCCGCTCGGTCAGGAATCGTGGCGGTGGTGGGACGGCCACCGCTGGCTGGCGAACGGCTCGGCCGCGGCAGTGCGGACTCGCCCGTGGGTGCCGGACGCGTCCGACCGCGATCACGGGATCCGCGGCGGCGTGCTCGCGTTCTTCGGCTTCCTCGCCGCAATCGCGCTCGACCTCGGCTTCGCGCGCGTGGGCCTCTCGCTCGGCGTCGACAAGGACTCGCTGCTGCTGCTGTGCATCGGTGAGGCAGGACTGTGGACCGGGATGTTCGGGACCTGTGTCGTCGTCGCGCGCCGGAACGGGATCCGGCTGCGCGGGCTCGGGCTCGGAAGGTTGCGCGCGCAGGACTGGGGCGCGGGCGCCCTCACGGCGTTCGTCGCACGCGTCGTGTGCATCGTGGTCGCGCTCGTCTTCGTGCTGATCTTTCCGCTCGACTCGTTCCGGAAGACGACCAACGCACCCACCCAAGGGATCGAGCCCAGTGTCGGGGCCGCGATCGTGCTGGTGCTCATCGTGTGCGTCGGCGCCCCGTTCTTCGAGGAGTTGTTCTTCCGTGGCGTCGTGCAGGGTGCGCTCACGCGACGCTGGGGTGCCCGAGTGGCGATCGTGACCCAGGCGCTCGCGTTCGCGCTCGTGCACTACCAGTACGGGATGACGCTGCCGCTCACACTCGCGACGTGGGGGCAGATCGCGGTCGCCGGCTTCTTCCTCGGCGTGCTCAAGTGGCGGTACGAGCGACTCGGCCCGGGCATGGTCGCGCACGCGGTGTTCAACGCGATCGCGATGGCCGTGCTCCTGTACACATGGCTGTAGCGCGCGCGATGCTCGGGCGATGAGCGACCGTCTGGCCGGGAAGGTCGCGCTCGTCACGGGCGCGGCGAGTGGACAGGGAGCCGCGGAGGCTCGGCTGTTCGTGGCCGAAGGTGCGCGTGTCGCGGTCGCCGACATCGACGACACGGGCGCGGCACGCGTCGCGGCCGAAATCGGTGATGCCGCGATCGCGATCCACCTCGACGTGACCGACGCCGCGCAGTGGGCTGCGGCCGTCGAAACGAGCGTTGCCGCGTTCGGCGCGCTCGACGTGCTCGTGAACAACGCCGGCGTCGGCTTCACGCCGCGCCGGCTCGAGCTCGAGGATCCGGACGAGCACCGCCGCGCGATCGACGTCAACCTCAACGGCGTCTACCTCGGCATGCGCGCGGTCACCCCGGTGATGACGGCGCAGCGCGCAGGCTCGATCGTGAACATCTCTTCGATCGACGGCCTCGTCGGCGTCGCGGGGATGACGAGCTACGCCGCGAGCAAGTTCGCGGTGACCGGTATGACCCGCACGACTGCGCTCGAGCTCGGCCCGCGGGGGATCCGCGTGAACTCGATCCACCCCGGCGTGATCGAGACGCCCATGGTGGCGGCGGCGCCCGAAGAGGTGAAGGTGAAGCTCAAGGTGCTGATGGACCGGCAGCCGATCCCGAGGATGGGCACGCCGGAGGAGGTCGCGTACCTCGCGCTCTTCCTCGCCTCCGACGAGAGCTCGTATTGCACGGGCGGGCAGTTCGTGATCGACGGCGGGCACCTCGCGGGCCCCTACCGCGACGGCTACGACGCCGACAACTGAGAGCGGCGCTACACGCGGCCGAGCATGGCGTCGCAGGAGCTGACGTCGACGCCGGGCGCGGGCTCGACGTCGAGGCTCGTGATCACGCCGTCTTGGATGAGCGCGGAGTAGCGCTGCGACCGCACGCCCATGCCGAGCGCGGTGCGGTCGACGTCGAGGCCCATGGCCTTCGTGAACGCAGCACTGCCGTCGGCCAGCATCAGGATCTGGTCGCCGACGCCCTGGTCCTTCGCCCACGCGTCCATCACCCACGCGTCGTTCACCGACACGCACACGATGCGATCGACGCCCTTGGCGAGGAGATCGTCGGCGCCGCGCACGTAGCCGGGGAGGTGCACGCGCGAGCAGCCGGGTGTGAACGCGCCCGGTACTGCGAACAGCGCGATCTTCCCGGTGCCGAGCACGTCGCCGGTGCTCACCGTGATCGGGCCTTCTTCTCCCATCGTCTGGACCTCGACGTCGGGGACGCGATCTCCTTCGGCTGCCGGCATGTCATTGCTCCGTTTCGTCAGCGGCCACTTCGTCACTCTCGGGTGGGCGGCGCACGATCACGATCGAGCGCTCCGGATGTTCGGGATCAAGGAGGAGCTCGAAGTCGTCGTCGTGGGGTTGGCTGGGCGCCTCGGTGACGATCGCGGGCTCCTCGCGTTCGGGACGACCCTCCATCGCATCCCGCAGCCCGAGCAGGCCGGCCGCGATCACCGATCCCGCGGCGCCCCGACGGAAGCGATCGACGGGACGCTCGTAGTGCTCCTCCGGCGCGCCGTCGACCTTGCGCACCTCGTCGCCGACGCGCACCGTACCGGGGATCACGACCTTGGCGTTCAACCCGCGCAGGCGCAGCTCGAGGCCGAGCGGCGAGTTCACGAAGCGGAACGCGTCGAGGCCGAAGCGTTGCGAGAACTTCGCGCACCCGGTGTGCGGTGGCTCGGTGACCTCGATGACGGCCGACCCGATCGCGAGGCGCGTGCCCGCGGGTAGGTTCGACTGACTGATGTCGAGGTCGACGTAGAGCTGGTCGCCGGCGAGCTGCCGACGGTCGTCGGTCTGCGCGACGAGCGACGCGAAGCGGGCGTTCATCACCGTGAGCTGCTTCTCGGGGTGCGCCGCCTTGTCGGGGGTCGACGAGCTCGGGCGCTCGCGCCACGTGTCGCCCACGAGGCCGACTTCGCCGTCGAGCTGCCCCTCAGTGATCATCTCACGCTCGTCGACGGCCGGCCGGCGCACGATGAGCTCCACGCGACCTGAGTCGGCGGGCGCGGCGCGTACGACGTCGAGGCCGGCTTCGAGCTCGGCGGTCGTGAGCGGCTCCATCCCGAGAGCTTCGCCGTCAGCGCGTGCAACGCGCCACTCGCTTTCGCGTCGCGGCCTTCCCAGCGCAATTCGGTCACGTGAGATGCTGTGGCGATGGACGGCGTCCACGACCTCGGCGGCCTGCAGGGATTCGGCCCGGTCGAGATCGAGGTCGACGAGCCGGTGTTCCACGAACCGTGGGAGCGCCGCGCGTTCCGCGCCAACCTCGCGACGCTGCTCGCGTTGCACCCTTCCGGCGGGGCGTGGCGCCACGGCATCGAGCGCATGGACCCGGTCCACTACCTCTCGTCGCCGTACTACGAGCACTGGCTCACGAGCGCGTCGACGCTCGCAGTCGAAGCGGGCCTCGTGTCGCACGCGGAGCTCGATCGCCGCGCCGGCGGGCACTTCCCGCTGTCGCGCCCGGATCGCGGCACGCCGCCGGAGTCCCCCCAACGCGACCGCACTGAGCCCCGGTTCCGCGCCGGCGACGGCGTCCGCGTGAGGGAATGGCATCCACTCGGGCACACCCGCGCCCCGCGCTACGTGCAGGGCAAGCGCGGTGTGATCGTGCGGTTCGACGGTGCGAGCAACTTCCCGGACTTCGAGGCCCACCGTGGCGGGCAGGTGCTCGATCCGGCGTACTGCGTGCGGTTCACCGCGCGCGAGCTCTGGGGTGACGGCGGCCACGACGGTGACGTCGTGCACGTCGATTTGTGGGAGCGCTATCTCGAGGAAGACCTATGACGCACGACGAGCACGGGCACGAGCATCATCCGGAGCCGCTCGCCCCCGTCGAGGCGCGCGTGGCCGCGATCGAATCGGTGTTGATCGACCACGGCATGTTCGACGTGGAGATGCTCGACGGGATCGTCGAGAGCTTCGAGCACAACCTGGGGCCGCTCAACGGCGCGAAGGTCGTGGCGCACGCCTGGACCGATCCCGAGTACAAGGCGCGCCTGCTCGACGACGGCACCGCCGCGATCGCCGAGCTCGGCTTCGGTGGTGCCGAGGGCGACCACATGGTCGTGGTCGAGAACACCCCGGACGTGCACAACCTCGTGGTCTGCACGCTGTGCTCGTGCTACCCATGGCCCACACTGGGGCTGCCGCCGGCCTGGTACAAGGCGCCCGCGTACCGATCACGTGCGGTTCGGGAGCCGCGCACGTTGCTGGCCGAGATGGGCACCGCGATTCCCGACGACGTCGAGATCCGCGTGTGGGACTCGAGCGCCGAGGTGCGCTACCTGGTGCTCCCCGAGCGCCCGGCCGGCACCGAAGATCTCTCGGAGGAGGAGCTGGTGACGCGCGTGACCCGCGACTCGATGATCGGCGTCGCGCGGCTGTGACCACGATCCCCGACGAAGTCGCGATGATGGACGGGCCCGCCGCGCTGCCGCGCGACAACGGTGAGCTGGTGTTCGCGGCGCCGTGGGAGGGCCGTGCGGTCGCGATCGCAGTGGCACTCGTCGATCGACTCGACCTCCCGTGGGACGCGTTCCGGCTGCGGCTCATCGATGCGATCGCCGACGATCCCGACCGCCCGTACTACGAGAGTTGGGCTGCGGCGTTGGAGGCGCTGGTCGTGAGCCTCGACCTCGCGACACCGGATGCCCTCATCGCCGCGACGCCGACGGAGCGCCCCGCACTCCGATAACCGCTGGGGACGCGTCGCAGCCGTGCGGCAGGCTCGCGCCCATGCCGGAACGGGTGACCCTCGAGGGGAGTGTCGTCCGACTCGATCCGCTCGAGCTCGGGCACATCGACGCGCTCGTCCGTGCGGCGTCAGAGGACCGTTCGACCTACGCGTTCACCGTGGTGCCGGGCAGCGAAGCGGAGATGCGTGCCTACGTCACCGCCGCGCTCCACGACGAACACTCGGGGTGGGCGCTCCCGTTCGTCATCCGTGAACGGGCGTCGGAGCGTGTCGTCGGCACCAGTCGGTTCCTGGACCTCGACTACTGGACCTCCCCGCCCGCGTGGCCACCCGGTCGGCCGTCACCTCTGGCAACAGGTGCACCGAATGCCGCCGAGATTGGCAGCACCTGGCTCGCGGCGTCGGCGCAACGCACGGGCGTGAACACGGAAGCGAAGCTCCTCATGCTCATGCACGCGTTCGAAACGTGGGACGTCGCGCGGGTCACCTTCAAGACCGACGCGCGCAACCAGCGGTCACGCGACGCGATCGCGCGGATCGGCGCACAGTTCGAAGGCGTGCGGCGCGCGCACAGCGTCGCGAGCGACGGCACCATCCGCGACAGCGCGTACTTCTCGATCGTCGCGGGCGAATGGCCCGCGGTGAAGGACGCGCTCCTGAAGCGAGTGGGCGCGTAGCGGTTACAGAGAGCGGAACGCGGCCGACGAGTCGATGTTCGACGTACCGCCGATGAGCATGGTGTCGAGCGGCGCCCGGTCCTCGATCCGCGGTGCCTCGTAGGGCTGCGTGACGCTGATCGCTCCGTGCATGGGCCCAGACGGTACACCCGCTGCCCGCCTCGCGATGCGCCTCGTCAGCTGCCGTAGAAGGACCGCAGGCGCGCTGCGTACTCCGGGTACTGCAGCACGTCGGTGGAGTCCACGATCTGGTCGACGCCCCCCACGAGGCGAAGAGTCGTGAGCCGGGGATCGGAGATGGTCCCGAGGCAGGCATCGACAAACCGCTGCGACATCAGCACGCGGTACGGACGGTCGTGGTAGCCGCGCACCGTGGGGTCGACGGTTGCCGTGAGACTGGCGTCGTTGTGCCGTCGTGCAGTGGCCTCGTAGATCTCGACCAACGCGGACTCCCGTGTTTCGTGAGTGTCGGCGGCGAGCGCGCGCTCCATCGACGGGACGACCGCGTCCGCGTCGTGGAGTCGCGCGAACGCAGTACCGAGCCACTTGGAGTACGGCGCGTACTCGCCGCTCAGCAGGAACCACAGCCGCATGATCTCGCGCACCAGCCGGGCCGCGACGACGCGGGAACCAAGCTCGTCGCCGACCTCGGCGGCGCGCCCGACGAACGCCTCTTCCTGCGCGATGCGCCGCCACTGGCAGGCGACCAGCCATCGCCACAGCTCGTCGGGATACCAGGCCAGCCGTGCGCGCAGGCGCGCCAGGGTGCCGTCGTCGTGGTACACCGCGCCGCGCACGATGCCGAGCAGCCGTTGCTGGGGCGTGACCAGCCAGTCGACGAGGGTCATGTCGTCGGCCGCGTCGTGGCCGAGCTCGGCGCGCAGCCACGACGCGAGCGTCGTGACCTCAACGTGGTGCTGCACGGGCGTGTCGTCCCAGCCGTACGCCACGGGCTCGCCGGCGTACTCGGCGGGAAGACCGGTGTCGATGGCGCGGCGGGCGCTGTCGACACCGTGGGCCTCGACGAACACCTGCAGCCGCGGCCCCCATCCGTGGTCGCGCGAGCGCGCGGTGTCGTACCCGAGGACGTCGGAGCCCCACCCGAGCAACGCCGCCTGATGCGGCCACGCCTCGAGCAACGGCGCGACGACATCGCGGTAGAAGCCGGCGTTGAGCACCGCACCGGGGACGAACTCGGCCATCGGCTGATCATGTCAGTCTTTGCGCACTCCCGGGCTTTGGCAGTTACATGACGGCGATGTCAGAACCGACGAATGAGACCGAGTCACCCGAGCTCGCCGCGTTCCGCGCCGAGGCACGGGCGTGGCTCGCTGCCAACGCCGAGCCGCGCAGCACCGGTTCGAGCGAGTACAAGCGCCGCGTCGCCGCGATCACGGAGCTGCGCGCCGAGGAGCGCGAGCAGATGGAGCATGTGCAGGAGGTCCAGCGTCTGCTGTTCGACGCGGGCTTCGCGGGGCTGTCGGTGCCGGTCGAGTACGCGGGCCGGGGCCTGACGATGGCACACGAGCGAGTGTGGTCCCAGGAGTCCGCGCGCTACGTGGTCGACACCGGGAAGCTGGTGATCGGGATCGGCATGGCGGTGCCGACGCTCCTCGTGCACGGCACCGAGGAGCAGAAGCTGCGCTTCATCCCGCCCGCGTTGCGCGGCGATGAGGTGTGGTGCCAGCTGTTCAGCGAGCCGGGGGCAGGCTCCGATCTCGCCGGCCTCACGACCACGGCGGTGCGTGACGGCGACGAGTGGGTCGTCAACGGCCAGAAGGTGTGGAACTCGTTCGCGCACCTCGCCGACTGGGGGATCCTGATCGCGCGCACCGACTGGGACGTCCCGAAGCACCGTGGGCTCAGCTACTTCCTCGTCGACATGACCGCTCCGGGCGTGATGGCTCGGCCGCTGCGGCAGATCACCGGCGTCGCGCACTTCAACGAGACGTTCCTCAGCGACGTCCGTATCCCTGCCGACAACCTGCTCGGTGGCCTGAACAACGGATGGGGTGTCGCCCAGACCACCCTGATGAACGAGCGCGCCATGATCGGCAGCGTCGGGATCGGCATCGGATTCGCCGACTGGACCGAGCTCGCGCGGCACTACGGCAGGCTCGACGACGCCGATGTCCGCCAGCGGCTCGCGGCGCTCTACACGCGACTCGAGCTCATCAAATGGCTCGGCCGGCGAGCGCAGGCGTCGATGCGGGCAGGAAAGGGGCCGGGTGCAGAGAGCTCCGTCGCGAAGCTGTTCGGGTCGAACCACCTCGCGCTGAACGGTGATCTGGCGATGGCAATCGAAGGCGCTGACGCGATGCTCTACACGACTGATGCGTACGATGACGGCTTCTGGCAGCAGCTGTTCCTCGACCAGTGGTACTCGCGCATCGGCGGCGGGACCGAGCAGATCCAGCGCAACATCCTCGGCGAGCGCATCCTCGGACTGCCGGCAGAGCCGCGGCCCGACAAGAGCGCGCCCTTCCGCGAGATCCCGCGCAACACGTAAACGCCGGCTCCGTGCCCGAACGGCGAGCCCGCGGTACTACGAGATCTCGATGTCGTCCCACTCGACGTTGGTGCACATGCGGTGGAACTCGGGGCCGTACCACGGGGCGTTCATCTGCAGCCGGCCGAACTCGTTGACGTAGTAGTTCTTCTCCGGCGCGCCCTCCTCCTGCAGGAGGATGAGCTTGGCCGCTTCCTCGTCGAGCGCCTCGTTGTAGCGCTCGTACGCCTCCATCTTGACCTCGACGCGGCGACTTGCCCTCTTCGATCATCCGGACGAGGCACTGGGCGATGTACGCCGACCAGATCACGTACCAGATCGGCAGGCCGGTGCCGCCCGACACGGGCTGCGAGTTCGGCCCGTAGATCATGAACATGTTCGGGAAGTTGGGCATCATCATGCTGAGGTACGCGCGGGGGCCGTCCTTCGACCAGAAGTCGTGGACGTTCACGCCGCCCTTGCCGATGTAGTCGGCCGGCCAGAGGTACTTCATGATCTCGAAGCCGGTGGCGGTGACGATGACGTCGACCTCGTGCACCGTGCCGTCGTCGGTCTCGATGCCCTTCGGGGTCAGGCGCGCGATGCCGTCGGTGACCAGCTCGACGTTGTCGCGGGTGAGCGCCTGGTACCAGCCGTTGTCGACCACCGGTCGCCGCGAGAACGGCGCGTAGTCGGGGATCAGCTTGTCGATGAGGTCCTGGCGGCCACCGGTCTGGGCCTTGATGTAGGCCGTGAGGTCGTCGCGCATCTTGTCGTTGAGCGGGTTGAACTTGCCGCCCTGGGCCTTCCACTCGTCGTCGGGGACGAGGAAGTTGTGGGTGCCGAAGAGCGCGGCGATCGCCATGTAGCGCCACCAGTTCCAGTAGCCCGGGAAGTTGTCGAGCAGCCAGAGGACCTCCGGCTCCATGAGCTTGCCGTACTTGTCGCGGGGGCTGATCCACTGCGGCGTGCGCTGGAAGACCGTAGACCTGGTCGGCGACGGCCGCGACCGGGGCGAGCAGCTGCACGCCGGTGGAGCCGTTGCCGATGATGGCGACGCGCTTGCCGGTGAGGTCGAGGTCCTCGGGCCAGCGGGACGGGTGCACGATCAGCCCCTCGAAGAGCTCCTGGCCCTCGAACTGTCGGGAACTTCGGGTTGGTGAACGTGCCGACGGCGTTGACGAGAGCGTTGGCCTCGATGGTCTCGACGCCCTCGGGCGTGTCGACCTCGAGCACCCAGCACGTCGCGGTCTTCGTCGAAGGTGGCCCGCTTCAGCTCGTGGCCGAACCGCGTGTTCTCGTAGACGCCGTACTTGCTGCGAGACGTGGTCGAGGTACCCACGCACCTCGGCGCCCCGGCCGAAGTACTCGGACCACCGGTACTCCTTCTCGAAGCTGAACTCGTAGGTGATCGAGATCGTGTCGACCCGGATGTCGGGATAGCGGTTGATGGTCCAGGTGCCGCCCGGCTCGGGCTGCCGCTCGAGCAGCGACGTAGGGGATGCCGAGCCGCTCGAGCTGCACGCACATGGCCAGGCCGCTGAAGCCGCTGCCGACGACGACGACCGTGGAAGCCCTCGGGGAGCGCCGGCTTGCCGTCGGACCAGTCGGTCGTGAAGGGGAAGTCCTTGAACGCCGGGAGGTTGCGGCGGGCCTCGAACTCGAGGTCGCCCATCTCTTCGGCGGTGGCCATGTTCATGAGCGTGCGCAGCTCGGCCTCGGGCGGCTCGGGCGGCATGCCGGGACCGGCGTTCTCCTCGAGCCAGGCCACGGCCTTGCCGACGAGGAGCTCACGGCCGGCCGTCGTCGAGGTTGAGCGCCATCGGGAGCGCGGCGATCTCGGGATCGTGCGTGTGCTGGTAGAGCGCGACCCGCACCGCGTTCAGGTCGGCGAGCTCGACCGCCCGCCGTATGAAGGCCGAATCGATTGTCGTTTCCATCGAGGTGGTTCCCCCCAGCAGGTTGGGCACGGTGACACGAAAAGCTACGCCGTCAGACGTCGGGGCACCCGAAAGGGCGTCCTGCCGCACGCTCCGAGCCCCGACGTGCCGCGAGGCCGGCAGTGGTCACTCCTCCCAGCCCGTGCGGTCCTCACGTGTGGGCTGTCGGCCGGTGCGGAACGGGCACAGCGCCGAGTCGACGAGCAGGAACCGGTGGAAGCCGGTGATGCGCTCGGTGAGCGCGCGCTGCGCGCCGCGCAACGGCGAGTCGGCGATCGCGGCTTCCTCGAACGACGCCCACTGCTCCCACGTCGGGATCGCCCACAGCAGGAAGCACTCGCTCTCGTTGACCATCGCGGTCTCCCACGCGCCCGCGAGCTCCCAGCCGTGCTCGTGGTACAGGGGCTGGAGCGTGTCGGCGACGCGCTCGAGGTAGTCGCCCGACGTGCCCATCGGCACGTGCAGCTGCTCGTGCGCGTACGCCTCGCCGCGCACGCCGTCGGCGCACAGCTCCTCGATGGTGCGGGTCCACGGCTTCGGCACCAGGATGCGGTCGTCACCGTGACGGCGGAACTCGGCGGCCGCGGCCCACCACTTGGCGAGCTTGGGGTCCTGCATCCCCGCGCCGCCGGTCTCCAGCCGGAACGACGACGCGAGGCCGTCGAAGCCTTCTTCCTCCCACATGTTGAGCACTTCGGGCCAGCCGCGCGTGGTGCCGAGGATGCCCCACACTCCGTAGCAGAGCTGGCGACGATCCTCCTGCGCGTTCGGGCTCCAGTTCGCGGTCATGTGGTGCATGTAGTTGGCGCGCTGGTGCCCGATGATGTCGATGAACTCGTGGATGTAGACCTTCTCGTTCACGGCTGCGCTCCTTCCGCGCTCGCCACCGGCACGAGCGCGGGTGCGCCGAGCTCGGCGGCGAACCCGTTGAGGTCGTCGACGAGCACCTGCGGGAGCGGGATGCCGTCGCGTTCGCGGTCGATGCGGCGGTAGTGCTCGATCTCGCCCGGCATCCAGATGCGGTCGACGCCGTCGGCGCGCTCCGACTCCCGCACGTCGCGCACCAGCGCGTCGACACGGGAGCGGAACTCGTCGATGGGCATGAAGCGCGCGGGGTCGAGTGCGACGAACAGGTAGCCCTTGGAGATGCGCTCCTTGCCCGCCAGCTCCGACTCCGTGTACTCGAGCCGCGAGAACGAGCTCCCGGTGAGGACGCCCGCCAGCACCTCCACGAGGAAGCCCAGCCCGAAGCCCTTGTGCCCGCCGAACCACTGGAGGTTGAACACCGACGCGGCCTCGGTGTCGGTGGTGGGACGGCCGCGCTCGTCGTTGGCCCAACCCTCGGGGATGGTCGGGTCGCCGCGCCGCTTGGCCAGCAGCACCTTGTTGCCGGCCACGGTGGTGGTCGCGATGTCGTAGACGATCGTGGGCTCGACGCCGGTCGGGATCCCGTACGAGATCGGGTTGGTCGAGAAGAGCGGGGTGATGCCGCCGAACGGCGGGACGATGGTCGGCCCGTTCTGCCAGCAGAAGCAGATGCGCCCGGCTTCCGCGGCGCGCATGGTGAACGCGCCGAGTGCGCCCAGGTGCGTGCTCTCGCGCACCGCGACCGCGGCCACTCCGTGCTCGCCCGAGCGCTCGACTGCAAGCTCCATCGCCTGCATGCCCGCGACCTGCCCGAACGCGAGACCGCCGTCGAGGAGCACGGTCGTGCCGTCGTCGCGCAAGGTGGTGACGGTGGTGCTCGGCCGCAGGTGGCCCGAGCGGATCCGGCTCACGTACAGGCTCACGAGATGGGCGCCGTGCGACTCGACGCCGCGCAGGTCGGCTTCCACGAGCAGGTCGGCGACGATGGTCGCCTCGTCGGGGTCGACGCCGAGCCCGCGGAGGATCCCGCCGATGGTGGCGCGGAGGGAAGCAGCGGGGATGGGGACGGTGGCTTCGGTCATGGGGCGGGATCTTCGCGCGATCCCGACCGCGAACGCCGCGCCGGGATCACGACGGGGCGTCACCCTTGATCGTGACCCGGTGGAGCGTTCGCTCCGCGCCGCCGGTGTCGCCGACCACCGCGTGTTGCGTCGAGCGGTTGTCCCAGATGATCACGTCGCCCGCGGTCCAGCGGTGGCGGTACGTGTACTCGGGGCGCGCGACCTGCCGGTAGAGGTACTCGAGGAGCGGTGCGCTCTCGGCCGCGGTCCAGTCGGCGAATCGTGTCGTGTAGTTGCCGTTCACGTACAGCGCCTTGCGCCCCGTCTCCGGGTGGGTCCGGACCACCGGATGTGTCATCGTGACCGCGTCATGATCGAGGCCGGCGTCGGCGGCGAGCTCGGTGCCCTCGTGGACGGCGCGCAGCGTGTCGAGCGTGGCGCGCAACCCCGGTGACAGGTTCTCGTACGCGAGGTACGTGTTCGAGAACATCGTGTCGCCGCCGAACGGCGGGATGACGCGCGCGAGCAGGATCGTGTACGAGGGCGGCTGCGCCGCGTGCGTGGTGTCGGAGTGCCACGTCTGGGTGACGGTGTTGGGGTCGTAGATGCGCATCAGCCCCGGGTAGCCCTCGATCGACGGCACGTAGGGGTGCACGGACATCTCGCCCCAGCGCGCCGCGAACTCGAGCTGATCGGCTTCCGTCATCGCCGACTGGCCGGGGATGCAGAGCACGAGGTGATCGAGCGACGCCTGCTTGATGGCGGCGAACACGTCGTCGTCGAGCGGCGCGGTGAGGTCGACGCCGGTGACCGAGGCGCCGAGTGCGCCCGCCAACCGCTCGACTCGGAACGACACTCCGCCCATTGGCTCGGCTCCCGCCTGGGCCGTGCTCCCGGTGACCATCCGGATACTGTATCCAAATGGCCTTCTCCGGCGGCGAGGCGTTGGCGCGGCAACTGCGGGCGGAGGGCGTCGAGGTCATCTTCGGGCTGCCAGGGGACCAGCTCATGGTCGCGCTCGACGCCCTGTTCGACGTGCCCGAGATCCGCTACATCGTCACCCGGCACGAGCAGGCAACCACTTACATGGCCGACGTGTACGCGCGTACCGCGGGCCGTCCCGGAGTGGCGATGGTGGTGCCGGGCGTCGGGGTCTACAACGCGGGCGCGGGCCTCGCGACGGCGTACGCATGCTCGTCACCGGTGCTCCTGCTCGCGGGCCAGGTGAACCGCGCGGGGATCGGCAACGACCTCGGGCTGCTGCACGACGTGCACGATCAGCTCGACCTCGTGCGTCCGATCACGAAGTGGGCCGAGCGCGTGCTCGACGCCGACCGGATCCCCGAAGCGGTGCGCACCGCGTTCCGTCAGATGGCGACGGGCCGGCCGCGGCCGGTCGAAGTCGAGATCCCGCCCGAGGCGTTCAGCGACACCACGGACGCCGATGTCGTCGCGCCGGTGGCCGTGCCACGCGTCGGCGCCGACGGAAGCCTCGTTGGAGAAGGCCGCCGCGCTGCTGGCGTCGGCGACTGCGCCGCTGATCATCGCCGGTGGTGGTGTCGTGCTCGGCGACGCGACCGCGGAGCTGCTGCTGGTCGCCGAGGCGCTCCAGGCGCCGGTGATCACGACGCGCGAGGGCAAGGGCGCAATCGACGATCGACACGCGTTGTCGGTCGGCACGATGTGGGTGAACCGGCGGCTCCGTCCGATGCTCGACGCGGCCGATGTGGTGCTCGCAGTCGGCACCCGGCTCCAGGGCATGGGGCTGCAGCCCGGTCAATCGGTCGTGCACCTCGACGTCGACCCCGATCAGATCGGTCGCAACCACCCCGTCGACGTCGCGGTCGCGGGTGACGCGCAACTCGGCCTTGCCGCGTTGGCCGAGATGCTCGCGTCGCAGGCCGCGGCGCGCGCGCCGCGCGCCGACGAAGCGCAGGCGATGCGCGCGTCGGTGGAGGAGCAGCTGCGCTCGGTGGGCCCGGGCGCGCGCATGGTCGACGCGCTGCGCGCGGGCATCCCCGACGACGGCATCCTCGTGTGCGACACGACCACGGTCGCGTACATGTGCCACATGTACTACCGGGTGTACGCGCCGCGCACGTACCTGTCGACCTCGTACATGGGCACCCTCGGGTTCGGGTACCCGGCCGCACTCGGCGCGAAGGTCGGCGCGCCGGACCGGCCGGTGGTCGCGGTCGTCGGTGATGGCGGTTTCGGGTTCACGCTCAACGAGCTCGCCACCGCGGTGCAGCACGGCATCCACACCGTCACCGTGGTGTTCGACGACGGCGCGTACGGCAACTCGAACCGTGACCAGCGCGAGAAGTTCGGCGGCCGGGAGCTCGGCACCGAGCTGCGCAATCCCGACTGGGTGAAGCTCGCCGAGGCGTTCGGCGTGAACGGCGTGAAGGTCGACGACATCGAGCAACTCCCCGCGGTGCTGCGAGAGGCGTGCGCGACCGAGGCGTCGACCGTCATCGCGGTGCCGATGGATCGTTTGCCGAACGTCTTCTGACCCGGCGTAGGGTTGGGCGGATGTTCGTGCAATTGCAGCAACGAGGGATCTCACTGTGACGCAGACCCTGAATTCCGACGCGCTCGACGTGCTGGCCGAGCGGATCCCACCGCTCGTCGATGTCGATGCCCACGTGGTGGAGCCCGCCGACGTCTGGTCGTCGCGGCTTCCCGCCAAGTACCGCGAGATCGGGCCACACATCGAGTACCACCCCGCAGGCCGTCCCGTGCTCGCCGGCGGCACCTACATCGAGGAGCCCGGCACCGACGGGCCCGACGTCGCGTGGTGGTTCTACGAGGATCACCGCTACTCGGTGAAGCGCCTCATCGCCGCCGCCGGGTACGCGGCCGACGACATCTCGATGGCGGGCATCACGTTCGACGAGATGCGGCCGGGGTGCTGGCAGCCGGTGGCGCGCCTCGCCGACATGGACGTCAACGGCGTCGAAGCCCAGATCTGCTACCCGAACTACCCGCGCTTCGCCGGCCAGATCTTCCTGAACGCACAGGACAAGGAGCTGTCGCTCCTCAGCGTGCGCGCGTACAACGACTGGATGGTCGACGAGTGGTGTGGCCCCAGCGGCGGCCGGCTCATCCCGTTGTGTCTGATCCCGCTGTGGGACGCCGAGCTCGCGGCCGCGGAGGTGCGCCGCAACGCCGCGCGCGGCGTGCGCGCGGTCGCGTTCTCCGAGCTGCCGACATATCTCGGGTTGCCGAGCATCTACAGCGGCCACTGGGAGCCGTTCTTCCAAGCATGTGCGGAGACCGGCACGGTGATCTGCATGCACATCGGCTCGGGCACGAAGACGCCGCAGACGTCACCGGACGCGCCCGACGCGGTTGCCGCGACGATCATCTTCGGCAACAGCATCGCCAGCCTCACCGACTACATGTTCTCGGGCGTGCTGCACCGGTATCCCACGCTGAAGCTGCTCTACGCGGAGTGCCAGATCGGCTGGGTCCCGTACCTGCTCGAGCGCGCCGACGACGTCTGGGAGACCCACCGCGGGTGGAGTGAGGGTCAGCTCTACTGCCCCGAGCCGCCGTCGACCTACTACTACCGCCAGGTCGGCACCTGCTTCTTCAAGGACGCTGCAGGCGTGGAGATGCTCGAGCGCGTCGGTCCTGACAACATCATGTTCGAGACCGACTACCCGCACCAGGACGGCACGTGGCCGCACTCGCGGCGCGCCGCCGCCGAGCAGTTCGGGCACTTGAGCGACGAGCTCGTGCACAAGCTCGCGCGCGGCAACGCGATCCGGTGGTTCGGCCTCGACCTCGAGCCGTGAGCCGGAGCGACGACCGATGGACCTGAGCCTCACCGACGACCAGGAATCGATCCGCGACCTCTTCTCGACCTTCTTCGAGAAGGAGGTGCCCTCGGACGTCGTGCGCGAGCACGAGCCGCTCGGGTTCGCACCCGACGTGTGGTCGCGCCTGCGCGACACCGGCGCGCTCGCGATGTCGATCGGCGAGGCGTGCGGCGGCGGTGGTGTCGGGCTGTTCGAGAGCGCGCTGGTGGCGGAAGAAGTCGGACGCCGGGTCGCACCCGTGCCGTTCGCAGAGCACGTCGTGGCCGCGCGGCTGCTGGAGCGCGTGGGCGCGCCCGCCGACCTGCTCGCGCGTGTCGTCGACGCGAGCGAGCCCGCAACGTTCGCGTCGAGCCCCCTCGGACGCGATCCCCGGCTCGTGCCTGCGGGGGCTGTGGCCGGTGTGGTGCTCGCGCTCGACGCCCGCTCCGGCGATCTCATCGCCGTCGAGGAGTCGCCGCCGGGCGAGGCGGTCGCCAACCTGGCGAACCTTCCGCTCGCCCGGCGGGTCGTGCCCGCATCGGCCGACGGCGTCACCGTGCTCGCCTCGGGCGCCGATGCGGCTTCCGCGCTCGCTTCCGCGGTCGACGAATGGCGGGTGCTGATGGCGGCGATGCTCGTCGGCGCGTGCGACCGCGCGCTCGAGCTCGGGCTCGACTACGTGAAGACACGGCACCAGTTCGGCGTCCCGATCGGCACGTTCCAGGCGATCCAGCACGGCCTCGCCGAGGTGACTCCGCCGATCGCAGGCGCGCATCTGCTCGTGGCCAAGGCCGCGTGGGCCGTCGACCGCGATCCCGCCTCGGCACCGCGCCTCGCCGGGATGGCGATCCTGTTCACCGCCGAGCTCGCGCAGGTCGTCACGTACCGCGCCATGCACTACCACGGTGGGTACGGCGTGATGGCCGAGTACGACCCGCAGCTCTACTACCGGCGGGCCAAGGGTTGGCCGCTGCAGCTCGGCGATCCCAAGCGCGAGTACCAGCATCTCGCCGACGTGCTGTACGGCACGGCGGGTGGCGCCGCCACGATCTCATCGCCGAATGCGGGAACGGAAGACTGACGATGGACTTCTCACCGAACCCCGAGATCGTCGCCTTCCGCGAGGAGGTACGCCAGGTCGTCGCCGACACCGTCGACGCCGAGGTGCGTGCCAACGTCGCCCGCACCGGTGTGAACCACGACTGGGCACTGATGAAGGCGGTCGCCGACCGCGGCTGGCTGGCGGCCACCGTCCCGGTCGAGCTCGGCGGCCAGGGCCGCGGGCCCGACCACCTCGCCGCGCTCTACCGCGAGCTGGAGCAGGCCGATGCGCCGTACGAGGGCCTCAGCATGGCGATGATGATCGCCTTCATCCTCGGCCACGTGGGCTCGGAGTGGCAGAAGGCCGAGATCATGTCGAAGCTGCTCGCAGGGGGGGCGATCCCAGCCCTCGGCTACTCGGAGCCGGAGTCGGGCTCCGACGTCGCCGCCGCCAAGACGCGCGCGGTGCGCGACGGCGACGACTGGATCATCAACGGCCAGAAGATGTTCACCAGCCTGGCCGACGTGTCGGAGTGGGTGTTCCTGCTCGCGCGTACCAACACGGAGGTGCCGAAGCACCGCGGGCTCACGTTCTTCCTCGTCCCGGTCGACTCACCGGGCATCGAGGTGCAGGAGGTGCGCACGCTCAGCGGCAAACGCACCAACATCACGTTCTACGACGACGTGCGCGTCGACGACCGCATGCGCGTGGGAGATGTCGACGGCGGCTGGGGCGTGATGCTCGTCGCGCTCGCGTTCGAACGTGGCGTTGCGGGCGGGGTCGCCGACGTCGCCGCGTTGTACGACGCCGCGGTCTCGTGCGCGCGCGACACCGTGACCGCGGACGGCGGGCGCCTGATCGACGACTCCGCGGCGCGCGAACGGCTCGCGCGCGTGGCCATCGACACCGAGGTGTGCGAGCTGCTCGGCGACCGGGCCGCGTGGGTCGCAGTCAACGGCCTCCCGAAGACGGAGGGCGCCGAGGTCAAGCTGTTCGCGACCGAGGCCTACGGCCGCGCGTCGTCGGCGCTCGTCGACATGCTCGGCGTCGACGGCCTGGTCGGCGATCACGCCGGGCACTCACCCGGCGGCATCGTCGAGTACTCCTACCGGGTCGCCCCGATCTTCACCACCGCCGGCGGCACCAGCGAGATCCAGAAGAACCTCATCGCCGAGCGCGGCCTCGGCCTCCCCCGCGCCCGCTGACCCGATTCACTGCGCAATTCGGCTCGATATTCGGACCGAATCGCACAGTGAACTGTCCACAAGCGGTCAGTCGTCGAGCAACGCCGAGGCGACGCGGGCGCGGTGGAAGTCGGGGGAGCCGTACATGGGCTCGATGGCCTTCACCCGCCGGTACCAGAGGTGGACGGGCTGGTCGGCGTAGATGCCCTCGCCGCCGTGGAGCTGGTGCGCGGCGGCGGTGACGCGCCGGCAGGCGTCGATCGCGAACGACTTGGCGCGTGACGCCGCGAGGAGCGCGTCCTCGCCGCGGTCGACCGCGCCGGCGGCGTCGGCGACCGCGTCGCGCGCGGTGGTGACGTCGATCAGCATGTCGGCGCAGCGGTGCTGCACGGCCTGGAACGATCCGATCGGCGCACCCCACTGCGTACGCTCCTGCACTCGAGCAACGGTGTGATCGAGCGCGGCCGTGGCTGCGCCCACCGCGTCGGCGCAGAGCACGATGACGGCGCGCGCGATCACGACCGCGAGCGCGTCGTCGGCGTGCTCGGCGAGGAGAGTGGCGGGACTCGCGTCGAGCGCGATGTCGCACTGGTCGTCGAGGCCGATGGTCGGCAGCGGCGTGATCGTGACACCCGGCGAATCGCGCGCCACTGTGAACACGCCGAGGCCGCCGGCGGCCCGAGCGACGACGACCAGGACGTCGACGTCGGCCGCGCCGGGGACGAAGCACTTAGCCCCGCTGAGTGTCCACGACCCGTCGGACGCGTGCGCACGGCGCGGGTCGCGATCGCATCCAGCCGCGCGCCGCCGTCGCGCTCCGTGATCGCGCACGCGTACGTACGCGCGCCGTCGGCGAGCGCGTCCGTGTGTTCGGTGACGGAGAACGCCTCGAACATGAGCCGAGGAAGATGCTCGGTGGTGTGCCACGCGAGCGGCTCGGCCCCTCGGCCGCGTTCGAGCGCGCGGCCGACGTCGCCGAGTGTCGAGCCGGTGACGTCCATCAGCGCCGGGCCCGCGGGAGGCCGAGGCCGAGCTGCGCGATGGCGTCGCGCTGCACCTCGTTGGTGCCGCCGCCGATGGTGCCGTGCACGCGCTCGAGATACTCGAACGCGAACCGCCCGCCCGCGGCCGCGTGTGGCGGCGCGGGGTCGGAGAACAGTGGCGCGTGCACCGACCCGGCGTGGCCCGCGATCTCCGTGGCGGCCTGGGCCAGGCGCTGCAGCAGTTCGGTGGCGTACACCTTCGCCATCGGAGGCAGCGCCGGATCCGGCGTGCCGGACTCGATGCTCCGGAGGGTGCGGGTCGCGAGGCGCATGCCCGCCGCGAGCTCGAGGTCGAGCCGCGCGATGCGATCGCGCACCAGGGGATCGTCCGCGAGCCGCCTCCCGTCGCGTGTCGCGCCGCCGACGTAGGTGATCAGCTCGTCGAGCACGTGGCGGGCGAAGCCCAGGTAGAACATGCCCGAGCGCTCGGCCGCGACAGTCGTGAGGAGCTGACGCCAGCCGGCGTCCTGCTCGCCGAGGAGTGCATCGGCGCCGAGCCGCACGTCGTCGAAGGTGATCTCGTCGAGGGTCCAGCCGTTCATGGTCGGACGGCGCAGCACGCGGATGCCGGGGAGCGTCATGTCGACCAGGAACATGCTCAGGCCGTCGCGCACCGGCCCGTCGGCGCGCGTGCGGGCGGTCGTGATGCACCAATCGGCCTTGTGCGCGCCGGTGACGAGCACCTTCCGACCGGACAGGACGAAGCCGCTACCGTCGGCGACCGCCGCGGTCGTCTGCGCGCCGAGGTCGCTGCCCGCGTGCTCCTCGGTGTAGGCGATGCACATCTCGATCTCGCCCCGCTCGACGAGCGGCATGAAGCGCGCTCGTTGCGCGTCGCTCGCGAAGGTGCTGAGCGCGTAGCCGGCGAGTGTGACCGCGGTGTCGATGAGCGGGGCGTCGAATGCGGCGACGAGGAAGTTGAAGCGCGCGCGCTCAGCCGATGACAGTGCGATGCTCAGGTAGCCGTTCTCGCCCGCAGCTCGTTGCAGCGCGCGCTCGAAGGGCTCGGCGAGACCGCTGAGGTCCTCGGGATCGGTCTCGACGCGGTCGCGTGCCATCTCGCGCTCGAGGAATGCGCGCACCTCCGACGCGAACGTGTCGTTCTCCCCACCGAACCGGAAGTCCACTGCGGCTCCCTCCACGCGGCTGCAACGCGCCCGAAGAATATGCTGCGCCGGTGTCGGCCCCTGACCGCATCGTGCGCGACGTCCTGCGCGTCACCGAAGGCTGCGTCACGGTGCTGACATTGCATCGCCCCGACGCGAAGAACGCGTTCAACCGCGCGCTGTTCACGTCGCTGCGCGAGGAGCTCGATCGCGCCGCGGGCGACCCGGAGACCAGCGTGGTCGTGATCACGGGCGCGGGCGATGCGTTCAGCGCCGGTGCCGATCTCCGCGAGGCGGCCGAGGTCGAGCACCGCGCCGAGGGCCGCGCCCTCTACCAGGACCTGCTCGTCACGCTGGAGACGTTCCCCAAGCCGATCGTCGCGGCCGTGAACGG
This sequence comes from uncultured Actinomycetes bacterium, assembly GCA_963721435.1. Classification (GTDB taxonomy): domain Bacteria; phylum Actinomycetota; class Acidimicrobiia; order IMCC26256; family DASPTH01; genus CAVRJC01. The sequence continues at coordinate 1,278,619 of CAVRJC010000012.1, forward strand.
TGTCGCCGTGGGCCTCGGCTGCACCCTGCTCCTGCACTGCGACCTGGTGCTGATGGCCGACGACGCGCGGGTACGACTCCCATTCGTCACCCTCGGGCTCACCGCGGAAGCGGGAAGCAGCTACCTCCTGCCCGCGCTCGTCGGCGCGCAGGAGGCGGCGGCTCTGTTGCTCACGGGCGGCTGGATGGGTGCGCAGCAGGCGCAGCGCAGCGGCCTCGCGTGGAAGGTCACGAGCCGCATCGGACTGCTCGAGGAAGCGCTCGCGGTGAGCGACGCGATCGCGGCGCATCCGCTCGACGCGCTCCTCGCGACGAAGCGGCTGCTGCTCGCCGCACGGGCCGAAGCGGTGCGCGCCGCGCGCGAGCGCGAGCAGCGCGAGTACGGGCCTCTGTTGGAAGCACTGGCACATCGGGCAACGCGGAAGGGTGATCAATGAGCGTGGTGGATGGGTTCCGGATCGACGGGCGGGTCGCGATCGTCACGGGTGCCGCGCGCGGCATTGGCGCCGCGTGCGCCGACGCACTCGACGGCGCGGGTGCGACCGTCGTGCGCGTCGACGTGCTCGCGGGTGAGGGCGTGACCGCGTGCGACGTCAGCAACAAGGCCGCGGTCGACGCGCTGGTCGACGGCGTCGTGGCCGAGCACGGCCGCCTCGACGCGATCGCCAACGTCGCCGGCATCATCAAGGATGGCGGTGTCGTCGGCCTCAGCGAGGAAGACCTCGACCGCATCATCGCGGTGAACCTCAAGGGTGTCCTGTTCGGGTGCCAGGCCGCGGTACGTCACCTTCCCGCGGGTGGTGCGATCGTGAACATGGCGTCGGCGGGAGGAGTCATGCCCGCGCCGACGGTCGCGGGCTACGGCATGAGCAAAGCCGCCGTGATCTCGCTGACGCGCTCACTCGCGCAGGAGGTCGGTCCGCGTGGGATTCGCGTCAATGCGGTGGCGCCCGGCTTCACCATCACGCCGATGACGACCCGGAACATCGACGGTGCCGACCCCGCGCAGGTCGCGCAGCTCCGCGACGCGGCCGGGAAGGCGAACCCGATGCGTGAGAACGTCGAGCCGGACGATCTCGCGGCCGCGGTGCTCTACCTCGTCGCCGACGCGTCCCGGCACGTCACTGGCCAGGTGCTGCACGTGAACGCCGGCGTGCTCATGTCGTCGTAGTCGGTCAGGCTTCGGCCGCCGGTGCTTGGGTGTCGGCCAACTTGATCGTCTGGGTGCTCCGCCCGTGGGGGAACGCGGCGCGCTGACCGCCGTCGACCACGATCGTGTGCCCGGTGATGAAGCCGGCAAGGTCGGAGACGAGGAACACGAGCGGTCCCGCGATCTCCTCGGGCGTGCCGAACCGGCCGAGGGGCGCGCCGTCGCGCCGCGCGGTCTCGTCGTAGTCGACGTTCTGCTCGTCGTAGGCGGCGACGATGCGCGGGGTCGCGATCATGTCGGGCGCGATGCCGTTCACGCGGATGCCGTGCGGGCCCCACTCCTGCGCCATCGTGCGGACGAGTGCCATCAGGCCGGCCTTGGCCGCTCCGTACGCGCCGTGGTTGGGCGCCCCGTAGAGACCGCTCACCGATGCCACGACGGCCAGGCGGCCGCCGGTGCCCTGGCTGATCATCTGTTGCGCGGCGGCGCGGCCGACGTAGAGGTGCTGCGTGAGGTTGCGCGAGATGTCGACGTCCCAGGTTGCGTCGTCGAGGTCGAGCAGGCTCGCGTGCGCGGCCGTCCCGACCATGTTGATCACGACTTCGAGTGATCCGAGGATGTCGGCGGCGGACGCCACGATCTCCCGGGCCTGGGCCTCGTCGGTCACGTCGCCGGTCAACGCGCCCGTGCGCACGCCGAGAGCCTCGATCTCGTGTGCGACCGCGGCCGCGCGATCGGCGTCGAGATCGGCAACGACCACGTCGGCACCCGCTTGCCCGAGCAGCAGCGCGCTGGCGCGGCCGATGCCGAAGCCTCCGCCGACGACCAACGCCGTCTTGCCCTGGAGGCCGAGGATGTCTGGTTCCATTGCGATCGACTCCTCGTGTGTGGTCGTCAGGTGGTGATGCCGCGCACGAACCGTGCGATGTCATCGAACGCGCGCTGCGACGCCTCGTGGGTCGGGAGCATGAACGGCCACACGTGCGGCATGTCGGGCACGACGTGGAGCTCCACCGCGATGCCCGCTGCGCCGAATGCGCGCGCGAGCGCGCACGCGTCGTCGAGGAGCACCTCGTGCGCGCTGACGAACACGAGCGCCGGCGGCAGGTCGTGGAGATCCGCCAGCGCCGGCGACACCAACGGGTCACGCGGGTCGTGGCCCTGCAGGTAGAGCACGGCGGCTTCCGACGCCGACTCGAACGTGAACATCTGGTCGTGCGCCGCGTTCGACGTGTACGACGCGTTCGTGACCGTGAGATCCACCCACGGGGAGAGCACGATGACGCCCGCAGGCGCGGGCGCCTCGAGGTCGCGCAGGGCGAGGACGAGCGCCATCGCCAGGCCGCCGCCCGCGGAGTCACCGCCGACGACGAGGGGAAGGTCGGACTCGCCGCGCACGGCCGCCGCGACGGCAACCGCGTCGTGCAACGCAGCCGGGAACGGATGCTCCGGCGCGAGCCGGTAGTCGACGACCACCACACGCGCTGCCGCACTCGCGGCCATCTGGCCCGCGAACGACGCCCAGGCCGCAGCGGCACCCAACCGGTACCCACCACCGTGGAGGTACACGATGTCGACGGTCGGGGTCGCGACGCTGCAGACGACGCACTCGACTCCGCCGATGGCGCGCGTCTCCATGGTGACGCCCGACGGCAGCTCGGTCGGTGGTGTCACCGCGTCGATCCCCGCGCGGCGCGCCACGAGGTCGTCGGGTGCGGCGTGCCCCGCGCGCAGGGCTGGGATCGCGACCTCGCTCATGCGAAGAACTCACGGGAGTCGAGCATCTTGATCACCGCGTCTCCTTGCCGGCGCATCATCACGAGGCACGCGTCGGCGGCGGCATCGCCTCCGCTCTTGCGCACCGCGCGCATCATCGCCGTCGTTCCGGTGCGTTGCGTCTCGATCGTGCCCGGCACCACCGCGAAGAAGTTCCCCGGGACGAGACCGGAGAGGACGCGGAGTACCGCCTGGACGCGTGGCGAGCTCGCAGCCTTGACGATGAGGCCGAGGAACTCGTCGTTGCGCGCGGCGAAGTCGTCGGGGTCGGTGGCCGCGAGGAGCTGGGTGTGGATCGCGTCGAGGTCGTCGACGAACGAGTCGCCCCCGCGCTCGGCCGCGCGTCGGGTGGCGAGCCCGAACGCGAGCCCGTAGAGCTCGTACTGGTCGCGGATGGTGTCGCGCGTGATCGGGTTGATGAACGCGCCGCGATGCGGCTCGATCGTGACCAGTCCCTCGCGTTCGAGCGCGATGATCGCCTCGCGCACTGGGATCCGGCTGACTCCGAGGGTCGTGGCGATCTCGTCCTGCGGGATGCGACGGCCGGGGCGGAGCTCACCCTCGAACACAAGGGAGCGGATGTAGAGCGCGACCTGCTCACCGGTGGTGCGGCGGTCCCAGATCGCGTGAACCGTGCTCTTCGACGTGGACTCAGGTTCACTCGGAATCGCGGGTCTCCCGTCGATATGAGCACGCGTGCGCGCGCACACGGTAGGCCAAGGGACGCGTCATGGGATGCGTCGGGACGCGAGCTCCCGGCGGAGGACCTTGCCGACCTCACTGCGCGGCAGCGCGTCGACGTAGTGGAACGACACCGGCACCTTGTAGGGCACGAGGTGCTCGCGGCACAGCTGCTCGAGCTCGGTGCTGGGCTGGGGGTCGCCGACGACGAAGGCGACGGGCACCTCGCCGAGGCGCACGTTGGGCACGCCGACCACCGCGACGTCACGCACCGCGGGTGAGAGTCGGAGCACTTCCTCGACCTCGTCGGGGAAGATCTTGTTGCCGCCCCGATTGATCATGTCGCCGGCGCGACCTTCGAGCCACACGAACCCGTCGGCGTCGATGCGTGCGAGGTCACCGGTGTCGACGAACCCGTCGGCGTCGATGCGGTCGGCGAGCATCGAGCCGTCGGCGTAGCCGGCGGCCATGCGGGGCGGCCGCACGAGCAGGCGCGCCACGGCACCGGGCTCGACCGGCGTGCCGGTGTCGTCGACGATCTTGATGTCGACGCCCGCGTGCGGCTTCCCGATCGCCCCGACCTTCTCGGGATGCTCCTTCCCGTCCGCGGCCGTCCACCCGATGACCTCACCGATCTCGGCCTGGCCGTAGCTGTTGAGGATGGTCACGCCGAACTTCTGCGCGAAGCGCTGGGCCTGCAACGGCGAGAGTGGCGCAGTGATGCTGCGCACGTAGCGCAGGGGAGTGAGGTCGGTGACGTCGGGGTCGTCGGCGAGCTCGGCCATCGCCGCGGGCGGCAAGATCGTCGATCGGATCGCGAACCGCCGCACGAGCTCCGCGAACTCGCCGGTCGAGAACTTGTCCATGATCACGATCTCCGCGCCGGCGCGCAGCCCGAACAGCACGTTGTAGATGCCGGCGTTGAGCGCGAGCGACACCGGGATCAGGTTCGGTGTGGGTCGGCGTTCGGGGCCAGTGCGTTCGGTGCGGGTGCGCCCCGCGCTCAGCGGCCCGAGGACGCGATCGAGCAGCTCGGTGTATCCGGAGTGGGTGTGCACGATCGGCTTCGGTCGGCCGGTCGTGCCCGACGTCCACGTGATGAAGGCATCGTCCGCGTCATAGATGCGACCAGAATCCATGTGGCGTGCATCGACGCGCGCGAGGGTGTCGTCGCGCGCGAGCGCGACCGCGCCGGTGGTCTCGACGATGTGCTCCACTTCAGGTGCGGTGGCGCGCCAGTTGACCGGTACGAACACCGCCCCCCGCAACCAGACCCCGAACATCGCGAGGATGAACTCGGGGCTGTTGGGAAGCTGCACCGCGACCGCCTGCTGCGGCTCCACCCCGTTCTCGAGGAGCGACGCTGCGAACCGGCTCGCGCCGCGAAACGCCTCGCCTGCGGTGACGGTGCGGTCGATGGTGTGGAGGAGACCGTCGTCATCGGCGAAGCGCGATGCCCCATCGGGGAGGTTCTCGGCGAGGTTCGCGCTCACGACTCGTGCTCGGGCGGCGCCCACACGGGCGCGCGCTTCTCGGCGAACGCGCGCGGGCCTTCCTCCTGGTCGGGGTGGCCCCACATGGAGACGAGCTCGCGGGCGCCGTTACGGCAGGCGTCGGTGAGGCCCAGCTCGAGCGCGCCCCAGAGCGCGCGCTTGGTCGCGGCCATCGCCGCGGGGGAGTTGCGGGCGACGGTCTCCGCGAGCTCCTGTGCGACGTCACGCAGTCGCTCCGGAGGATCCACGATCTGGCTGATCATGCCGAGCTCGTAGGCACGTTGCGCCGACATGCGCTCGTGGCGCCCGACCAACGCCATGCGCATCACCGACTCGAACGGCATCTTGCGGATGAGGCCGATGGCCTCGATCGACACCACCTGCCCGACCGACACGTGCGGGTCGAGGAACTGGGCGTCCGACGCCGCGATCACGATGTCGGCGTCGGCGACCCAGTGGAGCCCGCCACCCGCGCAGATGCCGTTCACCGCGGTGATCACCGGCTTCCACACCTCCTGGTGCCACGCGGTGAAGTGGAGGTCGAAGTTCTCCATCGAGTCCCGGTAACGCTGGAAGCCCTGCCCGTCGGTGGCGATCTCGGTGACGTCGACCCCGGTCTGGAACGCGCGCCCGTTCCCCGTGTGCACGATGACGCGCACGTCGGGGTCGGCGTCGAGCTCCTTCCACGCGACCGCGAACTCGTCGCGCATCGCGGCGGTCATCGCGTTGAGCTGATCGGGCCGGTCGTTGATCAACCATCCGACCGGGCCGCGCACGTCGATCTCCAGCGCGTCGAACGTCGAGTACTTCATCGGCTCGAACCCTCCAGCTCCTGCCACACGGGCTCGCGCTTCTCGGCGAACGAGCGCGGGCCTTCCTCCTGGTCGGGGTGGCCCCACATGGAGACGAGCTCGCGGGCGCCGTTGCGGCAGGCGTCGGTGAGGCCGTACTCGAGCGCGCCCCAGAGCGCGCGCTTGGTCGCGGCCATCGCGGCGGGGGAGTTGCGGGCAACGGTCTCCGCGAGCTCCTGCGCGACGTCACGCAGCTGCTCGGGCGGGTCGACGACCTGGCTGATCATCCCGAGCTGGTACGCGCGCGCGGCGCTGAGCCGTTCGTGCCGTCCGATCACGGCCATGCGCACGACCGGCTCCACCGGCATCTTGCGGAGCAGGCCGATCGCCTCGTAGGCGGTGACCTGACCGACCGACACGTGCGGATCGAGGAAGGTCGCGTCGGCCGAGGCGATCACGATGTCGGCGTCGGCGACGAAGTGCAGCCCGCCGCCCGCGCACGTGCCGTTCACGGCCGCGATCACCGGTTTCCAGACCTGGTTGTGCCACGAGGTGAGCTTCAGCGTCGCGTCGCGCGTGCGACGTGACTGCTCACGCAGCGCGTCGCGATCACGGCCGAGCTGCGCGACGTCGAGGCCGGTCTGGAACGCGCTGCCCTCACCGGTGTTCACGATCACGCGGACGGCAGGGTCGGCGTCGAGCTCCTGCCACCCGCGCTCGAGCTCGGTGAGCATGGTCGCGTTCATCGCGTTGCCGACCTCGGGTCGGTCGAACACCAACCAGCCGACCGGACCGCGGCGCTCGACCTGCAGGGTCTCGTAACCCATCAGCGCCCCGAGAAGCGTGGCGGCCGCTTCTCCGTGAACGCGGTGAGCCCCTCACGGAAGTCTTCCGACCGCGACGAGAGCTCCATCGCGAACGCCTCGTCACGCAAGTGGTCGTCGAGCGATGCCGACGCGCTCGCGTGGAGCAACCACTTCGTGAGACCGAGGGCGACGGTCGGACCGGTCGCGAGCTTCTCGACGACGGCAGCGACCTCGGCGTCGAGGTCGGCGGAATCCACTGCCTCGTGGACCAGGCCCCATTCGGCCGCTTCGGTGCCGTGCACGGCCTTCCCGAGCAGCAGCATCGAGCGTGCGCGCGTCTCGCCGACCCGGCGGGGCAGCAACCACGTGCCGCCGCTGTCGGGTGTGAACCCACGCTCGGCGAACGGCTCCCAGAACGTTGCGTCCGACGCCGCGATCGTGATGTCGGCCGCGAGCACGAGGTGCAGGCCGATGCCCGCGGCCCACCCGCGCACCGCGCACACCACGGGCGTCTGGACCGAGAGGAGCAACGGGATGAGGCGGTGCGCCTGCGCGGGGAGGCGACGCTGGATCGACCCCACTCGCGGTCGGGTGCCGCTCCCGCCCTCTCCCGCGTTCCGCCCGACGATGTCGAAGCCGCCGCAGAAGTGGTCGCCGCGCCCGGTGAGGAGCATCACCCGCACCGCTTCGTCGGTGCCCGCCCGCTCGACCGCCGCGATCATCGCGGCCACCATCGTGTCGTCGAGCGCGTTGCGCTTCTCGGGCCGGTCGAGCACGAGGCGCAGCACGCCGTCGTCACCGAGCTGCACCACCAGGCCGTCGACCGACTCGTACCCGCCGTCGCTCGCCGTCACTGGTCGCGGGCGTCCGCCCACGCCTCCGCTGCGTTGCATCAGTGCAGTCTCCCAGGATCGACGCCGGGCGGCGAACGCTCGTATATTAGATAGATCACGCCGGAGACCAGCCACGACGAGCCGCTCAACGGTGTGAGGGTGCTGGAGCTCGCGTCCGGGCTCGCGGGTGCCTACTGCGGGAAGCTGCTCGCGGATGCGGGCGCCGACGTGGTGAAGGGCGAGCCGGCCGACGGCGACCCGTTGCGCGGCACCGCCGCACTCTTCGAGTTCCTCAACACGTCGAAGCGGTCCGTCGTGCTCGATGCGGACGGCCCGCGCTGGGACTGGCCCGACCTCGTGATCGCGGGCAACGAGTACGAGCGCCCCACGGCACTCGGCCGCACCGCGGTCGCACTGCGGTCGCAACGCGCCGAGCTGGTGGTGGTGACCATCACACCGTTCGGGTGCACGGGGCCGTGGGCCGAGTATCCCGCCAACGAGTTCACGCTGCAGGCGTGGTGCGGCTCGAGTGGCCGGCGCGGTGAGCCTGCGCGCGAGCCGCTGTCGGCCGGCGGCCGCATGGGCGAGTACGCGGCAGGGCTCACCGCGGCCGTCGGCGGCCTGGCCGCGTTGCTCGGCGCGCGCCGGTTCGGTCCCGGTGACCACGTCGACGTCTCGATGCTGGAGGCGGCCACCACGATCTTCAACGCCTACATGACGGTCCAGGCCGAGCTGGTCGGGCGCGCCGCGATGCCGGCGATGGCGCGGTACGCCGAATTGCCGTCGGTCGAACGCGCCGCCGACGGATGGGTCGGCTTCGCCACGAACTCGGCGCCGCAGTTCCGGGCGTTCGCGGAGATGGTCGGCCATCCCGAGTGGGCCGACGATCCCGAGCTGTCGCGCGCCGACCGTCGCGGATGGCACGTCGACGACCTGCGTCCCGCGATCACCGCGTGGACCTCGGCGCGCTCCGTCGCGCAGATCCTCGAGCTGGCCGACGCGGCGAACGTGCCCGCGTCGCCCGTCGGGAACGGCGCGGTGCTCCCCGAGCTCGAGCACTTGCGGACGCGTGACGTGTGGGTGAAGAACCCAGGCGTGGGTTTCGTGCAACCACGCGCGCCGTACAAGTTGTCGGTGTCGCCACTGCACCCGCTCGCGGCCGCGCCCGGCGTCGGAGAACACACCGATGCACTGCGCGGCGAGCCCGCGCGGGTGTCGGACGGCAATGGCGGCGCCGCGTCGCGGCACGAGACGCGTCGGCCGCTCGACGGCCTGCGCGTCTTCGACCTCACCACGTACTGGGCCGGGCCGTACGCGGGGCAGATCTTCGGGTGGCTCGGGGCCGAGGTGGTCAAGGTCGAGTCGGTGCAGCGTCCCGACGGCACTCGTCTCGGCACCGCCTACGCGACGAAGGGCCCGGAGCCGTGGGAGGAGGCGCCCCTGTTTCACGGGGCCAACACCGGCAAGCGCGGCGTGACGCTCGACATGACGCGGCCCGAGGGCCAGGTGCTGGCGCGACGGCTGCTCGAGCAGTGCGACGTGTTCATCGAGAACTTCACGCCGCGCGTCGTCGAGCGCTTCGGGATCCTCGACGACGACCTCCGCCGCACGTGCCCCGGTCTGGTCGTCGCGAGGATGCCCGCGTGGGGACTGACCGGTCCGTGGCGCGACCGCCCGGGTTTCGCGCAGAACATGGAGCAGGTGACGGGGCTCGCGTGGATCACCGGCTACCGCGACGGCCCGCCGGTCGTGCCACGCGGGCCGTGTGACCCGTTGGGTGGACTGCACACGGCATTCGCCGTGCTCGCGTGCCTGTGGGTCCGCGAGCGCACCGGCGTCGCGCAGACGATCGAGGCCCCGCTGGTCGATTCGGCGATCAACGTCGCCGCGCAACAGGTCATCGACTTCTCCGCGAGCGGGTATCTGTGGGAACGCGCGGGAAACCGCGGGCCACTCGGCGCGCCGCAGGGGATCTACGCGTGCGCGAAGAAGGAGGCGTGGCTCGCGTTGTCGATCGAGAACGACGCGGAGTGGCTCGCGCTGTGCGACTCGCTCGGTCGGCGCGACTGGAGCACCGACGCGCGTTTCGCAACCGACGAGACCCGCCGAGCGCACCACGACGAGCTCGACGGGCTCCTCGCCGCGGAGCTGGCGCGACGCGAGCTCGAGCCGATGGTCGGCGCGCTCCTGTCAGCAGGAGTTCCGGTCGCCCAGGTAATGCGCCCCGAAGAGGTCGGCGTCAACCCGCAGCTGCGCGCGCGCGGCTTCTTCGAGACCCTGCGTCATCCCGCGGCCGGGAAGGTCGCCTACCCCGGGTTCGGCGCGCGCTCGGCCACGCGCGTCGAGCACAAGGCGAAGCTGCACGCGGGCCCGCCGCCGCTCCTCGGCCAGCACAACCGCGAGGTCCTCGGTGGCCTCCTCGGCCTGACGGACGCGGAGCTCGCCGAGCTCGAGCGCACCCGGGTGATCGGCACCCGCCCTGCGGGGCGCTGACGCTCGGCGAGACTGTGCGGGTGAGTGATCAGGATCAGGGCGCCGCACTGCCGAACCGCATCTACCACGTCACGTTCTCGAGGGACTGGGTCGAGGCCGAGCGACTCGGGGAGTACCGGCTGTCGACTCGGGGTGCACGGCTCGAAGACGTCGGGTACATCCACGCGTCGCACGCGCATCAGGTTCGCCAGATCGGCCGGTCGCACTATCTCGATGCCGCAGAGCCGGTCGTCGTGCTCGTGATCGACCCGACGCGCGTGCAGAGCGCGATCAAGGTCGAGCGCGTCGGCGACGGCACCGAGCAGTACCCGCACATCTACGGTCCCCTCGACATCTCCGCAGTCGTCGACGTCCTTCCCGCGACGGTGGAGCGCGGCGAGTTCCTCGTCGAGCGGTTGCCCGTGGTCAACTTCGACCAGGGGCTGCCGGACCCCGCGCACTTCCCCGTCGCACTCCTCCAGCAATGCATCGCGGAGACGTTCGAGTACGACGGCGCGGCCGCGCTCACCTACTACGGCCGGGGCGGGCCTGCAGAGATGCAGTACGGGTATCTCGGGCTGCGAGAGCAGCTGGCCGAGTGGATGAGCCGCAGAGACGGCCGCGCCGTCGATCCGCAGGGGGTGGTGCTCGCGAACGGCTCCACCGACGGTCTCGCGCTCGCGATCAACGCGCACCTCGGTCCTGGTGACGGCGCGATCGTCGAGGCCGCGACGTACCCGTACACGCGGCGCTTCACGGTCGAGACCGGCGCTTCGGTGCGCACAGTGCCGCTCGACGAGCAGGGCATGGTGGTCGACGCGCTCCCCGACGTGCTCGCCGCGCTGCGCGACGACGGCACGCCGCCGAAGCTGATCGCGACGATCCCATCGTTCCACTCGCCGACGGGGACGTTGCTCCCACGCGCGCGTCGCGAGCGGCTGCTCGAGCTCGCGCACGAGTGGGACCTGCTCGTGCTCGAGGACAACTGCTACCACGCGTTCTTCTACGACGCGCCACCGCCGCCCACGTTGCTCGCGCTCGACGGCGAAGGTCGCGTGCTCCACTCCGACACCTTCAGCAAGTCGATCGCGCCAGGACTCCGCATGGCGTGGGTCGCGGGCGCACCGCACGCGATCGAACCGCTCACGCAGGTGCGACAGGACTTCGCGGTGAGTCAGCTGCTCGCGCGGGCGCTCGAGCGTTATCTCGCCGCCGGGCACCTCGACACCCACCTCGCCGAGCTGCGGGAGGTGTACCGCCGCAAGCGCGACATCACCGCGGCGCCTTGCAAGCGCACTGCTCGGACTGGGTGCGATTCGCAGTGCCCGGCGGCGGCTTCTACTTCTGGCTCGAGCTCGCCGACACCGTCGACTGGGTCCTCGCCCGCGCGCTCGCAGCCGAACGCGGCGTCGCGTGCCGCCCCGGCGACACGTTCGTCGGCGACGACCGCGGGCGCCGGTTCCTCCGCCTCTCACCCATCCAGGTGCCCGACGCCGACATCGAGCCCGGCATCGTCGCCCTCGCGGGGGCGCTGCGAGACGCGTCGCGGCCGTAAGGCCTTCATCCCTGTGCTTCGCGATCCCATGTGGTGTCGGTGACGCCCTTGTCGCGCAGCTCGTTCTTGCGCACGCGGCCGGTGGTCTCGTTGCGCGGGAAGTCGTCGAGCACCTGCACGTAGCGTGGCAGCATGAACCGCGGCATGTCGGGCTCGAGGTACTTGATGAGCGCGGCGGGATCGAACGTCTCGCGGTCCTGCACGATCACGCATGCCATCACTTCCTCGTCACCGTGCTCGGTGCGGATGCCGATCGCGGTGCAATCGGCGACCTCGTCGTATCCGACCACGTAGTTCTCGACCTCGAACGACGAGATGTTCTCGCCCCGCCGTCGGATCGCGTCGTTCAGGCGGTCGACGAAGTAGTACCAGCCGTCTTCGTCCTGCCGGAACACGTCGCCGGTGTGGAACCAGCCGTTGCGCCAGGCCTCGACCGTCTTCTCCGGCATCTTGTAGTACCCGAGGTTGAGTGACCACGGCTCGGGGCAGCGCACGATCATCTCCCCGGTCTGGCCGGCGGGAACCGGCTGGTCGTGCTCGTCGACCAGCCGCACCTCGTGGAACGGCCAGTTCTCGCGCGTGCGCCCGCAGTTGGCCCACGGGCCGTGCTCCCACGGGGTCGCGACCGGCGACCCGATCTCGGTCTGGCCGTAACAGGTGCACACCCGCACGTTGAAGCGCTTCTCGAATCCCTCCATGTCGGGGATCATCGGCCCGAGCAGCACGTTGCGCACCGGTGTGGTCGCGTCGTCGTCACGCGGGGCGCGGCGTAGAGCAACGACGTCAGCGGGCCGACGAGGCAGAGCGTGGTGCAGTTCGTCTTGCGCACGTCGTCCCACACGTTGGTGGCGCTGAACTTGTCGCGGATCACGAAACGGGCGCCGTGGGTCACGACGTAGTTGAACTGCGAACGGCCGGAGTTGTGGAACAGCGGCATGGCCGAGTACATGCCGTCGCGCGGAGCCAGGGTGTCTTCCGGGAACCACGAGCACATCTGCACCACGAGACCCCACGGGTTGATCACTGCCTTCGACGGCCCGGTGGTGCCCGACGTGAACAGCAGGCACGCGGTGTCCCATACTTCGGGGCCGGCGAGGTCGACGGCGGGCGAGCAGCCGTTCAGGAAGTCGTCGCGCGCGAGCAGCTGCACCCGATCGGTCCCGGACGTCAGGGCCATGCTCGCGCTCTCGTCGTCGTCGATCACGACGACGGTGCGGAGCGCGGGGAGTCGCGCGGAGATCTTCTGGATCTGATCGAGGAACGTGGTCGTCGTGACGAGCGCCTCGGTGTCCGAGTACTCGAGCGTGTACTCGAGCATCCGGCCGGTGTACCCGGTGTTGAGCGGGATCTCGACCGCGCGCAGCCACGCCAGCCCGAGCATGGTGCGGTGGGCATCGAAGATGTTGGGGAGCAGCGTCGCGACGTGGGTGCCGACGCCGACGCCGATGCGCTGGAGGGCGGATGCCCACGTGCGACCGTCGCGGTCGAGCTCCGCGTACGTGAGCGATTGCCCGTCGACGTGCTCGAGCGCGATCTGGTCGGGGTCGATGGCAGCCCACTTGGCGAGTCCGTGTGGGGCGAGCATGTCGCGTTCGAGCACCGTGCCGTCTCCTGGTCAGTGTCTGGAAGGGTTCAGAAACATCGAGTTCGGGTCAGAGGTTGAGCGGGTACCCGCCACCGGTGACCTTGAGCGTCTCGCCGGTGATCATCCGCGCGTCGTCGGAGCAGAGGAACAACAGCGCGTGCGCGATGTCGTCGGGCATGCCCAGCTCGTGGACCCACTGCATGCTCTCGACGACGTGCTCGACGAGCTCCGGCGGGAGGTCGGCCATCGCGTTCTCGCTGGCCATGAGGCCGGGAGAGATCGCGTTGACGCGGATGCGATCAGGGGCGAACTCCTTCGCGAGCGCGACGGTGATGCCGCGCACCGCGAGCTTCGACACGCCGTACGGCGTCTCGCTCATGTGCCCGGAGACTGACGCGATGCTCACGATGACGCCACCGCCGCGTGCCTGCATCGAGGCCCGGCACGCCACCGAGCAGTTCACGACGCCGATGACGTTGACCTCGAACAACTGGCGGAGGTCGGCGCGCGGGAGGACGCTGAACGGCTGGTTGTACTTGGTGAGGTGCAGCCCGGCGTTGTTCACGAGGATGTCGATGCCGCCGAAGCGATCGATCACCGTCGCCACTGCACTGTCGACGGACTGCTCGTCGGCGACGTTGCACTCGACCGCGAGCGCAGCGTGGCCGCCGGCTTCGAGCTCCTCCGCGGCGCGCTTCGCGCCTTCGACGTCGATGTCGGCGATGGCGATCGCCGCGCCTTCGGCCGCGAGCGCGCGGCCGAACTCTCGGCCCATGCCCGCGGCGCCACCGGTGATGAATGCGCAGCGATCGGCGAACCGGCCGCTGCTCGCGTCGGCCATCACGCGGCTCCGTACGCCTGGTCACCAAATGGACGATCAGTGGTCTTGTACGCGTTCTCGCGCACCGTCGACAAGCGGTCGGCGCCGGCGCCGGTGTCGCCCGGGCGCGGCGGAAGGCCGAAGCCCGTGTACATGACCTTGCGCTCCCGCACGGTGGGTGCCTGCGAGTGGTGGAGCGTGCAGCTGAGGTGCACGGTCATGTCGCCGGTCTCGGTCGGGAGCGGCACGATCGGGAGATCGAGATCGGGTCGCAACTGGTGCGAGATCGACGCGCGGTGCGAGCCCGCCACGACGGAGAGCCGGCCACTGCCCTCGTCCGCTCCGGTCACCGAGATCCCGACCGTCATGCCGCTGCAGCGGTAGGAGTGGCGGCCGATCGAGCAGTCCTTGTGCCACGGCAGGTCGGAGATCCCGCGCACGACGCCGATCGGCTTCACCAGCGCCTCGATGACGTTCCCCTCGATCGGCGCGCGGCGGTACCCGTCGTCGGCGAGGCCCGCGATGCGGAGATAGCGGGGATCGTCGAGGAGGTCGGCAGTGGTGGGCGAGTGCTCGACGAAGTGCTGGAGGCGCACGCAGCGGTCGGTGCCGTCGTCGAGAGTCGCCCACCAGGACCGGCCGTCGTCAGGCGTGTACGTCGGTAGCGCGCGGTCGATGTCGTCGGCGATCACGTCCATCTGCCTGGAGTCGAACCAGCCGCGCAGGTGCAGGTAGCCCGCCTCGGCGAGGAAGTGCGCCATCTCGGCGTCGTCGTCGTCGAGCGTGAACGAGCGCTGCAGATCGAGCGGTGCACCGTCGCGATCCCTGAACGTGATCGTGCCCGGCTCGTGGACGGGCCGGCCGTCGATCATGGCGCGGAGGACGATGTCCCAGTCGTTGAACTCGGTCGCCGATCCGCGACGGATGTCGGCCGTGCGCGCGGTCGTCAGCGCGGTTGCGGTGAGCACGTCCTGGACCAGGTCGGAGAACGACTGCTCGTCGAGGACCACGTGCACGGCGTCGGGGTCGACGCCTTCGCGGACGACGATCGTGCCGTGCTCGGGCGCGAAGGTGTACGCCGCGCCGTCGACCTCGACGGCGAGGGGCGGGAGGCCGACGTGGCGGAGGCCACGGGCAGCCGGCTCGCCGTGCTCGAGCAGCAGCTTCGGGAGCTGCGCGGTGCAGTACTCCGCGGCATCGATGTCGTGGATGTCGCAGTCGGACTTCGTGCGCTGGTCGAGACTCGCCACGGTGACCCCCCTCAGGATCTCGGCCGCGACGGTACTCCGGCCACGAGAGGCTGGTCGCCAGGCGGGCCACGAGGAGGTGGCACCCGCTGGGTGCAAGTCTCGACGTGGTCCTGCCAGTTGTGGGTGTGGCCGTCGACTGCTCCCTAGACGGACAGGACGGTGCGAATTCCCCGGCCGGCGCGCAGGTCGTCGAACCCAACGTTCACCTCCGACAGCGGTCGGCGGTTCGAGACCATGAGATCGAGGTCGAGCGCGCCCACGCGCCACAGCGCGACGAAGCGCGGGAAGTCGCGCGCCGCGTTGCAGCTCCCGGTGACCGTGCCGATGAGCCGCTTCTCCTGACCGATGACCTGACCGTGGAGCACACCGTCGAGAGTCGCGGTCATCGGTGGCGCGCCCACGAGCACGATCGCGCCGCCGGGCGCAGTGGCGCGCACGCCCGCGGCCACGAGATCGGGGTGCCCGGCGGCGTCGAAGGCGTAGTCGACACCCTGGCGGTTCGTGAGGTTGCGGACCTCGCGCACGACGTCGTGCTCGGTGGGGTCGATGGCGTCGGTGGCCCCTGCCGCGATCGCGATGTCGCGTCGCTCGGCGAGCGGGTCGCTGACGATGATGCGCGCCGCGCCGGCGATCCGCGCGCCCTGCACCACCGATTGGCCGATCCCGCCGAGGCCCATCACGAGCACGGTCGCGCCCGCCGGCACCTCGGCCGCGTTCAGCACCGCGCCGACGCCGGTCTGGATCGCACACCCGATGAGGCACGCGAGATCGAGCGGCGTGTCGTCGGGCACCTTGATCGCGGCCGCCGCATCGACGACCGTGAGCTCGGTGAGCGCGCCGATGCCGTTCCCGCGGTAGACGCGCTCGTCGTGCCAGGTGAACGGCGTGGTGCCGTCGGGGAAGAGACCAGTGGGCCACACCGATGCTTCGACGCACACGCTCGGGTGCCCGGTGACGCACGCGTGGCAGCGACCACACGACGGCATCGGCGTGATGATGACCTTGTCGCCCGACGCCACGGTGCTGACGCCGTCGCCGACCGACTCGACCTCACCCGCGGCCTCGTGGCCGAGCACCACCGGGAACGGCGTACCGAAGCCGCCACTGATCGACGTGAGATCGGAGTGGCACAGCCCGCAATGCGTGACCCGCACCCGCACCTGCCCGGGCCGCGGCGTCGCGACCTCGAGGTCGTCGACGATGTCGAACGGGCGGTTCGCCTCCGTGAGCAGCGCAGCACGCATGGGCGCAGGCTACCGATCGCGGTGGCTGGCCTCGACCGGCCTTGCATGGAACGATCGCGCCGCATGCCTGCCGACTCGCTCGACGAACAGTTCCCGTTGTCGCCCGCCGACGACTACATGATCCACCAGACGCCGGAGCCCATCCGGGTCATGTGGTCGAGTGACCACCGGACCTACGAGCGGTGCTGGGCCGTGTTCCACGACGACGCCGGCGAGCTCATCGTCGCCACCGGCCTGAGCTTCTACCCGAGCCTCGACACCGCCGAGGCGTACGCGATCGTGAACCACCGCGGCACGCACCGATCGGTGCGCGCGTTCCGACGCCTCGGCGCCGACCGCATGGACCTCCGCGTGGGCCCGCTCCACCCGACCGTGGTCGTCGGCCTGCGCGAGTGGCGGTACGAGCTCGACGACAACGAGTGGGGCATCAGCTTCGACGTCACGTTCCGCGACACCATGCGCGGCATGTTCCGGGAGCGCAAGGCGACGCCCGAGCGCAGCTTCCCTCCCGGTCGCCAGCCCGACGTCACCGCCGGGTTCGAGAGCTTCGGTGTCGTCGAGGGCTGGGTCGAGATCGATGGCGCGCGCATCGCGCTCACGCCCGACACGTGCCGCGGCACGCGCGACCGTCACTGGGGAGTGGGCCGCAACGTCGGCGGTCCCAAGCTCGAGCTGCCGCGCCCGCGCACGACCGTCGGCCACTCCGGGAACAGCTTCGTCGCGTTCTCCGACTATGCGATCTGGGGCGACTCGATCCTGTACCCGTTCGGCGACGCGCGCCCCGGCATGGGCCGCATCGTGAAGACCGATCGCAGGCTGCGCTTCGAGCCCGACACGCACATCTTCGTCGAAGGCGAGATCGACTACACGCTCGACAGTGGTGACGTGAAGCGCGTCCACTACGAGCGCATCGGCGTGCAGACCGCGTACCTCCGCTGCGCGATGTATGGCGGCACACCCGATTCCGGCATCCACCAGGGCGAGTACGTCGGTGACGACGTCGTCGAAGGCGACCGCTACGACCTGCACGACCCCGCGGCGCGCATGCACCTCATGGGCCTCGACGAGCACCAGTGCCGGGTCACGTGCGACGGCGAGACCGTGGTCGGGATCTACCAGCCGATCGACCCCGACGCGTACGAGCGTTGCGTCGCCGGGCTGCCGCGCTGGACGTTTCTATGACGATTGGGCCTGTGAGCGCGGCTCGGGTCGTTCCCGACGACGCCACCGCAGCGCAGTACCGCGAGTGCCTCCAGCGCTGGCTCCCGACCCAGATCGAGGGCGCACACGACATCGTGGTCGACGATCTCGTGCCGATCAGCTCGGTGGGTGGCGCGCGCCGCCCATGGCAGTTCGACGTGCGCTACGAGCTCGACGGCGAGGCGCATGCGATCCGCGCGGTGATGCTCGTGAAGGTGCCCGGCGGCCAGCTCGAGACCGAGCTGGGCCCGGAGTTCGCCGCGCTGCAGGTGCTCCACGCTCGCGGCGTGCGCGTCGCGCGCCCACTCTGGATCGATCCCGACGGCGTGGCCTGCGGCGAGCCCTGCTTCGTGACCGAATGGGTGCCGGGCACCGCGAGCCTCGACCTCATGCAGCAACCGGCGGACGATCCACGGCGCCGTGCAGTGGCACTCGGCATGGCCGACGTCGCGGCCACGCTCCACACCGTCGACTGGGAGTCGGCCGGCGTCGACTTCCTCCCGCTCGTGACACGCGAGACGGCCGCGCTCGCGCAGCTCGACGAATGGGAGGACACGTTCCTCCGGCAGCGCATGGAGCCGCTGCCCGTCCTGGTGTACGCGTTCGACTCGCTGCGCGACCGTGTCCCCGCGGCGTCGAGAGTGTCGGTGGTGCACGGTGACTTCCGCTTCGGCAACGTCCTGTACGACGACTCGGGGGTCACCGCGATGCTCGACTGGGAGATGGTGCACCTCGGCGACCCGCTCGAGGATCTCGCGTGGGCGCACCGCACCCGGTGGGGGCTCGAGCAGTTCGTGCCGCTCGACGAGTTCGTCGCGCGGTACACCGAGGCAAGCGGGATCGCGGTCGATCCCGACGCGTTCCGCTGGCACCGCATGTTCGCCGAGCTCAAGCACACCGTGATCTCGCTCACCGCGGCGCGTTCGTTCACCGACGGCCGCACCACGTGGATGCGCCACGCCGACCGCGCCTCGATGGCCGCGCCGTTCATGACCCGCTTCCTCCGGCTCATGCCTGCTTGCCGTTCAGGCACGGAGCCGGCATGATCCACCCGACGCCGGAGGAGCTGCTCGCCCGTATCGCCGACGCGCTCACCGAGACGGTGTTACCCGAGTTCGACGCGGCCGTCCCGCTCAGCCCCGGAGCCGCCGAGGCGCGCATCCAGCTCCAGGTCGCGGTGCTCATTCTGCGCCGTCTCGCCGGGCCCGCCGGTGACCTGGGCCCGTACCTCGACGCCGACACGCGCGACGTCGCCGCGACCATCGACGGCTGGCTCGATCGTCTTGCCCTGCCGGAGGCCGATGCACGCGCCGGGCGCGCACTCGTCGACGACGTGCTCGCGTCCCCTGCGGTCCCGACGACCGGCGAGCTCGTCGCGCGCTACGAGTCGGTACAGCAGTTGCTCGTCGACGTGCAGCACGCGCTGCGCGAGCTCCCACCCGATGACGGCAACCGCGTCACGATCGACACCGAGCTGCGCGCGCTCCTCGCCCGCATGGTCGCCCGCGAATCCGAGATCCACACCACCTACTCCGCATGGTGACCCGCTCTCGACGTTTTGGCGTCGGCAAGGACCCTCAGAGGTACCCGGAGCGACGCCAAAACATGAGGTGAGGGTCAGCTGGCGGCGCGGCCCCACACGGTGCCGGCGAGCAGCTCCTGCATCGAGACGTCGTTCATCGTGATGCGACGGAGGCAGCGGCGCGCGTCGGGCGCGTTCTCGCGTCGGCCGTGCTGCAACGTGACGTTGTCCCAGATGATGAGGTCGTCCTTGACCCACTGGTGCTCGTACACGAACCGGTCGGCATAGAGGTATGCGAACAGCTCGTCGAGCAGCGCGTCGCTCTGTTCCTCGGTGCAGCCCACGAAGTGACTCGCCTGTTGCGGGCTGGCGGGGATGAACGGAGTGTGGGTGATGGGGTGGTCGGAGATCACGGGGCGATCGGTGCGCATGTAGCGGTCCCACGGCGCGTCGTCGGGCACCCGCACGGTGCGCGCGGGGATGTCTTCGCGCCCGTCGACGGTGTTGGCGAGCATCACGACCTCGAGGTCGCCGAACTTCGCGCGCATGTCGTCGGGCATCTCCTGCACTGCCAGCTCCGTGTTCACGAACCGGGTGCCGGCGGCGTCGGGCTCGACCTCGATCGCGCACAGCGAGATGCCGAGGAGGGGATGCTCGAGGAACATGAAGTCGGAGTGGTAGAGGAGGTTGAAATCGCCGGGGTGGAAGCCCTTGATCTCGGTGTTCGACACGTAGCCGACGCCCTCGTTCACCGGGAGCAGATAGCTGCAGAGGCGCACGTGGTCGTCGTCGGTGATCTCCTGGCCGCGGAACAGCACGAGCCGGTGCTTCCGGAACTGCTCCAGGAGCTCGGCCTGCTGCTGGCCCGTGAGCGGCTCCGTCAGGTCGGCGCCACTCACTTCGACGCCCACGACGGGGGAGAGCGGTCGGAACTGCAGTGTGCTCATCCGGGGAGCGTAGAGCGATGCGCGGAACCGGGGCTATCCCGTGGTGATCACCGGAAGTTCGGCCAGAGCGACCGGTCGATCCCGGGGTAGCGCGTGACGAGGGCGTCGACGCCGGGCGCGTCGGTCTCGATGAGTGCGTGGCGCCGGTCGCCGCTCCGTTGCGAGCCGACGCCGACGGAGTCAGTCGCCCTTGAGCGCGACCGCGTTCGGCGTGACGTTCATCTTGGGCTCGTACTCCGGCACCGCGATCTCGCGCGCGTCGCGGTCGAAATTCCGGTGGAGGTCCTCACGACATTCGGTGCAGATCCCGTAGAAGCGCATCGGCGCGGTGCGGTGGCACCGCATGCACTCCATGTCGACGGGCTGGAGATCGAGGGCTTCCACGCAGTTGCACTCCTCTGGCTCCCGGGCGGGGATCGAGACCTTCGCGCGACGGACACCGCGGGTGGGGGATGCTGCTGCGTAGGGTGGGCGACCGTGACCGATGTCGACGGGTTCGTCCACCAGTTCGTGGCGGGAGCCGATCCCGACGACATCGCCGCGATCGGCCTCGAGAACCTGGAAGCCGCCGGTCGGTCGTTGTTCTCCTTGGGCCGGCAGCGGGCGGCGGGCGAGACCGTGGTCCGGGTCGCGAATCCCACCCGCGCGCTCGACGGTTGGGACTCGCCGCACACCGTCGTCGAGATCGTCACCGATGACGCGCCGTTCCTCGTGGACTCGGTGTCGGTCGCGCTCGTCGGCCGGGCCTACGACATCCACCTGCTGCTGCACCCGCGGGTCGACGACACCGCGTGGATGCACCTCGAGATCGACCGTGAGTCCGATGCGCGTCAGCTCGCCGAGCTGCAGTCGATGCTCGAGGGTGTCGTGGCCGACGTGCGCGTCGTGGTCGAAGACTGGCGGTCGATGCGCGACCGCGCGGTTGCGCTCGCGCACGCGCTGCGAGCGTCGCCGCCACTGCGCGTCGACGGCGCGGACGCCGACGAAGCCGCGACGTTCCTCGAGTGGCTCACCGACGACAACTTCACGTTCGTGGGCTACTGCGAGTACGACCTGGTCGAGCACGACGGCACCGATGCGCTCCATCTCGTGGCGGGCTCGCAGCTCGGCATGGTCCGCCGCCGCCCGATGTCGGAGTACTCGCGCACGTTCTCGTTGATGGCTCCCGAGACGCGGCGCAAGGCACGCGAGCCGTGGGTGCTCACGCTCACCAAGACCCAGGCGCGTGCCACCGTGCACCGCGCGGTGCCCCTCGACTACGTCGGCGTGAAGCGCTTCGACGCCGACGGGAAGGTGATCGGTGAGTGCCGGTTCACCGGCCTGTACACGTCGACCGTCTACACGGAGAGCACGTACCGGATACCCGTCGTCCGCCGCAAGGTCGCGCAGGTGACCGCCGAGTCCGGCTTCGCGCCGAGCGGCCATGACGGCCGCGCGCTCGCGAACATCCTCGAGACGTACCCGCGCGACGAGCTGTTCCGGCTCTCGGTGCAGGAGCTCGGCTCGATCGCGCACGGCATCCTGCGCATGGGCCAGCGGCGGAGCGTGCGGTTGTTCGCGAGCCGCGACGAGTTCGGCCGCTTCGTGTCGTGCCTCGTGTACCTCCCGCGCGATCGCTACACGACCACGACGCGTGTCGGCATCGTCTTCACGCTGCGACGCGCGTTCCAGGGCACCGCGGCCGACTTCACCGTGCTCGTCACCGAGTCGTTGCTCGCCCGTCTCCACATCATCGTCGACACGCCCGATCCGATGATCGCCGTCGACATCGACGCGCTCGAAGCCGATCTCGGGCGCATCGCGCGCGCGTGGGTCGACGACCTGCGCGACGCGCTCATCGCCGCACGCGGCGAGGAGGCCGGCCTCGACACGTTCCGCGGGTACGCGAACGCGTTCCTGCCTTCGTACCAGGAAGACGTCTCTCCCGCCGACGCGGTCGACGACATCGCCGTCCTCGAGCAGCTCGATCCCGCCGGCGATCTGCAGATCCGGATCAAAGGCGAATCCAGTACCGGCATCCCGGGGACCGCGACAGTGAAGCTCTACCGCTCGGGCACGCCACTCGTGCTCTCCGCGGTGATCCCGGTGCTCGAGCACCTCGGTCTCACCGTGGCGGAGGAACGGCCGTACCAAGTGACCCCGGCGCGCGGCTCGTCGTGCTGGGTCGACACGTTCCGGGCGCAGCTCGACGACGGCGACGTGCTCGACGATCCCGACACGCAGTCGCGTGTCGCCGAGCTGTTCCTCGGCGTGTGGGCCGGCGCGATCGAGAACGACTCTCTGAACCGGCTCGTGGTGCGCGCCGGGCTGCGCGTGCGCGACGTCGTGTTGCTGCGCGCGCTGGTGAAGTACCTGCGTCAGGCCGGCGTGCGCTTCACCGAGGCCTACATCGCCGACGCGCTCGTCACGAGCTCGCGCGCGGCGCGCCTCCTCTGCGAGTTGTTCCACGCGCGCTTGCTTCCGCGCTCGGGCACGGAGCCCGCTGCTCGTGCGGAGGAGGAGGTCGCCGACGAGCTGGGTGGCGAGATCGACGCAGTGGTCGGTCTCGACGACGACCGCATGCTCCGCGCGCTGCTCACGCTCGTGCAGGCCGCGGTGCGCACGAACGCGTTCGCGCCCGGGAGCGCGTCGTCGTTGGCGATCAAGTTCGACCCGCTCCTCGTGCCGTTCCTCCCCGCACCGCGGCCGGCGCACGAGATCTGGGTGTACTCGCCGCGCGTGGAAGGCGTGCACCTGCGCGCCGGCGACATCGCGCGCGGTGGCATTCGCTGGTCCGATCGACGCGAGGACTTCCGCACCGAGATCCTCGGCCTCATGAAGGCGCAGACCGCGAAGAACTCGGTCATCGTGCCGGTGGGTGCGAAGGGCGGCTTCGTCGTCAAGCAGGGCGAAGGGCTCGACTGCTACCGCACCTTCATCCGCGGCCTGCTCGACGTCACCGACGACATCGTGGACGCGCGGGTCGTCCACCCGGCTTCGGTGCACTGCCTCGACGGTGACGACCCCTATCTGGTCGTCGCCGCCGACAAGGGCACGGCCACGTTCTCCGACACCGCGAACGAGCTCGCAGCCGAGTACGGCTTCTGGCTCGGCGACGCGTTCGCGTCGGGTGGGTCGTCGGGCTTCGACCACAAGGAGATGGGGATCACGGCGCGCGGCGCGTGGGTCTCGGTGCGCGCCCACTTCCGTGCGCGCGGTATCGACGCCGACACCGCCGAGCTCAGCGTGGTCGGGGTCGGTGACATGTCGGGCGACGTGTTCGGGAACGGTGTGCTGCAGTCCGCGCACATCAAGCTGGTGGCGGCGTTCGACCACCGGCACGTGTTCCTCGACCCCGATCCCGACCCGGCCCGCAGCGACGCCGAGCGCCGCCGCCTGTTCGCGCTCCCGCGCTCCTCCTGGGCCGACTACGACGCAACCGTCATCTCGACGGGTGGCGGCGTGTTCCCGCGCACCGCGAAGTCGGTGGCGGTCACACCCGAGGTGCGAGGGGTGCTCGGGATCGACGCGGAGACGCTCACGCCCGAAGACCTCATCCGGGCGATCCTGCGCGCCCCCGTCGACCTCTTCTGGAACGGCGGCATCGGCACCTTCGTCAAGGCGAGCACCGAGTCGAACGCCGACGTCGGTGACCGCACCAACGACGCCATCCGCGTCGACGCGAGCGAGCTGCGGTGCACGGTGTTCGCAGAAGGGGGCAACCTCGGCATCACGCAGCGTGGCCGGGTCGAGTACGCGCTCGCAGGCGGCCGGGTGAACACCGATGCCATCGACAACTCGGCCGGGGTCGACACCTCCGACCACGAGGTGAACATCAAGA
This sequence comes from uncultured Actinomycetes bacterium, assembly GCA_963721435.1. Lineage (GTDB taxonomy): Bacteria > Actinomycetota > Acidimicrobiia > IMCC26256 > DASPTH01 > CAVRJC01. Next base: position 1,302,563 of record CAVRJC010000012.1, read on the forward strand.
TCCTGCTCCGCGTCGCGATCGCGGGCGACGCGCTGCGCGAGGAGGAGCGCGACCCGCTGCTGCGGGCGATGACCGACGAGGTCGCGGCACTCGTGCTGGCCGACAACTCGGCGCAGGCGAACGCGCTCGAGATCGCGTTGGTCGAGGCGAGCGCGTTGGTCGGTGTGCACGCGCGCCAGATCGAGCGGCTCGAGCAGTCCGCGAAGATCGACCGCGCACTCGAGGCATTGCCCACGCCGAAGCAGCTGCAGGAGCGGGCCGCGGCCGGTCTGGGGCTCACGGCACCGGAGCTCGCGGTGCTGCTCGCCTACACGAAGCTCGACCTCGAACAGGAGCTGGTCGCCTCCGACCTGCCCGACGACCCGTACGTGGAACCGGCGCTCATGAGCTATTTCCCGAGTGTGTTGCGCACGCGCTTCGACACAGAGATCCGCGCGCATCGGCTTCGGCGCGAGATCATCGCGACCGTCGTCGCGAACGCGGTCGTCAACCGCGCGGGGATCAGCTTCGTGTCACGGCTCAGCGACGAGACGGGCGCGCCGATGCCGCGGATCGCGCGCGCCCATGTCGTCGCGCGCGATGTCTTCGACGCCGAAGCGACGTGGGACGCCATCGACGCGCTCGACCTCGTGGTCCCGGCCGCGACGCAGGACGCGATGTTCCTCGCGGTGCGGCGCCAGGTCGAGCGCACCGCGCGCCGGCTGGTGCAGAGCCGCGACCCGCTCGCGCTCGGTCCTGCGGTCGCGCGGTATCACGAAGGGGCGCGCGCGCTCGTCGACGCCCTCCCGTCGCTGCTCATCGGCACGTGTGCGACGCGTCGGGAGGCCGACGTCGAGCAGTTGCGCGCGGTCGGGGTTCCGGAACCGCTCGCGGCGCGCGTCGCGCTCGCGGAATGGATGCCGGCCACGCTCGACATCGTCGACCTCGCCGAGCGGTCACACGAGCCGGTCGCGGTGGTCGCGGGCACCTACTTCGCGCTGACCAACGCGCTGCGCCTCGACTGGCTCCGCGACCGCATTGCCGAGCTGCCGCGCGGCGACCGCTGGCAGACCGAAGCCCGCGCCGCGCTCCGCGACGAGCTGCATGACGCACACCGCCAGCTCGCGGAGGTCGTCCTCACCACGACCGACGCCACGCAGCCGCCGGTCGATCGCGTCGACGCATGGTCGACGGCGCGCTCGCTCGCGGTGCAGCGCTTCCTGCAGATGCTCACCGATATCGAAGCTGCGGGCGTGTTCGACCTCACCACGCTCGGCGTCGCGCGTCGCGCGCTCCGGGATCTCGCGGTCGGCACCTGAGGGGAAGCTCTCAGGAAGGGATGGCGCGGCGGCGGGTCAGGCGGCGGATGCGGTCGGCGCCGAGCGCGGCGCGGGCGGCGTTGGCGCCGCACGCGCCGTGGACGCCACCACCGGGGTGCGCCGACGCGGACGCGAGGAAGAGGCCCCGGATCGGGGTCTCGGCGCGGCCGAGCCCGGGAACGGGCCGGAACACGAGCTGCTGGGCGAACGCCATCGTGCCGCCGCCCAGGGCGCCGCCCGTGAGGTTGGCGTCGAGGGCCTCGAGCGCAGGGGGCGGGAGCACGTGCCGGCCGGTGATGCGAGCCCGGAAGCCGGGGGCGCGGGCCTCGATCTCCGCCTCGATCCGGTCGGCGAAGGCCTCGGTGTCTTCGCTGTCCCACTTGCCGCGCAGGGTGCCGCCGGCGTCACCGCGGGGCTCGAGCGGGACATGGCTGTAGGCCCAGACCGTCTCGGTGCCCGCCGGCGATCGGGTCGGATCGGCCTTGTTCATCTGCCCGAGCAGCACGTACGGGCGCGCGGGGATCTTGTCCATCGCGAGGTCGGCGGCGTACTGCGTCGCGAAGTCCATGCTCTCGGCGAGGTGGACGGTGCCAGCGCGCGTCGCCGGTTCCGTGCGCCACGGGATCTCACCGACGATGGCCCAGTCGATCTTGAACGTCGCGAAGTCGTACTGGAAGCGACCGAGATCGCTCACGAACGTCGGTGGCAGGTGCTCCTCACCGACGAGCGCGCGGTACAACGCGGGCGCGCCGACGTCGGCGAGCACGCCGCGCGGCGCGTCGATCGTCGTGCCGTCGGCGAGCACGACCGCGACCGCGCGGCGGTCGCGTACGACGACGCGCACGACCGGTGCGGAGCACTCCAGCGTCCCGCCTCGTGCCTCGAGACGGCGGACCATTGCCGCAGTCAGCCGCGAAGCACCGCCTTCGGGGACGGGGAACCCGTACTGCTGTCCGAGGCTGGTGAGCATCCAACCGAGAAAGCCACTCGGCGGTGCATCGGGGCTCACGTCGCTGTGCAGCGCGTTGCCGGTGAGGAGGAGCGCGCCGCCCTCGCCCGCGAAGCGATCACGCGCGAGCTGGCGGACCGAGAGCAGTGACTGACGCGAGAACTCGAGCAGGCCACGGGGACCGAGACCGGCGACAAGCCGCGCCGCGCCGCGCACTGGCGGGATCGGTGAGGTCATCGCGTCGAGCAGCGCGTCGCTGATGCGCTCGAATTCGCCGTAGAGCGCACGCCACGCGTCGCCGTCGCCGGCGGCGAACTGATCGAGTGACGCGGCGGTCTCGTCGATCTTCGTCGACAGCACCGCGCACATGTCGTCACCACCGGGATGCGCGAGCGCGAGAGGCGCCCACCGCCAACGCAGCCCGTACGACTCCAGTTCGAGCGCGCGCATGACCGGCGACGCCACGCCGAGTGGATAGAACGCGCTGCAGAGATCGTGGACGAACCCGGGATGCGTGAGCTCGGCGCTGCGTACCGCGCCACCGGGCTCGGGTTGGGCCTCGAGCACGAGCACGCGCCAGCCCGCGTCGGCGAGCCGGTTCGCCGCGACCAGCCCGTTCGGGCCTGCGCCGATGACGACGGCATCAACGTCGTTCACAGCGAGGAACGTAGTGGCATGATCGCGGAATGGCTGACACGTGGACCACGATCAAGGCAGGCGAGGTGCGCCCCGGCGACTTCGTGCGGTACGGGGCGAGCGAATTCGAAGTCGCGAGAGTCGACGACCCCTTCCTCGGGCTCGACAGCATGGTCTGTCTCATCGAGGACAACAGCGAGCGCTGGCACGCGTACCCCGCGGGCAAGGACGGCGACATCGAGGTCCGTCGCTGAGTGAATGGGGCGACTTCCCGGTGATGCCGCGGTCCTCTTGACCGTCGTGCCCGAGTTTCGATAGGTTCGTACCGCTCTCGCACTGATCGAGAGCAATGTTTCCTCGCTTCCCCGACTGAACTCCGGGATTCGCGCGCCGCTAGCGTCATGCCCGGAAAGTTCCACCCGTGTACTACGCAGCGGGCGCGTTTCCGGGGTGCCGGACTTTCCCTTCCCCTCCAACCGCTTGTCTCGCCGCGCGCGCGGCAACCGTCCCAGGAAAGGAAATTGCAGTGCGAAACCGCCTGATCCTCATCGCGGTGCCCCTCTGCGTCGTTCTGCTGGTAGCGGGAGTTGCCGCTGCTTCGCCGAACGGCGGGGAGCACTTCAAGGACATGAAGCTCGACGATCCACATGTGGTGCGGCCGACCGCCGCGTCCGCCCGTACCGGGGCCCCCTACGGCCTCGACACCATCTACATGGAGATCGTCAACGCGGCCCAGGTCTATCAAGTGGCGCAGTCGATCCCCGAGCCCCCTGCTCCCGAGCCGGAACCAGCACCCGAAGTGGTGCGATGGACACCCGCCCCGGTGGCACAGCCGCAAGCTGCGAGCGGGAGCTCCTTCCTCGATTGTGTGCGCGCCCGGGAGTCGGGTGGCGACTACACGATCCACAACTCCGGCGGCTCCGGCGCCTCCGGCGCCTACCAGTTCCTGCCGAGCACGTGGAACTCCATCGCCCGGGCCACGGGGCGTGACGACCTCGTCGGCGTCGACCCCGCGTCGGCCTCCGCTGCCGACCAGGACGCGATGGCGGCCGCGCTGTACGGCCAGCAGGGCTCCTCGCCCTGGGGTGGCTACTGCGGCTGACACAGGTGAGCGAGCGGCTGTGGGCCGGCCAGTTGAAATGTCCGGCCCGGCCCACAGCGAGCTCACCGACGAGCAGGCCCGGTACCGTGAAGCCCTTGTGACCGCTCCATCGCCCGCCGGGACTGCTCCGTCGCCCGACCTCGAGTTCGGCGCGTTCAGCGAGCACGGGCCGTGGGTGCTCGATCTCGACGCCATCCCGTGGCGCTGGGACGTCGAACGCATCCGGCGGGGCACGCGGGTCGAGGTCCAGAACCTGCTCGCGCCCGGCCGGATCCCGCCGCTCGGGCGCCTGACCCGCGTCATCACCGCGATCGGCGGGGCGCTCGCGGCCTGGTTCCTCCTCGAATGGCGCCGGCCCGCGTCACGCGCGGGGATCTCCCGGCGCATGCGCCGCGCGTTCGAGCAGCTCGGGTCGAGCTACGTGAAGCTCGGTCAGATCATCTCCGGCGGCGAAGGCCTGTTCCCCGACGAGCTGGTCGCCGAGTTCAAGCTGCTGCGCGACCAGGTGCCGCCCGAGCCGTTCGCGGACGTGCGTGCGGTGGTGGAGGTCGAGCTCGGCGGCCGGCTCGACGAGATCTTCGCCTCGTTCGACGAGACGCCGATCGCGGCGGCGTCGATCGCACAGGTGCACGCGGCCACGCTGGTCACGGGTGAGGAAGTGGTCGTGAAGATCCAGCGGCCGCGCGTCGCCGAGCTCTTCCGGGCCGACATCACCGCGCTGGTGTGGCTCGCGCCCCACCTCGTCGGCCGCATCCCCGTCACCGCGCTCGCGAACCCGCCGGCCCTCGTCGACCTGTTCGCCGAGACGGTCATCGAGGAGCTCGACTTCCGGCTCGAGGCCGAGAACATGCTCGACATCGCAGCGGTGTTCGCGGCCACCGACCAGCGGGCGATCATCGTCCCGCGCCCGCATCCCACGTTGGTGACGCGGCGCGTGCTGGTGATGGAGCGGTTGCGCGGGTTCGCGTTCGACGACGTCGAATCGATGCACGCCGCCGGGATCGACACCCACGCGTTGCTCCAGGCGGGCCTCATCGCGTCGCTCGAAGGCGCGCTCATCTACGGCGTGTTCCACGGCGACCTGCACGGCGGCAACCTCGTGGTGCAGCCCGACGGTCGCACCGTGCTGTTCGACTTCGGGCAGACCGGCCGCCTCACCGAGCCCCAACGGCTCGCGTTCCTGCGGTTGCTGATGACCGGCAGCACCGGTGACGCGCGCGGCCAGCTCGCGGCACTGCGCGACCTCGGCGCGTTCCCGCCCGACGTCGACATCGAGGCGGTCGTCGCCGATCTCGGGCTCGACGGCCCGGTGAAGGACCCCGTGCAGATGTCGGCCGACGAGCTGATGGTCGAGATGCGCGAGATCACGAAGAAGCTCCTCGGGTACGGCGCGCGTGCGCCGAAGGAGCTCATGCTCTTCGTGAAGAACATGATGTTCCTCAACAGCGCGACCGCGATCCTCGCTCCCGATCTCGACATGATCGAGCAGATGATGCAGATCTACCTGTACTTCGCGCAGCAGCATGGCGAGCGCATCATGCGCGAGGTCGGGATCGATGCCGCGCAGGCAGTCCCCGACCGCGACGCGGTGAAGGCCGCGTTCATGGTCGAATCCGACGTCGAGAAGCTCACGTTCCGCGACATCCAGGCCCGTCGCGACGAAGTGCGCGCGAAGCTGCGCGCGCGTCGGCGCCGCGGCCTGCGGTCTCGGTGACCGGCGAGTCGTCGAAGGGAGCGCACGCGTGCCCGAGCTTCCGCAGATGCAGGCGCTCGCCGAGCGGCTCGCCGAGGTGCTCACCGGGCGCGTGCTCGAGCGGGCGGAGCCACTCGGGTTCTCGGGGCTGAAGACGGTCGTTCCCACACCCGACTCGTTCGTCGGGGCCACCGTGGAGTCGGTCGGGCGTACCGGGAAGTACCTGGTGCTCGACTTCCGTGCGGTGGGTCGCGTGCTCGTGCACCTGTCGCAGGCGGGCCGCGTCGACGTCGAAGACCCACCGAAGAGCACCCGCGCCAAGGGCTCCGTCGTCCGGTTCGTCTTCGCCTCCCCCTCTGACGTGGAAGCGGGCTCCGTGCCTGAACGGAATGCGGGCCCGATCGGAATCCTCGTCCGCGAGTACGGGCACGAGCGCAAGGCGGCGTGGTGGGTGCTGGCGCCCGGCGACGACGGCCCGCTCGAGCGCCTCGGGCCCGAGCCGGCATCTGCGAGAGTTCGCCGACTTCATCCGGCACGGCGACGACCGCCGGCGCGTGCACACGATCCTGCGCGATCAGCGCACGGTGTCGGGGGTCGGGCGCGGCTACGCGGACGACGCGCTCTGGCGCGCGCAACTGTCGCCGTACGCGACGCTCGCATCGCTCGACGAGGACGCGCGCACGCGTTTGCTCACCGCAGTGCGGGACGTGATGGCACAGGGAGTCGAGCGCGAGCGCACGCGATCAGGCGGGTTGTCGAAGCCGAAGCTGGGTGATCACTTCGAGGTGCACGCTCGCTACGGCACACCGTGCCCGCGTTGCGGCGAGATCCTCCGGCGCGTGAGCTACGCGAGCCACGAGGTGACGTACTGCCCCGCGTGCCAGACCGGCGGCAAGGTGCTCGCCGACCGGCGCATGTCGCGGTTGGTGAAATAGCGACTTCGGTCACATCGATCCCCCGCAAGGGTTTGTGACGTTCGTCCGACGGGCACACCGTGACCATGTACATCGGAATCGGAACCGTCGTCCTCATCCTCCTCGTCGTCCTGATCGTCATGCTCATGCGAGGCCGCGCGTAACGCGCGTCGACGCACGACGCCGTGTTACGACGCGAAGCGACTGTGGGTCCGCTGGTGATCGACGAGATGGCGCGGTGCCGTCGCCGGTGAGCCGGCGTCGAACGGCGGCTGCGGGTCGTACTCGATGGCGAGCTGGATGCCGCGTGCGGTGTCGTCGTCGGCGATGCGGGCGGCGAGCGTGAGTGCCATGTCGATCCCCGACGAGACACCCGCGGCGGTCATGAGCTTGCCGTCCTCGACCACACGCTCGGCCACCGGGACCGCTCCGAGGCGGGCAAGCTCGTCCATCGCGGTCCAGTGGGTCGTGGCGCGCCGTCCCTGCAGGAGCCCGGCGGCCGCGAGCACGAGCGCGCCGGTGCACACCGATGTCGTCCACCGCGACGTCTCGTGCGCGGCACGTAACCACCTGATGACACGTTCGTCGTCACGCATCGCAACCTCGCCGAACCCGCCGGGAACGAGCACGATGTCCGGGGCCGGCAGCGTGTGCAACTCGCGGTCAGCGACCAACGCGAGCACGCCGTCGTCGGCGGTCTTGACACCGGGCTCGGGTGCCACGAAGTGCACCGAGACACCGGGGACGCGCCGGAGCACCTCGTAGGGCCCGATCGCGTCGAGGGGCGTCACGTCGTCGAACAGCAGGATGGCGATGTCCATGGAGCGGACGGTAACGGCGAATCCTTGGAGGACGCGTGCGATTTACCAGCCGCGCGAGCCCGGCCCGCCCTTGAAGGGACCGACGACGTTCGCGGTGATCCAGCCGCCGTAGAAGCCGCCGGGTTGGGGCGTGACGAGCTCGCCGTCGACGAAGCAGGAGTCCATCCGACCCGCGTAGAACGCGACGTGCCCGGCGAGCGCCACGAACGCGGGGCTGGGCTGCGCGTACCCCCACGCGGCCTCGGTCTCGACGCGGTCGCCACCGTGCACCGTGTAGTAGCGCGCGCGGCCCTTCCACTCGCAGAACGACGCGCCCTTGGTGGGCACGAGCGCGCCCGGGATGACGTCGTCGGTGGGGAAGTAGTAGTTCGGCGGATGACTGGTCTCGAGCACGCGCCAGCCACGCGTCGTGTCGGCGATGGTCTCGCCACCGAGCACGACGACAAGCCGCTGCGTCACCGGCTCGAGGCCCGGTGGGCGCGGGTAGTCCCACGCCGACTCCTGACCCGGGCCGACCGGATCCGGCTCGGGGCGGGTCGAGAACGTCGGCACCGCTCGACGGTAGTGGGACGGCTCGTGATGTCCGAGCTCGACGGCGAGTGCTAGTGATGTATCGCTTGGCCGGTGTCGACGACCTCGAACACGCTTCCGGGCACGGTCTTGAGCTGGTTCAGGTCGTTGTCGTCCCAGCGTGAGTCGGTGGCGCCCGTGATGAACCAGTTGGAGCCGTTGTCGGCGACGATCATCCCGTACTTCTTCAGCGCGTCGAGCACCACACGCGCCTGGCCGTGGTAGCCCGACACGTCGAAGCTCGCCTTCAGCCGGAACTGCAGCCCCATCGGTGGCAGGGCCGGGTTCGTGCTCGACGACGCGTAGTGCGTTGCCGGGTGGATGTAGCCGCGTTGCGTGCTGGCGACGGTGAAGCGCAGCGCGTGGTCGATGTGACCGCTCGCGACCTCGTCGTACCGCACCAGCCCCGGGAAGATCGGGAGGCCCGCCGCGTCGGCGGACGTCCATCCGTCGGGACGCAGCGCGTTCGAGCGCAGGTCGAACACCGCGCCCGAGCTCGCGTCCCAGTGATCGGGTCGCGCGGTCACCCCGAACATCTCGTAGAGCTTGCAGTGATCACGGTCGACGGCAAGCACGTGACGGTCGCTGCCGCCCTCGACCGGCGCGCTCAGCGGAACCGGGTACGGCCCGGGGTCGCTCTCGTCGCCGTAGGCGACGAACTGCACGGGCACCGTCGGCTGGTTTCCGGGCACGGTGATGTACGGGATGCCGTAGAGGCCGCCCCCGCCGAAGTCGGCATGCAGCTTCTGGTTCCCGCCGAGCGCGGCGATGCCGTTGAGGTACTGCGCCGAGCTGGATGACACCGGCAGCGTCGACACGTCCCGGTTCCACGCGTTGTCGGCCGGGAAGACCGGGCAGCTGCCGAGCGGGCCGTTCTGCGTCCCGGTGCCGCTGGCCGGGACGTCGAGGTAGCGGGTGGCGTCGGTGATGCACGAGGTGAGCAGGCTCACGCCGAGCACGGCCGTGGCGAGGCTGCACCACGAACGCCGTCGACCCTTCCGCACCCCGCAGCTATCGGCAGTTCGACGTCGCGAACTTGAAACAACCGCGCCCTACGCTGGCGCGTCGTGCTCTCGCTCGGCTCCATCCCCAGCCCGTCGAGCGGCAACCTCGGGCCCTTCCACATGTACGGCGTGCTGCTGGCGATCGGCGTGCTGGTCGCCACGTTCGTGGGCGAGCGCCGCTGGCGCAACCGCGGTTACCCGAAGGACGGCATCTACGACATCGCGTTCTGGGTCGTGATCGCCGGTGTGATCGGCGCACGGCTGTATCACGTGATCACCGACTACCAGCTCTTCGAGAACGACCCCTTCAAGGCGGTCCAGATCTGGAAGGGCGGGCTCGGGATCTGGGGCGCGGTGATCGGCGGTGGTCTGGCGGTCGTCGTGGTGTCGCGCCGGCGGCACATGGACACGCTCGCGGTGATGGACTGCATGGCGCCGGGCATCATCCTCGCCCAGGCGATCGGTCGCTGGGGGAACTGGTTCAACCAGGAGTTGTTCGGCAAGCCCACGACGTTGCCGTGGGGGCTCGAGATCTCCGCGGCGCACCGGCCGTTGGGCTATGAGCGCTTCACCACCTTCCAACCCACGTTCCTCTACGAGTCGTTGTGGTGCCTGGCGATCTTCGGCGTCCTGCTGTTCCTGGAGCACCGGTTCCCGTTGCGGCAGGGTCAGACGTTCGCGCTGTACGTCGCGCTCTACACCTTCGGCCGGTTCTGGTTCGAGAACCTGCGGATCGACCCGGCCCACGAGATCGGCCCGTTCCGAGTGAACGCGTGGATGAGTCTCGTCGTGTTCGTCGCCGCGGTCGGATGGTTCATCTGGCTCGGTCGGCACGCTCCCCGCCAGCGCCGACCGGGGCACGCGGCGCCCGCGGTCGATGTCGTAGCCTGAGAAGTCCCCGTAGGCAGGAGTTCGTCGAAGTGACCGAAACGATGACCCCCGCGCGCACCGGCATCGCCGCCCGCGCGGTCGACGCGTCGAAGGTGTACGGCAGCGGCGAGGCCGAGGTGCGCGCGCTCGACCAGATCAACGTCGAGTTCGCGACCGCGCGCATGACCGCGATCATGGGCCCGTCGGGTTCGGGCAAGTCGACGCTGCTGCACTGCCTGGCCGGGCTCGACCGCCTCACGTCGGGCGAGATCTACCTCGGTGACGAGGAGATCAGCCGTCTCTCGGAGAAGCAGCTCACGTTGATCCGACGCGACAAGCTCGGCTTCGTGTTCCAGTCGTACAACCTGATCCCCACATTGAGCGCGCTCGAGAACATCACGCTGCCGATGGCGCTCGCGAAGCACAAGCCCGATCAGGAGTGGCTCGACACCGTCGTCACCACGGTTCGCCTCGCGGACCGACTGTCGCACCGGCCGTCGGAGCTCTCGGGCGGGCAGCAGCAACGCGTCGCGGTCGCACGCGCGCTCCTGAGCCGCCCGGAGATCATCTTCGCCGACGAGCCCACCGGCAACCTCGACTCGCGCGCCGGTGCGGAGATCCTGTCGTTCATGCGCAAGGCGGTCGACGAACTCGGCCAGACGACGGTGATCGTCACCCACGACCCGGTCGCCGCGAGCTACGCCAACCGTGTTGTGTTCCTCGCCGACGGCAAGACGGTCGACGAGCTCGCCGAGCCGACCGCGGATCTCGTGCTCGACAAGATGAAGAGCCTGGGCGCGTGAGCCGGGCGATCAAGGCCTAGCCGTGTGGAACGTCACGCTCAAGGGCATCTGGGCGAAGAAGGTCCGGTTCCTCCTCACCGGTGTCGCGGTGGTCCTCGGGGTCGCGTTCATCTCGGGCACGTTCGTGCTCACCGCGACGATCTCGAACACGTTCGACGGCCTCTTCAGCGACATCTACTCCAACACGGACGCGGTCGTCAGGGCTCCGCAGACGTTCAAGGGTGACTTCGGCGGCGGTCGCGGCCGCATCAGTGCGGACCTCCTGCCCACGGTCCGGTCCGCCGACGGCGTGGCCCAGGCCGCGGGCACCGTGCAGGGGATCGCGGTGATCGTCGACAAGAACGGCGACGCGCTCGGGAGCAACGGCCGGGGCGCGCCGAGCCTCGGCTTCGCGTGGATCCGCTCCCAGGACCTCAGCACCCTGCACATCGTCGCCGGGAAGGCGCCCACGCGGCCCGACGACATCGTGATCGACAAGAAGAGTGCCGACGACGCGGGCTACAAGCCCGGCGAGCCCGTGCCGGTGCTCACGAAGGACGGGCGCGCCGACTACAACCTCACCGGGATCGCCAAGTTCGGCTCGAGCAACAGCCTCCTCGGTGCGACGATCGTCGCCTTCACACCCGACACCGCGTCGCGTGTGCTCGCCGAGCCGGGCATGGTCGACTCGATCGACGTCAAGGCCGACTCCGGTGTCTCCCAGGAAGAAGTCGTGCGCAACATCCGCGCGGCGCTCCGCGACGATCCGTCGGCGGGCGACGTTGAGGTCATCAGCGGGAAGGCGATCACGCGGGAGAGCCAGAACGACTTCAAGGACAACCTGTCGTTCTTCAACACGTTCCTGCTCGTGTTCGGCATCGTCGCGTTGCTCGTCGGCTCGTTCATCATCTTCAACACGTTCTCGATCATCGTCGCCCAACGGGGCCGGGAGCTCGCGCTCCTGCGCGCGATCGGCGCCGGGCAACGGCAGGTGGTCGGTTCGGTGCTGTTCGAGGCGGTGCTCGTCGGCCTCGCCGCGTCCACCATTGGCTTCGTCGCGGGCATCGCGCTCGCGAGTGGTCTCAAGGCGCTGCTCGCCGGGCTCGGGATCGACATCCCCGCGGGAGCGATCGTCGTCCCCGCGAGCGCGGTGATCTGGTCGTACACGTTGGGCATGCTCGTCACGATCGTGGCGGCGGTGGCGCCGGCGTTGAAGGCGTCGCGGATCGCGCCGATCGCCGCGATGCGCGACGTCGCGGTCGACCGCTCGAGTACGTCGCGCGTGCGCATCCTCTCCGGTCTGCTGGTCACCGCGCTGGGCGCCATCCTGCTCGCACTCGGGCTGTTCGGCGACACCGGGCTCGCGGCCGTCGGGCTCGGGATGGGTGTCGTGTTCCTGGGCGTGGCGATCCTCGGGCCCGTGATCGCGACGCCCATCAGCGGCGTGCTCGGGGCGCCGATCCGTCGTGTCAAAGGCATCACGGGCGCGCTCGCGCGCCAGAACGCGATGCGCAATCCCAAGCGCACCTCGGCCACTGCGGCCGCGCTGATGATCGGCGTCGGTCTCGTCGGCCTCATCACGATCTTCGCGGCATCGGCCCGCACGTCGGTCGATGCCGCGATCGACCGCTCGATGAAGGCCGACTACGTCGTGAACTCATCCGGGTTCGGGCCGGGCACGATCCCGGTCACGCTGGAGGACGACCTGCGCGGCGTGGACAACGTCGAGTCGGTGTCCGGCGTCCGAGTCTCGCAGGCCAAGATCAAGGACTCCGTCGAGCTCTTGTACGCGGCTGATCCGAAGAAGATCGACTCCTTGTTCGACCTGCAGCCGACCGAGGGCAGCATCTCCGGCCTCGGTCCGAACGGGATCGCGGTGCTCGACTCGACCGCGAGCGACAACAACCTCCGCCTCGGGTCGAAGGTCCGGGTCGAATTCCCCGAGACCGGCGCCCAGACCTTCACGGTCGAGTCCATCTTCAAGCAGACCGGGTTCGCCAACTGGGTCACCAGCCTCGACACGTTCGAGGCGAACGTGGCCGACCAGTTCGACACGCAGATCTACGTCAAGACGACCGGAGGCGTCACGCCCGCGAACACTGCCGCGCTGAAGAAGGTCGTCAAGCAGTACCCGGGGCCGAAGCTCGAAACCCGCGAGCAGTTCAAGGCCACGCAGGCCGGCCAGATCGACCAGCTCCTGAACCTGATCTATGTGCTGCTGTTCTTCGCGATCGTGATCGCGCTCTTCGGCATCGCCAACACACTCGGGCTCTCGATCATCGAGCGCAAGCGTGAGCTCGGGCTGCTGCCGCGCCGTCGGCATGAGCCGTCGCCAGTTGCGGTCGAGCGTGCGTTGGGAGGCGGTGATCATCGCCCAGCTCGGCACCCTGCTCGGGCTGGTGATCGGTGTGGCGTTCGCGTGGGCGATGGTTCGTGCGCTGAGCGACCAGGGCATCGACAAGTTCTCGCTTGCCCCCGTGCAGCTCTTGGTGATCGTGGTGCTGGCGGCGGTGTTCGGCGTCGTCGCCGCGGCATGGCCGGCCCGGCGGGCCGCGAAGCTCGACGTCCTCGACTCGATCCAGGCGAACTAGACGAGTCGCTCACGTCTTCACCGAAACTTTCCCTTGACCTGGTTCGTGGTTGGGGACGGCCGGCGTACCGTGCAGGGCACACGTGCGTCCCCGCCGCACCGGGGACGCACGGCGAGAGACCCGCCTCGTGCGTGCGGCCGGCCCCCCCGCCTGCACGAGGGTGTCTCTCGAAGTGAGGCCCGCCCGATCGCCCCCGGGCGGGCCTACTTGTTTCTCCTCCGCGGAACCCGATGCTCGGAGGGGGTCCCGTAGGATCCGCGCCATGACCTACGAGACGCTGCTCCTCGACGTGCGCGACGGCGTCGCGCACCTCACGCTCAACCGGCCCGACAACGCGAACGGGATCAACCTCGCGCTGGCGCGTGATCTCTTCCACGCCACGCTCGAGATCGTCGACGACGCGCGCGTGCGGGCGATCCTGCTCACCGGATCCGGCGCGCGGTTCTGTGGGGGCGGCGACGTGAAGGAGTTCGCCGGCCACGCCGACGACCTCACCCCGCACCTGCGGTCGATCCTGGCCTACCTGCATCCCGCGGTCGAGCGCCTGGTGCGCGGCGACTTGCCGGTCGTCACCGCGGTGCACGGCAGCGCCGCGGGCGCGGGCATGGGTCTCGTCGGCGCGTCCGACATCGTGATCGCCGGCGAGTCGGCGAAGTTCGTGATGGCGTACACCGCGATCGGCGTGACGCCCGACGGCGCGTCGAGCTGGTTCCTCCCGCGACTCGTCGGCCTGCGGCGCGCCGTCGAGCTCACGCTCACCAACCGGCCCCTCTCCGCGGCCGAGGCGTTGGAGTGGGGGCTCATCAACAAGGTCGTGCCCGACGACGAGGTGCAGCAGGAGGCGGCCGCGCTCGCCACACGGCTCGCGACGGGCCCGACGCGTGCGTTCGGCGGCGCCAAGCGGCTGCTCAACGAGAGCTTGGAGAGCACGTTCGAAACCCACCTCGCGCTCGAGGCCGAGCTGATCGCGCACGGCGGGCAGACCCACGACGCCGTCGAGGGCATGCGCTCGTTCGTCGAGAAGCGCGCGCCCGACTTCCGCGGCAATTAGGGAGCGAAAGGTTCGCTGTCGAACTTGTCGATCAATCCGGAGTTGTTGAGCGAACCTCGAGCGACCAATCAGAGAGGGAAGTCGATGACGGTGCGCGCGCCCTCGCCACGGCGCATCACGTCGTACCCCTCGTTGATCTCGGAGAGCGGGCGGTGCGCGGTGACCATCTCGTCGAGCTTCAGGCGGCCGTCGAGGTAGAGGTCGCAGAACCACGGCATGTCGAGCCGGAAGCGGTTCGAGCCCATCATCGACCCCTGGATCCGCTGCTCCTGCCCGAACAGCGCCGCGCCCGAGATCTCGAGCATGGCGTCGGCGGGCACCATCCCGATCACGGTCGCGGTGCCGTGGCGGCCGAGCATGGCGAAGCACTGCTCCGCGGTGCGCTTGGTGCCGATCGCCTCGAAGCTGTAGTCGACGCCGCCGCGGGTGAGCTCGCGCACGGCCTCGACCGGGTCGGTGTCGTGTGCGTTGACGGTATGGGTGGCGCCGACGGCTCGCGCCCGCTCGAGCTTGTCGTCGGTGATGTCGACCGCGATCACCGGTGACGCGCCGACCAGGCGCGCGCCCTGGATCGCAGCGAGCCCGATGCCGCCGCATCCGACCACCGTGACCGACGAGCCCGGCTCCACCGCGGCGGTGCGCACGACCGCGCCGACGCCGGTGGTGACCGCGCACCCGATGAGCGCCGCCATGTCGAGGGGCATGTCGTCGCGGATCTTCGCGACCGCGTGCTCGTGGACGAGCATCTCCGCCGCGAACGTGCCGAGCGAGCCGAACGGCCGGACTGCACCGCCGTTCCGATCGCGCAATGCCGGCGCGGGCCGCGCCAGCACCGACTCACGGTCCTCGCACAGGTGGGCCCGACCACTGAGGCACTGGCGGCACTGACCGCAGAATGCGGACACGCAGGTCACGACGTGGTCACCGGGGCGCACGTAGGTGACGTCGCTGCCGACCGCCTCGACGATGCCGGCGCCTTCGTGCCCCATCACGAGTGGCGGCTCGATTGCCCACACACCGTCGATGAAGTGCAGGTCGCTGTGGCACAGACCCGAGTGCGCGGTGCGTACGAGCAACTCGTGGGGGCCGAGCGTGTCGACCGTGAGGTCTTCGATCTCGAGCTCGCCCGGGACCTTGCGGAGCACGGCAGCCTGCATGGGCGCCGAGCGTACGGCAAGCGTGCCTACGCCGTCATTCCTGGTCGCTCACTCGCGTTCGCTCCTGAGCGAGTCGCGCAGCTTCTGGTCCTTCTCGCGCACGAGTGCCGCGAGGCCCTCTTGGTAGTCGAGCATCCGGCCGCGCAACGCGTCGTCGGACGCGGCGAGGATGCGCACCGCGAGCAGGCCCGCATTGCGCGCCTTGCCCACACCGACCGTCGCCACGGGGATGCCGTCGGGCATCTGCACGATCGACAGCAGGGAGTCCATGCCGTCGAGCTGCTGCAGCGGCACCGGGACGCCGATGACGGGCAGGGGCGTGAGTGATGCGGTCATGCCTGGGAGGTGGGCCGCCCCACCCGCGCCGGCGATGATCACGCGCAAGCCGCGCGCCACGGCTGTGCTCGCGTACTCGTACATTGCGTCGGGTGTGCGGTGCGCCGACACCACGCGCACTTCGGCGGGCACGTCGAACTCGCGTAGCACGTCGACGGCGTCCTGCATCACGGTGAGATCGGAGTCGCTCCCCATGATCACGCCGACGAGTGGCGCGGCCCCGGCCATCGCGTGCACCTACCGGTTCTGGCGCGCTTGCTTGGTTTCCTGCGCGAGGTCGGATTCGTACATCATCGTGACGAGCTCCTCGAACGTGACCTTCGGCGTCCATCCGAGCTTCTCGCGGGCCTTGGTCGCGTCACCCATGAGCAGGTCGACCTCTGCAGGGCGCTCGAACCGCGCGTCCTTCAGCACGAACGACGACCAGTCGTCGTAGCCCGCGGCGCGGAACGCGACGTCGAGGCACTCGCGGATGGTGTGGGTCGCGCCGGAAGCCACGACGTAGTCGTCGGCTTCGTCCTGCTGCAGCATGAGCCACATCGCTTCGACGTAGTCGCCGGCGTAGCCCCAGTCGCGCGCGGAGTCGAGGTTGCCGAGGGTGATGGAGTCCTGGAGCCCGAGCTTGATGCGCGCGAGCGAGCTGGTGATCTTGCGCTCGACGAACTCGACCCCGCGCTTTTCGGAGCCGTGGTTGAAGAGGATCCCGGACGACGCGTGCAGGCCGTACGACTCGCGGTAGTTGACGGTCATGTGGTGGCCGAACACCTTGGCGACGCCGTAGGGCGATCGCGGGTGGAACGGGGTGAGCTCGTTCTGCGGTGTCTCGCGCACCTTGCCGAACATCTCCGACGACGACGCCTGGTAGAAGCGGATCGGGTTGCGGTCGGTGCCGCCCACGATGCGCACCGCCTCGAGCATCCGGAGGACGCCGAGGCCGGTGATCTCCGAGGTGAGCTCGGGCTGGGTCCACGAGAGGGGGACGAAGCTCACCGCACCGAGGTTGTAGACCTCGTCGGGCTGCACCTGCTCCACTGCGGCGATCAGCGACGACAGGTCGCGGAGGTCGCCGTCGACCAGCTCGAGGGCGGGCGTCTCGTCGACGACCATCTGGCCCTTCGGGTTGTTCTGGCCGCGGATCAGGCCGTAGACCTGATAGCCCTTCCCCGCCAGGAACTGTGCGAGGAAGCGGCCGTCCTGGCCGGTGATACCGGTGACGAGGGCGCGCTTCACGGAGCCACCGTACCGCCGCCGTCCCCGACCTCTGGGCTTGGCTGCAGCCGGTCCCAGTCGGGCTCGAGCTGGTGGAGGAACTCGTCGCAGCGCAGCTCCTCGTCGGCCTCGCCGATCGCCGACGCGGCCCGCCGCAGCCCGCTGAGCGCGCGGAGGAAGCCGCGATTGGTCTCGTGGGCCCAGCGCACGTAGCCGGAGCCGCGCCAGCCGGACTGCCGCAGCCGGTCGAGCCCTCGGTGGTACCCGACGCGGAAGCACGCGTAGGCCTCGACGTCGTCGCGGGCGAGCTCGCCGAGGCGCGCCCAGCCGTCGAGGAACCGGGGCCAGCCGGCGACCACCGCCGAGACCGCGTCGCGCCGATCGGCGGTCGGAGCCGCGAGCGCCTGCTCGAGCGCGACGAGCGCGTCGGCGGGCTCGGGGTCGAGCACCGTCTCGGGCAAGCCGTGCGGTGAGAACGAGATCGGGCGGTCGGTCACGGGAAGAATGTATCGAGCCTCTGGGTACGATCAGGGTGTGACTGACACGGTTGCGACCCCCCCAGCCGAAGATGTCGACGAGCAGCCCAAGGCTCCGGCGGCGACGAAGCTCGTCCTCGCGCGCCATGCCGTCACCGCGCAGACCGGCCCGTTGTTGTCGGGGCGCGCACCCGGAATCGACCTCTCCGACAAGGGGCGCGACCAGGCCGCCGCGCTCGGCGCGCGACTCGCGGCGCTCCCGATCGTCGCGATCTACGCCAGCCCGATCGAGCGCACCACGCAGACGGCCGAAGCAGTCGCCGCGCACCACGATCTCCCCGTGCTCCCGCTCCCGGGGGTCATCGAAGCCGACTACGGCGACTGGACCGGCGGGAAGATCGCGGAGCTGGCAAAGACCGACCTGTGGCGCACGGTGCAACGCGCGCCGTCGCGCGCACGCTTCCCGAGTGGCGAGTCACTCGCGGAGATGCAGACCCGCATGGTCACCGCGCTCGAGATGGTCGTCGCCGAGCACGCGGGCGAGATGATCGTCGTCGTGTCGCACGCGGATCCGATCAAGGCCGCGATCGCGCACTACACCGGCATGCACCTCGACCAGTTCCAACGCATCGTCGTGTCACCCGCGTCGGTCACGGTGCTCGAGCTGTCGCAGCACGGGTCGGCCATGCTGAAGTGCAACGACACCGGCTCGCTCGATGAGCTCGAGCCGAAGGTCGAGGAAGCGCCAGAGGGCGCGCAGCCGGAGGAGCCGCAGCCGGAGCCGGCCGCGTGATGGCAGAGTTCATCGAGCTCGACGACATCGACGCGCTCGGAACCGGCGCGGTCGGGCAGCCGGGTGCCCGTGCGTTCTACATCCAGGCGCGCACGGAGAACGCCCAGCTCACCGTGCTGGTCGAGAAGGAGCAGGTCGCGCTGCTCGCCGCCGAGGCGATCGCGTTCCTCGACCGCATCGCCGACGAGTACCCCGAGCTCCCCTTCGACGTGCCGCAGCTCCAGACCCAGCTGCGCGAGCCGACGGTGCCGCTGTTCCGCGCCCGGCTCATCGGCCTCGGCTTCGACCCCGAGCGCGAGCTCGTGCTGCTCGAGCTGCGGGAGCGGTCGCCGGACGACGACGAAGCCAGCGCGGGCGACGACACCGGCTTCGCCGAGGGCCTCGACGAGAGCGCCGCCGGCGCCGACGAGGGCTACGTGGCCCGGATCTATGCGACCCGTGCCCAGGTGCGGGCCATGGCCGCACGCGGCGCGGAAGCGGTCGCGGGTGGTCGACCGTTGTGCCCGCTGTGCGACATGCCGATGGACCCTGCCGGGCACGCGTGTCCTCGCTGGAACTGACGCCGGAGGAGCTCACCGACGCGCTCGCGCGCGCGGAGCTCGAAGTGGTCGGGCGGATGTACTACTCGTCGAACGCGACGTTCCTCGTGCAGGCGAAGGTCGACGGGCTCGAGCTGGCTGCGGTCTACAAGCCGCGTCGCGGTGAGCGCCCGTTGTGGGACTTCCCCGAAGGCACGCTCTGCGAACGCGAGGTCGCCGCCTACGAGCTCTCGCACGCGCTCGGGTGGGACATCGTGCCGATCACGATCCTGCGCGACGGCCCTCTCGGCGAAGGCGCGGTGCAACGGTTCGTGGAGCACGATCCCGACGAGCACTACTTCACGCTGCTCGAAGGACGCGAAGACCGCTTCCGCGAGTTCGCGTGCTACGACGTGCTCGTCAACAACACCGATCGCAAGGGTGGCCACTGCCTGCACGACCTGGTCAACGACGTCGTCGTCGGCATCGACCACGGCCTCACGTTCCACGTCGCGTGGAAGCTGCGCACGGTGATCTGGGACTTCGCCGGCGATCCGGTGCCGCCGGAGACGGCCGACGACATCTGCCGCGTCGTCGCCGAGCTCGACGGAGGCCCGCTGCTCGAGCGGGTCGCGCCGTTGCTCGCCCCGGTCGAGATCGAGGCCGTGCAGCACCGGGCGCGCGCGCTGCTTGCCGAGGGGCTCCCGATCCCCACCGACCGCCGTTCGATGCCGTGGCCGCTGGTGTGACCGCCGGAGAGAGTGAGTGACTCAGGCGTCCTTGCGCACGTAGATCACGTAGCCGTCGATGGTCACGTCGTAGCGGTACTGCTCGGCCACGATCTTGGCGAGCCGCGGGAACTTCCAGATCGGGTAGTTCTCGGCGCCGCGCACGTCGGACGTCGACGTGTCGACGAAGTAGCGCGGCGGGTGCTTGGCGAAGTCATCGTAGAAGTCGGCCCACGCCTGCTTGGTCGTGTCGTCGACGGTTTCCTCGTCTTGGGGACGGCCCGGGTAGTTGCCGATCATGAACGACGTGGTGAGGAACTTCGTCGCCGGGAGCTTGCCCGAAGCCCAGTAGATCTCGGGGATGTTGCCCCACACGAAGATCGGGTCGTTCGGGTGCCCGGTCGTCGCGAGGTACCGGCTCACCGACTCGTAGTTCGGCTCCGGCCCGAACGGGTGGAGGAAGAAGCCGAGCGCCGACCACACCACCGCGCACACGACGGCGAACGCCAGCGTGGCCTGCACCGCCCGTCGTGATGCGTGGGCGAGGGCGCCCGCGGTCAGCAGCGCCAGCGGCGGGAGCAGCTGGAGGTAGTAGTGCCCGAAGAACCGCAGGCCGACGGCGACGGAGACTGCCGCCGACGCGAGCCACAGCCAGAGATCGGTGTTGCCCTGACCGTCGAGCGCGCGCTGCGCGCGGTCGTGCCACGCGCGCGGCAGCTTCCAGAGGAGCGGCAGGTTGCACCCGACGAACGCGGCCGTCATCGCGATGAACATCACCCAGACCGACGTCGACAGCACCTGTACGCCGAGATACGACCCGTTGCCGAGCACGGCCCAGTAGAGAAGGTTCCCAGGGCCCACGAAGGCGGCACCGATGAGTGTTGTCACCGCAAAGCCGACCGCGACCGCCGCGACACCGCGCTTCCCGCGTCCGCGGGCGAGCAGGTAGACGACCGGGAGCAACGTGGCCGCGCCGGTCTGTTTGGCGAGCGTCGCGAACGCGACGGCAATTCCCGCGGCCACGCCGCGCCCGCGTCGCGCGAACAGGACCGCCGCGGTCATCGCCGGCAACATGAAGACTTCGAAGTTCGCGGCTTGCCCGTCGTTGGGTGCGAACGCCACTGTCGCCAGCACGAAGAGCACGCCGGCGATCCAGCTCGCGCGCGGTCCCCACCGTCTCCGCGCTTCGATGGCGAGCAGCAGCGCGGTGAGTGCCACCGCGAGCATCGCGACGACGCGTATCGACCAGAGCGCAGTGGTGCCGAAGAACGCGAACGTGGCCGCGTAGATGTACGGCACGAGCGGCGGCTTGCGGTCGGTCGCGTCTTCGTAGAGCTGCCCGCCCTGTTGGATCACGTGGGCCTGCGTCGCGAGGAAGGTCTCGTCGGAGTTGAACACCGGCACGAAGAACGCGGGGAGACGGAGCACGAAGGTCAGCGCCAACAGCACCAGGAAGAGGCGTGTGAGCTCGCGTCGGCCGAGCGCACGCGCCTCGACCGTGCTTGGCGCGTCGGAGATCGTGACGTCGGAAGAAGAAGGTGCGTCGGCAGGCGCGTCGAACGTGGGCAAGTCCATCAATTCCTCGCGAAGGCCAACAGCTTACGGGGGCCTCACGGCTCGTGCCGGACGGCTCGCTCGCGTGGGAAAGCCGTGTCGCCGCCGTTCGGCGCGACTTCAGATCAGGTCGAGCTGATCGTCGAGATAGCGCTGACGGCACAAGGATCGTTGCAGCTTCCCGGAGGACGTCTTGGGCAGTGATCCGGCCCGCACGAGCACGATGTCGACCGGGGGCACGCCCACGGCGTCGCTCACGACCGCCGCCACCGCGTCCTTCACGGCACCGAGGTCGTCGGACTTGGTCTCGGCGATGACGACGATGGCCTCGCGGCCCTTGCGCCGGTCGCTCCCGAACGCGATCACGTTGCCGGCGCGCACGCCGTCGACGGCCGCGGCGGCGCGTTCCACGTCTTCGGGGAACACGTTGCGCCCGCCGACGATGATCATGTCCTTCAAGCGACCGCACACGACGAGTTGCGCGTCGACGAGGTACGCGAGGTCGCCGGTGCGGAACCAGCCGTCACGGAACGCGGCCGCGGTGGCGGTCTCGTTGCGGTAGTAGCCGGGAGTCACCGACGGCCCGCGCATCTCCAGCTCGCCGACCTCGCGCTCGTCGAGGACCCGCCCGGACTCGGGCTCGACCACGCGCAGCTCGAAGCCGCGCAGGGCCCGGCCGAGCAGCGCGAGCCGACGGCTGCCCGCGCTCGCCGAGGAAGTGGCGGCGGCGTACCGCTCGTGCTCGATCGAGGCGCGGTCGACGTGGTCGACGGCCATGCCGAGGCCCGGCTGGGGGAACGTGACCGCGAGAGTGGCTTCCGCCATGCCGAACACGGGGAACGCGGCCTTGGCATCGAGGCCGTGCGGCGCGGCGGCGGTGCAGAACGCCTCCACTGCGCCGGGGTCGACCGGCTCGGCGCCGTTCGAGCGCGAGGCGCCACGACGACAGGTCGAGTGAGCCCGGGGCGGCGCGGCGCAACGCCCGCGCCGCGAGCGCGTACGAGAAGTTGGGGCCGGCGGTGATGGTGCCCTGGAACTCGGAGATCCACTCGAGCCAGTTGGCCGGCGCGGCGAGGAACTCCTGCGGCGCGCCGAGGACCAGCTCGAAGCCGTGGAGCATCGGCGTCATGAGCAACCCGATGAGACCCATGTCGTGGTACAGCGGGAGCCACGACACCGCGCGGTCCGAAGGACCGATCCCGGCCGCCTCGATGATCGCGTCGATGTTCTCGACCACGCAGCGGTCGGGGAGCATCACGCCCTTGGGATCGGCGGTCGAGCCGCTCGTGAACTGGAGGATCGCGAGGCGCTCGGGGTCGTCGGCCGGCAGCTCGTACTGCGCGTCGCCGCCCATGCGCGCGGCGGTCGCCAGCTCGTCGAGCGGGAGTGCGACGAACGGGTCGCCGGGCTCGACGGGGAGGAACGGCGCGAGGTCGGGGTCGATGAGCACCAGCGCGGCGTCGGCGTGCACGATCCGCTGCCGGGTCTGCTCGACGAAGGCCTCGATCGAACCCAGGCGCATCGGGAGCGGGAGCGTCACCACCGTCCCGCCCGCGAGCCAGGTCGCCTGCAGCGCGGTCACGAGCGGCCGGGTGGTCGGGCCGAGCAGCCCCACGTGGGTGCCCGGCCCGACGCCGCGTGCCTGGAGCGCGGTGGCCATGGCGCGGGCGTCGTCGTGGAGCTGTCGCCATGCGACCCGGTCGACCGCTGCGGAGCCGGCTCCGTGCCCGGACGGAGAGCCCGCTGCGGAGCCGACGAAGGTCAAGCTGGCGCTGCTGTCCGCGGCGGCAGACAGACGCGACACGACAGACGGCACGAGTCCTTCGACTCCCGGCCGCGCCGGTTGGTTACTCGCCGGTAGCTCCCCAGTGGTCCCACGACACGACCGTCTCGACCGGCGGCCGGGACGCGGGCTTGAACTGGTCTCCGATGGTGTACGCCACGGGGATGAGTGCGACCTGGCTCACGCCGTCGGGGATGCCGAGGAGCTCCGCGGCCGCCGGCTCGTTGCGGAGGTGGAGCGTGGTCCACACCGACCCGAGGCCTCGTGACCGCAACGCGAGCATGAAGCTCCACGCGGCGGGGACGATCGAGCCGTAGATGCTCGCGGTGCCGGCGGGATCGTTCGGCTCCGGCCGCCGCATCACGCACGGGATCACGTGCACCGGCACGCGGTGCAGCACCTCGGAGAGGTAGACGGCCGAGTCGCGCACCGGGTTGGTCGGTCCGGAACGCGTGCTCGCCATCCCGGAGCCGTCAGCGTGCACGCCGAGGTAGGGGAGCGCGCTCTCGTTGTAGATGTCCGCGAGACGCGCGCGGACATCGGCGTCGGTGACGACGATGAACCGCCAGTCCTGACGGTTGCTCCCCGTCGGCGCCTGGATCGCGAGGCGCAGGCACTCGAGGATCACCTCACGCTCGACGGGACGGTCGAGATCGAGTCGCTTCCGGACGGCTCGTGTCGTCGACAGCACATGATCGATCGCGGTCGTGTCCATGGAAGCCATCCCTCTCGAGCCGTTCAGTGCACGGTGATGGTCACGTCGGTGCGACCGCCCCTGCAGGATCGCGGAAGAACTGCGAGCGCGCGAGCGCGACGTCGGCGCCGTCGTCGACTGCCTGCGCCAACGCGCCGGTGTCGACGTGCGCCCCGAACGCGACGATGCGCGCGGTCGGAGACTCGGCGCGCACTGTGCCGACGAGTGACGCGAAGCGCGCCAGGTCGACGACTACGACGTCGGCGTCGCGCGTCGCTGTGACGTCGGTCGCGAACGTGGCGTCGGGCAGCGAGCCGGCGATCCGGGATCGGTCCATGAGATCGGCCACGAGGGCGACGACGCGCACGTGGGGTAGCTTGCCCGCTCTGGCGACATGCAGGGGGATCACAGTGGCCGACGCCGTCGTCACCACGTCCACCGGGAAGCTGCGCGGCCTCACGGGCGAGGGCCACGTGGCGTTCCTCGGTGTCCCCTACGGCGCGCCGACCGGGGGCGCTCGCCGGTTCCTTCCTCCCGCGCCGGCCGAGCCGTGGGCCGGAGTGCGCGACGCGACCGAGTACGGCCCGTCGTGCCCGCAGATCGAGATGACCTCGCTGACCGGTTACGACGTCATCCGCGACGACGCGCTCCCGCCCGCCGAGGACTGCCTCGTGCTCAACGTGTGGACGCCGTCCGTCGATCCCGCGGCGCGCCGGCCCGTGATGGTGTTCTTCCACGGCGGTGGGCTGCACTTCGGCACCGGGAACAATCCGCTCTGGGCGGGCGACAACCTCGCGCCGCGCGGCGACGTCGTCGTGGTCACGGTCAACCACCGTCTCGCGGCGCTGGGCTTCACGGACCTCGCCGAGCTCATGGGTGAGGAGTACACGGCGTCGGGGAACGCGGGACTGCTCGATCTCGTCGCCGCGCTCGCGTGGGTGCGCGACAACATCGAAGCGTTCGGCGGCGATCCCCGCAACGTGATGATCTTCGGGCAGTCGGGTGGCGGGCAAAAGGTGTCGTGCCTCATGACGATGCCGTCGGCGCAGGGCCTGTTCCACAAGGCCGCGGTGCAGAGCGGGTCACAGCTCCGCGTGGGGGTGCGCACCGATCCCGCGACCGTCGCGGTGTTCGTGCTCGATCACCTCGGTGTGCCGGCCGATCGACCGGACGCGCTCGCGACCGTCCCGGTCGAGCGGGTCGTCGCCGCCGGCGCAGCGGCGATGGCGCGCTTCGGCACGATGGTCTACAGCGGCACCGTCGACGGCATCGCGTTCCCGAAGCAGCCCGTCGACCTCCTGGCCGACGGCGTGGCCGCGGGCGTACCGTTGCTCGTCGGTGTCACCTCCGACGAGTTCCGCCCGCTCGGGGGTGCCGGCGCGCGGTTCGCGGAGATGGACGAGGCCGCGTTGGCGACGATGCTCGGCGGCCTCGTGGGTGGTGCCGACGGCGACTGGGTGGCCGAGCCGATGGCGCGCTACCGGGCGCGGTACCCCGCCGCGAGCCCCGCCGAGCTGTTCGCGCTGGTGTTCAACGACTTCGCGATCATGTGCGCGCCGCACGTCGCGGAGGCGAAGCTGCGCGCCGCGACCGCGCCCGTGTACTCGTACCTCTTCTCGTGGGGGCGCCCTGGGATCGGTGCGCCGCACGGCTCGGAGCTCACGTTCCTCTTCGATCACCTGTCGCCCGCGCTCCCGCCGTACGGCACCACCATGCGCGATCACGTGCTCGGCGCGTGGGTCGCCTTCGCCCGCGACGGCAACCCGAACCACGCGACGCTGCCGCGCTGGGAGCCCTACGAGGTCGGCGATCGCGCCATGATGCGCTTCGACGACCCGGCGCGGCTCGAGCTCGATCCCATCGCCGACGTCCGTGCGTTGTGGGACGGCATCGCCACCGTCCACTGACCGAGAGGAGATCGCGGTGCTCGACTACCTCGTCAAGGGTGCGAACGTCGTCGACGGCACGGGCAGCCCCGGAGTGACCGGCGACGTCGGCGTCCGCGACGGCCGGGTCGTCGCGGTGGGCCGTGTCGACGAGCTCGCGCACGAGACGCTCGCGGCCGACGGCCTGGTCGTGTGCCCGGGCTTCGTCGACCCGCACACACACTACGACGCGCAGCTGTTCTGGGACCCGGCCGGCTCGCCGTCGAACGTCCACGGCGTCACGTCGGTGATCGGAGGGAACTGCTCGTTCGGGCTGGCGCCGTTGCACGCGGAGGACGCCGATTACACGCGCCGCATGATGGCGCAGGTCGAGGGCATGCCGCTCGGCGCGCTCGAGGCGGGCGTGCCGTGGACGTGGGAGTCCTTCGGCGAGTACCTCGACGCCCTCGAGGGTCGCATCGGCCTCAACGCCGCGTTCATCGCCGGGCACTCGGCTCTGCGTCGGTACGTGCTGGGTCCCGCGGCCAACGAGACCGCAGCGGACGAACGCACGTTGCCCGAGCTGCAGTCCGCGCTGGCCGAGGCGCTGGCCGCGGGCGCGCTCGGGTTCTCGACCGACATCTCGACCGCGCACATGGACGCCGAGGGGAACCCGGTGCCGGCGAAGGGCGCGCGGCCCGAGGAGCACCTCGCGCTGTGCGAGGTCGTCGGCCGCTACCCGGGCACCATGGTGTCGGGCATCTTCCAGGGCGGCAGCACGGGGTGGAGCGAGTTCGAGCTCGACCACCTGTCGCGCATGTCGGCGGTTGCCAACCGCGTGCTCAACTGGAACCTGCTCGTGGTCGATGCCGCGTTCCCCGAGCGCGTGGTGCAGCAACTGTCGCTGTCGGAGCACGCGCGCGCGATGGGAGGGCGAATCGTCGCGTTGATGATGCCGACCATCGTCCCGATGACGATGAGCTTCGGCAACTACTGCGCGCTGTTCCTCATCCCCGGCTGGCGCGAGATCATGAGCCTGCCTCCGGCCGAGCGCATGCAGGCGCTGCGCAGCTCGGACAACCGTCGAGCACTCGACCAGGCGGCAAACAGCGAAGCCGCCGGCATGTTCCGGGCGCTGGGCAACTTCGCCGGGTATCGCATCGGTGACACGACCAGCGCGGCCAACGAAGGCCTGTCGGGCCGCTTGGTGGGCGACATCGCCCGGGAGCGGGGTGTGCGCCCATTCGACGCGCTGCTCGACGTCGTGATCGACGACGAGCTGCGCACGACGCTGTGGCCCCCGCCCGCGGGCGACGACGACGAGCACTGGGCGATTCGCGCGAGCGCGTGGAACGACGACGACGTGCTGATGGCCGGCTCCGACGCCGGCGCGCATCTCGACCGCATGTGCGGAGGGTCGTACCCGACCCAGTTCCTCGCCGAGTGCCTGCGGGGCCGCAAGTTCATGCCGATCGAGAAGGCGATCCACAACTTCACCGACAAGCCGGCGCGGTTGTTCGGCCTGCGCGACCGGGGCCGAATCGCGGAAGGCGCGTTCGCCGATCTCGTGCTGTTCGATCCGGCGACCGTCGGAGCGCAACCGGCGCGACTCGTGCACGACCTGCCTGGCGGAGCAGTACGCCTTGTCGCCGGATCGACGGGAGTACAGCGCGTGCTCGTCAACGGTGTCGAGACGATCCGCGACGGCGAGTCGACCGGCGCAACTCCCGGCACGGTCCTGCGCTCCGGCCGCGACACCGACACCGTCACGGCACGCTAAGACGCCGGGAGGGGTCCTCCGCGGTAGCACCATTCGAGCGCCTGCTCGTCGAGGATCTGTCGGCCGGTGTCGGCGATCGCGGCGGAGATCTCCGGGGTGACGCCGTCCTCGGCGCTGGCACCGATCTGGCCTTTGCGGATCATGGCGCCGGGGTCGAGGATCGGGATGTCGGAGACGCTCCGGAGCTCGAACTTGTCCTCGTGGGCCTTCATCCAGGAGAACGAGGTGTACTCCAGGATCGCCGGCCACTGATCGTCGGCGACGTCGAAGCCCAGGAAATCGGCGATGCGGCGCACCGATCCTTCATGGTCGCGCTTGAGGTCGGAGAAGTGCACGAGCAACACGTTCGAGTTGTGGCGCAGGGGCCACCACGCCGCCACGAAACCGAAGATCATGGGCACCAGGATGCTTGCCGTCTCGGAGACAAACGTCTCGAAGTCGGGTCCGACGATCGCTTCCTTCGGGATGTGCCAGAGCTCGAACCAGGCATCCGAGTGCGCCTGGATGAACGGGCGCATCGATGCGACGGCCTCGTCGGGGTTCCGCACCACGACGATGTACTTCACGTCCGGGCCCTGACCCGGCTGGTGGTAGGGCAGATCGTCCGGGGCCGAGTGGGACTTGAACGCGCGGCGGCGGTCGTCGCCCATCTGGTCGAACGCGGCAACCAGATCGCCGGGCACGGTGTCGGGGCTCGGGACGAACTCCAGCCAGGGGACCTCTTCGTAGATGTCGAAGAAGTCGGGGTCACCATCCGAGCGGAGCTGGTGCACGATGTTCATGGTCCATGTGGTGCCGCTCTTTGGCGGCACCGAGACGACGATGTCACCGTCGCGCCATCGGATCTGCTGCTGCATGGTCGGGTTGATCCACGGGATCCCGGCGCCTTCGGGTGGACCGGAATCAGGCCCGGCATGCGTGGCGTCGCTCATGGTGTCCTCCTCCAGTTTCGAGGCGGACGCTAACCCCTGTTGAGTCACGACGCGACGCGCTACCGGCGTGCTCGCAGGTGCTCGCTGATGAGCAACGACCAGATCAGAAACGTCACGGCCACGACGCCCATCCGGAGCCGGCCCACCGGGAACGCAGTGGTCGACCCGAGATCAGCGGACGTCGTGTCGGGCCGAACGGGTGACGGTGTCGTGTGCCGGTCGTCGTAGACCAGGAACAGCGTCAACAGACCGAACAAGCAGATCGCGCCACCGAACGACAACGCAATCGTGACCGACGCCTGATCCATGGCGACCCCCCGGGGGGACGGGGTAACGGACGATCTCCGGACCAGTGTCCCTCTCGGGATGGCGCACGCGCAAGACGCGCCGCGCCGATGTCAGGCGGGTTGCTTCTTCGGGGGGATCATGCGCGGGGCATCGACCGCGAACTCGGGCCAGCGCTTGCGGGACTTCACCGAGAGCTTGCGGAGGAGGTCGATGGCGCCGGGGTCGTCGTCGCCGGGGCGGATGGTGAGCCACCCGTCGCGGATCATGGCGTCCATCAGCTCGCGGCCGACGTCGGTGCGCACGATGGTGAGCGTCCAGTCGTTGAAGGCGCCGATGCCGCCGGTGGAGATGTCGGCGTGCTCGGCGGCGAAGTCGGGGCAGAAATTGCACCCCTCACGCGTCCAGGCGTGGCATTCCTTCAGCGGGATCTCGTGGTAGTCGCCGTTGTGCATCCAGATCTGGAACACGCCCTTGATGTTCATCTTGCGCATCTCGGACTTCTTCAGCCCGTACTTCGCTTCGAAGAGCTCCTCGAAGATCGCGTCGTCGAAGGTCTTCGAGCACAGCAGGCCGATGTTGAGCGACAGGCGACGCGCGACCTTGCCCGCCTTGCGCTGCTTCATCACCGGTGGCACCGACGACTGGCAGCTCATGCCCACGAGCGCGATCCGCTCCGCACCCGACTCGACCGCGTCGGTGTACGCGAGCGTGTTCGCCGAGTACGTGTAGCGACTCCCGGCCGAGGCGATGACGTCGTCGCGCGTGCGCGCGACGCCGGGGATGGCCTTCCATGTGGTGCCGTCGCCCTCGAGGTAGCTCACGAGCGCGGCGTCGATCAGGTCGTGCTCGAGCGCGTACACGAGGATTGCGGAGACCAGCCCGCCGTCCTGACCGACCTCGGCGAGCACCGGGTCGGTCGCGCGTGCGAGCACGATGTCCTTGCTGATGCCGTCGGGCTCTTCCGCGGTGCGGGTCCGCCCGAACATGAACTCGTCGATGTCGGTCTCCCACGCGCGAAAGCGCGGGCACGCGCGAGTGCACGACGTGCAGCCCTTCTCGCCGTGGCTGCAGTTGTCGGGCGCGTAGCCGTCTTCGAGCTGGAAAGGCTTGTAGACGCCCTCGTCGTCGCGATAGCCGAGCACGTCGTGCGGGCACGCGATCACGCAGCCCGCGCATCCCGTGCACAAGCCCGAGGTCACGACCTCGGAGTACAGATCCCGCCAATGCAGCTTCTCAGGGGGCACGCCCGCAGTCTGTCACGCGTGCTGCCCATGAGGCCGATGTGGGAGGAGGCCGGACTACGACGAGAGCAGCCACGCGACGGGGAGTGCCACGCTGATCGCGACCGCAGCGCCGCACACCACGAGCGAAAGGGGACCGGATCGGTGGGCGCCCATCTCCGGTGATCGGGCGAGAACGATCATGAGGAAGATCAGCGGTGGAGCTGCGATCCCGTTGACGATGGCGGCGTAGTACAGGCCCTGAATGGGGTCCATGCCGGCGAAGTTGAGCGCGAGCCCGACCACCATCGAGAACGTGATGAC
This sequence comes from uncultured Actinomycetes bacterium, assembly GCA_963721435.1. Lineage (GTDB taxonomy): Bacteria > Actinomycetota > Acidimicrobiia > IMCC26256 > DASPTH01 > CAVRJC01. The sequence continues at coordinate 1,332,501 of CAVRJC010000012.1, forward strand.
GGCGTAGAACCCGCGCGCCTCACGGAAGCGCTTCGAGAGGCCCTCGTGCCAGCTGAACGCCTCTGACGCGGCGTACGCGGTGGAACCGGCGAGTACCGGTACCGCCAGCAGCCCGAGCCCGACCACTCCGATCGCGAAGATCAGGCCGGCGAGGTCACCGGCGAACGGCTTGAGCGCCTCGGCCGCCTGATCCGCGGTCTGTATGTTCGTGATCCCACTGGCGTGCAGTGTCGCGGCGGCGGCCACGATGATCGCGAAGGCGATGACGCACGCCGACACCATGCCGCCGATCACGTCGACGCGCATGGCGCGCATGTTGTCGTCGGAGGGCACGGCTTCCTCCGGGTGCTCCGACTCCTCTTCGACCTCCTCGCTCGTCTGCCAGAAGAAGAGGTATGGCGAGACGGTCGTCCCGAACACCGCGACGAGCGCCGCAAGCTCCGCGGCCGACCCGGAGAAGTGCGGGACGAGGACGTGCCGGGCGACGTCGGCCCAGTTCACGTCGATCGACGCGAGCACGAAGAGGTACGCGAGCAACGACAACCCGAGCCACCGCAGGATGCGTGAGTACCGGTGGTAGGGAACCGCGATCTCGAGCCCGAGCATGAGCGCGGTGAACGCGACGGACAGCAGGCCCGCCGGCAGCGGCACGATGAGCTCGGCCGACGCACCCATCGCGGCGATGTCGGCCGCAATGTTGAAGGTGTTCGCAAAGATCACGAGCGCGACCGCGCAGTACAGCACCGAGCGCGGGAAGCGGTCTCGCAACAGCGTCGACAAGCCCTTGTCGCGGGTGATCCCGAGGCGCGCCGCCATCTCCTGGACCCCGACGGCGAACGGCGCGACGTACAGGGCCGACCACGCCAGCAGGAGCCCGAACTCGGCGCCGACCTGCGAGTACGTCCCGATGCCCGAGGGGTCGTCGTCGGCCGCGCCCGTGATGAGACCGGGGCCGAGGCGCTTGAAGTAGCCGTGCCCACGAAACCGTGCGCGCCGCTCGTGATGGGCCAATTGGCGGGGGCGCACGGCCAAGTGTCGCGTACGCTCGTCGGCCGTGGCACGGATCGATCGCATTCTGCGCGAGGGCACGAGCTACTCGTTCGAATTCTTCCCTCCGCGCGACGAGCAGGCGGAGCTCGTGTTGGCGCGTACGCTCCGCGCGTTGGAGCCGCTGAAGCCCTCGTACGTCTCGGTCACCTACGGCGCCGGCGGGACGACGCGCGAGCGCACGCACGATCTCGTCGTCGAGATCAATCGCACGACGTCGATGAACGCGATGGCCCACCTCACGTGCGCCGCGCACACGCGCGCCGAACTGGTCGACGTCGTGACGCGCTACCGCGATGCGGGGGTCGAGAACGTGCTGGCGCTCGGCGGCGATCCGCCGAAGGATCTCGACCTCCCTCCGGGTGAGCTGCACCACGCGATCGAGCTGGTGCAACTCGTCCGTGAAGTAGGTGACTTCGCGGTGGGCGTCGCCGCGCACCCCGAGCCTCATCCGCGGTCGCCGTCGCTCGCCAGCGACCGGGCCCACACCGCCGAGAAGCTCGCGCTCGCCGACTTTGCGATCACCCAGTTCTTCTTCGACGCCGCCCACTACTTCGACCTCGTCGACTCGCTGCGCGCGCTCGGTGTCGACAAGCCCGTGATCGCGGGGATCATGCCGGCGACGAGCCTGGCCTCGATCGAGCGGATGACCCAGCTCCAGGGCTCCGAGTTCCCCGAGTGGCTCAGCGGGAAGTTGCACGCGGTCGGCGACGATCCGCAGGCGGTCCGGAGGGTCGGGATCGAGGAGGCCACCAAGCTCTGTCGTGAGCTCCTCGCCGGTGGTGCACCGGGTCTGCACTTCTACACGTTGAACCGATCGACCGCGACCCGCGAGATCTACGAGCAGCTGGGCCTGGTCCCTCAGCCGTGAGGTAAGGCTGACTTGCACAAGTTCTAAGGTAGGCCTAACCTTCTCTCGGTCCGTCGCTGATCGGGAGATCGAGAGTGCTTCCCACCTTCGTGATCGGCCTCCGTGAGGGGCTCGAGGCGTCGCTCATCGTGGGCATCGTCGCGGCCTTCCTCCGCCAGCAGGACCGTCGTGACGCGATGCGCTGGATGTGGCTCGGGGTCGGCGCGGCCGTCGCGCTGTGCGCCGCGGCCGGCGTGGGCCTGCGGATCGCGGAGGAGAACCTGCCGCAGCGCGAGCAGGAGCAGCTCGAGACCGTCATCGGGCTGATCGCGGTCGGGTTCATCACCTGGATGATCGTCTGGATGCGCCGCAACGCCGCGGGCCTCAAGGGTGAGCTCGAAGCGAAGGCGGATCGTGCGCTCGCCGAGAGCTCGTCGATCGCCTTGGTCATGATGGCGTTCCTCGCGGTCTTCCGCGAGGGGCTCGAAACCGCGGTCTTCCTGCTCGCGGCGTTCCAGCAGTCGACGCGCCCGAGCCTGACCGGCACCGGCGCCGCGCTCGGCGTGCTCACCGCGGTGCTCGTCGGCTACGCGATCTATCGCGGCGGCCTGAGGATCAACCTGCAGAAGTTCTTCAAGATCACCGGCGTGCTCCTGGTGCTCGTCGCGGCCGGCTTGCTGGCCGGCGCGGTGCACACCGGCCACGAAGCCGGGTGGGTGAACGTGTTCCAGGCGCGCGCGCTCGACCTCACCTGGCTGGTCGAGCCCGGTTCGGTGCAGTCGGCGCTCATCACCGGCATGTTCGGCATCCAGCCCGAGCCCACCGTCGGTGAGGTGTTCGTGTGGCTCGCCTACGCGATCCCGATGACCGTGTACGTGCTCCGGCCCACGCGTCGTCGCGCGCCGAGCAGGAGCGCCGCCCGTGTGGGCGTCGTGGCGATGGTGGCGCTGGCGCTGATCGTCGTGCCCATCGTGGCGGCCGGGGCGGCGGTGCCACGTGCGAAGGCGAACACGGTCAAGGTGACGCTGACCGACGACGGCTGCCCGGCCAAGCTCGAGACGCCCGCCGGTGCCACCACGTTCAAGGTCACCAACAAGGGCGACGGCGCGGTCAGCGAGTTCGAGGTGCTGACGAAGAGCCGGATCATCGGCGAGGTCGAGAACATCGCGCCCGGGCTCAGTGGCGAGTTCTCGCTGACCCTCAAGCCCGGTGACTACACGACCAAGTGCCCGGGCGGCGACAAGCACGCCACCGGCGCGCTCACGGTGACCGGCACGGCCGACACCAAGCTCACGCCCGCACAGCAGGCCGTAGTCGACACGTACCGCGGTTACCTCGAAGCGCAGACCGCCGAGCTGGTCAGCGCGACGAACGCGTTCGTCGCCGCGGTGCAGTCCGGCAACGTCGAGCTCGCCAAGCAGCTCTACGGCCCCGCGCGCGTCCCGTACGAGCGCATCGAGCCGGTGGCGGAGACGTTCGGCGACCTCGACCCGAAGATCGACGCCCGCAAGGGTGACGTCCGCGACGACGAATGGGGCGGGTTCCACAAGATCGAGCAGGCGCTGTTCGTGAGCAACACGACCGCCGGCATGAGCGAAGTCGCGGCCGATCTCCAGGAAGACGTCGGCACGCTCGCCAACCTCGTGGCCAGCGTGGAGCTGCAGCCCGCGTCGATCGCCAACGGCGCGGTCGAGCTGCTGAACGAGGTGTCGGCGTCGAAGATCACGGGCGAGGAGGAGCGCTACTCACGCATCGACCTCCTCGACTTCGCGGGCAACGTCCAGGGCGCGAAGGCGGCGTTCGACGCGGTGAAGCCGCTCCTCACGGGCGCGAAGGCCGCGCTGGCCGCGCAGATCGACGCCCGCTTCGCCGCCGTCGACACTGCGCTCGCTGCGCACAAGGTGGGCACGGGGTACGTTCTCTACACCGCGCTCACATCGGCCGACACCAGGGCACTGTCGCAGGCCATCGACGCGCTGGCCGAGCCACTCTCGAAGGTCGCGAAGCAGATCGTGAAGCAGTGATGTCCGACACTCCGCGGCCGTCACGACGACGGTTCCTCGGCACCGTCGGTGCGCTCACCGCCACCGCGGCGACCGCGAGTGTCGTCGGTACCGACCTCGTGCTCGGCGCACCGGCCGCCGGCGCCGCGAGCAACGCCCTCGCGGCAGTCGTCCCTTTCCACGGTGAGCACCAGGCCGGCATCGTCACGCCCGCGCAGGACCGGTTGCTGTTCGCCACCTTCGACCTCACGACCACCGATCGCGACGACGTGGTCGTCCTGCTCAAGAAGTGGACGAGCGCGGCGCGGCGCATGACCGCGGGTCTTCCCGTCGGGAGCGACAACACCGACCAGGACGCACCGCCGGACGACACGGGTGAGGCCGTCGGCCTCGGGCCGTCGTCGTTGACGATCACGTTCGGGTTCGGCCCCTCGTTGTTCGCGCTCGACGGCGTCGACCGGTTCGGTGTCGCCGCGCAGCGGCCGGACGCGCTCGTCGACATCCCGGAGTTCGGCGGCGACACCATCGACCCCGCGCGTAGCAACGGCGACCTCGCGGTGCAGGCGTGCGCCAACGACCCCAACGTGTGCTTCCACGCGATCCGGAACCTCGCGCGCATCGCGCGCGGCACCGCGGTGCTCCGGTGGTCGCAGATGGGCTTCGGCCGAACGTCGAGCACCGACACCGCGCAGACCACGCCGCGCAACCTCATGGGCTTCAAGGACGGGACCAACAACGTCACCGCCGAGGACTCCGCCGCGCTGCGCAAGGACATCTGGGTGGCGAAGGATGACGGCGCGCCGTGGATGGCGGCGGGCTCGTACATGGTCACGCGCCGCATTCGCATGTTGCTCGAGGTGTGGGACCGCTCGACGCTCGCGGATCAGGAGCTCACGATCGGGCGCAACAAGATCGAAGGTGCGCCCCTCGGTGCGAAGAAGGAGCACGACGCTGTCGACCTGAAGGCGACGAAAGACGGCGCCCCGGTGATCCCGATCGACGCACACATCCGCCTTGCCGCACCTTCGGAGGGCGCGGGCTTCCGCATGCTCCGCCGCGGCTACTCGTTCACCGACGGCATCAACCCCGTGACGAACCAGCTCGACGCGGGGTTGTTCTTCATCGCGTTCCAGCGCGACCCGCGCACCGGGTTCATCGCAGTGCAGCAGAACCTCGCCGGCGACGCCCTCAACGAGTACATCCGCCACACCGGGAGCGCAGTGTTCGCGGTGCCGCCGGGCGTCGGCCCCACCGGCTACATCGGCGAGACGCTGTTCAACTGAGTGAGTCGGTCCCCGCGGATCGGCCGGCTCAGCTCGCGGCTTTCTCCAGGATGTGGATGCCGCAGCTGGAGCCGAGGCCGATGACGTGGGCGAGACCGACGGTGGCGCCGGCGATCTGGCGGTCGCCGGCTTCGCCGCGCAGCTGCGTGGTGATCTCGTAGACGCCCGCGGCGCCGGTCATCCCGATGGGGTGACCCTTGGAGAGCAGTCCTCCGGAGGCGTTGACGGGGATGCGGCCATCGCGCCACGGTGCGCGGGAGTCGATGAAGTCGCCGGCGCCGCCGGGCTCGCAGAGGCCGAGGTTGTCGTAGTGGAGCAGCTCGGCGGTGGCGAAGCAGTCGTGGAGCTCGACGAGGTCGAGGTCGTCGGGGCCGATGCCGGCCTGCTCGTAGGCCTGGTTGGCGGCGTTGCGCGTGAGGGTGTTGACGTCGGGCTGTGACTCGCCGCCCTCGACCCACGGGTCGCTCGTGAGGACCGACGCGGAGATCTTCACCGCGCGTTGCTGTTGCGCGAGCGACAGGGTGCGCAACTTCGCCTCCGACACGAGGACGACCGCGGCGGCACCGTCGCCGGTGGGGCAGCACATCGGCAGCGTGTTCGGGTAGGAGATCACACGGGCGTTCATGATCTCCTCGAGTGAGAACGCCTTCTGGTACTGCGCGAGGGGGTTCAGCGTGGAGTGGGCATGGTTCTTCTCCGCGACCTTGGCGAACTGCTCGAACCCGACGCCGTCGTGCTGGTACGCGTATTCCATGCCGGCCTGGCCGAACACCGCCGGCATGGTGCCCGAGCCGAGCACACCTTCGACCGGCATCACACCACCGAAGCGACCCGCGGGCTCGAACACCTTCCGCGCGGCCTTCGCCTGGCCCGCGCCGCCGAGGAGGCCCATCTTGCCCATCTGCTCGCAGCCGACCGCGAGCCCGATGTCGGATTCACCTGCCTTGATCGACATGAGCGCAGTCCGCACCGCGGTCGCGCCCGTCGCGCACGCGTTGGTGACGTTGTAGATCGGGATACCGGTCTGGCCGACCTGCTTGGCGATCTGCTGACCGACACCACCCTGGGTGAACAGGCTGCCCGCCGCGAGGACCTGCACGTCGAAGATCGAGATGCCCGCGTCGTCGAGCGCGTCGAACGTCGCTGCCGCCGCGAGGTCGACGACATCCTTGTCCTCGTAGCGCGCGATCTTCGTCATCGCCGCACCCAACACCCACACCGCGTCACTCATGACTGCGTCCTTCGCTCTTTGGGTCTCTTACGCGGGCTCGAACCCGAACGCGACCGCTTCGGTGCCGTCGTCGTCGGTACCGGCGACGAAGGTCGTCAACCGCACCTTCATCCCCAGCGACACCCTCGCCGGATCCGGCTCGACCCCCACGACGTTGGCCTTCACGTCACCGCCACCGTCGAGATCGACGACCGCGGACACGTACGGCACCGGCACGTTCGGCGCCGCCTGGTGCACGATCGCGAACGAACGCACCACCCCCGTCGTGCCCAACGCCTCCGGATGGAACGCGCGCCCCGCGCAGTGCCCGCACGCGTTGCGCCGACCGAAATACCGAGCGCCGCACCCGTCGCACACCAGCGCGACCAGCACCGGACCGTCGCCATCGAGCGCGAGATAGTCGACGATCGGAACCTGCTTCCCCATGGGCGCAGGCTATCTCTGCGGCCGACCGCAGGTCCCGGGCGCCGGATCGCGGGGTTGCCGCAGGGTCAGCTTCGGGTGACCCCGGCGCTCGCGGAGTCACGCCGCCCGGCCATCGCCGGGCCCGATGTCCTCCTCGCGTACGTGCAGGACGAGCTCGCCGCCCGCGCGACCGGCATCTGGTTGGAAGACCTCTGAGCGTCGATGGCGTCGACGCCTCGTTCTCTGGCGGAGGGACTGGGATTTGAACCCAGGGTGGGTTGCCCCACAATGGTTTTCGAGACCATCCGATTCGGCCGCTCTCGCATCCCTCCGGGTCCTGCGCCAACTCGCGACGTAGGGCGGGTCATTGTACCGACGGCCGTGCCACCGCCTCTCCTCGAATCGCCCGCCATGACTCTTCGGGCGGATCAGGCCCGGCGCGCCGCGAAGAAGACTTCGAGCAGGGCCGCGGCCTCTTCGGCGCGCACGCCGTCACGCACCTCGATGGTGTGATTGAGCCGCGGGTCGCTGCCGAAGTTGTACAGGGTGCCGAGCGATCCGCCCTTGGGGTCGTCGGCGCCGAATGCGACGACGGGCACGCGCGCGGCGACCGCGGCCCCGGCACACATCGGGCAGGGTTCGAGGGTGACGACGAGCACGCAGTCGCGGAGGCGCCAGCTGCCGACGGCCCGCGCGGCGTCGCGGAGCGCGAGCACCTCGGCGTGCGCGGTCGGGTCGCCGGTGAGCTCGCGCTCGTTGTGACGCCGGGCGAGGATCTCGCCAGTGTCGACGCGCGCGACGACCGCGCCGATCGGCACGTCGTCGTGCTCGAGCGCGGCACGGGCTTCGTCGAGCGCGACACCCATGAGCGCATCGAGGTCGGCGCGCATCAGTCGGTCATCCCGGCTCGAGAGATCGTGTGCTGCGGACGTACCCGGACGAGCAGCTCGCCGTCGACTGCATTGCGCCGGCCGAACTGCTCGGCTTGCTCTGCGCCCATGTAGCGACCGCCGATCGCAGTCGACCACGGGAGCATCGCGTCGAGGTCGTCGGAGATCTCCGCAATCCCTTCGATCATGACAAACGAGTACGACGGGGTCGCGTCGTCGACCGAGATGCTCACGCGCGGGTCGCGTCGCAGGGTCTTGCCCTTCACCGAGCTCGCACCGGTGTTGAAGATGCTGTCGTCGCCGTCGAGCACGAACCAGACCGGCGCGACATGCGGCCTGCCGTCGGCACGCACGGTGGCGACTTTCGCGGTGCGCGTGCCTTCGAGGAGGAAGGCGCGGATCTCGTCTGGGGTCATCTCCCGGGTCATCGACCGAGCGTACCGGCGCCGCGCGACCACCCGTCGAGCTGGCTACCCGTCCAAGAGATCTTGCGTCGCGGCGGCTTCGGCCGCGAGCGCGCGGTCGCTGCGCTGCCTGCTCACGATCGCGCCGAGCGCGACGAGCACCACGATCGCGCCCGCGACCTGCGACGCCGAGAGCGCCTGGCTGAAGATCGCCCAGGCGCCGATGGTCGAGATCACAGGGTTGCCGAGCGAGAGCAGAGATGTGAGCGTGACGTCGAGGTGCGCGTGCGCCCACGTCATGAGCCCGTGACCGACGACGCCCGGTCCGAGCACGAGCAGCACGATCCACAGCCAGTCGATGCCGACCATGCCGCCGAGGTCGTTCGACGTCGCGAGGCACCAGGGGGTCACGCACAACGCGGCGACGAAGAACACCGATGCGATCCACGACCACGTGTGGACGTCCTGGTCGCGGTGGTGCTTCGACAGCAGGAAGTACACGGTGAACAGGAGCAGGTTGCCGACCGCCAGGAGGTCGCCGTACAAGGAGGAGCCGTCGCCGCTTGCGCCGAGCACGACGACGACCGCGCCGGCGAGCGCCAGTGCGGCGAAGGCCAGCTCGGTGCGGGTGCGCCGCTCACCGAACAGGCGACTGGCCACGAGCAGGATCAACGCCGGCTGCAGCGCGGGAATCAAGGTGGCGTTGACGATCGATGTCTCCCTGAACGACATGAAGCCGAAGACGATCGAGGCCGCGAAGCACACGCCGGTGACGGAGGAGCGCTTCAGCAGGGCCCACGACAGGCGCCCGCCAGTGATGTACGCCATGGTGATCATCACCGGTTGCGCGATCCACATGCGCCAGAAGACGACCGTGTTGGCGCTCGCGCTGATGCCGTTGACGAGCAGCGGCCCGAAGCCCCACGCCGTCACCGCGACCGCGACCGCGAGCAACGCGGTGCCGGTGCGCCGGTCCTCGAGGTCCATCAGGCCCTCACCGGAACGCGCGTCACCAGAACACGACGGTCTTGTTGCCGTACACGAGCACGCGGCTCTCCAGGTGCGCGAGCACCGCACGTGCGAGCACGATCTTCTCCAGATCACGTCCCTTGCGCACGAGGTCGGCGACCGAATCGCGATGGCTCACGCGCACGACGTCCTGGTCGACGATCGGGCCCTGATCGAGCTCGGCGGTCACGTAGTGAGCGGTGACGCCGACGATCTTCACGCCGCGTTGGTGGGCCTGGTGGTAGGGACGGCTCCCGGCGAACGCGGGCAGGAACGAGTGGTGGATGTTGACGATCCGATTGGGGAATCGCGCCACGAACTGCGGGCTCAGGATCTGCATGTAGCGAGCCAGCACGATGAGATCGATGTCGTGGCGGTCGCAAAGCTCGAGCACCTGGGCTTCCTGCTCGGCCTTGGTCTCCGGCGTCACCGGCAGGTGGTGGTACTCGACGCCGAAGTGCTCCGCCGCGTCGGCGTGGTCCGGATGGTTGCTGATGACCAGCGGGATGTCGGCGGCGTACTCGCCGGTCTTCCAGCGCGCGAGGAGGTCGTACATACAGTGCGGCTCGCGCGACATCATCACTGCGACGCGCGGCACTTCGTCGGAGAAGGTGAGCTGCGTCTGCATGTCGAAGCGCGACGCCAGCTCGTCGAACGCGTGCGCGATGTCACCGCGCGCGATCGCGAAGCCGTCGAGCCCGAACTCGACGCGTTGGAAGAAGATGCCCTCCTCGACATCGGTGTGCTGGTCGGCGTGCACGATGTTCCCGCGGTTGCCGAAGATGAACTCGGCCACCGCTGCGACGAGCCCTGGCTGATCAGGGCACGAGAGCAACAGCGTCGCAGTGGGGTTCACCAACTCATTGCTTACTCGAGCCTCAGCCACATACCAGAGTAAGTGCGTGCGCTCGAGTCCGGCTTTCGCTCGCTAACCCAGGAGATAGCCGCCGTCGACGAGCACGTTCTCGCCGGTCATGTAGTCGGCGGCGGACGACGCGAGAAACACCGCGACCTTGGCGATGTCGTCGGGGTTGCCCATCCGGCCGATCGGCATCTTCGCGACCATCGCGTCGGCGATCGCCTGGCGCTCTTCCTCGTTCATCTCACCCGACGCCGCGAGCTTCCTCGCGCCGTCGGTGTCGATGGCACCCGGCGCGATCGAGACGACCCGGATGTGGTGTGGCGCGAGCTCGATTGCCATGTTCTTCGTGAGCTGGATCACCGCAGCCTTCGACGACCCGTAGGTGGAGAGGCCTGGGAACGACGGGTGCATGCCGTCGATCGACGCGATGTTGATGATCACGCCGCCGGTGCCCTGCGCGGCCATCTTCTGCGCGACGCCCTGCGACGTGAAGAGGAGCCCGCGGTAGTTCACCGAGATGATGCGGTCGAAGATTTCGGGGGTGACGTCGTCGAACGGCACGATCGGGTAGATGCCCGCGTTGTTGGCGAGGATGTCGACCGACCCGAACTCGGCCGCGCACCGCTCGGCGAGCTGCGCGCCGGCCGTCGGGTCGCTGACATCGGCCTGGGCGGCGATCGCAGTGCCGCGGTGATCGGCGAGCTTCTCGATCGACGCCTTGGCCGCAGACTCGTCGAGGTCGCCGACGAGCACGTTGGCGCCCGCCTCGGTGAGCCGGCTGGCGATGCCGAAGCCGATGCCCATCGCGCCACCGGTGACGATCGCGTTCTTCCCCGTGAGATCGAACGGACCCCAGTCAGCCATGTCGTTTCCCCCTCGTCGTGCGGACGAACAGGACCGTAGCTGGGATCGGTGCGCCCCGTCACGTGCGCGTGGTGCGTCCGGGAGGCCTGGTACCTGCTCCACGACGGCGTGCTCTACGTCCCCGGTCAGCAGTCGCGCCTCCGCCTCGCGCTGAACTACTTCGGCTCCCGCGTCGTCTGACCGGGCTCGGTCGCTCAGTCGAGGATGACGAGGTCGAGCTCGTCGAGGCTGTCGGCGTCGGCGACCATGTCGATCCGGGTGATTCGATCGCCGGTGACCGTGATGTCCCACACGACCTTCGCACGGCCACCGGGCGCCCACGTGACGCCGACGATGCCGTCGACGACCGCGGGCTGCGCGGCGAGCGCGCGGCCCGAGAAGACCTGCGCGACGGCCGTGGCCCCGCGGACTTCCTCCGGCGACCCCATCTGCACGGCGGCGTGGTCGGCCCGCAGCACGATGTCGGGGTCGAGCACTGCGACGAGCTGGTCGAGGTCGCCACTGCGCGACGCGGCGAGGAAGGCGTCGACGACCGCGCGTTGACCCCCCACATCGGTGCGCGCGTCCGGCGTGGTTCCCTGGACGCGGCGCCGGGCCCGGCTCGCGAGCTGCTTGGCCGCGTTGGGGGAGCGGCCGAGGATGGTGCCGATCTCGTCGAACGGCACCGCGAAGACGTCGTGCAGCACGAACGCGAGCCGTTCCGCGGGGGTAAGGGTGTCGAGCACGACCTGCAGCGCAGGACCGAGCGCGTCGGCAAGGAGCGCCTCGTACTCCGGGTCACCACCGGCGTCGGGGATCTCGAGCACCTCGTCGAGGTGCGCAGCTGCGGGCTCCGCGCGTCGCGACACGCGTGCGCGCAACATGTCGAGGCACACCCGGCTCACGACGGTGGTGAGCCAGCCATCCAGGTTGTCGATGCCGTCGGAGTCGGTGCGGCTGAGCCGCAACCAGGTCTCCTGCACCGCGTCGTCGGCTTCGCTCGGTGAGTCGAGCATCCGGTATGCGACTGCCCGCAGCTGGGATCGATGCTCCTCGAACTGTCGGGCGAGCCAGTCGTCCGTGGTCACGTGATACCTCCCGTCGCCGTCATCCGTCATACCACTGACGATCGGGGACCGGTCGACGTAACCCACGAGCACTCGAGGAGATCGGCGATGACCTCACGCATGAAGACGATCATGGGGCTGCTCCAGATGCCCGCCGACGCCCGGCAGGTGCCCGCGGACGACGAGTCCTGAGCCGTGCTCGGTCGCAAGGACTACACCCAGGAAGAAGTCGACCACGCGAAGGCTGTGATCGCCGAGCAGGTCGTGGCGTACAAGACAGGTCGCCAAAGCCGTCGTTGCGACGAAGGACAAGAAGGCCGACGCGGCGCTCGTCGCGTTCGAGCCGCTCTTCTTCAACAACATGGTCCTCGTGCTCGACCGCCCGTTCGTCCACCGAATCCGAATGGTCGCGGGCAAGGACGGCAACCCATTGAACGAGGTCGAGATGTTGTGCGACTCGATGATGAACAACAACGGTGTCCTCGCGGCGAGCTCGGTGATCAAGTTCATCCCCGAGCAGTCGGTGCTCCAGCTCGCGATCGGCGACCCGATCCGGCTTTCCCAGGGCGACTTCGAGCGATTGTCGGCCGCGTTCTTCGCCGAGCTGGAGCGGAAGTTCGTGTAGCGCGGTCGCGCACGCCCACCGGGGCGCTTGGCGGAGGGAGTGGGATTCGAACCCACGGTGAGTTGCCCCACACACGCTTTCCAAGCGTGCCGATTCGGCCGCTCTCGCACCCCTCCAGGGGCGTCGATGCTACCTCTGGGCGGTCGTGAGCCTCGTGTGAGCAGCGAGCTCGTCGAGCGCGGGCCGCCACGACCCGAGGTCGGGGACCACGAGGCCGACGGACTTCGCCCGGTCGTCGGCGCGGCGCAACGTGAGCCAGTCCGCGGCAAGCGGCGCGGCCGCGAACGCTTCCGCGTCCTCGGCCGTCATCGCGTCGCCCTGCACCGCGAGCGTGGCCACGCTGCCGTCGCTCAGTACGTCGCGGTACGAGGGTTCGATGGTCACGAGGTAGCGCTTGGCGGGCACATGCCCCGCGACGAGATCGGCGACTCGATCACCGAGCAACGGGCGCACGAGCGTGGCGCCGATCTCCGCGTGGTCGCCCGACGGGCGCGGGTCGAGCGAGCTCGCGACGTCGTGCACGAGCCCGGCGATCTGCATCTCGACGTCGGCGCCTTCACGGCGCAGGATGTCGGCGCACTGCAGGTGATGGTCGAGCGCGCTGTACGTCCCGGCCCCGTGGCCGTCGTCGAGCACCGCGCACAGGTCGTCGACGGAGGCAAACGGCGCGGGCACGGGTGAAAGTGTCGCGCGCCGAGGCGGGTAGGCTGACGCCGACCGTGCTAGGCGGGGAGCTCGTGGTGCCCTGTACCCCAAACCCACGTAAGGGGGGCTGAATTCCCGTCCGAGGCTCGGGCCGCCGCAAGGTACGACTCGTATGAGGCGTCGAGGGTCGGGTCCTGCGCAACGAGATCCTGTGAACCGAGTCAGGTCCGGAAGGAAGCAGCTCTCAGCGGGCCCTCTCGTGTGCCGCAGGGGTGCCTGGCCCGAGTCGAGTACGAGCACGATCTCGTGGCGCCCTTGTCGACGACGGGTGCACGGTCATTCACAACCTCGGTAGCCTCGAGGTGTGGCGCAGCCGCGTGTCGTGTGGGCGACGTTGGTCGGGTACCTGCTCGGGTACGTCGTCGCGCTGGCCACCCTGATCCAGTTCCAGGACGGCGCGTTCACCGCGGTCGCGTGCTTCGTCGCCGGGATCGCCGGCGCCGCGTACTTCCGTCGCCGCTCGATCGCCAAGCTGCACCCCGGCGTCGACTGACCCGCGATTCATTGGAACTTTCGGGGCGATAGTCGGACCGAAAGGCCCAATGAATCGAGGCGCGTCGCTACAGTCGCAACTCGTGGCCTACCAGTCCCTGTACCGGAAGTACCGACCCCTACGGTTCGCCGATCTGGTGGGTCAAGCGCACGTGACGACCGCGTTGCGCAACGCCGTGCGCGACGGTCGTGTCGGGCACGCGTACCTCTTCTCCGGGCCGCGCGGCACCGGCAAGACCACCACTGCGCGCATCCTCGCCAAGGCGATGAACTGCACCAACCTCGGAGCCGACGGTGACCCGTGCGGCGCGTGCGAGAGCTGCGTCGCGGTCGCCGACGGCACGTCGCTCGACGTCATCGAGGTCGACGCCGCGTCGAAGAGCCGGGTCGAGGAGATGCGCGACCTCATCGAGCGCGTCGCGTACCTCAGTGCGGGTGGTGGCAAGAAGGTGTACATCCTCGACGAGGTGCACATGCTCAGCAGCAGCGCGGAAGCCGCGTTGCTCAAGACGCTCGAGGAGTCGCCCGAGCACGTCGTGTTCGTGCTCGCCACCACCGACCCGCTGAAGGTCGCGCCCACGATCCGCTCGCGCACGCAGCACTACGAGTTCACGCTCTACACCGTCGACGAGATCCTCGGGCATCTCACCGACGTCGCCGCGAAGGAAGGCGTGGATGCGTCGCCCGAGGCTCTGGCGATCATCGCTCGTGCCGCCGCGGGCTCGATGCGCGACTCACTGTCGTTGCTCGACCAGGCGATTGCGCACGGCGCGCTCGACGTCGAGCAGGTGTCGCTGCTCATCGGCGGGTCGGCGGTCACCGGGCGCGTCGCCCTGCTCCAGAGCGTGATCGACGAAGACGTCGCGGGTGCGCTCGTCGGCCTCGGCGAGCTGCTCGACCACGGGAACGAGCCGCGTCGCCTCACCGAAGATCTCCTCGCGACCTCGCGTGACGCGTTCCTCCTGACGTCGGCGAAGGGAAAGGTCCGCGTCGACGTCCCGGAAGACGACATGGCGCGCCTGGCGGCACTGGGCGAAGGCGCGGGGCCCGCGCAGCTCGTCCGCATCCTCGAGACGCTCGGGCAGGCAGTGGTCGACATGCGGGGCGCCGACGCCGCCGACCCGCGCCTCGTGCTCGAGATCGCGCTGGTACGCCTGGCGCGACGCGACGCCGGGCCGCCGCTCCAGGCCCTGGCGGAGCGCGTCGACCGCCTCGAGCGCGGCGTGCGCGCCACGAGCGACGACGCGCCGCCGGTGCCGCGGCCCGCGCCGCGCGCGACGGAAGCGCCCGCGCCGAGAGGCTCGGGACGGTCCCTGTCGGAGCTGAAGGGAGACCGTGCCACGAATCCCGCGCCGGTGGCCGCAGCTCCCGCGCCGCACCCGACGTCACCCGAGCCCGAGCCGGCAACCGCCGCGCCTGTCGACGACACCACGCCCATCGCGCTCGACGACGTGATCCTGGCGTGGGCCGCGATCCTGCCGACCTTCCCGCCGGTCACCAAGGCCGCTGCGCAGGAGGCGCAGCCGATCGCGATCGACGGCAACGTCGTCACGTTCGGCGTGCCGAAGAACCTGTTCGAGGCGACGAAGAAGCGGTTCCAGGATCAAGCGGACGCGATCCGTGAGGGGCTCACGGCCCAGCTCGGTCGAGTGCTCCGCTTCAAGATGGAGCCGGTCGACGGCTTCGGTGCACTGACCCCCTCGGCGTCCGGTCCCGCATCGTCCTCGCAGTCGTCCACCGCCACGAACGGCGACGAGCCCCCGCACCACGAGGAAGAAGCGATCGATCTCACCGAGCTCACCGACATGGCACCGGCCGATGCGGCAGTAGATTCACTGGGTCTCCTGACTTCGCAGTTCGACGCGACCGTCGTCGAAGAGCTTCCCCGCGACTGAGGAATCCCATGGCCAACCAGCAGCAGCAGATGAAGCAGATGATGAAGCAGGTGCAGCAGATGCAGGCCGACATGGCCGCCGCACAGGATGCACTGAACCATCAGACCGTCGAGGGCTCCGCGGGTGGCGGCATGGTGAAGGTGGTCGTCACCGGCGCGGGTGAGGTGCAGTCGGTCAGCATCAACCCCGATGTCGTCGACCCCGCCGACGTCGAGATGCTCGAGGATCTCGTGCTCGCGGCCGTGGGCGACGGCCTGCGCCGCGCGCAGGAGTTGCAAGCCGAGAGCCTCGGTGGTGTCACCGGCGGCCTCGATCTCGGGAGCCTCGGCGGGCTCCTCGGCTGAGTTGCACCGCGAGTGACCAGCCCGTACGCGGCGCCGGTGCAGGCGCTCATCGACGAACTCGGCCGCCTGCCGGGTGTCGGCCCGAAGTCGGCACAGCGGATCGCGTTCTACCTCTTGAAGACGCCCGCCGAGGATGCCAACCGGCTCGCGCGCGCGATCACCGAGGCGAAGGCACGCGTCACGTGGTGCCGGCAGTGCTTCAACATCTCGGAAGGCGAGCTCTGCGGGTACTGCCTCGACGATCGGCGCGACGGCACCGTGCTCTGCGTCGTCGAGGAGCCGCGTGACATCGTCGCGGTCGAGCGCACCCACGAGTTCTCCGGCCGCTACCACGTGCTCCAGGGCGCGATCTCGCCGATCGAGGGCATCGGGCCCGAGCAGCTCCGCATCCCGGAGCTGCTCCGGCGGGTCGACGCCGAGGGCGTCACCGAGGTGATCCTCGCCACCAACCCGAACATCGAGGGAGAGGCCACCGCGATGTACCTCGCCCGGTTGCTCAAGCCGCTCGAGATCCGCATCACCCGGATCGCGAGCGGGCTTCCCGTGGGCGGCGACCTCGAGTACGCCGACGAGGTCACGCTGGGCCGCGCGCTGGAAGGCCGTCGCCAGGTCGACGCCTGAAGCCTGACCTCGTCGGGCGGGATCATCCGCCCGCGTCGGGCCAAATTGCGCGACGCTGTCCCCGCTCGTCAGCCAGTCGCCCAGGAGGTTTCCATGACCGATTCCACACCCGTACCGCCGCCACCACCGGCCGCCAGCTCCGGATGGGGTCCCGTGGGGAAGGTGCGCAACCCCTGGTTCGTGGCGTTCATCTCGATCATCACCCTCGGCATCTATTTCCTCTACTGGCAGTACCAGGTGTTCAAGGAGCTGAAGGACCATTCGGGCGACGGCGTCGGTGGGGTGATCGGTCTGGTGATCGCGATCGTCATCGGGATCGTGAACTGGTTCCTCCTGCCGTCGGAGATCGGCAACATGTACGCCAAGGCGGGGATGGAGAAGCCAGTCCGCGGGGTCACCGGGTTCTGGAACCTGATCCCGATCGTCGGCTACTTCATCTGGGTGTTCAAGGTCCAGGGCGCGATGAACCGCCGCTGGGAGTCCGCCGGCACGATGTAGTCGAGCGCGTGCCTCAGAGCGCGCGCACGATGGCGGCTTCACCCTGGCCGCCGCCACCACAGAGTGCAGCCGCACCGAGACCGCCGCCGCGGCGGCGGAGCTCGTTGATCAGCGTGATCACGACGCGCGTGCCCGACATCCCGATCGGGTGACCGAGCGCGATCGCGCCGCCGTTCACGTTCACGATGTCGTCGGTGATGCCGAGGTCGCGCATCGACGCGATGCCGACGGCGGCGAACGCCTCGTTGAGCTCGAAGAGGTCGATGTCGCTGACCTTCACGTCGACAGGCTCGAGCGCGCGCTTGATCGCACGTGACGGCTGCTGGAGCAGCGAGGGGTCGGGGCCGGCGACCAGGCCGAAGCTCACCAGCTCGGCGATCGGCGTGAGGCCGAGCTCCTCGGCCTTGGCGACGCTGGTGACGACGACGGCGGCGCCGCCGTCGGAGATCTGCGACGCGTTGCCCGCGGTGATGGTGCCGTCCTTGGCGAACGCGGGCCGCAGGCCGCCGAGTGACTCGTTGGTGGTGCCGGGGCGCACGCCTTCGTCGGTGTCGAACACCACGGGGTCGCCCTTGCGCTGCGGGATTTCGACCGGGGCGATCTCCTCGGTGAACCGCCCGTCCTTGATCGCGTTGGCCGCCCGCTCGTGGCTCTGGGCCGCGAGCTCGTCCTGCGCCTCGCGCGTGATCCCGCCGAGCTCACCGGTGTAGCGCTCGGTGCCCGCGCCCATGTGCACGGCGTCGAAGGCGCACCACAGGCCGTCGCTGATCATCGAGTCGACGAGCTCCCCGTTGCCCATGCGGTATCCCTCACGCGCGTTCGGGAGGAGGTACGGCGCCTGGGTCATCGACTCCATGCCACCGGCGACCACGATCTCGGCGTCGCCCGCCTGGATCATCTGGTCGGCGAGGTAGATCGCGTCGATGCCCGACAGGCACACCTTGTTGAGCGTCATGGCCGGCACGGTCATCGGCACGCCGGCCTTGGCGGCGGCCTGACGCGCGGGCATCTGCCCCGACCCGGCCTGCAGCACCTGTCCCATGATCACGTAGTCGACCTGCTCCGCGCCGACGTTGCCCCGCAACAGCGCCTCACGGATCGCGTGCGCACCGAGGTCGGTGGCCGCGAGCGACGCGAGCGCACCGGAGAGCTTGCCGATCGGCGTACGGGCCGACGAGACGATGACGGAACCGGGCATTGCAGACCTCCCACGTAGGACCGAACGATGGTAATGCCGATGCTGAAAATTGTGTCCCTCGGGCGCGGCCTCCTGTACCGTCCCCGGCCATGAACGAGATTGACACCATCCGCGCGGGGATCGTCGACGGCGCCTCGGCCGACGACCTCGGCGCACTGCCCTTGCCGGCCACGTATCGGGGTGCGGTCGTACGCGCCGACGAGCAGACGATGTTCGAGGGGCTGGCGTCGGCCGACAAGGACCCGCGCAAGTCATTGCACATCGACGACGTCCCGACGCCAGAGCTCGCGCCCGACGAAGCCGTGGTCGCGGTGATGGCGTCGTCGATCAACTTCAACACGGTGTGGACGTCGATCTTCGAGCCGCTCCCGACGTTCGGGTTCCTGCAGCGGCTCGGGAAGGAGAGCGTGTGGGGCGCGCGTCACGACCAGCCCTTCCACGTGGTCGGCAGCGACGCCGCGGGTGTCGTGCTGCGCGTGGGCTCCGCGGTGCGGTTGTGGAAGCCGGGCGACGCGGTCACGGTGCACTGCCACCATGTCGACGACCAGGATCCCTCCGCGCACGACGACTCGATGCTCGCGAACAACCAGCGGATCTGGGGCTACGAGACCAACTACGGCGGCCTCGGTGAGCTGACCGTCGTGAAAGCGAGCCAGCTGATGCCGAAGCCCGCGCACCTCACGTGGGAGGAGGCCGCGGTGAACGCGCTCACGAACTCCACGAGCTACCGCATGCTGGTCAGCCACAACGGCGCGCAGATGACGCAGGGCCAGACGGTCTTGATCTGGGGCGCCAGCGGTGGCATCGGTGCGTACGCGTGCCAGTACGTGCTCAACGGTGGCGGTACACCGGTCGCGGTGGTCTCGAGCCCCGCCCGCGAAGCTGCGGTGCGCGCCATGGGCGTCGAGCACGTGATCGACCGCAAGGCCGAAGGCTTCGAGTTCTGGTCCGACGAGAGCACTCAGGACCCGGCCGAGTGGCGCCGGTTCGGCAAGCGCATCCGCGAGCTCGTCGGCCGCGACCCCGAGATCGTGTTCGAGCACCCGGGCCGGTCGACGATGGGCGCGTCGGTGTTCGTGTGCGCGCGCGGCGGCACCATCATCACGTGCGCAGCGACGTCGGGGTTCATGATCGAGTACGACAACCGCTACCTCTGGATGAACCAGAAGACGTTGAAGGGCTGTCACTTCGCGAACTACCGCGAAGCGTGGGACGCCAACCAGTTGGTGTGCGACGGAAAGATCCACCCGGTGCTCTCCGCGGTGTTCCCGTTCGAGCAGGTCGGCGACGCGGTGCTGCAGGTGCACCAGAACGTGCACGAAGGCAAGCTCGGCGTGCTCGTGCTCGCGGAAGAAGAAGGCCTCGGCGTCACCGACGCAGCGATGCGCGAGCAGCTGCTCCCGGAGATCACGCGCTTCCGTCCCGGAGCGTAGCGATCGCGCGCGCACCGGTATCGTGACGGGCATGCTCACCGAGATCGATCACATCGCCATCGCGGTCAACGACCTCGAAGCCGCGATCGACTACTACCACCGCGCCTACGGCGTCGACGTCGAGCACCGCGAGGTGATCGAGCGGGACGGAGTCGAGGAGGCGCTGCTCAAGGTGGCCGACTCGTACGTGCAGCTGCTCACGCCGATCAACGACGACTCGCCGGTCGCGAAGTACCTCGAGCGCAAGGGTGAGGGCATCCACCACGTCGGGTATCGCGTCGACTCGTGTGCCGAGGCGCTGGAGCGGGTGAAGGCCGAGGGCTACCAGGTGATCGACAACGAGCCGCGGCCCGGCAGTCGCGGCACCACGGTCGCGTTCATCCACCCGAAGACCGCGTTCGGCACCCTCATCGAGCTGGTCGAGGAGTAGCTCCGCGTCCTGTCGCTTCGCCGCGCGACGTGGCGCGCGGTCAGTGGATCGGGAGCGCGTCGGCAGCCGCGAGACCGCCGAGCAGCACCGCACCGCCGATCGCGGTCGTCGCCACGAGCGTGAGCTCGTCGACCTGCTCGAGGCGCGCGACGAGTGTGTCCCACTCGTTGCTGGTGAAGCGCGCGCGCTGCCCCGGGCTCGAACCTGAGTTGTACGGACTCAACTTATCTGTTAGCCTGTTGAGGATGTTTGTGAGCAGGAGCGGAGCCGACGCGGTGCTCCGTGCGACTGAAAGGAAGAGGCAGATGCTGGTTCGCTACGACCCGTTCCGTGAGCTCGACCGTGTCACCGACCAAGTCTTCGGTGCAGGAGGCCGTCGCACCCCGATGATGCCGATGGACGCCGTGCGGCGCGGGCACACGGTGGAGCTCCGCTTCGATCTCCCCGGAGTCTCTCCGGACGCGCTCGAGGTCACGGTGGAGCGCAACGTCCTCACCGTTCGCGCCGAGCGCTCGTGGCCGCCGCAAGAGGGCGAAGAGGTGCTCGCCAACGAGCGTCCACAGGGCTCGGTCGCCCGTCAGGTGATGCTCGGCGAGTCGCTCGACACCGACCGGCTCGACGCCCAGTGCGAGAACGGGGTCCTGGTGATCACGATCCCGGTCGCGGAGCAGGCGAAGCCCCGGAAGGTCGAGGTGCACGCGGTTGCTCGCGACGCGCTCGACGTCGGCGCGCAGAGCTGATGCCCTGACCGTCGGACTCTCCTGACACCGATTCGAACTCGGCCCCGTCACACCGGCGGGGTCGAGTCGCGTCCCGGTAACCTCGCGGGTCCATGGCAGTTGAGGAAGACGACATCCAGAACCAGGCGGAAGCCGAGGCGCTCCACGGTGACGAAGGCCCGTCGGCCGCCGCCGCGCCGCACCCGATCGAGGAGCGGCTCACGCAGCTCGCGGCCCTGAGGGAGCAGGCGCTCCACGCCGGGAGCCCGGCCGCGGTCGAGCGCCAGCACCAGCGGGGCAAGCTCACCGCGCGGGAGCGGATCGAGCTGCTGCTTGATCCTGATTCCTTCGTGGAGCTCGACATGCTGGCCCGCCACCGTGCCCACGGCTTCGGCATCGAGAACACCCGCCCCCTCACCGACGGCGTGGTCACGGGGTGGGGATCGGTCGACGGTCGCAAGGTGTTCGTCTTCAGCCAGGACTTCACGGTGTTCGGTGGCGCGCTCGGGGAAGTCTTCGCGGAGAAGATCCACAAGGTGATGGATCTCGCGGAGTCGGTCGGCGCACCGATGATCGGGCTCAACGACGGAGCCGGCGCGCGGATCCAAGAGGGGGTCGTCTCGCTCGACGCCTACGGCGGGATCTTCTCACGCAACGTGAAGGCGTCCGGTGTGATCCCGCAGATCAGCGTGATCCTCGGCCCGTGCGCGGGCGGCGCGGTCTACTCGCCCGCGCTCACCGACTTCGTCGTGATGGTCAAGGGCACGTCGCACATGTTCATCACCGGCCCCGACGTCGTGAAGACGGTCACCGGCGAAGACGTCACGCAGGAAGAGCTCGGCGGCGCGATGACGCATGCCGCGAAGTCCGGTGTGGCAACGCACGTGTACGACGACGAGCAGACGGCGCTCGCGCAGGTGCGGTACCTCCTGTCGTTCCTGCCGTCGAACAACCTCGAAGACCCGCCCAGCTTCCCGTCCGACGACGATCCCGATCGCCTCTGTGACGCGATCATCGGCCTGATCCCCGACGCGCCGAACAAGCCCTACGACATGAAGAAGGTGATCGCCGAAGTCGTCGACGACGCCGAGTTCTTCGAAGTCAACGCGCTGTGGGCGATGAACATCGTCTGCGGCTTCGCGCGCATCGACGGTCACGTCGTCGGCATCGTCGGCAATCAGCCGCAGGTGCTCGCGGGCACGCTCGACATCGACGCGTCGGAGAAGGCCGCGCGCTTCGTGCGCACCTGCGACGCGTTCAACGTCCCGCTCGTCACATTCGTCGACGTGCCCGGGTTCCTGCCCGGCACCGACCAGGAGTACGGCGGCATCATCCGGCACGGCGCCAAGCTGCTCTACGCGTACTGCGAGGCCACCGTGCCGCGCGTGCAGATCGTCACCCGCAAGGCCTATGGCGGCGCCTACGTCGTCATGAACTCGAAGTCGATCGGTGCCGACCTCGCGTTCGCGTGGCCGTCGGCCGAGGTCGCGGTGATGGGCGCTGCGGGCGCGGTGAATCTCATCTTCCGCAAGGACCTCGACACCGCCGACGATCCCGAAGTGCGGCGCGCCGAGCTGGTCGAGGAGTACACCGAGCGGTTCGCCAACCCGTACATCGCCGCCGAGCGTGGGTACGTCGACGACGTGATCGACCCGCGCGAGACGCGGCGCGTGCTCGTGCGCTCGCTCGCGATGCTCCGCACGAAGCGCGAGCAGCTCCCGTCCCGCAAGCACGGCAACGTGCCCCTCTAATGGTCGTCGACTTCGCTCTGCTTCGTTTGGACTCGCGGTGCCTCATGGCTCCGCTGCGTCTTCTCTGACCCATGACGTATCTCCGGGTGATCACTCCTGATGCGACGGCGGAGGAGGTCGCGGCGATCGTGGCCGCGCTGGCGGCGGTGCAGGTGCACGCCGCGGCGCCGGAGGTCGACGCGTCCGACGACCTGCACGAATGGGTGCACGCGGCGAGATTGCGGTCGCGGCGCGCCGGGCTGCGACGCGGACCGTGGCGCATGTCAGGCCGTCTCGGTCGGCGCACCCGCGCGTGACCCCGACGGGGCCGCAGCACGCTGAGCTCATCACCGTCGGCCCCACCGAGGTCGTCGTCACGTTCACGTCGTCGCCCGGTGAGGTCATCACCACGCGGGTCGGCGACCGGGAGCTCGCCACCACGGGCCCGTATCACGCCGTCACGATCGGCGGCCTGAGCCCCGACACCGAGTACGACCTCGAGGTCGAAGGCGTGCCCGCAGACCGTTGGCTGCCCGCGGAAGTCCGCACGCTCGAGCAGCCCACCGGGCGCCTGCTCGCGACCATCGCGACGGCGAACGACGTCCATTTCGGCGAGACCGAGTGCGGCCGCACCGGGGACCCCGCGACCGACGCGATCGGTCCCATCCTCGGTACTGAACCGGGTGAGACGCCGTACCCCCTGGTGATGAACCGCGCCGTGGTGCGCGAGATGGCGGCGCTCGATCCCGACGTGGTCGTGGTGAAGGGCGATCTCACCGACACCGGCCTGCCCGAGGAGTACGAGGCGTTCCTCGGCGTCTACGGCGTGCTCGGCCCGCGGATGCGACACGTGCGCGGGAACCACGACGCGATGCGCGATCCCACGATGGCGGTCGAAGGCGCGCCGTACGCGATCGAGCTCGGCGGCGTGACGCTCGCGGTGCTCGACACCTCTGAGCCCGGCGACGTCGGCGGCGTGCTGCCGCACGCGCAGCTCGCGTGGCTCGACCAGCTCGCGGCCGACGTGACCGGCCCGCTCCTCGTCTTCGGGCACCATCCGGTCTGGAACCTCGATGCCGCGCGCGTCGATCCCCGCTACGCGATCGCACGCGACGACTCGTTCGCATTCGCCCAGCTCCTCGCGCGTCGCGAGTCGATCGTCGGGTACTTCGCGGGGCACACGCATACGAACCGGGTCGTCCGTCTCGGTGGCGCGCATGCGATCCCGCTCGTCGAGATCGGGTGCACGAAGGACTACCCGGGGGCGTGGGCCGAGTACCGCGTGTACGAGGGTGGCTACACGCAGGTCGTGCGCCGGGTCACCGAGCCTGCCGCGTTCGCGTGGGCCGAGCGCGCCCGCACGATGATCCAGGGGATCTATCGCGACCTCGTGCTGGGGGCGGTCGACGCCCGCTGCTTCACCCAGCGGTTCTGACGCGGCCCGTCCTCACACTCGAACTGCTCGCGCCGCGTCCTTCATTGGCGCGGGAGCGTACGACCGATCAGCTCCGCTTCGCCGCGAAGGTGATCATGTCGAAGTAGATCACGAGCACCTTCGAGGCGTACGTGGGATCGGTCGCCCAGTTGCCGTTGCCCATGAGGTTCCAGGTGGGCATGCGCCCTTTGAAGATGTAGTTGTCGAAGCTCGCCGCGGCCGCCGCGGGATCGCGTCCGAAGATCTGGGGCGACGGCGGGTTCGCGAGCCCGGACGCCCGCGACGACGGGTCGGCGAACGTCTTGAGCAGCTGGATCTGCCCGCGGACGCCGTCGCGCGGCGTCGGGAACACGATCTCGCCGTCGCAGCTGTCACACGCGCCGATGCCGCCGTAGTTGTTGTCGAGCGCGTGGCCGAAGGACCCCGTTTCGAGGATCGACTGCGCGAAGGCGAGCTCCGGGCGCACGTGCTCGGCGGCGCCTTCCTCGAAGTACATCGTGATGAGGTCCTTCATCGATGTGTTCCCCGACAGCCGGTACTTCGCGCCGCGCGCGTTGAACCAGTCGTTCACGTCGTCCACAGTGAGCTCGGCGTCGCCCATCACCGGGATCGCGCCGGCCTGGTCGAGCACCTTCTGCTGGCGCGCGGTGAGCGCCGTGAGTGCGATCTTCGCGTTGTCGAGCCGGTCGTGCTCCGACTGCTGCTGCGCGCGCTGCGACTCGAGATCCTTGCGCTTGGCGTCGAGCGCGTCGGCCTGCTTGTTGAGGTCCGTGATCCGTCGCGCGTCGGTGCGCGTCGCGGCTTCCGCGTACCTCTGCCCGGACGCGACGTCTTCGAGGTTCGCGATGTCGCCGACCGCGACCTGTGGTTGATGCGCGTTCCGGTAGATGTACGCCGCTCGGTCGCGGACGATCTGCTGGAGCCGCGCCGACTCGGCGCGAGCGGCGTCGAGCTTCTGTTGCGTGTCGACGATGGCGGCAGCGACCTCGGCGAGGCGCTGCGTCGTCGCGTCGAGTTGGGTGGTCAGCTGCGCGAGCATCGCGTTGTTGCGGCTCACCTGGATCGCCAGCGCGCGGTAGGCCTCCGCCGCGTCGGGATCGGTCGAGTCGGCGACGGACGCATTCGTGGCCGCGCCGGCGGCCCGGGCCCCGAGCCCGGCCGCGGCCGGCCCCACGACGAAGCCCGCGAGCGCGAGAGCGGGGAGCACGAGGGCGGCGACGCCCAGGGGCGGCCGCGCGTGGGGGCGCATGAGGGGAACATCGGCCGGTTGGGCCAGACTGTTGAGCGGTCCCCGTGGACCGGCCCGACGCTCGGCTCGACGACCGGGCCCGAACGGCGGGCCCGCACAGCAGTACGTCCCGAGGAGATGCGGCGTAGAGAAGCTCCCGAGTGCTCGTCACACCGGGCGCCCCAACGCTCTCCTCGGGACGTACTGCGCGACAGTATCGCCCAGGTTGCCGAACTTTTCCACCCTTGCCCACAGGTTCTCCACCGAGGTCTGTGGACAACTCGGCTGTCGGACCCGGCCGATCGACGAAACGGGAAAGGACCCATCGTGAGCCCGACCACTGGACCGGTCACCCGGGATCAACTCGACGAGCGTGTGGCCGGCCAGACCGTCACCGGCCTGTTCCTGGGCACGGTCGAGCGCCACGCCGACGCCGCGGCACTGCGCTGGAAGAACGGCGCCGAGTACCAGGTGCTGACGTACGCCGAGTACGGGGACTGCGCGGCCCGGGTCGCCGCGGCGCTCACCGAGCTCGGCGTGGGGCGCGGCACGCGAGTCGCGATGCTGCTCGGGAACCGCCCCGAGTTCCATGTCGCCGACCTCGCCGTGCTGCTCGTCGGTGGCACGCCGATCTCGATCTACAGCTCGTCGTCGGAAGACCAGATCCGGTACCTCGTGCACCACTCGCGGGCGCAGGTCGTGATCGTCGAGGACGTCACGTACCTCGAGCGCGTCACTGCGGTGCGCGGCGACCTCCCCGACCTCGCGCACGTCGTGATCGTCGACGATCCCGATGGTCGCGCACCCGACTCGGTGCTCCGGTGGGACGCGCTCGTCCGCGCCGATCCCGTCGACCTCGCCCGCGCCGCGCAGATCGCCGAGCCCGGCGATCTCGCAACCGTCATCTACACGTCGGGCACGACCGGCGACCCGAAGGGCGTGATGCTCGATCACGCCAACGTCTGCTGGACGATCGAGAGCACCCGGATCGCGATGGGGAAGTCGGTCGAGGGATACCGCCTGGTGTCCTACCTCCCGATGGCCCACATCGCCGAGCGCATGACGTCGCACTACTCCGGCATCGCCTTCGGCTACGAGCTGACGACGTGCGCCGACATCCGGTTCCTCGGCGCGTACCTCGGGGACACGCGGCCGCAGGTGTTCTTCGGCGTGCCGCGCACCTACGAGAAGATGCACGGCGTCGTGCGCTCGCTCCTCGCGGTCGACCCGGAGAAGGAGGCCGAGTTCGACCGTGCGCTCGCGGTCGGGGAGCTCGCGGCCGAGGCCCGGGCGCGCAGCGAGGTGCTGGTCGGCGATCTCGCAGCCCGGTACGAGCAGGCCAACGCGGAGATCCTGCATCCCGTGCTCGAGCTGCTCGGGCTGGACGCGGTGGAGGTGGCGGTGAGCGGCGCCGCGCCGATTCCCGTCGAGATCCTGGAGTTCTTCCGAGGCCTGGGCCTCCCGCTCTCGGAGATCTACGGCCTGTCGGAGACGTCGGGCCCGTTGACGTGGGAGCCGGAGCACGTTCGCCTCGGCACCGTGGGCCCTCCGATCCCGGGCCTGGAGCTGCGCCTGGCAACCGACGGAGAGGTGCAGTGCCGCGGCGGGAACATCTTCCGGGGCTACCTCGAGGATCCCGAGCGCACCGCCGAGGCCTTGAGCCCCGACGGCTGGTTCGCGACCGGTGACATCGGCGAGCTCGACCCGGTCGGCTACCTCCGGATCGTCGACCGCAAGAAGGAGCTGATCATCACCGCGGGCGGGAAGAACATCTCGCCCGCGAACATCGAAGCGGCGCTGCGCGCGCAGCCGTTGATCGGCCAGGCATGCGTGTTCGGCGACGGGCAGCCGTTCGTCGTGGGCCTCCTCGTGCTGGATCCCGATGTCGCGCCTGCATGGGCGGCGACCCACGGTGTCACCGACACGGCGTTCGACGCCCTGGCACGCGATCCCGTGGTCCTGGCGGAGGTCGGTCGCGAGGTCGACGAGGCCAACGAGCGGTTCGCCCACGCGGAGCACGTCAGGAAGTGGAAGCTCCTCCCCGAGGAGTGGCAGCCAGACTCCGAGGAGCTCACTCCCACGATGAAGCTCAAGCGACGCGGGATCGCGGCGAAGTACGCGCGCGAGATCGCGGAGCTATTCGGCTGACGCGACCGCGACGTAGTCGCGCGTGTGCCCGCTCGCGCGCGCGGCATCGAGCGCACGACCGGCGCGCGACACCAGCTCCGCGGCGTCGAGCGCGTGGGTGGGGTAGCACGCGATGCCGGCCGACACTGTGAGCGAGTCGCCGATCGGGCTCGAACGCAACTGCTCGCGGACTCTCTCGGCCACGGTCAACGCACCCGGCTCGGCGGTGTCGACGAGCACCGCGACTGCGACGACGTCGCCGATGCGGAACAGGGCGTCGCTCTCGCGCAGCGTCCGCCAGGCGACGGCGCCGAGAGCGGTGACGGCCTGGTCGCGCGCGGCGGCCGGTGCGGATTCGAGGCCGTCGACCTCCCAGAAGACGACCGAGACCGGCAGGACCTTCCGGCGGGCGGCGGCCACCACCTGTTGCAGCAGCACGGGCAGGTGCCGCTCGCGGAGCAGGCCGGAGACGGGGTCGATCTCCCACTCCTCGGAGCCCGCGGCGAGGTCGCCGGGCAGATCGGGGTCGTCCTGCTGCGCCTCGGCCGCCGCGGCCTGGAGGTATTGGAGCTCCCGGCGGAGGCGGCGCGCCTGAGCGCGCGCCTGGAGCAGGGATCGGTCGGAGTGCGCCCGGCGCACGTCGAGGAAGGATCCGATCCCGGCGGCCGCGACACCGATCACCGCGGCGGCGAGTGCGAGGACTGCTTCGTCGGCGACGACCGCGACGATCCCGATCGCCACCGCGAGCACGGCGAGCACCGCGCACACGGCGACGCCGCGGTAGCTGTCGGGCCGGAGATCCTCGTCCGTCGGCCCGTTCGTGTTCGCGAGCGATCTCGCTCGTTCACGTCTCGCCGTTCACGTGGTGCCTGCGAGCGCGGCGAGGTCGGCGATGATCTCGGTGAGGCGGAAGTCCTTCGGTGTGTACACGCGCGCGACGCCGGCGGCGAGGAGTGCGGGCTGGTCGGCTTCGGGGATGATGCCACCGACCACGACGGGTGCGGTGACGCCGGCGGCGCGCAGGAGGCGGACGGTCTGAGGGACGAGCTCACGGTGTGAGCCGGAGAGCACGGAGAGGCCGACGATGTCGACGTCTTCGTCGCGCGCGCGGCGGCGATCTGCTCCGGGGTGAGGCGGATGCCCTGGTAGATCACTTCCATGCCGGCGTCGCGCGCCGCGACCGCGATCTGCTCGGCGCCGTTGGAGTGGCCGTCGAGCCCGGGCTTGCCGACGAGGACGCGGATGGGGTGCCCGAGCTCGCGTGCCCGCACCTGGACCTCGCTCGCGGACCTTCTCCATGTCGGCGCTGATCGGCGCGTGGACACCCACGACGCCGGTGGGCGCTCGGTACTCGCCGAATACTTCGCGCAGCGCTCCCGCCCACTCGCCGACCGTGCCGCCCGCGCGTGCGCAGGCGATGGTGGCGGGCATGAGGCTGGCATCGGTCATCGCCACCGCGCGCAGGTCGTCGAGCGCGCGCGCCACCGCGTCGGCGTCGCGCGCGGCGCGCCACGCTTCGAGGGCAACGAGCTGTTCCTTCTCGGCTTCTTCGTCGACGACGAGGATCGCCGACTCACCGTCGAGCGCGGCCACGAGGGGAGAATCGGCGGTTTCGGTGAACCGGTTGACACCGATCACGGCGATATCACCACTTTCGATGCGCCGTACCCGTTCCGCGTGGCTCTGCACCAACCGGTGCTTCATCGCGTCGATCATGGCGAACGCGCCGCCACCGGCGAGCACCCAGGCCAGCTCGGCGTCGGCGGCCTCCGCGAGCTCGGCGGTCTTGGCCTCCACCACGTGTGACCCCGCGAAGAGATCGTCGTATTCGAGGAGATCGGTCTCGTAGGCGAGCACCTGCTGGATCCGCAACGACCACTGCTGGTCCCATGGGCGCGGGAGCCCGAGCGCCTCGTTCCACGTCGGCAGCTGCACCGCCCGCGCACGCGCGTCCTTCGACAGCGTCACACCGAGCGCCTCGAGCACGATGCGCTGCACGTTGTTCTCCGGCTGCGCTTCGGTGAGCCCGAGGGAGTTGACCTGCACGCCGTACCGGAACCGGCGCAGCCGCGCGTCGGTGACGCCGTAGCGCTCGCCCACGATGCGCTCCCACAGCCGCCCGAACGCGCGCAGCTTGCACATCTCCTCCACGAACCGGATCCCCGCGTTCACGAAGAACGAGATGCGCCCCACCACTTCGGGGAACTCGTCGTCACTGACCTGCCCCGACTCGCGCACCGCGTCGAGCACACCGATCGCGGTCGCGAGCGCGTACGCCACCTCTTCGACCGGCGTCGCGCCCGCTTCCTGCAAGTGGTACGAGCACACGTTGATCGGATTCCACTTCGGCACGTGCAACACCGCGTGACAGATGAGATCGACCGTGAGGCGACGCGACGGCTCCGGCCCGAAGATGTACGTGCCGCGCGACAAGTACTCCTTGACGATGTCGTTCTGCGTGGTACCGGTGAGCAACGCGGGGTCGACACCTCGTTCCTCCGCGAGCGCGAGGTACATGCCGAACAACCACATCGCCGTCGCGTTGATCGTCATCGAGGTGTTCATCTCCTCGATGGGGATCTCCGCGAACAGCTCGCGCATCGACCCGAGATGCGGCACCGGCACACCCACCTTGCCGACCTCGCCCCGCGCCAGCACGTGATCCGGGTCGTACCCGGTCTGCGTCGGCAGATCGAACGCCACCGACAAGCCCGTCTGGCCCTTGGCCAGGTTCGAGCGGTACAGCTCGTTCGACGCCCGCGCCGAAGTGTGCCCCGAATACGTCCGCATCAGCCACGGCCGATCAGCCATGGCTCCATTCTCCCCTATCGACGCGGGTAGTCGTAGAAGCCTGCGCCCGACTTCCGGCCGAGGCGCTCGGCGCTCACCATGCGGCGCAGCAGCGGCGCGGGGGCGAAGTTCGGGTCCGAGAACTCCGCGTACAGCGCCTGGAGGATGGCGAGGCTGGTGTCGAGGCCCACGAGATCGAGCAGCTCGAGCGGGCCCATGGGGAAGTTGCAGCCGCCCTTCATGGCGGCGTCGATGTCGTCGCGGCTCGCGACACCGCTGTCGAGCAGCTTCACCGCGTTGTTGAGGTATGGGAAGAGCAGCGCGTTCACGACGAAACCCGCCTGGTCGCGGACCGTCACCGCGGTCTTGCCGCAGGCTTCGACGAACTCCCGCGCTTCGCGCATCGTGTCGTCGGACGTGGTGATCGCGGCCACGATCTCGACGAGCGCCATCGCGGGCGCAGGGTTGAAGAAGTGCACGCCACAGACGCGCTCGGGTCGACCGGTCTCCATCGCCATCTCGACGACGGGGAGCGTCGACGTGTTGGTGGCGAGGATCGTGTTGGCCGCACACACACGGTCGAGCTCGCTGAAGAGGTGCTTCTTGGCCGCGAGGTCTTCGACGATCGATTCGATCACGAGGTCGCACGCCGAGAGCTCGTCGAGGGCGGTGACCGCGCGCACGCGGCCGCGGACCTCGGCGGCGACGGCCTCTTCCATCCGGCCCTTCTCGACCTGACGGTTGAGGGACTTCTCGAGGCCCGCGAGCATCGAGTCGGCGCCGGCTTGCGACCGGCTGCGCAGCACCACCTCGAACCCGGCGACCGCGGCCACCTCGGCGACCCCGCTGCCCATGATGCCGGACCCCACGACACCGACGACTTTCACGCTCATTGCGCTGCTCCCTGGCCGGAAAGGGCACAAGGTTACCGTTCGGTAGGTTCGACGTCCTCACGCGGGGCCAGAGGCGAGCGGCAATGATTTCCAGGCCCCCCCACGGTGCAAACCAGCGAGCCGTGGCCGGAGCGGCCCGGCGCCGGAGGCGCCAAGAGCGGAAATGTAGGCTCCCGGCCCGTGAATGCTCGCCGTGCTGCTGGTTCGCTCGTCTTCGTCGGTGGGGGCGAGTGGCAGGACGGGTGCCGGGAATTCGACGCCGAGCTGATCGCCGCGAGCGGTGCCGGCGAGGTCGTCGTGCTGCCCACCGCGGCGGCGTTCGAGCAGCCCGCTCGCGTCGGGCAGCGGGCCGCCGACTACTTCGGGAGCCTGGGCGTGGAGGCGAAGGTCCTGAGTGTGCTGCACCGCGGGGAGGCGGAAGACCCCAAGATCGCGGCGCTCGTGCGCAAGGCGAAGTTCGTGTACCTCTCCGACGGCTCGCCGCTGCACCTCCGCTCGGTGCTCAAGGACAGCGCGCTCTTCGAGTCGCTGCTCGCGGTGTACCACGGTGGCGGAGTGGTGGCGGCGTCGGGTGCGGGAGCCACGCTTCTCGGCGACCCGATGGTCGATCCCCGCGGTGGTGCCTACACGGTCGGGCTGGGCG
This sequence comes from uncultured Actinomycetes bacterium, assembly GCA_963721435.1. Taxonomy (GTDB): domain Bacteria; phylum Actinomycetota; class Acidimicrobiia; order IMCC26256; family DASPTH01; genus CAVRJC01. The sequence goes on from CAVRJC010000012.1 coordinate 1,364,200, forward strand.
CGGTGCGGAATCTCGCGGTCTTCCCGTACCACGGCACCGCCGCCGAGCATCTGCGGGCGCGCTCCATCGATCTCCTGCCCGCGAGCGCGACGCTCGTGGGCATCGACGAGCAGACCGCGCTGTGGCACAGCGGCGCCGCGTGGAAGGTCGTCGGCGCGGGTCAGGTCAGTGTGTACGACCGCGACGGCAAGGCGATCTCGTACGCCGCAGGCTCCGCGATCGAGGGCCTCCCCGCGTAACCGCGGTTACGGCGCGACCGTCGTGGTCGGCACCGAGGTCGTCGCGGCCGGCGTCACCGTGATCTTCACCTTGTTGATCTTGACCGTCGTCGTCGGCTTGCCGTCGCCGCTCGTCGGCGCGAACGAGGTGATCTTCTTCGTGACGTCGAGGCCCTTCGTCACCTGGCCGACGTACGCGTAGTCCGCCGGGAGGTCGAGGTTCTTCTTGCCGGTGATGATGAAGAACTGCGAGCCGGCCGTTCCCGCAGGCTCGGTGCCGGCCTTGGCCATCGCGAACGATCCGACGGGGTAGGCCGGTGTTCCGCTGGGAACCTCACCGACGACCGAGTAGCCGGGACCACCCTGCTGGCTGTTGTCGGGGCTCCCGGCCTGGATCGTGAAGTCCTTCGCCGCGCGGACGAAGTCGAGGCCGTCGTAGAATTTCTGCTGGGCGAGGAACACGAAGTTGTTGACGGCCACCGGGTAGTGGATCGCGTCGAGACCGAGCGTGATGGTGCCGCAGCTCGTGTCCATCTGCGCGACGTAGAGCGAGGTCGGGTCGATGGTCATCTCGGGCGGCGACTGGAACTGCTGGTTGGTCCCTTTGCTCGCCTTCACGTTGGCGCAGGTGACCTCGTTCGAGCTCGACGAGTCGTTGCCCTGGACGAGCTTGAGCACGCCGAAGACGATCGCCACGATCACGACCGCGATGCCGACGTTGCGCGCGGTCTTGAAGCGCTTCTGGCGCTGCTCCGCCTTGCGCATCGCCTCGCGACGGAGCTCGCGGTTGATCCTCTGACGTTCGCGTTTGGTGGCCTTGGGCACGGCGGCGCAGTCTACCGATCACTATTCCGGACCAAGTGTCGGAGGGCCTCGCCGGTACCATCAGGTGCCGTGAGCCTGCTGGTCCAGAAGTTCGGCGGAACCTCGGTCGCCGACCCCGACCGAGTCCGTGCCGTCGCCGAGCACATCGTGCGCACCCGTCGCGGCGGTGACGACGTCGTGGTCGTCGTCTCCGCCATGGGTAAGACCACCGACGACCTCGAGCGCCTGGCCAACGACGTGTCGAGCAGCCCGTCGGCTCGCGAGATGGACATGCTGCTGACGTCGGGGGAGCGGATCTCGATCGCGCTGCTCTGCATGGCGATCATCGACTGCGGCGAGCCCGCCGTTTCGTTCACCGGCTCGCAGGCGGGCATCGTCACCGACACCGCGCACCGCCAGGCCAAGATCCTCGAGATCAGAGGCGACCGCATCCGCGATGCCATCGCGGCCGGGAGCGTCGCCGTGGTCGCGGGCTTCCAGGGGGTCTCCACCGAGAGCGCGATCACCACCCTCGGCCGCGGCGGCTCCGACACCACTGCGGTGGCGCTGGCCGCCGCGCTGGGCGCCGACGTCTGCGAGATCTACACCGACGTCTCCGGCGTGTTCACCGCGGACCCCCGGATCGTGCCGGACGCGCGCCGCCTCGACCGGCTGTCCTACGACGAGATGCTGGAGATGGCGGCCACCGGTGGGCGCGTGCTCGCGCTCCGGTCGGTGGAGTTCGCACGCAACTACGCGGTGCCCGTGCACGTGCGGTCGAGCTTCACGTGGGAGACGGGCACCTGGGTTCGAGAAGAGGACACGAACATGGAACAACCGATCATCTCGGGTGTCACGCACGACACCTCCGAGGCCAAGGTCACGATCTTCCGCGTGCCCGACCGTCCGGGCATCGCGGCCACGTTGTTCCGCGCGCTGGCCGACGAAGCGGTGAACGTCGACATGATCGAGCAGAACGTGTCGACCGACGGCCACACCGACATCTCGTTCACCATGCCGAAGGACGAGCTCAGCCGGGCGATGGAAGTGGTCGACAAGGTCGTCGTGGAGATCGACGCCGGAGGCGCGAGCTTCGACGATGCGATCGGCCGCGTGTCGCTCGTCGGTGCCGGGATGAAGACGAACCCGGGCATCGCCGCGCAGATGTTCGAGACCCTCGCGGCCGAGCAGGTGAACATCGAGATGATCTCGACGTCGACGATCCGCATCTCGTGCGTCGTGCACGAGAACGACGTCGAGCGCGCGGTGCGCGCGCTGCACGCGTCGTTCGAGCTGGAGAAGGTGTGACCGTGCGTGACGTCTCGGTCGGAGTCGTCGGTGCGACGGGCCTCGTCGGCACCGAGATGTTCCGACTCCTCGAAGAGCGCGCGTTCCCGGTGTCCGACCTGCGCGCTTACGCATCGCCGCGCTCGCAAGGGCGCAAGTTGCCGTTCGCCGGAGGGGAGGTCGTCTGTGAGATCCTCCGCGACGGCTGTTTCGACGGCCTCGACATCGTGGTCATCGACGTCGACGACCCGCTCGCGTTGGAGTGGGCGCCGCGTGCCGCCGCCGCCGGTGCCCGCGTGGTCGACAACTCTGCCGCGTTCCGCACCGACGCCGACGTGCCCCTCGTGATCGCCGAGGTCAATCCCGACGACCTGCGCGACATGCCCCGCGGGATCGTGTCCTGCCCGAACTGCACCACCATGATCCCGCTCACCGCGCTCGCGCCCCTGCACCGGGCGGCGGGCATCGAGCGGCTCGTGGCGTCCACGTACCAGTCGGTCTCGGGCGCCGGGCAACCTGGCCTGCACGAGCTCGAGGAGCAGTGGACGAAGGGCGCCGGTCAGATGGAGCGGCTCCGGCGCGCGGGCGCGCTGGACGGCGTGATCGAGCCGGGCGAGATGTGGGACCGACCGATCGCGGGCAACGTGATCCCGCTCGCGGGGTCGGTGAAGGAAGCGGGCTACACGTCGGAGGAGTGGAAGTTCGTGCGGGAGAGCCGCAAGATCCTCCACGCACCGGGCATGCGGGTCACCGCCACGTGCGTGCGGGTGCCCGTCTACGTCGGCCACGCGGTCGCGGTGAACGCGCAGTTCTCGCGGTTGCTGCCGCGCGAGGAGGCCATCGCGCTGTTGTCGGTGGCGCCCGGTGTGCAACTCGTCGAGAACGGCGATGGGCACCCGACGCCGCTCGAAGCCGCGGGCATCGATCCCGTGCTCGTGGGCCGTGTGCGCGAGGACCCGTCGCAGGCGCGGACCCTCGACCTCTGGATCACCGGCGACAACCTGCGGAAGGGCGCCGCGCTCAACGCGGTGCAGCTGGCGGAGCTACTCCTCGAGATCTGAGTCGTCGGGCGCGTTCTTCTCGGGGTGCGCCGCGTGCTGATCGTCAGTACCGGCGTCGACGTCGACATCGACCGGCGCGGGCTGTCGTCGCTCCATGCCGTAGAGGGACATCAAGCGCGCGACGAGCGTCACGAGGAACACCTGTCCGATGAGCGCCTCGAAGGTCACGATGACGCGCGCGACGTCAGGCTTCGGAGTGAGATCCCCGAAGCCGAGCGTCGTGAGCACGACGAAGCTGAAGTAGAGAAAGTCGACGTTGCTGTGCGCGCCGCGCTGGGCGAAGAAGTCGCCTCCGTCGATGTCGTTGATCGCGCCGAAGATCCCCGCGAACACGATGCCGAGGAGCACGTACACGCACACTGCGCCGAGGATCGTCTCGCGACCGATCACCCGGTGTCTCAGGATCCGGTTGAGGATGACGATCGGCGCGGCGATCACGAGGATGAACATGACGAAGGTCGTGCCGTCGCCCGTGCGTCGATCGAAGGCAGCCTGCAACAGCGCCGAGGCCGCGGCGACGCCGACGATGACCGTGCAGATTCGGAACGCGCGCTCCCGGACGTGCGACGTGTGGAGCGCGAGCAGCAGCACACCGCCGAGCATCGCGGAAACGACGAATCGGGCCCACAGCGAGTCTTGATCGACGACCGCCATCACGACGTAGGTCGCCAGGATCAGCGCCAGGAGCAACCCGTAGCTGTCACCGCGGCGCATCTGCTCCGCGAAGCTGGTCCGTGCTCGTCGAATCGATTGCGAGCGCGGTGAGTCGGGCATCGCCGAATGCTCGCACGCCGCGTGCGCGAAGTCGGTGATTCCCCCCGACCGCGGCGCTACTCGTCGTCGGGGGGTGATCTCCGGAGTCGTCCCAGTTGCGAGACCAGCAGTGCCAGAACGGTGACGAGGTAGATCTGGCCGAGCAGCGCGTCGAACACCGCGGTGGCGCGTCCGACACCATCAGCGGCGGTCAGGTCGCCGTACCCGACCGTCGTCATGGTCACGAAGCTGAAGTACAGGTAGTCGGCGGTGGTCGCGTTCTTCATCTGCGCGAAGAACGGCTCCTGGCTGATCTCGCCGATCGCGGTGAAGAGGAACGCGAAGAACATCCCGATGAACACGTAGATGCAGATCGCCCCGAGGACGGTATGAACGTCGACCTTGCGCTTGCGGTACATCGATCCCGCGATCGCCACCGGCGCGACGCCCACGAGCAGGATGCTCAGGATGGACGTGAGCCCTCGGGAGCCCGACGTGTCGTCGATCAGCGAGAAGATGCCGCTGACGATGCCGAGGGCGACGACGACCACCGCGACCCGCACGATCCGCCGGCTCGACTCCGACGCGGCCAGCGCCGCGAGCAACGTGGTGCCCTGGAGCGTCACCGTGACGAGCGGCACCCAGGCACCAGAGAAGCCCGACGCCATGAAGATGAAGGTGACGAGCAGGAGCACCAGCACGATCCCGTAGCGCGCACCCGGGAGGTCGCGTTCGATGTCGGCGCCCCACGCGATGCGGTGGAGGTGATGCTTGGGTTGCGGCTCCGGGTTCACCTGCTCGTCGGGCACGGCGGCAGTCTGCCGCATCGCGGCGCGCGTCACGCCCGCCGCGAGTCAGGCGAGCGTGGTGACCGGTAACGGATCGAGATCCGTGAGCCAGTGGCGGCCGACGCGCTTCGCGTCGAGCCACTTGTCGGCCGCACCGTCGACCTGTCCGAGATCCTCGGGCGTCGGCCCGATGCGCGCCACGAGGGGCGCGAGCGCGTCGACGTCGAAGTTGTAGACCGCGGCCGCAGTGGTGCCGAGCATCTGGCGCGTCTCGTCTTCCGGCACGTCGGAGAACGCCGACCGCAGCCACTCGGTGGTGTGCGGCCAGGTGCCCTCGGGGTGGGGGAAGTCGTTCCCCCACATGATGTTGCCGACGCCGATCTCGTAGCGCAGCGCGATCTCGCGGCGCTTCATCGTCGACGCGCCCATGAAGCAGTTGCGGTCGAAGTACTCGCTCGGCTTCATGGTGAGCTTGCGCTCGAGGTTGTGCGCGAGCTTCTTCGATCCGTGCTCGCGCATGTACCCGGTGTCCATGCGCCAGAGCAGCTCGGGCACCCACGACGTCAGGCACTCGGTGACCACGAACTTCAGCCGCGGGTACCGCTCGAACACGCCCGACCAGATGAGGAACCAGAGCGGACGGGCCGACCACCACGTGGTCTCGGTGGTGTAGAGGCCGATGTTGTCGCCGTACTCGCCACCGGCCGCGCCCGAATGTGTGTGCACGGGCATGTCGAGGCCCTGGCACGCGGCCCACACGGGGTCGTACCGCTCGTCGTAGTACGGCGCGTACTTCCCCCAGAGCGACGGGATCAGGATCCCGCCGCGCAGGCCGTGCTCGCGCGCCCACTCGATCTCGGCGACGGCCGCGTCCGGGTCGTGCAGGATCGGCGCGAGGGCGACACCACCACGGCGCTCGGGCGCGACCGCGCAGAGCTCGGCCAGCCAACGGTTGTGCGCCCGCGCCCCGGCGAGCATCAGCTCGGGCTCCACGTCGGCCGACATCGACAGCCCGGCGCCGAACGGTGCCGAGGTCGAGCCCGCGACCGCGTCGGACACCGGGAAGAGGATCTCGCCGGCGACGCCGTCGGCGTCGAGCTCCTTGTCGCGGTGGGCGGCGTCCCAGCCACCGCGCAGCCCTTCCTCGTTCTCTTCCTCCCACTGCCGCGCGAACTCGGGATCCATGATCCCCATGCCGTCGCCCATCGCCGCGCGCGCGGCCTCCGCGCGCAGCACCGACTCGTCGAACGCGTCGCGGTACTGCGGGTCGAGGTAGTCGCGGTACTCGACGGTCGGGAGGCCCGCGTGGCAGTCCGACGAGATGATCAGGTAGCGACTCATGCGGGCCCCCTCGTGTAATGCAAACTCGTTAGGATGCTACGGCGGCGTCCCGCAAGCGTCAACACCGAGTGTCAGCACTGGCTCACCCACGCGCGTCCGTAGGATCACCCGACTCTCATGGAACCGACTTCCGCCCCTGGCGTCCACCGCCCGACGAGATCCGAGACCACGCGTGGCTACTCCGCGCTCGTTGCCGGTGTCGTCGCGTTCGGGACCGCGCCGCTGTTCGTACGCGCGATCTCCGCGCCCGCGCTCACGATCGCGACGTTCGCGAGCTGGATCGCGGTCGTCGTCATGTTCATCGCGGCGCGACTCGCGCGGGAGTCGATCACGCGCGCGGGGTTGATCTCCGCGATTCCCGGCGGGATCCTGTTCGCGCTCGCGCAGCTGCTCGCGTTCGCCGCGTTCCGCGAGACGTCGCTCGCGATCGCGTCGCTCATCACGAGCATGACGCCGCTCGTCGTCGTCGTTGCCGCGGTGCCACTCTTCGGCGAGCGGTTGCGCCCGGTGCAGTTGCTGTGGGCCGCGCTCGCGATCGCGGGAGTCGCGGCCGTCATCCTCGGCGCGACCGACGAAGGCGGGAACGCGCTTCTCGGCGACCTGCTCGCGTTGGGGTCGCTCGTCGCCGGCGCGGGGATGCTGCTCATGATGAAGCACCGCCGTATGGGTGGCGTGGCCGCGAGCTCCTACACGGCTGGTGTGTTCCTCGTGGCCGCGCTCTTCGAGACGCCGGTCTGGCTCATCGCGGGAGCGAAGGGCAGCATCGAAGGCGACGACTGGCTCTACCTCGTGCTGCTCGCGGTCTTCTCGCTGGCCGCGGGCATGGGCGCGATGGCGTGGGCGCAGCGCCACGTGAGCGTCGCGGTGTCGTCGGTGCTGTCGCTCGGCGCCACCGTGATCACCGCCGTGGGTGCCTGGGTGTTCTTCGACCAGCCGCTCGCGGTCATGCAGATCGTCGGGGGCCTGGTCGTGCTGGTGAGCCTCGCGGGCATCGTCACCGTGCAACTGGGCCGTCACGAGGTCGCGACCAGTACCGGCTGAACCGAGCCGCTACACAGCACGGTGATGACACCGCGCGTTCGAAGCTGGGGCTCGCTGTGGACGATCGCCGGCTTGGGTGTGGCCGTGATCGCGGTCGCGCTCGGGCTCGGCGTGTGGTTGACGACGGCTGACGACGACACCGGCGCGGAACGGGGATCGGCACCGGTGACCGAGCCGTCGACGACCACCTCCACGTCCACCACCACGACGACAACGAGCGCGACGACTGCCACGTCAACGGCGGCGACCACGACGCTCCCGACGCCGATGACCATTCCTGGCGGCACGGCTGCACCCGTCATCTCCCGGGTCGCGACCGCCGACCCGGTGGTGTTCTTCACCATCGACGACGGTCTCGTGCAGGACCCGGCGGTGATCGACTTCCTCCGCGAGCGGCGCATCCCGGTCACGCTCTTCCCGTTGCCCAGCTATGTGCGTCAGAACCCCGACTACTTCCGGGCGATCCACGACCTGGGCGCGTCGGTGCAGGACCACACCGTGACCCATCGCGATCTTCGCCGGTTGGGCACCGGCGCCCGGCAGTCGGAGATCTGTGGCCCGCTCGACGAGTTCGCCGCGCAGTTCGGTGCGCGCCCGTGGCTCTTCCGACCACCGTTCGGCGCGCTCACCGCGGCGGTCCCGACGAATCGCGCGCGGGTGCGGGATCCGCGCGGTCGTGACCTGGCGAGCGACGATGAACGACGGGGTGCTGCGTACCCAGGGCGGCCCCCTGCGGGCGGGCGACATCATCCTCATGCACTTCCGCTCCGATCTGCGCATGAACCTGGAGGTCGCGCTCGACGCCGCGCAGGCCGCCGGGCTGCATCCCGCTGCGCTCGAGCAGTACCTCACTCCTGGCTGACCGTCGCCGAGTTGTCGTACGTTGCGAGGAGCCGCGAATGCGCAGTTGTCGCTCAGCAGGGAGACGTCGTGGGAACAGTGAGAGTGGTCGACGAGAAGGACCTGGAGTGGCACGGCGGTGACCCTGCGATGATCGAGGAGATCCTCGCGCGGGGCGTTGCCTTCACTCCCGAGGAACTCGCGGGCAGGACACGCGAGCACCACCTCGGTTCGGAGACCGAGCCCGAGCTGTTCGAGGTGCGGTTCGAGCCCGACACCTTCGTCCAGCCGCACGCGCACCTCCACGACGAGATCATCTACGTCGTCGCCGGTTCCCTGGTGCTCGGGAGCCGAGTGCTGGAGCCGGGCTCGTCGGTCTTCATCGCGGGCAACACGCTCTACAGCTTTCGCGCCGGCTCCGAGGGCGTACACTTCGTGAACTTCCGCCCGCGGAGTGGCGCCGGGTATCTCTCGAAGGACGAGTTCATGGCGCAGCGAGGCTCCGCCTGAAGACGCGATGGACGCGCGATGGCATCGTGCCGCCGCAGCGCGTCGTCAGCTCGCGAGAAGCTGCTGCACACGCTGATGCGAGATCCCGAGCAATTCGACCAACAACACCGGAACCCCGCGGCGCCCCAGGCTCCGCGCGTAGCTCAAACCGTTGGCTCCCCCACCCAATACAACCGCAACCGGGAGCCCGCCACGGCGCCCAAGCCAACCGTCGAGCGAATCCACACCGAATCGAACGGTGAGCGTCCCACCGGCGCCGAGTGCCTCCCGTCGACCCCCCAGCCCCCACACAGACCACCCCCTTGATCATGACCGCCGGGGCGTGCCAGCGGTTCAGCGCAAACGGGTGAAGACGCGGTACGCCTGGCGCCCCACGCCGCCGGCGACAACGTACGACCGATCCTCGCGTATCGCGCCGCCCATGGAACGCTTGTAGGACTTGCCGTCGCCCTTTTGGCGGGCACCGATCCCACCCCAGTCCCAGGTGACGAAGCCACGATCCCGGTAGTAGCGCATCGCCTGCCAGTCGAGGTAGCGATTCAGGCTCGAGCTGAGCCGCCGCGAGTGGCCCGTCGCCGAAGCGACTGTTGGCCTCGTAGAGATTGCGCACGCGTCCGACGTCCTCATCACGCAGAATCAGCCGCCCGCATACCAGTTGATCGTCGATGCTGATCAGCCACACATCCGAGACCTTCAGGTATTCAGACACACGTCGGGCACTGAGCGGTCGGGTATGGCCCTTTGCTCGCACAACGCGCGCGGTACAGGGTGTGGAACTCGCTCACGAGGTCGTCACTGCCGATCCTGACTGCGACTCGGTCACCGAGTGCTTCGACCCGACGAAGCTGCTGACGCGACGACCGGCTCATCGCTGCAAGCAGCTCCTCGTCCGCGACAGTTCGATACACGACGTCCGAAAGATTCCGGACCACACGATCGCAGGGTGCTCAACCACGACATCGGTCTGCTTGATACGCACTACCGAGCGGGCCGACAAGGCTTCAACGAGCGCTTCTGTCTCTTCCGCATTCGGGTAGAAAGCCAGACGGTCGCAGACACCGAAGCGACGCCCCTCCACGATTCTCACCCTGACTCCTCCCAGCGACTACGAAGCCATCGTCAGGATCGAAGCGCGGCCAAAGCGCCAAACGACGCGAAGATTCGCCCCTCTACCGCGCCCCGCACCCGAACGCGGTGAGCACCGAGGTACACACCGACCCCGGAGTCCCAAGTCGGCAGTCACGGCCGGAATCACGCTTCAGTCGCTCGCTGTTCCCCCCAGCCCCCACACGGGCCCGCCCCCTTCGCGCGTGACGCGGGACTCCGGCGCGAAAGCGTACTGAAAATTGGCAATCCCCGTCGGGAGGGATTCGTCGCTTCGTACCCGATTCCCCGCCTTCCCCCACGGTCGGCGGGGGTTCGTCCTCTGAAGGCCGTGGGTAGTCAGCGAGCGGCACTGCGTTCGGACAGCGTGCCCGACTCGAGACCCCGCCCCGACGCCTCTTCGTCAAGCCATCGGGCCGGGTTTCGTCGTTCACGGACACGATCCCCGCCAAACTTCCACCAGCGAGGACCGTGCCGCCGTCGGGAAGTCATTTCCGACGCGGATTTTGTTTTCCGCGCAGGTCCCCTCCGTACTCTCGACGCTCGTCTCGCTGTCAAGCGACTATCGGGCGGGTTTCGTCTTCTTCTAGATCTGGGCGGCGTGTGGTGCTTCGAGTGCGTGACGGTGGCCTACGAAGCAATGAAGGCCGCGCAGCCGGACGTTTGATGCTCAACGGTCTTCTCTGGCAACTTGCGGGGCTGGCCCCTCATAGACAGCCGACGTTGCCCTGCCTTCGGGTGGGGTTTCGTCGTTTCCGGCGCGACTCAACCCCCGGGCAGGTGAGGGAAGAGCCGCGGCGACAAGAGCCTGAACGACCGGACGCGCACAAGTCCGCCGCAGCCCGATGCGTAGACGCCCCCGTCCACCGCCTCGAGGTTACGCACGGGCCGGATTGCGCGTCAAGAGATCGTTCATGTTCCATCTCGTTGCAGCGGGCCGCCCCTGCTCCTGGCGCGAACCTGCACGCGGGTCCGTCACCAGGGAAGGCGAAGAATTGAGGTTCTGTTCATCGACATGCGCGGGCAGTACCCGTAACGTCCGAGTTGCGCTCCAAGCGAGCCGCCCCACCTCCGGGCAGGTGACGACGGCCCCACCTCCGGGTGGGGTTTCGTCGTCTCGGGGAGGGGTACGACGGATGTTTGCGTTGAATCCACGAGTTCACAGAGTCGTCGACCCACGTTCAGGACCGTTCGGTCACTGTCTGAGCACATGCCCTTGCGAACCGAACCACACACAAACGGCGAGCGTGGACCGACAGCACGCGCGCACAGGGAACGAGCGAGAGCGTTGTTGCATCGTTGGCGAGAAGCGATGCGTCGACGGCGCGCGCACCACGACTGGGTACAGGACGGCTGTCGCGGAAGCCGCGAAGACCATTTACGAAGAACCTGAGCGCCCATGTCGATCATCGCCGGCTTCGTCTCCATACTCCTGACGATCTCCATCGCAGTCTTCTTCATTCGGAACACCTAGACGCGAGCCTCCCGCGTTCAGGCGGAGACTTTCGTCGTTCAGCGGCGCGAACAGATCGATGCTCCTCTGTGTTGTCAAGGGTTTTCGGCGGTGCGGGCAGACCAGTGATGGGCCACTCGGGTGAGTCCCGTCGCCAAGTCCCCGGGAGGGGGCGCCGCTGAAACTGCCCCGCGGGATGTACGCGGGATGGCAGTCGTCGCGACGCGAAGCAGCGGGGGCCGAAACCCCCGCTGACCGGCGAGAACTGTGGTCGGGATGCCGGGATTTGAACCCGGGACCTCAGCGTCCCGAACGCTGCGCGCTAACCAAGCTGCGCTACATCCCGTAGAACGAAGAGCGAAGTCTAGCCCTCGACGATTTCACGCTCCTCAGTGGAATCGTCTTGCGGTAGCTCCGCAGCGAGGAGACCGTCGACGGCCTTGCGCAGGGTTCCCGCGTCGATCGGCTTGACCAGCTCGCCGTCGGCATCGGCACGCTTGGCCAGGAAGCGGTCGGCCTCACGGTCGAGCAGCAGGAGGATCGACGTCTCGGGCAATCGCGCGGCGCCGGCCTCGAGGCGCAGGTCGATCGCACACGCGATCCCGCCCATGTTGCCGATCTGCATGTCGAGCACCACGACGTCGGGTGTCTCGGCGGCGACAGCGGGGCGCACCTCCTGCCCGCGGGAGACCTCGATGACGCGCTGTCCGGGCCCGGTGCACGCAGACTTCACGAGGTCGCGGACCCAGGCTGCGTCGGCGGCGACGAGGATGAGGCTCACGGCGGGGAACGCTAGCCGCCGGTCAGGTGACGGCCGACCTCGTGGAGAGCGGCGAACTCGAGCACGTCGTGGCGCAACTCGGGCACGTGCGTGACCGCCGCGTTGCCGATGCGCTGCTCGAGCCCGGTGAGCTGACGCCGCTCCCGTGCCGCGACCTCTTCGAAGTCGACGAGATTGGCGAAGCAGGCCGCGAGGTCGGGTGACGCGGTCGCGAGCCCGCACCCGCGTCGACGGATCTCGTCGGGTGACTCGGCGCTGAAGTGCGGGTGCATGCGGTTCACGACGAGCGCTTCGACCGAACGACCGGTCTCGAGCAGTCGCTCGGCGAAGTACTGCGCTTCTTCGACGGCGTCACGCCGCGGCGTGGTCACGAGCACGAACGCGGTCTCGTCGGCGTTGAGCAGGCGCGCGACCTCCGCCGCGCGGTCGCGGAAGCCCTGCTCCATGCCTTCGAACGCGCGGAAGAACCCGACGACGTCGTCGACGACGTCGCGTCCGACGACGCGCGCGATCGTGCGGAGGAAGGCGCCGGTCGCGACCGCGGTGACGCGGAGCGCCGATCGCGTCGGCACCATCAGCATGCGGAAGATCCGGTTGTCGAGAAAGCGAGTGAGCCGCCGCGGCGCGTCGAGGAAGTCGAGCGCGTGACGCGTCGGCGGCGTGTCGACCACGATCAGGTCGAAGTCGCCGGAGTCGTGCAGCTCGTAGAGCTTCTCCATCGCCATGTACTCCTGCGTGCCCGACAGCGCGCCGGCGATGTTCCGATAGAAGCGGTTGTCGAGGATGCTCTGTGCCTGCTCCTCGGTGGCCGCGTACTGCGTGATGAGGTGATCGAAGGTCGACTTCGTGTCGAGCATCAACGCGTGCAACTCACCGGAGGCGTCGGCCTGCGCGTCGGTGTCCCAGAGCGAGCGCGCGATGATGTTGGGCGTGTTCGACAGGTGCTCGATCCCGAGCGTGTTCGCGAGTCGCTTCGCGGGATCGATCGTGACGACAACCGCGCGACGACCGCGGCGCGCGCCTTCTACCGCGAGCGCGGCCGACGTCGTCGTCTTCCCGACGCCGCCGGTGCCGCAGCAGACGATGATGTGGCGCTCGGTCACGAGCGCATGCAGGTTGCCGGAGTCGATCACGACGCCTTCGGGAGATCGATGAGGCCGACCCCCGTCGTGAACGCGTCCGCGAGCGCGTCGACTTCGGCGGGCCCGATGTCGGCGGTGAAGAGGAACGGGAGCCGGATCTGCGGGAGCGGCAACTGATCAGCGAGCCGCGCGCATTGTTGTTGTTGCCGGCGGTGCCAGTCGCTCCGGAACCCCGCGGCCGACGCCAGCGCGACCACCTGCTCGTCGGGCAGTGACGCGCCGATCCGTTCGGCCTCGGCCCGCACGCTCGCGTCCGTCCACCGCGTGCCGCTGGGGCCGGGAAGGCCCGCGACGTACGAGTTCACGACCACCGGGCCCAACGCGACGCCGGCGCGGTCTTCGATCGCGAACGCGGTCTCGACCAGTTCGGTGACCGGGGTCTCCTCGGGCACGGTGACGAGCATCACCTGGCAACGCTTCGGGTCGGTGAGGAGCTCGACCACGTCGGCCGCCTGCTTGCGCACGGGCCCGACGCGGACCGCGTCGAGGAGCCCGCGGGCCGACATGAGGAAGCTGATGGCGTGCCCCGCCGCCGGCGCGTCGAGCACGATGAGGTCGGCGGCGTTGGCGCGTTCGAGCGCCTTGACCTTCCCGAGCACGAGGATGTCCTTCATCCCCGGGACCGCGGTCGACACGACGTCGAGGGCGCCGCTCGCGGTCAGCCTGCGGGAGATCCGGCGCATCCCGTGATCCTCGAGGTACTCGAGCAACGCCTCGTCGGGGGTGAGCGTGCGGGCCCGGAGGCCAGGCCGCAGCTCCTGCTCCTCGTAGGTGAGTGGAGGTGAATCGAAGCAGGCGGCGAGCCCTGATTTACCCTCGACCTCGACGATCAGCACACTCATGCCCGTCCGGGTTGCCGCGGTGGCGAGTGCCGCCGTTACCGTCGTCTTTCCCACGCCGCCCTTGCCCGCAACGATGACGATCCGGGAGGCCGAGCAGAAACGCTCGAGATCCATGGCCCAGAATGCTACGGGAGTCCCCCTTGCGCGCTTCGTGCGTCGTCTGTGTGCGGTCGTGGCGATCGTGGTCGCATGCGCGTCGGGCGTGTTCGATGCCGTCGGCGCGGGCGCCGCGGCGCGCGCGGGCCATCGCGGGATCGACGTCGTCCAGATCGAGGGCTTCTACGACGCGCCCAACCAGTCATTGATGCTCGACGCGATCGAGCAGGCGAACGCGACCGGCAGCACCGCGCTCATCTTCCAGGTGAAGTCGCAGGGTGCGATCGACGTTGACGTGCACAAGGTGATCCGCGCCATCGACCGATCGCAAGTGCCGATCATCTTCTGGGTCGGGCCGTCGGGTGCCGACGCCAAGGGCGCCATTACGCTCCTGCTGCAAGCCGCCCACCTCGCGTTCATCTCGCCGAACTCGGGCGCGGGGCCCGCCAATCCGGTGTTGCTCGACGAGCCCGGCGCGCGGTCCGACCGCTCGGTGGCGAACGAGCTCGCGGCGCTCGCACGGAAGCACGATCGCGATCCGCAGGGCGCGCGACGGCTCGCGACCGAGCGGCTCGGCTCCCAGGAGGCATCCGACGTCGGTGCGACCAACGGTGTGCGCCCGACGATCGGTGAGCTGATCGTCCGGCTCGACGGCAAGACCGTCACCACCAAGGCGGGCGACATCAAGCTGTCGACCGCGAATGTCATCGGCACCGGCCGGGACCGGCGGCGCCAGCCGAATCAGGTGGTGCGCTTCAACCGCCTCGACCTCGGCGGGCAACTTCTGCACCGGCTCATCAGCCCGTCGATCGCGTATTTCCTGATCATCGCGGGCCTCGCACTGCTGGTGTTCGAGTTCTACACCGCGTCGATCGGCCTCGCGGGCCTGGTCGGTGCCGTCTGCGCAATCGGCGCGTTCGTGGGCTTCTCGTACCTGCCGATGCACTGGTGGGCGCTCGGCCTCCTGTTCCTCTCCGCGTTCGGGTATGCGATCGACGTCCAGGCCGGCGGGCTCGGGGTGTGGACGGCCATCGCCACGCTGTCGCTCGCCGCAGGCTCCTTTTGGCTGTACGGCGGCTCGTCGCAGCTGCGCCCGCCGTGGTGGGAGTTCCTCATCGTGGGCGGGGGCATGGTCCTGTTCATGCTCGGCGCGATGACGGCCATGGTCCGCGCCCGGTTCTCGACCCCCACCGTCGGTCGTGAAGGGATGATCGGGCAGACCGGCGTGGCCGAGGTGGCCGTCGACCCCGACGGCGTCATCCTGATCCGGGGCGCCCGGTGGCGCGCCCGCACCAATCGCGCGACGCCGATCGCCGCCGGTGCCGCAGCGCGGGTCGTGGCAGTCGAGGGCCTCGTGCTCGAGGTCGAGCCCCCCGAGGGCGGAGCGCGTGACTACCGGGATTCTGCCCGGCGCTCCAAGAGTGAAACCTGATTTCACCCGCGGAGATCTTGTCTCCCCCGCGAACGCCGAGTAGTTTCCGCGGCCGCGAGCAGCCGTTGGGACGAAGGGGGCCTCCGGTGGCGGTCAGCACACTCGAGACGTGGCGTGCCCGGGCCGCGTGCCGCGGCCCGAAGACCGCGTTGTTCTTCCCGCCCACGAGCGTGGAGCGCAAGGAAGACCGTGACGCCCGTGAGCAACGGGCCAAGGCGATCTGCCACGAGTGCCCGGTGCAGCGCGACTGCCTCGACTACGCGGTCGGCGTCGGCGAGATGCACGGCATCTGGGGCGGATTGAACGAGACGGAGCGGCGAGGCCTGCTCGAGTCGACCTACAGCTGAGTACCGTTGCGGTCGTGACCGCGGGTTCCCGGGGGGCGCCCGCGTTCGGATTCGGCCACGCCGACGAGCATCCGTACCGGCGTCTCACTGCCGACTGGGTCAAGCTGCCGCTCTCGATCGCGCTCCTCGTCGCGAGCGCACTGCACGTCGGTGACGAGATCGCGGCCGAGCTGCGCGTCGATCGCCTGTTCTCGGACTGGCCGCATCGGTTCGACGGCGTGTACCGCGGCCTGTTCGCGGTCGGCACGCTGTGGGGCGTCGGCCTCGTGGTCGTCGCCGCGCTCGTCGCGCGCCGGTGGCGTCTCGGTCTCGTGCTCGGGCTCGGTGGTGTGCTCGCATGGTTCGCCGCGCGGTTCGTGGGCTTGCTCGTGTCGGGGCATTCGTTCGGCGACGTGTTCGTCGGCGTGTTCGACGGCACGCGCCCAGGGTCGTATCCCGCGGTCCACCTTGCGGTGATCGCCGCCGTCATCCTCACCGCCGAGCCGTTCCTCACGCGACCGATGCGGAGACTCGGACAATTCCTGCTCGCGTTGCTCACGCTCGCCGCGCTGGTCGTGGGACCGATGGGCGTGAACGACGTGTTCGGCGCGGTCGTGCTGGCGTGGGGCGTCGCGGCGGTGCTGCACCTCGCCTTCGGGTCGCCCGCCGGCCGGCCGACGAGCGCGCAGGTGCGCGTCTCGCTCGAAGAGCTGAACTTCCCGGTGGATCGGGTGGTGCTCGCACCCGAGCAGGAGCGCGGCTTCACGCTCATGACCGCCGAGATGGCGGGCGGCGGAGCATTACCGGTGAAGGTCTACGGGCGTGACGCCGCCGACACGCGGCTCGTGGCGAAAGCGTGGCGCTTCCTCGCGTACAAGGACTCCGGCCCGACGCTCACGATCACCCGGCTGCAACAGGTCGAGCACGAGGCACTGTGCCTGTACGCGGCGCGCGACGTCGGAGTGCCGGCACCGCAGGTGGTCGTCGCCGGCCTCGCGGGGCCGTCGGCCGCGATTCTCGTGACGCGCCTCCCGCCCGCGGTACCGCTCTCGGCTGACGATCCCGGCATCAACGCGCAACTGCGCGAGCTCTGGCGTCACGTCGCGCGCATGCGTGACGCGCGGATCGCGCACGGCGCGCTCGACCTCGAGCACGTGGGCGCGGCCGCGGACGCGACCGTGATCGACGACTTTGCGATGGCGTCGGTGTCGGCGCCCGACACGCGCCTCGACCAGGACGTCGCGCAGCTGCTCGTCGCGACTGCGTCGCTGGTCGGTGAGGACACGGCAACACGCGCGGCCGTCGACGTGCTCGGTGCCGAGGTTGTCGGCGCCGCGTTGCCCTACTTCCAGAAACCCGCGCTGAGCACGGCGAACCGGCGCGCCCTCCGCGCCGACAAGGACCTCCTCGATCCGCTCCGTGAAACGGTCACCACCGCCACGGGTCACGCACCGGTTCCGGTGACGGAGCTGCGGCGGGTCAAGCCGCTCAACATCGCGATGTTCGTCGGCCTGCTGTTCGCGTTGTGGGTGATCCTCGGCCAGGTCGGCAGCCTCAGCGACCTCTGGGACACGATGAAGACGGCCGAGTGGCCGTGGCTGCTGCTCGGGCTCATGTTCTCGGTGTCGACGAGCGTCGCGTGGGCATTCACGACCATCGGTACCGTGCGCCAGCAGATCCCGTTGATTCCGGCGACGTTGCTGCAGATGGCGGTGTCGTTCGCGAACCTCGTCGCGACCACGGGCGCGGCGTCGACGCTCATGAACATCCGGTTCCTGCAGAAGCAGGGCGTCGAGGTCGGGCCCGCGACCTCGTCCGGGCTCGTGGCCGGCGTCTCGGGCACGGTCGCGCAGTTCGGCCTCTTCATCGTGACCGGCCTGATCGTCGGCGAAGAAGTGCGGCTCTCTCAGATCGGAGGCGACGGCGGATTCGGGAAGAAGATGATCCTCCTGTCGGTGGTCGTCGTCGCGGTCATCGCCGCCGTGGTCTTCGCGGTCCCGAAGCTCCGGCGCATCGCACGCGACAAGGTCTGGCCGCAGGTGCTCGCGGCGATCCGCAACATCTGGCACATCGTGTCGTCACCTCGGCAGCTCTTCACCGTGCTCGGTGGCGCGGTGGCGGCGCAGGTGTTGTCGTCGCTGTGCCTACTTTCGTGTCTGCTCGCGTACGGCGGCAGGCTCTCGTTCGTCGAGATCGTCTTCGTGAACACGTCGGCGTCGTTCCTGGCGAGCCTCGTGCCCGTGCCGGGCGGCGTCGGCATCTCCGAAGCCGCGCTGATCGCGGGACTCACTGCGTTCGGGATCCCGGCGGAGATCGCGACCGCCACCGTGATCACGCACCGGCTCTTCACCTCGTATCTGCCGCCGATCTGGGGCAGCCAGGCGATGAAGTGGCTCGTGCGGGAGGGCTACCTGTAGCTCCGTATGCTGCGCGGTCGAGAGTCGTCCCGTCGAGCAGGCAAGTCGAGCAGGCAAGGGAGAGGCGCGTGCGGTTGACGAGGGGGGAGCGGGAGAGCGTCGGACGGTCGCTCCGGAAGGCGGTCCCGAGGTCCTTGCACGCGGAGTGGAGCCCCGGCCCGGGACGGCCGGATCCGGTCGGCGTGCTCGAGGCGCAGGCCCACGTGCAGTCCCGCGTGCCCGAGTTGATCCCGATCCGGTACTCGCGGATGGCGGAGTCGCCGTTCGCGTTCTTCCGCGGTGCGGCGGCGGTGATGGCGACCGACCTCGCGTCCACGGCCATCAGCGGGATCCGGGTACAGGCGTGCGGTGACGCGCACGTCACCAACTTCGGGAAGTTCGCGACGCCGGAACGCAACCTCATCTTCGACATCAACGACTTCGACGAGACGCTCCCGGGCCCGTGGGAGTGGGACGTCAAGCGCCTGTGCGCGAGCTTGCACGTCGTCGCCCGCCAACGGGGCTTCGACCCCGAGCGCATCGACCGGCTCGTCATGACCGCGTCGCGCGCGTACCGGGAACGCCTTGCGCGCTACTCGACCATGCTCACACTCGAGCTCTGGCAGGAGCGCACCGAGGTGAAGGACGTCATCGCGCACTTCCCGCCGAAGTACCGCCCACTCGTGCGGCGTGACGTACGGAAGGCGCGCCGGAAGGACCACCGCCGCGCGCTCGCAAAGCTCACGCAGCAGATGGCCGGCGGGGTCCGATTCCTCGAAGACCCACCGCTGCTCCTCCGGCTCGAGAACACCGACGTCGACCTCGAAGACGTGGTCGGTGTGGTCGAGGGGTACCGGCAGTCGCTCAGTGACGACTGCCGCGACCTGTTCGACCGCTACGAGGTCGTCGACGTCGCTCGCAAGGTCGTAGGGGTCGGCAGTGTGGGCACATGGTGTTGGATCGCGCTCCTGGAAGGCCCGGACCATCCCGAAGGCGACCGACTGATCTTCCAGGTGAAGGAGGCGCAGCCGTCGGTGCTCGCGCCGTTCGCGGGCCCGTCGAAGTTCGAGCACCAGGGCCAGCGGGTGGTCGTCGGCCAGCGCCGCACCCAGGCCGCGAGCGACCGCTTTCTCGGTTGGGCCGAGGCACCGAGCTCGGGGCGCCAGTACTACATCCGCCAGCTCTGGGACGCGAAGGGCTCGCGCGATCCGATGCTCATGGACTTCCGGAACCTCAGCTACTACGGCGCACTGTGCGCGGGGACCCTCGCCCGGGCGCACGCGCGCACGGGTGACGCAGTGCAGATCTCCGCCTACGTCGGGACGTCGGACACGTTCGATCGGGCGATCGCGTCGTTTGCGGCTGCGTACGCGCAGGCCAACGAGCGGGATCACGCCACGCTGCTGGCAGCGATCGCGGACGGGCGGCTGGCGGCAAGCACCGACTGATCCACCCCCACCTACAATGGGCAGGTGAACGGCAACGACCGGGGTCGGTGAGATGCCTGATCTCACCCCCGGAGTCGCGAGCGCGCTGTCGCCGTTGGTCCGGCGCATCGTCGCTCCCAACCCGGGGCCCTTCACGGGCCCGGGCACGAACACGTACCTCGTCGGCATCGACGAGGTCGCGGTCATCGATCCCGGACCCGACGACAAACGCCACATCGACGCCATCGTGGGCGCGTCGATGCGCGAACGGGTCCGTTGGGTGCTCTTGACGCACACTCACCCCGACCACTCACCCGGCACCGCACGCCTCGTGAAGGCGACCGGCGCCGAAGTGCTCGCCTTCGGCAAGCGCGTCGACAAGGACGGCGCCGTGGTTCCCGACCGCGCCATCGGTGAGGGCGACACCATCGAGGGCACCGAGTTCGGGCTCGAGGTGCTGCACACGCCGGGGCACGCGCCCAACCATCTCTGCTTCCTGCTCGAGGAGGAGCGCGTCCTGTTCACGGGCGACACCGTGCTCGACGGCATGTTCTCGGTGATCCACCCGTCGCGCGGTGGCGACATGGCCGTCTACCTCGCGACGCTCACCCGGCTCGAGAAGCTGCGCCTCAGCCGTCTCTACCCGGGTCACGGCGACGTGATCGATGACCCGCGCCCGCGGATCCAGGAGTACATCGCGCACCGCAACGAGCGCGAGAAGCAGATCGTCACGATGCTGAAGACCGGCCCGCTCAAGATCCCCGAGCTTGTCGCACTGATCTACGGCGGCCAAGACCTCCCCGCGGGGCTCGACGAAGCCGCGGGCTGGCAGGTGCACGCACAACTGCTGAAGCTCAAGACCGACGGCAAGGTCACCGGCACGTCGGTGAAGTCGGCCTGGAAGCTCGCGTAGCGATCCGTTCACACTGCGTTCGCGTTCCCCGAGTACCAACTCGTGGGCGGGGCTGGTTCAATGCAGCCTCGCATCGGTGGGGTGCGACCACGATACGGGTGGGTGGTGCCAGCAGCATGGCGAGCTCCTCCGTCGTGCCGCACACTCGGACACGTTGCAGCGCTGCGTCGGTATCCATCTATCGAAAGGGAGGGTCTTGACGACTCAATCACCCGCGCGTCGAGTGTCGCTCTGGGCACTCGTCGCTACCATCGCGGCGTCGGCCGGGCTCCTCGTCGGAGTTGCGCCCGGCGCGGATGCCGCGTCCACGAACACCCTCACGGTGACGGCAGGTGAGTACGCGTATTCGCTGAAGGGGAGCCCACGGCCGGGCTGGGTCAACATCCAGTTCAAGAACGGCGGTGTGGAGAACCACATGATGGCGGTCGTCGCGCTCGAGAAGGGTGTGACTGCGGCGAAGCTCAAGAAGGCGGCGATCGCGCAAGACGACGCGGCGTTCGCGAAGATCGCCCAGGGCGACGGTGACGTGCCCGGCACTCCCGAGCTTCTCGGTCCCGGGCAGGAGACCGCGACCATCACTCAGCTGAAGGCCGGCCACTACGGGATCATGTGCTTCGTCCCAGCCCCCGATGGCTCACCGCACGTTGCGCACGGCATGGTGAAGACCTTTGACGTCACCGGCTCGAAGTCGAGCTACAAGCCGCCGCAAGACGGCGTGGCCGACGTCACCATCTCCGACTCTGCGATCACGCCGCCGGCAGGCGCTGCGCCGCAGCACTTGACCATCAAGGTGACGAACTCGGGGAAAGAGCCGCACTCGTTCACGCTCGTGAAGCTCGAGGCCGGCAAGACCATCGATGACGCGAACGCGTACTTCAACGCGTTCTTCAACACCGGCACTGCGACGGGCACCCCGCCGGGAACGGTCGTCGGGGGTGTCGCGGAAGTCGCGCCCGGCGCGATCGCGTACGTCGAATGGAACCTGAAGCCGGGCCACTACGGGTACCTGAGCACCAGTGGCGACGCGCCGAACGACGACTTCTCGAAGGGGCTGAAGGGTGAGTTCGATGTCAAGTAGGCGACTGATCGGCGCCCTGGTGGCGCTTCTCGCATGTGTCGCCGTCCCGGCGACGGTGGTCGGCTCTTCGCTCCCCGCGGAGGCCGCCGGTTCGAACACGCTCACGGTGACTGCGGGTGAGTACGCGTACACCCTCAAGGGGAGCCCGAAGGCGGGCAACGTGCAGATCGACTTCGTCAACGGCGGCGTCGAGTACCACATGATGGCGATGGTCAGGCTGAAGAGCGGGGTCACCGCGGCGCAGCTCAAGAAGGCCGCACTGTCGGAGGACGACAAGGCGTTCGCCAAGATCGCCCAGGGCGACGGCAATGTTGCGCCTCTGCCTGGTGTGCTCGCGCCGAACGAGCACATGAGCATGATCACCAAGCTCGGTGCCGGGCACTACGGACTCATGTGCTTCATCGCCGCGCCGTCAGATGGTGCGCCACATGTCGCGCACGGCATGGTCAAGGTGTTCGACGTGAGCAGCTCGAAGTCGTCGCTCACACCGCCCACCGACGGCGTGACCGACGTCACGCTCACCGACACGGCGGCCACCGTGCCGTCGACGGGCCTGCCGGCAACGGGGTGGTCGAAGATCGTCAACAACGGCACGACCAACCGCGACTTCAACGTGGCTTTGTTGACCGGCACGACGACACCCGCCGAGGCCGACGCGTACTTCGGTCAGTTCTTCAACTCGGGGACTGCGCCGACGGGCACTCCGCCGGCGGTCCTCGCGGGTGGCGTGATCCAGATCCCGAAGGGTGGGACGGCCTACCTGCAGTTGAATCTCGCGAAGGGTCGCTACGCCTACGCCAGCCAGAACAGCGACCTCGACACGGATCCCAACGCAGTCCTCGGCGAGTTCACGGTCAAGTAGCAGCGGAGCGGCCTACCTCTTCCAGGAGATCGAGCATCCGGGCGGTACACCCGCTCATCTCGATCGGTGGGAGGAGGTCGGTCGCGACGCGCTCGGCGAGCGCGTGGAACGCGGCACCGGCGGGGCTGTCGGGCGCCGACAACGCGATCGGCGATCCGGCGTCGCCGCCCGCGGAGACCGCAGGCTCGATCGGGATGCGCGCGACGAGCGGCGCGCCGATCTCGCGCGCGAGCTGCTCGCCGCCGCCGCTCCCGAACAGCGCGTGCCGGGTGCCGTCGGGGGCCACGAACTCGCTCATGTTCTCGACCACGCCCGCGACCTTCATGTACGAGCGCCGCGCCATGTCGGCGACGCGTACTGCGACCTTCTGAGCGGCGAGCGCAGGTGTGGTGACGACGAGCATCTCCGCCTGCGGGAGCATGCGGGCGAGGCCCATCTGGATGTCGCCGGTGCCGGGCGGCATGTCGATCAGCAGGTAGTCGAGGTCGCCCCAGCGCACGTCCGTGAGGAACTGCTCGAGCGCCTTGGTGAGGATGAGGCCACGCCACATCAGCGCAGTGCCCTCGTCGTCGACGAGGAAGCCCATCGACACGACGTCGAGCTCGCCCGGTCTGCCGCCGAGCGTGTTCGAGACGCTGAGCACGTGCGGCGTGATCTTGCCGTCGGTGCCGCCGAGGCGGCCGTCGATCCCGAGCATGCGCGGCACGCTGAAGCCCCAGATGTCGGCGTCGAGCACTCCGACGCGCAGCCCACGCGCGGCAAGTGCCGCCGCGAGGTTCACGGTGACGGACGACTTGCCGACACCGCCCTTGCCGCTCGCGATCGCCAGCACGCGTGTGGTCGACGCAACCTCGGTGGGGGCCGCGTTCTCGCGTGCGTTGAAGCGGGCGCGCTGCATCGCCGCGGTCTTCTGCTCCTGGGTCATCTCGCCGTATTCGACCTTGACGTCACGGACGCCACGCAGTCCGCGCACCTTCGACTCGACGTCCCGCTTGATCTGGCCGCGCAGCGGGCAGCCGGCGGTGGTCAGCGCCACCTTCACGACGACCCGGCCGTCGTCGTCGACGGTCACGTCGTCGACCATCCCGAGATCGACGATGCTGGCGTGCAGCTCGGGGTCGATGACCCCCTGGAGCACCTGGCGCACGTCGGCGCCGGACGGCGGCGGGCCCGCGACCGGCTCGTGGACGGGAGCGCCGGGATCGTCGGGATCTGGGGTGTCGAGCAAGGGTGCTGCCATACCTTCGATTTATACAGCTTCGATCTTGAAAATATGCCCGGAGGCCGCTACGGTCAAGTCATGGATCAGCTCGCGGTGCTCAAGGCGCTGGGCGACGAGACCCGCTATGCCATGTACGAGGAGCTTGCCCGGTCCACCGCGGCCATGTCGGCCCAGGACCTCGCCGACCGCCTCGGGCTGCACCCCAACACGGTGCGCCTGCACCTCGACCGCCTGCGCGACGCGGGCCTCGTCGACGTCGAGCCGGTGCATCGCGGCACCGTCGGACGGCCCCAGCACCTGTATTTCCTGGCCGCGGGGGCTCCGGGCCTCGGTTTCGACCCGCCTGCGCACGCATTGCTCGCCGGCCTCCTCGCCGCACTGGCCGAGCACGTCGGTGCCGGGGCCGCCGATGCCACCCGCATCGGGCACGACTGGGGGAGCGAGGCGGGGCACCGCACGCGGAGCCGGAGCTGTGTCCGCGCGCTCGAGTCGGAGCTGGGCCAGCTCGGGTTCGAGCCGGCGCTCGAGACGCAGTGGGGCAGCGCGCCCGACGTCTCCCGCATCGAATTCCTGCACTGCCCCTTCCGAGAGCTGGCGGAGGCCTACCCCGAGTTGGTCTGCAACCTCCACCGCGGGCTCTGCGAGGGCGTCGTGGATGCGGTCGGCGGGGGAAGCATCTCGGAGTTCGCGACGTTGTACGACCCCGAGCCGTGCCACGTGACCGTGACGGCCCAGGTATCCTGATCACCGACGAGTTTCCGCTCGCCTCGTAGCTCCGGAGGAACGTAGCCCCATGTTCTCAGTCCAGGACTCCAGCACCGTCTTCACCCTGACCGACGTCGCCGCGGAGAAGGTGAAGAGCCTCATCGAGGCCGAAGGCAACCCCGAGCTCGTGCTCCGCGTCGCCGTCCGCCCGGGTGGCTGCTCCGGCCTGAGCTACGAGATGTTCTTCGACACCGACGTCGCCGAAGACGACATCCGCACCGATTACCGCGGCGTGAGCGTGGTGATCGACCCCGCCAGCGCACCGCACCTCGGTGGCGCGCAGCTCGACTTCAACGACGGCCTCCAGGGCGCCGGGTTCTCCATCAGCAACCCGAACGCCACCAAGAGTTGCGGCTGCGGCCAGTCGTTCTCGTAGCGCTCGTCGCTCGCTCGCCCGCGCTAGCCGGCCAGTCGGTCGAGCAACACCTTCATCTCGTCGCCGCCGAACGCGCCGTCGAGTCGCGATTGGATCACGCCCGCGCCGTCCACACCGAACAGCCACGGCTCACTCGCGAGGTGCCACGCCGAGACGGTGGGGACGAGCGCGGTGCCGGTGAGCGCCTGGTAGATCTCGGTGTGCACGAACGTGATGCGGTCCTGGTACGGAGCCATGATCTCGAGCATCTCGTCGAGCACCGGGCCGCAGTACTGCGACTGGCAGCGTGCAGGAGTGGCGAAGAGCGCGGCAACGGGCTTGCCCGCGCCGATCACCGATGCCAGCGACACCGTGTGCAGCGGGCACATCGGCTGCCGGGTGCAAATCGGGCTCACGCCGAGCGAGTCGCTCACGGTGGGGGACGGGGCGCGCGGTGCGGCCTGGCCGACAACCGGCGCGACCGCAGCGGCGTTCACCTGGATCTTGAAGGGGATGCGTTCACCCTGCGCCTTGACCTCGACATCCCACACGCCCGCGGTGTCGAGCACGGGTGCAGTGACGTAGACGCCGCGCCCTTTGGGGAGCCCGGCGCGGTCCAGAGGCGCCTTCACCCATGCGGTCGCGGTGGGGGTGGGCCCGCCGGGCGTCTTCGGCGGCTGGAACCGGAACTGCGCGGCGGGCCCGCTGACGAACTTGATGCCACGCTTGCCGCCGCGCGCGAGGGCGACCACGAGGCGTTGGGGCTGATCGGACACGTAAAGGTCCGACGACAGCACGAGTGGTGCGAGCTTGTTCGCCGACGCTCCGTACGCGGCGCTCCCGAGCGACGCGGCGGTGAGCAACCCGCCGGCAACCGCGAGCCCACCGCCGAGGAACGCACGGCGCGACAGGTCACGGTCGAAGAAGGGATCGGGGGTCATCACCTCTATCCTGCCCTCCGGAGGTCGTCGTGTCGGATCGGGTCCAGTTCACGTGTAACGGTGAACAGGTCGAAGTGAGTTCCGGGCCCGGCGAGTCGCTCCTCTCGGTGCTGCGGGAGCAACTCGGCATCATCTCGGTCAAAGACGGCTGCGCGCCCCAGGGCCAGTGCGGCTGTTGCACGGTGCTCGTCGACGGCGACCCGCGTGTCGCGTGCGTGACGCCGGCGACCCGGGTGGCGGGCCGGGCCGTGACGACCGTCGAAGGCCTCGATCCTGCGGTGGGCGGGACGCTCGCCGACTCGTTCGTCGCCACCGGCGGGTCGCAGTGCGGGTTCTGCACACCCGGGATCGTCGTGCGCGCCGCCGCCTTGCAGGCCAAGGGAAAGGGCCGGAAGGTCGATCTCGATCGGGCGCTCGCCGCGCACCTGTGCCGGTGCACCGGCTGGCAGACCGTGTACGACGCGATCGAGCGGTCGGCTCCGTCGGTCGCGACTCCACGCGATCTCGACGCCGCGGCCCGGCGGGCCGCGCTCGAGGGCGGAGTGCCCCAGGTGGTGGGCGCGGCAGTGCCGCTCGGCGCCGGGGGCTTCGCCGACGACCATGCGCCCCGGGACGCGCTGGTCGCGGTGCCGTGCCCTCCTGCAGCCGACCGCAGCGCCGACCCAGTCGACGCCGCGGGGACGTCGTGGGTCGTGGCCGAGTCGTTGCTCGAGGCTCGGGTGCGCGCGGGCAAGGTGCAGGGCCGGCGCACGACGGCCGAGGCGCGGCCGCCGCTCGACCTCCCAGCGCTTCCGCCTGAAGGCGTGCGACTCGTGACGGGCTGGGTGGAGCCCGCCTACCTCGAGCCCGACGCGTCGTGGTGCGCGCCGGGTGGCGAGCCCGCGTCACCGCTCGCCAACGGAGGCGCGTTCGGCGGCAAGACCGATTCGCCCGTGAGCGCGGCGGCTCGTGCGCTCGCCGACCGCTTCGGTCGCGCGGTGCGCGTCGTCTACTCGCGCGAAGACGTCGTGCGCCTCGGGCCGAAGCGGCCGCCGATCGCTGCCAGTGCGCGCTACGACGACGGCACGGTCACGATCACCGGAGAGGTCGTCGGCGCGGTGGATCCGTTCGTGGCGACGATCGAGTGGGCGTACCGCGTCGACGAAGCGGGCGAGTGGTCGAGCGCGCGCGTGCCGGGCCCCGCGACGTCGTCGGCGTTCCGCGCCGTCGGGCTCGCTGAGCGCGCAGTGCTCATCGAAGGCGCGCTCGACGCCGCGGGCGTCGACCGTTCGTCACTCGCGCGTGACGAACGCGTCGCGCGCACATTGCTCGACACCTGTGTCCCTGCGTCATTCGGCAGCGTGCGCCGCGCGCTCGCAGGCGCGCGCGTCGACACCGACGACGACGGCACGATCGGTCGCGTCGCGGTCCGGGTCGCGGCGGGCGATCCGCTCGACGAGATCGTGTTGCGCTCGTACGCGATCGGCGCCGCGCACATGGCCCTCGGTTGGGTGCTCAACGAGAGCTTGACCGTCGATCCCGAGTCGGGCGAGATCCATGACCTGACCATCCGCTCGTTCGGTGTCGTCCGCGCGCAGGACACGCCGCGCATCGACATCGAGATCGTCGACGACGATGGGCCGCCGTTGCCACGCGCGTCCGACGCGGTCTTCGCCGCCGTCGCCGCCGCGGCATGGAATGCGATCACGCGTGCCGACGGCGCGCGCCCGACGCGTTCCCCGCGTCGAACGCGCGCGCCGCCCGCCGACTACGCCGCTGACGTCTCCGCGACCACCGGTGCGGCCGAGCCCCTCGCGGCCCGCAGCATCATGATGCTGACCACGACGATCCCGACTGCGAAGAGCACCAACGCGGCGAGCAGCATTACGAAACCGACGCGAGCACCACGAGCGCGATGCCCCACGCGCCCCACCGTTCGAGCTTCGCGTCGTCTCTGTCCGTTCTCCTTCCGGGAACCTGCTCGGCGTGCTCGCCTACTGCGCGACCATGACTTCGATGTCGATCTCGGTGATCGTGCGCGGGGCCCGCAGCATCAAGATGCTTGCCGCGAGCACGAAGATCGTCGCGCCGGTGAACGCCACGAGCGTCAGAACCGCGAGCGCATCACTGTCCGACGCCATGGACGCGGCACCGATCACGCCGGCGAGCGCGACAAGGGCACCGAACCAACCGAGCGCCTTGGGCAAGACCCCGGAGCGCAAGATGCCCACGGAGAACGCGGACACGAAAATGGCGATACCGATCAAGCCACCCGCGCTGAGGACCCAGCTCAATGTGTAGAAGAACTTGGTGCCGTCGGCGCCGCCGGTTCCGGCGACGCCGCGCAATGCCATTGCATTCGCAACGAGGCCGCTCACCGCGGCCATCGCTGACGCGAACACGATTCCAGCGGCCGCGATGATCGCGAGGCGAGGTACGCCACCCTCGGCCCTCCGGAGCAGCCGGAACACCGACCCCAGCCACCAGAAGAGCGCGATCGTGGCGAGCGCGCCGATGTAGCCAGCCCACCTGATGTCGTCGCCGTGGTCGACGAAATACTTCGCGATCTTGGCGGGCGAGTCAGTGGTCTTCGGCGGAGAGCCGCCGAGCACGATCGTCACGACGATCAGCACCACGAACAGGATCCCACCGAAGTTTCCTGCCCGTTCCCACTTCGAGTCGTCCATTGCCACCCCCAGGTTCCGTGGGCGCGCGCGCCCGTGTGGGATGGTGCGCCCCAAGAGGGCCGATTGCAAGTATTCGCCAGCCCTGACGGGCTTCGGTGCCTAGATGAAGTTGTGGCTCATCATCGTGCCGGGGCGATCGACCTGCGTGTGCGCGAGCGCCGGCACGTCGCGGCGCTCGGCGAGCTCAGCGACCGGGATGCCGACGCGTTGCGCGATGGGCTCGAGCAGGTCGAGGTCGAAGCCGTACAGGCGCGCCGCGTTGCCGCCGAGGATCTTGCGTTGCTCCACCTCGGGAATCCCGCCGAGTGTGGCCGCGACCCAGTCGAACGTGCGCGGCCATGTGCCCTCGACGTGCGGGTAGTCGGAGCCGAACATCATGCAGTCGACGCCGATCTCGTAGCGCATGTCGGTCTCCGCGCGTGACACCGACGACGACCCGACGAAGCACTGGCGCTCCCAGTACTCACTCGGTGGCTTCGGCAGCACCTGCCGGATGTGCGCGAAGTCCTTCGAGCCGTAGAGGTAGTCGAGGTAGCTGACGACGGTCGGCACCCAGTCACACGTGCCTTCGGTGAACACCAACTGCAGGTCGGGGTGGCGTTCGAGCACTCCGTTCCAGAGCAGGAAGTAGAACATCCGGCGCGGCCAGAGCGGCACCTCGGTGACGTAGAGCATGATCGCGCGTCAACGTGTCGATGCCGCCGCCGTAGTCGGGGCCGGCCCCACCGTGCACGTGCACCGGCAGCCGGTTCGCCGCGCACGCGGCCCACATCGGCTCGTACTGCTCGTGATAGAGCGGCGGCGCGCCCGGGTCGTCGAACAGGAGCGGCACCGACACGCCCTTGAGCGCCGCGGCTGCGGCGCGTTCGATCTCGGCGATCGAGAGCTCGACGTCGTGGATCGGCAGCTGCGCGATCCCCGCGCGACGGCCGGGTGCCTGCGCGCAGAAGTCCGCGAGCCAACGGTTGTACGCACGCAGCCCTGCGATGCGCAGCTCGGGTGGCACGGGCGCGCCACCACGACCGGTGACGAATGGGCCGCCGTTCGGGAACACCACCTCCGCGACGACGCCGTCGTCCTCGAGCTCCTGGATGCGACGGTCGGAGTCCCACTGCCCCGCGGTGCCACCGAGGACGTCCTCCTCGGTGGCCTCGTGCGACTGGTACTCCTCCAGCGCCTCGCGCGAGAACAGGAGACCGCCGTCCTCCGACGCCTTGCGTGCTTCGCGCGCGAGCTCGATGCGCTTGCGGTTCTCCTCGTCGAACGCGTCGAGGTACTGCGACTCGATGAAGGGCCGGAAATCGTCCGGCCGGCCGACCGCGTGGCAGTCGGCCGAGATCACGACGAAACGGTCCATGCCAAATTCGTCCATGTTGGTCCCCCCGACGTTCGGAGCCGTGACTGCCGCGGAGTGTAGAGCTAGTCTCCGCTTGTGGCTGCCGGAGGGATCGTCATCGCAGTGATCATGCTGTTGCTGGCGCCGATCGCGATCATGCTCGGAGGCGCAATCTGGAGCGCGGTGATGGGCTTCCTGCTCGTGGAGGACGCCGACGCCCGCGCCGCCGCACCCGCCTCTCAGGCCGACTGACCCGAGCGAGTCAGAGCGCGGCTGCGCTCCCCGCTGCGGGAGCCCAGCGAGGGCTGCCGAAGCGGTAGCCCACCGAGCGCACGGTCTGGATCAGGCTCGCGTGCTCTTCGCCGAGCTTGGCCCGGAGCCGCCGCACGTGGACGTCGACGGTGCGCGCCCCGCCGTAGTACTCGTAGCCCCACACGCGCGAGAGCAGCTGCTCACGCGTGAACACCTTGCCCGAGTGCGTCGAGAAGAACTTCAGGAGCTCGTACTCCATGTACGTGAGGTCGAGCGGGCGCCCGGTGAGCGCGGCCTGGTACGTCTCGAGGTTGAGCACGAGGTCGCCGTACTCGACGATCTCGGGGCGGCTGCCACGACCGCTGCGGAAGAACAGGTGGCGCAGGCGCGCCTCGAGCTCCTTCTGGTGGAAGGGCGTGAGGCAGAAGTCGTCGAAGAGGTCTTCGCGGAGCTCGAGCTCGGTGAGCTGCGCGCCCGACACGAGGAGCAGCACCGGCTCCAGGGAGCTGTCGCGCTTGCGCAACGACCGGCAGATGCCGAACGCGCCCTCGGGGTCTTCGTCGGCGCACACGACCGCGCCGGCCCAGCCGTCGGCGGGCTCGGCCTGGGTCGCGATCGACGCGTTCGCGACCGCCTTCCACGGGTGGCCCGCGAGATCCAGGGTCTGTGCCAGCAACGGAGGCGGTGGGTCGGGAAAGACCAGTAAGGGTTCGATGCTCATGTCGATCCGAGGTAGCGCCCGATCTCCCATGGGCTCACGTGCGACTTGTAGTCGCGCCATTCTTGCCGCTTGTTGCGGATGAAGTACTCGAACACGTGCTCCCCGAGCGCCTCGGCGACGAGCTCGGATCCTTCCATGACCTCGATGGCCTCGGCCAGGCTCTGCGGCAGTGAGCCGATCCCTTCGGCCGCGCGCTCCTCGGGCGTCATCTCGTAGATGTTGTTGGTGGCCTCGGGCGGCAGCTCGTAGCCCTGCTCGACTCCCTTGAGCCCGGCCGCGAGCATCACCGAGAACGCGAGGTACGGGTTGCACGCGGGGTCGGGGGAGCGGAACTCGATGCGGGTGGAGCTCTCGCCCTTGCCCTTCTTGGGTACCGGCACGCGCACGAGCGCGGACTCGTTGTTGCGGGCCCAGCACACGTAGACGGGGGCCTCGTAGCCCGCGATCAGGCGCTTGTAGGAGTTGACGGTCTGGTTGGTGATCGCGGTGATCTCGCGCGCGTGGTGCAGCAGGCCGGCGATGAAGCACTTGCCGACCTTGGAGAGCCCGTACTCGTCGCCGGGATCGTGGAACGCGTTGACGTCACCCTCGAACAGGGACAGGTGCGTGTGCATCCCGGACCCGAACACGCCCTCGATGGGCTTGGGCATGAAGGTCGCGTACGCGCCGAGGTCGGTGGCGACCTGCTTCACGACCAGGCGGAACGTCATCACGTTGTCGGCCATGGTGAGCGCGTCCGTGTAGCGGAGGTCGATCTCGTGCTGGCTCGGGCCGATCTCGTGGAAGCTGTACTCGACGGGGATGCCCATCGCCTCCAGCGTGACGACGGTCTGGCGCCGGAGCTCGCTCACCATGTCGAGCTGCGTGAGGTCGAAGAAGCCGGCGTGGTCGAGCGGCTTCGGGGACTCGGGCGACTCGAAGATGTAGAACTCCATCTCCGGCGCCGTGTAGAGCGTGAAGCCCTTCTCCCGTGCGCGGTCCATGTTGCGCTTCAGCACGTAGCGCGGGTCGCCCTCGAACGGCTCCTCCGACAGGTGCTTGATGTCGCAGAACATCCGGGCGACCGGTGCGTCCTCGCCCCGCCACGGCACGATCTCGAATGTGTTCGGGTCCGGCATCGCGAGCATGTCGGATTCCTGGACGCGGCTGTAGCCCTCGATGGCCGAGCCGTCGAACGTCATGCCCTCTTCGAGCGCGGTCTCGAGCTCGGCGGGCGTGATGGCGAAGCTCTTGAGCGCGCCGAGGACGTCGGTGAACCAGAGGCGGACGAAGCGGACCCCCCGC
Organism: uncultured Actinomycetes bacterium; assembly: GCA_963721435.1. Classification (GTDB taxonomy): domain Bacteria; phylum Actinomycetota; class Acidimicrobiia; order IMCC26256; family DASPTH01; genus CAVRJC01. The sequence goes on from CAVRJC010000012.1 coordinate 1,396,237, forward strand.
TCCTCGACCGTCCGCAGGACGTAGTCGAGCTGCTGCTGCATTCCGACAGTGTACGGACGGTTCTCCGGCGCACCAGAGGCCGGGCCGGGGCAGTAACGCGCCGTTCACAAAGAGGAAAAGAGACCGACATGCGGCCCGCCAAGGCTGGGATACGCAAAGGCCGCCGCTAGCTTTGCCGGCGGTTCTCTCCGAGGCGGAATCGAGGAGCTTCAGTGTCGTACAAGGCCGAATACATCTGGATCGACGGGACCGAGCCGACCGCCAGGTTGCGCTCGAAGACCAAGGTCGTCGCCGATGGGGCGGAGCTCGGGATCTGGGGCTTCGACGGCTCGAGCACGAACCAGGCTCCGGGCAAGGCGTCCGACTGCGTGCTCCGGCCCGTGTTCTCGTGCACCGACCCGCTTCGCGGCGCGCCGCACAAGCTCGTGATGTGCGAGGTGCTGCTGCCCGACATGACGCCGCACGTCACCAACACCCGGGCGCTCCTGGCGCCGATCGCGGAGAAGTTCGCATCGCAGGAGCCGCTGTTCGGCATCGAGCAGGAGTACACGTTCTTCAAGGATGGTCGCCCGCACGGCTTCCCTGCCGGGGGCTTTCCCGCGCCACAGGGCTTCTACTACTGCGGCGTTGGTGCCGACGAGGTGTTCGGTCGTGACGTCGTCGAGGCTCACCTCGACGCGTGCCTTGCCGCGGGCCTCGGCATCTCGGGCATCAACGCCGAGGTCATGCCGGGTCAGTGGGAGTTCCAGGTCGGCCCGCTCGGGCCGCTCGAGGTGTCGGACCAGCTGTGGCTCGCGCGCTGGCTGCTCTACCGGATCGCGGAAGACTTCGACATCTCGGCCACGCTCGACCCGAAGCCGGTCAAGGGCGACTGGAACGGGGCGGGCGCCCACACCAACTTCTCCACGAACGCGATGCGGTCGTCGTACGAGCCGATTGTCGCGGCATGTGAGGCGCTCGGGAAGCGCGCCGCCGAGCACGTCGAGAACTACGGAGCCGACATCGAGCATCGCCTCACCGGGATGCACGAGACCGCGCCGTGGAACGAGTTCAGCTACGGCGTTTCCGACCGTGGCGCCTCGGTGCGGATCCCGTGGCAAGTGGAAATCGACGGCAAGGGCTACATCGAAGACCGTCGGCCCAATGCCAACATGGACCCGTACGTCGTCACCCGCATGATCGTCGAAACCTGCTGCAGCGCGCTCGCAGACTGACGGTCGACCGAGCACGGTCGCGGCGTTCGGTCTAGGTTTCCGCACCGGGCAGGCAGTTCGCAGGGGACACGAGGAACGCACGAGGGACAGCAGGAGGTAACCGGTGGCAACTCCGAACGACGTCTTGAAGCTCCTGAAGGACGAGGGTGTCGAGGTCGTCGACATCCGCTTCTGCGACCTTCCGGGCCTCATGCAGCACTTCTCGATCCCGGCGCACGAGCTCACCGCGGATGTCTTCGAGGAAGGCCTCGGCTTCGACGGCTCGTCGATCCGCGGCTTCCAGGAGATCCAGGAGTCGGACATGCTCCTCATGCCCGACCCCGACACCGTCGTGATCGACCCGTTCACGAAGCACAAGACGCTCAACATCAACTGCTTCGTGCGCGACCCGGTGACCGGTGAGGCGTACTCGCGCGACCCGCGCTACATCGCGAAGAAGGCCGAGGACTACCTCAAGGGCACCGGCATCGCCGACACCGCGTACTTCGGGCCCGAGGCGGAGTTCTACATCTTCGACTCCGCGCGCTACGACCAGAACCAGTACTCGGGCTACTACCACCTCGACTCCATCGAGGGCGTGTGGAACTCCGGCCGCGCCGAGGAGCTCGACGGCTCACCGAACCTCGGGTACAAGGTCCGGTACAAGGAGGGCTACTTCCCGCTGCCCCCGATGGACCAGTACCAGGACCTCCGCTCGGAGATGATGCTCACGCTCGAGCAGGTCGGCATCCCGATCGAGGTGCAGCACCACGAGGTCGGCACCGCGGGCCAGGCCGAGATCGACATGCGCTTCGACTCGCTCGCGGCGATGGCCGACAAGCTCATGCTCTACAAGTACGTGATCAAGAACGTCGCGCACCGCAACGGCAAGACGGTCACGTTCATGCCGAAGCCGCTCTTCCAGGACAACGGGTCGGGCATGCACGTCCACCAGTCGTTGTGGAAGGGCGGCGAGCCGCTGTTCTTCGACGAGAAGGGCTACGCGGGCTTGTCCGACCTCGCGCGTTGGTACATCGGCGGTCTGCTCAAGCACGCGCCGTCGCTGCTCGCGTTGACGAACCCCACCACCAACTCGTACAAGCGGCTGGTGCCGGGCTACGAGGCGCCCGTCAACCTCGTGTACTCCCAGCGGAACCGCTCCGCCGCGGTGCGCATCCCGCTGTACTCGAAGAGCCCGAAGGCGAAGCGGCTCGAGTTCCGGTGCCCCGACCCGTCGTGCAACCCGTACCTCGCGTTCGCGGCGTTGCTCATGGCCGGCCTCGACGGCATCCAGAACCGCATCGAGCCGCCGACTCCGCTCGACCGCGACCTGTACGACCTCCCGCCGGAAGAGCTGGCGAAGGTCCCGCAGGTGCCCGGCTCGCTCGACGAGGTGCTCAACGCGCTCGAAGCCGACCACGAGTACCTGCTCGCGGGCGGCGTGTTCACGCCCGACGTGATCGAGACGTGGGTCGCCTACAAGCGCGAGAACGAGGTCGACGCCATGCGCCTCCGCCCGCACCCGTGGGAGTTCTACCTCTACTACGACATCTAGGACGAGGAGAGGCATCGAGCAGCCCTTTTGGGCTGAGCGTCTCTCCCTCTGCGGTACGTCCGCGGAGGCCGAAAATTCTGCGTCCGCGGCGTCTCGCGTGCGGTCTTCTTCGTCGTGGAACAAGCGGCCGTGCAGTCCGCCGGGACCATTACGACTGCATCCCCATCTCAGCGAGGACCTCGCGCGCTGCGGCTGCGACCTCCTGCTCGTCGACAGTGAAGCTGCCCTGCGGCGTCATGAAGGTTCCGACGATTGCTCGATACGCGAACCCAAACGTTCGAGAGAGCCACGCGGCGTACGGGCGTGCATAGTCGGCGGGGAAGAGTTCGACAACGCCGGTCGGTCGACCGATCCGATGCACCAGGTTGGAAACTCCGGCGCCATGAGCGAGGACCACACATCGCGTATCCATGAACGTTTGCACTTGCTCCGCGAACGAGAGCTTCTCTGCGTCAAGGGCTACGAATCCTTGCGGAGCGAGGGCTTCGGCGATCTGGTCTTCGTTGTCGAGATGACGTTCGATGTCTCGAGGCCGCGTGAGGAACTGCAGCCTCCCGGGGGGCGTCTCATTTCGTTCACGAGATTCCCTCGAGGAAGACATGGGATCGCTGGCCGTCCCGAGAACTTGCTGCGCGTACAGCATGTTCTCGGCGAGGAACGAACCCTCGAGGCACACGATCAGCCGATCCGTTGTGACCGGATGCTCGTGTAAGACCCAGTTGCGATCCCGCAGTGTGGGAAGAGCCTTGATCTCCGGCGAACCAACGGGTGTCCCACAGACCCTTTCCGACGAGCAGTGGGATGTCGGGCGAGAGCCCAAGCTCGTCGCCGGCAATCAGTTTGCTCAAGACGTTGTCGTGAAAGTGCCAGAAGTTGTTCTCCCAACGTCCGCGCAACGACAGGGCCTCGGGAAGGTGCAGGACGGCTTTGGGATCGGGCGCGCCATGCCAAGTAGTCGCGATACGCCTTGGGCGTCGGACCCGAGTCGAGTTGCCAATACGTCATCGACTCGCGCACGAGACCTGAGCCCAAGAAGACGTAGCCGTGCCGATGCTCGATGAGCGCAGGTTCGGTGATGTCGAACACCTTGCGGACGTGAACGTCGTGCTCGTTCACCGCGATCCCGCCCCGAAACCGCTCGTCGCACTTCGCCGTGAGCCAGCCGGGCAGCCCCGCCAGAGGCTGGTACTCACGTTGTGAAACGACGTAACGCTGCACACGAGCCGCCCCCGCGACCCCAGCGCCGACACTCCCGCGCGACTGATGAGATCGCCGAGAACCGGCTGTAGCTTCAACTCACCCATCGTCACAACGCCCTGCCCGTCAGTGGAACATCCAATCGATGCGGTTCTTGCACAAGGTTCCCCGTTCTGGCGCCGATCATTCGCATCGGGTGTGCCATCGCGCGACGGAGTGCAGCGTCAGTGTGCGCTGGCGGACAGGCGTTCGGTTGCGGCGACCGCGTCGGAGCACCGCCCGGCCAAATCGTGTCGTGTCGAAGAGTCCGCCGGATTGTGACGAACTGAGTTCATCAACGAGGCGGGCCGTCCGAGCACACGCCGTCCGCAGCGCCGGCTTCTCCCGACGGCGCTGTCAACGACCGAACTCGGTACAGGACGCCGTCCCCTTCGCGCGCTTGGGGCTCGAGGGCGACACGCCTGGCCAGCAAGCTGGGAGGCATGACGAAGCTTCTGCCGGTAGAGCTTCCTGTGAACCAGATGAGGTACGTCGGCCTGCCGCATCGGACATCTCGAAGCAGGCGGCCAGGCTCGGTGCGAAGGTCGACCGCGTCAGGAAGACCTCGAGGCGGCCCGAACCTGACTGTGCGTCGAGTGAGGTACGAGATCGGCTCGGGCAGATTGCTGAAGAGACGCGCGGTGCGCGGGAGGTCTTGCACGTCTCGCACCAGCGGGGACCTTTGCCATGACAGGTCGGCAAACCCGATCCCGTCGCGCTCGCGCTCGTGCACAGCCTTGACGAAGAGTCCCGTTTGGAGCACCAACCAGGCCGAGAACCCCAAGACGAGTACGGTGCGGATTCTCGAGTTCAGCCTCGCGTTCGAGAAGACGCTGTCGGCGGTGCACGCGACGAGAATGACGAGTGGCACGAACAAGGGGTAGAGAAGACGTTCGTCGAGCCCGTTGATCGAAGTCGCGCTGGCGGAAGCGATCACGACCACGAGATAGACAACGACATAGACGAAGATAGGGATCAGACTGGGGCGGGTAGCGCTGCCATCGTGCTCAGGCGATGCGTCGGCAGAGCGGTCGGTTGCCTTGCCCCACCGACGCCAGGCGATCGCGGACCCGCCGAGAACGACACCCGCCAGCGCCACGATCCGCACCGCTACAGGGAGGCTGCTCGGGAGCACCCAGGTCGACATTGTGTCGATGGTCTGCCCGATGTTTGTGAGCACTCCTCGGTGCGAGGGGACGCGATCTCCGAACGCTCCCGTTCCTTCAGCGATGTTCCGGAGAGCCCAGGCGAGAGGGACTGCTCCCAGCGCTCCCGCGAGGAGTGCGATTCGCCCTATCGACTTCTTGAGTCCTCGCTGCTGGAGCCATGCCAGCGTCACGACCGTGAGGCTCACTGCCGCAAGCGCGATTCCCGAATACCGCAAGAGAAAGCCGAGCCACGAGAGCGCGACCGCAGCAGCGAGCAGTCTCAGCCGCTCGGCGCGCATCCAGTCTTCGAGCACGATCAGAAGCCCGAGCACCACGACGACGAACACTGGCTCCGACCAGGCCATGCCGGACACGCGCAGCGCCATGGGCGAAACGGCCACCGCGGCAGCCGAAGCAACGGCAACCCATGCTGCGCGGACGTGTCGCCGAACCATGACAAAGGCCAAGAAGATCTCGACCGCGAACACGGCCGCCCCCAGCCAGCGAGCGACCGTAGCGGCGTCTACCCCGAAGAGGTTCCCAGCCGAGAGGATCATGGGGAAACCGGGCGGGAACATCGTGAGCGCGGAATCGTCGAAGCTGACGAGCCCACGCCCTGCAGCCAGGTTCCGAGCGGTTCCGACGTACGCTGCCGAATCGGGCGAAATACCTGCACCATGCCTGGTCGAGACCAGCACCGCGACGAACGACAGCAGGCAGAGCGCTCCCACGGTCATCGCCGGGCCGCGCCGCGACCCCGCCTGCGACCACTTCAATGCACGCCTCTTCGGCACGAGAACGACTGCCCTTTCATGTTGCGGTCGGGGCAAGTCAACCAGAAGGTGAAGGACCCGCCGGCGATCGGCGCGACGGCGCAGCGCAGTTGATCGAGGCTGCAAGAATCATCTCGATGAGGCAGGAAGAGACCACACACGAACGGGGCAAGACATCCGAGCCCGATGGACGCTCGACGGGTTGGGGACGATGGCGCGTCCGTTTCGTCGCACTGCTCGGTGTTGTCCTGATCGCGTTCAGCGCCGTGGGGTGGTGGCTCAGCACGCGCGTGCTCGACGCCGACGGGTTCGCCGACGTGGTCGCGATCTCATCGCAACGCAAGGAGGTGCGCGACTACGTCGCCGACCAGGCGACGCTGCGTCTCGCGCGGACCTCGAACTTCGTGTCGGCGGCGCGGCCGGTCGTGGCGGACGCAGTCTCCCAGGCCATCGCCACGCCCCCGTGGAGGAGGCCGTCCGCGACTTCGCGGTGCGTGCGCACGACCAGATCTTCCGCTTCACCGAGGAACGGCGGGTGAGCGTCTCCTCCGCGCAGGCGGCGATCACCGTGCGCACCGCGCTCGAGAGCATCAACCCGAGCTTGGCCAAGAAGGTGCCCCCGAACGTGCTGAGCGCGACGACGACGATCTCGCAGTCGCCGAGCGTCGACACGCTCGTCAGCGCCAGTCGATGGGTCGAGGACCTCTACATCCCGATGTTCCTGATCGGGGTCGCGCTGCTGGCGCTCGTGATCTGGAAGTCCAGAGACCGCGTCCACGCGATACGCGCCAGCGGCATTCTTCTCGCAGTCGTGGGCGCGCTGCTCTACGGCATCGGCGCGGCGACGCCGGCGTTCGCCGACGCGGCCGCGACCAACGATCCCGGTCGCGGTGAAGCCGTCGCCCAATTCATCGGCGTGCTCGTCGGCCGACTCGGTGGCGCTGGCAAGGGGATGATCGTGGTCGGCATCGTGCTCGCACTCGCTCCCGGGCACGACGGCGGCGACCTGCGGCACCGGTGGGCGCGCGTTCGGGCGTGGTTCGAGGTGCACCGCGCGAGCCGGCGCTGGAGGTTCGCCGGTGGCCTCGGCTCGCGATCCTGGCGTTTCTCGTCCTGACGATCCGCGAGGACGTCGTCTCCGCGTTGGTCGCGGTCGCCGCGCTCCTGGTGCTCTACGTCGGGACCGTCATCTGCCTGCGGGCGTCGGGCGTGCTCGTCACCGACCATTCGATCAAGGCGATCCACAAGCGCGAGGTCGCACTGGTACTCGTCGCCATGATCGCCGGCTTCATGATCACCGCGACGGCCGCGGTGCAGGTGGTCGCAGCGAGCACCGAGACCCCGAAGGCGAACCCGACCAACCAGGGCTGCAATGGCTACGTCGAGCTGTGTGCCTTCGCGGTGAACCAGATCGTGTGGCCGGCCAGCCACAACGCGATGTCGTCCGCGGCGTACGACTTCCTCGGCGCCGAGCACACCATCACCATCCCCGAGCAGCTCAATGCCGGCGCGCGGTTCCTGATGCTCGACGCCTACTACGGGTACGACGACGGCGGGCTCGTGCGTACCAACCTCGCGGGTGGCGTCGACCGAAAGCAGCTCGAGGCCGACCGCGGTGCGGACGCGGTCAAGGAGCTCGATCGCATCGGTGCGTTGACCGGCGCGGCCGACACGTCGGGCACGAAGAAGGACATCTACTTCTGCCACGACCTCTGCGAGCTCGGCGCGGTGTCGGCGCACGAGGTGCTCGGGAACATCCGCGACTTTCTCGACCAGAACCTCACCGACGTCGTGATCATCGACATCGAGGACTACGTGCAGCCCCACGACTTCAAGCAGGCGCTGATCGACGCGGACCTCTTCGACAGGGTGTGGCAGCCGAAGAAGATGGGCAAATGGCCGACGCTCTACAACATGGTCGTGCCATCGAACCCCAAGGACGAGCAGAACCTCCGGCGCCTCATCGTGATGTACGAGAAGCACAAGAGCCCGTACAAGTGGCTGCTGAACACCTACAAGGTGTCGGAGGAGACGAACTTCTTCTACAAGTCGGTCGCCAAGTTCGACTGCCTGCCGAAGCGCGGTGGTACGGGCAAGAGCTTCTTCATCGTCAACCATTGGATCAACTCCGGAGGGATACCGGATCCCGTCGACGCCGCGAAGACGAACTCGGAGGCGACGATCACGAAGCGCGTCCAGCAGTGCGTCGCAACCCGCGGGAAGCCGCCCAACACGATCGCGGTCGACTTCACCGCGAGCGGCGATCTCTACAAGACGGTCCGCACCCTCAACTCGGCCATCGCCCGGCAGTCCGGCGTCACCCAACGCATCGACGAGATCACGGCCGCCGCGCGCTACTACCGCGACTCGCCGCTCGTGAGTGCGAAGGACAGCAAGTTCTACGCGAAGACCTTGAAGGAGATCAGAGGGCTGCACCGGCTGCCGCGTGTCTCCGCGAAGAAGGCGCGCGCGCTGCTCGGCCCGGTCGCCGACTCGCTGCCGAAGCCGCCGTCGCTCGAGGACCTCGTCAGCCCGTCGGTCCCGACGAGCGCGGAGCTGGACGAGGTGAAGACGCAGGACGAGCAGGCGGCCGCGGCAACCACGACGACCACGGCCCCACCGACCACGACGTCACCGAAGAAGTCCGGCAAGAGCCGCTGACGCGGACGCGAAGAACCGTCAGAACGGCGGATACCGATACCAGTTCTGACGGTTCCTCGGGGGAAGGTGCTGCGTCGTGTCCGACGCGGCGGGTTACGCGAACGAACCGACGGTGCGGAACGCCCACATGCCGGCGCCTTCGGGCACCTGCTCGAGCGGGTGGTTGATGTCGTCGAGGGTCGGGGCGTTGATCGTCTGCGCGACCTTGTGCAGGTGATCGCCGTCGAAGCCGTAGACGCGCACGCCGTTGAGGCCGAGCATCGCCTTGACCTTCTCGCCGTCGAGCCCTGCGTACGCGAAGCGGATCCCCATGTGGCTGTGCGGCTCCGCGCTCATGTCGTCGAGGTGCTTCCACACGCCTTCGATGTGCGGGTAGTCGGTGCCCCAGATGACGTTCTGCCAGTAGTCGTTCTCGATGGCGTCTTCCGCCTCGAAGCGCGACATGAAGCTCGCACCCAGGAACACGTGCTCCCGGATGTAGTCGCTCGGCTTCTTCGGCATGTTCGCCATCCACTGGAGCGAGTCGAGGTCGTCCATCTTGGTCTTGAACCACTGACCCGGCTGCTCGGTGACGACGATGCGCAGGTTCGGGTAGCGGTCGAACACGCCGGCGAACAGCATGCGGTGCACCGGGCGCCGCGTGAGCTCGTTCACCTCGTAGAGCCACGTGGGGTACCCGCCCGGCAGGTCGTCGGGCTCGCCCGCGCCGCCGTGCGTGCAGAACGCCATGTCGAGGTCGTTGATCGCGGCCCAGAACGGCTCCCACGCGGGATCGTGGTACTTGTACTTGCCGGTCCAGCGTGACTTCGAGAACTGGTCCTCGCCCGACTCGGCCGGGAAGTTGATGCCCTTGAGGCCGTGGTCACGGGCCCACTGGGCTTCCTTGATCGCGTCCTCGATGTTCCACATCGGCAGGTGCGCGAGGCCGACGTGGCGCTCGGGCTGCACGGACACGAAGTCGGCGAGCCACTGGTTGTACATGTGACGGCCGACGGCCGCGTGCTCGTAGCTCACCTCGTAGTGCCGCGTCATCGTGGCCGCGCCCGCGGACGGGTCGGACATGATGAACGGGATCGGGTGCGCGTTCTGGCTGCCGTGGAAGATGACCTCACCCGCGGTGCCGTCCTGGTCGAGGTCGGCGAGGCGCTGGTAGACGTCGTAGTGCCCGGTGGTGCCGAGCGGCGCGTCGTCGCGGTACGGGCTGGTCTCCTCCCACGCCGTGACGAACGCGTCGTAGTCGTCGAGGAAGTCCTTCGGGCAGTACTGGCGGAGGTCTTCCTTCAACCTCGGTCCGATGTGCGTGTCACACGAGACGATGACGACCCGCTCGCCGTTGCCGTTTTGGCCGTTGCCGTTCTCCGACATACGAGTGCTCCTTCTGAAACGTCGTGGTGCTCGAACTACATGAACGCGCCGACGGTACGGAAGGCCCAGAGGCCACCGTCCGCGGGGATCTCGTCGAGGGGCTCGTTGATCTGCGCGCGCGTCGGCGCGTTGATCTTCTGCGCGATGTCGTGCATCGCCACGCCGTCGAAGCCGTAGACCTCGATCGCGTTGAGCCCGAGCATCGCCTCCACCTTGTCGAGGTCGAGGCCGTGGTAGCTGTAACGCAGCGAGCGCTGGCTGTAGGGCTCCACGGTGTCGTCCTCGAGGAAGCGCCAGGTGCCCTCGATGTGCGGGTAGTCGGTGCCCCAGAGGATGTTGCGCCAGTAGCCCATCTCGATGGAGTCGATCGCCTCGAAGCGTGATTGGAAGCTCGCGCCGAGGAACACGTTGCTCTCCATGTACTCGCTCGGCTTCTTCTCCAGGTTCTGCATCCACTGGAGCGAGTCGAGGTCGTCCTTCTTCGTCTGCCACCACTGACCGGGCTGCTCGGTGACGACCACCTTGAGGCCGGGGTGGCGCTGGAAGACGCCCGCGAAGATCATGCGGTGGATCGGGCGGCGGGTGAGCTCGTTCGCCTCGTACACCCAGCTCGCGTCGCCGCCGGGGAGGTTGTCGGGGTCGCCCGCGCCACCGTGGGTCGCGAGCGCCATGCCGAGGTCCTCACACGCCGACCAGAACGGCTCCCACACCGGGTCGTTGTACTTGAACTGGCCGCCCCAGCGTGACTTCGAGATCTGGTCGGGGCCGGACTCCGACGGGAAGTTGATGCCGCGCAGGCCGTGCTCGCGCGCCCAGTGCGCTTCCTTGATCGCGTCGTCGATGTTCCACAACGGCAGGTGCGCGAGACCCACGTGGCGCTCGGGCTCGACCGAGCAGAAGTCGGCGAGCCACTCGTTGTACATGTGACGACCGACCGCCGCGTGCTCGTAGTCGACGTCGTACTTGCGGCCCATCGTGGCCATGCCGATCGACGGGTCGGAGATGATGAAGGGGATCGGCTGGCCGTTCTGGCTGCCGTGGAAGATCACCTCGCCCGCGGTGCCGTCCTGGTTCAGGTCTTCGATGCGGCGGTACGGGTCGAAGTGACCGGTGGTGCCCATCACGACGTCGACGGCGTGGCTGCCGTTCTCGCCTTCGACGTACGCCACGAACGCGTCGTAGTCGTCGAGGTAGGCCTTCGGGCAGTAGGGCCGGAGGTCTTCGCGAAGCCGTGGGCCGATGTGCGTGTCACACGAGACGATGACGACCTTGTCGTCGTGGTTGGACATGAGCGGTGCAACTCCTGACCCGCGCGCGGACGTCGGTCGTGGTGGAAGGATTGATCGTAACTCTTCGCAATGTGTTTCGTCAACCTTCGCACTATGCGAAGAACTGTGGTACGTTCCCCCTGTGGCCCGACCCTCTCCGCAGACCGACCGCGTCGTCGCGGTGGTGGATCTCCTCGCCAACCGGCCCGACGGCATGACGTTGTCGGAGATCGCCCGCCGCCTCGGGCTGAGCCCGGTGACGATGCACCCGATGCTGGCCAGCCTGCTGCGCGCGGGGTGGATCGTGCGCCACCCCACCCGCAAGACCTACCGGCTCGGGCCTGCCCTCGCGATGATCGGTCCGACCGCCGCCGCCGGTTTCTCGGCCATCGACGTGTGCCACCCCGTGCTCGCCGCGCTCCAGCAGGAGCTCCGGCTGAGCGCGCTCGCGGTCGCCCCCGGGGAGGAGCAGGGCCTGGTCGTCGACCTCGTCCACGACCCCGCCGACGCCGAGCGCGGCGTACGGATCGGTGATCCCGTGCCCTTCCAGCCGCCGCTCGGGTTCTCGTACATGGCCTGGCAGGACGACAAGACGGTGTCGCGTTGGATCGCCCGCGGGGGCGACGACCCCGAGATCGAGCGCCGCTACCGCCACATCCTCGACGTCACGCGCGAGCGCGGGTACTCGGTCGACATCGTCGTCCCTCCGCAGGCGCAGCTCGGACGGTTGCTCACGCAGATCGATCCCGGCGTGCTCGAGCGCGCGTCGGCCGACGCGTCGCACGGCGAGGTGCGCGACGCGATCGAGCGCTACGCGGCGACGCTGGCAGCCGACGCCGCCTACGGGCCGGCGGAGCTGGACCCCGACGGGACCTATCTCTTCGACACCGTCAGCGCGCCCGTGTTCGACCACCGGGCCGAGGTGGCCCTGATCGTCGGGCTGCGCGGCTTTCGTGAGTCGGTCACCGGGCTCGAGGCCGAGAAGATCGGGCAACGGCTCGTCGACGCGTGCGCGGAGATCACCGCTGCCATCGGAGGCACGCGGCCACTCTGACCGGTAGCGTGCGCGTTCGTGGTCGACGCGTCCCGCACGCCCGTCATCGTCGCAACCGGTCAGGTGCTCGAACGCGACGAGATCGTGCAGGCCGCCGACCTCGCGGTGCGCGCGGCGCGCGGCGCGCTCGACGCATCACGTGGCGTCGAGCGGCGCATCCAACGGGTGACGATGCTGTCGACGTTGTTCTCTCCGGCGAGCGCGACGGTCGCCACCGAGGTCGCGACGCAACTGGGGCTGCGCGACGCGCACTGTGAGACGACGTCCGTCGGTGGCAACACCCCACCGTGGCTCGTGACGCGCGCGGCTGAGGACATCGCGCGCGGGGACCTCGATGCGACGCTGATCGTCGGCGCGGAGGCGGCGCGGTCGGCGCGCGCCACCGGTGGACGCGACGGTGGGATCCGGTTCCGCGCCAACCAGGGCGACGCGGACGGTGGTGCCGCCGACCCGGTCGTGGGCGGCTCGGAGAAGGGCTACGTGAGCCGGGCCGAGGTGAAGGCGGGGCTCACGTACCCGACCGTCGTCTACCCGTTGCTCGAGAGCGTCCTCGCGTCCGATGCCGGTCGCAGCTTCGCCGAGCAACGAGCATTCGTCGCCGGGCTCATGGCCCGCTTCACCGACGTGGCGGCGACGCACCCGTGCGCGTGGTTCCCGACGCGCGCGACCGCGGAGGAGCTGGCCACGCCGACCACCGACAACCGGCTGATCTCGGAGCCGTACACGAAGCGCATGAACGCGTTCCCGTTCGTCGACCAGGCGGCGGCACTCGTGATGTGCTCGCTCGCGGTCGCGCAGGAAGCGGGCGTCGACGACGGCGCGATCTTCGTGTGGGCCGGTGCCGACGCGTACGAGGTGCGGCTGCCCACGGCCCGACCCGAGCTCGGGCGCGCCGTCGGCCTGCGCGCCGCGGTCGCCCGCACCTTCGCAGCCGCCGCGGTCGGTGCCGACGACATCGGGGCGTTCGACTTCTACTGCTGCTTCCCGAGCGCGGTGGAGATGGCCGCCGACGCGGCCGGTATCGCGCTCGACGACCCGCGCGGGCTCACGGTCACCGGTGGCCTGCCGTACTTCGGCGGCCCGGGCAACAACTACATGACGCACGGCATCGCGACCATGGCCGAGAACCTCCGCGGCTCCGGTGGGCTCGGTCTGTGCAGCTCGCCGGGTGGGTTCATGACCAAGCACGGGGTGACGGTGCTCGGCGCGACCCCGCCGGCCGACGGGTTCCGACGGGGCGAGACCGACGCCGACCAAGCGGTGATCGACGCCAGCGCGTTGACCGTCGCGGTCGACGACGACATCGACGGCGACGCCCGGATCGTGGCCAACACCGTGCGCTACGCGGCCGACGGGTCGGTGGAGGGCGCGCCCATGATCGGGCTGCTCGCCGACGGCCGGCGGGTCGCCGCCGAGGCGCACCCCGACCTGCTCCCCGACCTCGCCGGGCGCCTGCTCGTCGGGGAGACCGTCCGAGTGCGGAGCGACCCGCCCGTGTGGACCTTCGCCTCCGCCTCCTCCTGAGCAAGCGTCAGTTGAGTGGGAAATAGCCACCTCAACTGTCACGTGGTCGGTCAGGTTGCGCGCAGTTCGCCGAGCACTTCGTCGGTGTGCTCGCCGACGCGAGGCGCGCGCGTCACCCGCATCGGTGACGCGGGCATCGGGAACGGCGCGCCCGGGTAGGTGATGTCGCGGCCGAGATCGTCGTGGTGCACGGAGACGGGGAAGCCGCGTGCCACGAAGTGCTCGTTCGTGATGACCTCTTCGGGCGCGTAGATCGCGCCACACGCGAGCCCGCGTTGCTGCGCGCCCACGAAGAACTGCTGCAACGTGAGATGGGACGCCACGAACCCGAGCCCGTCGCACGCGGCGCGGAAGATCTCGGTGGCCTCGGGGTCGCGTCCGATGTCACCGGTGTTGATGCGCTCGCGTGTCGCGCCGAGCTCGAGGAACACCGAGTCGGCGAACTCGTCGCGCAAGCCGAGGTCGTCGAGCCACTCGAGCAGCTTCTGGAACTCCTCCTTGCGGCGGGGCGGGAAGCCGGTGTGGGACCACCGGCCGTCCGACGACTGGATGAGCGCGGGCATCGTGGGCAGCACCGCTGCATGGCGGCCGGTCTGGCGCTGCACCGTGTTGCCCGCGACGAGCCACTCGTAGGTACCGGCTTCCGTCGTGACGTTCGCGGCCGCGTGCAGGCTCACGTCGACCAGCTGGCCCTCGCCGGTGACGTCGCGCGCAAGCAGCGCGGTGAGCGTGCCGATGACCGCCCACACGCTGCCGGTGTGGAATCCCTGGTTGCCGCCACCGCGCACCGGCGGGAGGGTGTGGTCGTCGTACCCGCACAACCAGACCGGCCCGCCACCCGCGAGCACGGTGAGGTCGGTGAACTGCTCGTCGCGCCGTGGGTTGTCGCGCCCGAACGGGGTGACGGAGACCCACACGAGCGCGGGGAGCGCCGGTCGCAGGTCGTCGGCATCGAGGCCGAATGCGGACAGCTTTCCGGGCGGCTCGCCTTCGAGGACGACGTCGGCGGTCGCGACCAGGTCGCGGAACGCCTGCGCGTCGGCAGCCTGCTCGAGATCCAGCAGCACACTGCGCTTGCTCGTGTTGTAGTACCACCACCAGAGGCTGCGCTCGGGGCCGGGCTCGTCGTCGACGAACGGCTCGTACGCGCGCGACCTGTGGCCCCCGGGCGGCTCGACGACGATGACGTCGGCACCGAGGTCGCCGAGCAACTTGCCCGCGAACGCCGCGTGGTCGCTCGCGAGCTCGACGACGCGGATCCCGGTCAACGGCGCGCTCATGAGACTCAGATCACTTCCTCGGCGCGCAGCGCGGCGATCTCGTCGTCGCTCAGCCCGAGCAGGTCACGAAACACGATGTCGTTGTGCTCACCGAGGCACGGTCCGCCGCGTGTGATCTCCCAATCGGTGGCGGAGAGGTGCACGGGAAGCCCGTCGACGCGCACGTCACCCATCTCGCGGTGGCGCACGACGGGCCACAACCCCCACACCGAGGTTGCGATGTCGTGCTCGATGCGATCTTCGGGGCGCGCCACGACCGCAGCGGGGACGCCGACCGCTTGCAGCGACGCGGCGATGTCGAAGCGGTCGCGCGCGGCTGCCCACTTCGTGAGCAGATCGTCGAGCTCGCCCTCTCGCGCGAGACGGTCGTCGCGCGTCGCGAACTTCGGATCAGCGGACCACGGCTCTCCGACCACGCGTGCGAGCGAGCGCCAGTCGGCGTCGTCGCGGCACGCGATCGCGACCCAGTCGTCGTTGCCCTGCGTCGCGTAGATGTTGTGCGGCGCCATCGCGGGGAACTGGCTGTGGTTGCTGTCGGGCATGCCGTCGCGCCGCGTCGGCCGGCTGTTCACGGTGAAGTCCAGCAGCGCGGGCCCGTCGAGCGTGATCCCGGCCTCGACCGCCGACATGTCGATCCACTGCCCGACGCCGGTGCGGTTGCGGTGCAGCAGCGCGGCGAGGATCGCCATGGCCATGAAGTTCCCGCCGTGGTGGTCCATGAAGGAGTACCCCCAGCCCGCGGGCGGGAGATCGGGCAGCCCCGAGGTCGCGGTGAGCCCGCAGACCGCCTGGGCGATCGGGCCCCAGCTCTTGTAGGAGCCGTACGGGCCCTGGTGCCCGAAGCCCGAGTTCGACACGTAGACGATGTCCGGACGGATCGCCTGCAGCTCCTCGTACGGGAAGCCGAGCCGGGCGAGCACGCCGGGTGCGAAGTTCTCGGTGACGACGTCGGAGATCTCGACCAGCCGGTGGACCAGATCGCGGCCGCGCTCGGTGCGCAGGTTGATGGTGATACCGAGCTTCTCGACGTTGTGGTTGTTGAACGCGCCACCCATGTCGATGCCCTTGCGGTCGTCGACGAACGGCGGCACGCCGCGCAGGATGTCCCATCGGCCGCGCTGCACCGGGTCTTCGATACGGATCACCTGCGCGCCGAACGCCGCGAGAGTCCGCGTCGCGCCCGCGCCCGCGAGCTGGCCCGAGAAGTCGCAGATGCGGATGTGCGCGAGCGCGGACGAGCTCATGACGGTTCGAGACCGTAGAACACGTGCTCGACGACGCGACGGGCACGACGGGTGACCCGCCGGTAGTCGTCGCGGAGTGCGCTCGCGGGGCTCACCACGTAGTCGAGCAGGAGGCCGAGCTTCGCGGCGTCGGTGGAGTTGGTCGGCAGTGAGTCCGACGGCCGCGCCGTCTGCAGGTAGAGCGCATTGCGCGCGCGCTCGCAGAATCGGTACGCGCCTTCGAGCGCGGCGGCGTCATCCGGATCGAGGAGCCCGGCGGATCGCAGCCGGTCGAGCGCCGCGATGGTCTCCGGGACGCGCAGCTCGGGGTGCTCGCGGCCGTGGAGGAGCTGGAGCAGCTGCACGGTGAACTCGACGTCGGACAGCGAGCCCTTCCCGAGCTTCAGGTGGAACTGCGCGTCCTCGCCGGGCGGGATGCGCTCCCGTTCGATGCGTGCCTTCATGCGTCGCACTTCACGCGCGTCGTCGTCGGTGAAGGGCGCTTCGTAGACGACCTGACCGACGAGCTCACAGAAGCGCGCGCCGAGCTCGGCCGACCCGGCGACGAACCGCGCCTTCGACAGGGCCTGTCGCTCCCACGTGAGGCCGTAGTGCTCGTAGTACGACGCGTACCCGGCGAGGGAACGGGCCAGGGACCCCTGACCGCCTTCGGGGCGCAGCCGCGTGTCGATGCGGAACGTCTGGCCCTCGGCGGTCGTCTCCCCGATCTCCTGCACGAGCATCTCGGCGACGTGCTCCGCGGCGTCGAAGTCGGCGGCGGCGTCGCCGTCGAAGACGAACAGCACGTCGATGTCGGATGCGTACGACAGCTCGGCGCCTCCCAGCCGGCCCATTCCGATCACCGCGAACGGGATCGGTGGATCGAGGCACGCGAGCGCGCCTTCGAGGCACGCCTCGGCGAGCGCCGTGAGCTCCCGGCCGATCTCCTCGAGCGGCGCGAAGCCGAGCAGGTCGCGGGACGCGATGCGCAGGAGCTCACGCCGCTTGAAGCGACGGAGGCCGTCGCGCCGACGCTCCGGGTCGTTGCGCCACTCGAGGGTGTCGAGTGCCTCGGCGGCCAGCTCGGCGCGCGGCCGCGACCTCGCGAGCATGTCGTCGTCGGTCAGGGCGTCGACGAACTCGGGCTTGCGGCGCAGTGCGTCGCCGACGACCCGGCTGGAGCCGAGCAGGCGGCACGTGCGCTGGGCCGCGCCCGGCGCGTCGCGGAACGTGCTGAACAACAGCGCCGAGCGCGCGGTGCCCTCGGCCAGGCGGCGGAGCTGCAGCAGACCGAGATCCGGATCGGGGGTCTCGGAGAGCCACTCGAGGATCACCGGCAGGAGCTGCTGCATGAGTCGCGACCGGCGCGTGAACCCGAACGCCAACTCGCGTACCGCGGCGCGCGTCCGTTCGACGTCGGTGAACCCGAACGCCGCGAGGCGCTCTTCGGCGGCCTCGGGCGACGAGCGCGCCGGTCGTGCCGGCCAGTGCCTCGAGGATCGGCGCGAAGAAGAGTCGCTCGTGGATCGACCGCACCGCGGCCTGGCGCGCGCGGTGGTCGGCCTCGAACGCCGCGAGCGCGTCGCCGCGGGCGTCGTCGCGGTACCCGAGCACGCGGGCCAACCGGGTGCGCGCCTGCTCGTCGACGGGGATGGTGTGGGTCTGCTGCTCGTCGTAGAGCTGGAGGCGGTGCTCGACGGTGCGGAGGAAGCGGTACGAGTCGTCGAGGCGCTCGGCGTCGCGGTCGACGACGTAGGCACCGGCCGCGAGCCCGGCCAGCGCGTCGAGCGTGTTCGGCGACCGGACCGCGGGATCGTGGCGCCCGTGCACCAGCTGCAGGAGCTGTACCGCGAACTCGATGTCGCGGATGCCGCCCCGACCCCGCTTGAGCTCGCGGTCGGCGAGCCCCTTCCGCGTGGTGAGCTCCTCCGACCGCTCCTTCATCGCCCGGATCTCGCGCACCGCCTCGGGGTCGAGCCGCTGCGGCCAGACGTACGGCCGGGTGCGCGCGAGGAACTCCTCACCGAGCTTCTCGTCCCCCGCGACCGGGCGCGCCTTGATCAAGGCCTGGAACTCCCACGTCTGCGCCCACTCGTCGTAGTACGACGTGTAGCTGTCGAGCGTGCGGCTCAGCCGCCCGGCGCGGCCCTCGGG
Organism: uncultured Actinomycetes bacterium; assembly: GCA_963721435.1. Classification (GTDB taxonomy): domain Bacteria; phylum Actinomycetota; class Acidimicrobiia; order IMCC26256; family DASPTH01; genus CAVRJC01. Next base: position 1,414,671 of record CAVRJC010000012.1, read on the forward strand.
CCTGAGGTTGGCGTCGGTGCGGAAGACGATGCCGTCGACGGTCGACTCCGACATCGTGGCCAGCAGCGCACGTGCGGTGTGCTCCGCGGCGTCGGTGTCGCCCTCGTGCACGAACAGCACGTCGATGTCGCTCGCGTAGTTCAACTCTCGACCGCCGAGCTTGCCCATCCCGATCACCGCGAACGGCAGGTCGGTCCCGACGATGCCGAGCGCCGCGCCGAGACTCACTTCTGCGAGCGCCGCGAGCTCGCGTCCGACCGCAGGAAGGTCGGCCACGCCGAGCAGGTCGCGTGCGGCGACCCGCAGCAGCTCTTGTCGCTTCCACCGCCGCAGCGCGCCGGCATCGCTCGCGTCCGATGTGACGCGTGTTGGGAATGCATGCCACGCGCGTTCGTACGCGTCGACGTCCTGCTCGCTCGCGAATGCAGTCGCGTCGCGCAGCGGGTCCAGCAGGCCCGTGTCGGCGACCACTGCCGACGACAACGAACGTGACGCGCAGGCGAGCGCGACGACGCCGTCGCGCAGCAGCGCACGCTCGACGAGCTCGTCGGCAGTGTCGGGATGCGCTTCGACGATGCGCGCGACGACGGTGCGGGCAGTCGCGGCGTCGGCCGAGCGGTCGATGGCGTCGACGAGCGCGGGTGCATCGAGGAACCCAGCACCATCGGCCATCCCGGCAGTGTCGCGTATCCTGCAGAGATGCCCAGGCTCCGCGTTGCTGCCGCGCAGCTCAACCTCGTGGTCGGCGACATCGAGGGCAACGCGGCCCACATCCTCGAGGTCTACGACCGGGCCGAGGCCGAGGGGTGCGATCTCGTCGCCTTCCCCGAGCTCGCGGTCACCGGCTACCCGCCGGAAGACCTGCTGCTGCGCCCGTCGTTCGTGGCGAGCGCGAACGAGATGGTCGAGAAGCTCGCGGCGCGCACCGGCCGTGCTGCGGCAGTGATCGGCTTTCCCGAGATCGGTCACGACCTCTTCAACTCCGCCGCGGTGTGCGCGGCCGGCGCCGTCCAGGGCGTCTACCGCAAGCACCTCCTGCCCAACTACGCGGTGTTCGACGAGCAGCGCTACTTCGCGCCGTCAACCGTGGACGGCCCTCTGTTCGTCACCGCCGGTGTGCGGGTGGCGGTGTCGATCTGTGAAGACGCCTGGAGCCCGAACGGCCCGATCATCACGCAGGCCGCGGGCGGTGCCGAGTTCGTGGTGAACATCAATGCGTCACCCTTCTACGCAGGACGCCTGCACGAGCGCGAGACCATGCTCGCGACGCGCGCGGCCGACGCCTCGGTGCCCGTGCTCTACGTCAACCTCGTCGGCGGGCAGGACGAGTTGGTCTTCGACGGCGCGTCGATGCTGTTCGACGCGGGCGGCAACCTCGTGGCGCGCGCGAAGCAGTTCGACGAAGACCTGCTCATCGTCGACATCGACGTGCGTCCAGCGTTCCGTCGTCGGCTGCTCGATCCTCGTGGGCGCGCGCGGGCCGCGGCGCTCCCGGAGGTGCAGATCAGCGAGGCCCGCATCGGCGATCGTCCGCTGGCGCCGCGCGTCGAGGTGATGCCCGAGCCGGTGCGCGAGGTCTACGAGGCGCTCGTGCTCGGAACGCGCGACTACGTGCTGAAGAACGGTGTGACCGACGTGTTCGTCGCGATCTCCGGCGGTATCGACTCTTCCCTCGTCGCGACCATCGCGGCCGACGCGCTCGGGCCCGAGCATGTCGTGGGCGTGCTCATGCCGTCGCGCTACTCGAGCGAGGGCAGCATCACCGACGCCGACGCGCTCGCCGCCAACCTCGGCATCCGTACGCTCACCGTCCCCATCGAGCGCGCGCACGCGGCGTTCCTCGATCTGCTCGACGAGCCCTTCGAGCACGCCGACCCCGGGCTCGCGGGCGAGAACCTCCAGGCCCGGATCCGCGGCACCATCCTGATGGCGCTCAGCAACAAGCTCGGCGGGCTCGTGCTCACTGCCGGCAACAAGAGCGAGATGGCCACCGGCTACGCCACGCTCTACGGCGCCGACATGACCGGCGCGTTCGCCGTCATCAAGGACGTCCCGAAGATGCTCGTCTACGCGCTCGCGCGCGACCGCAACGAGCGCGCGGGGCGCGCGCTGATCCCCGACGCGGTCCTCGAGAAGCCACCGAGCGCGGAGCTCCGGCCCGACCAGTTGGACTCCGACTCCTTGCCGGCCTACGAGCTGCTCGACCCGATCATCGAGGGCTACGTCGAAGACGATCTCTCGGTCGCCGAGCTCGAGGCTGCCGGCCACGACCCCGACACCGTCCGCCGGGTCACGCGGCTGATCGACCGCAACGAGTACAAGCGACGGCAGGCGCCACCGGGCGTGCGGGTCTCGCCCAAGGCGTTCGGGAAGGATCGCAGGCTCCCCATCACCAACCGCTGGCCCGGATAGCGCGCGGTGCGCGCCGGGGTTCGGGGCTCGCGCCTCGCTGCCGAGGGCGCACTCGTCGTCGCGGCGCTCTTCTACGGCATCACCTTCCCGCTCGTGCGGGACGCGCTCCAGGACATCACCCCGTTCGCGTATCTCGTCGGGCGTTTCACTGTCGCCACGGCGTGTGTCGCGCCGTTCGCGGTACGGGCGTACCGCGGCGCCGATGCCGAGACGAGAGGGCTCGTGCTCCGCGCCGGTGCGCTCGCGGGCGCGTTGCTGTTCGCCGGGTACGCGACGCAGACCGTCGGGCTGCAGTACACGTCGGCGTCGACGTCGGCGTTCATCACGGGGCTCAACGTCGTGTTCGTGCCGGTGATCGTCGCGTGCATGCATCGACGACTGCCCTCACGGTCCGTGTGCGTCGGCATCGGCCTCGCGGTGGTCGGCCTCTATCTCCTCACCGGCGCCGACCTCGCGCTCGGGCGCGGCGATCTGCTCACCCTCGCGTGCGCGGTGCTGTTCGCCTTCCATATCGTGAGCATCGGCGCGTACGTACATCGCGTCCCGCAGGCGCCGTTCACGACCGCGCAGCTCGCGCTGGTGGCGGTGCTCTGCATCCCGCCGACGGCCGTGCAGGGGACGGGCTCCGTCACCACACTCGCGATCTTCGCGATCGTGTTCACCGGCATCGCGTGCTCGGCGATCGCACTCCCGTTGCAGGTCTGGGGTCAGCATCGCATCCCCGCGACCCGCGCCGCGCTGCTCCTGCTGTCGGAGCCGGTGTTCGCGGCGATCGCGAGCTACGTGAACGGCGAGCGTCTCGACGCGTCGCAGCTGGTGGGCGCGGCCGTCATCCTCGCGGGGATCGCGGTCTCGGAGCTCGGACCCCGCGGCAGTAGCCTTCCCGCCGAAGTCCCCTGGCTGTCATGAGGCCGACGCGATGAGACCGAGTCCATGAGTAGCGCGCGCACACAAGTCGGGATCGCCGAGTGGAGCGGACGCGCACGGCGCGCGCGCACGCTCGAGATGGGCCTCGCCGACACGATCGGGGGCTGGGTGGCAGCCGTGCCCGACCCCGCGGCGAAGGCGGTGCTGGCACGTCACGCCACGCATCACGCGTTCCACGCCGAGCTCTGGGACGGCGTGGTGCCCGTGCTCCACGACGTCGTCGTCTCCGACGACCCTGCCGACGACGCGGGTCTCGCCGGCGTCGCCGCGGCGCTCGAGGCCGCTGATGGTGCGCGTGACACCGCCGGCCTGCGCCGGCTCTTCGGCGAGGCCCTGCCCGCGCTCGTGGCCATCTACCGAGACTGGGCGGCGGGCACCAGCGTGGTCGCGGATCGGCCCGTGATGCGCGTGCTCGATCTCGTGCTGCGTGACGAGGAATTCGACGTCGCTGAGGGGGAGTCGATGGTCAAGGCGTTGGGGTTCTGACCAGCGCAGAAGCCAATTCCAGGCGGCTTGACGGGACCGGTATCGTACACACGAGCAAGGGGGATGGCTGTGGTGGAAGCACCTCGCCCGAGTCGTTCGCCCGGGTGTGTCTTGACGGGATTCTGAACGCGAGAGGGTCGCCTGTGGCGAAGGAGAGGGTCGAGCGCGACGAGGAAGATCTCGTTCGCCTGTATCTCACCGACATCGGGCAGTACCCCCTTCTCACGAAGGACGACGAGGTACGGCTCGCGCAGCAGATCGAGTTCGGCAACGCCGCGCGCGGTGAGCTGCTCGAGGGTGGCAAGAGCCTCACGCCCACCAAGAAGCGCGAGCTGCGACGCACCGCACGTGAAGGTGACGACGCGCAGCGCACGTTCGTGCAGTCGAACCTGCGGCTCGTCGTCTCGATCGCCAAGAAGTACCAGGCGTCAGGGCTCCCGCTGCTCGACCTCATCCAGGAGGGCAACCTCGGCCTCATGCACGCGGTCGAGAAGTTCGACTGGCGCAAGGGCTTCAAGTTCTCCACGTACGCCACGTGGTGGATCCGCCAGGCGATCACACGTGGCATCGCGAACACCGGTCGCACCATCCGGCTCCCCGTGCACGCGGGCGACACGCTGGCGCGGCTGCAGAAGGCGCGCTCGCGGCTCGAGCTCAAGCTCGGTCGCCCGGCGACGCTCGCCGAGCTCTCGCTCGAAGTCGAGATGCCCGAGGACAAGGTCACGGAGGCGCTGCGTTTCGCGGCCGAGCCGCTGTCGCTCTCGGAGCCGTTGCGCGAAGACGGCGACGCCGAGCTCGGCGACATCGTCGAGGACCGTTCGGCCGAGTCGCCGTTCGAGGTCGCGGCAACCGCGTTGTTGCCCGACGAGATCGAGAAGCTGCTCGCGCCGCTCGACGAGCGTGAGCGCCAGATCCTCGCGCTTCGCTTCGGTCTCGACCGCGGTGAGCCCCGCACGCTCGAAGAGGTCGGTGAGCACTTCAACCTCACGCGTGAGCGGATCCGCCAGATCGAGGCCCGCGCGATGTCGAAGCTGCGGCACCCGTCCGCCGACACCGGTGCCCGCGACCTCTTGGCTGTGTAGACCCCGTCCGATACGCTCGGCGGGCCGACCTCCTCCGAAAGGGATGCCATGTTGAAGAAGCTGTTGATTCTCCTGGTCCTGGTGGCGATCGGTGTTGCCGTCGCCAAGAAGGTGCGCGACGCCTAGCGCGCACGAAGATCTCTGCTGACGGGCCCGCCAATGGCGGGCCCGTTCTGCGTCCCGGGCCGGTTCCGCGTCATCACACGCGTGGCTTTCGCGCAGGGTCCGCACCGAATGTGTGAATTCCCCCTTGCTCGGGCATTCGCGGGCGTCTACGGTACGGGGACTCCCTCGGCGCTTCCTCCCACCGTCTTGCGCGCGTCGTCGCGCATCGTGGAGAGAGTGCAGGAGGTGCACCGGTGCTGCTGGCACTCTGGTCCCCCAAGGGTGGCTCGGGCACGTCGGTGCTCGCGGCCACGTGCTCGATCGTCCTCGCGCGGGAAGCCGGCGCCGCGCGGCTCGGTGACCTCGACGGCGACCATCCCGCGATCTTCGGCCTCGGCACCGAGCCGCCAGTCGGCCTCGTCGACTGGCTGAACGCCGGTCCCGAGGCGCCGAGCGAGGCGCTCGACCGCCTCGCGGTCGAAGCCGCGCCCGGTGTCGCGCTCCTCCCGCGCGGAGGATCGGAGCGCACGCTCGCGCCCGTCGCCATCGCGGAAGCCGGCGCGGCGCTGGCGGTCGCGTTGCGCGACGGCCCGGTCGCCACGATCGTCGACTGCGGGCGCGCGTCCGATCCGGCGACGCGCGCGATCGTCGAGGTCGCCGACGTCTCGGTCGTCGTCGTGCGCGGGTGCTATCTCGCGGTGCGGCGCGCGTTGCGCGCACCGGCGCTCGCGCGGACCGCCGGTGTCGTGCTCGTCGAAGAGAAGGATCGGTCGCTCACCGAGAAGGAAGTGAGCGATGTCCTCGATCTCCCTGTGCTCGCGCGTGTGCCCGTGAAGGTGGCGATCTTCCGCGCGGTCGACGCCGGTGTGCTCGCGGCGCGGTTGCCGGAGCCGATCGCGCGACCGGCGTCGGTGCTGGTGCACCGGGTCGGCCTCGCGTCGGCGCGCCGGGGAGCGGCGGCATGAGCACGATCACCGTCGTCGACGACGTCGCGCTGAAGCAACGCGTGCAACGGCGGCTGATCGAAGGCATCGATCGGGCGACGGGCACGCCCGACGAGTTGCGGGCGATGTTGCGTGAGCTGTTGCGCGACGAAGAGCCGCTGCTCGCAACCGCGCGCTTCGAGCGCGTCCTCGGTGAGCTCGTCGACGAGGTCGGCGGCCTCGGTCCCCTCGAGCCGTTCCTCGCCGACACGTCGATCACCGAGGTGATGGTCAACGGCCCCGGTCGCGCCTACGTGGAGCGGAACGGGCAGCTCGAGCCCGTTGCCCTCGACCTCGACGCGGCCGCGATCGTGCGACTCGTCGAGCGGGTCGTGGCGCCGCTCGGGCTGCGGCTCGACCGTGCCTCGCCGATGGTCGACGCCCGTCTCCCCGACGGCTCGCGCCTCCACGCGGTGATCCCGCCGCTCGCGGTCGACGGCCCGTGCGTCACCATCCGGCGCTTCGGCGCCCGGGCGGTCCCCCTCGACGCCTTCGGGCTCGGCGCGCACGCCGCGGCGTTCCTCGAGTGGGTGGTCGGTGCCGGCTGGAACGTCCTGGTCGCGGGCGGCACCAGTGCGGGCAAGACCACACTCCTCAACGCGCTGTCGGCGAGCATCCCGTCGGGGGAGCGGATCGTCACCATCGAGGAGACGGCGGAGCTCCGGCTCGCGCAACCTCACGTCGTCCGCCTCGAAGCGCGTCCGGCGAACGCGGAGGGCGCGGGCGAGGTGAGCGTGCGCTCGCTGGTGCGCGCGGCGCTCCGGATGCGCCCCGACCGCGTCGTGGTCGGTGAGGTCCGCGGCGGTGAGGCGCTCGACATGCTGCAGGCGCTGAACACCGGGCACGAAGGATCGATGTCCACCATCCACGCCAACGGTGCCGCCGATGCGCTCGCGAGGCTCGAGACGCTCACGTTGCTCGCCGACTCGGGGCTCCCGCTCGCGGCGGTCCGCACCCAGCTCGCGGCGAGCGTCGATGTCGTGGTGCACGTCGCGCGCCGTTCCGGCGGGATCCGCCAGGTCGAGACGATCGCGGAGGTGGTCGACGACGCGTCGCTCGACGGTCACCGCGCGCGGGTCCGCGTGCTGTTCTCCCTGGGCGCGCGAGGGTTCCGCGCGGTCGGTGCACCCCAGCGGCCCGCGCGGCGTCCCGGCGTGCCGGCCCTCGAGCGTCGGTGGTTCGAATGCTGACGATCGTCGTCGCGTGGGCGGGACCGGTCGTCTGCATCGCCCTCGTCGCCGCGGCTCGGCGCGCATCGGCGGCCGAGCGCCTGCGCGCGACGTCCACCCGTGTGCACTGGCGGATCCCGAGCCGCGTCCGCCCGCGGCTCGAGCGCGCACTGTTCGACGCCGACATCGCGCGCGAGCCCGAAACCGCGGTGGAGCTCTGGGTGATCGGCGTGCTCGGGGCGCTGATGGCCGGCCTCGCGGTCGCGCCGGGCATGGCGGTGCCGGCAGCGCTCGGCGCGGTGCTGGCCGGGCCCGCGGGGCTGTGGTTCGCTCGAGCGCGCCGGGAGCAGCGCTTCGTCGTCGCGCTCCCCGGCGCGCTGGAGCAGGTCGCGTCCGAGTTGCGTGGCGGAGGCACGGTGGCGGGAGCAGTCGGACGGCTGGCCGAAGGCGACGCGGTGGTCAGCCCCGACTTCCGGCGGATCCACACCCGCACGCAGATCGGGCTGTCGTTGCATGACGCACTCTCCGGCTGGCCGACCGAGCACGACGCGCCCGGCGTGCGCGCGGCCGCGGGCGCACTCGCGGTGGCGGCGGCGCTGGGAGGTCGAGCCGCCGACGCGATCGACGGTCTTGCCACCTCGCTGCGACACCGTCTCGACGCGGCGGCGGAGGCACGGGCGCTCTCGTCGCAGGCGCGGTTGTCCGCGGTGGTCGTCGGCGCGGCGCCGATCGGGTATCTCGCGTTCTCGAGCGTGGTCGATCAGCGCGTCGGTCGGTGTGCTCGTGGGCACCGGTGTCGGCCGGGTGTGCCTCGTCGTCGGGATCGCGCTCGAAGCGCTCGCGGCGTTGTGGATCCGCCGGATCGTCCGAGCCGAGGCATGACGGTGGCGTGGATCCTCGGGATCGCCTGGGGCGGGATGTGTGCGTCGCCGTTCGTGACGCGCGGCCGGCGTGCCGGCGTGGGGTCGCGAATCAACCTGCTCCGTGGCGAACTCGCGCCGGAGCGGGCGCACGGTCGCGCACGACGTTTCCCTGGGCTCGATCGCCTGCGTTCCCCGGGTCTCCCGGCATGGGTGCGGGTACCCGCCGACTCGGTGCTGCGCGTCGTGCATTCGTTCACGGCCCGACGGTGCGTGAGCGCAGAGGAAGCCGCGCTCGCGCGCGAGCTTCCCGTCGTCGTCGACCTGCTCGGCGTCGCGGTCGCGGCCGGCTGCACGCCGTATCTCGCGGTTGACGTCGCGGTGCGCTGGGGCCCGCCGCGTGCGGCGAACGCACTGTCGCCGGTCCTGCGGGCGTGCGCGCTCGGTACCGGATTCGAGTCGGCGCTCGAAGCTGCGGCGGCCGACTCGCCCGCGCTCCGAGGGATGGTCGATGCGTTGCTCGCCTCCGACCGACTCGGGGCCCCGGTTGGCCCGCAGCTCGCGCGGCTCGCCGACGAGGAGCGCGCCGCGTTGCGGCGCCGGGCCGAGACGCACGCGCGGCGAGTGCCGGTGAAGCTCCTGTTCCCGCTCGTGTTCCTGGTACTGCCGGCGTTCGTCCTCCTCACCGTGGTGCCCGGTCTCGTCGCCGGTCTCCAGCGGATCTGATCGAGCTCGTGCTTCCCTCGCGCTTCCCCGAGTTGTCGTCGGTGTGTCTCGAGGGAGGTCATGCATGTTCCGTCGGTGCGTCACACGGCTCCGCGCGATGCGCGCGAGCGCGCTTCGGTTCGGTGAGCTCGGGCAGTCCACTGCCGAGTACGCGTTGGTGATCCTGGGTGCGGTGGCGATCGCCACGCTGCTCATCACGTGGGCCACGGGGAGTCACGCGATCTCGAAGCTGTTCGACAGCGTCATCGCCAAGGTGCTGCCGGGATGACCGTCCGCCACTGGTTCCCCCACCGTCGTGGTGGGGGAACCGAGGGCGGCCAGGCCACGGTGGAGTTCGCGTTCCTGCTCCCACTCGTGGTGTTCGCCGCACTGGCAGTCATCCAGATCGGGCTGGTCGTGCGCGACCAGATGGGTGTCGTGCACGCGGCCAGGGAAGCCGCACGTGCCGCGAGCGTCGATGCCGACAGCAGTCGTGCGGTGCGCGCGGCCCACCGCACGCTGCCGGGCGCCACCGTCGAAGTCGGTGCGCGCCCGAAGATCGGCGGCGAGGTCACCGTCACGGTCCGGTACACGTCGGCGACGAACCTTCCCCTCGTCGGTGCGCTGTTCCCCGATCCGGAGCTGCATGCGAGCGCGACCATGCGAGTCGAGAAGTGACGGATCGCGTGCGCCCGAGCGATCGCGGCGCGGTCACGATGCTCATGCTCGCGGTGCTCGTGTTCGGCCTCCTCCTCACGCTCGGCGTGAGCCGGGTCGGTGTCGCCATCATCGGCCGGGCCCGCGCCGACACCGCGGCCGACGCGGCGGCGCTTGCCGCGGCCGACTCGCTCGCGCTCGGTCGTGGGCCCGCCGCGGCCGCCGAAGCCGCGCGCGCGACCGCGGCGAGCAACGGCGCGCAGCTCGTCTCGTGCTCGTGCGCGGGCACCACGGCTGATGTCGTCGTCGATCTCGACCTCGGTGTCCTCGGCTCCGCGCGTGGCCGCGCCAAGGCCGAGGTCGATCCTCGGTGCGCGCTCGACCTCCCCGGGTGTTAGCTCGCGACGACGAGCGCGCGATTCCTTGCGGACGACTACGTGACGGTCACGTCGAACGACGTGGTCTGCGCCGGAGGCACGCCGCCCTCGAACTGACGCGCGTACGCGAGCTCGAGTGTGCTGGATCCGGTCTTGACCGCCTTGAACGTGAGCTCCTGGGTGCCGGCTGCGCCGATGGCGCCGCTCGACGCGTTCACCTGCTTGCTCGACTCGTACTTCACGTTGTCGTTCGGCCCCGCGTCCCACGTGTAGCCAGTCGACGGGTTGGCGGTGAGCGCGATCACGAACTCCTGCCCGTTCTTCACGCTGATCGAGTCGCCCTCGTGGAACACCGGTACCGATGACGACGACGAGTCGCCCGAGTCGGAGCACGCGACCGCGGCAAGGCTCACGGCCACGACGAGGAGCACGAGGCCCACGATGGTGATCAGTCGCCGTGCGCGCATGCGAGACCCTACGCCTGGCACTTGGTCGTCATCGCGGACCTAGTGCGACTGGAGCACACCGTCGTCGGCGAAGTCGGCGAGGAGGCTCTTGGCGTCCGCGGTCGGCGCCAGGTTGCTCCCGCTCGCCGCGCCGACCGGCAGGGTCACGTTCTTGATGTTGGCCGGATCGAGCGCGAGCCCGAGCTGGCCCATGTGGAAGAGGTCGGAGATGCCTACGCCGTCGAGCTTCACGTGACGACCCACCAGCGCGACGAGGCGCACGGTGTCACCTGCGCTCGGGTTCTTCGCCCGCAACGTCGACAGTGCCGCGAGGATGAGCAGGCCCTGGTTGTTGGACCGGGTGAGATCGCCGTTCGCGAACGAGTGGCGGTCGCGGGAGAACGCGAGCGCTGCGTCGCCGTTGAGGTGCGTGGGCCCGGGTGAGAAGTGCGCGCCCGAGAAGTCGTCGTCCATCGCAGCGGGGATGGTGATGTCGATGCCACCGATGGCGTCGACCATCTGTTGGAAGTGCGGGAAGTTCACGCGCACCACCATCGGGAGTTGCACGCCGACCACCGACGACACCGCGTTGGCAGCCGCGCGCAGGTTCTCGCTCCCGGAGCTCACGATGTAGGAGTTGAGCTTCGAGCCGCCCGGGCCTTCGGTGTCGCGCGGGATGTCGAGGATGGTGGCCGCGCCGAGCGCCGGGTTCACCGCGATCACGTGGATCGCGTCGGAGAGACCGGGGTCGTCCGGTGAGTCGGCGGGGTTGTCGGAGCGGGCGCCGGTGCCGAGCGCGAGCACGAAGAACGGCTGGTCCGGTGCGCCGGTGTCGCGCGCTTCACCGGTCTTCACGATTTGCATCCACACTGCGGCGCGCGCGGGCACCGGGCTCCCGAGCGCGAGCCATGCCGCGCTGATCAGGCCCGCGATCAGCACGCCGCAGAGCAGGGGCGCGAGCAGCAACGTGAGGAGGGTGCGGCGCTGCCGCGTGCGGGGCCGGGTCACTTCGCCGCCTTGGTCGTCGCGGGCGTGCTCGAGGTGGTGGTGTCGATACCGCCACCGCTCCGTGTGACCGCCATCCGGTACGCCGTGACCTTCCACGCTCCCGACGCGTCGGGGGCGAGCACGAGGTCGCCGAGCTGCTCGATGTGCAGCGGTACCTTGATGCCCGACATGGTGCCGTCGACGGTGAACTGCACCGAGGCCGTGACCAGCACGAGGTTGCCGCTCTGGTCACCGAGGCCGACGAAGTTCACGGGCTTGCCGACGATCGCGATGTCGCCCGTGACCTTCGGGAGCCCTTCCTCGAGCATCACCCCGCGATCGACGGTCGTGACCCTCGCCAACGTGCCGGCGTCGAAGACGGTCGACAGGTCGCCTGCGGGCTCGCCCGAACGCAGCGGCTTCATCACCGCGCCGTCGAGGTAGGTGCGGATCGTGCCCAGCACCTGTTGCGCCTGGGCCGGTGAGAACGATGTCGTGGGGCCGGCACTGTCGGTCGCGATGTCTCCGGCCTCCAGGGTCAGCGTGACGCCGGGGCCCGCGTCGCTCGTTGTCGTCTTCGTCGCGTTGTCGTCGCTGCTCCCGCCGCCGACCGCGAGCACCGCGACGACATGGCGGCGATCAACACCACCGCGCTGCCCACCGCGAAGCCGATCCGCCGGCGCCGCCGCGCCACCACCCGCTGGGACTCGCGCCGACTCGTGCGCGACGCTGCCGGATCCATGGCTGAGCCAGAGTAGGAGCGAAAGGTGTCGCGAAGTGGTCACGGGACGAGGCGTTTCCCGAAGCCTCGAGCGACCCATGAACAGGAGCGGGCCTCCTAGTCTGACGCCATGGAGCCGGGAGGACGTCAGTGCTGAAGAAGCTGGTCGAGCGGCTCACCAAGCCGGTCGAGCAAGTCGACCGCGAGAAGCTCAGCGAGTACTGCGACGCGAGGCTCCTCGAGCCGATGGACGCCATCGTCGGCCGCCAACCGATCCGGGTCGGTGGCGAGGTGCGCTCGGTGCGGATCGTGCCCCGCGCCGGCGCGCCGGCGCTCGAGGTCACCGTCACCGACGGGCGCGGCTCCGTGGTGGGTGTCTTCCTGGGTCGTCGGAAGGTTGCCGGCATGTCACCCGGTCGGAAGGTCGCGCTCGCGGGCGTCGCCGCGAAGAGCGGGAACCGGTTCGTGCTGGTGAACCCGACCTACGAGCTCTTGACGTAGGCGACCCGGCGAGCTCCACGCTCAGCCGCCGGTCAGGATCCGGCGGATCTCGTCTTCGCTCTCGGGCGTGACGATCGCCAGCACCTCGTCGCCCGCCTCGAAGATCGTGTCGCCGCGGGGCATGACCACGTGCTCGTCACGGACGATCGCACAGATCGTCGCGTTCCGCGGGACGTCCATGTCCTTGATGGCGCGGTCGATCGCAGGGGAGTCCTCGGCGAGGGTCACTTCCACCAGCCGTGCCTGACCGCCTTCGAGCTGCAGGATCCGCACCAGGCGTCCGACCGTGACAGCTTCTTCGACCAACGCGGTGATCAGGTGGGGAGTGGACACGGAGATGTCGACGCCCCAGTTCTCGTTGAACAGCCATTCGTTCTTGGGGTGATTCACCCGCGCGATCACGCGCGGCACCGCGAACTCCTGCTTGGAGAGGAGCGAGATGACGAGGTTGTCTTCGTCGTCGCCCGTCGCCGCGACGATCACGTCGCAACGCTCGAGGCCCGCGTCCCGCAGTGAGCTGACCTCACACGCGTCGGCGATGTGCCATTCGATGCCTTCGCTGATCTCGGCGCGGTCGATCACCGCGGAGCTCTGCTCGATCAGCAGCACGTCGTGACCGGCGGCGCGCAGGTCGTTGGCGATGAAGAGCCCGACGTTGCCCGCGCCCGCGATGGCGACTCTCATCAGTGGGCGTCCGATCCGTGCTGGAGCCGAGTGCGCAGCGCGTCGAGCGCGTTCACGTCGGCGGCGAAGTGGAGGATGTCGCCGTCCTGGCCGATCGCGCTCGGTGTGGTGATCTGGGCGTTGCCCAGCCGTGTGATCGCGACGAGCCAGAACGCGCCCGGCTCGCTCAGCGGGGCCAGCTTCTTCCCGGCCCAACCGCTCGGGATCGGGAAGTCGATGAGGCACACCTTGCCGCTCGGGTCGAGCCACTCGTTGGGCTGCTCCTCACTGGGGAGGAGGCGCCGCATGACCTGATCGGTGGTCCACGAGATCATGGCCACCGTGGAGATGCCCAGCCGCTGGTAGATCTCCGCGCGGCGGGGATCCTTGATGCGGGCGACCACCCGCTCGATCCCGAAGTTCTCGTGGGCGATGCGAGCGGCGAGGATGTTGGAGTTGTCGCCGCTGGTCACCGCGGCGACGGCGCCCGCTCGGTCGATACCGGCTTCGACGAGCGCATCGCGGTCGAAGCCGAACCCGATGATCTTCTCGCCCGAGAAGAGGTCGCCCCACCGCCGGAACGCGTTGCCGTCCTTGTCGACGACGGCGACGGTGTGCCCCAGCTTCTCGAGGCTGACCGCGAGCTCGCTCCCTACGCGGCCGCAGCCGACCACGACGACATGCACCGCACTCTCCTTCTCACGAACGACGCCCGATGCTATCGACGAGGAGACGACCGCTCGGAATCACGTGGAGGCGGATCCTCGGGGGCTCGGGCCCGAATGGCATGCTTGCGGCTCGGGGACGTGGGGATCGGGAGGATCCGAAGGGCGTGGCCTTCGTCAAGCGAGTCCTGGTCGGGCGACCTCTTGCCACGACCGAGATGGAACACCAGCGGATCCCGAAGACGATCGCGCTCGCGGTGTTCTCGTCCGACGCGATCTCTTCCACCGCGTACGCGACCGAGGAGATCCTGTTCGTCGTCGCGACGGGCGCGTCGAGCCTCGCGCTCGGTCTCAGTGTGCTGGTGCCGATCGGCATCGCGGTCGCGGTGCTGCTGGCGATCGTCGTCACGTCGTACCGCCAGACGATCTTCGCCTACCCGAGCGGCGGTGGTAGCTATGTCGTCAGCCGCGAGAACCTCGGCGAGAACCCGTCGCTGATCGCAGGCGCCGCGCTCCTCGTCGACTACATCCTCACCGTTGCGGTGTCGATCTCCGCGGGCGTCGCCGCGATCGTGTCGATCCCGGAGTTCCACGACCTCGAGAAGCACCGCGTGCTGCTCGGCCTCGTGCTGGTCGCGCTCATCAGCCTCGCGAACCTGCGCGGCATCAAAGAGTCCGGTCGCATCTTCGCCGTGCCGACCTACGTCTACATCTTCGCGTTGATCGCGCTCGTCGTGTACGGGCTCTACCGCACGCTGATTGCCAACGACATCTCGCGCATCAACCCCGCCGGCTTCGACGGCAACATCACCGGCGGGACCCTCAGCCTGTTCATCCTCCTCAAGGGGTTCTCGTCGGGCGCGGTGGCGCTGACCGGTGTCGAGGCGATCTCGAACGGCGTGCCCGCGTTCCGCCGACCCGAGTCGAAGAACGCGGCGAACACGCTGGTCTGGATGGGTCTGATCCTCGGCACGCTGTTCATGGGCGTGCAGATTCTCGCCCACCACCTCGGCCCGTACCCGAGCGAGAAGAACACGGTGATGTCGCAGCTCGGCGGCGCGGTGTGGGGCACCGGCACGTTCATGTACGTCGTGCTCCAGTTCGCGACTGCGGCGATTCTCACCCTCGCGGCCAACACCGCGTACGCCGACTTCCCGCGGCTCTCGTCGATCATTGCGAGCGACGGCTATCTGCCCAAGCAGCTGGCCAATCGCGGCGACCGGCTCGTGTTCTCCAACGGCGTTCTCGTCCTCGCCCTGTCGGCGAGCCTGCTGCTGATCGCGTTCGGTGGTCTCACCAACGCGTTGATCCCGTTGTACGCCGTGGGTGTGTTCCTCTCGTTCACGCTCTCGCAGGCGGGCATGGTGCGCCACCATCAGAAGGAGCGCGAGCGCGGGTACAAGCGCAACATCGTGATCAACGCCGTCGGATCTGTGGCCACGCTGATCGTCCTGTTGATCGTCGGCGGCACGAAGTTCACGAGTGGAGCGTGGGTGCCCCTCGTGGTGATCCCGCTCATCGTGGTGTTGTTCAAGTCGATCAAGCGCCACTACCGCACCGTGTCCGAAGGCTTGCGCGTGACTCCCGAGTACAAGCCGCGCCGGATGAACCACACGATGGTCGTCCTCGTGAGTGGCGTGCACCGAGGCGTCCTCGAGGCGCTCGCCTACGCACGTTCGGTGTCGCCGAATCATCTCGTCGCGGTGTCGGTGGTGTCGGACGAGGAGGAGCAAGAGAAGCTCGAGCAGGCGTGGACCGAGTACGGGATCGACGTGCCACTCGAGATCGTCTACTCCCCATACCGGGAGCTCACCCGCCCGATCCTCCGCTACATCGACGAGCTCGACGCCCGCTGGGAGAACGACATCATCACGGTGCTCATCCCGGAGTTCGTGGTGACCCACTGGTGGGGGAACCTCCTGCACGGGCAGAGCGCCCTGCTCCTCAAGGGTCGGCTCCTGTTCCGGAAGGGCACCGTCGTGACGTCCCTCCCGTACCACCTGGAGTAGCCGGAGCGGATCTGCCGCATCGGAGGCCGAAGATTGGACTCCTTTCGCTCCCGCCCCATAGCGTTCCCTAACTTTGCGCAGCCCGCATCAACCGAAGGACGGAATCTCGGAATGATCAGCCTGGCCGCTGAAGGCGGCTACCAGGTCTTCACCCTCGACAGCGCCGCGTGGTTCTGGCTGATCTTCTCGGCCGTGACCGCGTTGCTCGCGCTCGCGGTCGGCTTCTACCTCGTCCGTGGCGTGCTCGCCGCGGACACGGGCACGCCGAAGATGATGGAGATCGCGTCGGCGATCCAGGAAGGCGCCATGGCCTACCTGCGGCGCCAGTTCAAGACGATCGCCGTCATCCTGGTCCCGCTCGGCATCGTCGTGTTCGTCACGTCGACCGAGGTCGTCAAGCCGATCCTGGCATCGCCGAACGCGTCGTCGGGGCTCACGTTCGTCCAGTCCGGGACGTTCCGCACGCTCGCGTTCATCGCGGGCTGCCTCCTGTCGGGCCTGACCGGCTTCATCGGCATGAGCCTCGCGGTGCGCGGCAACGTGCGCACCGCGGCCGCGGCGCGATCGGGCTCGCTGCCGGCGGCGCTCAAGGTCGCCTTCCGCACCGGTGGCGTGGCGGGCATGTTCACCGTCGGCCTCGGCCTGCTCGGCGCCACGATCATCATCATGATCTTCCAGAACACCGCGTCGGCGATCCTCATCGGGTTCGGCTTCGGCGGCTCGCTCCTGGCGCTCTTCCTCCGCGTCGGCGGCGGCATCTTCACCAAAGCGGCCGACGTCGGCGCCGACCTCGTGGGCAAGGTCGAAGCCGGGATCCCCGAGGACGACCCCCGCAACCCGGCCACCATCGCCGACAATGTCGGCGACAACGTCGGCGACTGCGCCGGCATGGCGGCCGACCTCTTCGAGAGCTATGAGGTCACGCTGGTCGCCTCGATCATCCTCGGCGTCGCCGCGTTCAAGTCGATCGGCATGAACCCCGCGCTCGGCCTCGTGTTCCCGTTGGCCGCCCGCGCCATCGGCGTGCTCGCGTCGATCGTCGGCGTGTTCGCGGTGCGCGCCACCGACAAGGACAAGTCGGCGATGGCGCCGATCAACCGCGGTTTCATCACCGCGGGTGTGCTCACCGTCGTCGGTACCGCGATCGTCGCGTTCGCCTACGTCGGCAACAGCTACACGAACAAGCTCGGCAAGGACGTCACGACCAACGCCGGGTGGAAGTGCTTCGGCGCCGTCATCATCGGCCTCGTGCTCGCGCAACTCCTGAGCCGGCTCACGGAGTACTTCACCAGCACCGAGACGGCGCCCGTACGCGAGATCGCGGAGGCGACCCGGACCGGGCCCGCCACCACGATCCTGTCCGGCATCAGCTCGGGGCTCGAGTCGAGCGTGTACGCGATCATCGCGATCGCAGCGGCGCTCGGCGTCGGCATCTGGCTCGGCGACGGCAACATCCAGTTCACCTTCTACATGGTCGCCCTCACCGGTATGGGCATGCTCGCGACGACCGGCGTCATCGTGTCGGAGGACACCTTCGGCCCGGTCGCCGACAACGCCGCAGGGATCGCGGAGATGTCGGGTGAGTTCGAGGGCGAGGCCGAGCGGATCATGGTGAGCCTCGACGCGGTGGGCAATACCACCAAGGCGGTCACCAAGGGCTTCGCCATCGGCTCGGCCGTCATCGCGTCGGTCGCGCTGTTCGCGTCCTACGTCGAGACGATCGGTGGCGAGCTCAACCCGCTGAAGGGCCTCACCGGCAACAAGCTGTTCAACAACATCCTCACGCAGATCAACTTGGCCAACCCGAAGGTGTTCATCGGGTTGCTCATCGGTGGCTCGGTCTCGTTCCTGTTCTCGGCGCTCGCCATCCGTGCCGTCGGCCGCACCGCCGGCGTCGTGGTGCAGGAGGTCCGCAGCCAGTTCGCCGACGGCGGGATCATGGCGGGCACCAAGAAGCCCGACTACGGCCCGGTGATCGACATCTGCACCGCGGCCTCACTCCGCGAGCTCGCCACGCCGGCGTTGTTGGCGGTGCTCACGCCGCTCATCATCGGCTTCGGCATCAACTTCTACGCGCTCGGCGCGTTCCTCGCGGGTGTGATCCTCACCGGCCAGCTGATGGCCAACTTCCTGAGCAACTCGGGTGGCGCGTGGGACAACGCGAAGAAGTACATCGAAGACGGCAATGAAGGCGGCAAGGGATCCGAGGCCCACAAGGCGGCGGTCATCGGTGACACCGTTGGTGACCCGTTCAAGGACACCGCGGGCCCGGCGCTGAACCCGCTCATCAAGGTGATGAACCTGGTGTCGCTGCTCGTGCTGCCGGCGATCATCAGCCTGCGCAACGACGATGTCCGCTTCGTCATTGCCGGCGTCTGCCTCGTCGTCCTGATCGGCGCGGTGATGTTCTCCAAGCGCAAGGGCGGTGCGTTCGCCGAGGAGTCGGAGATCATCGAAGAGTCGCTCGAAGCCCACGGACTGCCCGCCGGATCATCGGCCGGCGAGTAGCGAACGCCGGGGCCGGCGAGGAGC
The DNA here is from genome assembly GCA_963721435.1 of uncultured Actinomycetes bacterium. Lineage (GTDB taxonomy): Bacteria > Actinomycetota > Acidimicrobiia > IMCC26256 > DASPTH01 > CAVRJC01. The sequence goes on from CAVRJC010000012.1 coordinate 1,432,958, forward strand.
CGTCACGAGCGGCGAATATGGCTACCGAAAGTGACGGTTCTTCGCGGGTCAGGCGCGAGACACGTCAGTCGTGACGCTCAGTCTTCTTCGAGCGCGGCGCGCAGTGCGTCGGCCTCTTGCTGGGCCTCCGCGGCTGTCACCGTGTGGGACTCCTTGCGGGCCTTGCGCCACTCGAGGAACGGCGGGATGAACGACAGCACGATGATCAACGCGATGATCGGCAAGAGGTACTTGTCGACGGAGTCGCCGATCGCGTCGGCGAGGAAGTAGCCGGCGAGCGTCACGCCGAACACCCAGATGAACGCGCCGACGACGTTGTACGAGACGAACGTGCGCCGTGGCATGCTGCCGACGCCGGCCATCACGGGCGCGAACGTGCGCACGATCGGCACGAAGCGCGCCATCACGACCGTCTTGGGCCCGTGCTTGTCGAAGAACTTCTCCGTGCGTTCGATGTACTCGTGCTTGAACAAGCGCGAGTCCGGCTTGCGGAACATCCGTGGCCCCGCCTTGTCGCCGATGGTGAACCCGACCTGATCACCGATCACCGCGGCCGCGAAGCACCCGATGAGGATCGCCGCGAGGTTGAGCTTGCCCTGCTCCGCGAGGAGACCCGCGGTGAAGAGGAGCGAGTCGCCCGGGAGGAAGAAGCCGAACAGGAGGCCGGTCTCGGCGAAGATGATGAGCATGAGCCCGATTTCCCCATAGGGGCTCAAATCGCTCAAGATCGTCTTCGGGTCGAGGCTGAGGGCAAGCGTCAGGACGGACACGGAGGCGCAGGATAGACCGTTGGAAGCGCAGATCCCGGATGTCCCGAGTTGACAGCGCGGCGACACTCGCGGCCAGACTCCCGCCCCCACGATGCGCCGTCCCGGCTCGTCGGGGTACAAGACTGAACCGCTCATCGGCACCCTGCCGACAGCACCGCACCACCTGCAGACCAGGAAGGAAACACATCCCGTCGTGGCCAAGCCCCTCGTGATCGTCGAGTCCAAGGCGAAGGCCGACACCATCGCGGGCTTTCTGGGTCGCGACCGCTACACGGTCATGGCGAGCGTCGGTCACATCCGTGACCTTCCCCAGGGCGCGAAGCAGGCGCCCAAGAACATCACCAAGCCCGAGGTGCGCCGGCTCGGTATCGACGTCGACGACCACTTCGCGCCGGTCTACGTCGTCCCCGACAACAAGAAGCAGGTGGTGTCGCAGCTGAAGGCCGCGCTCAAGGGCGCGAGCGAGCTCTATCTCGCGACCGACGAAGACCGCGAGGGCGAGGCGATCTCGTGGCACCTGCTCGAGGTGCTCAAGCCCACCGTACCGGTGAAGCGCATGGTCTTCCACGAGATCACGAGCGAAGCGATCGACGACGCCATCGACAATTGGCGTGACCTCGACATGAAGCTCGTCGAGGCGCAAGAGGGTCGTCGCGTGCTCGACCGTCTCGTGGGGTACGAGGTGTCGAACGTCGCGTTCCGGCGCATCGGCCCGGGGACGTCGGCGGGGCGCGTGCAGAGCGTCGCGACGCGGCTCGTCGTCGATCGCGAGCGGGCGCGCATGGCGTTCCGCTCCGCGAGCTACTGGGACCTCGACGGCACGTTCGCGCCGCGCGACGGCGCGGAGTCCAGGAATGCCGCGCAGCAGTTCCCGGCGACGTTGGTGTCGATCGACGGCCGCCGCCTCGCGTCGGGGCGCGATTTCGATGCCGACACGGGCGCGCTCGGCGCCAATGCCGATGTCGTGCTGCTCGACGAAGGTGGCGCGGCGGCGCTCGCCGACCGCCTCGCCGACCGTCCCTTCGACGTCGCGTCGGTCGAGTCGCGCGTGCACAACGAGCGGCCGAAGGCACCATTCATCACGTCTACGTTGCAGCAGGAGGCGGCGCGCAAGCTCGGCTTCAGCGCGGCGCGGGCGATGCACGTCGCCCAGGGGCTCTACGAGCGCGGGCTCATCACGTACATGCGCACCGACTCCACCGCGCTCTCCGACCAGGCGGTGCGCGCCGCGAGGTCGCAGATCGGGCGCATGTACGGCGACGACTACCTGCCCGATCAGCCGCGCTCGTATCGCAACAAGGTCAAGAACGCGCAGGAAGCGCATGAGGCGATCCGCCCCGCGGGCGACCGGATGCGCACCGCCGACGATCTGCAGCGCGAGCTCAAGGGCAGCGACGAGTTCCGCCTCTATGACCTGATCTGGAAGCGCACGGTCGCGTCGCAGATGGCCGACGCCCGCATCCGCCGCGTCACCCTCCGTCTCGCGGCCACGTCCACGTCGGGTGAAGCGGTCGTGTTCCAGGCCACCGGCCGCACCATCGAGTTCCCGGGCTATCTCCGCGCCTACGTGGAGGGTGCCGACGATCCCGATGCCGAGCTGGAAGACCGCGAGTCGCTCCTGCCCCTCGTCGAAGAAGGCCAACGCGTCGACTGCACGGAGTTGCGCGCGCGTCGGGTCACACCACGCAGCCGCCCGCGCGCTACACCGAAGCGAGCCTGGTGAAGGAGCTCGAGGAGCGCGGCATCGGGCGTCCTTCGACCTACGCGAGCGTGATCGACACCATCGTCAACAAGCGCGACTACGTGTGGAAGAAGGGAACCGCGCTCGTTCCCACGTGGACGGCGTTCGCGAAGGTGCAGCTGCTCGAGCGCTACTTCGCGCACCTGATCGATTACGAGTTCACTGCCACGATGGAAGAGGCGCTCGACTCGATCGCGCGTGGCGAAGGCGAAGCCGAGAAGTGGCTCCACTCCTTCTACTTCGGGAACGGCCAGGCGGGCCTGAAGGAGCTCGTGGCGGAAAAGCACGTGGCCACGATCGACAAGGCCGAGGTCAACACCGTGCACATCGGGCACGACGCCGAGGGGCGCGAGCTCACCGTGCGGGTGTGGCCGAACGGCGCCAACATCGATCGCGGCGACGAACGCGCGCCGATCCCCGCCGACCTCGCACCCGACGAGCTCACACCCGAGATGGCGGAGGAGATCCTGGCCCGCGGCAGTGGCGGCCCGCGCGAGCTCGGCACCGATCCCGAGACCGGTCTCACGGTGCTCGCGCTCACGGGGCGCTTCGGCCCGTTCGTCCAACTCGGCGAGCTCGCGGAAGGTTCGACGGAGAAGCCGAAGCGCGCGTCGCTGTTCGCGTCGATGGACCCGTCCACGATCACGCTCGAGGAAGCGCTCGCGTTGCTGTCACTCCCGCGCGTCGTCGGCGTGTCACCGGAAGGCGAGGAGATCACGGCGCAGAACGGCCGGTACGGCCCGTACCTTCGCAAAGGTACCGACAGCCGCAGCCTCGAGTCGGAGGACCGGCTCTTCACCGTGACGCTGGCAGAGGCCGAAGCCGTGTTCGCACAGCCGAAGCGCGGGCGGGGTCGCACCGCGAAGCCGCCGCTCGCCGACCTCGGACCACACCCGGAGTCGAGGGCGCCGATCCGGGTGCTCGATGGCCGCTTCGGCCCGTACATCACCGACGGCACCGTGAACGCGTCGGTGCCGCGCGGCGTCGACCCTGAGTCGGTCACCGTCGAGCAGGCCGTCGAGCTGCTGCGCGAGCGAGCACTGCGAGCCCCGGCCACGAAGAAGCGGGCCGCGAAGAAGAAGGCGCCGGCCAAGAAGAAGGCGCCGGCCAAGAAGAAGGCCGCCGCCAAGAAGAAGGCCGCCGCCAAGAAGCGGGCGCCGGCGAAGAAGGCGGCGGCCAGGAACACGCCCGCCCCGACGGCCCCCGACGGCGAAGCGCTCTCGTAACCTGACGAGGATGCCCGAGGAGGAAGCCCCGAGCCCCGGCGCACCGTTCATCCCCGCCGACGCCGACGCACCGCCGGTCCCGCCCAGCCCGTGGCGGGTCTTCGACAGCCGGCCGTTCCTCCACCTCTGGATTGCGCAGGTGGTCTCGAGCCTCGGCGATTGGATCGGCCTCATCGCGATCCTCGCGATCGCCGCGCGTGTCTCCAACAACTCCGGCGCCGCGGTGAGTCTCGTGATGGTGACGCGCGTCGTGCCCGGCTTCTTCCTCGGCACGGTCGGTGGCGTGATCATCGACCGCTTCGACCGCCGCAAGGTGATGGTGCTCTGCGACGCGGGGCGGGCGAGTGTGCTGCTCCTGCTCCCGTTCGTGGAGAGCCTCCTCGGTCTCGTGCTGGTGTCGCTCGCGCTCGAGGTGCTCACGCTGCTGTGGGGCGCGGCGCAAGCGGCCACGGTCCCGAACCTCGTCGCCGAGGATCAGCTGCAGTCGGCGAACTCATTGTCGCTCGCGGCGTCGTACGGGACGTTTCCGATCGCGTCCATCATCTTCTCGTTGCTCGCCGGGCTCGCGGCCGTGCTGGGCGATCTCGACGTCATCTCGTCGTTCAAGGTCGACCAGGAGTTCCTCGCGCTCGTGTTCGACGCGTGCACGTTCCTCGTGTCGGCGATCATCGTCTACCGATTGCCAATCCCGCGCACCGCGCGCAGCGACGGCGACAGGCGGATCGACTGGACCGAGACGATCCGTGAGGTCAAGGAGGGATTGCAGTTCGTCGCCAGCCACCCACTCGTGCGCGGCGTCATGCTCGGGCTCGGGATCGGCCTCATTGGCGCGGGCGCGATGATCCCCCTCGGCCCGAGCTTCGCGAAGGAAGTGCTCAACGGCGGCAGCGCGGCCTTCGGTGTGTTGATGACCGCGCTCGGGTTCGGCGCCGCGTTCGGCGTGGTCACGTTGTTGTGGCTACAGAACCGCCTGCCCCGCACGACGGTGTTCACGTTCGCGGTCATCGGCGTGGGCGGCTTCCTGGTGCTCGCGGCCTCGTTCTCGACGCTCGCGCCCGCCGCGCTGATGATCGGTGGCGTCGGCGCGTGCGCAGGCGGTTCGTACGTCACCGGGTTCACGGTGTTGCAGGAGACCACGAGCGACGAGCTACGCGGCCGGACGTTCGCGACGCTCTACACCGTCATCCGCCTGTGCCTCTTGATCTCGCTGACCATCTCACCGCTCTGGGCCGACTTCTGGGACGCGATCACGAAGGCGATCCTGGGGCCGAGCCAGTCGGTGTCGATCGGGCCGTACACGTATGCGCTCCCCGGTGTTCGGATTGCGCTGTGGGGCGGTGGGCTGATCACATTGGCCGCGGGATTCGCAGCCTGGAAGTCGGAGCGGAGGGGGATCCGAGCCGGCGGTGTGGACGCCGCGGCGTTCGCCGCGACCGAAGAGCTGGAGGCGCGGCCACCGTCGTGGGAGCTCCCCACGCTGGCGCTCGACGAGGCGACCACCGAGTCCGCGAACGGCGCGACCGACGTCCCGCCAAACGTCGCGCCGGCGATCGACGCGCCGACGACCGAGCTCCCCGCGACCGAAGCGAGTGAGCGGGGCGAACCATGACCGCGCGGTTCGTCGTCGTCGAAGGTGGTGACGCCGGCGGCAAGAGCACCCAGATCGAGCGCCTCGTGACGCGCCTGCGCGCGCTCGACGTCGACGTGATCGCCACGTTCGAACCGGGCGCGACCCCGGCAGGCGCGGTCATGCGTGAGCTGCTGCTCCACTCTCAGGAGCGCGTGAGTGCGACGGCCGAGGCCCTGCTGATGGCCGCCGATCGGGCCCAGCACGTCGAGCAGGTCATCCGTCCCGCGCTCGACGCGGGCACGTGGGTGGTCTCCGACCGCTTCGTGGCGTCGTCGCTGGTGTACCAGGGCGTCGTCCGTGGCCTCGGTGTCGATGCGATCGATGCGATGAACCAGCTCTCGGTGAGTGCGGCGACGCCCGATCTCGTGCTCGTGCTCGACGTGGCCGACGACGTCGTGGCCGCGCGGCAAGGCGCGCCGACCGATCGGCTCGAAGCCGAAGGTGCGTCGTTCCATGCCGAGGTGCGGGAGGCGTACCGCGTGCTCGCCCGTGAGCGGGGATGGGTCGTGATCGACGGTGACGACCCGATCGATGTCGTGGCCGAACGCGTCTGGCACGCGGTCGAGCCGCTCCTGGCAGGATGACGGCCATGGTCGGCGACGTGTGGTCCCGGGTCATCGGGCAGGACCGCGCGGTCGCGCTGCTGCAGCGCGCCGCGGCGCGGCCCGCGCACGCGTATCTGCTCGTCGGCTCGCGCGGCTCCGGCGTGGAAGAAGCTGCGCGGTGCTTCGCGGCGGCGGTCGTCGCGCCGGATGGCGACGAGCGCGCGGTCGATCTCGCGTTGCGCGGCGCGCATCCCGATGTCGTCGAGATCGATCCCGCGACCAATCAGATCCGGGTCGAGGACGCGCAGCAGATCATCGACGAGGCGTACCGCAGCCCGATCGAGGGCGCGCGCAAGGTGATCATCCTCTACGACGCAGAACGGCTTCGGTTCAACGACCGTGCGGCCAACAAGCTGCTCAAGACGCTCGAGGAGCCGCCGCCGACTGCACTCATCGTGCTGGTGACCGCAGGACCCGATCAACTGCTCCCCACGATCCGCTCGCGCTGTCAACGCGTCGACTTCGCGTTCTTGAACCACCACTCCGTGGTCACAGCCCTCGTCGCCGATGGCCGCGACCCCGATCGGGCCGAGCTGCTCGCGCGCCTCGCCGGTGGCCGCCTCGACCGGGCGCGTGCACTCGACGGCCGGCTGGCGCCGGTCCGCGAGGCGTTCGTGGCCGCGACCGCGGGCCTCGACGGGACCGGCGCGGCGGTGATCTCGCAGTCCGAGTTCCTCCAGGAGTCGGTGAAGGCGGCCGTCGCCGATCTCGAAGCGGCGCACACCCAGGAGACCGCCGACCTCGAGGCTGCGCTCGAGGCTGCGGGATACCCCGACCGCACGCGCCGCGCGCAGCTGCGCCGGCTCGAGGAGCACCACAAGCGCGTCCATCGGCACGCGCGCACGGAGGCGCTCATCGAGGGCATCACCGCGCTCGAGACCGTGTACCGCGATGCCCTCGCCGGCGCTTCCGTCCCCGCGCTCAACGCCGACCGGGTCCCGCTCACGCTCGACGCGCGGGCATGCGGCCGCGCGCTCGACGCATGCCGCGAGGCCCGCCAGGCACTGATCGAGCACAACCCGAACGAGAGCCTGATGCTCGAGCGGCTCCTGCTCCATCTGCCCGCGGCATCTCGTCGAGCCTGAACCGCGAAGGGCTCTAGACTCCCTGATCCGTCGCGCCGGAGTAGCTCAGACGGTAGAGCAGCTCACTCGTAATGAGCAGGCCAAGGGTTCGAGTCCCTTCTCCGGCTCCATACCGTCGACATGAGGCTGCGGACGCCGTGCGCCACGGCGAATGACGCGGCAACGCCGCCGACCGCAAGGGCGAGGAACTTGACGCCGGCAGGAGCAGCAACTGGGTACAGCGCCAGCCCGAACAGGACGAGCACCGGGCCCTGTGCGACGAATGCGCCGTACGCGTCACGGGCGAACCATGCGGCGACTCTTCCTTGCCCGGCGCGGCGGCGCTGGAAGTGTCCGAGCAGCCACATCGACATCGCGACCGCGAACACCCCCTCGAAGATGTCGATCAGGAACGCTTGGGGGTGTAGGCCGCCCTTGAACACGGTCTCGTCGCCGCCGACCGCCACGACGACGGGTAACACGACGAGGACTGCGCCGACGGCCGCGATCCGCACGCGCGTCGAACGTCGTCCGGCACCGGTGAGAACCATCCACGGCCGGCGCCAATGACACCGAACACGAAGAGCACCGCGCACTGCAGCCAGAGCCACAGGTGCAGGTCGATGATCTGGTGCGAGTCGATCGGCCATGCCAAACGGGCGAAGAACGAGCCTGTCGTGATGAGGACGGCAGCAAGAACCAAGTCGCGCGCTCGCAACGGCACGCGCCTGGCGTGCGACACCGGTGCCGCGATCCGGGCCCACGCGGCGTACACGAGCGAGAAGACCAGGAGGATCGCGACGAACCACATCGGACCGGAATCCAACACATCGAGGCGGTCCGTGTAGGACGACCAGAGCGCGCCGCGGTCATCCCCAACCGTGTGGTCGATGAGCATCCCGAGCAACGGCCACACAACGACGATGTAGGCGGCCAGGGGAGCGCCCAGGCGCACGAGTCGGTCGAGCGCGAACGCGCCGGATCCTTTGCGTCGCACGGAGGCGGGGGTGAGCATCCCGGCAACGAGCAGCAGCAGCCCGAGCGCGAACAACGCCCCCAACCCGATCGAGACACTCAAGAGCGCCTCGGGCACCCCCTTGACCGTCGGTTGTCCAGAGTCCCCGACTTCGAGGATCCAGGTCCCCGCGGCGCCGTACGTCATCGCCGCGTGGGCGACGATGACTCCTGCCACCAGAACAACCTTCAAGTTGTCGAGATAGAGAAGGCGAGGACCCGCGGTCCTTGCCGGGTCAGCAAGCTCACTCGCTGCAGCAGATTGTTCGGCATGTGCCTTCGAGGCCTGACCGGAGCCCACGCCTCGTTCCATGCGACCAGTGTCCGCTTCCCGCGTCGCCCGATCCAGGGGCCAAGGTCACACACGCGTGGCTACGCTTCGGCGACAGCACGGATCAGTCGAGCCGCGTAGGGAGGACGGTCGTTTCTTCCGCGCCCGCCTTTCGTGGCCTTGGGTCCGTAGGGTGAGTTCGGTGGGGTGAGGAGGACTTGGTTCTGAGGGATGGGAAGCGGTGGGGCTGGTGACGACGTGGGGAGTCCGTCTTGCACCGATCGTCGATCGCCAACCCCGGGACAGGGTTCTCTGATCAGCATCGAATGGTCGTACGAACCTCGAGGTTCCCTCCGGAGGCGGCGTTGGTGCGAGTGCCGCGTGCGATCGCGAAGGCGTACGGCGTGTTGGCGACCGGCGATCGCGAGCTCGGGCTTCGCCCGGAGACGATCGATGCGCTCGAGGCCCCGGCGGTTCCGGCGCGGCTCCCGCACGCCCTGTCCCGCCCCGAGCGTCTACGGGTCGACGAACGGGCCGCGTTGCGCGGCCTCCGCCGGGCGCTCTGCGTAGAAGTCCTGGATCGCGCGCCACGCTTCCATGCCGGTCTCGACCACGCGGCACAGGTCTCGTTCCGTGTCGTCGATGAACCCGTTCGTGGCCAGCAGGTCGAGCGGAAGGAGCCGGGACCAGAAGTCCGAGCCCACGAGCACGACGGGGATCCGCCGCATCTTTCCCGACTGCATCAGGGTCAGGGTCTCGTACAACTCGTCGGCAGTCCCGAACCCACCAGGGAACAGCACCAGCGCGACCGCGCGGGTGAGGAAGTGCATCTTGCGCACGCCGAAGTAGCGGAACTGGAACGTGAGCTCGGGCGTGACGTACGTGTTCGGCAGCTGCTCGTGCTCGAGCGTGATGTTGAGCCCGACAGTGCGCGCGCCGACATCGAACGACCCCCGGTTTGCCGCCTCCATGATTCCCGGCCCGCCACCGGTGACGACAAGCGCCTGATGCGTGCCGTCGTAGCGCTCGGTCCCGACTTGACCGCCGAGCTCGCGCGCCTCGGCGTAGAAGTGGTTCCACGCCGATGTCGCGCCGGGGTGGTCGGATGCCTCGGGGTCCTGGATCCTCGAGCTGCCGAACACGGCGACCAGCGCGTCGACCTCCTCGCGTCGAAGTGCGAGGTCCACCTTCAGGTACTCCAACATGAGACGGCTCGCGCGCAACTCGTCGCTCGCGAGCAGGTCGAGATCCCGATCGGCGCGCACGTACGACTCGCTCATGAGAATGCGCTCGAGGCGCGCGCCGGCCTCATCGACCCGCTCGGGAGTGCCACCGCGCCGGGCCGGGGGCGGGAACGGGGCGAGTGTCACCCGTGCCCCGTCGACCGCGACCTCACACGGAATGCCCAGGTCTTCGTCGAGGCGACGCCGGAGCGTTTCCGCAGAGTTGGACTCACCGTGGTTCAACACGATCGTGCTCGGTGCCGGCTCGAGGGCCCGGACCCAGTCGATCAGCTCCTGTTGATCGGCATGGGCGGAGAGCATGTCGAGATGCTCGACCCGGCAACGCACCGGTACGTACGATCCGTGGACCTTGATCCGCCGCTCGCCCGCGAGCAGGCTTGCACCCCTCGTACCCACCGCCTGGTAGCCGACGAGCACGACGGTGTTCCTCGGACTCGGTGCAAGGCGCGCGAAATGGTGGAGTACACGACCGCCCGTCAACATCCCCGCCGCCGACACGATCACACACGGCTCGAAGCGTTCGTTGAGCGCCTTCGACTCGTCGACGCTCGCGACGTGGTGAGCGATCGAGGTGAGTGCCTCCACCTCGTCTGCCTTCAGGCGATGCTCGTCCGGATGCTCGAAGTAGGCGTTGGTCGCCGCGACGGCCATCGGGCTGTCGAGGAACACCGGTACGTCGGGGAGCTCCCCGGCGCGATGCAACCGCCAGAGCGCAACCAGCACCGCCTGCGTCCTTCCCACCGCGAACGATGGGATCAGGACGGTCCCGCCGCGGCCGACAGTTCGCCGCACGATCTTGCCGATTTCCGAGATCGCATCGGTTGGGGGGTGGCACTGGTCGCCGTAGGTCGACTCCAGTACCAGCGTCTCGGCCGTCAGCGCGGTCGACGGCGGATTCATGACGAGGTCATTCGGCCGGCCGAGGTCACCCGAGAACAGGACCGACGTGTCGTCACCGCTGATCCGGACAACCGACGCGCCGAGGATGTGGCCGGCGGGGGCCATCACCACCTGCACGTCGGTGCCGATGTCGAAGGGTTGGTGGAACTCGACCGGCTCGAGGAACTCGAGCGCCCGCAGCGCCTCTTCCTCCGTGTACAGGGGACGCGGATCGCGATGCTTCGAGAAGCCTTGACGCTGCGCGTACGCAGCATCTTCCTCCTGGAGGCGCCCACTGTCAGGCCACAGCACCCGACACAGGGCGATCGTCCCGGGCGACGCGTAAACGGGGCCGCGGAACCCGTGCCGGACGAACGCGGGCACATGGCCGGAATGATCGAGATGAGCGTGCGTCAACACGATCGCGTCGACGGCCGACGCCTCGATCGCGAGTGGCGACCAATTGCGGCGGCGGAGATGCTTCAGTCCCTGGAACAGTCCGCAGTCCACGAGCACCTGTGTGTCGCCGGCCCGCACCACCGTCTTCGAGCCTGTGACCGTGCCCGCGCCGCCCAGAAACTCGAGTTCCACGACGCGCGCCCTTCCCGATTCCTGCGTTGTGCTGCGACCTTACGTTGCCGCTGGTCCCTTCTCCGGCTCCGACTCGGCGTGTTCCCGTCGGTGGACCTTGGCTGGCAGCTGTTCGGCTCGAAGGAGGGCGCGGTCGTCGTCGACTATCTCGACGTGCCCGCGATGGGTGCGGCGATCGGCGATCTCATGGCTGACCCCGCACGCCGACGTGCGCTCGGGGAGGAAGCGAGGCAATGTGCGCAGGACTTCGACGTGCGCGTCGCGGGCCCTCGGGTCGTCGACCTGATCAAGCAGACCGCCCGGAGTCGCACGCGCACCACGTGACCCCTCACCGCGTCGTCAGGGCCGCCGCCAACCCTCGGGCAGGCGCATGGTGCCGGCGGTGGTGGTGACGTACACCTGCCACGCGTAGTAGCCGTCGTACGCGCGTGGGTCCGCGATCAGCACGTCGGCGTAGTCCTTGATCGCGGCGACGTAGTGGGTGCTCGGGTTGTACGAGTAGAGCGCGCGGTCGATGTTCGTCGTGCCACCACTCGCCGCGAGATACCGGCCCGCGGCCATGATCGCGTCGTGGTTGTCGTTGATGTTGCCGCCGCTGCCATAAGCGGCCCACGTGCTCGGTATGAATTGCATCGGGCCCTGCGCGCCGGCGGTGCTGTTGCCGTGGATGCGACCCATCCGGGTCTCGACGAAGTGGATGGCGGCCAGGTACTGCCACCGGACGCCGAACTGCGCCTCGGCTTCCTTGTAGTACCCGACCAGCACCGCCGGGCTCGGCGGTGTGAGGATGGTCCAGTCGGGTAGTGATGCCGGCGGCGCGCCCAGATCGGGGCTCGTCAGCTGCACCGCCGCGTCGTGGTTCGCGGTCACCGCGGCGCGGAGGTCTTCGGGCACGGTCGCGATGATCGGGTCGAACCAGTCGGCGTGCTGCGACAAGGCGCCGTAGGCGAGCTGTTGCTCCCATCCGAGCGCGAGCCGACGCCCGAGGTCGGTGTCGTCGGTGCGCAGCGCGCGCTCGACCCGTGTGAGCACCGCGGCGGCGTCGGCGGCCGACTTCGGTGCGGTGAGCTGATCGGGGCTCGTGATGACGAGAGTCGTCGTGGGGGGCGTCGTGCTGGTTCGCGCAACGGTTGACGGAGTGGTCGAGCTCGGCGAACGCGGGGACGCCGAGTCGGATCCGCCCGAGCACGCGCTCGCACCGATGGCGGCGGCGAGCGCGACCGCGACGACGCACGCGCGAGACCGGATCACCGGGCCAGGTTGCCAGACCGGCAGGATGCCGGATGAGCAGGACCCCGCGGGGTCTAGTGTCTCGGTCGCTCCCGAGCGCCGACCCGCTCGTTTGAGGCAAACTGCCGCCCGAAACCGTCGTCGAGAAAGCAGGTAGGTCGGATGGATCGTCACGATCGCATCGAGCAACGTCTGGCCGAGGTCCCGTTGTTCGCCGGGCTGTCGAAGAAGGAGCTCCGCACGATCGCGCACCTCGCCACCTACCTGGAGGAACCGGAAGGCACGATCCTCACCGCGGAAGGTGAGTCGGGGAACGAGTTCATCATCGTCCTCGGAGGTCAGGTCGAAGTGCAGCAGGGAGGCGAGGTCATCGCGACCCGCGGTGCCGGCGACTACTTCGGTGAGATCGCCCTGCTCGACCACCGCCCTCGCACCGCCACCATCGTCGCCAAGACCCCGGTCGAGATCGAAGTGATCGGCCGCCAGGAGTTCACGGGGATGCTCGCCGAGGTCCCGGAGCTCGCGGGCAAGATCATGGCCACGATGGCCCAGCGCCTCGCCGACATGGAAGGCCAGTCCGCCAACTGAGCCTCGCGAGGCTGTCGGCCCGGGTGCCCGGACCGGTCCGAACGGGCTCGAGCTCCTCAAGCCCGCACCGGAAAATGCCGATCCCGCGTGATTCGCCATTGCGTTCGGATCGGAGCGGTCGATGCAATCCGAGATGCCCGTCCCCGAGGTCGCGTTGGCTCGCGGCGTCGAGGGAGGAGAGCTGCAGCTCGCGTACCAGCCTGTCGTCGACCTCCTCACCGGTGCCGTGACGTGTGTCGAGGCGCTCGTGCGTTGGGACCACCCGACGCGCGGCCTGCTGTGGCCGGGCGAATTCCTCGATGACGTCGTCGACCCGGACGCGCAACGACGCGTCACCGGATGGGTGCTCAACGAGGCGGCATCTGCCGCGTCGTACTGGCGCCGAGAGTTTCCCGATCAACCGATCACCGTCGCGGTGAACCTCTCCGCGCACGACCTCGAGTCGGCGAACCTCGCGGCGCACCTCGCGAACGTCCTGCGCGCGCACGAGCTCGCGCCCGGCGCGCTGGCGCTGGAGATCGGCGAGTCGGTGTTGTACACCGACCTCGAGCGGGCGAAGATCCGGCTCGTGTCGTACCGTGACCTCGGCGTGCAGGTGTTCGTCGACGACTTCGGCACGGCGTACTCGTCGGTCGTGTCGTCCCTCGAGACCATGCCGGCCGGTGCGGTCTACGTGCTGCCGGAGTCGGTGGGCGCGATGAAGGGCGAGGCGTCCGACGGCATCCTGATGTCGCTCGCGTCCATCGAGAGCCTGCCCATCGACGTCATCAAGATCGACCGCCGGTTCGTGCAGCGCTTGTTCGCCGGCGAGCGCGAAGGTGCGCTCGTGGAGTCCGTGATCCGCCTCTCCCACCGGCTTGGCTTCCGCGTGCAGGCCGAAGGCGTCGAGCACGAGGCAGAAGCGGCCGGCTTGCGGGCCGTCAACTGCGACCTCGCCCAGGGGTACTACTTCCACCGACCGATGGCGAGTGGCTACATCGACGTGCTCCTCCGCGAAGCTGCGTCGGCGCACCGCGAATCCCCCATGGGCGAAGCGGTCGCCGCACGCGACGGCGTCACCCAATAGCTGACGCCGACCCCACGACATACCCTGGGGTCATATGGCCGACCAGGCGGAGTTCGCCGAGCTCGCGATGCCCTTCATGTCAGCGCTGTACTCCGCCGCGCTGCGCATGACGCGCAATCCGTCGGACGCCGAAGACCTCGTGCAGGAGACCTACCTCCGCGCGTACCGCGGCTTCGGCGGCTTCAAGGACGGCACCAACCTCAAGGCGTGGCTCTACAAGATCCTCACCAACACGTTCATCAACTCGTACCGCGCCAAGAAGCGGCGGCCCGAGCAGGTCGACCTCGACGACACCGAAGACTTCTTCCTCTTCCGCCGACTCGGCGGCCTGGAGGCCGCGGCCGCGAACCGCACGCCGGAGTCCGAGGTGCTCGACAGCATCCCGGACGCAGTGGTGAAGGAAGCGCTGGAAGCGCTCCCGGAGCAGTTCCGGATGGCCGTGCTGCTTGCCGACGTCGAGGGCTTCTCCTACAAGGAGATCGCCGACATCATGGACGTTCCCATCGGAACCGTCATGAGCCGGCTCCATCGCGGAAGAAAGCAGCTCCAACAGCGGTTGTGGGAGTTCGGCCAAGAACGCGGACTGGTCCCGCATGATCCGGTACCTGCACCCGAAACCGCTGGACACGCGGGGGGATAGAGCGAGGATGGACTGCGACAAGGCGAGCTACCGGGTCTACAGGTATCTCGACGGCGAACTGACCGTCTGGCGCCGTTGGACGATTCGGCGTCACCTCGACAAGTGCCCACCGTGCGCGCAGGGCTTCGACTTCGAGATCGAGTTGCGCCAGGTCGTTTCCGCGAAGTGTCGTGACGAAGTCCCGCCGGACCTCCGCCGGCGCATCGCCGAGGCGCTGCGTGAAGTCCCTCCGACGACCGGCTCGCCCGAGTAGACGCCCCGCCTCGACGGCCCGAGTGGTCACCTGGCCCGTGTCTCCGCTCTACGATGCACGCCACTGAAGGCTGCAGGAGGAGCGGAGCGTGATCGCCAACCAGGTGCTCGCCACTGACCAGTTCAAGTGGTTCTACTGGGCGGGCTTCCTGTTCGCGGCCGGGTTCGTCCTCCTGATGCTGGCCCTCGTGATCGGCTACTACGTGCGCGTCCTCCGCCCGAAGTGGCGCGGTCGAGAAGTCAAGTGAACGCGTAGCGAGGGACCCTTGGAGACCGCGACTTCGTTCGACCCGATCGACTGGCAGCTCGCCGAGCGGGTCGCGCGGCGGATGGCGGGTCGCGAGCATCTCGCCGAGTCATACCTCGCGGAATCGTTGCGTGACGACTTCGATGTCATCACCGCCGAGGCGGAAGAGCTCGTCGCCGAGAGCACCGGCCTGCGGGCTCCCGGCGCCGCGCGACGCGATCGTCGTCGATCGGGGCGATTGGGTGTCGGCGAACGTCACCTCGATGCAGCGCATGCTCGCGCCGCTCACCGCTCGCATCGGCGCCCGCATGGCCGCGAGCCCGATCGCCCCGATCGGCCGCACCGTCGCCGGAACCGAGACCGGTGTGCTGCTCGGCTATCTCGCGCAGCGTGTGCTCGGCCAGTACGACCTCCTGGTGCCCGACGACGACACGTCCGCCGGCGATGCCGTCTACTACGTCGGCGGCAACGTGCTCGGGCTCGAGAAGCGTTTCGCGTTCCGGCCGCGCGACTTCCGCCTGTGGATCGCGATCCACGAGGTCACGCACCGCGCCCAGTTCACCGCAGTCCCGTGGATGAAGCCGTACTACCTGTCGCTCGTCGACTCCGCGCTCACTTCCGTCGACCCTGATCCGAAGCGGATCGTGCAGGCGCTCGCGCGCGCCGCCGACGAGATCCGCAGTGGCCGCAACCCGCTCGACGACGGCGGCATCGTCGGCCTCATCGCGAGTGACGAGCAGCGGGGCGCCCTGGCACGCGTGCAGTCGTTGATGTCGTTGCTCGAGGGTCACGGCAACAGCGTGATGAACAAGCTCGGGAGGGAGCACGTCGCGGGGCAGGCGCGCATGGCGCGTGTCCTCCAGGCGCGCCGGCAGAGCGCCGGCTTCACCGCCTTCGTGCACAAGTTCGTCGGGCTCGAGTCGAAGATGCGGCAATACGAAGTGGGGGAGGCGTTCATCGCCGTGGTCGAGCGCGAAGCCGGCCCGCACGCGATCGACGCGGCGTGGCGGGGCCCGGAGTGGCTCCCCACCCTCGACGAGCTCCGTACCCCGCGGGAGTGGCTCCAGCGCGTCGACGCGGCTGCGTAGGCCTCCGCGCCAGAATGGCTGCGGATCTCCTCGCCGAGCTCCTCGAGCGGGCGGACTTCTCGGGGTTGACCGCGCCGGTGGTCGTCGGCTGTTCCGGAGGCGCCGACTCGCTCGTGCTGCTCGCGCTTGCGGCGGCGGCGGGGCTGTGCCCCATCGCGGTTCACGTCGATCACGGGTTGCGCACCGACAGCGCGGCCGACGCCGATGCAGTGCGTGACGCGGCCGGACGCGTGGGTGCCTCGTGGCGCACGATCCCGGTGACGATCGAACCCGGCGCCAACCTCGAGGCGCGGGCCCGCGACATGCGCTACGCCGCACTCGACGCCGCACGCGTCGACGCCGGGGCCGAGTGGGTGCTCGTGGCGCACACCGCCGACGATCAGGCCGAGACGGTGCTGCTCAACGTGCTTCGGGGCGCGGCGGCCGCGGGCATGGCCGGGATGGCGGCGCGGCGCGGGCACATCGCACGGCCACTCCTCGGGCTGCGGCGGGCGGAGACGCGCGCGCTGTGTGACCAGCTGGGCCTCGTGGTCGTCGACGACCCCATGAACGACGATGTCGCGTTCACGCGCGTGGCGCTCCGCCGCCAGGTGCTGCCGTTGCTCGAGTCGATCGCCGACCGCGACCTCGTCCCGGTGCTCGCGCGCCAGGCCGAAGTGCTGCGCGCCGAGTCCGACTACCTCGACAACCTCGCGCACGCGGCCTGGCCGGGTGACAGCGAGCCGTCAGCTTCGGCCCTCGCCGCGCTCCATCCCGGTGCTCGCGCGGCGCGCGGTCAGGGTCTGGCTCGGCGTGCCTCCGCCGTCGCACGCGGAGGTCGCGCGCGTGTTGCAGGTCGCGCGCGGCGAACGCCGTGGCGCGCAGCTCACCGGCGGCCGCGGGATCCGTCGGTCGGCTGGCAAGCTGTTCCTCGAACGCGAGTAGCGTCAAAACCCGTGAGGTCGGACGAGGTGGGGCGCATTGTCGTCGCCGAGGATGCGCTGCGCGCGCGTGTCGCCGAGCTGGGCCGTGAGATCACCGCCGACTACGCCGGTCGGCCACCGTTGCTCGTCGGCGTGCTCAAGGGCGCGTTCGTGTTCATGAGCGACCTGTCGCGCGCGATCGACCTGCCGGTGGAGTTCGACTTCATGGCCGTGTCGTCGTACGGCTCGGCGACGCGGTCGAGCGGCGTCGTGCGCATCATGAAGGACCTCGACCTGGATCTCACCGGTCGCGACGTCCTCATCGTCGAAGACATCGTCGACTCCGGGCTCACGCTTGCGTACCTCCGCAAGAATCTCGCGGCACGCGGTCCCGCGTCGATGGAGATCTGCGCGCTGCTCGTCAAGGAAGGCCTCCAGCGGGTCGAGCTCGATCTGCGCTACGTGGGCTTCCGGATACCGCCGGACTTCGTCATCGGGTACGGCCTCGACGTCGCGGAGCGGTACCGCAACCTGCCGTTCATCGCCGAGTACTCGGGAAGCCTCCCGGCCTGACGCCTCCGGAGGCCGATGGGGTCAGCGGGTAGCCTCGCAGGCCACTTCTCGTTCCCGGAGTTGCCGTGACCAAGCTGCGCCGCAGCGTCGTGATCGCCGTCGTCGCGGCGGCGGTCGTTGGCTTCCTCGCCTATCGCGTCATCGCGAGCGGGAGCGGCCCTGAAGCGCTCTCGCTCGGCGGCTACCTGCGCCGGCTCGACGCGGGCAAGGTCGCGACGGCGACCATCCACGACAAAGACCATGACATCACCGGTGAGCTCACGAACGGCACCGACTACACGGTCAGCTACCCCGCGAGCTATTCGAAGACGATCACCCAGGACGTTGTCGACGCCGGCGTGGGTGAGGTCAAGACCGACCACCAGTCGGAGAGCCCGTGGATGAGCTTGCTGTTCAGCCTGCTCCCGTTCGCGCTGCTCGCGCTCATCCTGCTGTGGGTGCTCGGCCAGGTGCAGGGCGGCGGGAGCCGCGTGATGGGCTTCGGCAAGTCACGCGCCAAGGTCGTCAGCAAGGACCAGCCGAAGGTCACGTTCGCCGATGTCGCGGGGCTCGACGAAGCGGTCGAGGAGCTCGAGGAGATCAAGGACTTCCTCGCCGCGCCCGCGAAGTTCCAGAAGATGGGGGCCAGGATCCCGAAGGGGGTGCTCCTGTTCGGGCCTCCGGGCACCGGCAAGACGCTCCTGGCCAAGGCGGTGGCCGGTGAAGCCGGCGTGCCGTTCTTCTCGATCAGCGGCTCCGACTTCGTCGAGATGTTCGTCGGCGTCGGTGCGTCGCGCGTGCGGGATCTCTTCGAGCAGGCGAAGGCGGCCGCGCCGTCGATCGTGTTCGTCGACGAGATCGACGCGGTCGGCCGTCATCGCGGCGCCGGTGTCGGTGGGGGCCACGACGAGCGCGAGCAGACGCTCAACCAGCTGCTCGTCGAGATGGACGGCTTCGACCAGAAGCAGGGTGTGATCCTGCTCGCGAGCACGAACCGCCCCGACATCCTCGATCCCGCGCTGCTGCGCCCCGGTCGCTTCGACCGCCAGATCGTCGTCGACCGCCCGGATCTCGAGGGGCGCAAGGCGATCCTCGCGGTGCACGCGCGCGAGAAGCCGCTCGCACCGGGTGTCGACCTCGACGTCATCGCGCGCCGCACGCCCGGGTTCACCGGCGCCGACCTCGCGAACCTCATGAACGAGGCCGCGCTGCTGTCGGCGCGCCACGACCTCCCGCTGATCGGGCTGCCGCAGCTCGAAGAGGCGATCGACCGCGTCATGGCGGGCCCGGAGCGCCGGAGCCGCCTGATCTCCGACCGCGAGAAGCGCGTGATCGCCTTCCACGAGGGTGGCCACGCGCTGGTGGCGCACGCGCTGCCCAACACCGATCCCGTGCACAAGATCTCGATCATCCCGAGAGGGCGCGCCCTCGGCTACACGCTGACGCTCCCCACCGAGGACAAGTTCCTGGTGACGCGCAGTGAGCTGTCGGACGAGCTCGCGATGCTGCTCGGTGGTCGCACCGCGGAAGAGCTGATCTTCGCCGAGCCCACCACCGGGGCCCAGAACGACATCGACCGCGCCACCACGATCGCGCGGCAGATGGTCACCGAGTTCGGGATGAGCGACGCGCTGGGGCCGATGCGCTTCGGTCACCCCCAGGGCGAGGTGTTCCTCGGCCGCGACTTCACGTCGACACCCGACTACTCCGAGCAGGTGGCTGCGAGCATCGACGCCGAGGTGCGCGCGCTCATCGACTCCGCGCACGCGGTCGCGCTCGACGTGCTCACGCAGAACCGTGAGGTGCTCGATCGTCTCGCGTCGGAGCTCATCGAGCACGAGACGCTCGAGACCGAACGGGTGCAGGCCATCTTCAGCGACGTGGCGATGTGGGACGGCGAGCCGGCGGGTCGACCCGCGGGTGCGCAACGGCGTCCTGACGGTGCACCGCTCGCACCCGCGCGCACCAGCGCCGCTGCGGCGAGCCCGGCAGACCAGTCCCACAGGGGAGGATCGACGTGACCGAACCAAACGCATCCGAGAGCTCCGATGCCGACGTCGCGAAGAAGCGCATCGAACGCGCCGTCCGCGAGATCCTCGAGGCGATCGGTGAAGACCCCGACCGTGACGGGCTCCAGCGCACTCCCGAGCGCATCGCCAACATGTACATCGACGAGATCTTCACGGGTCTCCGCGACGACCCCGCGCGCCACCTGACCGTCACCTTCGAAGCCGACCACGACGAGATGGTCATGGTGCGCGACATCGCGGTCCACAGCATGTGCGAGCATCACCTCGTGCCGTTCGCAGGGAAGGCGCACGTTGCCTACATTCCGGGGGACGACGGCCGGATCACCGGCCTGTCGAAGATCGCGCGCCTCGTCGACGGCTTCGCCAAGCGCCCGCAGGTGCAGGAGCGCCTCACCACGCAGATCGCCGACGCCCTCGTCGAGGAGCTCAGGCCCAACGGTGTGCTCGTGATGATCGAGGCTGAGCACTTCTGCATGTCGATGCGCGGGGTCAAGAAGCCGGGGTCCCTCACCATCACCTCGGCCGTCCGCGGCCTGTTCAAGACCAACGCCGCCACCCGCGCCGAGGCCATGAGCCTGATCACGCACCCGGGCAACCGGCTCTGACCAGCTGGCACCACGCCCCGGTACGAGATCCGCGAATCGGGCATTTCCGACCGGCTACGCGAGGGCCTGCGGCCCGGTACTGTTCCGACGAATGTTCTCCTGGCTGACCCTCTGCGGGCACCAACCCGTGGTGATGGGCATCGTCAACGTCACTCCTGACTCGTTCTCCGACGGTGGCCGCTACCTCGATGCCGATCGTGCGGTCGCGCACGGCCTCGCCCTCGCGGCCGCCGGCGCGGGCGTGCTCGACGTCGGTGGTGAGTCGACCCGTCCCGGGGCGGAGCCGGTGACCGAAGCCGAGGAGCTGCGACGCGTGCTCCCGGTGATCAGCCGCCTCGCCGCCGATGCAGCGGTGCCGGTCAGCATCGACACGAGCAAAGCGGTCGTCGCGGCGGCGGCGCTCGACGCCGGCGCGACCGTGGTCAACGACGTGACTGCGGGTCGCGCCGATCCCGGCATCCTCGAGGTCGTCGCCCGGGCGGGTGCCGGGTACGTCGCGATGCACATGCAGGGTGAGCCGCGGACGATGCAGCACGAGCCCCGCTACGACGACGTCGTCGCGGAGGTCGGTGCCTTTCTCGTCGAGCGCCTCGCAGTCGCACGAGATGCCGGCATCGCGGCCGACGCGCTGTGCGCCGACCCCGGGATCGGGTTCGGGAAGCGAGTCGGCGACAACCTCGACCTCCTGGCCCGGCTCGACGAGCTGATCGCACGCGTCAACGTGCCGGTGCTCGTCGGCACGTCGCGCAAGGCGTTCCTGGGCGCGGTCATTGCCGACGCCATCGGTGCGCCGAAAGTTCTCGCGCCCGATGCGCGCGACGACGCGACCCTGGCGACGGCGGTGTTCGCGCTCGACCGTGGCGCCGCGATCGTCCGCGTGCACGACGTTCGCCCGGTCGCCGAAGCGATTCGCTTGCTGTCGATGATGCGCACGCTCGACGCGAAGGCAGTCGCGTGAGAGGCAGGTCATGAAGGGGAGATGGGCACAGGGGCTCGAGCCGCGGGCCTTCTGTTGGGTCATCAAGGACCGCCTGGCCGCCTCGGAGCGCCCTGGCGGGTTCGCGCGGAACCACCGCAAGGTGCGTCGCCAGGAGGAGCTGATCTGGCTGATCGGCCACGGCTTCACGCACATTCTCTCGATCCTCGACTCGCCCCACAACCTGCACGCGTACGAAGAGGCGGGCATCCCGTACGCGCACATCCCGATCGGGCGTCACGACGAGTGGTCGGACCGACTGCCCGCGCTCTACGCGCTGCTCGGGACCTGGCTGAAGGATCCGAACGAGCGGGTCCTGATTCACCACGAGGAGTTCGGCGACCGGTTGCTCGGTGTGCTCGCCGGATACCTGCTCTACTCCGGGCTCGTCACCGAGGGCCCGCACGCAGTGGTGGTGGTGGAGAAGATCACCGGGCGCCAGCTCGGGTCGGTCGCGCGGGAGATCGTCGCGATCACCGTCAACGAGCAGATCGTCGGCGAGCGCGCCGACGACAAGCGCCAAGCGCGCAAAGCACGGAAATAGCGATGGGGACGATCGTCATCGCGGGGCTGCGAGAGCTCGGAGTGCACGGCGTGCTCCCCGAGGAGCAGACACGCCCGCAACCGTTCGAAGTCGATGTCGAGCTCACCGTCGACCTCGAGAATGCGGGCGACTCCGACTCGCTCGACGACACCGTCGACTACTCCGCGGTCGCGGAGGCCATCAGCCGGGTCGTGCGCTCCGAGCGGTACCAGTTGCTCGAGCGACTTGCGACGCGCATCGCGGAGGTGTGCGCGGTCGACGAACGCGTGACCGCGGTCGCGGTCACGGTGCGCAAACTGCATCCCCCCGTGCGCGCGATGGTCGATCACGTCGCGGTGTCCATCGAGCGGTGACCGACGACGGCTCCGGATCGCCGACGCCGCGCCGCGTGCGCGCGTTCTTGGGAATCGGGGCGAACCTGGGCGACCGGGTCGCGCACCTGCAAGGAGCGGTCGACGGGCTCGCCGCGACACCCGACGTGCACGTGGTCGCGGTGTCGCCGGTGTACGAGACCGCACCGGTCGGCGGGCCGGTCCAGCCCGACTACTTGAACGCGGTCGTGGCCGTCGACACCACGTTGGGCCCCCGAGCGCTGCTCGAGCTCGCGAATCGGCTCGAAGCCGAGGCCGACCGCGTCCGTCAGGCGCGCTGGGGGCCGCGCACGCTCGACGTCGACGTGCTGTTGGTCGGAGACGTTGCCGTGAACGAGCCCGACCTGGTGGTCCCGCACCCTCGGATGATGGAGCGGGCGTTCGTCCTGGTTCCCCTCGCCGACCTCGACCCGGAGTGGGCGGCACGGATCCCGCCCGAGCATGCAGACGTGCGTCCGACGGAGATAGGGTTGTCGGTGCCCGAGTAGTCCGGCACCCCGCAGAGGGGCTGGAACGAAGAGGTTGATGTGCACGACGACACGCAGCGGGCGTTTGCCCTCGTGGGTCCCGGCCGCGCCGGTGCCACCATCGCGCTTGCGCTCACCGCGCGTGGATGGCGGTCCGTGGGCGTCGCCGGCCGGGCGATCGACGCGCCGAGTGTGCGCACCGCCGCCGGGCTCCTCGATGCGCCGGCGCGCGAGGTTGCCGAGGCGGGCCACGACGCCGACCTCGTGATCATCGCCACGCCGGACGCGGCGATCGCGGACACCGCGGCGGTGCTCGCCCCGAGCCTGCACTCCGGGTCTCTCGTGCTGCACCTCTCGGGGGTGTGCACGCTCGCGGAGCTCGACAAGCTGCGCGGGCAACGACCTGATGTCGACGTCGGGTCGCTGCATCCGCTGCAGTCCTTCCCGTCGCCCGAGGTCGGGGTGGCCCGGCTCGCCGGCTCGTGGTGCGCGGTCGACGGCCCTCCCGACGTCGAGCGCATCGCAGTGTCGCTCGGGCTCCGCCCGTTCCGGATCGACGACTCGCAGCGCGTCGCGTACCACGCGACCGCCACGATCGCGTCCAACCATCTCGTCGCGCTGATGGGTCAGGTGGCGCGCCTCGCGGAAGCCGCCGGCGTCCCCCCTGCCGCGCTGCTCCCGCTCGTACGGTCCACGCTCGACAATGTCGACGCGTGCGGGCCGGCGGGTGCGCTCACCGGGCCCATCCGGCGCGGCGACTTCGACACCGTCGCCCGGCACCTCGACGCGCTCCCGGACGACGAGCGGCGCGCGTACCGCGCGCTCGCCGAGCAGGCGTTGCGCCTCAGCGGCCGCGACGATCCCACCGTCCACGATCTGCTGCAGGAGCCCGCGTCGAATCCGAGCGCGGGATCGAGCCGATGATCACCGTCGACACGATCGCGGACGCGCGCGCCGCGTGCGATGCCGCCCGTGCCGCGGGCAAGACGGTCGGGTTCGTCCCCACGATGGGTTTCTTCCACGAAGGCCACCGCTCGCTGATGCGCGCGGCGCGTGCTGCCCACGACTTCGTCGTCGTCAGCCTGTTCGTCAACCCCACGCAGTTCGCGCCGACCGAGGATCTCAGCACGTACCCGCGCGATCCCGAGGGCGATGCCGCGGCCGCCGCGGCCGAAGGCGTGGATCTCCTGTTCATGCCGACGGTGCCGGAGATGTACCCTCCCGGCGCGCGCACGACGGTGCACGTCGACGGCCTCACCGCCGGGCTGTGCGCGGGATCGCGGCCGGCACACTTCGACGGCGTCACCACCGTGGTCACGAAGCTGTTCTCCATCGTCGGGCCGTGCCGTGCGTACTTCGGGCGCAAGGACGCGCAGCAGCTCGCGGTGGTCCGACGCATGACCCTCGACCTCGACCTGCCCGTCGAAGTCGTGGGTTGCCCACTCGTGCGTGAGCCCGACGGGCTGGCGATGTCGAGCCGCAACGCGTATCTCACCGCCGGGGGGCGCCGCGCCGCGTCGGTGCTGTCGCGCGCGCTGTTCCTCGCGTCGGAGGCTGCGGCGAACGGCGAACGCGACGCGGCGGTCCTCCGTCGCATCGTGCTCGACACGATCGCGGCCGAGCCCGCGGTGCGACTCGACTACGCCGAAGTCGTCGACGCGCACACGCTCGAGCCGGTGGCGCGTGTCCAGCCCGACACCGACACCCTTGTTGCAGTCGCCGCATTCGTCGGCGCCACCCGCCTGATCGACAACGTGACCCTCTCGTTGCGCGACCTCACCCTCGCCACCGATCTCGGTGTGCTCACCAGCGCGTCTCTCAACCAGGAGCACTGATGTACCGGACCATGATGAAGTCGAAGATCCACCGCGCCACCATCACCGGTGCCGATCTCAACTACGTGGGATCGATCACGATCGATCCCCGCCTCATGGAGCTCGCCGACCTCATGGAGCACGAGCAGGTGCACGTGCTCGACGTCGACAACGGCGCCCGGTTCGAGACATACGTGATCCGCGGCGGCCCCGGCGACATCATCGTGAACGGCGCCGCGGCGCGGCTCGTGCACAAGGGCGACCGGGTCATCGTGATCAGCTACGCGCAGTACGACGCCGCCGAGCTCGAGCAGTACGAGCCCCTCGTGGTGCACGTCGACGACGCGAACCGGCCTACGGTGCACTCCGTGCGTGAGGTCGCCCCGTAACTCGGTCATGCTCGGCCGAGTCGTAACCCGTCCATGACCGATCTCCTCGTCCTCGGCAGCGGTGTCGCGGGGCTGACCGCGGCGGTCCACGCCCGGCACGCCGGCCTGTCGGTCAGCGTGCTCACCAAGGGCGAAGTCGGGTGGTCGGCCACTCGCTACGCGCAGGGCGGCGTCGCCGCTGCGCTCGTCGAGGAAGACGACTCCGCGGCGCTGCACGGCTCCGACACGATGACCGCGGGCGGGGGCCTCTGCGACGCCGATGCGGTTGGGGTGCTGGCGAGCGAAGGCCCGGCCCGCGTGCGTGAGCTGATGGACCTCGGTGCCCGCTTCGACCGTGTGGCCGGCGACGGCCGTCTGGCTCTCGCGCGTGAAGGTGGCCATTCCGTGGCGCGCGTCGTGCACGCGGGTGGCGACGCCACCGGTGCGGAGATCGAACGCGCGCTGGTCGCCGCGGTCGAGCAGTCGGGTGCCGATGTGCACGAAGGCTGGCTCGCAATCGATCTGCTCGTGCACGAGGGCCGTGCCGCCGGCGTCATCGCGCGCGACCCGTCGGGCAACCTCCAGACCATCAACGCGCGGCACACCGTGATCGCCACCGGTGGGGCAGGCCAGTGCTTCGCCGTCACCACCAATCCGTTGCTCTCGACCGGCGACGGCATCGCGATGGCCCTCCGCGCGGGTGTCGCGGTCGCCGATCTCGAATTCATGCAGTTCCACCCCACCGCGTTGCACCACCCGTCGATGCCGCGGCCGTTGCTCTCCGAGGCGCTGCGGGGTGAGGGCGCGATCCTGCGGGACGAGCGCGGCGTCGCGTTCATGGCCGACGAGCACCCGCTCGCCGACCTCGCGCCGCGCGACGTCGTGGCACGCGCGATCAGTCGACGACTCAACGAACGCGGGCTCGATCACCTCTGGCTCGATGCCACTGCGATCCCGAGTTTCCCGCAGCGCTTCCCCACGATCGCGGCGGCGTGCGCGACCGTCGGGCTCGATCCCACGCGTGACTGGCTCCCCGTGGCGCCGGCGGCGCACTACCTCTCGGGCGGTGTCTGCACCGATCTCGACGGTGCATCGACGCTCGCCGGGCTCTGGGCCTGCGGGGAAGCGGCGTGCTCGGGCGTGCACGGCGCCAACCGCCTGGCGTCGAACTCGTTGCTCGACGGCCTCGTGTTCGGCACCCGGGCGGTCGAAGCGATCCTCGCCGGGAAGGACGGCCCCGAGCCCACCGGAGTGCTGCGCAACATCCGTGCGCGGGAGGCGCCGCCGGTGACCCCGCCCGTCGCCGCGACCGGCGACACGCCGATCCGCGAGGAGCTCCAGCGGATCATGACGCGCGACGCCGGCGTGCTGCGGAGTGCCGCCAGCCTCGAACGAGCCGCGGGCGTGCTGGCGAGGTTGGAGGCCTCCGACCCCGAGGAGCAGAACCTCCTCACCGTGAGCCGCGCGCTCGTGCACGCCGCGTCGGCCCGCCGCGAGTCGCGGGGCACCCACACCCGCTCCGACTACCCCGAGCCTTCACCCGAGTTCCTCGGTCGTTTCGTCTTCGCCGGCGACGACGACGCCGACTTCGTGCCCCTGCTCGGCGTGCCCGAGCCCGCGCCGTGAGCACGTTCGACGCGCCCGTCGACGTCATCGCCGAGGTCGTCGCTCGCGCACTCGCCGAAGACCTCGGGCCGCTCGGCGATCTGACGGCCGCGCTCCTCCCCGTCGACGCGCGCGCGACTGCCGACGTGGTTGCCCGTGCCGGCGGCGTGATCGCGGGCACACGCTGCGCAACCGAAGTGTTCGCGCAGCTCGACGACGCGGTGGAGCTCGACTGGCTCGTCGACGACGGCGCCGGCGTCGGCCCCGGCGCGAAGCTCGGTCGCGTCAGTGGCCCGCTCCGCAGTGTGCTGACGGGCGAGCGCACCGCCCTCAACTTCCTGTGCCATCTCTCCGGTGTCGCGACGTCGACCCGCCGGTTCGTCGAGGCCGCCGGCGACGCGGTCCGGGTGTGGGACACCCGCAAGACGCTGCCCGGTCTCCGTGCGCTGGAGAAGGCCGCGGTGCGCGCCGGCGGCGGGGTGAACCACCGCGGCTCCCTGTCGGACTTCGTGCTGGTGAAGGACAACCACCTGGCAGGGATGACGATCACGGACGCGGTGCACCGCGCGCTCGCGCAATGGCCAGGTCGCGCGGTCGAGGTCGAGTGCGATCGCATCGAACAGGTCGAGGAGGCGATCGCGGCCGGCGCGACGATGGTGCTGCTCGACAACATGACGGTCGAGGCAGTGCGCGCGTGCGTCGCACTGGCGCGCGACGCCGCGCCGAGCGGCTTTCTCGTGGAGGTGTCGGGCGGCATCAACCTCGAGAACATCCGGCGGTACGCCGAGACCGGTGCCGATCTCATCTCTACCAGCGTGATCACGCAGTCGGCACCCGCGCTCGACATCGGCTTCGACATCGACACGCGTCCGCACGCCGCCGAGGGGGCATAGCGATGCTGCTCGCCATCGACTGCGGCAACACCCAGACCGTCATCGGCCTGTTCGACGATCTCGAGCTCGTCGACCACTGGCGCATCGCCACCGCGGCCGAACGGACCTCCGACGAGCTCGCGCTCATGTTCCACCAGTTCCTCGCGTTCGAGGGCACGCGCGACGCGGAGGTCACCGGCATGGTGATCGGGAGCGGCGTCCCGCGAGTCACTGCCGCGCTCCGCGAGATGAGCGAGCGCTACTTCGGCTTTCCCGCTGTCGTCCTCGAAGCCGGCGTGCGCACCGGCATGCCCATCCTCTACGACGAGCCGCGCAACGTCGGCGCCGACCGCATCGCCAACGCCATCGGTGCCTACGACCTCTACGGCGGGCCCACGATCATCGTCGACTTCGGCACCGCCAACACCGTCGACGCAGTGAGCGTGAAGGGTGAGTACCTCGGCGGCGCGATCTCGCCCGGCATCGAGATCTCGCTCGACGCGCTGTTCTCACGCGCCGCGATGCTGCGCCGCGTCGAGCTCGTCGCACCGAAGAACGTGATCGGGAAGTCGACGATCGAGGCGATCCAGTCGGGCGTGGTCTACGGATTCAGCGGGCAGATCGACGCGATGGTGGATCGCTTCGTCGACGAGCTGGGCCCGTGCACGGTGGTCACCACTGGAGGCCTTGCCGAAGTGATCGCGCCGCACTCGCGCACGATTCAGCACTACGAGCCCTGGCTCACGCTCCAGGGCCTGAGGATCGTCTACGAGCGGAACGTCTGAGGCGCGTCGTTGCCGCTGCTGCTGTGCGATCTCGACGACACGCTCGTCGACCGCGGCGCGGCGTTCGCGCGCTGGGCGGCTGCGTTCGCCGCGCGACACGACCAGGACGAAGCCTTCGTCGACTGGCTGTCCGAGATCGATGACGCGGGCTTCGGCCCGCGGCCCGAATTCTTCGTGCAGATCCACGAGCGACTCGGGCTCACACAGACCGTCGACGAGTTCGTCGCCGACTACTACGGCCACTTCCTGCCGCAGTTCCGCAGCGACGACGCGGTGCGCGCCGCGCTCGCGTCCGCGCGCGCACACGGCTGGTCGATCGCGATAGTGACCAACGGCCCTGACACCCAGCACGACAAGATCCATCACGCCGGCCTCGAGCCACTCGTCGACGCGTGGTGCGTCTCATCGGCCGAGGGTCACTGGAAGCCCGACGCCCGCCTGCTCGAGATCGCGGCCGCGCGCTGTGGTCTCACGCTCGACGGCGCGTGGATGATCGGCGACAACCCCGATGCCGACATCGGCGCGGCGAACGCGGCCGGCATCCGCAGCGTCTGGCTCCGGCACGGCCGCACGTGGCCGCGCGAGGATTTCGCGCCGACCCACGTTGCCGATTCCTTCCCGGAGGCCGTCGAGATGGTGTTGAGCGCGTAGCGATGGCCGACGAAGTCAGCCTGGTGCTCGTCACGCCCGGCACCGACGCCGACCTGCACAAGCAGTGGAAGGCGCAACCGCCCGCCTTCCTCGAGCCCGACGGCTACACGCTCTTCGACGAGTCGTACGACACGCTCGTGTTCCGTGCCAATGTGTCGACGAAGACGATGAAGATCCCGACGTGGGGATGGGGCAAGACGCTCTACACGCTGTCGTTCACGTTCCGCGCCAACCGCGAGGCGGCCATCGCGTCGGCCATCTTCTGGTCCATCTTCTTGCCGAACAAGCCCCTTGGGACCCTGCCACCCGTCGGGGTGGCGAAGCGCTAACTCTCGCGCGTCACCAGGCCGTCGACAAGGCTTCCGAGCTCCTCGCACACGCGCGCATCGAGGTCGTCGGTGCCCTCGAGCGCGTCGGCGGCCTTCACCGCGTGCGCGCGTGCAACGGACAGCGCGAGGTCGACGGCGCCGTTCGCGCTGGCGAGCTCGCGCGCTTCCGCGAGCTGCACGCCGTCGATGGGCTGGCCGAGCAGGTCGCGCAGCGCGGTGGAATCGCGCAGCGCGTAGATGACGGGCAACGTGTAGACGCCTTCGAGCATGTCTTTACCGGCGGGCTTCCCGAGGCTGTCCTCGGTGGCGGTGATGTCGAGCACGTCGTCGACGATCTGGAAGCACATCCCGAGATGACGGCCGAAGCGCGTGAGCGCGTCGAGGGTGGGGTCGGAGACGCCCGACACCATGCCGCCGACGCGGCACGACGTCGCGAACAGCGCGGCGGTCTTGCCTTCGATCGCGGAGAGGTAGCCCTCTTCCGAGCGGTCGACGTCGAAGAGATGTTGCAGCTCGAGCACCTGCCCGCGGCACAGCTCGCCGATCGTCTCCGCGAGCAGCGCGGCGACGTCGGCGCCGAGCGACGCCGCGAGCGACGACGCGCGCGCGAGCAGGAAGTCGCCCGCGAGGATCGCCACGATGTTGCTCCAGCGCGCGTTCACGCTGGGGACGCCGCGCCGGGTCTCGGCCTCGTCGATGACGTCGTCGTGGTAGAGCGACCCCAGATGCACGAGCTCCACCGACACCGAGCCCGTGATCGCGGCCTCCGCGGCCGGGTCGGCCCCCGCGGCGGCGTACGCGGCGCAGAGCGCGAGCGTGGGCCGGATGCGCTTGCCGCCGGCGCCGATCAGGTGCGCGGAGACCTCCGCGAGGAACGGATCGGAAGTTTGTACCGACTCGTGCAGTGCGGCCTCGACCCGTGCCAGATCGGCGGCGATCGGCTCCAGACGGACGGTGACGGCTGGGTTCGGCGGGGATCCCGGCCGCGGCATGGCAACACGGTAGGCAGCCACGGGAACAATCACCAAGCTGAAGGTGTCGTTCTTCCTTTACACGGCAGGCCAAACTGCCGATGTTTCAATTCTCTGACTTGCTCTTCCCGATGTTCGTACCGGCGTTTCCGCCAAGGGGACGGCCGTGTCGCCGATTACACTGACAAGATGATGTCCGGTCCTCGCCGCCGCTCCGAATGCAACACCGGCAATGACTGCACGGCGAACCCTTCACCGTGTGGAATGGCGTGAGGTCCGACTGACGAGAGGCGGTTTCTGCGTGTTTGAACGTTTCACCGACCGGGCCCGCCGAGTGGTCGTTCTCGCGCAGGAAGAAGCGCGCCTGCTCAACCACAACTACATCGGTACCGAGCACATCCTCCTCGGCCTCATCCACGAGGGCGAAGGCGTCGCCGCCAAGGCGCTGGAGTCGCTCGGGATCTCGCTCGAAGCGGTGCGCGCCCAGGTCGAGGAGATCATCGGCCACGGTGGCCAGTCGCCGTCCGGGCACATCCCCTTCACGCCGCGCGCGAAGAAGGTCCTCGAGCTCTCCCTCCGGGAGGCACTGCAGCTCGGCCACAATTACATCGGTACCGAGCACATCCTCCTCGGGCTGATCCGCGAGGGCGAGGGCGTCGCCGCGCAGGTGCTCCAGAAGCTGGGCGCCGACCTCTCGCGCGTGCGCCAGCAGGTCATCCAATTGCTGTCGGGCTACGCGGGCGCCAAGGAAGGCGCGCCGCAGGGCGGTGGCCAGAGTGGCGAGGCCGCGCCGTCGGGCTCGCTCGTGCTCGACCAGTTCGGCCGCAACCTCACGCAGCTCGCGCGCGACAAGAAGCTCGATCCCGTCATCGGGCGCGAGAAGGAGATCGAGCGCGTGATGCAGGTGCTGTCACGCCGCACCAAGAACAACCCGGTGCTCATCGGTGAGCCGGGCGTCGGCAAGACGGCGATCGTCGAAGGGCTCGCGTCCGACATCGTGGCGGGCACCGTGCCCGAGACTCTCACCGACAAGCAGCTCTACACCCTCGACCTCGGCGCACTCGTCGCCGGCTCCCGCTACCGCGGTGACTTCGAGGAGCGGCTCAAGAAGGTGCTGAAGGAGATCCGCACGCGCGGCGACATCATCCTGTTCATCGACGAGCTGCACACGCTCGTCGGTGCGGGGGCCGCCGAAGGTGCGATCGACGCCGCCAGCATCCTCAAGCCCATGCTCGCCCGCGGTGAGCTCCAGACCATCGGTGCCACCACGCTCGACGAGTACCGCAAGCACCTCGAGAAGGACGCCGCGCTCGAGCGCCGCTTCCAGCCGATCAAGGTCGAGGAGCCCACGGTCGCGCACACCATCGAGATCCTGAAGGGTCTCCGCGACAGCTACGAGCAGCACCACCGGGTCACCATCACCGACCAGGCGCTCGTGGCCGCGGCCAACCTCGCCGACCGCTACATCTCCGACCGTCACCTTCCCGACAAGGCGATCGACCTCATCGACGAAGCCGGCTCGCGCCTGCGCATCCGTCGCATGCAGGCACCGCCCGACTACCGCGAGCTCGAGGACGAGATCGCGACCACGCGTCGGGAGAAGGAAGCCGCGATCGACGGCCAGCAGTTCGAGCGTGCCGCGAAGCTGCGCGACCGCGAGAAGGAGCTGCTCGACCAGCGCGCCGACAAGGAGACCGAGTGGCGCGCCGAAGGCGTCGACCTCTTCAACGAGGTCACCGAGGAGTCGATCGCCGAGGTCCTCGCGCTCTGGACGGGCATCCCCGTCTACAAGCTCACCGAGGAAGAGACCGCCAAGCTCCTCCGCATGGAGGACGAGCTGCACAAGCGGATCGTCGGCCAGAACGACGCCATCCGCGCGGTGTCGCAGTCGATCCGGCGCACCCGTGCCGGCCTCAAGGACCCGAAGCGGCCGTCCGGCTCGTTCATCTTCCTCGGCCCGTCGGGCGTGGGGAAGACGGAGACCGCCAAGACCCTCGCCGAGTTCCTCTTCGGCGACGAGACCGCGCTGATCCAGCTCGACATGAGCGAGTACATGGAGAAGCACACGGTGTCGCGGCTGGTGGGCTCGCCCCCCGGCTACGTCGGCTACGACGAAGGCGGTCAGCTCACCGAGGCCGTGCGGCGCAAGCCGTTCTCGGTGGTGCTGTTCGACGAGATCGAGAAGGCGCACCCCGACGTGTTCAACACGCTCCTCCAGATCCTGGAGGACGGCCGTCTCACCGACGCGCAGGGTCGCACCGTCGACTTCAAGAACACCGTGATCATCATGACGTCGAACCTCGGCACCGCGGATCTCCGCAAGGCGTCGATCGGGTTCGGGCGCGCCGACGAAGCGGTCACCTACGAGAAGATGAAGGAGAAGGTCTCGGAGGAGCTGAAGCGCAGCTTCCGGCCCGAGTTCCTGAACCGCATCGACGAAGTGATCGTCTTCAACGAGCTCACGATGGCGGAGGTCACCGAGATCGTCGACCTCCTCGTCAAGCGGGTCCAGGACCAGCTCGAAGGGCAGGGACTCGGGCTCGAGCTCACCACCGAGGCGAAGCTGGCGCTCGCGGCGAAGGGCTACGACCCCTCGCTCGGTGCCCGCCCGCTGCGGCGTGCGATCCAGCGCTTCATCGAAGACCCGCTGTCGGAGAAGATCCTGTGGAAGGAATTCCACGCCGGCGAGACGATCGTGGTCGACACCCTCGACGACGAGATCGTCTTCCGTGCCATCGAGGGGATCGAGCCGCCGCCGGTCGAGCTCGCGGGCTCCGGCTCCGAGGGCTAGCTGAAGCACATCCAGGGGGCGAGCCGGTCACGGCTCGCTCTCGTCGCGTGCGCGCTCGCACTTGTCGTCTGCGCGGCCGGGTGCAACGTCGACACGACCGTCACCGTCGACATGCACGACGACGGCAGCGGTGTCGTGACGGTGGATGCGGTCCTCGATCCGGGCGCGGTGCAGGCGGCGGAGGCCGGCGGCGGGAAGCTCGAAGACCGGGTGCGGCTCGGCGATCTGACCGCCGGTGGGTGGACGGTCTCGCCGTGGACGCGCGCGGCTGACGGCTCGGCGACCCTCACGCTCAGCAAGCCGTTCGCGAACCCCGACGAAGTCACGGCGATCCTGGACGAGGTGAGCGGCACCGTCGGCCCGCTGAAGAACGTGCGGGCGGCGCGCGATCGCGGTGCCGTGTCGACCCGCTACGACCTCACCGGCGACATCGATCTCACGGCGGTGCAGACCGGTCTGGCCGCGGATCCCGATCTGGTGGCCAAGCTCACCGGTCAGCAGGTGGACGTGAACGCGCTGGACGCCGCGCTCGCGGCGCAGCTCGCGAGCTCGGTGTCCCTCCGCGTCGTGGCCAAGCTGCCCGGCGGCACCACCACGTTCGTCGGCGAGACGGGGAAGACCGTCCCGATCGACGCGTCCACGTCGATCCTCGACCTGCGGCGCGTGGGCCTGATCGCGGTGGCGGCAATCCTGATCCTGCTGGCCGTCGTACTTCTCATGGGTGGGCGCCGAAGCCGGCGGCGACGGCGCACGGCCCGCACCGGATAGCCGCTCCCCGCTCGGCCAGTCGACGGGCGCGGGGCCGGTCCGCGAAGCTCAGGGGGTCGAGAGCACGAGGGGAGCGCCCATGGCCGTCCCGCCGATCCAGTATCGGGCCACCGACTACCCGCCGCAGTACCGCCCGCTGGGGTACTGGCGCCACGCCCGCCGTCGCGACGCGGGACCCGACGAGGCGCCGGCACCGCGCCCGCGCCGTCGATGGTGGGCGCTGCTGGCCGTCCTCCTCGCCACCCTCGTGCTCCATGCTGGCATCGCGGTGGCCTATCTCGGCGACTCCGGGAGCACGACCGCGAAGTCGTCGGCACCGGCGGCGCAGAAGGGCGCGCGCTGCGACAAGCCGGGTGATCCCGACCCGTCGGTCACGGTGCCGCCGACGCAGTCGCAGGAGACTCCGGACCCCGGGCAGGGCGACCAGAACGGCGGCGGCACCGCCGACTCGTCGGTGGCCGGAGGCGGCAACAGCAGAGGAGCGCTGTAGTGGCAGACATCGACCTGGGGCCGGAAGAGGTCTCCACCTTGCTCGAACGCACGCTGTTCGAGGCCAAGCGCGTGCTCGTGGGACAGGACCGCATGCTCGAGCGCATGATGGTGTGCCTCCTCGCGCGCGGGCACTGCTTGCTCGAAGGGGTGCCCGGACTCGCGAAGACGCTCGCGGTCGAGACGCTCGCGCGCGCGGTGCGCGGGTCGTTCGTCCGCATCCAGTTCACGCCCGACCTCGTCCCGTCCGACATCGTCGGATCGACGATCTTCAAGAGCCAGCGCGAGACGTTCGACGTCGTGCTCGGTCCCGTGTTCGCGAACTTCGTGCTCGCCGACGAGATCAACCGCGCGCCCGCGAAGGTGCAGTCGGCGCTGCTCGAAGTGATGTCGCAGCAGCAGGCGACGATCAACGGGATCACGTATCCCGCGCCGGAGCCGTTCTTCGTGCTCGCGACGCAGAACCCGATCGAGTCGGAGGGCGTGTACCCGCTGCCCGAGGCGCAGCGCGACCGGTTCCTCCTGAAGATCCTCGTGCCCTATCCGAGCCCGACCGAGGAGCTCGAGATCATCAGCCGCATGGGAGTGGATCCGCCGCGCGCCGCGCCCGTGATCGACATCGACGAGCTGCTCGCGCTGCAGAAGGCCGTCGACTCGGTGTTCGTGCACCAGCACATCGCGGAGTACGTGGTGCGACTCGTGTACGCGACGCGCGACCCCGCGGCATTCGAAGTCGATGGCGTGCAGGGATTGATCGCATTCGGCGCGAGCCCGCGCGCGAGCCTCGGGCTCGTCGCCGCAGCCCGTGCGCTCGCGCTCCTCCGCGGCCGCGACTACGCGCTGCCGCAGGATGTCACCGACCTCGCGCCCGATGTGCTGCGCCACCGGCTCGTGCTCACGTTCGACGCGGTGGCCGACGGCGTGACCGTCGAGACCGTGCTCGACCGGCTGCTCGCGTCGATCCCGCCGCCCGACATCACGCCCGCGCAGAGCCGCTTCCCATCGACGCCGTTCCCAGCGGACGCAGCGGACGCACCGAGCACATCGGACTCACGGGACGACGCATGACGCGCGACTACCTGCACGCCAACCGCCGGCTCCAGCAGTTGGAGCTCGACGTGGTGCGCCGCCTCGACGGCCTGCTCCAGGGCGACTATCGGGGCCTGGTCGCCGGCGCCGGCACCGAGCCCGCGGAGAGCCGCATCTACAACGTGGGTGACGACCTCCGGCGGATGGACTGGCGCCTCACCGCGCGCACGACGCAGCCCCACGTCCGCGACACGATCGCCGACCGGGAGCTCGAGCTCTGGGTGGTCGTCGACGACTCGCCCAGCCTGCGCTTCGGCACCGCGCGGTACCTGAAATGGGACCTTGCGCTCGGCGCGGTGGCCAGCGTCTCGCTGCTCACGGCACGCGCCGGCAACCGGGTGGGCGCGGTGCAGTTCGGTGGGGGGCCGGTGCGGGTGTTCCCGGCGCAGGTCGGTCGGGAAGCGGCCATGCAGCTCCTCGCGCACCTCGACCGCTCCACGCGCATCGGCCGCACCGAAGGTGCGCCGAGCAGCCTGGCCCACGCGTTGCAGGCGACGGCGCGGCTCGCCCGGCGTCGGGGCATGGTCGCGGTCGTGTCCGACTTTCTCTTCGGCACGGATTGGGAAATGGCGATGCGGTCGCTGCGCGACAAGCACGACGTGCTCGCGTTCGAGCTGATCGATCCACGCGAGCTCGAGCTCCCTCCGGTCGGGATGCTCACGCTCGTCGATCCCGAGACCGGGCGCTCGCGCCACGTGCAGAGCTCGTCGCCGCGCGTGCGCAGGCGCTACGCCGCGCTCGCGGCAGAGCAGCGCGCCGCGATCCGCGCGTCACTGCGAGCCGCGGGGGCAGATCACGTGGTGTTGCGCACCGACACCGACTGGGTGCTCGAGATCGCCCGGTTCGTGGCACGCCGTCGCCGTCTCACGCGACACGGTGCGCGCCGGTGGAGCGCGGTGTCGTGACCTTCGTGACGCCGACGCGTCTGCTGCTGCTCGTCGCCGTCGCCCTGCTCGCGCTCGCGTACCTGATCACCCAGGTGCGTCGCCGGCGCTACATCGTGCTCTTCACGAACGTCGATGTCGTGGCCGCGGCGTCGCCACGCAACCCACTGTGGCGTCGTCACGCCACCGCGGCCCTGTTCCTCGTGATGCTCGGCGCGCTGGTCGTCGCCTTCGCACGTCCCGTGCACGACGTCGACGTCGCGCGCGACGAGGGCGCGGTCATCGTCGCGCTCGACGTGTCGAAGTCGATGGAGGCCACCGATGTCAAGCCATCGCGCCTCGTGGCCGCGCGCGACGCCGCGACCAACTTCGTCGCCGCGCTCCCGGCGCGGATCCGGGTCGGCGTCGTGATCTTCTCGCAGGTCGCGTCGGTGCCCGTGCTCCCCACGACCAACCACGGTCAGGCGATCCGGGCGCTCCAGGGCGCGCAGTCGGGGCCCGGCACCGCGATCGGTGAGGCGATGCTGCAGGCGCTCGTCGCCCTGCGACAGCGACCCGCGCTGCGCGATGCCGCGGCGCGCGACAACGGCACGATCAAGGGCGCGCACGTGGTGATCCTGTCCGACGGCGAGACGACATCGGGGCGCCCGTCCGATGCCGGCGCCGCGGCCGCGCTCGCGGCCAAGGTGCCGGTCTCGACCATCGCCTTCGGCACCGCGGACGGCACCGTCCGCGCCGACGGCCGAGAATTCAAAGTGCCGGTGCTGCGCGACGAGTTGCGCAAGATCGCCACCTCGACGCACGGCCGGTATTTCCGAGCGTCCAGCGCGGTCGAGCTCGACGGGATCTACCGGGACCTCGGCGGGCAGCTCGGCTTCCGCACCGAGGCCGCCGACCTCTCGACGTGGTTCGTGGTCGGCGCGCTGGTCCTCGGCCTGCTCGCGTTGGGAGGAACGGTCGCCTGGTCGGGACGGGTCCCGTGAGCGTGCTCGCCTTCGGCTTCCTCTCGCCCGGTCGGCTCTGGCTGTTGCTCGTCGTCGGCGTCGGGGCGGTGTGCGTGGTCGCGTGGGAGCGCAGGCGGCGTCGCGACCTGGCGGAGTTCGCGGCGCCCGACATGCTCGGGTGGCTCGCGCCCCGCCGACCCGGATGGCGATACGCGGGCGCGCTGGTGGGCCTGCTGCTGGCGCTGACGATGGTGGTCGTGGCATCGGCGCGACCGGCACGGTCGGTCGAAGTGCCGGTGAAGATCGCGACGGTGATCGTCGCCGTCGACAAGTCGACGTCGATGGGCGCCGACGACGTGAGCCCCGATCGCATCACTGCCGCGCAGAACGCGGCCGTTCGCTTCGTCCAGGACCTGCCGCGCTACTTCCGTGTCGGCGTCGTGCTGTTCGCCGGCACCGTCGACGTCGATGTCGCGCCGTCGACCGATCGCACGCTCGCGATCGATGCGATCCAGCGGGCCAAGCTTGACGACGGCACCGCGATCGGTGAGGCGATCTTCACGTCCCTCGACGCGCTCACCCAGGACGCCGGTCTGACGACTCGCGGGAGCTCGCAGGCACCGAAGTATCCACGTCTGAGCCATTCGGCGGTGGTGCTGCTGTCCGACGGCTCGACCAACAGCGGCCGCCCCGACAGCCGCGCGGCCGCGGCCGCGCGCACGGCAGGAGTCGCCGTGTCCACGATCGCGTTCGGGACCGATCACGGCGTGATCGACGGCAACCAGGCGGTGCCGGTCGACCACAAGACGCTCGGCTCGATCGCGCAACGCACGGGCGGCGTGTTCTTCCGGGCCGAGAACCGGCCCGAGCTCACGTCGGTGTTCGACAGCCTCGGGTTCCGGCTCGCGTACCGCACCGAGGCCCGCCCGGTCACGGAGTGGTTCGTCGGCGCCGCGCTCGTGCTCGCGCTCGTGACGGCCGTGCTGTCCCTGGCGTGGTTCGCGCGCCTGCCCTGACGTAGCTGTCGTACCCTCGGCGTACGGTCGCCGGCATGAAGACACGCTCGGTGCACCGATGTCGCGAATGTGGTGACGAGTCGCCGCGCTGGCTCGGCCGGTGCCCGTCGTGCGGGGAGTGGGGCACGCTCGCCGAAGTTGCGCCGGCGGTCGCGAGCATCCCCGCGGGGCTGATCCGGCCGGCCGGAGGCTCGGGGCTCATCGGGCCAATCCCCATCGAGGAGGTCAGCGCGGCCACCTCGGCGCCGATGCCCACGGGCGTCGGCGAGCTCGACCGCGTGCTCGGTGGCGGTCTCGTGCCCGGTTCCGTCACGCTGCTCGTCGGTGAGCCGGGCATGGGCAAGAGCACGCTGCTGCTGCAGGCACTCGGGCAGATGGCCGCGCGCGGCACCCGCTGCCTGCTCGTCACTGCCGAGGAGTCCTGCGCGCAGGTGCGCACGCGCGCCGAGCGCGTCGGCGCACTCGCGTCCGACCTGCTCGTGGTGGCGGAGACGTCGCTGCCTCACGTCGTCGCGCACACCGAGGCCAGCTCGCCGCAGATCCTCGCGCTCGACTCGATCCAGACCGTGCTCGATCCCGACCTCCCGGGTGCGCCCGGCTCGGTCACACAGGTGCGCGACTGCGCCTACCGGCTCGTGCAACAGGCGAAGGAGCGCGAGCTCGCCACGGTGCTGATCGGGCACGTCACCAAGGAGGGCACGCTGGCGGGGCCGCGTGTGCTCGAGCACGTCGTCGACACCGTGCTCTCGGTCGACGGCGACCGCGGCCACTCGTTGCGCCTCCTGCACGCGTCGAAGCACCGGTTCGGCGGCACCCACGAGCTCGGCCTGTTCGAGATGACCGCGCTCGGGCTCGTCGACGTGCCCGACGCCTCGGCGCGGTTTCTGGTCGACCGTCGTGAAGGCGTGGCGGGATCGGTCGTCGCCGCGGTGCTCGAAGGCGCGCGGCCGTTGCTGGTGGAGGTGCAGGCGCTCGTGGTCGACGCCGCGGGCCCGCCGCGGCGGTCGGCCGCCGGCCTCGACAACGGGCGGCTCGCGCAGATCCTCGCGGTGCTCACGCAGCGGGGCGAGATCCCGCTCGCCGGGGTCGACGTCTACGCGAGCATCGCCGGTGGCCTGCGCGTGATCGAGCCCGGGCTCGATCTCGGTGTCGCGCTCGCGGTCGCGAGCGCGCGCGTCGGCCGTCCGATCGCGTCGGGAACGGTCGTCGTCGGTGAGCTCGGGCTGGGTGGGGAGGTGCGATCGGTGCCGCAGACCGAGCGCCGGCTCGCGGAAGCCGCGCGCCTCGGGTTCACGCGCGCGCTCGTCCCGCCGAGCACGCCGCGCCAAGCGGGCATCGACGTCGTGCCCGTGCGCGATCTGCGTCGGGCCTTGGCATTGGGTCTTGCGCCGGGTTTGCACGTCCTCGCTTGAGCACGGCGAACCTGGGGTAAATTGACCACGACGCCACCAATTCGCGAGGCGACCGACAGAGACCGACAGAACGAGCCTGCCTGTGCCTGCCCCACCGCGATCGGAAGCGATGATGGTCGCCCTCCGCGCCGTCGCGCCCGGCACGCCGCTCCGTGAGGGGCTCGATCGGATCCTGCAGGCGCACATGGGCGCGCTGATCGTGATCGGCGACGGCCCCGAGGTGCTCTCGGTGTGCTCGGGCGGCTTCCTGCTCGATGCCGAGTACACGCCCCAGCGGCTCTACGAGCTGGCCAAGATGGACGGCGCGATCATCCTCGCCTCCGACTGCTCGCGTGTCGCGCGCTGCAACGTGCACCTCGTGCCCGATCCCAACGTGCCCACGTCGGAGACCGGCACCCGGCACCGCACCGCGGAGCGGGTCGGCCGCCAGATCGACGTGCCCGTGATCACCGTGTCCGAAGACATGTCGGTCGTGGCGATCCACCGCCGCGGCGAGAAGCACACCCTCGAGCCCACGCCCCGCGTGCTCGCGCGGGCCGACCAGGCGCTCCAGATCCTCGGGCGCTACAAGGCCCGGCTCGACTCCGTCAGCGGCTCGTTGTCGGCGCTCGAGGTCGAAGACCTCGTCACCGTGCGCGACGTCGCCACGGTGTTGCAGCGCGCCGAGATGGTTCGCCGCATCGCGGAGGAGATCGTCGGGTACGTCGTCGAGCTCGGCAGCGACGGCCGCCTGGTGATGCTGCAGCTCGAGGAGCTGATCGGCGGCGTCGAGGACGACCGCCGGCTCGTGGCCAAGGACTACTTCCAGGAGAGCGACGACTACGAGCTGCGCGACATCACCACCGAGCTGAGCCTGCTCGACGACGACGCGATCCTCGACCTCGCCAACGTCGCCGCGGTGCTCCACCTCGGGCCTGGTGTCGGGATCGACAGCGCACTCCAGCCGCGCGGCTTCCGGCTCCTGCACAAGATCCCGCGGCTTCCCGAGATCGTGTCCGACCACGTGGTGGCGCGCTTCTCGAACCTGCAGAAGATCATGCGCGCCGGTCTTGCCGACCTCACCGAGGTCGAAGGTGTGGGCGACGCCCGCGCCCGCGCGATCAAAGACGGTCTCTCGCGTCTCGCGGAGACGTCGATTCTCGAACGCTACGTGTAGCTTCACGTCGGCCGGGAGGACGAAACAGTGGCGGAGTTGCAGCAGGGCCCGCTCGAGGTCGAGGTCGAGCACATCTCGCTCACCGGCGACGACGGCACCCCCGTCGACGCGATCCACGCCGCGACCCGACGGCATGCCGGTCTCGGGGATCGTGCTGCATCCGGATCTCATGGGCATCCGCCCGCTCTACGACGACCTGTGTCGGCGCCTGGCCACGCACGGCTTCGCGGTGGTGGCGCCCGAGCCGTTCGTGCGCGCGCCCGCCGACGTGCGCGCCGACGAGGAGGTCACGTCGCGGCAGGCCTACGCGCCGCAGCTCGACGACGATCTCCAGATCGGCGACCTCGAGCTCGCGGCCGACTACCTCGTCGTGCACGACGACGTGCGCGAGGTCGCCGTCGTCGGGTTCTGCATGGGTGGGATGCAGGCGCTGAAGGCCGCCGCCACCGGGCGCTTCGACAAGGCCGTCATGTTCTACGGGATGGTCGTCCCTCCCGAGGGGTGGATCGGGCCGAAGACGCGCATCCCGCTCGACACCGCGGCCGAGGTGTGCCCGACCCTCGCGATCTTCGGCGCGCGCGACGTCTTCACGCCCGAAGCCGACATCGAGGCGCTGCGCGCCGCGTGGGCCGACCGCCCCGATTGCGAGATCGTCGTCTACCCGGAGGCCGAGCACGGCTTCGTGCACGCGCCGGAGCGTCCGTCGCACCGTGCGGCGGACGCCGCCGACGCCTGGCGCCGTGTGCTCGCCTTCTTGCTCCCTGACTGAGCCGGCCTGATCCCGGGTCGCTCACGGCTCGGCGGGCTACGCGAATTGATCCGCCTCCCTCGCCGTTCGCTCCTACGGAACCAGGCCGTGGTCGGCGACCGCGACCGCCATCACCGCGAGGCCCACGGCTGACGCGACCAGCGCCGCGTACGCGACGCGCGGCTTCCAGCCCGCGAGGATCTGGCCCGCAGCCACGAACGCGGGGAAGCACTCGTTGGCGTACCGGCCGAGGCCGACGATGCCGAGCACGAACGACGGCACGAGATACAGCATGGTGAAGACGAGCCACGCGCGCGGCAGGTGCCGGCGTCGGAGCACCACGGCGCTGATCGCCGCGATCGCGAGCAACGCGTGCACGAGCGCCGAGCCCTTGCCCGGCTCGGTGAACAGCCCGACGACCGTGATCTCCTTCCAGTCCGACTTCGCGGTCAGGAACGCGAACGCGTCGCCGGTCCGGTCGTAGCAGTACCAACACCATCCGGCGAACGCCACGACCGCGGGCGCGCACACGATCGCCATCCGCCGGAACGCGGGCGCGACCGCCACGAGCAGTGCCACGACGACGACGAACCCGTTCGGCCGCAGCAGCACCGCACCGGCCGCGAGGATGCCCGCGCTCAGGTCGTGCCGGTCCTCGACGAGGACGAAGGCCCACACCGTCGCCGCGAGGAACAGCGACGAGGGGTAGCTGAGCGAGAACACGAACGCGGCGGGGAAGATCGCGAGCGCCCACACCGCGAGCACCGCCGCGCGCGGAGACGAGTGACGGCGCGCGAGCACGTACACGCCGGCGAGCGCCACGAAGAACGCGACTTGATTGACGACGAACAGCCCGACCTGGGGGTCGACGAGCGCGTCGAGCGCCTTGATCGCGATGGGGAGCCCGGGGAAGAACGCCCAACGCGGTTGGGTCATCGCCAGTGACCCGTATCCGTGCTCGGCGATGAAGAAGTAGAAGCCGCCGTCGTAGGCCGTCGCGAGCTTGGTGAAGCGCGACGTGCCTGCGGGCGGGTTGACCGCGAGGAGGAACACCACCACCGAGAGCACGCGCGAGACGATCCACGGCAGGAGCACGACCCGCAGGGCCGAGAAGCGGTTCATCCTTCCGCGGGGAGCGGGACGCGCACGTCGGGCACCGCGGTGACGTCGTCGTCGACGGCCGTCACCGTGGGCGCCGGACGGAGCAGCAGCAACAGTGCGGCGCCGAGCAGCAGCATCATCGCGACCGACTTCACCGATGTACGTCGCGTGCAGATACCAGTGTGCTTCGACCTGCGGTGGCAACGGGTACGTCGTCCACGTGCGCATGATCCAGCCCGCGAGCGCGAGCGGCGCCGCGAGCAGCGCGATCTGGAGCCACGACCGGCCGACCCAGCGGGCGACGTCGACGATGAGCACGACGACCAGCAGGCTCCACGCGGTGTAGTGATCCCAGGTGATCGGTCCCGCCAGCAGCGCGACCAGCACGAGCACACCCAGATCGAGCGGCTCGATCGCGTGATCGCGGCGGAGCCACCAGAGCCCGAGCACGCCGACCGCGGCGACGAGGTAGCTGACGACGCGCCAACCCCCCAACGGCACCTGCGCGATCAGGTCGTTGCTGTGCGTGAACAGACGCGCGAGTACCGCGGGGAGTGACTGGTTGTCGGTGTTACGCGCGCCCTGGCTCACGCTGCCGCCGATGTGGTGGAACCAGTCGAAGAGGTCACTGGGCCGCCCGATGATCGCCGCGGTCCCCAGGATGACGGCCACGGTCGCGACCGCGGACCACACCGCGCGCCACTTCCCGCGCAACGCGAGGTACACGAGCAACAGGATCGGGCTGAACTTCAACAGCGCGGCGACCGCGACGCCGACACCGACGAGCCGCCAGTAGCCACGCGCCACGCCGAAGAACGCGACCGCGAGCCCGAGCATCAGGAAGCCGTCGACCT
The DNA here is from genome assembly GCA_963721435.1 of uncultured Actinomycetes bacterium. Classification (GTDB taxonomy): domain Bacteria; phylum Actinomycetota; class Acidimicrobiia; order IMCC26256; family DASPTH01; genus CAVRJC01. Next base: position 1,476,198 of record CAVRJC010000012.1, read on the forward strand.
GCCCCAGCCAGATCGACTTGTTCACCGAGGTCGAGAGCAACATCACGCCGATCGTGATCAGCCCGGCGGGCAGGCGTGACGGGGGCGGCAGCGCGAGCAGCGTGATCCCGATCGCGGCGAGGATCGCGAGCAGGTCGACGAGCCGGAAGAGGTCGGCGGCGGTGCCCGCGTCGAATGGCGTGAACGGCGCGTAGAGGAGTGCGGTGCTCGGAAGCCCGATGTAGCTCGAAAACGGCCCGAAGTTGGTGTCTTGCATCTCCGGCCCGACGAGCCGCAGCCCCTCGGCCTTCGACGCGGCGCGGTCGTAGAGCGGCTGGCGGTCGACGAGGCGTTGCGCGGCCACCCAGTTGAGATCGAAGTCGTAGGGCTTGCCGGCGGTGGCTTCCGACGTCCAGTCGAAGATCACCACGTTGGCGACGCCTGCCGCGACGAGCAGGGCGCCGACGAAGATGAAGATCCGTCGCACGTCCGTGAGCCGCGCCCTGGGGCGCGGGAGCCCGTTCGACAAGTAGAGATTTCCTCCGGATCCGTCGCGATCCCGACGCGATCGTGCGCCGGAGCGTACCCGCGCGGCCGGTGTACCTTTGGCCGCCATGGAGGTCGCCTCGGAGGAATCCCGGCGCGCTCCGGCCGGTGCACGAGCCCCGCGAACCGGCGACGGCGAGGGCAGGGCCCGCGCCCCACTCGCGCCCCGTTGGGTGCTGGCCCTGGGCGTGCTCGTCGTGGTCGTCGGCGTCGTGCTGCGGTTCACGGCCCGCTCCGACCTCTGGCTCGACGAGGCACTGTCGGTCAACATCGCCCGGCTCCCGATCGCCGACCTGGAGACCGCGCTGCGGCACGACGGCGCGCCGCCGCTCTACTACGCGCTCCTGCACTTCTGGATCGACGTGTTCGGCCTCAGCAACCTCGCGGTGCGCTCGCTGTCGGGGGTGTTCTCCGTGGCGACGCTGCCGTTGGCGTGGTTCGCCGGCCGACGGTTGGGGCGCGCGGGGCCACCGGGGCCGGTAGGCGACGACTCGTCGCGCACGCGCCTCGTCGCCGCGCTCGTCGTGCTCGTGTTCGTCTGCTCGCCGTACATGATCCGGTTCGCGACCGAAGCCCGCATGTACTCACTCGTGATGTTCCTGGTGACGGCCGGCTACCTCGCGTTGCGACGCGCGCTCGAGCGGCCGTCACTCGGGCGTCTCGCACTGGTCGCGGTGCTCGCCGCGCTGATGCTCTACACGCACTATTGGACGATCTACCTGCTCGCGGTCGTGGGCATCGGCATGCTGTGGTGCGCGTTCCGCGGGAGCACACTGGAGCTGCGTCACGCCGCCCGTGGTGTGATCGTCGCGTTGGTTGCCGCCGCGATCACGTTCGTGCCGTGGCTCGACACGTTCCTCTACCAGTCGGACCACACGGGCACCCCGTGGGGCCCCGCCCAGATGCCGTGGACCGCAGTGCGGCAGGCCTTCGACCAGTTCGGCGGCGGCGACAACATCTCGCACGGCGAAGCCAACCTCATGGTGTTCCTGCTCTTCGCGCTCGCGATGCTCGGTCTCTTCGGCGCAGCTGCGAGCAGATGGCACATCGACATCGACATCGCGACACAGCCGGCCGTCCGGTGGGAGGCCGCGGCCGCGGCCGGTGCGCTGCTGGTGGGTGTGACCGTGACCTACATGAGCGGCAACGGGTTCGCCGGTCGCTACGCCGCGACGATGTACCCGCTGCTCGCACTGGTCGTCGCGTACGGGTTCACCGTGTTCTCGTCGCGCGCGGTCATGGCGGGCGTGCTCGCCGTGTTCGTCGCGATCGGCCTGATCGGCGGCGTCCGCTCCGCGCGTGATCTGCGCACGCAGGCGGCCGAGGTCGCCGCAGTGATCAGCGCGGAAGCCAAGCCCGGCGACGTCGTGGTCTACTGCCCGGACCAGCTCGGACCCGCGGTCAGCCGGAAGCTCGGCGATCAGTCGAACCTCGACCAGATGACGTTCCCGAGTGGCGACCGGCCCGAGTTCATCAACTGGGTCGACTACCTGCGGACCATTCGGCACACCGATCCCGCGGCGTTCGCGAACGAGGTGCTCGACCGCGCCGGTGACCACACCATCTGGTACGTCGTGAACCCGGGATACGGAGGCGTGAAGCAGAAGTGTGAAGCGGTCGGCGCCGCGCTCGACGCCGCGCGTCCCGGCGCGCGCCGACGCGTCGTATCGGACGACAAGGTCCTGTTCGAGCTCGACAACCTGTACGAGTACCCCGCGAAGTAGACGCGTCGGCGAGCGGCCGAGAGATCAGGGCTCGGAGCGGTCTTGCAGCGCGGGGCGGTCGATGATGCGGTAGCGGTTGCGTCCCTGGATCTCGATCCAGCCGAGCTTGGCGAACTGCGACAGCGCCTTGTTGACGCGCTCGCGACTCGCGCCGACGAGCCCGGCGAGATCTTCCTGCGTCATCGGCAGCCGGAACTCCACGCGGTCGCCCGCGAGCTCGAGCAGGCGCTTCGCCGTGCGCGCGGGAACGTCGAGGAAGACCGCGTCGGCGAGCGACTCGTCGGTGCTGCGCAAGCGGCGCGCCAGCACGCGCACGATGACCCACAGCAGATGGGGATGCGCCTGGAACGCGGCCCGCACCGCTGGGTACTGCAACACGAGGAGCTGTGTGTCTTCCAGCGCCCGCGCGTCAGCCGAGCGCGGCCCCTCGTCGAAGAGCCCGAGCTCGCCGAACAGGCTGCCTTCCTCGAGCACCGCGACCAGGGACTCGCGCCCGTCGGGCGACTTGGTGAGAATGGCGACGCGCCCGCTCACGATCCCGAACAGCTCGTTGGACTCGTCGCCCTGTCGGAAGAGCACCTCGTTGCGGGCGATCGTGCGACTCGTCGACGACGAACGCAGGCTCTCGAGCGTCTGGGGAGGGAGCGCCCCGAGGAGCTGGGTGGTCTCGAGGATGCGGCGGTCGGCCATGGTGCACTGAGCGTAACGATCCGGGCCCGCCTGGTGGGGGAGCCGCGGGCGTTGCGGGGCCAAGAGCGCACCAGCCCTCTGGTATCCTGGGACTTCTGCCGCTTCCGGCAAGGGGCCGATTCCCGCTCGGCCCGCCTCCATTTCGTTCGTGAGGAGCGTCATGACCTTCGCCGTCGGCGACAAGGTGGTCTACCCCCATCACGGTGCTGCCACCATCGAAAAGCGCGAGAAGAAGGAAGCCTTCGGCGAGAAGCGCGACTATCTCGTGCTGCGCCTGGCCTACGGCGACCTCACGTTGATGGTCCCGGCCGACAACGCCGAGGAGATCGGCCTCCGTGAGGTCATCAACGACGAAGAGGTGGAGGAGGTGTTCGCGGTCCTTCGCAAGAAGGAGGCGCGCATGCCCACCAACTGGTCGCGCCGGTTCAAGAACCACGTCGAGAAGCTCAAGAGCGGCGACATCTACCAGGTGGCCGAAGTGGTCCGGAACCTCTCGATCCGCGAGGCCGACAAGGGCCTGTCCGCCGGTGAGAAGCGGATGCTCGCGCGCGCCCGCCAGATCCTCGTGTCGGAGCTCACCTTCGCGCTCAATGTGGACGAGGAGACCGCCGAGACCCGTCTCGATGAAGTGCTCAAGGGCGAGGACAAGCCTCCGGCCAAGAAGCCGGCGGCGAAGAAGGCTCCCGCCGCCAAGAAGTAGGAGCGCAGCGCCGTGGGCGCAGTGTGGGGGATCGTCGTTGCCGCGGGTCGGGGTGACCGCTTCGGTGCCCCGAAGCAATTCTGTGACCTTACCGGCACGCGCGTCGTCGATCGTTCGGTCGCGACCGCGACTGCCGCATGCGACGCGGTGGTCGTCGTGCTGCCGGACGGGATGCCGTGGGACGGCCCCCGCGTCGATGCGGCCGTCGTGGGCGGTGCGACCCGGTCGGAGTCGGTGCGCGCGGGGCTCGGCGCGGTGCCCGACGACGTCGAGGTGATCGTGGTCCACGACGCGGCCCGCCCGCTCGCGTCGCGCGATCTGTTCGCGGCCGTGATCGCGGCAGTGCGCGACGGCGCCGACGCCGCCGTACCGGGAGTGGCGGTGGCCGACACGTTGAAGCGGGTCGACGGCGCGCAGGTTGTCGCGACCGTCGCCCGTGACGACCTCGTCGCCGCGCAGACGCCGCAGGCGTTCCGTGCGAGCGCGTTGCGCGCTGCGCACGCGAGTGATGACGATGCGAGCGACGACGCCGCGCTCGTGGAAGCCGCGGGTGGCCGCGTCGTGGTCGTCACCGGCGATCCCGCCAACCTGAAGATCACCACGCCCACTGATCTCCTCGTCGCGGCAGCGACGCTCTCATGATCCGCGTGGGCCTCGGCTACGACATCCATCCCTTCGGGGGCGACGGCCCGTTGGTGCTCGGTGGCGTGACGATCGCGGGGGAGGGCCTCGCGGGTCACTCCGATGCCGACGCGGTCGCGCACGCAGTGGCCGACGCGCTGCTCGGCCCCGCGGGCCTCCCTGATCTCGGCACCTTGTTCCCCGCGTCCGACGAGCGGTACCGCGGCGTCTCGTCGATCGAGCTGCTGCGCGACGTCGTCGCGCGTGTCGCGGCGGAGGGCTGGTCGGTCGCCAATGTCGACGTCGTGATCAACGCCGAGCGGCCTGCGCTCGCACCGCATCTCGAGGCCATGCGCCAGAACCTGCGCGACGCGCTCGCCCCCGACTCCTTCGTGTCCGTGAAGCCCAAGCGCGGCGAGGGCATCGGCACCGTCGGCCGGGGCGAAGGCATCGCAGTCTGGGCCGTCGCCCTCCTGATCCAATGAGGTTTTGGCGTCGCCAGATGTCGCCAGAGGTGGGTTTGGCGACGCCAAAACTTCGGGAAGCGTGCCCTCCACGAGGGTTTTGGCGTCGGTAAAGGCCGTCAGAGGTGGGCTTACCGACGCCAAAACATTGAGAGGGGAGTGACGGCCGCGCAACTACCCTCACCGGGCATGGTGCGGATCCGCGACACGTTGTTGCGCGACACGGTCGAGCTCGTTCTGCGCGAGCCGGGCAAGGTGTCGTTCTACGTGTGCGGGCCGACGGTCTACGACGAGCCGCACGTCGGCAACGCACGCACCGCGGTCGTCTTCGACATCATCCGCCGCTACCTCGAGTGGACCGGCCTCGACGTCACCTTCGTGAGCAACGTCACCGACGTCGAGGACAAGATCATCGCCCGCGCCGCGCAGCGGGGGATCACCGAGCCCGAGCTCGCCGCGCAGTTCGAAGCCGTCTACTTCGATCTCATGGACCGCCTCAACGTGAAGCGTGCCGATCACCGCCCGCACGCCACCGAGTACATCGAGCGCATGATCGACCTCGTGGCGCAGCTCGTCGCGAGCGGGCACGCGTACGTGGTCGAGGATCAAGGCGTGTATTTCGACGTCGAGAGCTTCGACCGTTACGGCGAGCTCTCGCACCGCACGATCGAGGAGCTGCGGGAATCGGCCGGCGCACGCGTCGACGTCGACGAAGCGAAGCGCAGCCCGATGGACTTCGCGCTCTGGAAGGCCGCGAAGCCCGGCGAGCCGGCATGGGACTCTCCGTGGGGCAAGGGTCGTCCCGGCTGGCACATCGAGTGCTCGGCGATGTCGCTCGACATCCTCGGTGAGGGCTTCGACCTGCACGGCGGCGGCAACGACCTCATGTTCCCCCACCACGAGAACGAGCGCGCGCAAGCGGAAGGCGCGGGGCATCCGTTCGCGCGGCACTGGATCCACAGCGGCATGGTGACCATCGGCGACGAGAAGATGGCCAAGTCGGCGGGCAACTTCGTGACCACCACGGAGGCGCTGGATCAGTTCGGCCCCGCCGCGTTCCGGTTCGCGGTGCTGCAGACTCACTACACGCGTTCGATGGACCTCGGCCCCTCGGAGCTCGACGCGGCCGCCAAGGGTGTCGAGCGGCTCCAGGCACTCGTGCGGCGTGCTGAGGCCGCGGGCGTCGATGCAAACGGCGCGACCGTCGACGACGCGACCGTCGCCACGTTCCGCGACGCGATGGACGACGACTTCAACACACCCAACGCGATGGCCGCGGTGTTCGACGCCGCGGGCCGCGCGAACCGAGCCATCGACGACGGCGGTTTCACGGCCGCGGCGTCCCTCGTCGCCACCGTGCTCGAGCTCACGAGTGCGCTCGGCCTCGACCTCGGCGCCGCGTCGGGCACCGACGACGACACCGAGATCGACAACCTCGTGCGCCAACGCGACGAGGCGCGCGCCGCGAAGGACTTCGCGACCGCCGACGCGCTGCGCGACGCGCTCACCGCGCGCGGCATCCAGCTCGAGGACACCCCGGGCGGCACGATCTGGCACCGATGAGCGGGCGTGGACCGCGCGACCTCGCGCAGCAGGTCGAAGGCCGGCGCGCGGTGCGTGAGCTGCTCGTCGCCAACAGCCGGAAGGTCCACGACGTCTGGATCGCGGCGGACGTGGGTCAGTCCGACATCCTCGACGAGATCACCGCGCTGGCCGAGGCCCAGAAGGTGAAGGTGCGCCGCGTCCCCGGCGATCAGGTCGACCACAAGGCGCGCACCGAGTCGCCGCAGGGCGTGGTCGCGTTCGCGGCACCGGTGGTGCCGGCTGACTTCGATGCGCTGCTCGCCGACCCGAACGCGTTCCTCGTCGCGCTCGACGGCGTCACCGATCCGCAGAACCTCGGCGCGGTGCTGCGCACCGCGGAGACCATGGGAGCCACGGGCGCGGTGCTCCCCACGCACCGGGCGGTGGGCCTGAGCCCTGCGGTCACCAAGGCGGCGGCGGGCGCGCTCGAGTATCTACGGGTCGCGTTCGTGTCCGGTATCCCATCGGCGTTGGAACGCGCCAAGCGCGCCGGGGTGTGGTCGGTGGGCCTCGACGCCGGCGGCAGCGTCGACGTGCACGAGGTCGCCGTCGCCGATCAGCCGCTCGTGCTCGTGCTCGGCGCCGAGGGCCGCGGTCTCTCGCGTCTCGCACGCACGCGCTGCGACGTGATCGCGTCGATCCCGATGCAGGGGCACATCGAGTCGCTGAACGTCAGTGCGGCTGCGGCGATTGCGTGCGCGGCGATTGCACACCGGCGTGCCGGTTCATGATCGTCGTCGCCACCGCGACGATCTCGACTGACGCGAGCACGATGATCCCCGGCTCCGCGCCGGGCGCGGAAGCGCGTGCACCCGTGCAACACCGCCGACGCCACTGCCACCACGACGATGGGCGCGAGCATCGGCCACGACGGTCGCTTCCGGCGTCGCAGCAGCACGACGCCTACACGAGGAACGGGATCATCACCCAGAACGTCACGTAGCCGATCGGCAACTCGGACGCAGGTGTTCCAGTCCGGCGTCCCTCTCGAATCGGGACTGGCGAGGCTGCTCGACGAGACCTAGTGCGAGTGTCGATGGTGGACGTCGCTGACATGCTCGTGCTCGTGGACGAGCACATCATGGTGGTGCGCGTGCGCATGAGGTTCGCCCGGCGCGACCGACGCATCGTGTGGGTGCTGATGATGTTCGTCGTGGACATGGACGTGATCGTGGTCGAGCGGTTCGTGCTCGTGGACGTGGCCGTGGCGTTGACGGAGGATCAGCGCTACACCGATTGCCATGAGCGTGCCTGCGACCAGCTCGCGGATGTCGAACGACTCCTGGAGGACGAATGGAGCCAGCACCGCTCCGGCGAACGGCGCGATCGCGAAGATCGCGGCTTCCCGCGCCGCACCCAGGCTTCGGAGTGCCAGCGCGTCGAGATACACGCTCAACCCGTAGCTGACCGCCCCCAAGGCGAGCACTCCGAGGAGCAGCAACATCGTCGGAAGGTGCTCGCCGAGCGCGAGCGCGAGCACGACGTTCACCGCGCCGGCGACGCCGGCCTTGGTCCGCACGATCGACCGCGGGTCGCGAATGGTCAACGCCTGGGTCAGGTTGTTGTCGATCGCCCACGCTGCGCACGCGGCTGCGATCAGCGCGACGCCGAGCCAGTCGGCGTGCACGTCACTGCCTTGCACCCCGAGGATGAACGCGCCGGCGAAGATCACCAACGCACCGGTGAGCGCGCCGCGTGGCAGGTGCTCGCGGAACACTGCGACGCTCAGGAGGATGGTCAACGGCCCCTCGAGGTTCAGGAGGAGTGAGCCGGTGATGCCGGTGACGCGGTCGAGACCGAGGAGCAGGAGCACCGGCGCGACGATCCCGCCCGCGACGATCATGGCGGTCATGCGAGGGGCGTCGCCCTTGCGTAGGCGGGCTTCGGTGCGGGAGCGGCGGCCGACCGCGGCCAGGGCGAGGAAGGCTCCGACGTAGAGCAGCCCCGCGAGCATCTGCGGACGGACGTCACTCAGCAACCGCTTCGCGAGCGGCGCGCTGATCCCGAACGAGACCGCGGCGCCGAGCCCGAACACCACGCCACGTCGTGCCGACCACGGCTTGTGCACGCGTCCGACCGTATCGCAGCGCTGCCAGCGGATCCGTGGCGTTACGCTGATGCCTTTCGCCGGGTTAGCTCAGTCGGCAGAGCACTTCTCTTGTAACTAAGCGTTCCCGTCTTGTCCCGCCTTCGGAGACGCGATCGTCGGCGCGGTGCGCGAACGCACCAGCAGCCGACACCCGTTCCAACTCTTTACAGGCGAAGGTCTGCAGGGTCGAGGGTGAGTCGGAGTTCGCGATCGCGCTTGACACGCGGTGCTGCTGCGCGTTGGCGCGGGCATGTTGATGGCATGTTGATGGCCGTTGCGCAACTCATGGCGTCGCGCGCGTTGATCGCTCGTCATCGCATCGCTGAACCGACCCGCTTCCGGAGCGGAGACTGCTCCCTGGCGTCCACTTGCGTAGGCGTCGGCAAGGAGTTCGTCACGAGCACGACGGACGTCGCAAGGAACAGAGAGTTCTCAAAGCAGCTCGACCGGTCAGGTGAATACTGGCTGGGGTTCGAAGCCGGGGCCGAGGATTGGTTGGGCGTCGACGTCGAGCCAGCCTTCCAACGCGGTCGCGTACATCTGGCGGAAGTCGACCGCCATCGGCAGGTTGCCTCGCGAGTCGAGGGTGCCGAGTGTTGTGGGCTGCCCGTAGCGACCGCCCTTGACCTTCGATCCGATCATGAAGTGCACGCTGGCAGCGCCGTGGTCGGTGCCGCTGCCGTTCTCCTGTGCACGCCGTCCGAACTCCGACACTGTCGCGACGATGACGTTGTCGGCGACGCCCGCAGCGTCGACCGACGTGAAGAAGCGTTCCAGTCCGCGGTCGAGATCGGCGTGCAGCGCTTGTTGTCGCGCCGCCTGACCTTGGTGGGTGTCGTAGTCACCGATGTTGGTTACATAGATGATCTTGGGCGGCTCTTTCGCCGCGACGAGCTGGGCTGCGAGGTCGAGACTCGCGACGGGGGTGCCGTTGGTGTACGCGGCGGCGGTGGAGTCGTCGTCATCGCTGGTCGCGGGAGCGGCCGAGAGGATGCGTGTGAGTTCGGTACGTGCGTCGGTGGTGAGGCCGACCGCCGCTTGTACCTGGCCGAGGAGCGTCGAGCGGTCGGCGCGTCGCGGCGCGAATCTGGCCCAGGTCTCGGGAAGGGTGTCGGGATTCGTGATCCATGCCGGCGCGGCGGGTTGGAGACCGGAGGCGTCGGTGATGCTCGTTGCGAACGACCGCGCTCCGACGAGCGCAGGCGACGGTCCGGGCCCGATCACCACGCCGGCGAGCGGATCCGAGAATCCAACGGTCTGGTCGAGATAGCGGCCGAGCCAGCCGGTGTCGTTGGCGTGACCGGGCGTGCCGGACCACCAGTTCGCGAGGGACGTGAAGTGCGAGAGATCGTTGTTGGGGTAGCCGATGCCCTCGACGATTGCGACGTGTCCGGCGCGGTATCGGTCGGCGAGTTTCGTAAGGCTTGGGTGCAGTCCGACGGAGCCGTCGAGATCGAGCGGGTTGTCGATGGCGAGCGTGGGCCGCAGCCGGCGATAGTTCGGATCGGCATACGGGATGACGGTGCCGATGCCGTCGTTGCCGCCCGCGAGTTCGACGAAGACCACGGTGCGACGGTTCTTTGCCGACTGCTTCGGCGGGTTGCTCGCCGCGCCCGCGGTGATTGGACGTGCCCACGTGTCGATGACGTAGCTGCCGGCGACGACGGTGCCTGCCAGGCCGAGTCCGGTGAGGAACTTGCGGCGGCTGAGTTCGTGGTCGAGGTCCAACGGGCGTCGGTCGGTCATCGTCAGACCACCGCGTACTCGGGCGACGCCACCACGAGGGCGAGTCGGCGGGTGGGATCCGATTCGCGCGTCAAGACGTCGCGGGTGCGGTCGCTCACGTTCAGCGCGTAGCGGTCGAGCAGGTCGTCGAGCTTGGGCGGGATCACCGGCGCGCTCGGGTACACCGACAGCAGGTCGAACGTGTGCACCAGCTGGTGCGGTCCGAAGAGGCGCAGGCCCTTCGGGTAGCCCGCGACATTGGGCGGCGCGAACGGTATGTAGCCGAGCGTGCGGAGCGCGTCGGCGACGCCACTCGCGCTGCCGTGGAGGACCCGTCGACCCACCCGGCCGATGTCGAGATTGGCGGGTGGGATCGCCTGCACGATGCCCACGAGTTTCTCGATCGGTGAACGCGTCTTGGCCCCGATCGACTGCTCGGAAGTGAAGGCAGGCTCCGCGACGATGGCCTCCACGAGCGGCATCACCGCGTAGTTCTGGTCACGGAACGTCTTGGCGAGTCGCTTCGCTGTCTTCTCCGACGGTGCAACACCGACAAGCTCCGTGTAGAGCTTCCCCGCGATCCGGGTTGCCGTGGCTTCGTGGTTCAGCAGTACGTCGAGCGCGCCGTCGAGGTCGAGGTTCGCCGTGGTGCCGAGCAGCGTCTTCGTGCCGTTGTCGTGACGCGTCGCGAGGAACGTCGCATTCCACGGTGGGGTCAGCCGCGTTGAGCGCAGCCAACTGCGGGCAGACCGAGGATGTTCACCGCCCAACCGGTGAACGCACGCGACGCCTCGACAACGTCCTGCTCCGTGTAGTTCCCAACACCGATCGTGAACAGCTCCATCACTTCGCGCCCGAAGTTCTCGTTCCGCGAGCGCGCGGTGTTGGTGACGCCATCGAGGTACCAGAGCATCGCGGGATCCTTCGACACCGCATGCAGCAACTCCGCGAAGTTGCCGGTCGCGTGCTTCCGCAGCAGCAGAGTGCTGCTGCCACATCATGTACGGAACGCGCACCTTCGCCACGCTGGACGCGAAATGGTCGTGCCAGAACCACACGAGCCGTTCCTCGACGAGCCGCGGGCTCGACTGCATCTGCTGGAGCCAGAAACTGATCGGCTGCTCCAACGCACCGGCCGCTTGCGCCGTGGCATAGTCGGGCGGAGGCGCGATCGCGGGCGGCGTCACGGCCGGCGCGCTCAAATCGAGAGCCCGACCGATCGCGGCATCCGAATCTTTCAGCGTCGCGGCGAGGTCGGGCTGAGGGCCCATCGAGAGACGCCGCAGCACATGGGCGACAGCCGCCCGCTCCTTCACGCTCGCCTTCCTCGTCATACGGTCCTATCCATCTGGGACATGATGCCGCGCCCGCGGCGGTTCTGGCGCGCAGCTGAGATGCGGTCAGGCGGCACCCGATCCGGTTCCCGCGAGCATTCTCGGCGTTTGCAGCACCAGTTTCTCGGCCCAGTTGGGCAAGCGAGTGCGAAGCAGGCTTGCCCGGTCGGATGCCATCCGGCCGTCGGCGACGGCTCGGTCCACCTTCGCGTTCGCGTCGCGCACCACCGCGTCGACCACTCGGTCCGAGGAAACACCAGCGTCAGCCGCGACCGCGGAGATCGAGCGGCCGTTGTTGACCGCGCTCCGCAACACGTCTGGGGCAACGCCGATTGCGGTCGCGGCGACGTCGAGCTCCATGCCGGCAAGACGCTGCAGCATCTGACGTCCCCCGCCGGGACGGCCGCTCATGGCTCCGGTCTGGGAGGACGACCGCATCCGACGCTGCATCGATACGAGCAACACGATCCGGACTGTCGCCATGGCGATGAGCACGCCGCCAAGCAGGGTTTCGCCCGCTGCGAGCAGAATGACTCCGCCGACCAGACCAACGCCAAAGAACAGCAACCGCATCGTCCGTATCGAGGTCATCTTCGTCTCCGTGCTCTAGGGGCTGCTGATTCAACAGCATCGACCCTCAACGTTCCTGTCGACAATAAGAACGCCCGCAAGATCAGGGAATCGTGAAGCCCACGTCAGTCACCCACCAAGCACACACAGCCAGCCCGTTCCCGCCCGAATCTCGCGACACGGCGTGCGGGCGCACAGAGTGCCAGGCGACAGGAAGGCCAGTGCCACTGAGCTTGGGATGCTCGACGCGTTGAAGCTGTCGACGGTCGACCCGGTCGACGTGCAGGCGATCACCGCCGCGATCGAGCACCAGGCGAGTCTGTCGTGATCGAGCAGCACCCGCTGATCATCGAGTGGACCGAGCGGCGCGACCGCTTCGGGAAGCTCACCGCACGTTCTAGATCCCGCGTGGCGGCTCTGATGGGTCCCGACGATGCACGGCAAGCTGCCAGATGCGCTCGTGTTCGTCGGTGAGCATGGTGGGCCGTTGCGGCGGTCGAACTTCAGCACCAGGGTGTGGCGTCCGGCAGTGGAGAAGGCAGGGATCGAACCGTGCACGCCGCACTGCTTGCGACACAGCTACGCATCGTGGCTCGCAGCCTGGAGGCAGTCGCCCGTCAACGAGATCTCGCAGGCGCTCGGGCACACGAAGGCGCAGCACGACGCTCGACATCTACTCGCACGTCATGCCGCACCGTCGCCGTGTTGCGGTCGACGCGCTCGAGTGCGATGCGAGCAGCACCGAGCAAGGTGCGTGCGATCGGGTGACCTACGACGACGCGCGCTCGTGGGGACCGGGCACGAATGGCCTCCGATCAGTGAGCGTGGAGCCGAGGACGAGTGGTTCGAGGATCAGGGACCGTTCGTCAAGGCGAGCCTTGCAACGCCAGCCGAAGCTCGCGCCCGTATGACAACCGTGAGGTCGTCAGTGCGCTGCGGAAGGAGATCAAGCTCGGCAGGGCTGAGCAGGCGATCTACTGGCTGACCGTGATGCTCGACATGGGCGACGACGAGCGTTGCTCATCGCCGCTACATCACCAGGCAGCTGTGGATCGTCGCTGGTGAAGACTTCTACGACACAGCGATCGTGCTGCAGGCGTACGCGGTGTTCCAGATGATCGCTGTGGCCTCGGAGACGGATCACCTTTACCAGTTGGTGCATCGCATGGCGACCGAGGCACAGAAGCTGCACAGCGCGCCTGGCGGCGTCGAGATGGATCGCATGTGGGGCGAGGCACGGGGCCAGATCCGACGAGGGCGATGGCGCAAGGTTCCGAGCTACGCCGTCGATCAGCACACGCTGCGCGGCAAGATCCTGCTGCGGAAGAAGGTGCACGTCGATCAGCGGTTCAACGGCACGGACTTCGGTCGCACGTCGACCCGGTACCTGTGGGTGCGCGACGGCGAGCAGTTCGGGCCGCGGTCGGAATGGGTGGGCGGCTTCTGGCGGGCGTGGCGAGCGGTGAAGGAGCTGTTCGGCGTCGGTCTGCGCAGGCCGCTCCGAGACGACGCGCGCTGAGCAGATGTTGTTCATCGACCCGGAGACGGGCGAAGTCATCGACGAGTGACGCCTCCCAGCAGATACGCGGACCGCTTGTGGACCGGGTAGGGCCGAGAACTAGGTTGGGTTCGGCCAGTGCTCCTTGTGGAGCGGGTTGCCGTCGTCGTCGAGGCGGAAGCTTGTACGGAGGTTCATCCGGTTGGCGAACGCCTCGGCTGTGGCGAGCGACGGGTAGAACACTCCGTCGAAGTCGTCATCGACGAGCTCGCGCGTCGAACTTCGCCATCAGCTTGTCGACCCGCTTGCGGATGTTCGCGTTGGTCGGCGACGTGATCGGCCACACCGGAGACGTCGCCCGCTTCGGAACGAAGACAAGTTCGCCGTGTACAACGGGACCGCGCCGATCGAGTGGTCATCGGGGAACCCGAAGCGGCCGACGCGTCGACTGTCACGCGCGGGAACCGCACGATGAACCACGCATTGCACATCGCCGCGGTCACATCCGCTCGCGCAGCAGTCCCCGCGCGTTCTATGACCGCGCACGCCGGGGCACACCTCTAGTCAGCGATCAGGGCGTTGAAGCGACGGATCAGCAACACCGCTTATCGGCACCTCGTTGCTGACGCTCAACGCGTCACGACCAGCCATTGAGGCGGGTCAGGAGGGCAAGCGACTCTCGGACTCCAGCGTGGCCGGCAAGATCGCTGAACACCGGCACGAGAGACCACTCCCGAACCCGACACCAACGCTACGCCGAACCAACCGTCACGTCGACGGCCAACCCGCACGTAGCGCCTGCGACGACAACCCCTTGACGAGGAGGCAGGAATCGTTCTGCGTGACCGTTTTAGCGTCGGTGTGCGTACCGAGTAGACCGACGCGTCAGGCAACTCTTGCACCCAGCCTTGGGTCGCTCGCTGCAGTCGACGCGCAAGAGCTGAGGGTGTCGTCAGTGCGGCCTTGTTGTTGGCATGTTGATCGCACCGTTCGGCGATGTCGCGCGACAGTCACGGCGCGCGTCGATGGGAAGCAAACTCCTCATCACAGGGTTACGCTCGCATCTTCGCCGGGTTAGCTCAGTCGGCAGAGCACTTCTCTTGTAAAGAAGATGTCGTGGGTTCGATTCCCACACCCGGCTCCATGTCATCGCGCTGCCGTTCTGTGTGACGAGCTCGAGCGCGGATCGGCTGCGACCGAGTCGTCAGAGGCGTGATCATGACGCGTCGGCTCGCTCGTGGTTCCTGGAGCGTTGGGCACGCAACGCGGCAAGCGAGACGGTACCTGCGGCTGCTGGCAGGAAGGTGCCGATCGCTCGATAGATGAGTGCTCCGGCGAGGGCCGCGCTCACGGGTGGTCCGTACCAATGCACGACGGCGGGCATGACGGCTTCGACGACACCGAGGCCGCCCGGTACGAGTGGAACTGCGGCCGCGAGTGCGCCTGCTCCGACGGCGAGGAGGGCAACGTCGGGATCGACACGCGCGCCAACTGCGATGAGTACAAACCACAGGCAGGCAACGTCGCTGAGCAGCGATCCGAGCGAGAGCGATGCCAGGACGACGCGGTTGCGGGGAGGTCCGACGACTTCCATTGCGTCGGCGTGGAAACGGGAACCTGCCGCCCGGCGTTGCTCTCGTGAGGGTCTGGGCTTCCAGAAGCGCAGGGTTCCCAACGCGACAGCGAGGTGCTCGGCTGAGCTTGGACGGCTCGCGAGGACTGCGGTGACAAACAAGACCAGCAAGATGAGCGGCGCGACGATGAGCGGCCAGGTGGAGTCCACCGGCAGGTCGCGCGTCACCAGCATGAACAACAGATTGAGCGAGTTGGTCAGGTAGAAGATGCGGGTGCTGAACCATTGGGTGAATCCCAAGGTCAGCGCGGTCCGTCGTCGCGAGAGGCCGCGCCGCGACAGTTCCCCGGCCGCGTACACCATGCCTTCGGCGGGTGACGCCGGAGTGAGCAGACCCAGACCGTTGACCACCAGTTCCAGTTCCGTTGCGGAGACCGGAGTGAGGTCCGCGCCCGGTCCCGCCAGCCGCTGGAGTCGCAAGCCAGACAAGACATACGCCAAGGCTTCGAACGCTACGGCGGGAATCAGCCACCACGGGTTCGTTTGCTTCAGCGCATCGATCGCATCGGTCAGGCCACCCGCGGCGGAAACGACCAACCAAATCGCGCCGATGCCGATCCCGATGCCCAGGATCAGTCGCAGCCAGTGCCGCCACTTCGGTACTGACTTGACGGACTCCTCCAACGCGCGCGATTCCGCATCCACCGAAGTCAGTTCTTCGCTCGGCGTCGCCGGCGATGTCTTGCGCCACCGCATCGCGACATGCTCGCAGTTTTCCAGCGCTAGGCGCGCCAGGCCTCGCGGCGACGTCGGAACTCGTCCGCCCACACCACGAGGACGATGATGAGGGCGAGTACGCCGAGGCCGATCAGCCATCCCCACCCATGCCCGTCGGCATCCATTTCTCCCCGGTTCATCATCTCAGCGGCGACAAGCGGCGAAGGGCCGAACGGCCCCTAGTGATCGAGCACCGATTGCCCGCTCGGCGTGCGTTACGCCACGCCACGCCACGCCTCGCGCGTCCAACGCCGCCCTTGCCCGCACGTACAGAGAAAGCGAACAGCCGTCGGTGTAATCGAACGGCAGTTCGATGCGCGCGGTCAGCGCTCGGTCTGCGCTCGCGTCGATGCGATCCACGTCCGGAACCCGCCGTCGAGGTTGCGAGCGCGCATCCCGAGCTCGTGCATGAGTGCTGTCGCAGTGTGTCCTCGTTGACCGACCTCGCAGTAGACGACGACCGGGAGATTGCCGAGCGCGTCGAGCTGGTCACGGATCGAGTCGATCGGTACGTTGATCGATCCCGGGATCGCGCCGTCGGCGTGCTCCTCTGCGGTGCGCACGTCGACGAGGGTCCAACCCCTCGCGACGAGCGCCTCCAGCTCACGTGCGTCGACGACGTCGCAGTCGCCGCTCAGCACGTTCTCGGCCATGTAGCCGAGCACGTTCACGGGATCCTTGGCCGAGGAGAACGGCGGCGCGTACGCCAGTTCGAGGTCCGCGAGGCGGTCGGCGGTGAGACCGCCGGCCATCGCAGTGGCGATGACATCGATTCGCTTGTCGACGCCGTTGCCGCCGACGATCTGAGCCCCGAGAATCGTTCCGTCGTTCGGGTCGAAGATCAGCTTCGCGGCCATGCGCGTTGCACCCGGGTAGTAGGTGGCGTGGTCGAACGGGTGTGAATGGATTGCCCGGAACGGCCGACCGGCTGCTCGTAGGCGCGTTTCGCTCCACCCGGCAGTTGCTGCGACCAGATCGAACACCTTGACGATCGCGGTGCCGAGAGATGCGACCTCGCGCGGCGGCCGGCCGGCGATGTGGTCGGCCACCCTTCGACCCTGGCGATTGGCGATGTTCGCGAGGGCGATCAGCGACTTCGCGTGCGAGATCGCGTCAGGCTTCTCCGCCGCATCGCCAACTGCGTAGACATCCGGATCGTTCGTCTGGTTCGCCTCGTTGACGACAAGACCACCGCTCGGCCCCAGCTCGAGACCGGCCGCTGCGGCGAGTTGCACGTCCGGCCGCACGCCGATCGCGCCGACAACAAGGTCGGCCGCGAGGACCCGCCCGTCAGCAAGGGTGACAGTGCTGTCCTCCACCGACGCCACCGCCGCGCCGGTCTCGACGTGCACGCCCTGGGCGACGAGCTCGTCGGCGACGAGGATGGCGAGCTCCGGATCGAGCGGCGACAGCACCTGCGGGGCGGCCTCGACGATCGTGACATCGATGCCCTGCCCGACGAGGTTCTCTGCCATCTCGAGCCCGATGAACCCGCCACCGATCACGACCGCGGTCGACGGTGCGATGTCGACATCCGCTGCGAGGCGAGCTGCGTCTTCGACCGTCCGCAGGGTACGCACCCGGTCGTAACCGGGGATCGGGGGGCGCACAGGTGCCGCGCCCATGCTCAGCACGAGCTTGTCGTAGCCGACAAGGGCCTCCGCGCCAGTGACCGTCGAACGTGTCGTGACCGTGTGGCCCGCGCGGTCGATGGCGACGACCTCGTCGTGCACTCTGGCATCGAGTCGGAAGCGGTCGAACAGCTGCTCCGGGGTCTGCAGCGTGAGGTCATCCTCCTCTTCGATCAGTCCCCCGACGAAGTAGGGCAAGCCGCAATTGGCGAAGGAGACGTGACCGGACCGTTCGACGACGACGATGCTGGCGCCAGCGTCGAGGCGGCGGAGGCGTGTCGCCGTCGACATCCCTCCCGCAACGCCACCAACAATCACCACGCGCATGGCCAACTCAGGGTGTTCCGATCTTTGCCGTCAGGGTCACGCGATGCTGCGGATCAGGATGGCGTCGCCCTGCCCGCCGCCACCGCAGAGCGCGGCGGCGCCGGTGCCGCCACCGCGGCGGGCGAGCTCGAGCGCGAGGTGCAAGGTGATGCGGTTGCCGGACATGCCGAGCGGGTGGCCCATGGCGATGGCGCCACCGTTGACGTTGACGACGTCCGTGGAGATGCCGAGGTCATCGGCCGACGCGACACCGACCGCGGCGAACGCCTCGTTGATCTCGAACAGGTCCACCTCGGATATCGCCACGCCGGTACGGTCGAGCGCGGCTTTGATCGCGTGCGATGGCTGGTGGAGCAGCGACGCGTCAGGCCCTGCCACCTGGCCGTAGCCGAGGATCTCGGCAATCGGTGTCACACCGAGCCGCTCGGCGACCTCGGCGGTGGTGACGATCACGGCGGATGCGCCGTCGCTGATCTGGCTGGCGTTGCCGGCGGTGATGTGGCCCTGCTTGTCGAACGCGGGACGCAGCCCGGCGAGCGACTCGATGGTGGTTTCCCCGCGGACGCCTTCGTCGTGGCCGATCACGACCGCGTCGCCGCGACGCTGGGGCACGGTGACGGGCTCGATCTCGGCCTCGAAGAGAGCGTTCTGTTGGGCGGCATCGGCACGTCGGTGTGATTCCGCGGCCATGGCGTCCATGTGCTCGCGCATCACGCCGTGGGCCTGGGAGTACTTCTCGGTTCCCTCACCCATGGCGCACTGGTCGAACGCGCAGTACAAGCCGTCGTACATGAGCGAGTCGATCACGGTCTGGTCACCGAGGCGATAACCCCCGCGGGCGCCGGGGAGCAGGTACGGGGAGTTGGTCATCGACTCCATGCCGCCGGCGACGACGATCTGCGCGTCGCCACCGCGGATCCTGCGGTCGGCCTGATAGATGGCGTCCATGCCCGACAGGCACACCTTGTTCACCGTCGTCGCCGGCACCGACATCGGGATACCGGCGTTCACCGCGGCTTGGCGGGCCGTGATCTGACCGCCGCCCGCCTGGAGGACGTGGCCCATGTAGACGTAGTCGACCTGCTCGCCGGAGAGGCCGGCCCGTTCGAGTGCAGCGCGGATCGCGAACCCGCCGAGCTCCGTCGCCGAGAACGACGCCAACGAGCCCGACAGCTTGCCGATCGGGGTGCGAGCCCCGGCGAGGATGACGATGGATGACGACATGGCGGCTCCTTGAATGCGACACCGGGCCCCGATCTCTGACGACCCGCGCCGTGTCAGCTCGCGACGGCCACCTGGCTGGCCCCGAACTCCTGGAACGCCGCAAACGCTCGCGGCCCGTAGACCGTTGCGGTACCGCCGTCCATGAGGATCGCCACGCTCAGCGCCTCCGCGACTTCGTCGGACGTCGCCCCGAGCCGCGCCGCGGCTTTCGCGTGATATGCGATGCAACCGTCGCACTGCTTGACAACCGCGAGCGTCAGTGCCATGAGCTCCTTCACGCGCGCGGAGAGCGCCCCGTCGGCGAGCGCGGCGTCGTGCAACTCGCCGAAGCCCTTCCAGGCCTCGGGCTGCGCGCGCCGGAGATCACGCGTCGGGACTCGAAGATCGTTGATCACGTCGGTGAAATGTGCCATGCCACCAGTCTCCGGCCGTGGAGCCGGCGCGAACAGGGTCCTTCGACTCTGCCGTTCCACACTGGCGGCTCCGTATGGTCGGAGCGTGGATGTCGACGTCCTGTCGCCCGATCCGCAGGCGAGATTGCTGCGTGCGATCAAGAACCTGGCCACGTACCACCGCGACCACGAGAAGTTCTATGCCGCGGCACCGCGAGAGCAGGCCGTCGCGCTCCAACGTCACGCGCGGACGCTGCAGGCTCTCGCCGACCGGTGGTCCGCGGTCGAGCCCGCCGACGCCCCGATGCCGTTCAGTCCCTTCGAAGGAGCCGACGACCTCAACGATCCTGCCGCGCTCCAACTCGACGGAGTCCTGTTCATGGAGGGCGAAGGCGAGCCGGCCGAGCTCGTCCGGCTCCGACGCGATGTCCGGGCGGTGGCGGAAGACTCGCTCGCGACGGGTGCGTGGCTGGGAGCGGCGATGCAGGCGTCGTGGGACGTCGCGACCGCGCTGCTCGACATCCCCGAGCTGGCCGAGCTCGTCGGCGAGCGTCACCGGATCATCGCGAACGACTGGCAAGCCGCAGCGATGAGCACCCTGACCGGTCATGTTCTCGAGCGGGCCGCCGATGTCCTCGATCGTGTCGACTTCGCGCCGGCCGCGCTCCGCGCCGACATCGCAACCGCCCGTGTCTCCGCCGAACGGCTCTACGCCGCGGCCGAGATGATCTCCCACGGCGCGGATCTGCTCAGCGATTCCGCGGGCCTCGTCCACGACAACGAGCGTCGGTGGCGGGTCTTTCGGGCCCGTGTCGCGCAACTGGTCGAAGCACCCGAGAAGGCGGACGCCGACCGATGATCCGGATCATGGGGCCCGCCCAGTCTCGCTAGCCCGTCACTAGCCCGACCGTCGATGCGGCGGACCCGCCGGTATCCTGCCCTCCGGTGAGCGAGCGCAATACGTTGGTTGGCCTGATGGGGCTGACCGCACGCGATCGTGACATCCTCGACTTCGAGCGGACCTGGTGGACGAAACCGGGTTCCAAGGAGGCCACGATCCGCACTGAACTCGGCATGTCCGGCACCCGCTACTACGAGTTGCTGCGCGGTCTCCTCGACAATCCCGCCGCATACGAGCACGATCCGCTCCTCGTGAAGCGCCTCCGCCGGCAGCGCGACCGCCGACGCCGTGAGCGGATCGAAGGCCACGCCGATCCGGGGCTGCGATGAGCCTCGGCACCCAGGGGCCCCGCAGCCACGGCCTGCCGCCCGCCGCGCGCGGCGCGGCCCTGATCGGCCTGCTCGTGATCATCGGGATCATCGGGCTACAGGTCCTCGACGACAGCAGCCCGAGCGGGAGCGACGTCACCATCACCACGGTGCCCGGCCAGACGACGCTGCCCGGCGCGACCACCCTCGCACCGGCGAGCACGGCTGCGACCGCCACCACCAAGGCCGCGACGGGCACCACGGTGGCGAGTGCGAAGGTGAGGAAGCCCGCCGACGTGAAGGTGATCGTGTACAACGCGTCGGGCGTGCAGGGGATGGCCGCCAACATGTCCGACAAGCTCAAGAGCGTCGGGTACAACGTGATCGACACCGGCAACCTCACCCCCACCCGTACCGGCACCACCGTGCAGTGCCGCGCCGGTCTCGACGCTGAGGCGACCAAGTTGGCGAACGACGGAGTCGGGAGCGGCGCGACGGTGTCGGCGTTCCCGGCCAATCCGCCGAAGGGCTCCGACGAAGCCGACTGCATCGTCATCCTCGGCAAGACCAGCTGACGCGACGCGCGCCGGAGCACCCATGACGCTCCCAGCCGCGCTCCAACCCCTCGCCGATGACGCGTCGCGTGCGGCGCTGCTGCTCGACTTCGACGGCTCGATCGCACCGATCGTCGACGACCCCGCCGACGCGACGCCGCTGCCCGCGATGGTCGACGCGTTGCGAGCCCTGCAGCCCGTCCTCGCGCGGGTGGCGGTCGTGAGCGGCCGCGCCGTCGACTTCCTCGCCGCCGCGCTTCCCGCCGACGTCGCGCTCGTCGGCCTCTACGGGCTCGAACGCCGCGTTGATGGCATCACCACCGTCGATCCGCGCGCGGAGCCGTGGATCGCGCCGATCGCGGCTGCCGCCGACGCCGCGGAAGTCGCGCTGCCGGGGCTGCTCGTCGAGCGCAAGGGCAACCTGTGCGTCACCATCCACTTCCGCACCGCGCCGGAGCGCGGCGACGACGCCCGCGCGGTCGCCCATGACCTTGCGCGCCGCTATGGGATCGACGCGCCCCAGCGGGGCCGGATGGCAGTGGAGCTGCGCCCGCCGGTTCCCGTCGACAAGGGCACGGTGGTGGAGGAGCTCGCTGCGGGAATGACGGTCGCCGCGTTCGCGGGCGACGACGCGGGTGATCTGCCGGCGTTCGCCGCGCTCGTCGATCTCGTGCGCGTGGGCGCGCTCACGCACGGCGTGCGCATCGGGGTCGCGTCGGCGGAAGCGCCCGCCGCGATCCTCTCGGCCGACGTGGTCGTCGACGGCCCGCCCGCGCTCGCGGAGCTGCTGGACGCGCTCACGCTCGCGATCAGGTCGCGTGCGTGAACAGCTCGGTGAGCCAGCTTCGCGGCGTGTGACGCGCGATGAGCTCGCGCAACCGAAGTGCGCGCGCGGCGCGCTCCGAGTCCGGCATCGCCAACGCTTCGTGCAACGCGGCGGCCGACTGCGACACGTCGAAGGGGTGCACCGCGATCGCCGCGTTGCCGAGCTCGTCGTACGCACCGGCTTCGGGTGACAGGCACAGCACGCCGTCGCGTTCGTTCACCAGTGGGCCTTCCTTGGCGACGAGGTTCAGGCCGTCCTTCACCGGGTTCACGAACAGCACGTCGTAGCGACGGAAGCCCGCGACGCTGCGCTCGTAGTCGTCGCGCTCGTCGATGACGACGGGCTGCCAGTCGGCTCGCGCCCACCGGTCGTTCACGCGCGCGGCGGCGTGCTCGACTTCTTGGCGGTACGCGAGGTACTCGGCCAGCGACTCGCGCGACGGTGAGAGCCGCGCGACGAACACGACACGCTCACGCCACTCCTCGTGCTGCGCGAGAAGTTGGTCGTAGGCGAGGAAGCCTCGCACGATGTTCTTCGCCGGATCGATCCGGTCGGTGCGCAAGATGAGCTTGTGGTCGCCGACGATGTCGTCGAGCTCGGCGGCAGCGCCCGATGCGACCGCGCGCGCGGAGTCGTCGGCGAGCGCGTCCGGGTCGGGCCCGAGCGGGGTCGCGAACGAGGCGGTGATCGGCGCCTCGATCCCGAGCATGGTGCGCGCCGAGGCCTGGTAGGCCTGCGCCCACCGTGTGGTGTGGAAGCCGGACGGCACCGATGCCATCGACCGGCACAGGTCGACGGCGACGTCGGACGGCAGGACACGGATCGAGTTGGGGCCGCAGAAGGGCGTATGGGTGAAGTGGAGCAGCGCGAGATCAGGACGTGCGGCGCGCACCATCCCTGGCACCAGCGCGAGCTGGTAGTCGTGCATCATCACGGTCTCGCCGGCCGCGGCCGCTTCGATCACGGTTTCGGCAAAGGTCGTGTTGACCGCGACGTAGGCGTCCCACGCGGTGCGGAAGTGCTCGTCGAACCGAGGGCGACGGGGAAGGTCGAACAGGCCATGGTGCAGGAACCACAGCGTCGCGTTGGAAACGATGTCGTAGTGCAGGCGGTGGAGCGAGGGATCGAGTGCGAGCAGGTGCAGGTCGAGCCCGGGGACCGTCGCCGCACCGGCTGCGAGTGCAGCGGTGTCGCCGTCGTCGATCGTTGCCGCGATCCACGAAACCCGTTCATCGCCGCGCGCATCAGCGATCGCGATCCCCGCGTCGACCAACGGCAGCAGCGCGCTCACCACGCCACCCGCGCCGCGTGTCGCTTCGAAGCCGCCGTCGTCGCGCACCGAGAACCGGAACGGCCCTCGGTGCGTGACGAGCATCATGCGCGAAGTTCTCCGAGCATGCTGAGCCAGTTGTCGAGCTCTCGCGTGGAGAGGAAGTTGTCGCGCACGTGCTCACGACCCTGTGCGCCGAGCGCGTCGGCGGCGACTGGATCGGCGAGGAGGTCGACGATGCGCGCCGCGCACTGTTCGACGGAATCGACGAGGTAACCGTCGAAGCCGTCGCGGATCTGGAGCTTGATCCCTCCCGCGCGCCCGCCGACGACCGGCCGGCCCTTCCAGAGCCCTTCGCTCACGGTGAGCCCGAAGCCCTCGCGCAGCGACTTCTGCACGATCACGTCGGCGACGCGCTGGAACGCGTTGATCTGCACCGCGCCGACCTGATGGAGGTTCGACAGCAGGTAGATGTCCTTGTCGCCCGCGCGCGCCTCTTCGGTGTCGTCCCAGACGCGGAAGCCCTCGGGATCGTCGGTGGCCATCGACCCCGCGAGCACGAGCTGCGCGTCCTGCACCTGCTCGCGCACGATCCGGAACGCCTCGATCACCCCGACGGGGTCTTTCCACGGGTCGAACCGGCTCACCTGGCACACGATCGGCCGGCCCACGTCGACGCCGTACTGGCGTATCAGCTCGTGGCAGAACGGCAGCGCGAGATCGAGGTTCTTCACCGAGAGCGGATCGATGCACGGTGGCGCGTGCACGACACAGTCCATGTCGAGTGACGCGGGCACGAATTCGGGCATCGTCCACACCGACGCATCGTGGATCTCGACGAACGGCCGGAAGAACTCCCACACCTTCGGGTTGGCGTCGGTGAGGTCGATGTGGCAACGCCAGATCCACTTCGTGTCGGCCATGGCGCCGCCGAGCCGCTCGCGCAGGAAGCTCAACATCGCCGCGGGCTGCGGGTCGTGGATCACGACGAAGTCGTAGTGACCGTCGAGCAGCAGGGCGTTGTCGAGCACCTTCTCGAGGTACGTGCGTTGCATGTGCGGGGTCCACTCGATGTCGGCGCCCTGCAGCGCGTTGTGGACCTCCTTGGTGACCGCGAAGAACTCGTCGCTCCCGTGCATCACCTGCCAGTCGGCCTCGATGCCCACGCTGCGCAGCAGGGGCACGTGGGTCGCGAGCAGCTCGGCGACACCCCCGCCGTACGCCGTGGCGTTCACGTGCAGGACACGAGCGCCCTGCAGCGGTGCAGCGAGGGCGCGGATGCGGTCGATGACGTCGACCCCGACGATGCCGGCGTAGTCGTCGACGTGCCTTTCGAGAACGGGAACGCGTTCGAGCACTGCTCACTCCGGCAAGAAGGGGTCTGGCATGGCACAACAGGGAGGTGTGGGTCAATCTATCCACCGATGGTCACCGCTCTGGTATGCCCCGACAAGTTCAAGGGCACACTCACCGCGCCCGAAGCCGGGCGTGCCATGGCCGCCGGGTTGCGTGCCGCGGGGTTCGACGACGTGCGCGTGCTGCCCCTCGCCGACGGGGGTGACGGCACGCTCGACACGCTGCTCGACGCGCGCGGCGGCTCGCGTCGTCACACAACCGTCACCGGGCCGTTGGGCGACGACGTCGACGCGGAATGGGGGCTCCTGCACGGCGGTACCGCGGTGATCGAGATGGCGCGCGCGAGCGGCCTCGAACTGGTCGTCGGGCGCAACGACGCCTTGCGAGCGTCGACACGCGGCACCGGTGAGCTGATCGCCGCCGCGCTCCGCGCCGGCGCGCGGCGTGTTGTCGTTGGTGTCGGTGGGAGCGCGAGCACCGACGGCGGTCTCGCCGCGGTCGAGGCCCTCGGCTGGTCATTGGGCGGCGCCGACGTGACCGTCGCGTGTGACGTCACGACACTGTTCACCGACGCCGCGCGCGTCTTCGGCCCGCAGAAGGGTGCGACCGACGCGCAGGTCTCCTTGCTCACGCGCCGCCTCGCGCGTCTCGCCGACCAGTACGAGGCGCGCACGGGCGTCGACGTGCGCACGCTGCCCGGCGGCGGCGCGGCGGGTGGGCTCGCCGGCGGTCTCGCGGCGATCGGAGCGCGCTTGGAGCCGGGGTTCGACGTGGTGGCCGGCGCCGCCGGCCTGGAGGACGCGCTCGACGACGTGGCGCTCGTCGTCACCGGCGAAGGGCGGCTCGACGCGACCAGCTTCGACGGCAAGGTGGTGGGCGGCGTGCTCGACTGGGCCACCGACGCGGGCGTCCCCCGTATCGCGGTGGTCGCGGGCCAGGCGACACCCGAAGGGCGGGAGGAGATCGCCGTGTTCGCGGGCGCGGAGCTCCTCGTGCTCACGGACCGGGTCTGGCAGTCCGGCGAGGCGTTCTCCCGCGCCGCGCTGCTGGTGCAGGAAGCCGCTACCGAAGCGGGACGCGACGCGCTGACGTCGTGATGCGCCCCGCCACGTCGGCGACGGGCGCCACCCACACCCGGCGGTCGGCGGCGAGGCCGCGGCACAACTCGTCGAGCGTGTCCACGGCGACGCCGAGCGGACCGGCGTCGCCGACCTCGTGGAACACCAGCACCGCCCACCGCTCCTCTTCAACCGTACGTTCGACGAGCTCGAAGAGGGAGCCCGCACTCATGCCGTCGGTGTGGAACGCGTCGACCAGCGCGAGGTCGCAGACCGCCGGGTCGTTCGCGTTCTCGCTGCGGTATCCGCGGCCCGCGGCGAATCGCTGCGCGACCACGGGCACATAGCTCGCCTTCTGCTCCCCGCGGCCGACGGAAGTCTGCCCGCATGGGTACGCGAACGTGCGCGCCCGTACACCGAACCGCGACTCGATCTGATGGTCGGCGAGCGAGATGTCGTGCGCCACCAATTCGATGGTGAGCGACTCGAGCGGGTTGTCGCGCGACGATTTGTGGTTCGCGTCGCAGGGATGCGTCATCGTGTGGTTCCCGATCTCGTGCCCGGTCGCGACGACGCGCTTCCAGTCGTCGGATCGCTTCGCGGCGCGCTCGGGGAGCACGTAGAACGTCGCGCGCATGTCGTGACGGTCGAGGATCGGTATGCCGACATCGAGCTGGCTCGCGCGCGCGTCGTCGAACGTGATGCTCACCGCCGCCTGGGCGCGATCGGGAAACCAACTCGTGCGCCTCGAGTCCCGCAGCATGGTCACGAGTCTTGCACTGCGACGCGGGGCTAGGCGGAGAGCTCGCGCCCGAATTTCTGTCGATACGCCGGGATGGTGATGATCGGCGGGCGCTCGCGGATCTCGACCGCGACCCGCTGCGGGTGTTGGTCGATGTCGTAGCGCACCAGCTCGGTGAGGCGCTTGTCGACGGGCACCCCGGCGCGGCGGAGGCCGGTGACGAGGATCGCCAGCGCCTGCGGCGACAGCTCCTCGAGCGGGCGGTTGCGGTGCTCGCGTACGTCGAGGTCGACCTGCGCGAACGCGCCGCTGCCGAAGCGCGCGGTGAGGTCGATCAGCAGGCCGATCTCGATTCCGTACCCCTCGACGAACGGCACTGTCTCGAGCAGCTCGCGACGCCCGGCGTACTCGCCTGCGAGAGGTTGTACGAAGCGCGCGAGATGCGGGAACAGCGCGGAGATCACCGGCCGGGCCATGAGCTCGGTGACGCGCCCGCCGCCGGTCGCCTCACCGAGCAGTGGACGGCGGTAGTAGCCCTTCACGAACCCGACGGCCGGATCCGTGAGCAGTGGCTGGAGCAGGCGGGTCACGAAGTGGGCGCCGAAGTTGCGGACGTCGGCGTCGAGCCAGCAGACGATGTCGCCGTCGCACGCGTAGAGCGACATCCAGAGTGCGTTGCCCTTGCCGCTGCCTTCGGGGACCTCGGGCAGGACGTCGTCGACCGCGAGGACGCGCGCGCCTTCCCAGCGCGCGACCTCCGCGGTCGCGTCGGTGGAGCCGTCGTCCATGACGACGACTTCGTCGACCAACGGGAAGTGGTCGACGAGGTTGCGGCGCACGTTGGCCACGATCTGGCCGACGGTGGGCTCCTCGTTGCGGGCGGGGAGGCAGACCGAGATCGTCGTGCCGAGGCGCTGCTTGGCCGCGACCAGTTCGGCGACATCGGGGTGGGGAGCCATCCGGAAAGCCTATTGGGGCAAGGGCGCGCTCGATTTGGGGTGGCAGGGAGCCACGGTGCCCGTGCTACCGTTCTTGCCCAAGAACACGCGCTCATCCAGAGCGGCCGAGGGACAGGCCCTACGACGCCGCGGCAACCAGCAGATCTTTTGTCAGGTGCCAATGCCTGAACGATGAGTCAGCCAGAGAGCGGTCCTCCGCTCGAGGCGCTCGAGAGCGCGTCGAGGCAAGTGTCGGTGCGAGAGCGCCGACCGAGGAGGAACGGAGGACCGGTGGCTTACGTACATGGCTTGCGGTGTCGGGAATGCGGGCGCGAGTACGAGATCGCGCCGATCTTCACGTGTGAGTGGTGCTTCGGCCCGCTCGAGGTCGCCTACGACTACGAGGCGATCGCCAAGCACACGAGTCGCGAGAAGATCGCGGCGGGGCCCTTGTCGGTCTGGCGTTATGCCGACCTCCTGCCGAGCGACCGCAATCCCGCGGTCGACCTCGGTGCCGGGTTCACCCCGCTCGTGCGCGCCGATCGCCTCGCGGCCGAGCTCGGCCTCGGTGAGGTGTGGGTGAAGAACGACACCGTGAACCCCACGAACTCGTTCAAGGACCGCGTCACCACGGTCGCGTTGTCGAAGGCGCTGGAGTTCGGGTTCAAGGTCGCGGCGTGCGCGAGCACCGGCAACCTCGCCAACGCGGTCGCTGCGCACGCGGCGCACGCGGGCCTGCGCAGCTTCGTGTTCATCCCCGCGAACCTCGAGCAGGGAAAGATCGTGACCACCGCGGTGTACGGCGGGAACGTCGTCGCCATCGACGGCAACTACGACGCGGTCAACCGCCTGTGCGCGGAGCTCGCGGGTACATACCCGTGGGCGTTCGTGAACGTGAACGTCCGCACGTACTACGCCGAAGGCTCGAAGACGCTCGCGTTCGAGACGGCGGAGCAGCTCGGCTGGGAAGTGCCCGATCACGTCGTCGTGCCGATCGCGAGCGGCTCGTTGCTCACGAAGATCCGCAAGGGGTTCGACGAGCTCTTCAAGGTCGGCCTGCTCGACCGCGAGCCGAACGTACGCGTGTCGGGCGCGCAGGCCCTCGGGTGCTCGCCGGTCGCGACCGCGTGGCTCGAGGAGAGCGACACCATCCGGCCGGTGAAGCCCGACACCATCGCCAAGTCGCTCGCGATCGGCAACCCGGCCGACGGCTACTTCGCGCTCGACGCCGTCCGCCAGACCGGCGGGGGCCTGGCGGCGGTCACCGACGACGAGGTCGTCGACGGTATGAAGCTGCTCGCGCGTACCGAGGGCATCTTCGCCGAGACCGCCGGTGGTGTCACCGTGGCCACGCTGAAGCGCCTGGCCGCCGACGGTGTGATCCGCGCCGACGAGCGGGTCGTGATCTACATCACCGGGCACGGCCTCAAGACCCTCGACGCGGTCGTCCCCACCACCGGGCCGTCGGCAGTGATCGCGCCGACGCTCGACGTGTTCCACGAAGCCTTCCCCCCCGAGACCGTCCAGGACTGAAACGAGCATTCAATGGCTGTCACTGTTCGCATTCCCACGCAGCTCCGCGAGCTCTCCGGTGGCGCGTCCGAGGTGAGCACCGACGGTGCGACCGTCAAGGACGTGCTCGACCAGCTCGAGACCACGTACCCCGGCTTCGCCGAGCGGCTGTTCGACGAGAAGGGTGAGCTCCGGCGCTTCGTCAACGTGTTCGTGGCCGACGAGGACATCCGGTTCCTGAGCGGCGTCGACACCGCCGTGGAACCCGGGCAGACCGTGAGCATCGTCCCCGCGGTCGCCGGCGGAATTTGACGACCCCCTGACGAGTAGGGTGAAGCTACCCTTACTTGTCGGGTTCAGCACGGGGGAACGATGTCAGACGGCGAGATCCTGGTCCTGGGCGCAATTGCCGGCCTGACGATCTTCCTCGGGTTGCCGGTCGGCCGCATGCGCAACCTGTCCTCGGAGACGAGGGCGCTGTTCAACGCCATCGCCACCGGCGTGCTCGTGTTCCTGCTCGTCGAGACCCTGTCGAAGAGCATCGAGCCGGTCGAGGCCGCGCTCGAGCACGTGACCGTCGAGGGTGGCGGCACGTGGGGCGGGTTCGCCGGGCGCGCCGCCGTGTTCCTGGTGTGCTTCGGCGTCGGCCTGCTCGGCCTCGTCTACTACGAGCGCTGGATGAAGACTCGGGGCGAGAGGGTCAGCATGGGCCCCGGCGCGGCGGCGGCGCGTGAGCTCGGCATTGCCCGACGCGTGCACGCGTTGTCACCGGCGCGACGCCTCGCGCTGTTCATCGCGATCGGGATCGGCCTCCACAACTTCGCCGAGGGCCTCGCGATCGGCCAATCGGCCGCCAGCGGCGCGGTGAGCCTCGCAATCCTGCTCATCATCGGGTTCGGCCTGCACAACGCGACCGAGGGCTTCGGCATCGTCGCCCCGATGACCGGCGATGCCGAGATCCCCTCGTGGGGCTACCTCGCGCTCCTGGGGCTCATCGGCGGCGGTCCGACGTTCTTCGGCACGCTCGTCGGGCAGGCGTGGGTGAGCGAATGGCTGAACATCGCGTTCCTCGCCCTCGCGGCCGGCTCGATCCTCTACGTGATCGTGCAGCTCCTCGGCGTCGGCCTGAAGATGGGCCACATGGAGATGCTCATGTGGGGCCTGTTCATCGGCCTCGTGCTCGGCTTCGGCACCGATTTCGTGTTGGTGGCCGCAGGAGCTTGACGACGCAATTCGCGGGATGCGGCACCTGTGATGCGGCACCCGAGCGAAGCGAGGGTGCTCGCCGCGAGCGAAAGCTTCGCTCTCGAACTTGTCGACCGACTTGGAGTTACTCAGCGAAGCTTGAGTGAGCAATTAAGAAGCTCGAGTGAGCAATTAAGCCGGCACGACCCACATGAGCTGGGCGATCTTGCGGGGGACGACGCTCTCGCCCGCGCCGCTCGCCATGCGCACGCCCGTCGGGCTGCTGTCGATGATGACCGCGTTGGAGCCGGGGATGAGCTGCGCGCCCACGAGGAACTGCAGCGCGCTCTCGTCGATCTCGACCTTCTCGCTGATGCGACGCACGATCACCGGCCCGGGATCCGACTGTGTGAGCAGTGTGGACGCCGGCCCTTCGACCTTGTGGCTCGACCCGGGGATCGGGTTGCCGTGGGGGCAGGTGGCCGGGTCACCGAGCAGGGTGACCAGCTTCTCCTCGACGTCGGCGGAGATGGCGTGCTCCCAGCGATCCGCCTCCTTGTGGACCTTCTCCCACTCGAGCCCGATGATGTCGACCAGCAGGCGCTCGGCCAGCCGGTGGCGACGGACGATGGAGACGGCGACCTCGCGTCCCTTCGGGGTGAGCCGGAGCGTGCGGTCGTCGAGGAGCTCGGCGTAGCCGTTCTCGACCAGGCGGTTGACGGTCTCGGAGACGGCGGGGGCCGACAGCCCGAGCCGCTCGACCAGGCGGGCGCGGATGGGGATGACGCCCTCCTCCTCGATCTCGAGGATGGCTTCGAGGTACTCCTCGGTGGCGTCGTGGTGCTCGGCCACGTCCGCTCCTCCATACCTTCTCGGGCCATGCCTTCTTGGCGTCTGCCGCGGAAGGCCACCTTAGTTTGCGGGTTCTCGACTTTTCGCGGGCCTGAATTTGCACTCTCGGCCTTCGAGTGCCAACATGGTTAGCACTCGGTGCCTGCGAGTGCTAACTGCCACACCGCCGCCACCGTCCGTCCCTGATCCATCACCACGACACCCACCCCAGGGGGTACTACCAAGATGCCGAAGCAGATTGCCTACGCGGAAAGCGCTCGCCGCAGCCTCGAAGCGGGCATGAACAAGCTCGCCGACGCGGTGCGCGTCACCCTCGGCCCGAAGGGCCGTAACGTCGTCCTCGAGAAGAAGTGGGGCGCTCCCACCATCACGAACGACGGTGTCTCGATCGCCAAGGAGATCGAGCTCGAAGACCCGTTCGAGAAGATCGGCGCCGAGCTGGTCAAGGAAGTCGCCAAGAAGACCGACGACGTCGCCGGTGACGGCACGACCACTTCCGTCGTCCTCGCGTGGGCGATGGTCCGTGAGGGTCTCCGAAACGTCGCCGCGGGTGCGAACCCGATGGTGCTCAAGGGTGGCATCGAGAAGGCCGTCGAGGTCGCCGTCGAGTCCATCAAGAAGAACTCGAAGAGCGTCAAGACCGACCTCACCGCGATCGCGAACGTCGCTGCCATCTCAGCCGCCGACGACGAGGTCGGCAAGATGATCGCCGAGGCGCTCGACAAGGTCGGCACCGACGGTGTCATCACCGTCGAGGAGAGCCAGACGTTCGGCATGGAGCTCGACTTCGTCGAGGGCATGCGGTTCGACAAGGGTTACATCTCCCCGTACTTCGTCACCGACACCGACCGCATGGAAAGCGTGCTCGACGACGCCTACATCCTCCTCAACGCCGGCAAGATCTCGGCGGTGAAGGACCTCCTGCCCGTGCTCGAGAAGGTCATGCAGTCGGGCAAGCCGCTCGTGATCATCGCCGAGGACGTCGAGGGCGAGGCCCTGGCGACCCTGGTCGTCAACAAGATCCGCGGCACGTTCAAGTCGGTCGCCATCAAGGCTCCCGGCTTCGGCGAGCGCCGCAAGGCGATGCTCCAGGACATGGCGGTCCTCACCGGCGGCCAGGTCATCTCGGAGGAAGTCGGCCTCAAGCTCGAGAACATCGGGCTCGAGATGCTCGGCCGTGCCCGCAAGATCGTGGTCACCAAGGACGAGACCACGGTCGTCGAGGGTGCCGGCAACAAGAGCGACGTGAACGGCCGCATCCAGCAGATCCGCAACGAGATCG
This sequence comes from uncultured Actinomycetes bacterium, assembly GCA_963721435.1. GTDB lineage: Bacteria > Actinomycetota > Acidimicrobiia > IMCC26256 > DASPTH01 > CAVRJC01. The sequence continues at coordinate 1,508,430 of CAVRJC010000012.1, forward strand.
ACAACACCGACTCCGACTACGACCGTGAGAAGCTCCAGGAGCGCCTCGCCAAGCTGTCGGGTGGCGTTGCGATCATCAAGGTCGGTGCTGCCACCGAGGTGGAGCTCAAGGAGAAGAAGCACCGCATCGAGGACGCAGTGCAGACGGCCAAGGCCTCCGTCGAGGAAGGCGTGGTGCCCGGTGGTGGCGTTGCGCTGGTCCGGGCGCAGGAAGCGGTCGACGCGCTCGCGCTGACGCTCGAGGGCGACGAGGCCACCGGCGCCAAGCTGGTTGCCCGTGCGCTCGAGGAGCCGCTGAAGCAGATCGCGGTCAACGCCGGCCTCGAAGGCGGCGTCATCGTGGAGCGGGTCAAGGGCCTCAAGGGAGCGAACGGCCTCAACGCCAAGACCGGCGTCTACGAGGACCTCGTGAAGGCCGGCGTCACCGACGCGGCCAAGGTCACCCGCTCGGCACTGCAGAACGCGGCATCGATCGCGGCACTGTTCCTCACCACCGAGGCTGTCGTCGCCGACAAGCCCGAGCCGGCTCCGGCGGGCATGCCTGGCGGGATGCCCGGCGGCATGGACGGCATGGGCGACTTCTAGTCCCCACGCTCTGCACGACAAGTGAAGCGACAAAGGGCGTCTTCGGGCGCCCTTTGTCGCGTCTACCGTGCAGTGATGCGAAAGCGTCGGATCACGCTCGGGATCGCCGCGGTCGGTGCGGTCGTCGCGCTCGCGGGATGCGGCGCGTCGAGCACCGATGCCAGCGTCTCGATCAAGACGCTCCAGGCCGCGGCCCACAACACGACCTCGGCGGGCTCGTACCGCTACGAGATCGAAGAGACGGTCCGGTCGAACGGCGAGACCACGACCATCACCGGCTCGGGCGCCTCGAGCGAGGACGGCAAGGCCAGCACCGTCCATCTCGACATCCCGAAGCTGGGAGCGATCGAGTACCGGCTCGTCGACCGCGTCATGTACGTGGACGCCAGCGCGTTCCCCGCGTTGGCCTCGCGGCTGCCCGCGGGCAAGCAGTGGGTGAGCATCGACCTCGACGCACTCGGCGGCGACCTCGACCAGCTCTACGAATCGGCGCAGAGCAGCAGCCCGGACTCGGGCCTGAAGTTCCTCGACAGCCTCTCCGGTGATCCCGAGAACCTCGGTACCGAGACCGTCAACGGGCAGCCCGCCACCCACTACCGCGGCACGCTCGACTACGGGAAGCTCGGCGACACGATCAAGGACGACAAGGTCAAGGCGCAGCTGGCCAAGCTCGGCCCGGTGCCGGTCGACGTGTGGATCGACGGCGACGACCACGTGGTGAAGCTGCACATGAAGATCGACGCGGCCGCGTTCTCGCCGACCGCGCCCGACGGCAGCGTCGAGCTCACGATGACGATCTCCGACATCGACGAGCCCGTCGCTGTCGTCGCGCCACCGGCCGACCAGGTCGTCGACTTCAGCAGCCTGTTCGGGAAATCGGGAGTCTCGATCTGATGGACGCCGTCGAGCCATCGGTCGGATGGGGTGTGCTGCACCTCTTCTACGTCGTCGACCGCGCCCGCGCGGAGGACGACCCCGAAGCGGGCAAGCGGATCCTCGACGCGGTCGCGTCGCTCGAGGCCGACGGCCACCAGGCGCTGCTGTTCGCGGTGCTCGGCCACAAGGCCGACCTCGGGGTCATGGTGCTCGGTCCCGACCTCGCCCGGCTCCAGGCGTTCCAGCACGAGCTGGCTGCCACTCCGCTCGGGATCGTCGACTCGTACGTGTCGCTCACGGAGCTGTCGGAGTACACGTCCACCGAGGAGGACGAGCGCGCGCGGCTGGCCGAAGAGGTTGGTCTCGCGGGTGACGCGCTCGAGCAGCAGCTCGCGGTGTGGCGGGAACGCATCGCGCACTACCAGGAGCAGCGCATCCACCCGCAGCTCCCGCACAAGCGCACGATCTGCTTCTACCCGATGTCGAAGCGACGCGACGCGACCGGGAACTGGTACGCGCTTGCCGTTCGACGAGCGCAAGCGCCTGATGGCGGGCCACGCGCGCGTCGGCCGCAGCTACGCGGGTCGGGTGCTCCAGCTCATCACCGGCTCCACCGGGCTCGACGACTGGGAGTGGGGTGTCACCCTGCTCGCCGACGACCCCGTCGCGCTGAAGGACATCGTCTACGAGATGCGCTTCGATCCCGTGTCCACCGATTACGCGGAGTTCGGTTCGTTCGTCACCGGGCTCGTGCTCGAACCGGCCGAGGCGTTGCGCCGCGTCGGCCTTGGTTGAGGAGGGCCTGCCCCACCATGGACGTCCGCTTGTTCGTGTCATTCCCAGAGGAGCTCGTCGACCGCCCGATGGTCTACGAAGTGGTGAAGCGCTTCGACGTCGTGCCGAACATCCGGCGCGCCAACGTCGAGGCGCACTCGGGCTGGGTGATCCTCGAGCTCAGTGGCGAGCAGTCGCAGCTCGACGCCACCGTCGCCTACCTGGAAGAGGTCGGGTGCACGGTGAACACGATGGAGGGCGACGTCATCGAGGGCTGATCGCCGGCGCGGATCTCCGCTCCTGTCATGATCGGCTCAGAGAGCCGCAACGCTCGCAACAGCCTGCTCCGCTCTCTGTATGCTCCCTGACTTCGACGTCGGAAGTGGGGGAGGGGCCGATGAAGATCAACGCGGGAGACACCGCCTGGGTGCTCGCGTCCGCCGCGCTCGTGCTGTTCATGACACCCGGGTTGGCGCTGTTCTACGGCGGCATGGTGCGGGCCAAGAACGTGCTCGGCATGCTCATGCAGAACTTCTTCTGCATGGGGCTGGTCAGCGTGCTGTGGGCGGCGGTCGCCTATTCGCTCGCGTTCTCCGGCAAGGGCAAGTACATCGGCAATCTCGACCTCGCGTGGATGAAGGACGTCGCGACGACGTCGCCCACGGGGTTCACGCTCTCGATCCCGCCGCTGTCGTTCTCCGCGTTCCAGCTGATGTTCGCGATCATCACGCCCGCGCTGATCACCGGCGCCATCGCCGACCGGATGAAGTTCTCGGCGTGGTTCTGGTTCCTCGGCCTGTGGCTGATCATCGTGTACACGCCGGTCGCGCACTGGGTGTTCTCACCGGAGGGTTGGTTGTTCAAGCGGGGCGCGCTCGACTTCGCCGGCGGCACCGTCGTGCACATCAACGCCGGGATCGCCGCGCTCGCGGCCGTGCTCGTGATCGGCCGGCGTCGTGGGTGGCCGCAACATCCGATGCCACCACACTCGCTGCCGTTCACGCTGCTCGGCACCGGCATCCTGTGGTTCGGCTGGTTCGGGTTCAACGCCGGCTCCGCGCTCGCGGCCGACGGCATCGCCGCGCAGGCGTTCGTGAACACCAACATGGCCGCCGCCGCCGCGATGCTCTCGTGGCTGCTGGTCGAGCGCATCAAGGGCGGTCATGCCACCACCCTCGGCGCGGCGTCGGGCGCGGTTGCCGGGCTCGTCGCGATCACGCCGTGCGCGGGCTTCGTCGGTGGCATGGCGCCGATCTACATCGGGCTGGTCGCGGGCGCGCTCTGCTACTTCGCGTGCAGCATCAAGTTCAAGTTCGGCTTCGACGACGCCCTCGACGTGGTCGGTGTGCACCTCGTCGGTGGGATCGCGGGCTCGCTCATGGTCGGGCTGTTCGCGGACGCGGCGTACAACTCCGCGGTCACCGACAACGGTGTCTTCAACGGTGGTGGCTGGTCGCTGATGGGCGAGCAGGTCATCGCGGTCGGCGCCACCCTGATCTGGTCGTTCGTGCTGACGTTCGCGATCCTCAAGGTGCTGCAGCTCGTGATGCCCGGTGGCATCCGCGTGTCCGAGGAAGACGAGATGACCGGGCTCGACCTCACGCAGCACTCGGAAGTCGGGTACTCGCTCGACCGGGTCTGACCACGAGCGCGGCCCGGTGGGTGCCGCGCGCCATGATGGGAGTCGTCAATGAAGCTGATCGTCGGGATCATCAAGCCGTTCAAGCTCGATGACGTGAAGGATGCGGTCAAGGATCTTGGTGTCCAGGGGCTCACGATCTCCGAGGTGCAGGGTTTCGGGCGCCAGCGCGGCCACACCGAGGTCTACCGGGGCGCGGAGTACACCGTCGACTTCGTGCCGAAGGTGCGCGTGGAGATCCTCGTCGACGACGCCGAGGCCGACCGGGTCGTCGAGCGACTCATCGAGACCGCCCGCACGGGGCAGATCGGTGACGGCAAGGTGTGGGTGGTCCCGGTCGAGAACGCCTGGCGCATCCGCACCGGTGAGGTGGGCACCGACGCGCTGTAGCGCCGGCGCGTGCGTGTGAGCGCGCGGGCGCGTGAGCCTGCGCGCCGAGCGGGAGACGCTCGTCGACGACACGACGCTCGGGGGCGCGGCGTTCGGGCGCGCGCTCGCTGCGCTGGTCGACCGCGAGCTCGTGCGGGCCGCGGCGCCCCTGCTCGATTCCGGAACGTGGGCGCTCGTCGCGCTGGGGTCGTACGCGCGGCGCGAGCTGTGCCCCGGATCCGACATCGACGTGATGCTCCTGCACGCGGGTGGCGGTCGCCGGTCGCGGTCGCCGGCCGACGATGCCGGCCGCCTCTGGTACCCGTTGTGGGACGGCGGGTTCGTGCTCGGGCACTCCGTGCGCACGGTGAAGGAGGCGCTCGACCTCGCCGACGCCGATCTCGACGCGATGACCGCGCTGCTCGACGTGCGCCTCATCGTCGGTGACCGCGCGCTCGTCGACGAGCTCGAGGTCAAGATCCGGCGCCTCGTGCCCCGGCGCCGTGGCCGCCTCGTCGAGCAGCTGGCGACCGCCTCGCGCGCGCGGACGGAGCGACCGGGCCCGATCGCGGAGATGCTCGCCCCCGATCTGAAGAACGGCGCCGGCGGGCTCCGTGACGTGCAGTCGGCCGGCTGGGTGGGATGGGCGCTCGAACCGGGCGCGGACGCCGAGCCGGGCTGGACCGGGGGCGTGGGCACGCTCGTCGACCGCGGCTACCTCCAGGCCGGCGATCAGGAGCGCCTCGCGGCCGCGAGCGACCGCCTGCTCGATGCCCGCGTCGCGTTGCACCGGGTCACCCACGGCAAGTCCGATCAGCTCGCGCTCCAGGAACAGGACGCGGTGGCCCGGCTCGTCGGCGCCGCTGATGCCGACGAGCTCGTGCGCAGCCTGGGTGAGTCCGCGCGTGCGGTCACGTGGATCACCTCGGATCTGTGGGCGCGCCTGCTCGCGTCGGAGGAGGGCCCGCGCCATCGCGTGACCGGGCTGCGCGACCTCGGTGACGGGATCAGCCTGCGCGACGGTCGCATCGCGTTCGACACCGACACACCACTCGACGGGACCGCGCGTGCTCGTGCTGGCTGCCCGGGCGGCGGAGCAGGGCGCGCAGTTCGAACGCGAGACGCTCAACCGCATCGTCGCGGTGGAGACCGTCGAGTGGACCGACGAGGCGCGCGACGCATTCATCGCGCTGCTCCGCGCGGGGCGCAACGCGATCGGCGTCTTCGAGACCCTCGATCACGTCGGTGTGCTCGTGCGCCTGTTCCCCGAATGGGAGCACGTACGGGCCCGGCCGCAGCGGAACGCGTACCACCGCTTCACCGTCGACCGGCACTCGCTCGAAGCCGTGGCCGAGTGCGCGGCACTGCTCGATCCCACCGATCCGATCGGCGCCGGGATCGATGGTGATGTCGCGCGTCGCGCGCGCGCCGACGTCCTGCTCCTGAGCGCGCTGCTGCACGACATCGGCAAGGGGCGACCGGGTGATCACTCGGAGGTCGGCGCGGCCATCGCGCGCGATGTCGCGGCGCGCATCTGCCTCGACGACGAGGGCACCGAGGAGCTGATCTGGCTGGTCCAGAACCATCTCCTGTTGGCCGACACGGGGACCCGCCGAGACCTCAACGACGAAGTCACGATCACACGGTTCGCCCGCGCCGTCGGTGACGTCGAACGGCTCGACCTGCTGTACGCACTCACGCTCGGCGACTCGCGCGCGACCGGCCCGGCGGCGTGGAGCTCGAACAAGGCGCAGTTGCTGCGCGAGCTGTGGGTCAAGACGAACGCGGTGCTCGCGGAAGGCACGGTCGTGTCCGGGCCGGCTGCCGAGCACCGTGCCGCCCTGCGTGAGCTGCTCGGCGACGCAGCTGACGAGTACCTCGACGCGATGCCTCCGGCGTACGGCGCCGCGTTCGCGCCCGACGAGCTCGCGCGTCACCGCGAGCTGGTGCTCGCGGGCGAGCTCGCGATGGAGTGGTCGGCGGCGGCCGGCGGGAAGAACCTCACGTGCACCGTCGTGGCCCCCGACCGCACCGGCCTCCTTGCGACCGTCGCCGGGACGCTCGCGCTGCTCGGGTTCGACATCAGCGCGGCATCGGGCTCCTCCCACCGCGACGGCACGGCGATCGAGGTGTTCTCCGGCACCGACCGCTTCGATCGCTTCGTGACCGATGCCGATCGAGCGCGCGCGTACGACACGCTCGCGGCCGCACTCGCAGGCACCCTGGCCCTCGACGAACAGCTCGCCGAGCGAACGCGTCGCTACCGCAGCACCGAGAGCGCGCCCGCCGAGACCGACGTGCAGGTGCTCGTCGACCTCGAGGCGTCCGCGTTCGCGACCGTGGTCGAGGTGCACGCGCCCGACGACGTCGGGTTGCTCGCGCGCGTCGCCGCGGTGTTCGCGGCGCTCGACCTCGATGTCTCGCAGGCGATCGTCTCCACCGTCGGGGACCGGGTCGTCGACGTCTTCTACCTCCGCGATGCGCACGGCCAGAAGTTCAGCGACCCCGGGACCCTCGAGGCCCTCCGCGCGAGCGTGCTCACTCACATAACCTCAGCCGCGTGACCGAAGATCCGTTTGCGCCGTCGGCCCTCGATCTCGTGCGATGGGCGGAGACGCTCTCGGCCGTCGCCCGCACCGGCCTGGGGTTCACGCAGAGCCTGTACGAGCGGGAGCGCTTCGAGGAGGTGCTGAAGGTCGCGGCCGACATCCGCGCGGCCGCGGTCGAGGAAGCACAGGCCGAGGAGCAGTTCGAGGAGTGGCTGGCGGCGGTCGGCGAGGGCACCGCGGGCTACGTCACGCCCAAGGTCGCGGTCGCCGCGGTGGTCGGCAACGAGAAGGGCGAGATCCTGCTCACGCAGCGCGCCGACTCCGGCATGTGGCTGTATCCCGTCGGCTACGCCGACCCCGGGTACTCGCCGTCGGAGATCGCGGTGAAGGAGGTCTACGAGGAGACCGGCATCGAGGTCGAGCCCGAGTCGCTCATCGCGGTGCTCGACGGCCTGCGCCTCGGATTCGCGCGCTTCCCGCTGTACTCGCTGCTGTTCCACTGCCGGATGCTCGGTGGCGAGCTGCGCGGCCATCCGCTGGAGACGCGCGCGGTCGGGTTCTTCGGGCGCAACAACCTGCCGTGGCCGCTCGCGGGTGCCAATCGCTGGGTCGACGTCGCGTTCAACGCCATCGACGGCAACGTCAAGGCCTGCGACTTCGACCCGCCCCGCACCCCACCCTGGCGCGAAGACTGACGCCCTCTCTCGCGTTTTGGCGTCGGTAAGGGTACCTCTGGCGGCCTTTACCGACGCCAAAACCTGGGGTTGGGTCAGGCGGTGCCGGCCTCGGTGAGCTCGGTCATCGTGTAGAGGGCGCGGAGCTCGACGCCGTTGGCGGTGAGGCCGGCGGGCCCGCCCGACTCGCGGTCGATGACGCACACCGCCTGCTCGACCTTCGCGCCGCGGTCGCGGAGATCGCCGCACGAGGTGATGACCTGACCACCCGATGTCACGACGTCTTCCACCACGAGGAGACGAAGACCCTCGATGTCGCCGCCTTCGGCGAGCTGGCAGGTGCCGTAGGTCTTCGCCTCCTTGCGCACGAAGAACGCGGGGATGCCCGTGACCTGCGACAACATCGTCGCGATCGGCACACCACCGAGCTCGAGCCCGGCGAGCCCGTCGATGCCCGACGGCACGAGCGGCACCAGCGCGTCCGCGATCTCGCGCAACAGCACGGGGTCGGACTCGAAGCGGTACTTGTCGAAGTACTCGTTGCTCACTGCGCCCGACCGCAGCACGAACTCACCGGTGAGGTGCGTGCGCTCGTAGATCGTGCGGGCCAACGCTTCGCGTTCCATGCCACTCATCGTGTCTCTCTCCTGGCTCGTCAGCCCGGTTGCAGCTCGTCGAAGAGCATGGTCATGATCGACACCTTGCCCACGGCCTGCTCCCACGCGGCGCCGATGCGGTCGTGGTCGACGAGCCCCGACGCGTCGGGCGCGCGCCCGAGCGCCGCGCTGGCCGCGCCCGCGAGCGGCGCGGGCTCGATGTCGTCGCCGTACGCGGCGAAGCACTCGAGTCCCTCCCACAGCGACGCGAGCTCGCGGTGCTCGGTGCCGAGCTGCAGCGCGCCGGCGTCGGCACCGGCCGACAGCGCGCCGACCACCTGCTCCCACAGGTCGTAGTGCGACAGGCCGGCAGGGGCCCGGTACCGTGAGACGGGATGGAGACGCCATTCGAGGGCCACGCCACCCGGGCCGTCTTCGGTGAGCCACGTCTGCGTGCCGTTCACGTAGCTGTCGACCGGCGACCCGAGCTGGGCGTCGAGCGCGAGCACGAGGTCGGCGTGCACGTGCCACACGCACGTCGCGGAGAGGCTCATGACCCCGCACGGTACGCGCTGGGCGGCGTACCGCGGCGCGGGCATACCCTTGCGCAGTGCCGACCGAGTACGACCGCCTCTCTGCCTTCGACGCGAGCTTCCTGCACCTCGAGCGGCGCGAGACGCCGATGCAGGTCGGTGCGGTCGCGGTGCTCGACGGCGCGCCGTTCTTCGACGCCCGCGGCCGCTTCCGCCTCGACGACGTCCGCGAGCTCGTCGAGTCGCGCCTGCACCTGATCCCGCGGTTTCGCAAGCGGATCATGGACGTGCCGTTCGGTGTGGGGTACCCCGTCTGGGTCGACGACGACGGCTTCGACATTGCGCGCCACGTCCACCTCACGAAGCTTCCGAAGCCCGGGCGCCGCCGCGACCTCCTGGCGCTGACCGGGCGGCTCATGAGCCAGTTGCTCGACCGCAACCGGCCGCTGTGGGAGCTCTGGTTCGTCGAGGGCCTCGACGACGGTCGGCACGTCGGCCTGATCCACAAGTCGCACCACACGCTCGCCGACGGGGTGTCGGGGGTCGACATCGCGACCGTCCTCCTCGACTTCACCCCCGAGCCGACGGTGCTCGACGCACCGCCGTGGGTACCGGAGCCGGCGCCCGACCCGGCGCGCCTCATGCTCGACACCCTCTGCGAGCGGGTGTCGCAGTCGGCCGGCATCTTGCGGGCGGGGCGGAATGCCGCGGACGCACCGCAGCAGGTCGTCGATCAGGTCGGGCGGCTCGCGCGTTCGTTCGGCGCTCTCATCGGCGCCAATCCCCTCGCCCCGCGGTTGTCGTTGAACTCGAGCGTCGGGCCCAAGCGCCGGCTCGAGCTGGTGCGGGTGCCGCTCGACATCGCCAAGGAGGTACGCAACGCGTTCGGGTGCACGGTGAACGATGTCGTGCTCGCAGCCGTCGGCGGTGCGCTCGCCCGCCTGCTGGAGACGCGCGGCGAGCTCCACCCCGACCTGGTCGTGAAGGTCGTCTGCCCCGTGTCGGTGCGCGACGAGAGCGAGCGCATGAAGCTCGGCAACCGGCTCTCGCTGATGTTCGTGCCGATTCCGGTCGGCGAGCGTGACGCGCGAGCGCGGCTCGACGCCGTGGCCGCGAGCACGGCCGATCTCAAGGAACGCGAGCAGGCGCTGAGCGCCGCCACCCTGTTGACGCTGTCGGAGTACGCGGCGCCCACGATCCTCGGCCTCGCCGCGCGCGCGGTGCACGCGCAGCCGCTCGTGAACCTCATGGTCACCAACGTTCCCGGCCCGCAGGTGCCGCTCTACTGCCTCGGGGCCGAGATGTACGAGGCCTACCCGATCGTCCCGCTCAGCAAGAACCTCACCATCAACATCGCGGTGATGTCGTACTGCGGCCACCTGCACGTCGGCGTGTTCGCCGACCCCGACGCCGCACCCGATGTCGAGGTGCTCGCCGGGGGGCTCGAGGACTCGTTCCTCGAGCTCTCGCTGCTGGCGTCGAGCACGCCCTTGTAGGGTTCGGTGATGCCGACGCGTGCCGAGGATCCCACCGCCGAGGTCACCGATCTCTTGCAGTTGCTCATCCGCAATCAGTGCGTGAACGACGGCACGGTGGCGTCGGGCGACGAGATGAAGAGCGTCGACCTCCTCGCGGGCTACCTCGCCGGCGTCGGCGACCACGAGGTCTACGAGCCGCGGCCCGGGCGCCAGAGCCTGGTCGTGCGGCTCGAGGGCTCCGATCCCGACGCGCCCACGCTCATGCTCATGGGGCACACCGACGTCGTGCCCGTGAATCCCGACGGCTGGAGCCGCGACCCGTTCGGCGGTGAGGTGATCGACGGCTTCGTGTGGGGCCGCGGCGCGGTCGACATGCTCAACCTCACCGCGTCGCAGGCCGTCGCCTTTCGGCGGCTCGCCGACAGCGGCTTCACGCCCAAGGGCACACTCATCTACCTCGCGGTCGCCGACGAGGAGTCACAGGGCGTGTGGGGCGCCGACTGGCTGCTCCAGCACGAGCGGGACTCCGTGTTCGCCGACTATGTGCTCACGGAGTCGGGCGGGATCCAGGTGCCGACCGTCGACGGCATCCGGCTCCCGGTGCTCGTGGGCGAGAAGGGCACCTACTGGTCGAAGATCCACGTGCACGGCACGCCGGGCCACGGCTCGCAGCCCTTCCACACCGACAACGCGCTCGTCACCGCCGCCGAGGTGGTGCGACGGATCGCGGACTACCGCCCGCAGGCGCAGATCCACGACGTGTGGCGCGGCTTCATCCAGGGCCTGAACCTCGGTCCGGACCTCACCCCCCTCCTGCTCGACCCGGCCAAGATCGACGAGGCGATCGTCGACCTCCCGCTCGGGCTCGCCCGCACGTTCCACGCGTGCACCCACACCACATTCGCCCCAACGGTCGCCCACGGTGGCACCAAGACCAACGTCATCCCCGATCACGTGACGCTCGAGGTCGACATCCGCACGCTGCCGGGGCAGAGCGGCCCCGACGCGCTCGCGCTGCTGCACGATGCGCTCGGTGATCTCGCCGATGTGGTCGACATCGAGTCGAACGACGACCCGTCGACCGCGTCGGCGATGGACACACCTCTGTGGGACTCGCTCGGTCGCGTCAGCGCGCGCCTCTGCGAAGGCTCGGCGCTGATCCCGTCGCTGATGGCAGGCGCGACCGACAACCGGTTCTTCCGGCGCGCGGGCTCGGTGGGCTACGGGTTCGGCCTGTTCTCGCAACGCCTCGCCTATGAGGACTACGCGACCATGTTCCACGGGAACGACGAGCGCGTCGACCAGGAGTCACTGGCGTTGTCGACGCAGCTCTGGGAAGCAGTGGCGCGCGACCTGGTGGGGTGAGCGCGCCGGTCCTTCGCTACTGCGGGCCGCGATCGTCGCCCTGATCGCGGAGGAATTGCTCGACTTCGCCGACGAGCTCGTCGGCGTCCGGGACGTCTTCTTCGTCGCCCGTGACCCACGGCTCGGCGTCGATCCGCTCCTCGAGGTCGCGGATGTAGCTGAGGATCTCGTCGTTGCCCTCGATTGCCTCGTCGACCTCCGCCCGCCAGATCTCGATCAGCGCATCGAACCCGGACAGATCGACCGAGAGGCCGGCGAGCGTGGCGAAGCGCTCGAGCAGCGCGCGCGTGCAGAGCGGGTTCGGTGGCGTGGCGATGTAGTGGGGCACCGGGGCCCAGAGCGACGCGGACTTCCACCCCGCCGACTGGCAGGTGTCGTGGAGCACGCCCACGATGCCCGTCGGCCCCTCGTAGCGCGACCGCGCGAGCCCGAGGTCGCCGACGAGGGCCGGGTCGGTCGCGGTGCCGGTCACGCGCACCGCGCGGGTGTGCGGGACGTCACCGAGAAGCGCTCCCAGCGTGACGACCATGTCGCACTGCGTCGTCCCCGCGACCTCGAGCACCGAGGCGCAGTACGACTTCCAGTGCACGTTCGGCTCGACGCCGCGCACGACGACGAGATCACGCTCGGGGAACGGCACCGCGAAGCACTCCGTGGCGGGCCACGTCACCGACGCGGCGATGCCGTCGACGATGTGCAGCGTCGGGCGGCGTGACTGGTAATCGACGTGCGCTTCGGAGTCGATCCACGCGAAGCGCGTCACGTTCGCGCGGCCGACGAGCCAGTCGGCGGCGCCGCTGGCCGCGTCACCGGCGTCGTTCCAGCCTTCGAAGGCGGCGACGAGCAACGGGTCACGCAGGCGCGGCCGTTCCTCCCACACCAAGCCATCGCCTTCCGATCCGGCAGCCATCACCTCAGCTTACGGATGGCCGAACACGACGCGGCAGCGAGCGCGCGAGCTGCTCGCCGGAGCAACGAACGTCCCGCGGGCGGCCGCGGGTATCCCGCCGGCGAGTGAGTGCGACCAGGATCAGGCGACGCGCGGGGCGCGGGGCGCGACGGGGGTGCCGTCGCCCTTGGGGTAGCGGGCGACGCGGCCGACGGGCATGTCGACTCGGTAGCCGGCGGCGGCGCGCTCCTCTTCGGACTCGCCTCCCCAGAACCCGTACTCACGGTTCTCGCGGGCCCACTCGCGGCAGGGCGTGAGAACAGTGCAGGTCGCGCAGACGGCGCGCGCCTTGGCCTCACGCACGAGCCGGGTCTCCGGTCGTTCACCCGCGGGTGCGAAGAACAATTCGTTCTGGCCCCGGCACGCCGCGTTGGACGTCCAGGTGAGTGGCCCGGTGAAGAGCAGGCTCGAAACAGTATTGACGGCGGACACCATGAACCCCCGAAGGCATTGAGTGCGTGGGTGCGGGAGAATCGGGGAGCCGGTTGGGGGGTAACCGACTCCCCGAATCGTCCTGCGGTCACCATGTTGCCGCGTCTCCTTGGATCTGTCCAACAGGTAGATTTGATGGTATCCATCGAGTATTTCGATGGGCTATGTGCGAGAAGTGCTCCGAGCCGGGAGACCGCCGACATGCTGCTGCGCCATCTCGAAACTCTTCTCGCGATCGCGGAGGAAGGGTCGTTCACGGGGGCCGCCGACGCGCTGAACACCGTCCAGTCGAACGTGTCGGAGCAGATCCGTCAGCTCGAGGCCGAGCTCGGCGTACCCCTGCTCGTGCGGAGCCGGAAGGGCGCGCAGCTCACCGAGTTCGGCACCGTCGTGCTCGAACGAGCGCGGCGCGTCGAGCGCGAGCTCGAGGCTCTGCACGACGACCTCTCGATGCTGCGCGGCCTCGAAGCGGGGCACGCCCACCTCGGCGTCGTCGGCACCGCGAGCCGCTGGCTCGTCCCCGCGCTCGTCGACGACCTGCGCGAGCGCGCGCCGGGTGTGCGACTGCGCGTCAACGAAGGCGCGTCGGAGCGACTGTTCGCCGAAGTGCTGGAGGGCGAGCTCGCCCAGGCGGTGGTCACCGAGCCGGTCACCGACCGGCGCCTCGAGGTCGAGCGCCTGCTCGACGAGGCGCTCGTCGCCATCATCAGCGCCGACGCCGAGCTCCCGAAGGAGCCGGTGCCGCTCCGCGCGCTCGCGGCGTACCCGCTCGTGCTCCCACCCGAGCGCAACCCGCTGCGTATGGAGCTGGAGACGATGGCCGAGGCCCAGGGCGTCACGTTGCGCGTCCCGGTCGAGGTCGAAGGCATCCGCCTGATCGGAGATCTCGTCGCCTCGGGCACGTACGCGTCGATTCTCCCGGAGACCGCGATCCCGCCGATCGTCGAGAACGTCAGGATCGTCACCATCGACAAGATGCCGCCGCGCCGGCTGGCATTGATCCGCGCCCGCGACATCCAGCTGTCGCTCGCCGACCAGGCGGTGCGGGAGAGCATCGAGCGCAGCGTGCAGGCACGGAGGAGTGCGCGTGTCGAAACGCGCCGGCCGGTACCGTCGCGCAAGAAACGGGGGTGACGTCAATGCCGGATGAAGCGTCGACGCAGTCGAGTCGCAACATCAACTGGAAGCTGATCTCGATCGGTGCGCTGGTCGCCCTGCTGGTGCTCTTCGCGGTGCTGAACACCCATGAGGTGGGCGTCGACTACATCTTCGGCACGTTCAGCGCGTCGATGATCGTCGTGATCGTGATCTCGGCGGCGTTCGGGTTGGCGCTCGGCGCACTGCTCATGCACCGCCGCGACACCAGGCCCTAGCGGCGATCGGGGGTGTCAGGCGGGCGCGACCGTCGGCCCGCGGCCGGCGCGCGTGAACGCCCGGGCGAGGACGAAGGCGATGCCGAGCACCGTGAAGCCGGCGACCGCGTCGAGCACGTAGTGGTTCGCGGTGATCACGATCGCGGTGACGGTGAGCACCGGGTAACAGGCCGCGAGGACCTTCGCCCACGTGTGGCGGAGCCGCGGCACGAGCACGCACGCGCACCACAGGGCCCACGCGCAGTGCACGCTCGGCATCGCCGCGTACTGGTTCGAGATCTTGTTCATCGCACCGGAGTTGAACGACCAGAACGCAGGGTCCTTGGCGAGGGTGTCGATGAAGCCGTAGCTGTGCGGGAGGAGTCGCGGCGGCATGAGCGGGTACAGCGCGAAGCCGATCAGCGCAACGGCCGTCGCCACCGCGATCGTGTTGCGCCAGAGCGGGTAGTCGTTCGTCCACCGTCGGTACAGGTACACCATCACGGAGCCGGTCACGATGAAGTGCAGCGACCCGTAGAAGTAGTTGGCGCCGATGATGAGCGGCCGCACGTGCATCGCCCACGACTGGAGCGTCTGCTCGTGGTAGATCCCCAGGTCGAGCTGCAGCCGGACGATCTCCTTCGCGTGGCGGAACGCGTCGGCCCTGTCGGCGTCGTTGAGGTTCCGGATCGTCGAGTAGACGAAGTAGAAGACGGCGAGGAAGCCGACCTCGACCCACCAGTACAACGTGCGCCCGTCGCGCAGCCGCCGCCCGCCGCGCAGGCGACGGTGCAGCGGCGGTGGGGAAGGTTCGGCGGCGGTGACCGTCTCCGAGCCGGCCGCGGTCATGGTGTGGGGACGTGTTCCGGTTCCAGCGGCGCGGGCTCGTGCTGGCGGTGCCCGACCGCGAATGCAGGTGCCCCGAGCAGGCTCACGACCAACATCATCCCGTACCAGAGCAGGCCGACGCCGATGGCGCGTCCCGTGGGGACACCGAGCGGGTGCAGGAACAGGACGAGCAGCCCTTCACGGATGCCGAGGCCCGAGAGCGAGATGGGCATCACCTGACCGGAGGCGACCGCAGGCACGAACGCCAGCACCGCCGCGTTCGGCACGTCGACGCCGAGCGCGTGGATCGCGCACCACACCACCAGTACCACGGAGAACTGGTACACGAACGCCGCGAACAGCACCCCCAACGCCTGCTTGGGCTCTCGCCGGATGCGGTCGACGCCGACGTGCACCGCCCCGATGAAGCGCATCCAGTTGGCGTGGTCGGCGAACCGGCCCGCCATCTTGGGGTGGCCCGCCACGACGAGGATCACGACGAACGAGACGATCGACGCGACCTCGATGGCCGCCGCGATCCACGCGTGAGGGACCTCGAGGAGCGACGGCATCATCGCGAAACCCATGAACGTGAGCACGGGGAGCACGATGAAGCCGCTCAGACGCTCGATCACCACCGACGCGAAGGCGACGTCGGAGGTACCGGTGGACTTCCCGGCCCGACTGACCCGGAGCACGTCGCCCCCGATCGTGGACGGCAGCACGTTGCCGACGAATTGCCCGGCGAGGTAGTGCGACAGGAGCGTGCGGAGCGACACGTGCGTGTCGAAGACCGCGAAGACGCGCTGCCAGCGCCAGGCCGACAGCACGAAGCCGACCAGCGTCATCAGCAGTCCGGCGACGAGGAATGCGATCGTGCCCGCATGATCGTTGCGAGGGGTGATGCTGCCGGCGGGGATCTTCGTGATCAGGAACGCCAGCAGCGCGACGCTCACCGCGATGCGAAGGCCGAGCTTCACGGGTGCGGACAGGCGGGGGCGCCGTGTGAGATCGCGCGCGTGCGCCGCGTCCGGGGCCACCATTCCCTCATGTTACGGGGTGCCCGGGGGACGGTTCACCCGGGTGCCCGGTAGGGTCACGCCCGATGACCGGCGAGGCGCGAACCGTGACGGTCGACGACGGCGTGCGGCTCGCGACCGTCGCCGCGGGCCCCGAAGCCGCGCCCGGGCTCCTGTTGGTCCACGGATTCGGTGGTGCCAAGGAGGACTTCGGCGACCACGTCGACGCGCTTGCCGTCGATCACCGAGTGGTCGTGTTCGACCACCGCGGGCATGGGTCGAGTGACGCGCCCGACGACCCCGCGGCGTACAGCCTCGACCGGCTCGCGGCCGACACGGTCGCGGTCGCCGACGCCCACGACCTCCGCGACCTGCGGCTGCTGGGGCACTCCATGGGCGGGATGGTCACGCGTCGGGTCGTGATCGCGCACCCTGAGCGTGCCGTCGCCTGGGTCTTCATGGACACCTCGCCCGGCCCGCCTCCCGGCATCGACCCCGACATCGTCGCGTTCGGCGTGGCCATCGTGCAGGCCGACGGCATGGGCGCACTGCGCGCGGCGCAGGACGAGCTCGACCCGCTCGGATCGCCGGCGTACCAGCGCGTGCTGCGGGAGCGCCCGGGCTTCCGCGAGTACGCCGACCGGAAATGGGCATCGCTGTCACCGGTGATGTGGGCGACGCTGGCGGTCGAGATCACGTCGCAGCCGGATCAGTCCGCCGACCTCGCGGCGGTGGCGGCGGCCCGGTGCCCCCCGACGCTCGTGATCGTCGGGGAGCAGGACACACCGTTCCTCCCCGGATCCCATGCGATCGCGGGCGCGATCCCGGCCGCGCGCCTTGCCGTCATCCCGGAGGGCGGCCACTCACCGCAGTTCGAGAACCCCGCGGCGTGGCACGCGGTCATGCGCGAGTTCCTCGACGAGCTGGCCGGTCTCGACGAGCTCGCGGAGGACGCGCGCTAGTCGCCCGACGCCTTGTCGATGAAGCGGGAGCGCTCCACGATCACGCGTGTGATCCGGCCGGCGGCGACGAGCCCGTGGCCGTCGTTGACCGAGACCCGGAACGTGAGCCGTCGACCCTCGATCGACTCCAACGTCGCTTCGGCCCGCACCTTGCCCCCGACCGCCGTCGGCGCGAGGTGGTCGAGCTGCACCCGGTAGCCGACGCTGGTGCTGCCCTCGGCCAGCTCACCGTCGATCGCCATCACCGACGCCTCCTCGGCGAGGGTGACGACGCGCGGTGTGGCCAGCACCGGGACGTCACCGGTGTGGAGCGCGAGCGCGGTGTCGCCTTCGCCGACGACGAGCTCGACGGCAGCGGCCAAGCCCGGGCGCAGAGACATCGGCCTACGATAGACAACCCCGTAGGAGGCAATGTTGATCGAAGAGGCGGTTCTTCAGCGCACGCTCCAAAGTGCGCTCCAGCATGGTGGCGACTTCGCCGAGGTGTTCGCCGAGGACCGACGCCTGGCGTCGGCACGGTTCGACGACGGCAAAGTCGAGGAATTCACCTCGGGACGTGAACGCGGCGCCGGGATCCGCGTCGTGCGGGGTGATTCCACCGGGTACGCACACACCGCCGACCTCACCGAGCGGGGCCTGCGCGACGCCGCCGACGCCGCGGCCGCCGCTGCGCAGGGCGCGCCGGGCGAGACCCGCGTCGTGGCCCTGGAGCGCCAGTCGGTCCGGCGGCCACACGAGGTGCGCGAGCTGCCCGAGACCGTCGACAAAGCGCGCAAGGCCGAGGTGCTGGAGCGCGCCGATCACGCGGCCCGGTCCGAGAGCGACTCCATCCGTCAGGTCAGCGCCACGTACGCCGACGCCCGCCGCCAGGTGCTGATCGCCAACTCCGACGGCCTGCTGGTCGAGGACGACCGCGTGCGCACCCGCTTCGGCGTGCAGTGCGTGGCGGTCGGCGACACCGGCATGCAGACCGGGTTCGAGGCCCCCGGCCGCACGGTCGGCTTCGAGCTGTTCGACGAGATCGATCCCGAAGCCGTCGCCCGTACGGCCGCGCAGCGCGCGCTCACGATGCTGCGGGCGCGACCCGCGCCGCGCGGCAAGCTGCCGGTCGTGCTCAAGAAGGGCGCGGGCGGTGTGCTCTTCCACGAAGCGTGCGGGCACGGGCTCGAAGCCGACCTCGTGGCGCGTGACGCGTCGGTGTTCCGCGGTCGGGTCGGCGAGCTCGTTGCGTCGCCACTCATCACGCTGGTCGACGACGGCACCTACGCGCGCGAGTGGGGCACGTACGCGATCGACGACGAAGGCGCGCCGGCACAACGGAACGTGCTCATCGAAGACGGCGTGCTCACCGACTACATGTGGGACCTCGTGCGCGCGCGCAAGAACGGGCGCGCGAGCAGCGGCAACGGGCGCCGCGAGACGTATCAGCACCTGCCGATGGTGCGGATGACGAACACCTTCCTGCTCCAGGGCGACGACGATCCCGACGCCATCATCAGTGACACCGAGCACGGTCTCTACTGCGTCGCGCTGGGCGGCGGTCAGGTGAACACCGCGACCGGCGACTTCGTGTTCGGCATCACCGAGGCCTACATGATCGAGAACGGCGAGATCACCGAGCCGGTGCGCGCCGCGCAGCTCATCGGGAACGGGCCCGAGACGCTCCGCCTGGTCGACGCCGTGGGCTCCGACTTCGACACGTGGGCGGGCACGTGCGGCAAGGACGGCCAAGGGGTGCCGGTCTCCTCGGGCCAGCCCACGCTGCGGGTCGCCGAGCTCACCGTGGGTGGCACCGCCGGTGACTGACGTCGATCTCCTCGAGCTCGCGCGGGGCGTCGCGGGCTCGGCGCGCGGGAGCGAGCAGATCGAGGCCTACGCGGTGCGGTCGCACGACGTCGACGTGAAGGTGTTCGACGGCGAGGTCGAGTCACTTGCCGTCGCGGTGATCGAGGGCGTCGGCATCCGTGTGATCAGCGACCACCGCCAGGGCTACGCCTGGTCGGGCTCGTTGGATCCCGAGGTCGTCGCGGAAACGCTCGCCGACGCGCGCGACAACGCCGGCTTCGGCGCACCGGATGACGCGTACGCGCTCGCGACGCCCGCCGACTTCGCCGGCGTCACGCCGAGCACGCTCGACCTGTGGCGCGACGACGTGCTCGCGGTCGACACCGCGCGCAAGGTCGCGCTCGCGCTCGACCTCGACGCGGCAACCAAGGCATTCGATCCGCGCGTGCGCGGCGTCGAGTCGTCGAGCTACGGCGATGGCGCGATCGAGAGTGCCGTCGCGAACTCGTGTGGCGTCGAAGCCCGCACGCGGCGCACGATGTGCTCGATCTCTGCCTACGCGATGGCGGGCGACGGCGCGGAGACGCGCACCGGAAGCGGGTTCTCGGCCGCCCGATCGTTCGCCGAGCTCGACGTCGAGGAAGCCGCGCGCGACGCCGCCGAACGCGCGGTGCGCCTCCTCGGCGCGCGCCAACCGTCGTCGCGTCGGCTGCCGGTCGTGCTCGACCCGCTCGTCACCCGGTCGTTGCTCGGCCTCGTCGGCAACGCGTTGGGTGGTGAGGCGATCATCAAGGGCCGGTCGCTCTTCGTCGGACGCGAAGGCGAAGACGTCGCGGCGCCGCACATCACGGTGGTCGACGACCCCACCCTCGCCGACTCCTTCGGCGCCGCGCCGCACGACTCCGAAGGCGTCGCCACCCGGCGGGTCGATCTCGTCAGTAGGTGGCCGTCTCGACGGGTTCCTGCACAACGTGTTCACTGCCCGCAAGGCCGGGAGCCGCACCACGGGCTCGGCGGTACGCGGCGGCTTCAAGTCGGCGCCCGGTGTCGGCGCCCGCGCGCTGTTCCTCGTGCCCGGCGACCTCACGCCCGAGCAGATCATGGCCTCGGTCCCGGAAGCGCTCTACGTGCAGACGGTCAGCGGGCTGCACTCCGGCACCAACATCGTGAGCGGCGACTTCTCGGTGGGCGCCGACGGCCTCATGGTGCGGGGCGGCGAGCTCGCCGAGCCGGTGCGCGAGATCACGATCGCGTCCACCCTCCAGCGCATGCTCCTCGACATCGTCCATGTGGGGAGCGATCTGCGGTGGCTGCCCGGAGGCGGGGCGGGCATGACCCTGCTCATCGGTGACATGTCGATCGCGGGGTCGTGAACGAGGCGGTCCGCGCCTTTCAGGTTGGGATTGGTAGTTTCGACGCTCTGTGAGCACGGAAACCGCGCCGGTCGGCGCACTGCTCCGCAAACGCAAGTGGCTGATCCTGTGGGCGGTCGGGGTCGTGGTCTACGAGGCCAGCTTCGGCATGCCGTTGTCGCGCGCACCGTGTTCGCGATCATCGGCCTGGGCCTCCTCGCGTGGAGCTCAGGGAGTGACCACGCCTTGTCGCGCATCGTGGCGGACTGGCTCCCGTTGTTCGCGATCCTCTACGCGTACGACCTCCTGCGCAGCGTCGCCGACACGTGGCTCACGCCGCACGTCTACCCGCAGATCGAGTTCGACCGGTTCCTCTTCGGGGGCACCGTCCCCACCGTCGAGCTCCAGCGCGCGCTCTACACGCCGGGCACCGCGCACGTGTGGGACTACTTCGCGTTCTTCACGTATCTCACGCACTTCATCGTGCCGATCGGCGTCGCCGCGGTGCTGTGGAAGGTCGCGCACGACAAGTTCCGTCGCTACGTCTTCCTGTTCGTGAACCTGACGTTCATCACGTTCCTCACCTATCTCTTCTATCCCACGGTGCCGCCGTGGATGGCAAGTCGGATGGGTGCCATCGCACCCACGTCGAAGATCATCGACGACATGTGGATCCACATCGGGCTCAAGAGCGGTGCGGAGGTGTTCTCGGCGACGAGCCACCTGGCGAATCCCGTCGCCGCGGTTCCATCGCTGCACACCGCGTACCCGGTGCTCATCATGTTGTTCTTCTGGAGCGCGGCCGGGCGCCGGCGCTGGTGGCTGCCCCTTTACCCGATCGCGATGTCGTTCACCCTGATCTACACGTCGGAGCACTACTTCTTCGACATCGTGCTCGGATGGCTCTACGCGGTCGGGGTCTACGTGGTCGGCTCCGCGGTGTACTCCGCCTACTTCGAGCGCAGGACGTCGATGCCGTCGACGGTCGCGACGCGCCGCCAGTTCCCGTGGGTGAGGAACCGCGAGAAGGCGGGCACGGTCGCCGGCGGGTAGAAGCCGGCGTTGCGCTGATCAGCCGTCGACATGTCGAAGATCAGCGTGGGCGGGTGGTTCTTCAGGTCGGCGAGGAACTGCTGCATCGCGCCTGGGGTCGCGTACTGCGCGCCGACGCGATCCGCAGGGCGGCCGCCGCTCGCGCCGGTGACGAAGCCGGTGGTGGGGAAGCGCGTCGCGGGGCGGCGATCCGACGCCCAGTAGACCTCCGGCGCCTGGCCCCACACGAGGATGCGATCGCCGGGCTTCGTGTGCTGGCGGGCATACGCCGCCGCCGCGAGCGCGAGGTGGAGGTTGCGGTCGGTGCGCTGCTCGAACGCGGTCGGGAGGTAAGAGGCCACGGGCACGAGCGCGAGCACTGCCACCAGGACGATCCCCGCGCGGCGGTCGAAGAACGAGTGCGACACGAGCCCGCGACCCGCGAGCAGCGCCAGCGGTGGGATCACCTGCAGGTAGTAGTGCGGGAAGAACCGCAGCCCTGCGGCCACCGCGATCAGGCCGGAGACGAGCCACAGCCAGAGGTCGGCATCGTCGCGCCAGTGCTTCCACGCCGATGCCGCGAGCACGATCAGCGCCGCGCTCCCGAACAGGAACCAGCCCGTGTTCTTCGCGCCGAGGCCGGCCGCGTAGCCGAGCACCCCACTCGCATCCAGGTACCCGCCGCTGCCCGTGAACACCCAGAAGAAGAAGTCGTGGAAGCCGAAGATCAACGCGGCGAGCAGGATGGGCACCGCGAACGCGATCGCGAGCACGGCGAGACCCCGCGCGCGGCGGAACTTCCACGCGAGGAACGCGAGTGGCAACAGCGTGGTTGCCGCGGTCTGCTTGGTCAGCGTGGCCACCGCAAGCGTCGCGCCGGACGCGGCGGGGCGGCGGCGCGCGCCCAGCACGACCGCTGCGGTCATCAGCGGGAGCATGAACACCTCGAAGTTCGCCGCCTGCGCGTCCTGGGGCCGGAACGCGGTCGCGGCCAGGAGGTAGAGCACGCCGACGGTGACGTCGGTGTACCGGGCTGCAGACCGACCAGTGGATCGGTTCGTGAAGCGGCGACGGGCCTCGGCGGTGAGCAGCAGCGCGGTCAGCGCGTGCGCGAGCACCGCGAGCACGCGGATGGCGGCGAGGTCGTCGCTGCCGGTGATCTCGAACGTGGCGGCATAGAGGTACGGCACGATCGGAGGCTTGCGGTCGACCGCGTCGGTGTAGAGGTGCCCGCCGTCGTTGATGACCTGCGCCTCGGTGGCGAGGTACGCCTCGTCGGCGTTGAACACGTGGTTCGAGAACGTGGGGATGCGCAGCACCGCGGCGAGCGCGAGGAACACGAAGAAGAGGACGACGAAGCTGACCCCGGCGCGCGTTCGTTCGGGGAGCTCCGGCGCGGTTGTGGTGCGCGAGAGCGCGTCGTTCACCGCAACCCGGTCGCGAACACCACGATCACGATGATGCCGAGCCCGACGCGGTAGATCACGAAGGGAAGGAACGAGTGTGCGCGCAAGTACTTCAGGAGCACGGCGATCGCGAAGAAGCCGGCGACGCCCGCCGCGATCGTGCCCCACAGGAACGCGCCGCCGTAGCCCTTCGGGATACCGCCTTCGCTCGCGAGCTTGGCGCCCTTGTACAACACCGCGCCGCCTGTGATCGGGATCGCCATCAGGAACGACAGCCGCGCCGCGCTCTCACGCGTGAAGCGCAACCAGCGCCCGGCGGTCATGGTGACGCCCGACCGCGACACACCAGGTGACAGCGCGAGCGCCTGGGCGATGCCCATCAGCAGGGCGTCCTTCCGCTGATAATCGTCGTCGGGGCGCGCGCCGAGCAGCTGATCGGCCCATTGCAGCACCAGGCCGAACACGATCAGGTTCACCCCGATGAGGATCGGGTCGCCGAGCGTGTCCTCGATCACGCTCTCCAGCAGCGCGCCTGCGATCGCGCCCGGGATCGCCGAGAGCAGGAGCAACCATCCGACCCGTTGGTCGACGGTCGTGATCGCGCGCGCCCGCACGGAGTCCCACGCCGCGACCACATATCTCCAGACGTCGCGCCGGAAGTACCAGAGCGCGGCGATCAGGGTGCCGAGATGCAGGGCGACGTCGAACGACTTGTTGAGCGAGTTGTCCGACGCGAGGTCGTGCCATCCGAACAATTGCGGCACGAGGATGAGGTGGCCGCTCGATGAGATGGGCAGGAACTCCGACAAGCCCTGCACGATCCCGAGAATGATCGCGTGAAGAACGGGCAAGGCGCGGATGCTATCGGTGTGCTGCATCCTCCGGCGGAACCAACGCGATGGTCACCACGCCATTCGCCTCGGCGAACGCCAGGCGCTCGGCGTCAGCGGCGTCGACGAGCAGCGTGATGCCCAATGTGTCGCCGTGGGCGCCGGTCTGCGTGGCCTCCGTGTCGACGGTGATGACGACGACGCCCGCCGCCACGACGACCGTCGACGAACCCGAGTCGCCGCTGCCGACGCCTGCTGTGCCGCCCGTGTCGAAGGTGGCGAGCACGTCGACCGCCGCGCCGGGGCGCGGGCGAAGCGGGTTGGTCACGATCACGCGCATGGCGCGCATGCCCGCAGGGACCGCGCCGTCGAGGCCGGTACGACGACGTGGTGCGAGGTTGGCCGCGGTCACGAACCCACCACGCACCACCGGCACCGTGACCACACGCCCCACCGCGGTGCGGGCACCCTCGATGACGCCGGCCGGCAGCTCCGATCGGTGCACCGGGCGCTCGGCGAGGTCGGCGGCGCGCAGCTCGGTGCCGAGTGCCACGTCGCGCGTCGTGATCACTGCGTGCACGACCGGCCCGAGATCAGCGGCGCGGCGGTGGATCGTGGCGAGGTCGGACGCGACGACCACGGCCGTCACCAGCGCGACGGCAGCGGCCGCGACCCAGAGCGCGAGCGTGCGCGGCGATTGACGAACCATGGCAGTTCCCTTCCCACGAGGTCGACCAGGGGAAGTCGATGGGGGAAGTGGGGGAGGGCTGGGTCAGGAGGACTTGGCGCCGGAACCGGCGGGCTTGGCCTTGTCGGCCTTCTTCGTGCCCGACGAGCCCGATCCCGAGGAGTCGCTCTTCTTCGTGTCGGTCTTCGACTCCGACTTCGATTCGGACTTCGACTCCTTGGCCGAGCTCGAGTCGGACGAGCCCGAGTCGGTGGACGACGACTTCTTGCCGTTGCGGCTGTCGGTCTTGTAGAAGCCGGGGCCCTTCAGGACGATCCCGACCGGCTGGTACACCTTGGTGAGCTTGCCCCCGCAGCCGGGGTGCTTCTTGAGAGGGTCGTCGGTGAACGACTGCCACACCTCGAGCTCCTCACCGCACTTGCTGCATTCGTAGACGTAGGTGGGCATCGTGTCCCTTGGCACCGGAGAAACCGCTGAACCAGCGTGCTGAGATCCTGGGACAGGCGGGGGGTTAGCACTCGACTGTCGTGACTGCCAACCCTATCGCGGCCCTGCGCATTCCGTGCCCGGGGCTCACGCTCTTCCGCCCCAGAGTGCGGCGGCGTGGGGGATGGCAGAGAATGGGCGCGATGTCAGACCTCGCGATCGTGCTGCTCCTGATCCCGGTCGCGTACATGGTCGGCACCTTCCCCAGCGCGGAGCTGGTCGCCCGCCGCCAGGGCGTCGACATCACGGCCCAGGGCTCCGGGAACCCGGGTGCCTCGAACACGTTCCGGCTGCTCGGGTGGAAGGCCGGCGCGGTCGTCTTCGCGCTCGACTTCGCCAAGGGCGCGCTGGCGGCGGGAATCGGCATCGCCGTCGACGGGCACCTCGGCGCCTACATCCTCGGCGCCGCCGCGATCATCGGGCACACCCTGCCGGTGACCCGTCGGTTCAAGGGCGGGCGTGGGGTCGCTACCGGCGCGGGCGTGATCTTCGTGATCTTCCCGTACCTCGCGGTCGCGGCCGCCGCGCTCTGGGGCATCGTCGCGCGCATCACGCACAAGGCCTCGGTGGCGTCGATCACCGTGATGATCGCGTTGCCGATCGGGGTCGCGCTGGCAGGGCACACCGCCACCGACATCGCGGTGATCGCCGCACTGTCGCTGCTCGTGCTGGCGCGCCATTGGTCGAACCTGCGCCGCCTCGTGCGCGGCGAGGAGCTCGGGCTCGATCCCCGCCAAGATCCGGAAGGCGAGGTGCGCCCTGAGGTGCGCCCTGAGGTGGAAGGCGACGGCGAAGCCGCGGGGTAGCGTCGAGCTCGTGAAGCCCGTCACCAAGGCCGTCATCCCCGCCGCGGGCATGGGCACCCGGTTCCTGCCCGCGACGAAGAGCCAGCCCAAGGAGATGCTCCCGGTCGTCGACAAGCCGTCGATCCAGTACGTGGTCGAGGAGGCGGTGGCGGCGGGTCTCACCGACATCCTCATCATCACCGGGCGCGGCAAGCGCGCGATCGAGGACCACTTCGACCGCAACTTCGAGCTCGAGCACTACCTCGAGCAGTCGAAGAAGTTCGACCTCCTCGCCGAGGTGCAGGTCGTGAACGACCTCGCCGACATCCACTACATCCGCCAGCGCGATCCGCTCGGGCTCGGCCACGCGGTGAACGTGGCGCGTGAGCACGTGGGTGACGAGCCGTTCGTCGTGATCCTCGGCGACGACATCATGGTCGACAACGGCGAGCTGCTCCGCTCGATGCTCGCGGTGCACGACCGAGAGCAAGCGTCGGTGCTCGCGCTGCTCGAGGTCCAGCCGAACGAGATCTCGTCGTACGGCTGCGCGGAGTGCGACGTCGTCGACGAGACGCTTCGCCGCGTGCGCGGCGTCGTCGAGAAGCCGAAGCCCCGAGGACGCGAAGTCGAACCTCGCGGTGATCGGCCGGTACGTGTTCTCGCCCGGGATCTTCGACGCGCTGGATCGCATCACGCCGGGAGTGGGTGGCGAGCTGCAGCTCACCGACGCGATCAGCCTGCTCCTCGACTCCGAGCCGGTGTTCGGCCGCGTGTTCGCGCACGGCCGCTACGACATCGGGCGCAAGCTCGACTTCCTCCGCGCCAACATCGAGCTCGCGCTCGACCGCGACGACCTCGGCCCCGAGCTCGCGGTGTACCTCCGCGCGTTGGTGCGGGAACGACTCTCGTGATCCCGCTCGGCGAGGTGCAGGACGCCGTCATCGGCGCGATCCCGAGGTTCGACCCGATCGAGTGCGACCGCGCCGACGCGCTCGGGCTCGTGCTCGCGACCGACGTCGTGGCCGCGGGCGCGGTCCCTCCGTTCGCGAACACCGCGATGGACGGCTACGCGGTGCGCGCCGCCGACACCGCGGCCGCCCGCGAGGACGCGCCGGTCCACTTGCGCGTGGTCGGGGACCTCCCGGCCGGGCACGCGCCCACGATCGCGGTCGGCCCGGGCGAGGCGATCCGCATCATGACCGGCGCGCCGATGCCCGACGGCGCCGACGCGATCGTCATCGTGGAGCTCACGCGACGGGCCGAGCACGCGGGCGACGACGGCGTCGACGTGCTGAAGGCGGCGAAGCCGGGCGATCACGTGCGCCGACCGGGCGGCGACGTCGAAGCCGGTCAGCTCGTGTTCCGGGCCGGCACCGTGCTCGGCCCCGCGCACCTCGGTGTGCTCGCGAGCATCGACGTGCACAAGGTCGCGGTGTTCCCGCGTGCGCGCGTCGGCGTGCTGTCGACCGGCGACGAGCTCGTCGAGTCGGGGCCGCTCACGCCGGGCAAGATCCGTGACGCCAACCGGCCGATGCTGCTCGCGCTCGTGGCGCGTGCCGGCTGCGAAGCCGTCGACCTCGGTGCGGCCCGCGACGACGAAGCAGTGATGACCGCGGTGCTCGCGCACGCGATCGAGGCGTGCGACGTCGTGATCACGAGCGGTGGGGTGTCGGTGGGCGACTACGACTACGTCAGCGCCGCGCTCGAGCGCATCGCCGCCGACGATCCCTCCGCCGAATCGCGCGTCGACTGGTACCAGGTGGCGATCCGCCCGTCGAAGCCGTTGTGTGTCGCGCGTGTGCTCGGCACGCCCGTGTTCGGGCTTCCCGGCAACCCCGTGTCGTCACGCGTCAGCTTCGAGCTGTTCGCGCGGCCGTCGCTGCTGCGCATGATGGGCCACACTGCGCTCTTCCGCCCCGAGGTCGCGGCGCGCACCGAGCACGCGATGCCGCGTCGTGTCGACGGCAAGCTGCATCTCGACCGAGTGCACGTGCGCATCGACGACGACGGCCACTACATGGTCGCGAGCACCGGCTCGCAGGAGAGCAACGCCCTGGCCGCGACCGCGGCCGCCAACGGCCTCGTGCTGCTGCCCGACGGCGAGGGTGTCGACGCGGGCGCCGCCGTGCGGGTCATGCTGCTCGACCAGTAACAGCGAACGGGGGGAGTGCGATGGGGGAACGCTTCGGGGTCAAAGTCGAGCGCGATCTGGTGGTGACCGCCGACGACGGCGTGGAGCTGATGACCGACGTCTACCACCCGCTCGGCATCGAGCGCGGCCCGGTGATCGTCGAGCGCAGCGGCTACGGCCGCCAGCTCATGGCGTCGCTCGCGGAGGCGTTCGCCGAGCGCGGGTACCACTACGTGCTGCAGACCGTCCGCGGCATCGACGGCTCCGGTGGCGAGCACGACGTGTTCGCGGAGCCCGCCGACGGCCGCGCCACCGCCGAATGGATCGACCGGCAGCCCTGGTTCGACGGCAACCTCGGGGTGAACGGCGCGAGCTACATGGGATTCACCGCGTACTCCCTCGCGTCGACGCGGCCGAAGAGCCTCAAGGCGATGTGCGTGTCGGTGTTCGGCTCCGACCGCCGCTTCGCGTGGCTGTCGGGCGGGTCGCTCGCGTGGGAGCTCGTGCTCGGCTGGAACGTGCTGCAGTGGCGCCTCGCCCAGAGTGGTGCCGGCCGGACGATGGAAGAGGTTGCCGCCGGCGCGGGCCTCCGCCTCTCCGGTTTCGACGACGCGTTCGCGCACCTCCCCATGGGCGAAGCCGCGAAGCTCATGACCGGCGAGGACATCAGGTTGGTCACGCAGCTGCTCGAGCACGGTGAGCCGGGCGACTCCTTCTGGGATCCGCTCGTGTTCACCGACCTGCTCGACGGCTTCGACGTGCCCACGTGCCTCGTCGACAACTGGTACGACTACCAGCTCCCGCGCACGATCGACGACTACCAGATCCTCGACACTTCGGGGGCGGCCACGCACCGGCTCGTCCTGCGCCCGGGCGCGCACGCCGGTGAGGGTGACTTCGACGCCGGCGCGTACATCGAGGTGCCGCTCGCGTGGTTCGACACCCATCTCCGGGGAATGCCCGATCGGATTCCCGCGGAGCCGGTCACGTTCACGGTGACGGGCGACGGTCGCTCGACGCGCGACGTCGCGTCGTGGCCGCCTGCGCACACGCCGACGCCGTGGTACCTCCACGCCGACGGACGGCTCTCGACCGACGCGCCCGACGCCGACGACGGGCGCGACGAGTACCACTACGACCCGAGCGACCCGACGCCGTCGTTCGGCGGGATCGGGCTCTTCACCGGTGGCGTGGTCGACAACCGTGAGCTCGAGGCGCGTGCCGACGTGCTCGTGTACACGAGTGACGTGCTCGGCGACGTGCTCGAGATCGTCGGGCCCGTGCACGCGGATCTCGTCGTGAGCTCGAGCCTCGACCACACCGATTTCTTCGTCCGGCTCTGCGACGTGCACCCCAACGAGCAGTCGTACAACGTGTGCGACGGGCTCCAGCGGTTCCGGCCGTCCGACATCGCGCGTCGCGACGACGGCACGTTCACGGCTCGTGTGAGGTTGTGGGACACCGCGTACCGGTTCGGCGCCGGCCACCGCGTCCGGGTGCAGGTGTCGAGCGGCGCGCACCCCGTCTACGTGCGCAACCTCGGCACCGACGAGCCGTTGCTCACGGCGACGACCGTGCGCGTCGCGGAGCAGGCCGTCTTCCGCGACCGCGACCGCTCGAGCGCCATCGTCCTTCCAGTCTCGGGCTGAACGCGACGAATGCCCGGGGATGAATCCCCGGGCATTCGTGTCCCAGCCCGCCCCGGACGGGTCGCTCGGCCCCCACGATCGAGCGACTCGCCGACTTGGCCGGATCGTTTACCGCGCCACGCAGCCCCCGGGGACGTCCGTGAGCGCACTCGCCGGGATCTTCGTCACGACCATGACCGACGTCTGCACGTCGCCCTCGGTGACGATCCCCGTGGTGCACTCCACGGTGATGCTGTCGCGGTGTGGATCGGTGGCCGACGCCGGTGCCGCGAAGCTCGCGACACCGAACGCGGTGGCTCCCAGCGCCACGGTGCCCGCCGGGATGCGCCATCTCTGTCGCTGCGCCCGCTCTCGGAATGTCGGGCGGGTGAACGTGGATTCCATTGAGCTCCCCTTCGGAGAAACAAGAACCGGCCCCCCAAAGCTCTGCAGCTCGTGGGTGGGGCCGGTTTCGCTCTGGCTCCCCGCAGGCTCAAGCGACCAGTTCATCGCCTGCGGTTCAACGCCTCCCCGATTGGTGGCTCGAATCCCGTTTCAGTGACGTCGATGTGCTCCTCGGTGTTCCCAACCCGATCTCCAAGTGATACGAGTTAACCACACAGAGTGTTCATGGTCAAGCGAGCGACCACTGAGTGTGGCAGACGTCGCACTGCGCCCGGAAGCGGTCGGGAACCCCACCGATATGCTCGACCGGTGAACGCCCCGCTGCCCCTCGTCGACCCCTTCGGCCGCCGGGTCACCGATCTGCGGGTGTCGATCACCGACCGCTGCAACTTCCGCTGCACCTACTGCATGCCCGAGGAGGGCATGACCTGGCTGCAGCGGGACGACCTGCTCACCTACGAGGAGCAGGCCCGGCTCGTGCGGGTGTGCGTGGAGCGCTACGGGTTCGAGTCGGTGCGGATCACCGGCGGCGAGCCCACGGTGCGCGCCCATCTGCCTCGGTTGGTCGGCATGCTGGCGCCCCTGGGCGTCGACATCGCCATGACCACCAACGGCGTGAAGCTGCCGGAGATGGCCCACGACCTCGCGGCGGCCGGGCTGCGCCGGATCAACGTCTCGCTCGACTCGCTGCGCCCCGAGGTGTTCCTGGCGCTCACCCGCCGCGACGAGCTCGACCGCGTGCTCGCGGGCATCGACGCCGCGCTCGACGCCGGCCTCGACCCGGTGAAGGTCAACGCAGTGGTCATCCGTGGCGTGAACGACGGCGAGGTCGTCGACCTCGCGGCGTTCGGGCGCGCCAAGGGCGTCGGCCTGCGCTTCATCGAGTTCATGCCCCTCGACGCCGAGGGCGAATGGACGCGCGACCAGGTGGTGCCGGCGGCCGAGATCCTCGACCGCATCCACGCGGTGTTCCCGCTGGAGGACCACGAGGTCGCCGGGTTGCGCCACGTCGAGCCGGCCGCGAAGTTCCGCTACGCCGACGGCCTGGGCGATGTCGGGGTGATCCCCAGCGTCACCGAGCCGTTCTGCGACCGGTGCGACCGGATCCGCGTCACCGCCGAGGGCAAGCTCCGGACCTGCCTGTTCGCGCTCGAGGAGTTCGATCTCCGGGTCATCCTGCGCAGCGGCGCGCCCGACGACGAGGTCGACGACCGCCTCGCGGACGCGATCGCCGGTGCGGTGAGCACCAAGTGGGCAGGGCACCGGATCGGCAAGGTCGACTTCGTGCGCCCCGACCGATCCATGAGCCAGATCGGCGGTTAGCGCCCGACCCTCCCTCTACACTGACGGCCATGTCGGCCTCGGAGTTCACGCACCTGGATCCGCTCGGGCGAGCCCGCATGGTCGACGTCACGGCCAAGGACGCCACCCACCGACGGGCGATCGCCCGGTGCCGGGTGCACATGGAGGCCGACACCGCGTCGAAGATCGCGTCGGGCGCCATCAGCAAGGGCGACGTCCTCGCAGTGGCCCGGGTCGCCGGGATCCAGGCGGCGAAGCAGACGCCCAACCTGCTGCCGCTGTGCCATCCGCTCCTCGTGGGCTCCGTCTACGTGAACTTCCGCATCGAGGTCGAGCACGTCGAGGTCGAGGCGCAGGTCGAGACCGTCGATCGCACCGGCGTCGAGATGGAGGCGCTCACCGCGTGCGCCATCGCCGCCCTCACGATCTACGACATGTGCAAGTCGATCGACCGGGGCATGACCATCGGCGAGCTGGCCCTGTGGGAGAAGACCGGAGGCCGTTCCGGGATTTACCGACGGCCCTCCGTACCTGGCGACGACGAGTTCTACGACCTCTAGCCGTATGCCCTTCCGAACCCCGAGTAGGCCTCTGACCTGCCCATTCACGCCCCCGCTTGACCGGCGGCGAGGGTCGACGGCTAGGGTGCCCCGCACGGCCGCGATCCTCGGAGTTCCGGGGGTCCGCTGGTGCGTTGCCGGGCAGAGCAGGTGGACACGGGGACTCTGACGTTGACGATTGCAGTAATCCTGATACTCGGCTTGATCTGGGCTGCCGTCCTGATCCCGCCCATCCTCCGAGCGCGTTCGCAGCAGCCGCGGAACGACTCGGTCGGTGACTTCCACTACAAGCTGAGCATGCTCGGCCACACCAACGGCACGCACCGCAAGCGGCCCGACCGCGTGTCGACATCCCGCCCCGCGTTCGCGCCGGTGGGTCGTGGCCCTGCGAAGCAGAGCCAGACGCAGAAGCGGCGCCAAGAGGTGCTGTTCATCCTGATCGGGATCTCCGCAGGCACGCTGTTCCTCGCGCTGTTGAGCCGGATGCCGCTGCTGTTCGCGGCGAACCTCATCGCCGACGCGCTCCTCGCCGGGTACATCTACCTGTTGATCCAGTACAAGCAGCGCGCGTCGGAGCAGCAGTCGAAGGTGCGGTTCCTCAACACCGCGTACCGCACGCCGGCGCCGTACATGGTCGGCCACGTGTCGTCGAACGGCACGAGTGAGTCGACCGGCCCGCTTCTCGTCCCGCTGCGCCGAACCGCTTCGAACTAGCGCGGCACCGGGGAGCGAGTGGATCACTCGGGGCAGATCGCCGCAGCCGGTGAAGCGGCGCAGGAGATCCTCGAGCAGAAGCACCGCGCACGCGAGATCACACTGAGTGCGTCGCGCCGCGCGATCCGCTCGTGCGCGACGGCCATCCGCGCGGTGCAACGACGCGAGTTCGCGGAGGCGCGTGCAGCTGATCGCCGAAGCCGCCGCGTACCTCAGCGAGGCCGAGGCCGCGCTGGTCGGCCAGCCTGACGTTCGCTATGCCGGCTTCCTGCACGACGCCAAGAAGGAGTTCGCGGAGGCGAACCTCACGCTCGCGTTCATCAGCGACCAGCCCATGCCCACTGCCGACGAGCTCGGCGTGGAGGTGCAGGCGTACCTGAACGGGATGGCGGAGGCCGCGAGCGAGCTCCGGCGCCAGGCGCTCGACTCGTTGCGCAAGGCCGACAACGACGAAGCCGAGCGCATGCTGCGGATCATGGACGACGTCTACAGCCTGCTCGTCACCATCGACTATCCCGACGCGCTCACCGGCGGGCTCCGGCGCACGACCGATGCGCTGCGCGCGGTCATCGAGCGCACGCGCGGCGACGTGACGAATGCGCTCGTGATCGCCCGCCTGCAGGCCGCGATCGGCACACAGGTACCCGACACGAACGAAGCAGGTTGACGAATGGCCGATGAGCGCGCCGACATTCGTGAGTACCTCGTGGTCCACCAGACGCTGCGCGTCATCTTGAGCCGCTTCGTCAACGCAACTGAGCGCATCGACCCCTCGGTGCTGGCGACGGTGCTCGGATCGCGGTGGGCGCTGTTCGCCGCGCTCGTTGCACCACCATCACGAGAGCGAAGACACGGTGTTCTTCCCGGCGATCGCGGCCGCAAGTCCTGACACCCAGACGTTGATCGACGAGCTCGAGCAGCAACATGTGCAGCTCGTCGATCGCCTGAACGCGGTCGACGCTGCGGTCGCCGCATTCGAGGGAAGCCCGGGGGACGACACGAGGAAGGCCGCGCACGACACGATCAAGACCGTGCGTGACGAGCTCGTTCCCCACCTCGACGTCGAAGACGCGGAGCTGCTTCCTGCCGCGGCCGAGTCCGTCGATCCGGTCGTCGTGGAAGAAGATGAGCGAGCAGGCATTCCGATCGCTCGACAAGAACGATCTCCCCGTCGTCGCCGGCGCGCTCGACGAGGTTGTGCGCGGGCTCCCGAAGGAGCAGCGCCCGCCACCGCCGCCTCTGATGGTGCGAGCACTCGTGGCTGTGTCGTGGCGGAAGCGCTACGCCAAGTTCATCGACCCGCTGGTAACGTGATCGTTCCTTCGGGGGTGTAGCTCAGCCCGGTAGAGCGCTACGTTCGCAACGTAGAAGTCGTGGGTTCAAGTCCCATCACCTCCACTCACTCAATTCCGCTGGTCACAGCGTCGCGCTCAGCGACCCCCTGAGTTCGCGTGAACGTCCGTGCCACGAAGGCCGCGGAGCGCGGTCGCCTTTCGCTCTCCGCCCGTCGATGTGTGACAGTCGATGCGTCAGCGAACACGAGCGCGCCCCGCGCCCAGCGTTGGTGCAGTGGCGGCTATTCGTCCACCACGACGGGGCCGAGCGAGCGAGGAGCCCGCTGACCAGCGTGGTACGAAGGTGTGCAACTTTGTACCTTGACGCCCGCGACGGCGTGTGCCCATACTCCTGGCATTGCATGGCTGAGGTACGCACGGCTGCGGGGACGTGGCGCGTCCACTGCGCATCAAGGTCGTTCATCTCGATGGCGACGAGCAGGGGAGCTGAGCACCCCGCTGCGGCTCCGACGCCGTGCACTGCGCTGCGACGTCAGTTCATTGTGCGTCTCGAGGGTTGGTTCACGACGACGTCGGGTGAGTCGCGGCAGTTGGGGCCAGGCGACTGGATGCTGGCCGACGACCTTGGGAGCAGAGGACATCTGACGAAGCCCATCGGTGATGGACAGCGAGTCGGGTTCGTGGTCGGCTTCCCCGACGGGTGGACCTGGGAAGTCAACTGAGCCGAGTGGCTCCGAGAGTCGTCTGAGTCGTGGTCGACGGAACGGTGTGTCATCACAGGAACATGGGGGGACAGGTCATGCCGGCCACGAGTCCGTTGACGACACGCTCTGCGAAGATCCGCGAGGGCCTCGGTTTCCCGGTTCTGGACGGTGACGGGCACGTCCTCGAATTGGTCCCGCTCTTCGCTGACTTCATCCGAGATCACGGACGGGGTGATCTGGTCCACGCGCTCCCAATGCTTGCCGGTGCGAAGTACAACGCTTCGGACCTCACGCTGGAACAGCGGCGCCGAGCCGGCATCTATCCCGCGTTCTGGGCGGTGCCGGCCGACGCGGAGTACTACGCCACGGTTTCAGCGCCCCAGCGGTACTACGACCGTCTCGGGGACGCGGGCATCGACTTCTCCGTGCTGTACCCGACGATGGGCCTGAGCTTCCCGCAGCTGCTCGACGACGAGCTCAGAGTGTCCGTGTGCCGTCTCTACAACGAGTTCATGGCGGAGCAATACCGGCCGTATCGCGATCGCTTCACCGTTGCCGCGGTGATCCCGATGTGCACCCCCCAGGAGGCGATCGACGCAATGGTGCATGCCAACGGTCTGGGTGCCAAAGTGGCGTTGATTCCCAGTTTCGTGCGACGCCCGATGCCGGGCGACCCTTGGCCACCGGAGGATCCGTTCTTCGGCCACCGATCCCCGGTGTTCACGACGACCGGTTGGGTCGACACGTACGGTATTGACAGCGCCCATGACTACGACCCCGTGTGGGCGAAGGCGATCGAGCTCGGGTTCCCCCTGGCCGCGCACTCGCACTCCATAGGCTTCACTGACCGATCGTCGGTGTCCTTGTTCATGTACAACCAGATCGGCTCGTTCGCGAACGCCGGCGTGACGTTGGCCAAGTCGCTGTTCTTCGGCGGCGTCACTCGACGGTTCCCCGACCTGCGGGTCGCGTTGCTTGAGGGAGGTGTCGCCGAGGGCCTCCGGCTCTACGTCAACCTCGTGTCCGTCTGGCACAAGCGCGGCAAGCCCGGTATCGGGCGGCTCGACCCGGCCAATCTCGATCGGGACGAGTTGGCCAGGCTCTTGACCGAGAGCGATCCCCGGCTGGCGCGTTACGCACCGGAGGACTTCCTCGTGCTGTCGGGATTCACGGACGGCGAACCCGACGAGTTCGCTGCGGTTGGGCTGGAACGCGAAGAGGACATCGCCGAGCGTTACTGCCGGAACTTCCATTGGGGCTGCGAGGCGGACGACCCGTTGATCGGTATGGCCTTCGACCCGCGACTCACTCCGAGTGGCGCGCGCGTTCCCGTCCTGATGGGATCGGACATCGGGCACTGGGACGTACCGGAGTTCGACTCACCGCTGGAGGAAGCGTACGAGCTTGTCGAGCGTGGCATCATCGACGCCGACGCCTTCCGCGACTTCGTGTTCGGAAACCCCGTTCGCTTCTACGGCGCGTTCGGTTCGGAGTTCTTCACCGGTACGTCGATCGAGAAGGAAGCGATCGCCGAGCTGTCCCGTCGATGACGAGCATCGTCGGCGCGCAGGAACACGTGTACGAGCGGGGCATTGTGAGCAACGTGAGGCCTCTGTTGGTGCAATGACGGCAATCCGAATCCGCCATGCTCCGCGGCGCGAGAAGGCGGTCTCCGTGCAGGAAATGCGAGGTTGATCATGGACGACGCACTCCGACGACTCGTCGACCGTATGGATGTGAGCGACACGCTCTACCGCTATAGCTCTTCGGTCGACAACCGCGATTGGTCGGGTCTACGCAGCGTGTTGGCCGACGACGTGCGGATGCGATTCGGCAACGGTGACTGGATTGTCGGCGCCGACGCTGTTGTCGCGACGCTCGAGGGTGCAATTGCTGGTGTGTTGTGGAGTCACCACTTCGTGACCGTGTACCACGTCGACGTCGACGGTGACGAAGCGACCGCGCTGACCTATCACACCTCGCACCAGGTGCCCGCGGTGGAGCCTGATGTGGCGCGGGTGGTGGTCGGTCGCTATCACGATCGACTCCGCCGCACGGACGCAGGTTGGAAGATCGCAACGAAGGCCATGGAGATCTTCTGGGCGGGCGAACGCCACGATCCCGGTGGTCGGCTCGACGCGATGGGTGGACGGGGCCCGGCGGAGATCGAGTTCTGAGACGCGAGCGAGGTCAGCGAGACGGGGATCCCGGGCGGAGCCAGCGCCAACCGCGACGGGCAATGTGCGGTCCGATTCGCATCTGAGTTGGTGGTGAGATCGACCACTCGGCTCTCGACGGCTCGTGTTGCTCACACGATGACGCTACGGATCACTTCGCCGGCCTCCATCGCCCGGAACGCGTCGTTGACCTGATCGAGCGAGATGCGTCGGGTGACCATGCTTGCGAGGTCGAGCCGCCCGGTCTCGGCGAATTGCACGTAGCGGGGAAAATCGCGACGGGGTCGCGTCGACCCGTAGTTGCATCCCACGATCCTCTTTGCGTGTGTGAATTCGGCGGTGGGCCATGCGACCGAGTCGTCCTGACGACCCCATCCGACCATGACGACAGTTCCGCCATTCCGTGTCATCGCGTGGGCTTGGAGCATCGTCGTCGACAGGCCGATCACCTCGAATGCGAAGTCCACGCCGAGACCGTTTGTCAACCCCTTCACCTGCTCGACGGGGTCACATGCATTGGGGTCGATCGTGTCGGTCGCGCCGAGGTGCTCCGCGGTCGTTCGCTTGAGCTCGACGGGGTCGACCGCGAAGACACGTGCCGCACCGGCGATCCGAGCGCCCTGGATGACGGCTTGGCCCACGCCGCCACAGCCGACGACCGCCACGGTGGAGCCCGGCGAGACCTCGGCCGTGTTGAGCGCCGCCCCGATGCCCGTGGTGACGCCGCACCCGATGAGTGCCAGCTGTTCGGCGGGAAGGTCGGTTTCCACCGGGACGACCGATGTCTCGGCGATCACCATCTCGTCCGCAAAGGTGCCCAGGCCCGACATGGCACGCACGGGTTCGCCGTCGTGACGCTGCGCGCTCTGCTCCATGACGAGTGTCATCGTCTCGGTGCAGAGGTACGGCTGCTCGTGCACACAGAACCAGCAATCTCCGCACGAGGGCAGGGCGACGGAAATGACTCGGTCGCCCGGCTGAGTGCGCGTCACCTGCGCGCCGACTTCGAGCACGGTGCCGGCTGCCTCGTGCCCGAGGATGAGCGGCAACGGCAAGGGCACCTTTCCCTGGGCCATCCCGAGATCGGAGTGGCACACGCTGCTGGCGTCGATGCGGACGCGCACCTGGTGCGGGCCGAGCGGCAACGACTCGACGTCTTCGACGACGAGTGCCTCGTTGTACGCGACGAGCAACGCAGCCCTCATGTCAGTACGCGATGAAGAGGATGTGCTCGCGCTCGTACTCGTCGGCCATGTCGGGGTGCTTCTCGCGCAGGTGGGCGAAGGCCTTCTCCACGAGGTCGTCCTCGTCCTCGCCTTGGATGAACTCGCCACACGGGCAGCTGAGTCTCGTCTTCATCTCGGATCCCCCAAGTCGCTGGCTACGAGGTCAACGTGATCGCACGCTCGGGACAGTTGAGCTCGGCTTCTCGTGCCGTGGCTTCCAGCTCGGGTGGCACATCGGGCAGCTGCACCACAGCATGTCCCTGCTCGTCGAGGGCGAACACCTCGGGGCAGAGCGACCAGCACCGGGCGTGGCCCTGGCAGCGCGCGTCGTCGACGGAGGCCTTCATGCCGTCGCCCCCCCGAACCGCCGCGTGCCGGCGGTGAACTCGAGCGGGATCGAGGAGGGGCCCCGCTGCGACGCGGTCATGTACTCGACCTCGGCACCGGCGCGAACCCCGAAGGGCGAGAGCCGGGTGAGCAGGTGCTCGACCGCGACGCGCACCTGGAGCCGGGCGAGGCTCGATCCCGCGCAGCGGTGGGTGCCGAGCCCGAAGGCGACGTGAGGATTGCTGGTGCGGTCGATGTCGAGCTCGTCGGGCCGCTCGAACACGTCGGCGTCGCGGTTGGCAGCAGCGAAGAACAGGCCGACCTTGTCGCCGGCGCGGATCTGCTGACCTTCCAGCTCCATGTCGCGGGTCGCGGTGCGGAACATCGCCGTGACTGGCGGCTCCGTCCGCAGCACCTCCTCGACGAGCCGGGGGACGAGGTCGAGGTTGCCGCGCACGCGCGCCTGGAGCTCGGGGTCGTCGCAGAGCGCCTTGACGATCGAGCTGATCAGTTGCGCCGACGTGCCGATCCCGCCCTGGGCGAGGAGCATCACGCCGGTGATCAAGTCCGTCTCGGTTGAGTCCGGGTCGTCCGCCCGCAGCTCGAGGATCGCGTCGACGATGTCGTCGCCTGCTGCGGGATCCGACGCGTGGCGCTCCAGCACACCGCCCGACCAGTCCGTCATGTGCTGGAACGCTTCGCCCTTCTTCGCCGGGTCGGGGTCGAAGCTCAGCGTGCGGACCCACTTCTCGAGGAGCGGGAGGGTGTCGTCGCCTTCGGGGATGATCAGGCGGAAGAAGACGGTGCCCGGGAACTTGCGGGCGAAGTCGAGGGTCAGGTCGCACGAGCCCTGCTCGATGAAGGTGTCGATCAGCACGTCGGCGACCTCACCGATCGATGCCTCCAGCCCGGCGACGGCCGCGGGTGTCATGTGGGGGTTGACCTTCCGCCGGAACAGCAGCTGGCGCGGCGGGTCCTTCTCGATCGGCATGATGTACGGCTGCACGTCGGGTGCGGGGCGAGGGAGCGACACGCCCTGCGCCGAGGAGAACGCCTCCCAGTCGCCGGCCATCTGCCGGACGAGCTCGTAGGTCGTCGCGGCCCAGTAGCCGCCGAGGCTCTCGACCCACACGAGCGGGCCGTGGCCGCGGAGCTCGGTGAGCGCATCCCAGTAGCGGTCCCCGCGCAGCTCGGGGGAGTAGATGTCGAACTCCGCGCCCGGGCGCCCCTCGACTGCCGTCGCCGGATCCATCGCATCCCCCTTGTTCCTGGGCTGGTGAGGCGTACTCTACGTGGTGGAGTTGAGATTGCCAATCGAGCGAAGGCACACTTGCAGGAAATGCAATCATCGATCGCAGCCGCGGATCCAGGGCCAGAGCCGGAGTGGGAGCGCCGCGTGCTGGACCGCGCGCTCGGCAAGGCGTCAGCCCGGGCACTCGATCGTGGCGCCGACCTGATCCGTGCCGCCACCGAGCTGCTCGAGCAGTCGAACGGCGACGACTTCACGGTCCAGGACGTCGCCGACGCCGCGAAGCAGTCGCTCCGCGGCCTGTACGTGCACTTCGAAGGCAAGGACGACCTGCTGCTCGCGGTGTTCGAGGAGGCGATCCGAGGGTACGCACATCGGATCCGTGTCGCGATCGACGGCATCGACGAGCCATTGGAGCGCCTCGTCGCCGGGCTCTACTACGCCGTTCGCTTCGCCGAGCTCGGACCCCGTGGAGTCAGCGTCGGCCTTGCGCGGCTCCGTGCGAAGCTCGTCGAGAGCGCGCCCGAGCAACTTGCCGC
Organism: uncultured Actinomycetes bacterium; assembly: GCA_963721435.1. Taxonomy (GTDB): domain Bacteria; phylum Actinomycetota; class Acidimicrobiia; order IMCC26256; family DASPTH01; genus CAVRJC01. The sequence continues at coordinate 1,548,030 of CAVRJC010000012.1, forward strand.
GGCGTACGTCCCGGTCACGTCGTTGTTCGCACAACTCCTCGGCGATGCCGCCGACGCAGGAGCGATCAAGGTGTCGAGCCTCGATGGTGCGGCGTACATGGTGCTCGCGACGCGCCAGTCCGTGTCGCTGAGCAACTGGGTCGGCAACGAGTACGGGCTCACGCTCCCCAGCGTGCGCGAGCTCGTCGAGTTCCTGCTCCACGGCCTGGGCGCCGAGCTGCCCGAGGGATGGGAGGCGCCACTCGCGCGGCGTTGGGAATCAGTCCGCGACGCGAGCACCGCGGCCCCGGGCCCGACGGCCGATGGCGAAGGTAGTGTGCGCGAGCCGGAACCGGGGGGTCCTGCAGTGAAAGGTGCACCGTGACCACGACGACGGCGACGGCGAGCGATCTGGTTTTCGACCCCTACGACCACGACACGATCCGCGACCCTCACGCGCTGTTCCGGCGCATGCGCGAGGAGGCTCCGCTCTACTACAACGGCGACATCGGCTTCTACGCGGTGAGCCGGTTCGAAGACGTCGAGAAGGTGCTCCTCACGCCCGACGTCTTCATCTCGAGCAGGGGCGTCACCCTCGACATGCTCCGTTCCGACGGCGAGATCCCGAAGGGGACGCTGATCTTCGACGACGAGCCGAGGCACGGCATCCACCGCAGGCTGCTCTCCCGGATGTTCACGCCGCGGCGGGTCGCCGACCTCGAGCGGGGCATCCGCACGCTGTGCTGCGACATCCTCGACCCGCACATCGGGAGCGACGGCTTCGACTTCGTGCGCGACCTCGGGTCGATCGTGCCGATGCAGGTCATCGGCATGCTCCTCGGCATCCCCGAATCCGATCAGGTAGCGGTGCGCGACCACTTCGTGCGCAACCGCGAGCGCCGCGAGAGCGGCGAGGTCTCCGTCGAGGCGTACGGCCTCGACGGTGCGATCTTCGCCGACTACATCGACTTCCGGATCGAGCACCCGTCGGACGACATCATGAGCCACCTGCTGCACACGGAGTTCACGGACGAGCACGGCCAGCCACGACGGTTGAGCCGCGACGAGTTGCTGGCCTACGTGAACATCATCGCCGCCGCGGGCAACGGGACCACGATGATTCTGATCGGGTTCATGGGCGAGCTCCTGGCCGCGCACCCCGACGAGCGGCGCCTCCTCGTCGCCGACCCGTCCCTGATCCCGGGTGCCGTGGAGGAGATCCTCCGCTACGAGCCGAACACGCTCACGAACTGCCGGCACGCGGTGGCCGACATCGAGTTCCACGGTGAGGTGGTGCCCGCCGGCAGCATCATGGCCACGTTGACGCCGTCGGCCGGCCGGGACCCGCGCCAGTTCGAGGATCCCGACCGCTTCGACGTGCGCCGGAACGCGACCCGTCACATGTACTTCGGGTTCGGGGCGCACTACTGCCTCGGCCAGGCGCTCGCGCGCCTCGAGGGCCGCGTGGTCCTCGAGGAGGTGCTGCGCCGCTTCCCCGAGTGGGAGGCCGACGTGGAGCACGCGACGTACACGTACATCCCGGACAACCGCGGGTACACCAGCCTCCCCATCGTCCTCGGCTGACGCGACTGCCGACGCGGCCGTGGAAGAGCTTGCCGGCAAGGTTGCCGTCGTCACGGGCTCGGCGAGCGGGCTCGGGCGGGGGATGGCCGAGCGCTTCGCCCGTGAGGGCATGATCGCGGTCGTCGCCGACCTGCGCCTCGACGCCGCGGCAGCCGTCGCCGAGGAGATCGGGAGCGCCGGTGGCCGCGCGGTCGCGATGGAAGTCGACGTCACGAGTCGCGACTCGGTGCGCGCGCTGGCCGACCGCGTCGACGCCGAGCTCGGTGGGGCGAGCGTGCTCGTCAACAACGCCGGCGTGATGTCGTACACCCCCCTCTCCGAGGACGAGGAGCAGGGCTGGCGCTGGATCGTCGACGTGAACCTGTTCGGCGTGGTCCACGGGGTGCAGACCTTCCTGCCGCGGATGATCGCGAGCGGACACGAAGGGCACATCGTGAACACGGCGTCGCTCGCCGGGATCATCGGCGCGTTCGGCGTGACCGGCAACCGCCTCCAGCCCGGCGACGCGGAACCAAGGTCGACGCCCATCTCCGGGTACATGGCGACGAAGTACGCCGTCGTGGGGATCTCCGAGTCGTTGGCGCGCGATCTCGCCGGCTCGCGCATCGGCGTGTCGGTGCTGTGCCCGTCACACCACGAGGACACCGGCATCTACGAGAACTCGGCGCGGTATCGCCCCGCCGAGTTCGGCGGGCCCATGGCTGAGGGGGAGATCGAGATGGCGTTCGGGCGGATCGACGAGCAGCGGGGTGAGGCGTACGGCCGTCCACCGACCCAGCTGCGGTTCTCGGACGAGTTCGGCGCGCGCGTCGTGCACGCGATCCGCACCCGGCAGTTCTACGTGTTCACCCATCCCGAAACGCGCGCCGCGGTCGAGCACCGCGTCGTCGAGCTGCTCGCGGGTTACGACGACGCGAGCGCGTTCAACGACGAGTTCGGAGGATCGCGGTGACGATGTCGACGAGCGACGTCCTCCACTACCCCTTCGTCGAGGACGACGCGCTCGACGTCGATCCCGCGTACCGCGAGCTGCAGGCGCGCGGGCCGGTGCGCGCGCAGCTGCCGTTCGGCGAGCCGTGCTGGGTCGCGACGAACTACGCGGACTGCAAGGCCGTGCAGGGCGATCGCCGCTTCGTGAAGGAGCTCGGCATCGGCCGGGCGATGCCCCGCACCTACGAGATGCCGCCGCTCGACCCGTCGATGCTGGCGAACATGGACCCGCCCCGCCACACCCGGATCCGCAAGCTGACCACCGCGGCGTTCTCCCGAGCGCGCATCCGGTCGTTGCGCGGCTGGGTCGAGGAGCTCACCGACGACTTGCTCGACGAGATGGTCGCGTCGGGCGCGCCGGCCGACTTCGCGGCGACGTACGCGTGGGGCCTGCCGAACCTGGTGGTCACCGGCATCCTGGGTGTACCCCGGGACGACGTCCCGCGCTTTCGCGCCTACATCGACGGCAACCTCGACCCGACTGCCACCGTCGAGTCGCGGGTCGAAGCGGGCGAGCAGCTCCGCGCCTACATCCTGCGCCTGGTCGAGGAGCGACGCCGCCACCCGACCGACGACGTGCTGAGCGACCTCGTCACCGCGCGCGACGAGGAGGACCGCTTGTCCGAGGACGAGCTGGCCATGCTCTGCCTCTCGTTGTTCCTCGGCGGATTCGAGACCACCGCATCGCAGCTCGGCGCGACCGTCTACGCGCTGATGACACAGCGCGCGCTCTGGGAGGAGCTCCTCGCCGACCGCGACCTCCTCCTGGCTGCGCTGGAGGAGCTGTGGCGGTGGATCCCCACCACCAAGTACGGGATGCCGCTGCCGCGATGGGCGAGCGAAGACGTCGAGCTGAGCCACGGCGTCGTCATTCCCGCCGGCGAGGCCATCTTCGCCGAGCGGGTGGTGGGCAACCGGGACGAGTCGGTGTTCCCCCACGTGTGGGAGCTCGACTTCCACCGTGACGCCCCGGAGCCCCACCTCGCACTCGGGTGGGGCGCGCATCGTTGCGTGGGCGCCGCGCTCGCGCACCTCGAGATCGAGGTGACGCTCGTCAAGCTGCTCGACCGCTTCCCGGACCTGCGCCTCGCCGTCCCGGCGGAGGAGATCCAGTGGTCCCGGAGCCGGCTGTTCCGCAGCGTCGAGGCGCTGCCGCTCACCTGGTGACGATCCATCCGCTAAACAATTGAAAGAACGAAGCCTGCACCAGCAGCCACTCGCCGCTCCGGCAGGTGCCGCACGGGGGAGAGCGCCTTGGGAATTCCGCAGTTCGATGTCAACCTCACGGACCGGGCCGTCGTCGCGGACCCGTATCCCATCTACGAGCAGATCCGGGACGCTGGGCCGGTCGTCCGCAACGAGACGATGAGCGCCTGGATGGTCGTCGGCTTCGACGCGTCGATGGAGGTGCTCACCGACACCGCGCAGCGCTTCGGCCAGATGAACAACGCCGAGCTCACGCCCTGGTTCGAGGGCCCGAACATGATCATGGTGGACGGCGCGGAGCACACGAGGCTGCGCCGCTGCCTGTCGCCGATGTTCACGCGTCAGGCCACGGCCGCGTGGGAACAGCGCGTGTGCGAGGTCGTCGACGAGCTGCTCGCGCCGCTGGTCGAGAAGGGCAGCTTCGACATCGTCTCGGACTTCACGATGATCCCGACGATCATCGTCGCCGAGATGATGGGCGTGCCGAAGGACCGCTACGAGGACTGGCGACGCTGGTCGCACACGATCGTGTCGAACCTCTCGTACGGTCACGAGGACCCCGAGGTCGGCGCGATGATTCGCAGGGTGGGCGACGAGGCGAACGCCTACCTCGCGGAGGAGATCGAGCGTCACCGCCGCGAGCTTCCCGACGATCTCGTCACCGCCATGGTGCAGATGTCGGAGATGAGCAGGGAGGAGATCGCGTCGACCGCGCTCTTGCTCGTGCTCGCGGGCTACGACACGACCGCCAAGCTCCTGTCGAACAGCCTTGTCGTGCTCGACGCGCACCGCGACGCCCGCGCCGAGATCATCGAGGACCTGTCACTGCTTCCCGGCGCCATCGAGGAGATCCTGCGCTGGGCCGGGGTGACGCACCTGAACCCGCGCGCGGTGTTGCAGGACACGAGCCTCGGTGGCGTGGAGCTCGCGGCCGGTGAATCGCTGTACCTGCTGCACGCAGCCGCGAACCGCGATCCTGCCCGGTGGGACGATCCGCTGCGCTTCGACATCCACCGGGAGCCGAAGGCGCACGTGGCCTTCGGCTTCGGCGCCCACCTGTGCCTCGGCGCGCCGTTGGCGCGCCTCGAGGCGAAGGCGGCGCTGGAGCGCCTGCTCACGCTCGCGCCCGACTACGAGGTGCGCGACATCGACTACGGCGCCGCGATCCTCGTACGCGGCCCCGAGCACGGCTGGGTCGACGTCCACCCGTCCTAGCCACTCTCGGCGGTTCGTTCGGGCCGCGCCATCGGAGGAATTCGCAGTGCACCAGCAACGGAAATTGGAAGGCAAGGTCGCGATCGTCACCGGGGCCGGGTCGAGCGGTCCGGGCTTCGGCATCGGCAAGGCCATCTCGGTGCTGCTCGCGCGCGAGGGCGCGCAGCTCGTCCTCGTCGACAAGGTCGAGGAACGCGCCGCGGAGACGCTGGCCGTGATCGAGGACGAGGGCGGCACGGGCACGATCGTGGTCGCCGACCTCGTCGATCCGAGCATGGGCCAGGTCATCGTCGACCAGGCGGTGGGGGCGTTCGGCCGGGTCGACATCCTGGTCAACAATGCGGCGGTCACCGGCTGGGGTGACATCATCGAGACCAGCCTCGAGCAGTACGAGCTGACGATCGCGGTGAACCTCACCGCGCCGTTCATGCTCTGCAAGGCGGCGATCCCGGTCATGCTCGAGCACGACGGCGGGTCCATCGTGAACATCACCTCGATCGTCGGCATGCGCGCCGCGGGCGCCCGCCAGCCCGCGTACGCCGCGGCCAAGGCTGGGCTCGCGGGCATGACGCGCGAGATCGCCGGCACGTTCGGCCCGCAGGGCATCCGCGTGAACTGCATCGCCCCGGGCATGATCAACACGCCCATGCGAGCAGCGGTGCTGGCCGAGGCGGCCAACGGCATCACCGACTTCGGCGACCGGACCGCCCTCGGCCACGAGGGCGACGCATGGGACATCGCGCGCGCGGTGTTGTTCCTCGCGGGCCCCGACGGGGGCTACATCACTGGCCTGGAGCTGCCCGTCGACGGCGGGACCACGATTCGCTGCTAGCGCGGGACGGCGGCAGCCTCGTGCTCGACGGCCGTGCCGGTGAAGAAGTCGGGGTTCAGGGATCCGTAGAACTTCACCGGGTTGGTGAAGACGAACTCGCGGAACTGGTCGGCGTCGAGGATGCCGTCCTCGATCAGCTCGTAGGCCTCCTCCAGGGGCGCGTCGAAGTCCGGGACGTCCCAGTGCCCGAGGTCGGACCCGAGCAGGGCCGTCACCTTCGCGCCGGCCGGCACGATCCGGGGATCGAACGCCATGCCCACGAGCGGGTCGTCGCCCTCGCACCCCCACACGAAGCACTCGCAGAACTGGTCGAGGATGTCCTGGACCGCGGAGATGTGCGCGGCCGCGAAGTCGTCGCGGGCGCGCTTCGGACCGCCCGGCCACAGCAGCTGCTCGGGTGTGTAGCGCGCGAGCATGGGATCGGCGGCGAAGATCTCGGCGAGGCGCTCCCGGTCGACGGTCGCCGGGTCGAGGCGCGCGATCGCCTGGCCACTGCGCTTCTTCCACGTGTGCACCAGGCCGTTGAGCAGGCTCACACCCGAGGCGACGCCGCCCTCGAGCAGGGCGAGGCGCAGGCCCGGGAACCGGTGGGTCACGCCCCCGAGCACGAGCGACTTCGCCAGCGCCTCGCCCGACGCGGCGAAGTGGCCGATCTGGTTGTACACGAAGTTGGTGACCGACGAACGGTCGCTGAAGCCGATGCCCGCGGTGTGCGCGGCGAGCGGTATCTGCAGCTCGATGGCCTTCGCCCACACCGGGTCGTAGTCGTACGCGCTGTCGAGACCGAAGGTGTCGACCCAGCCGTTCACCTCCCACTGCGGGATGCGCAGGGCGACCCCCGCGTCGGTGGGGGGCCATTCGTCGCCGAGGAAAGGTCGCCGCACGTGGCTCGGTATCAGCCCGACCTTGGCGCCGAGCCCCCTCGCGTGCTCGAGCGCGGCGATGGCTTCGGCCGGTGTGGTCATCGGGATCAGGGCCGCCACGGTGAAGCGGTCGCGGTACGGCCGGTACCGCTCGGCCATGAACTCGTTGTACAGCCGGCACACGGTCACGCGCTGCTCGTCGTCGAGCAGCTGGTGCATGTTGATGCCCAATGTGGGATAGAGGACGGCGAAGTCGATCCCCGTCTCGTCGAGGCGCTCGTAGTAGAGCGCGGGAAGCGCGCAGGTGGCGTAGTAGTCGGGGTTCGCCGACACGTGCCACGAGTCGGGCAGCGAGCCCGCCCGGCGCAGCTCGTCGGGCGAGAGCTGTAGACGGGCCTCCTGCTGCTCGGGCCCGCGGACGAGGCGCGGCTTCGCCGCGTCGATCAGCTCGCCGTGACCGTGGTCGCGCGCGAAGTCGATGAAGACCGGGAGCAGCTCCACGATGTGGCCGTCGCCGTCGACGACAGGATGGCCGAGCTCGGCACGGATGATCGCGGATCGAGTCCGCGTGTGGTCGACCTGGGTCACTGTGATCCTCCACGACTTCCTGCTGGTGCGTACGGGGTACCTTGCCGCGGTCCGGTCCGACGAATGAGCCCGATCTGAACGAGGTGGTGGGTGTGCGATTCGTGTTGGTCCATGGTGGCTTCCACGGTGCGTGGTGTTGGGCGAAGCTGACGCCCGAGCTCGAGGCCCTGGGGCACGAGGTGGTGGCAATCGACCTGCCGGGCGCCGGCGAGCGGATGCACGAACGGGCGACGCTCGCGTCGTGGCGCGGCGCGCTGCGCGAGGTCATCGAGGACGGCGACGTCCTCGTGGGGCACTCGCAGGGAGGATTCGGCATCTCGCTGGCGGCCGACGAGGTGCCCGACAAGATCGCCCGTCTCGTCTACCTCTCCGCCGCGGTGCCGATCCAGGGCAAGTCGCAGATCGAGGCCGCACCGCAGGCCAACGACTGGCCGGAGACCATCGGGATGGCGGAAGAGGAGTACCGGGCGATCATCGAGCTGCCCGAGCAGGGGCCGTGCGTCGCGATCACCAATCCCGAAGCCGCCAACAAGGTCTTCTACCACGACTGCACTCCCGAGGATCAGGCCTGGGCGTTCGAGCGCCTCACCCCATTGGTGGTCGGCCCGACGCTCGAGGTCTTCGACATCCCGCGGTTCTGGGAAGCACCGATCCCGCGCGACTTCATCATGTGCAGTGACGACTTCTCGCACCCGGTCTCGTCCGACAACGAGTTCATGCGCCGGCTCGGCCTGAGCACCTGTTTCAGCATCCGCTCGTCGCACTCCCCGTTCGTGAGTCGTCCCGCGGAGACTGCACAGCTGCTCGACCTCTGTGCCCGAGGGACGCTTTCGTAGGCGCCGAACCACGCGCGCGATCGTCGTCAAGGTGAGGGGATCGAGACGCCCGCGTTCATGAGCTGACCGCCGGTGATGTCGAGCACCTTGTCGATGTTCTCCGCGACCATCTCGGGTGTGATGTTCTCGTCGTGGATGCCCTGCGCCTCGACGAGCGCGAGGCGCAGCACGTGGCCACCGCCGGACACGAGCAGCTCGCCCTGCAGCGTGCACGACTCGTGGGCGAGGTACACCACGGCCGGCGAGACGCGTACGGGGTCGATGGCCGACATGTCCTGGAACATGTCGGCGGGCGTGTCGTAGACGTGTGACAGGACTTCGGCCGCGGCCATGCGCGTGTCGGCCCGCGGGAGCACCGCGTTCACACCGATGCCGTCACGCGCGCCGTCGACCGCCAGCGCACGGGTGAAGCCGAGCACGGCCCCCTTGGCGCCGGCGTAGCTCGAGTTCTTGGGCACGGTGCCGAGCATGCCCTCCGATGTCGTGTTGACGAGACGGGCCGCGTCGGACGCCTTGAGGTGGGGCCACGCCGCCTTGGTGACGTACACAGTGCCCAGGTAGTGGATCTCGACCATCCGGCGGTAGTCGGCCTCCGTGAGGTTGTCGATCCAGTCGAGGGGTGAGGCGATGCCCGCGTTGTTCACCAACACGTCGATCTGCCCGAAGGTGTCGAGTGCCGCTTCGATGATCGACACGGCTCCGGCCTCGTCGGAGACGTCGGCGAAGCAGGAGACCGCGTCGCCGCCGGCGGCCTTGATCTCGCTCACCACCTCGTCGGCCGGCCCGTTCGACGATCCGGATCCGTCGAGGGCGACGCCGTAGTCGGCGACGACGACGCGCGCGCCGCGCGACGCGAAGAGCAGCGCGTGGCACCGGCCGATGCCACGTCCGGCACCTGTGATCACGACCGTACGGCCGTCGAAGCGCAACTCGTTCATCGTCGTCCTCCCTTGCGGCTTGGATGCGTTGTGAGCGACGGCACGCGTCAGCTCCCGAACCCGCCGATGACCGGGACCTCGGGATCGGTGATGTCGAGGATCGTGTCGAGGTTCTCGGCGACGTCCTCGACCGTCAGCCCGGGCTTGCCGATGCCCTGCGACAGCACGACCGCCATCCGCCGGACGCTGCCGCCACCCGAGACGAGCGCTTCGCCGTTGAGCCGGCAGGACTCGTGCGCGAGGTACGCCGCCGTCGGGGAGACCAGCTCGGGGTCGAGGCTCGCCATCACCTCGTCGTACCGGCGGGCGACCGCGCTTCCCGGCTCGTAGGCGCCCTTGCCTTCTTCGGCCATCCGGGTCCGGGCTCGCGGCGCGACCGCGTTGACGCGGATGCCGTGCGCGGCGCCCTCCGCGGCGAGCGTCCTCGTCAGGCCGAGGACCGCGCCCTTGGCGGAGCCGTAGCTCGTGAGCTGCTCGAGCGTGCCCAGCATCCCTTCGGAGGTCGTGTTGACGACCCGCCCGTAGTCGGCCTTCACGAAGTGCGGCCACGCGGCTCGGGTCACGAAGAGCGTGCCGAACATGTGCACGTCCATCATGCGGCGGTACTGCTCGACGGTCAGCTCGTCGAACGGGTGCTTGTCGCTGATCCCGGCGTTGTTGATGACGGCGTCGATGCGCCCGAAGTTGGTGAGGGCGGCGTCGACGATGCTCGCCGCGCCCGGTTCCTCGGCGACCGACGCGAAGCACGCGACCGCTTCGCCACCGGCCGCTCGGATCTCCTGCACGACGTCGTCGGCGGGCGCCGAGGATGATCCGGCTCCTGCGAGGCTGGCGCCGTAGTCGGCGACCACGACCTGTGCTCCCCTCGAGCCGAGGAGCAACGCGTGCGCGCGACCGATACCGCGTCCTCCACCGGTGACGACGACGACCCGTCCGTCGAACCTCAGCTCGTCCAATTGGTCCTCCCAGAACCTCGATGCAGCAACCTCACCCGCGAGAGCGCGGGTGAGAAGTCAGAACCAGCGCGCCAACTCGACGTGGTTGCCCTCGGGGTCCTGGAGCATCGCGTTCATCACTTCGTCGTTGCTCCTGCTGTACGCGACGCGTCCCCCTGCGGATTCGACCGCGGCCGCCATCTCCTCGACGTTGTCGACCAGGAGCGTGATGTACCGCAACCCGGTGGCCTCCCACACGCCGGGGACGGTCGCGCCCGTGGGCGTGGACTCCAGCTGCACGAGCTTGATCGTGCCGGCACCGCAACGCAGCCACACGAGGTGGAAGCCGGGATACTCCCGCTCCTTGTAGACGGGCAGCCCGAGAAAGTCCCGGTAGAAGCGCAGCATCGGCTCGAGCTTCCGGACCACCACCCCGATCTCGGGGCCTCCGTCGGTGAGGTGCGCGGTCACCGCGTCGAACCCCAGGTGTCCCAGTAGGTGATGCCTTCCACCGGGAGTCTTGTCCCCGGCTTGAAGTCGGTGCCGACGGTGTAGGCCACGGGGAGCAGCGCGACCTGCGTCACCTCGTCGAAGGGGATGTCGAGCACCTCGGCCACTTCTTTCTCCTTGTAGAGATGCCCAGTGGTCCACGCGCTGCCGAGGCCTCGGGACCGCAGGGCCAGCATGAAGCTCCATGCTGCCGGGAGCACCGAGCCGTAGAAGGCCGCGGGGTTCGGCTTCTCGTGCACGCGACCTTCGATGCACGGGATGACGTGCACCGGCACGCGATCCAGCACGTCGCAGAGATGCAGCGAGCTCTCGTACACCCTGCGGGTCTTGCGATCCGGCGCGGCCTCGACCGCGGTCTCGAGGTGCGCGCGCGAGCGGTGTCGTTGTAGAGGCGAGCGATCTGCGCCCGCTTCGCCGCGTCGGTCACCACCAGCCATCGCCAGCTCTGACCGTTGATCGCGGTGGGTGCCTGGACCGCGAGGCGCAGGCACTCGGTGATGACCTCGGCGGGAACCGGCCGCTCGAGGTCGAGACGCTTGCGCACCGAGCGCGTCGTCGAGAGGAGCCGGTCGGTCTCCCCGATGTCGAAGGGCGTGTCCAAGGCCAGAGTCTCGGCCGACGATCGGGCGGCCGTCAATCGGCGAAATCGAACAACTTCGTATCACGACGGTGGTCGCGATGACTCGCCGGTGCCCTGCAGCCCTTTCCCTGATTGAGGTTCTCGCCTCGCGCCGGCGTCGTGGGCCGCGGCAGGACCGGTTGACCATGACGGGCGCAGGCGCTAATCCATCCGTGGCCGGTTCTCGCGAAGGAGATGGACAACGATGGGGTTGCTCGACGGCAAGGTCGCGGTCATCACGGGCGCGGGCTCGGGGATGGGCAAGTCGTCGGCGGAGCTCTTCGCCGCCGAAGGCGCGAGGGTGCTGGCCCTCGACGTCACCGGTGCCGAGGAGGAGACCGCCGCCGCGTTCGGCGACGAGGTGATCGCCACCCACTGCGACGTGAGCAAGGAAGACGACGTCATCGCGGCCTTCGACCTGGCGATGCGCACCTTCGGTCGCGTGGACTCGGTCCTGAACGTGGCCGGGATCTCGGGCACGCCCAAGCCACTGCACGAGGTCACGGTGGACGACTTCGAAACGGTGATGGGCGTCAACCTTCTGGGAGTCATCCTCGGGATCAAGCACGGGGTGCGGGCGATGCTCGCCGGCGGCCACGGTGGCTCGATCGTCAACTGGTCGTCCATCGGCGGGAACCTCGCGTTCCCCGGCGCCGGGCTGTACAGCGCGTCCAAGGCCGGCATCATCGGCGCGACCCGGTCAGCCGCCCTCGACTACGGCCCGGCCGGCATCCGGTCGAACGCCATCTGCCCGGGCATCGCCTTGACGCCCATGAACGACGACACCCTCGCAGTGATGCCGGAGCTCCCGACGAAGCCCCCGATCGGGCGTGCCTCGACCGCCGCCGAGGTGTCGGAGGTCGCGGTGTTCCTGTGCTCCGACCGCGGCGTCTACGTGAGCGGTGCGATCATCCCCGTCGACGGCGCCTGGTCGATCAAAGTCGCGATCTGACGCACCTTGATCGCACCGCTCGAGCGCTGTCCGCGTCGTCGACTTCACCCACATCCTCGCAGGTCCCTACTGCACGCAGCTCCTTGCCGACGCGGGCGCCGACATCGTCAAGGTCGAGCCACCGGGAGGCGAGTTCTCGCGCGTGAGGGGGCCGGTGCGGATCGGTCCCGACGGCGCCGAGGTGAGCTCCTACAACGCGGCCATCAACCGCGGCAAGCGCAGCATCGTGATCGACCTCAAGAACCCGCACGGACTCGACCTCGCCAAGCGGCTCGTGGCGGATGCCGACGTCGTCGTCGAGAACTTCGCGCCGGGCGCGTTGCGCAAGCTCGGGCTCGATCTCGACGAGCTGCGTGCTCGTCACCCACGTCTCATCACGGTCTCGATCACGCTCTTCGGCAACGAGGAGTCCGCCGGCTCCCTCGCGTCACGTGCCGGGCTCGCGATCGTCGCGGAGGGCGAGAGCAGCTTCCTGGCGATGACACGCGACGCCGCCGGGAAGCCGGTGAACCTCCGGGTGCCGCTCGGCGACATGGCGACCGGGATGAACGCCTACGCAGGAATCGTGACCGCGTTGTACGACCGGGAGCGATCGGGTGTGGGCGGCCACCTCGACATCTCGATGGTCAGGACGCTGTTGTCGCTCAACGCCCTCGGTCTGACGAATGCGCAGTTCCAGGTCCGCAGTGAAGCCCCGCCCAACTCGCCGGCCGGCTACGGAATCTTCCCGTCGAAGGACGGGTTCGTGGTGATCGGCGTCAACAGCGACGGCCTCTTCCGCCGGCTCGCGTCGGTGATGGGAATGCCCGAGCTCGCCGAAGACGAGCGATACCGGTCGTACGTGGAACGGGACCCACGCGCCCCCGAGGTCAACGAGATCGTCGCGGGGTGGACGTCGCAGTTCGACTCCGACACGCTCATCGAACTGGCGGCGACTGCCGAAGTGCCGTGTGGCAAGGTCAACACGCCCGAGGACCTCCTCGACGATGCGGAGTTCCGTGCGCACGGCTTCCTGGAGCCGGTCCACGACGGTCTCGGCGGGACGATCGACACCGCGGCCAACCCGATGGGCTACGGCCGCGCCACCAGCGGCATCCCGCGCATCGCCGAGCACGCGCGCGAGATCCTGGCGGAGTGCGGTGTCGACGACGACGAGTTCGCCGAGTTGCAGGAGCTCGGCGCGCTGGGACCTCGCCAACCGCAGCAATGAAGGTGCTCCCGAGATTGGAAAGGTCACGTGGATCTGCACTTCAGTGACGAGCAGGTGGCGTTGCGGGACGCGTTCGCCGGCCTCTTCGCCAAGGCGTCACCGTCGTCGGTCGTCCGCGCCGCGGAGCCGCTCGGTTTCGACCCGACGGTCTGGGAGCACCTCGTGCAGACGGGCGTGCCGATGATGGCGGTGCCCGAGGCGGCCGGTGGCGGCGGTGCGAGCGCCCTCGACCTCGTCGTCGTCGCCCAGGAGTTCGGGCGGCGGGTGGCGCCCGTTCCGCTGGTGGAGTGCATCGTGGCCTCGAACCTGTTGCACGAGGCCGGCGCGCCCGACGACGTGATGGCCGGCGTGCTCGACGGGACGATCCTGGCCACCGTCGCGCTCCAGCCGCTGGTCGACGGCTTCGGAAGGCTCGTGCCCGCGGGCGCGGTGGCCGAGGTGGTCGTGGCGCTCCACGGCGACGACCTGGTGTTGCTGCGTCGGCCGGGTGGCGCGCGGCCTCATGCCTCCTCGCCGCTCAACCTGGGCTCGAGCCCGCTCGGTGACTGGAGCGTGGACGATCGCGACGTCGAGCGCACGGTGCTGGCGTCGGGGCGAGCGGCGAGTGCGCTGCACGCACGAGCCCGCAGCGAATGGCAGCTGTTGACCGCCGCGGCGCTGGACGGGATCCGCGCCGAGTCGCTCGCCATCGGCGTGGAGTACGTCAAGAACCGATGGGCGTTCGGCGTGCCGATCGGCTGGTTCCAGGCGATCCAGCACCGCCTCGCCGATGTCGCGACGGCAGGCGACGGCGCGCAGTTGCTGCTGTACGAGGCAGGGTGGGCCCGCGACGAAGGGCTCCCCGAAGCCGAATCGCTGACGGCCATGGCATTCCTGGCGCTCGGCGAGCTTGCGCAGAAGACGACCCGGGAGGCGCTGCAGTTCCACGGAGGCTACGGCTACACGTTGGAGTACGACATCCAGCTGTACTTCCGCAGGGCGAAGGCCTGGCCGTTGGCGCTGGGTGATCCCAGCCGCGAGTACCAGCGGCTCGCGCGCCTCCTCTTCACCGACGCGGCCTGAGGCAGGATCATGGATTTCAAGGTCGTCGACAAGTTGGCCGACGTGCGCGACGCCGCGGCCCGGTGGCTCGACGAGAACGCCGAGCCGGAATGGGCCGAGGAGCAGGAGCGCACGGGCGACTTCCACACGCCGGAGCTGCAACGCCGACTCGCACGCGACGGATGGCTGGGCGCCGGTTGGCCCGCGGAGTACGGAGGGACCGACAACTCGCCGGAGCTCGCGACCGCGATCGGCCAGGAGATGACGAGGCGCGGGTTCCACCTGGATGGCTGGGGCTCGACGCGGCTGGTGTGCCAGACGTTGCTGCGGGTCGGCACTGAAGACCAGAAGCAGCGGTACGTGCGCGGCATGATCAACGGCGAGGTCCTCATCGCGCTGGGCTACACCGAGCCCGATTCCGGGTCGGACGCGGCGGCCGCCAAGTGCAAGTCGGTGCGCGACGGCGACGAGTGGGTGATCGACGGCCAGAAGATGTTCACGTCGACGGCGCAACTGTCGACGCACGTGTTCATGCTCACCCGCTCGGACTTCGACGTGCCCAAGCACGAAGGTCTCACCATGTTCATGGTGCCCCTCGATGCTCCGGGGGTGGAGATCCACCCGATGTGGACCGTCGGGGGCCAGCGCACGAACGCCACGTACTACAGCGGCGTGCGCGTGCCCGACGCCGATCGCGTCGGTGAGGTCGGTGCGGGGTGGAACGTCATGAAGGTCGCGCTCGGCTTCGAGCACGGCGCACGGCGGCCGGAGACCAGCCCGACCCTCCTGGAGCGGGTCGCGGGCTGGGCGCGGGAGACGACGCGTGCGGACGGCTCCCGGGTGTTCGACGATCACGCGGTGCAGGAGCGGCTCGCCCGCAGCGCGATCGACGACGAGATCACGAAGCTGCTCGCGCTGCGCGTCGCGTGGATCGTCGAGAATGCCGGCATGCCCGCGGCCGAGGGATCGATGGCGAAGCTGTTCGGGGCGGAGGCGAAGCAGCGTCAGTACTCCATGCTGCAGGACATCATCGGACCCGAGGCCGTGCTCGGTCACTTCTCCGACGAAGCGCCGCTCGACGGCGCGGTCGACTCGGCGTTCCGCTACGGCATCGTGGGCACCATCTACGGCGGGTCGAGCGAGATCATGCGCGAGATCGTCGCGCAACGGCACCTCGGTCTCCCGCGGAACCGGCCCAAGGGCTGAGACCGCGCGGGCAGCCGGGAAGCGCGACGCGGCATGACCGAGCCCCACGCTGACGTCGTGATCGTCGGAGCCGGCGCGGCGGGTGGCGTGGTCGGGCGTCACCTCGCGGAGGCCGGGATCTCGGTCGTCTGCCTCGAGCAGGGCGACTGGCCCGACCGGTCGACGTTGCGCGGCGCCGAGGCGGACTGGGAGCTGGCGGCCATGAAGGAATGGTCGCCCGAGCCGGCGGCGCGGAATGCGCCCGGCGACTCCCCGATCGACCTGTCCGCGTCGGACGTGGGCCTCGTGAACTTCAACGGGGTCGGTGGTGCGACCGTGCTCTACGCCGCGCAATGGCACCGCCTGATGCCGGCCGACTTCGAGGTCCGGTCCCGCGAGGGGATCGCCGACGACTGGCCCTTCGGCTACGCCGATCTCCTCCCGTACTACGAGCAGACCGACCGCGACTTCGGTGTCTCCGGCCTCGGGGGCAACCCCGCCTATCCACCCGGCGCGGAGCCGCCGTTGCCGCCGCTCCCGATCGGCGAAGCCGGCCTGCGCGTCGCGCGCGGCAGGCGCAGCTGGGATGGCACTGGTGGCCCGAGACCCAGGCGATCGCGTCGGCTCCGTACGACGGTCGTCATCCCTGCGTGCGCAGGGGCGTGTGCATGACCGGGTGCGGCGAGGGCGCCAAGGCATCGACCGACCTCACGCACTGGCCGCGCGCGTTGGCGGCCGGCGCGCGTCTGGTGACCGGCGCGCGCGTGGCGCGCCTGCACACCGATGGTGGTGGGCTCGTGCGCGGCGCGGAGTGGGTCGACCGCGAAGGGGCATGGCACTTCCAGCCGACGGATGCCGTGCTCTGCGCGGCCAACGGCGTCGGTACCGCGCGCCTGCTCCTCACCTCGACGTCGGCAACCTTCCCGCACGGCCTCGCGAACTCCTCCGGCCTGGTCGGGCGCAACCTCATGCGCCATCCCGTCGCCACTGCGACCGGCTACTTCGACGACGTGCTCGGCACGTGGCAGGGGCAGTACGGCGGGTTCATCTGCTCGACCGAGTTCTACGCCACCGAGCGCGAGCGAGGCTTCGTGCGCGGCGCCAAGTGGACGCTCTGCCCCACCGGCGGGCCGACCGGTGGCGCGCTCGCCGAGAACGTGTGGGGCGCGGACCACCACCGGGCCGTCCGCGAGCGCCTCGGACGCACGGCGCTGTGGCTGATCCTCGCCGAGGACCTGCCCGATCCCGAGAACCGCGTCGTGCTGACCCACGAACTGACCGACGAGTACGGCATCCCCGCGCCGCGCGTGCAGTACCGGCTGGGGGAGAACGCGCGCCGGCTCCTCGACTGGCATCTCGAACGGGCTTCGGAGTCACTCGAAGCGGCCGGGGCGTGGAAGGTCGTGCAGTTCCCCGGGCCGGGACGCAGCGGCCACATGATGGGTACCGCGCGTCTCGGCACCGACCCGCAGACGTCGGTCGTCGATCCCTGGTGCATGGCGCACGACGTCCCGAACCTCGGTGTGGTCGACAGCAGCGTCTTCGTCACGTCCGGCGGTGTGAACCCGACGAGCACGCTGTGTGCCGTCGCGCTGCGCGCCGCCGAGCATCTGGTCGCGCACCGTCATGACATCCCGCGTCCGCAGCACCGCCGTTCGTTCGCGGCTCCGGCGCATCCGGCTCCCCCTCGCGTGGAGACGCCTCCCGCATCCGCGCCGTTGGAGCCGCGCCATCGCGACCGCCTGCGCGAGCTCGCGAACGTGTTGATCCCGGCCGGCGACGGCATGCCGGGTGCGGGTGACGTGCTCGACGATGCGCGCGTCGACCGCGCGGTGCGAGCGTTGCCGGATCAGTTCGACCTCGCCGCGGTCCTCGAGCAGGCGAGCGAGCGCGACCCGGCCGACTGGCTCGCCGACCTCGCCCAGGCCGATCCCGCGGCCACGCATGCCCTGCGCGTGGTCGTGGCCGGTGCGTACTACCTCGACCCGTCGGTCAGGGTCGCCCTCGGCTATCCCGGCCAGGAGGCGCTCCCGGTCTCGGCACGCGAGTTCCCCGAGTACCTCAGCGAGGGGTTGCTCGACGGCGTCGTCGGGCGCGGGCAGGGCTAAGCTCTGAAGCCTTATATGGATTCGACCGATTCTCGGAGCGCGCAGGGATGACGGAGGCCACGCCTCCCGTGCATCGGGTCCCGGAGATCCCTTTCCGCGCCACGATGCCGGTCGTCGTGCGCCGTGCCGCGGCAACGTTCGGTGACGACGACTACGTCGTGATGCTCGAACGGCGGATCTCGTTCCGCGACGCGGAGCGGGCGTCGCGCCGTCTCGCCAAGGAGCTGCTCGCCGCCGGGGTCGGGAAGGGGACGCGCGTCGGGATCCACATGCCCACCGGGCCGGAGTGGGCGGTGGCGTTCCTCGCGGTGACCCGCATCGGCGCGTTGGCGATGCCGTACAGCACGATCTACCGCCCGGCGGAGCTGCGAAACGCCATGAGGATCGGTGACGTCGCCGTGCTGCTCGCCTCCCCGACGATGCTCGGCAAGGACCACGAGGTGTTCCTCGAGGAGGCCATCCCCGGGCTGTCGTCCGCGCCGGCGGGTCGTCTTCGGATCCCGCAGCTCCCCTATCTCCGCTCGGTACGGCTGCTCGGTCCCACCGACCGCTCGTGGGCCGAACGCTCGGAGATCACGCCGCGTGATGTCGGCGAGGCGATCGACGGGATCGACGACGCGCTCCTCGAAGCGGTCGAGGCCGAGGTGACGCCGGCCGATCCGATGGTCGTCGTGTTCACCTCGGGCACCACGGCCGATCCCAAGGGCGTGGTCCACACGCAGGGCGCGGTCGTGCGCAAGACGGCACCGATGGTCGGGCACGGGCTCGACACGACATTCCCTGGCCGTGTGCTCAGCATCAACCCGTTCTTCTGGATCGGCGGGGTGCAGCAGGTGATGGGCGCCCTCCAGAGCGGCGCCGCCATCCTCACGCTCGAGCGCCTCGAAGCGGAGGCCGCGGTCGACGTTGGCGAAGCGCGAGGGTGCCACGAGCTTCAACGGCAACGCCTTGAGGCTGCAGTCGCTGTTCGGCTCGCCGAACCCTCCCGGGATCGACACCCTCCGGCCCCTGCCGAAGCGGCCGTGGGAGGGACCGCACAGCAGCACGGGCGAGCCGCCCACCCCGTTCGGCATGACCGAGACGTTCGGGCCGTGGTCCGGCATCGAGGAGTTCGACGTGCGTGTCGTCGATCCCGAGACCGGCGAAGACCTTCCGACCGGCGAGGTCGGCGAGTACTGGGTGCGCGGCTACGCACTCATGGCCGGCCTCTACAAGCGTGAACGCGAAGAGACCTTCACCCCCGATGGCTACTACCGCACCGGCGACCTTGGATACGCCGAGTTCGGCCAGGTGTATTTCAAGTCCCGGCTCAACGAGATGATCAAGACCAGAGCGGCGAACGTCGCGCCCGCCGAGGTCGAGGCGGCGCTCACGAGCCGTCCCGATGTCCGCGTCGCCGTCGTCGTCGGCATTGCGCACGAGGAGTGGGGCCAGGAGGTTGCCGCGGCCGTCGTGGCCGAGGACGGCCACACGATCGACGTCGACGCGCTCAAGGCCGAGCTGCGCACGCAGATCTCGCCGTACAAGGTGCCGACGCTGCTCGTCGTGATGCCGGAGGACGAGCTCCCGTACCTCGCCACGAGCAAGGTCGACAAGCGCGCGGTCGCGACCCTGCTCGCAAGGCGACCGTCCGCACGCGATTGAGGAGCGATTGATGCATGCACTCGAAGAGCTGGTCGCGCGCGACCAGATCCGGCAATTGGCCTTCCGCTACGCGTTGGCCGTCGACGGCAAGGACATCGACGGCCTCGCAGTCCTGTTCGTCGAGGACGTGCGCAACGGCCGCTACGGCGACGGTCGAGAGGGCGTCAAGACGTACTACGACAACGTGCTGCGCACGTTCCACTGCTCGATGCACCTCGTGGCCAACCACGTCATCGAGTTCGACGACGACGACCATGCGCACGGGGTGGTCTACTGCCGCGCGCATCACCACATCCTCGAGCCCGACCACTGGTACGACAAGGCGCTCGCCTACTGGGACACCTACGAGCGCGCGGGCGGGGAGTGGCTCTTCCGGCGTCGCCACCTGAAGTCCTGGTACCGCCAGGAGTTCGGCCACCCGACCCACGGGACGGAGCGCGTCGAGTCGGAGGCGCGGGATCAGGGCGCGGAGCGCGGTTCCCGCATGCCCGAGGCGTTCGAGTCGTTCGACGCGTTCTGGGCGCGCGCACCGCGGCCGCTCCCGGGCGCATGACCCGCTGACGCGCTGACGAGAGGGACGAGATGGAGATCGGGATCCGCATCCCGCACACCGGTGCCCTGGCCACGCCGGAGCTCGTCGCGGAGTGGTGCCGCTTCGCCGAAAAGGCCGGGTTCGACCTGCTGTGGGGGATCGACCACGTCGTGATGCCCGAGACCGTCGAGTCGAAGTACGTGCTGGGCCGTGAGCCCGCGAGCATCGGGCCCGGCGCGGTGTCCAAGCAGATGGCTCCGAACTTCGAGTTGATGACCACGATGGCCTACGTCGCGGGCGTCACGGAGCGCATCAAGCTCGGCATCGCGGTGCAGGTGCTCACCATCCGCAACGCGGTGCTGAACGCACGCCAACTGGCCACCGTCGATCGCTACTCAGGTGGGCGGCTCGTGCTGGGTGTCGGCGTCGGCTGGCTGAAGGAAGAGGCCGACACCATGAACATGCCGTGGGACCGGCGCGGCGCGCGGGCGGAAGAGCACATCGCGCTGCTGCGCGCGATCTGGACCGCGCCCGGCGACTCCGTCGAATTCCACGGTGAGTTCTGGGACTTCCCTCCCATGGATCCCGAGCCGCGGCCGGTGCAGCAACCGATCCCCATCCTGATCGGCGGCCACGGCGAGAAGGCCATCGACCGGGCCGTCCGGCTCGGCGACGGCTGGGTCGCCGCCGGGGTGTCGGCGGGGCGGTTGGCAGAGCTCCTCCCGGTCCTGCGCACCGCCGCCGCACGTCACGGCCGCGACGTCTCCACGCTGCCCATCTACTGCCGGTGCGGCGCCGCCACGGTGGAGGACCTGCGCCCTTACGAGGACCTCGGTGTCCAGGCCGTCCAGGTGGACATCGCAACCTTCGACGACCTGAAGCGGTTCGCGGACGACGTGCTGCCCCAAGTGCGCTGACGCGCGGCGGGTGTGTCGCGCGAGCCTCAGAGCGGACGCGGTCCACTCCTCGACGGTGGTCACCGTGGCTTGGAGCGGGAAGACCTTCTCGCACAGGACCCGCTGTACCTCGTCGTCGTGATCGGCGCACGCGTCGGCCAGGACGGTGATCTCGTAGTCGAGGTCGGCGGCCTCTCGGAGGGTCGAGAGCACGACCCCGCTGGTCGCGAGACCGGTCAGCACCAAGTGGGTGACGTCCCGCGAACGGAGCACGATGCCGAGGTCACTGCCGCTGAAGGCACTGGCGCGCTTCTTCAGCACCACGACGTCACCGGGCTCGGGCTCGAGGTCCTCGTGCACGCGCGTGCCGGCGTCGCCTTCGGTGAACCCGCCCATCTGCGCGA
Source organism: uncultured Actinomycetes bacterium (assembly GCA_963721435.1). GTDB lineage: Bacteria > Actinomycetota > Acidimicrobiia > IMCC26256 > DASPTH01 > CAVRJC01. Next base: position 1,569,097 of record CAVRJC010000012.1, read on the forward strand.
CGCGGGAGAACAGGGCGTTGCGGGGGCTGATCTCCGGCATGCCTTCGCGGAACGCCAGACGCACGTAGATCACAAGGATGCCCGCGGCGCGCGCGGCATCCCTCGCCGTCGCCGCGCGATCGAGCAGCGCGGCGCGCTTGTCGTCCGGGTAGCGGTCGAGCACACCGGCCTGGAGATCCATCAACAACAGCGCGGCAGGCATCGCGAGCGCTCCTCTCAGATCGGCGCGCGGGTGGAGAAGTAGGCACCGGGGCCGGTCGGGTCGCTCCACCGCTGATAGGCGATGGCGCCCCCGTCGGCCAGGATGTCGGTCCCGTTGATGAACGACCCGGCGGGGCTGGCGAGGAACTCGATGACTCCCGCGATGTCGTCGGGCGTGCCCAGGCGCGAGCCGGGCCGCGCCAGCACCACGTTCCTGATGAGCTCACCGTTCGGCCCGTTGAATTCGAGCAACGACTGGGGCGTGATGGTGAACCCCGGGCTCACGGTCACGGCCCGGGCCCCGCGCGCCGCCCACTGGATGGAGTGCGCCGCGACCCGGACATGGGTCGCGCGTTTGCTCACCGCATACGCCTCTTCCCCGGTGAACTTCGCGGGGTCGAGGACCTCGAGCGCGAGGAGCTCTTCGGTGGGCGTATGGGCGAGGAGCCGTTCGGTCTCCGCCGACACCGCGTTCCGGTACCCACCCTGGCTCGCGATGCAGATGATGACGGTGCCCTGCTCCGCGGTGGGGAGGAACGCGTCGAGCACGAGCGCGGTGCCGTAGAGGTTCACGCGGAGCACGTCGGCGGCCGAGCCCTGCCCCGGGGAGATGCCCGCGGTGTGGACGATCGTGCGGATCTGGCCGTGCCGTTGCGCCTCCGCGGCGAGGGACGCCACCGCAGCGGGGTCGGACGAGTCGGTCGGCCACGGCGTGAACTGGTGCCCGGTCGAAGTCAGCAGCTCGGCGGCGAAGTCGAGGCGCTCGCCGGGCAGGTCGGCGACGATGATGTGCCGGCCGGAGCCGATGCGGCGGGCGGCGGCGAGGCCCAGCCCGCCCGATCCGATGATCACCACGACCTCGCCCCGTGACTTGACCTCATCCGAATCCACCGGGCCCCTTTCCTTCATTCTCTTGATGATTGTAAGTTTCGGAGCGACCCTACCGCCCCGCCCCGCAGTCGAAGGACGTTCGCCGTCATGGCCGAGAGCGCGCTCGATCTCTTCCGGCTCGACGGCAAGACCGCGTTCATCACCGGCGGCAGCAGGAACATCGGGAAGGCGATGGCGGAAGGGTTCGCCGATGCCGGCGCCGACCTCGTGCTCGTCGCGCGGAAGGCGCCGGCGCTGGAGGAGGTGGGCGCCCACATCCGCGCGAAGACGGGACGCTCCGTGTCCACCCGGGTCTGCGATGTCGGCTCCGACGAGCAGATCGCCGCGCTCGTCGCCGGTCTGGCGGAGAGCGGCACGCACGTCGACGTCCTCGTGAACAACGCGATCCACACGGGTGCCACCTACGGGGTCACCTCGTTGCTGGAGACGACCGACGCGCCGTGGCAACGCACGCTCGAGGTGAACTTCTTCGGCCCCCTGCGCCTCTGCCGCGCGCTCATTCCGGGAATGATCGACGCGGGCGGCGGCGTGGTGATCAACGTGATCTCGGGCGCCGCGTTCTCGCCGATGGCGACCATGGGGCCGTACGGCGTGAGCAAGGCCGCACTCTGGTCGCTCACGCAGTACCTCGCGCGCGAGTGCGCACCGCTCGTGCGGGTGAACGCGCTCTGCCCGGGATCGATGCGCGAAGACGACGACCCGCGCCCGCTCTCGGACGCGCAGGTTGCCGTCACACCGTTGGCAAGATCGGCGAGCAACGTCGAGGCGGTCGGAGCCGCGCTCTACCTCGCGTCCGACGCTTCGAGCTTCTCCACCGGTGACCTCGTCTTCGTGAACGGGGGAGTCTCGTCGCTGTCGAGCTACTTCGGGATCGATCCGGCCAGCGGCCGCGCGTGACCAACCCGCCGACTCAGGTGCGCTGCCATGTCCAGCCCTCCGGGAGGCCGATCGCGAGACCGAGCCGCGGGCCATCGCCGACCGTCCTCGTGATGTGGCCCTTGCTCCCGACATCGTCGGCGAGCATCCAGTCACCCGGGCCGAACTGCCTGGTGTCGCCCGAGGTCGTCGTGACTTCGAAACTGCCCTCGAGGCACAGCACCAATTGCGGGCGCGGCGCGCAGTGCAGCACCTCCGGCGCGTAGTCCTTCTTCAGGTACTCGGTGAGGATCGCGGTGGTCGCCGGGAGCTCCAGATGGACCATTCCGGCACCGCCGGGTTCCGCGGGCGGGTCGTCGACGAGCAGCTCGATCTTGGCGAGGTGCGTCTCGCCGTCTTCATCGCCGTAGAGGTGCGTGACGTTGATGCCCATTCGGTACGTCATGCGAGCCCGAACAGCACTCGCGCGTTGCCCCGCAGCAGCTTCTCCCTCGTGGCCCCGTCGAGGTGTTGCGTCGCCTTGTTCGCGACCTCGAGCGAGTGCGGCCAGTTCGTGTCGTTGTGCGGATAGTCCGTCTCGAACATCAGGTTGTCGGTACCGAGGAAGTCGAGATTCTCGAGTGCGACGGCATCGTCGAAGAACGAATAGAACACGCGACCGGCGACCTGAGTGCTCGGTGGCTCGGCGAGCAGCGGGTTGATGCCCCCCCACGAACGACGGGACTCCCAGACCTCGTCGCCCCGCTGCAGGAAGTACGGGATCCAGCCGGCCTGGCACTCGCCGAACCCGATCTTCAGCTCCGGGTACCGGATGAGGACGCCGGAGAAGAGCCAGTCCATCATCGCCATGGCGGAGTTCACCGCCATCAGCGAGCTCGTCACCACGTGTGGCGAGTCATGGGACGGTCGCGGATTGGTCGAGCTCGACCCGATGTGCATCATGATCGCGGCGCGGTTGGCCTCGCACGCGGCGAAGAACGGGTCCCAGTAGCCGACGTGGATCGACGGCAGTCCGAGTTGCGTCGGGAGCTCGGAGAAGCAGAAGGCATGCATGCCGCGATCGGCCATCCGGTCGACCTCGGCCGCGGCGAGCTCGGCATCCCACAGGGGGATGATCCCGAGCGGGATCAGCCGCCCACCGGAGTCGCCGCACCATTCGTCGACCATCCAGTCGTTGTACGCCTCGACACACAACTTCGCGACGTCCTTGTCGTCCGCAAGGAGGAACCGCTGCCCGCAGAAGCGGACGAACGTGTTCGGGAAGCAGGCCGAGCCCTCCACGCCGGCGGCATCCATGTCGTCGAGCCGGGCGCGTGGGTCGTAGCAGCCGGGGCGCATGCGGTCGAAGGTCATCGGCTCGTTGCTGAGATCGTCGAGCCTGAAGCCTGCGGCCGCCACAGTCATGGTCGTGGCGGATGCCCGGCCCTCGTAGAGCCAGACGTCGGCCGCCGCGCCGTCGTCGTCCTGCTCGAAGTCCTCGCCGCGCATGAAGCCGCGCGTCCGCTCGATGGTCGGACCCGTGTCCCGGTACCGCTCGGGGAGCCGGGATCTCCAGAGATGTGCCGGCTCGACGACGTGGTCGTCCGGCGACACGATCCGGACCGCAGCGTCCATGCTCTGCTCCTCCGCCAAGCCGCCCCGTCCCCGCCGCTCGATGCCGCCCGCCAACCTTTGAAGCTTTACGAAGTATGGTACCGATTGGCGGCGCCCCGCAAGATCCTGCCCGATCGAAAGGAGCAGCGTGCCCCTTCGCATGGAAGGGAAGAAGGCCCTCGTCGTCGGCGCGGGTCAGCAACCCGGCGGCGCGACGGGCAACGGTCGCGCGATCGCCATGCTGCTCGCCGCGAGGGCGCCGAGGTCTGCGCGGTCGACGCGGTGCACTCACGCGCCGAGGCGACCGCAGGCGAGATCACCCGAGCCGGCGGACGCGCGCACGCGATCGTCGCCGACGTGAGGAGCCCCGACGATTGCGCGCGACTCGTCGACGAGGCGCACGCGGCGATGGGCCGGATCGATGTCCTCGTGAACAACGTCGGCCTGAACCACGGCGACGGCGACCCGCTGACGCTCGACGAAGCAGGGTGGCACAGCATCATGGACGCCAACCTGCGCAGCATGTGGCTGACGTCGCGTGCCGTCGTGCCGCTGATGCAGGACCAACGGAGTGGCGCGATCACCAACATCTCCTCCATCGCCGCGCGCATGGGAGGGGGGCCGCTGTTCGCGTACGCCGTCTCCAAGGCCGGGGTCGAGGCCCTCACCCATGCGTTTGCCGTCGACTTCGCCGCGTGGGGTGTCCGCTGCAACGCGGTGATCCCGGGCCGCATCGACACGCCGCACGCGGTCGAAGGCCATCACTGGCGCGCCGACGCCGACGGCCCCAGCCGCGACGAAGTGGTGGCCGGCGCCGGCCGCTTCGTGCCCCTCGGCCGGATCGGCACTGCGTGGGACGTCGCGCACGCCGTCCTGTTCCTGTCGTCGGACGACGCGGGCTACATCACCGGCGTGCACCTCCCCGTCGACGGGGGCGCCCTGGCGATCGTCGGACGCTACGAATCGGGCGCCGAGGCGCCGTAGCATCCGGCCATGAGTAGGAACGAGATCGATCAACTCCGTACCACCAGCGAGCTCGTGGCCGACACCACCCCGCTCCCCGACCCGCCCGTCATCAAAGCCGAGTTCGTCGCCTGCGAGGACGGGTATCTCGTCGGCCGGGGCCGCTCGTACACCACGACCTTGCCTCTGGAAGCGATCGTCCGTGAGCTGCGGGACGCCGACCTCGACACCGCGCACGGTGTCGCGCAGCTGACCCAGACGCTCGGGCTGGACCTGGCGCAACCGGTGGACCTCGCGGACCTCGGCCTGGTCGACCGCGACGGTGATTCCGGCGAGTCGAACCTGTCGCCCCCGCTCATGATCGAGGGCTGGTACATGCATTCCGAGCCACTCGTCGGCATCGCAAGTTACGGCCCAGGAACGAAGATCCTCAAGGGAGCGATGCTTCGGACCAAAGACGCCGGCGAAGAGTTCAACATCGTCTTCTCGTGTGGACACTGGCAGCAGGTCGCGCAGCGACTCCGCCTGGTCCGCGCCGCGGTCAACCATTTCGTCGCGCACAGTGAAGGCACCGACCTGATCAGTGCGTGGACCGGCGAGCGTTTCGATCTCCGAGTCGGCCACGAGTTCTCCGAACTGTCCGAGGCTGCTGCCGCGCCCGATCTCATTACATTGCGCGAAACACCTCTCGCGGATGCGTGGCGCATCTTTGTCGCGGTACACGCGCAGCTCTTGCGTGAGCACCTGCCCTCGTTGACCGTCTGGCTCAGCCACGAACGCGCGTCGCTCAAGATCTTCGCCTGCCCCAGCACGCTTGCCTCGGCGCTGGTCGTGCAACTGCACAACCTCATCGTCGACGGTCTGGAGATCCGCCGCTGCGCCAACGAGAGCTGCGGCCGTCCGTTCACCAGGCAGCGCGGCCGCGCGGCGAAGGGCCAGTACCGGTCCACCGGCGTGTTGTACTGCGACGCCGCCTGCGCGAAGGCACAGATCCAGCGCGAGTACCGCCGGCGCAACCGACAGCGCACGCAGAAGACCGCGGTGTGACCGTGGATCGGAGCGCGCCCGCGCCGACGGCGACACCGATCGACGGAGCCGCGCGCTTCTCCGGGAGCCGGGTGCACCGAGTCGAGGACGCGCGTCTCCTCGGCGGGCGCGGGACCTTCGTCGACGACGTGCGCCGACCCGGGATGTTGCACGCGTCGTTCGTGCGGAGCCCGTTGGCGCGCGCGCGGATCCGCAGCGTCGACACGAGCGCAGCACGGGAGGTTCCGGGTGTGCACGCAGTGTTCGTGGCGGCCGACCTCGTTCCCGCGTACGCCGCGGCCGTCCCGGACGACGCGGCCATCACCGACACGCCATGGGCGCCGCTGGCCGAACGCGACGTCCGGTTCGTCGGAGAGGCGATCGCCATGGTCGTGGCGCGCGATCCCTACGTGGCCGAGGACGCCGCCGAGCTGGTCGTCGTCGACTACGAGCCACTGACACCGCTCGTCGACTACCGCGAGGCCGAGGGCGCGGAGACGTTGGTCCATCCGAGTCATGGCTCGAACGTCGCCGGGGTGCTGCGTGGTGGTGTGGAGGATCTCGAGCCGGTGTTCGCCGCGGCCGCGCACGTGGTCGAAGCGACGATCTTCCAGCAGGCCTACTGCGCGGTGCCGATGGAGACGCGAGGACTGGTCGTCGAGTACGTAGGCACGACGGGCGAGCTAAGCGTGCACACGGCGACGCAGTCGCCCCACGAGGTACGTGCCGCGTGCTCGCGGGTGGTCGGGCTCCCGGAGCACCGCATCCGCGTGATCATGCGTGACACCGGCGGGGGGTTCGGGCAGAAGCTCTACGCCCGCCAGGAGGAGACGTGCGTGATGCTGGCGGCGATGCAGCTGCCGGCGCCGCTGAAGTGGGTGGAGGACCGGCGCGAGAACCTCATGGCGGCCGGGCAGTCGCGCCACGAGCACGGCACCGCGCGGCATGGCGTTCGACGGTGACGGCACGATCCAAGCCGTCGACCTCCGTTTCGTCTCCGACTGCGGCGCGTGCCCCACGCCGACGCCGATGGGCTCCATCGGGTTGCTGGGCCCGTTGTTCCCCGGCCCGTACCGGGTGCCGCTCGCGAGCTTCGACTGCCGCAGCGTCTTCACGAACACCGAGGGCCGCACCTCGTACCGCGGGCCGTGGCAGTTCGAGTCGCTCGCGTGGAGATGCTCCTCGACATCGCCGCCCGGGAGCTGGGCATGGACCCGGTGGAACTGCGGCGACGCAACGTGCTGCGGCAGGACGACCTCCCGTACACGAACCCGAACGGCATGGTCTTCGACCGCATCTCGCCGCTCGAGACCCTGGAGGACGCACTCGGGATCCTCGACTACGGCGCGTTCCGCCGAGAGCAGGCCGAAGCGCGCACGGCCGGTCGGTACCTCGGTGTCGGCACGTCCACCTTCGTGGAGCCGTCGACGCCGGGCTTCGGTGGCTACAGCACCGAGGGTGCCACCATCCGCATCGAGCCCTCCGGGGCGGTGAACGTCTACATCGCCGGGGGCTCGAGCGGGAACAGCGTCGAGACCACCGTGGTGCAGCTCGCGGCGGATGCGCTCGGCGTCGACATCGACGACGTCAACACGATTCAGGGTGACACCGCGTTGACGGGCTACGGCGCGGGCACGGCAGGGAGCCGCAGTGGGGCGATGACCGCGGGGGCCGTCGAGGAGACCGCCGCGGTACTCCGTGAGCGCCTGATCACGATCGCCGCCCATCGACTCGAGGCATCCACCGACGACATCGAGCTGATCGGAGGGCGCGCCACCATCCGCGGCACTCCTTCGATCGGCATCTCGGTGGCCGAGCTCGCGCGCCTGGCCTACTTCGACCCGCCGTCGCTGCCGCCCGGTGTGGCCGCCGGCCTGGAAGCCAGCGCCCGGTACACGGCATCGGCCGACTTCGTGTGGGTGAACGCGACCCATGTGTGCACGTGCGAGGTCGACGTCGAGACGGGTCACGTCCAGCTGCTCCGCTACATCGTGAGCGAAGACTGCGGGCCGATGATCAATCCCAATGTCGTCGAAGGGCAGATCGCCGGCGGCACCGTGCAGGGCATCGGCGGTGTGCTGTACGAGCACCTCGCGTACGACGACGACGGCAACCCGATCGCGACCACGTTCATGGACTATCTGTTGCCCACCGCGGCCGACGTCCCCGTGATCGAGTACGGGCACGTCGAGACCATGGGTCACAGCGTCGGCGGGCACAAGGGAGTCGGCGAAGGCGGCGCGATCGGCGCCCCTCCCGCCGTGGTCAACGCGATCGCCGACGCCCTCGCGCCCCTGGGGGTCAGCGTCACGCGGCTCCCCCTGGGGCCGTCGCAGATCCTCGACCTGGTCGAGGAAGCACGACAGGGTACAGCACACCTAAGGTTACGAACTTCAAGAAGATTGGGAGTTCGGGATCGAGCGGTCGTGATCCCGCAGAGGGGGGTGCGGTCATGACGGTGAACAGCGCCGCTGAGCGTCTACTACGACCCGTGGAACCCGGCGACCAACGCCGACCCGTATCCCACATGGCGCCGGCTGCGGGAGGAGGCGCCGCTCTACTACAACGAGCAGCACGACTTCTACGCGCTCAGCCGGTTCGACGACGTCGAGCGCGCGCTCATCGACCGCGAGACCTACATCTCGAGCAGGGGCGTCGTGCTCGAGATGATCCAGGCCGGGGTCTCGATGCCCCGAGGCTTCTTCATCTCGGAGGACGACCCGCTGCACGTGATGCACCGGCGGTTGGTGTCACGCCTGTTCTCGCCCAAGGCGGTCAGCGAGCTGGAGCCGAAGATCCGCGAGTACTGCGCCCGCAGCCTCGACCCGTTGGTGGGTGCCGGCGGGTTCGACTTCATGGCCGACATCGGCGCGCAGATGCCGATGCGGGTGATCGGCATGGCTGCTCGGCGTCCCGGAGGACGCGGCAGGAGCTGATCCGCGACGGCGCCGTCGCCGCGTTGCACACCGAGTCCGGCGAGCAGATGCCCTACGACGAGCTCGACTCGCCCGACAACATCCTGGCGTCGATGGTGCGCGGTGACATGTTCGCGGACTTCATCGACTGGCGGGAGGAGCACCCCTCCGACGACCTGATGACGGATCTCATGCAGGCCGAGTTCGAGGACGAGACCGGGACGACGCGTCGCCTGAGGCGCGACGAGTTGCTCGCATTCGTCGGCCTGCATCGGCCTGGCCGGCAACGAGACCACGAGCCGGCTGATCACGTGGGTCGGGAAGCTCCTCGGGGATCACGCCGATCAACGCCGGGACATCGTCGCGGATCGCTCGCTCGTGCCCAACGCGATCGAGGAGATCCTCCGCTACGAGTCACCGGCGGCCTTCTTCGCCCGGTACATGACGAAGGACGTCGAGTGGTACGGGCGTACGGTCCCGGCCGGGAGCGCGATGGTCGTCATCAACGGGTCCGGCAACCGCGACGACCGGCGCTTTCCCGACGGTGACCGGTTCGACGTCCACCGCCCGATCTCGCAGATCCTGAGCTTCGGGTACGGCGCGCACTACTGCCTTGGCGCGGCGCTGGCGCGGCTCGAGGGCCGCATCGCGCTCGAGGAGATCCTCGACCGGTTCCCCGACTGGGAGGTCGACACCGCCAACGCGAAGCAGGCGGTCACCTCGACGGCGCGGGGCTGGGACGCGCTGCCGGTGCTCATCCCCTGACGCCGTCGAGCAGCCCGATCGCGACTGCCGATCCGTTCTCGATCTCCTTGCGGTCGTCGACGCTCGTGGCGCGCTCCTGGTTACCCATGACGCCGGCCGCGAAGCGGGCCGCCACACCGGCCCTGATGCACAGTCGCCGCCAGATGTTGAACGCCACGTAGTACGGCAGGGCGGTCACGTCCAATCCCGTCGCCTCCGCGTAGCGGTCGATCAGCGCGGACGTCGGCATGAACCCCTCGAGCGCGGCGGGTGACGGGCCCTCCCCGGTGTCGACCGCAGGATCCCACCACATGACCGTCCATCCGAGGTCGGCGAGAGGATCACCCAGCGCGGCGAGCTCCCAGTCGAGGATCGCCAGCACCTCGCCCGCGTCGTCGAGCATCAGGTTGCCCAGCCGGAAGTCGCCGTGGACGATCGTGTCGCGCTGCTGTGGTGGCATCGCCACCTCCAGCCGGCGGTGCAGCTCGTCCATCGCTGCGAAGTCGCCGGGCTTGGTCTGCTCCCACTGACGCTGCCAGCGACGAAGCTGCCGCGCGACGAAGTCGACGCGTGGGCCGATGTCACCCAGACCGACCGCTTCGATGTCGACCGAGTGCAGGGCGGCGAGTGTCTCGACCATCGCGAGTCCTGAACGCCGACGCGCGGCGCGCCCGAAGGTGTGGAAGCTCGGTGAGGTCGGCGAGGACGACGCCGTCGACGAACTCCATGACGAAGAACGGCGCGCCGATCACGTCGTCGTCGGCGCACGAGGCGATCGGCGCCGGCACCGCGACCGGCGTCGGCGCGAGCGCCGAGATGAAGCGCCACTCCCTGCCCATGTCGTGCGCCGTTGCCAGGACATGTCCCATCGGTGGGCGGCGCAGCACCAGCCGCGCGCCCGTCCCGTCGACGAGCTCGTAGGTGAGGTTCGAGTGACCACCCTGGATGAGCCTGCGCGCGGAGCGGCTCGACGACGACGACGCCCTGGTCAGCGAGCCACGACGCCGACCCGGGCGACGAAGGGATCGGAGCCGTCGGCGGGCACCGTCACACGGCAGTCCAGCCGCCGTCGACGGCGAGGACGGCCCCGGTGATGAAGGAGCTCGCGTCGCTGGCGAGGAACAGCGCGGCGGACGCGATTCGTCGACGTGCGCGGCGCGGCCGAGCGGTGTGAGCCGTTTCACGGTCTCCTGCCCCCGATCGGTGGCGAGCCACTCCGTGGTCATCTCGGTGTCGACCCATCCCGGCGCGATCGCGTTCGACTCGTATCCCGTGGCGCGCCCACTGGGTCGCGAGCTCGCGCGTCAGGTTGATGCCGCCCGCCTTGCTCGCGGCGTAGGCCGCCTGCGGGAGCCCGCGACCGACGCCCACCAGGCCGGCGGTCGACGAGATGTTCACGATCGCGCCACCGTCGCCCTGCGCGATCATCGCCTTCCCGGCTTCCCGCGCGAGCACGAAGGTGGCGACGAGATTCGTCTCGACCAGGCGGCGGAACGTCTCGGTCGTCTCGTCCTCCGCGCGTTCGATGTTGGCGATGCCGGCGTTGTTGACCAGGATGTCGACGCGCCCGGCGCGTTCGACCACCCCGCTGACGACCTGCCCGCACTCGTCGTCGTCCGACAAGTCGGCCGGCCACGGCTCGACGCCGGGGTGCTGCGCGGCGAGCGTCGCCAGCCGATCCGCGCGCCGCGCGACTGCGTAGACGGTCGCGCCGGCGGCGGCGAACGCGGTGGCGATGCGCGCCCCGATCCCGCTTGAGGCGCCGGTGACGATCGCGGTCTTGCCGTCGAGGCCGAAGCGGCCCCGGAGATCGGCGTCGTGGTCGGTCCCGCTCACAGGTCGGCGACTTCGTGCTCGAGGCGCGCGGCGAACGCGGACTGCGCGTGCGCGGCGAGGGTGGGGAGGTGGCCTGACGGGAAGAGTGTGTCCACCGGTGCATACTGGCTCAGTACCTGGCGGGCGAGCGTGACCTTGTGGACTTCCGAGGGCCCGTCGGCGAGACCGAGGGCCTCGGCCGTCACCATCATGCTCACGAACGGCATCTCGTTCGACACGCCGAGCGCGCCGTGGAGGCGCAAGGCCCGCTGCGCGACGTCGTGCAGGACACGAGGGAGCATGACCTTGACCGCGGCGATGTCCTTGCGCACCTTCTTGTAGTCCTTGTGCTTGTCGATGAGCCAGGCGGTGCGCAACACGAGGAGCCGGAAGCACTCGATGTCGATCCAGCTGTCGGCGACTTTCTCCTGGGTCATCTGGAACGACGCGAGTGCGCCGTCGCGCGTCTGGCGGGACACCGCGCGCTCGCACAGCAGGTCGAACGCGCGTCGCGCCAGTGCCACTGTGCGCATGGCGTGGTGGATGCGCCCACCGCCCAGACGCGTCTGCGCGATGACGAACGCCTGGCCTTCCCCGCCGAGGAGATGGTCGGCCGGGACCTGGACGTTCTCGTACCGCACGTACGCGTGGTCGTGGCGGACGCCTTCGGGTGATCCCTGACCAGGTGGTTCGCTCGCGACGCCCACGTTGCGCACGATGTCGATCCCCGGCGTGTCCGCCGGGACGATGAACATCGACATCCCTTGGTAAGGGCTCACGTCGGGATTGGTCACCGCCATGACGATGAAAAAGCTCGCGTAGCGGGCGTTGCTGGAGAACCACTTCTCGCCGTTGATGACCCAGGTGTCACCGTCCCGGTACGCCCGGGTGCGGAACAGCGTCGGATCGGCGCCACCGGTCGGCTCGGTCATCGAGTAGCAGGAGCTGATCCGACCGTCGAGCAGCGGCTGGAGGTACTCGGACTTCTGCTCGTCGGTGCCGAAGTGCGCGAGGATCTCGGCGTTGCCCGAGTCGGGTGCCTGGGCGCCGAACACGAACGGCGCCCACCGCGAGCGGCCGAGGATCTCGTTCAGGAGCGCGAGCTTGACCTGGCCGTGCCCCTGCCCGCCGAGCTCCGGGCCGAGGTGGGTCGCCCAGAGCCCGCGTGCCTTGACCGCTTCCTGGAGTGGCCGCACGATCGCCTGCGCGTCCTCGTCGCGCTTGTCGGCCGGGTTGCGGAGGACGAAGTCGAGGGGCTCGATCTGCTCGCGCACGAAGGCGTCGACCCAGTCGAGCTGCTCCTGGTACTCCGCATCCGTCTCGAACTCCCACATGGTGTGCGCCAGCTTTCGATCGGGTGCTCGTGCGGGTGCCCGGGACTCCCGCCAATCCTTTGGAAGATTCTAATCTTGACGCCGGTGCCCGATCTCGTTGACGGAAATGTTAAATCATGTTATAGATAGCGACTGCAGGGTCCGCCCGAGGATTACTTGCGCGACGCTCCCAAAACCCCCCGGGAGTTCTGGCTCTCTTTTGCTGGTGGCGTGCGAGTAATCCTCCGGCGAGCCCGGGTAGAGCGCCGGCCGATGCGGTTGACAGGATGGCGGCGCTGGATGCTTGGATTCTTCGCTCCCTCAATCGGCGGTCGGCACTCGGGATGGACACGGATGGGACGAGCCGCGAGGCCGTCGAGCAGGCGCTGACCCAGCTCCTGGCCGACCACCCGCCGGCATCCTGCTCACCGCCGGAGTTCCTCGGCGCCCGCTACGACGCCGGCCTGGCTTGGGTGCACTTCGACCCGGGCTTCGGGGGTCTGGGCGCGCCCGCCGATCTGCAGGCGATGGTCACGGAACGGCTCGCGGCCGTCGGCGCCCCTGCGCCGAAGATCGCCAGCTACGTCGGCGTGCACCAGGCCGCAGCGGCGGTCCACGCGTTCGCATCCGACGACCACCTGAAGCGTCGTTGGCTTCGCCCCGCGTTCACCGGCGACGAGTTCTGGTGCCAGCTGTTCAGCGAGCCCGACGCCGGCTCCGACCTGGCGAACGTGAGCACGACCGCGGTGTGGGACGGCGAGGAGTGGGTGGTCAACGGGCAGAAGGTGTGGACCAGCTTCGCCGACATGGCGCGCTGGTCCATCCTGCTCGCGCACCAACCCCGACGTTCCCAAGCACGGGGGCTTGACCCTCTTCGTGCTCGACATGAGCTTCGCCGGCGTCGACGTCCGTCCACTGCGGACGATGGACGGCGGCCGGCACTTCAACGAAGTGTTCCTCACCGACGTTCGGGTGCCCGACGCGTACCGACTCGGCGAGATCGGGCGCGGTTGGGCCGTCAGCCGATCCCTGCTCGCGGCCGAGCGGGAGGGAATCGCCGACAACGAGTCCACCACTCCGTGGCTCCTGGAGAGCTGGCAGCGCCGCCGGACGCTCGGTTCCGTGGAGCCCGTGTACCGCGACCGGGTCGTCGGCGCCTACGTCGCCGCCGAAGTCTCCCGGCTCCTCGCCCTGCGCGCCAAGGGCGCACGGGGACGCGGCCACGCCGACACGCTCGCGCCGGTCGTCAAGGTGAGCCGCAACCTGGTGGACCAGCGCACCGGGAACCTGGTCATGGATCTCCTCGGCGCGGACGGCACGCTCGGCGGCGACTACGAGTGGCACGAGCCCGGCGGCGTCCCCTCGACCGACCAGCTGCGGTTCCTATGGAGCCGGGCGCGGACGATCGGTGGTGGGACCACCGAGATCATGCGCAACCTCATCGGTGAGCGCATCCTCGGGCTCCCCGGCGAGCCTCGAGGTGACAAGGACGTGTCGTGGCGGGAGAACCGGCGGTCCTGAGTGACGCCATGGGCCGGCGAGGCTCCCGGCCCATGCTCTAAAAACCAGTAATCTTTCGTGTCATGAAGGACCCCGAGCGACTGGCGCTCGCGGAGGGACCGGTCCGCGTGTCGAGGGTGGCCGACGTGGTCGCCGACCGGATCCGGGACCTCATCATCGACGGCAAGCTGGCCGACGGCGACCGCCTGCCGCCGCTGGACGCGCTGCTCGAGGAGTTCAGCATCAGCGGTCCCTCGATGCGGGAGGCCCTGCGCGTCCTCGAGTCCGAGGGGCTGATCACGGTGCAGCGCGGGAGCGTCGGCGGATCCGTCGTCCACCGCCCGGAGCCGAGGACCGCGGCCTACACCATCGCGCTCGTGCTGCGGAGCCGGAGTACCGAGTTGCAGGACGTCTTCGACGCACTGGCGCTCCTCGTGCCGATGTGCGCGATGTCGTGCGCACGCCGCTCGGACCGGAAGAAGGCGGTGGTCCCCGAGCTCCGCAGGATCAACGTCGAGTCGCGCGGCCTCGTCGACGGCGACGACGTCGCCTTCAGCGAGTCGATGATGTCGTTCCACAAGACGCTGGTGCAGCGATGCGGGAATGAGACGCTCACGATGATGACCGGGATCCTGGAGTCGATCTGGCTCGTGAACGAAGAGACCGGGGCCAAGGCCACGGGCGCACGCGGCGCGTCGTTCAGCGGTGCCGAGAAGGTGAAGGCGCTCGAGCTCCACGAGGAGATCTGCCGACTGATCGAGGCCGGCAAGGATCACGAAGTCGAGCAGGCGATGACCGAGCACAACGATGTCGGTCTTGTCCACGGCGACTGGATGGACCCGAACGAACGAGTGGATGCGCAGGCGATCCGTCAGAGCCGGTGATGCTCAGGCCCCGTCGATGATGGAGCCGCCGAACTCGGCGATCCGATCGAGGGTGCCGGCGCGGTGGGGCCCGGGGCAGTGCACCACGATGCCCTCGACACCGAGGTCGCGCAGCTCGGCGATGTGGTCGAGGAGTCGCGTCGGGTCATAGCCCGGAGCGCCGGGGCTCGAGGGCACCAGAGGCTTCAGGCTCACGGTGAACGCGCGCGTCGAGCCCTGCTGGTCGCGGTACTCGTCGGCGTACGCGAGCAGCGCGCGCAGATCGTCGGTGGTCTCGAGGAACGCCGATCGGCGAGGGTTGGCGACGTCGCGCGGGTAGGGCATCGGCAGCCAGCCGTCGGCGAGATCGACTGCCCGGCGGATGGCGCGCTTCGCGTTGCCGCCGACCCACATCGGCGGTGCCACCTGCGGATGCGGGAGCATGGTGTGGCCGGCGGCGTGGAAGTGCATGCCGGTCATCTCGACACCGTCCTCGGTCCACGCGCGGCGCATCGCGATGAGGCTCTCGTCGGCCAAGTCGTTGCGCTCGTCGAAGTCGACCCCGAGCGCGCGGAACTCCGGCTCGAGGTAGCCGGTGCTGACGCCGAGGATGAGGCGCTCGCCGGAGAGGACGTGCACGCTCAACGCGGCCTTGGCGGTGACGAAGGGGTTCCGGTACGCGACGATGCACATGCACGTCATGAGCTTGACGCGGGAGGTGGCCGCCGCCGCGAACGACAGCGCGACGAACGGGTCGAGGGCGTGGTGCCCGCCCGAGCGCATCCACTCGTCTTCGGGGAACGGATGGTCGGTGACGAAGACGCCCTCGAAGCCGGCCACCTCGGCGGCGTGCGCCAGTTCGGCGACCGCATCGGCGGTCACGAACTCGGCCGCCTGCCGGACGTTGTCCGTGGGAAGGCCCAGGTAGAACCGCACCGCGGGAGCGTAACCGCACCGGGCGGTGGGCTACCATCTCGCTATCAATCATCGCAATGATCAAGTGACAAGCGCCGAACGAGAAGTCGACGGGATCCGCGAGCTCCGGGCCGAGTTGTCCGCCTGGCTCGACGACAACCACGCGTCGTTCGAGCAGCATGCCGCCGGCGCCTCACTCGTCGACGAGGTCGCCCGTTCGCCGCGAACCAGCGGCTCCTGTGGGATGCCGGGTGGCTGCGCCGGGGGTGGTCCGAGCGGGTCGGTGGGCTCGAGGACTCGTCACTCGTGCGGGCGGCCGTGGCCGAAGCGTTGTCCGAACGCGGGCTCGTCTACGAGCCGCTCTTCGCGGTGGCGGAGGTGCTGGGCCCGACCGTCGTCAGGATGGCGCCGGACCTCGCGGCCACGTACCTCCCGCCGTTCCTCGGTGGGACCGAGGGATGGTGCCAGGGCTTCTCCGAGCCGGATGCCGGGAGCGATCTCGCGTCCCTGCGGTGCTGGGCGGTCGACGACGGCGATCACTGGGTCGTCACCGGGCAGAAGATCTGGACGAGCTACGCGCAGTTCGCCTCCCGGATCGTCCTCCTCGCGCGCACGGGAACGCCCGAGTCGCGCCACCGGGGCATCACCGCGATGCTGGTCGACATGGACACGCCGGGTCTCACGGTCCAGCCGCTGCCGACTATCAACGGCATGGAGGAGTTCTCACACACCTTCTTCGAAGAGGTGCGGGTGCCGAAGGATCGCCTCATCGGCGAGCTCAACGGAGGCTGGACCGTCGCGATGGACATGCTGCGCTCCGAGCGCGGCGGCATCTTCTGGATGTTCTCGATGCTCCTGCTCGAGCAGCTCCATCACCTTCTCCGCGAGACCGAGCTGGACGCGGCCGACGACGAAGCCGTGGGCCGGGTGTTCCTGTCCATCGCCGGAGTCCGAGCCCGGACCTGGATGACGCAGCATCGGGTGGCCGAGGAGACGATCGCCTCTCCGGAGACGTCGATCGACAAGATCCTCATGGCCGGCGCGGAGCAGGAGCTGTTCGACTTCGTGCGGGCATCGTTCGGCGGCGTGCTCGAGTTCGCCGACGACGACGCTGCCCGCGACTGGCGCTCCCACTACATGTACTCACGCGCGGCGTCGATCTACGGCGGCTCGGGCGAGATCCAGCGCAACATCGTCGCCGACCAGCTCCTCGGCCTGCGAGGTGTGTCGTGATCGACGCCGACCTGATCGACGATCTCGATCGCTCGTTCACCGCGGCCTTGCACCACGACGATCCGATCAAGGCCCGCGCCGCCTTGCTCGATGCCGGCTGGATCGACGCGCTCGAGATGGACGAGGAAGTCGCGATCGCGCTCGTGTTCCGCGCGCAGGGGAGCACCGGCGTCGACGCGGGCGCGCTCGACGACGTCGTCGGCGGGCTTGTCGCGGCGCGATGGCCGGATGCGGTGGGGGAACGCGCGATCGCGTATCCAGTCATCGGGGAGAGCGCGGCGCGCGGATCGCGTCCGACGCACGTGGTGTTGCCGGCCGGCGGTCAGGCGCGCCGCCTGCTGTGGGTGCCCGACCTTCGCGGCGACCGACTGGAGATCATCGAGCTCGAGCGTGCACTCGACGCGTCCACGGTTCGGGGTGTCGATGCGGCCGGGGGCCTGCTGGGTCTCGCCGGTCGCCCTGACGGTCGCGTCACGGTGCTCCAGGGCGCCGAGGCGACCGCGGCATGGGCCCCCGCGCTCGCGGCCGGTCGCACCGCGCTCGCCCACCAACTGGTCGCGGGCGCGCACGCGCAGCTGCTGTTGGCGACGGCGTACGCGCAGGACCGCCGTCAGTTCGGCGTGCCCATCGGCTCCTTCCAGGCGGTCAAGCATCGGCTCGCCGACACCCTCGTCGCGATCTCCGCGGCCGACGCCGCGGCCCTCGCGGCGGGCGCCACCGGCACCGAATGGAGCGCCGTGGTGGCCAAGGCGCTCGCGGGGCGGGCGGCCGCCGTGGCGGCGAGGAATTGCCTCCAGGTGTTCGGAGGCATCGGGTTCACCGAGGAGCACGAGTTCCAGCACCGGTTCCGCAGGAACCTCGTCCTCGAACGCCTGTTGGGTGACGGGCGCACGTTGGAGCGGGAGTTGGGCGCACACCTGCGAGCGGGGGCGCTCGATGCCGAGCACGTCGTCGAGCTGGAGACGCGGCCGCGCCTAGCGCCGGTGACGACGCCGGTGAAATGACGCCGGTGCGCTGACGCGAACCGACGTCACGTCGGGCGGGTCGTGATCACGACCCGCTGAAGGTCGGCTTCTCCTTGGTGAGGAACGCCTCCACCGCGTTGCGGTTGTCGTTCGTGAACAGGGTGACGTTCTCGAAGGCGGCGGCGCGGTCGAGGACCGCGGCGGCGGTGACCTTGAGGCCGGCGTTGATGGCGGCCTTCGTGTACCGGATCGCGAGGGTCGCACCCGAGGCCATGCGCTGGGCCATGGCGTCGACGACGTCGTCGAGCTGCTCGTCCGGAACCGCCTCGGTGATGAGGCCGATCTCCGCGGCCTCGTTGCCCCGGATGGGATCGCCGGTGAGCAGGTAACGCCGGGCACGGGCGTACCCGACCAGCTGCGGCCACGCGACGCAGCCGCCGTCGCCGGCGACCAGGCCGACCGCGACGTGCGGGTCGGAGAACACTGCCTCCGGCGTCGCATAGACGAAGTCGCAGAACAGGGCGAGCGAGCACCCGAGCCCGATGGCCGGACCGCGCACCTTGGCCAGGATCGGCTTCTCGAGATCGAGCAAGGCCGTCTGGATCCTGCGCCCGGTACGTGTCGTGAGGGTGTTCAACGGCAGGTTGCCGTTCTGCTCGATGATCCACGGGATGTCGCCGCCACCGGAGAAGGCGCCGCTCGCACCCGTCAGGATGATGACGTCGCACTCGTCGTCCATGTCGAGATCCGTGAAGATCGTCCCGAACTCCTCGTGGAGCTCGTGGTTGATCGCGTTCCGCACCGCGGGCCGGTTGATCGTGACGGTGACGATCCGGCCTTCCTTGGTGATCTCGAGCCCCTTGTACCGCGAGTAGTCCATTGCTGCCTTTCTCGAGCGCGGGCCTGGGCCCGCTCTGGGAGTGGAAGAGATCTACGAAGCCGGAGACGGCTCGGGAGCCGTCATGTCGTCAGGATCGAGACGGCCGCGACTCCGGGCGCTCCGTACAGCTGTGCGTACCCGACCCGCGGGGCGCCCGGTACCTGGCGGTCACCGGCCTGCCGCCTGAGCTGGGCCACGATCTCGTGAACCTGGCGCAGCCCGGACGCCCCGATGGGCTCGCCGTTCGCGATCAGGCCGCCGTCGGTGTTGACCGGCATGGGCCCGTCGATCTCGGTCGCCTTGTCGGCGATGAGCTTCTCCTGGTCGCCGTCGGCACAGAAGCCGTTCTCGGCCATGTGGATGATCTCCGCGCCGGCATCGGTGTCCTGGAGCTGGATGACGTCGACATCTTCCGGCTCGATCCCGGCCGCTTCGTAGGCAGCACGCGATGCGTAGACGGTCGGAGACGCGTCCTCGTCGACCGCAGCCCATGAGCTGTGCACCTCGTACGCCCCGTACCGGCGGGTCCGGAGTGCGGTGGCGCGGAGGAAGATGGGTTGTGACGTGTACCGCTGCGCGATGTCCGCACGGCACAGCACGACGGCCGCTGCGCCTTCGTCGGGAGCGCAGAACATGTACTGCGTGAGGGGATAATTCGAGCATCTTCGCGTCGAGGATCTCATCCTCGGAGATCGGCGTCCGGCGGAAGGCGTTCGGGTTGAGCGCGCCGTTGCGGTAGTTCTTCGCGGCCACACGTGCCAGCGTCCGGGGCGTGATCCCGTGCTCGTGCATGTACCGGTTGATCTTCATGCCGAAGAACTTGGTGGTGAGGAACTGCCCGTTCTCGGCGTACCAGGCGGGGACGCCGATCACCGCCGGATCGGCGGTGAAGGCCCCGCGAGGGTGCTTGTCCATGCCGATCGCGACGCCGAGGTCGTACTCCCCGTGCCGGATGGCGTCGGCGGCTTGCCCCAATGCGGTCGCGGCGGTGGCGCACCCGTTGTAGACGTTCATGTAGGGGATGCCCGTCAACCCCAAGAGACTGATGCCGGCATCCGGCATCCGGATCGTGTCGCTGCCGCCGAACGCGAATTGGACATCGGTCCATTCGATACCCGCGTCGGTCAAGGCCAGGTGCACGGCGTCGGATCCCATCTCCATGGCCGACTTGTCGCCGAACCGCCCGAAGGGGTGGAGGCCGACACCGATGATGGCGACGTCGTTCATGCAGACACTCCTCGGTGCGTCGGGTCCATGAGGCTCGCGCAATCCAGCCTCATGTGGGTGCGAACCCGAAGGTCAGGACCTCGGTACCGTCCTCGTCGACGTAGAACGGGATCATCACGAGCTCGACCTCGGCGCCGAAATTGAGTTTGGCCGGGTCGTTCTCGGTGAGCCGCGCCTCGACGCGCACTTCGTCGCCGAGCTGAACGAGGCCGACGCCGAACGGCTCAAAGGCCGCTCCGCCGGCGAACGGCTCCTTGGGCGGGAACTCCTGTGTCGTCCAGCTCACCAGCGTCCCCCGGCGGGGAAGCAAGCGCTCCGTCATGTCGGGTCGGCCGCAGCGCGGGCAGTAGGACTGCCGCGGGAAGGTCACCGCGCTACATGACTCGCAGCGGCTCCCGATCAGCTGTGGGTCGTCGGCGGGCCACGTCGAGACGTCGGGCGCCAGGGCTCTCGGCACGGTTCTCCCTCCTGTGCAGGAACACTGCATGGTGGCGCAAACTTACAAAGAATGCAACTTTAACGGCCCCGTGGGCACGCCGGGTCGGGCGGTCGCGACGCCTATGGAGTGGAGCGCTCGAGTACCTCCGCGAGCAGGTCGGGGTGCGTGACCATCACATTGTGCGGTGCGTCGATCTCGACGGTACGCACCCTCGCGTCAGTGGTGGCGTGGTCCCGCGCCCCTCGCGTACGAGAGCTCCGTGCCCTCGAAGGTCGTGGCACGCGCACGACACGAACAGCGTGTCGACCGTTGCGCCTTCGTGCTGCAGGCGCAGCGGTTGGATCACCGAGGCCGACGGTTGCGGTGTGAGCTTGGACGCCAACCACGCGACATCGTCGGCGTCGGTCACGCCGAGGAGCTGCGCGAGCTGGTCGGCGCCGGCGATCAGGCTGCCGCTCGTCGGGTCCGACTGCGCCGCGGTGACGGTCTGCGCCGCCTCCACCCCGACGATGTCGCCGACTGACTCGCCGTCCACCGGCCACAGGGCGTCGACGTACACCACTTGCACGAGGCGCTCCGGCACGCGGTCGGCGATCGCGGTGATCACCATCCCGCCGTAGCTGTGCCCGACCAGCACGACGTCGTCGAGGCCCTCCCAGTCCATGACCGCGAGGACATCGGCGATGTGCGTCTCGAGATCCACGGACGGTTCGAGCAGGTGGGCGCGTTCACCGAGGCCGGTGAGCGTCGGGGTGAAGACCTCGTGCCCGCTCGCGCGGAGTCGATCGGCGACCCGCTTCCAGCACCAGCCGCCGTGCCAGCCACCCGACACGAACACGTACGTCGCCATGGGTCTGCTCGGTCAGGTCGCGGCGCGCGGGTTGAGGAACGCGTGCAGGTTGTCGCGCATGATCTTGCGGGTGCTCACCTCGTCGAATTCCCCTAGCTGGTCGGCGAAGCTCGCTGGCTCGGCGAGGCCATCGGTGTGGGGGTAGTCGGACCCGAACATGACGTGATCGATGCCGATGGCATCGGCAAGGCCCGCGATGTCCTCGTCCTCGAAGGGCATGACGCGGAAGTGGCGACGGAACGTCTCGATCGGGTGCTCGGCCAGCTCACCGGCTCCGAAGCGCTCGAAGTTGGCCAGGAGCTCGGGGACCCAGATGCTGCCGAGCTCGATGGTCGCCATGCGCAAGGTCGGGAACCGCTCGAACAGCTTGCCGTAGACGAGCGCCGCGATCGTGTCGTGGATCGAACGATCGGCGCCGGCGATGATCCGCTGCAGCGGAGGGATCCGACGCGCCGGGACGTTGACGTTCCCCCAACCCCAAACCTCGGCCATGTTCCAGCGGTACGAGTCGTCGCTGGCGTGGAACACGACGGCCACGTCGGCGTCGGTGACCGCGGCCCAGAAGCGGTCGTAGATCGGATCGGCAGGGGACCGCCCGGCGACCGGACCGGTGCGCAGTTGCACCACCTTGGCTCCGCGGGTGACGACGAAATCGAGCTCGTCGATGGCGCGGAACGGGTCGAGGAGGGACAGCAACGCGACCCCGTGGATGCGGTCCTTGTAGTTGAAGCCCCAGTCGTCGTCCAGCCACTGGTTGAAGGCGTGGAGGTTGGCGTAGGTCGCTTCGATGTCGTCGACGAGGAGAGCCTCCACACTGACGGCGAGCGTGGGGAATAGGAGACTCGCCTCGAGACCCTGGGCGTCCATGACCTCCAGGCGGGCGTCTCGGTTGGTGTAGTGCGCGTGCGCGTCCTCGAGATTCGAACGGGACTGCACGACATTGCCGGCTTCACCCTGCTGCAGCACCCCGGCCTTGCCGACCTGCTTGAAGGTGTGGTCGGCACCGACGAACCGGTTCATGCGATCGCCGAAGATCAGCCGGCGCGCGCCGTCGTCCATCTGCACCCAGCGTGGTGCCTTGTGCGCGAGGGCCGGGTCCATGTAGCGGAGAAACGCGTCCTCGGGCTCGTAGTAGTGGTTGTCGGCATCGAACAAGCGGTAGCCGAGTGACGCCGCGGTGGCGCCGTTGCCTCCGGTCAGCGTGTCCATCCACATCCTCCATGTCCTTTAAAGAATTAGTATCGTAGAGTCGCGCGGCCGGGCACGCAAGCGTGCGACCGGACGGCTCGAGCCCGCAGCGTGCCATCTTTATAATACTTTAATAGGAGAGATGCATGTCGACCGATGCCAGCACGGACCAGGCCCTCTGTGACCGGTTCGCGGTTGCGGATGTCGACGCGCACATCATCGAGCCCCCCGATCTGTGGACGTCGCGAGTCTCGGCCAAGTGGGGGGATCTCGTACCCCATGTCATGTACCACGAGCGCCGCCAGGAAGACATCTGGCACATCGGCGACCGACGCCTCTTCGGGGTTGCCGCGTTCGCCCAGGCCGCGTGGCCCGAGTTCCCGCCGTCCCACCCGCGGACGATGGCCGAGGCCCTGCCGGCGGCCGTCGACCCGAAGGCACGCCTCGAGTACATGGACTCGATCGGCGTGTACTACCAGGTGCTCTACCCGAACATCCTCGGGTTCCACAGTCACGTGTTCCTCGACACGATGCCGCGCCCGCTCGCCACGGAATGCGTGAGGGCGTACAACGACTGGCTGGTGGAGTTCGCCTCCGCCGATACGCGACGGCTGATACCCATGATGATGCTGCCGTTCTGGGACGTCGACGAATCGGTGGCCGAGATGCAGCGCTGCTACGAGACCGGCCACAAGGGTGTGCTGCTCGCGGCGCGCTACAACAAGGTCGGGCTGCCGCGCCTCGTCGACGACCACTGGGAGCCCCTG
Source organism: uncultured Actinomycetes bacterium (assembly GCA_963721435.1). Lineage (GTDB taxonomy): Bacteria > Actinomycetota > Acidimicrobiia > IMCC26256 > DASPTH01 > CAVRJC01. The sequence continues at coordinate 1,592,261 of CAVRJC010000012.1, forward strand.
CTCGGACTCGCCCAGGAGATGGACCTGAGCATCAACTTCCACGTCGGGTTCCTGGCGTTCGACGACGACGATCGGCTCACGGTCGATCAGCGCCAGAAGCTCGACTACGCCCAGGGGACGTCGCTGAGCCTGCTCGGGAACGCGCAGAACATCGCCGAGGTCGTGCTCAGCGGGGTGTGCCACCGGTACCCGGACCTCAAATTCGTGTCGGTGGAGAACGGTGCGGGTTGGCTCCCGTTCCTCGCCGAGACCATGGACTGGCAGTGGATCGGCGTCGGTGCACACCAGGAGTACCCGGAACGGCTCATGCCGAGCGAGTACCTCCGCCGTCAGATCTTCGGGATGTACTGGTACGAGCAACAGACGCTCGGGCTGGTCATCGACCAACTCGGTGACAATCTCATGTTCGAGACCGACTTCCCGCACGCGACGAGCCTGTCGCCCGGGCCCGCCTCGTACTCGCCGAACCCGCGTGTGGTGATGGAGCGCTCGCTCGCGGGAGTTCCGGACGACACCGCCGGCAAGATCCTCCAGCACACGGCCACCCGGCTCTACCACCTCGATGCGCCGCAACGGGCCGCCGTGGGCGTCCCCTAATTAATAGGTGCAAATGCGCTGCTTCTCGGACTGGTTCGATCCGGCCCGCTACCCAGCCCGCGGCATCTCGACGCTCGGCGAGCGTGGCCGTCACGCCACGGCGGTCGGGCTTGCTGCTCGCCAGGTATCGGATCTCGTCGGGCTCGAGGACCTCGATCATGGTCGGCACCTTGTACGGCGACAGCTCTCGTCGGCACTCCGCCAGCAGCGCGTCGACGTCGATCTGTGGCCCTCCTCCGCAATGACGCCGGCGACGACCTCCTGCCCGAACACGTCGTGGGGAAGTCCGGTCACGAACGAGATGCGAACGTCAGGGTGTGCGTTGAGCACCGCTTCGACTTCGGCTGGGGCCACGTTGGCGCCCTTCGTCTTGACCATGTCGCTCATCCGCGAGTGGAAGAAGACCTGGCGGCCTTCGGCGTAGCCGAGGTCGCCGGTCCGGTAGAAGCCGTCGGGGGTGAAGACGTCCTCACGCTCGCGCTTGTACAGGCTCTGCATCAGCGCGTACCCGCGGAGGAGGTACTCGCCGACCTCGCCGTCGTCCAGCGTCTCGCCGGTCTCGGGATCGACGACCTTGACCTCCAGGCCCTCGACCGCGCTCCACGGCCCCATGGTCTCGGTCATGCCGACCGCGCTCGGCGGCTCGCCCTTGCTTCCCGGCCCCGCCTCCCAAGGCCGCTTCGGGACCGGCCGCAACGACGGCAGCGCGGTTGCCAGGTCGGTGTCGCCGAGCAGCGACCGCAATGCCTGCGGGTTGCCCATGACGCTCGTCGCCTGCTCTCGCTGACCGAGGTCGAGTGCTGCACGGGCATCGAGGCGCTCGAGGGTGAGGATGGCCGCGCCGCTCTGCAGGGCGGCCACCACCTCCTGCACGCCGCCGACCCAGAAGAACGGCATGAGGCTCAACACCCTCCCGCCGAAGATGGTGTTCAGACTCGCGTCGGCCTCGCGTGAAGTCTTCCTCACGACCGCGCCCTGGCTGTGGACCACCGCCTTGGGATCCGCCGAGGTGCCGGACGTGAACACGGCAAGCATCTCGTCCGCGGGCGCCACTTCTTGCTCGACGGCTTCGAGCAAGGCGTCGTCGATGCCGTCGACGACGACGTCGTCGGGTCCCTCAGACGTCACCTCGTAGCGACGCGCCCAGGCGCGTGCAGGTCGCGCCGAGCACCCAGATCGACCGGAGGTACGGAAGCTCGGGATCACGGAACCGCCCAGGCTCGGCGTCGGCCAGCCCGGGCACGGCCTCCTCGAGGTAGGTCTCGTGATCCTTGCCGAGCATGGTTCCGCTGGTCAGGAGGACCGCCACGTCGCCGACGCGCATCGACCGCCGCAACTCGGCGGGGCGGTAGATGGTGCTGAACGGCATCGCCAGCGCGCCGATACGGGTGACTGCGAGGAACGCCACTGCCCATTCCGGTCCGGTCGCGAGGTGGATACCTGTCCGCGTGCCCTTGCCCACGCCGGCGGCGAGCAACTCCTTCGCCAGCCGCCGCGATGCCGCCTCGGCCTGACGGAACGAGATGCGGCGGTCGGGCAGCACGACGTAGTCGTCGTCGCCGAAGGTCGCGGCCGCGCGCCGGAGGATCACCGGCATCGTCGGGCGGTACGGCAGCTCGGGTACGCCTCGCGTGGTCACCGCGTGTCGTCCGGGGTTCGTTGCTGGTCGGTCATGAGCGCCTCGACTGCCTCCTCGTCATCGAGCTTACAATCGTTACTATTCTCTAGCATCTTTTGCGCGCGTTGCCGACGGCGAATTGACCGCAGAAGGGAGACCGGAGTGGATGTCGAGGCTACGTCGGAGGAGTTGATGCTCCGCGACGCGACGAGGTCTTTTGTCGCATCGCGGTCCCCGCGTTCGCGGATCAGGGACCTGGCGTCGTCTCCCTCCGGCTTCGACGGCGATGCCTGGGCGACGGCGGCCTCCCTCGGGTGGTTCGGCATGTTCGCGCCCGAGGAGTACGGCGGCGCGGGCGTCGGCGCGGCCGGGGTCGTCCCCGTTGCGATCGTGGCCGAGGAGCTCGGGCGCATGCTCCACCCAGGGCCGTTCCTGCCGGTGAACGTGGTGGTGGACGCGCTCGCGCGCGTCGGGACGACGTCGCAGCAGCGTGCACTCCTGCCCGGGCTCGTCGCCGGGACGACGGTGGCGACGTGGGCCATCGCCGACGGTCCGGGAGCATGGCTCCCGTCCCCGTCCACCGTCGACGGGCCCACGACCCGCGTGGTCGGCCACGCGGCGCGGCGACCGGTACGTGGTTTCCGGCGTGAAGCGGTGGGTGGTCGACGCCGAGAACGCAGCGCATCTCCTGGTGACGTGCCGGGACGACGATGACCTCGTGCTGCAGGTCCTGGTCGCGGCCGAAGCACCAGGGGTCACGGTGTCCCCGCTCGCCACGATGGACCTCGGCCGGCGAATCGCCGACGTCGAGCTCCGTGACGTCCGCGTCGAGCTCGACGCGGTGCTCGGCGACCCGGCCGGCGCAGTGGCGCAGGTCGACCACCAACTCCGCCTGGCCGTCGTGTTGCAGTGCGCGGAAACGGTCGGCGCGGTGTCGGCGATGCTCGAGAAGACCGTGGAATACGCGAAGCACCGCATCGCGTTCGGGAGGCCGATCGGGTCGTTCCAGGCAGTGAAGCACCACCTCGCGGAGGCGGTCACCTCGCTCGAAGCCGCGCAGGCCGCGACGTGGGCCGCCACACGGTCCCTCGCCGTCGACGCGTTGGACGCGGCAAGGATGGTCCACATCGCCAAAGCGTTCGTCGGTGCTCGGTGTCCGACAATCGTGGAGACCTGCATGCAGGTACACGGCGGCATCGGGATGACGTGGGAGGACGACTCGCACCTGTTTCTCCGACGCGTGCAGTCGAACCGCATGCTGTTCGGCTCGCCGGAGTGGCATGCCGACCGGCTGTGCGACGTGGTCGGGGTGGCGGCGTGATGGTGGTCGACCCGAACGACCTCGATCCTGAATACTTCCGTGCACGAGCACGACGGTGGCTCGCTGCGCACGCCCCAGCGTCGCTGCCGGCCGAAGACAAGCCGGAGTACTGGTCCGAGGCGCGCCGATTCCAGCGCGACCAGCACGCGGCCGGGTTCTCCGGCATCACGTGGGACGAACGGTACGGCGGCCACGGGCTGAGCCTCGACCATCAGCTGGCCTTCAACCAGGAGGCGGCACGGTATGAGCTCCCCTCCCACGGCTTCCAGATCACCCTCGCGATCCTGGGCATGACCTTGCTCGATCACGGCACGGAGGAGCAGAAGTGCCGGTACGTGTCGGAGATGCTCCGGGGTGAGGGCTTGTGGGTGCAGCTGCTCTCGGAGCCCGGTGCCGGATCCGACCTCGCGGCAGCCCGGCTGCGCGCCGAGCGCGACGGCGACGAGTGGGTGCTCAACGGCGAGAAGGTGTGGAGCAGCTTCGCCCAGTGGTCGGACTACGCCATGGTGCTGGCCCGCACCGACTGGGATGCTCCCAAGCATGCGGGGCTCACGATGTTCGTCGTGCCGCTCGACGCGCCCGGGGTGACGATCCTGCCACTGCGCCAGATCAGCGGCGACGAGGAGTTCTGCCAGGAGTTCTTCGACGACGTGCGCGTGCCGTCCGAAGCAGTGCTCGGAGGCGTGAACCAGGGCTGGACGGTCGCGGGGTCCCTCTTCTCGCACTCGAGGACGATGACGTCGGGTGCGGGTCTCGCCGGTCCGGTGTTCCTCAAGGACCGGGGCGGTGACCCCGATCCTGGACGGGACCTCATCGAGTTCGTCAACGCCGCCGGCCTGGGTGGCGACCGCTCGGCGCGACGGCTCCTTGCGGAGGTGGTCGTCGACAACGTCGTGTCGGGCCTGCTCGCGAGCCGTATCGCGACCGATCCGGACGCCGACCCGGCGGCGCCCAACATGTCGAAGATGTTCGGCTCCCACGTCGTGCAGCGTCGGTGCGAGATCGAGCTCGAACTGCGAGGGGAGCCGACGATTGCCTGGCCGCCCGGCGACGACGCAGGCTCGCGACCACTGTTCGAGTACCTCAAGGGTCGCACTGCGTCGGTGGCCGGCGGTACCCACGAGGTCATGAAGAACAACATCGCCGAACGGATCCTCGGCCTGCCGCGCGAGCCTGCGGCCGACAAGGGCGTTCCCTTCCGTGACGTCGTCGGGCAGGGTCGCTCGTGACGGTCCACGTCCGGCGCGTCGGCGGCGTCGCCGTCCTCACCCTCGATCGGCCAGGGCGCCGAAACGCCCTCACGGCCGAGATGTGCGAGCAGCTCCACGAAGCGCTGCGCGCCATCGCCGCGAGCGATGCCCGAGTCGTCGTGCTCCGGGGCGCCGGCGACGACTTCTGTGTCGGCGCCGATCTCGGCCCGGACGGTGGCGCGGTCGACGCGACGCTGGAGCGCCTCGGCGCCATCTACCACTCGGCCACGCTCTTGCACACGATGCCGCAGGTCACCATGGCCGCGGTCGACGGCGGTTGCGCGGGTGGTGCGATGGGATGGGCGTGCGCGTGCGACTTCCGCTTCGCCACGCCCCGAGCGAGGTTCGCGACCGCCTTCCTCAAAGTCGGAGTGTCCGGCGACATGGGGCTCGCGTGGTCGCTCCCGCGCGTGGTCGGCGGAGCGCGGCGCGCGAGCTGTTGTTCTTCGGTGAGAAGCTCACGGGGGACGACGCGCTGCGGCTGGGGCTCGTGACGCGCCTGTTCCCCCCCGAGCGGCTGCACGACGAGGTCATGACGCTCGCCGACGAGCTCGCCGGTCGTCGCCCCTTCGCGCTGCGCATGATGAAGGCGAACGTCGTCGCCGCCGAGACGCTGGGCCTGGCCGACTACATCGACGTCGAGTCGGCCCGCCACATTCACCTGACCGGCGGCCGGTCGGTCAAGGAGAGCCTCGAGGCGTCGCGCACCGCCTCCGACGCCCGCGAATCGTGAGTTTCCGGCCGGCACGGGGTGGTCTTGTAAATCGTAACAGTCATTGCTATGTTACGGTTCTTCCGTGCCGCAGGGGCGACCTCTCCGGTGCGTGGTGCGGCCGTACGCTCGTCGCTCGCAAGGTCAAAGGGTTTCAAAAAAGGGGGAATTATCAATGAGGGTTTCGCGTAAGTCGCGAGCCGCGGTCGCAGTCTGCGTCGCAGCACTGGCGGCGGGATCGGTCGCTTGGTCGGGAGCCGCCTCGGCGGCGGTCCCGAGCGCAGCCAAGTCGTGCACGCCCGATGCCGGCGTCACCGACACCGAGATCAAGATCGGCAGCATCGTGTCGACGTCCGGCGCCGGCGCGGCCGTCGCCGACCAGGTCCCCGGGATGCAGGCTCGGTTCGCCATGGCGAACGACACCGGTGAGCTCGGCAAGCGCAAGGTCACGCTGATCCAAGAGGACGACGGCGCCGACCCGGCCCGCAACCTCGCGGCCGCGCAGAAGCTGGTCGAGCAGGACAAGGTCTTCGCCGTCATGAACGGCAGCCTCGCCGCGCCGTCGAGTGCCCAGTACCTGAACCAGCAGGGCATCCCCGTGACCGGCTGGCAGCTCGGGCAAGCCATCTACGGCCAGTACGACAACTTCATCGGGTTCCAGAACTCCGGAACGACGCACCCTGACGACAACTTCAGTTCGGTGCACGCCGACGCGCTGGCTCGCGAGGGAGCGAAGAAGGTTGCGCTCCTCGGCTACTCGCAGGCTTCCTCGGCCCGGTTCATCAACCAGCTCGCGAAGGCCGTCACGAACTCCAAGACCATGCAGGTCGTCTACCAGTCGACCGACGTCGCGGCCGGCACGACCGACTTCAGCTCGTACGTGGACAAGATCAAGCAGTCCGGTGCCGACTCGATCTACCTGGGCATGGACACCACGGCCAGCGTCGCCACCATCAACGCCCTCAAGCAGGCGGGCGTGAACTACACGAACATGAACTGGATCGGCGGCTACGACCCGCGCGTGCTCGCGGTTCCCGCAGTCAACGGTGTCACGTTCGCGGTGGAGTGGAAGCCGTTCGAGGTCATGCAGAAGGACGGCAGCAAGGGCTACATCAACTACAACAAGTACCTCGAGCAGGTGAAGCCCGGCTCCCTGCACAACCAGCTCAACGCCGCCGGATGGCTCGCCGCCGACGCGATGATCACGGGCCTGAAGGAGTCGAAGGACTGCCTGCAGCGCAAGGCGTTCATCAAGAACCTGATGAACGTGAAGAACTACACGGCCGACGGCTGGTTCGCCCCGATCACCTTTGCAAAGGAGAAGGGCCTCCCGAACCGCTGCTACTACTACGCGACGGGTGACACCACGGCCAAGACGTTCGTGCCGCAGTTCGACGGCAAGCGGATCTGCGCCGCCGTGCTGTACGACGGAGCCAAGACGATCAAGCTGGACGCGAACGGCTACCCGCCGGCGAAGAAGAAGTAGTCCAGCTCGTCGTCGACGGTTAGCTGGTACCAGAAACATTCAGCAGTCCGATACGGCGTGGCCGCTCGCAACAGCGGCCACGCCGTCGGGCTACGTTCGTACAACATGTTCCTGGGGGGATCGTGGGCCCGTACATCTTCGGCGGTCTCGTCGTCGGCAGCATCTACGCCATCTCGGCGCTCGGGCTCGTGCTCACCTACTCCTCGTCGCGGGTGTTCAACTTCGCGCACGGGGCGATCGCGTACGCGGTCGCCGTCTTCTACTACTGGTTGACTCGTCGAGAGGGTTGGAGCGTCGCCACCGCCGCGCCGTTCACGATCCTGATCGTCGCGCCCCTGATCGGCCTGCTCCTCTACGGCACGCTGTTCCGGCGGCTGACCCACCGTTCGCCCACGGTCCGGCTCGTGGCCACCGTCGGCCTCTGGGTCGCGATCCCCGCTCTGGTGCGCATCATCTTCCCATTCGTCCGCATCGACGTCGTCGACCCCCAGGGCCTGGTGGACAACCCGGTCGACAACAACTTCGTGAGGCTGTTCGGCACGTGGCTGAACACCAACCAGTTCGCAGTCATCGTGAGCGCCATCGTGATCGCGGTGGGTACGTCACTCCTGCTCCGCTACACCCCGTGGGGGCTTGCCACCCGCATGTCGGTCGACCAGCCGGTGAACGCGTCGATCGCCGGCGTGAACACCGAGGCGGTCACCGCTACGGCGTGGATGGTGGGCACGATGCTCGCCGGGTTCGCAGGCGTGCTGCTGGCGCCGATCGTCGGCCTCCTCGAATATCAGTTCACCCTGCTGTTGGTCGGCTCCTTCGCCGCGGTGGTGATCGCGAGGATGACCAGCCTGCCCCTCGCCTTCATCGGCGCGCTCGCGATCGGGCTGGCCCAGCAGATCTGGATCAAGTACCAACCCGACAGCGGGTTCTTCTCGCAGGGCGTGTCGGCCTCGATCCCCTTCCTCGTGATGCTGGTGTTCCTCATCGGCTACAGCTTCAGCTCCAAGGGCCTGAAGCGCGAAGCGTTCGCGGTCGATCGCCGCGCCGGCATGACCGTGCAGGGTGACGCGCCGCCGCTCCCGCCCGCCCACGGGTGGCGGCGCGCCATCGGGCCGCTCGCGGGCGCGGTGGCGCTCGTGGCGCTGCCCGTCCTCTTTGCCGACAACGACATCTTCGGCGTCGGCTTCGACAGCTTCTGGATCGCGGTGTTCACCACTGGCATCGCATTGGCGATCATCTTCCTCTCGTACACGCTGGTGACGGGTGAGGGCGGCATGATCGCCCTGTCGCAGATCACGTTCGCCGGCATCGGCGCATTCGCCGCCGCCCGGTTCGCCAACGAGGCGGGGTTCCCCATCTGGGCGGCGATCCTCGCGGGCGCGTGCGTCGCGGTCCCGTTCGGGCTGCTCATCGCGCTGCCGAGCCTTCGCATCGGTGACCTGTACCTCGCGATGCTCACCATCGGATTCGCGCTGGTGATCGAGCAGCTCGTCTGGATCCGGCCGGAGTACGACAACGGCGGCCTGGGTCTCACCTTCGCCAAGCCCTTCGGCCTGCAGTTCACCGGTGAGTCGACCTTCCTGGTCACGCTGGCCGACCGGACATGGATGTACCTGGTCGTCGCGCTGGTGTTCGGCGTACTCGCGCTCCTCGTGGTGAACCTCAAACGGGCCACCACCGGTCTCGTGTTCGCCTCGATCCGCTCGAGCGAGACGGCGTCGTCCACCACCGGGATCAGCATCGTGCGGGCGAAGCTCGTGATCTTCGCGGTGAGCTCCTTCGTCGCCGGGCTGGGCGGCGCGCTGTACGCGTCGACCGCGGGCACCGTCACCGCGGGGTCGTTCACCGTCATCGTCGGCATCGTGTGGCTCGCCATCGTCGTGACGTGGGGGGTGCGCTCGGTGGTCGGCGCACTGCTTGCCGGGATGATCTACGCGATCGCCCCCACGCGCCTCACGATCATCCTCATGCTGATGTTCGTCGTGGTCATCGGCGGGTTCGTCGCCGAGCTCGTCGGCAGGAAGCTGCATCGGAACCCCGTCGGGCTCATGGCCATCGCCGCGTTGGTGGCGGTCGGCGTGATCGTGCCGACGTGGATGTGGGAGAACGTCGACAACCAGGATGCGGTCAACGTGATCCTCACGCTCATCGTGGTCGCGGTGGCGGCATTCCTCGCGATGTGGATCGTTCGGATGGAGGCGGTGCCCCGGGCCGCGTCGTTGGTGGTCGCGGCCGTGCTCGCGGCGGGCGGCGCGTACGTCGCGTACCTGCTCCTGGCGGGTGAGGTCAACATCAGCCAGGAGGCCGCGGCGGAGGTGCCGGTCATGCTGTTCGGTCTTGGTGCCGTCGCCCTCTCGCGGGAACCACGCGGCGCGATCTACGACATCGTGAACCGCCAACGCCTCCGCCAGATCCACCAGGCGGAGCGACGCGACGAGGAGCAGCGATTGCGCGACGACCTTCGGGCGCAGGTGGCGTCATGACCGCCACGTCGCCAACCGAGACCTTCCCCGGGCCGGAGCCCGGCCCCTCGGCGGCGCTCCTCGAGGCGGAGGACGTGACCGTCCGCTTCGGCGGTGTGGTCGCGCTCGACTCGGTGAGGATCCGCGTCCCGCAGGGGGGCGCCGTCGGGCTCGTCGGCCCGAACGGCGCGGGGAAGACGACCCTGTTCGGCGTGCTCTCCGGGCTGATCCGGCCCCGATCGGGACGCGTCCGCCTGAACGGCGTCGACGTGACGAGCAAGAGCCCGCAGGCGCGCGCCAAGCTCGGGTTGTCCCGCACGTTCCAGCGCATGGAGCTCTTCACCGAGCTCACGGTGCGGGAGCACCTGATCGTGGCCCGTCGTGTGCGCGAAGGACGGCAGAGCCTGCTCGGGTTCTTCCGGGACTTGAGCGGGTTCGGTGAGCGGCTCTCCCCCGACGAGGCGGCGGCAGTGGACGACATCCTCGATCTCGTCGGCCTCGGCCCGGTGGCCGACCGACCTGCAGAATCGGTGCCGCTCGGCACCGGGCGCCTCGTCGAAGTCGCGCGTGCGCTGGCGTCGGAGCCGAAGGTGATGCTGCTCGACGAGCCGTCGTCGGGGCTCGACGCCCACGAGACCGATCAGCTCAGTGAGGCGTTGCACCGGGTGCACAAGGAGCGGGGCACGGCCTTCGTGCTCGTGGAGCACAACGTCGAATTCGTGACCAACCTCTCCGATTCGGTGACCGTCCTCGACTTCGGGAAGGTCCTCTTGGAGGGCCGGCCCGACGAGATCATGCGCAGCCCCGAAGTCCAGGCTGCCTACCTCGGCGCTCCGGTCGACAGCGCTCCCGAGGAGGCGTCATGAGCACCGTCGCGGAATCAGCGGAGACCCGGGTCGGCGAGGCGGCCCCGCTGCTGCGAGTCCGGGATCTCGAGGTCGCGTACGGCGTCGCCCGGGCCCTGTTCGGCGTGACCTTCGAGGTGCCGAAGGGATCCGTGACCACCGTGCTCGGCGCCAACGGTGCCGGCAAGTCGTCGCTGGCCGCGGCGATCGGCGGCGTGGTGAAGCCCCGATCCGGCTCGATCGAGTTCGACGGCGAGGACATTGCCGGCGTCGCCGCCCACAAGGTGTCCAAGCTCGGCATCTCGTACGTTCCCGAGAGCCGAAACCTGTTCCCGAATCTCACCGTACGCGACAACCTCTGGGCCCAGCTGCGGTTCACTCTGCCACGCGGTGAACGCAAGGACGCGTTCGACCGGGCCCTCGATCTGTTCCCCATTCTCGCCGAGCGGCGGAACCAGAAGGCCGGCACGCTCTCGGGTGGCGAGCAGCAGATGCTCGCGCTCTCACGGGTGCTCGCTGAGCCTCCGAAGCTCCTGATCGCCGACGAGATGTCGCTCGGCCTCGCACCCCTCATGGTCGACCTTGTGTTCGAGTCACTCGGCAAGATCCGTGACCAGGGCGTCACGGTCCTGCTCATCGAGCAGTTCGTGGAGCGCGCCCTCGGGTTCTCCGACGAAGCCGTGATCCTGCGCCACGGCCTCGTCGTCTGGAGCGGTCACGCGAACAACGCGGGCGACGAGCTGCTCACGGAGTACCTCGGCGGAGAGTCCGCGTCCACGCTCTGAGGCAAGACGGGAACGGAGTCGATGCGTGATACGAAGCTGTAGAACTTCGCACGTTGACAGCACATCGGGATGGGTAACAGTATGAGAGAGGCCCTGCGACTGTCGCCGCCGTCGCGCGGCGCGAAGTCTGGAGGAACCGCGTCGTCGATCCGATGACCGGTGCGGCCCGCATGGCGTGAATGGGAGACAACATGTCGAACACGGTTGAGACCACCCCATCGAGTGACCGGGTGCTGATGATCTCGTCGGACGGGCACACGACTGCCCGCATGCCCGACTTCAAGCCGTACATCCCGGCGAACCTCCGCGAGGACTTCGACGCCTTCTGCGACGTCTACGCCGAGAAGGGCGCGCGGATCAACGAGCCGGCGAGCATGGTGAACACGTTCGACAAGCAGTTCGTCGACATGTGGATCGAGAACGTCATCGAGCCGAACCGGCTCGAGGGCACCTGGGACGTCGACGCACGATTCGAGGAGATGGCGCGCGGCGGGCTCGCCGCGGAGGTCATCTTCCCCGACTTCGGCATCCCCTTCGAGCTCTACAGCAAGTTCGTCGCGGCGCTGAACAACTACCGCCTCACCCACGAGCAGCGTGTCGGCTCGTACTTCGCCTACAACCGGTGGCTGGTCGACTTCTGCTCCGCCGCGCCCGAGCGCTTCGCCGGCATGGCGCTCATCGACTTCAAGGACGTCGACGCCGCGGTCGCCGAGATCCGCTGGGCGAAGGACGCGGGTCTCAAGGGGATCTGCCTCCCGACGTTCAGCGCCGAGTTCCCGGTGTACCACCCCGACTTCGAGCCCATCTGGTCGGCGCTCGAGGACCTCGAGATGCCGGTGAACAGTCACTCGGCGATCACGGGCACATTCGAGTTCGGCCTGCTCCCCACCGGCATCGACGAGTTCTTCCCGCCGATGCCCCCCATCCCGCACCCCTCGGTGATGCCGGCGATCATCCAGAAGGCCGTCTTCTACTCCGTCCACCAGATTCTGATGCACTTCATCTGGGGCGGGGTCCTGGAGCACCACCCGAACCTCCAGCTGGTGCTCACCGAGGCCGGTTCGGCGTGGGCGGCCGGCGCGGTCCGCAGCATGGACTACACGTATGAAGGCGCCTTCACGCACGCGTCCGTGAAGGAGTTCCTCACCGTGCCGCCGTCGGAGTACTTCCGGCGCCAGTGTCACCTCGGGTCGTCGGTGTTCTCCAAGGAGGAGATGGAGAACCTCGACAAGATCGGCCTCGAGCAGGTCACCATCGGGATGGACTTCCCGCACCCCGAGGGATCCTGGGGGATGGGGCCCGGACACATCGAGTACCTCAACGCCACACTCGGCGCCGCCCACGTCAAGCCCGAGGACGCGCGGCTGGTGCTGGGCGAGAGCGCGGTGGATCTCTGGGGCTTCGACCGCGACAAGCTCCAGCCCGTCGTCGACAAGTACGGCCCGACGATGGAAGAGGTCCTCAAGGTGCCCGAGGTCGAGTACTTCCCGCGTGGTGACGTTCACAAGCCCTTCGGAGACCCGAGGTAGCTCGAGTGGGCAACATCGTCTTCACGCGAGCGAGCCTGCTGGACGGCACCAACCCGAGCCGGCCCGACTCGACCGTCGTCGTGCAGGGCAATGAGATCATCACGGTGACGACGGGATCCGTCGACACGGCTCCTGACGACCGCGTCATCGACCTGGCGGGGCAGACGCTCATGCCGGGCATGTTCACCGGTCACGTGCACATCGACACGGGCCCCAGCGAGCCGTACCACTACAACAACATCTACTCGAGGGCGGAACGCCCGCCCGGCGTGCTCATGGCCCGGGCCATCCGCAACTGCAAGGCCCTGCTCGACTCAGGGATCACGAGCTACGTCGGTGCTGGATGCAGCTTCGACATCGACGAGCAGCTCCGCATCGCGATCAAGGACGGGCTCCTCGACGGGCCCCGGATCACTGCGGGCGGGCGGCGGCTCAACACCACCGGCCACTCCGAGGACTCCGCGAAGTGGTGGTACCAGATGCACTACCACCCGTTCGACCGGTTCGTCGACGGGCCCGCCGAGTTTCGCAAGGCCGCCCGCAAGGAGATCCAGCGCGGGGTCGACATCGTCAAGATCGCGGCGACGAGCGGCCACGGCACCGTCGACCGTGGGCGAGGCATCACCCCCAAGGAGCTGCGCGCAGTGGTCGAGGCCACCCACGACCGCGGCAAGAAGGTGCGCGCCCACTGCGTCTGGCGCGACTCCATCATCGAGTGCATCGAAGCCGGCGTCGACGTGATCGACCACGGCGACGAGACCGACGAGCGGTGCATCGAGCTGATGGCCGAGAACGGCACCACGTGGATCCCGAGCATGAAGTTCCTGACCTTCCTCCGGATGCTCCCCCCGGACGTCATGCCCGAGATGCCTCGTGGCGACCTCGACCACGACTGGGACCACTTCTGCCGGATGCTCCCGTTGGCCAACGATGCCGGCGTGAACATCGTCCCCGGCGACGACTACGGCGGCGGGCCGATGCCGCACCGCGCGGGGATCTACGGCGAGGAGCTGTCGATCTACGCGAACGACGTCGGCATCAAGCCGCTCGACGTGTTGCGGTGGGCGACCTACAACGGTGCGCAACTCTCCGGCCACAAGGTGGGGGAGATCCGCGAAGGGCTGCTCGCCGATCTCGTCGCTGTCGATGGTGATCCCAGCACCGACATCACGATCCTCGAGAACCCCGACAACATCAAGGCGGTCATGATCGACGGACGCTTCGTCAGGGACGAGCTGGCGCCGTCGGGCCACGACCAGGACGGAGAACGAACATGACACTGACCACCGACGCCAAGACGGGCGACGCAGAACCGCCGCGCCCCGCGGGGGCCGTCGACACGTCATCGGTCCCGTTCGCGATCACCGACCGGGCCTTCCTCGAACCGCAGCGATACTTCGACCGGCAGTTCTTCGAGCTCGAGAACGAGAAGCTCTGGCCCCACGTCTGGCAGATGGCATGTCGGCTCGAGGAGATCCCGAAGGTCGGCGACTACGTCGAGTACTGGGTCGCGAGCTACTCCGTCATCGTCGTGCGCACCAGCCCCACGGAGATCAAGGCATATCAGAACTCGTGCCGGCACCGCGGCATGCAGCTGGCGCAGGGATGCGGGACGTTCCGCGGTGGGCAGATCGTCTGTCCGTTCCACGCATGGCGCTGGGACATCGACGGCACGCCGGCAACGTCGTTGTACGGCTGCGAGGGATTCGAGGACCGGGTCCTCGATCCCGAAGATCTCCGCCTTGTCGAGTGCCAGGTGGGCACCTGGGCCGGCTGCGTCTACATCAACATGGACCTCAGCGCCCCGCCCCTCATGGAGACCCTCCACCCCGTACCGGAGTTCCTCGACCCGTTGCGCATCGCCGACATGCGGGTCGACTGGTGGAAGGGCATTCGCCTGCACTGCAACTGGAAGCTGGCACTCGAGGCGTTCATGGAGGGCTGGCACGTCCGGGGCACGCACACCCAGCTGATCGGGGATGCCGGCGACGACTTCCCCAATCCGCACGACCTCCAGCGGTCGTACCCCAACGGCCACCAGAGCCTGGCGAAGGACCCGAACAACAAGGCCGCGGGCACGGTGAAGAGCAAGCTCGGCATGTCCGGTGCGGCCGACCCCAACACGACCATCGCATATCTCCGCATGATCAACGAGCAGCTTGCCGCGAACGTGCTGACCAAGGACCTCTTCGCGGCGGAGTCGGCCCGCACCAGCACGCCGGAAGACTTCCCCCGCAAGTTCGTCGAAGCGATGTACGCCTGGAACGCCGGCGCCGGCATCAACCTGCCGGGCCCCGATCCCGCGATCCAGAGCCTCTGGAGCAGCCAGTGGTTCATCTTCCCGAACTTCAAGCTCCACCCGCTCTACGGGAATTCCCTCAGCTACCGCTCCCGCCCCGACCGCGACGACCCCGAGTGGTGTTACTTCGAGATGTGGTCGCTCACGCTGATGCCCGAGGGCGAAGAGGTCGTGAAGCCGAAGTTCGACGGCGAGTTCGGCATCGACGACGGCGAATGGCCGTTGATCTGCGTGCAGGACTTCTCCAACCTCGAGCGGCAACAGCGGGGCCTGCACAATCCCGGCCTCAAGACCACCCGCCTCGCAAAGAAGTACGAGGACGGCATCGCGAACGCGCACGTACAGCTCGACTCGTACCTTGCTCGCTGAGCCGACGTGACACAGGCGCCGGTCGCTCCCGCCGCAGGACGGTTCGCCGGCGCGCGCGTGCATCGCGATCGAGGACGCGCGCCTGCTGACGGGAACCGGCACCTACATCGACGACGTCGTGCTGCCCGGGATGTTGCACGCGTGCTTCGTGCGCAGCCCAGTGGCCCGGGGCCGGATCCTCGCGATCGACACGTCAGCGGCGCTGGCGGTTCCCGGTGTGCGCCACGTGCTCGTCGCCGCCGACGTGAACCCCGGCATGAAGGAGCAGTGGCACACCGCTGACGGTGGCCCCGACGCTCCCGAGACGCCGCGGCCACCGTTGGCCGAGGACGAAGTGCGCTTCGTCGGCGACTGCGTCGCGGTTGTCGTCGCCGACGATCGCTACACCGCCGAGGACGCCGCCGATCTCGTCGACGTGGAGTACGAGCCGCTTCCAGCGCTCGTGGACTACACGGAGGCCGAGCACACCGACGTGCTCGTGCACCAGAGCCACGGGTCGAACGTCTGCGGAGAGATCAACGGCCTGCCCGCGTCGGCGCTCGAGGACGTGTTCTCGTCGGCGGCCCACGTCGCGTCGGCAACGATCTACCAGCAGGCGTACACCGCGGTCCCGATGGAGACCCGGGGTCTCGTCGTCGACTACCGACGCGCGAGCGACGAGCTCACGATCTACGCGGCGACGCAGTCCCCCCACGAGATGCGCTCGTTCTCCGCGCGCTTGCTCGGCATGCCCGAGCACCACATCCGCGTGGTGATGCGCGACACCGGCGGCGGGTTCGGCCAGAAGATCATGAACCAGCGCGAGGAGATGGTGGTGATGCTCCTCGGCCGGATGCTCGACGCACCGGTGAAGTGGGTCGAAGACCGCCGGGAGAACCTGCTCGCCGCGGGCACCAGCCGCCGCGAGCACGGGTTCGTGAAGATGGCGTTCGCCGCCGACGGCGAGATCCTCGGGGCGCAGCTCGACATGTGCTCCGACAGCGGTGCGTATCCCACTCCGTGGCCCATGGTGGGGCTCGGGCTCGTCGGGCCGATGTTCCCGGGGCCCTACCGCTTGCCGGCGTTGGCGTTCAGCTGCAAGGCGGTGTACTCGAACACGGCGGGGCGGTCGCCCTACCGTGGCCCCTGGCAGTTCGAGTCGCTCTCCCGCGAGATGCTCCTCGACATCGCGGCGCGCGAGATGGGAGTCGATCCGGTCGAGCTGCGGCGGCGGAACCTCCTACAACGCGAAGACCTGCCGTACACCAATGCCATGGGGTTCCCCCTCGACCACATCTCCCCGTCGGAGACGTTCGAGCAGGCACTCGAGATCCTCGACTACGCCGCGTTCCGCGAGGAGCAGGCCGTCACGCGGGGCGAGGGCCGGTACCTGGGCGTGGGCTTCTCGAACTACGTCGAGCCGTCGACGCCGGGACTCGGGTCCTACGCGACCGAAGGGGCAACGATCCGCGTCGAGCCGTCGGGCAAGGTGAACGTCTACATGGCCGGCGGGTCGGCGGGCAACAGCGTCGAGACGACCGTGATCCAGCTCACCGCCGACGCGCTCGGCGTCGCCATCGACGACATCAACACCATCCAGGGCGACACCGCGCTCACGCCGTACGGCGCGGGCACGGGGGGAAGCCGCAGCGGCGCGATGGCCGCCGGCGCGGTGCAGCAGACGTCGGCGATCCTGCGCGAGCGCATCGTTGCCATCGCGGCCCACCAGCTCGAGGCCGCGCCGCAGGACATCGAGCTCGTCGAGAGCGTGGCGAGCGTGCGCGGGACCCCGTCCGCCCGCATGTCGCTGGCGGAGGTCGCCGCGGTCGTCTACTACAACGCGCCGTCGCTGCCGCCCGACCTCGAGGTCGGGTTGGAGGTCAGCAGCCGCTACCGCGCCGACAATCAGTGGCTGATGGTGAACGCGACCCACCTGTGCACCTGCGAGGTCGACATCGTCACCGGCTGCGTCAAGCTCCTCCGCTACATCGTGAGCGAGGACTGCGGCCCGATGATCAACCCGAACGTGGTCGAGGGCCAGATCGCCGGTGGCGCGGTCCAGGGCATCGGCGGCGTGCTGCTGGAAGAGGTCGTCTGGGACGAGGACGGCAACCCGCTCGCCACGACCTTCATGGACTACCTGTTGCCCACGGCGGCCGAGATCCCGTTGATCGAGTTCGGCCATGTCGAGACGCCGAGCCCGGGACCCGGCGGGTACAAGGGTGTCGGCGAAGGTGGGTGCATCGGCGCGCCCCCGGCCGTGGCCAACGCGGTGGCCGACGCGCTCGCGCCGTTGGGCGTGAGGGTCACCCGGCTCCCGCTCACGCCGTCGAACATCGTGGCGATGATCGCCGAGGCGCAGGGCGCGAACTAGCAGACGGCGCGGAGCGCAGGCTCCGAGCAGGAGGGTGCGCGATGACAGACGATGGTGTACCGACGATCGCATCGGTCGACTTCTTCAGCGACGCTTCGATCATCGACGATCCCGTACGCGTACTTCGATGCGGTGCGTGAGCACGGTCCGGCGTGGCTGGAGCCCCATCACGGTGTGCTGGTCGTGACCGGACACGCCGAGGCGCTCCAGGTCTACCGCGATGCCGGAACGTTCTCGTCGTGCAATGCCGCGTCGGGACCGTTCTCCGGCCTCCCGGTCAGCGAAGCCGACGGTGACATCACGCCACTGCTCGAGCGCTACGGCGATCAGCTGCCGTTGCACGGCTACATGGCGACGATGGACCCTCCAGAGCACGATCGATACCGCGCGCTGATGTCACGACTGTTCACGCCGAGGCGCCTCAGGGAGAACGAAGCGTTCATGTGGCCGCTCGCGAACCTCGCGCTCGACGAGTTCGTGGCCGACGGGAAGTGCGAGTTCCTCCGCCAGTTCTCCGAGCCGTTCACGATCATGGTGATCGCCGACCTCCTCGGCGTCCCCGAAGGCGACCGCGACAGCTTCAAGGCGATGCTGGCCAGCGTGCCCGCGACGGGCACCCTCGGCGAGGAGTACGACAATCCGATGGTGTTCCTCGAGGAGTCGTTCATCCGCTACGTCGAGGACCGTCGGCGCGAGCCGAGGGACGACGTGCTCACGAAGCTGGCGCTGGCGACGTTCGACGACGGCTCGATGCCCGAGGTCATCGAGATCGTGCGGGAGGCGACCTTCCTCTTCGTCGCGGGTCAGGGGACGACCGCCCTGCTCCTCGCGTCGGCGCTGCAGTACCTGGGCGAGCGTCCAGAGGTCCAGCAGCAGCTCCGGGAGCGACGCGACCTCATCCCGAGCTTCGTCGAGGAGATGCTCCGGTCGGAGAGCCCGGTGAAGGCGCACTTCCGGATGGCGCGGCGCGACACGTCGGTGGGCGGGGTGGACGTTCCGGCGGGCACCACGGTGATGCTGGTCATCGGCGCGGTGAACCGCGACAGCTGCCGGTTCGCGCAACCCGACGAGTTCCTGCTCGGACGGCGCAACGCACTGGAGCACATCGCCTTCGCGCGGGGGACGCATGCGTGCCTCGGCCAGTCACTCGCACGGGCGGAGAGCCGAGTCGCCCTGGAGTCCATCCTCGACCGCATGGGCGACATCCGCATCTCCGAGAGTGAGCACGGTCCCGCGGGAGACCGCCACTACGAGTACGACCCGACGTACCTCTTCCGCGGCCTCAAGTCGCTCCACCTGGAGTTCACACCGCTCGCGAATCCCAGCTGACGTGGGAGTGCTCGACGGCAAGGTCGCGATCGTCACCGGCGCGAGCAAGGGCATCGGCAAGGGCGAGGCACTCGCGCTGGCCAAGGAGGGAGCGAAGGTCGCGGTCGTGGCGCGCACCTACGACGGCGAGGAGGGCGTGGTCCGAACCGCGCACGAGCTCGAAGCACTTGGCGCGAGCTGCGCTACCGATCCAATGCGACGTCGGCGTCGTCGATCAGGTGCAACCGCGCAGTGGATGCGGTCGTCGCGCGAGTGGGGAACCGTCGACATCCTCGTGAACAACGCCCAGATCATCTACGCGATGCACCGGTGCGAGGACTGGACGGAGAGCGAGATGCGGGCCACATGGGAGTCCGGCCTGCTCGGCTCGTGGGCGTTCATGGTCGCGTGCTTCCCGCGCATGAAGGAGAAGGGCGGCAGGATCATCAACACCTGTTCGACGACCGGCCACGGCAACGTGCCCGGGTACGTGGGCTACTCGTGCACCAAGGAGGCCATCCGCGCGCTCACCCGGAACGCGGCCCGGGAATGGGCCCGGTACGGGATCAACGTGAACACCATCAGCCCGACCGCACTGTCGGACATCGTGGTGAAGACCTTTCCCGACGAGGCCGAGCGGCTCCAGGCACTCCTGGACGGCGGTCAGGTCGTCGGACGGTGGGGCGACGCCGAGATGGACGTCGGGCGTGCCGTCGTGTTCCTCGCCGGCCCCGACTCCGGCCTCATCACCGGATGCACCCTGTCCGTCGACGGTGGGGCAGCGATGCTCTGATCGCTCCTACGCGGTGACCAGTCGCTGCTCGGCGGCCATCCCGGCCTCCTCGAATGCCGCCCGGATCTGGGTCTTGGCCCTCTCGGGAAGGATGCCCTGCGGCGGCCGGCTGTGGGGGTAGTCGCCCGTGGGCAGACCGAGCACCGATGCCGCGAAGCGGAATGCCTCGGCCCAGTGGGTGAAGTACTCGGGTCGGCCCGGGTACTCGGTGAACCAGGGAGAGAGGCCCGCACCGAGCCGGTTCATGCCCGACTCGCGTGCGTACTCGATGGCCGCGTCGATCTCGTTCGCCCACATCAGGTTCCAGTACTCGGTGAGCGTCCGCTTCTCCGGCGTCTCGTGCATCCACCCCGACGTGCCGAGCTGCGCCGGCCCGACGACGCCGCGCTTCAACCACCCGGCGTGGTACGCGATCGCGTTGCACTCCCAGATCACGAGGTCGGGCGCAAGGGCGTGGAGCGCGGGAGTGGTCATGTAGCTGTCGAGCACACCTTGCTTGACTGCGACGACGGCAGGGACTTCGTTCACGATCTGGGCCATGTCGGTGGCAGTGAGCACGTAGCCCGAGGACGGCGAGTTGAACATGCCGAGCGCGATGTCGGTCCGCTCGGCGACGTACTGGAAGAAGCGCAGCACGCCCTCGCCCGCGTGGACCTCCATCACCGGCGTCTGGATGTAGCAGATGTCCGCGCCGTATGCCTCCGCGTGCTGCGTGAGCTCGACGCAGTCCTTCGCGCTCGTCGCGGCCGTGCACGCCTGGATCACGGTGTCGGGCGCCACCGCGCGCGCCTCGTCGATCGCGACCTCGACCAACTTCTTGCGCTCGTCCATCGTCAGCGCCCACCACTCGGCGATGCCGCTCGTGAGCCAGAGCATGTCGTGCCCGAGATCGCCGACGCAGTAGCGAACGAGGGTCGCGTACGCGTCCCAGTCGATGTCGTCGCCGTCGTGCCCGCTGAACGGCGTGTACAGGGAGTCTCCGATTCCGTGCAGCCCGCCCTGGGCAGCCCAATCCCTCGCTTCGCGTGCAGTCGGCAACGGAGTTCCTCCTCTGGGACTTTCACCCTGCGTGGTAGGCGACCAAACTTACTACAATTGCAATGAAGCGGAAAGCCCGACGCGGGACACGAGGGCCGCCTCGCGATCGGCGGCGGAGCCTCAGGCGCCGATGGGTTGCGGGACGAGCCCGACCCGCTCGTAGATCGACCGGATGTGCTCCTTGGCGACGTCCGGCAGGAACGCCTGCGGCGGGCGCGAGTACGGGTATTCACCCGGTGGGAGCCCGAGGACGGACGCGGCGTACTTGAACGCCTCGCCCCAGTGAGTGAGGTAACCCGCGCGTCCTGGGTACGTCGTCAACCACCCGCCGAGGCCTTCGTTGATCTCGTCGAAGCCGCTCTCGCTCGCGTACTGGACGGCGTCCTCAATGCGACCATCCCAGATCCGCGCCCAGAACTCCTTCAGAAGCGGCTTCTCGGGGGTCTCCTTCAGGTACCCGCTGGTGGCGAGCTGCGCCGGGCTGATGATGCCCTTCTGCAACCAGCCCGACGTGTATGCCATCGTGTTGCATTCCCAGATGTAAAGCGTGGGCGCGAGCGCGTGCACGCCCATGCTCATCGACGGCTGCATGTGCCCTTCCTTCATCGCGCACACCGCGGGGATCTCGTTGGCGATGTGTGCGACCTCCTGCGGCGTCAGCAGCAAGCTCGACGACGGAGACGGGAAGATCCCGAGGGCGATGTCAGTGCGATCGGCGACGTACTGGAAGAACCGGAGCACGCCTTCGCCGCCGTGCGCTTCCATGGGCGGCGTCTGGATGTAGCAGATGTCGGCGCCAGCGTCCGCGGCATGGTTGGTGAGCTCGACGCAGTCCTGCACCGCGTTGGCGACGGTCGCGACCTGGATCACCGTGTCGGGTGCAATCGCCCGCGCCTCCTCGATCGCCACCTCGACGAGCCGCTTCCGCTCGTCCATCGTGAGCGACCACCACTCGCTGACCCCGCTGGTGAGCCAGAGCATCGGGTGCTGGAGGTCACCCACGCAGTAGCGCACCAGTATCCGGTACGCGTCCCAGTCGATGTGCTCGCCATCGCGTCCGCTGAACGGCGTGTACAGCGAGTCGCCGAGGCCGTGGAGGCCCCCGCTCGCGACCCACTCCCGAGCTTCCTGTGCTGAGGGCATCGACCCCTCCCGAGTGGGGACCAGTTACTGGTCCACGATTAAAATCATATATAGGCTACGGCCCGACTCCGCGAGGTCAAGATGCTCTCGGATCGCGGAGGTACCCGTGCGCAAACTCGTCACAGGAGTCGACGCGGCGGGGCGCTCGCGCGTCGTCGCGGAGACACCGCTCGTCCTGGAAGGCGATCCCGACAACCCCGGATTTGCGGCTGCGGTCGCGGGCGTGACGACCTCATCGCCGCCGCCGGCGCGTCCCAGCGGCAGCGGCAATTCCGTCGACCTCGGCATCGCCCCGGGGCTCGTGAGCTGGGTCATCGTCGACTACCCGGCCGACCTCGATTTCCCCCTGCACCACACCGACACCGTCGACTTCGACATGCTGCTCGAGGGCAGCCTGGTGCTTGTCCTCGACGACGGTGAGCACGTGCTCGAACCAGGGGACGTCGTCATCGTCACTGGCGTCGACCACGGTTGGAAGACCGGGCCCGAGGGCTGCCGGCTCAGCGTGTGCTCGATCGGGACGCCCCCGCCGGAGTAGCCCGGCACCACCGACCATGCGGTCGCGAATGACCGCTGACGACCGACAATGCAAGACCCGAGAACACCGATGCTGGAGGACGCGTGATGGAGGCGAATGGCGAGCCGCGGGTACTGCCGCTGGCACCAGACGAGCACGACGAGAGCACCGACGAGCTGTTGAAGATGGTGGGTGACCTCGCGGATTTCAACGTCTTCCTGACGCTCGTGCGTCACCCGCGCGTCTACAAGCGGTTGGTTCCGTTCGGCACGGTCATGCTCCACGGCACGATTCCGCCGCGCGACCGGGAGCTGCTGATCCTCCGCACCGCGGATCGGTGCGGTTGCGTCTACGAGCAGACCCATCATGAGCACATCGCGTTCGCACGAGGCGTCGAGGACGACGAGATCGCGGCCATCCACCGGGGCCCGGACGACGCCCGGTGGTCGCCGTTCGACGCCGCACTCCTCCGCGCGGTCGACGAGCTCCACGACCACCAGCGGATCAGCGACGCGACCTGGCAGACGATCGCCGAGCGTTACGAGCAGAGCCAGATGATCGAGCTGCCGATGCTCATCGGCCACTACCACCTCATGGCGTTCACCCTCAACAGCCTCGGCGTGCAGCTCGAAGCCGAGTACCTCTGAGCGCCGCGGGAGCGGAGCTATCGGTTGAGGCGAATGGCTTGCGGATCGACCAGCTCGTTCGGGTCGACCGCCTGATAGATGAACTCCGGGGCGCCTTGGAGATGGTCCGTCCACGCCTGCGCCGCTTCGCGGTCGTCGCCGATCTCGATGAGACGGGCGATCTCCTCGTGCGCCTCTAGCGTCTTCAGCTTCATGCGCCGGCTCACCGGGAGGTCACCGGCGCTCACGGTCTCCGCCCAGACGCGCTCGTTAACGGACCAGATCGACTCGAGGATGCCGGCGACGAGCGTGAGTGTCTCATTGCCGCACTGTTGCACGACCGTCTCGTGGAATCCCATCATCGCCTCGTTGAACGCGAGGTAGTCGCCGTCGATGAGCGTCCGCGCGGTGGCGTTGAACCTCTGCAGCTCGCTGACCACGGTCTCCTTGCGGTCGGGGCGACGCGCGCAGAGGGCCGCGCACACCGGGTCGAGGAGCGACATCGCCTCGAAGACATCGTGCAGCTTCGTGCCGTGCACGCGGAGGACGAGAGCGACGATGTACGCGGCGGTGCTGGCGTCGGGACGGTGGACCAATGCACCGCCGATGTTGCCGCGCTGCACGGTGATGAGCCCCTCGGACTCGAGGATCCGGAGCGCCTCGCGCATCGAGGGGGCGCTCACACCGAAGTCCTCGACCAGTACGTCCAGGTGCGGGAGGCGGTCGCCGTCACCCAACTGGCCCGACACGATGAGATCACGAATCCGGTCGGCTACGACATCGGCCACCCGAGAGACACGAACGCGACGCTCTGCAAGCTGGACCGGTCGATCGTTCATACCATCGATCCTAACCAACCGTTGTAATGAAGTGATGATTGCCCTACTTGTGGGTACTCGACGGCTCGGGCCGGTTTCGTGAAGTGCTTGTATGGTCTCGCGCCCGCTGACGCCGAGGTGGTGAAGGACGTCGATGTGATCGAGCTCCAGGCAACGTGAGCGGGGCGCGCCGCGACGGCACGACCGTCGTCCGTGTGCAGCCGCTGGACGTCGATATCGAGGTCCGGCCGGGCGAGACCCTCATCGAGGCCGCGTGGCGCGAGGGATACGAGTGGCCGACCGTTTGTTACGGCCAGGCCGAGTGCACGGCGTGCCACGTCGTCGTCGTCGAAGGCGTCGACAACCTGTCCGACGTCGGCCGGGACGAGGAGAAGGCGCTCGAGCTCGTGCGGTCGAGCGGGCTGCGGAACCTCGATGCCCGGCGCCTGGCGTGCCGCCTCCAATTCCACGGGCCGGCGATCGTCGAGAAGCGCGGCGTCCGCCGGCCGGCGGAGGCGCGCTCAGCGGGTCTGGGGGAAACCCAGATCGACCCGTGACGTGGCCGGATCCGGCCAGCGCGACGTGACGACCTTCCCGCGCGTGCAGAAGGCGATGCCCTCGGGGCCGTACACGTGCGCGTCGCCGAAGAGCGACGCCTTCCAGCCGCCGAAGGAGTAGTACGCGACGGGGACGGGGATCGGGACGTTCACGCCCACCATGCCGACCTCGACGTCGTCCTGGAACTGGCGGGCAACCCCTCCGTCGCGCGTGAAAATCGCAACGCCGTTCCCGTACGGATTGTCGTTCACGAGTCGGAGCGCCGCCTCGTAGGTCGTGACGCGCGTGACGCCGAGTACCGGACCGAAGATCTCGTCGTCGTACACCTTCATGCCGGGCGACACTTCGTCGAGCAACGACGGCGCGAGGAAGAACCCGTCGGTCGCCGTCGTCGCGTCGCGACCGTCGACGACGACCTTCGCCCCGCCCGCGGCGGCACCGTTGAGGTAGGCGACGACCTTGTCGCGGTGCTCACGGGTGACCAGCGGGCCCATCTCCACACCAGGTTGGGTGCCGTCCCCGACTGCGATCTTCGGGATCCGCTGCTTGATCGCCTCAATGAGAGGGTCGGCGACGTCACCCACCGCCACGACCATCGACACGGCCATGCATCGCTCGCCCGCCGATCCGTACGCTGCACTCACGGCCGCGTCGGCGGCCATGTCGACGTCGGCATCGGGGAGCACGACCATGTGGTTCTTCGCGCCGCCGAGCGCCTGGCAGCGCTTCCCGCTCCGGGTCGCGGTCTCGTAGACGTAGCGCGCGATCGGTGTGGAGCCGACGAAGGAGACTGCCGCGACGTCGGCGTGCGCGAGCAGCGCGTCCACTGCGACCTTGTCGCCGTGCACCACGTTGAAGACACCGTCGGGCACGCCTGCCTGTTGGAGCAGCTCGGCGACGTACACCGAGGCTGACGGGTCCTTCTCCGATGGCTTCAGCACGAACGTGTTGCCGCAGGCCAGCGCGGGTCCCCACATCCACATCGGCACCATCGCCGGGAAGTTGAACGGGGTGATGCCTGCCAGCACACCGAGGGGCTGGCGAACCGAATGGACGTGCACACCAGTGGACGCGTTGCTTGAGTAGCTGCCCTTCAGCAGCTCCGCGAGCCCGCAGCAGTACTCGATCACCTCGATGCCACGCGCGACTTCACCCAACGCGTCGGAGAGGACCTTGCCGTGCTCGAGCGTGATGCGCCGGGCGATCTCGTCCCGGTTCGCGTCGAGCACCGACCGGATGTTGAAGAAGAGCTCGGACCGGCGCGAGAGCGACCACTGCTTCCACGACGCGAAAGCTTCCTTGGCCACCGCGACCGCGCGGTCGACGTCTTCCGGGCGAGCGAGATCGACCTCGCCGGTCTGCCGACCGGTCGCGGGATTGAAGATCGGACCGCGTCGCTCAGCTCCGGCGCCGTCGGCCGTGCCGCCGATCCAGTGATGGACCGGCACGCGTGCGGCTGGGAACGTCGGGTCGTTCGGCTCGGGCGCGGTGGGGGTCATCGACCTCGGCCTCCTGCGCGCGCGCGAGATGAAGGGGGCTAGCGGAGTCGGGCCGGGACGACTTGAATGACGAGCCGTGGGCCCACCCGGCCGCCGACGCATCTACCCCCTTGATGACACAGCGCGGTCGGGTGGACCCGCTCTCTGGAATTGTCACGCACGCGGGCGCAAATGTCCGCGCGGGGCTGGCGTCGGGGTGCCTGGAGCGGGTGTAATCCATAGAATGCTCTAAAAGTTAGTGCCACGCCCCGGGCGCGTGGCAGCCGGCCGAGTTGACTTCAAACTTGCGGTCTGTAAAGTTAGCGCACCGGATTCCGAGGGGGACACACCGTGGCCGGAGACGGATCTCGCTACCTGCTGATGTCGGCCGACTCGCATGCCGGCGCGGACATCTGGGACTACAAGCCGTACCTCGCGAGTGAGTTCCACGAGGAGTTCGACGCGTGGGCGCCGACCTTCCGGGACTCGTGGACGGTGTTCGACGACGAGCTGACGTACACCGACAACCCTGCGATCCGCCTCGGGATCACGTCGTTCCTGTCGCCGTACAACTGGGACAACTCCAAGCGCATCGAGCACATGGACGACCAGGGGGTCGCCGGCGAGATCGTGCTGCCGAACACGGTGCCGCCGTTCGCCGCTTCCGGCGCGAACACCACGGGCCAGCCGGCGTCGGCGGACGACTACCGGCGCCGGTGGGCTGGTGTCCAGGCCCACAACCGGTGGCTCGTCGACTTCTGCTCGCTGGCACCGCAGCGTCGGGCCGGCATCGCGCAGGTGTTCCTGGGAGACGTCGACGCGGCCGTTGCCGAGGTGCGGTGGGCGAAGGAGCAGGGGCTCACGGGCGTGCTGATCCCGTCCGACTCCCACTCCCGGCTCGTCAACCTGTACGAGCGCAACCTCGATCCGTTCTGGGCGGCCTGTGAAGAGCTCGAGATGCCGGTGCACCGGCACTCCATCGCAGTGAATCCCCCCGAGGACGCCAACACGGGCCCCGCGGCTCCGGCCCTCGGCGCGCACGAGACCATGCTGTTCTTCCACCGTGGCCTCGCTCACCTGATCATCGGTGGAGTGTTCGAGCGCCACCCGGGTCTGCAGTTCGTGTTCGTCGAGACCGGCGCGGGGTGGATCCGCCCGGAGCTCGACGCGCTCGAGTACCAGGCCCAGCTGGGATCGGCGCGGGGGCACATGCTCTACCCCTTCTGGCACCGTGCCGTCGAAGAGCTCAGCCTGACCCCGAGCGAGTACTTCACCCGCAACTGCTACCTGGGCGCGTCGCTGACGACCAAGCGCGACATCGACGCGCGCTACGACGTCGGCGTCGGGAACATCCTCTGGGGCGCCGACTATCCGCACCACGAGGGGACCTGGCCGCACACCGAGCTGGTGCTGCGCACGCTGTTCTCCGACGTGCCGGAAGACGAGGTGCGGACGATGGTCGGCCTCAACGCGGCGCAGCTCTACGGGATGGACATCGACTTCCTCCAATCGATCGCCGATCGCATCGGGCCCACGGTCGAAGACGTGGCCCGGCCGGTCGCGTCGGAAGAGATCCCGCGGAACCACTTCAACATGGCGTTCGTCGACGCGCTGCAGGGCATGCCCACGATGTAGCGGCAGCGATTCCCGACGTCCCGACATTCGTCAACCCTGAGGTCGAAGCATGAGCAGCACCACACCAGATTTCTCCGGAAAGGTCGCGGTCGTCACCGGCGCCGCGCGCGGAACCGGGGCGGCGTACGCGCGCGGGTTCGCCGCGGCCGGTGCCAGCGTCGTGATCGCCGACATTCGCGACGACGAAGGTCGAGCCGTCGAGGCCGAGATCACCAACGCTGGCGGCAACGCCGTGTACGTGACCGTCGACGTCACCGACGTCGCGGCGACCGAGCAGATGGCCGCGACTGCGGTCGAGCGGTTCGGCGGCATCGACATCCTCGTCAACAACGCCGCGTTGTTCGCCGGGCTCGAGGCGGTGCCGCTCGTCGACCTGCCGGTCGACCGGTGGGATCGGCTGATGGCGATCAACGTCAAGGGCGTGTGGTTGTGCACGCGTGCGGTTGCCCCGCACATGAAAGCGCGCGGTGGTGGCGTGATCGTCAACCAGGCCTCTGTGGCCGCGTTCGGTCTGTCGGGACCCGGGCGTATCGACTACGGGACCTCCAAGGCGGCCGTCGTCGGCTTCACGAAGCTTGCTGCCCAGGAGCTCGCGGCCGACAACATCCGGGTCAACACCGTGGCGCCCGGAGGCATCGTCACCGAGGCTTCGATCGACATGGTGGGCGGGGACCCGGCGGTGATCGAGAAATACGCCGCCTCCGCCCAACTGATCCCACGTGCGATCCAGGCCGACGACATGGTGGATCCCGTGCTGTTCCTCGCCAGCGACCAGTCGCGATTCATGACCGGCCAGACCATGGTCGTCGACGGCGGCCGGCACTTCCTCGGCTGATCTCAAGGTTTCGAAAGGGGTTGCGGTGACGCAGGTGGACCAGAAGCGGACTCGCTCCGCGGCCATTCGTGAGGAACTCGGTTACCCGGTGATCGACGGCGACGGTCATGTCGTCGAGTTGCTCCGCGTCTTCATCGACTACGCGCACGACCGTGGCTTCGGTGATCTGATCGAAGCGGCGAAGCCGCGGCTCGTCAGAGGTCCCGAGCAGCAGCAGGCCCGGCTCGCGTTGTCGCCCGAGGAGCTCAGGCGTGCCGGCTCGCTGCCGGACTCGTGGCACGTCTCCGCGAATCCCGACTACTACGCCACCTGCCGCGTTGCCCGCTCTCTATTACGAGCGGTTGGGCGAGGCGGGCATCGACTTCGCGGTCCTCTACCCGACCATGGGAATCAACATGTTGCAGGTGCTCGATCCCGAGCACCGGGTGACGGTCTGTCGCTTGTACAACGAGTTCATGACCGAGCAGTACGCGCCGTACGGCGACAAGTTCACGGTGGCCGCACTGATCCCGATGCACACACCCGAAGAGGCGATCGCAGCACTGGTGCACGCCAAGCAGCTGGGCGCCAAGGTCGGCTTGATCCCCAGCCATGTGCGCCGCCCGCTCCCGGGAGACCCGTGGCCACCGAACGACCCGGGGGTCTCGCTCCGCATCCCGGAGTGGGACGTGAGCGGGTGGGTCGACACCTTCGGCATCGACAGCGTCCACGACTACGACCTGGTGTGGGCCAAGGCGATCGAGTTGCAGCTGACCCTGGCGGCGCACACCGCGGGGATCGGCTTCAGCGAGCGGGCGTCGACATCGAACTTCGTCTACAACCAGATCGGGCACTTCGCGGCCGCCGGGGGCGCGCTGGCCAAATCGCTGTTCCTCGGTGGGGTTACCCGCAGGTTCCCCGAGTTGCGCATCGCGCTGCTCGAAGGTGGCGTTGCCGAAGGGGTGAGCCTGTACAACGGCCTCGTGCACACGTGGGAGAAGCGCAGCGGCAAAGCCATCGCTCGCCTCGACCCGGCCACGCTCGACCGGGACCGGCTCGCTCAGCTCTTCGCCAACGACCCTGTCCTGTCGCGGTACTCGCCTGAGGACCTCCTGTATTCCGGCGGGCCCAAACGCGCACGCGACGACTTCGCCGCGGCGGAGATCACGTCGGTCGAAGACATCCGTGACCGGTTCTGCGCCAACTTCGCGTGGGGTTGCGAAGGCGACGACCCGCTGGTCGGCACGGGATTCGATCCCCGGATCGTGCCGCTCGGGGCTCTGGTGCCCGCGATCCTGGGTTCCGACCTCGGGCACTGGGACGTGCCGGATTTCGACGCGCCCCTGGAAGAGACCTATGAGCTGCTCGCGGACGGGATCCTCGATGCCGATCAGTTCCGAGACTTCGTCTTCGCGAACCCCGTCCGGTTCTACAGCTCACTGAACCCCGACTTCTTCGCCGGCACCGCCGTCGAGAAGGAGGCGGCGGCGATCAAGCCGTGAGTAAGCACCCGCGAGTGGCGCCGGTGTCGCCGTCCGATCTCGACCCGAAAGCCGGGGAACTGCTCGCGAGCACCGGCAAGGCCGATTCGAACATGTTCAAGACGCTGGTGCGTCACCCGCGTCTGTTGAAGCGGTGGATACCGTTCGGTCACACCGTCCTCATGGGCGCGCTTCCGGTCCGCGACCGGGAGCTCCTCGTCCTGCGCACCGCACACCGGACCGGGTGCGACTACATGTGGGTGCACCACGAGCCCATCGCGCTCGATGCCGGTCTGGACGCAGCCGAGATCGCGCTCGTTCGCGAGGGGCCCGCCGCGGATGGATGGTCGGCGTTCGACGCGACGCTCCTGCGCGCCGTCGACGAGCTCTGCGACAACTACCAGATCAGCGATGACGCCTGGGAGGCACTGGCGGAGCGGTACGACGACACGCAGCTGATTGAGGTTCCCATGCTCGTCGGCCACTTCTCCATGCTCGCCCAGGTGATCGGCAGCTTGGGCGTCGAGATCGAGCCCGACCTGCCGGGGGCGTGAGGGAGGCTCAGTCGCCGGCCGCGATGTCGGCGATCAGTCGTTCGAAGTACGTGTCGTAGATCTTCACGAGATCGACGCGTCGGGGATCGACGAACCACAGGATGCTGGCGCCCATCATGAAGGCGCTGATCTCGGCGCCGACGTCGCGCGGATCGATGTCGGTCCGGATGGTCCCGTCGCGTTGGCCGCGCCGGATCATCGCGGCGATGCCATCACGGTAGAGGCGGTTTCGGTTCACGTACGCGTCGCGGGCCGCGGAGTCCGGGTCGTAGGACTCGATGGTGAGCACGGTGCCGAGCCGGGACACGGTGGCGATCTCAGGATTCGCGATGAGCGCCTGTCCGTGGGTGCGAAGCGAGGACAGGCGCTCGAGTCCGGTTTCGTCCTCGCGGGAACCGGCGGTGAAGCCGTCTCTCGCGGCCACGAGCGCGACGACCTCGCTGAGCAGCTCGTCCTTCGTGCCGAAGTGGTGGGTGATGGCGGCCCGGGTGACACCGATCTGCTGCGCGATCGACTCCAGGGTGGTACCGCGGGTACCGCTCGTCGCCAGGAGATCGATGGCCGCGGCCAGGATCTCGTCGCGGCGCGAGGGGCGGCCGCCCCGATGACCGGTTCCCAGCGCGGCGCTCCCCGCGGTGCCCACCACGGGATGTTCCATCCCGGTGGTCGTCGACCTCGATCGGCCTGTCGGCAACGCTGGTGCGTCCTTTCGACTCGACGCCGGCGCTCAGTGACCTGGCCGACGACGCGAGTCGTCGAGAGTCGGAAGCCAATCTACGTCAACATCCTGCGATGGTGGCGTTCCCGCCGACGGACGTTCGCAACATGGATGTCCGTGGGTGCAAGGCCCGTCGGTCTCGACCCGTGTTGTCACCCCGGGGCGACCGGTCGCGTACCGTCGTGGGCATGACGCCGGAGGAGATCGCCGACCTCGTGCACCTGCGCCGGGCGCGCGACCTCATGGACCGCGACTACGCGCAGCCCCTCGATGTCCCGGCCATGGCGCGTGCCGCGCTCATGTCGCCCGCGCACTTCTCGCGCAAGTTCCGTGCGGCGTACGGCGAGACGCCCTACACCTATCTCATGACGCGCCGCATCGAGCGCGCGAAGGCCTTCCTGCGTCAGGGGATGTCGGTCACCGACACCTGCTTCGCCGTCGGTTGCACGTCGCTCGGCTCGTTCAGTTCGCGCTTCACCGAGATCGTCGGCGAGACGCCATCGCAGTACCGCGCGCGCGACCACCGCGACCTCGAGGTCGTTCCGTCGTGCGTGACCATGGTCGCGACGCGACCGCGGCGCACCACGGTCACGGTCTGAGCGCCGGCGACCTGCGCCGACGGGTCGGCTCCGAACGGCCGCCGGCGCACCGGACGACCGACCGCCCGGCACCGAGCAGGATCGGAGAAGCACGCGACGGGTCAGTGCTCCTACGCTCGTCGCATGGCAGTCACGGTCTCCACCATGTTCATCCCCGTCCACGACCCCGATGCCGCCCTCGGCTTCTACCGCGACGCGCTCGGCCTCGAGGTCCGCAACGACGTCGCGTCCGACGGCTTCCGTTGGGTCACTGTGGGCGCCCCGGGGCAGGACGTCGACATCGTCCTGTCCCAGCCGCACGGCGGTCGTTCGCAGGCCGAGGGCGACGCCCTCCTGGCGCTCGTGACCCAGGGGTCTCTGCAGGCTGCGATCTTCCGCTCCGACGACCTCGACACCACGTTCGAGAAGGTCCGGGCGTCGGGCGCCGAGGTGCTCCAGGAGCCGGTGTCCCAGCCCTGGGGCGCGCGCGACTGCGCGTTCCGCGACCCCTCGGGCAACCTCGTCCGCATCGCGCAGGCCTGACCGTCGTCCGCCCGGAGTGGCGCGCCGGCCCGATGGAGACACGATGAGCAAGGCCACGAGGAACGACACGCGATCGCCTGCGGAGGATGTTGCCGACCGCCACGATCTGATCCGCGTGGTGGGCGCGCGCGTGAACAACCTCAAGGACGTCAGCGTCGAGATCCCGAAGCGCCGGCTGACGGCGTTCACCGGTGTGTCCGGCTCGGGCAAGAGCTCGCTGGTGTTCGGCACGATCGCCGCGGAGTCGCAGCGGCTGATCAACGAGACCTACAGCGCCTTCGTGCAGGGCTTCATGCCGACCCTGGCGCGGCCGGACGTCGACGTGCTGGACGGGCTGACGACCGCGATCCTCGTCGACCAGGAGCGGATGGGTGCCAACGCCCGCTCGACGGTCGGCACCGTCACCGACGCCAACGCGGTGCTGCGGATCCTCTTCAGCCGGCTCGGCAAGCCGTACATCGGCTCGCCGCAGGCGTTCTCGTTCAACACCGCGACGATCAGCGGGGCCGGTGCGGTCACGTTCGAGAAGGGCGGCAAGAAGACGAGGGAGAAGCGCTCGTTCATGCGGGCCGGCGGCATGTGCCCGCGCTGCGAGGGCATGGGATCGGTGACCGACTTCGACCTGTCGCAGCTGTACGACGACAGCAAGTCGCTCAACGAGGGCGCGCTCACGATCCCCGGCTACAGCATGGACGGGTGGTACGGCCGCATCTTCACCGGCTGCGGCTTCTTCGACCCGGACAAGCCGATCCGCAAGTTCACCAAGACGCGAGCTCGACGACCTGCTCCACAAGGAGCCGACCAAGATCAAGGTCGACGGCATCAACCTGACGTACGAGGGACTGATCCCGAAGATCCAGAAGTCGATGCTGTCGAAGGACGTCGACACCCTGCAGCCGCACATCCGGGCGTTCGTGGAGCGGGCGGTGACGTTCACCGAATGTCCCGACTGCGGCGGCAGCCGGCTCAACGAGGCCGCCCGGTCCTCCAAGATCGAGGGGATCAACATCGCGGACGCCTGTGCGATGCAGATCAGCGACCTGGCCGAGTGGGTGCACGGTCTGGACGAGCCGTCGGTGGCGCCGCTGCTGGTGTCGTTGGGGGAGACCCTGGACTCGTTCGTGGAGATCGGGCTGGGCTACCTCTCGCTCGACCGGCCGACGGGCACGCTGTCGGGCGGCGAGGCGCAGCGCACCAAGATGATCCGCCACCTCGGGTCGTCGCTCACCGATGTGACCTACGTGTTCGACGAGCCGACGGTCGGGCTGCACCCGCACGACATCGCGCGGATGAACGACACGCTGCTGCAGCTGCGCGACAAGGGCAACACCGTGCTGGTCGTGGAGCACAAGCCGGAGGCGATCGACATCGCCGACCACGTCGTCGATCTCGGCCCCGGCGCCGGCACGGGCGGTGGCGAGGTGGTGTTCGAGGGCACCGTCGACGGGCTGCGCGCCAGCGGCACCATCACCGGCCGCCACCTCGACGACCGCGCCTCCTCGAAGCCGTCGGTGCGGACACCGTCGGGGATGCTGGAGGTGCGCGGCGCCAGCACCCACAATCTGCAGGACGTCGATGTCGACATACCGCTCGGCGTGCTGGTGGTGCTGACCGGCGTGGCCGGATCGGGGAAGAGCTCCCTGATCCAGGGCTCGGTGTCGGGGCGAGACGGGGTGGTGTCGGTCGACCAGGCCGCGATCAAGGGCTCGCGGCGCAGCAACCCGGCGACGTACACCGGACTGCTCGACCCGATCCGCACGGCGTTCGCGAAGGCCAACGGCGTGAAGCCGGCGCTGTTCAGCGCCAACTCCGAGGGCGCCTGCCCCAACTGCAACGGCGCGGGGGTCATCTACACCGACCTGGCGATGATGGCCGGGGTGGCCACCGTCTGCGAGGAGTGTGAGGGGAAGCGGTTCCAGGCCGACGTCCTGGAGTACAAGCTCGGCGGGAAGGACATCAGCGAGGTGCTCGCGATGCCGGTCACCGAGGCCGAGGCGTTCTTCGCCGACGGCGAGGCGAAGACCCCGGCCGCGCACAAGATCCTCGACCGGCTCGCCGACGTCGGCCTCGGCTACCTCAGCCTCGGCCAGCCGCTCCCCACGCTGTCGGGCGGCGAGCGGCAGCGGCTCAAGCTGGCCACCCACCTGGCCGAGAAGGGCGGCGTCTACGTCCTCGACGAGCCGACCAGCGGCCTCCACCTCGCCGATGTCGAGCAGCTGCTCGGCCTGCTCGACCGGCTCGTCGACTCCGCCAAGTCGGTCATCGTCATCGAGCACCACCAGGCGGTCATGGCGCACGCCGACTGGATCATCGACCTCGGCCCCGGCGCCGGCCACGACGGCGGCCGGATCGTCTTCGAAGGCACACCCGCCGACCTCGTCGCCGCCCGCTCCACCCTCACCGGCGAGCACCTCGCGGCCTACGTCGGCACCTGACCGACGCCTCGCGGACTCCACCGGTTCCGCGTCCGACGCCTGACGTCCGTCGTCCGCTTGCTCCATTCGTCGGCGGTAGAATGCTCGAGTGTCGGAACCCGTGCTGATCGCGGTCGACGACGATGCCGAAGGACTGCGGGACGTCGAGCGTGAAATGAGCGACCGATACGGTCGCTCCTACCAGGTCGTGTGCGTGCGCTCGCCGCTCGAAGCACGCGAGCGGCTCGAAGAGTTCGCCGCGTCGGGTGACGACGTCGCGTTGGTCTTGGCCGCGCAGTGGTTGCCGGGTATGACGGGCAGCGAGCTGCTCGACGAGGCGCGGCGACTCCATCCGAACGCGAAACGTGGCCTCCTGGTCGGATGGGGGGAGTGGGGCGACCCTGCGACGGGCGAGGCGATCTTCGATTCGATCGCCAAGGGCCGCATCGACCATTACGTGCTCCGGCCGTTGGCGCCGCCCGACGAGCTGTTCCACCACGCGATCTCCGGGATGCTCCTCGACTGGGCCGACGCGCAGCGCACGTCGCCGCACGCCGTGTTCGTCGTCGGTGATTCGTGGTCGGGGCGCGCCTTCGAGCTGCGGGAGGCACTCGGACGTTGCGCGATGCCCCACACGTTCCACCTCGCCGATTCGCACGAAGGCCGGGCACTGGTCGAGCGGGCGGGTGACGAGGCGAGGTTGCCGCTCGTCGTCTTCCCTGACGGCACCATCCTGAAGGACCCCACCAACGCCGAGCTCGCACAGGCGACCGGATCACCCGTGAACCCCGGGAGCATGGAGTTCGACCTCATCATCGTCGGCGCGGGACCGGCGGGGCTCTCCGCCGCGGTGTACGGCGCATCGGAGGGTTTCAGCGTGCTGGTGGTCGACGAAGGCGGCATCGGCGGCCAAGCCACGTCCAGCTCACTCATCCGGAACTACCTCGGGTTTCCTCGTGGCGTCAGCGGTCGACGTCTGGCGCAGGACGCGTACCAGCAGGCGTGGGTGTTCGGCGCGAACTTCGCCTTCATGCAGCGCGTCACCGACATCCGCCGCGTCGGCGACGAGATTGCACTCGAGCTCTCCGACTTCGGGCGCGTGAGCGCGCGTGCCGTGCTGCTCGCCACCGGGGCCACCTACCGGCGGATCGGTGTTCCCTCACTGGAGGCGTTGAACGGCTCCGGCGTGTCGTACGGTGGGCCCGCGTCGGAGGCGCAGGCCGTCGCCGGGGCCGACGTCTACATCGTCGGCGGTGCGAACTCTGCGGGGCAGGCGGCGCTGTACCTCGCGCGCCTTGCCAAGAAGGTCACGCTGGTCGTGCGCGCGGAGTCGCTCAGTGCCGGCATGTCGCAGTACCTCGTCAGCCAGGTCGAGGCCACGCCGAACGTCGAGGTCCGGCTCGGCACCGAGGTCGTCGGCGGCGGGGGCAATGGCCGCCTCGAGGAGCTCGTGCTCCGCCGGCGCGGCGACGGTGGCGGCGAGACGGTTGACGCCGATGCCCTCTTCGTGATGATCGGTGCCCAGCCGCGCACGGAGTGGCTGCCCGCCGGGATCGAGCGCGACGAGCAGGGTTTCGTCCTCACCGGCACCGACGTCCGCGAGCGCGACGCGTGGCCGTGCGAGCGGAGCCCGTTCTTGCTCGAGACGAGCATGCAGAGGGTGTTCGCGGCCGGCGACGTGCGCCATGGCTCGGTGAAGCGCGTCGCCTCGGCGGTCGGTGAGGGCTCGGTCGCCATTCAATTCCTGCACCAGCTGTTCGCGGGGGACGACCTCGAACCACGTGGCCGCCCCAAGGAAACAACGGGCGCGCTCCGCGCTTGACCGTGGTGACGCAGGGCGGCGCGCGTCAACCCTGGTTATCGTCGCCGCGATGAGTGACCTCGACGGGCGCGGGTACGAGCTCGAGGCGAACCTGCTCGACGACGCCGGCCGTGCCGCGGACCCGTTGGCGGAGCCGCCCGAACGGGCCGAGTTCCGCGCGACGCTCCGCGCACTCGTCGCGCGGCAGTCCCCACTCGACCGGACTCGAGCAATGGACGACGCGCGCGTGTTCGATCGTGATCTCTACCGCGCGCTCGCGGGCATTGGCGTGCTCGGGCTCGCCGCGCCCGAGGAGCTCGGTGGCGCGGGCGACCTGCGCGATCAGCTCGTCGCGGTCGAGGAGCTCGGTCGCGGCCCGACATCGATGGCCGCCTTCCTGATCCTCCAGTACGCCGCGATCAAGTTCCTGGGCCGGAACGCGTCGACCGACGAGCAGCGTGCAGTGCTGGCCGATCTCGTCGCCGGTAACACGCTGGTCTCGTTCGGGATGTCGGAGCGCGAGGGCGCGACCGATCTCGGGCGCACGTTGCGCACGCGCGCCGATCGTGACGGCAGTGGATGGACGATCCACGGCCAGAAGATGTGGACGTCCGCCGCCACCGACGCGCAGTGGATCATCGTCTTCGCCCGTACCGAGCCTGCCGACGGCCCGTCGATCGACGGCATCTCCAGCTTCCTCGTGCCCGCGGACGCCCCGGGCATCGAGATCAGAGCCCTCGACACCTTCGGCATCCACGGGATGTCGACCTGCGAGGTCTTCTTCGACGACGTCGCGGTCTCGCACGACGCACTGATCGGCGAGCTCGGGAAGGGCATGCGGCAGGCCTTCGCCACCATCGACCACGAAGGGCTCCTCGCGTGCGCCGCGTGTCTCGGCGTCGGGCACGGCGCGCTGAAGACCGCGCGCGACTACGTCGCGCAACGCGAGGTGTTCGGGAAGGCCGTCGGCTCGTTCCAGGTGCCGCAGCACTGGCTCGTGGACGCCGCGGTCGGGCTCGAAGCCGCGCGCTCGCTCATGGATCGCGCCGCGGCGGTCGAGGTCGCGGGCGGACGTTCCGAGATGCTCACGCTGATGGCCAAGCTGCTGGCGTCGGAGGCCGCGCAGGACATCACGCTCAACGGCATGCAGATGATGGGTGGAGCGGGCTACCTCATGGAGGTGCCGATGCAGCGCTTCTTCCGCGACGTGCGCCTCTGGAACTTCGCCCCGCTCAACAACGAGATGGTGCGCAACCGCATCGGCGAGCGCCTGCTGCGGCTCCCTCGCTCCTACTGACTCGGTGTCACAATCACCGGGCAGACTCTCGCTCCCGCGTGCAGCTCGCGCTCGCGGGAGTCATCAACCCCAGGAGGAACCTCGATGAACGACGGCCCGATCGGCGAGATCTTCGTGACCTGCTCGCTCGTGCCTGACATCGAGCGCGCCGTTGCCGACGCATCGGCTGCGCTCGGCTTCACCTTCACGCCGATCCAGGAGGCGCCGCTGACGCTGCGGACGGCGGCCGGGCTCGAGGAGTTCAATCTGCGCTTCGCCTACTCGACGGGCCAGGCGCCGTACCTGGAGTTCGTCGAGGAGATCCCCGGCAGCTACTTCAGCAGTAATGGCGTCACCTCGTACCGGCACATCGGGATCTGGGTCGACGACCTCGAGGCAGCATCCGACCTCGTGGCCTCACGTGGCTACCCGCTCGAGGCGGCGGGTGTGGAGGGTGACATCGAGCCGTTCGGCTTCGTGCACCATCGCAGCGCGGGCGGCGTGCGGCTCGAGCTGGTGGATCGCCAGCGACAGCCGGTGCTCGAAGCGTGGCTCGGTGGCGGGTCGTTGGACATCTGAGCCGGGCCGCTCCCGTCAGGCGCGTGCTCAGTAGTGAATGGCGCCGCGGGTGCCGCCACCGCACGCGATCGCGTCGCCGGTGATCGCCGCACTCCGGGGTGACGCGAGGAACGCAACGACGTCGGCCACTTCGTCGGCTTCGACGATCCGACCGATCGTGTTCCCCGCCGCGTACCGCGAGTGCGGCGTCGGTCGTGCGCTCGGTGCGGGTGGCACCGGGATGCACCACTGTCACGTTGATGCCCTGCGGCCCGAGCTCGTCGGCGAGGTTCTTGGTCATGGCCGCGACCGCGACGTTGCGGATGGAGCCGATGGTCGATCCCGACTGCCGCGCCGCGAGCCCGCTCACGTTGATGATGCGGCCCCATCCGGCGCTCGCCATCAGTGGTGCCACCTCGCGCGCGCACCGCAGATAGCCCATGACCTTCGTGTTCACTTCGTCCCAGAGTGCGTCGGTGGTCAGATCCGCGAGCTTCGGCGGTGCGATGACGCCACCGGGCATCGCCGCCGCGTTCACGAGGATGTCGACACCGCCGAGCGATCCCGCCAGTGAGGCAACCATTCCCCGTACCGATTCGTCGTCGCCCGTGTCGCACGCGAACCCGACGATCAGTCGGCCGGTGAGCGTCGAGAGCTCGTCGCACGCATCGGCGATGCGTTGCGGGTCACGGGCGGCGATCCCGACGACGGCTCCCTCGAGCGCGAGCCGGCGGACGACCGCTTTGCCGATCCCGCGACTCCCGCCCGTGACGATCGCGCGTTTGCCCTGCAGTTCGAGGTCCATGCCGCGCGAACACTAAACCGTGCTGGAATCGAGCGCGATGAGCCAACGTCTCCAAGGAAAAGTCGCAGTGGTCACCGGTGCGGGGCACGGGATCGGCCGTGCGACCGCCCGGCGGTTCGCCGCCGAGGGCGCAACCGTCGTCGTCGCCGAGATCTCGACCGACCTCGGCCGGGAGACCGTCGCGCTGATCGACGCCGAAGGCGGGGAGGCTCGCTTCGTCGAGACCGACGTCTCGGATCCCGGGAGCTTCGAGCACGTGATCCGGGAGACGGTGACTTCCTACGGCGGGCTGCACGTGCTGCACAACAACGCCGGCGGGTCCACCGTGAACGACGGCCCCGTCACCGACGTGTCGCTCGACGAATGGTGGCGGGCGATCAACCTGAATCTCTTCGGCACCTTCCTCGGCTGCCGTTTCGGCATCCCGGCGATCGCGGCGAGCGGCGGTGGCTCGGTGATCAACATGGCGTCGAGCGTGGGCATGATCGGCACCGCCGGTCGTGACTGCTACACCGCGGCGAAGGGCGGGATCGTCGCGCTCACCCGCTCCGTCGCGAAGGAGTACGCGTCCAGCAACGTGCGGGTGAACGCGCTGGCGCCGGGAGCGGTCGCGACCGAGCGGGTGATGGCGATGATGGGCGAACGCGCCGACGAGTGGTTGGACCCCGACGGTGGCGTCCCGCTGATGTCACAGACGACGGACATCGCCGCCGCCGCCCTCTTTCTCGCGTCCGACGAGTCGCGCACGATCACGGCGACGATCATCTCCGTGGACGGCGGCTGGACCGCGACCGATCAGGGCTGAGCGGTCTCGTCGGCGTCGAACACCACGACCGGGTTGGCGTGGCCTTCGTCGTCGAATCCCACTTCCCAAGGCGTGACCCATCCGGGAGTCGGCGTCGGGATCGTGGTGACGGGGAGCTCCGGCTGCGGGCCCCAGGCGACCATGGCCTTCGCGGAACGCGATCGCCAGACCGGCCTGGAGCGTGAGCTCGGCGAACTCCGGTTCGGAGAACTCCTGGCCGCCATCGACGCTCGGAGCTTGGGCGCGTCGACCCGGGGGGCGCCGGTCACTGCATCCGACCACGCGAGCGCCGCCTTCCACCGCGGCGAGAGGTCGGACTCCGCGTAGCCGTCCTCGAGGAGGTCGACGTCGTCCTCCGTGAGCCCCTGCTCCTGCGCGCCCGAGAACCGCAGGTTGCGGCACGTCTCGCACCCGACGGCGCGTGCGCTGCGGATCCGCTCGACTTCCTTCGTCGCCTGGTCGAGCTTGCCCTCCGACCACAGCGTTCCGTAGAAGTTGAGGAACACGGAGTTGAGCACCGCGTCGTACTCGAACATCGTGCTGCCGCCCTCGGGTGGCTCCATGCGCATGGTGGGCTCCTTGGTGAGAAAGCGAACGGTTCGCTGCCGAAGCGGGCGAACACGGCTCGAGTGACTCCGCGACCCTGAGTGACCCAGGGATCTAGGTGGTGGTCAACGCGGACGCAGCGCGCGGTGAGCATCTCGAACACTGCAACCGCCATGGTGATCTGTGCGAGGTCACGCTCCGACAGGAGGCCCTGGAGCTCCGCAGCGTCGTCGTCACTGACTCCGGTGACGTCGACGAGCCACTTCGCTCCGCCCACGCCAGCACCGTGCGGTCGCGGGTGTCGAAGCTGGGGGACGACGGCCACTGCGGAAGCTCCGCGATCGTCGCTTCGTCGAGGCCGGCCGCAAGCGCCTGGGGAGTGCGGCGTGCGAATTCGCCGTCGGCGCCGAGGAGTTGCGCGAACCGCAGCCGGACGAGCTCCATGAGCCGCGGATCGAAGGATCGCGACCAGAGCGTCGCGTCGAGCTCGGCGAGGCGCTCCAGAACCACGGGCGCGAGCCCGGCGTCGCGCAGCCACGCGAGGTGGTGGTCGGCGTCGACCAGAGTCGAGGACGGTGCTCCCAACGGTGTTCCCCTTCGTGATGATGACGCCGTCACTGTAGGAACGCCGTTCGAGAACGTCAAAGCACCGGCTGCTCGCGCGGAAGGGCCGACGCCACACGAGGGGTCTGCGCGGCGCCGGCCCTTCCGGCAGTGAGGTGCTCGCGGTCAGGCCGTGCCGGACTGGAGGTCCTTCACGTACTGGGCTGTGATGCCCTGGCCACCGATGCCCCAGTCGCCGCTCTCGACCTCTTCGACGAGGACCCAGGTCACGGGCCGCAGGGCCTCGCCCTCGATGGCCACGATGGTCTCGGTGATCTTGTGGATCATCTCCTGCTTCTGGTCCTGGTCGAACACACCCTTGATCAACTTCACCTGCACCATCGGCACGATGGGCTCCTTTCGTTGTGCGGACTTGACGAGTGCATCGTGCGCCGCCCCCCTTGCGATCCTCGGGAAATCGGCCATCGGACGCCTTGCAGAGCGCGGCGTTGCGGCCGCTTGCAGCGCGGGAACGATGCTGGGCACAGTGGAATCGCCGGAACGACCAGTGAATCCCCAATGGAGCCGATGGTGCGCGTCCTCGGCCCGCTCGAGGTGTGGCGGGACGGTGCCGCGATGCCGATCGGCGGGCCCAAGGCTCGGACGATGCTCGCGGTGCTCGTCGCGCACCGGGTCGTCGATCGTGTCGGTCGATCGGCTCGCCGACGCACTCTGGGGTGACGAGCCTCCGTCGTCGGCGACGGCAACGATGCACAGCAACGTGTCGCGGCTCCGCAAGGCGCTCGCGCCCGACCTCGACATCACCGCTCGCGCGCCCGGCTACGTGCTGGACGGGCCGACCGCCGACGGCTTCGACGCTGCGCAGTTCGAGCTGCTCGTCGCCGACGCCACCGCCGCCCGGTCGCCTGGCGCGACCGTGGCGCTCCTCGAGCGGGCGCGCCTGCGCTGTGGCGGGGTCCGGCCTTCGACGAGTTCGCCGACCTGGAGTGGGCGCGCGGCGAGGCGGTCCGGCTGGAAGAGCTCCGGGCTGAATCGCGCGTCGAGCAGCTCGTCGAGGCGCGACTCGCCCTCGGGCAGTCCGGCGCCGTCGTCGGTGAGCTCGAGCGGCTGGTGATCGAGCATCCGCTGCGCGAGCGCTTCGGCTCCAGCTCATGGTCGCCCTGTACCGCACCGGCCGGCAGGCCGAGGCGCTCCGCCGCGCCAATGAGCTCCGGTCGCACCTCAACGACCTCGGGCTCGACCTGTCACCCGTCGCGCGGTGAGCTCGAGGACCGGATCATTGCCGACGATCCGACGCTCCTCGCCGAGGCCCCGGAGGAGTCGTCGGACGGATCGACGCCGCGGCCCGAGCCGGGTGTCGTACCTCGACACGGTACGCGATTTGTCGGCCGCGACGACGACCTCGCCGCGGTCGGGGGACTGCTCGAGCGCGAGCGTCTCGTGACGCTGGTCGGGGCCGGGGGAGTGGGCAAGACCCGGCTCGCGCTCCGGCTCGCCGCCACCGCGTCGGCAGGCGGGACCCGACCGACCTGTGTGGTCGAGCTCTCCGCGACGCGGCGACGAGCGTGCCGCGATCCAAGCGGTGGCGGCGGCGCTCGAAGTGGAGCAGCGCCAGCATCTGTCGCTCGAGGCGACGCTCGTCGAGTTCCTCCGTGACCGCGAGATGCTCATCGTGCTCGACAACTGCGAGCACCTGGTCGAGACGTCGGCACCGTTCGTTGAACCGGGTGCGCAGCGTGTGCCCACGTCACCGTGCTCGCGACGAGTCGCGAGCCGCTCGGGCTCTCCGGCGAGCGCACGCGGCCGGTTCGCCCCCTTGCACTGCCCGAGAGCGATGCGGAGTCGGTGCAGGCGATCGCGGGCGTGGAAGCCGTGCAGCTGCTCGTCGATCGTGCCGCGGCCGCGAATCCCGGCTTCGTCCTCACCGAGGAGAACGCGGCTGCGATCGCGGAGATCTGTCGCCGGCTCGACGGCCTGCCGCTCGCGCTGGAGCTCGCCGTGGCGCGGATGCGCATGTTGGGCCCCGCCGCGGTCGCGGAAGGCCTGCGCGGACGGATGAGCGTGCTCGGTGCCGCGCAGCGTGGCGCGGACCACCGCCATCGCACGCTGCGCGACACGCTCGAGTGGTCGTACGAGCTGTTGACGCCCGATGAGCAACGACTGTTCGTGTGGCTGGCCACGTTCGTCGGCGGCTTCGACCTCCACGCTGGCCGAGCACGCTGCGCGGCTCGATGACGACGCGACCGATGTCGCCGACCTGCTCGCCAACCTCGTCTCGACAAGTCGATGGTGCAGGTCGTCGATCTCAAGAGCCGCGATACCGGCTCCTCGAGACGCTGCGAGAGTTCGGGCTCGACCGCCTGGCCGAGCGCGGCGAGTGGGACGAGCCCCGGGCGCGTCCACCTCGCGTGCACGTGCGCGGCACGCGCAAACGCCGTCGGCCTCAGTGGGCCCGACGAAGCCGACCGCGTCGCGGTCTGACCGCGATCTCGACAACTTTCGGCGAGGCGCACCGGAACGCCGTCGACCTCGGCGACGTCGAAAGCGCGGTGAGCCTCGTGGCGTCGGTGCGGGAGTACGCGTTCCGGCGCATGCGGTACGAGGTGTCCGTGTGGGCCGAGTTGACGATGGCGATGCCGGCCTTCGAGGATCACTCGCGCGGCCGGTCGTGATCGCGGTCGCCGTGTACGGCGCGTTCGTGCGGGGCGATCTCGAGGCCGCGATCCGGCATGCCGAGCAC
This sequence comes from uncultured Actinomycetes bacterium, assembly GCA_963721435.1. Taxonomy (GTDB): domain Bacteria; phylum Actinomycetota; class Acidimicrobiia; order IMCC26256; family DASPTH01; genus CAVRJC01. Next base: position 1,635,995 of record CAVRJC010000012.1, read on the forward strand.
GCGGTGACCCTCAGCGAAACACTCGCCACCGACTCTTCGGGGCTCGCGGAGCGGGTGCTCGGGAACGCGGTGTTCTACCAGGGCGATATCGACGCCGGGCTCGTGTGGATGGACCGGATGCTCGCTTCCGCCGTGGTTCGCCCGCGGGGCGCATGCGTTACATGCAGATCCGTCGTGGCAACGAGTGTCGGCGAGGTCGAACTGGGCGC